>OZ244779.1:0-2369097 GCA_965219575.1 Candidatus Oxydemutatoraceae bacterium | reverse complement strand
GGAGCAGTCTATATACGCTCCGAATACGGATACAAAATAACACAAAAAATACGGATGAACAGGGAGCTTGAACGATGCGCCGACGAATGGTTTGATAATCATATTAAAGGGAATTGGGGAGCGGTACATTATCGTGGAACGGACGTCAAGAAGAAATTTAAATATAGATATATTAAAATTAATGATTACATCACTTATCTGAGAGAGGTATTGGGTGGCGAAAACAGTATTTTTGCCTGTTCGGATCAGGTGCAATTTATCGACAGAATGCGTATCGCATTTCCCGCCAAGGTATTCGCTAGAGATATTCAACGCTCTTACAATGATCGCTTACTGCACACCGACCCGGAATATATAGGTGTTCAACAAAAAAAAGACGCTTTAATAGATATGTTGGTTTTGGCAAAGGCTAATCTCGTGTACGCAACGGGTTCGGGTTTTATAGATACGCTAAGATTCTTAAATCCTTCAATCAAGATTGTTTCCTTAGACGGGAGATGGCTTGTCAAAAGATTTTGTATAGGCAGAAGTGCCGCGAATGGCGCATCTATCCCCAAGGAGGATTTATTCAAACACCTAGTCAAGCAATACAGAAAGACCGGTTATTTTTAATAGTATGAGGCTAAAGATGCGAAATATTTTATTGTTATGGCATATAGTAAAGCTGGAGGTGCTTATCGTTTATAGTTGCGGATACAGTTGTGCTGCCCGACGGAAATATTTAAGATGTAAAATATTATCATCGGAATCGACAGCTTTCTTTTGGAATAGCTATAGAAAGTCCAGGCATTATATTGCTTCGTATCGCAAAGAATTTATAGAGACAAAACACCTTGTTTTATGTGGTCGTCCTTTTAAGAGTATAGCGAATATATTCTACGGTGTAATAGCTACGGCATGGTTATGTGAAAAGATGCAAGTCAATCTGAAGATTGAGGGCTTATCCGACTTTTTCGAAAATAATATAATAATTAATAATCTATCTAAATACGACGAAAGTGATTTTGAATACGGCAAAGAATTTTATGCCGGGAAAGCAGATATCGTTTGGGTCGGAGAGATGTATGTTCATTCCGAATACGGTTATAAGATACTGCAAAAGATGCCGATTAAAAAGCAATTAATAGAAAGTGCCGACGAATGGTTTAACAACCGTATTAAAGGTGATTGGGTGGCGGTTCACTATCGTGGAACGGACATAAAGACTAAGTGCATAGATAGATATTTAGAGATTGATACGTATATCGTTTATTTGAAAAAAGTATTAGATGATTGGTGTAGTATTTTTGCTTGCTCGGATCAAGCGCAATTCATCGACACAATGTATAGTGCATTTCCCGAGAGAGTATTTGCAAGAGATATTAAACGTTCATACGATAGCCGCACGCTTCATCGTGAGTTAGATCACATAGGTAATCAAAAAACAGATGCTTTTATAGACATGCTGATATTGGCAAAAGCTAATTTTGTATATACAACGGGTTCCGGTTTTGTAGATGTGACAAGATTCTTAAATCCTTCAATCAAAATTGCCGCATTGGACGGGAGATGGCTCGTTAAAAATTTTTCTATGGGTAGGAATTCCTCGGACCACGGTATGCCGATCCCTCGAAAGGATTTATTAAAAAGACATCATAGCCATTATTCGACATTATTAGATTGAAGATGAACTTTATTTATTGTCTGAATTTCAATATTGCATCCCTGCGTTCAAATAAAAAATGAAACTGGTTAATTATTGCTATAAACAAACATCGCATATCGGTGTATTGGTGGATAAGGAGGTTTTTCTACCTACACTGGATCCTGATTGGTCCGGACCCTATACCGATATGTTATCGCTGATTAAGGCAGGTTTCCAAGGCTTAGCACATTTGGCCGAATGGGTTGAAGGTGTTCCTCGATGTGCGAAAGTAAAAGTAGAATTGCAAAAGTTGCAGGCACCTATTCCTCGTCCGCCTTGCAACATCATGTGTTTGGGTTGGAACTATTCCGATCATGTCAAGGAAACCCGAGGCAATACGCTTGTACAGAAAGATTTGCCCCAGTATCCTATCGTGTTCACCAAAGATGTTTCTACGGTGATCGGTCCTCACGATAACATTCCTTACGATGCCGAAGTTTCCGAAAAAATAGACTGGGAAGCCGAATTGGCAGTCGTGATAGGACAAACCGCTCACAAAGTAAATAGAGAAAAAGCCCTAGATTATGTGTTCGGCTATACCGTAATTAACGATATATCGGCCAGGGATTTGCAAAAACGGCATCGGCAGTTTTTTTTGGGCAAAAGCCTACCGGGCAGTTGTCCGATGGGTCCCTGCATAGCGACCGCTGCCGACATCGGTGATGTGCAATCACTTTTCGTGCGAAGTCGTGTAAACGGAGTTATTAAGCAAGACGACACAACGGCAAGTCAGATTTTTGATGTTGCCACCGTTATCTCGGCTATATCCAAGATTATAGCTTTGCAACCGGGCACCGTGATTGCGACCGGTACGCCTAGCGGTGTCGGTTATGTGAGAAAGCCTCCGCAATACCTTCGCCCCGGTGATATCGTAGAGTGCGAAGTAGAAAAAATCGGTATCATCAAAAATCGTATTGAACAGATATCACCCGAACACTACCAGTAATTTTCGGTTGTGATATTGCCCGGATTTCGGCGTCTGTTTTTGGTAAAACCTCTGTTTTTTAATACATCGGTGGTATCGCTCACCATATCGGGATTGCCGCAAATCATCACTTGAGAACTCTCAATAACCAGTGGCGTATCGGCTCGTTCCTCCAGAGTGCCGTTTTCAATCGCAGCGGGTATACGCCCCGGCAATGCATACGATGTCCGTTCTCGGCTGACAAAAGGTATCATTGTAAATCGGTCGGGGGAACGTCGCTTAAAAGCCGCAATCGTTTCTTTATAAGTAAGTTCCTCTTCGGTGCGCACTGCGTGCACTAACACAATTTTATCGAAACGTTGCCACGGCTCATCTGTTTTTAATATTGAAAGGAAAGGCCCTAAAGCGGTGCCCGTAGAGAGCATCCAAAGCTCGCGTCCTTCGGGAATTTCGTTCAATGTGAAAAACCCCGAAGGCGAAGCGGCGACCCACACTTTAGCACCCGATTGCAATCGGTGCAAACAAGACGACAAGTGCCCCTCGGGCACTATGATCGAGTAAAACTCCAGATAAGGTTCGGTCGGTGCATTGACAAAAGAATACGGACGAGCAATTTCTTCTCCTTCAAGCTCTAAGCCCAGACGTCCGAATTGACCCGGCAAAAAGGTTTGAATTTCGGCATCCACCTTCAACGAGTATAATCGCTCCGTCCAGTGCTTGTTTTCTATAACCGTGCCTTGTACGAATTTTTTGCTAAACATATTAAAAATAGATATTGAAACGATGTACCCCGGTGACTACGATACATCAGTGGTCTATTATACAATGTATAGTCGAGTACGCGAGGTGGGTAGCGACACAATATCGGATTAAAGCCCTCGGTTCCGATTTATAATTTTGCGATAGAGACCATTTTACCCTAAGGTATAATACCGAACCATGTAGTTTATTTGTGCAATTTTAAGTTTTGATAATTCTATGAGCCTTTCTATCGTTCTTCTTGCAGCCGGTAAAGCCCGGCGGATGGGCGGCACAAAACCTAAAGCACTCCTCAAGTTGGGCGGTGAACCACTTATTTTCCATGTCCTTAGGGAGATCCGGAAACTTCAATCGGCACAGTTACATATTGTTGTAGGTTTCGGTGGCGAACAGGTTCGGGAGGCGGTTTCCGATCGTTTTGCGGGATTGGACAATATATATTGGCATCGACAAGCCGAACAGCTCGGTACGGCACACGCGGTTTCTCAAGCACTGCCGGCGATAACACCCGACGATCAAGTTTTAGTTTCGTATACCGATATGCCGTTTGTCGATACATCGAGCTATCAAATGTTGCTCGCGCTACAAGCGCAGCACGAACTTACTTTTATGGCTACGCAATTGAAAGACCCTACCGGTTACGGACGCGTGCTGCGTACCGATGACGGAAGGGTGACGCGTATCGTCGAGGAGGCGGATGCTTCGCTCGACGAACGCAAGGTGGAGGAAGTCAGCATAGGCATTATGACCGCACAAGCAAAAACTCTAAGCAAATTAATACAAAAAGTAGTAAACGACAATAAGCAACAAGAATACTATTTGACCGATTGTATACGGATTGCGGTCGACGAAGATTTGGATATAGAGGTTTGCGGGTTGAAAGAAACATGGCGTGCCATGGGTATCAACACCCCCTGTCAGTATACCGAAGCGGAGCGATTGTTACAGCGCATTCGGGTTGCCGAATTGATAGAAAACGGTGCTATAGTCCAAGATGCCGAGCGTTTGGACGTGCGTGCCGAAGTGCAGCTCGGCAAAGGTGTTATCTTCGATGTCGGTGTAATACTCGAGGGTGAAATAAAACTCGGCGACGATGTTAAGGTAGAGGCCTATAGCGTGTTGAAAAATGTCTCTATTGCGGCAGGCACGGTGGTTAGGTCTTTTTCTCATATAGAAGGCGCGCATATCGGCAAATGTTGCATCGTGGGACCTTATGCACGGGTGCGCCCCGAGACGCACATAGGTGATAATAACCGCATCGGTAATTTCGTAGAGATAAAACAGACCACAACCGGTCATGACGCTAAAATCAACCACCTGAGCTATATAGGAGATAGTGAAATGGGTTCCAAGGTCAATATAGGTGCCGGCACAATCACATGTAACTACGACGGTGCCTATAAACACCGCACGGTTATCGGAGACAATGTATTTATAGGTTCGGATACGCAAATCATCGCCCCCATTGAAATAGGTTCCAATGCCACCATCGGTGCCGGTTCGACAATCACCCACGATGTACCTGCCGATAAATTGACATTATCTCGTTGCAAACAGACCACCGTGAAAGGCTGGCGACGACCGATGAAGAAATAGAAACGATGTGTGGCATAGTCGCTGCGATTGCAGCATCCGATGTAAGCGATATTTTAATGGAGGGGTTATTCAGACTGGAATACCGTGGTTATGACTCTGCCGGTATTGCGGTTCTGAGCGATAACGATGATGTTCCGATACAACGCATACGATGTTTGGGTAAGGTAGCGAAACTAGCGGAATTATTAAAATCGACACCATGCCGTAGCCATATCGGCATAGCGCATACCCGTTGGGCGACCCACGGCGCACCCGATAAAGCAAATGCACACCCGCATATTTCCGATAACCGTATCGCTATCGTCCACAACGGCATCATAGAAAATTACGAGGTTTTGAAGGAGGCACAAAAATCCGAGGGCTTTGAGTTTAATTCGGAAACCGATACCGAAGTCATAGCGCATCAGATTATATTTTATTTGCGGCAGAATGAGGATTTATTGGGTGCGATATCAAAAACCATAAACGACCTTGAAGGCGCATATAGCTTGGCTGTGCTTGATGCACAAAATCCCGAGCATGTCGTATTGGTGCGGGAAGGAAGCCCGCTGGTCATCGGTATCGGAAAGGATGCCAACTATGCAGCATCCGATATACAGGCGTTGTCCTCGGTTACTCAAACCTTTATCCATTTGGAAAACGGGGACATCGCGGAGATTAGCCGAGATCAAGTAGGTATTTTTGATAGTCATTTGAAACCCGTAGTGCGCCAACACCATGAAATATCGTTGGCATCGTACAACAGCGACTTGGGCGAATATCGACACTATATGCAGAAAGAAATATACGATCAACCTCGTGTTATCGCAGATACGCTCGAAGGCCGTTTGCTTGCCAACGATATTCCGGACGATATTATTTCTCCCGATGCAACCGAGTTTCTCGATTGTACCGAACAGGTGCATATCGTTGCCTGTGGAACCAGCTATCACGCCGCACTTGTCGCCCGTTATTGGTTGGAAGAGTTTGCGAATATGTCTTGCAGTGCCGAAATCGCCAGCGAATTTCGATACCGACATCACTTTGTGCCTCGGAATACCTTGCTCATTGTAATTTCTCAGTCGGGCGAGACTGCGGATACTTTAGCAGCACTGCGGATTGCCAAACAACACGGTTATTTCAAAACATTGGCTATTTGTAATGTGCCGGAAAGTTCGCTAACTCGCGAGGTCGATGCGGTATTGATGACCCACGCCGGTCCCGAAATAGGTGTGGCTTCAACTAAAGCATTCACAACACAGCTTACCGTTTTGTTGCTACTGACCATACTCTTGGGTAAACGGCGGTGTTTGACGAAATCGGTAGTATCCGATCTTGTCGGACAATTACGCAACCTGCCTGCACGTCTGGAGCAAATTTTAGATTGCGAGGAGCAGATACGCCTGTTAGCGAGAGAGTATTCCGACAAGCAGCATGCACTATTCTTGGGGCGAGGTCTGCATTACCCGATCGCTATGGAAGGAGCTCTCAAAATGAAAGAAATTTCGTATATACACGCCGAGGCTTATGCCGCCGGCGAACTCAAGCATGGCCCGCTGGCTTTAGTGGATTTTAATATGCCGGTCGTTGCGGTCGCACCGAACGACCGATTACTGTCTAAACTTAAATCTAATCTAAAAGAAGTGCGAGCGAGAGGAGGGCATTTGCATGTCTTTGCAGATTCCGGTACCGGGTTTCAGTCGGACAAGGAGTCATCTTTGAAAGTGATACGATTGAATGCCTCCGAAAATGCGGTTTCGCCGATTCTATTTACTATACCCCTGCAATTACTCGCATATCATACGGCGTTGTTGAAAGGCACCGATATAGACCAACCCCGTAACCTTGCAAAATCGGTTACCGTAGAGTGAGCGAATTGTCGGTTCTATATTTTTAGACGAATTGCCATCACATCCCCGAATTGAACTTTGACTTCGTTGCGGAAATCTAGAATCATCAAACGCTCGGTATCGGTTGTTTCTTCTAATGCCGTACGATGCCATACCCGATCTCCGATTTTTGTCGTACCATTATCCTCGGGCGTATTGAACAAAGCATCGACTTGCGAGGCATCGTAAGAGAAACGATTGCCGAGCCGATACAGTGCTTCTATTTGCATCGGCATCAGCGGTTGCCGCCATAAAGCAATATCGTCTATCAAGGTTTCGGGGTGATTGGTTTTAGGATCTTCGGCAAAGCCACCCAACAATAGATTGTCGGTATCGTCCGCCGACAAAGGCCTTCCTAAACACGCCTGGACGACACGCGCGCCGTTGACATAAAGAATGGTTTCGCCACATTCGCTACGCCCGTCCCATGTTGCCGCAATGTGTATCCATTGCTCCCAAAGTGTTTGGTCTAAAGTTTTGCTTACCAGCTTATGGTTTTTATCGTTCGTGGTTAATTCAAAATTGACGGTTGTATCTTCGGTGATGGAAAAACTTATCAGATTACCTTCTTTGTCGGCGTACGGCTGCTTCAGAACATAAATATCTTGTTTGGGTTGTAGAGTTTGTATCCATGCCGACACGGTCATGCCGGAGAGAAATTTTTCTCTGTCTCCTCTTTTGGAAAGATATTCATTAGAAGAAGACCATTTAGTATAAAAAGAGTTTTCAAATTCCACTAGTGTTTTGCTTTTTTCTATCATTTTTGCGACTTCTTTGGGGGATATCAGTTTATTGCTTAGTTTAGGCTTGGTGTTGTCACCAAGGATAAAGTTATAAAACAGCCCTTCGGAATAAGAAATCTGTAGACGGTCTGCGCTGATTGCTTGTCCGAATTTTCCTTGTTCATCAAAAATAATTTCGGTATCGTATGCATCGTAACCACCTTCGGTATCGGTTAATTTATTTTTGTCTGTTAGAAATTTCGGTTGGTTAAAAGTCCAATGAGACAGCATACCGTAATTCCAATCTACCGGATCAAAATATTCGTCTATCCGTGTGGGTTTGGGGACACCGTCCAGTATATTTTCTATTCGTTGCTTAGCCGTGAGAATAGTTTGGTCCGTGCTGTCGTATAAATTGGTTTGTTCGTAGGGGTCGTTATATAAATCATAGAGTTTATATCCTTGATATTTATTATTCTCTATTTTTGCCCATAACTTAAACTCTTTATTGCGCACCACGATGTCACCTTGCGATGCAAACATCATCCATTTTCGTGGTGTGTCATCACTTTGTCCGGTTAGAAAAGGTGCTATGGAATAGCCGTCTCCTTTGTGTAGTCCTGCTACCGAGACATATTGATCGTTTATTCCTCTGTAATCATCATTATTCTTCCGATTTTTTCTAAAAACGGAGATACCGGCGAGGTCGGCGAGTGTGGGTAGGATATCGGTAAAATCGACCAAGGCTTCGGTCTTTCCTCTTTTTACGACAGGACCACCGCTCACTATCAAAGGTACATTGACACCGCCCTCGTATAGAGAACTCTTACCTCGAAAAGGTTGTGCTTTGCTTTTTTCGGGTCCTTGAATAAGTTCGTACAAAGAACGATACGCATCGGCATCTCCGTTATCACCCGAGAAAAAGATAATAGTCCGATTCTTTATGTTTAAAGTCTCTAAGATTTTTATCAAACGCCCTATAATCAAATCTACATATTCAATCATGGAAATCATTTTTTCTTTCGTAGTTTCTGAATCCGGGGCTAGCGGTGTGGCTACAAAAGGAGCATGAACCAAGTGCATGGGATAGTAGACAAAGAAAGGTTTATCTTTATTTTCGGTAATAAAATCAACGACAAAGTCGGCTAATTTTTCGGGAGGAAAACTAGGTGTTGCTATAAATCCTTTATCGGTGTATGCTCCCGGTGCTTTATTTCCTCTGGATATCATCCATCGGTCAAATCCGAACGTTCTAAAAATACGAGGTTGCTTGATATAGTCGTTTAGGTGCCATTTTCCCACCACTGCGTTTGTATAACCTGCTTGCTTGAGCGGTAGGGCGAAGCTCGGTGTATATTGAGTGTCTATGAAGGGGTGTATACTCGAATCGCCGTCATAAAAATATTTATAAAATCCTGTAGTACGTCCCTGATTTTTAACTCTATGAAGATATTTACTTCTTCTATCACCATCGGGAAATTCATTGTTATAAGCTCCTGTATTCAATGAAGCTCGTCCACTTACTAGTTTTACTCGTGTGGAGAAACAAAGGTATGTTGCATAAGCATTCTTGAATGTTACCCCCTCTGCAGCAAGTCGCTCAAGATTAGGCATCTTAATCACATTTTTCATCCTAGGCAAAGAAAGTATGTTTTTGCCTATATCATCGGCCATGATAAATATCATATTGGGCTTGGAGGAATGGGGTGTTTCTGCACCGACCACTGCTCCAAATAACCAGAGCAAGATAACAAAAACGATAACGATTAGTTTTTGAGTATTTTTCATCAAACTTAGATATTGGTTGCAGAAAGTTTCCTATTTTACTATAGTATTGTTCGGTTCCGGGTTCGGGTTAGGGAGATATCGTTTCGATTGCCATCACATCCCCGAATTGAACTTTGACTTCGTCGCGGAGATCTAGAATCATCAAACGCTCGGTATCGGTTGTTTCTTCTAATGCCGTACGATGCCATACCCGATCTCCGATTTTTGTCGTACCATTATCCTCGGGCGTATTGAACAAAGCATCGACTTGCGAGGCATCGTAAGAGAAACGATTGCCGAGCCGATACAGTGCTTCTATTTGCATCGGCATCAGCGGTTGCCGCCATAAAGCAATATCGTCTATCAAGGTTTCGGGGTGATTGGTTTTTAGATCTTCGGCAAAGCCACCCAGCAGTAGGTTGTCGGTATCGTCCGCCGACAAAGGCATTCCTAAACACGCCTGGGCGACACGCGCGCCGTTGACATAAAGAATGGTTTCGCCACATTCGCTACGCCCGTCCCATGTTGCCGCGATGTGCATCCATTGTCCCCGGAGTGTTCGGTCTAAAGTTTTGCTTTCCAGCTTAGCGGTTTTATCGTTCGTGGTTAATTCGAAATTGACGGTTGCATATTCGGTAATAGAAAAACTTATCAGATTACCTTTTTTGTCGGCGTACGGCTGCTTCAGAATATAAATATCCTGCTTGAGTTGTGGGGTTTGTATCCATGCCGACACGGTCATGCCGGAGAGAAATTTTTCTCTGTCTCCTCTTATGGAAGGATATTCATTAGGAGGAGACCACTTGGTATAAAGAGAGTTTGAAAATTCCATTAGTGTTTTGTTTGTTTCTATTAATTTTGTGATTCCCCTATAGAATATCCCTTTACCGTGTCGGTTAAAAAGCCTTTCGTTGTCACCAACGATAAAGTTATAAAACAGCCCTTGGGAATAAGGAATCTGTAGACGGTCTGCGCTGATTGCTTGTCCGAATTTTCCTTGTTCATCAAAAACGATTTCGGCATCGTATGCATCGTAACCACTCTCGATATCGGCTAATTTACTTTTGTCCGTTAGAAATTTCGGTTGGTTAAAAGTCCAATGAGACAGCATACCGTAATTCCAATCTACCGGATCAAAATATTCGTCTATCCGTGTGGGTTTGGGGACACCGTCCAGTATATTTTCTATTCGTTGCTTAGCCGTGAGAATAGTTTGGTCCGTGCTGTCGTATAAATTGGTTTGTTCGTAGGGGTCGTTATATAAATCATAGAGTTTATATCCTCGGTATTCGTTATTGTTCAATTTTGCCCAGAGCTTAAACTCTTTATTGCGCACCACGATGTCACCTTGCGATGCAAACATCATCCATTTTCGTGGTGTGTCATCGCTTTGTCCGGTTAGAAAAGGTGCTATGGAATAGCCGTCTCCTTTGTATAGTCCTGCTACGGAGACATACTGATCGTTTATTCCTCTGTAATCATTGTTGTTTTTCCGATTTTTTCTAAAAACGGAGATACCGGCGAGGTCGGCAAGTGTGGGTAGGATATCGGTAAAATCGACCAAGGCTTCGGTCTCTCCTCTTTTTAAGACGGGACCACCGCTCACTATCAAAGGTACATTGACACCGCCCTCGTATAGAGTACTTTTACCGCGGAAAGGTTGTGCTTTGCTTTTTTCGGGTCCTTGAATAAGTTCGTACAAAGAACGATACGCACCGGCATCTCCGTTATCACCCGAGAAAAAGATAATAGTCCGGTTCTTTATGTTTAATGTTTCCAAGGTTTTTATCAAACGCCCTATAATTTGGTCTACATATTCAATCATAGCAATCTGTCTTTCTACCAAAGTATGCGTCAGATGCCCTACCGGATTGGAAGGCATTACAAAGGGTGAATGTACTAAATTCATGGGATAGTAGACAAAGAAAGGTTTATCTTTATTATCCGTGATGAGGTTAACAACGAAGTCGGCCGATTTTTCGGCATGAGATCTACTAGGGGTAACCACATATCCTTTATTGGTTAATGCACCGGGGGCAACATGGCTGCTAGATATCATCCACTCATCAAAGCCGAACGTTCTAAAAATACGAGGTTGCTTGATATAGCCATTCAAATGCCATTTTCCCACCACTGCGGTTGTATAACCTGCTTGCTTAAGTGGTAGCGCAAAGCTAGGCGTGTATTGAGGGTCTATGAAGGGGTATATACTTGAATCGCCGTCATAAAAATATTTGTAAAATCCCGTAGTACGTTCTTTGTCAACTACCCTATTCGGATTACCACCGTCCGGAAACTGATTCCCATAAGCCCCCGTATTCAATGAAGCTCGTCCACTTACTAGTTTTACTCGTGTGGAAAAACAGAGGTGTGTTGCATAAGCATTCTTGAATGTTACCCCCTCAGCGGCAAGTCGCTCGAGATTAGGCATCTTAATGACATTTTTTATCCTAGGCAAAGAGAGTATGTTTTTGCCTATATCATCGGCCATGATAAATATCATATTAGGCTTGGAGGAGTGGGGCGTTTCTGCACCGACCACTGCTCCGAATAACCAGAGCAAGATAACAAAAGCAATAACAATTAATTTTTGAGTATTGTTCATCAAACTTAGATATTGGTTGCAAAGAGTTTCTTATCTTACTATAGTATTGTTCGGTTCCGGGTTCGGGTTAGGGAGATATCGTTTCGATTGCTATCACATCCCCGAATTGAACCTTCACTTCATCGCGAAGTTCTAGAATCATCAAACGCTCGGTATCGGTCGTTTCTTCTAATGCCGTACGATGCCATACCCGATCTCCGATTTTTGTCGTACCATTATCCTCGGGCGTATTGAACAAAGCATCGACTTGCGAGGCATCGTAAGAGAAACGATTGCCGAGCCGATACAGTGCTTCTATTTGCATCGGCATCAGCGGTTGCCGCCATAAAGCAATATCGTCTATCAAGGTTTCGGGGTGATTGGTTTTAGGATCTTCGGCAAAGCCACCCAGCAGTAGGTTGTCGGTATTGTCCGCCGACAAAGGTTTTCCTAAACACGCTCGGGCGACACGCGCACCGTTGACATAAAGAATGGTTTCGCCACATTCGCTACGCCCGTCCCATGTTGTCGCAATGTGTATCCATTGCTCCCAAAGTGTTTGGTCTAAAGTTTTGCTTACCAGCTTATGGTTTTTATCGTTCGTGGTTAATTCAAAATTGACGGTTGCATCTTCGGTGATGAAAAAACTTACTAGATTACTTTTTTTGTCGGCGTACGGCTGCTTCAGAATATAAATATTTTGTTCTGGTTGTGGGGTTTGCACCCATGCCGATACGGTCATGCCGGAGAGAAATTTTTCTCTGTCTCCTCTTCTTGAGAAGTATGTATCGGGGCTAATCCGATTAAAGATAGTGTTTGCATATTCCATAAAAGGTTCATTGGAATTTCTTATGACCTTACCCACTCCTACATAGAAAGTTCTACTTCCGGGAAATTGTCTAACATTTTGTAATTGTATTAATTTCCGGTATAACCTATCGTTTGCATCTACGACAAAGTTATAAAATAAATCTTTGGAATAGGGGGCGTATAAGTGGGTTGCCTCGATTGCTTTGCCGAGTATCCCTTTTTTCTTAACAATGGTTCTATCGCTTTCTGCATTATAGCCGCTTTCGGTATCGGTCGGTTTTAGTTGATTCATAGACCAATGAGACAACATACCGTAGTTCCAATCTACCGGATCAAAATATTCGTCTATCGTTGTGGGTTTGGGGATACTGTTTAGTATATTTTCTATTTGTTGCTTAGCCGTGAGAATAGTTTGATCCGTGCTGTCGTATAAATTGGTTTGTTCGTAGGGATCGTTATATAAATCATAGAGTTTATATCCTCGATATGTATTATTCTCTATTTTTGCCCAGAGCTTAAACTCTTTGTTGCGCACCACTATGTCATTATAGTATGAATACATCATCCATTTTCGTGGTGTGTCATCGCTTTGTCCGATTAGAAAGGGTGCTATGGAGTAGCCGTCTCCTTTGTATAGTTCGGCAACGGAAACATATCGATCGGCTATTCCTCTGTAATCATCGTTTTTTTCTCGATTTTTTCTAACAACGGAGACACCGGCAAGATCGGCAAGTGTCGGCAGGATATCGGTAAAATCCACCAACGCTTCGGTTTCTCCCCTTTTCACAACAGGACCGCCGCTCACTATTAAAGGTACGTTGACACCACCTTCGTATAAAGAACCTTTACCGTGGAAAGGTTGTTCTTTGCTTTTTTCGGGTCCTTGAATAAGTTCGTACAAAAGACGATAATCTAAAGCGTCTCCGTTATCGCCCGAGAAAAAGATGATAGTTCGATCTTTTATGTTTAATGTTTCTAAGGTTTTTATCAAACGTCCTATAATCAAATCCACATATTCAATCATTGAAATCATTTTTTCTTCCGTGGTTTCTGAATCCGGGGCTAAGGGTGTGGCTACATAACCATGATGAACCAAGTGCATGGGATAGTAGACAAAGAAAGGTTTATCTTTATTTTCGGTAATGAAATCAACGACAAAATCGGCTAATTTTTCGGGAGGGAAACCGGGTGTTGCTACAAACCCTTTATCGGTATGTGCTCCCATCGCTGTATGCGATGCAGATATCATCCATCGGTCAAATCCGAATGTTTTGAAAATACGAGGTTGCTTGATATAGTCGTTTAGGTGCCATTTGCCGACCACCGCGTTTGTATAATCTGCTTGCTTAAGCGGTAGGGCAAAGCTAGGCATATATCGAGTGTCTATAAAAGGATGTACACTCGAATCGCCGTCATAAAAATATTTATAAAATCCTGTAGTACGTCCCTGATTTTTAACTCTATGAAGATATTTACTCCTTCTACTACCACCGGGGAACTCATTGTTATAAGCTCCCGTATTTACTGCTGCTCGCCCACTTAGCAACTTTACTCGTGTAGAAAAACAAAATGGTGTTGCATAAGCATTCTTGAATGTCACCCCCTCTGCAGCAAGTCTTTGAAGATTAGGCATCTTAATGACCTTTTTTATCCTAGGCAAAGAAAGTATGTTTTTGCCTAGATCATCGGCCATGACAAATATCATATTGGGTTTGGAAGCATTTGATGTTTCCGCACCGACTATTCCCCCGAATAACAAGAGCAAAATAAGAAAAACGATGAAGATTTTTTTCATTATGTTTATAAATAGGTGCGTTTTTCTCCTTCACCGTTGACATTTAGCATGCAACGTGCACATATCGTACCATGATCGGATCCCTCAAGATCGTCGCAGTGTTGCCAACAACGCGGACACTTTGGATGTCGGCTGGCGGATATAGCAATCGCTATACGATCCGAGATTCGTACGGAGTCCTCGCCGGCTTGTGCCGATGGAAAGACTTCGGCAGCCGAGGTAATAAACAAAAATTTAAGTTCTTGATTCAGTTGCTTGAGTAGTCGGTAATCATCGTTATCGCAATAGAGTTTTATTTCGGCATCGAGCGAGGAGCCTATGGTACCGGTTTGTCTTATATTTTCTATTTGCTTGTTGACGATATCCCGTAAACCGAGTATTTGATTCCACTCGGACATACTCAGTGCTTCATTTTCCGATAGATCGAACAAACCGTCGTACCATTCGGATAAGAAAACGCTTTTTAATTTTCCTCCCGGTAGTGATTTATAGATCTCTTCCGAGGTAAAACTTAAAATCGGCGCAATCCATTTCACCAATGCTTGGATGATATGGTACATCGCAGTTTGCGCAGAACGCCTAGCCGGAGCTCGGGGGTGTACCGTATAAAGACGATCCTTGATAATATCCAAATAAAAACCACCCATCTGTATACTGCAAAAATTATGTAGCCGATGGTACAGACGATGAAAAGTATAGTCTCGGTAGTCTTCTTGTATCTTGCGTTGCAATTCGGCACTAACGGCTACTGCCCAGCGATCCAATGCGAGCATGGAATTCGGATCTATTCGATCCGCTTCGGGATTAAAATCGCTCAAGTTGGCCAGTAAAAAGCGCGCCGTGTTTCTGATACGGCGATACGCGTCTACAATCCGTTTTAGAATTTCGTCGGATATAGTCATTTCGCCGGCGGAGTCGGTTGCTGCGATCCACAACCGTAAAATATCGGCACCATATTGTTTGATGACATTTTGGGGTGAGACTACGTTGCCTTTGGATTTAGACATTTTCTGACCGCTTTCGTCTACCACGAAGCCATGTGTTAGCACGCCGAGATACGGTGCCTTACCGTTGTATGCAACCGAAGTAAGCAACGACGATTGAAACCACCCGCGATGTTGATCCGATCCCTCCAAATAGAGGTCGGCAGGCCGCCGCAACTCACTGCGTTTATCGAGTATGCAGGCGTGTGTGGCACCCGAGTCGAACCAAACATCCAATACATCTTCAACTTTCTTATAGTCGTTGGCATCGTCTCCCAGGAGTTCTTCGTAATTCGATTCAAACCATGCTTCTATACCGGTTTGTTCTATTTTTTGTGCCACATGTTCTATGATCTCCGCAGTACGGGGATGCAAGTCACCGGATTGTTTGTGTACGAATACTGCAATCGGTACACCCCAATAGCGTTGCCTAGACACGCACCAGTCCGGTCTGGAACCCAGCATTCCTTTGATGCGCGCGTGTCCCCATTGCGGTGTCCAATGCACTGTATCGCATTCGGCAGAGGCTTTATCCAACAACCCGTTATTTTTTAGGCTGATAAACCATTGTGGCGTTGCCCTAAAGATGATAGGGGTTTTATGCCGCCAACAATGAGGATAGCTGTGCCGGTAATCGCAACTGTGTACTAATTTTCGGTTTTCGTCGAGCTTCTCGATAATCGGTGCGTCGCTTTTGCGCACATGATAGCCTGCTAGAAATCCTGCCGTAGGTGCGAATACGGCATCGGCCGATAGTGGCGTTTGGCAACGAAGTTCGTAGCGTTGTCCCAATATATAATCGTCTACACCGTGCGCCGGTGCGATGTGTACGCAACCGGTGCCGGCTTCCAAAGTTACATGCGTACCCATAACGACAGGCACGGTATAAGCGTAAAAAGGATGCTTCAGATTTAAGCCTTCTAAACATTCGCCTTTGAAAGTGCATAGCAAAGTAGGGTCCCACCCGTAACGCGTGCAACATTGCTCGGCAAGTCCCTCGGCGACGATATAGATTTGAGTGTCGTGAAGAAATGCTACATAATCCAACTCCGGGTGCAGTGCAACGGCTTGGTTGGCAGGCAAAGTCCACGGCGTAGTAGTCCAAATCACTATATTAGATGCGCTGTCGGTTTCTAGTTGTAGCTTTTCGTTTAGGTCGTCCGTGTCCTGCACCGCAAATGCGACATCGACCGCTTTAGATACTTTGTCGTGATATTCAACCTCCGCTTCGGCAAGTGCCGAGCTACATTCCAAGCACCAATGCACCGGTTTATGTCCTTGCTTCAGATAGCCTTTGCCGAGCAGCTTACCTAGGGTTCTCAATATATCCGCTTCGGTATCGAACGCCATGCTGAGATAAGGATTTTGCCAATCACCCAACACGCCCAGGCGTATGAAATCTTGCCGTTGTTTTTCAATTTGGCCGGTTGCATACTCCCGGCATCGTTTTCTAAACAAGGTAGTATCTTCCGTGGTTTTGGCTTTGCCGTATTTTTTTTCCACTTGTTGTTCTATAGGCAGTCCGTGACAATCCCAACCCGGCACATAAGGCACATCGAGTCCTTGCATCAACCGACTTTTGACGATGATATCTTTTAGCGTTTTATTGACCGCATGTCCGATATGGATATCGCCGTTTGCATAAGGAGGACCGTCGTGAAGGATAAACTGCTTGCGCCCGCTTCGCTCCGAGCGTATCAGCTCGTACAGTTTTATCGACTCCCAATAAGCCAAAATTTCCGGTTCTCGTTGCGCCAAGTTGGCGCGCATCGGGAAGTCGGTTTTCGGTAAATTTAATGTGTCTTTGTAGTCTCCCATTGTTCGTATTCAGCTATTTACATATCGTGTCTGTGTGTTATCGTTCGGTTCGCTCTCTAAAAGCATCCTTGCTACTTTTAGGTCTTTGCGTATCGCATTTTTGAGTTGCGCTATATCGTCGTATCGCTGTTCCGCTCTGATATAGTGTTGCGGATAAATAGTCATGCGCTCTCCGTACACATCTTTATCAAAATCAAAAATATGAGTTTCTATTCGGTATTGTTCGGCATCTACGGTAGGGCGCACACCGGCATTGGATACACCTTTAAGTTTCATATCTCGAATCGCCACCGAAACCGCAAAAACACCGTGCAACGGCGGTTGGCGTTTGCCGAAACCCAAATTAGCGGTAGGGTAACCTAATTGTGTACCCAATCTGTCGCCTGGGCGAATGCGGCCTGTGACACTATAAGGACTCCCGAGCATTCGATTGGCTTGTGGCAACTTGCCGGCGAGTAGCAACTTGCGTATCCGAGTGCTACTAACCCGCACATTTCCGACCGTCACCGCCTCCATACGACTCAGCTCAAAACCGAGACGATTTCCGTAATCGCAAAGCGTATTATAGTCTCCTTCTCTGTTTTTACCGAAACGGAAATCGTCTCCTACGACTAAATGACGCACATGCAAGCCGTTCAGTATGATACCCTGAATGAATTCAGCCGCCGTCCAATTCGCTAAAGTTTTGTTGAAGTTTAGACATACCAAATAATCGGCACCGATATCTCGTACTCGTTCGATGCGCTTGCGTAGTGTATAGATACGCTTCGGCAATGCGTCTTTATCGGCAAAGAACTCGCCGGGCAACGGTTCAAACATCACTACAACCACTGGTAAGCGATAATCTTTCGCTAAGGCTTTGGTCTTAGCTATAATCGCTCGATGTCCTATGTGCAAGGCATCGAAAGCACCTATCGTAGCAACGCAAGGATGCTTGAATGTAGCTAGGCTATCTAGGCTATGAAGCAACCGCATTATTTATGCTTTTCGTAATGTAGGGCGGGCGGACATATAAGTCCGCCCCTACAGCATGTCCACCCGCCTCTACGGTGCATAAAATACTCTCTCAACAGTCCTATTCCTCTAATTGTAGTGCGGAGAAATCTACAATCTGCATAAACAAGCAATCGATTTGGTAGAGTAAGATGAGGCGGTTATTTTTTTCGGCTTCATTTTTGGACATCACGAGCACTTTATCAAAAAAGTTGTCTATAGGGTCGTGTAGCTGTGCCAGAGTCTTTAGGGCTTCTAAATAGTCTCCGTGCTTGATTAGCGTCTGAACTTGTGGGCTTCGTTTATTAAACGCCTCATAAAGCCGATATTCTGCATCGTCATTTAACATTTCACGATTAAGTTCTCCGATATTTTCGGGGAGATTATTTTTTAAGATATTGCGTATTCGTTTAGTTGCTGCCGCAAGTTCAATGCTTTGGGGCATTTGCATAAAACTTTGCAGTTTGAGCAGACGTTGGTGCATATCGTGGCAATGTAGCGGTCGATTTGTAGCGACCGCATCTACTCTATCGCCGCTAAAGCCACACTCTATGAAATAATGTTTGAGCCGCTCTTTCAAATAATCCGACAACCGCACAACACCCTCCGCTTTGACTTTCTCGGCATAGCGTTGCCGGCTTTGTTCAACCCACATTGCCAAGTCCAAATCCAGTTGATATTCGCTGAGGATGCGTATCAATGCCAGACTTGCGCGCCGTAGTGCATAAGGATCGCGGCTACCACTCGGATATTCTCCAATTCCGAAAATACCGACCAGGGTATCTAGCCTATCGGCAATCGCCAGTACGATAGCAATTCTCTCTTCGGGCAGCGAATCGCCGGCGCGCACCGGTTTTATATGCTGCCGTATTGCACGACATGTCGCCGGAGGTTCGCCGTCGCATTCTGCATAATAGCCACCTATATAGCCGGCGAGTTCGGGATATTCACAAACGATGCCGGTTCTGAGATCCGCCTTGCAAAGATAAGCGGCTCTTTCAATTATCCCTTTGTCGTGGCGGTCAAAATCATAAGCACTATCCGACGCCGACAAGTGTTGTGCGATAGCACGAGATATATCCGTGATGCGTGTAACCTTATCCGCTAAATTGCCTAATCGGTGATGAAAAACTAATTTATCAAGACTATCCGCATAATGTGCCAGCGAATGTTTTCTATCTTGGTCGATAAAAAAGCTCGCGTCCTTCAGTCTAGGTTCTACCACTCGCTCATAACCGTGGCGTAATGCATCTGGGTCGGTGCTTTCTATATTGGCTATCACTATAAATTCCGGCACTAGAGATTCGTCCGCGGCTAAAACGGTAAAGCATTTTTGGTCTTTTTCCAGTATCTTGCCGATCACGATCGCCGGTAGGTTCAAAAAACTTTCGTCAAAGCGACCGGAAACCGCAATCGGCCACTCAACAATCGATGTAACCTGCTCGAGTAGGCGGTCGTTTGTTTGCACTTTGCCGAGTTGTGCTACCTTTTCTATTTGCAAACTTATTTTTTGCAAGCGTTTTTTGAACGAAGGAATGACTTTAGCCTGTTGTTCCAATAGATTTTCGTAGTGATCCGCGTGCGGCACGCTTAACGCATCGGGACAATGATAACGATGTCCATAAGTATGCTTGCCGGCGGTGATGCCTGCCACTTCCAATTCGAGTGTTTGCTCACCGTATAGAGCCAGCACCCAATGTATCGGGCGTATGAATTCATAATCGGTATCTCCCCACCGCATCCGTTTACTCATCGGTAATTGTTGCAGTGTTTGCTCTAACAGTGCCGCAATACAATCGTTTATGTTTTGACCTTTGACGGTCTTTTCAACATAAAGACGTTGTTCGTCTTTAATCTCGACAATCTGCAGTCCCGATATGGCTACTTTGCACGACTTAGCAAAACCGATCGCCGCCGGCAGTGGGTTTCCGTCTTTATCGTATGCTTTTGCTATGAGTGGTCCCTTGCGCTTTATCGTTTGATCTGCTTGTGTTTCGACCAAAGCATCCAACCGAGCAGCGACACGGCGGGGTGTTGCAAAAGAATGTGCCTGCTCGCTGTCAAAACCGGCATCACCGCATAGCCTTTTAAGGGTTTGCGCAAAAGCCTCGCCCAATTCGAATAATCCGTCGGGCGGCAGTTCTTCGGTGCCTATTTCTATGAGCAAATTCTGTCTTTGCATTTTCTCGAATGACTTTAATGCTATATATCGGCTAAGCGGTTTATCGTTTATTCCGGGATTCGTTGTCGCCGATGTGCTTAGCGATTTGATGTGTGAGCTTACAGATTCTCAATACATAACGTTGCCTTTCGGTTACCGAAATTGCCCCTCGTGCGTCGAGTAGGTTGAAAAAATGAGAGGCCATAACGGCTTGCTCGTAAGCGGGCAACACCAACGCCTTTTCTATCAACTGTAAACACTCTTGCTCTCTTTCGTCAAATTGATGCCTCAATTGAGATACATTTGCCTCGTCGAAATTGTAAACCGATTGTTGCTTTTCGTTTTGATAAAATAAATCACGATAATATAGCTTTGCGTGATCGGAGTTTGCCCACAGCAAATCGAAAGTATTATCTATTTGTTGCAAGCTCATCGCAAGACGCTCTATGCCGTATGTAATCTCGCCCGCAACCGGCGCACATTCTATCCCACCCATTTGTTGGAAGTAAGTGAATTGACCGATCTCCATCCCATTGAGCCAAACTTCCCAACCCAGACCCCAAGCCCCCAATGTCGGTGACTCCCAATTATCCTCCACAAAACGCACATCGTCTCGCTCGACTTCAATGCCCAGTGCGTTTAGAGAGTCTAGATACAACTGCTGTATAGCGTGCGGTGAAGGTTTTAGAACCACTTGAAACTGATAATAATGTTGCAAGCGATTAGGGTTGTCGCCGTAACGACCGTCTGCAGGACGTCGGCACGGTTGCACATAGGCACACCGCCAAGATTCGGTGCCCAACACCCGCAGAAAAGTTGCCGGATGGAATGTGCCCGCTCCCATGGGCAGATCGCAGGGCTGTAGTAACGCACAACCCTGCTCCGCCCAATAATGCTGCAAGCATAGCAGCATGCCCTGAATCGTATCTGTTTTAGGTGTCATAAACTTAAATTTGAATAATTAAGGTGTCTATTCTATCAAATGAATTTATGGTTCGGCATAAGTTATGTTTTTGAGGGAAGGTCAAAAGTTGTTTAATATATCCTGAGGAATGGCAGAGAAAAGTCTTTGTGTTTAGCGACGGTGGTTTATGCCGGAAAAAACATAGAAACGTAGTTTTGTCTACTTTTTAGAAGAAGACCAAATTCCGGTCCGACAATCTCAATTAGTGGTATTTAATAAAAACTGATATGTAGCCTTAACACAGGGTGGAGTAACAATATGCAGGTTTAAGGTTTTTTTTCTGTACAACCGATGAGGCACAAGATCTGTAACATGCGTTTCATCAGAAAGTATTTCCTGTTTCCATTTAATTGCTGCCGATCGGGTCAGCATATAAGCCATGCCCGACGTTGCATTTTTTTTTAGCGTCGGTGTAGTGATGTAGTGATTAGGAGCAACTTTATGCCATGAACGTCTATCTTGATTAGGTAACGCCCCTATTTCACATGCCACATACCATACTAGAGATGTCGAGTAATGTCTTTTTTTAAAGGATTTATGTTTCGAGAATCTACTCCTGTGCCGCAGTATAAAATTCAATATAAAAAGCTTCATGAGTTTTAAGGCTATGATAGGAACAATAGAGAGAATTAATTCAGGATAATATTTTTTATAGCGTATTAATTTAAGTAAACCACGGTAGGAAGTCCATAATATTTTATGAACATAAATTGATTGATTAGAAAGCATTAAAACCTCCCAAGATATTTCCGGCGCAGCTATTAATATCTTAGAAAAAGCAGGCAATAGATAGGCATCATCTTCTAACACACAAGCATATGAGATATTATTTTCTATGATTAAATTATAGACTTTAATATGGCTTAACGAACAGGCTAAGGTTCCGAGATGGTCACTATGACGATCATACATGGATTTCATCTTGATTGTGTTGATACCCAGTTGATCGGCAATGATGGTACGCTCCGCCTTACAACTTAAATCGTATTGATCAATCGCCTCTACAAATTCATAGTTTAGATTTAAGCCGTCAAGCTGTCTTTGTATAGATAACTTCCTTTCCGGAGTACGCTTCAAGCTGATGATATAAATAGGAGGATAAGACGCCACTTGGTTCTCTTTAAGTTTTAGTAATTAAGGATACATTATAAACATCCTGAAACATTTTTTCATATTTACAATCTACATTTCCTTAATATCGGCAATAGCTTTGTTGAGGTTCTCTTCGTCTATGCCGTTGAGCTGTATCGTAGTACCGGTATTCTGATAATGCTTAAAATGTTTATTCGTAGAACGTGTATAAAAGGGGTCGTAATGCGAGACCAGCAAGTCTTCTACTAATGCCGTCATTTTTTTTGCTTTATGTAAGGACAACCAATGCGCTATTTTTTTCTTGCCCACATGAACCGTCAATCGTGATATTGCCGATTCGAATAATTCCGAGTTTTGCAGAAAATGCCGATATTCCTCGCATAGAAAAGCCACCCGTGCAGAGCGTGTCGCTTCCATATGTAGACATCGGCCGCAGTGCATCGCATCGAGTAGGTCGAAAAAATGAGAGGCCATAACGGCTTGCTCGTAAGCGGGCAACACCAACGCCTTTTCTATCAACTGCATGCACTCTTGCTCTTTTTCGTCAAATTGTCGCTTCAACTGTGACACATTTGCCTTGTCGAAATTGTAAACCGATTGTTGCTTTTCGTTTTGATAAAATAAATCACGATAATATAGCTTTGCGTGATCGTAGTTTGCCCACAGCAAATCGAAAGTATTATCTATTTGTTGCAAGCTCATCGCAAGACGCTCGATGCCGTATGTAATCTCGCCCGCAACCGGCGCACATTCTACCCCGCCCATTTGTTGGAAATAAGTGAATTGACCGATCTCCATGCCGTTGAGCCATACCTCCCAACCCAGACCCCAAGCCCCCAATGTCGGTGACTCCCAATTATCCTCCACAAAACGCATATCATCTCGCTCGTGACGTTACCCCATTTTTATGGGAATTATATACTTAAATACATAAATCACTCTCGCTTTTCTAGCTTAAAGCGAGTATTTAGCTCCTTATTTGTGGGGTTTTTGTTCTGATACTTTGTGCGATTAGGGGTAGGCTTTAGCAACACCTCTTTTATAGCTTCCTTAAAATCCCTTTCGTTTATTGGTTTATGATCTTTAGGGTTCATTTCTTAAACTTTCGCTTACTTCACTTGACAACGCTGGCAACATACTTGTTGGCGATTGCAGCTGTGTTATGAAACCGCTCCAAGCTATCCACTTTAATTACTGTCGGTGAGTTCTTTATAACTTAATCGCTTACCCAAAAAGCCTTTAGCTAGTGCTGCCATGCGCTCTAGGGTATCTACTTGACAGTTTCCTTTGTTCAATCTAAAAGAAAACTCATCTACATATCTCGGCAAATGCTTTATGCTGACATGATGATAAGTTCCGCTTAATCCGCGCTTAAGCAAAGCCCATACGCTTTCTATGCCGTTGGTATGTGTCATGCCATTGACATATTCCTTCGCCAAATGATTGACTGTATCATGTTTGTAGAGCATACCACTGACACTCAAATAACCTGAATGTTCATCAGTATATAATTGGCTACCGATTTCTACATTGCTAGTTATTGCTCTGTGTAGTGTAGGTTGCTTGGTGTTTGCAACTGGCATCGCTTTAGTTCTACCGCATCTCTCGCGCATGCCGAGTATGATAGATTTCCCAACGACACCTCGGCCAGATTTCAACTGCTTGTTCTCGTGCTTGTTCCTTTCCTTACCACCAATATAGGTTTCGTCTATTTCCACTGAACCCGATAGCTTAAAAGCACCTTGCTGGCATGCCTCACGGACACGCTGTAGCATAAACCAAGCCGACTTTTGAGTAATGCTTAATTCCTTTGATAGCTGTAAAGACGATACACCTTTACGCGCCGTTAGAATTAAATAACAAACAATCGCCCATTTTGCTAAAGGCAATTTTGAAGCATGCATTAGCGTCCCAGTTTTGACCGTAAATGTGTATTGTGGACTACACGAATTACAGCAATAAGCGTGCTGGTGTTGCTTATCTCTGCGCTTAACTATGTTATCCTCTGCATTGCATTTAGGACATACTGGGGTGCCGTTCCAACGCACAGCTTCAAACCATTTACTCGCTTTGTATTCAGTGGAAAACATCTTTTGCAACTCTAGTATGCCGATTGTTTTAGCTCGTCTTTTCATGTTTATCTCCATAGGTTATTTATGTATCATTGTGTCACAAAATTAAAATAAATAAAACCTTAAATAACCCTTGAGTTATATAGCTTTCATTAATCAGTTATGTATTTAAGTATATAATTCCTATTTTTATTACCATCTACAAAGTTAGTTTTCATGCTATAGCCTCCGCAAATACACTTGGGGCTTGATAACCCAATGCGCTGTGTTTTTTTGGGGAAGGTCAAAAGTTGTTTAATATATCTTAAGGAATGGCAGAGGAAAGTTTTTGTGTTTAGCGACGGCGGTTTATGCCTGAAAAAACATAGAAGCTTAGTTTTGTCTACTTTTTAGAAGAGGACCAAAATCCAGTCCGACAGCCTCAATTACTGCTATTTACTAAATACTGATATATAGCCTTAACACAGGGTGGAGTAACAATATAAAGGTTTAAGGTTTTTTTTCTGTACAACTGATAAGGCACAAGATCTATAGCATGCGTTATAGCGTGCGTTCTATCAGAAAGTATTGCCTGTTTCCATTTAATTGCTGCCGATCGAGTCAGCATATAAGCCATGCCTGAAGTTACATCTGGTTGTAACGACGGTGTAGTAATGTAGTGATTAGGAGCGACTTTATGCCATGAATGTCTATCTTGATTAGGTATCGCACCTATTTCACATGCCACATACCACAGTAGAGATTCTGAGAGAGTTCTTTTTTTAATGTATTTATGCTTTGAGAGTCTATTCTTATGTCGCAGTATAAATTTCAATATAAGAAACTTTATGAATTTTAAGGCTATGATAGGAGCAGTAAAGAGATTTAATGCAGGATAATATTTTTTATAGCATATTAATTTAGGGAAACCGCAAGGGGGAGACAATAATATTTTCCGAGCATAAACTGATTGACTAGAAAGCATTAAAACCTCCCAGGATATCTGCTGCGCGGCTATTAATATCTTGGGAAAGGCAGGTAATAGATAAGCATCATCTTCTAACACACAAGTACATGGAATATTATTTTCTATGATTAAATTATAGACTTTAACATGGCTTAACAAACAAGCTAAAGCACCGAAATCGTTACAATAATCGTATAAGGTTTCCATATTGTTTGTGTCAATGCCCAGTTGATAGGCAGTGATTGAGCGATCCTCTTTAGACCTTAAATCGTATCTATCAATCGCCTCTACAAATTTATAGTTTAGATTAAAGGCATCAAGCCGTCTTTGCATAGATAATTTCCTTTCCGGAGTACGCTTCAAGTTGATGATATAAATAGGAGGATAAGACATTACTTATATTTTTTAATTTTAGGAATTAAAGATATATTAAATAGTTAAAATTATTTTACTATATCTGCAACCTATATTTGTTCAATATCGGTAACAGCTTTGTTGAGGTTCTCTTCGTCTATGTCGTTGAGCTGTATCGTAGTACCGGTATTCTGATAATGCTTAAAATGTTTATTCGTAGAACGTGTATAAAAAGGGTCGTAATGCGAGACCAGCAAGTCTTCTACTAATGCTGTCATTTTTTTTGCTTTATGTAAGGACAACCAATGCGCTATTTTTTTCTTGCCCACATGAACCGTCAATCGTGATATTGCCGATTCGAATAATTCCGGATCTTGCAGAAAATGCTGGTACTCCTCGCATAGAAAAGCCACCCGTGCAGAGCGTGTCGCTTCTATATGTAGACATCGGCCGCAGTGCATCGCATCGAGTAGAACCGTCGGAATTTGGATGCGCCCAATCTTAGGACTCTCTGCTTCCACATAAACGGCTTGCTCAAGGTCTAAGGCCCTTATCGTATGACACAACGTGCTTTCAAAACCTTTCTGCGAGGGTTGTTCTCCCTCCGTTGGTTCACCGAGTACCGAACCTTTGTGGTTTGCGATTTTTTCCAAGTCCAGTACTTGTTTTCCATGCTTACGCAAAGCCTCTAGCAATCGTGTTTTGCCGACACCCGTTTTTCCGCATAATACTATAAAGCGTAATCGAGGAGCAAGTTCGGCGGATGTTTCTATCACCCTACGCCGATACGCTTTGTAGCCACCGGGTAGCTGTTGCGCTTGCCAGCCTATGTCGTTTAGGACTTGAACCATCGCTGCGCTACGGGTGCCACCGCGCCAACAATACACTAAAGGTTGCCAGCTCTCGGCTTTGTCGGCAAGATGCTTTTCTATGTGCGATGCGATATGCGATGCCACCAAAGCGGCACCTCGCTTTTTAGCCTCAAAACCGGAGACTTTTTTATATAATGTGCCTATGCGTGAACGTTCTTCATCGTCCAGCACCGGAAAATTAAGTGCTTGAGGCATATGGTCGAGTTCGTACTCTGCAGGTGAGCGCACATCTAAGATGTCGTCAAAACGCACAAGATGATCTAAGGTCCAATTTTCTGCTAGCTTAAACATGACTCAAAACTTCAAATTAACCGCATTATCTCACGGCGGCGGATGTGGATGCAAAATTTCCCCGGATATACTCGGGAAATTGCTGGAAAATATCCCTGCCTTATCCGACTCGCAACTCATTTCGGGTCGCAATACTCTCGACGACGCAGCCCTCTATGAACTTAATTCCAAACAAGCATTGATTGCGACAACCGATTTCTTTGCACCTCTGGTAGACAATCCTTTTGATTTCGGTTGCATTGCCGCTGCCAATGCATTGTCCGATGTTTATGCGATGGGTGGAAAACCGTTTTTGGCATTAAACATACTCGGTATGCCGACCGATAAAGTGGCAACGGAGGTGATAGCACAAATATTAGAGGGTGGTAGTGCAAGCTGTAATCATGCCGGTGTTGCGGTGGCCGGCGGACACTCTATAGACTGTCGGGAACCTTTCTACGGTCTCTCGGTTTGTGGTTTGGTGCATTCTAGTCATATTAAGCGGAACAACACGGCACGATCCGGCGACGTCTTGCTATTGAGCAAGCCGCTGGGCATCGGCGTATTGGCAGCTGCTTATAAACAAAACAAACTCGATCAAGCAGGCTACAAAACCTTGATAAAGCATGCAAGCCAACTGAACGATGTAGGTGTCGAACTCGCAAAGCTAAGGTCGGTGCATGCGATGACCGATGTCACCGGGTTCGGATTATTATGCCATTTACTGGAGATGTGCCGAGCGTCAAAACTGCGAGCCTCAATCATTATCAATAATATCCCGTTGATTGAACAAGCCGTAGATTTGGCAGCGAACGGTGTTAGCACCGGAGCAGGCACTCGTAACTGGGAACATTGCCGTCGTGATGTAGATTTATCGGCTAAAGCAAAAAAAATCAAAACCCTGCTAAGCGATCCTCAAACCAACGGCGGTCTACTCATTGCTTGCGCACCGGCGGCTATACCGAAAGTAATGAACTTATTCTTTGCAAAAGGTTTTGAACGAGCAGCCCCCATCGGCATCTTGAGTAATCTAGACTCGGGAAAAATTGAAGTTAAATAACTAATGGTACATTCCCCTCCTTGTAGGGGCGGACTGGCATGTCTGCCCTTATGGCGGCAGGCGTTAGCCTGACGGGGTGGTTGCCGCGCATTCTGCACAAGGTACAGTATCGGTACATTCCCCTCCTGTGGAGGGGTGGCAGGCGTTAGCCTGACGGGGTGGTTGCCGCGCATTCTGCACAAGTACAGTGATAGTATTCCTAGCAATTTGCTTCCAATCTTGTTTATCGCTTATTTAGGCTTGTTGGTCGGATAAATTTTTTTTGTCTATCCGCGTTGTCTAATATGGCAACATGGATAGGAAAAATACGACTGCGGGTTTCACATTGATCGAGTTGTTGCTTACACTGGCGATTAGCGGTTTGTTGTTGGTCTCGGTTTTAGCATTGCCTGCTTACTGGGTTAAGCAGAATAGATTCATGCATTATACGCATCGGTTTTGGGAAGCCTTAGAGTTTGCGCGTAGCTATGCGACGGTCAGCGGCAGTGCGACTACGATTTGCAGTAGTGAGGATGGTGCGCGTTGTTCGGGGATATCTTACGAAAAAGGCTGGCTTGTTTTTATCGAGCATCCCGATTCTGTCAATGGAAAATTGGATCGCAATGAGCGTCTCCTGATGGTGCAACAAGGCGACACCCGAGACATTGTCATACGCTCGAAAACTTTTTCACGGTTCATTACTTATAATCGTTTCGGCAAAGCGAATTACAACGGACGTTTTATCCTTTGTTCGGGGTCGTCAACGCAAGCGATTTCGGAGCTTGTCATCAGTCAAAGCGGCAGAGTGCGTTTGGTGCAATATCAAAACGATGGTCTGCCGCCCGATGTCGGCGACTGCTCGTCTTGAACGATGCGATACTCTCGTTCTCATCGTCGGTTCGCATGCTCGGGGTTTAGCTTGATAGAACTTTTGCTTGCCTTGGCGATCTCGGTTATCGCATTATTGGGATTTGCGCAGTTACAACAGAAAAATTTGTCCACCGAGAGAGAACTGATACGCTTATTACAAGCGCGCCTGTTGTTGGACG
Organism: Candidatus Oxydemutatoraceae bacterium; assembly: GCA_965219575.1. GTDB lineage: Bacteria > Pseudomonadota > Gammaproteobacteria > Poriferisulfidales > Oxydemutatoraceae > SP5GCR1. The sequence goes on along the minus strand of OZ244779.1, from coordinate 2,339,974 downwards.
AAATTTCCGCAGTGCTATACGCCAGTCCGCACGCCGAATACTATCTAAGTAGCGGTAATTCCGGTGTCGGTGCTTCTGACTGTTTCTCGAAGACATGCAACCCTCGGGAGTTCGCCGGCTTTCAGTTGGCTTTATGGGGCTGCAAGACGGCAATAAAATCCGCACAGTGTCGGCGGTTCGGTATCACAAAGCCGCTGTTTCCTCAAGGAAAATTGACTATCAATCGTTCGGGACGGTATTTTTTGATAAAACTCGAATGGCAGGCATTATCGGGCAAAGAGCAGACCGTAACTCAAAGAGCTATTCCTTTGCGCACAACCGGTCGTGCCGGTTAGTTCTGTGTATCTCTGCACCATGATATGTTATTATGTACAACGATCCCCCGATAACTAATTGCCATGGAAATACGAAATTATGATTTCTGCTGAATCACAAACAATACGGTATATGCCCGAAGCGGTTGCGGTTAAAGCCCCGATAACCGCCGATGTATGTACGCTCGTACCCGAATATCACGGTCGCGAACGGGAATTGAGACTCGTATATATCGCCGAGAAACTTCGCAAGCTAAATGCGACTTTGATTGCCCATTATTACGTACACGAAGACATACAGGAATTGGCCGAGAAAACGGGTGGTTTTGTCGGAGATTCTTTGGAGATGGCAAAATTCGGTCAAAATACCGAATCCCAAACCTTGGTTGTTGCGGGTGTCCGTTTCATGGGTGAAACCGCAAAGATTCTCAACCCCGAAAAACGAGTGTTGATGCCTACGCTTGAAGCCACTTGTTCGTTGGATTTGAGTTGCCCTGCCGATCAATTCGCGTCGTTTTGTAAGCAACATCCGGAGCGGGTAGTCGTTGTTTATGCGAACACGAGCGCCGAGGTCAAGGCACTTGCCGATTGGGTGGTCACCTCCAGCAACGCAGTGCAGATTATCTCTCATTTAATGGATCGGGACGAGAAAATTATTTGGGCACCCGATAGGTATTTAGGTCGTTATATCGAAAAGGTAAGCGGTGCCGACATGTTGTTGTGGCAAGGTAGCTGCGTGGTGCATGAGGAGTTTAAGTATAGCGGTGTATTAGAGTTAAAAGCGCGTTATCCCGACGCTGCGGTACTTGTGCATCCGGAATCTCCCGAGGCGGTGATCGACATAGCCGATGCGGTCGGTTCTACCAGTGCGTTGATCAAGGCTGCCGTGGAATTGCCGAATAAGCGTTTTATCGTTGCAACCGACAACCGCATTTTCTATAAGATGAGACAACTTGCGAAAAATAAAGAATTTATCGAAGCCCCAACCGCAGGGGAAGGCGCAACCTGCAAAAGCTGCGCACACTGTCCGTGGATGGCGATGAACGGATTGGATAATCTAGAACAAACCCTGGATAAACTTGATAATGAGGTCAAAGTTCCCGAGACAATACGTCGCAAAGCGTTGCGCTCAACCCAAAGAATGATTGATTTTTCGAGCACTCGGCATTGATTAGACCCGGCAAGCTATACGCAAAATAAATAACCACGATAATCCATGAAAAAGGAAGAGATCAATCAACTGGTGCAGGAGATTATAAAAGGTTTGCCACCTTTCGTCGGCGATGCACGCAAAGAAGTAGAGCAGGGCATACGGCTGGGGTTGGAAGCACTGATCAAAAAGATGAATCTAGTCAGTCGTGAAGAATACGACGCGCAAGTTGCGTTGCTGCATCGCTTACTCAAACAAGTTGAAGACTTAGAAAAACGGATTGCCGAAGCCGAACGGTAGTGTCGTCAAGCATCATATAATATTTACCAACCCAATTTATGTTTACCTACGTAGGGGTGGACTGGCATGTCCGCCCGACGGGTCAATCGGCAATATAGAGCCGCCGATTGAGCCAGTAGGTCAATCGGCAATTATGATGGGTGCCCCTAAATTTTATAATTTACATCGTTGTTTTGTCGTTCGTCGGTTAATCGGGCGATTTTATCGGAAATAACGGCCATTGCCGTGACTTCAAATTATTCTAGTGCATTGATGGAGAATAATTTGATGCGCCTTGCAATCGTACATAGCAGAACCTGTAGCGGAATTGAAGCGATCGCGGTGAAGGTAGAAGTATTCATCGCTTCGGGACTTCCGCGCATGCATATCGTAGGCTTACCCGAAACGGTGGTTAAAGAAAGCCAGTATCGGGTTCGTGCCGCACTGTCGCATAATCAATTCAAATTTCCTCAGCAACGGGTCACGGTTAATTTGTCTCCGGCCGATTTACCCAAAGAGGGTGGGCGTTTCGATCTGCCTATCGCGCTGGGCATATTGGCTGCGAGCGGTCAGTTAGCGCATGAGAAACTAGTCGGCTACGAGTTTTTATCCGAACTCAGTTTAAGCGGTGAACTGCTATCGGTAAAAGGTGTTATTCCGATCATCCTCGCTGCCATCAAAGCAAAGCGACGATTGGTTATCTCTCATGCCAATGAAAGAGAAGCAGGCTTGATTTTATCCGCGCAGCCGCAGGCTCAAATCTATTGTGCCGAGCATTTAATCGAAGTGTATCGCTGGTTGAGCGAACTCAATGAACCGAAACCGGTATCGCCTTTGAAGGAAGCCACAACGATAGTTGATGTCGGTGATATGTCCGAAGTGCGCGCACAAGGTCACGCCGTACGGGCATTGGAAATTGCTGCGAGCGGTCGTCATCACTGCTTGATGATGGGGTCTCCCGGTAGTGGCAAGACGATGTTGGCGCAACGTTTCCCGACTATTTTGCCGTTGATGAACAAAAATGAAGCAATAGAAACCGCATCCATTATGTCGTTGGGGGCAGAGGCATTAACACCGAATAATTTTTATCTCCGACCGTTTCGCTCGCCGCATCACAGCGCGTCGGCAGCTGCTTTGCTCGGTGGCGGCACGCATCCCAAACCGGGCGAAATATCCAAAGCACACAACGGAGTTCTTTTTTTGGACGAGTTGACCGAGTTCAGTCGTCAAGCCATAGACGGCTTACGCGAACCTATAGAGACCGGTACAATCAACCTGGCCCGTGCATCTTTAAGCGTAACATATCCCGCTCGTTTTCAACTCATCGCAGCAATGAACCCTTGCCCCGACGGCTCCGATGTAGATGAATACGGTCGCTGCAACTGTAGCGAGCAGCGGCTCATACATTATTATCGTAGACTTTCGTCTCCTATGTTGGATCGTATAGATTTACATATACGCGTGCCGCGTATCCAATGGAGCAAGCTGAATCGGATCACATCACGCGGTGAAACCAGTGCGGTGATACAGGCGCGTGTATTATCGGCTTGGCAAAGGCAATTACAGAGGCAAGGCAAGAACAATGCGCTATTGGAAGGTAAAGAGATAGACCATTTCTGCAAGCTCAAGCAAGCGGAACAAAAATTATTGACGCGTTTTATAGATAAAATGGAATTATCGGCCCGCGCGTATTACCGGATTCTGAGGGTCGCCAGAACGATTGCCGATCTAACGACTAGCGAAGCAATAGAAGAACCCCACTTGCTGGAGGCGATTGCGTACAGAACTCTGGATAAATTATTGCGTGTATAAGCGTGTATTTTTGGGGGAATTATAAAAAAGATTGATACGGCACTTCGCTTAAATAAACCTGCAACAGTTTTAATGAAGTCGGCAAAGCAGATTTTGGCAAACTGGTTACTGGTCTCTAATATTATCTTTTAACAGCTGTTTTAGTTTTTCGATTGCTTGATTGAGAAGATCGTTATCAAGCCTTTTTATATATTCCTTTTTATGAATTGGTTTATTGATGTTTCTTTCTCCTTCAAGGATCGTAATGATGTGGAGGTGGACATTTTCAAAAAATGACATTAATGTATGTGTGGTAGGACTTCCGTATTGAACCAATGACTTGGGACTCGAGTAATCGCCTCCCAGCTGACTTTCCAGTTGAATTAGGCAGCAGTTAAGATTAGGATGAATTTGCTTTAATAGCATGAAATCTACCAATATTCGCTTAAGCATAGCATTTTCAGTGTAAGACTTGCATTCAATTCCTAAAATGAATTTGTCGTCGACAAATACATGGACATCTACATGCGCACGGTAGGAGTACTCCTTTATATTGCTGAGAATATAATTCTTAACTTCCAGATCTTCTAGTTGTTGAACATATTCAGGCTTCACTCGCATTTTGTATGTCTTCACTTTATGAATTGACAGTCTATTTTTTTCTTGGTCAAGTTCATGCCATGCGATTCTAATAAGCTGTCTAACAATGTATTCCAAAAGTTTTCCTTTCTCTGAACGAATCAAACCTCCATATGCTCTTGATTGATTATCAGAAGACGCTCTCTCATCGATTGTCTCGATAAACGAGTTGTATTTCTGAATAATTTGAAGACGACTTGGAATTGGATCAGATTCTATGAGAGATGTTTTTTTCGACATTAATATGTCAATTAAATTAACAGCGGATTTTGCCTTGATAATCGAGATTTTGACATGTCGCAGTATTTTTGGGATACATCAATGCCTAAATAGGTTCTGTTGTGGGCATTTGCTGCCACACAGGTCGTTCCGGCACCATTGAATGGATCTAAAACAATATCGTTTCGAAAACTAAAAAGCAGAATCACTCTTCTTGCAAGTTCAACCGGATACATAGCAGGATGTTGAAATTTCCTCATATTACGCTCAGGCGCGATGGACCATTTTGCGACAACCCATTCCTTGAATGAATCCGTGTCTATATCGGCATCGGAGGACTTGCCGGTTTTTTTCAGACTTCCTTTGCAGAATACTTCGACGAACTCCCAGGTGTATTTCAGATACGGACTTGAAGGGCTCTTCCAACTACCCCATGCGGTATATTTGCAGTTGTAATTGTTTTTTTCCCATAAAATCTCACCTTTCCAAATCATTTTCCGATTCATCAAATGGGTTGAGATTATGTGATGGCTCGGTATGTAATCGGAGAATAACGGTTGCACATTTATAACTAATCTGCCGCCGTATTTCAATACTCGTATGCATTCGTCGAGGATTACAAATAGTTTATTAAAATACCCATCCCAGTCGATCGCATCATCCGAAGTTTCGTAGTCTAATCCAAAATTATAGGGCGGTGAGGTAAATACTAAGTCAATACAACTGTCGGGCAGTTTTTTGAGGATTTCATGGCTATCCCCACAAATGATTTGATTCTCGTATTCGGTCGGAAGTTGATTTGAGTGTATTTCAAATGTATTGTCGTTTGCATAATAATGCTTCCCTCTGCGGATCTCTTTGTTTTTTCTTTGAAAGACCTTACGTTCCTTATTGTAACCAACATATAATCTTTTGTTTCCTTTGATTCCATAACTTCGAATTTTTGATATTTCATCATAAATTAATTTGAATAGCTCTTTTGTTTGTTCCGATTTTTGAGATGTCAAAAGACATTCTAGAGAGGATAAATTAATTTCTCGTAGCCAAATATCCAGCCCTTCGTTGTTTCGAGAAACAAAAAAATCATCCGGTCGGAAAACGGAGTTTAATGTGTCGATGCCACTGTCAAGATGTTTACTCAGAAACGATTCGAAATTAATCTTTAATTGAAGGTTTCTATACTTATCGCTTAGCATCTACCCGACCTTCTTTTGTTCTTTCTTATTGATATTTATGGTTGTGATATCTCTGTTTATATTTCCTTGCTTTTCAATGTTTAGGAAGAGGCACCGGATTGCTTTAGCATGTAATCTACAATTTTTTTGAAGTTTTGATCCGAGAGATCGGTGCGTCCACCTTTAGCCGGCATGTTGCCGACCCCTTGTATCGCTTTCTGGTAGACGGTGTCCAAGCCTTCCGCTAAGCGCTTCTTCCATTCGGCAGTGTCGTCTATACGCGGCGACTCCAGCACACCCGTGCCGTGGCAGGTATGACATACCGATTGATAAACGCCTTCGGGACTAAAAGCAACCGCCGTGGCTTCGCCTCCGGCATCGGTCGCGGATGCCTTCGGTGCGGGAACATTTCCTATATTGACTTGGCCTATAGGTGCGATGCGCTCTTTAGTACTCTTGAGCATTGCAACATCCATTATTTCTTGGCGAGCGGCTAAGTTGTTAGCCAGCACCAGTAGGATTACGGTAATCGCAATCAGCACACCTAACACAACCATAAAATAATTTATAAATTCACTGTCTTTCATATCGTTTATAAAATGTTAATCAAGGTATTTATATCATTTAAGCTATGATGCTGATTATAACATAGTAGATTGTCGCTTGCTCCTAACGGTGGTTTGCGTCGTTATCTTAGTGATAACCCGATATGTGCGTTAATGCCGGTGCCTCGGTAGCCGTCTGCAGGTTCGTGCGATTTATCGAATAGGTTGTTGATGCCGCCGTAGAGTTTCAGGCGATCGTTGATCGTATAGTTTAGATTCAAGTTGGCGAGGGTATAACCGCCTTTGTTTATAGTATTTGGGAAATTTATTCTTTCCCCATCGCGTTGCGGTCCCCTGTAGTTCAAGGTCATATCGAAAGACCAACCCGACAGCATGCCCTCGTCGGGGTCGTAGTCTACAGATAAAACAGCTTGGCGCAACGGTCTTCTAAGTAGTCTTCGATTAGATTGATCGTAGGCACTGGTTTGGGTGTAATCCAGCCGCGCGGCAAGCGTTTCGTCCGCTCGAAACGCGATAAAGCTCTCTAATCCGTCTATATGTGCTTGATTTATATTAATGGGTATGAATATAAATCTGCGATCCGGGTCAAAAACAGTCCTGATATGAAGATCGATTAAATCATTGATTTCGGTGTTGAAATAAGTGAAACCATATCGCCATCGTAGCCAGTTTTGTTCTATACCCGCTTCCCAGCTGCGGCTGGTTTCGGGTTTTAAGTTCGGGTTTGCCGAAAAACCCGAGTAACCTCCAAAACGATCTATCAACGAAGGTGATCTAAAGGCGGTCGCGTAATTGAGGTGTAGTCGTGTATTCAGGTTTGCATGTAGTACCGTGCCTAATTGATAGCTACGCTCGCTAGCGAAGTCGTCGGAGTCGTCGTTGCGCCAGCCCACATTCAAATGCCAATCGGGTGTCGGCGTGTAGCGCAGTTCGGTATAGAATGCGTTGGTGCGTGCGCTTGCGTCAAAGTCTTCGTCGGTGTGCGCTTGTTCCAGTTCGGTTTCTACGCCGAATGCCATATCCAAGTTCGGGCGCGGTTGCCACACATTGTGCCAGTTAAGTTTGAAACGCTCGCCTTTATTTTGGGGGCTTGCCGTGTCGCGGCTATCGCGTTGATAATAATCCATGCGCCATGTCGGACTCCATATCCCGTCAAAATAATTTCCCGAAAGCGCGAATGTCGTCCGTTTCGTATAGGACGATTGTTCGGTTTTTGGATCTTCGCAGAAAGGAAAGTCAGGGTCCACAAAGTCACGGTCATATTCCAAGTCGGCTTGACTATATTCCGATTTTATCGTCAGCTTGGTATCGGTTTCGGGGATTAGCAATAAGCCTGCGTTGATTTTGACATTGCTGTTTCTATAGCCGTCGCGCTCTTCGTCTTGAATTGCACAGACATCGCGCAGTCGTAGGCGGTCGGCCAGAAAACTTTCCCCGTCGGTCTCGAAATATCTGCCGCTCAATGAAAAATCCAATGATTTATAAACCGCATCTATATCGATCGTTGCAGAATGTCTATCAAAAGAACCTGCTTCGACTTGAGCGTAGATGTCGTTCTGCGTCGGTGTTCGGGTGATGATATTGATGATGCCGCCGAGTGCTTCGGAACCGTATTCGGCACTGTAATTACCGCGTAGTACTTCTATGCGTGCCACGCCGTTCAGCGAAAGCTGCGAGAACTCGTAGCGATTGCCTGCCGCAGGGTCGGTGACTTCTACACCGTCTATCAGGATTAGAACATGGTCGGATTCGGTACCGCGTATAAAGACCGAAGTTTGCGCGCCCACACCGCCCAACGGAGGTGCCGATAAACCGGGAATATCGCGCAGGGCATCGCCGAGTACTTGATATTGTCGGCGTTCTATCTGTTCGGCAGTAATCACACTCACGCTACCGCTCAGGCGGTCGGTGTCGGTAGGCAATCTTTTCGCGGTGACAACCATCACCTCGGTCGGTATTTCATCGGCTGCCACCGGTATCATGAATACCGAAACGGCAAGCAGTATGGTTTTATAAATTAGTTTCATATACATTCCCCTCCTGTGGAGAGCGAAGCCTGACGGGGTGGTTGTGGCGTAGGGCTGTTGAAAAAGTGCGGACATCGCACAACACCAACCGCTTGCGCCGTGAATTTATAATAACCACCAAGCCGTAGGGGCGGACTTACATGTCCGCCCGCCCCTACATTGTATGAAATACTTTTTCAACAGTCCCGTCGTATCTGCACTATTCTATACACTGTCATGCCGATTGACCTACCGGCCCAATCGGCGATTTTATAATTTGCGGTAGACTTCCGCGTTGCTATCTCGGAATTCGCTTGCTTTTTCTTGCAAGCCGGTTTGCACTGCCACTTTTATGTCCGACTTGCCGATGCGCGCCGCATAAGCGCGCACATCTTGGGTGATTTTCATCGAACAAAAGCGCGGCCCGCACATAGAACAAAAGTGGGCACGCTTGGCAGCTTCTTGCGGCAAACTTTGGTCGTGGTATTCTCTGGCTCGCTCGGGGTCCAGGCTGAGATTAAACTGGTCTTGCCAGCGGAATTCGAAGCGCGCCTTGGACAATGCGTTGTCGCGTAGTTGTGCGCCCGGATGTCCTTTTGCCAGATCCGCCGCATGTGCGGCAATCTTATAAGCGACCAAGCCGTCGCGCACATCTTCTCGGTCGGGTAAGCCTAAATGTTCTTTGGGTGTCACATAGCACAGCATCGCAGTACCGTACCATCCGATCATTCCCGCACCGATTGCCGAAGTGATATGGTCGTACGCCGGTGCAATATCGGTTACCAACGGCCCCAGAGTGTAGAACGGTGCCTCCATGCAGTCGCGTAATTCTTTGTCTACATTCTCTTTTATGAGATGCATCGGTATGTGTCCGGGACCTTCTATCATAGTCTGCACATCGTGCTGCCAAGCGATGCGGGTCAACTCTCCGAGTGTTTGCAATTCGGCAAACTGTGCTTCGTCGTTGGCGTCGGCAATACTGCCGGGTCGCAAACCGTCGCCGAGCGAAAAAGACACATCGTATTGTTTCATAATCTCGCAGATGTCTTCAAAGTGCGTATACAGGAAATTCTCGTGGTGGTGCGACAAGCACCACTTTGCCATAATCGATCCACCTCTGGAGACGATGCCCGTGACTCGCTCGGCGGTGAGTGGAATGTAGCGTAGTAATACGCCGGCGTGTATCGTGAAATAATCGACACCTTGCCGAGCTTGTTCTATCAGCGTATCTCTGAAAACTTCCCAGCTTAAATCTTCGGCTTTGCCGTCGACCTTTTCCAAAGCCTGATAAATCGGCACGGTTCCTACCGGCACCGGCGAGTTGCGTATAATCCATTCTCGTGTTTCGTGTATATTTTTGCCGGTAGAGAGATCCATAATAGTGTCCGCACCCCAACGCACCGCCCAGACCATTTTTTCCACTTCGTCGGCGATAGAAGAACGTACCGCGGAATTACCTATATTGGCGTTGACCTTAACCAGAAAATTACGACCGATAATCATCGGTTCGAGTTCGGGGTGATTGATATTGGACGGCATAATCGCTCGTCCTTCGGCAATTTCGTTGCGTACAAACTCGGGTGTTATCGTGTCGGGAATTTCGGCACCGAAGCGCACGCCTTTGTGTTGGCATAATAAATCGGCATAATTCGGGTCTTTTTTGATTTCGTTCAAGCGATTATCCTCTCGTAGCGCAACATATTCCATCTCGGGGGTGATGATGCCCTGCCGCGCGTAATGCATTTGGGTTACGCAAGTCCCTTTGAGGATGCGACGCGAACGAATAAAGCAACCGTTCCCGGTTGCCGATTTTGCATCGTTATCTTGCGGCGGAATTATTTCGCAATCGGCGCGCTCGTCTATCCATAAGTGCCGTTTTTCTGCCAACCCTTGATGTAGATCGATCTCTACCGAATCATCGGTATAAGGACCTGCAGTGTCGTATATCGGAATCGGGGGGTTGGCGATAGGGCCGTCCTCGCTCGGTGTGTCGCTTTGTATAACCTCTCTCATTCCCACATGCAAATCCTCCCGCGAACCGGTCACATAGACTTTACGCGACGCTTCGTGTTTTAGTGCTTGGGGTAGGCTTATCTTTTGAAACTGCTCGGTTGTATCGCTCATTATTCTTTCCATTATTACCTAATGCCGGTTTATGTGCAAGATATAGGCTTAAACATTTCAATCTATGAGGGCAAACCCAACCGCTTGCGCCGTATGGTTTTGGTTTCCATAAATTGGATGAATGAATGTATAAATCGTGCCGACCAACGCGCTACGGGCGGACAGGTATATTAAACCCTAGCTTATTTATATAAGATAAATGCTTAGGTAGTTGCAGTACCTAGGAAGTCGGAGGAGACACGCCGCAGGACGGACGAGGCATTAAAGCCTGTTAGCATGAAAAGCACTCCTCCGGCGCTATGACTATAGAGCTCGGAAGGCAGCTTGAGACTTTAGATCTCGTATTTACCTGTGTGGGCGGCGTAGTCATACTTTCCTGAACTGGCTACCGAGTATTTTATTCACTGAACAACCATAATGGAGGATATTATTATGGAAAACAAACACCCTGCCATAATCGGCGTGGATGTCTCTAAAGACACTTTAGAGGCCGCTCTATTATTCACCGATAATAGTTTTGCCGAGGCACAATTTAGCAATGATGCTAAAGGCATTAAGCAGCTGTTAGCTTGGGCTAGCAAACACTGCGCACCGCACTGTCGCATCTGTGTTGAAGCCACCGGCGGTTTTGAGTTCGCCCTGTGCAAAGCCGGCTATCTGGCGCAACATCCGATTAGGATTGTCAAACCGGCGCAGGTTGCCAGCTTCCGCCAATCGCTTGGTATGCACAATAAAACCGATCGCGATGATGCGCGGCTCATCGCACTGTTCGCATTCGCTGTTGACGGTAAAGATTGGCAAATGCCGTCGCCGACTGCACTCGCCTTGAGAGATGCACGAAAAGTGCGCAGGCAATTAGTCAAAGATCATACCGGGTTAAGTAATTGTATGAAAACCTTATGCGATGCAAGGCAAAAAAAACGAGCAGCTGAGAACCTGAGATACTTTGACAAACAGATTGCTAAGCAGGATGCCGAAATGGAGCAAATTATCGCTCAAGACGAGCAACTCGCAGAGCTTGAGCAGTTGCTGTGTTCCATTACCGGCATCGGCACTCAGACAGCGATTGCCCTGTGTGCTGTTTTCAATGATAAGACATTTGATAACGCAGAGCAATTCGCAGTCTATGTCGGTCTCAACCCAAGGCACCGGCAGTCCGGCAACTACGAGGCGAAGGCGCATATCTCTAAAATGGGCGATGCCGAACTGCGCACCCTGCTGTTTATGGCGGCACTCTCGGCACGGGTTCATAACCCAATCATCCGTGCCTTTGCCGACCAATTAAGTCGGCGGCGTCCGGAGTTAACTAAAAAGCAGATTATTGTTGCTTGCGCCCATAAGCTGGCACGTATTATTTACGGGATACTCAGATACAGGAAGCCGTTTGACCCGAATTATTGTTGCGCATCTGCGTCCTAAATCGATACTCAGGAAAAATATAAAACGGAGATAAAAAATGAATAAAATGACTTGATTTTTAATAAGGCATCATGCTAGTCCGCCCCTACGGTTCGTGGATACTTTTTCATCAGCCCCATGTTTATATTTTGTAGAGCGTGACGCCGATTGACCTACCGGTTCACTCGGCGGTTTCACTCGGCGGTTCTATTTGTGGCTTACACTGCGGTTGAATAAACATCGTATCGATTTATTAATTTATGGTTAAAATATACTTTTTAATTTATGAACGAACTATATCCTAAAGAACTGAAAACTTATATCGGCGAAGCAAATAAACCGCCCGTATTGATAGATGTACGCGAGCAGTGGGAATACGATATCGTGCATTTGCCCGATTCCGAGTTGATACCGATGTCGGAGCTGCCGGAGCAGATAGGTAAATTAAATCGAGATGCCGAAATAGTCGTCATTTGTCATCACGGCATACGTAGTCGTGCGGCAGGATTGTATATGGAGAAACATGGATTCAAAAAAGTAATCAACCTCAAAGGTGGCATCGATGCGTGGGCTAAAGATATAGACCCTAGCATGCCGACTTACGAATAAGAGATTAACTTATAAATAGAACGGAGCAGATGTACGAAGACAACGACAATTTAACGTTCGCATATTTAATCGGCTTACTCTTTGCAATTTTATTTTTAACCGCCGTTGCCAATGCGCAAGACACTGTTCAATTCGAAAACGTGCGTGCCTCGGAAAAACGCGGCCTCTCGGAACTGTATCGAATGGCAACAAAAAACGACATGCGTTATCAGGCAAGTCTGGCTAATTATGAGGCGAATATTCTAGAGCCGTCGATCAGCCGTGCTCGGTTATTACCACAAATTTCGTTGCGGACAAATCGTACGAAAATCAACGATGAAAAGGTTCGTGGTTTTGACGAGCGTAGCCCGGGAAATCCTATGGAGGAAGCTAATTATAGTTATCAAAGGCGAAACATGACACTGTCGCTCGAACAGTCAATATTCAACAAAAAGCACTATGTAGAACTAGCCCAATCCCGTTCTAGGGCGCAGCGCGCAGAGCTTGAATTGCGATTGGCAGAACACGATTTATTGGAGCGTGTTGCGGCAGCGTATTTTATGGTATTGGACTCGCAGACCCAGCTGGAATTCACACGTGCGCAGAAAGAAGCGGTAGAACGGCAACTAGAGCAGGCGCGCGCCCGCTTCGAGGTCGGGCTTGCGACAATCACCGATGTCAAAGAGGCCGAAGCCTCCTTCGATCTCACGATTGCCGACGAAATATCCGACGAGACCGAATTATCGGTAAATCTATCCAAATTGCAAATCATCGTCGACGAGAATATCTCTGCACTGAGAGTCTTATCCGAAGACGCACCGATCGTTTATCCTAGTCCGCAGAATATGGACACCTGGGTCAAGACCTCAAGCGAGCAAAATCCGGAGCTACTTGCCCAAAAGCTGACCACCAATATTGCCAAGGACGAGGTGAGGCGACAGCGTGCCGACCACTTTCCGACATTGGGCGCGTATGCTCGTCGCAACGAAAATGAAATTATGGGAAGTAATGCACCGAGTGAAAGAACGGCACGGGGCACCGAGTTAGGACTGGAACTGCAAATCCCGCTGTTTGCAGGCGGTGAGACCCACTATAGGGTGAAACAAGCCTCGCAGTTTGCGTTAGAAAGCCAAAAGCAAACGGAAGAGACACATCGCACTATCAAACAACAAGCACAAGAGTCGTATTTGAATGTGCTGGCGAGTATCAGCCGGACCCAGGCGTTGAGGCGTGCTGTCGACTCGGCACAAAGTGCTTACGAGGCGAATGAAATCGGATTTAGCGTAGGCACGCGTTCTTCGGTAGATGTGCTACTTGCGGTAGAAGATTTATTTGCGGCGAAACGCGACTATATGATGGCGCGTCATCGCTACATCATCGATACGATTGGTCTAAAAAAGGTAGCAGGCGTACTGTCCGCAGAGGATATACAACAAATCGACCGATGGTTGCGCTAAAGCCGGCAAGCAATAAACCATAGCCGAATGATTGCCGTAGCCTATCGGCTTTTATTGTGGGCAATCTTTCCGCTACTATTGCTTTATACGGTTATCGTAGGGATTAGATACCGTAGCTTTCGTTATATATTGCAACGTTTCGGCATGTGTCTACCGGCTTTGCGCGAGCGACCGTTATGGGTACATTGCGCCTCGGTCGGAGAGCTTAACACCGCACTGCTTCTGCTCGAGCAGTGGCTCGCCGAATATCCCGAAGATCGCCTACTCGTCACGACGACTACGATTAGTTCCGCCCGAGTATTCGAGTCCGAAGCCCGGCATCGAATGCAGCATTGCTACCTGCCTTTGGATTACATCTTCCCGGTAAAACATTTTTTGAAGACACTTCGGCCGCGAGCGGCACTCATTATGGAGACCGAAGTCTGGTTTAACCTGTTCCATCGTTGTGCCGAACTTCGTATTCCGACCGTGATTATCAATGCGCGCTTGTCCGAGCGTACTGCGAATGCAAATGTGTGGGTACGTCGCTATTACGAGCAAAGCATGATGCCCTTAAAAGCGATCTATGCGAAATCCGAACGCGATAGAGAAACTTATATACGAGCGGGCGCACCGCCGTGGAAAATTAAAACCGTGGGCAACCTCAAATATGCGGCGAGTTTTGACGAACAATTACCGGATTTGATTAACAGACCTTATATCCTTGCCGCCTCTACGCACGACGACGAAGAACTACAAATCGCCGCAGTATGGCAGCGAATAGAGAAAAGGGACTGCGTGCTGGTGATTGCGCCGCGTCATCCGCGAAGGGCGGAGAAAATATTAAATGCTTTGCAAGGCAACCGTATTCGTGCCGATTATTATCATTCTGCCGGGGCGGTCGGCGACTGCGATATCATCTTATACAACCGCATAGGACAACTGCCGCAACTGATTAAACACGCGCGTTTGGTTTTCTTAGGGGGGTCGTTGGTTAATAAAGGCGGACACAACATATTGGAAGCTGCGATACTCGGCACACCTCAAGTTACCGGTTTTTATCTGGATAACATAGTCGAAGAAGCGCAAGCACTAAACGAGACGGGGGGGCTTATCATCGTAGACGATGTACGAGCCTTAGCGGATATTTTTGAAAATGTCGTCAAACAACCCGATTACTACAAGAACAATGCCGTAGCGGCGAAAAATTATTTAAGCCGATATACGGATATTGCCCAGCGTTATATTGCAGCACTAGAATCGCTGGATTTTCAACCTCCGCCGTTGATGCGAGGGAATACGGGAGAATAAGCGTTTTCGTGATAGCCCTCGACCAAAGCCGAAAAATTATCCTTGTTATAGTGGAAAATACCGCGATGCTTTTTATGTAGCTTTTTTAATGAATGTTTCAGGCGGTTGAGGTTGGCTTGTTGCCATGCATTTCTTTTTTTACATATAAAGCTACGATCGAAGTCTACCAAAAAAACTTGGTCTTTTTCGGGCAACAACAAAATGTTGTGAGCATTCAAGTCGGCGTGGAAAACATTTTTATTGTGAAAGCGTCGTATCGTTTTACCGATTAACCGCCAGTGCGCTTCTTGGATATTTTGTTTGCATAACAAAGACGATATCGGTTTAGCCGGTCTGCAACTACCGAAAATCATATCTGCGGTGTAAAGCATCAGTTTAGAGGTGTAAGATGCCGCACACGGTGTAGGCACCGGTAAATGCCATCGTTGCATCTGGTGCATTAACCGCCATTCTCTAAACACACGGACTTTACGATGCCCTCTATATAAATAATGATCTTTGAGCCAGCGCGTCGCTATTCCGCCTCGGTGATAATGTTTGAGCATGTATTCTCGTCCGTCGATCTTAAAAAAAATTGATTTGGTGCGACCGCCTTCGCTCTCACCGCAGAGTTCGGCTATCCGTGATAATTGGTCACGGTCAAACCACTCGGCAGTTATAGGAAACCGGTAATCATACAAAATATAGCGGTTTTCAAGTCGGTGATACGCTTCGGCTAGCAACATTTTCCTCAATACTATGGAGTTAATCACCATTATTTTATACTATATACTTTATAAGAAACCGAGATACGCTTAAAATGTGAGATAATAAAATCATAATTTTTACAACCTAAGGAATAGATACATGAATGCTATAGATAATTTATATGCAAAACTTTCCACTATCGGTGATTTTCTCTCAATGTTGCTTCTGCGCTTATTTATTGCTTGGGAGTTTTGGGGAGCAGGACAAAAGAAACTGGGTGGAACTAATTGGTTTGACAACATCGTCGATGATTTTCCGTTTCCGTTTAACGTGATACCTACCAGTATCAGCTGGTTTCTGGCAACATGGTCGGAAGTCTTGGGCGCGATAGCTATAGCCATCGGTCTGGCTACGCGTTTTTGGGTTTTCACTTTAATCATACTGGATATAGTCGCTTGGTACAGTGTGCACGCGGGCAATGGTTATAACGTTTGCGATAACGGTTATAAGTTGCCGCTAATCTATTTGATTATATTGCTGGTTTTATTTTTCAGTGGTCCGGGAAAGCTGAGCATAGATCATATTATTGCGCGTATGCGTAAATAAGAGATGGCAGCCGCTTCGTGTTCGGTTTCCGGTGCCGGATTGGGACTGCGTAGAAGTCTCATTAAGGAAATCAACAATAGCGATGCCGGGGCAATCGATTTTCTTGAGACTGCGCCGGAAAACTGGATCGGCATAGGCGGGCGAATCAAAGAGAAATTCGAGTATATAGCCGAGCGGTATCCTTTAGTTTGTCATGGCTTATCGTTATCTCTAGGTAGCCCCGACCCGCTCGACAAAAAGTTTCTCAAGCAAGTCAAGGACTTCTTAGAGCGATACTCGGTATGTTGTTATAGCGAACATTTGAGTTATTGTTCCGACGAAGGTCATCTCTATGACTTGATGCCCATTCCGTTTACTCCCGAGGCAGCCGATTATGTTGCCGACCGTATCTGCGAGGTTCAGGATTTTCTCGGGCAACGCATCGCAGTAGAAAATGTTTCCGCCTATATAGCACCTGCCAAGATGATGAGCGAGACCGATTTTATAAATCGGGTATTGGAGAAATCCGATTGCCGGTTATTGTTGGATGTCAACAATGTGTATGTCAATTCGGTCAATTTCGAATTCGACCCCAAGCAATATCTGCAGGAACTGCCTGCCGAGCGTATTGCCTACTGCCACATCGCCGGGCATTACAACGAAGCTTCCGATCTGATCGTCGATACGCACGGTGCCGATGTGATAGAGAATGTTTGGAGTCTATTGGGTGAGACTTATAAGCTGTTCGGTGTTATCCCTACCTTACTCGAGCGTGATTTCAACTTTCCCGAATTTGATAGCCTGCTCTCGGAAGTGGCACATATTCGCACGATACAAAGCGGTGGGCCATTCCCCTCTTTGTAGGGGCGGACTTGCATGTCCGCCCGTCACGCGTTACGCTTGCACGATTTATACATTCATTCATCCAATTTATGGAAACCAAAACCATACGGCGCAAGCGGTTACAGTCGTGCAAAACCACAATGTAGACGACATGTGTAGGGGCAGGCGGACATATAAGTCCGCCCCTACGGCATGTCTGCCCGAAATATATCATGTTTGCACGATTGACGCGTTCACCCATTAATATTATGGAAACTATCATTTGGTGGCGCAAGCGGTTGGGTTTGTGCCGGACGTTAGTTAAGGGCAGACATATAAGTCCGCCCTACGGCATGTCCGCCCTTAGGGTGGCAGGCGTAGCCTGACGGGGTGGTTTAAGACTAACAATGATTGACTTCAAACAAGTGCAGCGTCAACTGGCAGATCATTTACGAGACCCCGAACACCACCCGCCTCCCGAAGGGGTGGAAGACCGTCGTCTGGACATCTACAGACAGCTGTTTTTCAGAAATATATCGGGTTTTATCTCTCGCGGTTTTCCGGTATTGAAAAGCCTTTATAAGGAGGACGATTGGGATACATTGGTGCGTATTTTTTATGCACATCATCGGTGTCATTCACCTTATTTCATGGATATCGCGAAAGAGTTTCTTCTTTATTTAGAAAATGAGCATACGCTGCGCCGATGCGACCCTCCGTATTTGTATGAATTAGCACATTATGAACATGTGGAAATCGTAGTGACATTTGCCGAAGATAGCACCGACATGTCTACGGTAGACTCAAACGGCGATTTAATCGAAGGACGACCGATATTATCGGCATTGGCTCGATGGTACGATTATCGATGGCCGGTACATCGTATCAGCCCCGACTATAGACCTGCCGAGCATGGTTCCGAAATATACCGGCTAGCGGTTTGCCGAGACTCGAACTATAAAGTTCGCTATATGCTGTTAAATGCCATAACGGTGCTTTTATTGGATTATTTGTCCGAACACACCGACAGTAGCGGGCGAGATGCCGTTATCGCTGTCGCAAAACAACATTGCCCCGATAATATAGGCTTAGCTTTAGAAAGTGCCCCCCAAATATTCCATGACTTACGCCAAAAAGGTATTGTTTTAGGAGCGAAGGTATAAGAAATTATCGGAGTGAGAACTTGAGGCACCGATTTTTTTCTTTGTTTTGGCAATAATTTATGGTATCATTTATAACCATTCTAATTTAAGTAATGGATAATTATCGGATAGCTACAATAAAAAGGAACCTCTTTTGATTAAACAAAGAACGCTAAAAAATTCAATTGAAGCGGTGGGCATTGGGTTGCACACCGGCAAGAAAATAAAATTATCGTTGCGGTCGGCAGCGGCTAACACAGGTATCGTATTTCGTCGCGTAGACCTAAAAAAGCCGGTGGAAATACCCGCTCAGGCGCGCTATGTAACGGACACACGACTATCGACGACCTTAGGCATCGACGGCGTACATATTTCTACGGTTGAACATTTACTCGCTGCGATTGCCGGCTTGGGCATTGATAATTTATATATAGATGTAGATGCACCCGAAGTGCCGATTATGGATGGTAGTGCGTGCTCTTTCGTATTCTTGTTGCAATCGGGCGGCATAGCCGAGCAAAATTCACCCAAGAAATCTATACGCATCAAAAAGGAAATCAAAATAGAAGATGGCGACAAGTGGATTTGCCTGAAGCCTTATGACGGATTCAAGGTTGCTTTCACGATTGATTTTGACCATCCGGTGTTCGAGGATCGCCAGCAACGGGTTGAAATAGACTTCAATACAACCTCTTTTGTAGCCAGTGTGAGCCGTGCCAGAACCTTCGGTTTCCTCAAAGATTACGAGAAGTTGCGCGAGCGTGGACTGGTGCTGGGGGGGAGTTTGGAAAATGCTATCGTGATCGACGAACACCGTGTCATGAACGAAGACGGTCTGCGTTCGGAAGACGAATGTGTCAAGCATAAGGTGCTCGATGTCGTCGGAGATTTGTATTTACTCGGACACGGCTTGGTGGGCTGTTGCGAATGTCATAAATCCGGACACGAACTGAATAACCGCTTACTCATCAAGCTGCTCGAAGATGTCGAGGCGTGGGAAGAGAATCTATTAGAGGATTCCGACACCGCCGTCTTGCCCATCATTTATCCTTTAGCCGAAGACTATACCTGACGGCGTGATAGTCGTTTAGACACCGGTCATTCAAAGGGCGTTCAATTTACGATAATATCCTTGAAACTCTGATACGGACTTTTCTAACGCTCTCGGGTAAATGAGTCCGAAATTCCCCTTTGAGTTGTTTTAATATCTCGCGCTGATGACAACGTATATAAGTAGCATAATGAGGATAGTCGGTAACCAAAACGATATGGTCTTTCTCAAATCCGCCGACCCAGCAATGCGGTGCTATTTCTCCGGGTAATCGAGTACGCGCGCTCTCGCTCATAATCTCGAGTAGCCGTGCTTTTCGTATCAAGTTAGGACTGATTAAATCTCCGAGTTTTTTCATTGTTCCACCATAAGTCAACCATTAAATTTACTGTAGAATGTTTATTATGCGTAATATCGTTCAAGGTATCAAAAATAAATGAAATAGGTTTCCTTTATGCTCAAACTTATTAACAAACTCGTTTCGTCCAAGAACGAGCGGCTACTAAAAAAATACCGAAAGGTCGTTCAGGCTATCAACGCTCTGGAAGATCAATACAAAGGTATAAGCGATGCCGAACTACTCTCTAAAAAAGATCAATTCAAAGCGCGTCTAGCACAAGGACAAAGCCTAAACAGCTTATTGCCGGAGGCTTTTGCCACGGTTAAAGAGGCGGCGTCGCGCGAACTGAATATGCGGCACTTCGATGTGCAGTTAATCGGTGGTATGGTTCTGCACGACGGTAAAATTGCCGAGATGCGCACCGGCGAAGGCAAAACTTTCGTTGCGCCCTTGGCGGCGTATTTGAATGCACTGACCGGGCAAAGCGTGCATATCGTGACAGTCAACGATTACTTGGCGCGTAGAGACTCCGAATGGATGGGTGCCATTTATAGAAAATTGGGTCTGAGCGTCGGGGTTGTCGTTGCCGGACAGAAACCCGAAGAGCGGATTGCCGCTTATAAAGCCGATATTACTTATGGCACCAATAACGAGTTCGGTTTTGATTATCTACGAGACAACATGGTCTACGAGGCTTCGCAAAGGGTACAGCGGGGACATTATTTTGCAATCGTAGACGAGGTCGATTCTATTTTGATCGACGAGGCACGCACGCCGTTGATCATCTCCGGTCCTACCGAGGGAAGTTCCGATATTTATTATAAGATAGATAAGTTGGTGAGCCGTCTTAAACCGTGCACCGACGATAGCGAGACGGACGACTATACGATAGACGAGAAATCGCGTGCCGCGTTATTGACCGAAGCGGGACATCAGCGTATCGAAGGAGCGTTGCTTGGGGAGGGGTTGCTAAAAGAAAACGAGAGTCTTTACGACCTCAATAATGTCAATTTATTACACCATGTAAGTGCCTCGCTCAGGGCGCACGGCTTGTTTAAGAAAAATGTGGATTACTTAGTGCGCAACGGCAAAGTCTTAATCGTCGACGAGTTTACCGGACGAGTCATGACCGGCCGGCGTTGGTCCGACGGTTTGCACCAAGCGGTGGAGGCAAAAGAAGGTGTGCGTGTGGAAAACGAAAATCAAACGCTTGCATCTATCACTTTCCAAAACTATTTTCGCTTGTACGCAAAATTAAGCGGCATGACCGGCACCGCCGATACCGAAGCCTCCGAATTTCAGGATATCTACGGTTTGGAAGTCGTCGTTATCCCGACCCATGTACCGATGGTTCGTGAAGATGAACCCGATGCGGTTTATATGTCCGAGCAGGAGAAATTCGAAGCCATACTCGAAGATGTAAGAACGAGTTTTGAAGTCGGGCAACCGACATTGATCGGAACCGCTTCGATTGCGGTCTCCGAGTATCTTTCAAAGACGCTGAGCAAAGCAAAAATCAAGCACCAAGTCCTCAACGCCAAGCATCACGAAGCCGAATCTAAAATCATCGCCCAAGCGGGTCGTCCCGGTGCCGTGACTATTGCAACGAATATGGCAGGTCGTGGTACCGACATCGTGCTGGGTGGTTCGCTCGATACCGAACTGGAGAAAGCCGACGAAAGCAAACACGACGCGATGCGCGAGGATTGGCAACAACGCCACCGACAGGTAATAGAAGCGGGCGGCTTGCGGGTCATCGGCACCGAAAGGCATGAGTCCAGACGGGTAGACAACCAGCTGCGAGGTCGCTCGGGGCGGCAAGGCGATCCCGGTTCGAGCCGCTTTTATCTATCTTTGGACGATAGCCTCTTGCGTATTTTTGCCGGTGACAAAGTGCAGTCGTTGATAGAAAAATTGGGAATGCAGGCAGGCGAAGCGATAGAACATCCGTGGATGAACAGAGCGATAGAAAATGCGCAACGCAAAGTTGAGTCGCATAACTTCGATATTAGAAAAAACTTGCTCGAATACGACAATGTCGCAAACGAGCAGCGGCAGGTGATTTATAAGCAGAGGAACGAGCTGATGGAAACCGAGCAAGTGCACGAACAGATTCTGGATATATTGAGCGAGGTCGGCGAAGCCGTAGTTGACGAGTATGTTCCCGAAGGACAGCTGGAGGAACAATGGGATATCAAAGCACTCGAAAAAAATCTGTCCGAAGAGTTCGGCTTGGAGTTGAAATTCGAAGCCTCGGCATCTTCCGAGTCCGATATCTCAACGACTGCGGTACGTGAAAAAGTATGCGATACCATGCTCAAAACCTATAAAGAAAAAGAGACTGTTTTCGGTGCGGAAATGCTATACAAAATAGAAGTGATTTTGATGATGCGTGTTTTGGATAATTACTGGAAAGAACACCTGGCTAATATGGATCATCTGCGTCAAGGCATCGGCTTGCGCAGTTTTGCGCAAAAAAACCCTAAACAAGAATATAAACGAGAAGCGTTTGCGATGTTCCAACTGATGTTGAATACCATCCGCCACAAACTTGCGTCGAGTCTGATGAGATTGAACAAAGCACCGGAGTTAAGACCGGCGCAACCGCTTAACGAGGATGCGATAAATTATCAGCACCGACAATCGGGGAGCGATTTGCCGCCGACCATGATGCAACCCGATGCAAATGCTGCTACACTAATGCCCGGTGTAGCCGGCGGTGTCGTCCCCACACCGCCGGAAGATGCACAGCAGACTCTGCGAAACATGCAATCGCTAAAACCTCGGACGATTCGTCGCACTCATAAAAAGTTGGGGCGAAACGACCCGTGCTACTGCGGTTCGGGCAAAAAATATAAACATTGTTGTTATGAAAAAGATAGAAAAACCGGTTCCCATTGAGGGCATACGCATCGCTTCGGTTGCCGCCGGAATACGGTATTCGGGACGCGACGATTTGGTTTTGATGGAACTGTCGGAAACAACCGACACCGCAGTGTGTTTTACGCGTAATGCATTTAAGGCTGCCCCGGTGATATTGAGCGAGGCATATCTCGATGTAGCACAACCTCGTTACTTGCTTATCAATGCCGGTAATGCCAATGCCGGTATGGGTCGGATAGGTATGGACGATGCCGAAGCCTGTTGCCGAAGTGTTGCCGATTTAAGCGGCGTTGATATTGAGCAAGTCCTACCTTTTTCTACGGGCGTCATGGTAGAACGGTTGCCGGCATCTAAAATCGTCTCTGCCGTTCCCGATTTGCTTGCCAAACTCTCACCCGATAATTGGGAAGCGGCTGCGCAGGCAATTATGACCACCGACACCGTTGCCAAATGGTTCAGCGCGGAAGTACTACTCGGTGCGGAAACGGTTTCTATCACCGGTATTGCCAAAGGCTCGGGTATGATCTGTCCCGATATGGCAACTATGTTGGCTTATGTTGCAACCGATCTAAAGGCAGACCCGAAAACACTGAAACGGTTATTGCACGATGCGTTGGCAGTTTCGCTTAATTGCATCACGGTTGACGGAGACACCTCAACCAATGACTCGTGTGCGTTGCTTGCGACCGGTGCGAGCGGCATCGATTGGGAGTCGCTAGCCGTATCCGAAAAAGATGCTTTCTCCGAGACATTGAAAGCGGTCCTGCAAGAATTAGCAAAAATGATCGTTCGTGACGCAGAAGGCGCAAGTCATTTTATAGAAATACATGTGGAGCAAGCACAATCTCACGAAGAGGCGCGGCAAGTCGCTTATACGATTGCACACTCGCCACTGGTTAAAACAGCTTTTGCTGCCGCCGATCCGAATTGGGGGAGGATTATTCTTGCGGTAGGGCGCAGCGGCTTGGAGGCACTGGATATAAACAAGGTGAGCTGCTTTATGGGTGATCATCGTTTGTTCCATCGCGGTGCTATAGATCCGAATTACGATGAAGCGATTGCAAAGGCTATTATGGAGAAGCCCGAAGTCCGTTTGAGCGTATCACTTGATAGAGGCACCGAAAGCGCAACAATATGGACATCGGATTTGACCGAAGACTATGTGAGAATTAATGCCGCATACCGCACTTAAAACAACCCCGACAATTTCAGTCGCTCTGGGCGTTGTTTTACGAGATAACCGGGTACTCGTCGGTTGGCGAGAGAATGGACTGCATCTAGGAGGCTGTTGGGAATTTCCCGGCGGCAAGGTCAAATCAAACGAGACACCGAGACGCGCCGTAGCGCGAGAATTAAAAGAAGAACTCAGGCTGGTAATAAAAGAAACCGATGCCGAACCGCTCATTGAGTTTGAATGGTGTTATGACGCACAACGATATTTGTTTAGTGTGTACAAGATAAAAAATTGTCGGGGTGTGCCGGGTTCTCATTTTTACCGGTCGTTGGAATGGCGAGCCGTATCGGAACTCAAAGCCGGTGATTTTCCGCCGGCGAACGGCGTAATTATCAAAGCGTTATCGCTGCCCGATCGCTATTTAATAACTCCTGCATCGCTTGACTTGAGCATACTAAAACGAGGTTTGAATGCGGCATTTCAATCGGGTATATCGCTTGCCGTCTTTCGTGCCACCGAACTCGATAGCCGCACTTATATAGAGTATGCGCGCAAGCTGTTATCGCAGTCCTCGGCATGGTGCAATAAATTATTGATACATAATCACCCCGCCCAGGTAGATATCTTGAATGTTGCCGGTGTACAACTCAGTGCCGAATACGCCGCGAAATATCGCACTCGCCCGTTGCCTGAGGACAAACTGCTTGCCGTCTCGTGCCACAATCGTGCAGAACTTGAACAGGCTTTCCGATTAGAAGCCGACTTTGCTTTACTCGGACCGCTTAAAACGACACCCAGCCATCCCGGAGAACCGCCTTTAGGTTGGGAGACCTTCGGGACACTCGTAAAAGACATAACGATACCGGTCTATGCAATCGGCGGACTCGAAACTGCCGATTTAGCCGACTGCCGGATGCACGGCGCACAAGGCATCGCCGCAATCCGAAGCCTCTGGCCCTTATCGTAGGCTTTCCCTCCTGTGGCAGGTTCGTCGTGGAAGGGGGCTGTTGAAAAAGTATGGGCATTGCTCAAACCCAATCGCTGTGCGCCATGAACATTTGCAAACCGCCGTAGGGGCGGACTTGCATGTCCGCCCGAAACGTATCATGTTTGCACGATTAACGCGTTCACCCATTAGTATTATGGAAACCATTATTTGTTGGCGCAAGCGGTTGGTGTCGTGCAGAGTGATACTTAAGGGCAGACACACAGGTCTGCCCCTACGACTCGGTGGTTATCGTAAATTCAATGGTGCAAGCGGTTGCAATTTTGCGGAACAGTATTTTTTCAACAGCCTCGTCGTATCTGTACTGGTTAATTCCTCTCCTGTAGAGGTAGAGACTATTCTCCCAACAGCCCCCATTCTCAGGCTCCAGGCATTAGTTCACAAAAATTACGACCATACTGACAATAGAACTTACCGAAACAACGATGCTAGCAGCCAACACTAGACCCCATTTATAGATATCATCTCTCAATTTAGATTGTTCCGCTGCATTTTTCGCAATATCCCTTCTCATTTCTGCGATGTCGGCTTTCATGTCTACAATATCAGCTTTTATATTCGCGATGTCGGTTTTCATAACCGCCATCTCAGTTTTCATGTCTACGATATCGGCTTCAACCTTGCTTAACCTTAATTTTATATCTTCTATATCAGCTTTCATGACTGTTATATCGGTTTTCATATCTGCCATCTCGGTTTTCATGTCCACGATGTCGGCTTCAACATTGCTTAGTCTCAGTTTCATGCTTCCTATATCGGTTTCAACATTGCTTAATCTTAGCTTTATGCTTTCTGTATCAGCTTTCATGTTTACGATGTCGGAATTAACATTGCTTAATCTTAGGTCTATACTTTCCATGTACAAACCTGCCTTGTCCGATTGTGGGGCATGCGTTTCCGATTCTAGAAAGTCCAGCTTTGACTTCATTTCAAGCACCATTTTGTAAATAGTTTCAATGGTTAAGTTATCTACATTTTCTATATTTTCCATTTTTAACCTCTTCAGTTGAATTATAAGAAAGAGCTTGCAGCATAGCAAGCCGTCTAATCATGGTCGGATCATAAAATAGGCGATGTGGTGCTGTTTTGCATTTCCGACGAACGGTATCAAAAACAGGACCGCCACTTGACCTACCGGTTCAATCGGCGGTTCTATTTAGCCTGACAGGGTGGTTGTAGAAGTCGGGCTGTTGAAAAAGTATCGTCACGGCGCAATCGTAACCGCTTGCGCTGTGAATATTTGCAAACCACCCGTAGGGGCGGACTAACATGTCCGCCCGTAACGCGTTGTTCCTACACCATTTATACATTCATCCATCCAATTTATGGAAACCAAAACCAAATGGCGCAAGTGATTGGATTCGTACGATGCCGCACTTTTTCAACAGTCCCAGCGGGTCTGCACAAGTTAATTCCCCTCCTGTGGAGGGGTGGCCTATGCATTTTGCAATGCATGCGTTTAGCAGTCATGTTGAGGTTCTGAACAAAGTCACGCCGATTGACCTGCTGGTTCAATCGGCGGCTCTATTCAGCCTGACGGGGTGGTTGTAGAAGTGTCTGCATGAATTCAACCGCTTGCGCCACCCGATTACAGCAATCCCCCGTCAATCGGGCAACAAAGGCAATCCTAATTCCTTCAAAAATTGGTTATGGGTTTTGGTCGCTTTCACGGTTCTTTTTTCCAATTCAACCAAATCCTTATGGGTTTCCTCTAAATCTATTTCCGGCTCCGGTTCGGCAACGCTCACATAGCGTGAGATGTTCAAATTAAAATCGCTCTGCTCGATTTCCTCCGCAGAGACTCGGCGCGAATAGCCCGGTTCTTCTTTGCGAAATTGGTAGGTGTCTACAATTTTATTGATATGCTCATCCAATAATTTGTTCTGTCGTTTGACCTTTTCATAATGTTCACTCGCATTGATGAATAATACATCGTCGTCTTTTTTACATTTTTTCAGCACTAGGATACAAACCGGGATGCCGGTAGAGAAAAACAGGTTTGCCGGCAAGCCGATTACCGTATCAATGTGATTGTCTTTTAAGAGTTTGGTACGAATACGTGCTTCCACATTGCCGCGAAACAGTACGCCGTGGGGCAGAATAATCACCATCACACCTTCATCGTGTAGAAAGTGCAAGCCGTGCAGTAAAAAAGCAAAATCCGCTGCCGATTTAGGCGCGACCCCGTGGTTTTTGAAGCGAAAGTCTTTACGCAGTGCGTCATCGGGTTCCCAGCGGTAGCTGAACGGTGGATTGGCAACAACAGCACTAAACTTCCGTTTTTTAGCTGGATTCATTTCGCGCAATATATCCCAATCATTGAGTAGTGAGTCACCGTGATGAATCTCAAACTCGGTATCTTTTACTCCGTGTAGCAACATGTTCATACGGGCAAGGTTATAGGTGGTAATGTTTTTTTCTTGACCGTATATCCTACCGACACCGTGTGCACCCAACCGCTGACGCACATTGAGTAGCAAGGAACCCGAACCACATGCAAAGTCCAGCACATTTCCCAGCCTTTCTTTGACTCCGTTTTCCGGTTTCTGCGGGTCAAGTGCAACGATACGAGATAGGATAGTTGAAATTTCTTGTGGTGTATAAAACTCACCGGCTTTTCTACCCGACCCGGCGGCAAATTGACCGATCAGATATTCATAGGCATCGCCGAGAATATCGGTAGTCGCCGAAAACTCTGCCATACCTTCGGCAATTTTCTGGATGATTGTACAGAGTTTTTTATTGCGTTCGGTTGCAGTCTTACCGAGCTTTTCCGAATGTAGATTAATCTCCGAAAACAAGCCCTGAAGGTTGCTTGCAAAACTATGGTTCTCAATATACTTGAAACCATTTTCAAGGGTTATTAATAATTCATTATCCTGCAGGCGTGCCATTTCGGTAATCCTGCTCCACAGATATTCGGGTTCAATTACATAATGCATCTTGCGGCGCATCTGTTCTTGAAGTTTAGCGGCATCGTCGGGCGTTTCGGCATATAAGATTGCCAACGGCGATCGTTTGTCTCCCTCCGCCGGTTTAGGATAATCCTTCCCAAGCTCCTTTTTTGCGGCAGCTTCGTAGTTGTCGGATAAATAACGCAAAAACAGAAACGACAGCATATAATCGCGAAAGTCGTCGGCATCCATGGCACCGCGTAACTGGTCGGCAATATCCCACAAAGTTTTGCCGAGTTGATTAAGTTGCTCTTGGGTCATGTCGGTTTCTCTTGATTAGTTTCATCACCTTGTCCGAGCGGTAGTGGTTTGGTTTGTTTCGCCAGCTTTTTTACATTTGTCATCACTGCCTAGTTTGACCATTTTCGTGATGCCACGAAAATGGTCGGAAACCTCATAACCACTGGTTTGGCAGGACGCTATGGCGCGCTTGATGACGGTTTGGAAGTTCTCCCATCGGATATAGCCTAGAGGTTTCTGTAGATCGCGTGCAAACCAGAATTCAATGCCTTCAGTATCAGTGCGTTGCACTACAGTTTCCAGATTTTGTTGCAAGGCTTGTAGCTGTTTATCCATAATTAAATCCCTTTTCTGTAAAGCATAAACTTAACTATTCCGTAGGTCAAAGTCTGAAACCTCTCCAGATAAGGGGAATAGTTGTTGCATCAAGCCCTTCTTGTGAGTTCGGAGCATGTCTATTTTTTCGGTTTGTGTGGCTATCAATTCGTCAATGAATGATAAACAGTCGGCGATTTTTTGCTGTTCTTCTAATTTAGGAAATGGAATTGAAATTTTACTCATGACCCCGTTCATGAGCTTCGGGTTGCCAACATAGGAAACATGTTTTCTTGTCACTGTATTTAACAGTTCTGCCATGCATAGATTTGCGAACCCTTTGTTATTCAGTAAAACTCCACATACGTTTGTACAGTAAAATTTACCATTTCTATAATTCACATCGCCTGCGTTAGCTCCATCTGTCGTCCAAGTAATTGCGTCTTCATATAGATATTCATTGTAATAACCTGCTAATCCATTATTTTTTGTTTGTGAAGAATATACAGGATAAGGAGTCTCTTCAGAATATTTTTCGTTGATTATGCTCATAGAAAGTACATAACCTCTAGTAACATCATAGATATTACCTACTTCTCCCCAATCCCACTCTTCCCCATCCCGAAACTCGGGGAAGCGTAGTTTGGGGGTGGTTTCGCCTTCGGCAGGGAATAGTTGTTGCATCAGGGCTTTTTTATGGTTCTTCAGGGCATTGAGCTTTTCGGTTTGTGTGGAGATGCTCTCGTCAATGGATGACAAGCAGTCGGCAATTTTTTGCTGCTCTTTTAATTTTGGTATCGGAGTGTAAAAATTAGAAAATATAGAAATCCAGTGTCTCTTGTGAACACCAACTTCATACCTAATGCGTTGCATTGCCTCATAAATAAATTTGATATTAATATTGTTATCTTGAGCAAGCAAAATCTTCATAGCCGAAGACTTTGCCTTAAACGGAAAATCAACGAATTTAGAAGCTGTTGTGAAATCATCAAAGATGATTACTGGAAGACGTTCTTTATCAAATACTCCTTTAGTTTCGTTTGTGTACCCTAAAATGAAGGTTTTGCCAGCCGTCAGGACAGGAATTTGAAATTTGTCGTCATACGTAGTACTTTGCACCAAATACTCCGTAGGCTGTAGGTACTTGAGGCAGACACCTAACCTTTTAAGTTCCCACTCTCCTCTATCCCGAAACTCAGGGAAGTGTAGTCTTGGCACTAGCCCTTTCTGCTTTTTCTCACTCATAAGCCGATAGTCCCGAAATATCTCGTCCGCCAGTTTACTTTTCTATTCTGTTTTCCCTATCCAATTTTATTGGTGTCATTAAGTTGCTCGGTTGCTCGCTGCCGCAATCATGCAACCAATTCTTTTTTTACATTTTCACGATCAGACCATGGGACAGGTTTTATGTCATAGATTTGCAAAGCGGATGCAGATTCAGCAACAGATCCCTCTGAGTCGTTTAAGAAGGCATAGAGTTGTGTATCCGGGGTTCTGTTCTCGCGTGTATCATGCCATTTGAAAAGCAGTGCTTTTGTGTTGTCTTTTTTAGGGTTATTAATTGTCTGAATAATCCGCTCGGGGTATTGGCGAGATTTGGGAATAATAAAATCAAATTGATGGTCGTATCCGCTTTTTCCGGTAAATTTAACCTTCGAAGTAAAACGAATATCTGCCGAGTCAAGCCATTGTGTAACATCTTCGTAAAATAGACTTCTTACATAAGGCGAAGCCAAGTAGAACAAATCATTGACCGCCAGCATGGCTTGAACAAAATTATGTTTTTGCCGGGAGAAATTTTCCGGCGTAGCTTTCAGTGACAACTGTTCGCCTTCTCGTTGCACGCCGAATCCGTTCAAAGTAGTTTTTAGCAATTCCTGCTTTTTTTCACCGTTCAGGGGACAACCGGAACTGATTAAGTCGTTAATGATATAACCGTCATCTGTAAGTAGGTAGCCGCCATTTTTTTGACGGACATAAAACTGCAAACAGTCATTGTGACGATCCAGATGTGGTGTGGTTACCTGAACCCAGTGCTTGTCTATTTGATTCAGAACCGTTTTATCTTTGAGCCAACGAATATAATCGTCTAGCAGTGATTGAATGTCGTCTATCATCATGTGAATAGTCCTCTATTAATAGTAGGTTTTCTAATGATAACGCAATAATCCATAAAAACATCTAGCAATCCGAAAGGATCGCTAATTCCTGCGAATTCTTTCGATAATGGATACGCATACTTATCACCGAAGCCTTCCCTATACAAATGGAGGTGAGGACATTCAAACCATCTACCATCAGGTTCAGGGTTTTGATGAGGATGTGCCCCCAAATCCAAGCGTGCCAGAACGATAGCTTTTCGTGCTCTAGTTTGGAAGGTGTTTTTCTCAAGTGAAATCCGGCCGCGTCTAATATCAAGAGTAAATTCTTCTCTTCTGTCTTGTGAATATAATGGGATATGCAATGCACCTCCCAAGTCCGGAAAATCAAATCGTTTTTCTGAATTAAAATAGTGTTTTTCCATTTTTAGCAGGCTATCTGCTTCGTGTTGAGTCAAAAGTATCATCTAATTTTCCTTGCCTGCTAAGGCTTACAATGCTCACTCATACGCCGATAGCCCCGAAATATCTCGCCCGCGAGCCAGTTTCCTTAAGTAGGGTCCTAAGTCCTTCATCAGGTTGGTTTCTTTTTCCACTCTGGCTTTCCAGTCCGGTTCCAGCGGTGCGATTAAGTCGCTCAGGTGTTCGCCGTCAAAAATCCTGCGATTCAGGATGTTGTCGACAAAGTTTTGCAGGGTATCGGTTTGCAAGCCGTGTTTTTGTGCCATGTTTGTTAGTATCCGTTGTGATTTTTGTTCCTTAAATTTTTGATAGCCGTCGCGAACGGCTTGTTCATCCATCACCACGCCGGTTTCTAGGCTGTTGATATAGTCGATAATATCCTCTCTGTCTTCTTCTAGGTTGGCAACGCTCCGAATAAGTTCAATGAGCTTTCCACGGTTCATTTTTTGTGGAGTGCCGGATTGCGTGATTTCGGAGATTAGCTTGATGATGTAGTCGTAGTCGATCAGAACCGAAGAAAACAGCACCAGTTGGAAATCCGGTTGTTCGGCTTTTTCGTCATTGCTGCCGGTCTCTCGCCCTTCTTTTAATTCTCGTGCAATTTCTAGATAGGCACTTCTATAGCCTTGCAGGTGGTCATCCGATAAGAGTTGTTCTATTTTTTGTTTGTTGTCGTCATCTACATCGGTGTATTGATCCAGCTGTGTTTTTAGTTTCTGCACTTCTCTGAATTGGGTTATGAAGCTAGTTTTGGCAATATCGCCGTTGAGGTTGGCTATTTCCGAGGGATGGAATTGCAGTTTTTCTTTTTCCATAAAAGTTTGCAGTTGTTGCACTGCGGTTTCGTATTCTTCAATTACTTCGGAGGCGGGGGCAACCAGCCAGATTTTTTTATTGGCATACGCTTCTTTTCCTGAAAACAGGATAATCGCGTCATCTACTTCCTTACTTTGTCCGCGAAAATCAAGAATGTTGCCGTGCGGTTTGGTGCCGTTGAGTATTCGGTTGGTGCGCGAAAACGCCTGAATCAATCCGTGG
The DNA here is from genome assembly GCA_965219575.1 of Candidatus Oxydemutatoraceae bacterium. GTDB lineage: Bacteria > Pseudomonadota > Gammaproteobacteria > Poriferisulfidales > Oxydemutatoraceae > SP5GCR1. The sequence goes on along the minus strand of OZ244779.1, from coordinate 2,308,180 downwards.
TATTTGAGGTTTTTGTCCACATACAAGGTGTTAAGGTATTTGGAGTCAAAACCGGTGAGTAGCATGTCCACTACGATCGTAATGTCAATTTTGTTTTTATGCGGGTGATCGGAATTTTTGTATTGCTGATCTTTAATACGCTGCTGTATATTTTGGTAGTAGCGGTCATATTCGTTAATGCTACAGTTGGTGCCGTATTGCTTGTTGTAGTCGGCAATGATGGTTTTGAGTGCAGCCTTTTTCTTTTCCGGTTCCACTTTGTTGTCCTCTTTTTCCTGTTCCAGTTCGTCTTGTAGCTGTTTGATGTCGTGCAGGTTGTTATTGTCTTTGTCTAAGGCTTGTATCGGTGGTGTGAATACACAGGCGATATTGAGCGGCATAAAGTCATCGTCTTCGGCTTGCTTTTGTTTTTGTATCCGTTTGAATTGTTCGTAATAGTCAATAGCATGGTTGATTGACCCGGTAGCCAGCAGTGCATTAAAGCGGCGATGGTTGGTGGCATTATCGTGCTTTCGCAGTATTTCTTCGACGACCGCCTCGGGTGTAGGTTTAACCGGCGCCAGCGTTTTGCTTGTATCGTCGGTGTCTTTGTCGTTGTTTTGACCGAAGTAGTCAACATGAAACTTGAGTACATTTTTGTCGTCAATGGCATTGGTGATGGTGTAGGCATGTAGCTCTTTCTGGAAAACACTCTCGGTTGTAACATAGCTAGATACCGTCTCTTCGATTCTTGTTTTCGCGGCATTTTCCTCAAAAATCGGTGTGCCGGTAAAGCCGAATAGTTGAGCTTGAGGAAAGAAGGATTTAATGGCTCTGTGGTTTTCGCCAAACTGCGAGCGGTGACATTCGTCAAAGATAAATACGACGCGCTTGTCGCTCAGTGGTTTCAAACGTTCTTTGTAGGTTTGTCTGCCTTTTTGTTTATGCCGGCGAGCCTTTTGACTGCTATCGTCCAGTGCCAGTGCCAGTTTTTGAATGGTGGTGACGATAATTTTGTCGGCGATATCCTCCGATAGCATGCGGCGCACCAAAGTTTCGGTGTTGGTGTTTTCCTCGACACACTTTTTTTGGAATGTGTTGAATTCCGCTCTGGTCTGATAGTCAAGATCTTTGCGGTCTACGACAAAAAAGCATTTTTCAATATCGGGATTGTCTTTTAATAGAGTCGATGCCTTGAACGAGGTCAGGGTTTTGCCACTGCCGGTTGTATGCCAAATATAGCCGTTGCCTCGGTTTTCGTTAATGCAGTCGACGATGGCTTCCACCGCATAGATCTGATAAGGACGCATAATGATCAGTTTTTCTTCCATTTCCACCAGCACTATATAGCGACTGATCATTTGACCGAGTTTGCATTTGCTTAAAAAGCTATCGGCAAAGTCATCCAATCCGCTGATTTTTTTGTTGTCTCGGTCTGCCATTTGGTATATGGGCAGAAAGCGTTCGTCGGCATTAAATTCAAAATACTTATTGTTATTATTAGGGAAGTAGTAGGTTTTATATCCGTTGCTGACGATAAACAGCTGCATAAAACATAGCAGGCTGTTGGTGTAGCCGTTATCGGGGTCGTTTTTGTATTTGACAATCTGTTCCATGGCTTTGAGAGGGACGATATCGTGTCTTTTTAATTCAAATTGAACGACGGGAATGCCGTTTATGAGTATAACGACATCATAACGGTGATGGCTATACTTGGTATTGATGCGTACTTGGTTGATGACTTCAAATTCGTTTTTACACCAGTCTTTGGTGTTCACTAGGGTATATTGGAGTGGCGTGCCGTCTTCTCGTTCAAAGTGGTGATATTCGCGCAGGGTTTTGGCGGCCTTGAATACATCGTTGCTTACGATGTCGCCGAGCAGACGGGCGAATTCGGTATCCGTCAGAGTAACGCGATTGAGGGCTTCAAACTTTTGGCGAAAGTTTTGCTCAAGCGTAGCTTTATCATGAATGTCATCACGATAGGTGTATTTAAGTTCTTGTAACTTCTTTATGAAGTCGTCTTCAATTTGTCCTTCGCTTATAGGCAATTCTTTTCTCTCCAATATGATTTTTAGGGAAGTATAACAAAAAAATCTGCTTTCGGCTTTCTGAAGTAGGGGAGATCACCCCGTCAGGCGAAACTTGCCGCCTCTCCGGAGGAGTGGAACATCTTGTATAATGAATAAATTCTGGCTAATATTTATCTAGTATGAGAGAAGCACATCAATTTATATCCGAGTCGGCGATATTGCTTAGTACTAGTTTCGGAAGAGAGCGCAAAGATAATCGGCACTTGGAAGAGTTTTGTGAGCTTGTTGCCTCTGCCGGAATTCATGCAGAGTTCGTATTGAAGGTTCGTCGGCATCGTCCGGACCCTAAATATCTAATCGGTTCGGGCAAGGCTTCCGAAATTCGTGAGCAAGCGCAAACACATAATATAAGTTTGACCATAATAGATCGAGATTTAAGCCCCGGTCAGATACGAAATCTAGAGCAACACACCTGCACCCGAGTTATCACTTATACGGGGTTGATACTTGACATATTTGCGCAAAGAGCGCAGTCGTACGAGGGCAAATTGCAGGTTGAGTTGGCACAGTTGGAATACCTTGCCACACATTTAGTACGTGGTTGGACACACTTGGAGCGTCAGAAGGGAGGTATCGGGTTGCGCGGTCCCGGTGAGAAACAGCTGGAGACCGACCGCCGCCTATTAAAACGGCGCGTTGCAACGATTAAAAAAGAACTCAAAAGTATCAGACATCAACACGAGCAACGCCGGCGCAATCGCCGAAAAAATGCTTTACCGCTTATAGCCTTAGTCGGCTATACCAATACCGGCAAATCTACTTTGTTCAATGCCCTGACTTCGGCCGATGTGGATTCCGCCGACATGCTCTTTGCGACCTTAGACCTTGTCACTCGGCGTTTGGAATTGGAGGATTGCACGGTGTTGGTCTCCGACACCGTAGGCTTTATACGAAACCTGCCCCATGAATTGATAGACGCATTTAATGCAACTTTGGTTGAAGTTCGCGATGCCGATTTAATTTTGTGTGTGGAAGATGCTTCCGACCCGCAACGGCTGGAGAAACGTCGTTGCGTAGAGCAAGTTCTGGATAAAATCGGAGCCGGCGATATTAAGCGCATCAGAATAATGAACAAAATAGATCGCTTAAACGACGCAAAGGCAGCGATAGATTTCAACGGGGGTGCCTTTGCTAGGACCGTCTATATCAGCGCGCTAAAAGGTACGGGAATAGATCTTTTACGTCATGCGTTGCAATCCGAAATCGCCGCAAAGAAAACGATATATAGGCTGTGTTTGCCACCCGCTGCCGGTGCCATACGCGCATCTTTGTACGACAATAAAAGGGTGGTTAACGATCGTTATATACCCGGGCAAGGGTGGTTATTGGAACTGAGTCTAGAGCAAACCGATGTACGCCGATTACGATCGAGAGTAGGATGAATACTAATCTCCTAATAAATATATTGGTGACTTTACTCTAAAAACTAAAATGAGTTTAAGTTCATATTCAAATGTGGCGTACTGCCGGCAAGAAGCACCTAAAGAGAGCAATAGCTTAGTTGATTTATTGACAGAATTCTTGATCCCGCAATAGAGCATGAAAACTAACTTTGCAGGTGACCCGAAAAATAGGGGAACGTCAGTTCTAAGGTATTTTTACTGTCTTTAAGCAATCCTTCAGGGCATGTGTTTTCAGCTTATTGCTAAAAAAAAGATATTCCCGACTTTTACGATTAGATGCTCCGTAGCTTAGTTCATAAGAGAATTTATGTTTGCAGGATGCATATAATTTTTTAATCAAGTTATTTTGGTCATAAGTTAATAGCCAGTTAAAGTCTGATTTATTTTTGAGTATTGCATCTGAAACTGTTATATGATCCTCTTTTGAATAAAAGTTAAGGTATAAGTCTTTAGCTTTATTGACATAAGGGGGATCAATAAAAACAAAATCACCGCTAAGATCAAGAGAAAAAATATTTAATGCATTTTCATTGGTGACCTCAATTCTATTTGCATATTTACTTATTCTCCTTATTCTTTCGATGAGTTTTTCTTTGTTAAAACGAGCATTTATTTTGTATTCTCCCTGTTGCTCTATTCCCCCAATCACCCCGCCTTTGATAACACCGGAAATATTGGTACGATTAAGGAAAAAAGTTGAAAAGCCTAGATCAAATAAATCAACGTCGGTTTTATTTTTTTGTATTTTTTTTTGCTTTAACCACTCTTTAATCGTAATTGGAATGCGCTCTATTTGCTTACAAAAATCTTCACTTTGATTAACTACGGTATACCAAAAAGCATAGATAGAGCGATCATAATCGTTTATTTGGACGGTTGAGACAAACTCTTCTAATAATAATGAAAGTGCCACTCCGGCTCCACCGGCATAAGGTTCAACATAATGACAGCCTACTATGTTATTTTCATCAAATATCTTTTTAATAATTGGGGCTATTTTGGTTTTCCCTCCCGGATACCTAAGCGGTGAATAAAAGTTATTTGCCATGAGTTATTTCTAAAATTTTTCCTATAATCAAAGATAGGGCTACTGTTTGTTCTAAGTTGTTAGAAATAGTATATGAATGTGCCCCTACATTTAGAAGTTCTAAAATTTTATCTTTATTTACATTTTGAGCAGAAAGTGTAGTTTTTTCATCCTTATTCAGTTTACTTTTAGCTTCATCGAAATAATCTGGAATTGCCTTTAATTTTTTATTTTTATCTTGCATTGCTATTTCAGCAAGCAATCTTAAGCCGATGCGAATAAGCATCGGAAAGTCTTCAGAATAAATTATTCTTTTTTTTCGATCATATAGCTTGCGTAAGTCAGAATAAAGATTGTTTACAGTACCGGATTTCAGTACGAGAGTTTCACCAAACAATTGATGTTCTTTTTTCTTTCGTACGGGTGTTTTCCTAGAGGATTTCTGGTCATCCTTAACGGCGAATTGCTCAAGAGAAAAATTCTTAAAATACTGATTTTCATTGTTTTCTAGGATAGTCTTAATGCGTGGGTCACGTTTTAGCAGGCTTATCAGTTCACCTCTGTTCTTTCGAGTTGATATTTCTTTTTCATTTATCAGAGAAATAATTTTTTCTAATAGAGTATTTGTATCGTTATCAGAGTGTCTCGTCTTGAGTGTGCCATCATCTAACGAAAAACCTATTGTATCTAGTATTGCCGGAGTCAGAATTTCCTCTTTAACAAACCTTTGATTCATCAGTTTATTATTAGAGATTAAATTTGTTGATTCTTCAAAAACAAGAAAAACGGACTTGTCCTCCCCCATATGCTTATGCTTGAAAATATCTCTCTCCAGAGGCCGCCATGAGCCGCTTTCGGCATGTTTTCTATCAACATGCTGCAAAGCAGTTTTTTCATCACAAACATTACATGGAATTTTCTCGGGAAATTCAAACCCGGAAAAATCAATAGAACTGTTTATATTTACATATCCGTGAATAATTTTTCCGATAAGAACCCGTCTATTACCGTCAAATACAACAGGTTTACCGTTAATGTAAGCAACTGTGGGAATTTCACTTTGATCAAAGCGATATCCCATCGTGTCAAATAACTTTTTCAGGCTCCATTTACTGCGTCCGTCTTTGCTAATCGATTGGTTGCCTATATCTTGATCTGTAGCATTACTATCCATAGGGTCTCTTGGATTCTCAGTCCAAAGAACTAAATCTTTAATACGGATTTTCTTAATTTCTTGGCTCATATTTTCTTATCTTATCTCCAACATGTAGCTTGCCATAGATTAGTTCTAGTAAAAGGTTGTGTATCTCTCTTGTAGCGAAATTAACGAAATTCGTATTATCTTTTCCCAAGATTCATTAAGCGTATCAGTGTTTCAAAGTCACTGATTTTAGTACATCAAAATTTATCATGATTTTGAATTATGCAGAATCTCTGTATAAATGCAAGCAGTTACTCTAATTCCTCAATGGAGCATGAAATGGAGTCGTTGAAAATAGAACCGCCTGTTGAGCCGGTAAGTCAATCGGCATCATGTTGTGCAGAACCTCGGGGCTGTTGAAAATGTGCGGACATCGCACAACACCAACCGCCCTGCGCCAACAAATAATGGTTTCCATAAATTGGATGGATGAATGTATAAACATAGTACAGACACGACAAAACCACCCCGTCAGGCTTCGCCTGCCACCCCTCCGAAGGAGGGGAATGTACCGCCCCTCAGGTTCGTGGATACTTTTTCAACAGCCCCACATTACTATTTTGTGTTTACAAGGAAAATATGGGTTCTTTCATTATTATGGTAGGGATGATATAATCACCTTTTATTAATTTGACAGCTTTGCGAAGCAACCCCGAATAAACAATTTTAATTTAACTGTAAAACATGCCTTGGAGTGAAGATAAAGACAGGACGAATAGATCCGATAAAAGAGGTGGTTCGTCCGGAGAACCACCCGACTTAATGGATTTGTTAGGTGTTCTGTTTGGTTTTAAGAAAGACAAGTCCCAAAAATCCGGTTCGTCATCGAATGAGCCTCCGCAAAGGAAAAGACCGAATTTCGGTTCCGGGTTCGGCAAGTCCAACTCGTTTAATCTCTCGTTAATACTCGGTATAGTTTTCACTGTTTGGATACTTTCCGGTATTTATATCGTTAGCGAAGGTCAGCGGGGCGTTATTTTGCGCTTCGGTGAATATCACGATATGACTTTGCCGGGTCCGCATTGGCATATTCCGTATCCGATTGAAACGGTTGAGAAGGTCGATGTGGGCAAAGTTCGGTCGGCACAAAACAAGGTTTCCATGCTAACCCAAGACGAAAACATCGTTGAAGTAGAGCTGGCTGTGCAATACCGTGTTAAAGATGCTGCCGATTACCTTTTTAATGTACGCTTGCCCGATATAGACAACGATAGAGCGGATCAATCTCGGGGAACACTTTTTCAAGTAATGGAGAGTGCGTTGCGCGAAGTAATCGGTAAGAATAGTATGGATTTTATTCTCGGTGAAGGGCGTGCCGATATCGCCGCCAAAACGAAGGTTTTGATGCAGGCTATACTGGACGACTATGCCTCGGGTTTAATCGTTCTCAATGTCAATTTACAGCAATCGCAACCGCCCGCTGCGGTGCAAGGTTCTTTTGCCGATGCAATCAAGGCACGCGAGGACGAGATCCGATTTATCAACGAGGCGGAAGCCTATTCCAATGGCATAATTCCGCAAGCACGCGGTGAAGCGGCGCGTATGATGGCGGAGGCCAATGCCTACAGAGAAAGAGTCATCGAGAACTCCATAGGTGAAGCCGACCGCTTTAACAAGCTATTCGAGGAATATCGTAAGGCACCCGAAGTGACGCGCGAACGTCTTTATCTGCAAGCAATACAGTCGGTGTTGTCGAGATCCAATAAAGTCATGATCAACGTTGACCAAGGCAACAGTGTATTTTATTTGCCGTTGGACAGAATGATGCAAGATGCGAGGAATAGAGATTCCGGGAGCCAAAGTTCGGCACCTAATTCTGCCGTTTCAGGTGACGACAACACCAGAAGTATGAGCGATAGAATTCGCTCGGGTGTAGAACGGATAAGAGGGAATAGTAGATGATGAAAAGATTTTTACCCTTCATTATAGTATTCGTGCTGCTTATCGGTTATACCGCAACCTATGTAGTAGATCAACGCGAGAAAGCCTTGTTATTTAGATTGGGTGAGATTATTAAAGAAGATATTCCACCGGGATTGCACTTCAAGTTCCCGTTGATCAACAACGCAAGATTTTTTGATGCACGTATCCTCACGCTCGATGCACAACCCGAAAGTTTCTTGACGGTGGAAAAGAAAAATGTGACCGTAGACTTCTTCGTAAAGTGGCGCATTTTAGATGTCGGACAGTATTATCGTTCCACGCGAGGCGACGAGCGCAACGCGTTAAGTCGTTTATCACAAATTATGAAGGATCAACTGCGCAACGAGTTCGGCAAGCGGACGATACAGGAAGCGGTTTCCGGAGAGCGTAGCCAGATTATGGATATATTGAGGGTTAAATCGAACGAGACGGCTAAAGAACTCGGTATAGAGATTGTCGATGTGCGTATCAGCCGTATAGATTTACCCGACGATGTAAGCAATGCCGTTTATGAAAGAATGCGTGCCGAGCGTAGTCGTGTGGCAAGAGACTTCAGGGCTCGCGGCATGGAACAGGCGGAGCGTATCCGAGCCGAAGCCGATCGCGAGCGTATTGCAATCCTTGCCGAAGCGTACCGCGAATCGGAAAAAATCCGTGGCGAAGGGGATGCAGAGTCGGCGAAGATATATGCCGATGCCTACAATAAGGATCCCGAATTTTACTCGTTCACGCGCAGCATAAGAGCATACGAAGATGCATTCGGAGGATCCGACACCCTAATATTGGAACCGGAATCCGATTTCTTCGATTACTTTAATCAGAAAAGTAGAGAATAGGAAAACAATGCACGGTGATGCACGGTGTATATTCCTGCACAGGGATATACATTTGTGTAAATACGGTGTATATAAAAATTAACGATGGACTGGACCGATCTTGTTACTGCATTCGGACTGATGCTCGTTTTTGAAGGCATCGTCCCGTTTCTCAAACCTGCAAAATGGAAGCAAGTACTGATTGGAATAAGCGAATTTAGCGATTATCGTCTTAGGTTGGGAAGCCTGATCCTTATGATAATCGGATTGCTAATCGTATATGTTGCTAGAAGTTGGGCATAGCCGTGAACCAAAAGTGGATTTTGCCCGAGAATATAGACGACATATTGCCTGCCGAAGCGAGACGACTGGAGGCGATGCGTCGGCGGATCATAGACCTATTCGACGGTTGGGGTTATGAATTAGTTAATCCTCCGCTCGTTGAGTTTTTAGAATCTTTGGTTGCACCCGAGGAAGACGAGCTTTTATTGCAGACTTTTAAGTTGACCGATCAGTTGAGCGGTAAAACCTTAGGCGTGCGTGCCGACATGACACCTCAAATTGCCCGCATAGATGTACATGCTCTGAGCAGGAATAAAATCAACCGTTTGTGCTATTGCGACACGGTACTAAAAACTAAACCCGAGAGTGTCGGGGCTTCGCGATCCCCGATACAGTTCGGTGCCGAGGTCTACGGACACGGCGGCATCGAGAGTACGCTTGAAATAATACGGCTGATGTTGAAGACACTGAAGTTGGCAGGTGCGACACAGCACCTTCTATCTTTTGGGCATGTAGGTATTTATCTGGAATTGGTCAAAGCGGCAAAATTACAGCCGGCACAAAATGCCGATTTGATTCCTCTGTTGCACTCCAAAGCCAAACACGAAATTTACACCTACCTAAAGGCTGCGGGCATTCCTGAGCTACAAATAGCGTGGTTCACCGATCTGAGTGATTTTCAAGGGGACATAAGCGTACTAAAAGACGCGCGTCGCTGTTATAGTGCTATATCGGATAGTATGACGGCACTGCTCGATGAACTGCAAGTCGTTGCCGACAGGTCGTCGGAGTACGCCGACAAAATACTGTTCGATCTATCCGAACTACCTTCGTATCACTATGAGGCAGGCATTGTTTTCTCGGCTTTTGTTCTGGATATTAGGCAGGAAGTTGCAAGAGGAGGCTGCTATGACGGCGTAGGTGAACCTTTCGGTTGCGCACGCCCCGCTGTCGGTTTTAGCGGCGATATGAAATTGTTTTTGGATATCAATCAAGATTGTGAATCGGGTGCATTGCCGAACAAAAAACTTATATTTGCGCCGCAAGAGCAAGATGAGGCATTGCAAGAGATGGTAGAAGCTGCACGCGTGGACGGTGATAGAGTCGTCGCCCAACTAGGGGACGAACAGCCCGAAGACTACGGCTGCGATGCTCGTTTTGTCAAAGTAGACAGACAATGGACGATAGAGATTATTAAATGACCTGTGTCGTAGTCGTCGGCCTGCAATGGGGAGATGAGGGCAAAGGTAAAATAGTAGACCACCTCACCGAACATTCCGATGCCGTCGTTCGTTTTCAAGGCGGACATAATGCCGGGCATACGATTTATGTCGACGGTAAACCACATATACTACATTTGTTACCGTCGGGTGCATTGCACGAAAATATAGAATGTTTTATTTGCAGTGGTGTGGTCGTGTCTCTACGAGCCTTGCTCGAGGAGATACAGGAGTTAAGCACTATCGGCATAGCGGTTGGCTCGCGTCTTCATGTTTCCGATGCCTGCCCGCTGGTGTTGGAGTGTCATCGTTTGCTCGATGCAGCGCGTGAGCGACGACGCGGAAAAGCTGCCATCGGCACTACCGCCAAGGGCATAGGTCCGGCTTACGAGGATCGGGCGGCAAGACGCGCGGTGCGATTGGGAGATCTCCGAGATTGGGACGCTTTTTTGAAGCAAACCGAGGAATTATTTGAATATCACAATTTCGTATTGAAGCACTATTATCAATCGCCGACTGCGGATTGTGCAGAGGAACTCGATTTTATACACGAGCATAAAGATAAATTTCTATCGTGGACGGTCTCGATCTCCGATCATCTGCACCGTCTAATTGGACGAGAGGCGAATGTATTATTTGAAGGTGCGCAGGGAACATTGCTCGATATAGACCATGGTACTTATCCTTATGTGACCTCTTCCAATACCATTGCCGCCAACGCAAGTTGTAGCGCAGGCATGGCGGCACGAGACATAGACCATGTTCTAGGTATCAGCAAGGCTTATACGACTCGCGTCGGCAACGGTCCCTTTCCTACCGAATTGGATGACGAGGTAGGCGTACATCTATCTACGCACGGCAAAGAAAAAGGAGCGACTACCGGCAGGGATCGGCGTTGCGGATGGCTCGATGCCGTCGCCTTAAAACGAGCGATTAAAATAAACGGCGTAGATTATTTATGCTTGACTAAAATAGATGTATTAACAGGTCTGAAAAAATTGCGGATTTGTGATAACTACGACCCGGCGAACAACGACCTGTCGAAGTGCAAACCGCATTATATAGAATTGGAAGGTTGGACGGAAACGATACGCGGTATTACCCGCTATCGGGATCTCCCCAATCAAGTCCGACACTATGTAGAATGTATAGAACAGCTGATCGGCATTCCCGTTGATATGGTTTCAACCGGTCCGGGACGGGAAGAGAACATCGTACGCAAAAGCATTTTTTAACTCATTCCTTCCTAACGTGCCGTGGGACTGCTGAAAAAGTATTTCATAAAGTGGTAGGGGCGGACTAAAATTAAATTGCCGATTGACCTACTGGCTCAATCGGCGGCCCTGTTCTGCCCGAAACGTGGGACTGTTGAAAAAATACTGTTCTGCAAAACCGTAACCGCTTGCGTCGCATAATTATCCAACCCACCTGTAGGGGCGGACTAACATGTCCGCCCATAACGCGTTGTGCCTACACGATTTATACATTCATCCATCCAATTTATGGAAACCAAAACCAAATGGCGCAAGTGATTGGATTCGTACGATGCCGCACTTTTTCAACAGCCCGACGTATCATGTTTGCACGATTAACGCGTTCACCCATTAATATTATGGAAACCATTATTTGTTGGCGCAAGCGGTTGGTGTCGTGCAGAACGGTACTTAAGGGTAGACATCAGAGTTGCCGATTGACCTACCGGCTCAATCGGCGGCTTTATACTGCCCCTACGACTTGGTGGTTATTATGAATTCACGGCGCAAGCGGCTGCGGTTGTGCAAAAACGGCACTTTTTCAACAGCCCAATGGCATGACTACTTCGTCAGACGAAACCCGACCCCGTCACAGGAGGGGAATTGGGTTGGCGGGCTAGTGCTGTTCGGATACTAGGTTGATGGTGTATTTGGGTATTTCGACGACTAGGTCTTGGTCTTTTACGATAACTTGGCAGCTAAGCCGTGAATCGGGGTCTAGTCCCCAGGCTTTGTCAAGGTAGTCTTCTTCGTTTTCGGTGGGTTCGTCGAGTGCGTCGGAACCTTCGCGTATATACACATGGCAGGTTGTGCAGGCACATGATTTCTCGCAGGCGTGTTCTAGTTCTATGTCGTTTTTCAATGCCGCATCGCAGATGCTGGTGCCGCTATCCACTTCTACTATTTTGCCTTCGGGACATAGTTTTTCATGGGGTAAAAAAGTGATTTTAGGCATTGCGATACTCTGTGTTCTTTACATCAATTAAACTCTGTTGCCGATTTGCCTTGCAGGGTTTTGAGTATGGCGGCATTCATACGGCGGGCGATAAATGCTTCGCTACTAGCTTCCAAGTCCTTTAGTGCTTTGTCTATTTGGTCGGCATCGCCGTGATCCAATTCGTGCCGTAGTGTATTGCGTGCTTTGAGTATGTTTTGTTCTTCTGCCTCGTCGGACAATAGTGCGCGGTCTTCGTCCAGTGCCGATGCGAGGGCATCGAGCACGCGTTTGCTTTCCACTTGTTTTTCCTTAAGTATACGTGCGGCAACATCTTCGGCGGCGTGTTGTACCGATGTTCTAATCATCTGTTCTATATCGGTGTCGGACAAGCCGTAGGATGGTTTCACCTCTACGCTCGCTTGAGTGCCGCTCTCGGCATCAACCGCCGAGACCGATAGCAGACCGTCTGCATCGACGGTAAAAGTCACACGCACTTTGGATGCCCCTGCGACTTTGGGTGTGATGCCTTTTAATTCAAAGCGTGCCAGTGAGCGGCAATCGGCAATCAATTCTCGTTCACCTTGCACCACATGTATCACCATACCGGTTTGGCCGTCTTTATAGGTTGTGAATTCCTGCACTCTGGAGGTAGGTATCATGCTGTTTCTAGGAATGATTCTTTCTACAAGCCCACCCATAGTTTCGATGCCTAAAGACAACGGCACCACATCCAATAATAATAATTGATCGTCGGTTTGCGTATTGCCTGCCAGCACTTCGGCTTGTATCGCTGCGCCCAACGCAACGACCTGATCGGGGTCTATGCCGATCAAAGGTTCGATGCCTATCGCTTGTTGAATACGACGGCGCACCAATGGAATACGAGTAGACCCCCCCACCAAAACGATGTTATGTATTTGCTTTGTGCCGATGCCGGCATCGGCCAATACTTTCTTGCATATAGACAAAGTTTTATCAACCGCCGGCGTTATCAGCTTGTCTAATTCGGATTGCGTTAAAGAAACTTTCCATGAGTCTAAGTCGGCAACTTCTAGGGTGCCGTTATATTCGCGCTGTGCGCTGAGTATGTGCTTGGCTCTGCGCGCCTCGTTGAGTAGGCTACGCATCGGTTCGGAGTCCGGTTTTACGGGAACCGATGATTGTTGTATGAAGTGTTGCGCTATCAGCAGGTCAAAGTCATCTCCTCCCAACAGCGTGTCGCCACCGGTAGCCAATACTCTTAATATGCCTCGTTCCATCTTGAGAACCGATAAATCAAAGGTTCCACCGCCTAAGTCATAAACCAAAATCGTCTCTTCCTCTGCAATGCGATCCAAGCCGTAAGCGACTGCGGCAGCGGTCGGTTCGTTCAATAGTCGGTAGACTTTTAAGCCGGCCAACGTTGCGGCATCTTTGGTCGCTTGTCTTTGCGCATCGTCGAAATATGCCGGCACCGTAATCACCACGCCTTCTAAAGGTTTGTCCAAGGCTTGTTCGGCACGCAGGCTCAGTGTCTTTAATATGTCGGCAGAGACTTCTACGGCACTCTTGTCTCCGGCGGCGGTTCTAATCTTCGGCACTTTGGAGTCTTCGGTTATAAAGCGATAACCGAAAGTCTCCTTCATGGCATCGATTTGGTCGGCACCTCGCCCCATCAATCGTTTGATAGAGACCAAGGTGTCCAGCGGGGCTTGTTCGGATTTGGCAAGGGCATCAAAGCCCACCAGGGGCGGGGCATCGGCACGGTAATGCACTGCCGACGGAAGATGTGCTCTCTGCTGCGCATCGGTCAAGACGTAAGGTTTATCTGCTTCTACGACGGCAATCAATGAGTTCGTAGTACCTAAATCTATACCGGCAACACATACCGACTGTTTATGTTGTGCATCCGATTGCCCGGGTTCGGTAATCTGCAACAAAGACATCAGAGGCTCTCCTTAGAAGCGATGATTGCTTTGGCTTCGGATTTTAGTTTTTTCATAAATCGCATTCGGGCGAGCAGAGATTGTGCGGCATCAAACATTGCCGTGTCGTAGGCTTGTTCAAAATCTTTATCTATTCGGGTACTTTGACATTCAATCTCGGCGCATAAAGCAACCGCCGGTTCGCTCGATTGTTGCGTTGCCGCTTCCTCCAGACGTTCTCTATATTCCATCTGCTCCATTAAAAAATCGTTATCCGACATTGAGGCATCCGGGTTGACCGCGCAACCTTCTAGTTTCAATAGATAGTCGGCGCGGTCGCAAGCATCCAACAGCACATCGCGGGCTTCGTTCAAATAGGCGGATTTTTGTGCTGCGATGCGCCGCTCTTGTGCGCTTGCCGTTGCGAAGCGGTCGGGGTGGAATAGTGCTTGCATCTGTAAATAGGTTTTTTCTATTGTTTGTTCGTCAATACGAAATGTCGGTTTTATGCCGAACAATTCAAAATAATTTTGTTGGTGTCTGTCGGAGTCCATCGGTGGTTGGGTTGCATAAATTCATGGCGGATTGCGGCTTTGAACCACCCCGTCAGGCGGAGCCTGCCACCCTTACGGGCGGACATAGTAGGGGCGGACTAACATGTCCGCCCGTCCCTACAAGGAGGGGGATGGTCCGATACTGTGAACTGTGCAGACAATGATGCTCAAATAGAGAAACTTTCTCCGCATCCGCAACGATTTTTCTCATTGGGATTTGTGAACTTAAAGCCCTCGTTCAATCCTTCTTTGACGAAATCAAGTTCGGTACCGTCAAGGTAAACCAGGCTTTTGGCATCAACGATTACTTTGATGCCTTTATCTTCAAACACCGTGTCGTCGACACTCAGCTCATCGACATATTCAATCACATAAGCCAAACCCGAACAGCCGGTGGTTTTGACACCCAAGCGGACGCCCAATCCTTTGCCGCGCTTTTGTAAAAAACGCCCTATGTGGCTTTTCGCCGCAGTGGTCAGCGTAATAGACATCAAGCCTTAGGCTTTGGCTTTTTTGCTATGATAGTCGTTCAGTGCCGCTTTAATCGCATCCTCGGCTAAAACCGAGCAATGTATCTTCACCGGGGGTAGCGATAGTTCCTCGACTATTTCGGTATTCTTGATTTGCTGTGCTTCATCAAGCGTCTTGCCTATCACTTTCTCGGTTAGCAAACTGGACGATGCAATCGCCGAACCGCAACCATAAGTCTTGAACTTGGCATCTTGTATAACACCTTTGTCGTTGACTTTGATTTGCAGCTTCATCACATCGCCACAAGCCGGCGCACCGACCATTCCCGTGCCTACTTGCGGGTCGCTTTTATCCAAGCTACCCACATTGCGAGGGTTCTCGTAATGGTCTAAGACTTTTTCTCCATAAGACATTGTAATCCTCCACGTCTTTAATTAATGTACTGCCCATTCCACCTTGTCTAGGTCTATGCCGTCTTGGTGCATTTCCCATAAAGGCGAAAGCTCGCGTAACTTTTCGACAGAATTTCTAATGAGTTCTATCGTATAGTCAATCTCATCGGCAGTCGTATAACGACCCACCGTGAAACGAATCGAGCTATGAGCTAGCTCGTCGTTGCGCCCTAACGCACGCAACACATAACTCGGCTCTAAAGATGCCGAAGTGCAAGCCGAACCGCTAGATACGGCAATGTTTTTCAGTGCCATAATCAATGATTCTCCTTCCACGAAGTTAAAACTAACATTCAAGTTGCCGGCAACACGGTGTTCTATATCGCCGTTGCAATAGACTTCATCCATAGTCTTGATGCCGTCCCACAGCCGCTGGCGTAAAGAAAGAATGCGGTCGCGTTCGTCGTCCATCTCCTGCCGGGCGATGTCAAACGCTTCACCCATGCCGACTATTTGGTGGGTGGATAAAGTGCCCGAACGCATGCCGCGTTCGTGACCACCGCCGTGCATTTGCGACTCTACCCGCACTCGAGGCTTACGCCGCACATACAGCGCACCGATGCCTTTGGGACCGTATATCTTATGTGCCGAAAAGCTCATCAAGTCCACCTTTAAGGATTGCAAGTCTATAGGTACTTTGCCGGGACTTTGCGCAGCATCCACATGAAAAATAATGCCTTTTTCACGCGCCAGTTCGCCGATCTTTTGAATGTCCTGTATGACACCGATTTCGTTGTTGACATGCATCACCGAAATCAATATGGTGTCGTTGCGTATGGCATGCGCTAATTCGTCTAAATCCAGCAAGCCGTCGGGTTTGGGGTCTAGATAGCTCAGTTCATAGCCTTCTTTCTCCAGCTGTCTGCAGGTATCCAGCACCGCTTTATGTTCGGTCTTGACGGTGATGATGTGTTTTCCCTTTTTGACATAGAAGTGCGCAGCACCTTTAATGGCAAGGTTGTCCGACTCGGTCGCACCACTAGTCCAAACGATCTCGCGTGGGTCTGCATTAACCATTTCGGCTACTTGTTCTCGGGCGCGTTCCACCATTTTCTCCGCTTGCCAGCCGAAAGTGTGGCTACGCGATGCCGGATTGCCGAAAGCTCCGCTCGGGGTCAGACACTGCATCATTTTCTCCGCAACGCGCTCGTCAACCGGTGTCGTAGAACTATAATCTAAATAAATAGGTAATTTGACATCTTTCATAATACTCTCCTTGTAATCATGCTCTCGCTACTTTGAACGAGAAATTCTCTTGTTGCCTCGCTAGATAGGCATCTTGTCTAGCGGAAATCTCCATCACTTTATCGTTTGAAACGATATCGGAGATATAAATCTCCGCAAACAAATCTTTTATTCGGTTTTCCATTTCCTCCCATAAGGTGTGCGTTAGACATTGTTGGTTCTTCTGACAATTAGTCCGGCCACCGCAACGCACCGTATTAATTTTCTCATCGACCGCATTGATTACATCGGCAATAGAAATCTCCGAACTCTCTTTTGCCAAGCGATAACCACCGTTAGGACCGCGCTGGCTTTTCACCAAACCGCGCTCGCGCAGCGGCATGAATAATTGTCCCAGATAAGATATAGGAATGTCTTGGCGTATTGAAATATCCGCCAACGATACCGGCATCCGGCTACCGTGAATAGCGAGATCGGCTATTGCCGTCACTGCATAGCGACCTTTGTTGGTTAAGCGCATAAATCCTCCACAATCTTGGCTTTACGGGGTATATCATATAATACTTTAGTATTTTACGC
The DNA here is from genome assembly GCA_965219575.1 of Candidatus Oxydemutatoraceae bacterium. Classification (GTDB taxonomy): domain Bacteria; phylum Pseudomonadota; class Gammaproteobacteria; order Poriferisulfidales; family Oxydemutatoraceae; genus SP5GCR1. The sequence continues at coordinate 2,290,902 of OZ244779.1, read as the reverse complement.
AAGTATTATTTTTGATATCCGATATCGCCGAGTGGTTCGCATAATTGGGTGGCGGACTATTCCCCTCCTTTGGAAGGGAATACCACTTTTGAATTGGGTTCTATCGTGCTGATATAATAGCGGGCAATATGAAAATTCTGGGGTCATGAAATACTTGAGACGCTATCTAATCCATGCCGGTTTTTGCATATTGCTCGTTTGCTCGGCAAACGGGGTTTCCGCACAAGTTGTGGTATCAATTACCACTCAAACCGAAGTGGGTCGCGTAATAGATTTCAACCTCAATCTAAGCCGCCAACTTATGACTAGCGAAGTGTTAGGCCTTCAATTTCAATTTAAGAATGTTAGTTATAGTGAGGCAACTGCGACGGTTGTGACCCGCTATACTGTTTCCAGCCAAACCTGTATGAATTCTGAAATGTCGCCGGGTCGTTTCCCAAGGATTGGACTAAACCCCCTCGCACACGACCTCTGTATAGATGGAGGTGTTAATAAACAAGATTTAGCCCTAAAATTAATATTGAGTAATTCTTTTGATACGCGTAAAACCATAACAATTTCTATTAGGATTTTGAATGATAGAAATATAAACGGAGGTGCCGAGCTGGGCAACTCTGTTTTAAGTTACCCCGGCACGGCTATTTTCGTCCGTAGCAAGGTTTTTCTGGAAGGTCCGCTTCAGTAGAACCTTAGCGGGCGGTTTTCGTGGAACCACCCCGTCAGGCTGCGCCTGCCACCCCTCCAGAGGAGGGGAATTGGCTTGAATAAAGTTGTGGATAACTCTGTGGAAATCTTATCAGGTAGCTGTATAAAATGTGTTGTTTTGCTTGAGTAATGACTTACTCCTAATTATGAAATCATTTAAGTTGTTGTTTTTCCATGATAAATTCTACAACCCTAGATATAGCCTTATATTTTGAGGAATACCCTAATCTACTTAAGGAATTTGGTAATCTGTGTATAAATCTGTGCCTCGTTATCGTCACGGCAAGCAATACTCTAGGATTTCGTTCAAAAATCGGCTGCCGTACGGGCTTGGTTTTAGATATCGTTCGTCGGATATAATCCACCGTTTATCTATAAAAGGTGCGAGTTTTGCCTCTAATATGGTATTGGGCTGTCCGGTTCGGCTAAATAGCACTTTAGCGAAGCCGTCGGTTAGCCTCAATGCGTTGAGCAGAAACTCAAAGCTGGTCTCGGAAGCTTTGAGTTGGCGAATCTCTACGCAGTTTTGCCCGTCTATAGCTTTTTCTATATACCGCTCGGGCAGTCTGTGCTTGCGAGTGCGCACAATTTTATGCTCAGTTGCCAGTGTGAGCTTGCCGTGGGCACCTGCACCGATGCCTAAATAATCGCCGAATTGCCAATAATTCAAGTTGTGTTGGCAGGGTCTTGAACGGCTATACGCCGATACTTCATAACGCTTATAACCGTGCGTCCGAAGTCGTTGAATTCCTGCCGACTGCAGCCGCCAAATAGTATCGTCATCGGGCAGGCGAGGTCTATGGGTATAAAAGAATGTATTCGGTTCTATAGTCATCTGATACCACGAAATATGCTCGGGTTCAAGTTCCATAACGCGTGTCAGATCGGACATCGCTTGGTCTTCGGTCTGCTCGGGCAAACCGAACATCAGATCGCAGTTGATATTTGAAAACCCTGCCAGACGAGCGTTTTCAAAGGCTTGCAAGGCGCGTTCTGCATTATGGGCGCGCCCTATGCGTTCAAGCAAGCGGTTATTTAGGCTTTGTACGCCGATTGAGATTCTATTAACCTCTGCCTCTCGTAGCTTCTTTAACTTTAACAAGTCGGCACTTTCCGGATTGGCTTCTATGGTGATTTCACATTGTGTCCCGAAATCAATGCGGGCTTTTATACGCTTAAGCAACGATGCTATCGTGTCGGCATCGAACAGAGTCGGTGTGCCACCCCCTATGAACACGCTATGCAAGGGGCGGTTCTGCACATAGGGCAAATCACATTCCAAGTCGGCAATCAGCGCGTCGGCATATCCCTTCTGGTTAATGGGCTTCGGTGTTGTATGGGAATTAAAGTCGCAATAAGGACATTTGGACACGCACCAAGGTAGATGTATATATAACGATAAAGGCGGCAAACGATAGTGGGTTGTTTGCCTTACAACTGCTGCAGTTTGGCGCATAATTTTTTGAATGCCTTTGCTCTGTGGCTGAACCTATTTTTAGTCGCTTCCGACAACTCTGCAACCGTGCCGTTTAATTCGGGAACATAGAACACCGGATCATACCCGAAACCATTGTTCCCCTTAGGTTCGGCAATAATACATCCGCACCACTTCGCCTCGGCAACAACAGGAATAGGATCTTGCGGGCTACATACATAGCTCGCTACACAATGAAAATGCGCGCTAAATTGCTCACCCTCGTGTACGGATAACGCTGCCAGCAGTTGTTTAAGATTGTCGTCATCGCTTGCATTAACACCGGCGTAGCGCGCAGAATAGATGCCGGGCGCACCGTCGAGAATATCTACAACCAAACCCGAGTCGTCTGCCAATGCCGGTAAACCGGTTGCCTTACTGGCATGGCGGGCTTTGATTAGAGAATTCTCTAAAAAACTCATGCCGTTCTCTTCTACGGGCGTGACCCCCAGTTGGGATTGAGATTGCAATGCCACATCGAGCTCTCCCAAGATAGCCGTTAACTCTCTGAGCTTGGAGGGATTGGCACTGGCAAAAACGAGAGTTTGCATTTTATGACGAAAGGCTGTGTTTTTGTAATTCAAGTATCTTTTGTATACCCGATTGACCTAGTGCTAATAGCCCGTGCAGTTCATCGGTGCGCAGTGCATGTCCCTCGGCGGTGCCTTGTATTTCTATGAAATGACCTGCCTCGTTCATCACCAAATTCATATCGGTTTCGGCATTGGCATCCTCTTTGTAATCAAGGTCTAATATCTTCACACCTCTATAGATGCCCACGGAGACCGCAGCAACCATACTATGTATAGGGTTTTCGGTTATTTTTTGATGTTTCAACATATAGGCGATTGCGTCGCATAGTGCAACATAAGCCCCGTTGATCGCCGCCGTGCGCGTGCTGCCATCGGCTTGTATGACATCGCAATCTATCAAAATTGTGTGGTCGCCGAGTGCTTTCATATTCAGACATGCGCGTAGCGAGCGCCCGATCATTCTTTGTATTTCCTGAGTACGACCCTTTAACTTTCCATTGATGGATTCACGGGTGTTGCGCTCGCCGGTCGCCCGCGGTAGCATGCTATACTCCGCCGTCAACCATCCTTGATTTTTGCCTTTCAGAAACTTAGGTACCTTGTCATCGACGCTCACATTACATAGCACTTTGGTATCATCGAAAGAACTCAACACCGAACCCTCACCGTAGCGGGTGTAGTGCCTCTCAAAACTAATGTTGCGCAGCTCGTCACAAGCTCGTCCACTCGGGCGTTTATTATTATCTGACATAATTATTTGTTCGTAAAAATTAATTTTATATATGACAGTCGGACTGTAAACCGAATTATACACCGAAAATCAAAACTAAAATATAAGGCTATAATAATATTTTGACCGAGTAATCACCGCATACTTAAACATGATTCAAACCGATACACTTGAAAACCGACACCGATGACGAAAACACCCGAGAAAATAACCGCTCCGATTGCGAATGAACTAGGCAAACTAGAGCAACTCATAGAAAAACGACTAGACTCCGATTTGTCGTACATCATTGAGCTAAGCAACCATCTCATCGGTGCCGGGGGAAAGCGAATACGCCCGATACTGGTGCTGTTGTCGGCATTGGCAAGCGGTTATCGTTCGCAGGACGACGACCATATCGCATTGGCAACCGTCGTCGAGTTCATTCATACCGCAACCTTATTACACGACGATGTAGTCGACGATGCGCCACTCAGACGCGGTAAAAAAACCGTAAAAGCATTGTGGGGCAATAGTGCAAGCGTGTTGGTCGGTGATTTTCTCTACTCCCGCGCCTTCCAGATTCTATACGGTATCAATCGTGCTGCCATATCAAAAGACATCTCGGATGCAACCAACACAATCTCCGAAGGGGAAGTGCAACAACTCATCAACTTAAACCGTAGGGATCTCAGCGAGGCGACCTACATGGATATCATCACCCGCAAAACGGCAACTTTGTTCAAAGTAGCGTGCCGAACGGGTGCTATGCTGAGCGATCCGCAACCCGAGGTTACACAAGCAATGACCTCCTACGGGTTAAACCTAGGGCTTGCTTTTCAACTGGTGGACGATCTCATAGACTATAACCAAGATACCGATAAAAACTGGGGACAGGATTTAGCCGAAGGAAAACTCACACTGCCGTTGATATACGCATTTGAAAACGGCAATGCCTCTCAAATCAGGTTTTTCGAATCAACCCTGTGCAACGGCGAGGCGGTTGCAGAAGTGCGCGAATTACTCGAGACAATCGGCGCACTCGCATATGTCCAAAATCAAGCACAACATTATGCCGAACAAGCCTACCGAAACCTAGAATCGATATCCCCATCTCCTTATAAAGACTCACTCGTTATGCTGAGCCGATTTGTCACAAAGCGCACAATTTAATGTTGTTGAGTCATTTCCCCATTTCTACCAAAATATTATTAAATTGTCACATGGAGCTGTTGAAAAAGTATCGTCAGCGTGCAACCGCAACCGCTTGCGCCGTGAATATTTGCAAACCACCCGTAGGGGCGGACTAGCATGTCCGCCCGTAACGTGTTGTGCCTACACGATTTATACATTCATCCATCCAATTTATGGAAACCAAAACCAAATGGCGCAAGTGATTGGATTCGTACGATGCCGCACTTTTTCAACAGCCCCACATATAGTATAAATAATATGAAATTTTATGTCTTTCAGATTTATACAAACTCTTTAATAGAATAGTCGTGCCTACAATACAACAAAAAATTATTGAATTAGCAAACATGTACTCTAGAACCCTGACAAGAAAAACAAAGAGCCGCTTAGTCGAAATGAAACAGATGTTGATCTGTTTAACATTCTCCAAGATATAGTTAAAAACAAAACTGAAAAATGACTTCTTCATACGCAAAGCCACCATGCTTAATACATGGAGATTGCAAATACGAACTGCAAAAGGTAAAAGAGAACTCTGTTGATTTAATCTATCTTGATCCTCCGTTTTTCACGCAAAAAAAACAAACATTAAAAAACAAGCAGAATAAAGAATACACTTTTAACGATAGCTGGGGCGATATAAGCATATATCAAAATTATATTCGGGAACGATTAAAAATATGCAAAAAAGCGTTGAAAGATATCGGAAGTATCTTTTTGCACTGTGATCGGTCGGCTTCGCACCATTTAAGAATCGCTCTTGATGAAGTTTTCGGTGCCGAAAATTTCCAAAGCGAAATTGTTTGGTTTTACAGAAGATGGTCAAATGCAAAAAAAGGAGTTCCCCTCTCCGATGTTTGGGATATTCCATATTTGAATCCAAAAGCAAAAGAAAGAGTTGGATATCCAACTCAAAAACCTATTCTACTTTTAGAAAGAATCATTGAACTTGTCACCGATGAAGGCGATATCGTTTTAGATCCATTCTGTGGAAGTGGAACAACTCCTGTTGCTGCACAATTTCTCAATAGAAAATATATCGGTATTGATATATCAAAACAAGCTATAGAACTCTCAAACAAAAGATTGAAGAAGCCCATTAAAACAGAATCAAAACTATTACACAACGGAAAGAATGCTTATATCAATCAGGATCCGTCGATTACCTCGATTTTAAGTAGACTGCAAATTACACCGGTACAGCGGAATAAAGGCATCGATGGCTTTTTAAGAATAGAAGGCTATGTTAAACCTATTCCTGTTAAAATCCAACGCGACTACGAAACATTAGAAGAAGCCATACAATTATTGTTACTAGCCGGTAAACGCATCCGCTATCCCCAAAAAATATGTATTAAAAAGAATAATTCTCGTTCAAATGAACTTTTTACTTTCAATCAAAATTTTCCCGAAGGTTTAATAATTATTGATAACATTGATGAACTAGACAGGGAAAAACTGATAAGTAATATAAAGTAATTCTATACTCTCGGGTTAAACCTAGGGCTTGCTTTTCAACTGGTGGACGATCTCATAGACTATAACCAAGATAACAATAAAAACTGGGGACAGGATTTAGCCGAAGGAAAACTCACACTGCCGTTGATATACGCATTTGAAAACGGCAATGCCTCTCAAATCAGGTTTTTCGAATCAACCCTGTGCAACGGCGAGGCGGTTGCAGAAGTGCGCGAATTACTCGAGACAATCGGCGCACTCGCATATGTCCAAAATCAAGCACAACATTATGCCGAACAAGCCTACCGAAACCTAGAATCGATATCCCCATCTCCTTATAAAGACTCGCTCGTTATGCTGAGCCGATTTGTCACAAAACGCACAATTTAACAGTTCGGCGGTTCTATTGGAGCGGACCCTCCAGAAAAACCTTGCTACGGATGAAAATAGCCGTGCCGGGGTAACGTAAAACAGAGTTGATAGGATCCCGTCGGACGCCTTCGGCAATCGGCCTATTGCCGAAAGGAGAAAAAGTCTCGAGAGAAACTGTTATAGTTTTACGCCTATCAAAAGAATTATTCAATATTAATTGTAGGGTCACATTTTTTTCACCGTCATCCATGCATAAATTGTATCTGGGAAAGCTAAACGAAAAACGTACACAGCCAGTGACCATATAACTTTCAGCACTTGCACTAGCGATTTCACCTTCAAGAACATTGTCAAGTCGAATTTGAACGAAGGCTGCTTCGTTAACCTTAAGTTGCTCGCTTAAGTTGATGTTGAAAGTTATTGTACGGGTCGTTGGGGTATCAGTGATTGATCCTTTTTCTAGGCTAGCTATAACTTGTGCAGAGGTCACATTCGCCGAGCAAACGAGCAGTAAACACAAACCGGCATGGATTAGATAGTGTCTCAAGTATTTCATCGCACCATAATTTTTAATATAGTCCACCATTATATCAGCATGGAGCAACATTTCCCTGCTGTAGAGATAGAATAGACCAATACCACACTTGTGCAGACACTTACGGGGGCTGTTGAAAAAGTACTGTTTTTGCAAAATTGCAACCGCTTGTGCCGTATGGTTTTGGTTTCCATAAATCGCGTGAATGAATGTATAAATAGTTCATGCATAACGCGTTACGGGCGGACATGCAAGTCCGCCCCTACGGCGGTAAATGTTCATGGCGCACAGCGATTGGGTTTGAGCAACGCCCGTACTTTTTCAACAGCCCCCCCTTCTATACTTATCGAAATAAATCATAAGTCCCGCCGAAGTTAATATCGTTATTTCCATAAAGCCTTCGGGTGTTTGTTGCCTAAAGAGTCTATCACCAACTCCGGCTTGTCTCCCTTTATCGCAATGGCTCTGAGTTCTACGCATCGATGTATCCCGACACCGCAGGCATTTGCAACAATTCGATAATCCCCTCTGTCGGAGACGAGGCTTCCCACACCCAAGTCCGATGTGATGCCGACGGTGTAGGTGGTGTGTTCGGAGAAATATCTATTTTCCAAGTGCATTATCTCCAATAGCTTATGTTTGGCATCGATCATGGCAAGTTTCTCACCGTGACGATGATAGTTGGGCAGTGCAATCGTAAGCAACAACCCGACAATCGCAATTGCCACGATGAGCTCTAATAGGGTAAATCCTCTTTGCATCATGCCGACCACTTTAATTGAAGGTTCTAGTTGCAATGACTTTGGTCTCGGGCAAAGTGCCCAGTGTTATTACATTCGTATCGGTCGTCGGCACACTTAAAGTGGGTAGCGTAGTTTCAACGAGTGCTTGTGAAAATAACGCAGGCATATCGGGGCTTTGTGCATAAGTACTAATCAACAGCCTGCAACTTAAATAGAATTTACTCGGCGCAGTTTGAACGAAAGCACCTTCGGAAAATAACTCTATCCAATAACCGGTATCCATACCCGAAATTGGACTCGGTAGCGGACGGGCAAAGCGGCGATAATCGCTTTCAAACCGCTCGGGCATCACGGTTTCGTACAAGCCGCGTTGTGTAGCATTAAAATCTTCTCTTCTTAGTCGCTCGTTTATATGGACAAGCCCTTGTTGCAGGGTGTGCATCAACACCGCGTCGGCTCGGGCGCGGATTGCCATCGCATCGTTTAGCAGGGTGCGTTGTTTGCTACGCTCAAGATTACCCGTTGCCAACAAACCGATTAGCCCTGCCAACACCAACATCAGCACTAAGATCGCACCGCGGTTTTGTCTTCTAAAGCGGTAGGGTATATAGGTGTTTCTCATGATATCGGTGGTTTGTATTGGCATCGCCTACAACCGTGAGTTGCACAACCAGTTCGCTACTGTTGCCGGCATCCGTACGGTTCGTTGTGGCTTGCAGTTGTACGACACCCGAGACGAGTTCCCGTGCGCGGATTGATAAACGACGATTATGATTTTGGCGAAAAATGATCGGCTTTTGTTGATACAGTGCCAACCCTGCGTGACCTTGCGCAACATAAAAGAGCGACGGTGCGTAGTGTGCCAACAACGCATTCTTATTAAAGCGATAATTGCCACCGCATTGCTCGGAGGTGAATGCACCCGAACAGTTGCCGGGAGCAATGCCGCTCCCTGCATAGTGTATGTGGCGACCGGTGGTATAAGCGACTTGAAAAATGACGGTAGCGTTGTCATCACAAACAACCGCCAGCCCGCCGCGGGTCAAACCGATACTGTTGCGGACAACAAATTTATCGTTTTCTACATCGTGTTGCACAATCGGAGTAGCGGGTAATACCGCAGGGCGCAATAACAATACATCGCCGGTGGCTTCGCGTTCGCCGATGCGATTGCCGATCTTTTTTAAGCCTCCGATAGTGCTGTGTGCAGGGTACACTTCCGCTACCGATTTTCTCGCTTGTAGCCAGACTTGCGAACTATTAACCAAGCTCTGCCGAACCGGTGCGGTGTTGCAACTTTCAATAGAACCCGCTAAGGCCTCCTTGAATATACGTTGCGATACAATCAGCTTTTCGGTTGCCGATAGTCGTTTGCCGCTGTCTATATAGGCATCTTTGATGTATTGATATAACGCGATGGAGGTTGCAACGACAAAGGCACCGAGTGCCAATGTCAGCAATAGTTCTATTAATGTGAATCCACGCGTTGCGGTTTGTCGTTCTATCGCTTTCATAGCGATCCAAGTTTAATCTGTCGGTTACATATGGCAACACATTCGGTACCAAACGACCTATATAACCGACGAACGATTAAAAAACTTAGATACCGACCAGTTCTACTTTGATAATACTGAACCCCGGTTGAAAGCTCGCATCCAAAGACCTCGCCTCTAAAAGAGTCTTGGACAACGAACGGCTGGTCTCATTTGCGAGATTGTTTGCGGTAATTCTGATATAGTGTTGCGGCTTAACCGAAAGCGAGACGGATTTATCCTCGTAGCGTTGCAAAACCTTAGCCAGCAATATCCTCTCTGTCTTTGCACGCTCCCGCTCGGATAAAAGAAACTGCACTCTCACCGGATCCAGTCTACCCAGCAACTCGCCTGTCAGTGCATGTATCTCCTCTAAGTTTTCACTCTTGAGTTTAATTTCTTGCGATGCCGACCATTCCTGTAGCCGCTTCTTGGAGTCGTAGTACTGCGCCCTTTGCGGTGTCGCTTGCAATATGGCTACTTCGGGATAGCTACTCTGATAAGAAAGTGCCCAATCCGCTAGCGTCATTACATCCGACATCGCCGCCTCGGGCGAACCACTGAGCACCTTCGCTACGAAAAGCACCTCCATAGTGTCGTTTTGAACCTTTGCCTGCTCCGAGACAATAACAGACTGCGCACCTGAAACTCTAACCAGAATGAGCAGTACACATAGCAATAAGCACCGTGGGTGTTTGATAATTAACCACACGTCTTCGCTTTATCTTTAATAGTGTAAGAATTATTGCTGTGCTAAAAGATAGGCAGCTATCATCAAAGCCAAGCCGACAACCGCTGCTACTACACGATATAAAGTCATACAATCTCTCCTAATTCTTTAATATAGTTTCTTTAATAATTTTACTATGGCGTGTATTGTATCCTATTTTGCGACGAGTAAGTACCGTACTAATACAAATTGAATCCGGGCAGTAAGAAACGCCGGAGGAGTGCTAAATATATGTATCATAAATTCTGGTGCTTTAAACCTAATATGATACGCGGGCTTTAATGCCCAAGTTGTCTGCAGCGTGTCTCCTCCGACTTCCTAGGTGCAATTAAGTCTACCTAAGCGTTTATCATTATACTGAAAAATGAATTAAACACACCTAAAATTTGTTGTCCAGAATCTCAATGTAGTCTACCCCTACATTTCGTAGTTTACATCGTGGTTTTGCAAACATTATATTTCACCGTTGCTTATATCTAATACTCAAATACCAATCACTCTATTGCGCTTATGGAGTCGGTAATCCTTTGCCGCGATTTAATATATCGTCGGGGTCTAGTACGGTGCCGAGTTGTCGCATCAATTCTATGGTGTGGGGATCTAGTTCCTGCTTGATTAGGTCGCGTTTGCTCAAACCGATGCCGTGTTCGCCGGACAAGCTGCCGTCGAGTTTTAGTGTCAGTTCAAATAGTTCGGCGAGTGCCTGTTGTGCGTTTTTTTCTTGTTCGGTGTCGTAGAGGATATTGACATGTAGATTGCCGTTGCCGGCGTGCCCGAAATTGACGATGTCTATGCGGTTTTGCTCGGCGATCATATCCAATCCGCGCACCAAGTCGGGCAGTGCGGATATCGGCACCACGATGTCCTCGTTGATTTTGCACGGTTTATAGTTCCTCAACACCGGCGATAATTTTTTTCTGGTTTCCCATAGGGTTTCACTTTGTCGGGGATTGCTTGCGTGCAAAGTGGCATGTAACCCTTCGTTCGCCGCCGCTTTGTGTATGGTTGCGATTGCGTGTTCTACGGTGGCTTCGCCGCCGTCGGCTTCAACGATCAACATCGCTTGTACCTCGGTTGCAATATCAAGGTCGGTATGATTTTTTAGTAACTCCAAGCATTTATGATCCATTAATTCCAGTGCGCATGGCGTTTCGTGTTGTGCCATGATGTCGCATACCGCCTGCAGTGCGGTTTCCACCGAGCGATAATCTAGGCGCATGCAATGTTTATGCGGAGCTAACTTGCTTAGCTTTAAGATTGCCTCGGTGATAATCGCAAGCGTGCCTTCGGAACCGATGAGTAACCTGGTTAGGTCAAGTCCGACGACGCTTTTGCTGGTGACGGAACCGGTCCACAAAGTCTCCCCGGCACCCGTGACCGCTTTAAGTTTCAGAGTGTTTTCGCGTGTCGTACCGTATTTCACCGCTTTGGGTCCCGCTGCATTGCAAGCCAAGTTCCCGCCCAGTGTGCAGAACTCGGCACTGCTCGGATCCGGTGGCCAGAATAATTGTTCGGTTGCGCAATAATCCTGTATCGCCTGATTACTAACACCGGTTTGTGCGTGTAAGGTACGATTGACGGTGTCTATTTCTAAAATGTGGTTCATACGCTCCATGCACACTACGACACCGCCGTAAATAGGTACCGTAGCACCCGTCGTATTCGTGCCGCGACCGCGCGGCGTGATAGGCAAACGATGCGCTCTGCACAAGCGGACAATTTCAACAACTTCATCGTGTGTTTGCGGCAATACCACCGCTGCCGGTTGTGCGTACTGTTTGCTGTTGTCACATCCATAAGGCAGACAATCGGCGGCCTTGTGAAGTACCTGCCCGTGTTGCCGGCAGATTGCCTCTAATTGTGATATATGTTGATCGTCTAAAGCGACAATAGAGTCGGGTTGTATTTGATTTTCCATAGTGTATAAATCGTGCAGACTAACGCGTTACGGGCGGACATATAAGTCCGCCCCTACGGTTTGTGGATACTTCTTTAACAACCCCGAGTTCCTACTGCGCAACCGTCAGAACGACGCTTGCCAAGAAGATGCCGATGATTGAGGTCATAGCGACGATGCTCCCGATGAATAATGCAACGCCCCACTTACTAATGTCTGCACGAAGTTCCGATTGGGCAGCTTTTATTTCCGCTATCTCGGATGTCACTTCGGCCTTGAAGTTTGCCATATCGGACCTTATCTCGGCCTTAAAATCCGATATGTCGGATTTTACTTCGGCCTTGAAATCCGATATATCGGATTTTATTTCAACTATCATTTCGTATAGTTTTTCGTTGGTTATATTCATATCTTTTCTCCTATTGTTAGATTATAAATAAACATCTTGCTAAAGCAAGGTGTTGCTACAGAGAAAACATTATGATTCGATCTTCGATAACCCGACTCGGCAACCCAACGAATGGTAGCTAAAAACCGACGAACGGGATGACGGCGTATTCTAGGTCTCCCGAGGCATGTCGAATGCTCCGACAATCCATTGTGGCTTTGCTTTGCCTTCGATGGCAACGATATCAAAGCGACACGGACCGTCCCACGAATGTGCTTGCAAATAACGCTCGGCGGTATTCGCAATGCGAGCTTGTTTATGATGATCAACGCTTTCTGCGGCACCCCCGTAATCGTTGTGTTTGCGATAGCGCACTTCGACGAATACCAGAGTATCTTTATCCTGCATAATCAAATCTATTTCGCCGTGCCGGGAGTAATAATTACGCACAACGAGTTTAAGTCCGCATCGTTTTAAGTACTTGAGTGCAAGATCTTCGGAATAGTGCCGTCGTTCGTTGGTCTTAGTATTGCTCGTGAACCAGCGCAACGGGTTTTCCTTTATTAAATCTAGCCCAGTTCAAGCGTCTGTGCAGACGGCGATTTTCGTCTACCGAAATATAGCCGGTCGCACCACTGAGTTCGGTACTACTAATCGAGATTCGTCTTATTGAGTTGATCAAACGGTATGCATCTTTACCTAGTGCATATAACCTAGGAAATTCTTTGACCTGCTCGCTATTCGGATAGCGCACAGGGTCAACGATAAAGGGAATATCGTTATAGACTAAGCCGTCGAGTTCGCGTAGCAATTTTTCCTTGCCCGGCTCGTAGGCGTGCGACGACGCATAAACCGGAAGTTCGTCGGCGTAGTAAAACTTCATCAAAGGATAGATAAGAATTGCGTTTTGATAGTTGGCGAATAACACTGCGGCGTTAATATCGTCTCGGATACGCGGCTTGAAATCCATTTCTCTTCCTACCACCTGTTCTATATCGGCATACCGTTGTATGCTTTGACTTAAGTGGAATAGCGATTGTACGCTAGGCGCATAATCTTCAAACTCGGTGTCGTAGTAATAGATCTCTTGTATCGTGCTTTCCAGCCGAAGGTATACTTCGGAAAATCGGCGCACCATGCGCTCCCCCCATTCGTTATCGGCAGCCATGACCACGACCGAATTATATTCCTTGTCCAGTAATTTTCTGGCAATTTGCTCGGCTTCGTCTTCCGGATAAAGCCCGAATTGAAAAACTTCGCCTTTCGCAATGTTTTCGGCATCGCTCGCATAATTGAGTGTGATAGCGGGTGTCGGTAGCGGGCTATGCTTTAACAATGCATCAACATTCTTTTTGAGCAACGGTCCGATGACCATATCCGTCCCTTCACGGGTCGCTTCTTGGTAAAGTTCGACGATACTCCGATTTTGGTTTGAATCGTAGATATCGATTTGCATTTCCTTTTGCGAGACGGTCGGCGTAGTGTTTTGAGCCTCTTTCTGTGCATCCAGAAAACCATCTTTGATTGTTCTGCCGATGTTTGCATACCCGCCGGTCAAAGGCAAGATCAGGGTAATTTTTTCGGGATGAAAATCAAAATAGGCCCAGCGTGAGAGTAGCTCATCAAAGGCGTAATCCGGCACATCCAAGAAGCTGTATCTGTTCAACCAGCTTTGATAATCCTCTTCCAGTCGGGTTGTGTCTATTTGTATCGGAGTTGCCAGCAGCGCAAGTTCAAGCCATGCCCCGAGTTCTTGGTTTGCTTCCTCGCTTGCTAGTCGTTCACGGGCATCTTCGGGATTTATAGAAACTACGGCTTGCCAGATTTTTTCGGTATTACGCGAGTATTCGTCTTCATTCAAGAATTCCTTGAGCTCGGCATAAGCAACTAAACTCTCTATATATCTGCGAGTACTTTTTAAGCCGTCGGCGCGCAACATCAACGCTTCTTTTTTAAGTGCATCGTCGCCCTCGTCTATTAACGCTTCGGGCAATAGTGAGACCACCTTCTCGGGTTGTTTGATTTGTCTATAGAAAGTAGCGGTCAGAATTCTTTTATCGAGCATGGCTTTAGGTTCGAGTGCTTCTTCGTTTATTGCGATTAATTGTTTGTGGGCATTCAATAGATATTGTCCTTTGATCAACATTCGGGAACTCTCCAGTTGCATTTTCTCTTTAGGCGGTGAAGGCAGGTTCGCTGCAGCCTCCCACAACACCTCTGCCGCTTGTAGATAGCGAGCTTCGTTTGCCAAATTATTTGCTTGAACATAGGCATAATTTACCTTAATTTCATCTATAGGATTTAGGCCGTGTAACTGGATACCGGCGCAACCGCTCAACAGCAGTCCGATCGAAATAATGACAAAGTGTTTCTTATATTGCATCTGTATATAATTACTCGGTGAAAGAGAATTTATTTTTACCGATTGCTGTTATTCTACTACACATGACAGCCGTAGACAGCGAAGGCGCATTGTATATCGTCGCAACGCCCATAGGCAATTTAGCCGACCTTAGTTTTAGGGCTGTGGAGGTGTTGCGTGAAGTTGATTGTGTGCTGTGCGAAGATACCCGTACCAGTTCGGTTTTATTGGCGCATTATCAAATCGACACCCCGAAATTGAGTTTGCATACGCACAACGAAGTCCGACGGTGTCATGCTCTGATTAAAAGGCTAAAACAAGGACAGCGGTTTGCTATGATCAGCGATGCCGGCACCCCGTTGTTTAGCGATGCCGGACATCTGCTTGTCTCCGCTTGCCATCGTGAGCATATCTCGGTGGTGCCTATCCCGGGTGCGAATGCGGTTGCTACTGCATTATCGTGCGCAGGTTTTGAGTGTAATCGCTTTGTCTTCGAGGGTTTTTTGCCGTCGCGGCGTGTTGCGCGTGTCAAACACTTGCAACATCTGAAAGGGGAAAGTCGCATTATGGTTTTTTTTGAAGCACCGCATCGGATTATTGCTACAATCACCGATATGATAGAGGTTTTCGGTAAAGCGCGCACTGCGTGTTTGGCTAAAGAGCTTAGCAAAATTCACGAGCATATCATTCGCGGCACTCTGTCCGACATCGGATGCCGGCTGTCCGAGTCCCCAAAACAAAGCAAAGGCGAGTTTGTTATACTATTAGATGCTTGTGTATCGATGCCTGAAGCGCAGATTACCATAAAAGTCGATGATTTAGTGCGCATCTTATCGGAGCATTTATCGCCCGGTAAAGTCGCTACGGTTGCCGCAAAGTTAAGTGGCATGCCTCGCAAGCATTTATATCGTAAAGAATCTCAAGCATAATATATTTAGGAACACACAATGAGCGGTACTAGCACTTGGTATTTTAGACCCTTTAAGTTTTCGGATAACTCCGCAAATAGTCCGAAACTTTGTCTACTTTCGTTATTGGTATTACTTTTAATGCAGCAGAGTCTTGTTGCCGAGCAACCTCAATCTCATCCCATTATCGATAAGCCGGTGCCGGGTTATACGAGGTCCGAGCGACTCTCCGAGATGACGCTCGAGCAACTGCTAAAACTTAGAGACGACTATGCGGCGGAAGTAAAAACTTTGAACAACATCGTTACGCAGACACACAAGGACGACCAATATCTAATCGATAAGCTCATCGCCTACGACCGAGAACGGTTGCGCATCATAGAAATCATTCCGATTTTGATTGAAAACTACGATATACAATCACCTTTCAGCGAATCGTTGCTCCGTTATGCAAAAACTTTTGAAAACTTGGACCGGCAGTATCAAGGGAAGCTCAAAACATTAGACGATTATCGCTCTTACGATTTTCGTATGGGGATGGCATATATGTCGATGATGGCATCTCTACAAGAGCAGGCCGATCTATACCGACATCTACACGCCGACATGGAAGACGAAAGCACCGCTATCGGTGCGTATATCAAACAACTCGATGTTGCGTATGCCGAAGTGGAAAAAGCAAGCGACGATATAGATGAACTCAATACGATACGCCATCTAAACCGAGAACTCGAGCGCATAGAACAAGAACTGAACAGCCGTCGTTAATCTACCCGAGAAGTGTTCTCGCACGGCTGTAGATCTCTTCGCTATCCAGAACCAATTCGTTGTGTTCAAACAAAGCCGCCACACAAGTGCGCTGTAGTTTGAGCTTCAATGCGCCGACCGCAAGCCCACCGAAGATAACGCAACGGTTGTGGTATAGCACATTAGAATCCATCATGTTTATTCCCTCTATACCCAACGGGGGTTGCGTATTGACATCCACCATTGCCTCTAAAGTCGGGTGGTTTTGCCACTGTGCTGTTGCCAGCAGTTGTATCCCGGTTTTGCCGGCACAAAATGCAATATGCGCACCGTCCAGCACGGCATCGGTACTTTGCGTATCGTTACACTCGCATGGCTGCAATTCAACACGATACTGTTTGTCGGCAAGTTTGCAGGCTTGTTCGGCGCGAGTGAGTCTACGCGAAGTAAGCCGCACCGTTTCGGCACCCGCTTGAGCCAGCATGATTGCGGCGCGTTGTCCGACCGGCCCGGTACCTGCCAACACGGCTACAATTTTTCCCGAAAGCGTATGATGCTTGGCTAGCAATGCAACACCGGCTGCCGCAGTAGTATTGCAACCGCAGCTATCCAGCATGATAGAAACTCGGAATCGATCGAAGAATTGCGCGCACACGGCTTCCTTTAAGGTTTCGCCTTTATCCAAATCGCTACCGCCGATCATAATCGCAGTGTTATGCTTATGCTTGGGCGGGCGCGTATAGATGGCACCCTCTACGACCGCAGAACATTTATCGGCTGTCATGTCGGCATAAGAGATTACATTATCGACACCGGCATCGTAGGCGACGACGGTGTCAAAGGCACTGGCGATTGGATTGGTATCTAAGTAAATTAGTATTTTCTTCATAATCGGGTATACACGAGGAACCTATTCTAGCCTATAAGTCGCGGAACCTTGATATATAGTACAAAATGTAAAACCTTTCCATGGGGTGGCCGTGCCATGGGGCTGTTGAAAAAGTATCCACAAACTATGGGAACGGTACATTCCCCTCCTGTGGAGGGGTGGCAGGCGCAGCCTGACGGGGTGGTTGCTGCGTATCAGCACAGTTTATACATTCATCCAATTTATGGAAACCAAAACCAAATGGCGCAAGCGGTTGGGTTCGTGCAAACATGACGCGTGTTCGGGCGGACATGCCAGTCCGCCCCTACGACTCGGTGGTTTGCATAAATTCATGGCGCAAGCGGTTACGGTTGCAAGCTGACGATACTTTTTCAACAGTCCCGTCGTATCTGTACTATGTTTATACATTCATCCGTCCAATTTATGGAAACCAAGACCAAATGGAGGTTCTGTTTGTGTGATGTCCGCACTTTTTCAACAGCCCCACATTACTACTTTGCGCTTACACAGCCTGCACAGGTTATTGACTTATGGTTGGAAATATGTAAACTAAAAAAACAAACATTATTGTTAACCAGTCAACAAACGGAGGGGAGATGAACGAACAAGAGTTAAACGATCAAATTAAAGACGCAGAAAACCTAGTTGCAAAAGCCGAAAAATTAGTGGCAGACAACAAGTCCTTTTATGAAAGGGCCGGTATAAGCGGAGATATGAGTAATATCGTTGATGACATTCTAGCTAGCGATTCTTTTGATGCCGAGTTTAAGGATAAGGTCAAAGAAGAGCACGACAAAGCGATGTCTAAGGTAGAAGCACAAAGCAAACAGAATAGTCAAGCCGGGAGCAGTACAATTGCTTCTCGCAGTGGCGTTACTAAAATATAGACTTACAATCATTTATCAAACAAGGAGGAGATATGGCAACACAAAATGTATCGGGACAAAGTCAGCAAGTGGCGGATATAAACAAATACAATGTAAATATAAAGGAAAACAAAGACGACCACCAAATGAATACCGATCTTGCGGTGCAGATGGTGTTTCTACAATACAACGACTTTATGAATCTACGCACACAAGATAAATTGGACGAGGTCAAAGCGACCTTAGCCGAGATGAGTGCGTGTCGTGATATGTATAGTCGTATGAAAGAGTTGAAGAATAAGGCCGGCGGCGGTACTTCGGAGATGCCGCAAGACATGGTAGATTTTCTAGACGCTCGAGGTATTCAGTGGGATCACACCGGTAACGACCATAATCATAACAAAGATGAGTGGGACATAAACATGCAGTATCTTGATTCGTATATGCAGAAGATAAGCGGTCAGAATAAAACACAGATGTTGGAGTTGAACCAATGTGTGGAGGACGGCAACAATGCACTGCGGGAAGTCTCTACCGAATTTTCCAAGTATTCCGAGATGATCCAAGCCATCATTCAGAATCTAGGCAGATAAACATTAGTAGACTTAGTAATTAAACAAAGGAGGAGATATGGCAACACAAAATGTATCGGGACAAAGTCAGCAAGTAGCGGATATAAATAAATACAATGTACCTATAAATGAGAACAAAGACGATCACCAAATGAATACCGATCTTGCGGTGCAGATGGTGTTTCTACAATACAACGACTTCATGAACCTACGCACGCAAGATAAATTGGACGAGGTCAAAGCGACCTTAGCCGAGATGAGTGCGTGTCGTGACATGTATAGTCGTATGAAAGAGCTGAAGAATAAGGCTGGTGGTGGCACTTCGGAGATGCCGCAAGACATGGTAGATTTTCTAGACGCTCGAGGTATTCAGTGGGATCACACCGGTAACGACCACATTCATGACAAAGATGAGTGGGACATCAACATGCAGTATCTTGATTCGTATATGCAGAAGATAAGCGGTCAGAATAAAACGCAGATGTTGGAGTTGAACCAATGTGTGGAGGACGGCAACAATGCATTGCGGGAAGTTTCTACCGAATTTTCCAAGTATTCCGAGATGATCCAAGCCATCATTCAGAACCTCGGCAGATAAACATTCTAAGGTGCTCGGAGGGATATTTTTGTGAACAGTTCTAAAATCGTAGAATCAATAACACAAATGATGTCCGATTATGCCGACAAAGTTCTGCAGGGCAAGGAGACCGTTCATGAAGCCAGAGGCATAGATCGGCAATCGATGGATAGCATGTATATGGTTGCGCAACGTTTTTACGAAAATGGGAAATATCAAGATGCGATGAGGATTTTTCGTCAATTGTGCTTTTACGACCATAATAATGTTCATTATTGGATTGGTTTGGGATATAGTCAGAAAATGTTGAAAGAATACAGAGATGCGATGACTACCTTGAGTTTTATATTGGCTTTCCTTGACGACAGCGATAAAACTTACGAAGTTTATCTACAACTTGCCGAATGTTGCAGTTTGTTGGGTAGAAACGAAGAAGCCGAGGAATACGCCACCGAAGCAATGAAAAGCAATGATCAATCTATAAAGGATCACGCCGGCGTGTTGATAGAGGCGGTTCACGGTAATTGAACGACTATTAGGAGGATACAATTATGGCAAATGATGATATCGGCTTGAATACATCCACTGCACCTTCGGTGCAAGGCACTCCGCCGCCGGCCGATGCGGTGATATCTTCAACATCGCACCCCAAAGGTCCGCGGGTAGATGCAGGTAATACCGGCAGCGGTCAAGTTTACGGCGGTCAAACGACTAATGACGGGCCTGTCCTTAGTTTACCTAAAGTTATAGCAACGAGTGTGATGACTGTGCTGTTGATGTCGGTGGAGCAGAAAGTATCTTCGGAGCGTATAAAAGATGCAAAAGAGCAGGTAAAAGCACAGACTGCCGATGCGCAGGCCAAGGACAAAAAACAAATAGACGACATAAAAAAAGCAATAAAAGCGAGAGAGAAAGCCAAACATCATGGTCTGTTAGGAAAGATATTCGGATGGATCGGTGTTGCGCTCACTTATGTTGCGGCGGCGGTTGTAACCGTGGCTACGGGGGGTGCTGCAGCAGCACCCGTATTTGCGGCTGCCGTGTTGATGACCGGGTTGATGGTTGCGCAAGAAACGGGAGGTATAACTAAACTTGCGAAGGCTATGCATCTCGGTCAGAAAGGCGCAATGGGTTTGATGATCGGCTTAACTGCGGCGATTTTAGTAGTGAGTTTAGTAGGCGTTGTGGCGAGCGGTGGTAGTGCTGCCGTGAGCATGGTGACTTCGATTGCGAGTGCGGTGTCGCGGGCGACCTCGGCCGGTGCCGAAATAGGTGCCAGCGCTGCAGACATGGCGGCAGCAACTGCGGAAACCGCGAGTGCCGCAGCAGACATTAGTGCCGAAACGACCGAAGGTGTTTCGGAAAGCATTGAGATGAGTGCCGATATCGGAGATATTGCATCGTCGGCTTCCGATGCCGGTGATGCGGTGGAGGAAACAAGTTTCAGCGGAACCGAAGCCGAGTCCGAGGTAAGCGAGGCTAGTTCGGAAGCGAGCGAGGCAAGCGACGAAGCTTCCGATACTAATGAGGCAGAACAAATCACGGAAAAATCTGCAACCAGAACTCAAAGAGTTGCGGCGCGTATCGGTAATTTGGTTAATGTTTCATCGGCAGGCACCGGAATTGCCGGAGGTGTCGAGGGCATTCAAACGGCGGAAGCCGACCACGATGCCTCGATGGCCGATGCCGATGCAGCCGATCAAAAAGCCTTTATAGAACAAATACAAGCATTGCAATCTAATACAATTAGAAAGCTAAAAAAGATATTGCAAGATATGCAAGACAACGCAAGTGTCATATTTTCTATCGCTTCATCGTCTAACAAAGTAACCGAAGAGATAACCAAAGGTTCTTCTGCTTGATTATTTTATAAGTAGGGGTATAGGATGGAGAATTTGCATGCCAGGCTTGCGGAAATATCGGCATTGCCGGAGAGCGATGCCAAGTGGCAGAAAATAGAGGATTTAGCGACAAATCTATTTGAAGAGGGTGTATCGCTCGGTACAATTAAAGGTTTCACGGTAGATGAGGTAGAAGCTGCCTATCACTTGGCACACAGTCTTTATCAGCAAAGGCGTTTTGACGAAGCAGTGAAACTATTTCAATACTTTTCTATACACGAACACACCGATAGGCGCTTTTGGATGGGTTGGGCTGCGTGCTTGCAAAAACTTAAGAAGTACGATCCTGCAATCAAGGCATATAGTGTTGCGACGATGCTCGATGTAGGGCAACCCGACGGACCTTTCCATGCAGCCGAATGTTATATTGCGATGAAGGATTGGGATAACGCGAAAAAATCTCTGGAAACGGTGTTAACCATTGCCGAAGGAGAAAATGAACACGCAGCTTATGCCGAACGCGCAGTTAATCTTAAAGAGTTAGTTAGTAATCAACAAAAGGAGGTATAATTATGTCATACAGAGAAGATTTTAAGAACATACTCAAGCACTTCGGTTCCGGTATTAATTTGCCGGATCTGAGCTTGGACGAGGATAGCCGATGCAATCTTTTCTTCGATGAAGTCCCGGTGAGTATAGAGGTCAGTCCCAATGAGCAATACGTTTATATGTATTCTTATTTAGGCGATGTGCCGGTAGCCGGTTCCGAGAGCGTAGAGAATAAATTACTGGAGGCTAATTACATATACGGAGAAACCGAGAGATGTACTTTGGGAATCCAGAATATCTCGAGAAAGGTTGCATTGATTTGTAGCGAGAGAATCAAGGGAATGGACTTGTCGGACTTTGAACAATCTTTAGAGAATTTTATCAATGTGGCGGAATATTGGATGAAGAATCTCAATGCTTCTCACTCGCAAAGCGGCAAAGTAGCCGATCAAGATGTAGATTCAACCGTGATGAAAGTTTAGCCTTCATCACGGTTGGGCATTAAGTAATGAAAAGAGAGACTTATGGCGGATGAAAAATTAGAATTTTCTTTGGAAGAAAAACTCAAAACCGATGATAAAGGAGAGTTGAAGGAAAAAATAAAAGCCCGATTAAACGATCAGATTTCGAAGATAGATAAAATTCTGAGCAACGGTGTTGCTCCGGAAGAATACGCTTCACTCAATCAAGTTAGAATAGGCTTGCAAAGCGCACTTTTGGTGCTTGAGAAGGTCTGGCATCACCTTCATAAGGCTTAAGTCGCCATGGATGTTCACCAGAAAAGAAAGAGTGAAAAATGCCGGTTGATATTAATTCGTATAGAGACCTTTCTAGTCAAAGTGGCACTTTAAGAACCAACGCCCCGACCGTACATCTATCAAAATCGGGAAATTTGGTAATAGGCGGTGGTCGTTTTTTCGGAAGGATAGTATCTTGGTTCAAGGGCTATAGATCTCAGCAGCATATCGAAACCCGAAATCATTTTATCAATGCTTTGAGTGCGCACTACGGTGAGGGCATAACATCTCAGGCGATTAGTACGGGCGGTTTGAGTCAAAGTTCAAAAAAACCTCTGAATATGCGTGAAGTTTTTATAACGTTTCAGGTGGTTGATAACTTACAGGCAGCAAATCAGGAAAAAAATAATCAACTTGCTTCTCGTTACGGTGTCGTGCAGGTAGGAGACTCCGAAATTCAACCGAAATCTACGGATCACTTAGAATCGGGACTGTCGAACACTTTAGCCGAGATGTTTCCGAATAACTCGTCCGAAGACGATGTGGCAGAAGTACGCGATTTTATAGATATTACCGCCACCGGCGAGCAAATAAAAAGCAAGATACTGGAGAAAGGCGATAACGGTAAAACCAAGGTCTCCCAAAAGACAGCGGACACTATTGCCAAGCAAGCTTTCCAAACCGAGGCTGTACAGGCGTATACAGCACTTGTTGTGAATAAGCACTATATTATCAAGGGGCATGCTTCGTCTATGAGTCAAGAAACCGTCGACTATCTGAACGAAAAGATGGAAGCCGATCTTACTGCAGAAATATATAAAGAAGGCGACAAAAATCCTAAATTTCCGAGTCAAGCACGTGTTGCCGAAATAGCCGAGAATATCCGAAGTCGAATATCAACAGGCGAGAGTGCTGTTGCATCTCTCAATATCTCCGACGATAAATTAAAAACCGAAGTTACGGATTTTGTGATAAAGAGCGGGCTATCCGTATCTCAAGTCAAGACGGCATGGGAGACAGGGGGCCAGATACAGCCTCATCTGCAAACAATGGCCGATGCGAATTCAACCGAAGCGCAACTAGAAAAAGCAATCAACGAATACACTAATGCGGTTTCCGATTTACAGTCCAAAGACGATATTAAAGATTTAAGCGGTGAACTTCGCGAACAACGCAGCACACTGATGATGATGGCACAGGGTGGAGATTGGCGCGCAACGATGGATAAAATGCACCGACAGATCACCACACCGGGTGCTTTGAATTCTTATATCAGAGCAACGAACCATTACCGGCTATCCTTTCCCGGTAGCGATGCCTATAAGAAGCAGGAAGCATCGTTGCCCGATTTTTATAGATCCGGTTTGCGAACAGCCGACACATTTTCTACATGGATGGAATCGTTGGGCTTTGCCTCTGCGGCGATGTTGAACAAGTCGGGGGGAGAAGCGGAAATCGTGGCTCAAAGCGCACCGCTGGAATCGGCTTCCGAGATAGAGGATAGAACGCTTCATTTGATGCGAAACACCGGCATTAAAATACCGACTCCGGATCGCATGGGGCAGAGCGGAGGTGGAACTTTTTCCGATGCAGCAGTTAAATATGTAGAAAAGGAACTGTCCAGTGGCAAGGTAGATAGCTTGCAGGAAGATGGTATTTCCAAACAATTTTTAAAGGATATTGGTGTTCGCGCAACCGCTTATTTTAACGAATCACCGGCTGCGAAGGCAGAAGCGGAAGTAATAGAGCAGCTTAAAGAATTTTGTACTACCGACGGAGAGTTAAACAAAGACATGCTGTTCGCTATCTCGCAGTTTCATCAAGGTTCGGTCGGGGCCGTGTTTCAAGTTTTCAAGAGGGAACAACTGGCACCGGTTCATGGCTTTTTTGTAGGTTCCGGTGAAGATCCACTTCAATATCATTTTAATAAACATGAAGATGGTTCGGTTTCGGTAAAAATAAAATTTGAGAAAAATAAACCGAAATTATTTACGCCGGTTTATGTCGATACTTCCGTCAAGAATCCAAGTTATGACGTAATGTTGGATAGCGATGCCAGTGAATTCGGATTAGATATGGAATTTCTATTAAAGCCCGAGCAATTTAGTGCTACTAGAGATAAATTTCCCGTACCTGAAATTACAAATCTTACTTATCATTATGGCCTGTACGAAGAAAAAGAGTGAGGGAAGGAAATTGATATGCCATGAGGATATTTATATTTGTGCTTTTGCTTATGGTCATAAGCCCCACGCATCCTCAATCTTCCCAGCCTCTTTGGATTGACTATCGCTACGGGTATTTTGCACAAGACAAAGATATTAAAGAAGTCATTTCCGATTTTGCTGCGGAATTAAAATTACCGGTGATGATCAGCCCTGCCGTGGCAGGCATAGTCAACGGTGATTTTCCGACGATGAAAGCGGTGGACTTTTTGTCCATGCTGTCGCGCATCTATCGCTTAATGTGGTTCTACGACGGCACCGTTCTGTACATCTACAACACCGGCGAGATCGGAGAGGAGATTATCCCGTCGACTACCGATGACACGACCGACCTCGAAGCCGCACTCAAAGAGCTCAATGTGATAGGAACGCACTACCACTGGAGGCTTATTCCTAACCGTGATAGCATGGAACTGTCCGGTCCGCCTAGATTTATAGAACTGGTGAAAACGATGATGGACTCCACCGACGATAAGCCGCCGAAGATAATTAGCACTTTGCCACCGTTGGACGATCATATAGTGAAGATATTCAAACTCAAATACATCTATGCATCGAGCGATAGTCAACAGAAAACGGTGGATATTGCCCAGTTACTCGGTCGTATCATGAATGTAGGTTATTTCGTGACCGAAGGTGGTGATAGTGCGGTTAAAAAACCGCAAGAGGTCGAGAAACTGCTGGGCACCGGTTTGTCTCCCAGCTACGGTGAACAGGCTAAAGACGATGCGGCACAACCCGCACCCGAGTCCGAAAGTCCGCCCGAGCAAACCGCAAGGTCCGATGATGCCTATATCATTGTAGATACTCGATTGAATATGGTCATCGTACGAGATAAAGCCGAGCGCATCCCCTTATACGAAGCCCTGATAAATCAACTCGATAAACCACTCGATCAAATAGAGATAGAAGTTTTAATCTTAGATATCAACGACGACGCAACGGAAAGTCTGGGCATAGAATGGAATTACGAATCGGGAGATTTCGAGTTTTCCCAAGCAGCACTGTCTATCACCGAGATGAGTGCCGCACAAAGTCGCCAATTCAGGATCAGGCTGGAGGCTCTGCAGACACAAGGGCGAGCGAACATATCCGCACGCCCCTCGGTGTTGACTCTAGATAACCACGAGGCGGAGTTTTCTAATCAACAGACTTTTTATGTGAGATTGGGCGCACAGAATGCGGAGAGCGAAGCGGTCGATTTGGTGCCAATTACCTACGGGGCTACGCTCAAAGTTAAGCCGCATGTGATTTATCATGATAAGGACCCGCACCAAATACTTTTAACTCTGGATATACAAGACGGGAGACAATCTCCCGCCGATCAAAGGGTCGACGGTGTGCCGGCTATTACGAACAGCACGGTTAAAACGCAAGCGATGGTCAGCAACGGGAAAAGCCTGCTCATCGGCGGCTATAAGGTTAATCAGGAGTCGAGGGGTTACAGAGGCGTGCCGATATTGGGTTATTTACCCGTTGTCGGATTATTATTCAGAGTTCAAAACACGGTCAATTTGGATACTCGCCGTTACTTTTTAATCAGCCCCAAGTTGGTCGAATCCGAAGTAGTCTTTGAATCCGATGTCGACGAAGCGGAGATATTAAAGCGCGACGATGAAAGTTATGAAGATAGATATTATCCGAGGGCGAAGCCCAAGCAGCAAAAAACGGCTCGTCCGAGAAATCAGTTGACGCAAAACCCGAATATGCCCAAGCGCACCCATTCCGGACCGCCCTGACCTTTTTTTGATAACAGACGGCTTAGAGATGGATAAAGGTAATGACTGGATTTTGAAGATTTTAACCGGCCCCCATATAGGTTCGGAGGCGATATTGTCTTCCGGTGTTTATCTATTAGGTAGAGATGAGCATTGCGATATCATCCTGCACGACACCAGCTTGGCGGAGCAACATTTCCAAATAATTATAAACGAGGGCAAGGTCGGTTTAAGCATTCTTTCCAAAGAGCATCCCTGCTATTTGGACGGCGAAAAGATAGATTCGGATACGGTTGAAATCAAACCCTATCAAGTTGTTTCCACAGGCACTTTTTTCTTTGCGTTGGGTGCTGCGCAAGAAGCATGGCCGCCCGTAGAATTGCTGGGTGCGGGACAAGGCTTCAAGCAAGTCGAAGACCAGGCAGCGGCAGAAACACCGAAAGACGATAGCCCACAGCCGTCCCCGTCATTGTGGCAGCAGCTGTGGCGCAGCGACCGTCCTGCAAATCGCATCTACTTATCGGTGGGCATCGCCTTAATCGGCATCGGGTTGAGTTTACTACTCGTCGTTTTCACGACGACGGACATTCCCGGAGAAAACTTAGAGACACAAAGCGTAGAAATCGATCAGATTATAGAGGAATATGTCATCGATGCGACGGTGCGTACCGTGTCCAGAGACGGTAGAGAAATGCTATATATACAAGGCTATACCGACACCGACGAACGACGCGACGCGTTTATGGAAGCATTGGGTAAAGCCAAAATCACCGCGCAAA
This sequence comes from Candidatus Oxydemutatoraceae bacterium, assembly GCA_965219575.1. GTDB lineage: Bacteria > Pseudomonadota > Gammaproteobacteria > Poriferisulfidales > Oxydemutatoraceae > SP5GCR1. Next base: position 2,263,862 of record OZ244779.1, on the reverse strand, counting down.
CACAATTATACTCTGCACAACGATTGAAACTCGCAACATCGGTTATATTGGGTCAAATCTTAAATCCCGCAACCGATAAGGTTGAAGTGAGCGGTGTACCGGGTTTTCCCGGCAAAGTGAGGCTATCCGGTTATGTTGAGAAGAGTGAGGTATGGGCGCGCGCATTGGATGTGATCAAGGATGATGTGCAAGGTTTGCAAGGCTACGACAACCAAGTGCGCACTATGGATGATGCCGTGAATGAACTTAATCAAATGCTGGTAGCTCAAGGCCTCTCGGATAAGGTCGGCATCAATGTAGATAAGCATACAATTTATTTAATCTGGCAAACATTAAGCGATACCGAACTGCAGCAACTCGAGACACTGGCCGAGAATTTCAGAAAAAAATTCGACAACCGACCGCTTCTGGCAGACATAGATCAAGGAAAATCTCAGATAAATGAATTTGACCCCGGTATAAATTTACAATCGGTTAGCTTCGGTGAGGCAGTCTATTTAGAGACGCAGGACGGCAAACGTTATACAATCGGAGCTACCTTAGGCGAAGGTTATACCATAAAAGAAATCAACCGAGAGTTTATCTTGCTCTCGAAAGACGGCGAATTGGGACGCTATTATTTCAACAGACCGTGAACCGCTGATTGACCTTGTAGGGCTGGTCGCATCGTGGGGCTGTTGAGAAAGTATCGTCAGCGTGCAACTGTAACCGCTTGCGCCATTGAATTTACGATAACCACCGAGTCGTAGGGGCAGACTTATATGTCTGCCCTTAAGTGCCGTTCTGCACAGCCGTAACCGCTTGCGCCATTTGGTTTTGGTTTCCATAAATCGGGTGAATGAATGTATAAATCGTGCCAACCAGCGCGTTACGGGCAGAACAGAGCCGCCGATTGACCTACTGGCTCAATCGGCGTGACATTGTGCAAGACCCTAGCGACCACCTCGTCAGGCTGCGCCTGCCACCCCTCCAAAGGAGGGGAATGTACCGGCCCTACAGTTCGTGGATACTTTTTCAACAGTCGCAGAAGTGTCTGCACTTTCCATGACTATCGGCTGCCGATCCATGCTTTGCCTATTCCTCTGGGGTCGGAAGCTGCGTCCAGCTTATTTTGCAGGTAATCCCAAATCACAACCTGCATATTGCCGTAAGTGCCGTCGTAGGGTTTCAGACGATGACCTAAAGAGGTCAAGGCACGTTGTGTGTCAATGGAGAAGGCACCGTTCTCAAAGCTCACCTCGTCGGGTAAATATTGGTGATGATAACGGGGGGCGGATACGATTTCCGAAGCACTATCGTTTTCTAAAAAATTCATAATTGCCGACATCACCATCGTGATAATACGGCTACCGCCGGGCGTGCCTATAATTGCAAGTCTTCTGCCGTCGTCTACGAAGGTCGGTGACATGCTCGACAGCATACGCTTGCCGGGAGCTATTTCGTTCGCTTCGGAACCGACCAAGCCGTATAGATTGGGCACCCCCGGTTTTGCGACGAAATCGTCCATTTCGTCGTTCAACAAGATACCCGTATTCGGCACTACGAATCCCGAACCGAAAGCGTAATTAATAGAAAGCGTTGCGGCAACACGATTGCCGTCGGCGTCTATGATCGAATAGTGTGTTGTGTTATCGGATTCTAAAACACCCCGATCGGTATTCGATAACTCTGCGCTAGGCGTTGCTTTCGAGGCTGAGATAGTCCGAGCCAATTGGCGCGCATAGGAAATACTTAACAAGCGGTCAATCGGCACATCGACGAAATCCGTATCACCGAGATAAAGGGCACGGTCGTGGTAAGCGCGTCGCATTGCTTCTACCGCATAGTGAATCTTTGTTAGCGAGTCGGTTTCTCGGCTACCCAACTTTGTTAGCGTATTGAAAATGATGCCTAGCACGATGCCACCCGAGGAGGGCGGTGCCGCGCTGATGATTTGCGCACCGCGATAATTGAATCGTATAGGCTTTCTCTCTACGATTTGATATTGTGCGAGGTCTGCTTTACTCCATATCCCGCCGTTGTCCAGCACACCTTCGACTAATTTGTCCGCCATAGCCCCTTCGTAGAAGCCGCGAGCTCCTTGTTGTGCCAAGAGTTCCAAAGTTTCCGCAAGATCGTTTTGTATAATTAGGTGTCCTAAATCCGGAACTTGATTGTCCTTTAAGAAAATGTCCGCAGCTGCCGACGATGCTCGCAGGGCATCCAACCGTAGTTTTGTCATGTTTTGATATATTTCGTCAACCGCGAATCCGTCTCGTGCGACTTTGATCGCCGCTGCCAACGACTGCGAAAGTTCGAGGCGACCGTAATGCTCCGAGATATAAGCGAGTCCGGCAGGTTCTCCCGGAATACCTGCCGCCAAAGGTCCGTTGATAGATGCGTTTTCAATCAACTGTCCCTGATCGTCCAAGTAAAGTTTTGCATGTGCTGCCAACGGTGCTTTTTCTCTGGCATCTATCATCAGTGCTTTGCCATCGCTTTGTTGTAGTAGCCAAAAACCACCACCGCCCAAGCCCGAAGAGTAAGGCTCGACGACTGCCAGCATTGCGGCAGCCGCCACTGCGGCATCGTAAGCATTGCCGCCTTGCTCCAGTATTTCCTGCGCCGCAGCGGTCGCTAAAGGATGCGCGGTGGCGACCGCCGCCGCACCCGGCCGTACATCCGCCGACACCGTCGTAGCTACGGCATAAATAACAATCAAAGCAATCAATCTAAACATAGCGTGTCTCCCATCATGCACTATATAAGTGTGTGGTATTTAGCCTGCAAATCTTCGCTGCTTTCAATGTGTTTCGGATCCTGAATGATGCAATCAACGGGACAGACTGCAACACACTGCGGTTTGTCATGATAACCCACACATTCGGTACAACGAGCCGGCGCAATAATGTAAATTTCTTCACCCTCCGATATTGCAGTGGTGGGGCAGACCGGTGCGCATAAATCACAGTTGATACACTCGTCGGTAATCGCTAAAGCCATAATCAATTCTTGGTTCGCGCCAGCATTGCATGCACAACTTGCGGCGCAACGAAAGCGGAAATATCGCCCCCCAAGGAAGCGACCTGACGCACTAGGCTCGAAGATAAAAAGGCATATTTTTCCGAAGGTGTCATAAAGACCGACTCTAGTTCCGGGGCAAGGGTGCGGTTCATTCCCGCTAATTGAAACTCGTATTCAAAATCCGACATTGCACGCAAGCCACGCAGAATCACTTTGGCATTGCACTCTCTCGCGAAGTCCACCAACAAACCGTCAAAAGCCACGACTTCTATGCGACTGCGATCGGCCAACACCGCTTTGGCGAGATCGACCCGCGCATCTATGGAGAAGAAGGCCTCTTTGCCCGACACAACCGCAATGCCGACGATGATTTTCTCGAACAACTGCTCGGCGCGCCGAATCAGGTCGGTGTGTCCGTTCGTTAAAGGGTCGAAAGTACCCGGATATACGGCAATCAAAATTTATCCATGCTTGTTAGCCAAAGGTACCGATTCCTATCGTGGTCAAGTAGATGAGAAGCAATAACGACAGCGCGATGTTGGCAAACATAACCGAACCGGGCTTGGGTTTTTTAACGAAACCCCAACCGACTATCAAGCCGAGCACGCACACACCTAAAGATAACCAAAAGATGTTCTGCACGCAATCCGTTTGGCAAGTGCGGGTGTCAAAGTTACCGGACAACAACTGCATAACCAATACGACGGCAAGCGACCAAGCGGCAACCGCAGATAATAAAGAGATTAGCTTCATCTGGATAGTCCTGTTGAGAAATAGACGATTAGTTTATAAATGTGTATGTTAGCATTTTTTCGTCGTACTATCACCTGCGTCCTCGGCTATTTCGGGACTGTTGAAAAAGTATCGTTGTACAACCGTAGCCGCTTGCGCCATGAATTTATGCAAACCACCGAGTCTTAGGGGCGGACTTGCATGTCCACCCGAACACGCGTCATGTTTGCACGAACCCAACCGCTTGCACCATTGAATATCTGCAAACCACTGAGTCGTAGGGGCGGACTTGCATGTCCGCCCGAACACGCGTCATGTTTGCACGAACCCAACCGCTTGCGCCATTGAATATCTGCAAACCACCCTATGGCTTGGGAGAGGGAGTACTTTTTCAACAGCTTCATTTCCGTCGTAGCCGCTTGCGCCATGAATTTATGCAAACCACCGAGTCGTAGGGGCGGACTTGCATGTCCACCCGAACACGCGTCATGTTTGCACGAACCCAACCGCTTGCACCATTGAATATCTGCAAACCACCCTATGGCTTGGGAGAGGGAGTACTTTTTCAACAGCTTCATTTCTTTTGGACAACGACTATTCTATTTGTCAAAGTCCCCGATTTATTGTTGCTAATTCCCCAGCAATTAGAAGTTTTAGTAAATTCTTGTTGATTGATGAGCACCTCTACGAGTTCAAAAGGCAGGTCTGTTATTGATTTCAATACCTCCTCGTCCAATAGCACTTTCCCGTTGCGCACCTCTCCCACTTCAAAAGCGACATAGCCGCCGGGCATCACCACCCTTGCAAACTCGGTGAAGACTCGCCGCACAAACCCTCGCCACTTTTCTACGGTGCTATGGCAATCGATGCTCACTTTATCGGGGTCTATATCGGCGAACCAACACCGCAACCAGTTATCCTTGGCATAATCCACTATGTCCAGGAACGGCGGCGATGTCACCACCAGTTTAACCTCACCGGTTTTGATATAGTCCAACGCGTCGGCACGGCAACACCTCAATTTATGTTTATCGTCCACCGGCGGATATCCGAACTTTAATGCCGATGGATATCCGGACCTTAATAAGGTTCTGCTTTTTTTCATCACGATAGCGATTAAATCTTTAGGCTCCGGTGTGCGGTTATATTGCTTGTTTATCTGTGCCTGTTTCTCTACGGAGACCGCTTGATTAGGTGGCATGGTTTTTACCGATAAAAACCCCGATGAATGTCCGCTGAGCCTATTCAATATGACCATTCGTATCCAGTGATCTGCACTCGTCATCGTGTTGTTCGTTTCTTTTTCTGTAAACCAATTCCTTATCGCTATTAAGTGGCTTAGGGTTTGCGGATGAAAAAAAGTTAGTAACTCTCGGTATTCGTCGAGTATGTCTGCGTTCTGTGGCATCGCTCTGAGTGTTTTTTCTACATCGCATAAATTGGGGGGATTTAATCTAGGCGCAACAAGAATGGTGGACAACGGATTGATATCGCTACCGTAAGCGATGCGTTCCGTTAAAGATGCTTGCAATGCGGTGGTGCCTCTGCCCATAAAAGGATCGAGGACGATATCGCCGACCGATGTATATTTATCTATAAAGTAAGACGGCAACTGCGGCTTAAAACAAGCTCTATAGCTAATTTCGTGAAGGCTATGTCCCTGTCGTTGTCTCGCCGTCCAGAAACTTCCGACCTTGTAATTGTAACGGGTCTGCACTAGTTAATTCCCCTCCTCTGGAGGGGTGGCAGGCGCAGCCTGACGGGGTGGTTGTGTTATGGGACTGTTGAAAAATATCCACGAACCGTAGGGGCGGACTAACATGTCCGCCCGTAACGCGTTGCGTCTGTACAATTTATACATTCATTCATCCAATTTATGGAAACCAAAATCAAATGGCGCAAGCGGTTGTGGCTATTCTGAACGATACTTTAGGGCAGACATTATTAAATTGCCGATTGACCCACTGGCTCAATCGGTGGCTCTGTTCTGCCCTTACATTGCATGAAATACTTTTCCAACAGCCCCACGTTTTTAGACATCAGTTCACAAAAATCACGACTGCACTGACAATAGCACTTATCGAAACAACGATGCCGAAAGCTAGCGCAATGAGGCTTCATTTATAGTTATCATCCCTGAATTTAGAGTGTTCTGCTCTCATAACCGCTATGTCGGCTTGTATATTCACAATGTCGGTTTTCACGATTGCCATATCGGTTTTCATGTCTATGATGTCGGCTTCAACTTTGCTTAGTCTTAGTTCTATATTTTCCATTTTTAACCTCTTGAGTTGAATTATAACGCAGATAGATTGTGTAATTTTCAGTTTTTACACAGGCTTCGCCGACTGCCGATCACACCGAAAATCTATATTTATCTATAATGTGGTAGAATGGTTTATCTTGCATCTAAGGTTATTGCAAGGGGAGCGATTATGAGTAGTTTCGTAATATCGTCGTCGGGATTGAGTTTGCCGGCAGCAAGCATTAGTAAGGTTCTGGGTCGTGTTATTGCGTGGATTTTGGTGCCGGTATGCACTTTTTTATTATCGGATATTTTTTGGAAGATTTATTATCCCGATACGATATCTTTGGAGCAGAGCGGCGATATCGGAAAGCAGTTGGCAGTCCGCGGTCAAGCCGGCAATGCCTCAACATCATGGGAATGGTTTAAGTTACGCCAACCACCCAAGCCCAAGCCGGTTCAGATTGCCCGCATCCAGGCCACGTTAATCGGTATTGTCGGTGTTGGTGAGACCGGTACGGCAATGATTAATGTCGAAAACAGAGGTCCTAAAATTTATGCAATCGGTGACGAGATCAAAGAGGGTGTATTCCTATCTCGGTTGGGAAATGATCATGTTATATTGTTAAGAGGTGAGACCGAGGAAAAATTAGCAATCAAGAAAGCAAATAATTTGTTCACCGACCCGGCACCGCAAGCACAAGCGGCGGCATCGGCATCGACAGAAGCTCCACCGCCCGCAAGGCGCAACGATAATGTTATTGCGGTCATCAAGGAAAATCCGCTTAAAATAGGGGAGATGGTTAAATTTGAGAGAGTTAATACCGGACGCTACGGTGAAGGCGTTAAAATCGAACCGGGAATGAGTTCCGAATACGATTTATTTACCCAGCTCGACCTGAACCCGGGAGATATCGTGTTGGGGATTGCCAAGCAGCGGATTACCGATATTATGGAAAACCCGTCGTCTCTCAGAAATATAATAAATGAAAAAGAAGTTAGAATTCAGTATATCAGAGAGGGAAAACTGGAGAGTACCGTTGTTAAAATCAATTAATAAATTATCTATGTGGCAACGCAAAGCCACTGAAAAAGTATCTATTCGCTCTGCCGAAATAAACGGCAATCTATTCTCTAAAAAGCTATGCGCTATCATGCTGGGACTGATGTTGGTAGTCCCGTCTTTATCGACGGCGGCAACAATCAACTTCAGAGATGTCGAGATCAGGCAGTTCATCGAAAGTATGTCCGAATTAACCGGGCGTAACTTTTTAATGGATGCCAGGGTCAGAGGTAAAACGACGATTATAGCCAATTCCGAAGTACCGGACGACGCGCTTTACGATATTATGCTGACGGTATTGGCGATGCAAGGTTTCAGAGCGGTGGACGTGGCAAACGGTTTGACGAGCATCGTGCCTGCCAACCTCGCACCGCGCTATTCACCGCTGGATGTGGCAAGTTCCCTGCAAACCGAAATTATCCCCGTCAGACATTTAGATGTGGGTGCCGTTATTCCGATTATCCGGCCGTTGATGACCGGTGAGGCGCAAGTCGTTCCTTTCAAACGTCTTAACTCGCTGATCGTCACCGAACTCAAGACCAACATAGAGCGTATCAAAGAAATCATCAAGGCGGTTGACAGAAAGTCCCTAGACGACTATGAGATTATCGAACTCAAACATTTGAAAGCCGACGACATAGCAAGGATCATAGAAAAAGCGCGCAACCCCGCCCTCAAACAGTTGGCTAAAATCGTCACCGACCAAAAGAACGACCGCATCATCTTGACCGGCGAACCGCAAGATCGCCTGCCGTTGCGCGCGCTAATTGCCGAATTGGATACGCGTCCGACGACCTCGGATCAACGCGGCGTGGTGCGCGTGATACCGCTGAGCTACGCCAACGCCGACGACATGAAAAGCATACTCAAAGGCTTATTGACCAAGCAATTTTTGGAATTAGCCAGCGAAGGCGACATTATGGATGATCGGCAAGCACCGAAAGCCGACGACAAAAAGGACGACGACAAAAAAGACGACGATAAAAAGGATGACGACAAAAAGGACGACGACAAAAAGGACGAGAAAAAAGGCGAGACTTTAAGCGGTAGCGGTTATACCGTGCAATCCGATTCCGATACCAATGTATTAATTGTCAGTGGGGCAGCTAATCTGGTGCAGGCGATTGCCGATGTCGTTGAACGACTGGATGTGCCGCGCCCACAGGTTCTGATAGAAGCGATTATCGCCGAGCTATCCTTAAATCGTTCGGCAAACATAAGCACTCGACTGAGTGGTAGCAAAGATGGTACCGACTTACCGGGAGGAGGAACTAGTCCAAGAAACAGAAATCCGGTAACCAGCTTGCGCGGTTTGTTTGCCGCTTTTAACCTTACTGCCGATACCCCGTCTTTTAATGTTTTTGCCGGAGGTCGGTCGGGCGATCTCAACTTAGGCTTGTTTATACAAGCACTTAACACGGATCGAAATACGAATATTCTTGCCACCCCGTCGGTAATGACGCTAAACAACGAGAAAGCGTTAATCAAAGTCGGTGAAGAAAGGAGCATTGATGCGGGTGCTGTTGGCGTAGAGGGCACCGTTGAGCGAAACATAGAACGCTTGGATGTAGATACCGAGCTAGAGGTAACACCGCAAATAACCAAAGGTGATGCAGTAAGTCTTAAAATAAAACAGAAAGTAAAACGGGTAACTAGCGGTGCTGATACTCCCCGTCCGGTCACTTCCGATAGAGAAATCCAAACCCATGTTGTTGTGGACGACGGTAAAATCGTGGTTTTGGGTGGTTTGGTTGAAGAGCGACGACAAGATTCTAAAAATCGAGTTCCGTTATTAAGCAACCTGCCGGTTTTAGGTAATCTATTCAAAGGACGCGATAGCAATAACGACAAAACCAATCTGATGGTTTTCATTCGCCCGACTATTTTTCGGACTACCGAAGACGCATATCAAGAAGCATCCAATCGTTATGTGCAACTACGCTTGGAACAACTGGAACATCTAAAAAGAACCGATACGCTATTAGATGACGAGACTGAAACGATGCTGTTGCCGCGGCTGGAAACGGAACGCCAACCCCCGACCGTTAGAAAACGCCCGACATCATCGCCTAGGTCTAGTCCTAGCCCGAGTTCCCGTTCTCGCACTTCCGACGGGCGTACTTAAGTCATCGCAATAGCACCCTATACATAATGTACGAACGCTATTTCAATTTCAGCGAAAACCCGTTCACGATTGCGCCGAACCCGCGTTATTTCTATCTGAGCGAACAACATCGCGAAGCACTTGCCCATCTGCAATACGGCTTGAACGAAAACGGTGGTTTCATATTACTCACCGGCGAGGTCGGCACCGGCAAAACGACTGCGTGGCGATGTTTGGTTGAGAACCTGCCGACCGATGTAGACCTTGCCATCGTGCTGAACCCGCGCATCAACGAAACCGAATTGTTAGAGACGATATGCGATGAATTGGGCATCGTCTACGAACAGAACAGCGGTATCAAGCAGCTAAGCGATGTATTAAACCGACACCTATTAGAAACCTATGCCCGTCGTCGTCGTACCATAGTCATCGTCGAAGAGGCACAAAACCTCGACACCGAAGTGCTTGAACAACTACGCCTGCTGACCAACCTGGAGACGAACGAAAGCAAGCTACTACAAATTATCTTGATAGGGCAACCCGAATTGCTGGAAAAATTGGCAGACTCCCGACTGCGTCAATTACGTCAACGAATCATTGCCCACTTTCACCTGAAACCTTTTAACCTGAACGATGTGCGTGCTTATGTTCATCATCGCTTGTCGGTGGTGGGCGCGCCGTCGCGTCTATTCTCCGACTCTGCGGTGCGCAAGTTGGCTAAATACAGCCAGGGTATTCCGCGTCTCATCAATCTGATATGCGACCGTGCATTGCTCGGATGTTTTTCCGAAGAACGCGGTTATGTCGATACTCGCATTGTCTCTCGCGCCGCACGCGAGGTATTCGGCACACACCGGTTCTCAAAACGAAAAAACGCATTGTCCGTTGCCATGCCGAGTTCTAAGCAAACCGATAATCGCAGAAACTATACTCGCCCCGTTGCTTGGTTTGCGGCGGCAACGGCAACGCTAGTGGCAGTTACCGTTGCGATCAACTTGGCACCACCGCATTTGCCGATACTGTTTAACGACAACAACCTGTCGAGCAATACGGCTGAGCACACTTTGAATGTGGCAGAGACAAATGATAGCGAAATTGCCGGCAACAGCATAGGGATGGATCACCTATCCACCCTAGCGCAAGGAGACACACAAGAAGATATAAACGATGACGAAATTGCCGACAACCCCGAGAGGATAGATTACTTATCCGCCCTAACATACCGAGACACGAGCAATACCGATGCAACACCGCAAGAAGTTGAACCCGTGGCCTCGCTTTGGCAAGACCGTCTAGCGGTGGCATCGCGCAAGCGGGACCCGTACCACACACTGTTCGGACTTTGGGGCATCGAGCTACCGGAAGTGTTGGAGCAATCGCCCTGTGAGTATGCGTTGGGTCACCAGCTGGATTGCTGGCATCGCCGTGGTGGCATCAATAGCATCAAACGCATGAACCGTCCTGCATTGCTAAAAATGATCTCAACCGAAGGACAACTTTTTTATGCCGTGCTGAAAGCCATAGACAAGTCCGACCGTCTACGCCTCGTTGCGGCGGATCAAACCATTGACCTCACCGAAGACAAGCTGGATGATGTATGGACGGGTGAATATACCTTATTGTGGAAGCGACCCGAAAACTACCGAGATACGATTTATCCCGGCGACACCGATCAAACGGTTGGTTGGTTGAGCGAACAACTGGCGAGCCTGACCGATTATGGCCCGCCCATAAAAGAATCCTTGTCTTACGACTACGATATGGAGAACCACATCAGGCTATTGCAGAAACGTTGTGGAATCTTTGTCGATGGCTTGGTCGGGAGGGAAACATTGATAAAAATTAATACCTTGACCGGGAAGCCGCCCAAATTACAACAAAGCGAAGGCTGTTCGGGAGTTAGCTAAATGTCGTTCATTTTATCGGCACTCAAAAAAGTAGAAAACAAGCGCAACTTAGGTTCGGTGCCGGAAATTTCGTCTATACAGGTGCAGAGTTTTGAAAATCTGGATAACCGCCGGCAGCGTTTCGGAACCATGTTATCGATCGCCGGTATCGTTTCGGTGGCAATTTTTGCGGCATTCTGGTTTTATAAACCACTAACCGAACAAAGTCCTACCGACCAGAAGATACAATCGGTTGTGATTACGACCCCGGTGATTGACGGTGCGGTATCGCAACCGCAAGTAATGCAAACCTCGCCACCACCGCAAACGAGTGTTGTCCCCACCGCTGTAGTGCCGTCCAACACCGTGCCGCCCGCCGTACCTTATGTTGCTCCCAATAACCCGACACCCGCTTACTATCCACCTCAACCGCAAACTCCGAATAATAATTTTGCCGCGCAATCGCCGACCTATACACCACCGGTATCGCCGAATCTATATCAAAATCCAGTTGACGCACCCGAGTGGGAACCCCTGCCGGTAGGTATCGTCGATTACGAAAATCTACCGAGTGGGTTAAGGCAACGTATCCCCAATATTCAACTATCGGCACATATCCATTCGGATCTACGCCCGCAAGCCCGCAAAGTCATCATTAACGGTGTCGCACTACGCGAAGGGCAAAGACTCAGCGACGACCTCTCGGTGCACCAAATCAACTCCGACGGCGTCATAATGGATTACCAAGGCACCCTCTTCCTACTCAACAAGACCAACATATTCAACTAGACCGTCCCTCTCCTTGTAGAGGTGGCAGGTTTCGCCTGACGAGGTGGTTGTTTCATATCTGCATGATTATAATGTTGGTACATTCCCCTCCTGTGGAGGGGTGGCCTATGCATTTTGCAATGCATGCGTTTAGCAGTCATGTTGAGGTTCTGAACAAAGTCACGCCGACTGACCTACTGGTTCAATCGGCGGTTCTATTCAGCCTGACGGGGTGGTTGTTTCGTGGGGTTGTTGAAAAAGTACCTTCAGCGTGCAACCGTAACCGCTTGCGCCGTGAATATTTGCAAACCACCCGTAGGGGCGGACTAACATGTCCGCCCGTAACGCGTTGTGTCTGCACGATTTATACATTCATCCATCCAATTTATGGAAACCAAAACCAAATGGCGCAAGTGATTGGATTCGTACGATGCCGCACTTTTTCAACAGCCCCGTCGTATCTGCACGATTATAATGTCGGTACATTCCCCTCCTGTGGAGGGGTGGCAGGCGCAGCCTGACGGGGTGGTCGCTGGGGTCTTGCACAATGTCACGCCGATTCACCTACTGGCTCAATCGGCGGCTCTGTTCTACCCGTAACTCGTTGCACCTGTACAATTTATACATTTATTCATCCAATTTATAGAAACCAAAACCATCCGGCGCAAGCGGTTGAGTTCATACACAACGACACTTTTTCAACAGCCCCGTGTATCTGCACAACATCTTACCGTTTATCTAATATCTGCTACCGTTCATCGGAATGTCTCCCCACACCCTAAATATTCGTTCACCCTATGAGTTTTAACCAAAACTTATAGGAGGTTTCATGAACAAAGAACAGAGAAAATATTTACCACTGACTAAAGACCGCGTCTTCAAAAGATACTTCTCAACTAATAAACAAGTACTGCTCTCGCTGATCAAGAGCTTCCTGCCGATCTCCGATAATGCCTCGGATATGGTGATACTGAACCCTGGAAAAAACAACACAGAGTCCGAGTCTGCAAAGCAACCACAGAGTCAATCGGACGATAAGTTGCATCTGGAAGACAGCGTCATCCCACCGAACACGCCGGACGGCAAGCAAGTCGTACTAGACCTCAATGTCAAATTGAATAGTGGCGAGAATGTTAGCATAGAAATGCAGGTCTATCGTGAGAAACACTTTCTGGGTAGAATGTTGCTCTATTGGGCACAGTTGCATACCCATGTCGTAAACCGTGGACAAAAGTATAGCAAGATTAGTCCGACCTACTTGCTGGCATTCACCGACTTCACGGTATTTGGCGACACAGACGAACATATAGACCAACTAGAAATCAAATCGATTAAGCATCTGAATAAGAAACTCAAGATGGATTTAACGATAATGATAGTGGAACTAAACAAATTTAACAAGAGCCACTTAGAGCTAGTTGATATGGCCGATAGGTGGTGCTATATTATGAAACACGCAAAGGACTTGACACCCGAGCAGGTAGCGCATTTATCACAAGACGGAGAGATAAAGATGGCATTAGAGCATTTAGAGAAAGTATCGGAAGAGGAGATAGAACTGTGGGATTCTATAGCCCACGACAGATACAAGCTGGAATACAACTTGGAAAGGGAAGGACTGATAGAGGAAGGCATTGAACAGGGCATTGAACAAGGCATTGAAAAAGGTGAGGTTAAAAAAGCTCGAAATATCGCCTTGAATATGTTGCAAAAGGGCTATAAGGTTTTGGCAATTTCCGAAGTGACGGGTTTATCCGCTGAGGAGATTAAACGGCTCGGATAACACTGCGAAGTAGCTGTCCTTATGCATTGTGTCGGCACAAGAGGCTGTTGGGAAGTACTATTTCCGGACAATTTCAACCGCTTGCGCCGTGTTAGCACAAATAAAATCGTACGCCATCCAATTCATGAAACCAAAACCATTTGGCGCAAGCGGTTGAGTTCGTGCAGAACGGCACTTTTTCAACAGTCTCAAGTGTCTGCACAAACCCAACCACCGTGCGCTATTGAAAAAAGTCTAAAGAAAAAACAAGGAATACTTGAAGTTATGAGATAATAGAATTTTTAATTAAGGAGTACTAAACAATGTCAGAAATTGCCTTATATGAAACATTAAGAAAGATAGATAGATAGTGTTACCTCCTCAAAAAGCAAAGGAAGCAGTTACTGATATTGCAAGTTCAAAGGAAGTGGCAACTAAGACCGATTTGGCAAACTTCAAAGCAGAGATATTTAAGCAGTTGTATGTAGTTACCGGGATAATAATAGCCGGTGTTGGTTTACTAAACGCAATCGCTACTTTAGCGATACAGTATCTATAGCAGAGACCACCTGTAGAAACCAAATTGTTCCCTTCCTGTGGAGGGGTAGCAGGCTTCGCCTGACGAGGTGGTTTCCATGCTTCGGTCGCACAAAATAATTTTAATAATTTATGGCAGAGGATGCTAAATTGCTTCAACCTACGCTATAATCTGATGACATATTATAACTAATTGAGGAACTATTATGATAGCCCTGTATGAGGCACTAAAGAAAATACCCGACTTATCCGATGACGAGGCTAAGGAGGTTGTAACCGATATTGTAAATTCAAAGGATGTGGCAACTAAAATGGATATAGTGAGGGTAGAGAGTGCTATTGCAGAGGTAAAGACGGAGTTAAAGTATATGCGATGGCTGATTGTGGTGGTGGTAGGCATTGCCGTAGGGATAATTAAATATCTGTAAATTGATACATTAAATGGACGCACGACTACCTTTCTCATTTGCCCAACGACACGGCATATTCGTCGGTCCGACGAGCGACCAAGAAATCGTACTCTATTGCAGAGCCGATACCCAACCGCAAGCACTACAAGAAGCACGCCGACTATACAAACGCGAATTTTCTATACGAATTTTAGAAACCGGCGAGTTTGACCAACAATTACAAAAAAACTATGCCAATCAATCCGGTAGCCTGTCCATTATGGACGATGTGCAGGAGAGCGTGATGGGCATGGACGAAGTTGCCGCAGCGTTTGAAGAACCCGAAGACCTATTGAGTACCGAAGACGATGCCCCGGTAATCAAAATGCTCAATGCGATTTTCTTCGAGGCGATCCGCGAGAAAGCCTCCGATATACATATAGAACCCTACGAGCGAGAACTCCATATCCGCTTTCGCTTGAACGGCGTGTTGCGAACCATACTGACCTCATCGGCCAAACTTGCGCCGTTGTTGGTCTCGCGCATCAAAGTGCTGGCGCGTCTGGACATTGCCGAAAAACGCCTGCCACAAGACGGACGCATCACCGTGCGCTTGGGTGGGCGTAATGTCGACCTGCGAGTATCTACATTGCCGTCCAGCTACGGTGAACGGGTGGTCTTGCGTGTATTGGACAAACAAAGCGAGCATATCGGCTTGGACGAACTCGGCATGGAGAAAGACCTCAAAGCCTATTTCAAGAGTTTAATCAACCGACCGCACGGAATCGTTCTGGTCACCGGACCTACGGGTTCCGGGAAAACCACAACCCTATACGCAGCCCTCGCCGAAGTCGATCGCCACCAGCGCAACATCATGACCATAGAAGACCCCATTGAATACAACTTTGAGGGAATTAGCCAGACCCAAGTCAACACCAAAGCCGATATGACTTTCGCTCGCGGCCTGCGGGCAATTCTTAGACAAGACCCGGATGTCGTGCTAATCGGGGAAATCAGAGACAGCGAAACCGCAACCATCGCAACCCAAGCAAGCCTGACCGGACACCTTGTGTTGTCGACGCTACACACCAACACCGCCATCGGCGCAGTCACCCGCTTGGGTGATATGGGTGTGGAACCGTTTCTACTCACCGCCACCCTGCAAGGCATACTTGCACAACGCCTAGTCCGCCGCCTGTGCCCGCATTGCAAAGAACCCTATACACCCGATGCCGAAGAACTTCGTTTCTCGGGATTGAACCCGGAACTATTTGAAGGCAAAACCGTCTACAGACCTAAAGGTTGCGAAGCATGCAACCATACCGGATACACCGGTCGCTTCGGATTGTTCGATTTGGTCACCATAGACGATATGCTCAAACAAATGGTGCACGACGGCGCAAGCGAGATAGAAATGAAACGCCATGTCTATGAAAACAACAAAGACCTCCGCATCATCGGTTGCGAATACGCCCTCAAAGGCGAGACCACCCTGGACGAAGTCATCGCCGTCACCCTAGAATAGAACCACCACCATTCCTTCCCTTGTAGGGGCGGACTTGCATGTCCGCCCGAACATGTATCATGTTTGCATAAACTCAACCGCTTGCGCCATATGGTTTTGGTTTCCATGAATTAACTGGTGTACAATTTCATAAAATACTTTTTCAATAACCTTACACGTCCGCACAATTAATATATTCATCCATTCAACTCACGCAAACCAACCGTACACAACATCCTCAAAAATGATATACTTACACCCTAAGTTAAATTACCAATTTTAAGGAATAGTTAAATGCCTACACTGCAAAAAAGCGTCAAAGATTTTTTGGAAGAAGCTATGAACAATGTTGTGGCGTTGGAAATAGACGATGCAAAAAAAATCGTTGCAGAGGGTGATGCACAATTCATTGATGTGCGCGATTCGAACGAGTGGACAAGTACGGGAATGATAAAAAATGCAGTGGGTGCATCAAGAGGCATGCTTGAGTTTATGGCAGACCCCGACAGCCCGTACTATAACCAAGCCTTTGACCAAAACAAACGCTTGGTTCTATATTGTGCAAAGGGACCTCGCTCGGCATTGGCGGCATGGCGGCTCAAGCAAATGGGCTTTGATAATGTCTGCTATCTCAACGGCGGATTGAATGCATGGTTGAATGCCGGCGGAGAAACAATCCAGGATGCAGACATTCCCGAGTTATAAGAGATATGCGAGGTATAAACTATGCCGAGATTTTGCATAAGCGTGATACCATTTGCCCTGCCGTAACAAATGGTGTTTTTATTGACAGTGCCGAAGCATAGTGGTATTATTGCCGTTGATAGTAATAAAAAAGCCATTTTTATATATTGATTATTGCATGAATAGGGATATAATAACGATATGAAAAAGGTTACATAGTTATAATAATGTTAATCTAAAAGCATATATAGAGGTATAAAATGAAAAATAGAATCAGGTTAATTATTAAACAATATTTCTTATTGGTTGTAGTTTTAATGCTACCAAGCATGAGCAATGCTCAAGTTCTAATGAATGTTCCAGCTCGCTTCTCTTCTACAATACCACTACAAGATGTATATTGCGATGGCAATTACCACACTAGTAGTGTAAATGAAGGGGCATCGGCAGATAGATCAAGGCTATGCACTCGTGTTCCTGCGAATCCTCTGTCGCAAATTCCAACTGGAGTGATAGATTGGGTGTTGGTTGAGTTACGGACTGCAACAAGCGGAGATGCTAATAATGCTACAACAGTTATTGCCCGTAAGCCTGCATTTCTGTTACAAAACGGCCGCGTTGTGGATGCAGAAGCATATACAGGGAATTGTACTGCTTCAACAGTGAGTGGCGACGACAATACTGATGATGCTGTCACAGGTACGGGTAATTGCCCTGATGTTGTCTTTGATCAAGCTAGCTTTGATGATCTAATCGGTGATGATCAATTATATTTGGCGATTCGTCATAGAAATCATATAGACATCATTTCAGATGAGATGCTATCAGAAAATGATGGCAAGTATGTATATGACTTCAGTGATAGAGGAGACAGAACTTTCGATGGTGGAACTAAAGAGTTAACTATTAGTGGCGAGACAATTCATGTGATGCGGTCTGGCGATGCCGCCAGCGGTTTGGGCGGTCTAGTTAGCACGGCAGACTATTTTGACGGAGTTCAACCTTTCCCCAATCAGCCGGGGTATAGTCGTGGTGATACTAATTTAAATGGCTTGGTAGAAGGTGCCACAGAATTTTTCTCTAAAATACAGCCTAATTCAGGTCAGAGACCTACTGCTATATTAAGGTAAGTAGGAAACAATTGTTGTGTTTTTTTATGAATAATGCTATCAATTTCAAATAATCAAGGAGTAATGATGAAAAAAAGTTTTACTATAATAGTATTTGTATTCATGATGCTATATGGTTTGAATACTCAAGCTCAAACAGTAAGTTATGTTCAAAGCCGTTTTACGGAAACAGACGGTGTTTCATGTGGGGGTTCAGGTTTTACCGCATGCCAGCCAGCAGAGGCTGGATTACTTCTTATGCGATTCAAGCCTAATTCCATAGCCGAGCCTAATTCCATAGCCCTTACGGACGAAGGCAATAGATTTCAGTTTACAATACAATTCAAAAAAACAGGTGATAGTGTTCGCTATTTAAATACTGCGCGTTTTAATTTGCAATTCAATAATTCTGCATTAGGTAGTAATTTAGATACGCCACCTTTGTTTTTGAATGTTGTCCAAAGACAATACAATTCTGGAACACCTAATTCAGAAGCCCAATGCCGTGTCACCCGTGGTGACCTTATTACAGGGCAAACAACAGAGGGCTTTGATAACTATGCCACCTTTTTCGATAATGGTGGTCCTCCAGATGAACTTATTTTAGAGTTGGCGAATGCCAATGAAATCACTGGTGGTGTTTCATCCGCTCCAGCCAGTGGATTTAGCCAAATAACTAATAGGTGGCAGGACCTCATAACGTTAAGCTGTATGATTCCACCAGAGCCAGTAGTAACAGGAAAAGATAATAAAGATAATGATGCAGGGTTGGTGTTTGTTATTTCATCATCAGAATTTCGTGATTTTCCGGTTGGTGCTAGAACCGCAGATATTAGAACAGCACTAGCATTGGCGAATAATGATTATCAAGGCTTCAGACTGGATGGTAAAACTTGGGTTGAAGATTATACGAGATATGGGGATGGAAAAGGAGTGCGGCTTAAATTTTCTAAACCTATTCTTACTGAACTACAAAAAGGCCATTTTAGCCTTGATGTAAACGATGATAGTATAATAGACAATGTGATTCATACATCAGGAAGCCGTTATGCTAATGTTGAATTTACTCAAGCGGTGGATGGCAAAAAAAATAATGTACCAGGACAAAACCCATTTGATGTTTTAAGAATTACCACCCAAACTACGATTACAATAAGCGAGAATACAAACATATCAAGTGTGATTAGAGACGCAGAAGGTGAAACATTGGCTCCCGGTAATTTTGTAGCATCGCTGTTTCACGATACGGGAGCACCTACAGCCACTAACGTTGTGTCTAGTAGGAGTAGGAATGAGCATACTATATCTTTTCGTATTCCGATTAGAGTTCCACCAGCTGGCAATGCTAATGATTATCTATGTGTAACCGAAGAGAATGGATTATGTGTGCCAGTGCAAGAAGACGACGATGATCCGCTACCTACAATACCTATTACTATCACGGCATCAACTCAAGTGGCAATCACGACATCGACTCAACTGACATTTGCATTTGAAGATATACCTGATACGAATGAATTAAATTCACCATTTAAGAGAGGTGGAGAAAGACGGTCCATAGAATTTAGGCGTAATGCCGTCTTTGGTGAAACCTTTAGAGTGGTAGAAGATTACCAAACCGAACTGAGAGATGCATTAGTGATACCTGATGCAATTGGTGCTGAGATAGAAATCAGCAATGTAAGGGACACAAGAGATGATATGGAGGCAGCTTCTTTTACTATAACATTTGATGTTGAGTCCGATGAACCTGTTCCAAATCTAGTTAACAGAGCGTCTTACAATATTAATGTAATGGGTATAAATGCCATAACAACTCCAACCAGCGTGACACCACTAACAGGTACAGGCACAACGCAAGTGAGGGTTGTCTATACAGTTGATCTTGGAGATCGAAGCGTTAGTGATATAAGGAGCTATACGCTAAATATCGTCCCAGGGCAACTGCGAGACTTAGGTATGAATGATCCATTTTTTGCCTCAGTTCAAAGAACGCTGTCGTCTTTGAGCTGTGCATCGTTCTATCCGAACATAGGTCAGCGAACGCTATACTTTGAATTAGACGAGAATGACTTTGAGGGTACACTGACGATAGGCGGCTTGGAGATAGAAAACCCCAGTATATCTCGAAACTTTTCCGTAGATATATTCGGAGATAATGATCCAGATGGAGAGATTACATCAGATCGAGACATTACGGCTGTTTATACTACGTCTGACGGTGTAAGGAATGAGGCAACATGTATGGCGGAACTAAGAAGGGATATGGATCAAGATGGTGTGCCGGATATAGTCGACAGTTCGCCATTTAATGTAGCCGTTGCTACTCTGAATCCGGAGACAACCGGGGGAGCCGACAGAGCATTTACCCCTTCACGAAGAGATGGACATTTCAGTCGGGAGACGGTAATACGTAGCCTGATCGGAGAAGGAGAGTTTACTTTTGTAGACCCTGATTTTTCCGGCAAGCAGACATTTGAAAGGATTAGTTCGGATGAATATTTTGGCATAAATACCAATGATGACACTCAAATATTCAGATATGGGCCTTCTAAAGGTGAATGTGAGATGGTATTAGATGAAGCTTTAGAATATAATTTGAACAAAGTCAAAATAGATGAGTTTTGTCAAGATAATAGGGTGTTTAGTTTTGCTAACGAATCACCTCGCTCTAATCAAGAATATATTTGGGTAACCGTCGTAGACGAAATACTGCAAGTATCCACAACATCTACAGAAATAACCACAGAATCAGGTTACTTTGGTTATAACTTGAGTGTATTGCCGGAAATAAACTTCTCGGGACAATCATCATATATATTTGCGGAAGCCACTACTGCAACTGTCTTTATTTCAGCGTTTCTTGGCGATGAAACAGCGAATCCTATGGTAAGGGTGAGAACTCGATCTTCTAACCCGAATAATAGCGGAGGTCAAACGGATCTGACACTGACAGTACTAGAAAGTGATGATCCTCAAAGGGTGATATTTCAAAATGAAATAGTTAATAATCAATACACTATAGCCTCTCCTAATAGTCCGATGCCGGGAGAAACCATAGTTCACTGGTTACAAGCAGGACAAGAAGCTAATATATGGGTTCCAACCAGTGCCACTATATCACTAATGGAAGGTGGACGTAATCTTTCAAGTTTCAACTATGCAATAGGTCCTAATAACAATATAGATGTAAGAGTGGCTGGTTCGGATGATCCGGAAATCACAAGGATACGCCAGATAGTGCTATACGATATTGATGAATCAAAGATAGTGAGTTCTGTAATCGCAGGTAGAAGTTACTATGTGATAGCCGATTACGATACGAATATAGAAAATGGAATACCGCGAAATAGGATAGTAGCTAATCCAATGCTGGTTTCTGGCTATACTATTAGTGAAACTTCGGCTACTCAATTGACTATGAGAACAAGCAGTCTAAGTTTTACAGGAGAGCATCAAGAAGCTATAGAAATAATGGTAAATAGTGAAGCGACTACCGGCACAATCACTGCTGGCTGGAGCGAAATTGGTAATATATCGAACATTCGAGCAATTTATCTGGTATCACCTACGGAGCCAAATACCTATAATATAGTGGATGCTAGTGATTCATTATTTACTAGAGATAACTTCACTGAAACAACATTACCCGTTGATACTGGACGCGGACCACGAAATGTAGACGTTTTAAGAGCTCATGCTGGTAATGAGCAAGCCCCACTACCGGTATTTTTTACCCATATAGGACTTATAAATGCAGATAATGAAGGTGGCAGAAGTGTGATTGATTATTCAGCAGCCAATATAGCTATCGGTGAAAGCAGAGAAAGGGTACTTAGGCTTACCGAAATTACAGGAAGTGAAGAAGCAGGTATACGATCATTTGCAACATTCGGAGTTTCTAATGTAGAGTATGGCTTTGAAACTGACGATAATGACCAAATTGAGATAACCGGAGGTGTGGTCTATGTGACATTCCCAATAACGACAGATGATATAATGGACATAGGTCCAACCTTATATATCGCCAAATATGGTAGTAGAGACGATCGCTCCGTAGGAGATTCTGCGGCAGGTAATACTTGGTACGCAATAAAACGTACAGAGATTGATCAGGCATGCCCAACGGATTTACAATTCTATATAAATAATCATCAACCTGCTGGGAATGACGGTATGGGCTTTGAGGCGAGTGCAGATAATTGTATTATGCTGGTTATCGCCGATGATAGTATCTACGATGCAAGTGGTCAGGACGGTATAATAATTGACCCGATTGGCATATCAGACAACCCAATGTTATCCTCTCCGGGAGAAGTTCTAAGAACTTCCTCTCCTGGTTGGTATGGTTTTGCAAGAAGGTCTGATTATATGTTTACTAGTATGCGAACCCGAGGAGGTGGCGGTGGTGCTATCGGCACTAGCGATGCGCTGCTTCTGGTAGGGGCATTGGTACTGCTACTAATCGGGACAGCTAGTCGTCGTCGTAGAACATTACACAATTCATAGTAATTTCTTGAAAATGCTGTATAGGGCGGATTATATATCCGCCCTACTGCATTTGCATTGTAACAGGCATGTTAGACGGGGCATCATTGAATTGCCGATTAACCTATCGGGCGGACATGCAAGTCCGCCCCTACAAGTTCAATAGGCAGCCCTAGATGACTTATAATGTGTTTTTATACCTTCGATGTCTTTTTCTAAACTTTACAACTGCTATTATGCCGTCTTGGTTATCCTCACCGCGCTTATCTGCACGTATTATCAGGAACTTTTTATATACCAGAGACAAGCACTAGAACAAGGAGAGTTATGGCGTTTATTCAGCGGTCATTTTGTGCATCTAAACAACAAGCATTTGGTAATCAACTTGATTGCGTGGATTATTATATTCTTTCTAGGCATTAGTTATCTATCACCCACAAAGTGGGTAATCTTATTGTTCGTACTAACATTATCAATCTCCGCAGGCTTATATTTATTTATTCCCGAAGTTGTATATTACGGTGGATTGTCGGGTGTCTTACATGGATATTTTGCTTATATCTTAATAGCATGGATTAAAGACCGACAGAAATTTGCATGGATTATTCTGCTATTGTTAATCGTAAAGATATTCGTAGAAAACTTTTCCGATAGGGGATCGTCTACAGCCGAATATCTGAATATACAAGTTGTTTCGGAAGTCCATTTAATCGGTGCTTTCGTAGGTGTGCTCGGCGCACTAATAATTTTTCACCGCGCTATGATATATCAATCCATAATTCGGACATTGAGCAGTTTACGACTTAATGCGTGAAAATGAATGAATTACAAGCATTTTTAGCTATTCTTTTTTTTAGCGTAAATCTTCTAAAACCTTATCGTTCAATATGCAAGCCTTTTGACTACAAAACGGGTATAATACCCTCTCATGACCTATTAAGGAGGACTTGATAATGGCTACTATATCTCTACAAGGTAACGAAATACATACCAACGGTAAGATACCCGCTATCGGCACGCAAGCACCGGATTTTTTGCTGGTGAATAAGGATTTAGAAGATATTTCTCTTTCCAACTTCAAGGGCAAGAAAAAATTGATATCTATAGTTCCTAGCTTGGATACGCCGGTCTGTGCTACATCGACCAAAAAATTTAACGAAGCGGTGGGTGCACTGGAAGACAGTATTTGCATAATCGTATCTGCCGACTTGCCTTTTGCGATGTCGCGTTTTTGCGATGCCGAATCGCAAAAGAATGTCATACCGCTTTCTATGATGCGCTCCAGAAATTTTGCCAAAGATTACGGCGTTCTAATAGAAGACGGACCACTCGCAGGAATCACGGCGAGAGCAATCGTGGTTCTGGATAAAGCGGATGTAGTCAAACATGCAGAATTAGTGAGTGAAATCAGCGATGAACCTGACTACGATAAAGCATTAAAGGCTCTTAAAGAAGACTCATAGAAAGAGACTATTCAGGGCTTTTGAAAAAGTATCGTCACGGCGCAATCGTAACCGCTTGCGCCGTGAATATTTTCAAACCACCCGTAGGGGCGGACTAACATGTCCGCCCGTAACGCGTTGTGCCTACACGATTTATACATTCATCCATCCAAATTATGGAAACCAAAACCAAATGGCGCAAGTGATTGGATTCGTACGATGCCGCACTTTTTCAACAGTCCCACGATGCGACCACCCCGTCAGGCTGCGCCTGCCACCCCTCCACAGGAGGGGAATGTACCGGCATTATATTTGTGCCAACCCTTCGCGACCACCCCGTCAGGCTTCGCCTATCCCCCCTACACAGGAGGGGAATGGTCTGCCTAACGCATGTCGGTTGCATTGGGGTTGTTTAAGCGTCAGCCGGTACTCCCCGCTCGGCGTATGAAAAAATTCTTTAATGTCGGCATTCGGTTAATCAATCGTAATCCGCCTGTTCTCGCATAGGTGCATAAAGACGAACGATTGGAAAATAGCCACAGCAAGTTTTCCAACCCGACTTTCATACACTGATTACGGCCTTTGATCCTGCGTTGATAACGACGCAACAAAGGATAGTTCAGCCTCATAGAAGGATTGCTGTCCATTAAATCCAACAGCACACCCAAGTCGGCAAAGCCTAAGTTTGCGCCTTGGCCCGCTAAAGGGTGGATGTTATGCGCTGCATCTCCCATCAATAACATACCCGGCACAACATACCGATCGACATGACCCCCTTGAAGTTCAAAAGCACAAACTTCGCTCATTACCGATAGTTTTCCGAAGCGACCCTCTATTTCTTGGCTCGTTCTGTCGATCAACTCCTCCGTATCTAGTTTTGCAATTCGGTGTGCCAATGCATTCGGACACGACCATACGACGGCGCAAACGCGATCCGCCAGCGGTAGAAATGCCAACACTCCGTTGCCCGAGAAACGCTGCCATCCGGTAAATTGATGATTTTCGGTGGTCTGCACTATATAAGCGAAAGCGGTTTGGCGATAATCCCGTACCGACCATCGGACGTTCATCAATCGGCGGATTTGCGACCGCACCCCGTCGGCACCGATAATCAATGAAAACTGCCGCTGTTCATCACTGCTGTCTAGTTTCGCATTCAAAACACCGTCTTTTGATATATATGTCGATACTATCTGCATATTGTCGTATTGGATAGCGTGTAGTTGCTCTATGCGTTGCCACAAGGCATTTATCAAGTATTTATGCTCGACGATGATGCCCAAGCGTGGCGCGCCGATATCGCTGGCATCAAAATGTATATGCCCGCCGCCGGCATCCCACACCTTTAAGGCTTCAAAATTCGAGTAGCGTGTAATCAGCGGCATCACTTGTGCATCTTCCAAAAGCGCAACCGAGGCTTGACTCAGCGCATAAGTACGCGCGTCGTAATGCCGTGTATCCAAGTCGAGTTCTTCGGGGTGCTCGGCAAATAGCCGTACTTTTATATTGCGTTGTGCTAAGCAGACGGCACAGCTTAAACCGATAGCACCGCCGCCCACTACGGCAACGGGTAGATCAAATTTCTGCATTGCCCGAACTAAGCGTTGTTCCACTTGCGAGGCGAGGCCAGGGCGGCGACAAGCCTAGGGTTTTGCGAACTAAAATACGCCGTACGAACGGTAGCATATCCAGCATGGTTAAACTGGCTCCCAACAAAGGTGCGAGAGGTTGCTTTAATCCGACACAGAGTTTGGCTAGCGAATGAGTAAAATACATCACTTTGCGTACATCGCTTGCCCTTTCTCGGCTATAGCTTTGGAGCAAATCCGATACACTTGCGTCGGGTAGTGCGCCGTGCAGATGTTCCACCAAAAAGGCGATATCTCGCAACGCAAGGTTCAACCCTTGACCACCGACGGGATGAATAGTTTGTGCGCTGTCGCCGAGTAATACCGTCCTTCCTATGGCGATGCGTCGGGCGTAGCATAAAATCAACGGGTAGATATCCCGTTTTCCTATTTCGCGTATCTTGCCGATACGTTGTCCTAAATCTTGTTGCAGTCGTTCTAAAAAGTCGGTGTCGGATAGAGTCATTGCTCGTTCTCCCGTCTCGCCTACATAAACTCTGCCGATGATACGCACTCCGGCGGGTTGATGAGGTAATACTGCGATTAACCCATCCTCGGTAAATCGTTCGTGCGCAACATGTTGTTCGAGTGACTCGCTATGTATACGGGCGACGACAGCCGACTGCCGGTAGTTTTTATACCTAAAAGAGAACCCCAATGCCTCGCTGATATTATTTTGTCGTCCGGATGCTAATATCAACAGCCGTGTTTTAATAGTGTGTAATTCGCCCTTTTGTTTGAGCGACAACGATATGTATGTGCCGTGATCCTTTGCAGCTTCCACCAGAGTTGACGAATATACCTTTAGATTGTCCAATTTAAGTAGCGTTCGATGCAAGCCGGTCAATAAATCCGCAGCACGAATAACACAACCCAAAGCGTCTATGCCCTCGTCTTCGGCACGGATGCGAGTTGTGCCGAAAGCATTCTTGCGCGACACCCTAATCTCCCGCACCGCACAAGTATCGTCCTTGATAGTGTTCCATACATCGATATTTTGCAATATCCTGCGGCTACCGTCGGAAAGTGCAATTCCGCGTAGCGGTATTTTGTTTGCGGCATTCTTAATATCGTGTGCATCTATGATGACGATAGACCTTGCGCAGTTTTGCAATGCGATCGCCGCCGTAGCACCGGTGAGTCCCGCCCCTATAATAGCGATATCGTATTGCACTATTTATTCCGCTTCGGACATCGCAGATTCAATGTCGTCTACATTTTTCACTAAATGTTTGCTGAGCACTTCGGGACCTCGGGTTGTTACCAGCACATCGTCTTCTATACGAATTCCCGTATTGCGGAATTGCTTAGCGATATTACTTTTATTGCTTATATACAACCCCGGTTCTACGGTTAGCACCATGCCTGCTTCAAAACATCGTGGTTTACCCGATTTGTCTTTGTTATGACCCACCGTGTCGTGCACATCCAATCCCAGCCAGTGTCCGATCCCGTGCATATAAAAATCTCTGTAAGCAGCGCGTTTAAGCAAAGCGGACAAAGAACCCTTTAATAAGCCTGTGTCGATCAAGCCTCGGGTTAAAGCGCGCACTGCGGCGTTGTTGACATCGAGCCAGTTGTTGCCGATTTGCACTTTGGCAATCGCTTTTAGTTGTGCTTCCAAGACGACTTCGTAGAGTTCTTTTTGATGACTATTAAAACGCTTACTAACAGGGATAGTGCGGGTTATATCGCTGGCATACATTCGGTATTCGGCCCCGGCATCTACGAGTAGCAAGTCTCCGGATTTCAGTCGGCTTTTATTGTCTGTATAGTGTAGTACACACGCGTTGGCTCCACCGGCTACTATCGAGGGATAGGCGGGGCGTGCGTGATGTTGGTGAAATACACTCATAATCTCCGCATCGACTTCGTACTCGTATAGTCCCGGACGACACATTTGCATCATCCGTCGATGAGCGATGTTAGTGATAGCAACAGCCTTTTGCATCGTTTCAATTTCCAGCTTGGATTTTTTGAGGCGTAGCTCGCCGAGCAATACGCTGATATCGGCATAATAGCTAGGTATGGCGTGGTTTCGCTGCTTACGGCGGATTTGTCGGCATAGTGTTGCGAGCTGTGAGAATTTATCGATGTCAAAGGTATCGCAGTACAGATACTGTCTGTTGTTGATTAGTAGAGGAAAGATTTCGTCGAATTTATCTATAGGAAAAACTTTGTCTGCACCGAGCGTGCGTTTTGCACGGCTAAGACCGATACGCGCACCTTCCCATACAATAGTATGTTCGTCGTTCGGAGTGCAGAACAAAATATAATCACCGAAAGAATGCCCCGGTGCCAACACCATAATCATTCGATCTTCGACACTACCGTTCAAGTAGTAAAAGTTACTATCTTGGCGATACGGATAATAAACATCGTTTGAATAGTTCTTTTGTTCCGTGGCGAACATGCACACGACGGCATCGTAGCCTGCCGATTTCAGAATACGTTTTCGACGACTCTCCAATTCTTTTTGAAAAATATTTTTTTTAGTCAACTTTCTTTACTCACAAAATTGTTCCAACTCCAAACATCTATTATAGTGTTTAGATAAAATACTGCACCACTTTTGTATATCGTATAAAGACTTTGTATTGCCGGCAACGGCGCGCTTAAGTCACTGATAAACAGCCTTATTTCGCCGTTTTTCTTTTGTTTATACATGCCGATACATTCGTCGTGCCACCGAGCATTTTATAATTTTTTCGAATCGTACTCGTATTAAAACCGTACTTTTATACTTCGATATCAAAAATAATCGTCTATGCAAAACAGAAAAAAAACTTGACGTAGAAAAAAAAAGTTATATTATCAATACCTAATATGGATGAGTTAATTTCTAACGAGGGTAGTTTGAATTCTATATCGGAACTTGAAGCGCAAGTTTCGAAATTGCTAGATAGTCATGACAAACTAAAAGAAGAAAACAAATTACTTCATCAACAAAACCAAGCCCTAGTTTCCGAGAACTCGGCATTAGCGGAAAAAAGCAGACAAGTAAAAAGCAAAATAGAATCACTTTTAGATCGTCTTAAGAATATGGAAGGAAAAGTTTCTTATGAATGACGATAAGCAGAAAGTCGAAGTCAGTATTATGGGCAAACTTTATTCCGTCTTATGTCCTCGGCAGCAACAAGAAGATCTGAAAGAAGCGGTTTCATTTCTAAACAATCAAGTAGAGGTGCTCAAGCATAGAACGCAAGGCACGAAATCCTTGGAAGTGGTATGGAACCGAGACAATCTATTGGCGGTTATCGCTTTGAATCTAAGCTATGAGCTCATAAAGCTGAATACGACGGTTTCCGGCAGAGCAGTGGAGGCTGAAAAGCTGATTGAGCGAATCAAAAGCAGTTTTGCGCAATCGGATGCCGACGATGCGATGCATAAGATTTCTGAGATATCCCTGTGATGTGCGTTAATCATCCACATAATCCTTTACCGTATTTTACATTTAAGGTGTGTTGCGGTGATGCCGGTGTGCATGCTCAAACTAGTGAGAAGCCTAAAGGCATTAGATGCAGCACCACTCCTATACCTAAGGGACTAGGATTCCGGGTGAAAACGGCATTGTCGGGGGTGTCTCGTCCACTAAGAACGGCGACGGCGGTCGTGTCGTATATTAAAAAATATTCGGCAGGGCGGCTTAGCCGATTAATATTCTACATAACCTGAAAGGGGATAGACAATGGCTACCAAACGTAGAACTATAAAAAGGCTGGTAAAGAAAAAGTCGGGTGCTACTAAAAAGCGGTCGGTACTAGCCAAACGTAAAGCGGCAAGTGCCGCTTTGAAGAAGAAGGCTGCTCCTAAGAAGAAGGCCACGACTAAGAAGAAGGCTGCTCCTAAGAAGAAGTCTACGACCAAGAAGAAGGCTGCTCCCAAGAAGAAGTCTACGACCAAGAAGAAGGCTGCTCCTAAGAAGAAAGCCACGACTAAGAAGAAGGCTGCTCCTAAGAAGAAGTCTACGACCAAGAAGAAGGCTGCTCCTAAGAAGAAGTCTACGACCAAAAAGAGAAAATAATGTCTCTTTTGTAACAAGCCCTGATGTTAAGTCAGGGCTTGTTACATATAGCACTAGGGCTGTTGAAAAAGTACTGCTCTTGTACAATTGCAACCGCTTGCGCCGTATGGTTTTGGTTTCCATAAACTGGGTGCAATTTATAAATTGTACGGATATGATGGGGCTGTTGAAAAAATATCGTTGCACAATCGTAACCGCTTGCGCCGTAAATTTACAATAACCACCAAGCCGTAGGGGCAGACCTGTGTGTCTGCCCTTAACTGACGTCATGCACAAACCTAACCGCTTTGCGCCACCCGATTATGGTTTCCATAGATCAAATGGATGAATGTATTGATTGTGCAGGTGCAACGCGTTACGGGCAGGATAAGGCCGCCGATTGAACCGGTAGGTCAATCGGCAACTCTGATGTCTGCCCTTAAGTACCGTCCGGAATAACCGCAACCGCTTGCGCCGTATGGTTTTGGTTTCCATAAATCGGGTGAATGAATGTATAAATCGTGCCAACCAGCGCGTTACGGGCGGACATGCAAGTCCGCCCCTACGGTTGGTTTACAAGTATTCATGGCGCAAGCGATTACGGTTGCACGCTGACGATACTTTTTCAACAGCGTCAAGATGCAACCACCCCGTAAGGCTGAATAAAGCCGCCGATTGAACCGGTAGGTCAATCGGCAACTCTGATGTCTGCCCTTAAGTACCGTCCGGAATAACCGCAACCGCTTACGCCGTATGGTTTTGGTTTCCATAAATCGGGTGAATGAATGTATAAATCGTGCCAACCAGCGCGTTACGGGCAGGATAAGGCCGCCGATTGAACCGGTAGGTCAATCGGCAATTTAATTTTAGTCCGCCCCTACGGTTGGTTTACAAGTATTCACGGCGCAAACGGTTGCAACTGTGCAAAGACAGTACTTTTTCAACAGCGTGATGTGTCTGCGCAAGTCACAAAATGCACTCCCTTAAAAAGTTGCCTGCCAGCCTAAAGTGTAAGCATAGTCGACCTCGAGCTGAGGTCCGTCTAAATGCTGGTAAAAAGGTAGTATAAATTCTGCCGCAAGGCGATGATTTTTGAACATCCCATCCTGTTGTATAAAGTTGATGCCGATGCCGAGTTCGGCGCGCTCGCCGCCGCGTAGATCCGTGCGCGCAGTCGGTACTATTGCCGGATTTAACCTTTCATCTCTTCCCGATATATTGTTCCAAGACTTTCCGTTGAGACGCACCGAAGCACTCAAATAATCGGAGTGTCGATATGCCGCCCATGTGCTCGCATGGTATTCGTCTCCCAAACGATAACCTTCGTTGTTCTTGCCCAATCGTTGCATGGTTTTGAACTGCAACCCCCACGACCATTGTGGTTGCAGGTTGGTATAAGTTATGCCCAGCATCGGATCGTATGTGCCGGAGCCGAGTTGCATCGGATAAGGTAAGCGTACACGCATGTCTCCACTCATCGGTGTATAGTCCTTTTTATTCGTATCGCCGGTAGGCAAACTCAAACCTAAATTTAGGTTCAAATTATGCGAAGACTCTTCACCGTACTCTTCATTATAGAGCGTGTATATTCCCATTAATTTGATATCACCCAAACCTCTGGCACGAGTTGTGAACCTTCTGCCGCCACGGGTTACCAGATCCATAGATTTATCTACATAAGGCAGCATGGCCATTAGAGTTAGGTTATTACCGAGACCGTACATCGCACCGAACATATGCATTTCCATAGTCATTTCCAGCGGCGACACGAAGAACGACCTTCGTACTTCGTCGGAGCTTATATTTCTGGATCCCGAGCGATTGCCGTCCATTTCCATACGCCCGTAGCGATAAGACAACATCAATTCCCCTTTTTTATGTCCGTGATCTCCCATGACCCCGATAGGTGCATGGTCATCGGGACGCGCCGGGGTGTCTGCATAAACAATCTGTCCCACACCTATAGTAAGCAAAAATGTGATAGAAAGTATCTTCATTGAATAACTCCTGTTTTTTAGAAAAATCTAAGCGATGCCAAATACATATCGGCTCTCGCAGAACCCGATGATCTCGCCGGAAAAGTATTTTTATTAGCGGGAGGCTCTATAAATAGTCTGCTATTATACACACGAAATGGAATTTAGTAGTGCCTTGTATGAGTCCTTGTTGCGTTTGGTGAGTTTCGATCCCGACCTGCTGGAAATTATTTTCTTGTCGTTGCGTGTTAGCCTGACTTCGGTGTTGATTGCCTCGTTAATCGGCTGTCCGCTGGGTGCACTGCTTGCCGTCGCCCGTTTCCCGACGCGACACTTTTGGGTCAATTTGATAAATGCGTTTATGGGGCTTCCGCCGGTTGTCGTCGGTCTGGTCGTCTACCTGTTATTGTCTCGTTCCGGCGCATTGGGGGTATTGGAACTGATATATACGCCGACTGCGATGATCATTGCCCAAACACTTTTGATATTGCCTATAATCACTGCGTTGGTGCGTCAAACCATAGATGATCTGTGGAGGCTCTATAGGGATCAATTGCTATCGTTGGGCAGCACCACGGTAGCGTCCATTCGCACTTTATTATGGGAGGCGCGCTTTAGTTTGATAACGGCGGTGCTGGCAGGTTTCGGACGTGGTATAGCGGAAGTCGGCGCGGTACTGATAGTCGGCGGCAATATCAACCATTCTACCCGAGTCATGACAACGACGATCGCACTGGAGACCAGCAAAGGTAATTTATCGCTGGCATTGGCACTGGGGATAATTTTGATAGCCTTATCACTGTTGATTACATCGCTTGCACAGATCGTTAAACGTTTTGAACCGATGTACCGTTAATTACCGATAAAGACGATGGAACTTCAACTGCACCGCCTCAGCTACGATATCGGTAATCGCCGTTTAATCGACGAGATTGACCTGCATAGTGCTACGCAACACTGCACCGCTCTATTGGGTGAGAATGGTGCGGGCAAGACCTTGCTACTTTACTTATGCCACGGCTTGCTCGACCCGAGTGGTGGGCAAGTGTTATGGGATGTGCGTCCGCCGAGTGCTTGGCGAGGTGCAATCACGATGGTATTCCAAAAACCGGTTTTGTTGCGACGCAGTGCTTATCACAATATAGATCATGCTTTGCACTTACAAGGTCTACCGAAAGTGGCGCGCGCTGCACGCGTACTGGAAGCTCTAGAGCAAGTCGGCATGACCGAATACAAGGAATGTCAGGCGCATGTGTTATCGGGCGGACAGCAGCGTCGTCTTGCTATCGCCCGCGCCTGGGCATTGCGCCCGTCGGTGATCCTGATGGACGAACCGACTACCGATCTCGATATACATTCGGCAACTGCGGTCGAGGGCATTATCAAAAATATGCAGCGTAGCGGTATAAAAATAATGATTGCAACGCATAATTTGGCGCAAGTAAAAAGATTATGCGACGAGGTCGTATTTATGGATCAAGGAAAACTGTTGTGCCATTTGAGCAACGATGATTTTTTTGCAAAAGCAACCGAGCAGAAGATATGTACATTCATCAAATCGCAAGAATTTTAGTCGCTGTTTTAGCACTGAACACTTTCGCACAAGCCGAAGTGCGTCGCGTCGTATTGGCTTCCACGACATCTACCGATAATTCCGGTTTGTACGAGTATTTGCTTCCCGAGTTTACCGCCGAGACCGGTATCAAAGTGGATGTGGTTGCGGTCGGCACCGGTCGCGCCCTAAAAATCGCCGAACAAGGCGATGCCGATTTGCTAATCGTGCACGACGAACAGTCGGAACTAGCTCTCGTAGACTCCGGCTACGGCATAGATCGGCACACCTTTATGTACAACGATTACATACTCGTGGGTCCCGAGCAAGACACCATAGGAATAAGGCGTAGCGAGACGACTCGCATCGCACAAGCAATGCAAATGATCGCCGGCAACGCCGCACCTTTTATCTCGCGCGGCGACGACAGCGGTACGCATAAAAAGGAGTTGTCCCTATGGGCTTTATCGGGTGTAGACATCAGTGCGCCCGGCGCATGGTATCGAGAGGTCGGTGCCGGTATGGGGGCGACATTGAATATCGCAAACGAGTTATCCGCTTACACTTTGGCCGATCGTTCCACATGGATTAGCTTCAACAATAGGGACAATCTGGTAATCGTCAAAGAAAACGACCCGTTGTTGTATAACTTCTACAGCGTTATACTGGTTAATCCCGAACGATGGCCGGAAATCAACTTCCGAGACGCGCGCCGTTTTTACCGCTGGTTGCTTTCGTCGCGAGGTCTTGCGCTGATAGCATCTTTTCGTGTTAAGGGGAAACAGCTTTTTTATCCGATAAAATAGACCGTTCGTCGGAAATTTTTCACGGCAAAAACGAAAGGAATGTATAGTTAGCTTAAGCAAACTGTTTTAATAAATTATTATTTTATTGTTTGAGGTTTAGATATGATAAACTTTACGAGTTTAGAACCCACCGAAGATTGTATATGAGAGCTGAGTAATGAGTGACTTTTTAAAAAACCTAGTTTTGTGGATTATCATCTCCGCCGTTATGATGGCGGTCTTTAATACCTTTGTTGCTAAAAGAGAGCCGCTGTCGGATATCTCTTACTCGAGGTTTATCGCAGATGTAGAGAACCAGCAAGTGCGTAGCGCAGAGATCGATCCCGACAACCGAACGATTACCGGATATTATGTAGACAACCGACGCTTTGTCACATATATGCCGCAAGATCCGCAACTCGTAACCCAATTACTGGAAAACAATGTAGAGGTTATGACCAAACCGATAGAGAAGCCCTCGTTGTTGGTTGATATTTTAATCAGCTGGTTCCCGATGTTGCTACTAATCGGAGTGTGGATTTTCTTTATGCGTCAAATGCAAGGCAGTATCGGACGCGGTGGTGCAATGTCTTTCGGCAAAAGCCGTGCGCGTTTGATGGAAGAGGATCAGATCAAGGTAACATTCAAGGATGTCGCCGGTGTGGAGGAAGCCAAAGAAGAAGTTCTGGAATTGGTGGACTTCTTAAGAGACCCCGATAAGTTCCAGAAGCTGGGCGGTCGTATTCCCAGAGGCGTGATGATGGTGGGGTCGCCGGGTACCGGCAAAACCCTTCTAGCCAGGGCTATCGCCGGAGAAGCTAAGGTTCCGTATTTCTCTATCTCGGGTTCGGACTTTGTGGAAATGTTCGTCGGTGTCGGTGCCTCCAGAGTTAGAGATATGTTTGCGCAGGCGAAGAAACAATCGCCTTGCATTATATTCATAGACGAGATCGATGCAGTCGGTCGTCATCGTGGAACAGGTTTAGGCGGCGGACACGACGAACGCGAACAAACTCTCAATCAGTTGCTCGTCGAGATGGACGGTTTTGAAGGTAACGAAGGCATCATCGTAATCGCTGCCACCAACCGTCCTGATGTGTTGGATCCGGCTTTGCTGAGGCCGGGGCGTTTCGATAGACAGGTCGTAGTACCGCTGCCCGATGTACGCGGCCGAGAGCAGATTCTAAAAGTACACATGCGCAAGGTGCCGTTGGCGGACGATGTAAAGTCGGACTATTTGGCACGCGGCACGCCGGGCTTTTCGGGAGCCGACCTTGCCAACCTGGTCAACGAAGCCTCCTTGTTCGCTGCCCGTTATGACAAGGAATATGTAGAGATGGAAGATTTTGAGCGCGCCAAAGATAAAATTATGATGGGAGCGGAGCGCAAGTCTATGGTGATGAGCGAAGAGGAAAAGAAATTAACCGCGTACCACGAGTCGGGACATGCCATCGTAGGTCGCTTGGTGCCGTCGCACGACCCGGTATATAAGGTAACGATTATTCCTAGAGGTAGAGCCTTAGGTGTGACGATGTTTCTACCGGAAGAAGATCGCTATAGCCACACGCGTCAGCGTCTCAATAGCCAAATATCCAGCTTGTTCGGTGGTCGGGTTGCGGAAGAATTGATTTTCGGTTCGGACTCGGTGACCACGGGTGCTTCCAACGATATAGAACGGGCAACCGACATTGCGCGTAACATGGTTACCAGATGGGGTTTATCCGATCGTATGGGACCCTTAAACTACAGCGAGGAAGAAGGGCATCCGTTTTTAGGAAACAGAATGGCGCATCAACCGAAAATGTTCTCGGATCAAACCGCAAAGAACATAGACGAAGAAACATCGCGCATCATTTCCGAAAACTACGAGCGCACCAAGAGCATTCTCGAAGAGAATATGGACAAATTGCACTTGATGGCGGAAGCACTCATGAAATACGAGACCATAGACAGCAATCAAATCGACGATATTATGGAAGGCAAAGCACCGCGTCCGCCGGCGGGATGGTCCGACGACGGTGATATAGATAGAACGCCGCCCAGAAAAGCGAGACAAAGAAATCGGCGAAGCGAGGGTAAAATAGGAGGGCCGGCAAGTTCTCACTAGAACGGCTTGTTTTTACACCTAAGGTTTATATGTTTATGCGTTGATGGGCGAAGTGTATGGCTTCGGCAACTAGGTTTTTCGGTACCGATGGCATTCGCGGGCGCGTAGGTCAACCACCGATGGATCCCAATACCGTACTTAAATTAGGCTGGGCAATCGGCAAGACTTTAGGTGCCGAACATAACGCAAAAGTACTGGTAGGCAAGGACACCCGCATTTCCGGTTATATGTTCGAATCGGCGTTAGAGGCAGGGTTGTCGTCTGCCGGTGCCGATATCGGCCTGCTAGGACCTTTCCCGACACCCGGTATCGCCTATTTAACCCAAGCACTGAAAGCCTGTGCGGGCATTGTCATCAGCGCGTCGCACAACCCGTATCACGATAACGGGATTAAAATATTTTCCAATCGTGCGACTAAACTTTCCGACACTCAGGAATATGAAATAGCACATTGTTTGAAGCAGCCGCTCGAAGATATAGATATATCGAGTTTAGGAAAAGCCTTTCGTGTTTCGGAGGCGGAAAATCTTTATGTGAATTTTTGTAAACGCGCCCTGACATCCGGGGTGAACTTGAACGGAATCAAAATAGTAATCGACTGTGCGCACGGTGCAAGCTATCACATTGCACCTAGAGTTTATTCCGAGTTGGGTGCCGATTTAGAAGTGATAGGCGCAAAACCTAACGGTTTCAACATCAACGACGGCGTGGGAACGATGCATCCGCAAATGTTGCAACGTCAGGTTATTGAAAATGAAGCCGATTTGGGTATCGCCTTTGACGGCGACGGCGACCGTTTGTTAATGGTAGATGCTTCGGGCAACCTCATAGACGGCGATCAACTATTGTTCGTACTCGCCGATCACGCACACCGAAAGAATTATCTAAACGGCGGAGTGGTCGGTACCAAAATGAGTAATCTAGGGTTGGAACTTACGCTAGCCGAATGTCGCATTCCGTTTGTGCGCGCCGAGGTAGGCGACCGACATGTGCTGCAGATGCTGAAGCAAAAGCAGTGGTCATTGGGCGGAGAGACCTCGGGTCATATCGTATGTTTGGATAAGATGACTACCGGTGATGCGATTATTGCCTCGTTACTTGTGTTGCAAGCATTGATATTGGACGACCGCACTTTGGCGGATGCAACCGCACCTATGGAAAAATATCCGCAAGCACTGATCAATGTCTCAATTGACAAACCTCGCAACGGCGATATGCCGAAAATCGATCCGGAAATTGAGCGTGTTATCGATCAGGCGTGCAAAGCCTTGGATAAAGAAGGACGGGTGCTGATTAGACCGTCGGGTACCGAACCGGTGTTGCGTATTATGGTTGAATCGCATACCGAAGATACCAGCCGATTGTGGGCTGATCGTATCGCCGACGCTGCGCGCCGACATTTGCCAAGTACCCCCTAATGCAATCGGCGATCAAGCCCATTGCGATCGCTAATTGGAAGTCGCACGGTAGCTTCGAGGAAAATAAGATATGGGCAGCGCGGTTTTGTTCCGGTCGGTTGCCGGAAAACATACATTCGGTCGTTTGTCCACCGTTCCCCTACATCCCACAACTGCTTGCGCTGTGTGAAGAGAAGCAAGTTGCGGTGGGTGCGCAAAACTTAAGCACCCATGAACCCGGTGCCTATACCGGAGAAGTTTCGGCAGAAATGCTTAGAGATTTGGGCTGTGAATATGTTATTATCGGACATTCCGAACGACGCACTCTGTATGCGGAAGACGATTCACAGCTTCTCGGAAAGCTGAGAAGGGCTGTTGAATGTGGTTTGACACCTATATTTTGTGTGGGAGAGACTTTGCAACAACGCGAGCGTTCGCAGACCGAAACGGTGTTGAGCCGACAATTATCGGCTGTTGCGTCGGTTCTCAAAAGCCGGTCGTTTGTGTTAGCATACGAACCGATTTGGGCGATAGGCACGGGAAAGAATGCCACACCCGAACAGGCACAGCAAACGCATAACTTTTTGCGCAGGCAATTAACCGATTGCCTGGGTGAAGCGGCGGACGGTATTAGGGTTATATACGGCGGTAGTGTCAATCCGAGTAATGCAGAGGCATTGTTTGCCGAGTGCGATATAGACGGAGGATTAGTCGGCGGTGCGTCGCTTAAAGCCGAAGATTTTTTACAAATATGCAAAATTTTAGAAGAAACAAAGGAACAAACTGACTAGGTGTATTTATGCTATACAATTTTTTACTCGGATTAGAGACCATACTTTCAATTATCATCGTGGTATTGATTTTGCTGCATCGCGGGCGAGGCTCCGAAGCGGGTGCCGTTTTCACCGGTAGTACTTCTGCTACTATGTCCGGCTCCCGAAGTTCTACATCCTTTTTGACCAAGTTGATTGCGTCGCTTTCGTTCGTATTTATACTGAATAGCCTCAGTCTAGCTTATATTGCCAACCGTGATTTCGGAAGCGGTAGCGTGATATTGCAGGAAGTAACCGAAACCGAAGATCCGGCCATAGATGATCTTTTTATCGACGGCGAGGATGACTTACCCGTAGACGACGAGATATTCGTCGACGAATTGATAGACGATATACCCGACGAGATTATGGGGACGGAAGTTGAGGATGATACCTCCGATATTCCTACTCTAGAGGAACCCGTTCAAGAAACCGAAGCCGAAACAGAACCGCCGTCGGATGTTCCAACCAACGAGAATCCTTAATGTTCGAGAAAACTTTAAGTATTTTTTAGCTATGAAGTAAACGATGCCGATGTGGTGGAACTGGTAGACACGCTGTCTTGAGGGGGCAGTGGCAATAGCCGTGCCGGTTCGAGTCCGGCCATCGGCACCATAGAAACTATTCCCCTCCTTGTAGGGGTGGCAGGCGCAGCGTAGGGGCTGTTGAAAAAGTATTGTTTTTACACAACACCAACCGCTTGCGCCGTGAACATTTGCAAACCGCCGTAGGGGCGGACTACAATGGAATTGCCGATTGACCTACCGGCTCAATCGGCGGCTCTATTCTGCCCGTGACGCGTTGGTCGGCATGATTTATACATTCATTCACCCGATTTATGGAAACCAAACCATATGGCGCAAGCGGTTGATGTCGTGCAGAACGGTACCTAATGGCAGACATCAGAATTGCCGATTGACCTACCGGTTCAATCGGCGGCTTTACACTGGCCCTACGGCTTGGTGGTTATTATAAATAAATTCACGGCGCAAGCGGTTACGGTTGCACGCCGACGATACTTTTTCAACAGCCTCGTCATATTAGCACTATTTTATACATTCCTCCATTTGATATATGGAAACCATGATCGGGTGGCGCAAAGCGATTGTATCGATCCAAGCACTAAACTTCCCTGCGATTCGTAGTTTACGACGACCGGATTATTGCTCGAAATCCGAGCCCAAATAAATATCCCGAACTGTTTTGTTTCGCAGGATATCCTCGGGTACCCCTTGGGTTAGCACTTCGCCGGAGTGTATGATATAGGCACGGTCGCAAATCTTTAATGTTTCGCGCACATTGTGATCGGTAATCAACAAGCCGATTCCCTGCGCCTTGAATCGCAAGGTTAGTTTTTGTACTTCGCTGATAGATATCGGGTCTATGCCGGCGAAGGGTTCGTCCAGCAACATAAAGGTCGGTTCTATCGCAAGCAATCGCGCAATCTCAACGCGTCGTCGTTCTCCTCCCGATAGCGATATTGCCGCTTGCTTGCGTACCCCGTGTAGCTGCAATTCGTCTATCAGTTTTTCGACTCTATGCGCTTTTTCGCGATCACTTAAATGCGGCTGAATTTCTATAGCTGCCATGATATTCTCTTCTACGGTTAATTTTCTAAATACCGAGGCAGCTTGCGGCAGATAGCCTATACCCAGTCGGGCGCGCCGATGTACCGGCAGTTCGGAGATCTCATATCCGTTTAATTTAATATGCCCGTTGTCCGCCTTGAGCAACCCCACGATGATATGAAAAGTAGTTGTTTTGCCCGAGCCGTTAGGTCCTAGTAGCCCTACTATTTCTCGGGTGCGGAGTTCTAAGGAAACCGATTTTACCGCTTGCAGGTGTTTGTATTTCTTAGCTAAATTTATTAACTCCAGTCGGTCGGCATCGTTTGCGAGATTCATGTCGGGGGACGGTGTTTGTCTAAGGTGTTTTTGTTTTGGGTTGAATGATGAGTTTGACTCGATTTTCCTTTTTTTCCATATTGACGGTTTTTTTTCGTATGTCGTAGGTCGCATGATCCCCGGTCAATAATTTGCCGGCTTCTTTGATTCTAACTTTACCCAAAAAGTCGACGATACCTTGTGCCATTCTATATTCAATCCGTTGTGCTTCGGCTTCTATCGCATGTTGTTCGTCTTGGCGTATCAATCGGCTCGGGTTGGCGGTGGCAATCAGTTTGCTAACTTCGTCATCGACAGTATGCACTTCAACCACATCGCCTTTCAACACGATATTCCCTTGAGAGATTCTAACGTTGCCGTGATAGATGGCAACACCGGTTTTGTTGTCGTAGCTCGCGCGATCGGCTTCCAGTTCCAATGTGTCGTCGGCGCGGCTGATATCTCCGACGGACAACAATACCGAGCATAGCATTGCTAAGACAATATTATTTTTTCCACCTCGCATTGCCGTTTTGAATTTAAGGAACATTTAACACCTTGATATTGGATTTGAGTTTAATCGTTTGCGCCTCTAAGTCTACTATCATTCCGGTGCCTTCGGTTATTCTTTTATGTCTGCGGAAAGTCGCCTTGTTGTCGGTGTAGGCTGTCTTTCGATTAAGGTCAACTGTCGTGTCGTCGGTGTATAGATACTCGGGCATGTTGTTATCCGGATTAATGTGGAACAGATTAACATCTCCCAGCAGTTCAATAAGCGCAGAGTTATTTTCCATGGATCCTTTTTTTGCCGAAAGCTGCAACGGCACTTTCGCCGAAGTTTGATAGCTAAACTCAGGTTGTTCGAACTCGAAGCCCGTGCTTTGGCGGTAATATATGATCGGGCTACTTAGACGGTAGAGTAAGTTTGTTGTATCGTCGTATGCGTTAATCGTTGCGTCTTCGAATTGGCTGTCGTTTTGATTTTCGGATATAGCTCTGTTGTCTATCTTAAAGTCGGATTGTAAGGAGGCACCGAGCATAGCGACCGAGCTCAGTAAGGTGCAATATGCGATAAACGATAATTTTTTGTACAATGTTTTCGTGCGTTGATTGCTTGTCCGTGAAAGCGATATGAAATCAATCCGACACCCGTGGCATCAGCGTATCGTAAGAATTGAAGATCTCACAAAATATATTTGCCGTAACTTGCGCATCGTAGAGTGCCGAATGTGCCGAGTCGGAGTCCCATTCATAACCGGCCGCTTCGGCAATCCTCGCTAGTACGGTATTTTGATATGCGAGTGCGCCCAGAGTAGCAGTATCGAGACTACTAAATTTATGGAAAGGATTGTTTCTAATTTTGCAGCGACCGATTGCTTCGTTCATAAATTTGAGGTCGAAGAAAGAATTGTGTCCGACGAGAATTGCTCGTGTACACTGATAATTTTTGAGAGATTCTCGTATTTTCCTAAAAGTTGTATTCAGTACTTCGCGCTCGTCGAGTGCCAAGCGCAAAGCACTATAGGGGTTAATGCCGTTAACCTTCAAAGCCTCGTTATCTATGTTGGCTCCTTCAAACGGTTTTATATGATAATGTATAGTTTTCTCTTTATACAGATTAAAGTCTTGATCGACACCGATGACAATCGCTGCAAGTTCCAATAAGGCATCGGTTTTTTCGTTGCATCCACCGGTTTCTATATCAACCACCACCGGTAAAAAGGAGCGAAATCTCTCCTGCATCCAATTTATCTGCTCGATACGCTTGGTGTCTATGTTCACCTTCACCAAAGTCGGATTATCCATTTTCGATACTCCATTCAAGTTCTTGTCCTGCCAACATGGGCACGATCTCTTCGTCGCCGATAGTTTTTGCGACGCGTGCCGTTCTCTTGACTAGTTTAATTTGCTTTTTATTGATCGGTAGCTTATAAAAACGCGGCCCGTTGATGCAAGCGAATTGTTCCAGTCTATCCAGCTTTTGATTTTCCTCGAATATCCGTGCGTAGACCCCCATTGCCACCGGTGCATTGAATACACCTGCACAGCCACAGCTACTTTCTTTTTCCGAGCGAGCGTGCGGTGCGCTATCGGTACCTAAGAAAAAGCACTTCCGACCGCTACACGCAGCGTCTACTAAGGCTATACGATGTTGCTCGCGTTGTGGAAGCGGCAAACAATAACGATGTGGGCGTAATCCGCTCTCGAATAGATCGCTACGCGTGTATAACAAGTGATGTGGTGTAATCGTCGCCGCCATGTATGCGTCGTTGTCTTCCACATATTGCACGGCATCACTCGTTGTGATGTGTTCAAACACGATTCTCAATTCGGGGAATTGTTTCCTCATAGTCATAAAAGTGTGTTCTATAAAATGTTTCTCGCGATCAAATACATCTAAAGATGCATCGGCACTTTCTCCATGCACCAACAACGGCATATCGAATTGTTGCATCGCTTCTAAAACATGATGTATCGCTTCAATCGATGTAACACCTCGATTGGAATGTGTTGTTACCCCTCTGGGGTATAGTTTAACGCCGTGAATAAAATCACAAGTTGCGGCATCCTTAATTGTTTGTGCCGACAGGTCTTCGGTCATATAGAGAGTCATCAAAGGCTCGAATTCCGGCACTGCTTCTATAATTCTATTTCTATAGGCTCGGCATTGTGCGACTGTGGTGACGGGGGGCACCAGATTGGGCATGATAATTGCCCGTTTGAATATCGTAGCACTAATCGGCGCAACCGTTTGCATCGTGCGACCGTCTCTTAAATGCAAGTGCCAATCGTCCGGCTGAAAAATCGTCAATTCGTATAATTTTTGAGTGACCATAGTCACATTATATATAAGTACGGCTTATAATATGCCGATTGAAATTAACCGAGTCGCTTTTTACGAAAAATTTTGAGCAGCATCCATGGCAGATATATCTAAAATAGTATTGGCTTATTCCGGTGGTCTGGATACGTCGATTATACTCAAATGGTTGCAAGAGGAATACCGCGCCGAAGTTTATGCCTTTATCGCAGATGTAGGACAAGGCGAGGAACTTCAACCTGCGGTGCATAAAGCGAAGATGCTGGGAGCTACCGATGTTTTTGTGGAGGACTTACGGGAAATTTTCGTACGGGATTTTGTGTTTCCGATGTTCCGAGCGAATACGGTTTACGAAGGCGAGTACCTGTTGGGAACTTCTATTGCTCGTCCGCTGATTGCACAGTATTTGGTTAAAGCTGCGAACGCGGTTGGTGCCGACGCGATTGCGCATGGTGCGACCGGCAAGGGCAACGACCAAGTACGCTTTGAGTTGGCTGCCTATGCACTCAACCCCGATATTCGGATTATTGCGCCTTGGCGGCAATGGCAACTTAATTCACGCACCGCATTGCTCGATTATGCCATGCAACACGGCATTGTCGTAGACAAAGATGCGAGTGGTGAACCCCCTTATTCTATGGATGCGAACTTGCTTCATATCTCTTACGAGGGTGGTATATTGGAAGACCCGTGGTGCGAGCCTCGGCAAACGATGTGGCAAAGAACCGCCTCTCCGGAGACCGCCGCCGATACACCGGAGACCATCACTTTGGATTTTGAAAAAGGCGACCCGTGTGCAATAGACGGTGAGACACTGGCTCCGGCAAAGATGCTGATGCGTCTAAACGAATTGGCAGGCAAGCATGGTATAGGCAGAACCGACCTGGTTGAAAATCGCTATGTGGGTATGAAATCCAGAGGCTGTTATGAAACGCCCGGCGGCACGCTATTGTTGAAAGCACATAGGGCAATAGAATCGCTCACCTTGGATAGAGAACTGGCACACTTAAAAGATGAACTGATGCCTCGTTACGCTCGGCTCATCTATAACGGTTACTGGTGGAGCGAAGAACGCCGGGCATTGCAACGGTTGATTGACTATAGCCAGTCCAATGTAACCGGCAAGGTGCGGATAAGACTCTACAAAGCGAATGTAGAAATCACCGGCAGACAGGCACCGAATAGTCTGTTCAACAGTGCGGTTGCGAGTTTTGAAGACGACCGAGGTGCGTACGATCCGCGCGACGCAGAAGGTTTTATTAAACTCAACGCACTACGCCTACGCACTTCAGGTCCGATCAAGCCTTAGGGGCGGTCGTGGTGTGGGGCTGTTGAAAAAATACTGTTTTTGCAAAACTGCAACCGCTTGCGCCGTGAATATTTACAAACCACCTGTAGGGGCGGACTAGCATGTCCGCCCGTAGCGCGTTGGTCGGCACGATTTATACATTCATCCACCCGATTTATGGAAACCAAAACCATACGGCGCAAGCGGTTCCAGCCGTGCAGAACGGTACTTAAGGGCAGACATCAAAGTTGCCGATTGATCTACCGGTTCAATCGGCGGCTTTATACTGCCCCTACGGCTTGATGGTTATTATAAATTCATGGTGCAAACGGTTACGGTTGCACGCTGACGATACTTTTTCAACAGCCACAGTGTGTCTGCACAAGGTCACGTCACGAGTGGCAGTTTTAGTTTCAACAGTCCCACATGTAAAACTATAGCTTGACATTAGCAACATAGCATTTAATATATAACCCTTCTAGCGATACCGTAATGAGTAAAACAAAACACTTTCTGTATTTATGCCTTGTCGTTCTGTTGAGCGGTTGTGCGGCACAATCGAATAGTCTTAGTGACGCATCGGAGACCGCCGACCCATGGGAAGGTTATAACCGTTCGGTTTTTGCGTTCAACGAAAGCGTGGACAAGGCTGTGTTTAAGCCTGTTAGTACCGCTTATACTAAAGTGCTCCCCTCTTTTGTGCGTGCCCGCATAACCAGTTTTTTTGCAAACATTCAGGACATTCCGATTGCCGCAAATAATTTTTTGCAAGGCAATGTCGGTGC
Source organism: Candidatus Oxydemutatoraceae bacterium (assembly GCA_965219575.1). Taxonomy (GTDB): domain Bacteria; phylum Pseudomonadota; class Gammaproteobacteria; order Poriferisulfidales; family Oxydemutatoraceae; genus SP5GCR1. The sequence continues at coordinate 2,219,109 of OZ244779.1, read as the reverse complement.
GGGCGGTGGTGATTTGTTACGAGTACTAATAAATTCCACGGTTGGACTCGCCGGTTTATTCGATGTTGCGTCTAAGGTAGACGGGCTTGAAAAGCACAACGAGGATTTCGGGCAAACGTTGGCTGTATGGGGCGTAGGATCCGGGCCTTATGTAGTGATTCCGATTTTGGGTCCTAGTACCGCTCGCGATCTTCCGTCTCGTTTCGTGGATATTTTTATGAACCCGTTGGTTTATGTAGGAGACGATGACTGGCGTGATGGCTTGCTGATAACCGAGGGCATCAATACCCGTGCCGGCTTTATACCTCTGGAAGATATTGTCAGAGGCATGTCTCCCGACTACTATGTTGCGCTCAGAGATTTTTATCTGAAACGCCGGCAGAATTTGATTGAAAATAACGAAGGAGAAGGAGACTCCGATACACTCTATAGAGAACTTCTTTCGGAGTCCGAGTAAGTAAGTATCGAAGAACTTGTCTGCGCATTTGAGTACATATTAATTATCAGGAAAGCAATTATGAAAAATGAGCCTAAAAAACATCTTCACCCTATATCTAACGAAAAATTGAAGGGTGGCAACGATCGTATCACCGGATTGATCGGAAAGTTATTATCCGAACTGGGTGAGGATGTTGAACGCGAGGGCTTAGTCAAAACCCCGCAGCGTGTTGCCGACTCATTAAGATTTTTAGTCGGCGGCTATGACGAAGATATACGATCAACGATAGATAGCGCATTATTTCAAGTGGAGTGTAGCGAGATGGTAATCGTCAAAGACATCGAGTTTTACTCTTTATGCGAACATCACTTATTGCCGATCACCGGTAAAGCGCATATCGGTTATCTGCCCAACGGTCAAGTGATTGGTCTCAGCAAGATGGCAAGGGTCGTTGATATTTTTGCGCGTCGGTTGCAAGTGCAGGAGCGCATGACGAATCAAATCGCCGCTAGCTTGATGAAATATCTAAATGCCACCGGTGTCGGTGTCGTGGTGGAAGCGGTTCACTATTGCATGGTGATGCGCGGCGTGCAAAAGCAAAACAGTAAGACGGTGACCAGTGCAATGCTCGGTTCTTTTAGAGAAGATCAGCGTACCCGAACCGAGTTTATGGAACTCATCAAGAAGTCTTTATAAATTAGACTTGGGAGAGTTGTGCGATGTAAAGACTAGGCATAGATTGAGTTTGTGCTTTCGAAATCAAGCTATCCAATGAGATATAGGACGGATATAATGATATTATAGGTTTGTCCGGTGTATTGACTGGATATGGAGAATCGCATATAATTCATGTGGTTCGGAAACAAACATCTTAAGTTTATAATGAAAAAACTATGAAATAATAAATGAAACCAAAGAATAAACCAAGGAATTATGCTATAAGTTATTTACCTTTGGTATATGATAAATATAAAGGGAAACAAAATATGGAACTTAAAGAAGCCTTAATAAATATTTTGCTTGTATTATTACTGTCAATATCGGTAATCGGTACTAGTATTGCACAAACCCCGCCGTTAAAAAATAATAGTACTAATATTCAGTCCACCGATCCTTACTGTAGCGATGGTGGCTATCTTGATGAAGCATTCGGTATCGATGAAGACTGCACCGTTAGCAATAGCACTATACCCGCCGGCGTTTCCGATTGGGTATTGATTGAGTTGCGTGCCGTACCAGAAGGTGCCGGCGTAGAAGCCGCAACAACGGATACGGTAATCGACCGCCAGCCTGCTTGGCTATTACAAAACGGTTATGTTGTAGACGCTAGCCGATACACGGGAACATGCCCCCAACAATTTAATGAAAACGATAATGATAATTGCCCTCTCGTACAGTTCAATTTTGCCGATGATACCGAAGTGTCGGGTAAAGATTTATATGTGGTCGTGCGTCATATAAATCATCTGGACGTTATTTCTAATACAAGCATGACAAGAACAATCACTAATGGTGCGACACGATATACATACGATTTCACCACTGGAGTAACGCAAGCCAGAGGGGGGTCTCTTGGTTTGAAGGGCGTGGACGAAGAGGCAGCGATGTATGTGGGTGATGTGAATCGTGACGAGAATATCAATGCTGCCGATTATCTACAGATACATAATGATATATCTTCGGGCAGTCCGCCGTCGTTGCGCTCGGATATTAATTTTGACGGCACAGTAGGAGATGGTGACTTTGAATCGTCTCGACTGAGTGAAAACTTGGGCCGAACAACGCAAATACCTTAGGAACAATGATTACAAAACAGGGAAATTCAATGAGAAATATTTTCACGATACTACTACTGCTATTGGTCGGGAGTGCCTTTGCTCAAACCTCCTTCGTCCAAAGCCGATTTTTCGGCATGCCTTCGGTTGGTAATTTGATAGCCGGGCAATGTGAAAGTTGCCGACCGAGCGAGGATGGCATATTGGAATATAGGCTTGGTATGGTGGCACTAGAAAGCGAGGGCGTTAACAACACTGCCACTTATAACATTCAAATGAATATAATCGGAGGCAACACAAATAAAGTTGCAACCAGATTGGCATTTGCGTCGGCTAGATTGACATACAATACCGATGCATTCGGAGAAAAAGTTATAGAAAGCGGTCGATGTCATCAAGATTCTACTCCGGAGGCTTCTCCATTCAACGGACTTATGGATTATAAATATAGACTGAGAGATACAACCGACAACAGCTTCACTATCACCGCACATATCACAACCACGACTATAGCGGCGAACCGACTAGTGTCTATTGATGGGCTTAATAATGCAATTTTTGTTAGGTTAAGCTGTGCTATTCAGGAAACCGATGAGGATGCCGGTATTGCAATCAGTGGCACCGATATCTTATCAAATATGGTATATGTCTATAACGATACAAATGAAATGAGCACTACAATATCCGATAGGCGCAACATATTCCCGCTAGCCGGCAATGACCTACTCGGCTTTAGATCGGATGGCAGAACCTACGCTCAAAGGTATGCATTGTTCAGCAACGGCAGAGGGATAAACATCCAATTTTCTCAGGCGGTAAATACGGCATTACAGGCCGGCGATTTTGCGATTAGTACCGATACTGTCACAATCACGAGTGTCTCTCACAATGCCGGTGAGCAGAACGCTGTTATTGAGTTTGATATAGTGCCTCCTTTCGGTTCTGAATTGAGATTCTCGGATTCTGCCGCATCTATTATGAGCAACAGCATGGCACTAGCCGCAGGCAATTTCATTGCAACGCTATATTATGATGCAGATGCTCCGCAAGCAACCCGAATAGTACGGGATTCTCGTGATAATTCCAGTCGTGAATCGCGATGGACTATAACATTTGATAAACCTCTCGATCCCACTACCATAGAGGGCAATATCTGCTTGAGTAATGAAGATGCTTATGCAACTTGTCTGACGGGGAATGAGTTAAGTGATTTTGAAGCAAACACTGCCCAAATTCTATCGGTAGACCATGCAGACACCGAGCCAACTACGGTTACGGTTGTTGTTGCAGAAAGAGTCATGGAGAACACGACACTGACCATGTCGTTTAGGCTTAACGGCGTGCGCGGCGAAGATCAAAGACCGGTGGAAGAAGATCAAGTTGCACTGAGAGGCGGAGTGCCGATACAAGACGCACAGAGCCCGACGATTACGGCACAATGGGTGGATAGTGGGGGCAACGCGATGTCGGGCAATCTTGTTCCTGACGGTACAAATTATGTCATTTACTTTAGGATAACTGCCTCTGAGAATGTGCCGACTTTGGGTAATGGTAACTCGTATCAATTACGGAGAGTAATCGGCGGCGTTGCTAGCAACACTGATGGTGAGAGTGTGACCATCACTGAAGTAGATGCGGGAAGAGAGGTAATACTTCGCTATAATGTCCCGGTCAGTGGTAATGCAAATGCAGAGTACTTCACGGTAGCTCGTAATGGTGCGACAAGTCTTCAAGACGCGGCAATTAACCAGCCGATTGATGACATGGGCAATCGAATAGCGGATGGTGGCATCATAAGTGCTGATGCACGAGCACTGAGAAATACAGAGGGCGCGCAAATCGGCGTGCAATCGGCAACCGTTATGCCGGCTAATCAGGGATTACGATATATTGTGACATTTGAGACTACCTCTACCGAAGCTGTCCCGACTATAGCAAATGATGCATCTTATAGTGTGACTCAACAAGGTTCAGGTGTCTCACCTGTTACTTTCGACCTCCGAGTCAACTCCGATGATGACATGAGTGCAACAATCACCTACGAAGCCACTTTTGGCTCAAACCAATACGATGATGTGCGAAACATAACAGGCTGGAGATTGGATTTCGAACCAGGCACCTTATTAGATAGGGACGGTAATCCGCCGACAATCATCACCGCCGCCGCCGACCGGACGGCAACCAGAGATCGAGTAAGCCCGATAATCAGAATATTCGGCACCCCGACGGCAGCCCGATCTTCCGAAAACCCACTTATCTATGAGGTAACTTTTGATGTACGAGCCGCAAATGAAAATGTAGAAGGTTTGGACCAACCAGGATCCTATCTGCTATACCGAGACACAACGCCCATATCAAATCTCATGCCTGACATTGTGCAGAGGAGTGACAACCGTCAAACGACACTCACATACACCGTGCTATTTCAGGATATCATGGATGTGAGAGATACGACGAATTTCCGTTTGCACCGAAATCTAGCGACTTCGTTGCTGGATGACTCCGGCAATCTGCCCGTTGACAATAATGGCAATACCATAGGTGCCAACGCAGAGATAGATTCAAGCAGTCCTGCCGTCCGACCGCCACTGAGCAACGATAGAACATTGCGCGGCTTGCAGCTAACGCAAAGTGACGGAACTGCTATAAACCTTGATCGCAGATTTAACCCAACCGTCACAACATACACGGCAATCGTAGCACACGATATGGCGCAAGTGACGGTGGCGACAACGGCAACCGATATAGGTGCGACTGTCATGATAAATAACAGTGCGGCGGCAAGGAGTGCCACGACTAATGTAATGCTGGGGGCTGTCGGCACGACCACTACAATTGCCATTATAGTAACTGCCGAGGATGGCAACACGACACAAGCGTATACCGTAGCTGTTGCCCGACAGGTACCGCCTATTGTACTAAGTGATTTGGTGCTATCGGATACTGAGGGGAACTCTATAGACTTGTTAGATCTTTCTGACGCAGAAGTACAATTTGACCCGGCAACAAACTTCTATAATGCACAAATAGTAACCAATTTAGAACAAACGACGGTGCAAGTAACCGCAACAGTGGAAGATGCTGCCGGTTTAACAATTAGCATACAAGCTGGCACTGCTAATCCCATAGGAATACAAAGTGGTGTCCCAACTGATGTGCCAATTACATTTTTTACACCTGAGGGACCTGCTGATGTCCTTCTTATTATTACAGTTGAACGGGGTGGTACCATAAATAATTATCAGATATTTTTATCACGCGTAGATATGGACAACCCGATAATCACGATAGCTACCGCCCCGATGGCGACACCTCAATCCGACGACCCGCGTATCTACGATGTAGTTTTTGTAGTTGAAGCCAGCGAGAATGTACCTACTTTGAACAGCACGAACTCGTATCAACTATATCGCATTGAAGAAGATGGTGAAAATGACATTGCCACTTTGATAAGCGGAGTTGGAGTTATTGAGGCATCTACGATTCCAGGTAGCGATGGCATGAAAACCACACTGACATATACCGTGACATTGAGTAATCAACAAGTTACAGAAACAGATAGTTTTGCTTTGTATAGATCCAGAAACTCTGACTCATTGGTTGACAGCTCCCCAAACCTCAACCCACCCTTCAACCGTAGTGACACCCTTATAGGTACCGACACAGAGATAGACCCGGATAGTCGTGCATTTCTGCCGAGCAGTGTTGCAACACTGGACGCATTGGCACTGACGCTAAGCGACGGTGTTGCTATAGACCTGAACCGGGAATTTGACTCAGATGTCATAACATACACAGCGGCTGTGGCAAACGATGTGACACAAGTGACGGTAGCGACAACGGCAACCGATATAGGTGCGACTGTAACGGTAAATAACAGCCCGACGACCGATGTGGTGCTAGGGGGTGCAGGTACGACTACCACAATTGCTATTATAGTGACCGCAGAGGATCGCGTCACGACACAAGGGTATACCGTAGCCGTTGCGCGAGCCGAAGCACCGGAGTTGAGTGATATTACTACATTAAGTAGCTTGATGCTATCGGACATCAACGGGAACTCTATAAACTTATTTCAGGGTTTCAGTGGCACCGATATACAAGGCTTTGATCCGGAAGTCACAAATTACAATGGTGTAATAGCAAGCGATTCAGACCAAACAACGGTGACAATAGTCGCAACAGCGCAAGATGCGGACGGTGCAACAATCAGATTAGGCGTTGATTTTGATGATTTCAATAGGGAAATAGAAAGTGGTATGTCAACTGATGTGGCAGTGACATCATTTCCTGAAGTTATTTCAATCCGAGTGATTGCAGCAAATGGAATAGAGTTTAGGACTTATAACATATTTTTAGACCGCGTAGGTACTGTTGCGACATTGAGCAGTTTATCGTTAAGAGACATTCCGTTTACCTTTGACAGTGGTGACTTTAACTACAATGTGATGGTTGATAACGATATAGATGCGACAACGGTGACAACTACGTTAAGTGATTCTAATGCAAGTGTCACAAGCATTACAGCTAACGGTTCACTGGTGGAAAATGGCAGAGTTGCATTAGGAGTAGGTAGCAATAGAATTGAGATTTTAGTGACTGCCGAAGATGGTGAGACAATGGAAACTTATAGGATAACTGTAAGACGCGAGGCATTACCGGGGGCAGATGCGACATTGAGCAGTTTGTCGTTAAGAGACATTCCGTTTGAGTTTATAAGTGCTCAGCTTAACTACGATGTGACCGTTGCTAACGATATAGATGCGACAACGGTATCTGCTGTGTTGACCGATGATAATGCAACCATAGAAGTTCGTATAGACGAAGGAGATTTGGTAGATAGCCTAGATGCCGATATTGGATTACCCGTAGGCGATACCGAGATTGCGGTTAAAGTGATAGCAGCAAACAACATCGCATCGCAGACGTATGTCATAGCGATTACACGGGAAGCGAACGATGTTGCGACATTAGACAGTTTGTCGTTAAGAGACATTCCGCTTGCCTTTGACAGTAGTGACTTTAACTACGATGTGACCGTTGCTAACGATATAGATGCGACAACGGTATCTGCTGTGTTGACCGATAGTGATGCAACCATAGAAGTTCGTGTAGACGAAGGAGATTTGGTAGAAAACCTAGATGCCGATATTGGATTACCCGTAGGCGATACCGAGATTGCGGTTAAAGTGATAGCAGAAGACGGCATCGCATCGCAGACATATGTCATAGCGATTACACGAGAAGCGAGCGATGTTGCGACATTAAACAGTTTGTCGTTAAGAGACATTCCGCTTGCCTTTGACAGTGGTGACTTTAACTACGATGTGACCGTTGCTAACGATATAGATGCGACAACGGTATCTGCTGTGTTGACCGATAGTGATGCAACCATAGAAGTTCGTGTAGACGAAGGAGATTTGGTAGAGAACCTAGATGCCGATATTGGATTACCCGTAGGCGATACCGAGATTGCGGTTAAAGTGATAGCAGAAGACGGCATCGCATCGCAGACGTATAACATAGCGATTACACGGGAAGCGAACGATGTTGCGACATTGAGCAGTTTATCGTTAAGAGACATTCCGCTTGCCTTTGACAGTGGTGACTTTAACTACGATGTGACCGTTGCTAACGATATAGATGCGACAACGGTATCTGCTGTGTTGACCGATAGTGATGCAACCATAGAAGTTCGTGTAGACGAAGGAGATTTGGTAGAGAACCTAGATGCCGATATTGGATTACCCGTAGGCGATACCGAGATTGCGGTTAAAGTGATAGCAGAAGACGGCATCGCATCGCAGACATATGTCATAGCGATTACACGAGAAGCGAGCGATGTTGCGACATTAAACAGTTTGTCGTTAAGAGACATTCCGCTTGCCTTTGACAGTGGTGACTTTAACTACGATGTGACCGTTGCTAACGATATAGATGCGACAACGGTATCTGCTGTGTTGACCGATAGTGATGCAACCATAGAAGTTCGTGTAGACGAAGGAGATTTGGTAGAGAACCTAGATGCCGATATTGAATTACCCGTAGGCGATACCGAGATTGCGGTTAAAGTGATAGCAGAAGACGGCATCGCATCGCAGACATATGTCATAGCGATTACACGAGAAGCGAGCGATGTTGCGACATTAAACAGTTTGTCGTTAAGAGACATTCCGCTTGCCTTTGACAGTGGTGACTTTAACTACGATGTGACCGTTGCTAACGATATAGATGCGACAACGGTATCTGCTGTGTTGACCGATAGTGATGCAACCATAGAAGTTCGTGTAGACGAAGGAGATTTGGTAGAGAACCTAGATGCCGATATTGAATTACCCGTAGGCGATACCGAGATTGCGGTTAAAGTGATAGCAGAAGACGGCATCGCATCGCAGACGTATGTCATAGCGATTACACGAGAAGGAAACGATGTTGCGACATTGAGCAGTTTATCGTTAAGAGACATTCCGCTTGCCTTTGACAGTAATGATTTTGACTACAATGTGATGGTCGATAACGATATAGATGCGACAACGGTGACAACTATGCTAAGTGATCCTAATGCAAGTGTCACAAGCATTACAGCTAACGGTTCACCGGTGGAAAATGGCAGAGTTGCATTAGGAGTAGGTAGCAATAGAATTGAGATTTTAGTGACTGCCGAAGATGGTGAGACAATGGAAACTTATAGGATAACTGTAAGACGCGAGGCATTACCGGGGGCAGATGCGACATTGAGCAGTTTGTCGTTAAGAGACATTCCGTTTGAGTTTATAAGTGCTCAGCTTAACTACGATGTGACCGTTGCTAACGATATAGATGCGACAACGGTATCTGCTGTGTTGACCGATGATAATGCAACCATAGAAGTTCGTGTAGACGAAGGAGATTTGGTAGATAGCCTAGATGCCGATATTGGATTACCCGTAGGCGATACCGAGATTGCGGTTAAAGTGATAGCAGCAAACAACATCGCATCGCAGACGTATGTCATAGCGATTACACGGGAAGCGAACGATGTTGCGACATTAGACAGTTTGTCGTTAAGAGATATTCCGCTTGCCTTTGACAGTGGTGACTTTAACTACGATGTGACCGTTGCTAACGATATAGATGCGACAACGGTATCTGCTGTGTTGACCGATGATAATGCAACCATAGAAGTTCGTGTAGACGAAGGAGATTTGGTAGAGAACCTAGATGCCGATATTGGATTACCCGTAGGCGATACCGAGATTGCGGTTAAAGTGATAGCAGAAGACGGCATCGCATCGCAGACGTATAACATAGCGATTACACGGGAAGCGAACGATGTTGCGACATTGAGCAGTTTATCGTTAAGAGACATTCCGCTTGCCTTTGACAGTGGTGACTTTAACTACGATGTGACCGTTGCTAACGATATAGATGCGACAACGGTATCTGCTGTGTTGACCGATAGTGATGCAACCATAGAAGTTCGTGTAGACGAAGGAGATTTGGTAGAGAACCTAGATGCCGATATTGGATTACCCGTAGGCGATACCGAGATTGCGGTTAAAGTGATAGCAGAAGACGGCATCGCATCGCAGACATATGTCATAGCGATTACACGAGAAGCGAGCGATGTTGCGACATTAAACAGTTTGTCGTTAAGAGACATTCCGCTTGCCTTTGACAGTGGTGACTTTAACTACGATGTGACCGTTGCTAACGATATAGATGCGACAACGGTATCTGCTGTGTTGACCGATAGTGATGCAACCATAGAAGTTCGTGTAGACGAAGGAGATTTGGTAGAAAACCTAGATGCCGATATTGGATTACCCGTAGGCGATACCGAGATTGCGGTTAAAGTGATAGCAGAAGACGGCATCGCATCGCAGACATATGTCATAGCGATTACACGAGAAGCGAGCGATGTTGCGACATTAAACAGTTTGTCGTTAAGAGACATTCCGCTTGCCTTTGACAGTGGTGACTTTAACTACGATGTGACCGTTGCTAACGATATAGATGCGACAACGGTATCTGCTGTGTTGACCGATAGTGATGCAACCATAGAAGTTCGTGTAGACGAAGGAGATTTGGTAGAGAACCTAGATGCCGATATTGAATTACCCGTAGGCGATACCGAGATTGCGGTTAAAGTGATAGCAGAAGACGGCATCGCATCGCAGACGTATGTCATAGCGATTACACGGGAAGCGAGCGATGTTGCGACATTGAGCAGTTTATCGTTAAGAGACATTCCGCTTGCCTTTGACAGTGGTGACTTTAACTACGATGTGACCGTTGCTAACGATATAGATGCGACAACGGTATCTGCTGTGTTGACCGATAGTGATGCAACCATAGAAGTTCGTGTAGACGAAGGAGATTTGGTAGAGAACCTAGATGCCGATATTGAATTACCCGTAGGCGATACCGAGATTGCGGTTAAAGTGATAGCAGAAAACGGCATCGCATCGCAGACGTATGTCATAGCGATTACACGAGAAGGAAACGATGTTGCGACATTGAGCAGTTTATCGTTAAGAGACATTCCGCTTGCCTTTGACAGTAATGATTTTGACTACAATGTGATGGTCGATAACGATATAGATGCGACAACGGTGACAACTATGCTAAGTGATCCTAATGCAAGTGTCACAAGCATTACAGCTAACGGTTCACCGGTGGAAAATGGCAGAGTTGCATTAGGAGTAGGTAGCAATAGAATTGAGATTTTAGTGACTGCCGAAGATGGTGAGACAATGGAAACTTATAGGATAACTGTAAGACGCGAGGCATTACCGGGGGCAGATGCGACATTGAGCAGTTTGTCGTTAAGAGACATTCCGTTTGAGTTTATAAGTGCTCAGCTTAACTACGATGTGACCGTTGCTAACGATATAGATGCGACAACGGTATCTGCTGTGTTGACCGATGATAATGCAACCATAGAAGTTCGTGTAGACGAAGGAGATTTGGTAGATAGCCTAGATGCCGATATTGGATTACCCGTAGGCGATACCGAGATTGCGGTTAAAGTGATAGCAGCAAACAACATCGCATCGCAGACGTATGTCATAGCGATTACACGGGAAGCGAGCGATGTTGCGACATTAGACAGTTTGTCGTTAAGAGATATTCCGCTTGCCTTTGACAGTGGTGACTTTAACTACGATGTGACCGTTGCTAACGATATAGATGCGACAACGGTATCTGCTGTGTTGACCGATAGTGATGCAACCATAGAAGTTCGTGTAGACGAAGGAGATTTGGTAGAGAACCTAGATGCCGATATTGGATTACCCGTAGGCGATACCGAGATTGCGGTTAAAGTGATAGCAGAAGACGGCATCGCATCGCAGACGTATAACATAGCGATTACACGGGAAGCGAACGATGTTGCGACATTGAGCAGTTTATCGTTAAGAGACATTCCGCTTGCCTTTGACAGTGGTGACTTTAACTACGATGTGACCGTTGCTAACGATATAGATGCGACAACGGTATCTGCTGTGTTGACCGATAGTGATGCAACCATAGAAGTTCGTGTAGACGAAGGAGATTTGGTAGAAAACCTAGATGCCGATATTGGATTACCCGTAGGCGATACCGAGATTGCGGTTAAAGTGATAGCAGAAGACGGCATCGCATCGCAGACATATGTCATAGCGATTACACGAGAAGCGAGCGATGTTGCGACATTAAACAGTTTGTCGTTAAGAGACATTCCGCTTGCCTTTGACAGTGGTGACTTTAACTACGATGTGACCGTTGCTAACGATATAGATGCGACAACGGTATCTGCTGTGTTGACCGATAGTGATGCAACCATAGAAGTTCGTGTAGACGAAGGAGATTTGGTAGAGAACCTAGATGCCGATATTGAATTACCCGTAGGCGATACCGAGATTGCGGTTAAAGTGACAGCAGAAGACGGCATCGCATCGCAGACATATGTCATAGCGATTACACGAGAAGCGAGCGATGTTGCGACATTAAACAGTTTGTCGTTAAGAGACATTCCGCTTGCCTTTGACAGTGGTGACTTTAACTACGATGTGACCGTTGCTAACGATATAGATGCGACAACGGTATCTGCTGTGTTGACCGATAGTGATGCAACCATAGAAGTTCGTGTAGACGAAGGAGATTTGGTAGAGAACCTAGATGCCGATATTGAATTACCCGTAGGCGATACCGAGATTGCGGTTAAAGTGATAGCAGAAAACGGCATCGCATCGCAGACGTATGTCATAGCGATTACACGGGAAGCGAGCGATGTTGCGACATTGAGCAGTTTATCGTTAAGAGACATTCCGCTTGCCTTTGATAGTGGTGACTTTAACTACGATGTGACCGTTGCTAACGATATAGATGCGACAACGGTATCTGCTGTGTTGACCGATAGTGATGCAACCATAGAAGTTCGTGTAGACGAAGGAGATTTGGTAGAGAACCTAGATGCCGATATTGAATTACCCGTAGGCGATACCGAGATTGCGGTTAAAGTGATAGCAGAAGACGGCATCGCATCGCAGACGTATGTCATAGCGATTACACGAGAAGGAAACGATGTTGCGACATTGAGCAGTTTATCGTTAAGAGACATTCCGCTTGCCTTTGACAGTAATGATTTTGACTACAATGTGATGGTCGATAACGATATAGATGCGACAACGGTGACAACTATGCTAAGTGATCCTAATGCAAGTGTCACAAGCATTACAGCTAACGGTTCACCGGTGGAAAATGGCAGAGTTGCATTAGGAGTAGGTAGCAATAGAATTGAGATTTTAGTGACTGCCGAAGATGGTGAGACAATGGAAACTTATAGGATAACTGTAAGACGCGAGGCATTACCGGGGGCAGATGCGACATTGAGCAGTTTGTCGTTAAGAGACATTCCGTTTGAGTTTATAAGTGCTCAGCTTAACTACGATGTGACCGTTGCTAACGATATAGATGCGACAACGGTATCTGCTGTGTTGACCGATGATAATGCAACCATAGAAGTTCGTGTAGACGAAGGAGATTTGGTAGAGAACCTAGATGCCGATATTGGATTACCCGTAGGCGATACCGAGATTGCGGTTAAAGTGATAGCAGAAGACGGCATCGCATCGCAGACATATGTCATAGCGATTACACGGGAAGCGAGCGATGTTGCGACATTGAGCAGTTTATCGTTAAGAGACATTCCGCTTGCCTTTGACAGTGGTGACTTTAACTACGATGTGACCGTTGCTAACGATATAGATGCGACAACGGTATCTGCTGTGTTGACCGATGATGAGGCAACCATAGAAGTTCGTGTAGACGAAGGAGATTTGGTAGAGAACCTAGATGCCGATATTGAATTACCCGTAGGCGATACCGAGATTGCGGTTAAAGTGATAGCAGCAAACGGCATCGCATCGCAGACGTATGTCATAGCGATTACACGAGAAGCGAGCGATGTTGCGACATTAAACAGTCTGTCGTTAAGAGACATTCCGCTTGCCTTTGACAGTGGTGACTTTAACTACGATGTGACCGTTGCTAACGATATAGATGCGACAACGGTATCTGCTGTGTTGACCGATAGTGATGCAACCATAGAAGTTCGTGTAGACGAAGGAGATTTGGTAGAGAACCTAGATGCCGATATTGGATTACCCGTAGGCGATACCGAGATTGCGGTTAAAGTGATAGCAGAAGACGGCATCGCATCGCAGACGTATGTCATAGCGATTACACGGGAAGCGAACGATGTTGCGACATTAAACAGTCTGTCGTTAAGAGATATTCCGCTTGCCTTTGACAGTGGTGACTTTAACTACGATGTGACCGTTGCTAACGATATAGATGCGACAACGGTATCTGCTGTATTGACCGATAGTGATGCAACCATAGAAGTTCGTGTAGACGAAGGAGATTTGGTAGAGAACCTAGATGCCGATATTGAATTACCCGTAGGCGATACCGAGATTGCGGTTAAAGTGATAGCAGAAGACGGCATCGCATCGCAGACGTATGTCATAGCGATTACACGGGAAGCGAGCGATGTTGCGACATTGAGCAGTTTATCGTTAAGAGACATTCCGCTTGCCTTTGATAGTGGTGACTTTAACTACGATGTGACCGTTGCTAACGATATAGATGCGACAACGGTATCTGCTGTGTTGACCGATAGTGATGCAACCATAGAAGTTCGTGTAGACGAAGGAGATTTGGTAGAGAACCTAGATGCCGATATTGAATTACCCGTAGGCGATACCGAGATTGCGGTTAAAGTGATAGCAGAAGACGGCATCGCATCGCAGACGTATGTCATAGCGATTACACGAGAAGGAAACGATGTTGCGACATTGAGCAGTTTATCGTTAAGAGACATTCCGCTTGCCTTTGACAGTAATGATTTTGACTACAATGTGATGGTCGATAACGATATAGATGCGACAACGGTGACAACTATGCTAAGTGATCCTAATGCAAGTGTCACAAGCATTACAGCTAACGCTTCACCGGTGGAAAATGGCAGAGTTGCATTAGGAGTAGGTAGCAATAGAATTGAGATTTTAGTGACTGCCGAAGATGGTGAGACAATGGAAACTTATAGGATAACTGTAAGACGCGAGGCATTACCGGGGGCAGATGCGACATTGAGCAGTTTGTCGTTAAGAGACATTCCGTTTGAGTTTATAAGTGCTCAGCTTAACTACGATGTGACCGTTGCTAACGATATAGATGCGACAACGGTATCTGCTGTGTTGACCGATGATAATGCAACCATAGAAGTTCGTATAGACGAAGGAGATTTGGTAGATAGCCTAGATGCCGATATTGGATTACCCGTAGGCGATACCGAGATTGCGGTTAAAGTGATAGCAGCAAACAACATCGCATCGCAGACGTATGTCATAGCGATTACACGGGAAGCGAACGATGTTGCGACATTAGACAGTTTGTCGTTAAGAGACATTCCGCTTGCCTTTGACAGTAGTGACTTTAACTACGATGTGACCGTTGCTAACGATATAGATGCGACAACGGTATCTGCTGTGTTGACCGATAGTGATGCAACCATAGAAGTTCGTGTAGACGAAGGAGATTTGGTAGAAAACCTAGATGCCGATATTGGATTACCCGTAGGCGATACCGAGATTGCGGTTAAAGTGATAGCAGAAGACGGCATCGCATCGCAGACATATGTCATAGCGATTACACGAGAAGCGAGCGATGTTGCGACATTAAACAGTTTGTCGTTAAGAGACATTCCGCTTGCCTTTGACAGTGGTGACTTTAACTACGATGTGACCGTTGCTAACGATATAGATGCGACAACGGTATCTGCTGTGTTGACCGATAGTGATGCAACCATAGAAGTTCGTGTAGACGAAGGAGATTTGGTAGAGAACCTAGATGACGATATTGGATTACGCGTAGGCGATACCGAGATTGCGGTTAAAGTGATAGCAGAAAACGGCATCGCATCGCAGACATATGTCATAGCGATTACACGAGAGGGGAACAACATTGCGACATTGAGCAGTCTGTCGTTAAGAGACATTCCGTTTGCCTTTGACAGCGGCACCTTTAACTACAATGTGATGGTCGATAACGATATAGATGCGACAACGGTATCGGCTGTATTGAGCGATAGTAATGCAACCATAGAAGTTCGTGTAGACGAGGGAGAAGCGAACCTAGATGACGATATTCCATTAGCTGAAGGCGAGACTACGACAATAACTATAGTAGTTACCGCAGAAAACGGCGATGATAGTGAAACCTATACCATAGCCGTTGAGCGTGGAAGTGCCGGCATTCGTCTGCGTATCAAGGTATTCCTCGAAGGGCCTCTGCAATAATCGTAGAATAGGGGCAGAGATATAATCTGCCCCTTGTCATCTTTGAACAATCTCAACAACGAATAACATCGTTTCTATTTTGAACCGGTATCCTACTGCCATACCAAGAGTGTATTCGGTATTGGTATCTAACATTATGCCTAGTCATTCGGCTTTTATGTTATAATGCTTCATTATTAAATAGAGACACACGGAACAATGCCCTTAAATAAAGAAGAGAAAATCAGAGTAGTTAAGGAATATGCTCGTTCAGAAAAAGATACCGGTTCGGTTGAAGTTCAAGTTGCCTTGTTGACGGAGCGTATCAACGGCCTTCAAAATCATTTCGCCGAGCATAAGAAAGACACACACTCTAGAAGAGGCTTACTTAAAATGGTGAACTCGCGTCGCCAGCTTCTTGATTACTTAAAATCCAAAGATAAAGATCGTTACCAAGTTCTAATATCTTCTCTGGGACTACGTCGTTAAAGCGCGTTTAATCGGACAAGAGAGAATATGCCCGTAGTTAGGAAAACCTTCCAATATGGTAGCTATACGGTTTCATTGGAAACCGGCAGGATTGCTCGACAAGCCGACAGTGCGGTGCTGGTTAATATCGAAGATACGGTTGTTCTAGCGAGTGTGGTCAGCAAACGCGAAACCTCCGTTTATAGAGATTTTTTACCACTTTCCGTTCATTATCAGGAGCGAACCTATGCCGCAGGTAAAATACCGGGAGGGTTTTTTAAGCGAGAAGGACGCCCGTCGGAGAAAGAAACCTTAATATCCAGATTGATAGACAGGCCTATACGCCCCCTATTTCCGGGAGGCTTCTCGGACGAGGTACAAGTTGTTGCAACGGTTTTATCGTTAAATCCTAAAGTTGATGCCGATATACCTGCTTTATTGGCGGCATCCGCCGCACTTTCTATTTCGGGTATACCGTTTAACGGACCTATCGGAGCAGCTCGTATAGGTTTTCAAGATGGGAATTATTTGCTCAACCCTACTTTGGACCAATTAAATGCTTCGAATTTAGATTTAGTTGTGGCAGGCACCGATAAGGCAGTGCTTATGGTTGAATCGCAAGCCGAAGAATTGAGCGAAGAGCAGATGTTGGGGGCGGTGACTTTCGGACACGAACAAATGCAACCGGCGATTAATGCAATTAAAGAGATGGCGGATGAAGTTGCCAAGCCGAAATGGGAGTGGCAACCTACGGCAAATCTTGATGAAATAAGTGAGGAATTGAAATCACATTTGGGTCCCGAGTTGCGCAACGCTTACGCCATCTCGGATAAAATTGAACGTCAGACAGCGGTTGGCTCACTACGCGATAAAGCACTAAGCCTATTAACGACGGAGAATAGCGAAGACGAAGACAAGGAAAGCCGAGAAATGCAGATACTCAGTGCGTTTTCTACACTGGAGAAAAAGATTGTCCGAAATAAAATCATCAACGGGGAACCGCGTATAGATGGTCGTGATACGCGTACGGTTAGGCCTATCGCTATCGAGATCGGACAATTACCAAGAGTGCACGGAGACGCTTTATTTACCAGAGGTGAAACCCAGGCTATAGTTACCGCAACACTGGGAACCGACAGAGATGCTCAGATTATCGACGGCATAGAAAAAGAATATAAAGATCGCTTTATGCTACATTATAATTTTCCTTCGTATTGTGTAGGCGAAGTCGGGTTTATGGGCTCTCCTAAGCGCCGTGAAATAGGGCATGGTCGCTTGGCAAAGCGAGGTTTGCTGGCGGTGATGCCGGACGAGAGCGAATTTCCTTATGTGATACGCGTGGTTTCTGAAATAACCGAGTCCAACGGCTCCAGTTCTATGGCCTCGGTTTGTGGCACCAGTCTGGCACTAATGGATGCCGGTGTGCCGATCAAATCGCATGTGAGCGGTATTGCGATGGGATTGATATTACAAGGCGATCGTTATGCGGTATTGAGCGACATCATGGGAGACGAAGATCATTTCGGTGATATGGATTTCAAAGTAGCAGGTACCGAAAAAGGTATTACGGCACTTCAAATGGATATAAAAATAGAAGGCGTAACCGCCGAGATTATGCAGGCTGCTTTAGAGCAAGCAAAAGAGGGGCGGCTGCATATTCTTGCCAAGATGAACGAAGCACTCGATCGTCCCAACCAATTTTCGGAATATGCTCCCAAACTAATAACTTTACAGGTGAATCAGAATAAAATTCGCGACATTATAGGCAAGGGTGGCGCGACAATTCGTGCATTAACCGAAGAGACCGGTACCGTTATTAATGTAGAGGACGACGGAACCGTCGTTATCGCTTCTCCGGACGGTGAGTCGGCTAATGAAGCTAAGCGCCGCATCGAGGAACTCACTGCCGATGTGGAAATAGGACGAGTCTATAACGGCAAAGTGGCACGTATTATGGACTTCGGTGCTTTCGTAACCATTTTACCGGGTAGGGACGGTTTACTGCATGTTTCTCAAATTTGCGAGGAGCATGTCAAGAATGTTAGAGATAAGCTAAACGAAGGCGACGAGGTCAGCGTCAAAGTATTGGATATAGACAAACAAGGACGCGTCCGGTTGAGTATGAAAGCAGTCTAAGTCGTAATTTCGCATCGTATACTGCAAAGGAAAACTATAAAATCACGTTTGACGCTATGAACAAGCTGATTAAAAGTGATCAAGAATGGCGCAAACAACTTAACGACGAGCAGTATCGCGTATGTCGGAGAAAGGGTACGGAACCTCCGTTTAGCGGACAATACTATGCCAACCAAATCAAAGGTATTTATCATTGTGTCTGTTGCGACACGCCGATATTTTCATCACAGACTAAGTTTGATTCGGGTAGTGGTTGGCCCAGCTTTTATGCCCCGATAGATGAAGAGTTAATAGAGCACCGAGCGGACTATTCGCTGGGCATGAAACGGGTCGAAATTTTGTGTGCAATCTGCGATGCCCACTTAGGCCATGTATTCGAGGATGGCCCACAACCTACGGCTCTGCGTTATTGTATCAATTCTGTGGCACTTCGTTTTCGACCCGAGGAGTAGACCGCAGGAATACTCGAGAAATAACGAATATATAGCTATTTTTGTATTCGGTTTTTGTGCCTTCGGTATTAACACTTTCTAAAACCGAAACTGCCTGTTTATGGTAAAATAGACGGTCATACGAGTAATACCCCCCAAGGGTATTTGATTTCCAAAATTTATTAGGAGATAATTATGCAAGTTAAGTGGAATGAGAATACCTGTATACATGCAGGAAATTGCGTTAACGGGTTACCGTCTGTTTTCAAGATAGAAGATGGTAAATTCGTTATTGATGAATCTGGCGCAAGTGAGGAGGCGATACGAGATCAAGTGTCGAAGTGCCCTTCGGGTGCTTTGACCGTTGAAGAATAAACTTTAACTCAAAAGGAGGTATATAATGATTGGAGATCAATTAAGAAACCGTATGGTTTTATATGGTCATCCAAAGTGTATAGATACTGCCAAGTGTTTGCAGATGGCAGCCGAGAAAGGAGTTGATATAGAAGCTAAAGTGATAGATATAGACGGGGGGGGGCTGGACAGTTCCGAGATTCGAGCATTGTCTCCTTTAGGTGTTTCTCCTATACTACAAGACATAGACTTTGTTATATACGGTACATCTTGTGCACTTTCTTATTTAGACGATAAGGGTTTCGGTCCCTCGCTAGTTCCTAGAAACGGTGTTATCAGGGCACTTATGTATCAGTGGGTCGGTGTTGCATCGAACGTAGTTCAGCCTAAAATTGCAGCCGACGATACATCCGGGATAGGTGATTCTTTAAGTCAGTTGAACATACAAATCACAAATCCACCTAAAAAAGGTGATTATATATGTGGAGATTTTTCTATGGCCGACGTACATTGGTCTGCCTGTATTAACGCACTAATGATCAAAGGACACGGTGATTTAGTCGGGCAGCACGGTAAAGTGCAGGAGTGGTTTAACAAAGTAAAGCAACATCCGAGCACGAGTAAGGAAAATATCATTCCGTATACCACCGTGCCGACATCGGAGGATATGCAAAACGGCACCCTTAGAGATATTTCTATTAACGTTTGAAGTATCCGAGTAAGGTTAAGACTGCTATTCATAAAGCACTTTGCTCGATGTGCTATAAATAGTGTTATGTCTATATTTGATATATTTAAGCCGAGCAGAGAGCATAAAGCAACGATTAATCGGTCGGCAACGGTTACCGTAAAACCTAAAGAAAACCTGCTGGCGGCCGGTTTGGCATCAGGCTTGGCTTGGCCGCACGATTGTCGTGTCGGGAGTTGTGGCACCTGCCGTTGCTACCTCAAAAAGGGGAAAATCAGGCCGCTCAACGATTTCTCTTATGTGTTGACTCAGGATCAGCTGAATTCGGGAATGATACTCGCTTGTCAGACCGCTCTAAAATCGGATGTTGAAATAGAAGTAGAACTCGATACAGAGAGTAGTACCACAGCCATTGTTAATTGTGAAGGCACTCTGAAGCGAGTACGCAATCTAACACACGATATTGTTGAAATGCTAATTAGTTGCGACGAAAATATGCCCGCCGACATGAAGGCCGGACAATATGCGGAAATATCGCATAAAAATTTAGAGAAGCCTAGATCCTATTCTTTTGCAAGCTCGCCGCAGCAGGGCGATCCTCGAGAATTATTGTTCTTTGTTCGTCATGTGCCGGGAGGAGAATTTACCGATTGGTTGTTTGAACGAGACCAAACGGGTACCCGCTTTAATATCGGTGTACCGTACGGAAATTTTTGGTTGCGAGACAGCGACAAACCTATGATTTGCATTGCCGGTGGCAGCGGCATGAGTGCGCTCAAAGCAATTTTGGAATATGCGGCGCACAACAAGATAAAGCGAGATGCATACTTCTTTTTCGGCGCACGCGCACAGCGCGACTTATATTGCAGATCGGATATGGAGACGATTCGCGAAAACTGGACAAATGATAAAGCCTTCAAATTCGTAGAAGTACTATCGGATGAACCGGAAGAGAGTGACTGGGACGGGCCGCGTGGTTTTGTCACCCAACACTTGAAAGAGGAGTATATAGATAAAGGTGTGGTGGACGCAAGTCGGTGCCAAGCGTATCTGTGTGGTCCTCCACCGATGATAGATGCCGCGATTGCGGTGCTCGTTGAAAATAATATGTCCGAGGATCAGATTTTCTACGACAAATTTTTGGATGCCTCGAGTATTCCCGGTGGTCGCTGATCATTTCCGTGTAGCGTTATCGGTGGTGCAATTATTACACGATTAACGCGTTTATCCACCGAATTAGCAATCCGCAACTCTGCTTATAAACTCCTTGGGAATTATATAGATAACTTGGCAAAAAAATAAAGCGCAAGAAAGAAATTTTGTAATATAATGTGAATTATCTGAATAACAGCCATTCCACATTTGCTTGGTTGCGGATCGGCGGTCGGGAATACCGCAGCTGGACATGGAGATTGCAATTATGGTCTGCGAAGTGTCAATAAATAGAGTGGCGAGGCAGTCTAACGGAGTTTGTCAAGTTACTTATATAATTCCCATGCTACTCTAGTATAGAAATAACTATGGGGTGAAATATGAAATTATTGATTACTATAGCACTGATGGTCGTGTGGTCCATATTCATTGCTTATGCCATAAATATGGCTCCATTTTCCGACCATTTACACGATCCTCTGTGGAGTTTGGGTGCTGCCGTTGTTTTATTGATCGGCTTGGTCGGCAACGTGTGGATATTTTTCCTGATCATGAAAGATCGTCCATGGTTATGGCATACCGACTCTAAAGAATAGAGTCAACTTAGATAAAATACTCATTGGTTCTAGTGTCGCAAAGCCACTCAGCGGAAATTATGTCGGTCTGTGTGAAAGCCGGCAGCCTATTGATGTAAAAAGGAGACTACTATGCAACAGGAATTTGAGATTAAAGTAGAATCGCGCAATCAATCCAATACCAGCACGAACCGCCGTATGCGAAAGGCAGGGCAAGTGCCTGCGGTAGTCTACGGTGGCAATCGCCCACCCGTATTGCTTTCTATTAATCACAACGAACTAATACGGCATTTAGAAAACGAGTCTTTTTATTCACACATTTTGACCTTAAAAGCTGTCGATAAGAATGAAAAAGTTATTTTGCGTGATATACAACGTCATCCTAGCAAAGCGCAAGTATTGCATATAGATTTTTTTAGAATTAGCGACGACCAACAGATCAAGGTGAATGTGCCGTTGCATTTTGTCAACGAGGATACATGTGCAGGTGTCAAGCAACAGGGAGGGATTATCAGCCACACACAGACCGATGTCGAAGTATCGTGCTTACCCAAGGATCTACCCGAATATCTGGACGTTGATGTTGCCGATTTGGGTTTAGGTAGTTCTTTGCATTTGTCCGACCTTGAGTTACCGGAAGGTATTAGTCTGGTGGCGTTGTCGCAAGGTGAGGCGAACGACTATGCGCTCGTTTCGGTGATTATGCCACGGGTAACCGAGGCAGAAGAAAGAGCCGTAGCAGAAGCGGGCGAAGAACAACAGCAAGCGGAAGAACAGAAGGAAGCGAAGGACGATAAAGAGTAATCGGGTTTGGCTATTGCATCACCATCGTTTAGAAATTTGTGGCTAGTCGGACGGGTATCGAGCTGATTGCGGGTTTGGGCAACCCCGGCACCGAATACCGAAATAATCGACACAACGCAGGTTTTTGGTTCATAGATTATTTAGCGAACACACACCGAGCACAATTCAAAGCACACGCTAAACTCAGAAGTGCAATCTCCGATATTATGCTTTCCGGTCGGCGGGTAAAGCTGGTAAAACCGAATGTATTTATGAATGTGAGTGGTTTGGCACTTGCTACCGTTATTCATTTTTACAAGTTGGATATGCAACGAGTTTTAATAGTCCACGACGAGATAGATTTTGAAACCACAAAGATACGCATCAAATACGGCGGTGGACACGGGGGACATAACGGATTATTGGACATTATTAGGCATCTGGGCAAAGATTTTTGGCGTCTGCGCATCGGTGTAGGCCACCCCGGTTCTAAGGATAAAGTCGCACCTTATGTTTTAGCGGATCCTAAAACAGACGAGCGTCTTGCGATAGAGGCTTATTTTCCGAAACTCTCTATCCTAGTCGAAGATATGGTGGTGGGAGAGTTTCAAAAAGCGATGGAAACCCTACATACATAAACGACAGGCTAATGGGATTTAAGTGCGGTATCGTGGGTTTACCCAATGTAGGCAAATCCACTCTATTCAATGCCTTAACCGGTGCCGATATTCCGGCGGAGAATTACCCTTTTTGTACGATAGACCCGAACACCGGCGTAGTAGAGGTTCCGGACGAGCGCTTGGACCGATTGGCGAAGCTGGCATCGTCGGCCAAAAAGGTGCCGACCGCAATTGAATTTGTAGATATTGCCGGGCTCGTCAAAGGTGCTTCGAAAGGTGAAGGGCTTGGTAATCAATTCCTGTCTCATATCAGAGGTACGCACGCGATTGTGCAGGTTTTAAGATGTTTTCAAGGTGAGGTGAGCCATGTGGAAGGAAAGGTTGACCCGTTGTCCGATGCAGAGACCATCAACACGGAATTACTGCTTTCCGACTTGGAAATGGTCGATCGCGCGTGTCGGCGTATTGCTAAAAATGCAAAATCGGGGAATAAGGAAGAGATTTTGAAAAAACAGACACTGGAACGATTATACGAACACCTGGCCGAAGGGAATAGCATTCGCAGCTTAAAGCTGAACGAAGTGCAACGAATGCAAATACGAGAATTAGACTTGCTGAGTTCGAAGCCGATGATGCTGATCGCCAATATAGACGATCAAAACCTGAAAGAAAATGCGTATCGCGAGCAGTTGACCCGGTATGCAACCGAACAAAATATAACTCTCGTTGAGGTTTGCGCAAAATTTGAAGCAGAGCTGGTCGGTTTGGATAGAGCGGAGCAACAGGAATTTATGGAAGATATGGGGTTGGAAAAAACCGGTCTGGAACGCGTTGCGCAAGCGGGTTATCGCTTACTCGATTTACTCACATTTTTCACCGCAGGTCCTAAAGAAGCTAGAGCGTGGACGGTTTTCCGAGGTGCAACCGCACCGCGTGCAGCAGCTTGTATACACGGTGATTTTGAAAAAGGTTTCATTCGGGCAGAAGTGATTGCTTACGAGGATTATATAAATCATGGTGGAGAGCAGGGTGCCAAGGATGGCGGCAAATGGCGTCTCGAAGGTAAAGAGTATGTAGTGCAAGAAGCCGACGTTGTGCACTTCCGATTTAATGTTTAGGAATGTTTATCTAACAGGGCAAGCTATGGTCGGTACTACTTAGAAGCCGTATGATTTTTCTTTGCTAAAAGTATTCTTTCATTGCAGTATTTGTTCGGCATAAGATATTTTTTCATCCTTTCCCATTCGAAGAGTACTAATATCATTGCAAATCTTAACATGAGTTTTATTCTTTTGAACTTGGCGAGTTGTGTCATTATGGTTATCCATTTATTTCGCATAAAAAAACTCAATAATTCTTCGTTCGGAATTTTACCGGGGTTCGGAACAGAACCTCTCTGCGCGATTAAACTATATCTAATATAAGTAATATTCGGTCTGATGCAGGGGGGGGTTATCAGTTTGGTATCAACTCCGGATACGCTTTGATCTCCGGTGATATCGTCTATATAAACATAATTTTTGTACGCAAGCGCGATTCTCTTAAGCGTCTTTGCTGCCGATAGTCTTAGTAGATAACCCAATGTCGATTTCGTATGTTCTCTAGTTTTGCCGATATAATGTTTTTCGCATATCTGTTCCGAGAAATTACCGGGTAGGGCACCTAATATATATTTGTCATAAAGGCGAAACCTCTTGATTTTAGCATGTTTATAATATAGTTTTAGCAACTCGGTAACTATATTCGATTGATGTGCTAGTAATAAAATTTCCCATTTTTTCTGTTGCAATTTTTCGGAGTTTAGAACATCGGGGAAAGAAGGCAATAATTTTGCATCATCTTCTAACACGCAAGCTATCTCGTGATTATTTTTAATGACTTGATTATAGAATTCTATATGACTTAGTAGGCAACCCAGCGTGCTGAGCCGGTCGGTATTATCTTCTTGATACGGATTTTCTATATCGAGCACGCTTAACTCGGATTCTTGAAAATTATAAGCGTCTACGGCTTCTATCACCCGATATTTTAAGTTGTAGGCATCGAGTTGTCTTTGTATATGCAGTCTACGCTCGGGTGTTCGCCTTAGACTGATAATATAAATAGGGATAGTCTGCATGTTTTTGAAATTTATCAATCCTTAGATAAGAATAACGATTATAACATTTTCGAATTCAAATTTTCGGAGACATATCTTATAAAGTATAATTATTTTTCACGGTGGCTATGTAGCTCAGTTGGTTAGAGCACGGCATTCATAATGCCGGGGTCGCTGGTTCAAGTCCAGCCATAGCCATTTTACGATTAGCCGAGTCGGTATAGATCCCGGTCGGCCGATAACCCTATTTGCAACTAGTTAAGGCTTATCAATTTTGAAAACCACGAGCGTGGCTTAGCCGGACAGCCGGCAATTTGTTGGCGGTACGCCGCCGTGCGTTGTTTGACTTTGGTTGCCACCTTGAGTAACCAAGGTTTTTGGTTATAAGTTTTGCGCTTAAATCCTCCCCTACCTTCGTGATACGCTAAGTAGAGTGAATAGGCATCGTTGGGTGATAACCCGATTTCTCTCACGCTTTTGTTGTTATACCAGCCGATGAAATCGGCAGAATATTTGAAACTACTACGGCGAGCATACCACCGCCCGGTTTCTCTTTTATATTCACCCCAACTTTCGTCTAAAGCCTGAGAATAGCCCGAGGCCGAAGATACTCTACCGAACCACGGGATAAATCCGAGTAGTTTTTTTCTAGGTGGTTTTGCGTTGCCTTTGAAAGATGACTCCTGATGCACGAACGCCAAAGTAACTTCCATAGGGATATTCCAACGTTCCTGAGAGGAGATGGCAGCCTCGCGCCACGATTTTTTTTCCTCGAATATCTCGCAGGCATTGTTGATATTTTGCGGCTGGGGTGTGGCACAAGCCGATAGCAGTGTTGCGACAATGATTAAATAGCTATATTTATAATAAGCTATTCGAGGCTGCTGAAAAATAGGCACGATTTAAATGTTTATCCGTCTAAATAACGATTACAATCCCGTTGTAGTAATTTTTACTGCTTTGCTTTCAGCAAAATACGGTCAAACATACGATCGCTGAGCCATTTTTTCATATACCAAAGTACGATTACCGGAAATGTGATGCGATAGCGCGTACGAGGATGCTTGCTTTCAAGCGCGTGTATCAGCTTTTTGACGACGGCCTCGGGCGGAAGCGTGAACGAAACCGCCGGACCTACTACTTCCAGCCGTTCTATCATTTTGCTATAACTACTCATATGAAAACTCTCTTGCTTGTTAATAATACTTTCTAAAGTTTTTAAGCTATTTTGTCTAAAGGGTGTATCTATCGGACCCGGTTCCAAAATCGATATTTTGATGTTCGTGTCGGCCATTTCCAAACGCAAAGTGTCGGCCCATCCCTCTAACGCATGTTTACTGGCGTTATAAGCCCCGCGTAGTGGTAGCACGAATAAACCCAGACCCGACCCGTTCTGTACTATACGTCCGTGTTTTTGTCGACGCATCACGGAGACTGCAAGGCAGGTCAATTCGTGCCAACCGAAAAGATTGGTTTCGAACTGTAGCCGTAATTGTTCACGGCTCAAATCTTCAATGGCCCCGACTTGACCGTAACCACCGTTATTGAATAGTGCGTCGAGGGTACCACCGCTTTGTTGCATTACCCAATCGAAGCATTGCCGAATGCTATCCGATGAATTCAAGTCGAGTTTTGCCGCTTCGAAACCTTGCTTGCAAAGACGCGCTATATCGTCATCTTTTCGTGCGGTTGCAAAGACCCTGTATCCTCGTTTTTTCAATTCAACGGCGGCACTATAGCCTATGCCGGTAGAACATCCGGTTATTAAAATAGAAGATGCGGGCATTGACTTCGAGTTTCGCTTTAGTTGTCGAACAGTGGGCAATTATAAATCTTGAAAGATTGTTTGCCCTCTTCGGGGGTCCCGACGGGTAATATCATATTGCCGCCGATTCGTGCTGCGAAGTTTCGTGCTTCTAAGGTCAGTTGCTCTTTGATTCGCTTTTCTTTCATTAGTTTGGTGCGTGTCGGTGACAGCGACAGACGCGTGCTTCCTAATATTTGGCATTGTTTGAGGTCGGACTCTTTGCCTACATTAACTTTGCTTCCTTGTAGCGTAAGTTCGGTCGAGGCGCAGCCGGTTATAACAACCAGCGATACGATTAGCAAAACGATATTTTTCATAGTATTCGTAACATTAGTTCGGTTGAATTTTCTCTATTATAGATTGCGCGGTTGTTTTTGCATCGGTATATTTTAATACGTTTTCTGCTCGGTTTCGGCGTTCGATCAATTCAATTTCGCCTTGTGCGAGCCGGCGTTCGCTTATTACTATGCGCCACGGCAAACCCAATAAATCACTATCGGAGAACATCACTCCGACACGCACATCTCGGTCGTCCAAAAGAACTTCGACCCCCATATCGCACAAAGCATTATATAAATTTTCACTTTCCTGTTTCACTTTCGGGTTGCGGTGATATTGTATGGGGGTGAGAGATAGCATAAAAGGTGCCATCGCCGCAGGCCAAATAATTCCCGCCTCGTCATGGTTTTGCTCTATTGCAGCGGCAACGATACGCGACACACCGATCCCGTAGCATCCCATAGTCATAGTCGTCGGTTGATCGTTTTCATCGAGTACCGTTGCATTCATCGCTTCGCTATATTTAGTACCGAGCTTGAAAATATGTCCGACCTCTATGCCTCGCCGTATACGTATATGTCCGCGCCCACTCGGACTAGGGTCACCTTCCTCTATGTTCCGTAAATCGTATGTTTGTGGTTCCGGCAGATCGCGTCCCCAGTTCATACCGGTATAGTGATAATCCTTTTCGTTGGCACCGGCAACGAAATCAACCATTCGAGCTACCGCATAATCGGCGATGATCGGGATATCCATTCCTAGAGGACCGAGTGAACCGGGAGGACATTTTATATGCTCGACAATTTCCGCATCTTCGGCAAACTCTATAGGATCCTTGATAGCGGGGTGTTTGGCCGCTTTACTCAAATTCAGCGTGTGGTCGCCACGCAGGAAAAGTGCCGCCAAAGCACTATCGGTGCCTTTAAGAATCAGTGTTTTCAAACATTTTTTTTCGTCGACTTTTATGAACTGCGCAAGCGCAGTGATGCTTTCAATGCCGGGTGTTGCGATTTTGTTTAAATTCTCTTTTGCCTCGGGTCGTTCTCCTTCATTCGGTGTCGGTGCAAGCTCCACATTAGCCGCATAGTCGTCGTTGTCCGAGAATGCGATAGCGTCTTCTCCCGAATTCGCAAGCACATGAAATTCGTGCGAAGCACTGCCGCCGATGCTACCGGTATCGGCCAATACCGATCGACAATCTAATCCGAGCCGTCTAAATATAGTATGATACGCACGATACATCGTTTGATAACATTCGTCCAGCGATTTCTCGTCGGTATGGAATGAATAAGCATCCTTCATAATGAATTCCCGGGCGCGCATCACTCCGAAACGCGGTCGGATTTCATCGCGAAATTTGGTTTGAATTTGATAGTAATTAACGGGTAGCTGACGATAACTACGGAATTCGCGCCGAGCGAGGTCGGTGATCACTTCTTCGTGGGTAGGTCCGAAGACAAAATCGTTTTGATGGCGGTCGGTGACGCGCAACAGTTCGGCTCCATAGTGTTCCCAGCGCGCCGATTCTTGCCATATTTCCGCAGGCTGTATCGCCGGCATTAACAATTCAACGGCACCTGCAGCATCCATCTCTTCGCGAACAATGTCGGTGACTTTATGCAATACGCGCAACCCCATCGGCAACCATGTATAAAGCCCGGACGAGAGCCTGCGTATCATTCCTGCGCGTAGCATCAGTCGGTGGCTGATTATTTCTGCATCGGCAGGTGTTTCCTTTAGCGTGTTTAGAGGGAATAAAGAGATACGCATAAACTATATTTTAGGTGATTTTTCTATATTTTTTGACTTGGTATTTGCATATCATACATCATTCCCGCACATCTTATATAGGGTGCTTCTATTATATCGTGTATGATATATATTTTTATCGAATGGCTACATGGCTTCATTAGTAACACAATGGTTTAACAAAGTTTTCTCCAACGCACAGCTGGTAGTGCTGATTGTATTGCTGGTGGCGGTTATAATCGTACTGAATGTAGCGAGCGACATATTAACGCCCTTGATCATCGCCTTGGTTTTGGCTTATATCCTCGACGGTGCGGTTGATTTGCTAAAGCAGTGGAATCTTTCGTCGACGCTGGCACTGACCGCCGTTTATCTTTTGTTTATCGGCATCGTGTTATTTATTTTAGTGGTACTGCTACCGTTGATGACGGTAGAGATCACCGACTTCTTGCGCGACCTGCCGGCGATTGCCAGCCGAGGTCAGCAGTTACTATTGCAACTGCCCCAGATCTATCCCGAGTTTATAGAGGAGCGACAAATCACTAATTTTATTGCCAGTCTACGCGAAGAAATTGCCGATATAGCACAAGGCGTATTGAGCACTTTGCTTGTTTCGATTCAAGGCTTTATTACGGTTTTGGTTTATTTGGTGTTGGTGCCTTTGTTGGTCTTTTTCTTTTTGAAAGACAAAGATTTATTGCTCGGCTGGGTTGCCAAACTTTTGCCGCGTAAGGAAAACCGTGCGTTGACCACACAAGTGTGGCAAGAAGCCAATCAAAAGGTTTCAAACTATATACGCGGCAAGCTCTTGGAGATATTGATAGTTTGGGTGGTTTCGTGGATAGTCTTTGCGGCACTGGGTTTGAATTATGCCCCGTTGCTCTCCTTTTTGGTCGGCATTTCGGTCATCGTTCCTTTTTTGGGTGCTGCGGTTATGACGCTACCGGTGGCAATGGTCGCTTATGCACAATGGGGTCTTTCCGCAGAGTTCGTTTATCTGATGATTGCCTATGCCGTTATTCAATTTCTCGACGGCAACCTGCTTGTTCCTTTTCTGTTTTCGGAGGTAGTCAACCTGCATCCGGTGGCAATTATTTCGGCAATACTGATCTTCGGCGGTATCTGGGGGGTATGGGGTGTCTTCTTTGCTATTCCTCTGGCGACGGTCGTCAACGCAGTACTAAAAGCCTGGCCGCGTGAACCCCAGCCGATATCCTAAATGCAGGGCTGTTGAATAAGTGCGGACATCGCTCAAACCCAACCGCTGTGTGCCGTGAATATTTGCAAACCACCTGTAGGGGCGGACTTGCATGTCCGCCCGTAACGCGTTATGCCTGCATGATTTATACATTTATTTATTCAATTTATGGAAACCAAAACCAAATGGTGCAAGCGGTTACAGTTTTGCAGAACAGTATTTTTCCAACAGCCCCAAGATGATTGCTCGGCAGCTAGATCTCCTCAACACTTCTCCTTTGTCCATACCGCGTACCGAGGGAATAAAGTATGTAGGTTCAAAGTTAAAAATTCTCCCTTATATACTCAACCTAAGTTCTAAGTTGGCCGGGGTTAATAAAGTTTTGGATGGTTTTAGCGGCTCAACTAGAGTTTCTCAAGCGTTTGCACAACTGGGCTATCAAGTAACCGCAAACGATATTGCGGTATGGTCGGAAGTCTTTGCCGTTTGCTATCTTCAATCGAAGAAAGACGATGCTTTTTATCAAGAGATATTAGACCATTTGAATAACTTAAGAGGCTATGATGGCTGGTATACCGAGAGATACGGGGGTGAATCAATCAGTGTCAAAAGGCCTTTTCAGGTAAAAAACACCCGAAAATTAGATGCCGTCCGTGATGAAATTGAAAAGTTAAACTTGGCGTGGGAAGACAAATGTGTGATTTTGACGAGTTTAATTTATGCGCTCGATACCGTCGACAGTACCTTGGGGCATTATGTGTCGTACTTATCAAAATGGTCGCCGCGCTCGTATCGGGATTTGTTGCTAAGGTTGCCTAAAAGATTTAAGCATCGCGGCGAACATCGGGTCATGCGCGGTGATATTTTCGATGTCGTAAAAAGCCATCAGTTTGATTTTGCGTATTTTGATCCGCCTTATGGTTCGAATAACGAGAAAATGCCTCCGAGCCGGGTCAGATATGCCGCTTACTATCATATATGGACGACGATTATCAAACACGATAAGCCCGATGTCTTCGGCAAAGTCAATCGGAGAACCGATAGTAGGGATTTGCAATGTGCATCGGTATTCGAGGAATTCAGAAAAGATAAAGACGGTCAATATATAGCGATGAAAGCATTAAACGAACTCATCAAAAGAACGAAAGCTCGCTATATTCTATTGTCTTACAGCTCCGGCGGTAGAACCACAAAAAAAGAACTCGCTAATATAATCGACGGGATAGGTACCTTACTAGAGTTTGTCGAAGTGAACTACAAAAGAAACGTGATGGCGGATATGTGTTGGTCTAAAGAATGGGTGAACGATAACGCCGAGCATAGAGAGTACTTATTTTTAATCGGTCCGCCGTAACTATGTCGGTATAAATAGCAGTATAATAGGAACTAAAGGTTGCCTTAAGTTGCCTTAACGGGTGATAAAATTGTAAGACAAATTCCCATTTAGAAATTGATAGATTTAAGGAGCAGTGACGATAAAATTTCAAGGCAGTATGGTTGCGATTGTAAGCCCGATGGTAGAGGGCGACATAGATTATCAGTCGTTTAAGAATTTAATAGAGTTTCATATACAAAACGGAACCGATGCGATCGTGGTAGCCGGCACTACCGGTGAGTCGGCTACAATGAATTATAAAGATCACTGCAAAGTCATACGCATTGCGGTTAAGCATGCGCGAAATCGTGTGCCGATAATCGCCGGCACCGGTTCCAATTCCTCCGCCGAAGCTGCGGCACTCACTTTATCCGCCGAGCAAGACGGTGCCGATGCCTGTCTGTTGGTAACACCCTATTACAACAAACCGACTCAAGAGGGACTTTATCAACACTTTGAAATGATCGCCGCCACAGTTCAAATTCCTCTGATACTCTATAATATTCCCGGTAGGACCGCATGCGACATGCTCCCCGAAACCGTCAAGCGTTTGTCCGAAATCGACGGCATCGTCGGCATCAAAGAGACCGTGTCGTTGGATCGTATGCAAGAGATTCGTCATTTATGTGACAACGAGTTCGCAATCTATAGCGGTGAAGACGCACTTGCGGCGGAGGCGATATTGCGGGGTGCCGAGGGTGTCATTTCGGTGACCGCCAATGTGGCACCGGCGTTGATGCACCGATTATGCGAAGCTGCCTTAGCGGGTGATCGCGAGCGTGCCGAGGAGATAGACCGAGTTTTACAACCTCTGCACAAAGCACTATTTCTTGAATCAAACCCCATTCCCGTTAAGTGGGCATTGACACGGATGGGCTTAATCTCCGAGAGGATACGTCTACCGCTGACCACTTTGTCGGAGGTGCACCATAAGGCACTAAGCGACGCAATGAAGCACGCAGGTATTGAATAATGGGAATTAAGAACTGCGTATTGATCGTTTGTTGTTGTTTACTTTTGAGTGCTTGTTCATTCGACAGCTACTCTTTTATGGATGATATAGAGTTCGGTTTGCCGGGCTTAGGTGAGGGGGTTTATATGGGAGAGGATAACGATTCTCTGGAGGTGCCACCCGATTTGGCTTCGTTGGATGCTTCAAAGAACCTAGGTCTGCCGGGTAGCGATAATATCAGCATGTCCGATATGGCTTTTGACAGCTATGTATTGCCCGAGCGCTTGGATTTACGCATTCGGCGCGAAGGCGATGTGGTATGGCTATCGGTGGATGTAGATCCGGTGACCCTATGGCCCGAATTACAGAGCTTCCTGCAGCGCAGTGGATTCGAGCTGAGCGCAAGTGATCCTACTGCCGGCAATATGGAAACCACTTGGCGAGAACGTCAATTAAACGTAGACCATAAACGCGGTGGTTTAATCAGAGTGCGCAATCAACTACGAGTTAATCTGGAGCGCGAACCCAACGCAATCACCAATGTCTTCTTTTCGGTACTCGAAGCGGGCTATGTAGGCAGCACATGGCGGATGCTGCCGCCCGATCCGTATTTGGAAAGATTGCTTTTGTTTAAGTTTAAGGACTATCTTGCGCGTAATAGGGAAATAGCTAATCCTCAAATGGCATCCTTAGACGATATCAAAACATTGCTTCGTATTCGCAATGCGCAAGGGGCGGCGATTCTTGAAATAGGGCAATCGTTTAGCAAAGTATGGCGGCGCCTAAATGTGGCACTGAGACGCTCGGGGATGAATGTGCGCGCAAGCGATCGTAGTCGCGGCATCTATTTGATCGAATATCGGACAACGCCTGCCGACCGTAACGACACGATAGATAATATCGACATCGATAGAGCTTTAGTACAGTTGCATGTTCTAGGTAGCGACAACCGCACGATCGTGACCGTACATCCGAATAGAGACCGACAAAAAATACCTTATGCCCTCGCTCAACGCGTATTACAACGGGTTGTGATGGCGTATCAACCGACTTTGGGGTCTTGATGGAAGAGCATAAATGCCCCTTTCAGGTGCCTCAAATCAAGAACGATTTCGCTTGCACCTTGGGAGTTGAAGTGACACAACGCAACGGTGCGGCAGTTGTTTGCCAATCGGACTCTGCCAGTCGGCATTGCTGCGAACTCTACGAACATCTGAAGCAAGTCGGTTTGGATGCTTTCGGTGTCAAAGACGATATAGCGAAAGTACCACAAAGTCTCTATATTAAGGTGCAATACGGCGGTCTTTTAGGTTTACAAAGACTGCTCGGCGATACACGGCAGAATATCGTAGACATTTCATCGTTGCTCACGCAGTTGTACGCACAATACGGTGGAATTGAGAGTATACCTTGCGAGCAGGTAAAAACCGACATCGAGTCGCACAAAGTGCGGCGCAAAAAATAAAACGCCGAACAAATGTATCAAAATGTATCAATTTGAATCGAAGCAATAAGGATAACGGAGTATAAAAATGGAGGATACCCTACATCATAAAAATGACGAACCCGGTTTCGTGATAGGCTGGAGATATAAATATAAGTTTGAATCCGGCTATTACGATGAAGAGATGACCTTCGGCGAGGCTAAAAAACGTGTGGAAGAACTGCACCAAAAACACCCCGATATGACTTTTTGGCCTAAGAAAAAATCAATAAAAGCAGCTTTTTATAATCCCGATGCCCATTGAGAACGAGCGGACTATCCCAATGTGCTGAACTACCGACTCAATCGGCAGACTTTTCTTTATTTTTAAGATATAATAATCATCAACTTTGACTTATCCAGGATACTTGATGCAAATGAATATAAAATTGATGGCTAAAGGAGCAAAGTCTCTAATAATACCGAGAGCATATCCTCGCCCCAAGAGTGCCGAGGAAATACATTATTTAGTATGGAATTCCGTAGGGCGTGCACTCCACGATGCGATAGGGGACTATGAGCAGCAAGAGCAAAAAGAAAAAGAACATAGCGCAAGTTCACGACAATAAAAGTGTATCTTCCTCTCCGCAACTAATTGGACAGATTCATCAGGGGCCGCTACCGTCTCCCGATTAGCTAGCTAAATATGAGGAGTATATACCCGGTTCCGCGGAGCGCATTATAAAAATGGCCGAGAACGCGCACAACCACGCATACGAAATAGACAAAGAGACCTTAAAAGTTGTCAGTCGGGAGAGATGTCGCGGTCAGTATATGGCATTTTTCATAGGGGTACTCGGTATATTGGTTGCCGGTTATCTCGCATTAGAAGGACATAGCTATTCAAGCATAGGCATTGGGCTGGCAGGTATTATACTAATTACGACACAAGCCATTATGGATCGGGCTAAAAATTAACCGTTAGCCGTATAATTTATTGTGGTGCGCATGCACCTAACCCTTCTCTCATAAAGATTAACACGATGGCAGGAATAACGCTTTACGACAAACTATGGCAGGACCACTTGGTTTTGGAAGATGCCGCCGGCAATGCCTTGATCTACATAGATAGACATCTGGTGCACGAGGTGACATCGCCTCAAGCGTTTGAAGGTTTGGCACTGTCTAATCGCAGTTTGTGGCGCAAGGATGCGATTATCGCAGTGCCGGATCATAATGTACCGACCCGCAACCAGCACGCCGCTATCGCAGATCCGATTTCTCGTTTACAGTTGGAGACGCTTGCACAAAATTGCACCAAGCACGGTCTCAAGTATTATCCACTTGGTGATATGCGCCAAGGCATCGTCCATGTAATCGGTCCCGAGCAGGGTGCCACGCTACCGGGAATGACAATCGTTTGCGGTGATTCGCATACTTCAACGCACGGGGCTTTTGCGACATTGGCAATGGGCATAGGCACTTCCGATGTTGAACATGTATTTGCAACCCAGTGCTTGAAAACCGCCAAGCTCAAGAATATGCGTATCAATATAGAGGGTGCTTTAGCTATGGGCATCAATTCTAAAGACTTGATATTGGCTATTATCGGTCGCATCGGCACTGCCGGTGGTAGCGGTTATGCAATCGAATACAGCGGTGATGTGATCGACAACTTATCGATGGAAGGTCGTATGACGATTTGTAATATGACGATAGAAGCCGGTGCGCGCGCCGGCTTGATTGCCTTTGACCGTTGTACCGAGGCTTATCTCAAAGACCGCCCGTTTGCACCGCAAGGCGCATTATGGGAACGAGCACTCGATAGTTGGGCAACGCTGCACTCCGACGACGATGCGATGTTCGATACCGAACACGCGATAGACGCAAGCACCGTGCCGCCCCAGGTGACTTGGGGGACATCGCCGGAAATGGTGGTTCCGGTCAACGATGCAGTCCCGGATCCGAGTGAACAAAGTGACCCGAATAAAGCGAAGAATTGGCAACAAGCATTGGCTTATATGGATTTGCACCCCGGCACCGCAATGCAAGACATCAAGCTGGATAAGATATTTATAGGTTCGTGTACGAATTCCAGAATTGAGGATTTGCGCATTGTTGCGCAAGTCGTCAACGGTAAGAAACTTGCCGGCAATATCAAACAAGCAATCGTCGTTCCGGGATCGGGTTTGGTCAAACACCAAGCCGAGGAGGAGGGTCTGGATGCTATTTTCACACGCGCCGGCTTTGAGTGGCGCGAGCCGGGCTGTTCGATGTGTTTAGGCATGAACGACGACCGCCTCGATCGCGGAGAGCGGTGCGCTTCTACTTCCAACCGCAACTTTGAAGGTCGTCAAGGTCAAGGGGGTCGCACCCACCTGGTCAGCCCGGCGATGGCGGCGGCGGCGGCTATCGAAGGGCATTTTACCGACATACGCGATTGGGATATAGACTAATGCAGAAATTCGAGCGTATTGAAAGCATCGTGATACCGCTGGACCGAACCAATGTAGATACCGATGTCATCATTCCCAAGCAATACTTAAAATCGGTCAAACGCACCGGTTTAGGTCCCTACCTATTTGACGATTGGCGGTACCTAGACCCCGGCGATCTAACACTAGATAACGCAACAAGACGCCGCAACCCCGACTGCATATTCAACGATCCTCACTATAAGCAAGCTCAAGTCCTATTGACCGGTGCCAACTTCGGTTGTGGTTCCTCACGCGAACACGCAGTTTGGGCGATGATGGACTACGGGCTAAAAGTAGCCGTTGCTCCCGGTTTTGCCGATATTTTCTATAACAACGCAATCAAAAACGGCTTTCTGCCCGTGGTATTAGATACCGACGCAATCACAACCTTGTTCAAAAATACGACAAGCGATCCCAATTATCGTCTGACGATAAATCTCTACAACCAAACCGTCAACGACACACAATCGCAATGGCATTTTGACATTACCGATTTTGACAAACACTGCTTGTTGGAAGGATTAGACCAAATCGCCTTAACCTTAAAGCATGCCGACAAAATCCGCGCCTTCGAAGCAAAACGCAAGAAAAGCGCACCCTGGTTATTTGTAGAATAAGAGAGCCGCCGAATGAGCTTGTAGGGGCAGACTGATATGTCTGCCCGATAGGTCAATCGGCGTAACATTGTGCAAAACCCCAGCGACCACCCCGTCAGGCTGCGCCTGCCACCCCTCCAAAGGAGGGGAATGTACCGTCCTACAGTTCGTGGATACTTTTTCAACAGCTTGACATTTCTACTTTGTGCTTACAAAGAGTAGTTTTTTGTGTCAACCCAAAGTAGAAATGTCACCCCCTTGACCAAAGTAGAAATGTCACCCTTGATGCCGATAAAACCTTCAGGAAACTAGATATCTAAGATTACTTTATGTCCGTTAGTTGATTATTCGACTAGGTGATAAATTGGCTAATACTGCTTGTTTTTGCCTAAATCAGGCTTGCCGACTAAAAAACAAGCCCCATAGCGTGCCGTTAAGAGACGATCTCTAGTTGAGATGAACTCTACTACCTTCCAATTTCCAAGCATTTTAGAGCGTATGCGGTGCCAGTGCTTGTTTTTGCCTAAATCAGGCTTGCCGACTAAAAAACAAGCTCTATAGCGTGCCGTTAAGAGACGATCTCTAGTTGAGATGAACTCTACTACCTTCCAATTCCCAAGCATTTTAGAGCGTGTGTGGTGCTCGGTTGCTA
Organism: Candidatus Oxydemutatoraceae bacterium; assembly: GCA_965219575.1. Lineage (GTDB taxonomy): Bacteria > Pseudomonadota > Gammaproteobacteria > Poriferisulfidales > Oxydemutatoraceae > SP5GCR1. The sequence continues at coordinate 2,181,280 of OZ244779.1, read as the reverse complement.
TCTCGTGGTTTGACGAATGATGCGTTTGCAGTGGCACAGGCATGTTAGACAGCCTGTGCGTAAGTCTGGGAAAACACCGGTTCTGATTACTTCTGCTTGGCACTGAGATAATCCTTATTGTAGCGTCTCCACGGGTGGGTCGGCTTCGGCTTATGACCGCGACGGTGTTTTGCCACAATCTCATCTACCGCTAGATTGATTGTTTTGTCGTTGTACGGTTGAGACAGTGGGGGGTGTTCGCAGTAGATATCATGCGCCAACTCCCGCCCTTTGTAGAGTATGACAATCTCGCCATTGAGTAGCTCGCACACGGTGACCGATGCGCCACGCATCGCATAACCGGGTTTCTTGGTTTTGATAAGATACTGTATATTATGATGCTGACAGATGAGGTTTTTCGATAACTTTCTAGTACTCTGTTTAGACAAAGCCAGTGCTAATTCTCGCTGGGTGAGAGGCATTTTGCGATGATAGTCGTGGCTGTCTAGAGGCTTCGTGGCGAACTGCTGATTGTGTTTTGGGAGATACCATTGAGCAAACTGGTTAGCTTCCTCAATAGAGCAGATGTTGTGAAGCCTCATGAGTTTGACCCATCGGTCTTGCAGGGTTTTGAATGCGCGTTCAACGCGTCCTTTAGCTTGCGGTGTGCGTGCCAGGCATAGTTCAATTTCCATTTGTTGCAAAGCACTTTGGAACTGGGTCGGTTGTTGAAAGATGTGTTGCTCTTTGGCATTGTTGCTAAAGATGCTATGGCGGTCGGAATACAGGCACAACGGGCAGCCATGGCGTTGGATATGCTGTTTGAGTGTTCGCATATAATCAAAGGTGGTCTCGGCAGCACAGAAATGCAATGCGGTAATCTGTGAGGTGGCATCGTCAATAAATATAATGAGCGTGCAGGGGTCGCCTCGCCCTTCAAACCAATCGTGGGTCGAACCGTCAATCTGTATGAGTTTGCCGAAGCCAGTTTGTCTGGGACGGCTTTGATGCGTTTTGATTGCATTGCGTCGCTTACCCTGGTGTAGCCCCTCTGCAATCATCCACTTGCGCAAGGTTTCAACGCTGAATGAGCGGTCAAATAAATGCCCATGACATTCAAACAACTGCTCATGTGCAAAAGTCGGTCCGAAATCGTGATAGTTCTCACGAATGAGCTTAACGGCTAGTTGTTTGATTGTCTCCGGTATTTTATTGTTTGAAGGCTTACCGCGTCGTTTAGATATCAGTGCCTTGATATCTTGCTTGCGATAGGCACTTAATAATCGCTTCACATGGCGGACGCTGATGTTGAGCATCTGTGCGGCCTTGGCTCTCGGTAATTTTTCCTCCAAGCATCGCTTGAGGACATGGTGGCGTTCTATTTCTTTGTCTGACATAGAGTAAGTTCCTTCGTTCATTGCATCTTCTCCTAAGCTGGGTTAAAAATGCTTTATTGTCCCCTAAAGGTGACATTTCTACTTTGGCGAAAGGTGACATTACTACTTTGCGCTTACACAAAGAGTAGTTTTTTGTGGTGAAAAGTAGTTTTTTGTGGTATGTTACCCCTTAACAAGAGTTTATTTAGTACCGGGAGGGATATTTACTATGTCCGAAACAAAATTGGGGGGCGTCAATAATGTCACGGTCGATACTAAAGGTCGTATCGGCATCCCTTCCAAATATCGGCATGAATTACAAAAGTGTAATAGCAATCTAGTTGTGACTGCGAGTGCAATCCAATGTTCTATATTAATCTACCCAAAGCCTGATTGGATAACGGTTGAAAAGCGGCTGCAAAAATTGCCGTCAGTCGGGAAAGAAGGCTATGTGCAGCGTATGATGTTGAGTCATGCCACCGAATGTAAGCCCGATAATAATGGACGTATTTTATTATCTCCCTCTTTGCGTAAGGATATGAGAATTAAAAAGTCGTGTGTGTTGCTCGGTGTAATAAACAGGTTTGAGTTATGGGATCAAAAGATCTGGGATGAATATAGGGAAGGACAGATGAAAGAGATAGATACCGAGGATGCGGATTCGAAACTCAAGGATTTTCGTTTTTAGCTAATGCAATGAAGGAACACGAACCGGTGATGTTGAAAGAGTTGTTGGAAGCCATGAATATAGACAAAGATGGTTGGTATATAGATGCAACTTATGGACGAGGCGGGCATAGTGCCGCAGTATTAGCCCGTTTGAGCGATAAGGGCAGACTTTTCGCTTACGATAAGGATTTGGAGGCCGAAAAGCATGCAAAATCGCACTGGATGGCTGACGAACGTTTTGAATTCAGAAGAGAATCTAATGCGAATTTAGGGCAATTATTAAAAAAATTGAATATTAAGAATAAAATTAGTGGAATTTTTTTTGATTTAGGTGTATCATCTTATCAATTAAATACAGGAGAGAGGGGATTTAGCTTCGACTTAGACGGACCGCTTGATATGCGGATGGATACTTCTAAAGGTATTACTGCAGCACAATGGTTGAATCAAGCGAGCGTAGAAGAAATAGAGTATGTATTAAGATTTTACGGAGAGGAACCTCATGCTAAAAGATTTGCCCGAGCAATCGTCGGTGGTCTCCCCCTCCTGACCACTAAACAATTAGTTCGGACAATTGCAGGTTCGGCTGGAAGAAATCATCATCCAGCCACCTGCACCTTTCTTGCAATACGTCTTTTTATCAATCAAGAACTTGAAGATTTATCGAAAGCACTCGATAGTGTTTTGGATTTGCTACACAGCGGCGGTCGGCTTGCAGTCATTGCATTTCATTCTTTGGAAGACCGCATCGTCAAACAATTTATTAAAAAACATAGTCAGGCACCGGCAACGGTGCGCGGTCTACCGCATCCGGAAAACTACACAGAGACTATAAAACTTAAAAAAATCAATCACCTAATCAGACCCACCGACGAGGAGATCAAAAGAAATCCGCGTGCGCGTAGCGCGCGTCTCAGAGTTGCGGAGAAGTTATGACCGGATTGTACAACGACAGAGCAATCATCGTATTTCTAGTCATAGGGATATTTTTATCCGCACTTGCGGTCGTGACCGTTAAAAATCATAATCGCATAGCTTTCGTAGAATCCGAGTTGTTACAGCGAGAACGAGATATTCTGGAATCGGAATGGAGCCGGCTGCAAGCCGAGAACAGCACTCTCCGCATGCCCGGCTATGTAGAAAAGTCGGTGGCTGAACTCGAGATGATTTATCCGTATAAAGAAATCCCGATTATTGTGCGATGAAATATACAAACGCTAAGCACTTAAGACGCAAGGAACCGTTTGAGTTTAATAATTATTATAGATATATGTTTCTGATGACATTGTTTTTCATCGCATCGTTGGGGTTGATCGGACGCGCAATATATTGGCAGTACGACCTGCGTCTCGAATTAGAGAGCAAAGACAATGTACGCTATTTACGCACCAAAGAAATACCTGCCTATCATGGTTCCATCACCGATCGCAACGGCACCTTACTTGCGGTCAGCGCGCCGGTTTATTCGACATGGATAGACCCCTTAGGGTTTGACGATAAACACATCGCGACGATAGCCGAGGCGATGGAAATAGATAGCGGCGAATTGCGAGCAAAAGTTGCGGCGGCGAAAGACAAACGGTTTCTATACATCGAGCGGCACATCAAACCGCAGATGGCGGATACTCTAAGAACTCTAGAGATAGACGGGCTTCATTTGGATCAAGTTTATAAACGTTTTTATCCGTCCGGTGAGATCACCGCGCACATTATCGGCTTAACCGATGTCGACGGCAAGGGCATAGAGGGTATAGAGATGCATACCGACGAGCATCTGCGAGCGACCCCGGGACTAAAGCAGATCATGATAGATGCAAACAGGCGTACGGTACGCGATATCAGGCTAATCAAAGCCCCTAAAAACGGGGAGACTTTGACACTGAGCCTAGATCAGCGTATTCAATATTACGCGTATCGTGCATTGCGGAGTGCGATTGCGAAGCACAGGGCGGAATCGGGTTCGGTTGTCGTAGTCGATGCACAAACCGGCGAGATTATCGTCGCCGTCAATTATCCTTCGTTCAATCCCAACGATCGCAGATATAATTTTGCCGATAGACATCGCAACCGATTGGTGACCGACACCTTCGAACTCGGTTCTACGATGAAACCGATTATCATGGCGGCAGCGATAGACGGCGGCTATTTGCAAGAGAACACGGTAATAGACACGACACCGGGTTATTATCGGCTGAGTGGTGGCAAACAAATAAAGGATATAAGAAATTACGGTAAGCTCGATATGACCGGCGTGATAGTTAAATCCAGCAATGTGGCGATTAGCAAAATTGCGCAGACGGTGCCGCGTGAAGTGTTGTGGACTTATTTATCCGGTGTCGGCTTCGGAGAGACACCCGGCACGGTTTTTCCCGGAGAGGTCATAGGTGAGCTGAGATATCACGAGAGGTGGAGCCCTACGGATCATGCCGTGATGTCGTACGGTTACGGCGTGTCGGTCTCGCTGTTGCAACTTGCAATGGCTTATACCACCTTTGCCAACGACGGCTGGCGACCTAATCCGACCTTTCTAAAAGACAACCCTTATTTCAGAAAGCAGCAAGTCTTCGATCCCGAAACCGCAAGATCTATTAGAAAAATGTTGCATAGAGTAATATCGAAGGAAGGCACCGGTAGCCTTGCCAAGGTCAAAGGTTTTACGACCGCAGGTAAAACCGGCACGACTAGAAAGTCGGTTGACGATAGGGGTGAAGATAACGAGTACACTTCGGTGTTCGCAGGCTTTGCGCCGCTACGGCAACCCAATTTTGTTTGTGTGGTGGTGATAGATAAGCCGCGTGGAGACGAATACTACGGAGGCAAGGTGGCAGCACCGGTATTCTCGGAAGTCATGTCGGCAACTTTGCGTTTTATGAATTTCAACTACGACGAATTACCGGACTCAAATCTTTCGAATACCGTGTTGTCCACCGAGCATGTCAATTGATGAAGAGATGTAGATTATCGGTGTTGACGGAGGATCTGGTGCAGATAAAAGATATAGACGATGTAGAAGTAACCGGCGTAGCGAACCATAGCGAAAACGTTCAGCGGGGTGATTTATATATGGCGTTGGAAGGAAAACACGAACACGGCTTGAATTTCCTCTCCGATGTGATAGCACGCGGTGCCAAAGCGGTTGTTTGGGACGGTGGTGAAAACTCGATTTATCCGTCTACTGTGCCGATGATTAGAATACCGAATCTGCGCGAGAACATGGGCTTGATTGCCAGCCGCTTCTACGATTGCCCTTCCGATACGATGGAGGTTATCGCAGTGACCGGCACCGACGGTAAATCTTCGGTGAGTCATTATATTGCCGAGTGTTTATCGGTTGCCGGCAAACCGTGCGGTTTGATAGGAACACTAGGTCATGGTTGTTTCGGAGATTTGCAGACAGCCACCCATACCACACCCGATGCCTTGATTACCCATAAAATCATCAGCGAATTAAAACAGCGCAATATAGACAAGGTTGTGGTCGAGGCTTCTTCGCACGGTTTGGCACAAGGAAGATTGAACGGTTTAACGGTAGATACCGCAGTGTTCACCAATCTAGGTCACGACCATTTGGATTATCACGGCTCACTCACCGAGTATATGCTTGCGAAACGCAAGCTCTTCGAGTACGACAGCCTAAAGACGGCGGTAATCAATGCCGACGACAAATACGCCGAACCGATGATCAATGCGTGCCACAAAAAAGTGACGGTTTTGAGTTACTCAAAACGATCTTCTATGACGGCCGCTTATTTGATCAAAGCCGAGAACCGCGAACAGGGTCTTGCTTTGCGTGTTTCTCTTTTAGGCAAGGTGATGGATATAGAAACCCGTGTGTTCGGCAACTTTAATATCTACAACCTCTTGGCAACTTTATTGGTGCTAATCAACCACGGGTTTCAATTGGACGACGCAGTCGAGCGGCTATCCGAGATTCATCCGCTAGACGGCCGTATGCAACGTTTCGGCGGCGGTGATGTACCGAAGGTATTTTTAGACTATGCGCATACGCCACAAGCGTTGAAACAGGTTTTAACATCGTGCAGGGATTACGCTACCGCCGATCTCGTTTGCGTATTCGGATGCGGCGGTGAACGAGACGCAAGCAAACGTCCGTTGATGGGAGAAATAGCACAACGCTATGCAGATCGCGTAATAATTTGCGACGATAATCCCAGAGCCGAAGATCCCGAACTAATCTGCAGCGACATTCTAAAAGGTATGACGAAAACCCGAGCATACTGTGTGATACACGATCGTGCACAGGCGATAAACAAAGCAATCAAAGAAGCGTTGCCGGACGATGTGGTTTTAGTCGCCGGCAAGGGACACGAGCGTTATCAAATTGTCAAGGGCGTGAAAAAACCGTTTAACGATGCCGATTTCATACTAAAAGCACTCGAGGACTACCGATGACATGGTTGAGTCTGCACGAGATTGCCGAGATGGCGAAAGGCACGATAAACGGTGCCGATATACCGATAGCAGGTATCAGCATTGACAGCCGTACGACCAAGCCGGGAGATTTATTCGTGGCAATCAAAGGCGAACGGTTTGACGGCCATGATTTCGTAGAAACGGCAGCGGCATCGGGGGCAGTTGCGGTGATGGTCTCCGAAGCGATCACCTCGCCTTTGGCACAAATACGCGTATCCGATACACTACAAGCCCTGAGCGAGTTAGCGGCACAGTGGTGTCGTCGCCTTAAGATTACGATTTTGGCATTGACCGGTAGCAACGGCAAGACGACGACCAAAGAAATTATTGCAAGTATTTTACGCCGTTGTCGGCAGGTTGTTGCAACGCCCGGTAATTTTAATAATCATATCGGTGTGCCGTTGACCGTGTTGTCCATAAGAGCGCAACACGATACCGCAGTCGTAGAAATGGGGGCCAATCATCACGGCGAAATCCGTAAACTCTGCGGCATCGCACAACCCGATATCGCTTTGTTGCTCAATGCTTCCGCTGCGCATATAGGTGGTTTCGGCAGTCTAGCCGGCGTTGCCGAAGCAAAGGGTGAGATATTCGAGTCTTTGAGCGAATCGGGTACGGCGATCTTAAACAAGGACGATGCGTATTACGAGTATTGGTTGCGGCGAATCAAAAAACGACGCACCGTAGAATTCAGTCTATCCTCCGAAGCCGATTTTCATCTGCTCGCGCATCGAGGACCAACCGTAGAGTTGAGTTTGGCAGGCAAGCCGCGCACTTGTCGCATGCAGTTATTAGGTCGGCATAATATAGCGAATGCATTGGCTGCGGCGGCGGCGAGCTATGTCGCGGGTGCCGGTATCGACGATATTGTTGCCGGTATAGAATCGGTTTCCCCGATACCCGGACGTTTGGTGGCGCGCAGCGGCATAAACGGCGCGCACCTAATAGACGATAGTTACAACGCAAACCCGGCCTCTTTGGATGCAGCCCTTGAGGTGCTCAAACAAGCACCGGGAGAACACTGGCTGGCATTAGGTGGCATGGCGGAATTGGGCGACGAATCCGCCGATCTGCATGCGCGCGCCGGTAAGCGGGCGAAGTCGATGGATGTAAACCGTCTTTTTACAGTCGGAGACGATGCCCGAATAGCGGTTGAATGCTTCGGTGAGGGGGGCGAGTCCTTCGATAGTATTGCCGCGTTAATACCACGGCTCAGAGCGCAGTTGAAGCCCGGGGTGAACTTGTTGGTTAAAGGTTCGCGTTCCGCAAAAATGGATCGATTAGTGGCGGCATTACTGCCGACCGACGAAACCGTTTCTTAGCAGAGGCAACCGTGTACCATTTATCGGATTTTTTATCGGAGTTGCACAGCGGTTTTAATGTTTTGCAATACATCACATTGCGCACCGTTTTTGCTGCGATTACCGCACTGTTGGTCAGCACCATTGCCGGCCCGAGCGTTATTCGTTATCTAAGCCGTTTGAAAATAGGCGAAACCATACGCGAAGTAGGTCCTCGCTCGCACTATAAAAAGCAAGGCACTCCGACGATGGGCGGTATATTGATTATCGTCACGATTGTATTTTCTACTTTGCTGTGGGCGGATATCATGAATTATTATGTGACGATCGCCCTTGCAACGATGTTAGCTTTCGGTATCTTGGGTGGCATAGACGACTATTTTAAGATTAAGAATGGTGAGGGCATGTCGATAAAAACTAAGTTTTTATGGCAATCGTTGCTCGCTTTTATCATTGCGTATACGGTGTATAGCAGCGCCCAGTACCCTGCCGAATTAGAACTGATAGTCCCGTTTTTCAAGGATATCGTTTTAGATATAGGGGCATGGTTTATACTGCTTGCCTATCTAACCATCGTCGGTGCCAGCAATGCGGTCAATTTAAGCGACGGTTTGGACGGTTTGGCGGTTTTGCCCGTTGCCTTAATCGCTTCGGCTTTGGGTATCTTTGCTTATGTTAGCGGTCATACCAATTTTGCCGATTATTTGAATTTTCCCTATTTACCTCAAGCAGCCGAGTTGACGGTATTTTGCGGTGCGTTGGCAGGGACTGCATTGGGCTTTCTATGGTTCAACACCTATCCGGCAAAAGTCTTCATGGGGGATGTAGGTGCACTGTCCCTGGGTTCGGCACTTGCGATTATCGCAATCCTGGTCAGACAGGAGTTCTTGCTCCTTATTATGGGTGGCATATTCGTTGCCGAAGCCGTTTCGGTGATTTTACAAGTTGCATCGTATCGCTTAACCGGCAAGCGTATTTTTCGTATGGCACCGCTACACCATCATTTTGAATTGAAAGGTTGGCCCGAACCCACCGTGATAGTGCGTTTTTGGATTATCACTTTGCTTTTGGTGTTGGTCGGCTTGGCAACTCTGAAGATCAGGTAGTCGGAAAACAAGATGTATCGAACGATGGCACAAGCGTATCAATTTCTGATTATCGGTTTGGGTGTGACCGGGCTATCGGTTGCGCGTTTTCTGCACCGTCGCAGTATTTCGTTTGCGGTTGCCGACGATAACGAACATCCGTCGCAACACGAGGCATTATTGAAATTTGCCCCCGAGACACAAGTTTATACGGGTGATATAAAAGCGGCTTATCTCGAGCAAGCCGAACAGGTCGTAGTGAGTCCCGGGGTTTCTCTAAAAACCCTGGCGGCGATACAAGCACATACAAAAAGAGATCGATTTATCGGCGATATAGAATTGTTTGCGCGTTATGCACCGCAGTGTCCGATCGCTGCGATTACCGGTACCAACGGCAAGAGTACCGTTGCTTCGCTATTGACGGATGCGGCAAAATGCGCAGGACTTCATGTTGCCAGCGGTGGCAATCTGGCCGGCGAGCATCCGTGCAGTATGCCGGCGTTGGATTTACTCGAACGACGCAAAGATGTTGAACTTTATGTTTTGGAACTATCCAGCTTTCAACTGGAGACGATTTATAGTCTGCGCCCCAGTGTATCGGTCATCTTGAACATAAAGCCCGACCATTTAGATCGCTACGAATCTTTTGCCGATTACCGCAATGCAAAATTACGCATCCATAGAAATAGTAAGGCTATAGTCGTCAATAGAGAGGAAGATGTCGCATCACAAATAGACGACATAGACGACTCGGTGAAACAGCCGAGCTTCGGGCTCGATCGACCCTCGGTCGGTCATTTCGGAGTGATAGAAAAAGAAGGGATTAGACATATTGCTTACGGAGACGAGACATTAATTTCCGAATCCGATATCGCATTGGTGGGCGATGTGGGTTTGTTGAATACCCAGGCGATGTTTGCCATGGGATATGCTCTGGGTTTGCCGTTCGATGCGATGTGCAAGGCAGCCGGCGGTTTTCATGGCTTGGCACATCGTTTGCAGCACATCGGGTGTCGCAACGGTGTAGATTGGTACGACGACTCTAAGGCGACCAATGTCTCGGCAACTTGCGCAGCACTAAGTTCGATCGATAAACCCGTCGTATTGATTGCCGGCGGTCTCGGCAAGGGCGGAGAGTTTGAGCTACTCGTCGATTTAGCCGAATCTAAGGTGCGCGCTGCCGTGTTGTTGGGACAAGATGCCGAACAGATCGCCGTTGCGATGGAGGGTCGTGTGCCCTACACGCGAGTTGAGAATATGGCACAAGCCGTGCTTTGTGCTGCCGACACCGCCCGCCCCGGTGATTGTGTATTGCTGTCGCCGGCGTGCGCCAGTTTGGATATGTATCGCAATTACAAAGAACGCGGCGACGCTTTCAGGTCTGCGTATAAAAAACTATCTTGATAAGAATATGACAAGTGCAACTATCAAACACGATTTTTGGGTGGACTATAACAAATCCATGCTTTGGTATATAGCAATCTTGCTGGGTTTGGGTGTGGTGATGGTCGCATCCGCATCGTTTGAACTCGTTGCCGACGATGCGTTCCATTACACGATCAAAAAACTGTCTTACATCATATTTTCGCTGGTTTTAGCTGCGATTATATGTTTCGTACCGGTCGCTACGATTTTCAACCGCGGTGGCTCTCTAGTCTTCGTATCTATTATCCTACTCCTCCTAGTCTTCCTTCCTGTAGTAGGTAAAGAAGTCAACGGGAGCCACCGTTGGTTGGACTTTCAATTTTTCACGGTACAACCTTCCGAGTTCGTAAAACTTTTTATGATTATCTTCGTTGCCGATTATATCGGACGTCATTTTACGAGGATTCCGACCAGCCCTTGGGAGTTCGTTAAGCCCTTGGCCGTGGGCACCGTCGTTGCCGGATTACTCGTAATACAACCCGATTACGGCACTGCGGTGGTAATCCTCGCGATCATGTTCGGCATGCTGTTTTTGGCACCGGTGCGTTTGATACCTTTCTCGGTATCCGCACTTGCAAGCGGTCTCACATTGTCGGGGCTGATGATAATAGAGCCGTATAGAATGCAGCGCCTACTCGTTTTTATGGATCCTTGGCAGGATCGATTCGGTGCCGGATATCAGCTGATAGAGTCACTGATTGCGATTAAAAACGGCGGATGGTTCGGTGTCGGTCTGGGTGACAGTATACAAAAACTATCGTATTTACCCGAGGCGCATACCGATTTTATATTGGCGGTCATCGCCGAAGAACTCGGCATTATCAGTGTTTGTCTTTTGGTTTTATTGTTTTGCTTTTTAACCCGATGTTGCTTTTTGATCGCACAAAAAGCATACCGGCGAGGGTTTCTCACTTATACTTTTTATGCTTACGGTGTCGGCCTATGGATATTCGTACAGTTTTTAATCAACGCCGGTGTCGTTCTAGGATGTCTACCGACTAAAGGCATCACTTTGCCCTTCGTCAGTGCCGGTGGTAGTAGTTTGATGGCGTTGATTCTTGCCGTAGCGATATTAATGCGTATCAATTACGAGATCTCTACCTCTACATACCGTATTAAAGGTGGGACACGGTATGGCTACTAAAACCCCGTTGATTGTAATTATGGCGGGCGGGACGGGGGGTCATGTTTTTCCCGGTATCGCCGTCGGTCGCCGCCTTAAAGCGCAGCGCATCGATGTGCTATGGCTCGGCACCTCGGACGGGCTCGAGTCTCGCGTCGTCCCCGACGAGGAAATCGATTTTATAGGCGTACGAGTCAAAGCCCTCAGAGGCAAAGGTTTATTGAATTGGTTGACGGCACCGTGGATATTGAGCATCGCATTTTGGAAGATATTATTGCAATTTATCAGACAGCGTCCGTCCTTGGTTTTGGGTATGGGCGGTTTTGTGACCGGCCCCGGCGGTGTCGTTGCCTATTTGTTGGGTATTCCGCTGGTTATACACGAGCAAAATGCGATCGCCGGTTTAACCAATAAATGCTTGGCATTTTTGAGTCGACAAGTCCTCTGTGGATTTCCCGAGTCGTTTAAGTCCAAGAATGTCGTGTGGGTAGGGAATCCGGTACGAGCCGAGATGACCGCCGATGTTTCAGACCCGAAGTCGGGCGAACACGACAGACTGCGTCTGCTCGTTGTCGGCGGCAGTCTGGGAGCGAGTTTTTTTAACGAGATTGTGCCGCAGGCGATTGCGCTAATAGACGAGTCGCAACGCCCCGAAGTGAGTCATCAGACCGGCAAGGGACATTTGCAAGAAATGGTATCGCGTATAGCGGCATTAAAAGTACACTACAAAGTTTTTGAGTTCGAAGAGAAAATGCACGAACTTTATCGTTGGGCGGATTTGGTTTTGTGTAGAGCCGGTGCGATGACCTTGGCGGAAATCTCTGCAGCGGGACGCACCGCAATCTTGGTGCCGTATCCTCACGCGGTCGACGACCATCAATCTGCGAATGCGCGTTATTTAGTTGCCGAAAATGCTGCGATTTTAGTGCCGCAGGATCAACTAACAGCCGCTAAACTTGCCGATTTATTACTAGGTTTTATAAGAAATAGAGAATCTCTACTCGAGATGTCCAAAGCGATCAAGGCGGCAGCGATACTCGACGCCGACCGCAAGATTGCCGATATATGTATTGCGGAGATGGCAGCGTGAAAACGAATAATAACTTAAGACAAGTCTACGACAGCATGGGAACGATACATTTGGTCGGTATCGGCGGTATCGGCATGAGCGGCATCGCAGAAGTGTTGTTCAATATGGGTTGCAAGGTACAAGGTTCGGATATCGCGCATAGCACGGCGATATCGAAACTGGAAGCACTCGGCATCAGGGTTTATATAGGGCACCGTGCAGACCATATTCGAGGCTGCAATGTCGTAGTCGTATCTTCTGCAATTGCTTCCGACAATCCGGAGGTGTCCGCTGCACGAGAACATAATGTGCCGGTGATCAAACGAGCCGAGATGCTCGCCGAGCTGATGCGCTTTCATTTCGGTATTGCGGTTTCCGGCACCCACGGCAAAACGACGACGACGAGTTTGATTGCGGCAATTTTGACCAAAGCCGACTTGGATCCAACCTTTGTTATCGGCGGCAAGGTGAATAGTCATGGCGGCAATGCGCGTTTGGGTGAAAGTCATTACATGGTTGCCGAGGCCGACGAGAGTGACGCTTCTTTTCTGCATTTGCAGCCGATGATGTCGGTTATCACGAACATCGACGCCGATCATTTGTCGGCGTACAGAAACAATTTTGAACTTTTACAAAACGCGTTCGTAGATTTCGTACATAATTTACCGTTTTACGGTGTTGTAATCGCTTGCAACGAAGACCCGGTGGTACGCGAACTGGTACCTCGATTCGATCGTCGTTGCTTGACTTACGGTTTCGATAAAGACAACGATTTTGTTGCCGAGGCTATTCGCTTTGAAAACATGACGAGCCACTTTCATCTGAGCATCGCCGATGACACCGAGGTACATCAATTCATGCTGAACTTGCCGGGTCGGCACAATGTATTAAATGCGCTTGCGGCGATTGCGGTAGGAATCAAATTAGGTGTGACCCTAAAGATAATCGCCGAGGCCTTGGCGGAATTTCAAGGTATAGGAAGGCGTATGCAAAGTTACGGTATGCTAAAAACGACACACGGTAGTGCGCACTTAATAGACGATTACGGGCACCATCCGAACGAGATAAAAGCGGTGCTACGCACCGCCGGCGACATCGGGTGCGGGCGGCGTAAAGTATTGATATTTCAACCGCATCGCTATACGCGTACACACGCTTTATTCAACGATTTTTGCGATGTTCTAAACGAAGTCGAAGAATTGATTTTACTCGATGTCTATGCTGCCGGCGAAGAACCGATTAAAGGTGCGGACAGCGATGCGCTGAGTCGTGCAATACGCGCACGCGGGCATCTGATTCCTATTTGTCTCGATACTATGGCGAGCGTGCCCGAGGTGCTCGATGCGGTTGTGCGCGACGGCGATGTCGTATTGACAATGGGTGCCGGGTCTATTTCCAAGTTGCCCGAGGATTTGATAGACCGCTTTGCCGTAAAAAATTTTGCAGCCGAGGAGATACCGTCATGATGCTACGCTGCGACACCGAAAATCTTAAAGGTGCTTTACATTTCGATCATAGCCTTAAACGTTTGAATACATGGCGTGTCGGCGGTGCTGCCGACTGTTTTTTTAAGGTCGACGATGTCGCCACACTCGGCTATTTTCTAAAATATTGCGTTGCCGATTATCCGGTTTTCTATTTGGGTTTGGGTAGCAATGTGTTGGTTCGAGATGGCGGCATCAAAGGAATCGTAATCAGTTTAGGCAGCGGTTTTAATTGGATAGAACAGCGTGGCGAAGATATTATCTGCGCAGGTGCGAGTACGAGCTGTGCAAAACTGGCGCGCTTTTATGTCAATAACGGTTTGCCGGGCTTGGAGTTTATGGTGGGTATCCCCGGTACTTTAGGGGGTGCGCTTAGGATGAATGCCGGTGCTTTCGGTAGCGAGATTTGGGATTATGCGGTTGCGATCGAGACCATCGATCGACAAGGAACGAGGAAAAAGCGGGCACGCAGCGAGATCGATGTCGGTTATAGGTTCGTGGATTTGCTCGACGATGAATGTATTATTTCGAGCGAATTCAAACGGCCTCAAAAAATAAAAGCCGAAGCCGAGCTACGCGATCAGCTCAAAACATATCTCGAGATGCGTAATCGGACTCAACCTACCAATGCACCGACTTGCGGTTCTGTTTTCAAAAATCTTCAGGGTGGTTCCGCCGGAAAACTTATCGAAGAATGTGGCTTGAAGTCGTATACCGTCGGTGATGCGATGGTCTCGGAAAAACACGCAAATTTTATAGTCAACAAAGGTTCGGCAACGGCGAACGATATAGAGCAATTGATTGCGCACATTCAGGCTGTCGTCAAGGAACGCAGTGGTGTACATCTACAGCCGGAAGTCGTCATCGTCGGAGATCATCGTGCCTGAGTTCGGGAAAGTCGGAGTGTTTATGGGTGGATGGTCGTCGGAGAGAACGATCTCTCTGGATACCGGCAATGCGGTGGTTGCCGCATTGCGAGAATCGGAAGTAGACGCAATCGCCCATGACCTCAGACCGAAAACCGTATCGCCTTTGTCGATCGGTTGTTATGATCATGCCTTTATTGCAATACACGGGCGAGGCGGAGAGGACGGCACTTTGCAGGGTATGCTCGAAATGCTCGATATACCGTACACCGGTAGCGGCGTACTCGCCTCGGCATTGTCTATGAACAAAATTGCCACCAAGCGAATTTGGGCATCGCAGAAATTGCCTACACCACCTTTTGTCGTCGTTGACACGCCTTCGGATATCGAAGCTATCGTTGCGCAAATCGGTCTACCCTTTGCGCTAAAGCCGGTATGCGAAGGTTCGAGTATAGGCGTTTCTAAAGTAGAAAATCGGGACGATTTCGACAAGGCACTATCCGCCGCCCGGCAAGTTTCAAAAACACTGTTTGCAGAGGCTTGGGTGACGGGCGACGAATATGCGGTGCCCCTATTGGAAGACAAAATCTTGCCGCCGATAAGGTTGCAGACATCTCGCGTATTCTATGACTATGCCGCAAAATACGAAGACGACGCAACGCGTTATCATTGTCCCTGTGGATTGCCGTCGCAGGCACTCGAGGCGTTGAAAAACTTATGTTTATATGCGTGCAAATCTCTAGGTGTCGAAGGATGGGGACGGGTCGATGCCGTGCGCGACACCGAAGGTAAATTTTGGTTACTCGAGGTCAACACCGTACCCGGTCTCACGAGTCATAGTTTAGTGCCGATGTCGGCTAAGGCTACCGGCATAGATTTCGGTTCACTGGTACTGAAGATATTGGCAACGGCAACAAAGGAGAAACCATGAACCACTCGGCGTCGTGCATGCAATACCGCAAGCCTAAGTCTTCAAGATATCGGCTTGCACGATACCTTCAGTACGGCATATTGACTTTTGCCGTTGTTGCAATTTTAGTCGTGGCGAAGCAACTCGATGTAGACTGGGATAGATTGTTATTCAAGGAGATTAGTCAGGTGCGCGTGGAAGGCGAATATAGGCGCATAGATCGCTTTGAAATAGAGCAGTTGTTGTCTCCCTTTTTGGGTCATTCCGTAGGCCGGGACGAGATGGATGTGATAGCAAAATTACTGAAAGATTTGCCGTGGGTTAAGAATGTTCTAATTCAACGCAGCTGGCGCGACGACACACTGGTTCTGACCATACAAGAGCGCAAAGCGGTTGCGTATTGGGGAGGGCAGGCTTTGTTGGATAAGAGTGGTGCGGTGTTTAGACCGCGTTTAACCGATAACGACAATTTACCTATATTCGATGCGGCGGCGGGTCGTGAGAAGCACTTGCTCGATTTTTACCGACAGTTGACCGATTGGTTGGCTCCCGCCGGTCTGCGCATAATTCACTTGAGAGAGGATCGAAGTCGCACTTATACCGTGCAGTTGGAGGATGCACCGCGCCTAATTTTAGGCAGGCATCTCTTCAAACGGCGCATCGAAAGATTTTTAGCCGCTTACCGAGCCGGTTTTGTCGATTATATGCATCGTGTTGCATGTATAGATCTGAGATACTTGGACGGTTTTGCGGTGCGTTGGAAAAAAGACCGGGGGTTGCAGTCATGTTAGCCGGGATCGATATAGGAACCAACAAAATTGCAACTTTGGTCGCCGATATAGAAGAGGATGGTGCGCTTAAAATTCTCGCTTCCGGGGTTTGTCCGTCTAAAGGGATGAGAAAGGGAATAGTGATTGACATAGAACAAATGGTCGGCTCTATACAAAATTCCATACAGGCAGCCGAACTCATGCTCGACGAGAAGGAGAGGATAATTTCGGCTTATGTGGGGATTTCCGGTGAACATATTCGCGGCATATTGAGCGAGGATGCAGCACCGATACACAGCGGCGAAGTCTCGGAGTTTGATATGAATAACGCGGTTGAAACCGCTAAATCGATACCGGTTGCAAGTGATCAAGAAATTTTGCATACCTTTCCCCGAGAATTTAAGATAGACGGCGAGTCCGGGATCAGAAATCCCGAAGGCATGGCAGGCCGTCGCCTGGAAGCAAAAGTCTATATGATTACCGGCGGCAAGTATCAAATACGTAATATTAGAAACTGCGTAGAACGATGCGGGATCAATATAAACGACATGGTACTCGAACCGGTAGCCTCGGGGATGGCGGTGTTGACCACCGACGAACGCGAATTGGGTGTTTGTATGATAGACATAGGTGGCGGCACTACCGATATTGCGATTTATACCGAGGGAGAAATTATAGACATCGGGATTATCCCGGTTGCCGGCGACCATGTAAGCAACGATATCGCAAAAGTTCTGCGCACACCTCCGAACTACGCCGAGGAGATAAAGCTCAAGTACGGATGCACCAAGGCGTGCATCAAAAATATCAACGAAACCATAGAAGTGCATACATTGTCACATGACAACGAGGCGATAAATTGTAAACGAGAAATTCTGGCAGAGGTTATAGAAGCTCGGTACGATGAAATTTTCAAACTAACACGAGAACATATACAGAAAAATTTCAAGCAGGATGTGGTCGCCGGTATCGTGCTAACCGGCGGCGGTTCTAAACTAGAGGGGGTTTGCGATTTAGCCAGAGATTTTTTTGATATGCCGGTGCGTGTGGGCAGTCCCCAACAACTCAAAAAAACCACCGACAATCTCAAAGACCCGATTTATGCGACCGGTTTCGGTTTATTACTCTACGCAAAGGATTCAACCCTATACGCGGGAGTCGATAAGCCGGAGCGCAGTCGTCTAAAAATTGCTTTACTAAAAGCGAAGCGTTGGTTTCAAAACCAATATTGATCCGATCCTTTTAACTTATAGGAGAAATAAAATGCTTGAATTTGAACTCGTGGAAGACAAAAAAACCGAGGGTGTCGTTATCAAAGTAATCGGTGTCGGCGGGTGTGGCGGTAATACCGTCAACTATATGATGTCCAAAAATCTCGAGGGTGTCGAGTTTATCTGTGCCAATACCGATACGCAGGCTCTGTCGAGTAGCAGAGCAACCTGCTTGCAGCTGGGAGCCGACTTAACCAAAGGTTTGGGTGCCGGCGGCAATCCCGAAGTGGGGTGCAATGCGGCAAAGGAAAACGCCGAGCAAATACGTCAAATCATCGAGAAAACCGATATGGTGTTCATTACCGCAGGTATGGGTGGCGGTACCGGTAGCGGTGCCGCACCGGTGATTGCACAAATTGCAAAAGAGCATGGAGCATTGACCGTTGCGGTGGTGGTCAAACCTTTTGAATACGAGCAGGCTAGACGTATGGAAATTGCCGAGCAAAGCATCGACGAGTTAAGCGGATATGTTGATTCGCTGATCGTTATATCCAACGAAAAGCTGTGTTCGGTACTCGGTCCCGATACCGAATTTCAGACCACTATGGATAAAGCGCACGATGTGCTTTACGGGGCGGTGCAAGGCATCGCCGAGTTGATTACTCGCAAAGGTTCTATCAATCTCGATTTTGCCGATATAAAGGCGGTGATGTCCGAACCGGGTAGAGCGATGATTAGCTCGGGCACGGCGGAAGGCGAAGGGCGTTCAAACGAAGCGATGCTCGCTGCCATTCAAAATCCTTTACTCGAAGACATGGACTTGAATAATGTGCGCGGCCTACTCGTCAATATCAGCAGTGCCAACATAAAAATCGGAGAGGCTCAAGAGATAGGCATGAGCTTTAAGGAGCTAACCGACGGCGATGCCAACTTCAAAATGGGCATTGTACACGATGAGTCTATGGGAGACACCTTGCGTATCACGGTGATTGCAACCGGTATAGAAGCCGAGGAGGAAGTAGCAAGCGATGCGATTGCCGATGCCGATTTAGGGATAGAATCCGAACCGGTGTCGCTCAAAACCATAAAAGGTGGCAGCGTATTATCCGCCGAAGAGTCTCAATCGCCGGCATCGTCCAAGCCCGAATCCGAAGACGATAAATATGATAATTTGCTCGATATTCCGGCATTTCTGCGCAAGCAGGTAGATTAGAATAGTAGAGTTTTGAAGCTTAATAATGAGAGGATAATTATGTATAAATCGTATCTAACAAATATTTTTGTATTGCTGTGGTTCGCCGTACTTTTAAGTGCCTGTGCAGGCACTACACAAGTGGAATTTGAACCTGCCCAAGATTTGGAACAAGATGCAGTTTCCGACGAAACCACCGATGAAACCACCGGCGAAACCATCGGCGAAACCATCGATGAACCTATCGCAGAAGAGATTTCCGAACCCGTAACCCGGCCGATCGATATTGAGCCTTATAGTGCCGATATCGCCGGCACCGTAGAGCAGCTATACGGCAACGACCCCGGTAGCTCTAAAGATGTCACTTACTTAGAAGAGGCGGATGCCGACCCGGTGCTTAGATATACGGTTATCTATTTTGATTTCAACAAGTCGGAAGTCAAAGCGGATGCCCGAGAAATACTATCGCGTCATGCCCGTTTCATGCAGGCAAACCCCGAGGTTATATTGCGCATAGAAG
This sequence comes from Candidatus Oxydemutatoraceae bacterium, assembly GCA_965219575.1. GTDB lineage: Bacteria > Pseudomonadota > Gammaproteobacteria > Poriferisulfidales > Oxydemutatoraceae > SP5GCR1. The sequence goes on along the minus strand of OZ244779.1, from coordinate 2,161,866 downwards.
GACATGCCGATCAACGCGGCACCAGTGGCTATAATCTGGCACTGGGAGAATATCGAGCGAGTGCGGTGCGTACCGTGTTGGAGGCGAATGGTATAGACGGTTCGCGTATTTCGGTGATTAGTTTCGGCGAAGAGCACCCGGCGGTTGAAGGTAATACCGAAGCGGCATTCAAGTTCAATCGTAGAGCGGAACTTATATATCCGTAGCGTAGTGCTTTATCGGCAGGCTTAGCCTGACGGGGTGGTCGCTGGGGTCTTGCACAATGCCACGCCGATTAACCTACTGGCTTAATCGGCAGCTTTGTTCTGCGCGAAACGCGTCACGCCTGCACAATTCATCCATCCAATTTATGGAAACCAAAACCAAACGGCGCAAGCGGCTGGTTTTTTGCGATACCGGCACTTTTTCAACACTATGTACGAGCAATATGCCGAGTTGCCGTTCCCGCATCGATAAATTGCAACTTAAAAAAATTAATTTTTTGATGAATGCAATGAAGAACAGGTTTCAAAAACTGCCAGTCGTCTTTAATTAAATTTTTCCTATTATCCGCTTTAATTTTTTTTAGACGAGGGTATATTCCCTTGCAATCGATAAACGATTATCCTATACAAGTTATAAAGTTAGGCGATATGCTTTATTGCGTTGCTTAACTTTTGGCAAGGTCTGCTGCAACATTCTGTGCATCTGCCTTATAGATACCGAATAACTGTGTAGTTAGGAGAAGGATCATGAGGGGGATTGGAACGAATGAAAATAAAACATCTTCAAGTATACCTATTTTTGTTGCCTTATTCTGCATAGTCGCGTTATTTGAAGCAGCCTTTCTAGGCTTAACGATACAAGACTGGAACCTCCGCACCATCGCCGTTTATTCGGCTTTAGTTTTGATGCTACAGATCACGTCCTGCTTGAAAGCGGTTTGTATTTGGCATATACATCGTCATTCTTCGCAAGTTATAGTCTATATAAGTTGTGCCGTTATTACCGGTTTATCGACCTACTCGGTAGTCGAGGCTTTTATCGGGTTGACGGCGATTCTTGAGTTTGCCCCTGCGATGAAACTCAATTCCGTTGCCGTTGCGATTATAGACGGACTATTGAGCGTCGTATTACTCTATGGGTTCAAGAATTGGCTGAGGGCAATGTTGAAGAGAGAACCGCTTCAATTATTCAACCAAATCCGCCACCATTTTCTATTCAACACCCTAAATACTACCGTTTGTCGGATTCAGGAAAATCCTGCGTCGGCTCAGGTTAATCTAGAGAAACTCGCAAGTTTATTGAGGAAGATGTTGTTCCTAGATACCTATATTAGTTTGGAGGAGGAGTTGGCTTCGGTGAAGTGTTACTTAGAAATAGAAAAATACAGGCTCGAGGAGCGATTACAGGTTAGCTGGTTTCTTGATCGCAATACGGACATTGCCATCAAGGTGCCGGCGTTTATCCTACAACCGCTCGTTGAAAATGCAATTTATCACGGCATAGAGAATATTGTCGGAGGCGGTACCGTGGCGATATCTTTATACACCGTAAAGAGTCGCCTAGTCATTCAAGTCTGTAATCCTATCGATAATGCCCGACCTTCGAATTCGCCGCATCGCAATAGCTTGGGTAGCAATAACCTGCGCAAAAGTAATCACGTTGCGCAGACAAATATAGAACGTCGTTTGGCACTTGTCTACGGAGATGATTTCAGCTTCAAGAGAGAACAATGCGAAACGGAATATGAAGTAACAATTAATATACCTAAAGGAGGTTTAAGATAATGAATATCATGATAGTAGATGACGAAAAACACGCATGCGATAGACTCATTCAACTTGTATCGGAGATACCGGGTTGTTATGTCAGGGCTTGTGCTTACAACGGTCTCGACGCCGTCGAAAAAGCAAACATCTTGGATATAGATGTGGTACTAATGGATATCCACATGCCGGTAATGGATGGCCTAGAGGCGGCGAGACACATGAACAAAAACACCAACTCGCCGCAGATCGTTTTCACCACGGCTTATCGCCAGCATGCGCTCTCCGCTTTTGAAGTGAACGCCAAAGGATTTCTATTGAAGCCTATCGCGCGCCATCAGCTCAAAGAAAAACTGGAACAGTTGCGGCAACCCGACAACATTAGAGGTGTTAAAGAAGTAGGACTATACGGGCGGGAGTGCCGCAGTCATATCTACTGTCGCATCGCCAATCAGTTGGAGTTAGTCTCACTGGAGGATATCATTTACTTCAGGAGCGAACAAAAATATACTATGGTAAAACATATCGACGGGTCGCATCTGATAAGCGAAACGCTAAAGGATCTAGAACAAGAGTTTAGCGATATTCTGATGAGAGTGCACCGTAGTACTTTGGTAAACAAAGTTTATATGAAAAGCCTGAGTCGAGACGACGATCAACGGTTGAAGTTGAGACTTAAATGTACCAACGATAAACTACATCTGAGCAGACGCTATATTACCGGAGTGAGGGCTTATTTAAGGCGATATTCTGTCGGTTTAACCGATATGTGAGCGCGCCTGCGTAGTGGCAGCCCCTTCCCCTCCTTGTAGGAGCGGCAAGCTCTGCTTGACGGGATGGTCGCTGCGCAGGGCTGTTGAAAAAGTATCCACGAACTATAGGGACGGTACATTCCCCTCCTGTGGAGGGGTGGCTTATGCATTTTGCAATGTATGCGTTTAGCAGTCATGTTGAGGTTCTGAACAAAGTCACGCCGATTGACCTACTGGTTCAATCGGCGGTTCTATTCAGCCTGACGGGGTGGTTGTGTCGTGGGACTGTTGAAAAAGCCACCTCATCCTTGAAAGCTATACCGTAATAATACAAATTTCATTTAAGTTTGGACCCTCAAGATGGGGGAAGGTCACCGGTATCCAATTTCGTATCGGTAGCGTCCACCGGCCGAACACATCGCTTATCTTCTGCTGGGTCTTTACAGCAAGGGATAATTCTTTTGCGGATTTAGGGATAGTGGTTTGGTATTAATCGCATTTTAGATTATTATATGCGTCTCTAATCCCAATCAATTCTAAGCAAAGTGAAAATAGCAGTCCTAAAAGAAATTCAGGCCGGGGAGCATCGCGTCGCTGCATCTCCGGACAGCATAGGTCATTTCGTCAAACTGGGTTATCAGGTCGTTGTCGAACAGGGTGCCGGCGAGGCAGCCGACTTCGGCGACGATGTCTACAAAGAAGCCGGTGCCGAGATAGCATCCGATGCGAGCGTGCTTTGGCAGCAAAGCGACATCATATTAAAAGTCCAGGGACCTACACCGCAAGAAGCCGAATTAATCGCTACCGATACGGTGTTGATCTGTTTTATCTGGCCGGCGCAAAACAAAGAACTGTTAGAGAAACTTAAAGCTCGAGGTGCGACGGTATTGGCGATGGATCAAGTGCCGCGTATCACTCGTGCGCAAAAGCTCGATGCATTGAGTTCGATGTCAAATATTGCGGGTTATCGCGCAGTGGTGGAAGCGGCAAATCACTTTACCCGTTTCTTCGGCGGACAAAGCACTGCAGCGGGGCGAGCAGCACCCGCTAAAGTATTGGTCATCGGTGCCGGTGTTGCCGGTCTTGCCGCAATAGGTGCGGCGCGTTCTATGGGGGCTATCGTGCGCGCCTTCGATACGCGTCCCGAAGTCGCACAGCAAATAGAAAGTATGGGTGCCGAATTCCTAACGATCGATATGGAAGAGTTGGGCAGCGGCAGCGGTGGTTATGCCAAACAAATGAGCGATGCATTTCTGCAAGCCGAGCGTGAACTCTTTTTGGAGCAAGCCGAAGAAGTCGATATTATCGTCACTACCGCATTGATTCCCGGCAAACCCGCACCGCAACTGATTAGCGAAGATGCGGTTAAGGCGTTGAAAGCCGGTAGCGTGATCGTCGACCTTGCTGCCGAGCAAGGTGGTAATTGCGAATTGACCGAAGCCGATAAGGCGGTAGTCAAGCACGAAGTTACGATTATCGGATACAGCAACCTCCCGAGCCGTATGGCATCCCAATCGAGTCGTTTTTACGCTGCCAACATACAACACCTGCTCAGCGATATGACTCCGGAGAAGGACGGCAAATTGGTCATTGACTTGGAAGATCAAATCGTACGCGGTATGATAATAACGCATAAAGCCGAGATACTCTGGCCACCGCCCGCAAGCGCACAACCATCCCCGCCCCCGCCGCCCAAGCCCAAAGCGGCCGAAGTTATCGCCGAGCGAAGCACCGAGTCGCCGCGTAAAAGATTACTCAAGACTTTGCTGTATTTAGTCATCGGCGGAGGTGCTTTGTTGGCTCTGGGGCAGGTAGCCCCCGAGTCGTTTATGGCGCATTTCACCGTATTTGTGCTTGCCTGTTTCGTAGGCTGGCAGGTGATTTGGAATGTCACACCGGCACTCCATACGCCGTTGATGAGTGTTACCAATGCGATCAGCGGAATTATCATCATCGGGGCTTTGGTTCAAACCGTCAGTACGACTTCGGTTGTTTTATGGTTGGCTATCGTTGCGGCGTTCGTTGCGATGATTAATGTTGCCGGCGGATTTTTGGTTACCCACCGAATGTTGAAGATGTTCCGTAAGAGTTAAGAGATCTACAGACGATGATTAGTCAAGGATTGATTACGATGTCGTACGTCATCGCCGGCGTATTTTTTATCTTGAGTTTGGGTGGATTGAGCCACCAAGAAACCGCCCGCCGTGGGAATTTATTCGGCATCGCCGGAATGATCATTGCCTTGACGATGACTTTGGCGGCATTAGCGGTAATACGCTGGGAGTATCTGTTACCGGTTATGCTTGTCGGTGCGGCGATAGGTGCTTTTGTCGCCGGTCGAGTCGAAATGGTGCAGATGCCGCAACTGGTTGCTTTGTTGCATAGCTTTGTCGGGATTGCGGCGGTATTGGTGGGTTATGCAAATTATCTGGACCCGACAATTCAATATACCGGCGTTGAACGCAATATACACTCGACGGAAATATATTTGGGCGTATTCATCGGTGCGATAACCTTCACCGGTTCGATCGTTGCGTTCGGGAAACTACAAGGTGTTTTTTCAAGCAAACCGTTGATGTTGCCGGCGCGACACCTAATCAATCTCGGCATTGTTATCGTTTCGGTTATTTTGGGCTACTTGTTTTTGGCTGCCGATGCCAATATCGCATGGATCAGCTTGTTGATAATGACCGCACTGGCTCTGTTGTTGGGTGTTTTTTTGGTCGCTGCAATCGGCGGTGCGGATATGCCTATCGTCGTCTCGATGTTGAATAGCTATTCGGGTTGGGCAGCTGCGGTTACCGGCTTTATGCTCAACAACGATTTGCTCATTATCACCGGTGCTTTGGTGGGTTCCAGCGGTGCCATTTTGAGCTACATCATGTGTCGTGCGATGAACCGAAGCTTCATTAGCGTAATACTCGGTGGCTTCGGTGGTAGCACGAGTATCAGTAGCGATGTAGAAGGCGACATCAAAGAGGTACACGCCGACGAAACCGCCCGAATGCTCAACGAAGCCTCTACGGTTGTGATTGTCCCCGGCTACGGCATGGCGGTGGCACGCGCACAAAATGCGATTAGTGAACTTGTCAAATTATTGCGTGAAAAAAATATCAATGTACGGTTTGCAATCCATCCGGTTGCCGGCCGTCTACCCGGACACATGAATATTTTGCTTGCCGAAGCCGATGTGCCGTACGACATCGTTCTGGAAATGGACGAAATCAACCCCGATATGCCCGACACCGATGTGGTTATGGTTGTCGGTGCCAACGATATCGTCAACCCGCTCTCCGAAGATCCCGACAGCCTTATCGCCGGCATGCCGGTTATAGAAGTGTGGAAAGCGTCCGCCGTCATCGTGTTCAAGCGTAGCATGGCAACCGGCTATGCCGGCATCGATAACCCACTATTCTTTAAGGAGAATACGCGTATGCAATTCGGCGATGCCGAAGCGAGCGTACGAGCGATATTGCAAAATATCTGAACTACTTTGTAGCGACAACCTTCCCGATAGTTATGGAGGGAGCCGAAAATTCTGTATAATGCAAAGGCAAGTTTATACGGTTCACTTAATATAGAGATATGAATCAAGGAGATTAGAAGTGTTTAGAAATAGCTTTTACATCGTTGCGGTTATCGCAATTTTAGTCGCATTCGGTTGGCAATATGCAACGACGACCCCGACGACTCCGGCGAACCCGGAGAGCGAAGAGACCTCCGAACAGAGAGCCGAGATACTGGCCCCCGGCTGGGGTGAATTGGATTTCACACCGCCCGAGGTCGGCACCTATAAACTGCCGCGGATCAAAAAAGCGAGCGGCGGCGAGATTTTGTTAAGCAATGGTGCCGAGGCAAACCTCGCCGAGTATATAGGAGACAAAGCTGTGCTGCTCTCTTTTATCTATACCAGTTGTTCGGATGTCAACGGCTGTCCTTTGACGACCTTCGTGATGCATTCGATGAATAAGACCTTAAAAGAAAATTCGGCGATGAACGACGACATACGCCTAATCACATTGAGCTTCGACCCGGAAAGAGATACTCCCGATGCAATGAAGTCCTATGGCGAAGATTTTAAGAAGGACGGTGCCGTCGAGTGGGTATTCGCGACCACCCGTTCGCAAAAACAACTAGACCCCATACTCGATGAATACGGACAGTTTGTGTTCAAAACCGTCGAAAAAGAAGGTGATACCGAAAAAGTAAACTTTGCCCATGTATTAAAATCCTTTTTAATAGACAAACAAGGCTATATAAGAAATATCTATAGCGTCAGTTATTTACATCCGAATATCGTCTTAAACGATATCGAAACCATACTGCAAGAGAATCGTCCGCAAGTGAGCGGATGAATAGGCGTGTTCGTATCTTAAGTACGCTCGGCGGCATTATTGCCGTTGTATCATTGTCGGTGGCTTGGTCTGCGCATCAAACATTGCTGCGCTCGGGTGATGTGCGCGACGGCTATGAGTCATCCGATTATGTAACCCGAACCGAAAGCCTGATGGAACGGGTCGGCGTGGCAGCCGATCTTTACAAAATAGCCACCACTTCACAATTCGGCGTACCTTCGGTAAAACACCCACCCGATAATTCGCTCAGCCGTGCCGGGATCGAACTCGGCAGACGATTATTTTTTGATAGACGGCTGTCCATCAACGACACGATGTCTTGTGCTATTTGCCACGTACCCGAAATGGGTTTTGCCAATAACGAACATCAAACTTCGGTTGGTGTAGAAGGTCGCAGTGTGCGGCGCAATGCGCCGACGATACTCAATGTTGCCTATAAGACGATGCTATTCCACGACGGCAGAGAATTCACATTGGAGAACCAGGTATGGGCACCGATGCTGGCACGTAATGAAATGGCAAATCCCTCGATCGGTTATGTGATACAAAAAATCAACGATATCGAAGATTATAATGGCTTGTTTGAAAAGGCATTCGGTCGCTCGGCTTCTATGGAAACCATAGGCATGGCACTCGCGCAATATCAGCGCACGCTAATCTCTGCAAACTCCCGTTTTGATCGCTGGTACTACGGCGACGAAAAAGCACTGTTGAACGAAGAAGAACAGCTCGGTTTCGAGATATTCACCGGCAAGGGGGCTTGTTCCGCCTGTCATTTAATCGGTGAAGAATACGCATTGTTCACCGACAACTCGCTACATAATACCGGTCTGGGTTACGACATTGCGATGAGCAAGGAACCCCCGACTTATCGCGTGCAACTGGCACCGGGCACTTTCGTAGATGTCAAAAGCGAATTAATCAACTCGGTATCGCAAAGCCGACACACGATGAGAAATGATTTAGGACGATACGAAGTGAGCGAAAACCCGGACGATTTATGGAAATATCTAACACCCACACTGCGTAATATAGAACTCAGCGCACCGTATATGCACAACGGTCAACTGGCAACCTTGGAAGCAGTCATCGACTTTTACGATAAAGGCGGCATACCAAACCCTAGGTTGAGCCCTCTGATTAAAGCGTTAACTCTTAAGCAACGAGAAAAGCAAGCACTGCTTGCGTTTCTTAAAACCTTAACCGGTGCCAATATAGCCGAACTCACCGGCGACGCATTCGCCGCGCCGATCGGCGATGCACAATGACATATGAAGCCGTTGAAAAAGTATCCATGAACTATAGGGACGGTATATTCCCCTCCGCAGGAGGGGAATTGACTTATATAGACACGCCACTCAATCGGCGGTTCTATTTTTCAATAGCCCACATTTCTACTTGGGATTGACAAAAAAATCAAGGTTTTCCCTTGCACATTTACGCATTTCCTATTATAATTCCTTATCCTTCCCCTCAAGGCTGATTCCGCCGACAAGGCGGGGTAGGACTATTTACGCTTATATATTGCCGAAAAGGAGTATTTTAATTACATGACGACGATTAACCAGTTAGTACGCAAACCGAGGAAACCCAAGGTTGCGAAAAGTAATGTGGTGGCATTGGAAAGATGTCCTCAAAAGCGCGGTGTTTGTACTCGTGTTTATACCACAACACCTAAGAAGCCTAATTCGGCACTGCGCAAAGTTGCGCGTGTTCGCTTGACAAACGGCTACGAGGTGACGACCTATATAGGGGGTGAAGGACACAACCTACAGGAGCACTCGGTCGTGCTGATACGGGGTGGGCGAGTAAAAGATTTGCCGGGAGTGCGCTACCATACTATTCGCGGTAGCTTGGATACTCAAGGCGTGGAAGGAAGGAAAAAAGGCCGTTCCAAATACGGAACCAAACGTGCCAAAGCGTAATAGGAGGATAGAAAAATGCCGCGTCGCCGTGAAATACAGCCCCGAGAGATATTAGTAGATCCAAAGTACCACGACCAAACGCTTGCCAAGTTTATCAACTTGGTGATGCAGCGAGGCAAGAAGTCCGTTGCCGAAGGCATCGTGTACGGCGCATTAAATAAAATCGATAAAAAGCCCGATAAAGCATTGGAAGTGTTTAAGAAGGCTTTGGATGCGGCCAAGCCCCGCGTCGAAGTCAAATCTCGCAGAGTGGGCGGGGCAAACTATCAGGTGCCGGTAGAAGTGCGCCCGGTTCGTCAGCAAACCTTGGCGATGCGTTGGATTATCGATGCGGCGAGCAAGCGCAAAGCGGACTCTATGGTCAACAAGCTCGCTGCAGAGATACGAGATGCTGCGGATAGTCGCGGGGGTGCCGTCAAGAAACGCGAAGACACGATGAAGATGGCGGAAGCGAACAAAGCCTTCTCACATTACAGATGGTAGAAAGATGGCTCGTAAGACACCTTTGCAACGCTATCGCAACATCGGCATCATGGCACATATAGATGCCGGCAAAACGACGACGACCGAAAGAATTTTATTCTACACCGGCATCTCGCACAAAATGGGTGAGGTGCACGAAGGCTCGGCGGTTATGGACTGGATGGAACAAGAACAAGAACGCGGTATCACGATCACCTCGGCAGCAACCACATGCTTTTGGCAAGGCATGGATCAGCAGTTCGACGAACACCGCATCAACATTATAGACACGCCCGGCCATGTCGATTTCACCATAGAAGTGGAGCGTTCTTTGCGCGTATTGGACGGTGCCGTTGCGGTATTTTGTGCGGTCGGCGGTGTCGAACCACAATCGGAGACGGTGTGGCGGCAAGCCAACCGCTATAAAGTTCCGCGTATTGCATTCGTCAACAAGATGGATAGGGCGGGTGCCGATTTCTTTAGAGTTGTATCTCAGATAAAGGATCGCTTGGGGGCAAAAGCGATACCGCTACAAGTGCCTATAGGAAGTGAGGACAAGTTTGAAGGTGTCATAGATTTAGTCACCCGGACGGCAGTACGCTGGAATAGTGAAGACAAAGGTGTTACTTATGAAGCGGGTGATATCCCCGACGACATGAAAGAGGCATGTGAAGCCTTGCGTCATCAACTCACCGAGAGTGCCGCCGAAGCCAGCGAAGAGCTGATGGAGAAATATCTGGAAGACGAACTGCAAGCGGACGATATACGCAAAGGTATACGCATTCGTACCCTTGCCAACGAGATCGTGCCGGTATTGTGTGGAACGGCGTTTAAGAATAAGGGTGTTCAAGCACTGCTCGATGCAGCGATTTATTATCTGCCGTCGCCGTCGGAGGTGCCCGATATCGTCGGTTTATGCGAAGACGGTAAGGAACCGCCGCGACGCAAAGCATCCGACGACGAACCCTTTTCGGCTTTGGCTTTCAAAGTTGCGACCGACCCGTATGTCGGTGTGTTAACCTTTTTTCGTGTGTATTCGGGTGTGTTGAATTCCGGCGATAGTATTTTGAATGCTTCAACCGACAAAAAAGAGCGCGCCGGGAGATTGTTGCAAATGCATTCTAATTCTCGTGAGGAAATCAAAGAAGTAAGGGCAGGGGATATTGCCGCCGGTGTCGGTTTCAAAGGCGTGGTTACGGGTCACACCCTATGCGACGGCACCAACCCGATTGCACTCGAAAGTATGAATTTTCCGGAACCGGTTATCGCAGTGGCGGTAGAGCCGAAGACCAAAGTAGATCAAGAAAAAATGGGTCTGGCTTTGCAGAAATTATCCACCGAAGACCCTTCCTTCAAGGTCAAGACCGACGAGGAGTCGGGTCAAACGATTATTTCGGGGATGGGTGAATTGCATCTGGAGATCATCGTAGATCGTTTGCGTCGTGAGTTCAATGTCGATGCCAATGTAGGCGAACCGCAGGTTGCGTATCGCGAGACCGCACTTCAAGCGATTCAACAAGAAGGCAAATATATCAAGCAAACCGGTGGTCGGGGGCAATACGGACATGTGTGGTTGAAGATAGAACCCGCCGAGGCGGGCAGCGGCTATACCTTTGTCAACGAAATAGTAGGCGGTGTCGTGCCTAAGGAATATATCCCGGCGGTCGATAAAGGTGTTCAGGAGCAGATGCAGAACGGCGTGATTGCAGGGTACCCGGTGGTTGATGTTAAGGTGACTTTATACGACGGTTCGTATCACGATGTAGATTCGTCGGAAATTGCGTTTAAGACCGCTGCCTCGCGTTGCTTTAGAGAAGGATTTAACAATGCCTCGCCGGTGCTACTCGAACCTATGATGAAAGTAGAAGTCGTAACCCCGGAGGATTATATGGGCGATGTCGTAGGTGACTTGAATAGGCGCAGAGGCATTATAGATGCCATGGAAGAGAGCGTATTGGGTAAGACGATACGCGCCGAAGTGCCGCTTAAGGAAATGTTCGGTTATGCGACGGATTTACGTTCGGCTACGCAAGGTCGGGCAACGTATACGATGGAATTTTTGAAGTATACGCAAGTGCCGAATAATGTAGCCGATGAGATTATTAAGAAACAATAAACAATAGAAATAATATGTCTAAAGAAAAATTTGAAAGAACGAAACCGCATGTCAATGTAGGAACCATAGGACATGTGGATCACGGCAAGACGACATTGACGGCGGCGATGACCAAGGTGATGTCGGATAATCAGGGTGCCGGCGAGTATCGCTCGTATGAGCAGATAGACAATGCGCCGGAGGAACGAGAGCGCGGGATCACGATCGCGACGGCGCATGTGGAGTATGAGTCGCAAGTGAGACACTATGCGCATGTAGATTGTCCGGGACACGCCGACTATATCAAGAACATGATAACCGGCGCGGCACAGATGGACGGGGCGATATTGGTGGTGAGTGCGGCGGACGGTCCGATGCCACAGACGCGAGAGCATATTTTGTTGGCACGGCAAGTGGGAGTGCCGCATATCGTCGTGTATTTGAACAAAGCCGATATGGTGGACGACAAGGAGTTGATGGAGTTGGTAGAGATGGAAGTGCGCGAGTTATTGTCGAACTACGAGTTTCCGGGAGACGACATACCGATTGTGGCGGGTTCGGCACTGAAGGCGTTGGAAGGAGACGGTTCGGAGATGGGGGTGTCGTCGGTAGAGCAGTTGATAGCCGAGATGGACAAGTATATCCCGGAGCCGGAGCGGGCGATAGACGGAGATTATCTGATGCCGGTGGAAGATGTATTTTCGATATCGGGACGGGGGACGGTGGTGACCGGTCGTATAGAGCGAGGCATCGTGAAAGTAGGAGACGAGATAGAGATTGTCGGGATAAGAGAGACGAACAAGACGACCTGTACGGGAGTAGAGATGTTCAGGAAGTTGTTGGACGAAGGTCGTGCCGGAGACAATGTCGGGGTGCTGTTGCGGGGGACGAAACGAGAGGAGGTAGAGCGAGGTCAGGTATTGTGCAAGCCGGGTTCGATCACCCCGCACAAGAAGTTCGAGGCCGAGGTGTATATATTGTCGAAAGAGGAAGGCGGTCGACACACGCCGTTTTTCAAAGGCTACCGACCGCAGTTTTATTTTAGGACGACCGATGTGACCGGTGCGGTAGAGTTGGAGTCGGGTGTAGAGATGGTGATGCCGGGGGACAATGTGAAGATGACGGTGAGTTTAATAGGACCGATTGCGATGGAAGAAGGTCTGCGTTTTGCGATTAGGGAAGGGGGTCGCACGGTAGGCGCAGGCGTAGTAGCTAAAATCATAGAATAAAACGCACTATACGGGGAATCGAAAAATGGCCAAGCAAATGTTAGAAACAGGGAGCAAAATAAGAATTAGATTAAAAGCCTTCGATCATCGTTTGCTCGACAAATCCGTGAGTGAGATTGCAGAAGCGGTTAAACGCACCGGTGCCAGTATTAAAGGACCTATTCCTTTACCGACCAAGATAGAACACTTTACGGTGTTGATCTCGCCTCATGTAGACAAAGATGCCCGCGATCAATACGAGATTAGAACTCATAAACGCATTATGGATATCGTCGGCCCGACCGAGAAAACGGTAGATGCATTAATGAATTTGGATTTGGCCGCCGGCGTAGATGTACAGATAAAGTTGAATTGACGGACGAGACAATGGCAATAGGCGTGATCGGGCAGAAAGCAGGCATGAGTAGGCTCTTTAAGGCGGAGGGTATCTCCGTACCGTGCACTATTATCCGCGTCATTCCTAATCGCATAGCGCAAGTCAAGACCACCGAGAAAGACGGCTATAATGCAATGCAGCTAGTCGGTGGCGATAACAAAAAAGCATCGCGGATTACGCGTCCTATGAAAGGGCATTTTAGAAAAACAAGCGTGCTGGCAGGTAAAGAAATACATGAATTTCGTATTGCCGACAGCGAAGTCAAAAAAGTCGGCGGACAAATCGGTGTAGAAATATTCAGCGAAGGACAAAAAGTACGAGTTACGGGAATCAGCAAAGGCAAAGGGTTTGCCGGCACCATCAAACGACATAATTTTCGCGGACAGGACAATAGCCACGGCAACTCGTTATCTCATCGAGTCATGGGTTCGGTAGGGCAATGTCAGTTTCCGGGGCGTGTGTTCAAAGGCAAAAAAATGCCGGGGCAAATGGGCAATGCGCGTGTGACCGTCAAAAATTTGGAAATCGTCAAAGTAGACGAAGAACGCCAGCTATTATGGATTAAAGGTGCGGTACCCGGTAGCCGTAATAACACGGTATTGATACGACATTTATCCGATATAGATATACAAGCGGTCTCTCCCGATATAGAACCACAACAATCCGACGAAACAACACCACAATCCGAACCAACTACCGAAGCGAAAGAGGAAGCACAACCCGAACCAGCCTCAAGTGCAGAGCAAGAGGCATCCGCAGAACAAGCCACCGAATCGACAGAACCCGGTTCACAACCCAAACCAGCCGCCGAAATGAATCAAAAAGCCGAATCCAAACAGGCGCAACCACAAAAAGAAGGAAACAAAGATGGAACTTAAACGAGCGGACGGCGGCACCTTGTCCGTCGATGCGGGCATCTTTGATTGTCGCTACAACGAAGCCTTGATACATCAAGTCGCAGTAGCATTTCAAGCACGGGCGCGAAGCGGCACCAAAGCTCAAAAAAATCGTTCTAGAGTCGCCGGTGGCGGGAGTAAGCCGTGGCGTCAAAAGGGTATGGGGCGTGCGCGTGCCGGAACCATAAGAAGCCCGTTATGGCGAGGTGGCGGTCGTACTTTCGCAGCACAACCGCGCAGCTTTAATCAAAAGCTGAATAAAAAGATGTATCGCGGCGCGCTAAAGTCTCTGCTATCCGAGCTTAACCGCTCAAACCGTTTAATCGTCATAGATGAATTGACGATAGAAAAGCCCAAGACCAAGTTGTTGGTAGAGAAACTAAAAGCACTGTCTATCACCTCGGTTTTAATCGTGCTGGCGGAAGAGGACGAGACCCTCTTTATGGCGAGCGGTAATATCCCATGGGTCGGCGTATTGCTGGCGCACGAAATAGACCCGGTGAATTTGATGCGTTTCGATAAGGTATTGATGACCAAGCAAGCGATCGAAAAGATACAGGAAAACCTGCAATGAAAAATTTACTACCGATAGAAAAAACCGCTCGTGTGTTAATCCGCCCGCACATCTCCGAAAAATCAACCCGAGTCATGCAGTCCAATCAACACACATTCAGGGTTGCACCCCGAGCGACCAAACACGCAATTAAAAAAGCGATTGAATCGCATTACGAGGTCAAGGTCGAGCGAGTGTGTGTCGTCAACGTCAAAGGCAAGCGCAAAGGAAGGATTAAAGCTAAGCTCGGGCGTTGCAAGGACTGGAAAAAAGCCTATGTCACCTTAGCCGAAGGTTCCAATATCATCGTTTCGGGGAGCGAATAAATGGCATTGAATAAATATAAACCGACATCGCCGGGCACCCGCTTTAGGGTGACGACCAAGCGCGGTGGCTTACACAAAGGCGATCCGTATGCGCCTTTGGTGCGAGGCAAAAAAACAAGTAGCGGACGCGGTTCCGGTGGCAGAATTACGGTGCGGCATATAGGTGGTGGGCATAAACGTCGTTACCGCCATATCGACTTTAAGCGCAACAAGGACGGAGTTGCGTGTCGTGTAGAACGCATAGAATACGACCCGAACAGAAGCGCAAATATCGCTTTGGTGTTATACGCCGACGGAGAACGACGCTACATTATCGCCCCCGAGAATGTCGCGCCCGGGGATAAACTCATGTCGGGTAGCGATGCACCGATCAAACGCGGGAACGCACTTTTACTCAAAGATATCCCGGTCGGCACAACCGTACATTGTGTAGAGATGAAGCCCGAGAAGGGTGCGCAGCTGGCACGGGCGGCAGGCACCTCGTTGCAATATGTGGCGCGTGAAGGGAATTACGCAATGTTGCGACTGGTATCGGGAGAAATGCGCCGCATAGAATTGAAATGCCGTGCAACGATCGGCATCGTTTCCAACAACGAACACGGTCTAAGAAAACTGGGTAAAGCCGGTGCCAAGAGATGGCGGGGAGTGAGGCCTACGGTTAGAGGTGTGGCGATGAACCCTATAGATCATCCGCACGGCGGTGGTGAGGGCAAAACTTCCGGCGGCCGTCACCCGGTGAGCCCGTGGGGAATGCCGACCAAAGGTTTTAGGACTAGAAAAAATAGAAGCACCGGTAAATATATCGTGCGTCGTCGCAGTAATAGAAGATAGGAAGATTAAGACTATGCCGCGCTCTATAAAAAAAGGTCCTTTTGTCGACGAACATTTGATGAAAAAGGTTAGAAAAGCAGCCGAAGCCCGAGACAAACGTCCGATTAAAACATGGTCTAGGCGGTCTATGGTAGTGCCGGAAATGGTCGGTTTGAATATTTCGGTACACAACGGGCGTGCGCACGTACCGATTTATATCTCCGAGCACATGGTCGGACACAAACTGGGTGAATTCGCCCCGACGCGCACTTTTAAGGAACATTCGGGCGACCGGAAGGCTCGTTGAGGCGCGTGTGATGGAAGTTTCGGCAACCTTAAAAAGGTGTAGAATATCGCCGCAAAAATGCAGATTGGTCGCCGATCGGCTACGCGGGCTGTCGGTTGAACGCGCGCTTGAAAATTTACGATTTAGCCGAACCAAGTCGGCGGGCTTGGTTTTGAAACTGCTGGAGTCGGCGATTGCCAACGCCGAGAATAACGAAGGTGCCGATATAGACGAACTCAAAGTGCGCACGATACGAGTGGATCAAGGGGCAACATTAAACCGCTTTAGAGCACGCGCCAGAGGGCGCGCCTCGGCGATTAAAAAGAGAACGAGTCATATTAGTATTACATTGAGTGATAAATAAGGAAGTATAGTTTATGGGACAAAAAGTACACCCCACCGGTTTTAGAGTGGGCATCGTAATGGATTGGGAATCAAAGTGGTTGGTTTCTCGCAACGAGTATTGCGAGACCTTGCATAACGATATAAAAATACGCAGTTATTTGATGAAAAAACTCGCTCACGCCTCGGTAAGCCGGGTCACGATAGAACGCACCGATAAGGCCGTGCATATTGCCATACACACGGCGCGCCCGGGCATCGTAATCGGTAAAAAAGGCGGAGACATAGAGGCTTTACGCCACGAAATCGCCGGCATCAACGGTATTTCGGTCAATAATGTGCAGATCAGCATAGAGGAGATACGTAAACCGGAAACCGACGCAACATTGGTTGCTTCGAGTATCGCACTGCAGTTGGAACGACGCATCATGTTTCGTCGTGCGATGAAACGTGCGGTGCAAAACACGATGCGTTTGGGTGCTCTGGGCATCAAGATTTGCGTATCCGGACGTTTGAACGGTGCCGAAATCGCTCGTTCCGAATGGTCCAAGGATGGACGCATCCCCCTGCACACCCTCGACGCCAATATAGACTACGGACTTGCCGAAGCTAAAACCACATACGGGATTATAGGTGTCAAGGTCTGGATCTATAAAGGCAATTTTAGCGACCAAAAAGATACGGAGATAGGCGTAGCCGGTTGACCGGTTTGAGCCGTAAAGAGAAATGTTACAACCGAATAAAACCAAATATAGGAAACAGCAAAAAGGCCGCAACAGAGGCTTGGCAGTCAACGGCAACAAGGTCAGCTTCGGTGAATTCGGGCTGAAAGCGACCACCCGTGGCCGCATCACGTCGCGGCAAATAGAAGCTGCGCGTCGAGCGATGACGCGCTATGTAAAACGTAGAGGCAAGATCTGGATTCGTATATTTCCCGACAAACCGATCACCAAAAAGCCTTTAGAGGTAAGACAAGGTAAAGGTAAAGGAAATGTCGAATACTGGGTGGCACTCATCAAGCCCGGCAAGATGCTCTATGAAATAGAGGGTGTTCCGGAAGATACCGCACGCGAAGCCTTTAAGCTGGCAGGATCCAAGCTACCTATACGCACCACTTTTATCAGTCGGGTGATTATGTGATGAAATACTCTAAATTACTCAACAAGACTCCGGAAGATCTGCAAGTGGATTTAAGAGAACTTGTAGAGAAAAAGCTCAAGTTGGAACTGCAAGGACGCGACCGTAGCAGTGCCCAGTGTAGCCGCTTTAAGAGTTATAGGCGCGATATCGCGCGCATCAAGACCTTGCTGAGGCAAAAAGAGAGGGAGCAGTCGTGAGCGGCGAACAGAAAAAAGAACGTTTTATAATTTGTAACATCGTCAAAAAAAGTTCCGACAAGACGTTAATTGTGATGATTGAGCGCCAGTTGCGTCACCCGACCTACGGAAAGTATATTACCCGATCGAGCAAGTTTCACGTACACGACGAAGCCAACGAAGGACAGGTCGGTGATTTGGTTAAAATCACCGCATGCCCGCGTAAATCTAAAACCAAAGCGTGGCGCCTCGTAGAGATTCTGCAACGCGGGTCAACCGAAACCTTGCCGGAGCAAGGTGCGGAGGCCAAAGCATGATACAAGTTGAGACTTTTCTGAAAGTAGCCGATAATAGTGGTGCGAGGAAGTTACAATGCATCAAAGTACTGGGAGGATCGCGTCGCCGATATGCGCATGTGGGTGATGTGGTCAAGGTGAGTGTAAAGGAAGCGATTCCACGCGGCCGAGTCAAAAAAGGCGAAGTTTATAGCGCGGTTATAGTGCGCACCCGCAAAGGTGTGCGGCGCGGCGACGGCTCTTTGGTGCGCTTCGATACCAACGCAGCAGTACTTTTGGATAATCAGTTGCAGCTCATAGGCACGCGTATATTCGGACCGGTGACCCGAGAACTGCGCACCGAAAAATTTATGAAGATTATTTCTTTGGCACCGGAAGTTTTGTGAGTATAGGAAATGAAAAAAATACGCAAAGGAGATCAAGTGACCGTGATTTCCGGCAGAAGTAAAGGTCAGCAAGGAAGAGTATTACGCATCATGTCTGCGGACGATACGGTGTTGGTGGAAAATGTCAACATCGTCAAGAAAATGGTGCGTCCGAATCCCGATAAAGGCGAGCAAGGCGGCATCGTTGAGAGAGAAAGCCCTTTGCATATATCCAATGTAATGCTGTACAATGCAAAAACCGATAAAGGTGAGCGTGTCGGTTTCAAAATCAAAGAAGACGGCAAGAAAGTGCGCTACTTTAAGCGTAGCGATCAGGAGATAGATTGATGTCGAGCATGGCTGAGTTTTATAAAGAAACGGTTGTTAAACAGTTGATGGATGCCCCGGGATACACAAACCTTATGGCGGTACCCCGATTGGTCAAAATCACTTTGAATATGGGTTTGGGTGATTCGGCTAAAGATAAGAATAACCTCAAAGTCGCACAGGAAGAAATGGCGTTGATCGCCGGACAACGTCCGGTGGTGACGAATGCGCGCAAGGCTATTGCCGGTTTCGGCATACGCGAAGGGTGGCCTATAGGTTGCATGGTTACCTTGCGTCGCAACATGATGTATGACTTTTTTGAGCGTTTGGTTAATATCGCAATCCCCAGAATCAGGGATTTTAGAGGGTTCGGATCCAAGTCTTTTGACGGGCGAGGCAACTTCAATATGGGGATTAAAGAGCAGATTATTTTTCCCGAGATTGATTTTGACAAAATCAGCAAAATTAGCGGTTTGGATATCGCGATTACGACGAGTGCCGGTACCGACGAGGAAGCCAAGCATCTGCTCTCGGCATTCAATTTCCCGTTTAAGGATTAAAAGCAATGGCTAAAGTATGTATGATAGAGCGAGAAAAGAAGCGTAGGTTGACGGTCGAGAAATATAAAGCGCGCCGCGACGCATTGCGGCAAAAGATTAAAAGTCCGCATACGCCTGCGGACGAGAAAGCCGGTGCGATTATTGCAATGCAGAGATTGCCGCGCAACTCGAGTCCGTCGAGAATGCGCAACCGGTGCCGTATTACCGGACGTCCCAAGGGCTACTATCGCAAATTCGGTTTGGGGCGTAACAAACTGCGCGAGTATGCAATGCTGGGTTATATACCCGGTTTAATGAAATCCAGTTGGTGATATAGCGAGGTTGATGCAATGAGTATGAGTGATCCGGTTGCCGATATGCTGAGCCGCATCAGGAACGCACAGGCGAGAACCAAAGCAACGGTGAGTATGCCGAGCTCCAAATTGAAATGTGCTATCGCCGAGGTGTTACGCGAAGAAGGCTATATCAAGGGGTATCGAGAAGATACTCAAGCTATCGATAAAAAGGAATTAACGATAGAACTTAAGTACTATAAAGGCAAACCGGTCATATCGAAGAT
Organism: Candidatus Oxydemutatoraceae bacterium; assembly: GCA_965219575.1. Lineage (GTDB taxonomy): Bacteria > Pseudomonadota > Gammaproteobacteria > Poriferisulfidales > Oxydemutatoraceae > SP5GCR1. Next base: position 2,142,288 of record OZ244779.1, on the reverse strand, counting down.
ACGGCGCTTCAGCCGTCCGGGGCTTAGGCTTTATAGACGAGTGGACGACTTTCCTAGAATAATGGGAGGTATGGGGACGGTTATTTGTTCTACTTCCAAAGGCGTGATCAGCGGCAAGAAAGCAAAAGCGATCAAATGCGGTGGTGAAATTTTATGCGTGGTGGAATAAGATGTCTAGATTGATTAAAAAACCGGTCGCCGTGCCCGAGGGTGTAGAAGTTAAAATAGAGGGACAAAAAATACACGCCAAGGGCAAAAAAGGTGAAAATACTTTAGAGATACACGAAATGGTTCGATTTGAATTGAAGGACGAAGGTATAATGTTCAATGCCGAGCGCGACGGCAAAGCACTCGCCGGAACGATGCACGCCTTGACGAACAACTTACTCCAAGGTGTGGCGGAAGGTTTTGAACGTAAGCTCGAACTAGTCGGAGTAGGGTATAGAGCGCAAGCTAAAGGCAATAACGAATTGAATTTGCAAATAGGTTTTTCACATCCCGTAGATTATCGAGTAATCGACGGTGTTACGGTAGAGACACCGAGTGCCACCGAAATCGTAGTCAAAGGCATAGACAAGCAGAAAGTAGGACAAGTTGCGACGGAAATCCGCGCCTTTCGTCCCCCCGAACCCTACAAGGGTAAAGGCTTGCGCTATGCCGGCGAACAAATAACCAGAAAAGAAGCTAAGAAGAAATAGGATTTATAAATGAGAGCTAAACACACCGCATCGTCCGTCAAACGTGTAAGCAGAACACGTGCGAAAATTGCGCGTCTCAAAGATACATATCGTGTATGTATCCATAAAACCTCGCAGCATATTTATGCGCAGTTGATTGAACCGAGCGGCAAGACCTTGGCTTCGGCTTCTACCGTCGGCAAGTCTTTTATCGATAGTGGTGATAAAAAAGCGGCTGCGAGCAAAGTCGGTGAGATGATGGCTGCCAAAGCCAAAGAACGCGGTATCACGCGTATCGCTTTCGATCGATCGGGCTTTAAGTATCATGGGCGTATTCGGTCTTTAGCCGATGCGATGCGCGAAAACGGCATGGAATTTTAGAGATGTCCAATATAGAAATAGCCGAATCAACCGACGGCTTGCTGGAAAAACTCGTTGCGGTAAACCGCGTCGCCAAAGTCATCAAAGGCGGCAGGCAATTCGGTTTTACCGCGCTAACCGTCGTCGGCAACGGTGCCGGTAAAATCGGCATAGGCTACGGCAAAGCCAAAGAAGTACCGACGGCGATTCATAAAGCGATGGAAGGCGCACGCCGAGAAATGATAGAGGTCTCTTTGAACAAGAACACGCTGTATTATCCTATCGTAGGAAAGTACGGGGCTGCCAAAGTCTATCTGTCGCCGGCATCCGAAGGTACCGGCATCATCGCCGGTGGCGCGATGCGCGCAGTGTTCGAAGTTGTAGGCGTACAAAATGTACTCGCCAAGTGCATAGGGTCTAGAAACCCTATCAACATCGTCAAGGCGACGCTAAACGGCCTACAAAACATCCACTCGCCGCAAGACATCGCTGCAAAACGAGGTCTCAATGTCAAGGATATATTGCCATGAGCGAGAAACGAATCAAATTGACTCTGGTCAAGAGCTTGAACGGACGCTTGAAAAAACACAAAGCGTGTGCGCAAGGTCTGGGCATCAGGCGCATGCATAATCCGGTGTGGGTGGTAGATACACCGGAAAATCGTGGCATGATCGACAAGATTAATTATTTACTACAGGTGGAAGAAAATGTCTGAACATACATCCCTAACCTTGAATACGATCAAGGGAAGTCGACAAAAAACTGCGCGCAAGCGGGTCGGACGCGGCAACGGTTCGGGTTTCGGAACAACATGCGGACGGGGCTACAAAGGTCAGAAGTCTCGCTCCGGCGGTTATCACAAGGTCGGTTTCGAAGGTGGGCAAATGCCTTTGCAGCGACGATTGCCGAAAATCGGCTTCTCCTCCAAAGTTGTAGCATGTGCCGAAGTAAAACTACACGAGTTGAATAAATTATCGGGCGATATATGCGATATAAAAGCATTGCAAGAAGCAAAGATTATTTCTAAGCAAACCGAAAAAGCGAAAATAATCGTCTCGGGCAATTTAGAAAAGGCTTTGATCGTCAAAGGTGTGAAGCTCAGCAAAGGCGCGCGGGCGCAAATAGAGTCGCTCGGCGGGGAGGTGGAATAAGATGGTTGCGGCAACGGCACAAATGGCAAACATTGCGGGCAGCAAGTACGGCGAGCTCAAGAGACGGATCGGTTTCGTACTACTCGCTCTGGTGATTTTTCGCTTGGGCAGTTTTATTCCGGTGCCGGGTATAGACCCCGTTCAAATGGCACAGTTTTTCGAGCAACAAAGCGGCACTATCTTGGCGATGTTCAACATGTTTTCCGGCGGTGCGTTGGAAAGGTTGAGTTTGTTCGCGTTGGGCGTGATGCCTTATATCTCTTCGGCGATTATTATGCAGCTGATGTCGGCAATCATACCCTATCTCAAAGAACTTAAGAAGGAAGGCGAGCAAGGTCGCCGTACCATTACCAAATATACTCGCTACGGTACGGTCGTACTTGCGACTTTTCAAGCAATCGGTGTTGCTATCGCCCTACAAAGTCAAAATGTATCTTATATTACCGGCTTCGGTTTTATTGCAGTGGTTGCTATTTCTTTGGTTACCGGGACGATGTTTTTGATGTGGCTGGGAGAGCAGATTAACGAGAGAGGAATAGGCAACGGCATCTCTATATTGATCTTCGCCGGCATCGTCGCCGGTCTACCCGCTGCGTTCGGCGGCACTCTGGAGTTGGCCAACACCGGCGAACTGGCTCCGCCTTTGGTTATGCTAATTTTATTCTTGGCGATTGCGGTGACCGCTTTTGTGGTATTTGCCGAGAAAGGACAACGACGAGTCACGATCAACTATGCAAGGCAGCAACGCGGACAAAGGCTATTCTCCGCGCCGTCGAGCCATCTACCGCTCAAGCTCAATATGGCAGGCGTCATTCCGCCGATATTTGCTTCGAGTATTATTTTGTTTCCTGCAACCCTAGGTCAATGGTTCGGTCGCGCCGAGGGGATGGGATGGCTATCGGAAATATCCAATGCGATGGCACCCGGTCAGCCGCTCTACATCGCTTTTTATGCTTTTGCGATTATGTTCTTTTGTTTTTTCTATACCGCAATCGTGTTTGATGCCAGAGAAACGGCGGATAACTTAAAGCGAGGCGGTGCATTCATTCCGGGCATACGCCCCGGCGAGCAAACCGCAAGCTATATAGATAATATACTCAGTCGTCTTACGGTGATGGGAGCTATTTACATCACCTTAGTTTGTTTATTGCCCGAGTTTTTGATTTTATCGTGGAATGTGCCGTTTTATTTCGGTGGCACATCTTTGTTGATTATTGTTGTTGTTATTATGGATTTTATGGGGCAATTACAGACCCACCTAATGTCTCATCAATACGAGGGTTTGCTTAAGAAAGCAAACCTGAAACAGCGCCGCGGCGCAAGCCGTAGATTAGTATGACGGAGGTATTATGAAAGTAGGTGCGTCGGTTAAGAAAATATGTCGCCACTGCAAGTTATTACGCCGGAAAGGCGTATTGCGGGTGATATGCAAAGATCCTCGCCATAAGCAACGGCAAGGCTAAATAAAGCTGGTCAAACAGCCCTAAGCCGTTTATAATAATGCGTTTTTTTCAACAACTAAAGCGGAAAATTTTTAGAGTATGGCACGTATAGCAGGAGTTAATGTACCCGATAATAAGCACGCCGAGATTGCCTTGACCGCCATATTCGGTATCGGCAGAACCCGCGCACGCGAAATTTGTGCGAATACGAAGATCAAACCCAGCCGCAAGATCAAAGAGCTGTCCGATAGCGACTTGGATAAATTGCGTCAGGAAGTTACGAATTACACGATAGAAGGCGATTTGCGCCGCGACATCAGCCTCAATATCAAGCGACTTAGAGACTTGGGATGTTATAGAGGCATACGACACAGACGCGGGTTGCCGGTACGCGGTCAGCGCACCAAAACCAATGCGCGTACCCGCAAAGGACCCAGACGACAAATGAAGAAGTAAAACGACACGATGGCAAAAGCAAAGACTAAAACCAGAACACGTAAGAAAGTAAAGAAGGAAGTACCCGAGGCGATAGCGCACATTAACTCTTCTTTCAACAATACGATTGTTACCATTTCCGACCCCGAAGGCGATACCTTGTGCTGGTCTAGTGCCGGTGCCGCAGGATTCAAAGGCTCGCGTAAAAGCACGCCGTTTGCCGCACAGATTGCGGCAACTCAGGCGGCGGAGCGAGCACGGCCATACGGTGTCAAGAGTGTCACAGTACGAGTCAGAGGTCCCGGTCCCGGCCGAGAGTCGGCTATACGCGCATTGCACGCAGTCGGTTTTAGTATTCTCAGCATTACCGATGTGACACCGCTTCCGCACAACGGCTGCAGACCGCCTAAGAAACGTAGGATTTGAGGAGACTAAAACGATGGCACGCTATTTAGGCCCTACATGCAAACTCAGCAAACGCGAGGGTACGGACTTGATGTTAAAAGGCCGCGGTCGCTCTTTAGACAAGAAATGCAATATGTCCAGACCGCCCGGGCCACAACTGGAGAGACGTCCGAGACAAACCGATTACGGTATACAGCTAAGAGAAAAACAAAAGTTGCGTCGCATTTACGGTGTGCTGGAGAGACAATTCAGAAATTACTACAAGAAAGCCGCTAAAGAAAGAGGTTCTACCGGCGAGAATTTATTACGTTTACTCGAGGGTAGATTGGATAACGTGGTATACCGTTCGGGATTCGGTTCTACACGGGCGGAGTGCCGTCAACTGGTGAGTCATAAAGCGGTTATGGTCAACGACATCGTAGTCAATATACCTTCGTATCAGGTTAAACCGTCCGATAAGATTGCGATTACCGATAAGGCAAAAGAACAGCTTAGGATCAAAGACGCGATAGATATTGCCGAGCAACTCGGTTTTGTAGAATGGATTACGGTTGATACCAAAGCCTTCGAAGCGATATTCAAATCTTATCCGCAACGTTCCGATTTACCCAAAGAAATTAACGAGTCGCTCGTAGTAGAGCTGTACTCCAAATAAACTAAATTATCAGGAGGCAAACTTGAGCTATACCAATTTATTAAGACCGGGTTCGGTTGAAATACAGAGATTTTCCGATGATCACATACGCGTTGCCATACAGCCGTTGGAGCGCGGTTTCGGGCATACTCTGGGTAATGCGATGCGTCGCGTTTTATTTTCGGCAATGACCGGTGCTGCCGTTGTAGAAGCAAAAATTGCCAATGTGTTGCATGAATATTCGACGCTCGAAGGCGTGCAGGAGGATGTCGTAGATATACTCCTCAATCTGAAGGGATTGGCGATTAGACTATACGAGAAAGACGCAACGATGGTACGCGTGCATAAAAAAGGTAAAGGGGTGGTTACCGGTGCCGATATACAAATCGAAGAAACGGTTGAAATCGCCAACAAAAACCATGTTATCGCACATCTGAGCGATAAAGGTGAACTGGAAATGGATCTGTGGATTGAAAAAGGACGAGGCTACCAACCGGCGGTCGTACGCAAAGAGAAGAAAGAGAATCAAGTCGTGGGTAGCTTATTACTCGATGCCAGTTTCAGTCCCATAAAGAAAGTATCGTACAATGTCGAGAGCACACGCGTAGGCGACCGTACCGATTTGGATAAACTGATATTAGAGTTGGAGACCAACGGCACGGTGAGTGCCGAAGAGCTCGTCAGCCAAGCAGCGATCACGCTACACTCTCAACTGAATGTTTTCGTTAATCTCGAGGAGATTGAAGTCACCGAGCAAGAAAGCACCAAAAATGAAATCGATGAACTGTTGATGAAGCCGGTCGAAGAAGTTGATTTAACCGTACGCTCGGCAAATTGTCTGAAATCCGAAAAAATATACTATCTGGGCGATTTGGTAATCAGATCGGAAATGGACTTGATGAGAACACCCAATCTGGGTAAGAAATCTTTAACCGAGATCAAGAACATGCTTGCCGATTTCGGCTTGCGCTTAGGTATGGAAGTCGAAAATTGGCCACCGGCTAAGTTGGCTTCCAGCTGGACGGCAGGTCGCCTCGGCAGAGATTAAACCGAGAAAATCATGCGACATCTTAATTCGGGCAGAAAACTCAATATCACCCCGGCACACCGCAAAGCCCTCTTTGCAAATATGTCGGTATCGCTGATTGAACACGAAAAGATACATACCACGCTCACCCGAGCAAAAGAATTGAGACGGGTTATAGAACCTATCATCACGCTCGCAAAGCACGATAATGTTGCCGCACGCAGACGTGCCTTTGCCAAACTACGTGATAAGTCGGCAGTCAATAAACTATTCACCGACCTCGGCCCCTATTATCGTGAACGTCCCGGCGGCTATTTACGCATCCTCAAGCATGGCTTTCGCAAAGGAGATAATGCCCCGATGGCTTATGTATGCTTGGTCGGTCGTGAACAACAAACACCGCAAGAGAAAGACAAGGCTGCAAAGGAGGGTTGATGCCCTCCTCTCTTAGGTACTCGACACCTATTGACATTCTCCCCGAACTTGTTAGCAATATTAAAGTTGGTTTTTCCGATAAACTAGAGAAGTTAAAAACATTTCAATACGACAATTTTTCAACCGGTTGTATAATAGGCGCATTGCAGGTGGCGTACCGGTGGAGGGCAGTGCGCAGCTTCCGATTTTAAGTGCAAACATTTAATTGATAATTTCTAATAGTAATTTAGCAAGATGGCAAGTTCTGCTACGCTTTTGTTGAGAGACGGTACTCGTTTCGACGGTATCTCTATCGGGGCTAGTGGTATTGCCGTCGGTGAGGTTGTTTTCAATACGGCGATGACCGGTTATCAGGAAATTTTGACCGACCCGTCTTATGCGCAACAGATTGTGACATTGACGTATCCGCATATCGGTAATACGGGTGTCAACGATGACGATGTGGAATCCGGTGGAATTTATGCGGCAGCACTGGTTATTCGCGATTTGCCGTCGCAAGCGAGCAGTTGGCGGCGTAAGCAGGATTTGAACGATTATCTGGTAGGCAGCAAGGTTGTTGCAATAGCCGATGTAGATACTCGTCGCCTCACGCGGCATTTGCGTATGCACGGTGCACAGGACGGAGTGGTGTTTGACGAGGGGGTATCTCAAGATGATGCCGAAGTTGCGTTGCGTAACTTCTCGGGTTTGAAAGACAAAGATTTGGCACAACATGTGAGTACCGAAGAGTCTTATCGTTGGGATGCAGACGAAGACTCGCAGCGACATGTGGTGGCATTCGATTACGGTATCAAGCGTAACATATTGAGACACCTGGCAGCGCGCGGTTGTCGTATCACGGTAGTGCCGGCGAAGACAACGGCGGCGGAGGTATTGACACAGCAGCCCGACGGTGTTTTTTTGTCCAACGGGCCGGGTGACCCCGAACCTTGCGATTATGCAATCGATACGATACGCGAGCTTTTGCCGAGTGGCTTGCCTATTTTCGGAATATGCCTGGGACATCAGTTGCTCGGTTTGGCAAGCGGTGCGCAAACGATGAAGATGAAGTTCGGGCATCACGGGGCGAATCATCCGGTGCTCGACTTATCCAGTAAGCGGGTGATGCTGACGAGCCAAAATCATGGTTTTTGCATCGATGCGGCAAGTCTGCCCAAGCAGTTGGAAGTCAGTCATCTATCGTTGTTCGATAACACGATTCAGGGCATACGCCACAAAGATTATCCTGCATTCGGCTTTCAAGGTCATCCGGAAGCGAGCCCCGGACCCCACGATGTGAGCGCATTGTTCGATAATTTTATCCGACACATGGAATCTAATGCCCAAGCGTGAGGACTTATCCCGTATCTTGATCATCGGTGCCGGGCCTATCGTTATCGGGCAGGCGTGCGAGTTTGATTATTCCGGTGTGCAAGCGTGCAAAGCGTTGCGCGAGGAGGGCTATAGCGTCGTCTTGGTCAATTCCAATCCGGCGACGATTATGACCGACCCGGATACTGCCGATACGATTTATATAGAGCCTGTAGAATGGCGCACACTGGAGAAAATTATAGAAAAAGAAAGACCCGATGCCTTGTTGCCGACAATGGGTGGGCAGACCGCTTTGAATTGTGCGATGGACTTGCAGCGAGAAGGCGTGTTGCAGAAATTCGGCGTGCAATTAATCGGTGCTTCGTCGGAAGCGATTAGCAAAGCCGAGGATCGTTTGTTGTTCCGCAAAGCGATGGAGAACATCGGTCTAAAAAGTGCGCGCTCGGTTGTCGTAAAAGATTGGCAACAAGCGCAGGCCGTACCCGAGCGGTTGGGTTTCCCGATCATCGTCAGACCGTCTTATACCTTAGGTGGTAGCGGCAGCGGTATTGCTCGCAATCCCGAGGAGTTCGAGGACATAGTCAAGCACGGTTTGGCGTTGTCGCCGATCAGCGAGGTTTTGTTAGAAGAGTCCTTATTGGGCTGGAAGGAATTTGAAATAGAAGTCGTACGCGATTGCAACGATAATTGCATCGTCGTATGTTCGATAGAAAACTTCGACCCGATGGGGGTACACACCGGCGACTCGATCACGGTCGCACCTATACAAACCTTAACCGACAAGGAATACCAAAAGATGCGAAACGCCTCGATTGCGGTGTTGCGAGAGATCGGTGTAGATACCGGGGGTTCCAATGTGCAGTTTGCGATCAACCCGGAAGACGGCCGTATGGTGGTGATAGAGATGAATCCGCGCGTCTCGCGCTCCTCGGCGTTGGCGTCTAAGGCAACCGGTTTCCCGATTGCCAAGGTCGCTGCGAAATTGGCGGTAGGTTATAGCTTGGATGAATTAAAGAACGAGATTACCGGTGGGGCGACACCGGCATCTTTTGAACCGACGATAGATTATGTGGTTACTAAAATACCGCGTTTTGATTTTATGAAATTCCCTCAAATCTCTAATCATCTGACGACGCAAATGAAATCGGTCGGCGAGGCGATGGCAATCGGTAGGACTTTCAAGGAGTCCTTGCAGAAAGCATTGTGCAGTTTGGAGCTAGGGTATGTAGGGCTTGCCTCGACGCAAGCACCGCACACCGAGTCGGCACCGAGCAACGATATCGATGAACTCGTATTACGCTTGCACGATGCAACCCCGAACAGGATATTGTTGATCGCCGAGGCTTTGAGAATGGGCGTTGGTATCGATCGGCTCTATGAATCGACCAAGATAGATCCTTGGTTTCTAAGTCAAATGTCGGAGATCATAGATGCCGAAAAAAAGATAAAACACCGTCTTTTTGAGATTTCTAACCGTACGCATTTACACGAACTCAAACGGCAGGGCTTTGCCGATGCACATATTGCAAGGTTATTGTCGGTCGACGATCGAATAGTCTACGACAGCCGTCGTAATGCAAAGATTAATACGACATACAAAAGAGTGGATAGTTGTGCGGCGGAGTTTGACACGCAGACCGCTTATTTGTATTCGTGTTATGACGAGGAATGTGAGGCGTATCCGAGTGCTAGGCAAAAGATTATCATACTGGGTAGCGGTCCCAATCGTATAGGGCAAGGTATAGAGTTTGATTATTGTTGTGTGCATGCTTCGTTTGCATTGCGCGAAGCCGGCTATGAGACGATTATGATCAACTGCAATCCCGAGACGGTATCAACCGATTACGACACCTCGGATCGTCTCTATTTCGAGCCTTTGGATTTCGAGCATGTACTGAATGTTATAGAAACCGAAAAAAGCAATGGTGATTTCAAAGGTGTGGTGGTGCAATACGGCGGTCAAACACCTTTGAATCTGACCCAAAGTTTAGCCGACACCGGCGTGCCTATACTCGGGAGCAGTGCCGACACCATCGGCTTGGCCGAAGATCGGAAGCGTTTTCAGGAGGTCATAAAACAGTTGGGTTTGAGGCAGCCGCCCAACGGCATTGCGCTGACCGAAGCGGAGGCGTTGGACATTGCCGCCACGATAGGCTATCCGATTATCGTCAGACCCTCTTTTGTTTTGGGAGGCCGTGCGATGAAGATCGTGTACGACGAAGGCGAACTCAAACATTACATATTAGAGGCGACCCAAGTATCAAAAAACAAACCGGTTTTGATAGACCGTTTCTTGTCCGATGCGATAGAGGTCGATGTAGACGCAGTGTGCGACGGGGAAAATGTACTACTCGGCGGTATCATGGAACATATCGAGCAAGCCGGGGTACATTCGGGTGACTCCGCCTGTTCAATCCCACCTTATTCCTTGCCCGAAGCGATACAAACCGAACTCGCACGGCAAATTAAAATCATCGCCCTCGCCCTCGACATCAAAGGATTGATGAACGCACAGTTCGCTATCAAGAACAATCAGGTCTATGTCATAGAGGTCAATCCGCGTGCGTCGCGCACGGTGCCGTTCGTATCCAAGGCCATCGGTTTGCCGCTGGCTAAAATCGCCGCTCGCTGCATGGTTGATATAGACCTTAAAAAACAGGGTTTCGTAGAAAACGGCGAAGGTCTTTATGTGCCGAGGGAGGTGAGGCAGAGTGCCTTTCGTTTTGCGGTCAAGGAGGCGGTTTTTCCGTTCAATAAATTTATAGGTGTGGATCCGATCTTGGGTCCCGAGATGCGCTCTACCGGTGAGGTGATGGGAAGCGGTCGAAATTTCGGCGAGGCTTATGCCAAAGCACAACTCGCAGCGGGCAACACATTACCGCGTGGTGGTACGGTGCTGATGAGCGTGCGCGATGTGGACAAACAGGCAGCGACGGAAATTGCCCGAAACCTAAGCGACAAAGGCTTCGATATATTGGCAACCCGAGGCACTCGGCAAGCGTTTAACGACGCCGGCATTGCGTGTCGTCCTGTCTACAAGGTTATAGAGAATCGTCGTCCCAATGTTGTTGATTTTATAGACGACGGGACAGTTAATTTGATCATCAATACAACCGAGGGTAGACAAGCGATCACCGATTCGCGTACCATACGATCTAGTGCGGTACAGAATAGAGTGTGCTACACTACAACAATCGCCGGTGCTTGTGCCATCGTCGAGGCGATGGAATCGGATGATTACGATGTATATAGCTTATGATATTAAGGAGGACTAACACATGAAACTGGAAACAATTGCGATACACGCCGGATACGAATGTGAGGCGACAACGCGTGCTGCGGTCACGCCGATTTATCAAACCACCTCTTATACTTTCAGGGATACCCAACACGGTGCCGATTTATTCGACCTTAAAGAGATGGGCAACATCTATACCCGAATCATGAATCCAACGACCGATGTATTGGAAAAACGCGTCGCTGCGATGGAAGGCGGCATCGGTGCGCTGGCTTTATCGTCGGGAATGGCAGCGACTACCTACGCGATATTTACCGTCGCCGATAGCGGAGATAACATTATTTCGACGAGTCAACTTTACGGTGGGACCTATAATTTATTTGCGCATACACTGCCGCGTCTGGGTATAGAGGTACGCTTCACCGAAGACGAACAGATAGCCGATTTAATCGACGACAAAACCAAGCTCGTTTTTTGTGAGTCGTTGGGTAACCCGGCAGGAAATGTTTGCGATTTGACACCACTCGCCGAGACTTGCCGGAAGAACGGTATTTTATTGGTCGTCGATAATACGGTGCCGACTCCTTATCTCTGCCGACCTTTTGAGCACGGTGCCGATATCGTCGTACATTCTCTGACTAAATATATGGGCGGACACGGCAACAGCATCGGCGGCATTATCGTTGACTCGGGACGTTTCCCATGGCAAGAACACGCCGACCGTTATTCTATGCTGATAGAACCCGACCCGTCGTATCACGGCGTTAGCTATGTGGAAGCGATGGGTGAAGCTGCCTTTATTGCCAGAGCACGCGTGGTGCCGCTCAGGAATATGGGTTCCGCACTCGCCCCGTTGAATAGCTTTTTAATCTTACAAGGTTTAGAGACGATGCCGTTGCGTATAGAGCGGCATAGCGATAACGCGCTTGCCGTCGCTCGCTATCTGCAAGCCCATCCGCGGGTGCGGTGGGTTAATTATGCCGGCTTAGACGACCATCCGAGTAGGTCGTTGGTAGACCGTTATTTGAGCGGCAAGGCATCCGGCATCTTGAGTTTCGGTATAGAAGGTGGTGCCGAAGCAGGTGCTAAGTTCATAGATGCCTTGCAACTTATTCTGCGTCTCGTCAACATAGGCGATGCGCGCTCGTTGGCGTGTCATCCCGCCACGACGACCCATCGTCAACTCTCAAAAGCGGATCTCAAAAGTTCCGGTGTCACCGAAGACTTGGTTAGACTATCGATAGGTATAGAACACATAGACGACATTATCGCGGATATAGAACAAGCACTCGCCTAATTTGCGATAACCGCCCCTACACATGTCGGTTACATTGCGGTTCCGCACTAGTACATTCCCCTCCTTTGGAGGGGTGGCGGCGTATAGAACCACCACTTGTTGCAGTAGCACAAGTGGTGTCACGTTGTGCAGAACTCTGGGGGCTGTTGAAAAAGTATCGTCAGCGTGCAACCGTAACCGCTTGCGCCGTGAATATTTGCAAACCACCCGTAGGGGCGGACTAGCATGTCCGCCCGTAACGCGTTGTGCCTACACGATTTATACATTCATCCATCCAATTTATGGAAACCAAAACCAAATGGCGCAAGTGATTGGATTCGTACGATGCCGCACTTTTTCAACAGCCCCCAAGGTTCTGCACAAGCTACAGTGCCGGTACATTCCCCTCCTCTGGAGGGGTGGCAGGCGCAATAGAACCGCCGATTGAGCCAGTAGGTCAATCGGCGTAACGTTGTGCAAAATCTTAGTACATATTGCAAAATGTAAAGCCTTTTCATGGGGTGGTCGCTAAGGGTCTGCAAAAGTGCAGTGCCGGTACATTCCCCTCCTTCGGAGGGGTGGCAGGCGCAATAGAACCGCCGATTGAACTGACGTTACCCCATTTTTATTACCATATACAAAGTTAGTTTTCATGCTATAGCCTCCGCAAATACACTTGGGGGTTGATAACCCAATGCGCTGTGCGGACGCACTTCATTATAATCTATTCGCCAGGCTTCTATAATCTCTCTCGCCTCTTTTATTGAACGAAACCAGAACTGGTTCAGACAACCGTCTCGGAACTTGCCGTTGAAACTTTCTACAAAGGCATTCTGGGTCGGTTTGCCGGGTTGGATAAAGTCCAATTCCACCTGCTGATCTCGGCTCCAGTGAAACATCGCCTTGCATCTAAACTCGGTGCCATTGTCGCAGACGATGCGTGCCGGCTTCACACCGAGCCATTCTATCAATTCGGATAGATAGTTTGCTACGCGTTGACCGGTGATCGAAACATCAACAATCTGTCCGACACATTCACGGCTGAAGTTATCTACTATGTTCAATACCCGAAAGCATCTGCCGTCGCTAAACTGGTCATGCACAAAGTCCATTGACCAGCACTCATTCACCGTTGCCGGTGTTTTCGGCACGCCACGCGGATGACACAGCTTCTTGCGCTTCTTGGTTCTCAATTCGAGCCTGAGCTTCTTATAAAGCCTATAGGTACGCTTCACATTGACGACCCGGCCTTCGCTCTTCAAAAGCGCATGCAACATCTTATAGCCATAATGTGGATATTGCTTTGCCTTCTCCAATAACGCAGCTTCCAGTTGACGATCTTTATCGGCTTGGTTGCCCTGATAGCGATATGCAGTGCGACTAATACTGGCAAGGGCACACGCAGTGCGTTCACTATGCCGACCCGCGCTCACTAGATCTTTGACAATCTGCTTGCGTTGCGCCGGCTTTACCACTTTTTTGATAATACCTCCTTAAGTGTTTCACACTGCATCACCGATTCAGCCAATAGCTTCTTGAGCTTGCTATTATCGGCTTCAAGCTCTCGCAGGCGTTTAGCTTCTGCCACTTCCATGCCATTATACTTGCTGCGCCAGCGATAAAATGTCTGTTCGGCGATGCCTAGATCACGACAGATATCGATTACTTTCATGCCGGCTTGATTTGACTTTAATGCCTTAATGATTTGTTCTTCACTAAAACGTTTTCTCTTCATGTTAAGTTCTCCTGTAATGTTTTTAACTTCTCTAGTTTATCGGAAAAACTAACTTTAAGCATTAGTACTAAATTTTGGGAGAACGTCATGGGCAGTTTCCTATTTTATAAGAAACTATCCTGAATATGAGTGGCAAGAACCTATGACAGATCTGCAAGCTGCAGTCACCTCTGTTGCAATAGTTAAAAGCTGTGCAGTGGATATGGGACCTCCCGGTCCTGACTATGAGCATGGTTTAGGTAGACTATCTGTTGAGTGTTTAAATGAGTATAACGAGGAAGGAGAACATATATGACGTTGCCCCATTTTTATTACCATATACAAAGTTAGTTTTCATGCTATAGCCTCCGCAAATACACTTGGGGGTTGATAACCCAATGCGCTGTGCGGACGCACTTCATTATAATCTATTCGCCAGGCTTCTATAATCTCTCTCGCCTCTTTTATTGAACGAAACCAGAACTGGTTCAGACAACCGTCTCGGAACTTGCCGTTGAAACTTTCTACAAAGGCATTCTGGGTCGGTTTGCCGGGTTGGATAAAGTCCAATTCCACCTGCTGATCTCGGCTCCAGTGGAACATCGCCTTGCATCTAAACTCGGTGCCATTGTCGCAGACGATGCGTGCCGGCTTCACACCGAGCCATTCTATCAATTCGGATAGATAGTTTGCTACGCGTTGACCGGTGATCGAAACATCAACAATCTGTCCGACACATTCACGGCTGAAGTTATCTACTATGTTCAATACCCGAAAGCATCTGCCGTCGCTAAACTGGTCATGCACAAAGTCCATTGACCAGCACTCATTCACCGTTGCCGGTGTTTTCGGCACGCCACGCGGATGACACAGCTTCTTGCGCTTCTTGGTTCTCAATTCGAGCCTGAGCTTCTTATAAAGCCTATAGGTACGCTTCACATTGACGACCCGGCCTTCGCTCTTCAAAAGCGCATGCAACATCTTATAGCCATAATGTGGATATTGCTTTGCCTTCTCCAATAACGCAGCTTCCAGTTGACGATCTTTATCGGCTTGGTTGCCCTGATAGCGATATGCAGTGCGACTAATACTGGCAAGGGCACACGCAGTGCGTTCACTATGCCGACCCGCGCTCACTAGATCTTTGACAATCTGCTTGCGTTGCGCCGGCTTTACCACTTTTTTGATAATACCTCCTTAAGTGTTTCACACTGCATCACCGATTCAGCCAATAGCTTCTTGAGCTTGCTATTATCGGCTTCAAGCTCTCGCAGGCGTTTAGCTTCTGCCACTTCCATGCCATTATACTTGCTGCGCCAGCGATAAAATGTCTGTTCGGCGATGCCTAGATCACGACAGATATCGATTACTTTCATGCCGGCTTGATTTGACTTTAATGCCTTAATGATTTGTTCTTCACTAAAACGTTTTCTCTTCATGTTAAGTTCTCCTGTAATGTTTTTAACTTCTCTAGTTTATCGGAAAAACTAACTTTAAGCATTAGTACTAAATTTTGGGAGAACGTCATATAGGTTTCATAGAAAATCCATTAAGTGTGATAAAAGATGAACTATATCTTGTTCCTAATGCAGAGTATGTCAAACCTCAACTAGTAGGTGATCCTAATCCAGTTACTATACAAGTACAAGTTAGAGTATTTCTTGAAGGACTAACCGACTAAACCATAATTCCCCTCCTGTGGAGGGGTGTCAAGCGAAGCTTGACGGGGTGGTTGTCAAGGGGGGGGCTGTTGAAAAAGTGCGGCATCGTACGAATCCAATCACTTGCGCCATTTGGTTTTGGTTTCCATAAATTGGATGGATGAATGTATAAATCGTTTAGGCACAACGCGTTACGGGCGGACATGCTAGTCCGCCCCTACGGGTGGTTTGCAAATATTCATGGCGCAAGCGGTTACGGTTGCACGCTGACGATACTTTTTCAACAGCCTCCTCTGACACATACTGCAAAATGTAAAGCCTTTCCATGGGGTGGTTGCCGGGGTTCCGCACAAGGTATAGTGTTGGTACATTCCCCTCCTGTGGAGGGGTGGCAGGCGAAGCCTGACGGGGTGGTTTACAACCGCTTTCACTATTTGGTTTTGTTTTCAACAACAGACTGTTTGACTTTGGTATAAAATATAATTTTGTTAGAATTTTTTAGACCGACAACGATAGTACAACGAGGTAATTACGATGGAAATAGACAACGACACGCGCTTGGAACTGGAAGCTGCCGTCTACCGCAGATTGATCAAGCATTTGCAGGAAAAAACCGAAGTTCAGAATATAGACTTGATGAACTTGGCGGATTTTTGTAGAAATTGTTTGGCAAAATGGTATGTGGCAGCGGCGGAAGAACACAACATCGAGTTGGATTACGAAGAGGCTCGCAAGATGATATACGGGATGCCTTATAAGGAATGGAAAGCGCGTTATCAAAAGCCGATGACGGCAGAACAACAAGCAGCATTAAAAAACCGCAAATCTCAATGACGGACGACTTGAGCGACCACGCTTTGTTGCGCTACAGTCGTCATATACTATTGCCACAAATCGGAATAGAGGGCCAGGAAAAGTTACTGGAGGCACGGGTGCTCGTCGTCGGTTTGGGTGGTTTGGGGTCTTCTGCGGCAACGTACTTGGCAGCGAGCGGGGTGGGGCATATGCTGATTGCCGATTACGACCGCGTTGATTTATCGAACTTACAAAGACAACCGATACACGATACGGAGAGTATCGATATGCGAAAAACCGAATCGGCACAAAAAACGCTACACCGATTAAACCCCGACATTGAGATAACGTCTATAAATCGGAAAATGAATCTGGATCTTTTGCATCGATATGTTATGGATGTGGATGTCGTTGTCGATGCAACCGACAATTTTGCGATACGTCATGCGATCAACAAGGCCTGCCGGCACGCCCGAATACCGCTGGTCCACGGGGCTGCTATCCGTATGGAAGGGCAGTTGAGCGTGTTTGACGCTCGCGATACCGAAAGTCCCTGTTATCAATGTCTTTATACCGAAGATACTTATGTGGACGAGAGTTGTGTTGCCAACGGCATCCTTTCTCCGGTGGTAGGCGTAATCGGAAGTATGCAGGCGATTGAAGCACTGAAGATTTTATTAAACCTCGGAGACACTCTAGTAGGTCGTCTTTTGTTATTTGACGCACAGACGATGAATTGGCGAGAACTGCGTGTGAGAAGAAATGCAAAATGCAAAGTTTGCGGAGACGATGGATAAGACACAACTGCAATCGGAACCTCTGGTGGAACTTGAATATCAAGGCGTGCGCGTCACCGTTTTAGGAACCGCCCATGTGTCTAGGGCAAGTGCCGATATGGTACGCATATTGCTCGAAAGTGGTGCGTACGATTCGGTTGCGGTAGAGCTATGTCAAAGCCGCCACAAAACATTGGTATCACCGAACAGTTTTTTGGATATGGATTTGGGTGAGGTGATACGGCAACGCAAAGTCTTTAGAGTGGTGGCAATATTGATATTGGGAGGTTATCAGCAACGTCTCGCCGATCAACTGGGAGTGGAGCCCGGTGTGGAGTTCAAGGAAGCGTTGCGAATTGCCGAAGAACGTAACCTATCTTTGGCTGTCGTCGATCGTGATATCGGTTTAACTTTTAAGCGGCTCTACGGCAGTTTGTCGTGGTGGAGAAAACTGATGTTGTTCAATGCGCTGATTGCAAGCCTGTTTTATACCGAAAAAGTTTCAATCCAAGAAGTAGAACGTATCAAGCAGGGGCGAACCTTAGAGGCAATTTTCGAGCAACTGCCGATGTCAATTCGCAACATCAAAAACATATTGCTCGACGAACGCGACGCTTATATGGCAGCCAAGGTGCGGCAATTCATAGCGGAACATAAGCCGAAATCCATGCTACTCATCATAGGTGCGGCACATCTGAAGGGCACCGTGCGCGAGATTGAACAAGCGAGTAGCGAACCGGAAGCGACGATTAGCGAGTACGAAAAAATCCCGCAGAAAAAAAGGTTCACTCGTCTGCTACCGTGGCTAATCGTGTCGGTGATAATTGCCGGATTTGCCTACGGTTTTTCTAAGGAGACCCAGGTAGGTATCGATCTGGTAATAGACTGGATACTAATCAACGGGGGGTTGGCAGCGACGGGTGCTTTGATCGCAGCGGCGCACCCTTTGACCATCGTATCGGTCTTTCTGGCAGCACCGCTGACCTCTATCAATCCTACGATCGGTGTCGGTGTGGTGGCTGCGGCGGTGGAACTTTATTTGAAAAAGCCCAGAGTCTCCGATTTTGCAACCCTCAAGAAAGACACTACGAAATTGTCGGGGTGGCGACACAATAGAGTAGCTAGAGTTATCATGATTTTCGTATTGAGCACTATCGGGTCGGCAATCGGTACCTACATCGGCGGCTTTCACATTTATTCCACGCTGATGACATTGTGACGCAACAGCTTTATATCAGTCGCCTTATTTTACTTTTTGCCACCGACAATTCTTAATACGAGGGTCAATACATTAGAATGAAATATAGTTCATCCTTACGGTTTTTGGGTTGATATTTCACTCAACCCTTCGGCCAAGCGTGTCAATCCGACCTCCAATCGTTCGGTGGATAATGCACCGTACGATACTCTGATACAGTTTTTGTATTGCATGCCGAAGGCGTAGCCCGGTATGACTGCGACGCCGAAATCGTTAATCAATTTTTCTATCGTCGCGATATCACAGACTGTATCGGGCAAGGTGATAAAAGCGTAAAGCGCGCCCTCTATGTGCGGTGGTTCGATTAAACCTTTGTCGGCGAGGGCTCCGAGCATCGATCTGCATAGTTCTCTATTGGCGGCGATTTGTTTCATCCGGTCTTTGACATAATCCGCTCCCGATTTCAGACACTCCAGTGCGGCAAATTGCGACACGGTGGGTGGGCAGATGATTATATTGTCTTGTACTTTGTGGATTGCCGCATCGAGTTCGTAAGGCACTACCATGTAGCCTACACGCCACGATGCGAGACCGTAGCTTTTGGAAAAGGAGAATATCGATATAGTATGCGTAGCCGAATCGGGGAGCGAGCCGGGCGAGAAATGTGTATGCGTTTCATCGGTGAAATCTTCGTAGGCTTCGTCGCTGATATGATAAATTCGGTGTTCGGCGCACAGCGCATTTATTGCGCCGAGTGTTTGTTCCGAGTATATGCATCCGCTGGGATTATTCGGCGATATGCTGACGATTGCACGAGTTTTGGTGGTGATAGCCCTCGTTATGCGTGCGATTACCGGCTGATAATTTTCGTCGGTATCGACGATGACGGCTTTACAGCTACACATTTCTATAGTCATTTTGTGGTTGAAGTAGTAGGGTGCCGACACGATAATCTCGTCGCCCGGGTCGCACAGCGCAAGTACGACTGCATTGAATGCCATGTTCGCACCGGCGGTTATGAACAGGCATTGTTCGTCGCTCAATACGATGTTATTTTTGTTTTGCAGTTTGTCTTTCAATGCCGTTTGTAGTTCATCCAATCCGGCAACCGGGCCGTAGAGATGGTATTCGGTGCAGGACATCACTTTTTTAATCGCGTCCGAGACGGCGGGCGGCGGCGGATAGTAGACCACTCCCTGCCCCAGAGAGATCGTGTCAGGGTGTTTGCGTATTAATGTATTGACTATCGGTATGACCGCATCTTCTACGACCGTCATTCTAAGAGATTGAAATTGCTTAGTCATCGGCATGCAATCTTCAGCATGTAATTTGACGGTAGATTTCTGCCATTCTGAGCGGAAGTTTTTCTATTTCGTTGATGATAGAGAAGCGGGTGTGTCCGTACATATAAGGTAGGTATTCCATAGCCGCTTTGTCGATCGTAATGCAATGCGAGTGTATACCGTTGGCGCGTAACTCGAACAATGCTTTGCGGGTGTCTTCTATGCCGTAGCTGTCGCGGTAGCCGTCGGCATCGTCGGGTTTGCCGTCCGATAACACGATGAGTATTTTGGTTTTAGCCTCTATACATTGCAGTTGCTCTCCTACATAACGAACCGCTGCGCCGATACGGGTATACAATTCGGCTTTGATTGCACCGATTTTTTCCTGTACCGTTTTGCCGTAATCTTCGTCGATGGTTTTGACGGGATATATCTTGCATTGCTTTCGGGTGTGTCCGTTGAAGCCGTAGATTGCATAGCGGTCGCCCAAGGTTTCCAGAGATTCGCACAACAGCACCAAGGCTTCTTTTTCAAGTCTGTTGATCCAGCCGCGTGTAGAGGCACTCATGTCTATGAGGAACATCACCGCAACATCGCGTTCTTCTTTATTGGTTCTGATGAAAATGTTGTCGTTGAGTTCGGTTTTTATAGCCAGTGTATCCACCCAACTTTCGACGACGGCGTCTAGATCTATTTCGTCTCCGTGTGTTTGCTTGCGTAGTAATTTGTCGTCGTTGCGCAACGCCTCGAATGTGCGGTGCAGTCGGTTGACGATATTGTAGTGTTCGGCGAGTGTTCGGGATACAAAGTCGGAGTCGCCTTCGTCGAGCGATTCTATATAGATATGGCACCAATCTTTGCGATATTTTTGAATTGCATGATCCCATTCGGGTAGCATCGGCTTTGCCGCCTCGTGTTCTTTCACCTCGGGGATTTCGTCGCTAAGATCGGGAGCTTCGGTATCCGAGGCGGATTCCGACAATAACGATTCGGGTATTGCGCCTAAATCTTGTCCTAGCTGTTCGAATAATTCGAGCATGTCTTCGGGAATTTCTATATCTTCGCCATCGCGGTTTAGTACGAACCCGTATTCGTCGGGTGTCAAAGCTTGTTCGTAGAACTTCAATGTGAACGGGGTCGAAGTTTTGGCAGAAATTTTATTTTGTTTTTGTAGTTGTTCGCGTAGTCTGTCCAGCATTTCCGCAAGCCGCCTTTGGTTATCGTCGACGCGAGTTTTAATCACCTTATAGACCCGTCCCGGTTTGTATACACCGTGGCACGGATACAGTTCGGGTGTGGGTTCGGTATACACCGAGTTTATCAGGTTTAAGCTGTCTTCGGAGCGCGCATATTCTTGGGCAAGTTTTGTATCGGCATTACGCCACGCAGGTGTATCGGGTGGTTGCCAGCGTGTGCCGTAAAGCATACTTTCCAATCGCACGATGCCGGGCAGGGTGCGCGCAAGGCAATGTGCGAGCCGTAAGGTTTCCAATGCTTGGAAGATGTTTATCGCACGCTCGGGATCGTTGTGTTCGTATAGCAGTCGCGGAATGTCGATACGCCATGTACCGAACCAGCTCTGCGCCCATAGATAGGTGGTTGCCAATTTATAGAAACTGAAATTTTTATCGATGCTATCGAAGCCGGTATATTTTTCGGGTAAGAATAGCGTTGCGGTATCGGTGTAGAGTTCCGTACCGGGAGCGATTTTGAGCCGTGCTTTGCCGAAGCCGGTGATCAAATACTCTATTACCGGGCGTACTTGCTCGAGTATTACGGTGGCCGGTTCGGGCCGGAGCGACGCAACATAATCGTCGGTTTGTGCGAGATAAGCCATTGCATCCGACACACCTTTATTTAATGTCAGAGATTTAATTTCGTCGACCCATATGCGCCAGTTTTTATCGTCCAGATGTTTTAGTGCGACTATGGCTCGGCAGCAAAACTCGTGTGTAATCTCGGTCGAAACGAGGCTTAGCTCTTGCGCTGCGTTCAGTAGTCTCAGTTGGTCTGCCATGCCGAAACGGGTCAATGATTTTGCGGTTTGAAACAGTTCGGATAAATCCTTGTTCGGCAGGTCTATCAACAATTCTAAACGCAGTTGTATTTCACGCTCACCCATACCGCCGTAATCGGTCGAAGAGGGTCCTCGTTCTACGGTCTTCGAGGCATTTGCTCGCTTATAAAGCGCAACGATGCCGTCGAGTGCTCGTTTGAGATAGAGCACCGGTGTCATAGTTGATCCAAAAGGACGCGTTTTGCATCGTTGATCATCGCCGCCATATAAGGTGTGCCGCCGCGGTCGGGGTGGAATTTTTGCATGAGTTTTCGGTGTGCGTCTATGATTTGTTCGCGTGTCGCACCGGCTTCAACGCCTAAAATCTTATAGGCTTCTTTGCTTGTGATATTCTTGGGCGCGGCACTCTGTCGTCGGTTGTGAGGTTGTCGCTTAAAGTATGCTTCCACAAAACTCGCTGCTTGCGGATCCCTTTTTTTCAGAATTTCTATCAGAACCCGCATTTCTTGCTCGTTCAGAGAGGCTAAGCGACGCAACAAATTCTGTACCATCTCGGGGGAAGCGTTTGCCGATCCGAACAAACCGGGACCGGAGCTGCCGGGCTTGATTCTTTGGTATAAACGGAATATGAAGGGTGTCCAGCGTAGAAAGGTGAACAGCTTCATTATGAGGGGTATTGCGGCTCCGCCGGCAACGACGAACCAATGTAATCTGCCGGTTAATGCCATGCCCACGAGCAAGGCAATCAGCAAATACAGATAATAACGCCAGCGATTTTCCTTAGGTTGTAGCCTAATCCAACGGATAAGCAGCAGCAAGATAAGGATTGCTGCGATAGTCAAAAAAATATACATGACCGAACTTTGAAATTACTCGGTTATTATACATTGAACTGTTCCTCTACAGGAGGGAATGGACTAGCACTATACCTGTGCAGACACACCGAGGCTGTTGAAAAAGTATTGATACTGCATAAATCTAACCGCTATGCGCCACATGTATGATAACCATAAAGTCGTAGGGGCAGACCTGTGTGTCTGCCCAAAAATACCGTTCTGTACAAACTCAACCGCTTGCGCCATTTGGTTTTGGTTTCCATAAATTGGATGGCGTACGATTTTATTTATGCTGACACGACACGTGTTCGGGCGGACATATAAGTCCGCCCCTACTACTCTATGAAATACTTTTTCAATAGCCCCAGAAATATCTGCACAAGGTACGGTGTCGGTACATTCCCCTCCCAAAGAGGGAAAGGCGTTGGTGCCTCTAGCCGTCGATACGCCGTATCATTTTAGGCATAGCAGGATTTTTAGGATCTATTGCACCCGCCGGACATGCATCGACGCAAGCGTAGCAACGGATACATTGTTTGGGGTCTATATACAGGGTGTTGTAATAGAGACCCGATGTCTTATAGGGATCCACTTCTTCGTAGACGATGCCGTCGCCGTCTTTGCGTAAATTCGATGCCTCGATAATACACTTGGGTATAGGACAGACAAAAAGACATTCGTCGCATAACACGCAGGTTGCATTATCAACTACCGGTGCCGGTGATCTGATGTCTTCGAATTTATCGTAATAGATGTCGTTTTCCGACATCCCGAGGTCGGTTAATACCGCAATGCCCGCGTCTATCATCGGTGGCGGTCCGCAGAAATAGGCTTTGGCTTCGGTCAACGACACTTTTCCGGCATCCAAGTAGTTTTTCTTTAGATAATCGGTCACCATGCCGCGTGCGCCTTGCCAGTCGCTGTCTTCGGGTTCTTCGGACAATACCGGGACAAACTCGAATTGATAATCCGAATGCCACTTCTCTTTTAATGTTTTGATTTCTTCAATGCAATAGAGGTCTCTCTGGGTGCGCGCACCGTATAGGAATAATACATTTCTCTGTATTTGTCTAAAGCAGCCATCTTCAAGCAGTGCGAAGATAGCACTCATGCCGCTACCCCCGGCGATACAAACCATTTGCAGATCGGATGGATCTATACCGAATTTTCCGAGCGGTCCTTGAACGGTAATGGGTTGCCCGCTGCGGTCGGCATCGAACAACCAGCCCGAAAATTGACCTCCCGGCACTTGGCGTATGAAGAATGAATACTCGCCGGTCTCTTCACATTTCGGAGAGCGTGCGAAGGAATAGGCGCGGGGTTTTTCAATGCCGTCTATTTTTAATATCGCGTATTGCCCTGCGCTACGTGCTATCGGTTGCGAGCCTTCCTCGGCCTTGATAACCAATTCGCAAGTATCGTAAGTTAGCTTTTTCATACTTTTGATCTTGCATTGGTTGGTTATTGCCCGACCACCGTAGAGCGTCTTATCGGGGTAGGGTATTTGAGCCAGTTGTCGGACAGGATCGTAAAAGTTGGTGCTTGGATTGCTCACATTAAACCTCCGTAAATGCTTGTGGATTTTGCGATTTTGCATACGCAATGATCTCTTCGTCGCTCATCTTGGCGTCTTGGTTGCGCGGGTCGGAACGCCATGCTTTGATATAGCCGGCTTCTCCTCCCATTTGCTTTAATTTTTGTGCGGTTAGTTTATCCGCTGCCTCCGCTTTCTCTATTTCTACCAGCACCGAATAAAAACACGGGCTCATGCCGAAGTCGGTCAACATCTCGGAGTTCAATCCGTTTGCGTTGACACCGCCCGGAGTATGGCTTCCCTTAAATTGCTTTTGGGTTCCACAAACACCGGGCAACAAGCCGTCGACGATTACCGCATAACAAAAAGTCTCGCCGCGATCATTATAAAGACGTACTAAATCGCCATCTTTGATATGGCGTGCTTTTGCATCTTCGGGATTTAATTCGACGGTGGGACGCGACATCATCGCTTGTAGGCGCGGCACCGACTGGAACGAATCACCTATAAAGTAATGGGTTGCGCTACTGATCACCTGTATCGGATAATCCTTGCGACGCTCGTGATCTTCTTGTCCTTCAACCTCGGGGTTGTGGGTCGGCATAGGGTCTTGTCCTTGGTCGGCTAAAGTCTTGCTATAGATTTCTATTTTTCCGCTTTCGGTCGGCCAACCTTTATTCAGGAAGTCGCGTCGTTCGGATTCTACGCTACCTCGAGCCCAGCCGTTTTTTTCGAGTTCCTCGTAGGTGATGCCTTCCATCAGAGGATTTTCGGTATCGTCTACGATTTCTCTCATCATTTCCTCGTCGGTCTGCGTGAAAGCATTATCGCCTGCCTCGACATAGTCCATTTTCTTTGCGAGCATACGAAACATTTCGGTGTTGCGCACACTTTCACCCAACGGCTCTATGATAGGCTTGTTCATATTGAAGTAATAATGCCCGTAGGCTGCATGCAAATCGGCTCGCTCAAACTGCGTATCGGCAGGGATCACAATATCGGCGTATTTACAAGTATCGGTCCAGAAAGTATCGTGTACTGCAACGAACAGGTCATCGCGCATCAGTCCTTTGCGCACATTATTGGAATTCGGTGCGCAGTTTGCCGGATCCGAGTTATAAACGAATAGATGTTTAATCGGTGGATCCAGTTTCTCCTCGTTGGCACCGATATCGTCGGCTAGGGCTCGTCCGATCTGCACCATATTGACGATACGCTTTTCGGCACGGTTTCCTAAGTCCGGGCGTTGTAATTTGCCCAACGGGAATTTCAACCACATTTCTTCCAGTGTACCGAAAGCGACCCCGCCGCATTTCTCGCGCCAGGCACCGGTGACACAAGGCAACACCAAGATGGAACGGCACATCTGCCCTGCATTTTGGTGGCGGTTCAAGCCGTAATTTGCACGAATATAGCTTTTTTTCGTACTGCCGTATTCTAGAGCCAGCGTTTTAATCGTCTCGGCATCCAACCCGGTAATCTCTGCGACTTTCTCAAGTGGATAGTCGGGTAACTTTTTCTCTAAAAACTCTTCCCAGCCTACGGTTTGTTCTTTTAGGAAATCTAAATCGTGTAGACCTTCGTCGACGATGATCTTCATCATCCCTAATGCCAATGCACCGTCGGTGCCGGGGCGCGGTTGTATATGCCAATCCGCCATCATCGTAGTACGCGTTACGCGTGGGTCTATGACGATTAGTTTGACACCGCGCTTGCGCGCTTTTTGTATAAAAGGTATCGCATGCACGCCGGTGCTAACCAAATTGGTCCCCCATAATATAATGACTTCCGCCTCCGAACACGCTTCGTGTATAGAGGGGCCGTTGGCAATGCCGTAGGTATAAATACCCGCCCACATCGCTGCGTAGATGCAGATCGATTGCTCCAGTCTGGCAGCGTTCATTCTGTTCCAGAAACGTTGATCCATGCCCCAGTAACCCAGCATGCCGAGTGTTCCCGAATACGAATACGGTTGCACGGCTTCGGAACCGTATTCGGATATGACTTCCTTCATGTTGTCGGTAATCGTATCCAAAGCTTCGTCCCAACCGATGCGTTCGAATTTTGCGTTCGGACCTTTGGGCCCTACTCGTTTGTGTGGATAGAGAACTCGGTTGTCGTTATAGACTAATTCAACATAATGATTTACTTTGTTGCAGAGATAGCCTTTGGTGATAGGGTGAGTCGGGTCGCCTTGCACTCTGACGACTTTACCCGTCTTGTCGTTTCGGGTTACCAAGATAGAACAAGTATCCGGACAATCGTGCGGACAACACATATGATGGTATGAATGTCCTTCGGGTGCTTCAGATTTTGTATACAATGTCATGTCAATACCTCCACGTATTATATTTCGGGAATCATTATACTAATAAATTGCGAATATGGAACCGAGGCTATTGAAAAATAAAAGAGCCGATTGAGCGGGTAGGTCAATCGGCGTGAACTCATACAAAATCGCAATGTTAACTCTCCCTTACGGTATACGGAATACTTATTCAATTTATAATATAATTATACGATTGATACAGTGAGTTCCGTAGCTATCTAGGTGTCGATAAAATGATTATTTCACATAGGCTAAAAGTTATATATATAAGGCTTCAAAAAGTTGCAAGTATGTCGTTTGAAATGGCACTTTCAAAGTATTGTGGGCCTGAAGATTTAATAACTAGACTAGGGCGTGGACAGGATGAAATAAGGGAGTCTTTAGGATATTATGGAGAGCAAAATATCGGGGAAGGTGAAGACCGTAAATATAAGCAACATAATAGTGCAACCATCATAAAAAATAATATTTCGGCAGACATTTGGGAAGGCTATACGAAGATAGCGACCATACGAAGTCCCTACGATAAAATGATTTCTAAATATTATGATTGCCACCGAAATACCGAAGAGAAGGACATGCCGGTCTTTGGAGAGTGGATTGAAAAAAGATTTAAAAAATCGGGACGGATTGCTTCCTTTCTATATGCACCTATTCATATAGATGGTAAGTTAGTCGTTGATTTTTGCATTAGATACGAACACCTGATTGAGGATATCAAAAAGTTGGAAACAAAGATAGCTTGCCCGGGTTTATCGGAAGAGATACAGAAATATTCGTTTAATTCAGAGTTTAGGTCTAAGCAAAAAGGTTCTCTGTATAAAACATACTCTACATATCCTGAGGCCAAGTCAACGATAGACGAGGATTTGTACAAGCATATAGATAAGTATGAGTTGTTGAGGAGTCATTGGCTCAAACACAAATCCGAATTGGAGCGGATGTTGGACGGTAGTGGATAAAAGAGACACGAATAAAGTGATAAATACCGTCTGATGTGGCAATTAGATCCGGAGAAGTATCATAAAGATTTACGATATTACAAAAGGTGTGTCGGTTATCAGTACATTGTCGATCAGACGCGCTTTCCCCAGCCGTGCGGCTGCCAGTATGACCAGAGGGAATTGTCTTCGATGCAGAATTTTGAGCGAGTGTGCGCATCTAATTTCTACATATTCGGTGTTTAAGCCTTCGGCCGTCATCAGTGCGACAGCCTCTTTTTTCAAATTTTCTAAATCGTCCCTACCTTGTTTTATGCAATCGGCTATTTGTTTTAAGCCACGGTATAAAGCGGGTGCTTGTTTTCTCTCGTGTTCGGAAAGGTATGCGTTTCTGGAGCTCAACGCCAAGCCGTCGGCAGCGCGCACCGTTTCGACCGACACGACTTCGACATCGAACGATAAATTGCGTACCAGTTCTCTGACGATACAGAGTTGTTGATAATCTTTCTGCCCCAGCACGATCACATCGGGTTGGAATATATTTAATAGTTTGGCAACGATGGTTGCTACGCCGTCAAAGTGTTTAGGTCTGAAAGCACCGCATAAATCATCCGACAAACTGCCGGCTATAACGCGCACGCCCGATGATAAATCTTTGCTGTGCATCTCTTCCGCTGTAGGCACAAAAGCAAGTTCTACCTTAAAACGCCGTAATGCCTCGATGTCTTGCGCCTCGTCTCTGGGATAGGTTTGTAAGTCTTCCATGCTGTCGAACTGTACCGGGTTGACAAAAATACTCGCTGCGACTTTATCGGCAACATCGTGCGCCCGCTCGAGTAGCCTAAAGTGCCCTTCGTGTAAGGCACCCATCGTCGGCACGAAGGCAACGCTGTGCGATTGTTGCCGCCATTGCGCCATCTGTTTGCGCACCTGCATAATATCTCCGGCGATCAACATGATAAGGACGAAGTCAAGGTGGGGGAAAATGCTTTGTTTTGACCGCTCGTATATAAGCTGTAAACGCCGCCGATACGGAGTCTTTGTCGACTAGAAAATTCTCGGCAAATTTAGGCGGATGACTGCTAATTCCCAGGACATCGTGCATCACGAGGATTTGTCCGTCGTAATCAACCCCCGACCCGATGCCGATGACCGGCACATCACCCATCGAACTAATTTGCTTGCCTAAGTGTTTGGCGGCACATTCGACCAATAACAAATCGACACCTGTGGCTATGCAATCGGTCGCTTGCTGCAACACCGTGTTGCTTGCTACTTTCGGCTTGCCGGAAGTGTAAGGCGAGTCGGTGTCGGAGAGTGTTTGCGGGCAGAAACCGATATGTGCGCATACCGGTATTTTTTTATCGACGAGTGCTCGTGTCACATCTACGCTGGTATCCGATACTATCTCGAGTTTCACCATTTCGGCACCTCCTTCGTCGATCAAACGCAGCGCATTATGCAAGCCTAAATCAACCGACGAATAGCTTGCATAAGGCATGTCGGCAACGAAGAATGCTCGGTTTATATGGGGAGCAACGCACCGGCAATGATAGACCATATCGTCCATAGTCACCTTAGCGGTCGTTGCATGACCTTGTATTACCATTCCCAGAGAATCTCCGACCAGCACGAGATCGGCACCGGCATCGTCTATGATACGGGCGAAAGAAGCATCGTAAGCGGTGAGGCAGGCAATCGGTTGATGCGAGGCCTTCATTTGTTGCAAAGTAGCCAACGTTATTTTGCTATCGTGGTTATTTTCCATGTTTCTGCAATTCGTAAAGTGGTCGATTATAGTAGCATTTTGACGATTCTACATTCAGAATGTGTTCTTTAAGTCTGTAGTATTCATCGTTGTCGTTTATAAAGTCGACATCTGTGGTGTTGACGATTAACACCGCAGAGTCTTTATAATGGTAGAAGAAATCAAGATAGGCGTTGTTCAGATGGTTGAGATACTCGGCATCTATGGGTCTCTCGAAGTCTCGCCCGCGCTTTCGTATACGCTCGATCAGCACCGATACCGGTGCCTGCAGATAAACGACTAGGTTGGCTTTGATATCGGGGATATGCAGGTTTTCGTATATCTTTCGGTAAAGATCAAGCTGTTTGTCGTCTAATAAAAGACGGGCGAATAGTTGATCTTTCTGCAGTAAAAAGTCACTCACTATCATCGAACTCGATACCTCTCTTTGCCGTAATTTTTGTAGTGCCTCTACACGCGACAACAAAAAATACAGTTGTGTGGGTAGAGAGAAATTTTTAATATCTTTATAAAATTGTTGCAAGAACGGATTTTCGTCTACTTGTTCGAGTAATAGTTCGGCAGAGAAATCCTCTGCAAGTTTAGCGGCGAGACTGGTTTTTCCGACCCCGATAGGGCCTTCGATAGCGAGGTAATCTATTCTTTTCTCAGCCGACATTGTGAATTCTTCGACATGTTCCATCATCCCCCAGCGCAGCTAACAGATCGCAGACTTTCCCTTTGCCCGGAAGCGATAATCGGGGGGCGATTTCGGCAAGCGGTTTAAGCACGAAAAGGCGTTTGTCGGCGGATTGGTGAGGAACGATCAGCCTTTTGCCATGTATAGATTTATTGCCGTAAGCGATGATATCGAGATCTATATTTCTAGGTCCCCAGCGTAGTCCTTGGCGCACACCGCGCTGCCGTCCGAATTTTCGTTCTATACTTTGTAGGTGCTTGAGCAGTGCGAGCGGTGCCAAACAAGTCTCTATCAGTATCACCCTATTGATATAATCGGGTTGTCTCAACGGCCCTTGCGGACGGCTACGGTACGAACTCGAACGAGCGATTAATCTGCTCGCCGGCAGGCGCGATACCTTCTTAATCGCTGCGCTTAAGGTGGTAGTGGGCGACCCTAAGTTTGCACCCAATGCAATCGCCGCTAACATTGCACGCTTTGTCTTGTATGTTTGTGATATTTGTATTTATAATGCTTTTTGGTTTTGTCGGCTATCATTAAATCGCGTTGTTTCTTGTTGAGTTGTTGAAATTTTTTCCACCATTCGTAACTGCTCACATCGGCTAGTCCGGCTTTGGAGAGTAAGCCTAAAAAGTCATAAGCGGCACGAAAACGATGCGCATTAATTAATTGGTTGATTTCTTTTTTATTTCGGCTACCGAAATGGGGTTGTAAATTATATATATCGTATACGATGTTGAGTATATATCTGGGTATAGCGATGCGTGAACGTTGTATCATAGCCACCTTGCCGACCTCTTTTTCCCTGATTCTAGCAAGACTGTATCTTTTCCCGGAATGTTTTCCTACTCCGATATACACCGGTAGCCACCATAAACCGGCGAGTATAAATGCCGGTGTCACCGGCTCCGATAAAGCGATTCGCCTGTCGGTCGCATCGAACAGAAGCTCTAAGAAGTGCCTAAAAGCTTCGGTTTTTCGGTGATTTTTCATTGCGTCCGCAGTTTGAGGGAATAGTAATTCAAATAATCCGAAGTGTTCGAGTTGTTGAAAAAGTTTCAGTGACGAACCACAGAAAAATAACTTTTTGCACTCTTCGAACAAACGAGCATGCGGCATGTTCATTAGTAACATACGGTTTGGAATAATCTGTGCTTCGGTTTCGGTTTCCACGCTTAAGTCGAGCTTGGTTGCCAAGCGCAAGGCTCTCAAAATTCGTACCGGATCTTCCCGATAGCGTTGTAACGGGTTGCCGATTGCACGAAGGCATCGATTCTCCAAATCGGATATTGCTCTCGGATGGCATATCAGTTCGTCGCTGAAAGGGTCGTAGTACATTGCATTGATAGTGAAATCTCGCCGCACCAAGTCCTCCTCCAGAGTGCCGTATTTGTTATCATCGGCGACACACCATTTTTTAATCGGCAGATTATCTCGCGCTTTGTTCGAGTGATTGGCTCTGAATGTTGCCACTTCAAATATGTGTCTGTTATAGATTACATGAGCCAGTCTAAACCGTTTGCCGATCAGTCTGCAATGTTTGAATAGGCGGCGAATTTTTTCGGGGTGTCCCGCAGTGGCGATATCAAAATCTTTAGGTTGTCTGCCGAGCAATAGATCGCGTACTCCGCCGCCTACGATATAACTACTGTAGCCTGCTTTTTGTAAGACTTTTACTACTTTGAGTGCTTCTTGTGAAATGCAATCGCTCGATAAACCAAAATCACATCCCCTTCTGTGATCTACAATCATTTTTATAGATGCTTAGAGCGCATCACCAGCATTTTCTCCAGCTGCATCTCCTCTATGGTGTACGGAACGCCGCCGGTTCCATACCCCGAGTGCATGCGTCCGGAAAAAGGCATCCAATCCACCCTAAAAGCAGTGTGTTCGTTAATCATGACCGCAGTTGCATTGAGGTGTTTTGCGCAATACCATGCGTTATCGATGTTGCGAGTAATCACCGCAGCTTGAAACGAGAAAGGCAGCGCGTTCGAACGACGTAGTGCATCGTCTACATCGTCGAAGGCGTATACGCAAATCACCGGTCCGAATACTTCCTTGCAGCTAACTTCTGCGGTATCCGAAGGATTGAGTAGTACCGTACATTCGTAGGCGGTATCCGAAAAACGTTTGCCGCCGGACACGGGCTTTGCACCGTCGGCGACGGCACGCTGCACCCAATCGTCAACTCGGTCTACTTCGCTACGCTTGATTAGCGGACCTACTTCGGTATCCGCTTCGGTAGGGTCTCCTATTTTCATTGCTTTTCCCAGCTCGGCCAGGCGTGTTGCCACTGTATCGACAACGGTGCGGTGCGCGTATACGCGCTGTACCGATACGCAAACTTGACCGGCGTGATAGAAGCCTCCTTTGGCGAGACGCGGCAGGTTGTCGTCCAAATCCGCATCGTCCATAATAATCACCGGTGCCGCCCCGCCGTGTTCCAGCGCGCAACCGGCACCTTCGGGTAGTTTCGAGCGCAAGGACCAGCCCACTTTCGCACTACCTATAAAGCTGAAAAACGACAGGCGCGGATCGGAGACTAATTCATTGGAGGTTCGGTGATTGTCGCTCAACAATGCTTGGCAATATGCGCGCGGCAATCCCGCCTCATAAAATAATTCTACCAAGGCGAAGCACGACAACGGCGTTACCGCAGCCGGTTTTACGATTACCGGACATCCCGCAGCAATCGCCGGACCTATCTGATGGGCGATCAAATTCATCGGATGATTGAATGCGCTGAATGCTACAACTACGCCGCGTGGTTCTTTGATAGTAAAAGCGAGATGTCCTTGAGACGCGGCGTTGATATCCATGGTGATGCGCCTGCCGTCGGCGTCGACACTACGCAGATAATCGACACAACTCTGCAAAGATATCACCGCTCTGTCTAATTCAACTTTTGAGTCGACCAACGGTTTGCCGCCTTCCGCGGCTGCCTGTGTTGCAAGTTCATCTCTGCGTTTATTAAGCAAAGAGCAGACTTTTTCTATTATTTCTATGCGTTGCGTACGCGGCAACCAAGCACGCTTGTCGCAAAAAGTTTTATACGCAACATCGAGTGCGCCCAGTGCGGTATCACGATCTACCAAGCCTATGCGAGCAATAGCCTGCTCATCCCACGGTTGTGTGACCTCTATATAGTCGCATGCCTTTCCGTCGAGCAGTAAGGGTTCTATCGTTTTCATGTTGTTTTCTTGTTCGGTTAAATCGGGCATACGAGTTTTCCCATCTTTTCGGTAAATTGCATATTGACCGAATAGTCTACCGGACAGTCGATCACTGCAACCGTACCGCAGTCTCGGGCTTCTTTGATGACCGCTTGTAAATCCTTGGCATCTTCTACGCGAAAACCTTTGGCACCGAAGCTCTCCGCGTACTTGATAAAATCGGGGTTATTAAAGCTGATATGGCTCGCTCGACCGAAAGCCTTTTGCTGATGCCACCTTATCAGCCCGTATTCGTCGTCTCTCCAAATCATCACGATAATCGGTATGTTATAACGCATCGCCGTTTCCAATTCTTGTGAGTTCATCATAAACCCGGCATCGCCGGTGATGGTCAGCACCGTACGCTCGGGACAAATCATCTTGGCGGCGATGGCACCCGGCACGCCGATACCCATAGAGGCGAAACCGTTGGAAATGATACAAGTATTCGGAGCCTCGGCTTGATAGATACGGGCAATCCACATTTTATGCGCGCCGACATCGGAGATGAGTATATCTTCGTTAGCTAGTACCTGCCGTACATCCCATAATATTTTTTGGGGCTTTACCGGACAGCCGGTGTCGTTTGCACAAGCCCAGAAATCTTCCTCGATCATCGTTTTCAAGGTTTCTCTATAACTGGAACTATAATTCGTATTGGTGCCGCCTTTATCGAGGACGGCCTGGGTAAGCTGTTCGAGCGACGAAGCGATATCACCGAGCACTCTATACTCGGCGTTGTAGTGCTCGTCTACTTCGGCAGGTGTTGCGTCTATATGTATAATGTGTTTGTTTTTATCGGGATGCCACAAATAAGGGTGGTATTCAACCATGTCATAGCCTACGCAGATTACCACATCGGCGCGTTCAAAGCCGCAAGTGGCATAATCGCGCGCTTGCAAGCCGACCGTGCCGATGCTGAGTTCGTGCGAGAACGGCATACAACCTTTGGCCATAAAGGTATTGACCGTCGGGATATTCAGAGTTTCCGTAAACTTCATAAGTTGGGTGGAAGCGTCTCCTCTGATTACCCCGTTGCCCGCCATCACGATAGGGAATTTGGCTTTGGCTATCACCTCGGCGGCTTCGTCGATCAAATCGGTTCGTGCTATCCGAATCGTCACATCTCTAATCGCTAAAGGTTCTCGTCCCGCAACTTCGGCTGCGGCGATATTCTCCGGCATATCGATAAAACATCCACCCGGTTTCTCGGCTTTTGAAACCTTAAACGCCTTACGAATTACTTCGGGTATCACTTCGGGTGCACGAATTCCGATGCTGTATTTAGAAATAGGCCGAAACATGCTGACCAAATCCAGAATTTGATGGCTTTCCTTATGCATTCTGGTAGTCGCACCTTGTCCGGCTACCGCAATAATCGGTGCATTATCCATGTTGGCATCGGCAAAGCCGGTTACCAAGTTCGAAGCACCCGGACCCAAAGTTGCCATGCAGACTGCCGGACGACCTGTCAGACGCCCGTAAACATCGGCCATGAATGCAGCCCCCTGCTCGTGGCGAGTCAAAATAAATTCTATAGGGCTATCCAGCAATACATCCATTAGATGGATGTTTTCTTCTCCCGGAATACCGAATATATACTCTAAGCCCTCGTTTTCAAGGCAGCGGATAAAAAGTTCTGCTCCGTTCATTATCTGTCTCCTATTTTAATGTGTAACCCCAATGAGATATTATTGTTTATTTTTAATGCAAAGTGTGTTTTGGACATATTGTATCATAATCCTAAACCTGTTTTTCCGTCGGTTTTTTATAGGATAAAGCCACCGATTGAACCGGTAGGTCAATCGATGGTTCTATTTTCAACAGCCCCTCGCGTGTCCTAATCGGACAAGCGACGGTATAACAATATTAAAAGGCATTCGGGTTGCTAACCGGGTCTACGATTTCTTCCTCTTCGGATAGATATTCGTCTTCTTTGCGGCCACGGATATAATCACCGGTAATCATTTGTCTATAAGTTGCCCCCGGACTAACCATCGGGTAGACACCGGCATCTCGATCTATGATGACTTCTAAAAATGCGGGTGTCTTCGCCTCTACGAATTCCTCGATACAGGCTCTTAGTTGTTCTCGCTTGTCGATACGTTTGGCGAAGGGAAAACCGTCCGCCTTGGCCGCTTGCACGAAGTCTTTACGAAATAGAGATTTGTCGCTTCCCGAAAAGCGGTTTTTGAAGAAGGTTTTCTGCCATTGCCGTACCATACCGTCGCCGTAGTTATTGAGCAATAGTATTTTCACCGGCAAGTCATAGGTAATAACCGTCTCCAGTTCGCCTATATTCATCCTCAAACTGCCGTCGCCGTCTATGTCGCAGACCAGTTTATCGGGGCAGGCGAACTGCGCGCCTATCGCAGCCGGCAAACCGAAGCCCATCGTCCCCATAGACCCCGAAGTGAGCCAGCTTCTGGGATGTTTATAATCTAGATATTGCGCTGCCCACATTTGATGTTGTCCCACACCGGTCGTGATGATGGCTTCACCGCAGGTTAATTCGTTCAGTATCTCCAGCACTTCGTACGGTTGTACCAATTTGCTGTTGTGGTCGTAGTCGAGTTTGTGCTTTTGCTTTAGGCGCGCAATATGTGCGTGCCATTCGCGGTAATCTTTGGAGAAGCCGTCGTCGTGCTTCATCAGATCGGATAACACCGTGCGTGCATCGCCGTTGTGGGACCAATCGACCGTCATGACCTTATTGATTTCGGCGGTGTCTATATCGATGTGGAGTATCGCTTTTGCCGAAGGTGCGAAGGCATCCGGACGACCGGCAACGCGATCGTCGAAACGCGCACCGACCGCAATTAATAGATCGCAGTCTTCAACCGCATAATTTGCATAAGCGGTGCCGTGCATGCCCAGCATATGCAGACTGAGCTCGTCGGTGGTGTCGACCGACCCGATGCCCATCAAGGTGGTCACCACCGGGATACGATAGCGTTTTACGAAAGCCCGCAAGGCCTCCGATGCATCGGAGTTTATAATGCCGCCGCCCACATAGAGTAGCGGGTGCTTGGATGCGTCTAAATAAGAGAAAAATTTCTTGACATGTTGGGGTTGTATGTAGTTTTGCATGACTTTATCCACTCTCGCTTTGTAGCCCGGTAAATTTAACTTCGTATTACCGTCGTAGAACCCTTGCCAATTTTGTATGTCCTTGGGGATATCGACTACCACCGGACCGGGACGACCACTACCGGCAATTTCAAAAGCGGATCTAACGGTTGCCTCTAATTTTTCGGGGTCGGTTACAAGTAATACATGCTTGGCACACGACGACATGATATTGACGATAGGTGCTTCTTGAAAAGCATCGGTTCCCATCGCTGCGGTCGGCACTTGTCCGCAGATGAGCACCATAGGTACCGAATCGGCAAAAGAATCTCGTATCGGAGTCACGCTGTTGGTTGCGCCCGGACCCGAGGTTACCAACGCAACACCCGGTCGCCCGCTGGCGCGCGCATAACCCGCCGCCATAAAACCCGCGCCTTGTTCGTTGGCGGGAACGATGAGGTTGATCGGGTCGCGTCCCCGATCTTTGCGGTGCGCCTCGTTATAGAGAAATATCGCATCGTAAGTCGGCAATATCGCCCCGCCGCTATACCCAAAAATCGTATCGACGCCCATATCCGCAAGTGTCCGAATAATGATTTCGGCACCTGAAAATTTGGTTTTCTCTTCCATTTGTGTTTCGGTTTTTGAGTCCATATCGGTTGTTACCTATTTTATGATAATGCCATAATTCAATTATGGCAAGGCTAATCCGACCATTCGATAAAGATGTCCGAGTTCTTTTTCGGTCATCGGTCTATATGCGCCTACGGACAAATTATCGGGCAATTCAAACCGACCGAAACCGGTGCGTATCAGTCTACCGACGACTAAGCCTTGGCTCGACCATAGTCGTCTAATCAAACGATTGCGGCCTTCGGCAACGACCACTTTATACCAAAGTCTCTGCTTGGAGTCATAGCGCACGCTTATTCGCTTAAAACAAGCGATACCGTCCTTCAGTCTCACGCCGCTGCGCAAATTATTTAGGGCAACGGAGGAAACCTTTCCTAGTACACGCACCGAGTAAGTGCGCTCTATTTCACTCGACGGGTGCATTAGGCGATGTGCAAGTTGCCCGTCGGTGCAGAATAAAAGCAAACCGGAGGTATTGATGTCGAGTCTACCTACCGATATCCAACGGCTATTTTTCAGCTTGGGTAAATTTTCAAATACGGTTTTGCGCGACTCGGGATCGCTACGGCTGACTACGGTACCTAATGGTTTGTGATAGATGAGTACTCGGTGATCCGGATATGCCGATACATTGAATTCTTTATCCGAGATTAATATACGATCGTTGTGGCTTGCTTTACTACCTAGGTCGGCAACTTTACCGTTGACTTTGATTTGTCCATCGGCAATGAGGTGCTCTATCCGCCGTCGCGAACCGACACCCGCATCGGCTAATAGTTTTTGTAATCTTTGTTGCAAAACGGTGTTTATCTATCCTCTCTCGGTCGGGCTATCGGGTTTATCGTTCGATCCCGACAGATGTTCGGCATCTTGAGCGGCGAGAGGCAAAGCATCGACGGCAACGGGTAGCATCAGCTGAGGATTTTTTGCCGTAACTTCCTCGACACTCTCTACTTCCGGTAATTCGGCTATCGAACGGATATTGAAATCATCCAAAAAGTCTTGTGTCGTGGCATAGAGTGCAGGTCTGCCCGGTACTTCTTTGTGTCCAACTATTTTTATCCAGCCGCGCTCTTCTAAGGTGCGTATCGTGCCGGTGCCGACCGAAACACCGCGCACTTCCTCTATACCGGCACGCGTGATCGGTTGCCGGTAGGCAATGAGTGCCAAAGTTTCGAGACATGCTTTGGAATAACGCGGCGGCTTATATTCCCATAATTTTGTCAACCA
This sequence comes from Candidatus Oxydemutatoraceae bacterium, assembly GCA_965219575.1. Lineage (GTDB taxonomy): Bacteria > Pseudomonadota > Gammaproteobacteria > Poriferisulfidales > Oxydemutatoraceae > SP5GCR1. The sequence continues at coordinate 2,104,219 of OZ244779.1, read as the reverse complement.
CGGTGCATGTTCGGCGCGTGTTTGATAACGATAGCCCGAGGCGACCTCGATCAATTCTATACCGCGATCCGCACAATCTTCGCTTAAGTCTTTCAATACCGTTTTGAGCAGTTCGGCATCCGGCAATTTGCCGTTTTCGCGCAGTAGTTTTCTCATTTCCCCGAGGTTAATGGGGCGTGCCGATGCCATCAGCAGGGCTTCTACTATTTGTTTCAATTGATGCTTTTCGGTTATCGGCATCATCGTCTCCGCAGATAAATCGGTGCCCAAAATCCGCTCTGGACAATCGTTATCATGTCGGCCTTCAGTAGTTCGAGCAAGGCTAGAAACGCAACAACTACACCGGCTTGCCCTTCCTCGGCAGCGAAGCAGTTTCTGAACTCAACGCGCTGTTCGGCATCCAACAATTTGAGGACTAGGTTGATGCGGTCGCTCACCAATAAAGGTTCGGTGGTGATTTGGTGCCGTCGGTAGAGTGCTATATTTGCCAGTGCCTCTCTATACGCAGTTGCCAAGTCTTCCAGTTCTACTTCGGGCAAAGGCTTAACGATGTGTAATCCTTCGCAAGGTATCTCAAATCCGTAGGTTTCGCGTCCGCTGCGCGGCATCGCAGCTAGAGACTCGGAGGCGTTTTTGATGCGCTCGTATTCTATTAAGCGGCGCACTAAATCGGCACGCGGGTCTGCCTCGTCGTCGTCGTTGTCTTGTTCGTGGCGCGGCAGCAACATTCGGGATTTGATTTCCGCTAAAATTGCCACCATCAGCAAATACTCGGCGGCGAGTTCTATTTCCAGTTGTTTCATCAGTTCTATATAGCGGATATATTGATCGGTGATTTCAGCAATCGGCAAACTCAGAATGTCTAAATTTTGTCGTCTGATCAAATAGAGGAGCAAATCCAGCGGTCCTTCGAAAGTCTCTAAAAATACCCGTAGCGCATTGGGAGGAATATAAAGATCTTGAGGCAACTCGGTGGTTGACTCGTTCCCGACGACTGCAAGTAGCGGTTTTGGCTGTGATGTTTTGTTCATCATTAGCGGTGTATTAGTTTAATCGCCAGCTTTACCTCTTCCAGCGTATCGTTTGCAATATCGCGAACTGCTTCGTTTTCTTCGGCGATTATTTTCTTGACGGTTGCTTTATCGTCCTCGTATTCCTTGGAGCGTTTGCGTATGGGTTCGGCTTCGGCTTGCACCGCTTCGATCAGCGGCTTTTTACATTCTAAGCAGCCGATGCCGGCACTACGGCAACCGTCTTGTACCCATTGTCGGGTTTTTTCATCGGAATAGATAGTGTGCCATTCCCATACCGGACATTTGGTAGGTTCGCCGGGGTCGTTGCGCCGCTTTCTTGCCGGATCGGTGGGCATGGTGCGTAATTTTTTTTCTATCATTTCGGGGGCTTCTCTCAATGCAATCGTGTTGCCGTAAGACTTGGACATTTTTTGACCGTCGGTACCGGGAATTTTGGTTGCTCGAGTGAGTAAGGCTTCCGGTTCCGGTAATATCAATTTTGAATGACCGTCTAAATAACCGTAAAGCCGCTGACGATCTCCGTAAGAGATATTCTGCTGAGAGTCAACGAGTGCGACCGCAGTGTCGCGTGCTCTGTCGTCTCCTTTTTCTTGGTGTTTGCGACGTAATGTGAGATAGAGTTCGGCATTTTTCGCGCCTAATCTCCGGATCGCGTTTTCGACTTTCTCTTTGAAGTTGTTTTCGCAACCGTAGATATAATTAAAACGGCGAGCAATCTCGCGAGAGAGTTCTATATGCGCGACTTGATCTTCTCCGACCGGCACATAGTTCGCCTTATATATCAAAATATCTGCAGCTTGTAGCAAAGGATAGCCTAGGAAACCATGGGTCATCAGGTCTTTGTCGCCGAGTTTGGCTTGCTGGTCTTTATAGCTGGGCACGCGTTCCAGCCAAGACAGCGGGGTGATCATCGAAAGTAAAAGTTGTAATTCGGCGTGTTCGGGGACTTGCGATTGTATAAACAACTTTGCATTGCCGGGGCTGATGCCGCACGCCAACCAATCGATGATCATCTGTAACGCGTAGTCTTCTATGTGTTCGGTTTCGTCGTAATGCGTCGTGAGTGCGTGCCAGTCTGCGACAAAAAAAAAGCAATCGTGGGTTAGCTGCAGTTCCAGCCAATTTTTTATAACACCGTGATAATGCCCCAGGTGCAATGCACCGGTTGGGCGCATGCCGGATAAAACTCGTTTCGCTTGTGTAGTCGAGATATTCATGCAGAATTGCCGCTCGCATCGATGGAGCGGGTGAAGGGAATCGAACCCTCCTTACCAGCTTGGGAAGCTGGAGTAATAACCACTATACGACACCCGCTTCGATCACCGATTAGATTTTTTCTTTTAGGCGCGCAGCTTTGCCGCTCAATTTTCGCAAATAATACAACTTCGCGCGTCGGACTTTGCCGTAGCGTTTTACTTTTACACTGTTGACAAGCGGGCTATAGGTTTGGAATACTCTTTCTACACCTTCGCCGTGCGAGTTTTTTCTGACCGTAAAAGAGGAATTGAGACCGCGGTTGCGTTTTGCTATCACCACGCCTTCAAAAGCCTGTAGCCGTTTGCGATTACCTTCTTTAACCTCAACTTGAACGACGACGGTGTCGCCGGCCTGAAAATCGGGCAATTCCTTATTGATTTGCTCCGCTTCTAATTGCTCAATGATATTGCTCATTTTTAATTCCCTGTTCGGTGATGGTCTTGTTTTGCTAAATAGTCGTCTATTATAGCCTGTTCTTCGTCGTTTAAGGTATATTGCTTAAATAAATCGGGTCGCCTTTGCAAAGTTCTGATTAGCGATTGTTCTAATCGCCAATGCCTTATCGCTTGATGATTGCCGCTCAGTAGGACACTCGGCACTTGCAAACCCTCAAAATCGGCAGGACGCGTATAATGCGGGCAATCCAAAAGCCCGTGCATAAAAGAATCTTGCGCTGCCGATTCTTGTTCGCCCAACACGCCTTCGTGCTGTCGTGCGATTGCATCGATCAATACCATAATTGCCAATTCACCGCCGCTGATTACATAATCGCCGATAGACCAATCCTCGTCTATTTCCAATTCTATCAACCGTTCGTCAACGCCTTCGTAGCGGCCGGCAAGCAACACCAAACCATCGCATCGAGCCAAGCAGTTGATAGTTTGCTGATCTAGGCAGCGACCTTGAGGACTCATATAGATAGTCTTATACGAACCTTGTTGTTGTGCTTTGGCATCGCGCAAAGCCGAACATAATGGTTTTGCCATCATCACCATGCCGGGACCGCCGCCGTACGGACGATCGTCTACCGTTGCATGCGCATCGTCGCTATAATCTCTGGGGTTCCAATTTTGCAGTTGCAAAGTGCCGTTTTGAATGGCGCGCCCGATTACACCGCTTTGCAATGCGCCGAACATTTCCGGGAAAATTGAGATCGTATCTATTCTCATCGCATCACGCTCTTTTGAGAAGTTTCAAATGGTTTTAGTTTATTGCGCCGACACGAGGTATTCGGCATGACAAATCGGGTGATCCGTTGTTACTTATTGTTGGCTTCTTTATCTGCTTCGGGTGGCTCAGGTGTTTGTGCCGGTGTTTCTGCATTGAGCACATCGCTGACATCCTCGCGCTTAGCTTCTGCTTCGGGAGAGGTTGCCGGCTTTTCTTCCTGTGTGCTTTCCGGTTTATCTTCCAATTCTAATTTTGCTTGTGTTTCCGGTTTTGATTCCTCCGAAGGTTGTTCAACCTTTGCGGTCGCTTCTGTTTCCGGAGACGGTTTGTTTTCGGTCGCAGTCGCTTTAGCGGGTTTTGTTATGTCGTCATCGGTTTTTTGAACTTTTTCTTTTATAGCAAATTTCCCTTTTTCCAACTTTGAGACAATAGAGGAGACCCGAGGCGACGATTTGGCACCTTTGGATATCCAATAATCAAATCGGTCTCGGTTGAGTAGCACCGGGATTTCGTCTTTAACGGCAAAAGGATTGAAATAACCGAGTCTTTCCAAGTAGCCGCTATCGCGCCGCCGCCTCGAGTCGGTTACTACAATATGATAAAACGGATGCTTTTTCGCACCCCCTCTGGCAAGTCTTACAACTATCATGTACGTTCCATAGCAAATAAAAAAGGGCTATTCTAATCTATTTTGGGATTATATCCAAATGCTACCGCCGATTAAGCTTGTAGGGGCGGACTTGTATGTCCGCCCGAATACGCGTCGTGTCAGCATAAATAAAATCGTATGCCATCCAATTTATGGAAACCAAAACCAAATGGCGCAAGCGGTTGATGTTGTGCGATGTCCGCACTTTTTCAACAGCCCCGTCGTATCCGAACAAACTCAACTGCCACATCCCCCAATCATGGTTTCCATAGATCAAATGGATGAATGTATTGATTATGCGAGAGCAACGTGTTACGGGAAGAATAGAACCGCCGATTGTGTTAGCGGTAGACAAACGGCATTACTTTGTTTCGGTATCAACGGAGTAGGGCATCTCTTCCGTTTGCAGTGCGATGGTTTGATCGTCTTGGGTTTTGATATAGAGTCGGGGAGGGGTTAAGGTTTTAACTTGTACGCTGATAAGGGCAAGGGAATAATTGGAGGTTGTTGCATAACTGTCTACCACCAACCCACAGGCTTCGTCGTAATCGGGATGATAGACGGGGTCTCCGATTTTTATAGTGTCGCTTGCAACGGAAAACAAATAACAGCGGCGTTTTATCTTTCCTAGATAGTGCGTGCGTGCAATGACTTCTTGCCCGGGATAACATCCTTTGGAGAAACTCACTGCGTCTATCAGGTCTAGGTTGACCATTTGTGGTGTCAGTTTTTCGATTGTCGGCGGATAGATGTTCGGTATTCCGCAAGCGATACTTGCGTAGTGCCATGCGTCGTACGAGGCAGGTGCATAGCCGTCATCCAACCCGCGTTGCCACGCCGCTCGTATTCGGTCGGTACTTACATAAATGAAATAACGAGGCAGATGCCCCGGTGCTTGCAATATCGTATCGCTATCCGCTACTTTCGGGGGAATGAAACCGATATAGCCTATGCCCGATAAATCGTTCCCGACATCGGCGAGTTCAACCTTCGATGTTAATACATACATCTTGAGGCGTTGAATTGTAGGTTCCACCAACTCGGATGGCATTTGTAGGTAGATAGCGTCGTCTCGGTAAAAAACGTTAAAACAGGCGAGGATGCGCCCTTTGGGATTGCACAGCGAGCACAGCTGAGCATGTTTCTTTTGCGATTCCAGTTTGCAGCTGACTAGTTTGCTCAAAAATTCCTCTGCTTCCGCGCCGCCGACGCGCAGTAACCCTAATCGGTCTAAGAGACAAATTGTTTTAGGCAGGTTTTGTAGCCACGAACGGTCGGGTGTTTTTAATTCGGGATTATTAAACATTTTGTGGTATATTATCCGTAGTTTCAGTATAACAGATGGGAGCTATATGAGTGATATAGATTTTGCTGCCGATCATAGGCAGAAACGATTAAAGGCTGGTAGTGACGCAGTTGAAATACTGGTCGCAATCATCATCGGAGCTATCGGTATGGCGATATCAATTACAGGCTTTGCAGCCGAAGATCCTCTAGTTTATATTCTGGGCATCATTATTATGGTTTTATCCGCCGGATGGATAGGGATGAGATTTCTAAATGCTGTCTGGGATTTTAAGGACCGCCTCAAAAAGAAAGACAAAGACTAATTTGCATTGAAATCTGTTTGCAGATTTTTGCATATAATCCTTGATATTGATGTTAGTTATTATCCTCTAACGAGGCGAGTTGCGCATTATATTTTTCTAATTGCACTTTCATCGTTTGCAAGGTTTCTTTTTGTTTCCCGACGACATCGGGGGGCGCGTTGTTGATAAAGTTCCGATCGTTAATTCGCGCTTGTAATTTCGCTATTGATTGAGAAATTTTTACGCTTTCGTTTTTCAATCGCTTTTGTTCCGCTTCAACATCGATTAATCCTTCTATGGGGATTAGCACTTTGACTTCATTGACGAGCATTGTCGCACTGGGTGGCGGTTGTGCGGTGTCGTCTAGATATTCTACGGCGGTTATTTTTGCTAGCGCGTTGATGATTTCTCCGTATTGTTCAAAAAGCAAACGATCGCGTTCGCTATATCCTTGTATTAGAACCGGCACTTTGATCGCCGGTGAGATATTCATCTCGGAGCGTATTTGGCGTATAGAGCTTACATAGCTTTGTAGCAAAGTTATGGTTTGCTCCGCCGATTCGTCTTGATAATTCGGTAATTCGGGATAGCTTTGCGTTTGTATACTGTCGCCGGTATCGCCGGTCAATGGTTTGATCTGATGCCATATTTCTTCGGTGATAAAGGGAACAATCGGATGTAGTGCTTTGAGTATATGGTTGAGCGTCGTAATCAGACAAGCAAGGTTGCTCTCTTTGATTTCGGGTTTCGCACCGCCTGCTTGCATCAGTTTGACTATTTCTAAATACCAATCGCAAAAATCGTGCCACACAAACTCGTATAGTAGCGAGGCTATTAAATCAAAACGGCAAGTTTTATAGTGTTGCTTAATCTTTTGTAATGTTCGCCCTAGGCGTATTTGTATCCATCGGTCCGGTTCCGAGTATTGCTCAAAACGATAGGCATCGCGTGTGTTCGGATTCGGAGTTGTGTTTTCGCAAAGCATGGTCGTAAACCGTGCTGCGTTCCAGAGCTTATTGCAGAAGTTGCGGTAGCCTTCCAGACGTTTGGTATCAAACCTAATATCTCGCCCGGTCGATGCCATCGCAGTAAACATAAAGCGCAACGCGTCGGTGCCGTATGCCTTGATGCCTTGCGGGTATTGCTTTTTGGTATCCCGTTCTATCTGACCGGCGAGCTTGGGCTGCATCAAGTTGGCGGTGCGCTTGCTAATCAATTCGTCCAATGAAATACCTGCTATCAGGTCAATGGGATCTAATATATTGCCTTTGGATTTAGACATCTTCTGCCCTTTGGCATCTCTAACCAGCCCGTGAACATACACTTCTTTGAAGGGTACCTGTTCGGTGAGTTCTATGCTTGCCATGACCATGCGTGCGACCCAAAAGAAAATAATATCAAAGCCGGTGACCAATATATCGGTCGGAAAATAGTGTTTGAGTTCGGAGTTTTTGTACGGCCACCCTAAGGTGGAGAACGGCCATAGGGCGGATGAGAACCAAGTATCCAATACATCTTCGTCTTGCTTTAGTGTCAATTCGGCTTTTAAGTTATAGCGTTTGCGTACATCCGCCTCCGAGTGTCCTACATAGATAGAACCGTGGTCGTCGTACCAAACCGGAATACGATGCCCCCACCAGAGTTGGCGACTGATACACCAATCTTGTATTTGTTCCAGCCACGAGAAATAGGTTTGTTGCCACCGCTCGGGGATAAATCGTATCTTCTTTGTTTGCACCGCTACAACGGCAGCTTGTGCCATGCTATCGGTGCGCGCAAACCACTGTTCGGTCAACAACGGTTCAATGACGCTATGGCTACGATCGCCGCGCGGTATGTGCATACGATAGTCCTTTACTTGCGAGAGTAAGTTTAGTTGCTCAAGGTCGGCAAGGACTCTGGTGCGCCCGTCGTAGCGTTCTAATCCTTGATACGCCTCGGGCACCTGGTCGTTCAGATAAGCTCGTTTGTCGAAGATGTTGATTGCATCGAAGTTTTGTTCGTCGCCGGTTTCTATGATATTCGGATCCGAAGACCTATGCAGTCCGTGTCTTTTGCCTATTTCGTAGTCGTTGAAATCGTGCGCCGGGGTGATTTTTACACAGCCCGATCCGAACTCCGGGTCTACATGTGTATCGGCGACAATCGGAATCTTGCGCAATGTTAACGGTAGATTGATGCGCTGCCCGATCAAGTGGCGATAACGTGGGTCTTCGGGATTGACGGCAACCGCCATATCACCCAGCATGGTTTCCGGGCGAGTGGTAGCAACGATGACATGGTCATTTTTATCGACAGGCTCACTCAGCGGGTATTTTAGATACCAGAGCTTTCCCGCCTCCTCTTCGGTGACAACTTCAAGGTCGGAAACCGCGGTTTGTAGCACCGGATCCCAGTTTACCAAGCGTTTCCCTTTGTAAATTAGACCGTTTTGGTAAAGGATTATGAAGGCTTCGCGAACCGCATGCGATAAGTTTTCGTCCATCGTAAAACATTCTCTCGACCAATCGGGGGAGGCCCCGAGTCTTCTGAGTTGTCGGGTGATTTGGTTACCGGATTCGCGTTTCCATTCCCACACCTTTGCGATGAATTCTTCGCGTTTTAATTCGTTGCGCTTGATGCCCAGGTTTTCCAGTCTCCGTTCTACGACCATTTGGGTGGCGATACCGGCGTGGTCGGTGCCGACTTGCCACAATACTTTTTTGCCCAGCATGCGGTGATAGCGTACGAGGTTGTCCATCAGGCTGATTTGGAATGCATGCCCCATATGCAACACACCGGTTACATTGGGCGGCGGTATCATGATGCAGTAGCTTTCACCGTCGCCTTGCGGTTCAAAGATACCCGATGCTTCCCATTGTCGGTACCAGTGTTGTTCAATTTGTTGTGGGTTATATGTTTTTTCCATACGATTGTGGACATAGGGCTGTTGAAAAATAGAACTGTCGATTACTCCGGTAGGTCAATCGGCGTAACATTGTGTAGAACCACGATGTAAATTACGAAATGTAGGGGCGGGCGGACATGCAAGTCCGCCCCTACTATGTCTGCCTTTAAATGCCGTTCTGCACGATGCCAACCGCTTGCGCCGTATGGTTTTGGTTTCCATAAATCGGGTGAATGAGAATAAAATAGTGCAGATACGACGGAACTGTTGAAAAAATACTGTTCTGCAAAACTGTAACCGCTTGCGCCGTGAATTTATAATAACCACCAAGCCGTAGGGGCAGACCTGTGTGTCTGCCCTAAAGTACCGTCCTGCACAAACTTAACCGCTTGCGCCGTATGGTTTTGGTTTCCATAAATCGGGTGGATGAATGTATAAATCGTACAGATGTAACGCGTTACGGGCAGAACAGAGCCGCCGATTGAGCCAGTAGGTCAATCGGCAATTTTGATGTCCGCCCCTACATTGTATGAAATATTTTTTCAACGGTCCCACGACACAACCACCCCATGGAAAGACTTTACATTCTGCATATATGCTAGGGTTCTGCACAATGTCACGCCTGCCACCCCTCCACAGGAGGGGAATGGTCCGCCCTACGGCGCATGAAATACTTTTTTAGCCGTGACATTCCAACTTTGAGATTAGCCGGATTTGCTATGGGAAATTAAAAACTGGGTAAGTAGCGGCACCGGACGACCGGTTGACCCTTTTTTTGAACCTGTGGACCATGCTACACCGGCAACATCCAAGTGTGCCCATCGCTGCTCTTTGGTAAAGCGCGACAAAAAGCACGCTGCGGTAATCGTCCCTGCCCATCGTCCGCCTATATTTGCCATATCGGCAAAATTGCTATCGAGTTGAGGTTGGTATTCATCCCACATCGGGAGTTGCCAAGTAGAATCTCCCGATTCCTTGCCTGCTTCGATTAACTTATCGGCAAGGGCTTGGTCGTTCGCCATCAGGCCGCTTGTTACTTGTCCCAGAGCAACGACACAAGCTCCGGTGAGTGTGGCGATATCTATGATACATTCGGGTTTATAGCGTTGCACATAGGTCAAGGCATCGCATAACACCAATCTGCCTTCGGCATCGGTGTTCAGAATCTCTACGGTTTGTCCGGACATCGTTTTGACTATGTCGCCGGGTTTGCTCGCCTTGCCACCCGGCATATTCTCCGCACATGCGAGTACGCCGACGACATTGATCGGCAAGCCCAAGCGTACGCAAAAAGCCATCGTGCCCAAAACACTGCCGGCACCGCTCATATCAAACTTCATCTCGTCCATCGCAGAACTCGGCTTGATGGAGATACCCCCGGTATCAAAAGTGATTCCTTTGCCTACGATGGCGACGGGTGCCTTACTCTTGGCGGCACCACGATACTCTATGCAGGCGATATAGCCGGGCTCGATACTTCCTTTGCTAACCGATAAAAACGCGCCCATTCCCATACTCGCCATATCTTTTTCCTGTAAAACATGCAGATGCAGTTTTTTTGAACTACGCACCAGCTTTTTCGCTTGTTGCACTATGTAGGCGGGAGTGCAGGTATTCGGTGGTAGATTACCCAGCTCACGAGCGATGTTTATACCGTGCGCTATGGCATCGGCTTCTTTGACCGCTTGCTTCGTTTCGGTATTTTCCTCGGCGACTTGAAAGGTACAACTTTCCAGATTGATTTTTTTATCTTTGTCGGAATTTCGTGTTGCGGTATAGCGATAGCAGGCTCGCTGCAGTGCGATTGCCGACTGGCGCAAGCACCATGCGTGGTTAAGACTGCCGCTAGATATTTCGGGTAAGCAATATAAAACCGATTTGAGATTAAGTTTAACGATTTGTTCGGCGACACTCGAAGCGATTTGGTTAAAGCGATGTTGATTGAATTTAGCTTTGGTTCCCAATCCCACTAAAATAATCGTTTTGTGCCGGGTCTGGGGTGCATGCACGACCAGCTGTTTTTTGAACTTCGGCACAAAAGCCGTATGCGCTACGGTTTTTTTCAGAAAGCCTTCGCTCACCTCGTCTACTTGGGCGTATACTTTGGATTTACTTTTCTCAAAAAGTGGTATAACAGTACACTGACTATATAATTTGCTAATATCTTTAGAATTAGTAATAATTTGCATTTTTGACCTCTCTATGTTGATTGACATTCCGACTATTTTACCCGATAACCGCATAGGCTTTGTAGTAATTTGCGATGAAAGTTTTTGAATACTATCTATTTCGCAATCTGCTCAAAAGTCTATTCTTGGTTATTTTCATTTTGGCATTGATTATCGGAGGGCGTTTGCTGATTGAATTGTCTTCTAAAGCTGCGCAAGGTTCTTATCCCGCCGACATCGTATCGGTGCTTCTAGCTTTAGGGCTTGCCGATACGATGATTCATTTACTTCCTTTTTGTGCATTGCTCGCAATTATTCTTGCGCTCGGAAATCTATACCAAAATAACGAAATCTATGCGGCTTACACGATTTGTATTAGCAAGTCCGATATTTATCGGGTACTACTACGGTTCGTAGTGCCGCTGAGCGCATTATTGTTTTATCTGATACTTGAGATAGTGCCTATGATACAGCAGCACATCGATTTCATTAAACAAGAGGCTCGCCAACGAACCGATTTAAGTATAATCAAGGATGGTTCTATCAGTCGTATAGATCAAGGTGTGCTGTTTGTAGAGCGAATACGGAATAACGAACTTCAAGGTGTATTCGTTGCGCTCGAAGACGACGAACAACTGACCATAACAACGGCGGAGCAAGGGAGGCAGACCCGAGATAAGATGGGGGTTAAGCAGTTATATTTAGAAAGCGGCGATTTTTATAGAAGCTATGCGAGCACCGCCCATGAAGTTTCTTTTTATACCGTTGATTATAAAAGCCACCGCATACAACTGCCCGAACAAGAAATACAGCCGAGAAATTATAATCCCGAGAGTTTTGATTTTTTGACGCTTTGGCATGCGGATAGTCTGGAGGCACAAGCCGAATTGCAAATGCGCTTATCGATACCTCTGGTGCTATTGGTGTTGCTACCGTTTGTGGAATGGTTGAGCCGTTCTTCGCCGAAGCGTTATAGACAACAAGCCAAACTCGCATTGGGTATCGTCGTGTTCTTGGTTTATTCGAATTTGGCAATATTGATGAGTAGCTTTATAGAAAGCGGACAGTTGCCGGCAGCAATCGGCGTTTGGCCTTTGCACCTCACGGTGTTTTTTGTTGCCGTTGTCTTGGCAGCGCGGCGAGATGTTTATTGATGCAATGTATGTTATGAGATTTTGCATCGTAGATTTTTATTTGGCGCGCCAGCTACTAACGGGCATCGCAGTGGCTCTGCTCGCGCTGCTTGCCATAGACGGTGTGATAGATTTTCTCGATGAAATAGATAAAGTGGATGCCGACTATCCGATAGGGACAATGTTGTTTTATAGTGTGCTGGAGATTGCCGTCAGTGCTTACGAATTATTACCTATCGCCGTTTTATTGGGTTGCATGGTGGGTTTGGGAAGCATGGCCGTCAATTTTGAGTTTTTAGCGTTGCGCGCCTGCGGTTATACTCGTATGCGTATTGCCTACTCTATTTTAGCGGTCGGTACTTTGCTGATGATAGGCACTTTTATCTACGGAGAGTTTGTCGTGCCCAAGGCACAATATCGGCAATATGACATTAAACATTGTTGCGAACAACAGTCGCATTTCTTCGAATCGGATACCGGTTATTGGTTGCGCGAAGGGGATTATTTCATCAACTTCAAAACCTTATTAAACGACGACGAATATCTGGATGTTAATGTGTTTGAATTGAATCAAAACTACCGTTTGCTAAGGCATATCGAAGCGAAGCGGGCGGTTACATCGGTTGATGAGAAGTTATTGATTCTGCACGATGCCGAAGTTTTTTTATTCGGAAACGAGAATCGTATTCAAAAGCGCATTGCCGAGCAACTGCAAATTCCTTTTACGATATCGGAACTAACTCACACGATGCCCGAAAGTCTAAGGCAAGAACACATGAACTTCCGTCAACTATACGCGTATATCGAATTTTTAAGGCGTTCCGAATTAAACACCAATGTTCACGAACTCGCGCTGTGGACCCATTTGAGCACGATGTTGTCTATCTTGGTTGTGATATTACTTGCGATACCATGGATATTCGGGTCGGTGCAAAGTGCTACGATGGGAAAGCGATTTTTCACTGCAGTTTTATTAGGTTTGTCGTATATCATCGTGAGTCAAATTTTCGGGAATTTATCGATCAGCTACCATCTCCCGGCATGGCTGGGAGCGTTTTTGCCAGTTATTCTTTTTTCGCTGTTGGGTTTTTATCTGTTGAGGGTGATACGCTGATCAATCGGCTTTTTGACAAAATGTCGTGCCAAGCACGATTTTGCTTATCAAAAAGCACATGGATAAATCCGAAGCCACATGGGGCTGTTGAAAAAGTATCGTCAGCGTGCAACGGTAACCGCTTGCGCCGTGAATTTATAATAGCCACCAAGCCGTAGGGGCAGATCTGTGTGTCTGCCCTTAAGTACCGTTCTGCACGATGCCAACCGCTTGCGCCAACAAATAATGGTTTCCATAATATTAATGGGTGAACGCGTCAATCGTGCAAACATGATACGTTATGGGCGGACATGCCAGTCCGCCCCTACAGGTGGTTTACAAATATTCACGGCGCACAGCGATTGGGTTTGAGCGATACCCTCACTTTTTTAACAGCCTCACATATTGTTTTTGCGGCAATGCTTTATAATGCAAAAGAAAATTCTCATTTCAAACGACTATCATGGCAACCTTTTCTCCTATCTATATTATCAATCTAAGGCGTACCCCCGAGCGTAGGTTGCACATGCAAAGACAGCTGGATGCGCTTGGCTTGGAGTATGAGTTTGTAGATGTAGACGATATTGATAAATATGAAATGAAATCCAAAGCATACCGCATGCGGATTGCACGATCATTAGGTATTGATAAATCCCTTATAGAGAACAAATATGCTGCGATAGTTGATCATGCAAAAACCGAGGAAGACAAAAACTGGAAAAATGCCAACCTAGGCCAGCTTGCTATCATATTGAGCCATATCAAAATTTATGACTTGATGGTTAAAAATGGTATTGAGCGGGCGTGCATACTGGAAGACGACGCTACACTATTGCCGACTTTCGCCGAGGTTCTTAAAATGGCTCCCGAGTTAGAATGGGATATACTGCTACTTGCCAGTCAGCCTTCTGGTTTTTGGCCTCTAATAGATCTAGTACAGACAAAACCTATTAGATATTTATTATTTTTGAGAAAGTTTATTAAATATTTATTATCTTTGAACCATAGAATTAATAACTCTAATAGCGCAAAGCAAAGAGCTTACCCGGTAAAACGCTTATTGGAAGTGTATGCTATCAATCCCCACCTTTATCCTAGACAGTCGGAAAGAATCGCACAAATTTATCAAGAATATGACGCAAAGTTTGAAGAGATTATAAAAACAGCTATGCCGAAAAAACTCCGTTTATCTTGGACCGAGTTGAGATATTGTAAGAAGAGACATAGCGAATTATACGGAGCTTTAGTGTTTCATACCTCTATTCAACTTGGTGCATTGCCCGAACAAAGCAGTTTGGAATCAATAAATGCGCATCATCGTATCGCCGAACCAAAATACTGTCCTCTCTCAGCGATAAGCTATTTAGTAAATCAATCGGCAGCAATGAAATGGAAACGCGAAGCACTTGCTCCCGACATTTTGGCAATAGACCAGATTCCTTGGAAGTTATACAAAAATGAGCGAGTGAAGTTAAGAATAGTTACTCCGTCTTGTGCAACGGCTGCATATAGTTATCTTGTACATAGTGTTCGCCGCCGATAAGGCCCATAATGCAGAAATAAAGTATCGGTCCAATCAACTATCATGGCAACTTTTCCTCCTATCTATGTTATCAATCTAAAGCGTACCCCCGAGCGTAAGTTGCACATACAAAGACAACTGGATGCGCTTGGTTTGGGGTATGAGTTTGTAGATGTGAACGATATTGATAAATATGAAATGAAATCCAAAGCATACCGCATGCGGATTGCACGATCATTAGGTATTGATAAATCCCTTATAGAGAACAAATATGCTGCGATAGTTGATCATGCAAAAACCGAGGAAGACAAAAACTGGAAAAATGCCAACCTAGGCCAGCTTGCTATCATATTGAGCCATATCAAAATTTATGACTTGATGGTTAAAAATGGTATTGAGCGGGCGTGCATACTGGAAGACGACGCTACACTATTGCCGACTTTCGCCGAGGTTCTTAAAATGGCTCCCGAGTTAGAATGGGATATACTGCTACTTGCCAGTCAGCCTTCTGGTTTTTCCTTCCTAGAATATGTAGAACAGACCAGACCCGGATATTTATTACTTTTGAAAAAGTTTATTAAATATTTACTATCCTTGAACCATGAAATTAATAACTCTAATAATTCAAAGCGAAGAGCTTATCCGGCAGAAAGCCCATTGGAAGCGTACGGTATCAATCCTCATCTCTATCCTAAGCAATCGGAAAAAATCGCACAAATTCATGAAGAATATAGCATAAGGTATAAAGAGATTATAAAACTCTCGTACCGGCCTATACTTCGTTTATTTTTGTTTAAGCATGAACGATATATAAGATATGAAACATATAAAAAATTGCATGAATGTCTAGCATTGTATACTTCTATACAGCTTGGTGCATTGCCTGAACAAAGCGGTCTGGAATGGATAAATGAGCATCATCGTATCGCCAAGCCAAAATATTGTCCCCTTGCGGCTACAAGCTATTTAGTAAGTCAAAAGGCTGCAATGAAATGGAAACGCGAAGCACTTGCCCCCGACATTTTGGCAATAGACCAGATTCCTTGGCAGTTATACAAAGATGAACAAGTGAAGTTGCGAATAGTTACTCCGCCTTGTGCAACGGCTACTTACGAATACCTTAAATACAGTGTTCGCTGTGGCTAATACTACTTTGTGCTGAATGTCTTATGCGGATAGGGTGATACGCTGATCAATCGGCTTTTTGACAGAATATCGTGCCAAGCACGATTCTGCTTATCGAAAAGCACATGGATAAATCCAAAGCCGCAGACTATTGACGATAAAACGGCACAAACGATACGCAACAACGCTTTTCTCCATCCTATCGGATGCCCCTCCACATCTACAACGCGTATTTTCCATGTTTTCATACCGAGTGTTTGACCGCCGTATACCCAGAAACCTATATAGTATAGAGGGATTAGTGCATAGATAAAAAACACATAAAACAAATAACCTGCTTGACCTTGTTGTATACCCGAGATTGCCCACGGCAAACTTGCAATGAGCAGAACCGCAAACAATAAAATCAAGTCATACACTATTGCGGCTAAGCGTCTGGTTAATCCGATGTTATTTGTGAGAGGAATAGACATATGGGATATTCTGAAGGAGGAGGTCGGCTCGCATTGCAATTATCCGTATTTAGCAAGATAAGGCTTTACGCATTGATATTGTTTAGTGGCGAGTAACGCTTGAAAAACATTTTTCCTAGTTATTAGATTTTGCTTGCTTAATTTTTTTTGATGAAATTTAAGATCTCTAGCAGAGTGGGAGCCATACCAGTCTCTATTTTTTCCTTGTCTCATGAGTTCTGCGTAGTGGTCATGGTTATCCATTAAAGTTTTGTAACGTTCATTGGATCCATTCAAAAAATATCTAATGCGAGATATTTCTCTTTCAGGGTATGTTAATAAATCTTCATAGTATATAACCATTTTATTTCCGCTAAAACGATCGTAGGCGGCTATTAAGTTTAAATATAGAAAAGCTGTAAGCACAAGTTCTTTGAGTTTACTTGGACGGCTAATAGCTTCATGATGATTTCTAATTATCAGCAAAATGGCCGACCTTGAAGTTATTTTATAAGCCCAATGTGATTTATAAAGAACAAAGGGATTTTCCGGATTCACATGGGCTAATGGGTGTTCTTTACCGGGAAAAGTATTTAGATAAATAGGAACATCTTTTTCATTTCTTATGCATCCTGCAGAAGGACAACCGCTAAGATATTCAGCTATAAAACGAGTCCAATGATTGCCGCTCCTATGAGCCGACCATAGTGTATTGTGATCAAAAGTAAGTTTTTTACTGAAATAGTTAGCTTCTTTTTTCTGGGTAGTTAAAAAAAAATGTAATAAGAAGTTTCCTATTTTTCTTGAAAAAAAAGAGTTGCTATTAAGTTTATTAAATAATAAACCGGCGAATACTAACATCGGACGTTTAAGTAATTTACGAAACATTTATGGTATTTTTTAAGTAGTATTGAGGTTACTGTAGAACATATAGAAAAAAGTGTATGATACCATCATCTATTAGACAATTAACGCAAGGTTGTTGTGCCGATTTTTTAACAGCTAATTGTCCGGTTAATCGGATGTTATTTGTCAGAGGAGTAGACATATAGGATACTACTCAAAGGAAGGTGGTTTGCGATGTAATTATCCGTATCTAGTGAGATAAGGTTTTACATTTTGGTATCGTTTGGTGGCAAGCAATATCCCAAAGATATTTTTTCTAGCTATTATATCCTGCTTGGTTAACTTTTTTTGATTTTTCATCTCTTGGACGTATTCATCATTATGAAGCCAATCTCTACCTTTTCCTTGCTTAGAAAGTTCTGCATAGTGGTCATAGTTCTCCATGAAAGCCTCATAACGTTCATGAGATCCATTCAAAAAATATCTAATACGAGATATTTCTCTTTCCGGGTATGTCAATAAATCTTCATAGTATATAACCATTTTATTTCCACTAAAACGATCGTAGACATTTATCAACTCAAAATGAGTGATAGCCCCACATAGAAAACGAAGTTTACTGTTTTTTTCAAAACTCAATACACCTTGAGATAGCCCGCTAAGATAGTTATGGTAATTTCTAATCAGTAGTATAATAGCGTTCCTGAAATTCGTTGTATAAGCGGTATGAGATTTATAAAGAATGAAAGGATTTTCCGGATTTACATGGACTAATGGGTGTTCTTCACTAGGGAAAGTATTTAGATATATAGGAATATCTTTTGGATTTGATGCGCAACCACGGGTAGGGCAACCGGTAAGATACTCTGTTATAAAACGGACCCAGTGATTGCCGCTTCCGGGAAAAGACCATAAGGCATTATGATTAAAAACGTGCTGTTTTGTATATTGGTTAAATTGTCTTTTTACAATCGCCCTGTTCATATATAAATTTAATAATAAGTCTGTAATGCCTGTTGATAAAAATGAGTTGGTGTTACTTCTACTTAATAGACCGATCAATACCGGTATAAAATAATTTTTAAGAAATTCACGAAACATTTTTGGTATTTGATAGGTAGTATTAAGCATTATTATAGCACCTAGAGGAACAAGCTATGCGCCATCTTTATTCTGCGATTGAACCTTATAAGCAATACACGCTTAGTGTAGATAACGACCATGTATTGTATGTAGAAGAGAGCGGCAACCCCAACGGGTTGCCGGTTGTTTTTCTGCACGGCGGACCGGGTGCCGGTTGCGAGCCGAGTCATCGTTGCTTTTTTAATCCCGAACTCTATCGTATCGTTCTATTTGATCAGCGAGGTTGCGGTCGTTCCACACCACACGCCGAGTTACGCCACAACACCACCTTGCATTTGATAGACGACATGGAGCGAATACGCATAGATTCAGGAATTGAGCAATGGATTGTATTCGGTGGTTCGTGGGGTTCTACTCTAGCCCTTGCATATGCTCAAATCTATCCTGCACGTTGCTTAGGGCTTATTTTGCGAGGCATATTCTTGTGTAGGGAGAGAGACATAGCATGGTTTTATCAAGATGGCGCAAGCTATATATTTCCGGACTTTTGGAAAGATTATCAAAGTATCATTCCACCCGAAGAGCGAAAGGATATGGTCGGTGCGTATTATCGCCGCCTAACGAGCGAAGATACAGATGTGCGACTACAAGCGGCAAGAGCATGGGCGCGATGGGAAGCATGCACATCCAATCTAAATTCCAATACAGAAGTGATTGACTTTTTCACTCGAGATAAAGTCGCATTGAGCCTGGCGAGAATAGAGTGCCATTATTTTGTTCACCATGTTTTTCTAAAGGATCGACCGTTGTTAAACCACATGAATAGGCTTTCCGATATACCGGCAATGATTGTTCATGGACGCTACGATATTGTATGTCCGATTGAACAAGCATGGTTATTGCACCGGCATTGGCAAAAAGCCGAATTACATATTGTTGCAGAAGCAGGGCATTCGGCTTTTGAACACGGTATTACCGACCGTTTGATACGAAGTACCGATGCAATGGCGGAGCGTATCGGCGGATGACATCCGTGATACGGAGATGATTGCTTTGCTACAAAGAGTTAGTTATGGTTGCGTACGGATAGAAGGCAATATCGTTGCCGAGATTAGCCGTGGTGTACTGGTATTAGTTGCGGTACAACCCGACGACGACAAACGATGTGCCATGCGCATGGGAGAGCGCATCTTAGGTTATCGTATATTTTCCGACAACGAAGGCAAAATGAACCTACCGGTTACGGAAGTAGGCGGTGAAGTATTGCTGGTGCCGCAATTCACCTTAGCTGCGAACACGGACAAAGGTATGCGTCCCAGTTTTACGAAAGCCGCAAAACCCGAAACTGCTTGCTCGCTGTTTGAACATCTCTATACAAACATGCGTAGCGTATACTCCAAACTCAGCCGTGGCAAGTTCGGTGCGACGATGCAAGTCAAGCTGGTCAACGAGGGGCCGGTTACTTTTATATTACAAACATGATGATATTCACATGGGGCTATTGAAAAAGTATTTCATACAATGTAGGGGCGGACTGGCATGTCCGCCCGTAACGCGTTATGTCTGCACGATTTATACATTCATTCACCCGATTTATGGAAACCAAAAACATACGGCGCAAGCGGTTACGGCTGTGCAGAATGGCACTTAAAGGCAGACATATAAGTCTGCCCCTACAGGTGGGTTGGATAATTATGCAGCGCAAAGCGATTGGGTTCTTGCCAAACGGGACTTTTTCAACAGCCCCGGTTTGTTGCGGTAATGCTTTATAATGCAGAAATAAATTCTCGGCTCAAAAACCATAATGGCAAACTTTCCTCCTATTTATGTTATTAATCTAAAGCGTAATCCCGAGCGTAGGCTACACATACAAAGACAGCTGAATGCGCTCAGTTTGGAGTGTGAGTTTGTAGATGTAGACGATATTGATAAATATGAAATGAAATCCAAGGCATACCGCATGCACATTGCTCAATCGTTAGGCATTGACGAACTGCTTTTAGAAAACAAATATGCTGCGATAATCGATCATGCGAAAACCGAGAAAGACAAAAACTGGAAAAATGGGGCTGTTGAAAAAGTATCGTCAGCTTGCAACCGCAACCGCTTGCGCCATTTGGTTTTGGTTTCCATAAATTGGATGAATGAATAAAATAGTGCAGATAGGACACAACCACCCCGTCAGGCTGCGCCTGCCACCCCTCCAAAGGAGGGGAATGTACCGTTCCCATAGTTCGTGGATACTTTTTCAACAGCCCCAAATGCCAACTTAGGTCAGCTTGCCATCGCATCAAGCCATATCAAAATTTATGACTCGATGGTTAAAAATGGTATTGACCGGGCATGCATACTGGAAGATGATGCCACCTTATTGCCGACTTTTTCCGAGGTTCTTAAAATTGCTCCCAGACTGGAATGGGATATACTGCTACTTGCAAGTCAGCCTACCGGCTTTTGGCATTCAAATTTATTACGGAGAAAGCGTTTTAGATATTTTGTATTTAAGGAGTTTATTAAATATTTATGGCCTTTTAACTTCCGAATTAATAACTCTAATAATTCAAAGCAAAGAGTGTACCAAATAAAAAATTTATTGGAGAATTACGGAATTGATCCGCACCCCGGACAGTTGGAAGGCATCATGAAAAAGATCGAAGAACATTATATAAATAAAGAGAATATAACGACAGCAGCCATGGCGGATAACCTCCCTTTATTTTTTATAAAATATAGATCATGTAAGAGGAGATACGGTGAATTGTTTAATGCCCTGGATATACATACTTCAATGCAATTCGGTGCATTACCCGAAAAAAGTAGTTTGGAATCAATAACTAAACATCATCGTATTGCCGAACCGAAGTATACGCCTTACTCGACCGCAGCCTATTTGGTAAATCAATCGACGGCAATGAAATGGAAACGCAGTGCCCTTGCTTCCGACATTTCGCCAATAGATCAGATTCCCTGGATGTTATACAAAAATGAGCAGGTGAAGCTACGAATAGTTACTCCGCCTTGTGCGACATCTACTTACGGCTACTTTAAATATAGTGTTCGTCGCCGGTAATGTAGAAGCAAATATTCATTCCAAAAACTATAATGGCAACCTATCCTCCCATCTATGTTATCAATCTAAAGCGTACCCCTGAGCGTAGGCTACATATACAAAGACAACTGGATGCGCTCGGCTTGGAGTATGAGTTTGTAGATGTAGACGATATTGACAAATATGAGATGGAATCCAAAGCATATCGTATGCGAATTGCCCAATCATTAGGCATTGATGAATCCCTTTTAGAAAACAAATATGCTGCGATCATTGATCATGCGAAAACCGAGAGAGACAAAAACTGGGAAAATGCCAACCTAGGTCAGCTTGCTATCGTATTAAGCCATATCAGAATTTATGACTCGATGGTCAAAAATGGTATCGAGTGGGCATGCATACTGGAGGATGATGCCACCTTATTGCCGACTTTCTCCGAGGTTCTTAAAATTGCCCCTAAACTAGAATGGGATATACTGCTACTTGCCAGTCAGCCTTCCAATTTTTCCTCAGCTGTTATACAGAAAAAATTTATTGAGCGTGTTCGTATTTTTGATAAAGATATACTATTTTTCAGTCATCGTAAAATCAACAATGCCGATAGTTCAAAGCAAAGAGCCTACCGTATAAAATGTTCATTGAAAGAGTACGGCTTTAATTCTCATCTATACGACAAACAGTTGGAGCGTTTTATAAAAATTCTCGAAGAACACGACATGAAATATAAGAAAATCATAAAAGAAATCATCCCGGACAAACGCCGTTTATCTCTGGTTAAGCATCAACGATACCTAAGATATAGAAAAGTGCGTCAATGTCTAGGGATATATACTTCCATTCAGCTCGGTGCCTCTCCCGAACAAAATAGTCTGGAATCGATAACCGAGCATCATTGTATCGCCGAGCCTCAACATGCACCTTACTCGGTTACAGCCTATTTAGTCAATCAATCGGTTGCGATGAAGTGGAAACGCAGAGCCCTTGCTCCCGACATCTTGGCAATAGACCAGATTCCTTGGGAGTTATACCAAAATGAGCAGGTCAAGCTACGAATAGTTACTTTGCCTTGTGCGCATGCCACATATAATTATCTTGTACATAGTGTTCGTCGTCACTAATACTTTGTAAAACACAAATAAATTCTCATTTCAAAGACTATCATGGCAACCTTTCTTCCGATCTATGTTATTAATCTAAAACGTACTCCCGAGCGCAGACTGTACATACAAAGACAGCTGGATACTTTGGGCTTAAACTATCAATTCGTAGATGCAATTGATAAGTTTGATTTGCAATCGTCCCAATACCGTAGTCGGATTAGCCGCACGCTGGGTATAGACGAAGCTATTTTGGCAAACAAATATGCCAAGATAGTAAATCGTGTAAAAATTGAGGAAGGCAAAAACTGGAAAAATGCAGGCATGGGTCAGCTTGCTATCATATTAAGCCATATCAAAGTTTATGACTTGATGGTTAAAAATGGTATCGATGTGGCGTGCATACTAGAAGACGATGCTAAGTTATTGCCGACTTTCCTCGAGGTTCTTAAAATTACCCCTCAACTGGATTGGGATATATTGTTGCTTGTTAATAAATCTATCGGATTGCCTGCTAAAATACTAAAAAATCCTATTAGACGCGTCCGTGTTTTTGGCAAAGATTTAGTATTCTTAATTCGTCAACTCCAAAAAGGAAAAGATTATCGTATAAAATGCTTAATGGAAGAGTACGGTTTTAATTCTCACGCATATTGCAAACAATCGGAGAGTCTCGCAAATACTATAAAAGAATATGACAGTAAATACGCAGAGATTGTAAAAACGATTGTGCCGGCTAATCGCCGTTTGCTTTTAATTAAACCTGAGTTGTATATGAAGTACAGAACATTGCGCAGATATCTAAAAGGATATATTTTTTCGAAGTTCGGTGCGTTACCCAAAAAAGACAGTCTGAATTTAATAACCGACCATCACTGTATCGCCGAGCCGGGATACTTCACCTTTCTGGCTACAGCCTATTTAGTAAGACAACCGGTTGCAGTCAAATGGAGGAACGAAGCTCTTGCAAGCAACGCCTTGGCAATAGACGATGTTCCCTGGGAGCTATACAAAAATGCACAGGCAAAGCTAAGAATAATTACTCCGCCTTGTGCGGTACCCACACAGAGCTCATTCATGTATAGTACTCGTATCAAATAGTCGTTTATCGTAAGAAATAAATTTCCGGTTCAAGTAATCATAATGTCAACCTTTCCTCCTATCTATGTTATTAATCTAAAACGCAACCCCGAGCGCAAGTTACATATACAAAGACAGATGGATGCGCGCGGTTTGGAGTGCGAGTTTGTAGATGTAGACGATATTGATAAATACGAGATAGAATCCAGAGCATATCGCATGCGAATTGCCCAATCGTTAGGTATTGACAAGTCGCTTTTGGAGAACAAATATGCTGCGATCATCGATCATGCGAAAACCGAGAAAGACAAAAACTGGAAAAATGCCAACCTAGGTCAGCTTGCTATCGTATTAAGCCATATCAGAATTTATGACTCGATGGTCAAAAAGGGTATCGAATGGGCGTGCATACTGGAGGACGATGCCACCTTACTGCCGACTTTTCCCGAGGTTCTTAAAATTGCCCCCGAACTGGAATGGGATATACTGCTATTTGCTCATTACCCAACTAAATTTTCCGAGGAAATACTAAAAAAACGTATTAAACATATTCGTATTTTCAGCAAAGATTTGGTATTTTTAAGTCGTCAACTCAAGAAAACCCCATCATCTCAAAAAGAAAAAGATTATCGTATAAAACGCTTATCGGAAGAGTATGGTTTTAATTCTAGTATATATTGCAAACAACAGGAAAGTTTCGCAAACACCATAAAAGAATATGATAGTAAATACGCAGAGATTGCAAAAACGATTATGCCGGCTAATCGCCGTATCTTTATGCTAGAGCATAAACGGTATAAAGTATATAAAACCTTAAACAGATATCTAATACCGTATATTATTATGCAGCTTGGTGCATTACCCGAAAAAACTAGTCTGAATTTAATAACCGAGCATCATTGTATCTCCGAACCCCAATATAAACCTTACTCCGCTGCAGCCTATTTGGTAAAACAGCAGGTTGCAATGAAATGGAAGCACGAAGCACTTGCAAACAACGCTTTGGCAATAGATGATGTTCCTTGGGAGCTATACAAAAATGCGCAGGCGAAACTACGAATAATTACTCCGCCTTGTGCGGCAACTACACATAGTTCATTCAAGTATAGTTCTCGCCTCGGATAGTAATGTATAGTATGAAGTAAATTCTTAGTTCGAATAATCATAATGGCAACCCTTCCTCCTATCTATGTTATTAATCTAAAACGTACCCCCGAGCGTAGACTACATATACAAAGACAATTAGATTCGTTTGGTTTAAGGTATCGGTTTGTAGACGCGATTGATAAGTTCGATCTGAAAGAACCTCGATATCGTAGCGATATTAGCCGCATCTTAGGCATCGACGAAGCCGACCTAGAATACAAGTATTCTAAATTTGCCGGTGTGTCCAAAGCGAATAAAGAACAAAATCTTAACAGGTTAGGTCACCTTGCCTGTTTACTGAGCCATGTTAAAACTTACAATTTGATACTTGAAAATAACGACGATGTCGCGTGTGTATTGGAAGATGATGCCATAGTGTTGCCGACTTTTTCCGAAGTTCTTAAAACCGTATCCATACTGGAGTGGGATATACTGATGCTTTCCAGCCATTCTAGTACTATTCGCAAAGCACTGGAGAGATTCAACAATATCTACAGGCGGATTATAAAATCCTACAATTATGTATTATTAATAAAATATCGTACTAGAAAAAAATCATATATGCACGAACATATAAATGAATTACTGGGCATCTCGCCTTCTTTATATTCCGAGCAATCAAAAGCCGTAATGGAAATACTAGAGAATTTTATAAATGAATACAAAAATATGGTCAAATTGCACAACCGCGAACAAAGTCTAGTATGGCTGCTCTTTTCAATGACATCCGAGGCACTTAAATCGTATAAAGATTTGATAGGATATACAGCGCGTCGACTGGGTGGATTGCCTGCTAAAACGAGCTGTCAAGTTATAAACGCACATCATTGCATCGCCGAGCCTGCCGAAAGACCTACTTCGGGGATGGCTTACTTGGTAAACCGAAGAGCAATAAAAGAATGGAAGTCGGCGGCTATAAGTCGCAGTCTCTTAGCAATAGATAGCATTCCTTGGCATTTGCACGGGAATCGTCTAGCAAATCTGCGCATCGTATCTCCTCCTTGTGTGGTAGGTTGTTACGACTATCAAAAACATTCTCTCCAACAAAAATATAAAGTCTTATATGTTTAGTTCGGTATGACATAGGACTCTATAGAACCTATCTTTTAATCACGATTTAGATGTTGGTGAAAATTATCACTCTGTCTAGTTCTTAGCGTTTCTAATAACGCTCGTTGTGGAATAGGCAGATAATTCGGAGCACTCCTTCTCTCCCAATTTCTATTTAACGAGATAATTCCGATGTTCGGATTGAGGTATCTGCAGATGTCTATAAACTGGGAACCCGTTGTATAGATGAGCCGAGCTTTAGATGCAATCAAAACATCTATTAAGGCATCGCATTTTTGGTGGTATGCTTCTTCGTCGCTATAGTGGTTATCATGTCGCAGATGCAGAGCTCTGGTATCGGTGGATCTTCTGATCTCCCTAGAATATACCCTATTCGGAAATATGAGTTGCACTTTGTCTATGAACTGCGCTTGATCCGAACACACAAAAATACCGCATCGGTCGTCTAAAATCGCTCTTAGATAGGTGATATATGAATCCATTGCCATTAGTCGTTCGGCAAATCTAGGATGGGTGTACATATCGGTGCCTCGGTAATGCACCGCAACCCAGTCTCCTTTAATATGCGTGTTAAGCCATTCATCCGCTTGATGTTGTATATCTTGTCTAATGGATAGTTGCGAGATGACACCGTGTCCGTACTCGGCAGAAATATCCTTCCTTGCAGCCCTTCTTCCGGTACTTGCTAAATAGCTATTTATGCTGTCTATACAAAATGTCTTTTGATTAGAATCGGTTTTGTAAGGAGAGCTTTTGTTTATGTGGATATTTTCAAAAAGCGGCTTGAGTTCGTCCGGAAATACAAACTTAAGGTTTAAGTTTTTCTTCTCGCATATCCATGCGATGCCTATGATGCTGTAAAGATAGTTAGCAAGGGTTGGATTCCTTATGCTTGCAACGATGCAATGTTTGGCGGAAATGCCGAGATAAATATGAAAAAATAGTCTAACGATGTTGCGGTAGACGATGCTGAATTTTCTTCTGAATATGTATATACGCTTGGATAGGGCACTTTTTTCACGGTTGCTTGAAAATTTCATTGCACCTATTTTAAGACAGGCGGTGATTTTCTTGCAAAGACCGCAATAACGATTCTTCGGGTATAGCAAGATAATTTGAGGTAATTCGCCTTTCGCCTCTTCGGTCCAAGGAGACTATTTTTATTTTGGGGTTAAAATTTTTTACCACATCTATAAACCCCGACCCTGTAGTATAAATAAGCCCGGCTTTGGCTAATATCAGAGCATCTATCAAGGCATTGCGCTTTTGCCGATATAGATCTTTATCGCTATATTGGTTATTATCCGACCGATGTATCGGTTTTTCGTCGGCGGAACGTTCGATTTCTCTAAAACAAGCACGATTGGGAAATTCTCGTTGCATCTCGTCGATAAATTGCGCTTGATCCGAGCAAACGAAAATACCGCATTGATTATCCAAAACTTCTTTTAACCAGGCAATATATATATTTATGGACATTTTTCTTTTTGCGGATCTAGGATGTGTATGGGTGTCGGTGCCGCGGTAGTGCACTGCAACCCAGTCGCCTTTAATGTGCGTGTTGAACCACATATCGGCTTGGCTTTGTATATCTCGGCTGACGGATAGTCGGGAAATAATTCTGTATCCGTATTCGGCAGGCAGATCTTTTCTAGCGGCTTTTCGTGCGATACTCGCTAGATAATCGTCGGAACTATTTAGCGAAAAACTTTTATTAGGGTGTGTCTTATTCGGATCGCTTTGATACAAAATGGAGTTTGCAAAAAATGATGGCTTCTCTTTAGGAAACACGAATTCAACGGTGATGTTCATTTTTTCGCATAACCAGGCTGTTCCGATTATTCCGTAGAGATAATTTGCCAGCGACGGGCGTTCTATGCTTGCAACGATATGCTGTTTATTCGATATGCCGATATATAAGCGGAACAACGCTCGGACGGCTTTTCGAAAGATTGCACTGAATTTGCTTTTATAAACGTATAGATGCATAGAGGGCCTTTTTTCTTTGTTTTATTATACAATGAGCTAATGCCGAGTTACACATTATCTTGGTGCGTACGATATGCCATACAACAATAAGACATCAAAGAACCACTTGATAGCGTCATCTAATGTTTTGCCGTCGCAATTAAAGGTATTAGAGAAATGGATTGCCGACGGCTGTTTCGAGCAATACGAAACACCCGGGTATATATTGTCCGGTTCTAGAAATCGCCCGCATAACCGTCTGTATGAATTTATACCACCGGCAGTAGATTATCGAGTCGTTATGAAAGTGACGCATGTACACAAACAATACAGCTGGATACGCCGCCTACGAGCATTACTGAGATACTATCGCCGACGGGATGCCAACTACAGAGCGTTCCAATGTTGCCGACACGCTTATCAACAAGGACTAGCCGCCCCTAAACCATTGGCTTATTGGCGCAAACGCGAATCCTTCACTCAAGCTAAAAGTTATTTTTTATATCGCTACATTGATGATAGTGTGTCGTTTCTTGAAATTTCCGAGAAATTGAGAAAAGAGGGTGAGGATAAGTGGCAACGGCAAAGGGATTTGTTGAAGGCAAAGATTATAGATGCCGTTAAGTGCCTCCATGACTCGGGTATCAGACACGGTGATATGGCTGCACATAATATATTGATATCCATTCCGAATACAGACTTGTCACAAGCAAAAGTTTATTTTATAGATTACGATAGGGGCACTTTATCCAGATCGGGGAAAAGCACTTTTCTTAAACGATTTTTTGATTTAAGAGATCTACGCAAATTACATATAGACGGTGCTTCGCCTTACGATTTGCTCGGCATCTATTTAGGAAATGATTATCATCCGGTGTGGCGCATCGTCCTCGCTTTCTGGCGGTTGGGAACACGCTAGCGAATATGTGCTTAAGGGTTGGTATGGAATACTTTTCCGAAACCTCGATTCTGCATTTTGCGATGCGTGCGCTATAGGGCTGTTGAAAAATACTGTTTGGTACTTGACTAGTTTAGGGGGTACGATTTGATAAAATAACTAGCAATGACAACACCTAACAGGCATTTTAGAAGGGCACATATTTCAAACAGGAAAATAAGGCAAATTGTGAGGTATTTTGCCCTTGATTTGAGTGCAACCCAAATCGCACAAGCAGCCGGGGTCAATAGAAATACAGTGAATAGATATGTCAATATAATCCGAGAAAGAATTGCACAACACTGCGAGAAGACGAGCGTATTCTCCGGCGAAGTAGAGTTGGATGAGTCCTACTTCGGTGGTCGCAAAAAAGGAGACAAAAGAGGTAGAGGTGCACCGAACAAAGTACCGGTATTCGGCATATTGAAAAGAGATGGGAAGGTCTATATGCAGGTGATACGAAATGCTTCAAAGAGCGAGATACGACCTATTATCAAGCGTTTGGTGGGACATCAGAGTACTATATACACTGACAAATGGAGAGCTTATGACGGGTTGGTGTTGAATGGATACAAATACTACCGCATCAATCATTCAAAGACACTGGGTAGTGGTACTAGACATATCAATGGCATTGAAAACTTCTGGGGATGGGCAAAAAGGAGATTAACAAAGTTCTGCGGAGTGTCTAGAGAACATTTCCACCTTCATCTAAAAGAATGCGAGTGGCGATTCAATCACAGACACCTTTCAGCCTCCCAAAAGTATGATATGCTAATGAAGATGGTAAGGGATATTTGAGTGGGATTTTGTCCCTAAACTAGTCAAGTGGGGCTGTTGAAAAAGTACCGTTGCGCACGAATTCAATCGCTTTGCGCCACATAGTTATGATAACCACAAAGTCGCAGTGTTATCCGAGCCGTTTAATCTCCTCAGCGGATAAACCCGTCACTTCGGAAACCAACGAAACCTCCAGACCCTTCTGCAACATATTCAAGGCGATATTTCGGGCTTTTTTAACCTCACCCTGTTCAATGCCTTGTTCTGACGTTCTCCCAAAATTTAGTACTAATGCTTAAAGTTAGTTTTTCCGATAAACTAGAGAAGTTAAAAACATTACAGGAGAACTTAACATGAAGAGAAAACGTTTTAGTGAAGAACAAATCATTAAGGCATTAAAGTCAAATCAAGCCGGCATGAAAGTAATCGATATCTGTCGTGATCTAGGCATCGCCGAACAGACATTTTATCGCTGGCGCAGCAAGTATAATGGCATGGAAGTGGCAGAAGCTAAACGCCTGCGAGAGCTTGAAGCCGATAATAGCAAGCTCAAGAAGCTATTGGCTGAATCGGTGATGCAGTGTGAAACACTTAAGGAGGTATTATCAAAAAAGTGGTAAAGCCGGCGCAACGCAAGCAGATTGTCAAAGATCTAGTGAGCGCGGGTCGGCATAGTGAACGCACTGCGTGTGCCCTTGCCAGTATTAGTCGCACTGCATATCGCTATCAGGGCAACCAAGCCGATAAAGATCGTCAACTGGAAGTTGCGTTATTGGAGAAGGCAAAGCAATATCCACATTATGGCTATAAGATGTTGCATGCGCTTTTGAAGAGCGAAGGCCGGGTCGTCAATGTGAAGCGTACCTATAGGCTTTATAAGAAGCTCAGGCTCGAATTGAGAACCAAGAAGCGCAAGAAGCTGTGTCATCCGCGTGGCGTGCCGAAAACACCGGCAACGGTGAATGAGTGCTGGTCAATGGACTTTGTGCATGACCAGTTTAGCGACGGCAGATGCTTTCGGGTATTGAACATAGTAGATAACTTCAGCCGTGAATGTGTCGGACAGATTGTTGATGTTTCGATCACCGGTCAACGCGTAGCAAACTATCTATCCGAATTGATAGAATGGCTCGGTGTGAAGCCGGCACGCATCGTCTGCGACAATGGCACCGAGTTTAGATGCAAGGCGATGTTTCACTGGAGCCGAGATCAGCAGGTGGAATTGGACTTTATCCAACCCGGCAAACCGACCCAGAATGCCTTTGTAGAAAGTTTCAACGGCAAGTTCCGAGACGGTTGTCTGAACCAGTTCTGGTTTCGTTCAATAAAAGAGGCGAGAGAGATTATAGAAGCCTGGCGAATAGATTATAATGAAGTGCGTCCGCACAGCGCATTGGGTTATCAACCCCCAAGTGTATTTGCGGAGGCTATAGCATGAAAACTAACTTTGTATATGGTAATAAAAATGGGGTAACGTCAGTTCAATGCCTTCCTCTATCAGTCCTTCCCTTTCCAAGTTGTATTCCAGCTTGTATCTGTCGTGGGCTATAGAATCCCACAGTTCTATCTCCTCTTCCGATACCTTCTCTAAATGCTCTAATGCCATCTTTATCTCTCCGTCTTGTGATAAATGCGCTACCTGCTCGGGTGTCAAGTCCTTTGCGTGTTTCATAATATAGCACCACCTATCGGCCATATCAACTAGCTCTAAGTGGCTCTTATTAAATTTGTTTAGTTCCACTATCATTATCGTTAAATCCATCTTGAGTTTCTTATTCAGATGCTTAATCGATTTGATTTCTAGTTGATCTATATGTTCGTCCGTGTCGCCAAATACCGTGAAATCGGTGAATGCCAGCAAGTAGGTCGGACTAATCTTGCTATACTTTTGTCCACGATTTACGACATGCATATGCAACTGTGCCCAATAGAGCAACATTCTACCCAGAAAGTGTTTCTCACGATAGACCTGCATTTCTATGCTAACATTCTCGCCACTATTCAATTTGACATTGAGGTCTAGTACGACTTGCTTGCCGTCCGGCGTGTTCGGTGGGATGACACTATCTTCCAGATGCAACTGATCGTCCGATTGACTCTGTGGTTGCATTGCAGACTCGGACTCTGTGTTGTCTTTGTCGGGGTTCAGTATCACCATATCCGAGGCACTATCGGAGATCGGCAGAAAGCTCTTGATCAGCGAGAGCAGTACCTGTTTATTAGTTGAGAAATATCGTTTGAAGACGCGGTCTTTGGTCAGTGGTAAATATTTTTTCTGTTCTTTGTTCATGAAACCTCCTATAAGTTTTGGTTAAAACTCATAGAGTGAGCCAATATTTAGGGTGTGGGGAAACATTTCGATGAACGGTAGCAGATATTAGATAAACGGTAAGATGTTGTGCAGATACACGGGGCTATTGAAAAAGTGCCGTTCTGTATGAACGCAACCGCTTTCGCCGGATGGTTTTGGTTTCCATAAATCGGGTGAATGAATGTATAAATCGTGCCGCCCAACGCGCTACGGGCGGACAGATATATTAAACCCTGGCTTATTTGATATAAGATAAACGCTTAGGTAGATGCAGTGCCTAGGAAGTCGGAGGAGACACGCTGTAGGACGGACGAGGCATTAAAAGCCTGTTTGCATGAGAAGCACTCCTCCGGCGTTATGACTATAGAGCTCGAAAGGCAGCTTGGGACTTTAGATCTCGTATTCATCTGTTTGGGCGGCGTAGTCATACTTTCCTAAACTGTGCTTGATACCTAGTATTTCATTCATTAACCAACCCTTATGGAGTAATTTATTATGGAAAACAAACAACCCGTCACGATTGGCGTTGATGTCTCTAAAGACACTTTAGAGGCGGCTATACTATTCACCGATAATAGTTTTGCCGAACAACAATTTAGTAGTGATGCCCAAGGCATTAAGCAGTTGTTAGCTTGGGCTACCAAACACCGCGCACAGCAGTGTCGCATCTGTGTTGAGGCGACCGGCGGTCTTGAACTAGACCTGTGCATGGCCGGCTATGATACCGGGCATCCAATCACCGTTGCAGCACCGGTGCTGATCTCTAGATTCCGCGACTCGCTCGGCATACGCAGTAAAACCGATCGAGTGGATGCGCGTATCATCGCACGCTTCGTATTTGCTATCCCGCCTGAAAACGATTGGCAAAAGCCCTCATCGGCTGTGCAAGCCTTGCGCGACGCACTGAAATGGCGTAGGGAATTAGTCAAGTGTCATACGATGTTAAGCAATTGCGCTAAAACTCTGCGCGATGCGAAGCAAAAAAAGGTGGCAGCCACTAGCCTGAAGAACCATGACAAGCAGATCGATAAGATTAATGTCTCAATGGACAAAATTATCGCTCAAGACGAGCACCTCACACAGCTTCACCAGTTGCTGTGTTCCATTCCTGGAATCGGAACTCAAACTGCGGCTGCCCTGTGTGCAGTACTGGATGATAATACGTTTCGCCATCCAAAGCAACTCGCCGCCTATATCGGCATTACGCCCAAGCACAAGCAATCCGGCAACTGCGCATCGCCCACGCCCATCTCTAAACAGGGCAATGCCGACCTGCGCACCCTGCTATTTATGGCAGCACTCTCGGCACGGGTTCATAACCCAACCATCCGTGCATTTGCCGACCAATTAAGTCGCCGCCGTCCGGAGTTAACTAAAAAGCAGATTATTGTTGCTTGCGCGCATAAGCTCACGCGTATTATTTACGGGGTCACCACGCACAAGCAACCGTTTGACACGAATTATTGTTGAGCATCTGTGTCCTAAATCAATACTTGCAAAAGGAGATAAAAAATGAATAAAACGACTTGATTTTTAATAAGGCATCATGCAAGTCCGTCCCTACATTGTATGAAATACTTTTTCAACAACCCCAAGTACCTACTGTTTTTGCACAACTGCAACCGCTTGCGCAGTGAATTTATAATAACCACCAAGCCGTAAGGGCAGAATAAAGCCGACGATTGAGCCGGTAGGTCAATCGGTAGTTTAATGAAGTCCGTCCCTACAACTTTATGAAATAATTTTTCAAAAGCCCCGCTATTAATGCACTAGATAAAAAAACCGCCGCCCGGAAGCGGCGGTCTCGTGCTATCCCTAGCACTGGGTCATCCAATCAAATTTCATCCGTGAAATCTTTTTACGGTATTTTAGTCGAAGTAGTGGACTATACCGACGGCGAACATTTCTATGTCTTGGCCGCCTGTAGTGGCAGGAACGGTACCATTTATGCCGAAGTCATAACCAGCATTGTCTTCGTTGCTGACCTCGGAATAGGTGGCACGCAGCTCGGTACCTGCCGGCAACGTGTAGAACACACCGAAATTCATTGCGTCTGCATCGGTGTCTCGCTCGGCTGCTGCCGTACAAACATCTGAATCACAATCCCACTCGTCTGCATCCATGTACGAGAAGCGGAAGTCTATGCCGTTGCCGAAGGCATGCTTGCCGGAAATCATAAATGCGTCGCGTTCAACACCGGACCAAATGGGAGCATTAGTATTATTAAAATTACCAATTGCAGTAGGATTTTCATCGGCATCACGCATTGTTACCATGTCGCAACTTGCGTCGTACTCCAGTTCTTCATACATCGCTGCGATCCAAGTGGATTGACCGTTACCCCAATCGTATTTATAGCGACCGGCTAGGCGATAGCCTTCGTCGTCCGAGTCATCACAATAGATATCATTACTGCCAGTACCAGCACCAAGATTGGCCGCACTGACATCTTCGTGTTGCTCGTAAGCGGCAGCAACCCAAATTTGGTTGTTACCCATATTGTGTTGATAAGCAACACCGGTGGACATAATACGGGGATCAATCTCTCTACCAGTGAGGGTCCGCCGAGTATCAACACCGGCAGCTTCAATCCCGTCTCCGGAGGTGATTGCAAAGCGGAACTGGAAACCGTCTCGAGTTTGACTTGCCATCGCCGTAGTATTAGGCCATACATATTGGACTATACCTTCTTGACGACGGTTAAACGCTAAGGTGCCAAAAGCTGAAGTAAAATCAGCTGCATTGTCAAAGCTACCGTTGTAGAACAATGAACTCAGCCAACCACCGGAACGCGGTGTGCTACCACCGATATTACCCATAATGCTGGTGTGCGAATCGGCACCGGCATCGTAGAAGGGATCTACCCACTGGGCAACGATCTCGTTATACGGAAGCAACCATTGACCGACCATAATCTCACCCATCGTTTCATGGCGAAGGCTGAGTTTGGAGTTACGGTTACACCAGTTGGTGAATTCGTTAAAGCGCCCCCAATAGGTAAATTGTTCGCAACGAAAACCGACTTGCAAGCCTTCAATACCAGTATCCATATGCGCCATGAATCCGATATTCGCAGCATTATTGCTCAAGCGGTCATAATCGCGAGTATCGTTGTCAACGAACTCATACGACCAGTTTTGCCAACCATATATGTTAAAAGTCTCGCCATGACCCGCAGCGGAAGCATTAGTAAAAGGTACTACTGCCATCACAAGACCGACGAGAGAAATTAACAGTTTGTTACTCTTAAGTTTCATAAAATTTTCTCCTTTATGTTAATGTGTTGTGAACAGCATAGCTAATGACTTAGTTAGTACCATATAAACAACACTAGGTTTACTTAATTGGGATAGATTATAGTTTTGTCTAACCGATAATTCAATAAAAAAGTAACTATTCCGGCAAATAGTGTTGTTTTTCAGCAACACATTTTATTTGCTGGATTTGTAAGGATTTTGCCGGTTTTTGAGCCATTTTTTGTTTTTAACCGACTTTTCAAAAAGGGTTTGATTCATTCTGGCGACAATTTGAATTGTGTGTGGTAACGAGAGATGCGCATAACGCTTAACCATCTGCAATGTTTTATGTCCCAGTATTTCAGATAGTTCCGTCAATGAAGCACCCTGCATTGCAAGATAAGATGCACCGGTATGCCTTAGATCGTGCCAGCGAAAATCTTTGATGCCCGATAACAATAACGCTTTCTCCCAAGATGTTCTGAGACTAACCGGCTGATTGGGTTTTAAGCGGCTGGGAAATACCAATGCCGACAGAGCGACCGTCGACTGATACCTTGCGCGAATTAACTCAAGTGCATAACCTTGCAGAGGAACAGCACGGCTGGTTTTGTTTTTAGTCTTATGCAAATAGATAACGCCAAGATCAAGGTCTACATGTTGCCAATGCAGAGACATAATCTCCATACGCCGAGCGCAAGTGCTCAACGCCAATACAACCGCAGTATATAAATCTTGATGGTTCAGAGAGGCACACGCATCTAACAAGCGGCTGATTTCTTGCTCGGATAAAAAACGAGTGCGCCCGACAGGCTCTTCCAGCTTGGAGATATTTTGCAACGGTGAACTTTCCATCCATTCCCATTCTTTTATCGCAACGGCAAAAACACGACCCAATGTAGAAAAATAGCGATTAACCGTCGCCGTAGAACGAGGTTTCCCTCGACAGCACACCTCGCATAATAATTTTTTTCGGTATTCAATCAACACCGCAGGTCTCACACTGCTCAAATGATAATGTCCTATTTCTTGTTGCCACCACTTCAGATGACTACCTTGATTTTTTACGGTGTTGGGGTGAATGATTGAGACTTCTTTAATATAGCGGTCTATCATCTCCGAGACGGTATGCCCGGATCTTTCCATAATCTCTATAGTTTTTTCTTTCATATAATGATCCTCTTTTATTAATAAGTATGAGGTCGGAAAACCTCATTTGTATAAATTGCCATAAGCAAATGCACGCTTATTATACCTATGCTGTTGCTCTATAAAACAAAGGACAATAAACTTATCGGCAATGCAAGGCGATTTCATTTTAACTTCGCTATACCGTAAAAAAACTTAAGAGTAACAAACTTATGCTTTTTCTGGTCGGGCTAGCGATGATGGCAACGCCGTTTACTAATGCTTCCGCCGCTGGTCATGGCGAGACTATTAACATATACGGCTGGCAAAACTGGTCGTATGAATATGTAGAAGCAGATCGAACCTTTGAGAACAATCGTTATTTCAGTGGTCATGCCGATGAAAGAGAGTTTGATCGCATTCAAGGTAATGCGGCAAATATCGGCTTCATGGCGCATGTGGATACCGGTATCCAGGGCCTGCAAGTCGGTTTTCGTTGTGAGCAATTTACATTCCATAACCGATTTACTTCGTCGGGGTGGTGTAATCGTAACTCTAAAATCAGTCTTCGTCATGAGACGATGGGTGAGATTATGCT
The DNA here is from genome assembly GCA_965219575.1 of Candidatus Oxydemutatoraceae bacterium. Classification (GTDB taxonomy): domain Bacteria; phylum Pseudomonadota; class Gammaproteobacteria; order Poriferisulfidales; family Oxydemutatoraceae; genus SP5GCR1. Next base: position 2,067,810 of record OZ244779.1, on the reverse strand, counting down.
CGGTCAATGGCTATTGCCATATAACGAGATCGTCGCCCAGTGGGTAGATCCGTTCTACGATGCTGGTGCCGATTCGCATACCAGCATTATGGGTAATGTTGGTTTCGGAGGTGTCTTCTACAATGGTGGCACTTTCCCGCTAGGTACGGGGGCAGACTTCAGTTATGAAGGGCTATACGCACTGAGCTTTAATCGCCGCCAAGAAGAAATCATCCAGTATGTCTGGCCGAATACTTCGGCTATGGCAAGTCAAACCCGAGACGGTTTTCAGTTCCGTTTTGCGATGACATCCGGTGCTTATGATGAAGCACATTTGGATGTTCGAGATACTTTTGACGCGGCTGACAGAGACGACACCGGCGATAATTATTATAATGCTTATTTCGGGAACAGGGCATTAGATGGCTATACAGACTCACCAGAGAATGGTGGTTATGAACTGGATCCTCGCATTTGGTCAACCGGTGCATCGTATCAACATAATATGGGCAACGATCAAATCTGGGTTGCAGTAGCTTATCAAAAACACGAAGATGTTACCGCTCGTGAACTTGCTCGCCCGACTAGTTTTCCCGATGAACAATACGGTGCCGGTGTCTTCTGCCAAGACTCGGACGACGAAGCCTATCGCGTTGCAGCTCGTTATAAGCATGACTGGGGTAACGGTCAATCCACATGGATTGCTGGCATGTTTGAGACATTAGAGTACGATGCCGATGGTTGTATGACATACCTAGATAATGGTAATACCAACCGTGTTGACCCCGTCACCGGTGTGAACAGATCTCTCCAACCTATAAATACGCTCTGGAGCGATGTAGAACGCGATTCTTTCATGATTTCCGGCAAGCATAGCTTCGGCAACGGATTTGATATCCGCTTCTCGTATATGGATGCCGACGATTTGGAATGTCCCGGTGGTGTCTGTGGCGAACCCGGCTTTTATAGCGAGTATGCAGGATTTGCAGGTGGCTTCGCAGGTAATCAGCGTGTTAACAACACTAATCGTAGTCACACGAATGTCGGAGATGACACCGCAACCGCAGAAAGCATGAGAAACGACAATTACTTTCTCGATAGAGATACCGACGCTCAGGCTTATAACGTCGGCGTGTTTTATACAATGCCGGCAGGTACCGAACTACGTTTAACCTATTCAAAAGTAGATAACGAAAGGAACTCAGGGTACGACTTCGGTATCGGTAGCACAAACCTATGGAATGTGCCCGATGATAACGAAGCCGAGGACGTAGAAATGTTCGCCGTCGGTATAGTCCACTACTTCGACTAAAATACCATATATAGATTTCATGGATGAAATTTTATTGAATGACCAAGTGCTAGGGATAGCACGAGCCGCCGCCTTCGGGCGGCGGTTTCTTTTATCTCATGTGTTTTCTAATTTTACGAGTGTCGGGATTACGCCATCGGAAAGGATTAAATCCCCCCCACCGCCAAAAAGTTAATACCATATTCCATAAAGAGTGATAATCGCTTCCTAAATAAAGCCTAAGCATATCGTACTGTGAGGCATTGCCTATTGTCATTATGCGTAAATCTCTTAGATCAAAAAATCTTCTAATAAAAGCCGGATATTTGATTTTAGTAAGAGAGGCTTTTTCATAATCTATAAAATAAACTCTTGCGCTTGATAAATTGTCTGTGTTTTCGACAGACATCAATATATTATGCGTTGCTACATCTCCGTGCCGTATACCTTGCCGATGAAGGGATTTAAGCGCACTGATGATTTTTTGTCTTATTAATGCCTTTTTTTGCTTTGAATCGATAACGCTTGGTTTTACTTATTTCTCGTATATCTCCCCAACCTGAAAGTCTGCCTCTATATACTAATATAAAAAATAACTCTTAACTTGTGTCAAACTATCGCGCTTTCTCCAATAAGCAAAAGGTTCGGGTGCCGCCAGATTATGGGAATAGGCTTTCTTGCAACAACGAAAAGCCATGTGGTTGGCATCCCGTAAATAATGCTTTAATATCAATTCAAAAGGTCTATTTATTTGGGAAACTTTCATAATAACCTGACAGTCAATATCGGCAAGCAGGAATTTATAAAGTTTATTCGTCGACCGCCCTTTCTTATAACTAAGCAAATATTCGGTTGATTCGTATTTCTTGAACTCGCGGTTCTTTATCCAATTCCTTAACGCTTTTGATTGCTTGCAGCGAAGTATTTTCATAGCTCAGTTTTTTGGGGCAACATCACTCGGAGGGAAGCTTTCCACTGTTTGTGTCTTTGATAGGGTTCATTTTTAAAATACTTTCCATCTCAGATTTATATATCGGAAAGTATTTCCTTAATAATTCGTACTTATCGTAATTTTCCTGATAAAGTTGATCTATCATTAGCTTTGCTTTGGGGTAACGCAGATATACCTCGTAAGGAGATGTTCTCGTTGCCGGACGGATATTTCTTTTAGCACCAATACTCCGATATGTTTCTAATAGTCCGGGGACGGCTATCTTGGTTTCTAGTTTTGAAATGTCCTTGACTAGATTTTCGTATCTAATTACAAAATCAAGAACTGACTTTCCGGCAATATGTATCAAGTCGTAATCCATTAACGGATTGTTTTTACGCCTACGACATGTCAAAGATATAAATTGTTCAAAATCTTTGTTTACGAATTTTAGTTTTTGAGATCTTTTCTTCCAGAAATAATAAGAAATAGCTTTTTGATAGGGGCTGCGTATAATCGCTATTTTCAGGTAATTATTCCAAACATCGGGGGGGGATGTTTCTTTAATTTCATATGCTCCTAAATGAGACATATGTGGTCTATATTTGCACCAATTATTTATGCCTGGACGCATCCTTAATTTCGCCATGATTAGTTTTCCCTGTAAAGCCAGCAAAGTTTTACTGTTTGATGCTTTAGTAAACCCCCGAGAAATTCGTCTTTCCTCTTCTTCCCCTTTCAATCTGGTAATTATATCGTCGGGATCGCAGTACTTTGAAAGTGCTATTTCAAATGATGTCCCTGAAACCTTTTTACATTTTATAAATATAATTTTGAGTTGATGTGAAATGATCATGACGTTAATCCGCATAGCGATTGGACTTGACCTTGCCTCCAGGAACTGGGGGAAGGTCAGAAGTCTTCCCTCCAATCGGAGGGAAGCTTCCGCGACATCCGTGTCTATATGTTTTTCTTAATTTAATGGTTTAGTCGAAGTAGTGGACTATACCGACGGCGAACATTTCTATATCTCCACCTATGGCATTACCATTGGCACCGGGATAAATGCCGAAGTCGTAACCGGCGTTGTTTTCGTTGCTGACCTCGGAATAGGTGGCACGCAGTTCGGTGCCTGCCGGCATCGTGTAGAACAAGCCGACATTGATTGCGTCTGCATCGGTGTCTCGCTCGTCTTCCGCTCTACAAACATCGGCATCACAGTCCCACTCGTCTGCATCCATATACGAGAAGCGGAAATCTATACTGTTGCCGAAATCATGCTTGCCGGAAATCATAAATGCATCGCGTTCAACACCGGACCAAATGGGAGCATTAGTGTTATCGGTGTCTCCAAACATGGTAGGTGTGGCAGGATTGTTGCCCATAGCAGGTCGAGCGACCTGTGTTACCAATTGACAACTTGCATCGTATTCCAATGTTTCATACATCGCCGCAATCCAAGTGGACTGACCGTTGCCCCAATCGAACTTATAGCGACCGGCAATTCGATAGCCCTCGTCGTCTGAGTCATCGCAGTACAAATCATTTACTTCATCGGAATTGCTACCAAGGTTGACCGCACTAACATCCTCGTGTTGCTCATAAGCGGCAGCAACCCAAATTTGGCTGTTGCCCATATTGTGTTGATAGGCAACACCGGTGGACAGGATGCGGGGATCAACATCTCTACCAGTGAGTCGCTGGGTATCAGCACCCACTCTTTCAATCTCATCTCCTGATGTAATCGCAAAGCGGAATTGGAAACCGTCTCGGGTTTGACTCGCCATCGCCGAAGTATTAGGCCACACATATTGGACTATACCTTCTTGACGACGGCTAAACGCTAACGCACCATATTCCTTGGTAAAATCACCTTCATCGATGTCAAAGCCACCGTTGTAGAACAGAGAACTCAGCCAGCCACCGGCACGGTCTGCAGCACCACCGATATTACCCATAATACTAGAGTGTGAATCGGCACCGGCATCGTAGAAAGGATCTACCCACTGGGCAACGATTTCGTTATACGGCAGTAGCCACTGAGCGAACATAATTTCACCCATTGTTTCATGGCGAAGGCTGATTTTGGAGTTACGGTTACACCAGTTGGTGAATTCATTTCTGCGTCCGAAGAAAGTAAACTGTTCGCAACGAAAACCAACTTGCAAACCTTCAATACCGGTGTCCATATGCGCCATGAATCCGAGATTCGCAGCATTATTACTCAAACGGTCAAAGTTGCGTTTAAAGGGGTCGCCATCGCCATCAACACCGTCAGCGTCAACGAACTCATAAGACCAGTTTTGCCAGCCGTAGATGTTAAAGGTCTCGCCATGGGCATCGGCGGAAGCATTAGTAAACGGCATTGCTACCATCGCCAGTCCGACCAGAAAAAGCGTAAGTTTGTTACTCTTAAGAAACCATGCTACATTTAATCAATTTGATGTTTTCTCCAAATTTAGTATCGGTATAATGCCGGATACATATTGGACTCTTGAGAGCCTAATCTTTCCGCTAGAAAAGCACTTTTTCCGCCGGAAAATGGGGCTATTGAAAAAGTATTCCATAAAATGTAGGGGCGGACTTCAATTGAATAGCCAGTTGACCTACTGGCTCAATCGGTGGCTCTATTCTGCCCGTAATGTGCTGGTCGGCACGATTTATACATTCATCCACCCGATTTATGGAAACCAAAACCAAATGGCGCAATCGGTTACAGTCGTGCAGAACGGTACTTAAGGGCAGACACACAGGTCTGCCCCTACGACTTTGTGGTTATCATACATGTGGTGCAAAGCAGTTGAATTCGTGCAAAGCGGTACTTTTTCAACAGCCCCACATTACTACTTTGTGCTTACAGCATCGTATATTTAGTTGACACAAAGATTTTTATTATTACAATATAGATTTTGAATAAAGCTGATTTTGGGGGGAAAGTCAAGGTCATTCCGGTTAGCAAAGCTGTAATAATTTATTAAAAAATGAAAACCCTCTTGTTGATTATTCTACTTGCACTATTCAGTGCAAATCTTACTGCGCAGACTGTCACCGACATAGACACCGACGACGATGGTCTGATAGAGATTTATTATTTGGAAGACTTGGATGCGGTACGCCGTCAACCGGACGGCAGTGGTCTGCAGTTAAGTGGAGTAGAGATTACTACGGGTTGTCCTACGAACGGTTGTAATGGCTACGAGTTGATGAGACACTTGGACTTCAACAATAATGCAAGTTATCGCAACGCCCCGGCCAATAGAAACAGATGGACTACGGGAGCAGGCTGGCAACCGATTGGAACTTCGTCTAATACTTTCAACGCAATGTTCAAAGGCAACGGCTACACTATTTCCAACCTTATGATCAACAGCAGTATTGATCACATAGGCTTGTTCGGCTATGTAGGAAGCGGGGCTGAAATTTCTGATATTGGTTTGCTAAATGTAAATGTCATAGGAACTTCTACTTCTCCTTCTTATGCGGGTAGTTTAGCCGGCGAGAGTGAAGGTGTCATCACGGCTAGCTATGCCACAGGTTCGGTTACCGGAACCTCTGCCGATGTCGGTGGTTTGGTCGGTGGAAATGATGGTGGCACTATCACGAATAGTCATGCGACATGTTCCGTCACAGGAACCGATTCTTTTGTAGGTGGTTTAGTCGGTGGGAATGCCGGAGGGACTATCACAGACAGCTACGCCACAGGTTTTGTTACAGGCAGGTACCTAACGGTAGGCTCCGGGGCCGGCGGTTTAGTCGGTGGAAGTATTGGCGGCTCCATTACGAGTAGCTATGCGACGGGTTCCATTATCGGGGATCGTTCCAATGTAGGCGGTTTGGTCGGTGGGAATTCCAGCCCCATTATGAATAATTATGCGACGGGTTCTGTTGAAGGTACCGACTCTAATGTAGGCGGTTTAGTCGGTTTGAACAACAGTCCTATTATGAATAGTTATACAACGGGTTCTGTTACAGGTGCCCGTTCTTTTGTAGGCGGATTGGTTGGTAATAATTTGTCAAATGCTATTAGCTTTAGCTATTGGCTAAGAGCAACAGGTTCTACGCTTAACGATATAGGTTCAGGTTCGCCACTTTCGTATACTGCAGGACAAACTGCCGGGAATCTCACATCACCCATGACTAATAACGGAATATATAGTAATTGGAGTTTGTCGGTGTGGGATTTCGGAACATCAACTCAATTTCCTACCCTCGTTGATGAAAACGAAGCTCCGACCCTTGAGATTATTTTCTTGTCGACACTGACGATAGAAACGGGGAGTACTGCGAATATTGTGATATTAGTGAAGGATCAAAACTTTGATGTGAACGATACAGTCGATGTGACAGCAATGTCTTCGAACCAATCTGTCGTATCGGTGATGCCGGTGGAGATTCCCGACATAGCAGCGAACATGAATATCACTTTCACACTAACCGCCGGTCAAGCCGGAACAGCGACAATCACATTTACCGCAACCGATAGCGAAGGTTTAGCCGGCGATGATACAACCCTGACAGTAAGTGTTGATGCGAAACCGACCGGCAGTATAATCATAGGGTCGGATAGCAATGATCAATGGCAGTTGCTTATCGAGACTTCAACGGTAGAGGATGCGAACGGTATCGCCATGACAAGCTATCAGTGGTATAGAAATGATCTCATAATAAATGGAGCAAACAGCGATACCTATACAATACCATTGTCTAATGCTGCCCGAGCCGCAGATACGATTTATAGGTTGGACGTAACGATCGTAGACAATATAGGACAAGAGACGACAATCCGATCCAATCCGTATAGGGTTGCAAACGAAAACCCGGTTATTGAAAGCATTATGGCACCCGAGATGATAGAGGAGGGTGCCATGCAGCGTATCGTAGTCAATGCGGTTGATGCGAACAGAGATAGTTTGACTTATGCTTGGCGTGTGAACAGCCGATATACCGGAATAGAGGTATCCGGAAATCCGGCGACATTGAGTATCCCAGACTACTTTATAACCGATGTTGTTTCCACTAAAACGACGGTGGAATTAGAAGTGACGGTAAGCGATGGCATTGCTTCTACGACGGGAATGGTGTCGGTGGTAGTGAACAAGCAAAATAACGGCCATATAACTTTGCGAACTTCGCTAGAGATAGATGATAGCAACGGGACGACACTGTCGACATGGACGGCATCGGTTGTGTCCGAGGATCCCGACGGTGGCACCAGTGGGACTATAGTGTATCAATGGCAGGTATGCGAAGGAAATGAGGGCAGTTGTCCCTCGGAGTCGGAGAATAGTTGGATGGATATTGACGGAGCTATCGGAACGCCGCATGTAATACCGGGTTCTAATGTATCGGTAGGAAATGTCCCATTTCCTTTAGTAGAAGAGCGTAGTCTATTTCGTGTGAGAGGAACCTATACGGATAGGCAGGGATATGGCAGGACTGTTGACTCGGCAAGCCGAATTTATACCACTCGCCCGGCTTTGATGATACGCGCCAAAGTATTTCTCGAGGGCCCTCTCCAGTGAATAATTATGGGACTGTTGAAAAAGTGCCGATCTGCACGAATTCAACCGCTTTGCGCCGCATAATTATGATAACCACAAAGTCGTAGGGGCAGACTGATATGTCTGCCCTAAAGTACCGTTCTGAACGGCCGGAACCGCTTGCGCCATATGGTTTTGGTCTCCATAAATTGGATGAATAAATGTATAAATCGTACAGACGCAACGCATTTACGGGCGGACATGCCAGTCCGCCCCTACATTGCATAAATCATTTTTTCAACAGCCCCACATTACTACTTCGCGCTTACAGACGTAGTTTATAAATTGTCCCTATTTTAGTTTTGTGATAAATTTAGACTTTCCGATAAACATTGGAAAGGAGTAAATAAAAATGACCGAGATTGCTTTATATAATACATTAAGAAAGATACCGGAAGTCTCCGATGACGAAGCAAAGGAGGCGGTTGCCGATATTGCAAATTCGAAGGAAGTGGTTACGAAGGCAGACTTAAAAGCAGAGATAGTAAGAGTAGAAAAAACAATAGCAGAGCTAGAGACGAAGCTGACGAGGCAGATGTATGCGACCGCTGGTGTAATAATTGCAGCGGTCGGATTGATGATAAAGTTTTTATAATAGAAGGGATACGATAAACTAAATAAGATGAAAAAAGTTTTTAGTATTGCTGCTTATGCCTGTGTATGCGAAGAATAACTAATGAAGCCTATCGGGTAATTTATAGCCTCTAAATTGGATGGATGAATGTGTAAAATGTGCAGATACGATGGGGCTGTTGAAAAAGTACTGTTTTTGCACAACTGCAACCGCTTGCGCCGTGAATATTTATAAACCACCTGTAGGGGCAGACTGATATTATAAACCACCTGTAGGGGCAGACTGATATGTCTGCCCTAAAGTGCCGTTCTGCACAGCTGAACTGCTTGCGCCGTATGGTTTTGGTTTCCATAAATTGGATGAATAAATGTATAAATCGTACAGACGCAACGCATTTACGGGCGGACATGCCAGTCCGCCCCTACATTGTATGAAATACTTTTTCAGCAGTCCCACGACACAGTCACCCTGTGGGGTTGTTGAAAAAGTGCCGTATTTGGTGATTTTCGTTAGGTATCCAAATCATCCAAAAGTTTTTGGGAATTTCTTGTGCGGTTTTGACCGCCTGTTGGATGCCTTGACAGATAATCTTGTCTTTACAGGAACCTTATCATCAAAGATACTTTATAATTCCGACAATCGCCAAACCAATACCTACCAGCTTCCAAGTCATACGCGTCTCTAAATTCGCTATATCGGCTTTGGTCGCCATATTTTTGATATCTGCTTTCATTTCTGCTTTTAGTTCTACTATATCTGCCTTGGTTGCTACTTTTAGTTCTATTATATCTGCCTTAGTTACTACTTCTTTCGAACTAGCAACATCGGCAACGGCTTCCTTTGCCTCGTCATCGGACACTTCCGGTATCTTTCTTAATGTGTTGTATAACGCGATTTCGAACATTTTTATTTACTCCTATATTTATAAGGCTTGTTACTATAGCAATTATAACTGAGAAATTGTAATCGACATATGGGGTTGTTGAAAAAGTGCTGTTTTTGAACAGTTGTAACTGCTTGCACCACCCGATGATGGTCTCCATATTTGATAACCACCCCGTCAGGCTGAATAGAACCGCCGATTGAACCAGTAGGTCAATCGGCGTGACTTCGTTCAGAACCTCGACATGACTGCTAAACGCATGCATTGCAAAATGCATAGGCCACCCCTCCAAAGGAGGGGAATTAACTAGTGCAGAACCTTGCGGGCTGTTGAAAAAGTATCGCCGGCGTGCAACCGTAACCGCTTGCGTCGTGAATTTATAATAACCACCAAGCCGTAGGGGCAGACCTGTGTGTCTGCCCTTAAGTACCGTTCTGCACGACACCAACCGCTTGCGCCGTATGGTTTTGGTTTCCATAAATTGAATGGATGAATGTATAAATCGTGCCGGCCAACGCGTTACGGGCGGACATGTTAGTCCGCCCCTACGGTTCGTGGATACTTTTTCAACAGCCCCCCTTGGCAACCACCCCGTCAGGCTGAATAGAACCGCCGATTGAACCAGTAGGTCAATCGGCGTGACTTCGTTCAGAACCTCGACATGACTGCTAAACGCATGCATTGCAAAATGCATAGGCCACCCCTCCAAAGGAGGGGAATTAGCTTGCGCGGAACCTTGGGGGTTGTTGAAAAAGTACTGTTTTTGCACAACTGCAACCGCTTGCGCCGCATGGTTTTGGTTTCCATAAATCGGGTGAATGAATGTATAAATCGTGCCGACCAACGCGTCACGGGCGGACATACAAGTCCGCCCCTACGGTTTGTGGATACTTTTTCAACAGCCCCACGATTACAACCACCCCGTCAGGTAAAGCCTGCCCCTCCACAGGAGGGGAATGGTTGCCGCTACGGCGACGGCTGGCTTTTAAGTTTATGCAGGTGCTTGAGTAAATCGTGTATTTTTATTTGCCCGGATTCGTCGGTTGATAATGCTTTTTGCAGCTGTTCAATTTTTTGCTCGGTTATTTCTATTTCCAACTGGCGCATTGCGTCCTTGAACTCTATTTCCATATCCGCTTCGGGTGCGGTCGATGTCGTCAGTAGACGAGAAAGGCTCTCTTGGTGAGTGCTTTCCCTAAACGACTCAACGATGCTGGCAGCGTTGGATAGTTTTTTATGTTTTATGCAGTCAATCACATCGGCAAGTAGTTCTGCGCCGGGTTTTTGCAGTCTGCGTATTTTATCGGCGGCAAGCGTTTGATCCGCCAGCGAGGGTTTTGCCAATAATGCGCGCAGTGCAACCGTAACCGTCGAATACAAAATCTTTTTTTTCGGCTCATCTTTTCTTTGGGTTTTAGTATAAGTTTTTGCATTCCCGTAGTCGGTCTTTAACTTATCTGCGTCTATGTTGATTTGTTCCGCCAGCCGTTTGAACATTAATTCTCTGAACATGCCTTGGGGTAGCTGCATTATCAAAGGTCTAAGCAATTTGGCATAACGGGTTGCGTGGGCAGGATTGTTCAAGTCCAGTCCTTCGGAGTGATGTGTGAACAAGAAGTCCGCCAGCGGTGTCGCTTGCGCAAGTTGTTTATTGAATACCTCGTAGCCGTGTTGTTTGATATAGCTGTCGGGGTCTTCGCCGGAGGGTAAGAACATAAAGTTAATGCTACAGCCGTCGGTGAATACCGAGAGTGCCTGTTTTGCCGCTTCAATCGCTGCGCGTTGTCCGGCGTTGTCGCCGTCAAAACAGAATATCAGATTGGAGCTGAAGCGTAGTGCGATGCGGATGTGGGTTTGAGTCGTTGCGGTGCCTAAAGTTGCTACTACGTTGCGTACGCCGTGCTGGGATAGGGAGACCGCATCCATATAGCCCTCTACGAATAATAAGCAGCGTAGATCGCGCACTTTTTTTAGTTCGTGCAAGCCGTACAAAGTATTCCTTTTCTTGAATAGAGGTGTTTCCGGAGAATTCATATACTTGGGCAGTCTATCTTGTTTTTGCTTTTTGTTTTCCAACAGGCGACCGCCGAATGCAATCACGTTGCTGCGTCGGTCGCGTATCGGGAACATCAAGCGGTCTCTAAACTTTTCGTACGACCGGTTGCCACTTTGAGCGAGCAAACCGACGGTAAGCAGCGTTTTCTCGTCGTAGGCGGAACCTAGGCATTGTTTCAAATAAGGTTTGTCGGGTGCGTATCCGATTGCAAAATCGGTAGCGGTTTCCGATGTAATGCCTCGCCCTCGCAGATAATCGCTCGCTTGTGCGTTTTGTTTCAGTTGTGTTCTGTAAAACTCGGATACTTTATTCATTATCGTGTGCATCCTTTCAAAGCGTTTTTGGTCTTCGGTTGATACACGGGTATTTAGACGAGGCACTTCCATACCTGCATGACGCGCCAGCTCTTCGACCGCCTCTTGGAAAGTCATACGCTGGTGTTCCATTAAAAACTTTATAGCACCGCCCGAGGCATGACAGCCGAAGCAATAGTAGAGACCTTTGTCGCGGCTAACCGAAAAAGACGGGGTTTTTTCATCGTGAAAAGGACAGCACGCCATATAAGAGCGTCCCGATTTTTTCAGCGGTGTCGGTATATAGCGATTGATTAACGCAACGATGTCGGTGCGCGTAAGCAATTCGTCTATGAAGGTGGAAGGGATACTCATCTCGCCCGACGCTTAAGTAAAAGCAAGTATTTAAGCAGCTTTCAGTAGACTTGCCATTAGCATATCGAGCTCTGCCGCTTTGGGTTTGACCAACCAGAATTTAGGCAGATAGGTGGAGAAATCGTCAACTAGCGATTGTGCAAACAGGCTACCTGTCTTTCGTTGGTGCTCGGTCAATAGGGTATATAAATAATCTCGTTGTTGGTCCATCTCTTCGGTATCGATGCGATAGATATCGATCATTTCGTGGTTGTACAAATCGCTGAAGTTGTCTTGTCGGTCAAAAACCATTGCTAGGCCGCCGGTCATTCCGGCACCGAAGTTGAGGCCGGTTTTGCCCAATACGACAACGAAGCCGCCGGTCATATATTCGCATCCGTGATCCCCCAAACCTTCTACGACGGCGATCACACCCGAGTTTCTAACCGCAAAACGCTCGCCCGCTTTGCCGGCAGCGAAAAACTTTCCGCCGGTTGCGCCGTAAAGGCAGGTGTTTCCGACAATCGGCATCTTTTGCGATTGTTCCGCTATTTGCGGTGGCGGATAAATGGCAATTTCTCCCGCTGCCATGCCTTTGCCTACATAATCGTTGGCATCGCCTTCCAAGTGTAGATGCAAGCCACCGGCATTCCAAACTCCGAAGCTCTGCCCGGCGGTGCCTTTGAAATAAACATCCAACGGCGTATCCGACATATCGTAATTTCCGTATCGCTTGGCAATCTCGCCGGAGACTCGGGCACCGATTGAACGATCTACATTGCGAATCTCGTAGTGAAATTCGCCACCTGTTTTATTTTTTATGGCATCCTTCGTATCCGCAACCATGCGTTCTGCGAGAATGCCGCGGTCAAACGGCTTGTTACGCTCGTAGGTGCAAAATTGCGGTTTGTCGGCGGCAACACCGCCGTCGGACAAAATAGCACTCAAGTCCAATCCGCTTTGCCGATGCGGTAGTTCCTCTACAAGTTCCAATAAATCGAGCTGTCCGATCAAGTCTTCAAATTTTCTAATGCCTAAGTGCGCCATCCATTCACGCGTCTCTCTGGCAATGAAGAGAAAATAATTTCTAACCATCTGCATTTTGCCGATGAAGTGTTTCAGCCGTAGCACTTTGTTTTGGGTGGCAACCCCGGTTGCGCAGTTGTTGAGATGGCATATTCTCAGATATTTACAACCCATGGCAATCATCGGGGCAGTACCGAAGCCGAAGCTCTCGGCACCTAGAATTGCCGCTTTGACCACATCTAAACCGGTTTTTAAGCCGCCGTCGGTTTGCAATCTTACTTTGTCGCGCAGGTCGTTGTTGCGTAACGATAAATGGGTTTCGGGCAGACCGAGTTCCCAAGGTGCGCCGGCGTATTTGATGCTGGTGAGCGGGCTTGCGCCGGTGCCGCCGTCGTAGCCCGATATCGTAATCAGGTCGGCATAGGCTTTGGCGACACCGACTGCGATCGTGCCGACACCGGCTTCGGCAACCAACTTAACCGAAACCAAAACTTTGGGATTGACTTGCTTCAAATCGAAGATTAACTGCGCAAGGTCTTCTATCGAGTATATATCGTGGTGCGGTGGCGGAGAAATCAGTGCGATGCCTTCGCTGGAGTGTCGCAGTTTCGCGATCATCTTGTTGACTTTGGTTCCCGGTAGTTGACCGCCCTCACCGGGTTTTGCACCCTGTGCAATCTTAATCTGTATAACTTCCGCGTCGCTAAGATAATGCGGGGTCACACCGAAACGTCCCGATGCGACCTGCTTGATTTTCGACGACTTATTGGTACCGAATCTTTTAGGATCTTCACCGCCTTCTCCGGAGTTTGAACGCCCGCCCAAGCTGTTCATCGCTTCCGCCAATGTTTCGTGCGCCTCGGGAGAGAGCGCACCGAGCGACATGCCGGCAGAGTCAAAGCGTCTGACGATGTATTCCTCCGCTTCCACTTCGTCCAGCGACACCGGGGCTTTGGGTTTTAGCTTCAGCAAATCTCTGAATACCGCCGGCTGGCGATGGTTGACATGATCGGCGAAGTGCTTGTATGCGTCGTAATCGGAGTCTTGTACGGCTTTTTGCAGGCTCTGCACGACATCGGGGTTGAATGCATGGTATTCCCCGTCGTGTATATATTTTAATAATCCGCCTTGTCGTAACGGTTTGGAGTGGTTTTGAGCGAGCCTTGCCAACTTCTTTTGATCGTCCTCTAAATCCGAGAAATGCAGCCCTTGTAGCCTGCTGGTAGTACCTTTGAAGCACAGCGAGACAACCTCGTCGTGCAAGCCGACTATTTCGAATAATTGTGCGCCTCTATAACTTGTAATCGTGGAGATACCCATCTTGGATATGATTTTCAAAAGACCTTTGTTGATAGCTTGCCGATACGCGGAACAAATAGTCACCAGCGGTTTAGCATTGTCAATTTCCTGCTTGCGGTACATGCCGGCGAGACTTTGATAACTCAGATAGGGGAATATAGCACTTGCGCCATAACCGATTAGGGTTGCAAAATGATGCGGGTCGCGCGCAGTTGCGGTTTCTATGACGATATTGCATTGACACCGCAATCCTTCTTTGATTAGGCGATGATGCACCGCACCGCAGGCGAGCAGGGCGTGTATGGTGAGACGATCCGAGGCTATTTGTCTGTCGGATAGTACGACCAATAGAAAGTCTTTCTCGCGCGCAGCATCTACCACTCGGTCGCAAAGTTGTATGATTGCAGAGCGCAGGTCGTGTTCGCTCGAATAACCGAGGTCAAAAACTTGATGAGGAAATTTCTCAAGCTCCAGCATAGTGCGAAACTTGTATTCGGATAGTACCGGTGATCTTAACAACAGGCGATCGACCTCCGGCAATTTATCGAAAGGATTCATCTCGCAGCCCAATGCCGTCTCCAGTCCCATCACGATACGTTCTCGCAACGGGTCTATAGGTGGGTTGGTGACCTGTGCGAACTGTTGACGGAAACTATCGAACAACGAGCGCACTTGAGAGGACAACACCGGTAGCGGGGTATCGTCGCCCATAGAACCGACTGCTTCCTGTCCGACTTGTGCCAATACTTTGAGCACTTGCTCTTTCTCCTCATACGATAAATTGAACATCTTCTGGTAGCTACGTAATTGCTGGTCCGATAGCGGTTCGTAGACACCCAAGGCTTCGTTAGAGGGGGTGGGTACATAATGTGCGTGTTCTTTTAACCAGTGACGATAAGGGTGCCTGGATTTTAATTCTTCGTTGATCATTTCGGGCAACATCAAGGTTCCGGTTTGTGTGTCAACCGCAATCATCTGCCCGGGCTTTAATCTGCCTTTGGTTTCCACTTCGTCGGCACTATAGTCGTAGACACCTATCTCGGATGCCAGTGTGATAAAACGATCTTTGGTAATAACATAGCGCGCCGGTCGCAAACCGTTTCTATCCATAGAACAGGCTGCATAACGACCATCGGTTAAGACGATGCCGGCAGGCCCGTCCCAAGGTTCCATGTGGAAGGAGTTGTAACCGTAATAGGCGCGTAGGTCGGGGTCTATACGGCTGACATTCTGCCACGCCGGTGGTATCAACAGGCGTATCGCACTGCATAGATCCATACCGCCCATCATCAGGACTTCGAGCATATTATCTAAACTACACGAGTCCGATCCCTCCATAGAAACCAACGGCATCAATTCGGTCAAATCGGGTAGTTGAGGGCTTTTTAATATATGCGCCCGTGCAGCAGCCCAATTACGATTGCCGCAAATAGTGTTGATCTCGCCGTTGTGTGCCAGAAAACGAAACGGTTGGGCTAAATACCATTGCGGGTGTGTGTTGGTTGAGAAACGCTGGTGAAAAACACACAAAGACGACTCCAACGATTCTTCGGCGAGGTCGGGATAAAAAATCGGCAGATTGTCGGGCATGATTAAGCCTTTATAAGACAGTGTTCGCGAAGACAAACTGGCAATGTAAAAAGCGGTGCCGGTTAATGCAATCTCCGCTTTACGGCGCGCAACAAACAATGCCTGCTCGGTGTTCTTCATCGACTCTTTTATGTTGATAAACACCTGCGCTATGTTCGGCAATGTTTTAAGTGCTTCTGCGCCGCACGCCTCGGGGTTGATAGGCACCGTACGCCAACCGGCAATTTCAAAGCCTTGCTTGGTGAGTTGTAGATTCAATATCTCCTGCCATTGTTTTGCTATTTTTTTATCTTTTGATAGGAAGACCACGCCGACGGCAAAATGTTCGGCCAGGTTGATACCGGCTGCGTCGGCTTTTGCCCGCATATAATCCAACGGCATTTTCATCAAAAGCCCGCAACCGTCGCCGGTTTTCCCGTCCGCCGATACGGCACCGCGATGTGTCAAACGCCCCAGCGACTGTATCGCAGTTTTGACCAGCCAATGACTTGCCTGTCCGTCCATTTGGGTGATTAGCCCGAAACCGCAACTGTCTTTTTCAAATTCGGGGCGATAGAGCCCTTTGGTTAATAATTTAGACACCTTTTACACTCAAGTTGATTAATGAGACTTCATTATACTATGCCCTCCTTAAATTTTAGTAATAGCATAATTAGAACTGCTCTGCGCCACGAATATTTACAAACCACCCGTAGGGGCGGACCTGTGTGTCCGCCCTAAAGTACCGTTCCAGAATAGCCGCAACCGCTTGCGCCGTGAATATCTATAAACCGCTGTAGGGGCGGACTTGCATGTCCGCCCGTAACGCGTTGTGCCTGCACAATTTATACATTTATTTATTCAATTTATGGAAACCAAAACCAAATGGCGCAAGCGGTTACAGTTTTGCAGAACAGTATTTTTTCAACAGCCCCGTCGTATCTGCACCAGTACAAAAGTGACCTTAAAAATAAGGGAAGGGCAAAGTAATTTATTATATAATTGCATATAAATTAAAGTTAATTAAGGGATAATCAAATTGACGTTCTCCCTAAATTTATCACCAATGCTTAAAGTTAGTTTTTCCGATAAACTAGAGAAGTTAAAAACATTACAGGAGAACTTAACATGAAGAGAAAACGTTTTAGTGAAGAACAAATCATTAAGGCATTAAAGTCAAACGAAGCCGGCAGGAAAGTAATAGATATCTGTCGTGAGTTAGATATCGCCGAACAGACATTTTATCGCTGGCGCAGCAAGTATAATGGCATGGAAGTGTCAGAAGCTAAACGCCTGCGAGAGCTTGAAGCCGAGAATAGCAAGCTCAAGAAGCTATTGGCTGAAACGGTGATGCAGTGTGAAACACTCAAGGAGGTATTATCAAAAAAGTGGTAAAGCCGGCGCAACGCAAGCAGATTGTCAAAGATCTAGTGAGTGGGGGTCGGCATAGTGAACGCACTGCGTGTGCCCTTGCCAGTATTAGTCGCACTGCATATCGCTATCAGGGCAACCAAGCTGATAAAGATCGTCAACTGGAAGCGGCGTTATTGGAGAAGGCAAAGCAGTATCCACATTATGGCTATAAGATGTTGCATGCGCTTTTGAAGAGCGAAGGCCGGGTCGTCAATGTGAAGCGCACCTATAGGCTTTATAAGAAGCTCGGGCTTGAATTGAGAACCAAGAAGCGCAAGAAGCTGTGTCATCCGCGTGGCGTGCCGAAAACACCGGCAACGGTGAATGAGTGCTGGTCAATGGACTTTGTGCATGACCAGTTTAGCGACGGCAGATGCTTTCGGGTATTGAACATAGTAGATAACTTCAGCCGTGAATGTGTCGGACAGATTGTTGATGTTTCGATCACCGGTCAACGCGTAGCAAACTATCTATCCGAATTGATAGAACGGCTCGGTGTAAAGCCGGTACGCATCGTCTGCGACAATGGCACCGAGTTTAGATGCAAGGCGATGTTTCACTGGAGTCGAGATCAGCAGGTGGAATTGGACTTTATCCAACCCGGCAAACCGACCCAGAATGCCTTTGTAGAAAGTTTCAACGGTAAGTTCCGAGACGGTTGCCTGAACCAGTTCTGGTTTCGTTCAATAAAAGAGGCCAGAGAGATTATAGAAGCCTGGCGAATAGATTATAATGAAGTGCGTCCGCACAGCGCGTTGGGTTATCAACCCCCGAGTGTATTTTCGGAGGCTATAGCATGAAAACTAACTTTGCAGATGGTAATAAAAATGGGGTAACGTCAAAATGATTGTAGTCAATTATATATTAGAGAATATCTTATCTTTCGTAATCCTCTTTGGTATTATCGCGTGGTTTGTCACAGCGAACTCAAAATTGAAAGATTTAGAAGATATTAGAAAAAACGCACAAGGTCTTCTCAAAGGACTTAAGTCAATAGAGGAAATTCGTGAAAAAATAAATGTTCTTATTGGAAGAGTAGATACTCTTTCTGATGAAGTGATTGCCTCTAGGGGTAAAGCAATATATCAAAGCGATAGCCCGGTGTCATTGAGTGAATATGGAGAATCACTGTCTAAAAAGATAGATGTAAAGTTCATAACTGATAAATATGAAAAGCAACTTACTAAGAAAGCTAAAAAGCGGGAAATGAATGCTTATCAAATACAGCAAAGCTGTTTTGATTTTGCGCAAAACCAAATCCCCAAGGACTTAGAAAAAAATTATAAAGAGCAATACGATAAGTTGGCTAATGTAGCTTTTAACGAAGGTATTCAGATAAGGGATTTAATGCGGGTTTTAGGACTGATACTAAGAGACCAAGTATTGAAAGCCTGTGACATATCCGTTAGTAATACTGATTCACAAACTCGGAAATCTGCGGCGGGGGTTGCAGATATAGATCCCCCGAATAACTATTCAAAATAATCAAGGCCAATCTTTTTATTCCCCTCCTGTGGAGGGGTGGCAGGCGCAGCCTGACGGGGTGGTCGCTAAGGGGGGCTGTTGAAAAATAGAACTGCAATGTAACCGACATGTGTAGGAGCGGATCATTCCCCTCCTGTAGAGGGGTGGCAGGCGCAATAACACCGCCGATTGAGCCGGTAGGTAAATCGGCCATTATGATATCCGCCCGAACACGCGTCGTGTTTGCATAATAAAATCGTACGTCATCTAATTCATAAAACCAAAACCATCCGGCGCAAGCGGTTGAGTTCATACAGCACGGCACTTTTTCAATAGCCTCGTGTATCTGCACGACATCTTACCGTTTATCTAATATCTGCTACCGTTCATCGAAATGTTTCCCCACACCCTAAATATTCGCTCACCCTATGAGTTTTAACCAAAACTCATAGGAGGTTTCATGAACAAAGAACAGAGAAAATATTTGCCACTGACCAAAGACCGAGTATTCAAACGATGCTTCTCAACTAATAAACAGGTACTGCTCTCGCTGATCAAGAGCTTCCTGCCGATCTCCGATAGTGCCTCGGATATGGTGATACTGAACCCCAACAAAGACAACACAGAGTCCGAGTCTGCAAAGCAACCACAGAGTCAATCGGACGATAAGTTGCATCTGGAAGATAGTGTCATCTCACCGAACACGCCGGACGGCAAGCAAGTCGTACTAGACCTCAATGTCAAATTGAATAGTGGCGAGAGTGTTAGCATAGAAATGCAGGTCTATCGTGAGAAACACTTTCTGGGGAGAATGTTGCTCTATTGGGCACAGTTGCATACCCATGTCGTAAATCGTGGACAAAAGTATAGCAAGATTAGTCCGACCTACTTGCTGGCATTCACCGATTTCACGGTATTTGGCGACACGGACGAACATATAGATCAGCTAGAAATCAAATCGATTAAGCGTCTGAATAAGAAACTCAAGATGGATTTAACGATAATGATAGTGGAACTAAACAAATTTAATAAGCACCATTTAGAACTAGTTGATATGGCCGATAGGTGGTGCTATATTATGAAACATTCAAAGGACTTGACACCCGAGCAGGTAGCGCATTTATCACAAGACGGAGAGATAAAGATGGCATTAGAGCATTTAGAGAAGGTATCGGAAGAGGAGATAGAGCTGTGGGATTCTATAGCCCACGATAGATACAAGCTGGAATACAACTTGGAAAGGGAAGGGCTGATAGAGGAAGGTATTGAACAAGGCATTGAAAGGGGCATTGAACAAGGTATTGAAAAAGGTGAGGTTGAAAAAGCCCGAAATATCGCCTTGAATATGTTGCAAAAGGGTCTGGAGGTTTCGTTGATTTCCGAAGTGACGGGTTTATCCGCTGAGGAGATTAAACAGCTCGGATAACACTGCGACTTTGTGGTTATCATAACTATGTGGCGCAAAGCGATTGAATTCGTGCGCAACGGTACTTTTTCAACAGCCCCACTTCTGCGACCATCCCGTCAGGCTGAATAGAACTGCCGATTGAACCAGTAGGTCAATCGGCGTGACTTTGTTCAGAACTTCAACATGATTGCTAAACGCATACATTGCAAAATGCGTAGGCCACCTCTCCGAAGGAGGAGAATTGTCCGTCAGGGGGTTATCGTAAATTAAGTGGCGCAAGCGGTTGGAGTTATGCAAAAATCGGATATATATAGGGGAAGGGAATGGTTAGCCCCTACGGATTAGGAATTATCGAGTTTTTGTTGCGCCTCCTGCCTTGCCTGTCTAAAAATCTCATTAGATGGTTCTAGTTTAATGGCTTCGTCGTAGTCGGCAACAGCCGCTTTATAGTTCTTTAAGTTTTCATTAGCAAAGCCTCGGTTATGATAAGCCTCTGTATATTCCGGGTTCAGTTCAATCACTTTGTTGAAGTCTGCAATCGCCCCCCCAAAGTCCGCCAATTTCTCCTTAACAGTACCTCTTTTGCCGTATGCATAAGCAGATTCAGGGTTTAGTTCAATTGCTTTGTTGAAGTCTGCAATAGCTTCCTCGTAGCCTTTTAATACCTTTTTAGCAAAGCCTCTGTTATGGTAAGCATCGACATCTTCGGGATTTAGTTCAATTACTCTGTTAAAGTCTGCAATAGCATCCTCAACGTCCCCCAAATTTTCTTTAACAATGCCTCTACTGCTATAAACGTTAGCATACTCCGGGCTTAGTTTGATGGCTTTGTCAAAGTCCGCAATGGCTCCCTTATGGTCTTCTAATCCGTCTTTAACTATACCTCTATTATAGAAGGCAGTAGTATGCTTCGGGTCTAGTTCGGTTGCTTTGCTAAAGTTTGCGATTGCGGCCTCATAGTCTCCCAATATAACTTTAGGTACTTGACTAGTTTAGGGACAAAGTCCCACTCAAATATCCCTTACCATCTTCATTAGCATCTCATACTTTTGGGAGGCTGAAAGGTGTCTGTGATTGAATCGCCACTCGCATTCTTTTAGATGAAGGTGGAAATGTTTTCTCGACACGCCGCAGAACTTTGTTAATCTCCTTTTGGCCCATTCCCAGAAGTTTTCAATGCCATTGATATGTCTAGTACCACTGCCCAGTGTCTTTGAATGATTGATGCGGTAGTGTTTGTATCCATTCAACACCAACCCGTCATAAGCTCTCCATTTATCTGTGTATATAGTACTCCTGTGTCCCACTAAACGCTTGATAATAGGTCGTATCTCGCTCTTTGAAGCATTGCGTATCACCTGCGTATAGACCTTCCCATCTCTTTTTAATATGCCGAATACCGGTACTTTGTTCGGTGCACCTCTACCTCTTTTGTCTCCCTTTTTGCGACCACCGAAGTAGGACTCATCGAACTCTACCTCGCCAGAGAATAGGCTCGTCTGCTCGCAGTGTTGTGCAATTCTTTCTCGGATTATATTGACATATCTATTCGCGGTATTTCTATTGACCCCGGCTGCTTGTGCGATTTGGGTTGCACTCAGATCAAGGGCAAAATACCTCACAATTTGCCTTATTTTCCTGTTTGAAATATGTGCCCTTCTAAAATGTCTGTTAGGTGTTGTCATTACTAGTTATTTTATCAAATCGTACTCCCTAAACTAGTCAAGTACCTAACTTTATTAAGGCCTCTAAAATCATAGCCGGTAGCATAATTCGGTTCTAGTTCGATCATTTTGTCGAAGTCCTTGGCTGCCCCTTTGTAGTCTCTTAATTTAAATTTAGAAAAACCTCGGATATTGTAGGCGGAACTATTCTGAGGGTTCTTTTTAAGGAATCTATTTAAGTCCACAATCGCTCCTTGAAAATTTCCTAATTTATTCTTGGTGAAAGCTCTCATATGATAAACATCTTGATTCTTCTTATCTAACTTAATTACATGGTCAAAATCTGCAAGTGCGCCGGCATCATCTCTTAATTTACCCCTGACTAGGGCCCTGCAATAGTAAGCAGCAACCAACTTAGGATGTAGTTCAATTACTTTGTCGTAAAATGCAGTATCCGTTGTGTCTTCTAATCCATCCGCTATGAAATCTTTGTGATAGTGAGCCACATAAACATCTAACATTACGGTTGCGAATGTTGTCATCGAGGGTATTTTCATGTTTTACAAACCTTATAGTTGAGTATTTTGATACGTTAGCTCCGGCACACCCTTTATGCGGTGGTACCGTTGTTGTTTGTGTCTGATAGTTTAATGAAACTGCATATGATTTTCAATAAGTTATGGTCGTACTGTAAGCACAAAGTAGTAATGTGGGGCTGTTGAAAAAGTATTGGTAGCGCAAAAATCCAACCGCTTGCGCCAACAAATAATGGTTTCCATAAATTGGTTGGATGTAATGTATAAATCTTGCAGATACGATGGGACTGTTGAAAAAGTATTTCATAGAGTGGTGGGGGCAGTATAAAGCCGCCGATTGAGCCAGTAGGTCAATCGGCGTGACATTGTGCAAGACCCCGGCGACCACCCCGTCAGGCTGCGCCTGCCACCCCTCCGAAGGAGGGGAATGTACCGTCCTACGGTTCGTGGATACTTTTTCAACAGCCCCACGATACAACCACCCCGTCAGGCTGCGCCTGCCACCCCTCCAAAGGAGGGGAATAGTTGGCAGATCTACATCCCTGAGATAGCCATTTCTCCTATCAGTATAGAACCGCAGCGGATATTGTAGCGTTGGTCTATATCGTTGCCGAGTGCTACGATGTTCGAATACATTGCACTCAAGTTGCCGGCGATGGTGATTTCCTCGACCGGATGGTCTATCTTTCCGTTCTCCACCCAGAAGCCCGAAGCCCCTCGCGAGTAATCGCCGGTTACTGGGTTAACCCCCATGCCGATAAGTTCTGTGACGACTAATCCCTTGTCCATGTCTTTGAGTAGTTCGTCAAAACTTTTCTGTTCGCCGGATAAAATCACATTCCGCAAACCACCGTCGTTTGCGGTTGTTTTCATAGACAAGCGACGCGCAGCATAGCTGTTGAGTATATAGTTCTGTACCACACCGTCGGCGACGATAATTTGATCGCGTGTGGCAACGCCCTCGCCGTCGAACGGCGCGCTATATAAACCGCACGGCAGGCGAGGTTGTTCGGACAGTTGCATGAAAGCGGGAAATATCGCTTTATTCAGGGAGTCCGGCAAGAACGAGGTTCCCTTATATAACGCGCTACCGCTGATTGCGGCGGTGAAATGTCCGATCAACGAGGCTGCCGTTTCCGGAACAAATAAAACCGGAATCTTGCAGCTTTGTACTTTGCTTGCCCCTAATCTTTGCACGGCGCGTTCTGCGGCGCGCCGACCTATGGTCTTCGCCGATTGCAGTGTTTCGGCATTGCGATTGCTATCAAACCACATGTCGCGTTGCATCGCACCGTTTTTCCCGGCAACCACCGAACACAAGATACTATGCCGTGTGCCTCGGTAGGCGGCATTAAAACCGTGCGTGTTGCCGTAGCAATAGGTGCCTTGAACCGTGGATAGTTGCGCGCCTTCGGAATTAACTATCAACGGTTCGGCACGTGCTGCATCCTCGCATTCGGTTGCCAGTTCAATCGCACTCGCAGTATCGATCGTCCACGGATGATGAAGCTGTAAATCGGGTATTTCGGTTGCCATGTCGTCGGCATCGGCGAGACCCGCATAGTCATCTTCGCCGGTATATTTTGCGATGTTCACGGCTTCCTCTACGAGCTTTGCGATATCCGCATGCGTCAAACCGGTTGCAGCCGAACTTCCGCTGCGTTTTCCTAAATAAACGGTCAGGTCCATGCCCTGATCGCTACCGCGCTCTAATATGTCTATGTCTCCCATGCGCACCGAGACCGACAGGTTTTGACTTACCGACGCCGACACTTCGGCTGCGCTCACACCGCATCCCTGTGCTTTTTCCAGAATTTCGGCGACTATTTCTTTTAGCTGTTGCGGCGTTTTTGCCGTTACCAAATCGGAATGTTCGGGTTTCAAATATCGGTTCCTCCCACCGTCATCCCGTCTACGCGTAGCGTCGGTTGACCTACGCCGACCGGCACCAGCTGGCCGTGCTTGCCGCAAGAACCGATGCCGTTGTCCAGTTTCATATCGTCGCCGACCATTGAGACCTTAGTGAGGATGTCGGGACCGTGTCCTATCAGCGATACCCCTTTGACCGGCGCACCCACGGAACCGTTTTCTATGCGGTAGGCTTCGCTTGCCGAAAAAACGAATTTGCCGGAGGTGATATCAACTTGCCCGCCGCCGAAGTTAACTGCGTAGATGCCTTTATCCACCGAGCGGATGATCTCGTCGGGGCTGTGTTGCCCGTTGAGCATATAAGTATTGGTCATACGCGGCATCGGCAGATGGGCATACGATTGCCGGCGTCCGTTGCCGGTGGGTTGAACATTCATTAGGCGGGCATTGGTTTTATCCTGCATATAATTTTTGAGTATGCCTTTTTCTATTAATGTGGTGCATTGCGTGGCAGTGCCTTCGTCGTCTATGTTGAGCGAACCGCGTCGTCCGTTAAGCGTGCCGTCGTCGACAACCGTCACTTCCGAAGCTGCGACGCGCTCGCCGATGCGGTCTGAAAACGCCGAGGTGCGTTTGCGGCAAAAATCACCTTCTAGCCCATGCCCGATGGCTTCGTGCAACAAAACGCCCGGCCAACCCGGCCCTAAAACGACGACCATCTCGCCGACCGGTGCCGGCACCGCCTCTAGGTTGAGTAGTGCGAGCCTGACCGCTTCGTCAACCACGCTTTTGGATGTATGCTTTTGCAATAACTCTTGGTAGCTAAAACGTCCGCCGGCACCGGCATAGCCCGATTCTCTCCTCTCTTTGTCGGCAACCACGACCGCGACATTGAGTCTCACCAAAGGTCGTATATCGGCTGCAAAAGTACCGTCGGAAGAGACGACTAAAACCACATCGTAGCTGGCTAATAAGGATGCCATCACTTGCTTGATGCGAGGATCCGATTGCCTTGCTTGTGCATCTACGGCATAGAGCAAATCGGTTTTGTCTTGTGCCGCCATGCCCGCCAACGGGTCGTCAAAGTCATAGAGCCTTTGCATGTTATGGGATTGCCAATTCTGGAGTGCATGAGTGTTTCCGGAGCGAGCGATATATCGTACCGTTTCGCTTGCCGTAGTCAATGCCGGCATGACGATTTCGTTGGCATAAGCAAAACCGGTTTTCTCGCCGCTGACCGCCCGAACGCCGACCCCTCTATCCAGACTAAAGTCCGCTTCTTTGACAATGCCGTCCTCTAAAGACCATGCTTCTCGGCGGCTATGTTGGAAATAAAGTTCCGCGTCGTCTACGCCCGGAACCATCAGAGAGGATAGCACTTTTTGCAAATGATGTTCGTCTATTTCGGCGGGTGCGAGCAGGTCGCTTTTTGCAATATCGAGTGCTTGTTCCATGTACAATATATTAACACATATACTTTTAACAAACAGGGCACTATTTTAGAATTCATAATATGCTAATCCAATTAATTGCTTTTTTTGCCGGCTTGGCTTTAATCATTTGGTCGGCAAACCTTCTAGTCAAAGGTGCCGTAGGTATCGCCCAACGCTATAGAATATCGCAGTTGATTATCGGCATGGTTATCGTCGGCTTGGGCACATCGGCACCCGAGTTTTTTGTCTCTATGCTGGCAGCACTGCGCGGCGCGACCGAAGTTGCGCTGGGCAATGCGATCGGTTCCAATATCGCCAACATAGGTTTGGGGTTGGGATTGGCGGCGTTGGTCATACCGATCCACATCAAACGGCATATCTTTCTTAAGAAGTTTAGCATGCTGGGCATCGCCATCTTGGCGGTATGGTTGTTGGCAATGGATTGGCAACTTGACTTCAAAGATGTCCTTGCATTGTTCGGCACGCTGGGACAAACGACACAAGTGCAAGCGAACTTTGAGCTTGATTTCGTAGACGGATTGCTCTTGTTGTTGGTTTTGGTTGCATTGATGTATTGGATGATACGCACCGCCGACGAATACGAAGACGACGGGCAAAGCCGTCATCGGGAAGGATGGCTACATATACTCATAGGTACCGCAGTATTGGTCGGCGCAGCGGAATTAATTGTATGGTCGGCAATCGGCATCGCCAATCACTTCGGGGTTAGCGAATTATTGGTTGGTTTGACAATGACCGCATTGGGCACCAGTCTGCCCGAGATCGTCACATCGTTGGTGAGTGCATGGAAAAAACGCGAGGATATCGCAGTCGGTAATATCTTAGGTTCTAATTTGTTCAACGGTTTGGGCGTTATCGGTGCGATTGCGATGGTCGGCGATGCACAGATGAGAAATGAAGTTCTGTATAGAGATTTTTTTGTTAATGCGATGATCACCTTATTATTGCTGATACTGTTTTTAATCCCGCAACGTTATTGTTTGTATCGCGTCAAAGGCGTTTTGATATTGCTCTTTTTCTCCGCCTATATCGGTTTGCTCTACCAACAAGAAGTGAGTGCGGTACTAGAATAATTCCCCTCCTTTGGAGGGGTGGCAGGCGCAGCCTGACGGGGTGGTCGCGGCGTGAGGCTGTTGAAAAAGTATCGTCAGCGTGCAACCGTAACCGCTTGCGCCGTGAATTTATAATAACCACCAAGCCGTAGGGGCAGTATAAAGCCGCCGATTGAGCCGGTAGGTCAATCGGCAACTGTGATGTCTGCCCTAAAGTACCGTCCTGCACGGCTGGAACCGCTTGCGCCGTATGGTTTTGGTTTCCATAAATCGGGTGGATGAATGTATAAATCGTGGCGACCAACGCGCTACGGGCGGACATGCCAGTCCGCCCCTACGGTTCGTGGATACTTTTTCAACAGTCCCCGCGTATTTGCACAAGCACATTCCCCTACGGTAGTTAAAATAAATTTGGTGGGTAAACACATTATCCTTGCAAACAGTATTCTTTCAAAAACCTACATCTGCCTCATTATGATAAAATCCAGCGACAAGATAGGCTAATCGAATGGAACTCAACTCGGACAAAATTAAACAACTTGCCTTAGAGGTATTGGATATAGAGGCGGGCGCAATACAAAAACTTCGTTCACAAATCGACCAAAAGTTTGTCGCTGCGTGTCGCTGCCTAATAGAATGTCGCGGACGTATTATCTTAATCGGCATCGGCAAATCCGGTCATATCGCAAACAAAATCAGCTCTACTTTATCCAGCACCGGCAGCAAAGCATTTTATCTGCATCCTGCCGAAGCAAGTCACGGCGACTTGGGTATGATCGATAGCCAAGATGTTGCCGTCATCATTTCCTATTCGGGGGAGACCGAAGAGATCAATAATTTGCTACCCTCGTTTAAGCACATCGCAATCAAAACGATCGCCTTGACCGGCACGCCGGACTCTACATTGGGACGCGCCGTCGATGTTTGTTTGAATACTCGCGTAGAACAAGAAGCGTGTCCGTTGGGTTTGGCACCTACCGCAAGCACCGTTGCCGCCCTTGCGATGGGTGATGCGCTTGCAATAGCACTATTGCAGAATAAAGGCTTTACCACCCAAGATTTTGCCCGCGCACATCCCGGCGGTCATTTGGGTAGAAAGTTACTGCTCAAAGTCGGCGACCTAGTCCGCACCGGTGATGCCGTCCCTAAGGTGGCTTCGTCAACCCTGTTGGTGGATGCCTTATACGAAATATCGGCTAAAGGTATGGGCATGACGCTCGTTATCGGTGAGGCGGATCAAGTCGTCGGTGTTTTCACCGACGGCGATTTAAGGCGCACACTAAACCGCAACACCGAACTCTTGAAAACCCCCATAGACCAACTCATGACCCACCCCTACCAATCGGTCAAACCGAACACCTTGGCGATAGAAGCCCTGCAACTGATGCAAGCAAAGAAAGTCAATGCACTGCCGGTCTTTGACCGAGACACCGAACTCGTCGGTGCCATCAACATGCACGACCTAATACAGGCAGGGTTATAAAACAGCCATTAGCGTCGGGCGCACATTCCTCTCCAAAGGAAGGGAATTAGCTTGTGCAGATACGCTGGGGCTGTTGAAAAAATATTCCATAAAGTTGTAGGGGCGGACTTCATTAAACTGCCGATTGACCTACCGGCTCAATCGGCGGCTTTATACTGCCCCTACAGGTGGTTATCATAAATTTAATGGCGCACAGCGGTTGGATTTGTGCAATGCCTGCACTTTTTCAACAGCCCCACACTGCGACCATCCCATGAAAAGGCTAAAATGCTCTCCCGTTCAGAAAGTCTGTAAGCGGGATTCCCTCTCCACCTACGACGAGTGTTTCGTCGGGTGTGTGTTTTTTGCGAAAGGTTTCTAAACTTTTGAGGTGCCCGGTTTTGTGTCCGCTTTTCACTTCTATTGCAATTACTTTGTTGTTTCTCTTCAGTACGAAGTCGACTTCTTTGGCTTGCTCATTCCAATAGTAAAGCTCTCCGCCCTCCTCAAAGCATAGGTTCCAAAGGTAAGCCCCCACGCAAGACTCTACTATTCGTCCCCAGTGCGTGGTTTCTTTTATGTTACTAAAATTTTCTCCCAGCGAGCTTGTTATAAGGGCAGTATTTTGGACTTGAAGTTTGGGGCTTGAGAGTCTTTTTCTCAATGTGTTGGAAGAGAATTTTTGAAGTCCCGAGACGAGACCGGCCATAGAAAGTAGCTCCAAGTAGTGTGCGAGGGTTGTGGTATTGCCTGCGTCGTGAAGCTGCCCCAGCATTTTTTGAAAAGAGAGAATTTGTCCCGAGTATTGGGTGGCGAGGGCATAGAGTTGTCTCAACAAAGCAGGCTTATTGATTTGATGATGCAATAAGATATCTTTCGATAAAACGGTTTCGGCTAAGGCGTTGACGATATAGTCTCGCCATCGTACTTCGTCGTCAATCAAGGCGGCAGCACCCGGGTAGGCTCCATAATAGATGTATTCGTCGATGCCGAAGCCGAAAGCTTTTTTCATTTCGGCAAAAGACCAATGCCCCAGCCTTAAAACCTCAAAGCGTCCGGCAAGACTTTCGGTGAGACCTTTTTGTAGTAGCAGGGGAGATGAACCTAAGATGGCAACTTTGATTTTCGTCCGTGTTCGTGTGTCCTCGTCCCAAAGAGATTTCACCACATCCGACCACGAAGCGATTTTTTGAATCTCGTCAAAGACGAGCACGATATCCTTTTTATATTGCTTTTCTAAAAGCCTAGCTTCCAGCCATTTTTGACGAATCCACTCGTGGCTTTGCATGGCGGGGTCGTCGGCACTGAAATAAAGGGAACTTTTAGAGGAGAAGGTTTTTAGGATTTGTCGGATGAGTGTAGTTTTTCCTATTTGTCTAGGACCTAAAAGGCATTGTATAAATCGCCTAGGTTCTCTGAGGCGGTTTTTTAAGGTCTTAAATTGAGGTCTTCTATGTTTTAATCCTTCCATGAGCTAAGCATAGCACAGAAATATAAAAATACTCAATGCATTGAGTAAAAATACTCAATATATTGAGTAAAAATACTCATTACATTGAGTAAAAATGAATTCGATCAGTACAGGCACGCTGGGGCTGTTGAAAAAGTACTGTTCTGCACGAACCCAACCGCTATGCGCCGCATAATTATCCAACCCACCTGTAGGAGCAGACTTATGTGTCTGCCCTAAAGTGTCGTTCTTCACAGCCGTAATCGCTTACGCCGTATGGTTTTAGTTTCCATAAATTGGATGAATAAATGTATAAATTGTACAGGCGCAACGCGTTACAGGTAGAACAGAGCCGCCGATTGAGCCAGTAGGTCAATTGGCGTGACATTGTGCAAGACCCCGGGGGCTGTTGAAAAAGTACTGTGTTTGCACAATTGCAACCGCTTTGCGCCACATAATTATCCAACCCACCTGTAGGGGCAGACCTGTGTGTCTGCCCTTAAGTACCGTTCTGCACGACACCAACCGCTTGCGCCGCATGGTTTTGGTTTCCATAAATCGGGTGAATGAATGTATAAATCGTGCCGACCAACGCGTCATGGGCGGACATGCAAGTCCGCCCCTACGGTTCGTGGATACTTTTTCAACAGCCCCCACGCCACGACCACCCCGTCAGGCTGCGCCTGCCACCCCTCCAAAGGAGGGGAATATCGCCTTTTATGTAGCACTTACTGTCGGAGATATTTTATAATGCAAAGCGAATTCTAATTTTGAACAATCATAATGACAACTTCTCTTCCTATCTATGTTATCAATCTAAAGCGTAACCCCGAGCGTAGGTTACATATACAAAGACAATTAGATCCTTTTGGTCTGAAGTATGAATTTGTAGAGGTAGACGATATTGATAAATATGAGCTGGAATCAAAAGCATATCGCATGCGGATTGCGCAATCATTAGACATTGACGAATCTCTTTTAGAAAACAAATATACTGCAATCATCGATCATGCGAAAACCGAGGAAGACAAAAACTGGAAAAGTGCCAACCTAGGTCAGATTGCTATCATATTAAGCCATATTAAAATTTATGACTCGATGGTCAAAAATGGTATTGAGCAGGCATGCATACTAGAAGACGATGCGGTGTTATTGCCGACTTTCCCCGAGGTTCTCAAAATGGCTCCCAAGTTGGAATGGGATATATTGCTGCTTGTTAGTCAACCCACCAACTGGTCTTATTTAGAAAGATTAGTAGAGAGAAAGCCTAAGTTCAATTATTTATCATTTTTAAGTACGGCTATCGGATCTTTATTATCATTGAAAAGTCGAAAAAGAGTTCACCAAATAAAACAACTATTAGAGCATTATAGTATCGATTCCGATCTATACCCTAAGCAGTCGCAAAGAATCGAACAAATTCTTGAAGAGTATGAAACAAAACAAGAGGAGATTATAAAAACAATCATTTCAAATAAACTCTTTTCACCTCGGACTGAAAGTAGATATTTTAGGAAGACGTATAGAATACTGTACGGACCTCTAATACTTCATAGTTTGATTCAGCTCGGTGCAGCACCTCGCAAAACTAGTTTGCAACCGATAAACGAGAATCATCGTATCGGCGAACCGATATATATACCTTACTCGGCTACGGCCTATTTGGTAAATCAAGCGTCTGCAATGAAATGGAAGTACGCGGCACTTGCCCCGCACATTCTGGCAATAGACCAGATTCCCTGGGTGCTATACAAATATCGGCGAATGAAGCTGCGAGTAGTTACTCCACCTTGTGCGCATACTACATATCACTATCTTAAATATAGCGTTCGCTGCGGCTAATGCTTTGTGAAAGACCCAATTTACAAGCAAACGCCGGTGCCGCCCAAGCCGCAATAGCCGCCGGGGTTCTTGGCGAGATATTGTTGGTGGTAATCTTCTGCGTAGTAAAAATCTGCGGTGCGAATGATTTCGGTTGTAATCTGTCCGTAGCCCGATCGGTTTAGACGGGCTTGATAGGCTTCACATGTTTTTAGTGCTAGTTGGTATTGCGGGTCGTCGAAGCAAAATATCGCGGAGCGGTATTGACTACCGATGTCGTTGCCTTGTCGCATGCCTTGGGTCGGGTCGTGAGTTTCCCAAAAAATCTTGAGCAGTTTTTCGTAGACACTATGCGTATCGGTGTTTTGATTGTCGTGATACACGACCAGCACGCTCTCGGTATGTCCGGTATTACCGCCACACACCGCCCGATAGTCGGGGTTGGCAGTCGCTCCGCCGGCATAGCCCACTGCGGTTAGATGAACTTCCGGTTTTTGCCAGAAGCAACGCTCTGCGCCCCAAAAGCACCCGAGTGCGAAAATTGCCGTTCGGGTATCCTCAGGAAAAGGCGGATACAGAGCATACCCTTTAATAAAATGATTAGTTAAATTTTTTAAGGGAATAATTTTTATCATAACGCACACCGATAGCCATAGAATGTATTATAATCTAGTTTCCCATCCGAAACTTTATATAAAATACTTGTATTGCTATGTTGAACCAAATTATCATTATTATCACATCGTTTGTACTATTCCCCGCCGCGTTTGTCAGTTTGGGCATTAACATAGGCTACTCTGCGAACAACGGTTTGGGAGTAGGTCTAGCGATTGCTCTATTGTCGGTTGTCGGACTGATGTTAAAACAACAGACGATGCTCAAGCTGTTGAGCTTTTTAATATTATTGTCTTTGATTGCTATCAGCCTGATCGTTACTTATCAGGTATTTATCCCGTTGCTCAATAATCAGGTTTTGCTATCCGACGGTTATACGCCCGAGAAGTCTTTGCCGTTATTGAGTTCGGTCATTGGTTTGTATATATTTTATATATTACTCAACCATAACACCTCCTCCGAATATCAGCAGGATTTGGTGCGCAAACTTGAATCGATACTCTCGGGTCCCCCCCTAGTGCTGACATTGGCGGTTGCAACTATCTTATCTACGACGATACTGCTGATGATTTATAACACTGCGGTTCGTTATCCGGATCTAATAGTAGTGACGAATAAGTTCTTAGATCGTGGATTTATACCGCCGCTCACTATTTTATTGTTCTGCTGGGGTCTGATCCTGTTGCTAAGCAAGAGCTATACGCTATGGAACGAGCAGCGACTGATCAACAAGCCCGACCGCTCGTTGTTGATGCGCACTTACCATCGCTTGCTCGATGATCGGAATGCCGTAACGAAGGATACCTATATCGATTTGATCTGGAAAAAGTCGGCGGATTTCTATATTTTGCCTCGTTATTTCAATTGGTCTATTCCTATTTTGGGTTTTATAGGCACTGTCTATGGTATCTCGCTTGCATCCGACGGCATACAAAAGATTATCGGCGAGCAGCAAGGCTTGGCCAATCTCTCTAATCAGTTGGGCGATGCGATAGCCCCGCTGGGAATTGCGTTTGATACAACATTGATTGCATTGTCTTTGAGCATCGTGCTGACCTTGTTACAAACCATCATACAGCGATGGGAGAACAATCTGCTAACGAACTACGAAAACCGGATACTCGCCGTTAGACCTTAAGATGAAATGATTCGTCGTCACGATAGCCTCAAAGATCAAGAGAAGAACAACGCGCCGATGGTTGAGATTTTCGGCGGTGTTTTTGCTCTGCTATTGGTTTTATTTATACTGATAAACACTTTTTCTCAGCTCTCGTTGCAGGAGCGTTTGGAAGGGATAAACAACGAAGGGGATTACAAAGTGAGTTGGGGTGTGCAAGGCACCGGTTATTCCATACTGACTTTTCCCGACGAGTTGCGCATCGTAGAGAGCGGCGATGTCTTAAAACAAGACCAGATTTGCGCGCCCAACAGTCCTTTTGCGAGCTACGCCAGAAAGATTTACGGTAAGCCCAAACAGCAACTCATCTTTATCATCATGGAAGGCAGTGTCAGAACGATGGCAATAGCCCGAGAATGTATGCGTCTGACAATGCCTACGATACGAGATAGATTGACCATAGGCTGGATTATCGCCGATCGCGAATTATTAAAGTCGGTTTCGCTCGACGATATCCCGCCTTATATAGATCGCGTTATCAAGCGGCAGTAACGCGATGGCAACGGCGGCGCAATCACGAAAAGGAAGCCTACTTCCCGGCTTTGCCGGCATTGCATTGGCCGACATTCTGGCAAACAGCGTTGCGATGATCATCATCTTGATCGTGCTTACGATGATGATCGAGCACGAACAAGAAGAGGCGCGTATCAGCGAAGTAGAAGATATATCGGTATTGCTCAGCCGCGATTTGGCAACCTCGGTGGTGATGAACGGTCTGCCCACTTCTCAGCCGGCCAGGCTACACGATTATGTCAACAGTCCTATGGATGCCAATCCGCATCCTTCTATTATGCCGATTATCGAACTGCACTCCAATTATATACAGGACTATTACACCAAGCAGAGATTCAGTCGCGATGAGTTACTGCAACCCGATAATGCGTTCGATGAATTTTTGGCAAAGATGAATCCTATACAAAGAAGTTATATACGCATAGATATTTACGATATCCGTACGTTTTATTTGACTATGTCTATCATCGGAGATTACGGGCCGATGCCTCGCCATTGGCACTTCATCGGTTATGACGGTAATGCCGTAGAAGATGACAACAAGAGCGAACCCGGTCCGGGAGAAGCCATTGCCGCATCCGATGAAACAAGCGAAAATGCCTCGGAACAACCGGGCAACTCCGAGCAGTTTAGAGAAAACGAAAACGAAGGCGAGGGAGGCAATAACGAGAATATATGGGAGGATATGCCTGCCGATATTTCGCTCGGTGCGGTGACCAGCGATGAAAATTATCCCTTCGACGATCTCGCTTACGATGCCGAGAATGCCGACTCTCAAAGCGAAGAGTATAGTGGGGAAGGATCGGACGAACCTGCCGACGAGATGTTCGATGCGTTATCGAAAATGATGGCCGAGAGCTTGGGGCGAGGCAACCAAAGTAGTGATTTCCCGAGCGTTATGCGGTTTAGAACCGCAACGCCGTCTTCGGCAAAGTCGTCTTCGGAGAAAGAACAGGAATATGTATATCTCAATATGTCGGAGGGCGACGAAAGCGGCGAGGAACTAGAATATGTAAACATTTTAGCGGCACTCTTTCAATTTATGGAAAAAGCACAACGCGCTGTCGGTGAGGGAAATTATTTAATGCTACAAAATTTCAAGTTTGCAGACGACATATTGCTACCTGCGGCAATGATGCCGGCATTGAGTGACGAGGAGCTCAACTTCTACGAGTATCTTAAAAGCGTGATGTTCCCGACATCCGGTGCCGATAAAAATCCTTTGTATGTGGAGCAGCAAACCGAGGATAACGATGTGACGGCACTGGCGGTGCATCCGAACCAACTGCTGGAAAATGCCTTGCTGTTGAATAATCCGCAACAAATGCCTTTTCCCGAATTGCCCGGGGATGCCGTCGTTAGAATGCATGTGGGACTTTATCCGGCAATTTACAAGGGCTTAAAAATAAACCTAGACAAGGACGGTATTATTTTGTTGCCTCGCAAACAAGCCGACCCCGATCAATATCGGTGGCGTATTGCAACTATCGTATCACCGCAAAGGGACGATTATCTGCTCGCTTTCGTTTATGCGGCGATCAATCGAGACGGTAGTTTGCGGTTTGCAGCCGATCAAAACAGCGTAACCGTTGCCCAAACGCAGGTGATGACGCATTATCCCAGCGTCCCTTATAGAAAGGAAAACGAAGCACTCCTATTCTATGGTTTTGCCGCGTTGTTGCTACTGTTCGGCGTGTTGCGCAGATTCATCGGAAATACCGCATAAATACGAGGCGGTTGTGGTGTGTCTGCACAAGTACAGTGTCGGTACATTGGGGCTGTTGAAAAAGTACCGTTCTGCACGAACCCAACCGCTATGCGCCGTATAATTATCCAATCCACCTGTAGGGGCGGACTTGTATGTCCGCCCTTAGGGTGGCAGGCTTCGCCTGACGAAGTGGCAGTTTGTGCAGTCACTCTTTTGCTGCCAATCTGTTTACAATAGATTTACGATAAAAGCGCGGAGGAAAAATTATGAGAGGAATGTTTATGTTATTTCGTTTGCTATCTAGGTTTCTAGGCAGATCCGGTGGTGGTGGATTGATGGGCGGCGGTCTGAGAAGAGGCGGTGGTCTGATGAGAGGCGGTGGTCTGATGAGAGGCGGCGGTCTGATGAAAGGCGGCAGTCTGATGAAAGGCGGCGGTCTAATGAAAGGCGGTAAGCTCCTAGGTAAAGGAGGCAAAAAAAAGCCATGAAGCTAACCCCTCTACTAGGGAGTCTATTCGTAGCAGCAATAATCATTGCACTGTCGGTATTCAGTTTATATGAACTGCGTACCGCTTTTTATCAATTTGATACGGTGCAGGTTGATATATCCCAAGATCAAACCATTGAGGCACGTGGTGAGCAACTCGATGCAATTTTGAGCGATTATCTATATGCCTTCGGGCGCATACGCTCTTTTGATCCGATATTAAAGGAGTCCGAGCGCAGTGTGCAATTGCCTCCTTTATGGGTCGATCGATGCGAAGTGCGGCAAAAAGATTTCTACACTTTTGAAAAGTGGTATGCACTTTATAAACCGACCGATATAGCACATCCCGAACAACCTGAAAATTGGTCTTATAGAAGCATAAGCCGAGACCACAAAATTAGCGGTCGTTTGGATGCGCCTGCAAACGGAGTTAGCTATTACGACGCGTATGCTTATTGTCAAGCGGGCGGTGGGCGACTGCCGACGCGTACGGAGTGGATTGCGATTGCAAGCGGTTCCGAAGGTCGGCTTTATCCGTGGGGTAACGACTTCAACTCCGAGGGCTGGCCTTATTTGGATCCTAGGCTCAATGCCGCACAACGCTGCGGTTTGCATAAGGAGATGGATACACCGCAGGGTATACACAATCTGGGCAATGTTGCATCCGAATGGGCGCAAGGTATCGACGCAGAAGCGAAACCGAGTATACACGGTGGCAACGCATATAACAAACCCTACGAGATTTATGGCTTGAACAATTTTTATCGTACCGTAGAAGCGAACTATCGTTCTCCTTATGTGAGTTTCAGATGTGTCTACGACGAGCAACCGAAGAAAATACCGTGGACCGAAAAACATCCGCAAACGGTACGTGTAGATGCAGGGCAGTATCGTATCGGTCTCCCCGACGACGCTAAGATACCGGGACTATTGGGGTCGGGGTTATCCCGCAAACAACTCGATATCGTCGAAAAACTGGTTGATAAAAAACATCGCCATAACGATTTTCGGATATTGCGCCACGAGGTGACCCGAGCGCAATACAGACGCTTCGTCAACGACCCTTTAGTGCGCTTCGGGCTTTACGCAAACGAGAAGGAACCCGAAGATCACGATTATAGTCCGCCGTGGTTGGACGATTATCAAAACGACGACTTGCCGGCAACCGATATAGATTGGTGGTCGGCTTATGCATTTGCGAATTGGGCCGGCGGACGATTGCCGAATAGTTTCGAATGGATTGCTGCTTCTTCGATGGGTAACTATTCTTATCCTTGGGGCAACACCTTCAATCCCGACTATGTGGCTACCGCCGAGAGACAACTGATGAAACCGCTCTCCGCTTTGGAGCAGAACGGCGATATCAATGCTGCCGGTGTCATCAATATGGGCGGCAATGTTTCGGAATGGACGCAAAGCCTAAGCACTGCCGGACAGGGTTTTGCGATTATTGCCAAAGGCGGCAATTACATACTGCCGGGAGAAGCAACCGCCCGCATTGATTTTGAAAATCCTCTTCCTGCTTCGTTCAAGGCACCGTATTTAGGCTTTAGAATAATTTTTGACAGCTAATTCCCCTCCTTGTAGGGGCGGTAGGCATAGCCCGACGGGTGGTCGTGGAAAATTTGCACAAGTGTAGTACTAGTACATTCCCCTCCTATGGAGGGGTGGCCTATGCATTTTGCAATGCATGCGTTTAGCAGTCATGTTGAGGTTCTGAACAAAGTCACGCCGATTGACCTGCTGGTTCAATCGGCGGTTCTATTCAGCCTGACGGGGTGGTTGTGTCGTGGGGCTGTTGAAAAAGTATTTCATAAAGTTGTAGGGGCGGACTAGCATGTCCGCCCGTAGCGCGTTGGTCGGCACGATTGATACATTCATCCACCCGATTTATGGAAACCAAAACCATACGGCGCAAGCGGTTCCAGCCGTGCAGAACGGTACTTTAGGGCAGACACACAGGTCTGTCCCTACGGCTTGGTGGTTATTATAAATTCATGGCGCAAGCGGGTGGATTTTTGCGCTACCAATACTTTTTCAATAGCCCCATATGTGCTTCACATCATAAAAACCCTTATCATCAATCCAGCGACGGCTATTATTGCCCCAATCGCTCCAATGATTACCCCTGCCATAGCATACATTTGCCGCGTTAGCTTTGTTTCTTGTTCTGCCATTCTTTCTATTAGCCTTGTTTCTAACTTTGCTAAATCTGCCTTAGTTGCCACATCCTTTGAACTAGCAACATCGGCAACAGCCTCCTTTGCTTCGTCGTGCTTTAGTCCTAATTTAGTCAATGCGTTGTATAGTGCGATTTCTGACATCTTCATTTACTCCTATATTTATAAGATTTGCTATTATAGCCATTATAACTGAGAAATCGTAACCTTAAATAAACCCCCCAGTGTATTTGCGCAAACAACAGCATGAAAACTGACATTGCAAGTGGTCCTAAAAATGGGGCAACGTCACATCCTTGAAATAAGCCCCCAAAACTCCTTTGAATATCTATAAAAAAATATTTTCATAAAGGTATTGACATCTAAATAATAACCATAATAATAACACTACTTATAACTTTAATTAGAATTATTATTATTATTGTTTAGATTTAGAAAAGGAGTCTATATTTATGAAAAGCTATTTAATGAAAAGCGAACAAAAATTTATTGCTTTATGAGCAGTCTGTTTTTATTGTTAATGATTGCACCCTGCCAAGTTACTGCTCAAACGGATGAGCTTAGTATACTGAAACAACAGATGGAAGCGTTGCAAGCACAATTAGAATCGATGCAACAGAAATTAGAAGCAATTGATCAAGATGTCGAAGAGAATAAACAGGCGGTTGAAGTGACTGCGGAAGCAGTTGAATCGTACAGTGGTGCTCAATCTTCTTTCTGGGACAGAACCTCACTGGGAGGTTACGGCGAACTGCACTATAATAACTGGAGCCGCGACGAAGGTGATAATTTTAGGCAATTAGACTTTCATCGTTTCGTGCTATTCTTCGGTCATGAGTTCACCGACAGGTTGAGGTTTTTTTCCGAAGTTGAGATAGAACATGCACTCGCCGGAGAAGGTCAACCGGGAGAAGTCGAACTGGAGCAAGCTTTTATAGAATATGATTTCGATGAACGCAATACCGCTCGTGCAGGTGTTTTTCTGTTGCCGGTCGGTATTCTAAATGAAACCCATGAACCCCCGACTTTTTACGGTGTTGAACGCAATACCGTTGAAAACATTATCGTTCCGACGACCTGGTGGGCAGGCGGTGTCGGTTTCACACACCGCATGGACAACGGATTCACCATCGATCTTGCGTTGCACGAAGGATTAGAAGTTCCTGCCAGAGCTTATAACACAAGGGTTATTGAAGATAACGATGACAGAGATACCTCTAGAATTATTAACAATCCTGATGGTAGTGTTACAATTCTACCGAATACTGAGATTGTACCTAGTCCTCAATTACGTTTTCGCTCGGGAAGGCAAAAAACTGCCAATGCCACTGCCAACGACCTTGCGTTTACCGGTCGTATCAAATACACCGGGATGCCGGGTCTCGAGCTGGCAGCAAGTGTGCAGTATCAATCGGATATCACCCAAGGGAGTACTGGTGCTATCGGTCGTGACACCGTAGACGATGCCATACTTTATGAGGCACATATTGTCTACGGTCGAGGACCATTCGGTCTTAGGGCTTTATACGCCGCCTGGGATGTAGATGTGGACTCCCAAATAGACGATCCTATTAATTCCGGGACCATGATTCCCAACCCGATAAAAGTTGCCGACTATGACCGGCAACAGGGTTGGTATGTAGAACCTTCTTTTGAGTTGACTCCCAATTTTGGCATCTTTGCGCGCTACGAAGATGTTGAGGGTGGACGTTCGCAAGATGAATTTGACCAATATAGCGTGGGTTTCAATTATTACTTAAACGAGAGTGCGGTTCTAAAAATGGACCTCGTAGATCGTGAACACGACAATGCAGATGATCGCAACAAAGATTTCGACGGTTTCAACTTAGGTGTCGGTTATGAGTTCTGATACAGGGAAATGGCGTTCAACTATAACTTCTCTTCGGGTTTTGCGGGCGAGTCGACTTCAATGAGTTTTCCGGTGTTCAACAGTAGTTGTATTTCAATCCTCCACGTTAAGTGTGCTACTTTGACACGGAAAACGATAGATACTTTTATGTCTTTTGTATCGAGTCATTTGGAGCGACTTGCCTTCAAAACCTTTGATACCGGCGATAATGAGACGGTTTACTCGTATGGGTCTCGGCAACAAACCGAGTTTCTCGCTCGCCGCAGCGGTCATTGTAACACGATGCAGGGTCGGCGCGAAGTTTCCGAGACCCTCGGTATTTTAAGAGCTAAGACGCGAATTTGATTTTACGGAGGCTTGGGAGATGAACCGATCGAAGTGGGCTTTCTATTTGTGTGCGGCGTTATTACTCGTTCAACCTCGCGCGCCGCTTTTGGCAATAGAGAGTATTTACGAGGCACCGGATGCATTTGTGTCTCGCCACTTCGACGATAATCCTCCCGAGCCTTCTATGCTTTATCCCGACCAACCCATTAAAGACTCCATCAAAAACATACTCGGTCATAAATATAGTAAATTTAGGATCCGTTATTGGCTTAAAGATAATCGCAGTGTTTGGATATTGGAAGAGATCGGCAAAGAGCGGCCGATCACCAGTGGTTTTTCTATCGATGCAGATCGTATCAAAGAGGTCAAAGTATTAATTTTTCGTGAGAGTCGTGGCTGGGAAGTGCGTTATGATTCGTTTGCCGATCAATTTACCGATGCAAAGTTAACCGGCAGTTTGAAACTCGATCGCAATATAGACAATATCTCGGGTGCCACTTTGTCGGTGCGTGCGGTCACCAAACTGGCAAGGCTTGCTCTGATGCTACACAAATCGGTCGTACCATAACCCGTGTAATATGATAGCCGATTATGTACCGCAAATTACATCGTAGCATAGGCATCGGGAGCTTCATATTTTTATTCATTTTCGTGATGACTGGATTGGCAATACAACATACCGAGTGGTTTGATTTAGATCAGCGTTATATTTCGTCTTCGCTGTCCGGTTATTTATACGGTGCAAAGATCCAAGGCCAAGATACGGTAAATTATAAAACCGATAAGCGCTGGGTTTCGCAAGCAGGCTCTTTCCTCTATATGGACGGACTCCCCGTCTCCGACATTGAACTAAATAATTTACAAGGTGTTGTCGAGGGTGAAACCTATGTTTGGATTGTGGGAGATAACAAACTATGGTTGTTATCGCAACGCGGCGAGATAGTAGACAGGCTTTCCGTTCTAAACGGATTGCCCTCCGTGATGCGTAGGATAGGATACAACCGAGAAGGTGCTATTATCATCGGCGGTCTACGCAACAACTGGCAGGTGGATAAATATCTGCAAGATTGGCAGGTTTATAGTGGAGAGCAGATAACATGGTCGGCACCCGTCGACGGCACGGAAGTGCCGATGTATTTGAAAGAAACCATTATTACGCACGCCAATAATCATTTGATAAGCTGGGAACGCACATTGCTGGATTTCCACAGCGGTCGTCTATTCGGTACCGTAGGTGTTATTATTGCCGATTTCGCAGCGTTACTTTTATTGTTCCTTTCTGCTACAGGCGTCTTTCTTTGGCTTAAAAGGGTATAAAATTAGCATGGATCATTAAACCAACATAGAGGAGATAAGTAAATGAAAACTTTAACTGGAACGATGACTAAATTCTACCGAGGCGTTATATTGTGTCTTTCGGTATTGTTTATGACCCAATCGCATGCGCTTGAATTGGTCATCGGCGAAGAGATGATAGAGCCGGGTATACAATTCATCTTTGAAGGTGCCGTCAAGGATACAATCACACCGGCAAACTATCATCTGGAAGAAAGTAAAACGCATGTGCATATAGAGGCACGAGTTAACTGGGCAGACGACGAAGATTCTACTCCCGAGGGCACCCCGGCGGGCGGCTTTGTCGGGTATTTAGTTATTACTGCGCAAGTCATCAATCCGAGGACCGGTGCAATAGCGAATGTGGATCTGGTACCGCATATCAACTTGATTGATAATCTGCACTATGCGCGTAATATGGCATTACCCGGCGAGATTACCGACAAATACGATGTGATTTTCAATGTGATGCCGCCTCCGGAATATACCTTGAGCTTCCACAAAGACTGGGTTACCCAATACGGAGAGAAGCTGTTTGAAAAACAGAGCTTTATGTATAAAGGCGTAGATTTTGAAGCGATTGCGAGAGCAAGCCGTTAGCCAGCCACTGC
Organism: Candidatus Oxydemutatoraceae bacterium; assembly: GCA_965219575.1. Taxonomy (GTDB): domain Bacteria; phylum Pseudomonadota; class Gammaproteobacteria; order Poriferisulfidales; family Oxydemutatoraceae; genus SP5GCR1. The sequence goes on along the minus strand of OZ244779.1, from coordinate 2,025,599 downwards.
GTCCACATAATTCATTGTGGTTGCCTCGTGGGGCTGTTGAAAAAGTATCGCCAGCGTGCAACCGTAACCGCTTGCGCCGTGAATATTTGTAAACCGCCGTAGGGGCGGACATCAAAATTGCCGATTGAACTACTGGCTCAATCGGCGGCTCTATTCTGCCCGTAACGCGTTTGTCGGCACGATTTATACATTCATCTATCCGATTTATGGAAACCAAAACCATACGGCGCAAGCAGTTGGATTTATGCAGTGCCAATACTTTTTCAACGGTCCCAAAAGTATCTGCACAAGTTAATTCCCCTCCTCTGGAGGGGTGTCAGCCGCAATAGCCCGTGCTCTTGGCATTAGTTCACAAAGAGCACGACCACACTGAGAATAGAACATACCGAAACAAAAATGCCGATAGCGAGCCCAACACCCCACTTATAAATGTTATCTCTCAATTTATAAATGTCATCTCTCAATTTAGATTGTTCTCTTAAGATGTCATCTCTCAATTTAGATTGTTCTCTTGCAATGGTCGCAATGTCCCTTTTCATTTCTACAATATCGGTTTTTATATTCACAATATCGGTTTTCATAGCCGCCATCTCAACTTCGACATTGTTTAGTCTCAGTTCTATATTTTCTATGTCGGCTTGCATTTTTACCTGCCCGGTTTCAAGGCTACTTAGTCTCAGTTCTATACCTTTTATATCGGCTTTGATATTTACAATTTCGGAATCAATATTGTTTAGTCTCAGCTCTATATTTTTTATATCGGCTTTCATGTCTGCCATCTCGGTTTTCATGTCTACGATATCAGTTTCAACATTGCTTAGTCTTAGGTTCATGCTTCCTATATCGGTATCAACATTGTTTAGTCTTAGGTCTATACTTTCCATGTACAAACCTGCCTTGTCCGATTGTGGGGGATGTGTTTCCGATTCTAGAAAGTCCAGCTTTGACTTCATTTCGAGCACCATTTTGTAAATAGTTTCAATCGTTAAGTTATCTACATTCTCTATATTTTCCATTTTTAACCTCTTTAAGTTGAATTATAAGAAAGAGCCTGCGTTATAGCAAGCCGTCTAATCGTAATCGGATTATAAATTCGGCTAGAGGGTGCTTTTTCGCGTTTCCGACGAACAGTATCAAAAATATGGATGAACTTGCAGAAGCCCTTGATTGACCTACTGGTTCAATCGGCGGGACATTGTGCAAAATCTTAGTAGATATTACAAAATGTAAAGCCTCTCCATGGGGTGGTTGCATCGTGGGACTATTGAAAAAAATACCATTTTGCATGACCGCAACCGCTTGCGCCACCTAATTATGGTTTCCATAATATTAATGGTAAACGCGTTAATTGTGCAAACATGATACGGTTTCGGGCAGAATACAGCCGCCGATTGAGCCAGTAGGTCAATCGGCAATTTTGATAAGTCCGCCCCTACATTTCGTAATTTACATTGAGGTTCTGCACAAAGTCATGCTATTTGTGCTACTGCAACAAACGGCGGTTCTATCGGTCGCGTAGTTCAAACTTAATATGTGCGCTTGATTTGCTTTTGTTGCCGAGCGGATAACGCCATTGAGAGATTGCCTTAAGGGCGGTTTTTTCAAATATCCGAGGCGGGTCGGATGCGGTAACCTTGGGGTTGACGACTTTTCCGTTCATGGTGATCGCAAACTCTATGCTCACCCATCCTTCTATACCTCGCTTGATTGCGTACATCGGATAGATCGGTTCTACTCTAAATATCGGTTGCAGGCTGACTGCGCCAAGGTCTCGGTTTGCAGGAGTATGTCTAGTGATAGATAGCGGTTCGGGTTGCGGTGGTGTTTCGGTCTTGTGCTTTTCGTCTATCGGTGCCGATTTGTCTCTTTGTTCTTTATAGGTATTATTGTTGAGCGTTTGCGCCGGCACCGGCACGGAAGGAGAATCACTAGGGGTCTGTTTAGGTTCATCTTTATAAATAGGCAGGAAATTTATCGATACGGCAGGGCGATCATTTGAGGGATTGTTATAGCGCAATGTTCCTATAAGCTGTCCGACTGCGGCAAACAGCGCATAGCTAATCAACGATGCTATCGTCAATGCGATAAGCCAGCGTAGTATTTTATTCATCCAACTCGGCGGCGATGGCAATGTTTTCTATTCCGGCACGATGAACCCGGTCCAGTACTTTAACCAAACTCGCATTGTCGGAGGCTTTGTCGGCAAGTATGACGACTGCGCGTTGCGGATTTTCAAGGTGCATTTTTCGTAGCATACCTTGTAATGTTCTAATATCCATCGCTTGGTCTTTAATCCGAATCTCGCCGTAGCGATCGATGCTTATCCGGATAGGATTATCTTCTTGTGGCACTGCCGATTCTGCTTGCGACAATGAGACTTCGATGCCGGTTTCCTGAACGAACGAGGCGGTGATGATAAAGAAGATTAAAAGTATGAAAACCACATCCAACATCGGCGTCAAATTGATCTCAACCTCGGCGGACGCGGGTCTATAGGCTTTGTTCAGGCGACTCCTAATCATGGCATCAGATAAATAGGCTGTCCAGACGGGAGATAGCATTGTCCGCTAGACTTCTCAGGTGGCTTGCAAAGAGCAGCCCCGATAAGCTCACTAAAAGCCCCGTTGTCGTCGGGATGATTGCCAATGCGATGTTACCCGATATTTCTAAGTTCAAATTGGACGCAGCGAGCAGTTGCATCTCAAACACCGAGATCAAACCGAGTACCGTACCCAATAGTCCGAGCAGCAGACTTATTCTGGTGAACAACCGTATCCACCCGATGCCTCGCTCGCTTTGCGAGCGGTACTCCGACAGGTAATACGATTTGAGTAGCCACCGTTCGCCGACGACCCTGCTACCCGTTGTTTGCCATTTTTGTAGGTATCGCGCCTGTGTGTGTTTGTTGACGAAGATGAAATATAAATAACGCTCTATAATCAGCACCCACATAATCAACGCCGAGATTATCAGAACGATGAGTACCTCGGCACGAATCACCTGGAGTTCGTAAAACGGGCTGTAGGCAAGGTTGAACCAATGCATTGTCAAGTTATCCTATTTGCGTGTTGTATTAAAAGCCCTGCGCTTTGGTGTTCCAGTATGTTGCGTATTTCTTTGTTGTACGACATCGCCCAGGTATAGAGCAATAGTAGCGGGATTGCAACATATAGACCCAGCAGGGTTGTCACCAACGCTTGGCTGATGCCTTGCGCCATGATTTTGGGATCGTTGGTGCCGAATAAACTAATCGCTTGGAAGGTTTCTATCATACCGAGTACGGTTCCCAATAAACCCAGCAACGGGGCTGCGATGATCAGCACTTTGATCGTACTGAAGCCCCATTCCAGCAGTGGTGTTTCTCTCAACACCGCTTGCTCGATCCGCCATTCTGCCTCTTCCGCATTGCTACTTAGATCGGCGATACTCAAGATTCGTCCGAGTGGATTGCCGGAGTCATATTCGGTAGCGTATCTCTGTTTTTCTACCGAGCGTAGGCATTGTCGTAAAAGAACGATTTTGTACACCACCAATAGGATGCCGTATATACCCAGTACCGATATAAGATATGCGACCCACCCCCCTTGCCATACACGATCCATCACGCTCAGCGAGGCATCCAAAGTTGTCAACACCGCACCTTGTGATAGATCTACCGGTGCTCTTAAGAAGCCGACATCCAGATCGGCTTTGCTAATGCTGTCGGCAATCAGCAACAAGAACGGGCTGGGGGATTTGGCTAGCACGACGGGGCGATTGACAGCTGCGGCGTAGCTTAGAAGTTCGTCGTCGTATAGCAAGTTGAAAGGTCCTATGTGGACGATTTCTCGCATAGCGGATGTGCCGTCTTCCAGTATTATTTCGGTGTCGAAGAAACTCGTTTGCGCTTGTAGCTTATAAAGTTCTATGAATAATGCTTGCAAGGTTTCGATGTGGACTATGTCGACGATTTGATCGTCTTGCAATAGCGGATTCAGGCTGGTGCGATAGTCGGGTAGTAACAAGGGTATAAAAGATCCGGCGATCATTGTTTGCAGTTCTTCGGCGGTATTGCGGACGATCGCAATTAGTTCTTTTGCTTGTCCCAGCTTCCGATAATACGCAGATTGCAGTTCGGAGGCTTGTTGCTTTTTGTCTTCGAGCAGTGTTTCTAAAGTCGTTATTTCTGTAGGTGTTTGCTGCGTTTGTGCAGGTGTCGTCGTGTCTTCCGAGACCTGTTCTACGGGAGGAATGTTGCGTGCGGCAGGTTGTGTCAACTGGACGGGCAGTAATAAAATCCCGGGTGCCACGCCTTTGTGGGCAACATTAAAAGCCTGCTCGACCGGATAGCGATACCTGTTGTTTAACGCATGCCAATCGGATGTATGTCGGTTCCAAGCCCCCACTTGCCGACCGTCCAAACTTTTATAGATCAAGATATTTCTACCGATGTGCATAAAATCGACGACCACATCATCTTCTTCGAGTTTTCCTCTATAGCTTTCAAAAGAAAAGCCGTATTCGGCTTCGATTCGGTAGGCTTCTAGTATGCGGCGTATCTTTTCTGTTGCATCTAAATCGGCTGCGGTCATCATGTTGCGCAAACCTTTGATGCGTAGGCTGCGTTCCGAATGGAGGAAAGGTAAGTCTAGCTCAATCCATGCTTGCAATTCGGCTATCAGGTGTTCGGCTAAAACCAACAGATCGGAGTCCGTTATTTTCGGTTTGTCCAGTTGTTTTTTATAAATCCCGATGGCGTTATTCTGTTCGGAGATCATTTGTTGCAGTTGTTCCGCATAAACCTCCGAGGATTGCGGCTGCGCCTCTGCGGAAGTGTCGTGTTCGTTTGCCGACAACAAAGAGAACGATGTCCGGCATATTAGGAAGACGGCAATTAATATTTTTATCAATACGAACTTCATGGTCTTAAAGTGGCGCGCCCGAAAGGATTCGAACCTCCGACCCCCTGGTTCGTAGCCAGGTACTCTATCCAACTGAGCTACGGGCGCACATACGATTGACTAATATAACACATGGGCGGTTCTATTTGCTCTATTGGGCGAGCAGTGGTACTCTATGCAGTAATGTTTAGTGGAATTATAGAAGCGGTTGCCAAGTTATCGCTAAGCGATGTGTCACGAAGCCCACGCCGTCTTTGTTTTGAAACCCAATTCGATGCGCGCCGCCAGCTTTCAATCGGTGCGAGTATTGCGGTCGACGGCGTGTGCTTGACGGTAGTGGCACTTGACTCACATTCCTTTTGCGTTGAAACGTCCGATGAGACTTTATCGTGTACTACATTGAAAGAATTGAACATAGGGGATCGGGTTAATTTGGAATCAGCACTGGCGGTATCGGATCGTTTTGACGGTCATTTGGTCAGTGGTCATGTCGACGGGGTCGGCACCATATCGGAGATCACAACCGAAAATCAAACCCGATGGTTGCAAATAGAAGCCGCCGAGCGTTTGATGAAATACATCGCACCCAAAGGTTCGGTATGTGTCAACGGTACGAGTTTGGTGTCGCATAAAGTTGCGGACCATAATTTTCATGTTAATCTTATTCCCCATACTTTGCAGGAGACAAGTTTTGCGGATAAGAAAGTCGGCGATTGTGTCAATATAGAGGTGGACTTGATTGCCCGTTATATTGAACGTTTATTGAAGATGCAAAGCGAGCATGGTTAAAAAAAGCGGACCTAAACAAAATCACAGTATCAAATTGCGCCTAATCGGTATCGGATTATTTATGGTTCTTTTATCTCTGCTTGTCTCGTTGTTCGGTGAGCGCGGTGTATTGGAACTTTGGGAACTAAAGCGCGCCAATGCGCTCGAGGCAGCGAACAACGAAGTATTGAGAGAGCGTAACCAAAGGCTGATGAGCGAGATTGCCGATTTGAAACACGGTGGCAGCGTTCTCGAAGAACTTGCTCGTGAAGATTTAGGTATGATTAAGCCCGGTGAGACTTTTTTCAAAGTCATAGAGCAGCAAGATACGGCAAAGGATATACCGCAGTGACGAGGTGTTGGGGCATCGTGCCGGCGGCCGGTGTGGGGCAGCGTATGGATGTCAACCGGCCTAAGCAATATATAAAGGTGGCAGGCAAACATATCATAGAACATAGCCTTGCACCATTGCTACGATGCACTACGGTCGATACGATAGTTGTTGCGCTCGGCGAAGACGATAGTTATTGGCAGCACACATCTATTTCAAACGACCCGCACATAGCGGTATGCAGCGGTGGGTCGAGCCGTGCGCAATCGGTGCGCAACGCACTGGCACAATTAAAAGCCGATGCAGAAGACTGGGTCGTTGTTCACGATGCGGTAAGACCTTGTCTTAAAGCCGAGACCTTGGAACAATTTATTAAATCTACTTGGGACAATCCTGTCGGTGCGATATTGGCAATTGCCGTCAGCGATTCAATTAAACGCGTGCGACGCACCACAGATCGCAATGGCTTATGCGTCGTCGACACCTTGAGCCGAGACAATTTATGGGTGCGCGCCGCAACGCCGCAAATGTTTCGTTATCGCTTGCTGTGCGACGCTTTGGATAAAGCACTCAACGACGGCATCGGCATAGACGACGAAGCTGCTGCCATGCAACACGCACAGCACGAGGTGCGAGTGGTATTGGGTGATGCGCAAAATATTAAAATTACCTATCCTGCCGATATAGAAAACGCTCGGCGATGGTTCGGTGAAACGCAACGATGAAAACCGGCATAAGAATAGGTAGCGGTTTTGATGTACACGCTTTTTGCGAGGGCGATCATCTGTATATTGGAGGTCTTAAAATTCCTTATCAGTACGGTTTGAAAGCGCACTCCGACGGCGATGTATTATTACACGCACTTTGCGATGCTTTACTCGGGGCTGCCGCCCTAGGCGATATCGGCGGTCATTTCCCCGACGACGACGACCGTTTCAAGAATATTGCCAGCAAACATTTGCTAAAACAAGTGTGCCTGATGGTGGCGGACAAAGGCTATCAGGTCGTCAATGTCGATGCAACGGTGATTGCACAAGCACCCAAATTATCGCCGTTCGTCGTAAAAATTAGACGATCCGTCGCCGAGGTGATCGATGTTCCCGAGGCGTGTGTCAATATCAAGGCAACGACCACCGAGACATTGGGTTTTATCGGTCGTCGAGAAGGAATTGCCGCACACGGCATCGTATTAATAGAAAAAACATGAATCACCAAAAACATAAATTGATAGACTTGAGCTTCGACGCATTATCCGAGCGCGGTAAACTCGCCGGAGTGATTAGCAATTTCAATGTTCGTAGCGAACAGCAAAAGATGGCAGCGGCGGTTGCCGAGGCGATTTCGGCACAACACGATTTGGTTTGCGAGGCGGGCACCGGCATCGGTAAAACTTTTGCTTATTTGATACCCGCCCTGTTGTCCGGGAAGCGCACCATAGTCTCCACCGCAACGCGTCATTTGCAAGACCAGATTTATTTTAAGGATTTGCCGGTGGTTATAGATGCGCTGGGGATCGATTGCCGGCCGGCACTACTCAAGGGGCGGGCGAATTATTTGTGCATGGAAAGAATGAATCAGGCGACGACCCAACCGGTATTGGATAAAACACGCGCCGCTAAAATCAATCAAGTGGAACAATGGTCTTTCGGAACTACCGACGGTGACATTAGTTCGATGTCCGATATTGCGGAGGATGATTTGCTGTGGTCGTGGTTGACTTCTACTGCCGAAAACTGCTTGAGAAAAGATTGCCAGTATTACGATAGTTGCTATGTCCTGAACGCTCGCCAAAAAGCGGCGGAAGCCGATGTAGTCATTATCAACCATGCGCTGTTGATGGCGGACATGACACTCAAAGAAGAAGGCTTTGCAGATTTTTTGCCACAAGCCGAATTAATAATCGTAGACGAAGCCCATCAGCTAAAAGATTTTGCCGAGAGGAATTTTACCGAGAGCTTTAGTAGCCGGCAGTTCACCGACTTACTGAAGGAAATCAACGGGCTGATCAAGGAGGAAACCGAACCCGATGTGCGTATAACGGATTTAATGGGCTCGTGCACTAAAAGTTTTGGACAGTTCTCCAAAATTTTTCAAACGCTAGGCGAGCGGGCATCGGTTAAGACTTTGCGAGAGCATTCTTCCTTTGCCGAATACTACCGACATTTTGTAGAGCACGGCAACGCACTGATACGAGCACTCGCACCGTATAAGGTAGAGTCCGAGCAGTGGGAAAACTGCATACAGCGCATCACGACGATGTTTAAATTTATAGAGTCGGTATGTAGGTCCGGCGATGATGCCAAAGTAGGAGAGGTCGCCGGGCTGGCGTGGATTAATCGCCATCCTAAGACTAAGACTTTCCATATTTATTTGAGTCCCGTAGATGTTTCCGGTTTACTGGCGGAAAAAAGCAAACAGTATGATGCCAACTGGGTGTATACCTCTGCGACGCTTTCGGTGAAAGACGATTTTTCGTATTTTCTATCCGACTGCGGCGATGACAACAAGCCGTGTAAATCTTTTGCAAGCCCCTTTGATTATCAAGCGCAGGCAGCACTGTATTTGCCCGATCGAATGCCGCCACCCGATGATAAAGATTACACCGACCGCTTAATTGAGCGAGTTGCTCCGATACTATCGATGTCCGAGGGTCGTGCCCTTTTATTATTCACGAGCTATAAGGCACTGTATCGAGCCGAAGAACTTCTAGAGACCGGCAACCAATATACCTTGTTGGTGCAGAATAAAGCACCCAAGCAGGCACTCATCGGTCGTTTTATCGAAGCAGATAAAGCGGTATTGTTGGGTACCAGTAGCTTTTGGAACGGAATAGATTTGAAAGGAGACACCCTGCGTTGTTTGGTCATAGACCGTTTGCCCTTCGGAGTGCCCGACCCGTTGCTACAAGCGCGCAAGGCTTTTTATCAAAAGGTGGGGCGAGATTTTTTTAAGGAGTATGTTTTGCCGGAGGCGATTATTACGCTACGACAAGGGGTGGGTCGCCTGATTCGTAGCGAAACCGATACGGGAGTCGTTGTCATCGGCGATCCGCGTCTAAAAAGAATGAATTACGGGAGCATCTTTTTGCGTAGTCTGCCGGACATGAAGCAGTGTTCCGATCTTGCATCGCTCGAACCCTATCTGAAATAATCCGCTCGATGAACGGAGTCCCGGACAATCCTAATATCTTAGCGGTTGATACTGCGACCGAAGCCTGCTCGGCAGCGTTATTGAGCAGCGGCGTGGTTCATCAACGTTTCGATATAGCACCCCGTCAACATCACAGTTTAATCTTCGAGATGTGTCAGGCTGTTTTGGAGGAGGCGAAAATAGATACCGTCGAACTGGATGCATTGGTCTACGGACGCGGACCCGGCTCTTTTACCGGTGTGCGCATCGCCGCATCTTTGGTGCAGGGCTTAGCGTATGCCCATACTCTGCCGGTGGTGGCAATCTCCGACCTACAAGCGGTTGCCTTGCAGGCGTTGGCGCAAAGCGAGGAGACACAAGCCTTGGTTGCCATGGATGCGCGTATGGAAGAAGTCTATTACGGCTATTATGAAAAAGACGGTGATTTGGTGAAAGCAATAGCCGATGAAGGCATCGCTACGCCGGAGAAATTGGTGGTGCCCGATACATTCAAAGGCATAGTTGCAGGTACTGCCGCGCCGATCTATCGCACCGTATTAGAACAAACCTTGGGTGAGCGATTGATACGGTGGGATGCGTCCGAATTGCCTCGGGCGACCACACTGCTACGCTTGGCGATGCTACCGCTTTCATCGGGTGATACGTTACCGGCCGACCGAGCCTTGCCGGTATATTTACGCCACCCGATACAAAATACGTAGAGGCAGGCGAAGCCTGACGGGGTGGTTGTGTCGAGGGGCTGTTGAAAAAATACTGTTCTGCAAAACCGTAACCGCTTGCGCCGCATAATTATCCAACCCACCTGTAGGGGCGGACTAACATGTCCGCCCGTAACGCGTTGTGCCTACACGATTTATACATTCATCCATCCAATTTATGGAAACCAAAACAAAATGGCGCAAGTGATTGGATTCGTACGATGCCGCACTTTTTCAACAGCCCGGTCGTATCTGCATGATTTATACATTCATCCATCCAATTTATGGAAACCATTATTTGTTGGCGCGAGCGGTTGAGTTTGTACAGAACGGTATCGTTTTGGGCAGACATCAGAGTTGCCGATTGACCTACCGGCTCAATCGGCGGCTTTATACTGCCCCTACGACTTTGTGGTTATCATAATTATATGGCGCAAGCGGTTGGATTTATGCAATGCCAATACTTTTTCAACAGCCTCACTTTTGTCGTAGCGCAAAGTTGCATCCACATTAATATTACGGCAATCGTAATGTTCAAAACGAACCGTACGACCTGCGTAAGTGAAAGAGGAGAACAATTCCATAGGACATGTTTTGCTTAATTGTCTCAACTTCGGAGAGGGTCTTGCGTTTATCGGTTCCCAGACGCTATCGCGAATCCATACGAATTGTTTGTTTTTAGAGAGTATCCTTGAAATCTTCATATCGAAATAATCATCGGTCTGTTCACGATTGAACGCAAACCAGTGTGCAAAATGACCGATGTGTACGGTTTTCGGTTTGGCATGTTGCTCTATCAGTGATATATAAGTAGGAAAATAAAAGTCATGGCTCTTAACGAACACATAGGTATATTGCGGCAACATAAAACAGAAGAGTCCTGCGATGAGCCACGACTTCGGCTTACGCAGGTGTTGCCAAGCTACCAATAACACAAGGACAAAGATAGGATAAGCGTGGATGGCGTATGAAACACCTGAATGCCCTGCATGCCCGGTGATAAGATCCGAGATAATTATGCCGAGTGTAGCGTAATGTAAGAAACGCCATAGTTGGGAATTTTTACTGCACTTTATATAGAATAGTCCGTAGGCGAGTAGAAATATCGCTAAGTTAACGATATAACGATTATATCTAGCCTCAAAAAAATGCATATATAAAAAAGATCTATGTAAGAAATTATTTGAGCTTGCATTTTGAATCAACGGAATGAGTTCTTGTAAATGCTCGAAATGCAGGCTGAGGTAATAGGCAATCCCGAGTAGACCACCGGCAATCAGTCGAGGCAGATATTTCTTAATATACGAACCGTCGAAACGAGATTTTTCGCTGAGCCAAACGGAGATGACTATAGCGAGACCGACAATTGTTATTAGATGTGTTTCAACGGCGATGCTTATCACGAGCCCGGCTAGAAACCAGTTACGCTTGCATGCAAGCAGGATTGCCAAAGCCGAGAGCATATAAACCAATGCATCGGGTCTAGTCTTGACTGCAATGCTGACAAAGGAATCCAATAGTAGGCAAAGAATGACAACCGCAATACAGAAGTTTTTGTTGCGGGTAAAATGCCAAGCGACTGCTCCCCATAGCAACGCACCGATAACTACCAAAAGCGTCGATAGTACGCGCATCGGTAGCCGTTCCCATCCCCATATTTCAGCCCACAAACCATACAAAAACGCTTGTGTCTTGCCGAAATATGCAACCGCACCGTTGCCGCCCGAGATCCCGAACTCGTACCCGTCTTGTAGGTAATAATAATCGTAAGATAAGGTCCAAGCATCGTCTACACCGTGTAATCCGTAAAACGGAATCATCAGCGCATAAATGCTTGCTAATGTGAGTGCGGCAACCGAGATTTGTAGTTTAGGAGAAAACCATTCTTTTATTGAGTACATAAAACACCGAAGTATAGCATACACCTGCCAAGATTTGCGCCAGCCAGGCATTGATTGATGCGATGAGCAGTATATTCAAGACAAGAAAATTGATGCCGAAAGCAATTAGAAATACCAGCACGAAATAGACTATTTGTCGTTTTACTTCGGCATCGTTTGCCCGAAAGACCCAACTGCGGTTGAGTACGAAAGACACCGTTAGACCTACGGCATAGCCGCAGATATTGCTGAGTTGCGGCGTGACATTAAGAAACATCAGCAGGAAAATAACACCGAACCCGACGAATGTGTTAATGCCTCCGGTAATTAAAAATCGGAAGAAGCGGGAGTTAATTTTCTGTTTCGGAGTCTTTACGGCAATCTCGCTCATTAATGGTTTCTTCGATGAAATAAAGCGGTCTTTGTTTGATTTCCATGTAAATCTTCCCGATATATTCTCCGACTATGCCTAGAGAAAATAGTAGCAGTCCGCCCAGAAAGTAAATAGGAATCACGGTGGAAGCCCAGCCGGGAACGACAGTATCGCTAAATAGTCTAACCCCCAAAACATAAACCGAATATAGTAGGCTCAGCACAAATATCACCAATCCCGTTATCGTGATAAGACGCAACGGTGCAATGCTGAAGCTCGAGATTCCGTCCCATGCCAGGTTGAGTTGTTTGTTCATAGTATAGTGAGTCTTGTCGAATTGTCTCTCTTTAATTTGATATTCGATAATGCTGTAAGCTAAAGGTAGACTGGTGAAAATACCGCGTAAATAAAGATGGCGTTCTTTTATATTGGAAAGTGCCTTCATAACTTTTTTGCTTAATAAACGATAGTCGGAGTGATTAACAACGGTATGTACGCCTAAAATATGTAGCACTTTGTAGTAGAGTTTTGCGAGCATCTTTTTATAAAAATACCGCGGGTGATTGGCTTTAACTCCCAGAACCAAATGGCAACCTGTCTTATATCGGTCTAACATCGTATCCATGATTTCTATATCGTCTTGTAAATCGATGTCTATGGTAATACTACAATCGCATTTGTCGGTGGCGTGGTGCAACCCTGCCGCCAGCGCATTCTGATGTCCGACATTGGCACTGAGCTTAATACCGGTAATAGGATACTTTTGTGACAATTCGCTAATAAGTGCCCATGTATTATCGGTACTGCCGTCGTCAACTAGGCATATAAAACTATCTCGATGAATTTTCTGCTCGGATTTTAATTGCGAAAGTTTGATATCAAGTTGTTCTACCGACCACCGCAAGGTGGCTTTTTCGTTATAGCAAGGGGAAATAATGATTAGCAGGGGTGTTTCTTTCATATTGAATTCTTTGCTTAATGCGGCGAGACTGGTTTATATAATTAAAGTCAATCCGAATAGTGTCTGTTTCAAAAAGGGCTATTATAATACCCCAATGTTGTGTTATCAATGCGGAGTATAGGATCGGAGGTTCCGGTTATAACGACCAAAGAGGTCAGGCTGTTGAAAAAGTGCTGTTTCGCACAATTGCAACCGCTTGCGCCGTATGGTTTTGGTTTCCATAAATCGGGTGGATGAATGTATAAATCGTGCCGACCAACGCGCTACGGGCAGAATAGAGCCGCCGATTGAGTCAGTAGATCAATCGGCAATTTTGATGTCCGCCCCTACGGTTCGTGGATACTTTTTCAACAGCCCCTAAGTTTCTGCACAACATCACGCCGTTTGTGCTACTGCAACAACCGGCGGTGCTGTTTTTCAACAGCCCCGTGTAATATATGAAATATGAATATTCCCTCTCGAGTATCGGCGTTTTTCGGTTTGCTATTAGTTTGCATATTTTTGCAAATTACCGAGGCGCAGTCGCAACTTTTTCCACCTCTATCACCGTGTAGTTCACGAGATCCCGACACCAATAATAACGGCTTGACCGATATTTGCGATATAGACGGACTTGAGCTGATACGAGACGATCCGGATGGACGGTATGAACTTAGGCGTAGTTTGGACTTTAATGACCCTAACAGTTATCGCGACCCGAACTCGGAGTTTACCGATAGTTGGACACCTATTGAAATTTTTGAGGGAGAATTCAACGGTGCCGGTCACACTATTTCTAATCTACGGATTTATCCTGCAGACGATATTAACATCGACGATGATTTTGTGGGTTTGTTCACAGAGATAGGTAGTGGTGGCGAAGTCGGAGATATTGGGTTGTTGAATGTGGATATTTCCGCAGAGAATTCGCTTCATGTCGGGGGATTGGCCGGCTTCAACAGCGGTGAAATCAGAAACACTTATGTTATTAACGACGATGGGTTCAGGATTGAAGCAGACCGATATGTCGGTGGATTGGTGGGTGAAAACGCAAGCATAATCGTTAATAGTTATACCACCGTAGAAGTTCACGGAAATCAATATGTCGGCGGTTTAGTGGGCTTCAACTCCGATGAAGGGATGATACGCAATAGCCGTGCAACCGGTATTTTGATAGTAGGGAAATTTAGAGTGGGTGGCTTAGTCGGCGAAAACCTAGTAAGTATTATCGGCAGTTATGCGGACGGTAGCGTAAGGGAAACAACCGGCGACAGTCTCAATAGGGGTAATTTGGGAGGCTTAGTCGGGTTGAACGGTAACGGTGCCGCCATTCGCAATAGCTATGCAGTCGGAACCATAGAGGGGTCGAGGCGTATCGGTGGATTGATAGGTGAAAATCAAGGAGTAACTATTAATAGCTATGCAAAAAACAAAGTAAACGGAGGTGGGCAAAATGTCGGTGGCTTAGTCGGGCTGAACGGTACCGATGCCGCCATTCGCAATAGTTACGCCACCGGTGATGTCGTTTCGACGACAATAAATTATGTTGTGGGTGGCTTGGTTGGTAGGAATGCCGGTGGAACCATTTTGAATACTTATGCAACCGGAGATGTGTCCGTCGGCAGCGATGAAACAGATGAGTTTCTCGCTGCCGGCGGTCTCATCGGCTTTTCCAGCGGGTCTGTCGAAAATAGCTATGCCATAGGACTCATAACAGCCGGCGATGTCGAGGACATCGGCAGTTTAGTCGGCTTAAATTCTCGCGGTACTATTAAGCGTAGTTATGCAAGGAACGAGAGACGTCTAGTTGGTTTTAATCAAGGTAGAACTAGGGATGTTCAAGATAGTTTCACCACCGACACCCGTATACTGCAATTGCCTATAGATTCAGGAGTTACTTCAACCGAAATCTATTACAAATGGTCGGAGAACGATTGGGATTTTCTCACTCAGGATCAATATCCGACTCTGAAACATGCCGTGGGTTCCGGCGATGATCCGGCGTGCGGTAAATCAACCGAACTACCGGATTGTGGCACGCCTTTGTCTGGACAACCCATCAGCTTATATACCTATATCAGGGTATTTTTAGAGGGTCTCTTGCAGACCGACTAAAACTTTAGCATGAACTCACCCAAATAAAAGGCTGACTAATTTCGGCTGATACGCCTATTGCGTACCGCTATAAATTATGGTGTAATAATACTGCTTGCAAAAGCAAAAAAATTATCAAGCAATGATAATTACATAGGGGGGAATTCAATGTATAAAGTAGGTTCTGATTCTAACAAGCCGCCGGTATCGTCGAGTAGCGGTGCCAGTGTTTCCGGTTCTACGCCGACGACTGCGGGTGCCGGTTTTCAAGGGCGGACTGTAAGTACTGCAAGTCGGCAACAGTCGGCAAGTTTTTTACCGGTCACGGATATGGCAAACAGGTCTGTCTATCGTCTCCAAACTCAACAACACCTGTCGGATATTTCTCTATCGCATAGGAATGTACGGCAACCTTCAACATCGAGTGGGAATGTGCAACGGCAATTGCCTACTTCGCCTTTGATACCTGTTAGAGAAGCACCGCCGCCGCCGATGCCTGCCAGACCGGAGGTTCAACCGCCGCCGTTGCCTGCCAGACCATTGAAATATGACTATGTGTTCACCGGACCTCGAGGGGAATATCCTAAGAGATTCACCATTGTTGATGCCAGTCCCGATAAGCCGGAATATGAGAATGTTATAAAGACAGGTGCATACTCCACGCTCAAGCATAGTAAAGGAGAGGATAAGATAGCCTCGCCTTCCGATACCGGTGCATACTCCACGCTCAAGTATAGTGAAGAGGAGGATAAGATAGCCTCGCCCGCCGACACCGGTGCATACTCCACGCTCAAGTATAGTGAAGAGGAGGATAAGATAGCCTCGCCTTCCGATACCGGTGCATACTCCACACTCAAGCATAGTAAAGGAGAGGATAAGATAGCCTCGCCTTCCGATACCGGTGCATACTCCACGCTCAAGTATAGTGAAGAGGAGGATAAGATAGCCTCGCCTTCCGATACCGGTGCATACTCCACACTCAAGCATAGTAAAGGAGAGGATAAGATAGCCGCGCCTTCCGACACCGGTGCATACTCCACACTCAAGCATAGTAAAGGAGAGGATAAGATAGCCCCGACACCCGAACCTCCGTTAAGAGTAGATGATCCGTGGTTGCCAGGTTCAAATCAGAATATAAGAAGGTCACAGTATGAAAGCCTGTCGCCCTCTCTTAACAAGCGAGGCATCATAATGGAGCACTCCCCCGATACTCCGGAAATTCCGAGTGTAGAAATCGGACAAGATGTGTCTAAGAGTAAACCAAGACAGCCTTCGCCACCGCCACCCGAACGGCCGCCTAAATCCGGAGGTTCGGTTAAACCGAGACAGCCTTCGCCACCACCACCCGAACGGCCGCCTAAATCCGGAGGTTCGGTTAAACCGAGACAGCCTTCGCCACCACCACCCGAACGGCCGCCTAAATCCAGGGGTTCGGTTGAATCGGAACGGCTTGCTACACCACCGCCGCTACCCGAACGCACTCATAAAACCTCGGATACATCAAGGCAAGAAGCCTCCACATTACCGCCGCGTCGATCTAATTCTTCGGTAGAACCGCCTTTAAATGCGCGTGCCGATGTACCCCCGCTGCCACCGCGTCGGTCTCAGTCTTCGGTAACACCGCCTTTAAATGCGCGTGCCGATGTACCCCCGCTGCCACCGCGTCGGTCTCAGTCTTCGGTAACACCGCCTTTACATACGCGTGCCGATGTGCCTCCGCTGCCGCCGCGCCGGTCTCAATCTTCGGTAGAACCGTCTTTACATGCGCGTGCCGATGTACCCCCGCTGCCGCCGCGTTCGGGCAGAAGCGAATCCAAATCATCAAACGAAGATACCAAGCAATAAACGAAGTCTCACTTGTTTGATGGGAACTAAGATAAATGGAGTATAGTTTTTAACATTAAAATACTGATAGGTACCGATAACGAGAGTACCGAAGGAGGGGGGAAATGCCGATAAACAAATTAGGTATCAAACCGGCGGGTTTGTCTACCGATAAAACCGCTGGTTCGGATACTATAACCACAGGTGCCAATTTTCAAGGAAGAAGTGCCAATATCGCCGGACAACAACAGTCCGAGAGTTTTTTGCCGGCAGGAGAAACAAGGCATTCCGCACATACCTTTTTGCCGACAAACAAATATATTGTCACTCGTAATATTACTGCTGCTTCGGAAAATCAAGATCGGATTTCCGAAGCACACGACTACGAAGAGATAAGCCTGCCTTCTCAACCACATGACTACGAAGAGATAAGCCTGCCCTCTCATGATTACGAAGAAATAGGTTTGCCTTCGGCAGATGAATATGTGGAGATGCCCCCACCGACCGATGATTACGAGCAGATGAATCCGTCGTCGGAGGACTATGTCAATACGGGAGCTTCGGGACACGATTACGAAGAAGTAGGTTCAGCACCGGAATATGAATATGTGGAGATGTCGCTACCGACCGATGATTACGAGCAGATGAATCCGTCGTCGTCGGATTATGTCAATACGGGAGCTTCGGGACACGATTACGAAGAAGTCGGTCCGCCTTTGGCAGATGAATATGTGGAGATGTCGCTACCGACCGATGATTACGAACAGATGTCTCCGTCGTCGGAAAACTATGTCAATACGGGAGCTTCGGGACACGATTACGAGGAAATAGGTTTGCTGCCGGAGGATGAATATGTGGAAATGTCCCTACCAACCGATGATTACGAACAGATGTCTCCGTCGTCGGAGAACTATGTCAATGCGAGAGCTTCGGAAAATGATTACGAAGAAGTCGGTCCGCCGTCCAAAGATGAATATATGGAGATGCGTTCGTTTGTAGAATCACCTAAAGCCGGTCGAGCAGGGCTTAGCAGATTTGAGACACTAAAGATAAGACAGCTCGGCTCCGAATGTGGTGATTATCTCAAAGAAGCAACCGGCGATCTCCAAAAAATGACGCGCTGCGCGAATAACCTATCGGCATCAACCAAAGGCGATGTTTCGGCTTTCTATCATTATCTTATTCCGCAACATCTCAACTGCATCAACGAATACATCAGAGCCGTTCAAATTTTATCGAAAGCACAGCAACACCAACCCGGTCAACGGAAGAGTCTTCAAATCGCTCGCAATCAACTCTCTGCGCTGCGTAATAAACTCATGTTGATGTTGGATATCATGGGAGCTGCTATACGCGATAAAAATTTTTCTACGGCGGCGGCATCCAATTATGCCGATCTAAAAGCCGAGCGGAAATCACCGGCGAGGCAGGTCATGAAAGCGCAATCACAAATCATCGGGATACATAGATTTGTCGATGAGGTTAAATATAGGGTCAATTATCTAGCCGGTTTCCCGTCCGGTAGTCGTGTGAAAGCAAAGGAAGAGATCGACGAAATAGCTTTTTGTAGAAAAAGTTTGGTTCAAGCAAAGACGGCATTACCTAAATGTCTCTCCGATATTAAAAAGGCGATGGATAAGGTGAACGATTATGAAAAGCAAGTTAAAGCACAACCGGTTGCCGGCGGGAAGCAACTGACACTCAGAGAACGCCGATACACGATGCACTTGGCCAATCGCCTTGAGGGCCGAATCAAAAGAATCAATAACACGATCTCCGCTAGCTGGGCCAAGCTCGAAAAATGACACTGCCACTTGTTGCAAATAACCGTTCCTTGTTGCAGTAGCACAAGGAACATCACCTTATACAAGATTCGGGGCTGTTAAAAAAGTATTTCATACACCGTAGGGGCGGACTAACATGTCCGCCCGTAACGCGTTGCGCCTGCACGATTTATACATTCATTCATCCGATTTATGGAAACCAAAACCAAATGGCGCAAGCGGTTGCAGTTGTGCAAAAACAGTATTTTTCCAACAGTCCCCCGTATCGGTACGATCATCGCATTCAGTTTATGCAATTTCTCTATGGTTTGCAGATTAGACTGATATAATACGAATTAAATATTATCTAAATCTATTAACTATATCTCTACGATAATGCAACGATACGATTATCGCCGGCGTGCATGGGGTTATGCCGGTTTGTTTTTACTGCTCTTTTGCTTTGCCGATACCGGCATTGCACAGTCACCGACGACACCGACGGTTAGCATTTCACTGGCGCAACCCAATGCCACGGTTTGGGAGGGTGGCACAATACGGTTTCGTGTTGACATAAATAATTATCGTCTACAAGAGGGCGAAACGCTTGCCGTATTGCTTCAGTATGCGCCTGGCATGAATGTTCCGACAGAAGGGGCAGGGGTCAGTATAGTGCGGGGTGGCAATCGTGCGACTGTGTCTGAGCTCAATATTATGCAGCAGGGGAATGATCCGCCGGTATTCAATACCACTATCACCTTCGTAGGTGCCGGTGCGCGAACTGCGACTTTGGAGTGGACATTGGGTAACGACAATGTGCTTGACGGGGATAGAGTGGCACAAATCGTCATTGATGACATAGAGAGTAGTAACATCTCTCCCGAACCGACCCTGGGTAACAGTACCTTAATGGTGACTGTATGGGAAGATGAATACATAATTGAATTTGACAGGTATGTTTATAGGCCACCAGCTCAAAATCTGTATTTTATAGACGAAGACGAGAATGCCGAGCTAAGACTTATAATCAGGGGGAATCCAGGCGACAGAATTACTAATTTTGGTTTGCGGACAAGTGATGGAGTGATGCTTAGCTATTCAGATTTCACAGCGACTATAGGAACTGATTACACTCCTATATACAGTTCCCTCGATTTTTTGACCATTCCGCCAAGTACTACGAGTTTTGTGGTGGAAATTCCGATCGTGAACGATGCAGAACTGGAAAGCAACGAGATATTCAGGGTAACCATAGACCGTGATAATCCGCCTCGGATACCCAGCGATAATAATCTTGAGCCAATTGTCTCTTTTGTAGATGTTGTTATTAGAGATGACGATGATGTTAGGGTGACTATCACTGCGCCCAGAACCGTTATAGCAGGTAATCCGGCGATATTTACGATAACACGCACGCTACCGCCTAACAGCCGGAGCTTCCCCGTTATATCGCTCGACTCGGCATTGACAATGGCACTTGAGGCTGTTGAGACAAACGAAGAGAGCAGAGACTATGTTCCGTCGGTTACGTCAACAACCGAAGTTGTAGGAATGATCACGATCCCGGTCGGTGAGACAATGGTTACTTATAGTATTCCCACCGTTGACGACGGCAGTGGTAGGTCTAGTTCTAGATTGACTGTGCGTATTGACGGTGGTAGTTTTATGTCGTCTATAACATTACCTGGGAACCCAAGCCCTCGTGTAATTGTCGGCAATCCCGAGGGTGTTTCTTTATCGGTTGTACCTCGGAGAGCAATTGTCTTCATTCGCAGTAAAGTCTTTTTAGAAGGTCCCCTCCAGTAGATGTAAACCACAAAATATAAGGCGAACCATTCCCCTCCTTCGGAGGGGTGGCAGGCTACGCCTGACGGGGTGGTTGTATCGTGGGGCTGTTGAAAAAGTATCGTCAGCTTGCAACCGTAACCGCTTGCGCCGTGAATATTTGCAAACCACCCGTAGGGGCGGACTAACATGTCCGCCCGTAACGCGTTGTGCCTACACGATTTATACATTCATCCATCCAATTTATGGAAACCAAAACCAAATGGCGCAAGTGATTGGATTCGTACGATGCCGCACTTTTTCAACAGTCCCTAAGGATCTGCACAAGTAAAGTGTCGGTACATTCCCCTCCTGTGGAGGGGTGGCCTATGCATTTTGCAATACATGCGTTTAGCAGTCATGTTGAGGTTCTGAACAAAGTCACGCCGATTGACCTACTGGCTCAATCGGCGGTTCTATTCAGCCTGACGGGGTGGTTGTGTGGTATCTGTACTATTTACTCGTTCATCCGATTTATGGAAACCAAAACCAAATGGCGCAAGCGGTTGCAGTTGTGCAAAAACAGTATTTTTCCAACAGTCCCCCGTATCGGTACGATCATCGCATTCAGTTTATGCAATTTCTCTATGGTTCACAGATTAGACTGGTATAATGCAGATTAAATATTATCTAAATCTATTAACTATATCTTTACGATAATGCAACAATACGATTATCGCCGGCGTGCATGGGGTTATGCCGTTTTGTTTTTATTGCTCTTTTGCTTTGCCGATACCGGCATTGCACAGGCACCGACGGCTAGCATTTCACTGGCGCAACCCAATGCCACGGTTTGGGAGGGTGGCACAATACGGTTTCGTGTCGAGATAGATCGCTCCCTTGAAGCCGGCGAAACGCTTGCCGTATCGCTTAAGTATGCGCCTATCATAAATGCGCCGACATCAGGGACAGAGGTCAGTATAGTGCCGGGTAACAATCGCAATATCGGTGTGCGTTTGTCTGAGCTTGATATTATGCAGCAAGGGAATGATCCGCCGGTATTCAATACCACCGTCACCTTCGTAGGTGCCGGTGCGCGAACTGCGACCTTGCAGTGGAGATTTGGTGACGACAATGTGCTTGACGGGGATAGAGAGGCACAAATCGTCATTGATCGCATAGAGAGTAGTAACATCTCTCCCGAACCGACTCCGGATCCTGCTAACGCTACCTTAACGGTGACCGTATGGGAAGATGAATACATAATTGAATTTGACAGAAGGATTTATGTTGTAGACGAAAGCGAGAATTTTGAGCTAAAACTTATAATCAGGGGAATTAATCCAAGCGACAGAATTACTAATTTTGGTTTGCGGGCAAGTGATACGGTGATGTTTAGCTATGTAAAATTAACAGAGGATATTAACGATAATTATACTCCCGTATCCGATTCGACTATTCCGCCGAGTACTACGAGTTTTGTGGTGGAAATTCCGGTCATGCACGATGCAGAACTGGAAATCAACGAAGTACTCAATATAATCATAGAACGTAATTATCCTCTAGAGAGACTCGCTGATAATACTCTTCAACCAGCACGTGAGGTTTTTGCACAACTTATTATCAGAGATGACGATGATGTAAGGGTGACTATCACTGCGCCCAGAACCGTTATAGCAGGTAATCCGGCGATATTTACGATAACACGCACGCTACCATTTATACCACCTAACGACCCGAACTTCCGTTCCGTGTCGCTCGACGCGGACTTGACAATGGCACTTGAGGCTATTGAGACAAACGATGATGGCAGAGACTATGTTCCGTCGGTTACGTCAACAACCGAAGTTGTAGGAATGATTACGATCATGGCCGGCGAGACGACGGCTACTTATAGTATTCCCACCATGGACGACGGCGTTGGTAGGTCTAGTTCTAGATTGACTGTGCGTATTGACGGCAATACTTTTGTTTCGTCTATCCCAACACGAAACCTTCGTGTAATTGTCGGCACTCCCGGGAGTGCTTCTTTATCGGTTGTACCCGAGAGGGCAATTGTCTACATCCGCAGTAAAGTCTTTTTGGAAGGCCCCCTCCAATAGAACCGCCACTTGTTGCAGTAGCACAAGTGGCGTGACATTGGGCAGAACCTAACATATCAGCAATGCCCACATTACAAAATACAATCTCCGCCGATTGAGCCAATGAAGCAAGCGGCGGCTATTCATTAGGCACGATATTTGATACAATCATCGCTTTGATGGATTAATTATGGAAGAATTGAACACAATCAAGCAAAAAATAGAAGATCTAACGCGCCGTAGCGATGCGCTGAGGGGGTATCTTTGACTTTGACGCAAAGCAAAAACGCCACGATGTCTTGTGTAGGGAACTGGAGGATAACGCAGTATGGAACCAACAAGAACGCGTACGTAGCCTAAACAAAGAACGTAGCACCCTAGAGAAAATTATAAATAGCCTCACCACACTAGAACAAAGTTTAAACGACAGCCGTGCTTTACTTGAACTTGTGGAGCAAGAGCAAGATGCCGAGACTTTGGCGGCACTGGGAGACGATGTGCAACGGATCTGCGAGCAGGTCGAAACCCTTGAGTTTCAGCGCATGTTCGGCGGCGAGATGGATGCCAATAATGCTTATCTGGATATCAACGCCGGCTCGGGTGGTACCGAAGCGCAAGATTGGGCGGAGATGCTACTACGCATGTATTTGCGGTGGGCGGAGCGACAATCTTTTAAGGCCGGTATCACCGAAATATCGCCGGGTGAAGTTGCCGGAATTAAAAGCGCAACCGTTTACATACAAGGGGATTATGCCTACGGGTGGTTGCGTAGCGAAACCGGTATCCATCGTTTGGTGCGCAAGTCGCCGTTCAACGCCGGCAACAAGCGGCACACCTCCTTTGCTTCGGCGTTTGTCTACCCCGAGGTGGACGACGCATTGGATATAGAGATTAACCCTGCCGATCTACGCATAGATGTCTACAGAGCGAGCGGAGCGGGGGGGCAGCATGTCAACAAGACCGAATCGGCAGTCAGGATTACGCACCTACCGACCTCGACCGTGGTGCAATGTCAAAGCGACCGTTCCCAGCACAAGAACAAAAGTATTGCGATGAAGCAACTAAAAGCCAAATTGTACGAACTGGAAATGCGTAAAAAGCTGACCGAGAAACAAGCGATGGAAGAGAGTAAATCCGATATAGGCTGGGGCAATCAAATCCGTTCTTATGTGTTGGATCAATCACGAATTAAGGATTTGCGCACTCGCTACGAGAACACCAACACCCAAGCGGTATTGGACGGTGATATCACCGCCTTTATAGAAGAAAGCCTCAAACAAGGCTACTAGTGAGCATATGATGAGCGACGAAGCCGCAGACCGCCGTAAAAAGCTCAAAAAGCTATCGCAGTCGGGTGAGGCGTACCCCAACGACTTTAGGCGTACCATAGCCACCGACGATACGGCACATGCGATTGAAACCAGCAGTGCCGATTTTCACGCGCAGTATCGACATCTGGATCGCGACGAATTGGAAACGCGCAAGGTGCAGGTGGCAGTTGCCGGGCGAGTGATGGCAAAGCGACAAATGAGCAAGACCAGTTTTGTTAAATTACGCGACCGCGGTGGAACCCTACAGTTGATGATTGTCGGATCTGCCGAAGCGTCGGTCGGGTCTTTAGCATTGTTGGATAACGGCGATATTATCGGTGCCTGCGGTAGCTTAACCAAAACCAAAACCGGCGAGCTGAGTATCCGGGTGAGCGAACTTCGTATACTTGCCAAGTCTCTACAACCTATGCCCGAGAAATTTCACGGTTTAGCCGATATAGAGACCCGATATAGAAAACGCTATTTGGATTTAATCATCAACGAAGGCAGCCGCACGGTATTCAAAATGCGCTCACGGATAATCGCCTATTTACGCGATTATCTCAATCGGCAGAGTTTTCTGGAAGTAGAAACGCCGATGATGCAAAGCTTGCCGGGTGGGGCAACCGCTAAACCTTTTATTACGCATCACAACGCGCTGGATATGACTTTGTATCTGCGTGTTGCCCCGGAACTTTATCTAAAGCGATTGCTCGTCGGCGGTTTTGAAAAAATCTACGAATTGAATCGCAATTTTAGGAATGAGGGTATCTCGAGCCATCACAACCCGGAATTTACGATGTTGGAGTTTTATCAAGCCTACATAGATTATCGGCAAGCGATGGACACAACCGAGAAACTGTTGCGTAGTTGTCAATCGCTTTTGTACGAAGAATTTCCGTCGTTGCCGAAAGCCGAGGAGACTGCACGCAACGACCTGTACGATTTGAGTCAACCCTTTGAGCGTATCACTTTTAGACAAGCATTATCGAAATATACCGACGGTTTGAACGAACAATCGCTGGATGATCCGAAGCTACTCAAGGACTACGCTGCTGCCGAAGGCATCGCCGTCGATAACACCGATAACCCCTATCTGCTCCAGCTGGCGATATTCGAGAAACGCGTCGAACCGCAACTGCAAAGGCCTACCTTTGTTTGCGATTATCCAAGTATCGTCTCGCCGCTTGCCCGTCCCAAAAGCGGCTATGCGGAGATAGCCGAACGATTTGAATTATTTATATCGGGCTACGAAGTTGCCAACGGCTTTTCGGAGCTCAACGACCCGATTGAACAAGCTCGCCGATTGAAAATGCAAGCCGACCGAAAAAGCGGCGGAGACGACGAAGCGATGTACTACGATGCCGACTATATAGAAGCCTTGGAACACGCAATGCCTCCTGCCGCCGGTGTCGGTATCGGTATAGACAGACTGGTGATGATACTCACCGGTTGCAACGCCATCAAGGATGTTATTTTATTCCCGTTGATGCACCCTAAGAAAAAGCTAGAGGAAAATTAAGATGTCTTCGCTTAAATACCGGATTTACACTGGAGAGAAATATGACCGTAGATAGATTTTCGTCGTTTGACCCGGTCAACGGCACACCCGTTACGATTGTGTTCGGGACTTTTAATTACCGAAATGTTATTCATGAATGGATTAAACACGCCTTGTCGACTTGCGACCATTGGCGAATTGTTTGCATGGATAGGGAATTGGTTGCGTGGCTAAACGAAATCGGACACGGTGATCGTGCAGTTTATTTCTGTGATTTATTTCCGGATATACGCATACACGAACTAGCCGAACCATCCGGCAAACTTCTACCGGCAACACTTTTTAGTTTACGCAAAAAATTATTTCTCGCACTCATCAGGTCGGGGAGCGACTTTATCCATAGTGATGCCGATGCGTTCTGGCTACAAGACCCAATGCCTTGGTTAATGCAACATACCGAATTTGACTTACTTATGTCTCAAGGAACACACGCGCCGAAGGAGCATTTTGATCGTTATCATTTCGTTCTCTGTGCAGGCTTCTTTTTTTTGCCGTGCCAATGTGCGTACGCAAAACTATTTTCGGCAAGTAGTGGAAATGAAACAACTAGACCAAGAGAGTATGAACATAATACTCGCAAACGATCCTGAGGCACGCTGGCAAATACATCAACCGGCTGTATGGTTTAGTGATACAGGCAGAATTGGGGGAAAATAGCGAAAAATACCGACGCTACTATGTGTTGCGTTGGCATGGGGGCAGCGGTCTGCACCCTCGTTGCTACGCCGCATTAAAGCAAGTTTATCCCGGCTACATTGCCCGGGAAAACTATGCTGGTTGCGTTCGTTGCTTAATTATACCTACATCAGTCCGGAGATTATCGAAGGTAAGTTTAGTAATGGACTGACTGTCGGTGTAATTCCGATGCATTTGATCCCCAGAACCGATTATTGGTGGTCAACTTCCTCTCTTGTTGCGCACACCCCCGTGAGAAAAAGAAAAGCTAAACGTAGTACCGCCGATTGAGCTTGTAGGGGCGGACTTGTATGTCCGCCCGATAGGTCAATCGGCAACTCTAATGTCTGCCCTTAAATACCGTCCAGAATAACCGTAACCGCCTGCGCTGTATGGCTTTGGTTTCCATAAATTGGATGAATAAATGTATAAATCGTGCAGGCGCAACGCGTTACGGGCGGACATATAAGTCCGCCCCTACGGTAGGCAAACATAAATTGGGTAGGGTCAAAACATTATTCGTGCAAAACGGTACTTTTTCAGCAGCCCCACCTTTACCCACGCAAGATTTTTGCCCAAGTATCGCGCAGTGTGATAGTGCGATTGAATACCGGATATGTCGGTGAATGATCGCGACGATCTAAACAAAAATAACCCAATCTCTCGAATTGTATACAATCGTCGTGTGGTATTTCTAAGGCACCGGGTTCAACTAGGCATTGTTTTTTGACGACCAACGAGTCGGGGTTGAGTGTTTGCTTAATGTCCTCGTGTGCCAACGGGTTTTCGACATTGAATAATCTATCGTAAAGCCGTATCTCGGCGTGTTGTGCATGTTTCGCACTAAGCCAATGTAAGGTGCCCTTAACCTTGCGCTTGTCCGCGCTGTCGCCGCCGCGAGTTTGCGGGTCGTAGCGGCAGTGGAGTTCGGTAATCTTTCCGTTTTCGTCTTTTATTATTTGTTCACAGCGAATGTAATAAGCATATTTCAGCCGCACTTCTCGTCCCGGTGCGAGCCTGAAGAATTTTTTGACCGGGGTCTCCATAAAGTCGTCGCGCTCTATATAGAGTTCACGCGAAAAAGCCAGCGGGCGGGTGCCGGCTGTAGCATCGTTCGGCTTATTGACCGCATCTAGATATTCCACTTCGTCTTCGGGGTAGTTCACGATGACGACTTTTAAGGGATCTATCACTGCCATTTTACGCAACGATGTTTTATTGAGTATATCGCGCACACAATTCTCGAAGAGTGCGAAATCGATCCAGCTGTCCTTTTTAGTCAAGCCGATGCGTTCACAAAAATCGTGTATTGCCGCCGGCGGAATGCCTCGTCTTTTCATGCCACCCAAGGTCATCAGGCGCGGGTCGTCCCAGCCTTCGACAAAGTTTTGGTCTATCAAAGTCTTTAGATTGCGCTTGCTGGTGATCGTATAGTTCAACTGCAGGCGCGCAAATTCAATCTGCTGAGGATGTACGGTTCCCAATTTATCTAAAAACCAATCGTATAGCGGGCGGTGGTCTTCAAACTCAAGTGTACATAAGGAGTGGGTGATGTCTTCTATGGCATCGGACAAACAATGTGAAAAGTCGTAGGTCGGATAGATGCACCACCGGGTTCCGGTTCTATGATGTGCGGTGTGCCGTATCCTATAGATAGTCGGGTCTCGCATATTGAGATTTGCCGAAGCCATGTCAATTTTTGCGCGCAACACATGCGCACCGTTTTTGTAGACACCGTCTTTCATTTGCTCGAACAAAGTCAAGTTCTCCGCGACGCTACGGTTGCGATACGGGCTGTCGGTGCCGGCTTCGGTTAGTGTGCCTCTGTAGTGTCTAATCTCTTCGGCACTGAGGCTACATACATAAGCACATTCTTTGTTTATCAGTTCTACCGCGTATTGATAAAAAAGTTCGAAATAATCCGAGGCATAACGAATATTATGCCAGTCAAATCCCAGCCAACGAACACAGTCTTTGATCGCTTCGACATACTCCTCGCTTTCTTTTTCGGGGTTGGTGTCGTCAAAACGCAGGTTGCAGAGTCCTTCGTATTGTTCGGCTATACCGAAGTTTAAGCAGATAGATTTTGCATGACCTATATGCAAATGTCCGTTCGGTTCCGGCGGGAAACGTGTATGCACACGCCCTTCATTCTTGCCGGCAGCAATATCCTGCTCTACGATCTGCCGTATGAAATTGGATTGTGGTTCTTTGCTTAAATCGTCCATCGTTCGCGTTTCAAAAAATAGCAGTATATCAGTTAATCGTCGCCGATCTACAATCCCACTGCCGTTTACCATAATTATATTTGCAAACTACCTATGGTGGTGGACCATTTCCTTCCTATGAAAGGGAATGGTCGGCCCTTACGATTTAAGATTTATTGGTATCGGAGAAGGAAATGATATAATAAAAATCTCATCTAAGTTTTAGACCGAAAGGGGGGAGGTCATGAAATTTAAGCCGGCAAAATCGGATAGCATCCCGAACAAAATCGGCCGTTTTCTCTATATCGTTTTTTTACTTGCGCTCGGGGGCTTGCAAGTTGTATCGGCGCAAATAACTTTGCCTTCGTGTACTACTTCGATAAACTTTCCCGACGATAACGACGGCGTAGCTCGAGCTGTGGATATTGATAAAGATAACAACGGCTTGATAGAAATCTGCGACTTGGAAGGTATTGATGAAATGCGCTATGCCTTGGATGGCACCGGTTATAAGATGAGTGATAGTATTCCGATAATAATGACAGGCTGTCCCCCCGATGGATGCCGAGGTTTCGAACTAACACGGAGCTTGGACTTCATGGATAACGATAGCTACCGCACAATAGCTAATAAAACGGCCTGGACGACCGACCAAGACTGGCAACCGATTGGGAATTCTTCTGTTGCTTCTTTTGGTGCAACATTTGAAGGCAACGGCTACACCATCTCCAACCTGACGATCAACAAAGATCGCTTGAATGGAGTAGGCTTGTTCGGTATTACCGAATCCGAGGCTGAAATTACTAATCTGGGTTTGCTAAACATAGACATTGAAGGACAAAATATAGTAGGAGGTTTAGTCGGTCGGAATCATGGTGCCATCACACATAGCTATGCGACCGGAAATGTTGGCGGTAACGATGAGATAGGGGGTTTAGTCGGTACAAATACAGATTCAGGCATTATCACGAGCAGTTATGCGACCGGAAATGTTAACGGTAACGATGAAATAGGGGGTTTAGTCGGGTTGAATCGAGGTGCCGTTACGAACAGCTATGCGACCGGAAATGTTAACGGGAAACAAAACATAGGTGGTTTAGCCGGGTTGAATGATTCCGTTGCTACAATAACAAACAGCTATGCGATAGGTTCTGTTCCGGAGATCAACACTCGTGACGATAATCCATTTCAAGCAGTTCCTAATATAGGTGGTTTAGTCGGGCGAAATAGTCTCGGTGCCACAATAACGAACAGCTATGCGACGGGACGGGCAATTAGCAGGGTTCCTATACAGGTAAGACAAACCGCCGAGGCACTCAAATCACCGACGACGGCAACCGGGATCTATAGCAACTGGAGTACCGAGGTATGGGACTTCGGCACTTCGGATCAATTCCCGGTACTCAAAGATGCGGATAGCAACACTTTGTTGCCGAATCAGGGCGTGGGGTTAAGAGAACTGGAATTATTAACAGTCGGCATGACATTGAGTCCGACTTTCGGGGTTTCAACGACCCATTATGTTATAGCTTTTTTCCCGCTTATCGGCACCACGCCGAGCATCGTTTTGAGATTGAGAACCTATCACCCCGATGCGACGATTGAAATCGTCAAACAAGGAGAGGACCCCGCTATTGATTATTTTGTCGGCAAGGGCGGCAGCGGCACAAGCAACCCTATCGCCATAGGCGACAACACCATGCTGAACATCACGGTCGGCGAATCCGATGGCAGTATCATTTCTTATAGCATCGTTGCGTCGTTAGCAATGGATCTGCCGTTATGTACTACTTCGTTAAGATTTGCCGACGATAACGACGGCATATTTGAAGACACGGATATTGATAAGGATAACGACGGTTTGATAGAAATCTGCGACTTGGAAGGTGTTGATGAAATGCGCTATGCCTTGGATGGCACCGGTTATAAGATGAGTGATAGTATTCCGATAATAATGACAGGCTGTCCCCCCGATGGATGCCGAGGTTTCGAATTAACACGAAGCTTGGACTTCATGGATAACGATAGCTACCGTACAATAGCCAATAAAACGGCCTGGACGACCGACCACGGCTGGCAACCGATTGGGAATTCTTCTGTTGCTGCTTTTGATGCAGCATTTGAAGGCAACGGCTATACGATCTCCAATCTGACGATCAACAAAGATCGCTTGAATGAAGTAGGCTTGTTCGGTATTACCGAATCCGAGGCTGAAATTACTAATCTGGGTTTGCTAAACGTAGACATTGAAGGGCAAAATGTGGTAGGAGGTTTAGTCGGTTGGAATCAAGGCACTATAACAAACAGCTATGCAACAGGAGATGTTACAGAGGGTCTGTTGAATTTAGGCGGTCTAGTCGGTCAAAATCATGGTGCCATCACACATAGCTATGCGAAAGTAAATTTTACCGGGTCTACTTTTGACAGTACAGGTGGTTTAGTCGGTATAAACACAAATTTAGGCACTATCACGAATAGTTATGCGACGGGAAATGTTAACGGGAACGATGAAATAGGCGGTCTAGTCGGTATAAATACGGTTTTAGGTTCTATCACGAATAGTTATGCGACGGGAAATGTTAATGGGAACGATGAAATAGGCGGTCTAGTCGGTATAAATACGGTTTTAGGCACTATCACGAATAGCTATGCGACGGGAAATGTTAACGGGAACGATAAAGTAGGGGGGTTGGTCGGTATAAATACAGATTCAGGCACCATCACGAACAGCTATGCGACCGGAAATGTTAACGGGAGACAAAACATAGGTGGTTTAGCCGGGTTGAATGATTCCGTTGCTACAATAACAAACAGCTATGCGATAGGAAATCGAGGTACCGGGGTTCCTATACAGGTAACACAAACCGCCGAGGCACTCAAATCACCGACGACGGCAACCGGGATCTATAGCAACTGGAGTACCGAGGTATGGGATTTCGGCACTTCGGATCAATTCCCGATACTCAAAGATGCCGATAGCAACACTTTGTTTCCGAGTCAGGGCGTGGGTTTAAGAGAATTAGAGATATTAACAGTTGACACGAGATTGAATCCAACTTTCGGGGTTTCAACGACCCATTATGTTATAACCTTTCTTCCGCTTATCGGCACCACGCGTAATATCGTCCTGAGGTTGACGGCTTATAACCCCGATGCAACGATTAAAATCGTCAAACAAGGAGAAAATCCGGTTATTGATTATTTTTCCGCTAAGGGTAGTCATGGAGAAAGTAACCCTATTACCATAGGCAACAACACTATACTAGACATCACGGTCGGCGAATCCGATAGCGGTACCGTTTCTTATAGCATTGTAGGATCGTTTAAGGTAAATTTGCCGTTATGTACTTTTTTCTTAAGATTTGCCGACGATAACGACGGCGTAGCTCGAGCTGTGGATATTGATAAGGATAACGACGGTTTGATAGAAATCTGCGACTTAGAAGGCGTTGATGAAATGCGCCATGTTTTGGATGGCACAGCTTATAAGACGAGTGAAAATGCTACGGTAATAATGACAGGTTGTCCTCTCGATGGATGCCGAGGTTTCGAACTAACACGGAGCTTGGATTTCATGGATAACGATAGCTACCGCACAATAGCCAATAAAATGGCCTGGACGGCCGGCAGCGGCTGGCAACCGATTGGGAATTCTTCTGTTGCTTCTTTTGCTGCAACATTTGAGGGCAACGGCTACACCATCTCCAATCTGATGATCAACAAAAATCGCTTGAATGGAGTAGGCTTGTTCGGTATTACCGAATCCGAGGCTGAAATTACTAATCTAGGTTTGCTAAACATAGACATTGAAGGACAAGGGATAGTAGGTGGTTTAGTCGGTTGGAATCGAGGCATCATAACAAACAGCCATGCAACAGGAGATGTTACAGGAGGTCTGTTGAATTTAGGTGGTCTAGTTGGTCGGAATCATGGTGCCATCATACATAGCTATGCGACGGTAAATTTTATAGGGTCTACTTCTTACGGTACAGGGGGATTAGTCGGTATAAATACAAATTTAGGCACTATCACGAATAGCTATGCGACGGGAAATGTTAGCGGTAACGATGAAGTAGGGGGATTAGTCGGTATAAATACAAATTTAGGCACTATCACGAATAGCTATGCGACGGGAAATGTTAGCGGGAACGATGAAATAGGGGGTTTAGTCGGCATAAATGAAGATTCAGGCACCATCACGAATAGCTATGCGATGGGAAATGTTAACGGGAACGATAAAGTAGGGGGTTTGGTCGGTATAAATACAGATTCAGGCACCATCACGAATAGCTATGCGATAGGAAATCGAGGTACCGGGGTTCCTATACAGGTAACACAAACCGCCGAGGCACTCAAATCACCGACGACGGCAACCGGGATATATAGTAGTTGGAGTCTCGAGGCATGGGATTTCGGCACCGACGAACAATACCCGGCGGTTAAATACGCTCTGGGTGATAATATCGGCAACCCTGCCTGCGATGCGGATCCGGGCACCCCATTACCTGATTGTGGTAGCTTATTACCCGGGCAGAGGGAAATACCAAACACGACACCGACGATTACTACTACTTTTCCTCCATCGATCACATTGTTGGAAGGTGATAGCACCACATTAAACGTAGTAGTAAGTGATGTGGATGGAGATGAACCGAGTGTAGAAATCGACTCCGACGATAGCACGATTGCAGCTGCAACGATTGTTGCCACCGACGGTGATACCCGAACGATTGAGATTATCGGTGTGGGTGTAGGTACTGCGATGATTACGGTGACGGCAAACGACGGCAAAGGTGTAGCGAACTCGGAGGTCTCAAGACAATTTGAGGTAGAAGTAGAAGCAAACAAAGTCCCGGTGCTTGAAATTGTCGCTTCACCGGAGCAAGCGATAGAACCGAGCAGTACCGTACATGTAGTCGTTTTGTTGTCGGACTCTAATTTTGATTTGGGCGATATTGTCACATTGGTGGCGATGTCGTCAAGCCGGACTATCGTATCGGTGGTGCCGGGGCGCACCGACAATATAACGGCGGATACGCGTATGACCTTCACGCTCGGCGGTGATAAAGCAGGTATGGCGACGATTATATTCACTGCAACCGATCGTAAAGGAGCAAGTACTAATACAGAAATTGTGGTGCAGGTCAATACACCACCGCAGTTGGTATCGGGTCGGGTGCCGGAGCGAATCATAGCAACGGTGGGAGAGCCATTCGAGCTAAAGACCGGTGACTTTTTTGAAGACGCCGACGGTGATGCATTGACATACAGTATTGCAATAGAACCGAGTAGTCGCTTGATTGACAACTTCAGCACCGCGACCGGTATATGGACATTCATGCCGACCGATGCAAATGCCAGCCAAAACACAACAGGCTCGATCGTGACCGTGTCGGTCGATGACGGCAGCGGTGGTAGTACGCAAGCCACATTCACACTACTGATAGATGCGCCACCGACTGCGCTGCGCATCGCAGCGGATAACGATAATAAATGGCTACTACGTGCGAGCGGTTTAGTAGCCGATGCCAACGGTATTGCGACCACGAGTTATCGCTGGTTTATGAACGACAACTTGATAGACGGGGCAACCGAGAATGAATATTCCATACCCGATACCAAAGCGTCACGAACCGCTGCTACGAGTTATAGGCTAGAGGCAACGGTTGTAGATAATATCGGCCAATCGGTGACGACGCAATCCAATGTATATACGGTTGCAAACCAAAGCCCGGTGATTGAAAGTATCACCGATACGCAGACGATAGACGAGACAGCCGATACACAAAATATTGATGCCGGTGTGACTGCGAGCGATGCGAACTACGACGACTTGACATATAGCTGGAGCATAAATACCGGCATATTAAACGATGTGAATGAAAGCACGGCAACATGGGTTGTCCCCCCCAACTTTGTAGATGCGGCATCTAGCAACACGACGGTAAACATAGAAGTCGTGGTAAGCGACGGGACGACCGCTACGATAGGTATGACCTTGATGGTGGTGAATAAGGTAAATAATGGTTCTGCGACTATAGGTGCCTCGATAGAAGTAGGAAGCGATGCGACGACACTCACGGCGACGATATTGTCCGGCGATCCCGACGGCAACCCCGGTGGGGCTATGATGTATCAATGGCAAGTCTGCATAGCGAATGCAGATTGCTCTGTGGAAGCGAACTGGAACGACATCGCCGCAGCGACTGGAACACCGTATCTAGTAATGTCGAGTTCTCCCTTTTTAGCAAGAGATAACAGGTTTCGTACGGAAGCAAGCTATATTGACGGACAAGGTTATAGCGAGGCGGTTTATTCACAAGGACAGATTTATACTCCATTGATTTTCACCATTGGGATACATGTCAGAATATTTTTAGAAGGCCTCCTCCAATAGTAATCGCAATTCTATGCGATAATAACGAACAATGTTTAGTTTGGATATCATTCATGCGCTCAAGCGTTCATCGGTATCACGACTATCGGCTGTTTGCATATTGGATGTATGTTCATCCACCAACGATTATTTGTTGTCTCGCAAGCTACCGCCTAAAGCCCGATTTAATTTATGCGTTGCCGCTCGGCAGTATGCCGGACGAGGTCGCCGTGCCAAGGGCTGGAGTTCCGACCATAACGGTGTCTATTTGTCGGTATCATGGCAGGCAAATCCCGGCATGACAAACGACGGTTGGTTACTTTTAATGACTGCGGTGCGTTTAGCCGAGATGTTGCATGCCTTGGGAGTTTCCGAGATTGGTGTTAAATGGCCGAATGATTTGTATTATAAGGGTGCGAAATTGGCAGGCATACTGCTTGAGTATCGCGGCAACGCTGCGGTGATAGGCATCGGTTTGAATATTGCGACACCTTTGGATGTGGCGAAGAAAACCGATGTCAATTGGATCGGTTTGGAGCAAACCGGCATCGTCGTGCCGGCTTATGCCGATTTGGTCGCTTCGGTGGTCGATGTGGCGTTGGCAATCGATGAGCGGATTGACATCGCCGAGCGCAAGCGGCGTTTTGCGACGTTCGATATATTGTATAATCGTAGCGTCGAAATAGACGACCGAGTGACTAAAACGCTCGGGGTTGCACTAGGTGTAGATAAAAAAGCGCATTTACTCGTCAATAGCGACGGGCAGATAGATGCGTATGATTACGGGGAGATTAGCGTTTGCAATGATGGAATTATTGATAGATGTAGGCAACAGCCGTTGTAAATACGCCTGCGTTGAGGATAACCGCATTAAATTGTGCGGTGCATTGGCTTTGAACGATTTGGGCGAGATGTCCGATGTTGTGCAGAGATGTGGAACGGCGGCACCCGAAGTCGCTTATATGATTAGCGTTGCAAGCCGTAGCATCAATAGTTCCGTTGCCGACGCGGTTGCGCAGTATTTTGGGCATACCCCGATTTTGCTCGATAAAAAAATGCCGGTATGCGGCTTGAGGAGCGATTACGAGGCAACACAACTGGGCATTGACCGCGTGGCAGGAATGGTTGCTGCTTGGCGGCGGTTGAGGCAAGCATGTATCGTGGTGGATTTCGGAACGGCGGTGACTATCGATTTGATAAACGACGAGGGGGTGCATAAAGGCGGCGTGATTTTACCGAGTGATGTTTTGATGCGTTCTAGTTTGTCTGAAGGTACGGCGCAGTTGAATTATTTTGACGATACGGATAGATTGCTTGGTGTTCCGGCGACGAATACCGAGGACGCAATCGCTTCGGGGTGTAGGCTTACACTGACGGCATCTATATCCCACATCGTGCGAGAAATGCAGAGGCAATTCACTCGCAATATTCCGGTGCTGGCAACCGGCGGTGGTGTTTGTTTGCCGGATCAAACAAACGGGAATTATGCAACCGGCGCATCGCTCAAATACTTATCCGTCGTTCCTACGCTGAACTTTGAGGGAATGATGGCACTGATAGAGGAATATTATGAATAGTATTATAGAAAGAACAGGTTTTTTAATCGTCGGTATCGGCGGAGTCGAGATATCAACGGCGGAGCGAAAGTTTTTGAAGCATCCGGCGGTTGCCGGGGTGATTTTGTTTAGGCATAACTATCACGATAAATCGCAAATTACCGAATTGATAGAAGCATTGCATAACATCAAACCGGGTTTTATCGTGTCGGTAGACCACGAATGTCGCATGGTGCAGCGATTTGAGAAAGGTTTTACCGGACTGCCGATGCCGATAGAGATAGGGCGATATTACGATGAAGATCAAGCTGCGGCATTAAACGCAGCTTATGCTTACGGTGTGATTGTGGGTTCCGAGATGCGCGAGATCAATGTGGATTTGAGTTATCTTCCGGTAATGGACATTGCGCATTTTGACGGCGTAATCGGTGGGCGTGCGTTCCATAGTGACCCCGAAGCGGTGACAGAACTTAGCAAGGCGGTAGTCACCGGCCTGCACAATAGCAGTTTGCCTGCTTGCGGTAAGCATTTTCCCGGGCACGGTTCGGTGCCCGGCGACACGCATACCGATATAATTCGTGATCCTAGGACCCGGTCCGAGATAGAGGCGCACGACCTGTATCCTTTTGCCGACATGGTTAAAAAGAAATATCTGGATTGCATCATGCTATCGCATATCGTCTACGAAGCCGTCTGCGATACGCCGGCGAGTTTATCCGAGCATTGGATTAAGGTCGTGTTACGCGAGCAACTGGGTTTTGACGGGATGGTATGCACCGACGATTTGGATATGGTCGGCAGTGGCAATGCCGACAGTGCCGTGCTTAAAAAAGCGATGAATGCAGGATGCGACTTATTATTGATTTGTCGACGCCGGGTATCGGAATTGCAGCAACTTATATCGGACTTCAGCAAAGACGAGATAAATCACTACAACCGCTTATCCTCGGAGCATTTGGGCGTGATAGATACGCATATACACAATAGAATACCTAGAGATTCCAAAGCCTACGAGAATGCGGTTGCCACGCTTAATGACTTGAATAACCGAGCGGATAAAAACCCCCGATCATGATAAACATCAATACGCTTGTAGGCGATTTGCACGAACTACTTCCCGGGATCAGTGCACAGATATGGCTGATAATCGTCGTATTCATTTTTGTTTTTGCTCTTCTTTTATTTAACTGGTTGGTCAACCTGTTTATGACGGCATTGGTCAAAAAAGCCGACACGACAAAGATGGTGTGGGATGAAATCATACTGAACAGCATCAAACCACCGATTAGATTACTGATTTGGGTGGTCGGCATCAGCTATATAGCGGAGGCTGTTTGGAAGGTCTTATCCGATATTGATTTGGCATCCAAGGTCAGCACATTATTTATTATCTATGCTTTGGCATGGTTTGCGATAAGGCTCCTAAAAGGTATAGATCGTCATATCGTCGGGCGGAAAGCCGACTATGAGGGTAAGTTCTTGGATGCTGCCAGCAGTCGAGCAATCAACAAACTATTGCGTATTTCGGTGATTATTACCGCAGTGCTGTTGACGATGCAGACTATGGGTTACAACTTATCCGGTGTTTTGGCATTCGGCGGTGTCGGCGGACTGATCGTCGGTCTCGCCGCTAAAGACCTGTTGGCAAACTTTTTCGGTGGGCTGATGATTTATTTAGATCGCCCTTTTCAGGAAGGCGACTGGATACGTTCATCGGATCGCGATATAGAAGGTACCGTAGTCAACATTGGGTGGCGGTTGACGCAAATCAGAACCTTTGATAGATGTCCGCTCTATGTGCCTAACTCTATGTTCACCAGCATAGTTTTGGAAAATCCTTCGCGCATGTCGCACCGACGCATCAATGAAGTGGTGGGCGTGCGCTACGGCGATATTGCCAAGATACCTACGATTGTTAAGCAAATCGAAGAGATGCTGATCGAACACGCCGATATAGACGAGGAGGAGGGCTTGGTCGTCAGCCTAAACGAGTTTGCCGACTCTTCGGTCAATATCAAAATTTATGCGTTCACCCAGCACAAAGATTTGGCATCTTATCAAATAATTAAACAGGATACGTTGCTCAAAGTAAGCCAAATCATCGAAGCACAAGGTGCCGAGATCGCATTCCCGACCCAAACCCTGCACATTGCCCGAGGCGATGCCGAAGCCGGTTAAGTCGATTTATTGGGGGTTATTGAAAATGTATTGGCATCGCAAAAATCCAACCGCTTGCGCCACCCAATTACGCAAACCACCTGTAGGGGCGGACTAACATGTCCGCCCGATCAATCGGCAATTTAATGAAGTCCGCCCATACGGTTCGTGGATACTTTTTCAACAGCCTCATTTCTCATTTTTGGCGTATCAGATCATGAATCAATCCGGCAGTCGTTTTAGATGCCGATGCGGTTCCGAATTTTTCACGTAGTGCGAACAGGTTTTGCGACATCGTTTCTCTGCGCGTTGCATCGCCGAGTAGTTTGCAAGCGTGTGCCGATAGCTTTTCGGGTGTCGCATCGTTTTGTAGATATTCCGGCACGAGCGGACTGTCGGCGATGATGTTCGGCATGCTCGCATAGCGTATTTTGATAAACCACCTCAATATCCAATAGCTCAACGGCATTAATTTATGTGTTGCTATGAGCGGCGTGCCGCACAACGCAAGCTGTAGGGTTGCGGTGCCGGTCGCACTGATCGCAAGATCTGCATTTTTCATCTCGGTATAGACATGCCGGTCGCTTAGGCGACAATCAAAATCGGAACGATCCAAATAGCTTTGATATAAATCGGCATCTATGTCGGGAGCCGCAAGCAGACGAAAACGAATCTTTGTATCTAAGTGTTGCCGTATCAATACCGCCGCTTCGACCATCAAAGGAAGTAAGCGTTTAATCTCGCTTTTTCTACTGCCGGGCAGTAGCAGTACGGTTTTATTTTGGTCTCTATCGTTTATCGCTTGAGGGTTGCTACGCTCCCATTCTTCTAAATCCTCAATCAACGGGTGCCCCACATAACTTACCGATACTGCATGCCGCTTATAAAAATCTTCTTCAAAAGGAAATATCACTGCAACATGGTCTATATCGCGTTTGATTTTTTTGATGCGATATTGCCGCCATGCCCATAACTGAGGACTGATGTAATACAACACCTTAATGTTGTGTTGCGCTGCGATGCGCGCCAGTTTTAGATTGAACTCGGGATAATCCACCAGCACCAATAAATCGGGCGGGTCGTTTACCAGCGATTGCTTGAGCGTTGTGAAAGCGCGCCGTAGTGCCGGGTAATGCCTTAAAATTTCGACGATGCCGATGACCGCCAGAGCTTGTGCGTCGACCAACAATCGCATCCCCGCATGCTTCATTTTTTGCATACCCATACCGTAACATTCTATTTGTTGCGATTGCCGCAGTTGTGCGATAAGTTTTGCGGCGTGCTTATCACCCGATGCCTCGCCGGCAACAAACATAATCTTTTTTGTTTCCATAAAGCATTATTTAGAGTTTAGAGAACTTTAACCGAAATTATACCCGCAATGTATAGAACCACCGATTGAACTTGTAGGGGGTGGTCCATTCCCCTCCTTGTAGGGGCGGACTCGTATGTCCGCCCTTAGGGTGGCAGGCGCAGCCTGACGGGGTGGTCGTGTCGTGGGGTTATTGAAAAAGTATTGTTTCGCACAATTGCAACCGCTCGCGCCGTGAATATTTGCAAACCACTTGTAGGGGCAGACTTGTATGTCTGCCCTTAAGTACCGTTCTGCACGACACCAACCGCTTGCGCCGTATGGTTTTGGTTTCCATAAATCGGGTGGATGAATGTATAAATCATGCCGACCAACGCGCTATGGGCGGACATGCTAGTCCGCCCCTACGGTTCATGGATACTTTTTCAACAGCCTAATATCTGTCCGAAAGATTTAGTACTGCAGATTGCCGATTATAGAGTATTTTGAATCTTTTGCCTCCAATCTGCTTCCATTAAAATTTCAAAAACCATTTTTGTCTCATTTTCGGAGGCGGTCTCTACGGTACCGATATTGACATTGTCATCGTTGGCATATTTCTGCAGCAATTCAAAAAGCTTTGTCTTATATTCGGTGTCCGAGTTGCCTTTCAAATGGTCTCCTTTGGTTTCTAAAACGGAGACCTTATCGGCGTTGCTTGAGTCGACACAAGCCAGAAAATCGGGATACACTTTTCGTGCTTGCCATCCTTGAAGATAATAGTCTTGTTTTGCTACTATTCTATGCCACCACTTAAGTGCCTCCGTTTCGTCGAGATACCAAGCTATATCTTTTTCCAGTTTGTTATAGTGTTTCTCGTAAGTTTTTTCGAACAGAGTTAATTGCAAAGGGCTTTCATCTCTCTTCTTTAAGGTTTTGCCGTTGTTTGAAACAAAGAAATCAATTCTAGTTGCCATTTTCCAGTTAAGACCAATGGAATCCTTAAATACCTTAAAGCAAATATCTCCGTTTTCTAATTTATCGGTAAAAATTTTCTCCGAAACTTCGTTAACCTGCTCTTTTATATCTTTTTCAATAGCATCGAGCAAAAAGTTTCCGTTGACATAAATCTTTTCATCGGAGACATGCTTAGCTTTTAGGGTACTTATAGTTTCTTCTAGAATTCTGGACGCTTGCCATGGATTCGGCACGGTGTTGGAAAGTCGTCTCACCATATAAACAAAATTTATTTCTGCAGATTCTTGTTCCGTTTTCATGGTGTCGTGAGCAAATTTAAGTTGTCCTTTGTCGTCTTCTATATCCATCTTGACATGATTCACTCTAAGTTTGTCGATGTCTTCGGGTTTGAGAGCATCTTTGTTGCGGTACGAAATCTTGGAGAAGTCAATGTTCCGGAGGATGTCCGATTCGTATCTGATATTTCTCCATGATTTTTTATCTTTATGGAGAACTTTAGGCAAGAAAACTTTGGTTCGCTTAAATCCGGTTCTCCTGTTTATCGTTTCTTTATCAAACTCGCTATCTCCTCCTCTGATATGGTCTATCAAATCACCCATGCCTTCTTCTTGCAGACCTTTCTTTATTCCTTCTACCACTTCTCCTACGGTTGGGTTATAACAGAAAACATAACTCTCGTTTAAGGATTCATAAGAAGTTTGTCGGGCATCGGGTTGTCTTAAAATTCTGCCGATTAGTTGCGTCAATGCTTTCTTAGACTGAGCATTGGATAAGATTGCCAACACGTAAGCATACGGACAATCCCAACCTTCCTGAAGGGCATGTTTGGTAATAATAAATCTAACTTGTGAGGTTTCGCTTAGTAGGCTTTCGTCTTTGAGTTCATTTCTTTCTGCAGTCTTTATTTTGATGGCACCCGCATCGACGCCGAGTTTCTCAATTAAGTAATTCCTAACATCTTCGGTGTGAATAAACTGCTTTTCTCTTTGTTCTTTTCCGGTTCTCTCCACTTGTATCAGCATGATAGGGCGAATGTATCGTTCGGATTTTTGATAATGATGTTCACAGTCGTCGTTGAGTTTTTGTATTTTTTCGTAGGCTTTGCACAAAGTCTGTTTCCAGTTCCATTTGTCGGAGTTGATGATATTTATGGGAAGTTTGATCATTTCTTCTTCCTTTAATTTTATTCCCGAGACGCTTACCAGTATATTACTCAGATGTTTTCTCATATTGGGGGTTGCAGAAAGTTCTAAAATAAATCTCGGATTTAAGCCACAAATTGTATTTCTAGCTAAATCGGAATAAGCGCGATGGCCTTCGTCTAAAATAACAATGGGACGGGTTATACGTATGGCGTTTCCTAAGCTATGCTTTACGGAAATACGCTTG
This sequence comes from Candidatus Oxydemutatoraceae bacterium, assembly GCA_965219575.1. GTDB lineage: Bacteria > Pseudomonadota > Gammaproteobacteria > Poriferisulfidales > Oxydemutatoraceae > SP5GCR1. Next base: position 1,983,553 of record OZ244779.1, on the reverse strand, counting down.
GCACCTGACACCTCCATCTCATACTCATGGCAATCCAGATTTTTGGTGCTATTGAGTAAATTGTTGTTTGCATCGTAATCGTCGGATCGAGGGAACAAAGAAATAAAATTCCCCGAGTCCTTAAAAACCCGCAATGACTCTTGGGTTTCTCTATTTGTAGACTGGAGCATCATAACCATAATGCAGAGATAATTTTGTATGTCTTGAGACGAAAAAGCACTTGTCTTTTCGAGGATTTTAACTCGGCCCGCAGAAGCTCTTTCAAAAATATTCCTATACGAGTGGTTCCTATTTTTGAAATTTTTTATGGTTTGTCTATAGATCGCTTCGGTGGGAACAATCCATAAAACCAAACCGGTATTTTTTGAGAAATAATCGATGTTGATTCTTTCAACGGCGGATACTCCCAACAGAGTTTTACCTCCACCGGTGGGAACCTTCAAACAGATATTAGGAATCAGGTTGCCCAAACCGTCTTTTTTTTCTATGTAACATAGCGTTTGAATATTGCCCTTGCTGTCCTTGAATTGCGGTAATTTCCCCTCTTTGGTTAACTCTTCCCATGTTTCACGACAATACCTCTCTATTTCTCTATTTCTTTTGCGACTTTTATGAAACTCTACCTCTTCTTTTTCCTCTATGCATTTCGTTTTGAGTGTTTGCAAATAATAGTCCAGCTGTTCTAAAACGAGTTCTTGAAATTCTTTCAACTGTATCATCGGCTTACAATTTTATGAATAGCAAAGGGTAATTGACAAAAAGTAATTTTTTCTTGTGAAAGTTCTTTTAGAGAGTAAAAACAGGCAGAAGCGAAGACAATGGCTTTGCTGCATTTTTTCTGTTTCATAATTTTTTGAATAAGTTCTTTTCTTTCAAGACTTAAAGCGGAGTCGTTGCTACTTAGAAATTCTTTGTTGGGTTTATAGATAACAAAAAAGGCAGTATCTCCGTTCACTTTTGCAACATAAAAATTGTCGTTCGGCTTAAACTTTCCTAGGGTATTCCCGGTTGCGGTATAAAAAACATATTTAGAAAGTGCCTCGTAGCTGGGCAGAGATTTACCTTTTAACAGATTTTCTTCGCTGACCTCGCTACCTAGAGTACAGTAAGTGAATGAACCACCTAAACCATTTTTTAGGTTTTCGTCTTTTGCTTTGGGTACACCCTTTATAACTTTGCGAACACGCTCTGCGGTAATTTTATCGGCATAATCCTCACACTCTACAAGGATGAATTTGCGATTGCCGCCATCCTCTTTGTTGAGACTAAGAACCGCCTGAGCTGTGGTGCCCGAACCGGCAAACGAATCTAAAATTATGCTATTTCGATTACCTTTGTTAAGAGTGACTCCTAAAATTAATTCTTTAATTAGAGATACAGGTTTCGGATAATCAAACTTAATTCCTGTCTCCTTTATATCGTCAATCCCTTTGGATGAAAGATGTTTTAAGACACTGTAAAACTTGCTTCCGTCTTCCTCTAATTTACGAAATCTTGCAACTATATGATATTTTCCTTTTTTAATAAGTTGGTATATCCCGTCTTTTATACCTTTATCAATTTCGTTTTTTTTCTTTATTCCTTTATATTTAATTATTTGTTCATAATAACAAGTACCATACTTTCCGAATTCTTTTCTGAGCCAATCTTCTTCAAGCCAGTATTCCACACCGTCTTTTTTTACAATTTTTCCGCGTACATCTTTTTTTCTTTTCAAAGGGTCAACTTTGGATATATCTTTAGCGTAAACTATCACATAGTCGTGCCCTTTTATTACTTGTTTTGCAAGACCTCCTCCTTCTGCCCGTATTACAACAAAGTCGGATATAAAATTATCTATTCCAAAGATTTCCTCCATAATTGCCATAAGCCTGAATTGTTCATTACTATCGATACTAATAAAAATAACCCCGTCCTCGCTCATTAGCTCTTTGAGCAACGACAATCTAGGCCACATCATGCAAAGCCATTTGTCGTGTCTTTGCCCATCGTCCAATTCCACCGTTTTGCTCAACCATTCCTTTATCGTCGGGCTATTGACATTATCGTTATATTTCCAGCCTTCTTTGCCGGTGTTGTAGGGTGGGTCAATATAAATACACTTTATTTTCCCTGCATAGCGCGGTAGCAGAGCTTTCAATGCGTGGAGATTGTCTCCGTGAATGATTAAGTTGTCGTCAAGAGAGGGTTTTTGTTTTTTCCCTCTCTTATCTTTAGGGGGCAGAGATTTTTTTTCGTCAATCCTTAAATCGCGAAAAGGCACACCCAAGTGATAGCAATGGATTATGGATTTTCCCTGAAAATCAAGCGTCGGCAAAATTCCTCCGTTTACCTTTTGAGGTAATGTAAAGATGATAGAATTTTTCTTTGTAGTGTTTCAAGGGCACCTCGTGATTGTTCGGATGATATTGTATAGCATTTTGGGGTCTTCAAGGAAAGCGTAGATTCTAACTGCTTTTGACCGCAGGTAATTGATCCGAGAATATAAAAATTGACCCTCTCCCCTGCAAGTGGTTACCATGAATTGGATGAATGAATGTATATGACGTTACCCCATTTTTAGGACCACCCCGTCAGGCTAAATAGAACCGCCGATTGAACCAGTAGGTCAATCGGCGTGACTTTGTTCGGAACCTCAACATGACTGCTAAACGGATGCATTGCAAAATGCATAGGCCACCCCTCCGAAGGAGGGGAATACTACCCAAAAGTATCTGCCTTAGGCTAAACTAATGCTTCAAAACATAGACTTTTAATGGAATCTTTACTCAAGTTACTTTCGCCGCAAGCCAGCGGCATCGTATATGCATCGGCAGGCACCGGTAAAACATGGTTATTGATCTCTCGTGTGTTGAGGTTATTGTTGGACGATGTGTGTCCCGGTTCTATATTGGCGATTACTTTTACCAACAAAGCTGCCGATGAAATGCGCGAGCGGGTAGAAGCGCGGGTGCTTGAATGGATCACCCGAACAGCGGATGGCTTGGCAGCCGACCTTAATGAGATCGGTATAGAGGATGTCGAAAAATATAGTAGGCGGGCGAGGCATCTTTACGAGCGGTTGCTACATTCAACCGAGCAACTGCAAATCACCACTTTTCATGCCTTTTGTCAAAAGCTAATTTCTTTATGCCCGTTGCAAAGCCGTGTGCCTTTGGATTTTCGGATTGCAGAAAACGCAGAGGAATGGCGAGCGAAGGCGATAGATACATTATTTGCGACGACGACTTCCAAAGACAAGGAAATTAGTGAGGCGTTGGATGCGCTTTATGCGGAAATTCGTAGTGTGAATGTTATGCGCACCATACTGGAGGCTTTTTTAGCACGGCAAAACGATTGGTTGAGCTATGTCTCGGATAACTTGGTCGGTGCCGATGAAGCCGACAAGAATTTGTATACGCAGTTGAAAATTGCCGACACGCTACCCGTCTCTCGGATATGGCAGGGTATACGCAACTCGGTTGCCGACTATGGCATCTTATTAGGCGGTCATGAAACGATAAAGAATGTCGAACATGCCGAATGTTTGAGCAAACTCGTTACATTGGACGAACTTTCCGACGATGACTTTGATAAGCTCAACAAATGTATTCATACGGGTAAAGGTTTGCCGAGGCAGCGCGACTTGAGTAAAGCGTTGATAAGATCGCTGGGCGAGTCGGGAGCTGAGCGGCTACTTACTTTGTGTGCCGAGATCAGCGAGGCGGTGATGCAAATGCGCGAGGGCATTAACCGCACCAACAATTATTACTTGAACCAAGCGTGGTATAAAGTCGGTAGCCGTGTATTGGATATTTATACGGCACTCAAACAGCAACATAAGCTCCTTGATTTCGGCGATTTGGAAAGTATCGCCAGCAAGCTATTGACCCAATCCGATTATGGCAGTCACTGGATACAATACCGACTGGCTTCGCGCATAGAGCATATTTTGATAGACGAATTCCAGGACACCAATCCGACGCAATGGCAGTTGCTACAGCCGTTGATGCAGGAAATTGCATCTCAACAGGGTGGCAGTGTGTTTATCGTCGGTGATCGCAAGCAGTCGATTTACGGTTTTAGGCGCGCCGACCCCGAGTTGCAAGTCAAGGCCGGGCAATGGCTCAAGGCGCATTTATCGGGGATTGAGGAGAGTGCGGATATCTCGTATCGTTCTGCCCCGCAGATTATCGATTTTGTGAATAGAGTCTTTACCCGTAATAATCTATTGTCGGATTTCAAGCACCACCGTACCAAGCGCAACATCAAAGGCGGCGTCGGCATATTCGATTTGTTCGAACCCGCAGTCTCCGATAAAGCGGACGATGACGGTGAATGGCGCAACCCTCTGAAGGCTCCGCTATTGTCGTCGCAGAATTCGCGCAGCGAAGAAGCGGCAGCCGTGGCACAAACGATTGCACGGCTGTGTCAAAGCCGGATGACCATTGAAGATTCCGACGGACCCAGACCTATCGCGTATCGCGATATATTGATTATCGCCCGACAAAAGACACACTTTGAATTGTTCACGCGGGCGTTGCGCCACCGACAGATTCCGGTCGTCAGCTCGTACGAAGCAGGCTTGCTCAACCGATTGGAAGTTGCCGATATGTTGCAGTTGTTGGCAGCACTGCATAACCCGTATAACGATTTAGCACTTACTCAAGTATTACGCAGTCCGATTTATTCGTTGAGCGATCGGCATTTGTTGGAACTCGGTTGTCAGGAAGGCGCGCAGTACTTCACTAAGCTGAAGCATTTAGCCGATAGAGGTGAACCGTGGTCGGGGATTTATCATAGTTTCAAAAAGTGGGGCATGCTCTGCGGTCGTCTTCCTATACACGATTTACTCTATACGATTTTTGCCGAGCAAAATCTAATCAGCCGATATAAAACATCGGTGCATCCTATAGAGAGCGAGCAAGTCCAACTCTATTTGGAGGCTTTTTTGGAATACACGCTTGATTACGATAGTGGTCGCTATCCCGATATCGCTCGTTTTTTGGACCACGCCGCACTCGTGCAAGACCAGGGCGAGGAAGTCGTAGCACCCGAAGGGCAAGATTGTGTGAGAATGATGTCCATACACGGTGCCAAAGGCTTAGAGTCCCCCGTTGTGTTTTTGATAGACTGTGCTTTTAAGCTACCGAACAAAGAGACCCACGATGTGTTGGTTGATTGGCCGACCGACGATGAGTGCCCTAAGCATTTTGTATTGATGCCGCCCACCTCCGAGCGTAGTCGGATATTATCCGAATTGACCGAAGCGCGTCGCGCCCGCAACTTGAGAGAGGAGATGAATTTAATGTATGTTGCGCTGACGCGGGCGAAGCAATACCTTTTTATTTCGGGTAGCGGCAAAACCGAGTCCACACACAAGCACTGGTATCGCTTGATTAAAGAATCGTGCGGTGAGCAAGCGGTTCTCGGAGATGATCCCTTAAAACAAGCAAACGGCACGCAAGCAGAGGTTGCCGAACCAAGCTCCGAGCCGTTGCCGGACTTGAAATTGTTTGACGGCGAAGTGCCGATGAATGCTACGGTGCAACAGATAGAGCCTAGCCGTGTGGGGATGGAAAAGGTATTTTCATCTACACCGGCATCCGATAGCGCAAGACTGCATGGTACGACGATACATAAGGCTCTGGAATTACTAGGTCAAAAATCGTACGACAACCTGTCGATGTTCAAGCGAGAATTCGAGAATCACTCCGATGTCGATGACGACATCCGCAATGTGTGCGCCGAAGAAGCTTGGTCTTTGGTGCAGAACCCCGAGCTGGAAGTGTTATTTAATAAATCGCACTATAGCAGAACTTATCATGAGATGCCTTTGTTGTATCAGGACGACGACGGGCGTATCGTTTACGGCAAGGTAGATCGGGTGTGTGTTGCGCAAGATCAAGTATGGATTATCGATTACAAGAGCAACAAACCGCCCGAGCAGGATGCGAAGCGGTTTTATCACCGATTGGCATCCCACTATTTACCGCAGATGCGTTGTTATGAAGCGGGGCTTGCCAAGTTATTTCCCGGCAAAGCAATCAGGGTGTCTATCTTGTTCACCCGTAGCGGTTTTTTGTACGATTATCCTTCCTTTGATAGTTCTATTTGTTCCAGTAACTGTTCGGGTTCCACATAACCTCTGAGCAGGGTACCGTCCTCCAGCAAGATGGCGGGGGTGCCGCGAACATCAAAACCCCGCATGATTTTCAAGTTGTTATCTAAGTTTGCGTCGCAGCGAACATTAGGTATATCTTTGTCCATCTTTGCATCGGTCAGCGCAGTTTGGCGGTCGTCCGCACACCAAACGCTCGTTGATTTATCGGTTGAGTCCGAACCTAGGACGGGGGTCAATAAATAACGGATTTTGATGTCATGCTTGGCATATTGGGTTCGTTGGTTATGCAGTTTTCTACAATAACCGCAGTTGACATCGGTGAACACCACGACCTCGTGCTCGGCTTCGGGGTTACCGAATTCTATAAAACGATCGGCAGGAACTTCGGCGAGGGTTTCCTGACGCACTTGTTTTAATCTCTCGTCGGTCAAATCTTTGCGTTGTTTTATGTCGATCAAAGAACCTTGCAGTAAGAAATCACCGTTGGCATCGGTGTAGAACACATTGCTTTTGTCGTGAACGACTTCGTAGATGCCTTTTAAGGGAGTCTCGCGAATCTCCAAGCTCCCAGGAAGATGATTACCCAGAGAACTTTTCAGTTTTTCTTCTACAACCGCTTCTTCGGTTGTGGCTTGGGTGGCGCATAGTAAGAGTGCGACGGCAATAATAAATATACGATACATAATTAACTCCTCGGATGATGTAGTTGATGTAAATCTTTTAAGCGTTGTTTAGCAACATGAGTATATATCTGCGTAGTTGATAAATCGCTATGTCCTAATAGTAATTGTACAACACGTAGGTCGGCACCGTGATTGAGTAGGTGGGTTGCGAAGGCGTGCCTTAGCGTATGCGGTGAAAAGGGCTTTGTAATCTCGGCAATATTTGCCAAGCGTTTCAGCGCATACCAAAAGGTCTGACGGGTCATACGCCTGCCGCGTTTGGATATAAAAACATAATCGCAGTGTTGTCCCGATTTGAGTAATTGCGGGCGAGCCTGCTTGATATAGAGTTCCAGACATTCGCACGCCTGCTCGCCGATGGGTACTAGACGTTCTTTATTACCCTTGCCCATAATCCTCAAATATCCGGCATCCAAAGACAGTTGCGAGAACACCAGGTCGACGAGTTCGGAGACGCGCAACCCGCAAGCATAGATCACTTCCAACATCGCTTTGTTGCGCAGCCCTTCGGGTGTCGCAATGTCGGGGGCTTCGAGTAGCCGCTCGATTTCCTCTTCGCCGAGCACTTGGGGTAAGTGTCGTCCTTGTCGGCTTGAATGAATCCGGTCGCAAGGGTTTATCGTTATCAGCTTGTTCTGCATCATCCACGCGTAAAATTTACGCAAGGTTGAGAGTAATCTGGTATTGGATTTGACGGCATAATTTTGTTCCAGCCGACTTAAAAGGTAATTTTGTATGTCTATTCTTTCTGCGCTGTTCAAACCTTTACCTTGTTTTTTCAGTTGTGCGGCGAAACCTTGTAAATCGTGCCTATATGCGGCCAGTGTATTCGCCGATAGACCTTGCCGGGAAAGCAAGATATTCAAAAAACGCTCTATGGACAGCATGTAATCGTCGCTATTTTCAGTCATACTACTCAATTCGGGGGAAACTTCGGCTATAAGCCTATTATATGCGGAATTGCTAAAATCCGTATGTGTAAGTGGTATTCCCCTACGGTTCGTAGTTTGCATCGTGGTCTTGCCCAAAGTTACGCCAACTGACCTACTAGTTTAATCGGCGATTTTCTTTTCAACAGTCTGACGTTACCCCATTTTTAGGATCACCTGAAATGTCAGTTTTAGCCTGAACTTTTTGTCTAAATAGATTATCAGGCAATCATTCCCAAAAATCACCTATTAAGGCATATTGATATTAGACTCGAGCTTTGTAAAAAAAATTAACAAAAAGGTTCTATAGTGGTATATAATGCGGATACAAACCCTCCTAATTGAGGCAAACTAAAACCTAGAGAGGCTAGCTGTTTCTTCAGGTTTTCGTTTTCGCTGCATCAGATTTCGGTGTAGCTTCCAAGAATAAAACGGCTTTTCAAAGCCCGGCATTATAAATTTTTCCTTACAGGTAAATTATTATTGCAAATACTATTATCATACGCAAAAATTAAGTAAATTATAATGATTTATTAAACAAATGAAATCCCTCTCGATTATCCTATTTATACTATTCAGTACGAATATAGTCGCTCAAACCAACAACGTTGTAGACACCGATGGCAACGGGCTGATAGAAATCAACGATTTGGAAACCTTAAATGCAATTCGTTATCAAATGGACGGCACGAGTTATAAGGCAACTGCCGAGGTGACGACGGGAAGCACTGCGGGTTGTCCCGACAACAGATGTATGGGCTATGAATTGACCAGAGATTTAGACTTTAACGACGATGACAGCTATAGTTCAACAACCAACAAGATTATATGGACTACGGGAGCGGGTTGGCAGCCGATTGGGGACTCTTTCGCTAATGCTTTCAGGGGCGAGTTTAAGGGCAACGGCTTTACGATTTATAATCTTACGATTGCCAGAGGTGGCATGTCTGGAATAGGCTTGTTCGGCTACACGGGCAGTGAGGCTAAAATTACCAATGTTGATCTACTAGGTGTAGATATTATCGGGGATTTTGAAGTAGGCGGTTTAGTCGGTTTTAACAATAGGGGTACTATCACGAACAGTTATGCGACGGGTTCTGTTTCGGGAGATAGATATGTAGGCGGTTTAGTCGGTTATAATTTGAATGGCATCATCACGAATAGCTATGCGGCGGGTTCTGTTTCAGCAAATAGGAATGTAGGCGGTTTAGTCGGTCGTAATGTAGGTACTATCACGAACAGCTATGCGGCGGGTTCTGTTTCAGGAGTTGTCTGGACAGGCGGTTTAGTCGGTTATAATTTAAATGGCATCATCACGAACAGCTATGCGACGGGTGCTGTTTCGGGAGATAGACATGTGGGCGGTTTGGTCGGTCGTAATAGAAGTACGATCACGAACAGCTATGCGACGGGTGCTGTCTCGGGAGATAGAAATGTAGGTGGTTTGGTCGGTGATAATCGCAATGGCATCGTCACAAATAGCTATTGGGATATAAATACCAGTGGAATAGTAGGAGGTGCCGATGGCAGGGGTAAAACCACGCTGGAATTGAAAGCAGAGAGCGCACAACACACGGACCCTGACAAACCCTATTACCAATGGAGTGCTACGAATTGGTACTTCGGCACCGGCAGCCAATACCCGATCCTTAAGTATACCGATAATCCTGAAACAGTTGATAGTGAGTGCCGTGGTTCAGATGATACCACAACGGATTTACCCGTCTGTGGTAGTTTGTTGTCACCTACACTGAGATATGGTTTGAGTGAATTGCAATTAGTGGAAGGTGACTTGTCGCCTGATTTTGATGTGGTAGTGCCGAACTACAAAGGGATGGCAGTTAATAGTATCAGCAGCACAATACAGTTCAGACCGATAACGGTAAATCCTGATGCCAAGGTTTATATTACGGCTAACGGGGAGAGAGGTATGGCGATAGAGAGTGGTGATGAAAGTAGCATTATTTCGTTAAACACCGGCGGGATAACCACAATCATCATTGATGTTGAGAATGGGGGCGAAACAACACAGACTATTACTTATACGCTCTACCTTAATTATTATGAGTTTAACGGAGATGTTGATAGGGACGATGACGGCTTGATAGAGGTTGATAGTTTAGAGGGATTGAATGCGGTGCGTTATCAGCCGGACGGGACGGGCTATAGAGAGAGCGAGACGGCACTTAAGATTTCAGTAGGTTGTCCTAACAATGTATGCAGAGGCTATGAATTGACCAAAGATTTAGATTTTAACGACCCTGACAGTTATGACCTTGTAACTAACAGGATTACATGGACTACGGGAGCAGGCTGGCAGCCGATTGGGGACTCTTCTAATGCTTTCAGCAGTCAGTTTAGCGGCAATGGTTTTACGATTTCTAATCTTACGATTGACAGGAGTGGCACGGGTGAAGTAGGTCTGTTTGGCCATACGAGTAGTGGTGCTCAAATCGCTGGTGTTGTTTTGTTAAATGTAGACATTGTCGGGGATTTTGATGTAGGCGGTTTAGTTGGTTGGAATGAAGGTACGATCACGAACAGCTATGCGACAGGTTCTGTTTTAGGGGGTGTTCAGGTAGGCGGTTTAGTCGGTTTTAATAATAGAGGTTCTATCACCAACAGCTATGCAACGGATTCTGCTTCAGGAGTTGTTCGGATAGGCGGTTTAGTCGGTTGGAATGAGGGCACGATCATGAACAGTTATGCGACGGGTTCTGTTTCAGGAGTTGTTCGGATAGGCGGTTTAGTCGGTTTTAATAATAGGGGATCTATCACGAATAGTTATGCGACGGGTTTCGTCTCGGAAGGCGGTAGTAATATAGGTGGTTTAGTCGGTTTTAATCGGGATAGCACTATTACGAACAGCTATTGGGATGTAAATACCAGCGGAATACGGACAAGTGCCGGTGGCACGGGTAAAACCACGGTGGAATTGAAAGCAGAGACCGCACAAGACACAGACCCCGACAAATCCTATTACCGATGGAGTACTACGAATTGGTATTTCGGTACTGATAGCCAATATCCAATCCTTAAATATACGGATAATTCTAATGAGGATAGTAGCGAATGTCGTACGACAAGTATCGACGATACCACAACAAATATACCTGTCTGTGGCAGTTTGTTGTCACCCGGAGATGGCTTGAAGGAATTGCAGCTAGTGGAAGGCGATTTATCGCCTGATTTTGATGTGGGCGTGCCGAGCTACAGAGGGACGGTCGTTAGTAGTGCAAGCACAATACAGTTCAGACCGATAACGGTAAATCCCGATGCCAAGGTTTATATTATGGCTAACGAGGAGACAAGAGGTGTAGCGATAGAGAGTGGTGATGAGAGTGGTATTATTTCGTTAAACACCGACGGGATAACTACAATCACTATTGATGTTGAGAATGGGGGTGAAACAACGCAGACTTTTATGTATACGCTCTCCATTGATTATTATGAGTTTAACGGAGATGTTGATAGGGACGATGACGGTTTGATAGAGATTGATAATTTAGAAGGACTGAATGCGATGCATTATCAACCGGACGGGACGGGTTATAGAGAGAGTGAGACGACACTTAAGGTCTCGGTAGGTTGTCCTAATAGCGTATGCAGAGGCTATGAATTGACGAGAGATTTAGACTTTAACGACGATGAAAGCTATAGTTCAACAGCCAATAGGATTACATGGACTAAGGGGGCGGGTTGGCAGCCGATTGGGGACTCTTTCTCTAATGCCTTCAGGGGCGTGTTCGAAGGCAACGGTTTTACGATTTCTAATCTTATGATTACCAGAGGCACTATGCGTCAAATAGGCTTGTTCGGTTACACGGGCAGCGAGGCTAAAATTACTAATGTTGGTCTACTAAATGTAGACATTATCGGGGATCTTGAGGTAGGCGGTTTAGTCGGTCTTAATCGAGGTGGTACTATCACGCAAAGCTATGCGACAGGTTCTGTTTCAGGAGTTGTTCGGGTAGGCGGTTTAGTCGGTTGGAATGAAGGTACAATCACTAACAGTTATTCTATAAGTTCTGTCTCGGGAGATTACAATGTAGGTGGTTTAGTCGGCATTAATCGGGATGGTGCTATCACCAACAGCTATGCCGTGGCCTCTGTCTCGGGAGATAGAAATGTAGGCGGTTTGGTCGGAACTAATATATTCAGCATTATCACGAACAGCTATGCTATGGGTTCTGTTTCAGGGGATTACAATGTAGGCGGCTTAATCGGTATTAATAATGGTTATATCATGAACAGCTATTGGGATGTAAATACCAGTGGAATACAGGCAAGTGCCGGTGGTGAGGGTAAAACAACGCGGGCACTACAAGAACTCACAAGGGCGACCGGCATATATAGAGGCTGGAGTGACGAAGTATGGGATTTCGGCACCACCAAGCAGTATCCTGCGCTTAAATATAGCGACGGTACGGTGATACTCAACCAAGGTAGAATGCCGGTGTCTATCAGAATAAATGTCAGAGTATTCTTGGAAGGTTTCATGCCGGAGCATAAAAACTAATGATGTTTGGCCGTTGAAAAAATATCCATGAACCGTAGGGGCGGACATCATAATTGCCGATTGACCTACCGGCTTAATCGGCGGCTCTGTTCTGCCCCTACGGCTTGGTGGTTATTATAAATTCACGGCGCAAGCGATTACGGTTGTACGCTGACGATACTTTTTCAACAGTCCCATCATATTTGTACGAGGTACAGTGTGGTACATTCCCCCTCCTTTGGAGGGGTGGCAGGCGCAGCCTGACGGGGTGGTTGCTGGGGTCTTGCACAATGTCACGCCGATTGACCTACCGGCTCAATCGGCAGTTCTATTTTTCAACAGCCCCATCTTGTGTTCACAAGTTGATAATTATTGCAAATATTGTTATTATCAAAAAATAAAGAAAATTGTAATGATTTATTAAACAAATGAGGACCCTCTGGATTATCGTACCTGTACTACTCAGCACGAATATAGCTGCTCAAACTAACACTGCCGTAGACACCGATGGCAACGGGCTGATAGATATCAACGATTTGGAAACCTTAAATGCAATTCGTCATCAACCGGACGGCACGAGTTATAAGGCAACCGCCGAGGCGGCGACGGGAAGCACCGAGAGTTGTCCTAATAACGTATGCATAGGCTATGAATTGATGAAAGACTTAGACTTTAACGACGATGACAGTTATAGTTCAACAGCCAACAAGATTATATGGACTACGGGAGCAGGGTGGCAGCCGATAGGAGCTCCTTCCGATGCTTTCATCGGCAAGTTTGAAGGCAACGGTTTTACGATTTCTAATCTTACGATTGACAGAGGTGACGCGACTCGGATAGGCTTGTTTGGCTACACGGGAAGTGATGCTGAAATCACTAATACCGGTTTATTAAATGTGAACATTATCGGGCGTTCTTTTGTAGGAGCTTTAGTCGGTGAGAACAACTCCGGCACTATCACGAACAGCTATGCGACGGGTTCTGTTTCAGGAAACAGTAATGTAGGAGCTTTGGTCGGTGAGAATAACTCCGGCACTATCATGAACAGCTATGCGACGGGTTCTGTTTCAGGAAATAGCGATTTAGGCGGTTTAGTCGGTGAGAATAACTCCGGCATTATCATGAACAGCTATGCGACGGGTTCTGTTTCAGGAAATAGCGATTTAGGCGGTTTAGCCGGTTGGAATTTCAGTGGCACTATCACAAACAGCTATGCGACGGGTTCTGTTTCAGGGAGTGGCGATGTAGGCGGTTTAGTTGGCAGTAATAGTGGTTTATTTGGTAGGAATCCCGGCACTATCACGAACAGCTATGCGACGGGTTTTATTTCAAGAGGTGGTAGTAATGTAGGCGGTTTAGTCGGTTTTATCAATCGCCGCTATAGCACTATCACGGACAGCTATTGGGATGTAAATACCAGTGAAATAACGGTAAGTGCCGGTGGCACGAGTAAAACCATGGTGGAATTGATAGCAGGGAGCGCACAAAGTGCACACCCCGATAGGCCCTATTACAGATGGAGTAATGCGAATTGGAATTTCGGTACCGATACACAATACCCGGTGCTCAAATATGCGCGTGGTTCCGATACGAATAATCGTGCTTGTCGTCGCGAAGGAGAGCCGATAACACATTTACCTGTCTGTGGTAGTTTATTGTCGCCTGCACTGAGATATGGTTTGAGTAAATTGCAGTTAGTGGAAGGCGACTTGTCGCCTGATTTTAATGTGGTAGTGCCGAGCTACAGGGGGACGGTAGTTAGTAATGCAAACACAATACAGTTCAGACCGATAACGGTAAATCCCGATGCCGAGGTTTATATTACGGCTAACGAGCAGACAAGGGGTATGGCGATAAATAGTGGTGATGAGAGTGGTATGATTTCGCTAAACACCGACGGGATAACTACAATCACAATTGAAGTTGAGAATGGTGGTGAAACAGCGCAGACTTTTATTTATACTCTCTATCTTAATTATCATGGGCTCAGCGTAGATGTCGACAGGGATAATGACGGTTTGATAGAGATTGATAATTTAGAGGCGTTGAATGCGATGCGTTATCAACCGGACGGGACGAGCTATAGTGAGAGTGCGACGGCACCTAATGTTGCAACAGGTTGTCCTAATGACGGATGCAGAGGCTATGAATTGACAAGAGATTTGGACTTTAACGACGATGATAGCTATAGTTCAACAGCCAACAGGATTATATGGACTACGGGAGTAGGCTGGCAGCCGGTTGGAGATTCTTCTAATGCTTTCACCGGCAAGTTTGAAGGCAACGGTTTTACGATTTCTAATCTTAGGATTGACAGAAGTGGCACGAGTCGGATAGGCTTGTTTGGTTTCACGAGAAGTGGTGCTGAAATTACTAATGTTGGTTTACTAAATATAAACATTATCGGAAATTCCGATGTCGGCGGTTTAGTCGGTGAGAATGAGGGCACTATCACGAACAGCTATGCGGCGGGTTCTGTTTCAGGGAGTAGCAGTGTAGGCGGTTTAGTCGGTTCTAATGATGCCGATATTGCGAGCAGCTATGCGGTGGGTTCTGTTTCAGGAAATTTTTGGGTAGGCGGTTTAGTCGGTGAGAATGAAGGCACTATTACGAACAGCTATGCGGCGGGTTCTGCTTCGGGAGATGGTAGTGATGTCGGCGGTTTAGTCGGTGAGAATCGGGGTGGCACTGTCACAAACAGCTATGCGGCGGGTTCTGTTTCAGGAAATAGTAATGTCGGCGGTTTAGTCGGTGAGAATCGGGGTGGCACTATCACGGACAGCTATTGGGATAGGTCGACTAGCGGGAGAACGACGAGTGATGATGGCAGGGGTAGAACAACGCTAGCACTACAAGAACCCACAATGGCAGGCGGGATATATATAAACTGGAGTGATAAAGTATGGGATTTTGGCACGAGTAGCCAATATCCAATCCTTAAATATACCGACAATCCTAACACCGATAGTAGCGAATGTCGTAGTGAGAGCGATACCACAACAGATTTACCTGTCTGTGGTAGTTTGTTGTCGCCTCCATTGAGATATGGTTTGAGTGAATTGCAATTAGTGGAAGGCGATTTATCGCCTGATTTCGATGTGGTCGTGCCGAGCTACAGAGGGACGGCGGTTAGTAGTGCCAGCACAATACAGTTTAGACCGATAACGGTAAATCCCGACGCCGAGGTTTATATCACGGCAAATGAAGAAACTAGAGGTATGGCTATAAACAGTGGTGATGAGAGCGGTATGATCTCGTTAAACACGAACGGAATAACTACAATCACAATTGAAGTTAAGAACAGAGGTCAAACAACTCAGACCTATACGCTTTACCTCAATTATTATGAGTTTAACGGAGATGTCGATAGGGATGATGACGGTTTGATAGAGATTGATAATTTAGAGGAGCTGAATGCGATGCGTTATCAACCGGACGGGACGGGCTATAGAGAGAGCGAGACGGCACTCAAGATTGTGATAGGTTGCCCTAATAACATATGCGAAGGTTATGAATTGACCAGAGATTTAAACTTTAACGACACCGATAGCTATAGTTCAATAGCCCACAAGATTACATGGACTATGGGAGAGGGTTGGCAGCCGGTTGGGGATTCTTTCTTTAATGCTTTCACCGGCAAGTTTGAAGGCAATGATTTTATGATTTCTAATCTTACAATCGGCAGAAATGGTACGAATGAAATAGGTTTGTTTGGTTATACGGGAGGTGGTGCTGAAATTACTAATGTTGGTTTACTGAATGTGAACATTATCGGGAGTTTTGGTGTAGGCGGTTTGGTCGGTTCTAATGCTGCCAATATCACGAATAGCTATGTGGCGGGTTCTGTTTCAGGAAATAGTAATGTAGGCGGTTTAGTCGGTTCTAATGCTGCCAATATCACGAATAGCTATGTGGCGGGTTCTGTTTCGGGAAATAGTAATGTAGGTGGTTTAGTCGGTGAGAATCGAAATGGCACTATCACGAACAGCTATGCGACGGGTTCTGTTTCAGGGGATGGTAGTGATGTAGGCGGTTTAGTCGGTGAGAATCGGGACGGCACTATCACGAACAGCTATGCAACGAGTTCTGTTTCAGAGGATGGTAGTGATGTAGGCGGTTTAGTCGGTGATAATCAAGGTGGCACTATCATGGAAAGCTATTGGGATGAGCAGACTAGTGAGAGAACGACGAGTGATGGTGGCGATGGTAAAACAACGCTGGCACTACAAGAACCCACAACGGCAACCGGAATATATAGTGGCTGGGGTACTGAAGTATGGGATTTTGGCACGAGTAGCCAATACCCGATCCTCAAATCCGCAGATAGCGATATTCTGCTGTCGGGTCAAGGCGTAGGTTTAAGAGATTTAGAAGTGTTAACATCCGGTGCAAGATTGACATCAATTTTCGGGGCTACGACCACCCATTATGTTATAAGTTTTCTTGCTACTAGGACGAGCGACATTACCCTTCGATTGAAAGCCTATAATACCGATGCGACGATTAGAGTAGTTAGACAAGGTGAAGATAACAACTATTTTGACGAAAAAAGTAGCGATGGGCGAAGCGAGCTTATTCCTATAGATGTAAACACTGCATTAGTCATCACGGTCACCGAAGCCGATACCGAAACCACTATTTATATGATTAGCTTTCAAGTGGAAACGAATACTGCCCCGACGATTATGATTGCACCGTCACTGCCTCAAACGCTACCGGTCAATAGTACGGCTCATATCGTTGTCTCGGTGGCGGACGATAATTTTAATGTAGGTCATAGTGTCACATTGATGGCGAAGTCATCGAGCCGAACGATCGTATCGGTGACAACATCAATGGAAACCGACAATATAACCACCGATACGAGTATCACCTTCACGCTAACCGCCAAGCAAAGCGGAGAAGCGACGATTACATTCACCGCAACCGACAGCGGAGAGTTAAGCGATAGTGTAGAGCTACCGGTGCGTGTCAACGCGATACTGATGATTAGCAATGTTCCCATGGATGTCAACACGACACCGACGCTTAGCGGTGTCCCTACAGAACCCATCAGGTTGTTGGAAGGAACAGAGACTACGCGGAATATAACGATAAACGATGCCGATGTGGACGATAGTCTTAGTGTAAGAATTGATACCAGCGATAGCATGATTGCAACCACAACGATTATTGCGACCGATGGTGCTACCCGCACGCTTGAAGTTAGGGGTGTCGGCGCAGGTAGGGCGATGATTACGGTGACGGTAAATGACGGCAGAGGTGCGACAAACTCTGCGGCTTCGGAACAGTTTGAAGTACAAGTAGAAGCGAATACTACACCGACGATTATGATTACACCGTCATTGGGTCAAACGCTACCGGTCAATAGTACGGCGCATATCGTTGTCTCGGTAATGGATGATAATTTCAATTTGGATGATATCGTCACATTGGAGGCGATGTCGTCGAGTCAGACGATTGTATCGGTGACGACATCTGCAGAAACCGACGATATAACGACCGATACGAGTATCACCTTTATGCTAACTGCCAAGCGAAGCGGAGAAGCGGTGATTACATTTACCGCAACCGACAGCGGCAAGTTAAGCGATAGTGGGGCCGTTTCGGTGCGTGTCCATATAGCGATTAGGATACATGTCAAAGTATTTTTAGAAGGTCTTCTTCAATAAAACCTATGTTCGCCTGCCAGTGCGATAACCATTGCCTGGTGAACTATCGTATCAGGGTATCAATCACTGGTATATCTACGAAAGTAGTAACATGAAAACCAACTTTGCGGGTAATCTCAAAAATGGGGGAAAGTCAAATGGGTTAACGTCACTATTGATCTTTGTTCTTTTTCTCAGCTTTATAATTCCGATATTCCCTCATAAACTCAATAGTAGACTTTCCAGCTTTAGATATAGCAGACCAAGCAGAAGCGATTGCGATTACATATCCTACTATCAAGAATGGAAGATTATCAAAATATAAGCCAAGTAAGGCAATAAAAATGCCAACACCTCCGATTAGCAACACCGCCAATATATCAATAAAACTATTATTGTTGTTGTTTGTCACTTCCTGCTGGCGGTGAGCTGCATTCAGGTGTGTGTTCATTTTAATTTCTCCTGAGTTTTCTACTGACAGCTTTATTGTAGCATAATTGGTAACCTGGTGTACTGGTAAAATACTGTATATGACAACCTCAAGTAGCAATGTGGAGCTGTTGAGAAAGTACCGGCACTGCAAAAACTCAGCTGCTATGAGCTATATAATTATGATAACTACCCTGTCAGGCTGAATAGAACCGCCGATTGAACCAGTAGGTCAATCGGCGTGACTTTGTTCAGAACCTCAACATAACTGCTAAACGCATGCATTGCAAAATGCATAGGCCACCCCTCCGAAGGAGGGGAATATGCCCATCAACCTCTAACTACGGTGATAGGGATGACCTTTAAGAATAGTCCACGCCCTGTAGAGTTGCTCCACCAACATCAACCGAACCAGTGCATGGGGGAATGTCATATTGGATAAAGACCACATCGCACGACTTGCTTTTTTGCAGCGATTATCTAAACCGTCGCTGCCGCCGATCATAAAAGCAACCGGTTGATGGTTTTGCATCCACTGTTTGAGTTGTGCGGCGAGTTGTTCGCTGCCGAGCGGTAATCCCGATTGATCGAGCGCAACGAGATAGGCATCCGTCGGTGTTGCCGAAAGTAGTTTTTCACACTCCTGCTGCACGGCGTTCGCGGGAGGTTGCGATGTCGTGCGTTTGACTTGCGGTATTTCCAGTATCTCTAAGCGTATATCGCGCATGCGTTTTCGGTAGTCTGCAATGCCGTCGTTGACCCACGACGGCATGCGCCGACCCACTGCGAGTATTTTAATGTGTGTCGGCATGCGGTGCCTGCGCTTGCGTGTCGGTATCTTGCCACAAACTCTCCAAATCGTAGCGCGTGCGTGCCGCTTGTTTCATTATATGTAGTACGACATCGCCCAAGTCTATTAATATCCAATCGGCGGTGTCAAAACCCTCGCAACCCAGCACTTTGACACCGTTTAGTTTGCTCGCTTCGATAACACGCTCGGCGGTTGCTTGGCGGTGTCGTGTGGAGGTGCCGCCGGCGATGATAAAAAAATCTGCGACGGTTGTTTTGTTGCTTATATCCAAGGCGACGATGTCTTGCGCTTTCAAGGCTTCGAGCTGGGTTATCACGAGTTGTTTTAGTGCTTCGGAGTTCATGCCGACTCTTTGTAATCGTACAATCGGTTTCTTTTGATGTAGCTCCACACTACCCCCGGTAATTGATAGCGGGGTTGTATGCCCTGTGCAATCATCGTTCTAATTTGGCTCGAGGATATATCTATTAACGGCTCGGACATGAAGTGAACTGTGCCTGCGGTGTGGTGTGTCATTTCTTGTAATGTATCAACCGACTGCCAACTTTTATTACCATTGCTGTTCTCGAACTTCGCTTTAGGACGGGCGACGACTATCAAATGTAGCAACGAAGGCAATTGCTCGGCACTTTGCCAGCTGTCGATCGTCGCATAAGTGTCCAGCCCGAGTACCAATGCCAGCGGTATCTCGGCCGTCAATGTTCTGCGCAAATGTTTTACCGTATCGATGGTGTAAGAAACGCCTTGACGATCCAGCTCGCAATGATCTACGGTTAAGGAATCTTTGGCGATGAGTTTTAACATATTGTAGCGATGTGTCGAGGTTGCATAGGGTTCGTTTTTATCCGGATGCAGATAGCATGGTAGTAGACGAAGCTGGGAGATTTCGGGTTGGGCGAGGATGTGCAACGCGATTTTAATGTGTCCCAAATGAACGGGGTCGAAAGCACCGCCGTAGATTGCCGTAATGCGAGTTTGCTCATTCACGTATATGACCGTTCCCGAATACGATATATTTTTGTATCGTCAATCCGTGTAGCCCGACCGGTCCGCGTACATGCAGGCGATCGGTGCTGATGCCGATTTCGGCACCCAGTCCGTATTCATAACCGTCGGCAAAGCGGGTGGAGGCGTTGACCATCACCGAACTCGAATCGACTTCACGAAGAAAGCGCATCGTGCGGGTGTAATCGCGGCTGACGATAGCATCGGTGTGATGAGAACCGTATTGTTTGATATGTGCGATCGCCGCGTCCATATCCGAGACGACTTTAACTGCAAGTATCGGTGCCAGATATTCCTCGCCCCAATCCGCTTCATCGGCGCGCTTTATGTCGGGTAGAATGGCACAACTTTGTTCACATCCCCGCATTTCAACTCGGTGTGTTTCCATCTCGCGTGCGTAGCGCGGTAAAAAAGCCTCGGCTACCGATTGTGCAACGAGTAGGGTTTCCATCGCATTGCAGACACCGAATCGTTGCGTTTTGGCATTCACCGCAATAGCGAGTGCTTGTTCTAAATCGGCACCGTCGTCGACATAAACATGGCAGACCCCGTGCAGATGTTTGATAATCGGAATAGACGAGTTCCGGCAAATATGCTCAATCAGTGCTTTGCCGCCGCGCGGGATGATGAGGTCTAAGCAATCACCGAGCTTTAGCATTTCGCCGACCGTTGCGCGCCCCGGTGTTTGAATCAGTTGCACGCAGTCTACCGGAAGCCCGGCTTGTTGTAAGCCTTCGGATAGACACTGTGCAATGGCGATATTAGAGTGTATCGCTTCGGAACCGCCGCGCAATAGGGCGGCGTTGCCGGATTTAATACACAGTGCTGCGGCGTCTATCGTTACATTCGGTCGCGACTCGTAAATGATACCGATGACACCCAGAGGCACCCGCATGCGTCCTACGCGTATGCCCGAGGGACGGGTGCATAAATCCGAGATCTCACCGACCGGATCGTCCAAGCCCGCTATCTGATTCAAGCCTTCCACCATGGCCTCGATGCGCACAGCGTTGAGTTCCAAACGGTCAATCAATGCGGCACCGATTTTGCGTTCGCGTGCAGCTTCCAAATCCTTGCTGTTTTCCGCAATCAAGGTGTTGCGTTTTGAGATTATAATTTCTGCGGTTGCCGAAAGCACTCGGTTTTTTGTCCGAGTATCGGCATTCGCAATGAACGGTGCGCTTGCTTTAACGCGTTTGCCGATCTCGGCAATAGAATCGGTGTTTTTAGATAGTGGGTCGTTCATAAGACCCTCATAGTATACGGCTATTTGGTTTTTCCTCCAATACGGGCACCCCACAAATAGTCAATACCAAGCGGTGTAATTGTTGTCGACTATCTTCCAAAGATTGTCCTTTAATCGCCAGATCTGCATCGTAGCAGGCGTATAGCATCGCTAACCAGCGACTTTTTAATTTCCGTTGCAGTGCCTTGCGGAATGTTGCTTGCTTGCTTTTCCACACGGTATTGATAACCACCGGCGGAGATTCACCCGTAGCGATGCGATATTCCATTTTAATCAAGGTGCGTATAGTGTTCGCCAACGACCACAAAATTAACTGTTCGGGTGCCGCTTCGCTTTGCAGACTATTGAGAATTCTCAATGCACGTTCGGCATCGCCGCATACTGCGGCGTCGGCAAGTTCGTAGACACTGTAGTGCGCGCTGTCGCCGATGACTTGCTCGGCTTGTTGCAGACTAATCGTTTGGTTTTCGTAATTCAGCTTCAGCTTTTCTATTTCTTGGGCTGCCGATAGCAAATTGCCTTCCGATCGTTGCGCAATAATATCGACGACACCGTCTTCGGCATTGAGATTATTGCGTAGCATCCTCTCTACCAACCAGCTTTTAGTTTCGCTATAGTTCTTGGAATAAACTTGTATCCATACGGCTTTTTCGTTAACCCGTTTTACCCAAGCCGAACGCCCGTCTACTTTGGATGCCTGCACTATAAACAGCACATCCGGCGGGGGTGTTTCAAGCACACGCTTGAAAAAATCGTTTCCTTTGCCGGTCAATTTAGAACCGCCGAGGCGAATGTCTATAACACGCCGTTGTGAAAACAACGAGAGATTGTCGGCTTGTTGTGCCACGCTTTGCCAATCAAAACCGCTGTCTACGAAAAATAGATGCCGTTGTTCGTAGGCGTGTTTTTTTGCTGCCGACCTGATGAGATCGCCGGCTTCCATCAGTTGTAGCGGTTCCTCGCCGGAGATTAAATAAAAACAACCTAAATTTTTTTCTAATAATCCGCCTAATTGGTTAAAATAAGTTTTCATCTCACAATCAATAAAAGATTTACATATTTAAGAAATGTCCGAAAAAATTGCTTTTGTCGGTATCGGCATTATGGGACAGCCTCTAGTGCGGAGATTGCTGTCCGCCGGATATTCGGTGTCCATTTTCGCACGCCGCCCCGAAGTTGCCAAACCTTTAATAGAACAGGGTGCTATTTTATGCGATACACCGGCGAGTGCGGCTACCGAGGCGAGCCTTTGTTTTTCTATGGTGTCGGACACACCCGATGTAGAACAAGTGATATTAGGCAAGCACGGTTTGGCCGACGGTGCGACACGCGGCGATGTCATCGTTGATATGAGTACCATCTCTCCCGAAGTTACGCGGGAGATTGCAAGTGTGCTCTCGGCGCAGGGCATTGAGATGTTGGATGCGCCCGTCTCGGGTGGGGAGCAGGGTGCGATAGAAGGTAAGTTGTCGATCATGGTCGGCGGCAAGGAAGCAGTCTTCAATCGGGTCTTACCGGTGTTTCAAATCATCGGACACAATATCGTCCGTATCGGTGAACACGGGGCCGGGCAAGTTGCCAAGGCGTGCAACCAGTTATTGGTGGCACAAACCATCATGGCAACCGCCGAGGCGATAGAGTTTGCTAAAGCGGCCGGGGTGGATGCCGGACAAGTGCGCAAAGCACTGCTGGGTGGTTTTGCGAACAGCAAAATACTCGAGGTACATGGTCAACGCATGCTTGCCGACGATTATAAACCGGGGTTTAAGGCAGGTTTGCATTGTAAAGACTTGAGAATTGCTTGCCAATCGGCAGACGGCAAAGGCATAGATTTAGAAGGTCTCAAGCGGGCGTACGCTTGTCTGCAGTCGGTGGTAGAACGCGGCGATGCCGACCTTGACTCGTCGGCAATGGCTAAAATCGTAAGCGAGCAGGCGTATAAAGCGTAACTCGCTTGTGTTCAAGTTGTAAAATAATTAGAGCTTTTAGTTATCGGCCTTTACGACCACGCAAGCCGAGGCAAGATGTCCTTCCTTAGGTTGCTCGTGTCCGGTCATGTGTGCTTGCACTGCTTCGTGGCATCCGTCACGCGATTCAAAATGTCCCAACTCCATCTGCTCTTCTGCATTTGTGTTGTAGACAACCGCTCTCCACATCATTCCCGACATCATGCCGACTTTTGAGGCAACCGCATGACCTTTCGCAGCGTGTTTGCGTGCACCTTCCTCGCTGACACAAGCGGACAAGGCTATCGTAAGTGCTAATAGTAATGTGCTAATAAATAATTTCATAAGATTTTCTTTTGTCTTTAGGTTTATCAAAATTTGATGTAAAGCATATCAATAATAAGGGAAAAACACAAGGGCAACCGCCGATTGAGCGTGTAGGGGCGGACTAAAATTAAATTGCCGATTGACCTACTAGCTCAATCGGCGGCTCTGTTCTGCCCGTAACGCGTTGGTCGGCACGATTTATACATTCATCCACCCGATTTATGGACACTAAAACCAAATGGTGCAAGCGATTACGGCTGTGCAGAACGGCACTTAAGGGCAGACAGGTCTGCCCCCACAGGTGGTTTGGATAATTATGTGGCGCACAGCGGTCAGATTTTTGCGATGTCCGGACTTTTTCAACAGCCCCATTTCTCTCCACAGGGGAGGAATGAACTGGTGTCGTACTTGCACGCGATCTCAATCGCTTGCGCCCCCGCATTTGTGATTTTTATAAGCCATTCATTGACTTATCAGCAGTGATTTAATATAATAATCATAACGATAATTATTCTAATTATCATTCGTTATTAAGATCAACTCATAGTGAGGTTATTAAAATGAAATATCTATATATTTTCAGTAGGGCTTATAAGGCTTCTATCGGAGGCTTATTATTCCTATTATTTACTACCTATGTTCCTTCCGCTTTTGCGGATGGACATTCACCCCACAGTTTCAGCGCGAATGTGACACTCACATCCGACTATGTCTACCGTGGGATTTCTCAAACCAACGAGGATCCGGCATTGCAGGGCGGATTTGATTATTCGCACGAATCGGGCTTCTATTTGGGCGTATGGGCTTCCAGTCTGGAGTTCCAATCAGGAGCCGAAACCGAAGTACCAATACCAATGCCGGTTCCTGCTGGTCAAACTGCGGTTATTGATACCAATCCGGATTTTGGGTCATTAGAAATTGATGTCTACGGCGGTATATCCGGTGAGTTCCAAAACGGCTTAGGCTGGGATGTCGGTGCTTTATACTATATTTATCCCGACCAGAATGAGGATGCAGGTAATGACTATGACTTTTTAGAGTTTTATGGTTCGTTGAGCTACACTTGGGATACCGACTATCAACCGTCTGCGGACATAGGCATCGCCTATTCGCCGGATTTTTATGGCGAAGATGATACCGGGGTTTGGGTACATGGTGGACTCGGCTTCAGTATTCCCGATATGGTAGATCCTTATGTTCAAGTCGGTTATCAAGATGTGGACGGCGATAAAACCTCGCCCGACGGTTTTGATTACACATATTATGCGGTCGGGGTATCCAAGTCTATCGATAAATTTACATTTGATTTATCGTGGCAAGATGCGTCCGATTTAGACGGATGCGACGACGCTTGCGAGGCAGTTGTTTTTTCGGTATCGAGTAGCTGGTAATGTATACAGGGGTGGGGCTACCGGCTCCACCCCTTGGAGTAAATCGCAACAATATAACAAATCCCCTAGAAACTCAAGTAACTTAGAGTAAGTGTTCAACAGCCGAACGTTCTTCGTGCAACTCTTTTTCGGTCTCTAACATCATTTTAGTCTCAAAGTCGTTGACCGTCAGGTCGGGCACGATACGCCATTGTCCGTTCTTCGTAATAACCGGGAAGGAATAGACGATGCCGGGTTCTATGCCGTAATGACCGTCGGAGACGACCCCCATGCTGACCCAATCGTTTTCGGCGGTAGCAAAGGTCCAATCGCGTAGATGATCGACGATTGCGTTTGCCGCAGAGCCTGCCGACGATGCGCCGCGTGCCTCTATGACTTCTGCACCACGTTGCTGCACCGCAGGAACAAATTCTTGTTCCACCCAGTCGTGATCCGGCTGTAGGGCTTTTGCGTCTATTTCGCAGTGCAGTGGATCGGGAAATTGTGTTGCCGAGTGATTCCCCCAAATGATCATTTTCTTTATCTGCCCGACGGCTTTGTTATATTTCTTGGCAATCATCGTCAATGCTCGGTTGTGGTCCAAGCGGGTCATGCAACTAAATTGGTCGGGGTTTAGATCGGGTGCGTTTCGATATGCAATCAATGCGTTGGTATTCGCCGGATTGCCGACGACAAGCACTTTGACTTCTCTGGATGCCACTGCATTTATTATCTGCCCTTGGCGTTTGAAAATTTCGCCGTTATCTTTCAGTAAGTCTTTGCGCTCCATGCCCGCCCTCCGAGGTTTGGATCCGACCAAGATAGCGATATCCACATCTTCCATACCTGCTTCTGTGTCGCTCGTGCCGATGCAGGCATCGAGCAAAGGAAAAGCGCAGTCCTCTAATTCCATCAGCACGCCGTCGAGTTGTTTCTCGGCTTGTCTGATTTCAATCAGATGTAGCACAACGGGGTGCGAACCCAGCATTGCGCCGCTTGCAATTCTAAAAGCAAGCGCATAACCGATATTGCCGGCTGCGCCGGTAATCGCTACTTTAAGTGGTTTTGTATCGTTCATCGTTATAACCCTCCTTTAATTTATAAGGTAGAATATTCTAGCATGTATGCCAAAAATATGTTATACTTGCAAATCGCTTGATTTTTTGGGATAATCCGCAATCCACTAGATTGTGGAGGGGTACCCAAGCGGTCAACGGGGGCAGACTGTAAATCTGCTGGCTATGCCTTCGTAGGTTCAAATCCTACCCCCTCCAGTGATGGCCGGCAGCGGAAGCGACGATAGGGAGCAGTGTTTTGGGATCTTTAGTTGTAGTTACAATGGCGGGCGTAGTTCAATGGTAGAACCTCAGCCTTCCAAGCTGATAGTGGCGGTTCGATCCCGCTCGCCCGCTCCGGATATGTTGCGACCCCTGTTTGCTCGCCCATATAGCTCAGTGGTAGAGCACTTCCTTGGTAAGGAAGGGGTCACCGGTTCAATCCCGGTTATGGGCTCCATCAATAACCCAATTTAGGAATAAATTATGTCTAAAGAAAAATTTGAAAGAACGAAACCGCATGTCAATGTAGGAACCATAGGACATGTGGATCACGGCAAGACGACACTGACGGCGGCGATGACCAAGGTGATGTCGGATAATCAGGGTGCCGGCGAGTATCGCTCGTATGAGCAGATAGACAATGCGCCGGAGGAACGAGAGCGAGGGATCACGATCGCGACGGCGCATGTGGAGTATGAGTCGCAAGCGAGACACTATGCGCATGTAGATTGTCCGGGACACGCCGACTATATCAAGAACATGATAACCGGCGCGGCACAGATGGACGGGGCGATATTGGTGGTGAGTGCGGCGGACGGTCCGATGCCCCAGACGCGAGAGCATATTTTGTTGGCACGGCAAGTGGGTGTGCCGCATATCGTCGTATATTTGAACAAAGCCGACATGGTGGACGACAAGGAGTTGATGGAGTTGGTAGAGATGGAAGTGCGCGAGTTATTGTCGAACTACGAGTTTCCGGGAGACGACATACCGATTGTGGCGGGTTCGGCACTGAAGGCGTTGGAAGGAGACGGTTCGGAGATGGGGGTGTCGTCGGTAGAGCAGTTGATAACCGAGATGGACAAGTATATCCCGGAGCCGGAGCGAGCGATAGACGGAGACTATCTGATGCCGGTGGAAGATGTATTTTCGATATCGGGACGGGGGACGGTGGTGACTGGTCGTATAGAGCGAGGCATCGTGAAGGTAGGAGACGAGATAGAGATTGTCGGGATAAGAGAGACGAACAAGACGACCTGTACGGGAGTAGAGATGTTCAGGAAGTTGTTGGACGAAGGTCGTGCCGGAGACAATGTCGGGGTGTTGTTGCGGGGGACGAAGCGAGAGGAGGTAGAGCGAGGTCAGGTATTGTGCAAGCCGGGTTCGATCACCCCGCACAAGAAGTTCGAGGCCGAGGTGTATATATTGTCGAAAGAGGAAGGCGGTCGACACACGCCGTTTTTCAAAGGCTACCGACCGCAGTTTTATTTTAGGACGACCGATGTGACCGGTGCGGTAGAGTTGGAGTCGGGTGTAGAGATGGTGATGCCGGGGGACAATGTGAAGATGACGGTGAGTTTAATAGGACCGATTGCGATGGAAGAAGGTCTGCGTTTTGCGATCAGGGAAGGAGGTCGCACGGTAGGCGCAGGCGTAGTAGCTAAAATCATAGAATAAACTGTTAGCTGAACGAATTGCAGCGTTTCTATGATGTATAGTTTATGGGGTCATGATAGGCCAGTAGCTCAATTGGCAGAGCAGCGGTCTCCAAAACCGCAGGTTGGGGGTTCAAATCCCTCCTGGCCTGCCGGACTTTGGCGGCCTAATTAAGCGAGGTTATCCGATGGCAAATACCAATGATTTATTGATGGATCGCATTAAATTGGCAGGTGTGTTTCTGTCCTTAGCGTCGGGGCTTGCTCTATTTTATTATTTATCGGACGAGATATTGCTGTATCGCGTGCTTGCTATACTTGCGATGGTCGTGGTTGCTGCCGTATTATTCTTTTTGACCAAACCGGGTAAAAGTACTGCGATCTTTTTGCAGGGTGCACAGGTTGAATTGCAAAAGACGGTATGGCCGACGAAAGCCGAGACCCTTCAGACGACCTTGCTGATTTTTGTCATGGTTTTAATAGTGGCACTTTTTTTGTGGGCACTGGATTTGTTTTTAGCTTGGTTCATGCAAATCATTATTAAATGAATAGAATGGAGTGGTACGCAGTGCAAACCTATTCCGGATACGAGGGTTCGGTGAAGAAATCTTTGGAAGAAAGAGTGCAGCGAAACAAGCTGGAAGATCGTTTCGGTGAAATCATGATACCTCAAGAGACTGTGGTTGAGATGCGGGCAGGAAAAAAGCATCAGGTGGAGCGTAAATTTTTTCCCGGCTATGTGTTAATAGAGATGGTTATGGACGAGCGCACTTGGCACCTGGTCAACGGCGTTCCTAGAGTTGTGGGTTTTATCGGTAGTTCACCCAGCAAGCCCACACCGGTGCCGCAAAAGGAAGTTGAAAGCATCATCAGCCGTATAAAAGAAGATGCGAGCAAGCCTAAACCCAAGATATTGTACGAGGTTGGCGAAGTGATACGTGTGACCGGAGGACCTTTTAACGATTTTAACGGTGTTGTCGAAGAGGTGGATTACGAGAAAAATAGACTGCAGGTGAGTGTGCAGATTTTCGGTCGTTCCACTCCGGTGGAGATCACCTTTAATCAGGTTGAGAAGATATAGCGGCATAGAGTATGGCAGCAGAAGTAAAAACTTATATAAAGTTGCAAATACCAGCAGGCGAGGCTAACCCGAGCCCGCCGGTAGGCCCGGCTTTGGGTCAGCACGGCTTAGCGATACAAGACTTTTGTAAGGAATTCAACAGCCGTACCGGAGACTTCGAGAAGGGGATGCCGGTGCCGGTAGTGATTACGGTCTACGATAACCGTAGTTTTAGTTTCATTATTAAATCGCCGCCGGCAGCGGTATTGCTGAAAAAAGCCGCCGGTATCGGTAAAGGGAGCGGCACCCCCAATATGGATAAGGTAGGCAAGGTTACTCGTGCGCAAATAGAGGAAATAGTCAAGACCAAGCAAGCCGACCTGACTGCGGCGGAGATGGATGCGGCGGTTAGAACCATCGCCGGCAGTGCGCGTAGTATGGGCATCACGGTTGAGGAAATATAGATATGGCTAAATTATCGAAAAGAATGAAGGCGATAAAAGAGAAGTGCGAAAAGCAAGAGTCGTATTCGCTAACCGAAGCCTTCGATCTATTGAAAGAGTGTTCGAGCGTTAAATTCGACGAGTCCATAGATGTGAGTATTAGACTGGGTATCGATCCACGCAAGAACGATCAGCTGGTTCGCGGTTCAACCGCGTTACCGCACGGTCTGGGCAAGCAGGTGAAAGTTGCGGTTTTTACCCAAGGCGAGCAGGTTGCGGTAGCCGAAGCTGCGGGTGCCGATGTAGTCGGCTTGCAAGATTTGGTAGAGAAGGCAAAGCAAGGCGATTTTGATTATGACGCGGTTGTTGCCTCTCCCGATGTCATGCCGGTGGTCGGCAGCATCGGTCAGATATTAGGGCCTCGTGGTTTGATGCCGAACCCCAAAGACGGTACGGTAAGCAAGGATGTTGCCGAGACGGTGCGCAGTATAAAATCGGGGCGAGCCAAATATCGTGTCGATAAAGCGGGTATATTGCACTGTAGTATAGGGAGCCGAACCTTTTCGGCACGGCAACTGGAGGAGAATTTCAATACATTATTGGGTGATGTGATTAAGGCAAAACCGGCTTCCGCTAAAGGTCAATATCTGAAGAAAGTCAGTGTCTCTTCGACGATGGGACCGGGTTTAACCATAGACCGTAGTAGTCTATCAATTTGAAGCAAAAATGGCATTAAAGATCGAAGACAAGAAACGAATAGTCGAGGAAGTTGCAGCGATAGCCGCAGATGCCAAATCTGCCGTGGCCATAGATTATCACGGCATTGCTGCGAACCGAATGACCGATTTGCGCAAGCAGGCGCGCGAACAGAGTGTACGTATTCGGGTTATCAAAAATAGTCTTGCCCGACGCGCATTGGCGGACACGCCGTTCGCGTGCATGAACGAACATTTATCCGGGCCTATGATGGTCGCTTTTTCGATGGACGACCCTGTCGCTGCGGCGCGCATCATCCATAGCCTTGTCAAGGAGATTAAAGATGTCGAGGTTAAATTAATTTCCCTGGACGGTGAGCTACACGATATTTCGAAACTTAAGCAGCTCGCCGAATTGCCGACTTACGAACAAGCACTGAGTTTGACGATGGCGGTTATGAAGGCACCGATAGAGAAATTGCTAAGAACGATTCAAGCACCTGTGGTGCAAATAGTACGTGTCGTGGCAGCGACACGCGAGCTCAAAGAGCAAAGTTAAAGTTTTAAGTTTTTCATTTATAAATACACAAGGAGTAAATAAAATGGCTGTTTCAAGAGAAGAGATACTAGACGCTATTTCTAATATGTCGGTTATGGAAGTTGTCGATTTAGTCTCGGCGATGGAGGAAAAGTTCGGTGTGTCGGCGGCCGCGGTTGCCGCAGCACCGGCCGCTGCCGGCGGTGCCGCCGCTGCGGAAGAGGAGGCTAAAAGTGCTTTCGATGTCGTATTGACCGGTTTCGGTGCTAACAAGGTTGCGGTAATCAAAGCGGTTAGGGCGGTTACCAGCTTGGGTCTTAAAGAGGCTAAAGATTTGGTTGAAAGCGCACCGGCTAATGTTAAAGAGGGTGTGGCGACCGAAGAAGCCGAAGAAATGAAGAAGCAACTGGAAGAGGCAGGGGCTTCGGTTGAACTTAAATAAGCAGATTGAATTGCAGTTTATGCAATTTAAGCCGGTCGCATGCGATGCGCCCACGATTTCGCGCGCACTGCGCATTCACCGCCATAGGAGACTAGCACATGTCTTATAGTTATACAGCAAAGAAGCGCATACGCAAACGCTTCGGAAAATTCGTCGAAAGGCATCACATTCCTTATATGTTACAGATGCAGATATCTTCGTATCAAGACTTTTTACAAAGCGACATAGCCGAAAAGGATAGAAAAGATATGGGTTTGCAAGCCATATTCAAATCTATATTTCCGATAGTGAGCCATTCCAAGACGGCAGCGATCGAGTTTGTCAGCTACCGTCTAAGCGACCCGCTTTTTGATGTTAGAGAATGTAAGTTGAGAGGGCGTACTTATGCAGCGATTGTTCATGTTACGATGCGCTTAATATTTTATGAGAAAAAAGGTGCGAACAAAATAGGTGCGCCGAAGGAAGTTAAGGAACAAGAAGTTTATATGGGTGAGTTGCCGTTGATGACCGATACCGGAACTTTCGTCATCAACGGAACCGAGCGCGTCGTCGTGTCGCAGTTGCATCGTTCTCCGGGTGTCTTTTTTGAACACGATAAAAGAAAAACACAAGGTTCGGGTAAGTCCACTTATACCGCACGAATCATTCCTTATCGCGGTTCGTGGTTGGATTTTGAATTCGACTCCAAGGAATGTTTGTATGTTCGTATCGACAGGCGTTGCAAAATACCGGTTACGGTTTTTCTGAGGGCATTGGGGATGAGCGACGAGGAAATATTGAGTACCTTCTTCGAGTTGGAGACTATCAAATACGATAAGGGAACCTATAGCATGGCACTCGTACCCGAGCGTTTGCGAGGTCAGACCTTGGATTTTGCCATAGAGACACCGTCTCGTGTAATCGTCGAAGCCAATAGGCGTATCAATGTCTCACACATTAAAGAGTTGGAAAAATCTAGATTGAAAAAGCTGACAATTCCTCCCGAATACTTATGCGGAAAGGTGCACGCAAAAGATATAGTCGCCCCCCGTACCGGTGAACTATTGGCAAGAGTCAACGAGGAGATCACCGAGGCATGGCTGAAAAAATTCGAAGCCTCCGGCATAGACAGCTTCGACATAATTTATGTGAACGATATCAACCGAGGTTCTTACATCTCGGATACCTTAAACATCGATGTTTGTCCGCGTACGCAAAAAGCATCTTATTTCGAAATTTATTGCAGGATGCATCCGGGCGAGAAACAACCACCGGAAGAGCACGCCAAAACCAGATTTGTCGATTTATTCAGCAACCCCGACCGCTACAATTTATCCGAAGTGGGACGCATGAAATTCAACAGTCGTCTAAAGAGAGCTTCCAATACCGGCGCAACCATATTAGACAAGCAGGACATTATCGATGTCATCTCGACACTCATCGGCATACATAACGGCGAGGGTTCGGTCGACGATATCGACCATTTGGGAAATCGCCGAGTACGTTGTGTGGGCGAAATGGTAGGCAACGCATTGCGCATCGGATTGGTTCGGGTTGAGCATGTCGTTAGAGAACGTCTGGCGACAGCGGAAGTCGATAAATTGAAGCCGAAGGATCTGGTTAACTCAAAACCCGTCTCGGCGTCGATAAAGGAATTTTTCGGTTCTAGTCAACTGTCGCAATTTATGGAGCAGAATAATCCGTTATCCGAGGTTACCCACAAACGTCGAATTTCGGCACTCGGTCCGGGTGGATTGGCGCGTGAGCACGCCGGTTTTGAAGTTCGAGATGTGCACCCGACGCATTACGGTCGGTTGTGCCCTATAGAAACCCCCGAGGGTGCCAATATCGGATTGATTAACTCGCTGGCGGTCTATGCACACCCCAACCATTACGGTTTTATAGAAACGTGTTATTTGGAAGTTAAAAACTCGGTAGTGACCGATAAAATACGTTTTTTATCGGCGATAGAAGAAGGAGAGTATGTCATTGCACAAGCAAATGCCGAAGTCGACGAGCGAAACAAATTAGTCGGAGAGTTCGTTTCGTGTAGAAAGAATAACGAATTTAGTTTGTTCCCGCCGGACAAGGTGCAATTGATAGATGTTTCTCCCAAACAGATCGCTTCGGCGGCAGCGGCACTCATTCCGTTTTTGGAACACGACGATGCAAATCGTGCATTGATGGGATCCAATATGCAGCGTCAGGCGGTGCCGTTATTGACCAGCGAAAAGCCGTTGGTGGGAACGGGTCTGGAGGCTACGGTCGCAACCGATTCGGGTGCGTTATTGGTAGCTCGCCGAGGCGGTGTCGTCGACACGGTCGATGCGGCGCGGATTGTCGTTCGAGTCGACGATAAAGAGGTTTCTGCCGACGAAGCCGGTGTGGATATTTATGAACTGACCAAGTATATGCGTTCAAACTATAACACCTGCATCAATCAGCGTCCTTTGGTCAAAGTCGGCGATGTGATAGAACAAGGAGATGTTTTAGCCGACGGCTCGGCAACCGATTTAGGAGAACTGGCTTTGGGTAAGAATGTGTTGGTGGCTTTTATGCCGTGGAACGGTTATAACTACGAAGACTCGATACTCATTTCCGATCGCGTCGTCGAGGAGGATAGTTTTACTTCTATTCATATAGAAGAACTCACCTGTGTGGCGCGTAGCACCAAGTTGGGCGACGAGGAAATTACCGCCGATATACCGAATGTTAGCGAAAGTCTGCTATCTAAATTAGATGACTCCGGTGTCGTTTATATGGGTGCCGAAGTCAAATCCGGCGATATTTTAGTCGGCAAGGTGACACCGAAGAGCGAGAGTCCGCTGACGCCGGAAGAGAAACTGCTACAAGCGATATTCGACGAAAAGGCTTCGGATGTAAAGAACAATTCTTTACGCGTGCCGTCGGGCATAGAGGGTACTGTCGTAGACGTTAAAATTTTCACCCGAGAAGACATACCCAAGGATAGTCGTGCACAGGAGATACAAAAGCAGGAGATAGAAAAAGCGCGCAAAGACTATAACGACGAATTGCGCATTTACGAGAACGATGTTTTTAATCGAGTTAAAAATTTAATCCTCAACAAGGTCGTAGCCGGAGGTCCGAATGCTTTGGAAAAAGGCATGAAGGTCACGCAGTCTTATTTGGACCGACTGGAGCGCGACAAGTGGTTTAGCGTACGGATGCAGAACGACGAGGTCAGTTTGCAACTGGAAAAATTGGCAAAACGCTTGCAAGAGCAACGGGCGCGTTTAGAAGCGAATTTCAAGAAAAAACAGAAAAAGTTACAAGCCGGCGATGTCATGCCGCCCGATATTTTGAAAACGGTCAAGGTGTATCTGGCGGTCAAACGCCGCATACAGCCGGGCGACAAACTCGCCGGTCGACATGGCAACAAGGGGGTCGTGTCGGCGATCGTCCCTACCGAAGATATGCCTTATCTGGAAGACGGGACACCGGTAGATATCGTATTGAATCCTCTGGGTGTGCCTTCTCGGATGAATGTCGGGCAAGTATTGGAGACTCACTTGGGGTGGGCGGCCAAGGCTTTGGGATGGAATATCGGGAAAATGCGTAGCGGCAACGACAAAGCATCGACGATACGCGATTTCCTTCAGAAAATTTACGATTATAACGAAGGTGATATGGTTCACAAGGAAAACTTACAAAAGATCAAAGATAAGGAGATATTAAGTTTAGCCGACAATTTGAGCAATGGTATACCTATTGCAACACCGGTTTTCGACGGTGTCAAAGAAAAAGAAGTAAAAGGCATGCTGTCTTTGGCCGGGTTGCCGCAATCCGGGCAGGCAATTTTGCAAGACGGGCGAACCGGCGATTTATTCGATAGACCGATTACGGTCGGCTATATGTATATTATGAAGTTAAATCATATGGTTGACGACAAAATGCATGCGCGTGCGACAGGTCCTTATAGCATGATTACCCAGCATCCCTTGGGAGGTAAAGCACAGTTCGGCGGGCAGCGTTTCGGTGAGATGGAGGTATGGGCACTCGAGGCTTACGGTGCCGCGCATGTTTTGCAGGAGATGCTGACCGTCAAGTCGGACGATGTGCGCGGGCGAAACAAAGTATACAAAAGCATAGTCAATAACAACTGTAATGTCGAAGCGAATATTCCCGAGTCCTTTAATGTTTTGGTCAAAGAGATACGTTCTTTAGGCCTCAATATGGATCTCGGACAAAAAGAGTCTTAAGATTATTAAGGAGAGAATCCAATGAAAGGTTTATTTGACATACTCAAAAAGTCGCAGTACGACGAGAAAAAATTCAATTTTCTGAAAATCAGTATTGCGTCGCCGGATGAAATTCGCTCTTGGTCTTACGGCGAGGTGAGAAAACCGGAAACGATCAACTACAGGACTTTGAAACCCGAGCGCGACGGATTGTTTTGCGCCAAAATTTTCGGACCTATTAAAGATTACGAATGTCTGTGCGGAAAATATAAGCGTCTCAAACACCGCGGCGTGGTTTGTGAAAAGTGCGGGGTCGAAGTAACCCTTTCGCGTGTTCGGCGAGAGCGGATGGGACATATCGATCTTGCCAGCCCGGTCGTACACATCTGGTTCCTTAAATCGCTGCCTTCCAAAATAGGACTGTTACTCGATATGGCACCGCGCGATATAGAGCGCGTTTTGTATTTTGAAAGTCATGTAGTGCTCGATAGCGGCATGACCGATTTGAAGGTCAAGCAAATACTCACCGACGATGAATACTTCGACATCATCGAAGAGCAAGGAGAGCAATTCGAGGTCGGCATGGGGGCGGAAGCCATTATGCGGTTGCTCCAAGATTTGGACTTGGAAAAACAAGTTATAGAGTTACGAGAGGAGATTTCTAAAACCAAATCCGAGGCGAAGATCAAACGTTTGACCAAGCGCCTCAAACTCGTCAAAGCCTTTATAGACTCGGGCAACAAGCCCGAATGGATGGTTTTGACGGTGTTGCCTATATTACCTCCCGATTTGCGCCCTTTGGTGCCTTTGAGCGACGGTCGTTTTGCAAGTTCGGATTTAAACGATTTGTACCGTAGGGTGATTAACCGAAATAACCGTTTGAGACGACTGCTCGAGATCAAGGCTCCCGACATCATCGTACGCAACGAGAAGCGTATGTTGCAGGAATCGGTCGATGCGCTGCTCGATAACGGCCGCTGTGGTCGTGTCGCCGTCGCAAACAATAAACGGCAGCTGAAGTCCTTAGCCGATATGATCAAGGGCAAACAAGGGCGATTTCGCCAGAACCTACTCGGTAAGCGTGTCGATTATTCCGGGCGTTCGGTCATTGTCGTAGGACCTTCGCTAAAGCTCCATCAGTGCGGGATACCTAAACAAATGGCGCTGGAATTGTTTAGACCCTTTATCTATAGCAAACTCTATTTGAGAGGGGTCGTCGACACGATCAAAAATGCCAAGAAGTTGGTCGAAAAACAAGGCCCCGAGGTTTGGGATGTATTAGACGAAATTATCAGAGAATACCCGATATTGTTGAACCGTGCGCCGACCCTGCATCGCTTGGGCATACAGGCGTTCGAACCGATTTTGATCGAAGGTAAGGCGATACAGTTGCATCCTCTGGTTTGTACCGCCTTCAATGCCGATTTCGACGGCGACCAAATGGCGGTTCATGTGCCTTTGTCTCTGGAGGCTCAAGCCGAAGCGCGTTGTTTGATGATGTCCACCAACAATATCTTTTCACCGGCGAGTGGTTCCCCTATCATCGTGCCTACGCAGGACATCGTCTTGGGCTTGTATTATATGACGCGTGAGCGTATCAATGCCAAAGGCGAAGGGAGTCTGTTTGCCGATTTGGATGAAGTCGAGCGGGCGTATGAAACCAAACAAGTCGACTTGCATGCGCGAATCAAAGTACGTCTGAAGATACCCGGGGAAGAGAGGCTACAGCTAACCGAAACCACAACCGGTCGTGCCATCTTGTCTCGTATTTTGCCCGAGGGATTAGCTTTCGAATTGGTTGATAGAGTACTGGATAAACGCCGCATACTGGAGCTCATAGATGTGAGTTATAGAGAAGCGGGACTTAAGGCGACGGCGGTCTTTGCCGATCACTTAATGTATACCGGCTTTTATTATGCGACCAAGGCGGGAATCTCCTTCGGTGTCGACGATATGGTTATTCCTCGCGACAAGCAGGCTGTTTTAGCCGAAGCGGAGAACGAAGTCAAAGGTATAGAACGTCAATACGCAGCGGGTTTGGTGACCGGTGGTGAAAAATACAACAAAACCGTCGATATTTGGTCTAATGCCAACGACCGCATCGCATCTCACATGATGGACGAATTGAGCACCGAAATAGTCAAGGATCACAGCGGTAAGAACACCTCGCAACCTTCGTTCAACTCTATATTCATGATGGCCGACTCGGGTGCTCGTGGTTCCGCTGCACAGATTCGACAGCTCGCCGGGATGCGCGGACTGATGGCGAAACCCGACGGTTCTATTATCGAAACGCCGATCACCGCCAATTTCCGAGAGGGATTGAATCTCTTGCAGTACTTCATTTCTACGCACGGTGCTCGCAAAGGTCTCGCAGACACCGCACTCAAAACGGCAAACTCGGGCTATTTGACGCGCCGATTGGTCGATGCATCGCAGGATGTTATAGTCGTCGAGAAAGACTGCGGTACTCGGGAGGGTATTTATATCAAATCCAATATAGAAGGCGGTGAAGTTGTGGAGAGCCTGGCCGAACGTACTTTGGGCAGAGTACTTGCAGAAGATGTAAAAATGAATAAAAAGACGATTATTGCCGAAGGCGAATTGTTGGATGAAAAAGCGATCGCATTGTTAACGCAACACGGTATAGATCAAATCAAAGTGCGTTCACCCATCACATGCGAGTCCGCATACGGTGTTTGTGCGATGTGCTATGGACGAGACTTGGCTAGGGGTAGCTTGGTGAGTGAGGGAGAGGCGGTAGGCATTATCGCCGCACAATCCATAGGCGAGCCGGGCACACAACTGACGATGCGGACTTTCCATATCGGCGGTGCGGTAAGCCGTTCGGTTTCGGTCAATAGCATTGCACCTAAAACCGACGGTATCGTTCGTCTACACAAAGTTAAATTGATAGAACACGACGACAGTTACATCGTCGTTTCGCGCTCGGGAGAGATTAGCATCGTCACCGAGGCCGGCAACGAGAGAGAACGCTACAAAATTCCTTATGGCGCACGTTTGAGTCATAAGGAGGGAGATGTCGTCGAAGCCGGCACGGTGATCGTCAACTGGGATCCCCACATGCACCCGGTCATTGCCGAAACCAAAGGCACCATTAAGTTGGAGAATTTCACCGAGGGCAGTACCGTCTACAAGCAGACCGACGAGGTGACCGGATTGAGTACCTATGTGGTTATGCCGGTCGTGAAAGATCAAACACCGGCGATTTCTATTACCAAAAAAGGCAAGGAAATAAAATTAAGCGACGGCAGAACCGCGCACTATCGGTTGATGCCGGGCATGATAGTCACCGTAGACGACGGAGATAAGATCAATGTCGGTGACACAATCGCCCGTATCCCGCAGGAGAGTTCGAAGACGCGCGATATCACCGGTGGTTTGCCGCGAGTCGTCGATTTATTCGAGGCACGCATCCCACAAGAAGCGGCTATTCTGGCCGAGTGTTCGGGAACCATCGGCTTCGATAGGGAAATTCGTGGCAAGCAAAAGATTGTCATTACCGGCAAGCAGGAAAAGCACCATGTATTCGTACCCAAATGGCGTCGTATAGAAATTGCCGAAGGCGAGTATGTAGAGAAAGGCGAGGTTATATCCGAAGGCGAAAGAAATCCGCACGACATCTTGCGGTTGTTGGGTATCAACGAAATGGCCGATTATTTGGTGAAAGAAATACAAGATGTCTATAGACTACAAGGTGTAAAAATTAACGATAAACATATAGAGGTCATTATCAGACAAATGATGCGTAGGGTGCGTATCGTAGACCCGGGCGACAGTAAATATCTGGTGGACGATACCGTCGAGAAAATCAAGCTCGCCGAGATTAATAAAAACCTCGAGGCTGCAGGCAAAGAACCCGCCAAGTACGAGGCTTTACTGCAGGGCATCAAAAAGGCTTCTTTATCGACCGAGTCGTTTATTTCCGCGGCTTCTTTCCAAGAGACGACGAAGATACTGACCGAATCGGCAATCAAAGGTTCCAGCGATATGTTGAGAGGATTAAAGGAGAATGTAATCGTCGGTCGCTTGATCCCGGCAGGAACGGCTTGGGATGTTCCCGAGAAAAATTTAATGGACGAGTTTGAAATGAACCTGCAAAGCACTCTTGAAAAAGAGGATGCCAAAACCGCAGAAGACACAATTTAATACTTCGGCATTACTTTTTGTATGCACTCTGAACACGTGCCGTTCGATCGTCGGACACGCGGTTTTCGAGTATATTAAAAATCAAACCTCTCTGGCAATGCACATAGATTCTGCAGGTATTCGGGCTTGCCACGGTCGGCCTTGCGACCCGATGATCGGCGATGTCGCCGCACGGCGTGGCTATGATTTATCGGTTTATCGTTCGACACCGTTGCAAGTGCTGAATCCGCAAAGCTATAATCGGGTATTCATCTTCGAGCGAGCGCATTATGTACCGGTGCGGTATTGGATGGAAGGACACAACGAACCCGAGTATATAATGGCTTATTCGGAGTACTTCGGTAATCGAGAAGTACTGATGCAGGAGACCGATAATGCGATCGATGTTTATACGCATCTATTCGACTTGATAGAGGATGGATGTTTAGGATTTTATAATCAACTACCG
Organism: Candidatus Oxydemutatoraceae bacterium; assembly: GCA_965219575.1. Classification (GTDB taxonomy): domain Bacteria; phylum Pseudomonadota; class Gammaproteobacteria; order Poriferisulfidales; family Oxydemutatoraceae; genus SP5GCR1. The sequence continues at coordinate 1,943,868 of OZ244779.1, read as the reverse complement.
AGATAGAGATAAAAAACGATGACCTTTAAGCCCGAACAACATTGCTCAGCCTCCTTACTCGATATAAAACCCTATCAGCCGGGTAAGAGCGTCGAGGATTTGGGGAAATCGTCTGCGACACTCGAAGCGATCAAGCTGTCCTCGAACGAAAACGCTTTGGGTCCCAGCCCTCGTGCGGTAGCGGCGATGTGCGACCACGCCGACCGAGTACATCTTTATCCGAGTGGTACCGGCTTGCTACTCAAAGCCAAGCTCGCCGAACGGCACGGTATCTCGGCGAACCGGATTACTCTGGGAAACGGTTCCAACGAGTTGCTCGAATTCGTTGCCCGTTGCTTTCTGGATAAAAGCAAAAATGCAGTCTACTCCGAGCATGCGTTTGAAATCTATGACTTGGTAACCCGAATCTCGGGTGCGGCAGCGCATCGAGCGACACCTCAAACCGCCGATGACGAGATGCCTTACGGACACGATATGCAACGCTTTTTAGAGGTGATAGACGAGCGTACCGCGGTTGTATTCATTGCCAACCCCAATAACCCTACCGGTACTTGGATTAAAGAAGCCGACCTCAGACGGTTTATGGAGTCCGTGGACGAGCATATCGTCGTCGTCGTCGATCAAGCGTATGCCGAATACGCGCAAGTCCACGACTATCCCGATGCATCGAAATGGTTGGACGACTATCCGAATCTGATCGTTACTCAAACTTTTTCTAAAATTTATGCACTCGCCGGTCTACGCATAGGTTATGCGCTCTCGTCGGTTGAGATTGCCGATTTGTTCGACCGTCTGCGTCAACCTTTTAATAATAATGCTTTGGCGTTGAAGGCTGCGATTGCGTCGCTCGACGATACGGTGTATCTCGAGAAAAGTGTACGGTTGAATAGCGAAGGCTTGGCTTATTTGTCGGATGGGTGTAGCAAACTGGGTTTAAAATGTTTGCCGTCGGCAGCTAATTTTTTATGTATAGAAATCGGCGCGCAAGCGGCGGTAATTTATGACGCGTTGTTGGAACGCGGCGTGATTATACGCGCCATAGAAAATTACGATATGCCACGGCATTTACGGGTGACGGTAGGTTCGGCGGAACAAAACCGACGTTTTCTAGAGACTCTGAAACAAATACTCGAGTCCGAGTGATGGAAGATATAGAGCGTTTCGTCGTCGGTATCGTCGGTACCGGTTTAATCGGCACTTCGTTGGCGTTGGCTCTAAAAAATCGTGACCCCGAGCAAAGTATCTTAGGCTGCGATACCGACGAGATACATGCGCGGCAAGCAGCCGAGAGAGGCGCATTCGACGGCATCGAGGAACACCCGCTCGCACTTGCAGAACACTGCGATATTCTGGTTGTCGCAACGCCCGTGGGTGCGATTTGTAGTATTTTTGAACAAATCAAAGAAGCAGCCGAGCGCATCGTCATTACCGATGTAGGCAGTGTCAAGCGCAGTGTCATCGCCGATGCGTGTTCGGTTTGGGGTAATGTTCCCACCCGCATGGTGCCGGCGCATCCGATTGCCGGAACCGAGAACAGCGGACCGGCGACGGCGTCGGAGGATTTGTTTGTTTCGCGTTATGTTTTTTTAACGCCCGAACCACATGCCGACGAAGTCGCAATGAATACGGTGCGTGCATTATGGTGTAAAGCCGGAGCTAAAATCGAAGTATTATCGGCAAAACTGCACGACGAATTATTTGCGGCAACGAGCCACTTGCCGCATATCGTCGCTTATGCATTAATAAATTCGCTCGAGCAAGCCGGTGTAAAAACCGGTTTTTCCGCCGGTGGTTTGAAAGATTTCACGCGCATCGCAGTCAGCGATCCGACGATGTGGCGAGATATATTTATTGCCAACGAAGACCACGTGCTCCGAGCCATAAAAGCCTTCGAGAAAAGCATGTCTTCGATACGCAAGCTGATCGAAAACAAACAAGGCGACCGGTTGCTTCGATTACTCGAAAAAACGGTAGACGAAAAGAAAAATTTGAATCTCAAAGATTAACCCCAAGTCTTTGCATCGTGCTATTAAATATGTGACTATGCCGGACACCCTTTATTCCAGCCCCGTAGAATCTTTGAACGGCATCGTTCGGGTTGGCGGCGATAAATCCATATCGCACCGCGCATTAATGTTTGCTACGCTTGCCGACGGTGTCAGCGAGGTATCCAATTTTTTGCATAGTCGTGATTGCCTTGCGACGATGCAAGCCTTGAGCCGACTGGGGGTACGCATAGAGTCCGCCGATGACTTAATACGGGTGTACGGTTGCCGAGAGGGGTTATGCCCCGCCGACCGAGTTATAGATTTGGGCAATTCGGGAACTTCTATACGCCTGCTCACCGGATTGTTGGCAGCAAAGAAAATTTCGGTAACCTTAAGCGGCGATGCTTCGTTAAATCGTCGTCCGATGCGCCGCGTCGTCGATCCCTTACTAAAGATGGGCGCGGCTATCGATACTTCGGAACACGGCACGCCGCCGCTGATTATCAAACCCGTCGAACATCTGCACGGTGTGCATACCGAACTGAAGATTGCGAGTGCACAAGTCAAATCGGCATTGTTACTCGCCGGGTTGGATGCACAAGGAGAGACCGTTGTCGTCGAACCGACACCGAGCCGTGATCACAGCGAGCGAATGCTGAGCAACTTCGGTTGTCGGGTCGAGCGGCGAGGGTGCATGGTACGCTTGCCGGGAGGCAGTCGCCTCGAAGCAACGCGCATCGATGTGCCGGGTGATATTTCGTCGGCTACATTTCTGATGGTCGCGGCTACTATAGTCCCGAATAGTGATATTATCATAGAAAAAGTGGGCTTAAACGATACGCGCAGCGGTGCGATGCGAATTCTTCGCCGTATGGGTGCCGATATAGAGATACTCGATCGGCAAATCGTATGCAACGAACCGGTCGGCGATCTGCGTGTGCGTTTCGCAAAATTGAAAGGTATCGATATCCCGAAACATTGGGTACCGTCGTCTATAGATGAATTTCCGGCTTTGTTTATCGCTGCAGCGTGTGCCGAGGGACACACGCATTTGCGTGGTGCCGAAGAGCTTAGAGTCAAAGAGAGCGACCGTATCGAAGCGATGGCGAAAGGGTTGCGCAGTTGTGGGATTAGGGTTGAAGTGCATCGTGACGGGATGACCATAAAAGGTGGTCGCTTAAAAGGTGGTATCGTGGAGAGTTTCGAAGATCATCGCGTGGCAATGGCGTTCGCCGTGGCCGGTGCCGTTGCCGACGATATGATTTCCGTACAACGTTGTCTGAATATTGAAACTTCGTTTCCCGATTTTGTCGCAGTGGCGAATAGCGTAGGTCTCGATCTATCGGTATAAGATGTCGGAGATACCGGTCATTGCAATAGACGGTCCTGCCGGTGTCGGCAAAAGCACGATTGCGCGCCGTCTGGCGACAAGGCTGAGTTATCACATTTTGATCAGCGGTGCTTTGTATCGTGTACTGGGGATGCAGCTACATAAACGCAATATTGCATTAGATAATATCCCGGAAATAGAAACTTTGGTTGCCGATACCGATATAAGATTTATCCTAGACGGTGGGCAGATTAAGACCTACTTGAACGGTATCCTCGTGGAAGACGATATTTACGGCGAAGACTATGCCGAAGTCGCCTCGGTGGCCGGAGAAAGCGTTGCTTTGCGCAATGCTTTATTGCCGATGCAAAGGCGGTTTAGGGCTTTGCCCGGGTTGGTGGCGGACGGACGCGATATGGGAACGGTGGTTTTTCCCGACGCACCGTTGAAGATATTCTTGCAGGCGGATATAGCAGAACGCGCCCGTAGAAGACATCTGCAATTGAGACAACAAGGCATTTATGCTAAACTAGATAGGCTAAATAAAGAATTACTACAGAGGGATCAACGCGATAGCGAACGGCCTATTGCCCAATTGAAAATCGCCGATAATGCAGTTTTACTCGATACAACGCGATTGTCTATAGCCGAGGTTGTGGACGAACTTATGAATGTAGTAAAAGTTAAATTAAACTGAAAGAGGCAAAATAATTTGATGGAAAATTTTTCCGATATTTTTGATTCGCAGAAAATGCAAAATCAGAAGGTAGATATAGGTTCTCTGATTAAAGGGAAAGTAACCGGTATTACTAAAACCAGTGTCATTGTCAACGCAGGATTAAAATCCGAAGGTATCATACCGATAGAGGAATTTTACAATATCAACGGCGAACTGGAAGTCGACGAAGGAGATACGGTGGAAGTTGCCGTGGAAAGTTTAGAGGACGGTTTCGGCGAAACGGTGTTATCCCGTGAACAGGCGAAGATCATCGAAGCGTGGCAGCGATTAGAAGCGATGCACGAGGCCGGCAAGACGGTTCAAGGAGTCTTGAAAGGTAGAGTCAAAGGAGGATTTATAGTTTCCGTTTTAAGTGTAGAGGCTTTTTTGCCGGGTTCTCTCGCCGATGTACAGCCGGTACGCGACCTCGATCATCTCGAAGGCAAAATCTTAGACTTTAAGGTCATTAAACTCGATCAAGGTCGTAATAATGTCGTCGTTTCGAGACGTGCGGTATTAGAAGCGGAAGGGAACATCGACCGGGAAGCAATGCTTAAAAATCTGGAAAGCGGAACGGTTGTAAAAGGCATAGTGAAAAACATCACCGACTACGGTGCTTTCGTCGGCTTCAACGGCTTTGACGGCTTACTCCATATTACCGATATGGCATGGAAACGTATACATCGACCTTCCGAAGTATTATCCGTAGGTGATGAAATAGATGTCAAAATACTTAAAGTAGACAAGGAGAAGAATCGTATTTCTTTAGGACTCAAGCAACTGAGTGAAGACCCGTGGGACAAGTTAATCGAACGCTATCCTAAAGGTGCGCGTATAAAAGGTAAGGTCACCAGTATCACCGACTACGGTTGTTTCGTAGAAATAGAAGACAATGTCGAAGGTTTAGTACATGTCTCCGAGATGGACTGGATAAATAAAAACATAAACCCGTCTAAAGTCGTGTCCGAAAACGAAGAAATAGATGTTATGGTACTCGATATCGACAAAGAGAAACGTAGAATATCGCTGGGTATCAAGCAGTGCGCGCCGAATCCGTGGAAAGAGTTTGCCAAGACACATTCGCCGGGAACTCAAATGGAAGGCGAGATTAAGTCTATCAATGATTTCGGTATTTTTGTCGGCTTGGGAGATTTCGGTATAGACGGCTTGGTTCATATTAACGATATTTCCAATACCGAACATCCCGAACAGGCGATACGCAAATACAAAAAAGGCGACACGGTTAAGTTTTCGTTGCTGAATGTCGATGTCAAGCGCAGCAGAGTTTCTTTGAGCATTAGGCAGCTCGAAGAAGATCCTATGGGTGATTATCTAAATGCACATCCCAAAGGTTCGGTTGTCAAAGGCAAAGTGATAAGTGCCGGGGACAAGTATGTGATGATCGATTTAGCCGAACATGTCAGAGGTTATATACCGCAGTCCGAATTGGTGAACGACAAAAACACCGAGGATTCCTCCGCAGAAAAAAGAGAAGAAATAGAAAAAGGAGAAGAAATAGAAGCTAAAATCATCGGTATCGATAGAAGAAACTTTAGAATCAATTTGTCGGTAAAGAGAAAAGAGAAAGACGAGCAAATAGAAATAACCAAAGGATATACTTCCAAGAAGCCTGCCAAGACTTCGCTGGGGGATGTTATTAAAGGATTGTTTTCGAGCAGAAACTGAGGTATCAAAAAAATCCGATGGACTCCGAATCAGCGATTAGCCGCTCGCACCTGATAGAGCGAATAGCGGACAAACAAGATCGGTTGCAGAACGAAGATGTTAAGCTCGCGGTTCAGAGTTCTTTTGATTACCTGAGTCAGGTTCTTAGTTTGGGGGAGCGTATAGAGATTCGCGGCTTCGGTTCTTTTACTTTACATTTCAAGAGGTCTAAAACCATGCGTAATCCGAAAACCAAAGAAATCATTAATGTTTCCGGGCGAAACATTCCTCACTTCAAACCCAGCAACCTAGTCAACCGACGCCTGAACAAAGCCGGTCGTGGCGATGCCGTAGCGAGTGCTTATGACTCCGATAACGATTGACACACGGCTAAAGCGATTGCCGGTTTCGGTAGTTGTCAGAAACGGTTGATGTGTAGTGGGAGATTTGGTATTTGATTGGTACTGGGTTTTAGTGCCGATTGCACTATTACCGGTTGCGGCACTGAGCGGATGGCAAGCCTGTAGCCAGCGCAATGACTCCAAGCGAGATATCGCACCCGAATACATCAAAGGCTTAAATTATCTGCTCGACCAACAAACCGATAAAGCCGTAGAAATTTTCATCAGATTTTTCCGAGTCGATATGACGACTTTGGAAACGCATGTTTTATTGGGAAATTTATTTCGTCGCAAAGGTGAACTGGAAAAAGCAATTCGTATACATAGCAATCTGATACAACGCTCCCGTTTGAGCGATGCCGCCAAGTCCGAAGCCCTGTATGAATTGGGGCAGGATTATCTGCACGCCGGTTTGTTGAGTAATGCCGAAGATGTCTTTAAGCGATTGATTAAGATCGGCACACCGGAAACGCTCCGCAGAGGCTATCGATGTTTGGTTACGATCTACGAGACCGAGAAATCTTGGCATCAAGCGATTACATGCGCCCGACGATTGCGGACTTTAGGTTCGGACTACAGCAGACATATCGTTCATTACTATTGCGAACTTGCCGAAAAAGAATTATCCGAACAAAATTACGGCAAGGCTCAAAAATACTTAGCCAAAGCACAAGCTTTCAAGCAATCGTCTATCAGAGTAAAGATTATTCAAGGAGATCTGGCACTGAGCAAGCAGGATAGAGAAAAAGCACTCGGGTGCTATTCTCGGGCCTTTTTGGATTACCCGGGTTATGCGGATATCTTGTTGCCTAAAATTAAAAAATGTTTTTCACCGTATAATCCGAGCGAATATGCACGCTATGTAAAAAACTTGGATATTAAGGATATGACCGTCTTGTATATAGTGAATTACATACAAGCACTGTTCGAAGCGGAGCATATAGACGAAGCCGAGGCGTTCTTGTTCTATTTGATCAAGACCAAACGGGCACCGTTGCAAGTGCTGAAGATTTTTATGGAGGAAAAACTCAAAGGCACCGAATTATTCGAAGATAAAATGATTCGTCAGATTATCGACGAGATCAATGCGAGCCTGAGTTCGGATTATTTTTATATGTGTGGAAAATGCGGTTTCAGGGCACATCAACTCTATTGGCAATGCCCTAGTTGCCATACATGGGACAGCAGTGATTCTATAGATTTGGTAAAAGATACGCAGGAAAATACTGCGCAGAGCGCATAATCACCGAAAAAGTATTCTTAAATCACCCGGGATGGGCATGCTAGTCCACCCACATACACGGTCTATGACCGTTCGTCGGATATTTGCTACCGTTCGACGGATTTCCGAAAATCGTCATTGTATAGGGTTTTAAGATAGTCCTTTTCATTAACTTAAAGGAGAAAAACTATGTATATACTTAAAACCATTATGGCAACGGCGGTTTTTTGCTTTACCGCTCTTGTTCATGCCGAAGTCAATATCAACACTGCAACGGTGCAACAGTTTACCGAACTGGATAATATCGGTTCGGTCAAAGCGGCTGCGATCGTTGAATACAGAAACAAGCACGGTCATTTTGAAAGTGTCGACGCGCTGTTGAAGGTGAACGGTATCGGGTTGGCAATTTTAGAAGCAAACAGAGACATGCTAACCGTAGGGACCGATCGGGAGGACAAAGTTTTACCGACCGAGCATATGATGCCTGCGGAGAAAACGCTTATCCCGAAAGCGACTTCCTCTAAGGTAGATAAAGCGAACTAAGGGATTTATATACCGTACCTCTTAGTGGATTCCGAGGCGATGTACGCATTGCCTCGGTTTTTTCGCGTTATCTGGGTGCGTGATAGCACTGCCGAGTACCGTTCGGAGATAAGACGATTTGCCAAGTATTGCAGTCTCTCGCCAAGAAGGCACCGGCGCAACTTAGCAAGTAATACTTCCACATTCTGTAAAAACGTTCATCGTAACTTTGCTTGATTTTTTCCCAGTGTGCATTGAAATTACCGAACCATGCGAGTAATGTCTCGGCATAATCGAGCCCGAAATTTTGCCAGTCTTCTATCACGAAGCGATCTTCGCAGGCAGTCGTGATTTGTTTCGCCGAAGGGATCAGAGAGTTGGGGAATATATATCTGGAGATCCAAGGATCGGTAATATAATTTGTCGTATTGTTGCCGATAGTATGAAGCACCGACAGACCCTCCGATGTTAAAGCATTGCGTACGGCTTGAAGATAGGTCTTGTGATTTTTACGGCCTACATGTTCGAACATTCCTATTGAATAAACACGATCGTATTGTGTATTCAATTTTCTATAATCTTGCAAATGTATTTCTATGGGTAGTCCGCGACAGTTATTCCGTGCGTAACGCGCTTGCTCTTTAGAAATTGTAATGCCGGTCACCGACACATCGTAATGTTCGGCGGCGTAGCGAGCGGCACCACCCCACCCACAGCCTATATCGAGCAAACGCATACCGGGTTTCAATAATAATTTATCGAAAATCAGCTTGAGTTTCGCTTCTTGTGCATCGTCGAGGTTGTTTGCCGTTTTCCAGTAGCCGCAACTATAAATCATACGCTTATCGAGCATCGCCTCGAATAATTCGTAACTCAAGTCGTAGTGTAGTTCTCCGACCCTAAAAGCGCGCTTAATCTTTTGCAAATTGAGGCATACACTTAGAAAAAAATCGTATAAATACGAGAAGGATTTCATAGAACCGTAGATCTTATGCCGGAGGACTCGCATCACCAGCTCCTCTATGCGCTCACATTCCCACCAACCGTCCATATAGGCTTCGCCTAAACCCAGCGAACCTTGTAGCGATACTCTTTTGTATAAATTTTCATTGTGCACCTGTATATCCCAAGGTCGGGTACCGTTAATTTTTATATCCGCTTTTTCTAGAAGTACCTGATACTTTTTTTTGAGCAGCGTATTCAGCATGAGTGGGTTTTGATTTTCTGATTGTATGTATGCTGTAACAAATTTGCTGACATGTGGGGACGATATTTTTAATCTTAGGAAGTATTCAAGCGTATATATTACAATAAAATGAAATTTCACATAAGAAATTCACCGAGTGTTTTTATAAAATCTTCGAAAGAGCCGAAATTCTATAAACGCGAACAGCGATGGATTTTATCGTACCGATACGGATTAAAAATAAATCAATTTATTAACCGAGTATAGGGGTAGAACGGTAGCCGTTCGGAAAGTTGTATAAAGCCATTAAAATCAAATATGTTATACCTCGGTTGGGATGAATAAGCCGTAGAATTTAAGGGTTTTCCCCGATTATTGCAGTATGTTTGAATATATGTTAGGCTACTCTGTTTAGACAGACTTCTTTATGCAGTTTCTTATGGATGAGCACTTAAAGGAGGCTGGTTAATTAGTTATTAGTAACTAGCTAAAATTTCAGGAAGGAAGTTGCAAGGATGCAGCGACTTTTGATTAAAAGTAATTATGGAGGAAATAATGAAAAAATTATTTGTACTTATGACCACAATGGTAGCTATGTTGCTGGGTTCGCTCCCGGCAGCTGCAGACAATCATGGAGCTGATGCGCAGTATTATGTTCCTATGCCTGTCTACCGAACTGGTCCTTATGCCGCAGGTGGTACCGGGTACTTTGGAGGCATTATCGACTACTACACGCTCTTGAACGAGCGCGATGGTGGTATCGGTGGCGTCCAAGTAGTCTGGGACGAATGCGAGACGGAATACAACAGAACTAAAGGTATAGAATGCTATCACCGCCAAAAGAAAAGCGAATTAGGTGAAGCACTTTATTTTGACCCTCTGAGTGTAGGTATTTCATCCGGCCTAATCGAGCAAGGGCGTCGTGATAAAATTTCCATTATCAGTGTAAACCACGGTAGAACGGAAACCGAACGCGGCGATGTTTTCCCTTATCAATTTCCCTTGGGCACCAATGCTTATGACTTTGCCTTCGCAACGATCAAGCACATGGGGCAGCAAATGGGAGGCATGGATAAGCTCAAAGGTGAGACTATCGTGACTTTGTATCACGGTTCGCCTTACGGTCGTGAAGCCAATGAGTTCTTGACCGGATTAGGTGAGCAATACGGTTTCACACACGAGCCTATAGAAGTTCCCCACCCCGGTAACGAGCAAGGTTCTCAATGGCTGAAAATTCGTAGACTCAAGCCCGCTTATGTCTTTTTAAGAGGCTGGGGTGTTATGAATCCGGTCGCTATGCAGACTGCCGCTCGCACCGGCTACTCGGTGTCCAATCTAATCGGCAACGAGTGGAGCAACTCGGACGAAGACGTAATTCCCGCCGGTAAAACTGCCGACGGCTATCAAGCGGTGACGGTGCATCGTGCCGGTACCGATTTCCCGGTAGCCCAAGAAATTATCGAAAGTCTTTACAACCAAGGCAAAGGTGATCTGGAAGATCGCTCTCGCATCGGGAGTGTCTACTGGAACTTAGGCCTTTGGGCTGCGGTTATGTCTGCAGAGGCAATCCGTGTTGCGCAAAAGCGTTTCGGTAAAGAACTCACGAGCGCACAAGTGCGTTGGGGTTTTGAAAACATTAGTTTGACCCAAGACGATCTGAACGAAATGGGACTGATGGATGTCGTACCGCCTATACAGGTAACCTGCATGGATCATGCAGCCGTGCACTTGGCACGCTTCCAGCAATGGGATGCCGATGCACGCGAGTGGAAGTTGATCAGTGGCTGGATTGACGGCAGTAGCGATTTTTCTCGCCAAGTCGTGAATGAAAACGCTGCAAAATACGTTGAAGAAAATCCTGAGTTCAAGCAACGCGATTGCAACAATCCGGAAGATAGAGATGACTTCGATATTTAATTCATAAACAGTCAATTATATGTGAATGAGGGTGGGAAGATTAAACATCTTCCTGCCCTCTTTTTTAATAAAGAATCAAGATAAGCCGTGGCAGGAAAAATACTACTATCGATACAAAACATAGAAGTCGTATATAGTCAGGTGATATTGGCATTGCGCGGCGTGACCTTAGAGGTGCCCGAAGGGAGTGTCGTCTCTTTGTTGGGTGCCAACGGTGCCGGGAAAACGACTACGCTCAAGGCATGTTCAAATTTATTACACGCCGAACGCGGTGTGGTAACCAAAGGTTCTATAGAATACGACGGTGATAACATTGCCGAAATGATGCCGTACGATCTAGTCAAAGGCGGCGTGGTTCAAGTTCTAGAGGGTCGCCACTGTTTCCCTCGTCTTAGCGTCGAAGAGAACCTATTAACCGGTTCTTTTATAAGAAAGACGGCAACCCAGGCCGAAATAAAAGAAGATTTAGAAAAAGTCTACGAATATTTTCCGCGTATCCGGGATCGACGTAAAAGCCTAACCGGTTTCACATCGGGCGGTGAACAGCAAATGACCGCCATAGGTCGCGCACTGATGGCGCGTCCGCGCCTTATCCTTTTGGACGAACCCTCTATGGGTCTGGCACCACAGTTTGTCGAAGAGGTATTCAAGATAGTTAGAGACTTGAATAAAAATGAAGGCGTTAGTTTCTTGGTTGCCGAACAGAATGCGGTTATTGCCCTAAATTATGCAGATTATGGCTATGTCATAGAAAACGGCCGTGTTGTCACCAAAGGCAGTGCAGAAGAGATGATGGAACGCGAGGATATACAAGAACTCTATATGGGGGTCGGTAAAGAAGGCAGAGCATCGTTTCGCGATGTTAAATACTATCACCGCCGTCGCGCAGCCTTCTATTGATTTAGACCTTTCAATAACGACGAGTCTTTATTTCGTCCGTCGTATTGTATCTCTGTCAAAGCCTTGTAAAATACAACAATGCTCAATTTATATATAATTTAATGATTTTATAACCGGAGAAACTCAATGAACATAATGGACAAAATTAAAAAACAGGTTGAAGATAATGCCGTTATTATCTACATGAAGGGTACCCCCCAAATGCCCCAATGTGGTTTTTCAAGTAGGGCGGCTATGGCGTTGCAACATTGCGGTCATGAATTCGCATATGTCAATGTATTGTCGGACCCCGATATTTTTCAGAATCTGCCGCATTTTGCAAACTGGCCTACATTTCCGCAAATTTATATCGACGGTGAATTGGTCGGCGGGTGTGACATCGTTGTCGAACTATTCGAGAAAGGCGAATTGCAGAAAATGGTGGCGGATGCCGTTGCCGAGTCCGCCGAACAATAAAGGCCTCTAAAACATGAATGTAGATAAGATACCCGCAAGCGATTCGGTATCCGAAGTATTGAATGTCGTCATAGAAATACCGGCGCACGCCGATCCTATCAAGTATGAACTCGATAAAGAGAGCGGTTCGGTATGGGTTGACAGATTTATGAATGTTCCTATGTATTATCCTGCGAATTACGGTTTTGTTCCGCAAACCCTTTCCGAAGATGGCGACCCTCTGGATGTTTTAGTCGTCACCCCGACGCCTTTGATGGTGGGATGCGTGATACCGAGCCGCCCTTTGGGGGCACTCGACATGAGCGATGAATCGGGCCGCGATCTTAAGTTGCTGGCGATGCCCGAGAAAGGTATGAACAGCGGTTATGACCACATAGATCGCGTCGAACAGTTGGATCAAAATCTACTCGATCAAATCGTCCACTTTTTTGAGCATTATAAGAAGCTCGAGACCGATAAATGGGTAAAGGTAGAGGGTTGGTTGGCACCCGAAAAAATGCAGCAAGAGATTACCCGAAGTATCAAACGTTATAAATCATAACTTCTGAAATAGTGGTGGATTATATACCCAAGCGGCTTTTTAAGTCCAGAGTTTTAATCGCCACTATCATTATCCTAATACTGCTCTCGGTACTGCTGTATAACTTATACAACCTGCAGGTTACCCGATATAGCGATTATCGAACAACATCGGACGGTAATCGTTTCGATCTGAGATCTATCAGTCCTCAGCGTGGGTTGATATACGACAGTAAAGGCCGGATCTTGGCGGCAAACCGCACAAGTTACGACCTTGAACTTTTACCCGATCTAATCACCGATAGAGATGCCGTTATAGAAAAGTTGCAGAGTCTGCCGCATCTAAACATCGGGGAATTATCCGATTTAGAAAGTAGGATTAAGGCAAATCCGAACTCGCAGAGATTGGTTTTACAGTCCAATCTCTTCGAGGAGGAAGTGGCACGGATAGCGTCCGAACTTTATCACATGCCCGAAGTAGAAATCGTCGGTCGTCTAGTTCGTTATTATCCCGAAAATCATCTATTCTCACATGTCGTAGGCTATGTCGGCACGGTAGACTCCGAAGATCTAGCCAGAATTGATAGAAAGAATTATTTAGATCGCGACGATATCGGCAAGACGGGCATAGAAAAATATTACGAACCCATGTTGCGCGGAAAATTGGGTTTACGCAGAGTGGAAGTCAATGCGCGTAGGAAGATACTTGCGAGTACTAATTTGCGTCCGGCGTTGGCCGGGGACGATATTATGCTAACCATAGATACTCGTTTGCAACGGGTTGCCTACGAGGCACTGGCAAAACATCAGGGGGCGGTTGTTGCATTGAACCCGCGTAGCGGTGCCGTATTGGCGATGGTCAGCAAGCCGACCTTTAACCCTAATTTGTTCACCTATAATTTTTCGGAGAAAAAATACGCAGAACTCAGAGCCGATAATTCGTTTAATCCTTTTTTTCATCGCGCAGTGAGTGGGCAGTATGCACCCGGTTCCACGCTCAAGCCGGTGGTCGGACTGGCTGCATTGAAATTCAAAATCGTCGATCCGTCGTATCGGATGTATGCAGGCCCTTATTATCAAATCCCCGGTTTCCAACGTCACTATAGAGATTGGCGAGAACAGGGACACGGTTTGGTAGATTTAAGTTTATCGATAACGCAATCGTGTGATGTGTTCTTTTACGACACTGCGTATCGCATGGGTGTATCGAGGTTGTCCTCGTTTCTGCAAGATTTTGGGTTGGGGTATAAAACGAATATCGATACGGCTGCCGAAGCCCCGGGTTTGGTTCCGACCCCGCAATGGAAATATTCTAAACGTAACGAAAAATGGTTTCCCGCCGAGACGATTATGATGGGTATAGGACAAGGTTATTTACTAACGACCCCTTTACAGCTGGCGGTGATGACCGCAACACTCGCCAATAGAGGCAAAAGAATAACACCTTATTTAGTGCAAGCGCATCGCAAAACCGGACAGGCCGAGTGGCAAAAAAAAATACCCGAATTACCCGTACAACTGGAGGATAATTCGCAACAAGATTGGGGTTATGTGATAGACGCGATGGTCGATACGGTACACCGTCCCAACGGAACCGCTTATAAAATCGGGCAATTTGCCGAATATAAAATTGCCGGCAAAACCGGTACCGTACAAACCCGTCGTATTCTCGATAGACAGAAAGAGAAAGAAATCGAGTTGCAAAGAGAGTTGCGTGACCACGCAATGTTCATCGGCTTTGCGCCATCGTCGGCACCGGAAATCGCAATTGCGGTCGTTGTCGAACACAGCGGTAGCGGTTCAAAATATGCAGCCCCCGTAGCTCGCCGAGTTTTGGATGCTTATTTCGGAAAAACAACATTAAGTGCTCGGGAGCCTATCGAATAGATGATCGCAAACGGTATAGACCGGAATGTCGTTTCTTTTGTCGGGTTGCGCACTTTAGCAAAAGATATATTTTCAAAGATAGATTATCCGTTATTTATTTTACTTATTGCGTTATCGTGTATCGGTTTAATGATACTATACAGTTCGGAGGGACAAAGTGCCGAGTTGTTGTGGAAGCAAGTATGGCGTTTAGCCATAGGTTTTGCTTGCTTTATCGTGTTTGCGTCGGTGCCTTTGATCGTGTATCGCAGGTGGGCGTGGTTATCGTATGCCGTGGGCTTGATACTTCTGATTTTTGTATTAACTATGGGGGAGGTAGGTAGAGGCTCGCAGCGATGGCTCAATCTATGGCTGTTGACTTTTCAGCCGTCGGAGATACTTAAATTTGCGGTGCCTCTATTTCTTTGCAAAATATTTGCGAGTCGTGAAAATCATCTACCGTCGCTCGGTTCGGTATTATCGGCACTGATTGTCGTGGCGATACCGGTTATTTTGGTTCTCAAACAGCCCGATTTAGGCACATCGGTGTTAATTTTTATCTCCGCTGCATGGGTTATCTTTTTAGCCGGCGTTCGCTGGTCGTGGATTCTACTGTTTGTAGTTTTGTTGGCCTCTTTGTCGGTGCCGATATGGGAGTCGCTACACGAGTATCAGAGGCAACGCATCATCGTGTTCTTAAACCCGGAAAATTATCTTAGCGAGGGGGGTTATCATATCTATCAATCGAAGGTCGCTATCGGTTCGGGTGGTCTTTGGGGTAAGGGTTGGTTGAACGGCACGCAGTCGCATTTGGGGTTCGTACCCGAACATTCGACCGATTTTGTTTTTTCGGTGTTCGCCGAGGAATTCGGGTTTATAGGCTGCTGTTTATTGATTTTAATATACCTTGCTATCGTTGTTAGGGGTATAATAATTACACTTAACGCAGCAGATTATTTCGGGCGCTTGTTGGCGGGTAGCTTGACATTTTCTTTTGCCACCTATTTTTTTATAAATGTTGCGATGGTTAGCGGCTTACTTCCGGTTGTGGGTGTGCCTTTGCCGTTGGTGAGTTATGGCGGGAGTTCGGTCGTGTCGGTATTGGCGTCTTTCGGTATGTTGATATCGGTACTGAGGTACCGCCCGATGATGAGTCAGAGATTATGAATATATTTTTGTATGTGCGTTTATTGCCGAGTGTCTTTTTAATTCTACTGCCGGCCGATTTTACGGTTGCCGAGGATTACTATCAACGCGACGATGTCAAAGCCTATATAGATCGGATGGTCGCTATGCACGCATTCGACCGTGCCGATCTAGAGCAGAAATTCAAAGCTGCGGTAAAACAAGAGCGAGCGATTGCGGCGATGGATAGGCCGGCGGAAGCTAAGCCATGGCCGGAATACAGGGAGATATTCATCACCCCGTTGCGCATTAGCGGTGGTGTCATGTTCTGGAGTCGGTATAAGGATTTTCTGGAAAAAGCCGAGGCCGAGTTCGGTGTGCCGGCATCACTGATCGTTGCAATTATCGGTGTAGAGACCTTTTACGGAAGAAATACCGGTAGTTTTCCGGTATTCAGCACGCTGGTCACCTTAGGTTTCGATTATCCTCGTCGAGCCGATTTTTTCAAGCGAGAACTCAGTGAGTTTTTGTTATTGTGTCGTCAAGAAAGTACACTGCAATGCGATAAACTCAAAGGTTCTTACGCCGGTGCCATGGGCACCGGGCAATTCATCTCGAGCAGTTATAGGAGTTATGCGGTTGATTTTGATAATGACGGTATCAGAGATTTATGGAATAGTCGAGCCGACGCAATCGGCAGCGTAGCCAATTATATAAAACGACACGGTTGGATGTCGCAAAAACCGGTGGGCGTTTATGTGGAGATAGAAGGTGGCGATTACGAGTCGTTGTTAAATAAAAAATTTCAACCGTGGCTTTCGGTTGCCGATTTGAAGCAACGCAACATCGAACTTCAAAACTTTGAACCGCAGGAACCGGTATTCTCCCTGTTTAAGTTTGAAAATGAGAATGAGAGTTTAGCCCCGAAAATTTGGGTAGGTTATAATAACTTCTATGTCATTACAAGATATAACCACAGCCATCGCTACGCAATGGTTATCCATCAACTGAGTCGGCTGATCAAACAACAATACTAGATTGGCGATAAACAAAATCATGCATAGCCGAGTGCGTCCGAGTATCTATACGATCGCTATAACGACAATGGTCGCAACGCTTTTCGTCGGATGTAGCACTTCAACTCCGAATATCACGCATAGGGATCAATGGAAAATTCCGGTGTCGTTGCCTAAGACATTTAGGTATATACCCGAGTATATACCCGCCCCGATACCCGAGAACAAGGGAGAATCGTATGTGGTTAACGGTAACCGCTACTGGATCAAACCGGTCGCGGTAGGTTATCGAGAAAACGGACTGGCTTCTTGGTACGGAAAAAAGTTTCACGGTCGTTTAACCGCTAATCAGGAAGTCTACGATATGTATCGGATGACGGCTGCGCATAAAAGCCTACCGTTGCCCTCGTATATAAAAGTTTTGAACCATAATAACGGAAAGAGTGTAATCGTCAGAGTCAACGATCGCGGTCCCTTTGTGAAAGGGCGTATTGTAGATCTCTCTTATGCTGCAGCAAAAAAAATAGATATGACCGAAGCGGGCTTGGCACCCGTCACCATAGAAGTAATCGATGCGCCGGTTTCCGAGCCCGAGACCCAAGTATCCAACTTAGATAGCAAGCGTCGTCGCAGCTATATACAAGTAGGTTCGTATAAAGAGATAGAAAATGCATCTAGGGCCGTGCGTTTGTTAAAACAACAGAATTTGGTTCCTAGTCTCGGACGAACGAGTCATCTCGGTGCGACCGACATCCACTACGTACGTTTAGGACCTTTTAATACACGGCACGAATTGAACGCGGTCGGCAAACTACTGGTCCGCAACGGTTTTGACGATTATCAAGTTCTGCATAGATTTTAGAAATGAAAAATTTATCTCTTCAAAATATAAACTCGGTTCTACTATTTTTTGTAGCCCTACTCGCATCGTCGCTTTCGTATGCCGTCGAATGGGTGCCCAAAGCACCCGCTTTGGCGGCGCGCAACTATATATTGATGGATTTCCATAGCAACAAAGTTTTAGCGGAAAAAAATGCGGATCAAAGGATAGACCCGGCCAGTATAACCAAACTGATGACCGCCTATATCGTCTACCAAGCGATAGAAGACGGTCTGATTAATATAGACGATAAAGTCACGATTAGTAGAACAGCGGCTGCCTTGGAAGGTTCCAGAATGTTTATAGAGGTGGACAGTCTGGTTTCGGTTGACGATTTACTCTCCGGCGTGGTGATACAATCCGGCAACGATGCCAGCGTTGCTTTGGCGGAGCATGTAGCGGGCAGCGAAGAGGTATTTGCCGATTTAATGAATAAAAAAGCACAAGAGCTCGGCTTGAGCGAATCGCATTTTACCAACTCGACCGGACTTTCCGATGATAACCACTATATGAGCTCGCGAGATATTGCCGTCTTAAGCCAAGTTCTGATACGCGATTATCCCGAACACTATGCCATGTATTCCGAACCCGATTATACCTATAACGATATACGGCAACCCAATCGCAATTCGTTATTATGGCGGAATATGAATGTCGACGGTTTGAAAACAGGGTATACACGGAAGGCCGGTTATTGTGTAGCGGTGTCCTCTCAACAAGACGGTATGCGTTTAATCGCAGTGATTATGGGAAGCGGTCGGCAAAAACGTTTCGACGAAGCGAGTGAATTATTGCGCTACGGTTATCGTTTTTATAAAACTTCAAAGTTGTTCGACAAGCAGAAAGCATTGACCGAAGTGCGGGTTTGGGGAGGTGACCGAAAGCAACTGGAACTGGGTGTGCCTGCAGACATCTATGTCACATTGCCGCGCACTAAAAATACCGATGTCAAAACCGAACTCATGGTCTACGAGGATATTATCGCACCGGTTCAAAAAGGTCAAAGGCTGGGTTCGGTCGCAGTATCTTTCGACGGTAAAACGATAGAACAAAGCACATTGGTTTCTTTATACGCTATTGCCGAAGGTGGTCTGTGGACACGTATATCGGATAGCGTTATCCATCTATTTCAGTGATAGCTTATCTCAACGGAAAGTATCAACCGGCCGAAGCGTGTACTATCAGCCCTTTGGATAGAGGGTTCCTATTCGGAGACGGTGTGTACGAGGTATTGCCGGTATACTACGGCACGATTTTCCGTTGCGACGACCATCTGCGTAGGCTCGATCGTAGTCTACAGAATATAAGCATCGATAATCCTCAAACCGATGAACAATGGAAAACGATATTTTCCGAGTTGATTAGCCGTTGCGGATTGTCCGAACTCTCCATTTACTTACAAGTCAGTAGAGGGCAGTCTCCGATTAGATTACATGTTCCCGGCAACGACATCCACCCTACGGTATTTGCAATGACCATGCCGGCAAGGGTGGGTTTTGAAGAGAAGGTCAAAAACGGTGTAAGTGTTATAACTACCGACGACATACGGTGGGCCCGTTGTGATATCAAATCCACCAATTTATTGGCAAATGTGATGCTCAGCATGCAAACCGAAAGCCGCGGATGCCACGAAGCGATCATGATACACGAAGGTTATGTGACCGAGGGTGCCTCGAGCAACCTATTCATCGTAACCGAGGGTTGCTTATCGACACCGCCGCTCGATAACAAGATATTGGGAGGGATTACCCGCAAGGTTGTAATGGAAATAGCGTTGCGGTTAAAAGTCGACTGTAAAGAAAAAGCACTAACTCGTGCAGACTTACTGGATGCCGACGAGATTTGGCTGACGAGTTCGACGCGCAACATAGTACCGGTGACCCGTGTCGACGAACAACAAATAGGAGACGGCACACCGGGCGATCTTTGGCGAGAGTTCTCGGCGGTATTGATGCAGTTATCGCTACCCCCCGACCGGTAGGGACGAACCAGTCATCGCCTGTGGAGGGGTGGCAGGCGCAGCCTGACGGGGTGGTCACAACCGCTTGCGCCATGAATATTTGTAAACCAACCGTAGGGGCGGACTAACATGTCCGCCCGAAACCGTATCATGTTTGAACGATTAACGCGTTTACCCATTAATATTATGGAAACCATTATTTGTTGGCGCAAGCGGTTGGATTTATGCAGTGCCAATACTTTTTCAACAGCCCCAAAAGTATCTGCACGAGTATCGTATTGGTACATTCCCCTCCTGTGGAGAGGTGGCAGGCTACGTCTGACGGGACGGCCCATATGGCTTAAATTAAATTACAGATATTTGATAAGTCCTACTGCAATACCGACTACGACGACAATTAGCCATCGTAAATACTTCAGTTCTGTTTTTAGTTCCACTATGTCTGTTTTAGTTGCGACATTTTTCGTACTAGCAACATCGGCTACGGCTTTCTCGGCTTCCTCAGGGGTCGCACCTAGTTTTGTCAATACATTGTACATAGCTATCTCGGACATCTTTATTCACTACTTCATATTAACAAAATCATATTATATCCTATTGCAAGGCACTAGGCACTTTTGGTATGAAGATTAGAGGCTATAGAAAAAGTATTATTCCTCTCCTGTAGAGGGGTGGCAGGCGTGAGAACCACCGTTTGAACCAATAGGTTAAATCGTAAATTTGCGGATAGGCTCGGTTGCTATATAATTTATTCCAACACTCCTCAACATCATGCTTAAAAATATAATAATGTGGGGTTTATTTACCTCTCGGGTCATTCGGCAAGCAATCGCTTTATCTGTCTTGTGTTGCTTGCCGGTTATCGGTGCTGCACAACCCGCTTTGGTATTCGGCACGCCGTCGATTACACCTTCCGAACTTCGCTGGGGAGGGAATTATACACTATCGTTTATTGCGACTAGCCGAGAGCAAGCCACGCAAGCGACGACGCTGACGCTCCACATAACGGAGAATGGTATCAGCAGGCGCATAGATGAAACGCCCTATGGTCTGGCAAACGAATTTTTGCCGTTGCAAAGACAGGTTTTCATACCCGCTTTAGGTATCAGAACTTCTGCTATGATCAATGCACGAGGGACGGCAGGCATCGGTCTTGTCGGAACGGTTGCTTTTAGATATTGCGACGATACGCAAACACTCTGTACGGAGGCTTTCAATGTCGATTATCTAAGCGACATGCCGAGCCGTGATATAAACGGGAATTACCGGCTGTCTATCACAACATCGACCGTGGTATCGGGGTCGTGTGCTGCGGTGCGTGAGCGAGAACAGCGAATTGAGATGAGCCAAGCAGGCAACACGGCAAGTTATCGTTTCACCGACGATTTCGGATTGTCGGCGATGCTGTCGGCAGCGATAAGCTCGAGCACTTATATATTCACCGGGCAATACAGTACTGCCCTGGCATTTAACGGCACGCGCACACTGATCGTGCGAGCCGAGTTTAGCGACAACGATAACGGCAACGGGCGCGCGTACTGGTCGTACCAACGCGCCGACGGCAACCTGTGTCGTGGCACTTACGAGGTGCAATACCGCAAGCGATCGGGGGCGATCAAAGTACGGGCGCGGGTATTTTTAGAAGGTGCGCTGAGTGGCGGTATTTCTAATATAGTTTCAGGTGCTACACTGCCTACGCTGCCCGAGCGCGTGCAAGACACGGTGCTGTCCGAGTCGGGGGCATTATACGCATTGGGAGACGACCACACGCTATGGACGGTTAACCCGTCGGGTTCGAGACAACAACTGGTGGATACCGGCACTCAGGTCGGCGAGGTGGATATTCATGATTTGGTCTTTGTCGGGCATAGCGACAGCACCGACAGGTTGTATATCGTCGATAGTTTTCTGCGTGCGGTGATTGCGGTTGATTTGACCGACGGCAGTCGCAGTGTGGTTTCCGGGTGCGACATCGTCAACCGCTGTCCGTCGGGGCAATACCGGGTGGGCGGCGGTGTGCCGTTAACGCAACCGACCGATGCGGTGTTGGACGAGGCCGGCAATCGCCTGATTATCACCGATACCTATTTGAGCGCACTTATCGCAGTAGATTTAACGAACGGCAACCGCAGTGTAGTTTCGGGATGTACGGCAAGCGATTTATGTCCTGTTGAGGAACGCAACATCGGAGACGGCACCGTCATGCTACACCCGCAAGCGTTGAGCATCAATAGTTCTGCGACGCGTATCGTCGTCGTAGACGACCAGCTGGACGCACTGCTCATGGTGGATGCGACGACCGGTGAGAGAGCCATCGTTTCGGGCTGTTTGGTGCGAGCGATATGCGTGATACCGGAAAGAGGTTCCGGCCCCTCGTTCGATCAACCGATTGCAGTCGTGCTGGACGACGATGCCGGTTTGGCGTATGTTGCGGACAATGGTTTGAGGGCTGTAGTCGAGGTTGACCTTGATAACGGCAACCGCACCGTTCTATTGAGTCCGGTCACCGTCCGAGCACCGTATCATCTGATCTTAGACGCAGACACGGAGCGGGTGCTGGTCTACAGTGATGCCGACGGTTCGCTGACTGCGATTCCCCAAGCGGCGCGCACCCCGACGCAACTAACGACCTATATCAGAACCGGAAGCACCGCAACCTCGCCGCCTGCGCCGCCGCGCGATTTGATTCTTGAGGCACGCGACGATGTCATTGCGCTCAGCTGGCGACCGGTAAATCGGGCAACCTCGTATAAGATTTATTGGAACAGCTTTGCCGATATTAATGCCGCTCAAGCGGATCAAGTCATCTCGGATATCTACGGCACCGGCTATGTACACACCGGGCTAATCCGAGGGCAACTTTATTACTACGCGGTGAGTGCAGTCAATGAGCAGGGTGAGAGTGCCGTCAGCCCGGCGGTGAGCATAATGTTGCCGCTACCAACCGGCAACGACGAAACACCCCCGACTGCGCCGGTCATCGTGTCTGCGTATGCTTCTTCCACGACCGCCATTGCACTGGATTGGATGGCATCGACCGACGACCGCAGTGCTGCCGAGCAGATCGTCTACGAAGTGCATGTCTCCGAAAGCACCGCAACCACGATCGGCAAAGACACCGAACGGGTGATGGTGCAGGGCATCTATAGTGCCAATGTCGATGACCTCAAAACCAGCCAGACCTACTATGTGCATGTTGCCGCACTGGACGAGGCAGGCAACCGTAGCCTCTCGGAGATGATATCGATACGCACGATGTCGATGATGCCGAAATTGTCCACCCAAAACGAGGTGGTGCTGATACGGATTGATACGGAACTGAACGCCGACGGCACGATTATCGTAGACCGTCGCGACGATCTGAAAGTGGGACAAGTTGCGATCATGATGGGACAAGACGACAGCTATCTGAGAAGGATTACCCGTATTGAAATCGTCGGTAGCGACCAAATGCTACTCTATACCGAACAGGCATCGCTGGCCGATGTATTCTCAGACCTCAGCTTGAACATGAATGTTAGACTGGAGGATGTGGACGACGATGCGGCGATTGCGGCAGCGAAATCGGCACAAGTGCGTGCCGAGCAACGAGGCGAGCCGGCACCGCCGGCGGACACCAAACTCAGGCGGTTCTCCCCGGCACTGCGCTCGCCGATGTCGGTTCCGCCGTCCGAAGTGTGGCCGTATCAACCGATCTTCGAGGGCGGCGAGCAAATCCGTGAGATGCACTGGCCGGATAGCGGCTTTAGACTACGCCAGTCCGAACCGCTCAGCCAAACCGACGATCTACTCGATAGCATCAAAGATGCGGTAGGGCTACGCTCGGAGCAACAGCCGTCCGAACCGGATATTCCTGCGACTTATGAACATGAAAATATCCGCATTATCACAACAGGCTTTTTCGGTCTATTCGGCGACATCATAAAAGTTTGGTATCCGCCTTATGTGACAGCCGAAGTCAACAAGGTTGCCTCGTTTGATGTTTATGTTGAATATCCCGAGAACTTTAGCGAACGGTGTTCGGTGACCATAGACGACATCACCCAAAGAGGTACGAGCCGGGGAAGGCAGGGTGCTTCGGTGAGAGCTAAACCGGCAAGTGCCGATGCAAGGATTGTGGAACATCGTGTGCGCTGGCGAACTTACGAACGGCATAAGAGTCGCGATGAATGGAAAATGGAGCTTTTGTTCGGCTATCCATGCGAGCGAAGTATTACGGTGCCGATTGCTGTTTCTTCCGATAAACCTGTGAATCTTTCCTTCCAAGGAGAGGTGACGATACCGATACCCTCAATACCCGATGGCGAACAGCGATTCCATGGCGATATGGATCTGGATTTTGACCCTGAAATTAAAATCTCTTATGATCGAGAATCATCCAAACACGGAACTCTCGAGGTCGTTGTCGGTGGCGATGTAGATCTAGACATACTACTAGAAATAATTACTGCATCCGGATATACGCTAGATGGAGAAAAAGAAATAGGTAAAAAGAAAAGTTTCTATCGGCTCATATTTGTACCTACTTTGGGAATACCGATACCGGTTGTGGTTAACGGTGAGCTTGGCTTTAAGGTAAGAGGTGAGGCTGGAGTATCGGCCGAGATGAACATTGCCCAGACATTTCAATCAACCTATAAATTAAGGGCAGGTTTTAGATACAAAAACGGTAGATTTGTGCCTATCAGCAGTGCCGACAGTAGCAGCGAATACGAAATCACGGTTAAGACAGCAGCCGGAATGATGGTTAAGTTTTCGCTGATTCCTCAACTGGACTTGGGGCTTTACGCCTCCATTCTTACGAATGTTCAATTAATTCCTTATGTGCAGGGCAATGGCGATGTTGAGGGAATATTCGAGCGAGGGAGTGGTGTTTCTTTAGAGGCAGCTATTGACAGCAGTGATTATCGCTTCACGAGGTTGGATTCAAGTTTAGGAATTGCGTCAAACATAAATGTGGATCTTGAACCTATTCTTATCCCCTTCGCCGAATCGTATGAATTATTTGACTTGCGTCGTGCGATTACATCGCTACCGGAAATGCAGCTGAGACAAGGTAGAAATGACGAAAATACCTATACCGTGCGGGTTACACCGGGGCAATGGTTTGGTAGGGAGAGGAACAAAATCCAACAGGGCATGTGGTCGGTTGTTCCACCCGAAGGTGCGCCTAGATTGATAAGAGTTGACGAAAACACCGTCCGAGTGGATGACTCACAAGAGATAGAAGAAGACAAATACAAGCTACGCTATACCGGACACAGTCGATACGGTAGAGTAATTCAGCAATATCAGGAAATACCAATCGCTGTGCAACTACTGGGTGTATGCGATAGAACACCACAGGTGCGGGATGAAATCAAACAACGGGTTGACAAAGACGACTGTGCCGAGATTAGTGCGGAAGACCTCGCTACGATTACAAGAATGTTTCTTGATGAAGAGTCGATATTTCCTTCATTATCTTCTTTATTGACCGGTGATTTTAGCGGTTTAACTAGTCTGGATGAATTGATTTTGGCTGGAAACGATATAAGCACGCTCCCCGAGGGTATCTTTAGCGGTTTAACTAGTCTGGGGCGGTTGGATTTGGATGGCAACGAGCTAAGTACGCTCCCCGAGGGTATCTTTAGCGGTTTAACTAGGCTGTATGAGTTGAGTTTGGATAACAACAAGCTAAGTACGCTCCCCGAGGGTATCTTTAGCGGTTTAACTAGGCTGTATGAGTTGAGGTTGGATAACAACAAGCTAAGTACGCTCCCCGAGGGTATCTTTAGCGGTTTAACTAGTCTGCGGAATTTGGATTTGTATGACAACGAGCTAAGTACGCTCCCAGAGGGTATCTTTAGCGGTTTAACCAATCTGCGGTATTTGGATTTGTATAACAACGATCTAAGCACGCTCCCCGAGGGTATCTTTAGCGGTTTAACTAGGCTGGATGAGTTGGATTTGCATGACAACGATCTAAGCACGCTCCCCGAGGGTATCTTTAGCGGTTTAACTAGTCTGCAGTGGGTGGGTTTGAGCCGCAACAATTTAGGTTCCAGTTACTGTACGTCACTGGAGAACCAGTTACCGCTTGTTGTTGTTAATTGTGATTTGTGATTGATTTCGCTCCCATCGGGTATCTTTAGCAGTCTAACTAGTCTGCAGGGGTTGGATTTAAGTGGCAACAGTTTAGGTGACGATTACTGTACGGCTTTGAGAAATCAGCTATTACTTAGTTCTTTCGGCTGTAGTTAACTCCCCTCCTTCGGAGGGGTGACCTATGCATTTTACAATGCATGCGTCTAGAAGTCATGATGAGGTTCTGAACAAAGTCACGCCGATTGACCTACCGGTTCAATCGGCGGTTCTATTGAGCCTGACGGGGTAGCTTAGCCGATGATGTATATTCGGTGGTGGAGGCGGCGGGAATTGAACCCGCGTCCGCATACATTCCGCTCTCGGTACTACATGTTTAGTTCGTCTTTAATCACACCGTCTACGGCCGGCAAACAGGCTGAGTAGTCGGCTTCCTCGAATGAAGATTTAACGCTTGAACTTCGAGTCTATTCGCACGCGAGCTTGTTGATCGACTCCTCTGCTTAAGTTACAAGCACCCCAAGAGAGGAGGCATAGCCGGTTGTTTAGGCCGCTAATGCGTAGTTGTCTTGTTGATTGGCAACTAATTTTGCGCAAAAAGTTTAACGAGTTTCTTACCTGCTCGACATGCACCTCAAGTTTCATAATATCCGTCGAAACCAAGATCGCCCCCGTAAAGCAGGCATTATAACACGGATGCAATGCCTTCGTCGTATACAATAAAGCACTCGTTGATAAAGCAGACTAAATTGAATGGGCTATGGCACGGTATCCTCGCAAACGTTTCGGGCAGCATTTCTTATCCGACTCTAACATTATTTCTCGCATCATTTCTGCGATTTCCCCCGCACCCAAGGACACGATTGTGGAGATAGGTCCCGGTGAAGGTGCTTTGACTTATCCTTTGCACGATCGGGTTTCTCTAATACATGTCGTGGAGATAGATCGCGATCTGGCAAGTGATTTGGAACTAAAAACCGTACGATATCCGAAACTACGAGTACATTGCGCCGACGCACTTAAAATGGATTTCGCGGAACTTTTAGGAAAGCAGCCGGTGCGTTTAGTCGGTAATCTTCCGTACAATATATCGACCGCATTGATTTTTCATCTTGCCTCGTTTCAAGACCTTATCATCGATATGCACCTCATGTTGCAGCGCGAAGTCGTTCAAAGATTAACTGCATCGGCTGCCGACAAACAATACGGCAGGTTGAGTGTCGTAGCGCGATGCTGTTTTGAAATAGACGCGCTTTTCGATGTTTCGCCGCAAGCCTTTGCGCCGTCCCCCAAAGTCGTATCCACCTTTGTTCGTTTTAAGCCGCAACCTACGCTTCGGCAATCGGAATTAAAAGAACTCGATAGCATTGTGCGGCTTGCATTTTCTGGTAGGCGCAAAACCTTGGCAAATGCGTTGTCCGGACTATTTGCCAAAGAAGAATTAAAATGTTTAGGAATAGATCCCGATTGCCGTGCCGACAGTTTAGAGATCGATCGATTTATAAACATGTTAGAATATCTACGCAAGCAGAGGAAATAGTATGCCACCCGGTAAAGACATAGAAATTAATGTAGAAACACAGTACTTAGAAGAGCAATCCGATTCCTCGGAAGACCGATATGTTTTCGTATATACGGTTACGATTGAAAACAAAGGAAATATCTCGGCTCAGTTGATTTCTAGGCATTGGGTTATTACCGATTCAAACCAAAAAGTGCAAGAAGTTAAAGGTGAAGGGGTAGTTGGAGAACAGCCTTATTTGCATCCGGGTACTCGTTTTTCCTATACCAGCGGGACGGTATTGGAAACACCGTTCGGAACGATGCGCGGAAGCTATAAGATGCTCGCCGAAGACGGTTCGGAATTTGATGCCGAAATAAAAGAATTTTTGCTGTCGGCACCGCGCACCATACATTGAGTCGCCGAGTGTGCCAGTAGGTCGATCGTTGTTACACTGTGCAGATACGACGGGGCTGTTGAAAAAGTACTGTGTTTGCACAATTGCAACCGCTATGCGCCACATAATTATCCAACCCACCTGTAGGGGCAGGATAAAGCCGCCGATTGAGCCGGTAGGTCAATCGGCAATTCTGATGTCTGCCCTTAAGTATCGTTCTGCACAGCCGTAACCGCTTGCGCCACACGATAATGGTTTCCATATTTGACAACCACCCCGTCAGGCTGAATAGAACCGCCGATTGCTCCGGTAGGTCAATCGGCGTGACTTCGTTCAGAACCTCAACATGACTGCTAAACGCATGCATTGCAAAATGCATAGGCCACCCCTCCAAAGGAGGGGAATGTACTGGTGCAGACATGCCACCCCCTACAAGGAGGGAAATGATGCAAACTAAAAATACCCGATGAGTTTATACGCAATCGGCGATGTCCAGGGATGTTATGATGCGTTGTGTCGTCTGCTCGACCACATTAACTACGACCCTGCCGAAGACGAGCTATGGTTCGCCGGTGATATTGTCAACCGAGGTGCGCAATCTTTAGAGACGCTGAATTTCGTCAGGAGTTTGGGGAATAAAGCAAAATGGGTACTCGGCAATCACGAGTTGCATTTGCTCAAACTTGCCGACGGGTTAATAGCAAGATCTAAAAGCACGCTCGATGCGGTACTCGATGCACCCGATGCCGACCTTCTGCTCGAATGGGTCGCAAGGCAACCGTTATTGAGGGTTGATCATCAAAGAAAACTGATACTCGTCCATGCCGGTTTGTTACCGCAATGGGATATAACATTGGCAGTGCAATTAGCGGAGCATGTCCGCCAACAATTACAAAGTCCCGACCGAAAAATTTTTCTAAAGCAACTACTCAACCAAAAAAATACGCCGAAATTATGGGAAGACCATTTGCAAGGTATCGAGCGTTCGGTGATTACCGTCAATGCAATGACCGGTATTCGTTTTTGCGATGCTCGGGGGCGTATGGATTTTCGTGCCAAGACCCCACCGGGCGAACATCCTCCGGGACTGTATCCGTGGTATACGCTTGCGCACGAACGAGACCCCGATTATACGGTGCTATTC
Source organism: Candidatus Oxydemutatoraceae bacterium (assembly GCA_965219575.1). GTDB lineage: Bacteria > Pseudomonadota > Gammaproteobacteria > Poriferisulfidales > Oxydemutatoraceae > SP5GCR1. Next base: position 1,915,071 of record OZ244779.1, on the reverse strand, counting down.
GGGCACTGGGCGGCACTCGGATATCGAAGGATGAAGTCATATATCGCACTCGATTCCGGATGTGTCTGGGGCGGTTGCCTGACTGCGTATCGCCTCGAAGGTGGAAATGAGCGGGAATTCCAGATTCGGTGCGACGATTTGCCGGCAATCTATCCAAAACCGCATAGTTTGGGTATACAATAATTCTCATTTATAATCTCTAGGAATATATATTGTCATGGTTGAGTACTTTATCAAAAACCCCATCATCACCAACTTCTTACTACTGTCGATTATAGTCGTCGGTATTTTGTCGTGGCGGGCGATGCCGCAAGAAATGTTTCCGGTAATCGAATCGGATACGATTTCTATAGAGACCGATTTCGAGGGTGCTCCACCGGTTGAAGTCGAGCGTCAACTGACTATCCCGATAGAAGACGAGGTCGACGATATCAGCGAGATAGACGAATTGCAGTCTGTCAGCCTCGAGGGAGTTTCGCGCATTTACTTGGACCTCAAACCGGGTGTCGATGTAGAGGAGGTAGTGCGCAATGTGGAAATTGAAGTCGACTCGATAGAAGATCTGCCCGACGACATAGAAACGCCGCGTATCTCTCGTCGTAAGAGTAATTTTCCGGTTATCAGTGTCAGTGTCTACGGTGATGTCGGCGAAGCCGAGCTCATCCGCGCCAGCGAGATAGTCAAGGAAGCGATACAGAAAGTCGAGGGAGTCGGCGGGGTAAATATCGCCGGCGAGCGCGATACCGAAGTTTGGGTGGTTGTAGACCCCTATGAAATCGCTGCCAAAGAGGTTTCTCTGGAAGAAATTCGCAATGCGTTGGCATCGAATCTGGGAGATCGTCCGGGCGGTTCTTTGTCCGCCCTGGAGGGCGATATACAACTGCGTGGAATGAGTGTCGCCGATAATGTGCAGGCGGTTAAGGATATCGCTATTAGAACCAATAGAGACGGAGGTCAATTACGAATAGGCGATATTGCCGATGTGGAAATGACACTTGAAACCGTACAAACCCAAGGGCGATTTTCGGGATTGCAATCGTTGAACTTGGTCGTAACCAAAGATGTGAGAGCGTCTACCAACGATATTGCAGCAGAGATCAGGAGGTTGGTGAAGGAAGAGATACCCGACCTGCTCCCGGCGGCGATACAAGTCGGTTATCACAACGATTTCTCGGTTTATATAGACACCCGATTGAAGACCGTTTTCTCGTCCGGGTTGATCGGCTTGGTGTTACTGCTTGCGTCGCTTTATTTATTATTGAATTTTAGAGTTGCGTTGATTACCGCTTTCGGCATTCCGATTTCCTTTTTGGTTGCCGTAATCAGCATTTATTATTTGGGTTTCACGATCAACATGGTGTCTTTGTTCGCTTTTTTGATTGCGCTGGGAATGATCGTCGACGACGCCATTATTGTGACCGAAAATATCCACCACTATATAGAGGAGGGTATGCCGGTTAGACAGGCGGCTTTGCGCGGGACGCGCGAGATTGTCGCACCGGTTCTTGCCGCAACCTTGACTACGGTCATTGCCTTTTTACCGTTGCTCGCCATCGGCGGCAGGATGGGGGAGTTCGTCAAGGTTATTCCGGTGGTAGTCAGTGCCGCGTTGTTGGGCTCTTTGTTGGAAGCCTTTTTTGTGTTGCCGTCGCATGCGAATTTATTCTTGAAAGCGCGCACTCGTATCAAAAGTCTTTCGGTAGGTGCCGCTGCGGTGGGATCGAGCCTGCTGCCGTCAAAGGATGAAAAGCAAGGTTTCGTCGACTGGGAAAAATTACTGGCACCCTATAAACGTTATCTACGCTGGGGTCTGCGCAACAGATATTTTGTTTTTGTCACGGCCACCTGCACATTGGTATTGGCACTCATTATTCTGACAACGCGCGTTCCTTTTCAACTATTCGGTCATGTGGAGGTAGACGAGTTTTTCGTCAACATAGAAGCTCCCAGCAATTACAGCATAGAGGAGACCGAGGCGTTGTCGACGCGCGTCGAAAAAGAGATCTACACGGTGTTCGACGGACACGAATACGAATTGAACACGATGCTGAGCAATATCGGCGTGTTATTGAGTGGGCGCGGTGGCAGCAGGCAATCCAAAGTCGGCGACAACTACTGTCAGTTCGTCGTGTCGTTGACCAAGCGAGAACCACAGACTTTTGTCGAACGCTTCATCGTGCCGCTGGTGAGTTTCAAGTTTGACGAGCAAGGTTCTCGCAAGCGCGATGTCGAGGAGATTATCGTATTAATACGCGAACGGGTATCGGGTATGTCCGGTGTCAAGCGTTTTTCGATAGTGCGCCCGGAAGCCGGTCCGACGGGGGCGGATATTGAAATTAGCATCGCAGGTTCGGACCTGGAGAGATTGGAGGATCGTGCGGAAGAAATGATAGATTATCTGGGGGGTATCGCCGGTGTCTACGATATGCAGCACGATATGGATAGAGGCAAACTGGAAGTGCGCTATCAGTTGAACGAACGCGGACAGCGTCTGGGGCTTACCCAACAGCAAGTCGCCGATGCACTACGCACCGGTTATTTGGGTGTCAAAGCGGTCTACGTCAACTGGGGTGACGAACGCTATCCGGTACGAGTTATCTTCGACGAAGAGATACGCAACGACAGCAATCGTCTGATGCAGTTACCGTTGACTTTATCCGACGGCAGAGTGGTCTACCTCAACGAAGTGGCAACGATCAAGCTAGACCGTAGTTTTAACCGCTTGACCCGCCTCGACGGTCGTCGCATCGTTACGATTACCGGTGAAGTAGACAGCGAGGAACTGACCCCGTTTCAAGTATACGGCCAAGTTGCACGCCAATTCGGACCGCTATACGAACAGCTTCCCGAATACGATATGGTCTTTAGAGGGGCGAAAAAACGCGCCGACGATTCGTTCAGAGGTATCCGCGTTGCCGGTATAGTTGCCGTTATGGGGATATTTCTGATTCTGCTGGTACTATTTCGTACTTTGCGGGAACCGGTTCTTATTTTGCTCACCGTGCCGTTCGGTTTCATCGGCGTGATTATGGGACATGCGTTGCTCGGTTATAATTTGCAGTTTGTGTCCGTAGTCGGATTGGTTGCACTCAGCGGGATTATCGTCAACGACTCTCTGATTATGTTGAATCAGGTCAAAAAACGTCGTGAGCAAGGCTATGGCTGTGAGGAGGCGGTGATCTCTGCATCGTGCAGGCGAGCGCGTCCGATTATACTGACTACGATTACGACCTTCTTGGGTGTGTCGCCGCTGATTTTCTTCGCCACCGGTCAAACCAAATTTCTATCGCCGATGGCAATCAGTCTGGGTTTCGGGCTGATTTTTGCAACGGTGCTGATACTTACCGTACTACCGTGCCTTTACATGGTCACCGAAGATCTAAAGAACTATGTTAGAAAGCGCATCCGATAATGCGGATTATCACGCTCAATGTCAACGGCATACGATCGGCTGCCGGCAAGGGTTTTTATCGCTGGCTCGCGCGCCAGAATGCCGATTTCGTATGCTTACAGGAACTGCGCATACAGCCCGAGCAACTCGACGACAAGAAGTTTTTCCCGAGCCGTTTTCATTGTCACTACCATAGTGCCGAAAAAAAGGGTTATAGCGGTGTGGCACTGTATTCAAAACGAAAACCCGATAAAATTATCAAGGCATACGGCGATTCCGAGTTTGATAACGAAGGACGCTACCTAGAAGGGCAATTCGGTAATTTATCGGTGGTTTCGGTTTATGCGCCGTCGGGGTCTTCCGGCGAGGCGCGTCAACAGGCAAAATATCGTTTCATGGACAGCTTTATGGATCACTTGATTCGCCTGAAGCGACGGCGCAGACATTATATTATTTGCGGCGACATCAATATCGCACACAAGGAGATAGATATAAAAAACTGGCGGGGTAACAAAAAAAACTCGGGTTTTCTACCCGAAGAAAGACAATGGTTGGATACCTTGTTCGACTATGTCGGCTACTGCGATACATTCAGAGTGCTGTGTCGTGATCCCGATCAATATACCTGGTGGTCTAATCGCGGGCGCGCATGGGAAAACAATGTAGGGTGGCGCATCGACTATCAACTCAGTTCTGCACGCACACCCTATCATCCGCAGGCGGCACGCATCTATAAAGACAAACGTTTTTCCGACCACGCACCGTTGATCATCGATTATAAAAGCACTTCTTAAAATATATCGGTATGATCTTTTATTAGTCTTCGACCGCAAGATGGTATGTCAAAAAATCGGCTCGATTACTTAAGACCGTATAGGGATGTTCGCGTACTGCAAATACTCCTAATCGGAACGATCAGCGGCTTCCCGTGGGTACTGATCGGCTCGATGATGACTTTATGGCTCAAAGACGAAGGCTTGAGCCGCAGTGCGATCGGTTTGTTCGGTTATGTGTTTGTGGTATTCGCAATCAATTTTCTGTGGGCACCTTTGGTCGATACGATGCGTATTCCGTTTTTATCCAAACGCATAGGTCAGCGCAAAGCGTGGATAGCGACGATGCAAATTGTTATTTTCTCGGCAGCCGTTGCGATGTATTTTATCTCGGCACAGACCTCGCTGGCGTATGTTGCAGCAACCGCCTTGGTGATTGCAGCCGCTGCCGCAACCCAAGATGTTGCGATAGACGCACTGCGCATCGAGTTGGTTGCCAAAAACGAACAGGCTTTGGTTGTGGCCGGCGCAGCGATGGCAACGGCGGGATGGTATACCGGTTATAACGCCGGTGGTGCAGTCGCACTCTACGGGGTTGCGGCATTGAAAGAGATCGGTGTAGCAGAACCGTGGAACCTGAGTTATTTATTGATGACGATAATCATTGTTTTGAGCAATATCGGGTTGATGTTGATTCCGGAAAAATCGGCAAATAAGCGATTGCAGTTACAGACACAAACCCGTACGGCACTGTACTCGAATTGGCTCAAACGACATTATATGTCCCCCGCCTTAGCGGCACTATCGGCGTGGTTTATTTCTCTGGTGTGGAAACCTTTGGCGGACTTTTTCGGTCGCAACGGTTTACATTTATCGGTACTGATACTGGGTTTTATATTCCTGTTTAAGATAGGAGAAGCCTTTTTGGGGCGCATGTCTTTGTTGTTCTATTCCGAAGTCGGCTTTGACGAAACCCAGATTGCTACATACTCTAAATTAGTCGGTTGGGGTAGCATCATTGCATTTTCTATAATAGGGAGCATTTTAAGCGTGCGTTACGGTTTGTTCAAAGGTTTGATAATTTGCGGGATTGCTATGGCTACCACCAATCTACTGTTTGCGCTACTCGCCGCAGTAGGACCGGACACACGGTTATTTGCAGTGGCGGTGATCGGCGATCAATTCACCACGGCAATTTCTACGGTTGCTTTTGTCGCTTTTATATCGCAGCTGTGCGGTCGTGTTTATACGGCAACCCAGTATGCGCTACTCGCTTCTCTGGGAAACCTATCGCGTACTACGCTATCGGCGCACAGCGGACAACTCGTTGATTTCTTAGACGGCGATTGGATGCAGTTTTTTATTTTGACAACGGTGATGGTCGTTCCCAGCTTGTTGCTACTCTATGTTGCGCGACACAAACTGGCTCCGTATTTACGAATCGCATCGTAATGACAAATGGAGTCGCCGATTGAGCCGGTAGGTCAATCGGCAATATAAAGCCGCCGATTGAGCCGGTAGGTCAATCGGCAATATAAAGTCGCCGATTGAGCCAGTAGGTCAATCGGCAATTATGATGTTTGCCCTCAAGTACCGTTCTGCACAAACCCAACTGCTTGTGCCATTTGGTTTTGGTTTCCATACAATTGGATGGATGAATGTGCAAATCGTGTCGACCAATGCGTTACGGGCGGACATGCAAGTCCGCCCCTACAGGTGGTTTGCAAATATTCACGGCGCACAGCGATTGGGTTTGAGCGACACCCTTACTTTTTCAACAGCCCCACGCAGCAACCACCCCGTCAGGCTGAATAGAACCGCCGATTGCTCCAGTAGGTCAATCGGCGTGACTTTGTTCAGAACCTCAGCATGACTGCTAAACGCATGCATTGCAAAATGCATAGGCCACCCCTCCACAGGAGGGGAATTAAATAGTGCAGGTTGGCACAATGTCATGCCGATTGACCCACCGGCGGTTTATGCCGTTATGAGGTCGCTTTCTACCGCCTTTCTCTTTTCGGTTCCGGCCAGTTTTTCTATGATTGTCAGCGCAAATTCCATTGCCGTGCCGGGACTGCGTGAGGTGATTACTTTGTCGTCGCATTCTACCGCTTCGGTCGGGGAACTTTGCCCATCTAAAACGCCGGGGTAAGCGGTAATTTTTAGTTGATCTACAACACCCGCATCGACCAGCACCTTAGGTGCCGCACAAATGGCACCGATCCATTGCGTCGTACGATGGCGTTTTAGAATTTCGTGGATTCTGGCATCGGCATTCAGGTTGTCGGCACCGGGTTGTCCACCGGGCAGCACGACCATATCGAAGTTGTATTCCTTAACTTCGTCGAGCGTAGTATCGGCGACCAAGTTTAGGCCGTGTAGACCACACACTTCTTTGGCGTCCAAGGAGGCGGTGGTGACCTTAATATCGGCACGGCGCAACAGGTCTATTAATGTAACCGCTTCTACCTCTTCGCAGCCGGTTGCCAGTGGGATAAGTACTTCGGGCATCGTATCGTTCCTTCTACGACGGCTTTAATGCCAGTTTTTTCAGTTCTCTGATTGCCTGTTGTACTTGGCTATCGTAGCCGAGGCGAGCTTTTAAGTCTTTTCTACTCAATTTGTTGCGCGCTTCCGCCTGTTCGTCGCTGAGCTGTTCAAAATCGTAATTAAAGTCCGGTGTGATACCCACATCTTGAATTGAAATACCCGAAGGTGTGTAATACTTGGCGGTTGTCAGCTTGAGTGCGTGTTCGGCATCGAAGGGATGTACGGTTTGTACCGACCCCTTTCCGAAAGATTGCGTGCCTAAGATCATCGCACGATCGTTATCTTGTAGCGCACCGGCAACAATTTCGGAAGCCGAAGCCGAGCCTTTGTTGATTAGTAGCATTACGATTAGCCCGCTGGTTTGGTCGGGCCTGGATGTTTTATATTCTGTGGTCGAACCTTCAATCCTGCCTTTGGTATAGACCACCGGTGTTTTAGCGGGCAAAAACAAGTCGGCAACACTGATTGCTTCGTTGAGCATGCCGCCGGGATTATTGCGCAAATCGACAATCAAACCTTGTAGCGGTTTTTTGTTTTCCTTGTTTAGCTCTTCGATGCTCGTCATCAAATCTAGACTGGTGCGTTGCTGGAATTTAGAGATACGCACATAACCGATATCGGGTTCGAGTAGCGCGTGGCGAGAGTTTTGAACCTTGATAACTGCGCGCGCCAAGTTGATAGATAATTTCTTGTATAGAGTTGCTTCTTGATCGGGTTCTTTTTCTTTTTTGCGAAGTATCGTTAAAGTAATCGTGGTGCCTACTTCGCCGCGCATTTGCTCTACCGCCTCCTGCAAGGACAGGCTTTTAGTCGATTTGTTATTAATCTCCGATATCAAGTCACCCGCTTGTATTCCTGCGCGTTCTGCGGGTGTGTCGTCTATCGGTGCGATCACATGAACGAAACCTCCTTCCTTGTCTACTTCTATGCCTAGACCACCGAATCTACCGGTTGTGTTGACTTTGAGTTCTTCGTACGATTTCTTTTTAAGAAAAACCGAATAAGGATCGAGTTTGGAGAGCATCCCGTCGATGGCACCTTCGATTAAAGTGGCATCGTCTATTTCGTCTACATACGAAGTTTTGATGCGCCCGTAGACATCGCTGAATGTGCGTAGTTCTTTGAGTGGTAAAGTTGCTTGCTCGGCATTGGCGGAGTAGATGCCGCTTTCCCAAAATCCACCGCTAATCACTAACACCAATAACGATGCCATGATAATACGTAAAGATAAATATTTGTTCATAGTTTCCTTGCTAATAGAGGTAAAGTATCCATTGTATGCTTATTTGCCTAGTCTGCAAGTGAAGCACAGGCATCAAGATACAAGAGGTTCATCCAAAAATCATGTTGATATTATAAACCTATAAACCACATATTCAAATAAATATAGCAATGTATAGTTTTCAACTCCAAAATCCGTAAATGAGAATCCTTAAGCTAGACCGTCGAATTGCCGACTTATATCGATGGAGTAGACGATAAATCCTCTGTATAGGTTACTTATCCACAGCTTATGCACAGATTAGTGCAGCTTAGTAAATAACTTATCCACAACTCTATCTTATATTAACTACCTGAAATAGCTATAAAAACAGATTTGTCTACAAAGTTATCCACAAGCGGCAATACATAAGTATTTTTAAAACCCCAATTAGTCCATATTTCTCTTCCGATTGACAATTATCCGATTTTTCTTGATTACCGCGCTTAGATTGAATATACTGGTATCGGTATATTTTGGTAAATCGATAAAAAATCCGGTAATAGATTATTTCGGACGAGCGGTATTAAAAAACCGATAAAATATATCCTTATAATTATATAATTTTAGATTTATGTCTCTACACAAATGAAAGCAATAAATAAGAACGGTGGTAAATCACAAACGATAGACCGCGTTCATCCCCAATCGACTATGTCCTCTCGTATCTCTCACGATATATCCGGACTCGATGTTGCCGAGATGTCAAACACCGCGCCGGGACAATTCAAAGTGATACGCCGCAACGGCAAGGTCACCGTATTCGATAATACTAAAATATACGTTGCGATGAGCAAGGCATTTATTGCGGTAGAGGGAAGTGCTGCTGCGGCATCGTCCAGGGTTCGGGAGACGATTGCCGGCCTGACCGAGCAAATCGTAGAGGGCTTGACCCGTTCACGCACCGCAGGTTCCACTTTCCATATAGAAGATATACAGGATCAAGTCGAATTAGCCTTGATGCGCAACGGTCACTACAAGGTTGCTCGCTCTTATGTGCTGTATCGCGAACAGCGTTCTCGCGAGCGTAGTGCCGAAGCGTTAGAGAAGCAACCCGGTAAAAAAACCGAAAGCGACGAAATTCTAGTTCGCTACGGAGACGACGAAAGTAGACCACTCGATTGGGATCGTGTGCTTAAGATATCCGACGAAGCGTGCGAAGACATCGCCGATGTCGATAGCGAGACGATTATAAAAGAAGCGCGCCATAATATATTCAGTGGTATCGATGTTAAAAATCTCAGCGATGCGCTAATCTTCAGTGCCCGTTCTATGGTGGAAAAAGAGCCTGCATACGCTAAGGTTGCGGCGCGCTTGTTGTTGGACAAGCTACGCTGCGAGGCGTTATCGTTTATGGATAAACACTATACCGAAGCAACCTTTAGTGAAATGGCGCAACAGTATCCGGACTATTTTGTCCGATATATCAGACGGGCTTGTGAGTTCGAGTTGCTCGATATGCGTCTGCAGAACGAATTTGATTTGCAGAAATTGGCAGCTGCATTAAAGCCCGAGAACGATTTGCTTTTTAATTACTTGGGCTTGCAAACCTTGTACGACCGCTATTTTATACACTATCGAAAAGTGCGTTTTGAGTTGCCGCAAGCATTTTTTATGCGTGTTGCGATGGGGTTGGCGATTAACGAGATTGACCGAGAGGATAAGGCCATAGAGTTTTATAATTTGCTATCGAGTTTTGCTTTTATGAGTTCTACGCCGACCTTGTTTAATTCCGGTACGCGTTGCCCACAGTTGTCGTCTTGTTATTTGACGACTGTCTCCGACGACCTGCTGGGTATATTCGGTGCGATACAGGATAACGCGATGCTGTCGAAGTTCGCCGGCGGTCTGGGCAACGACTGGTCGCGCGTGCGTGCGATGGGTTCTTACATCAAGGGTACTAACGGCGAATCGCAGGGCATCGTACCTTTTTTGAAAGTAGCGAACGACACCGCGGTTGCCGTCAATCAAGGAGGCAAACGCAAAGGCGCAGTTTGCGCTTATCTGGAAACCTGGCACTTGGACATAGAGGAGTTTTTGGAACTTAGAAAAAATACCGGTGATGATCGTCGTCGTACTCACGATATGAATACCGCAAATTGGATTCCCGACCTCTTTATGAAGCGCGTCAAAAGCGATGAAATGTGGACTTTGTTTTCACCCGACGAAGTTTCCGATTTACACGAACTGTACGGTATAGAATTTGAAAAACGTTATGCAGAGTACGAATCTGCAGCCGAGCGTGGCGATATCAGACGTTACAAGCGGATCAAAGCGGTTGATTTGTGGCGCAAAATGTTGAGCATGCTATATGAAACAGGACACCCGTGGTTGACATTCAAGGATCCTTGCAATATACGTTCACCGCAACAACATAAAGGCACCGTTCACTCTTCCAATTTATGTACCGAGATTACGCTCAACACCAGCGACGAAGAGATTGCGGTATGCAACTTGGGCTCGGTCAATTTAGTTGCGCACTTGGGAACCAAAGGGATCGATACCGCCAAGCTACGCAAAACCATACATACTGCGATGCGGATGTTGGACAATGTTATCGAATATAATTATTACAGTGTCATAAAAGCGAGAAATTCTAATCTGAGGCACCGCCCGGTCGGTCTGGGCGTGATGGGTTTTCAAGACGCACTCTATAAATTGCGTATTCCTTATGCAACCCCGGAGGCGGTTGAATTCGCCGACCGTTCTATGGAGGCGATCAGCTATTATGCGATTGAAGCATCGGTTGAACTGGCGAAGGAAAGAGGCGTTTATTCGACCTACGACGGTTCGTTGTGGAGTCGGGGAATATTGCCTATAGACTCTATACGGTTACTCGCCGAGAGTCGCGGCGACGACGGATTGTTGAAGATGGATACCTCCAAGACGATGGATTGGGATGCGCTGCGTAAGCGTGTTAAAAAATACGGGATGCGCAATTCTAACACGATGGCAATTGCACCGACCGCAACGATTTCCAATATCTGCTCGATTTCTCAAAGCATAGAGCCGACTTACCAAAACCTTTATGTGAAATCGAATCTATCGGGTGAGTTTACGGTAATCAACGAGTATTTGGTGAAAGATTTGAAAAAACTCGATTTATGGGATGAGGTTATGGTCAACGATCTCAAGTATTACGACGGTAGCATACAAAAAATAGAGCGTGTTCCCGACGATTTGAAAGCGATTTATGCAACTGCGTTTGAACTTGACCCGAGATGGTTGGTCGAAGCTGCCGCACGACGTCAGAAATGGATAGATCAATCGGAATCGCTGAATCTCTATATGGCGGAACCGTCGGGAAAGAAATTAGACACACTTTATAAGTTAGCTTGGCTACAAGGATTAAAAACGACATATTATTTGCGAGCCCTCGGCGCAACCCATGTTGAAAAGAGCACGATGGAGACCGTCGACGGCAAGTTGAATGCAGTCGATATTTTGGATAACGGTGGGCAGAGATGCTCGGTGCCGGATCCGGACTGCGAGGTATGTCAGTAGATTGATTTGATAAACACAGAAGGAGACATTATGCAGCAAAGTGAGTTTTTGCCGGATTGGGAAGACCCCTTTACCGAATCGGCAACGAATAGTTTTAGGTCTACAAAACCTACTACGGAAAATCCGCCGGTGGTTAATTCGGAACCGCAACCGGAGATAGAGCAAGGTGGCACTACGGGTCTGGAGTCCATAGAGATGGGTGCGTCTCGCATCAGGGTAGACGATAAGCAGATTATCAATTGCCGTGCCGACCTCAATCAGCTGGTGCCGTTCAAATACGAATGGGCATGGGACAAATATCTTGCCGCGTGCGGCAACCATTGGATGCCGCAAGAGATTAATATGACTGCGGATATAAAATTATGGAAAGACGCGGAAGGTTTGAGCGAAGACGAGCGCATGGTGGTCAAGCGTAATTTAGGATTTTTTTCTACTGCCGATTCTTTAGTTGCAAATAATTTAGTACTGGCGGTATACCGTCATATTACTAATCCGGAATGTCGCCAATACTTATTGCGTCAGGCTTTTGAAGAGGCCGTGCATACTCACGCCTACCAGTATTGTATCGAGTCCTTATCTTTGGACGAGGGCGAGGTGTTCAATATGTATAGAGAACTCCCGTCGGTAGCCAAAAAATCGGAGTGGGCGTTACCTTACACGCAGAGCCTCAGCGACCCTAACTTTAGAACCGGCACGATGGAAAACGACCAACGTCTATTACGCGATCTGATTGCTTTTTATGTCGTATTCGAAGGTATTTTCTTTTATGTCGGTTTTGCCCAGATTTTATCTATGGGGCGGCGTAATAAGATGACCGGTGTCTCGGAGCAATTTCAATATATATTACGAGACGAATCGATGCATATGAACTTCGGTATAGACGTAATCAACCAAATCAAACTCGAGAATCCTCATTTGTGGACCGAGGAGTTTAAGCGCGAAATCATAGATTTGATTATAGACGGTGTCAACTACGAGAAGCTCTATGCAGAAGATACGATGCCGCGCGGCATGTTGGGAATGAACGCCGGCTTATTCAAACAGTATGTGGAATTCATAGCCAACCGCCGTTTTAATCAAATCGGATTGCCGGAGCAATTTCCCGGCGTAGTCAACCCTTTCCCGTGGATGTCCGAAGTGCTGGACTTAAAGAAAGAAAAGAATTTCTTTGAGACCAGAGTGACCGAATACCAAACCGGCGGTGCGCTAAACTGGGAATAACATTATCGCACTACCGCAAACGTTTATCTGCATACCAACGCGCCGTGTTCGCATGGCGCGTTGCGTTCGGTGTGGAGTTACGCGGTTGATTTTATAAGCGAGCGAGTGCTTAATACTGTCGCTCTTTGAGTTCGTCTAGTTCTTTGCAATCTATGCACTGGTCGGTTGTCGGCCTCGCTTGTAATCTACTGATGCCGATTTCGGCACCGCACGAGACACAGAAACCGTATTCTTTCTTGTCTATTTTAGCGATCGCTTCGTCTATTTTTTGTAGCAGTTTTCTTTCTCGATCGCGTTCCTTCAACTGCAGAGTAAATTCTTCTTCTTGGCTTGCCTGATCTATGGCATCGGCATAGGTATTAGAGCCGGTTTGCATATAATCGACCATACGGTCTGCTTCGCTTATCAATTCGTCTCTGCGCGATAGTAGGATATCGCGAAAGTAATCCAACTGACGAGCATTCATATACTTTTTGCTTTGCGGCAACCTGCGCGATTTGCTTCTGGCCGCACTGATCTGCACGATAGCAGTTTTCCGAGCCGAGGTCTTTTTCTTAACGACTTTTTTTTCGGGCGTGCGGCTTTTCCGAAGCGGAGCCTTTTTCTTAACGACTTTTTTTTCGGGCGTGCGGCTTTTCCGAAGCGGAGCCTTTTTCTTAACGACTTTTTTTTCGGGCGTGCGGCTTTTCCGAAGCGGAGCCTTTTTCTTGACGACTTTTTTTTCGGGCGTACGCTTTTTCTGCATCGAGGATTTCTTCGTTGCAGTCTTCTTTTTCGGAGGGGTTTTAGGGCGAGAGGAGGATTTTTTCTTAGTGACTTCCTTTTTCATAGTTCTATTCCTCGTATACTCTGTCTATGTTTAATGATATCATCAAGACGCTAGGGCATTGTAACACATTTTTGCAATTATTTATTTTATTTCATCATCTTCGGAGGGATTTTTCTCGGCAGGTTCTATCTTAAGCAAATCTGTCTTAAATTCAAAATGGCGGCGCTCTAAATCAGGCATTTCTTTGAGTGCTTTGGTTGAAAGGCGGTCGAAACGTTCCACTTTTCCTTGTATTCCTTGCCGTCCGGAAATGGTCGTGACCGCCTCGTTGTAGTGTCTGCTTGCGGTATTGAGTGTGTTGCCGAGTTTTTGTACATGCCCGGTGAGCCGGCATACCGAGTTATAGATATCGCCGGCACTGTTGCCGATTTCTCGTGCCTCCCGATTGCTTTGTTCGAGTATCCACAGATTGGCGACGACCCGCAGTATCGGTATCAGTGTCGTATGAGAGACCAAAACAATATTTTTGTCGTAGCCGTAAACGAATAAATCTTTACTCCATTTGAGTGCTTCTATATAAGCCGACTCTATCGGCATAAACATCAGAACATAATTAGGACTGTGTACGCCGATTAAATCGGTGTAATCTTTTGTTGCCAAATCGTCTATATGTTTTTTAACGGCTCTGATGTGTTCATCCATCGCAATGACCTGCGCGTTTTCGTCTTTTGCCGCAACAGCCCGGTCATAAGCGAGCAACGAGACTTTGCTATCTATGACAATATGGTGGTTGTCGGGAAGCATAACGAGATAATCTATAATTTTTTGCTTGCCGTTGCGGTCTTTGAGAGCAGCTTGCTTTCGGTAGTGGGCATCTTTAACCAGGCCGCTCATTTCCAAAGTGCGTTCCAACTGTGCCTCGCCCCAAGCCCCGCGTTGGCGAGAGTCGCCTTTGAGGGCCGAACTTAGATTATCGGCATCCTCGCCTATTTTTAAGCCGACCTCCATTATTTTCTTTATTTCGCTCTCCAGACTGGTATGGCCTTTGATTGTCTCGCTATGCACAATGTTGACGCGCTTTTGAAATTGCTCTATTTGTTGTTGTAGAGGTTTGATCAGAGCCCCTATGCCTTCTTTATTTTGTTCGTGCAGTGCCTGTTGTCGTTGGCTAAAGATCTCCTCCGATAAGACCTTAAACTCGTCTTTGAGCTGCGACTTCTGTTTTTCGAACTGCGCCTCTAAAATTTGTAGTTTATCTTGCTCGGCTTTGAGTTGGGTTTGCTGTTCGCGATTATCGATTTCAAGTTGCGTATTCCGCTCGCGCAATGCGTTACAATCTTCGTCGGCTTTTAGCAAACGTTCGGATTTTTCTTCTTGGCTGTTTTGCAACGCAGCGTTTTCCGCCCTTAAAGCTATTATCTGTTCGGTTGCATCGTTCAGTTTCGTATGTTGTTCGTCCGCTTGCGATTTGGATTGTTTATATAAATATGCCAACACCACCGCCACAATGACGGCAAATAATGCAATACTAATCTCTGTACTCATCGTTGTTTGATATAATGAAGTTCCGTATAAGCGGATAATTCTACATTATTAGAGTATCGATTTTAATTTTTCTTTAATCAAGATATGGAACAAGTTAGTTTATGGGAACGCACCAAAGGGTGGCTGTTCCATTTTTTCCCTCACCATTTAGTCTCGCGTCTGACACTGACATTGAGCCGCATAGAGATGTCCGGCGTACGCTATGTCATAAAACTGTTCGTGCGTGTTTTCAAGGTTGACTTGGACGAAGCCGAGATCGGCAGTATAGACGATTATCCCAGTTTTAATGCGTTTTTCACACGCGCACTCAAACCCGGGATCCGCCCGATCCATCAAGGTTCTAATATCGTCGTCTCTCCGTGCGACGGAATCGTTATGCAGATCGGAAAAATTGAAGCGGGGCGTATCGTACAAGCCAAAGGTCAAGCGTATAGCGTTAGCGATCTGGTGACTCCCGGCGCGAGCGATGCCTTTGAAAACGGTTCTTTCTGCACCCTCTATTTAGCCCCCCGTAATTATCATCGTGTGCATACACCGCTGGCAGGAAAACTTAGAACGATGATTCATGTACCGGGTCGTCTATTCAGCGTAGCACCCTATGCGACTCGGGTGATACCGCGCCTCTATACCAAAAACGAGAGAGTCGTTTCTGTTTTTGATACCGAGCACGGTGCCACCGCCGTCGTAATGGTCGGCGCAGTCAATGTCTCGGCGATAGAAACGGTTTGGCACGGATTGGTAAGCCCCGGCTCTTTAGCTCTAAGCTATTATCGCTACGACGAAGAGGTCTCTCCGCACCCGGTCGTAGAATTGGATAAGGGCGCAGAGATGGGACGCTTCAACATCGGTTCAACCGTCGTACTATTGATTGATAATGAAAACCTCAACTGGAACCCGCTGTACCAAACCGGTTCCGAGGTTAAAGTAGGCTGCGAAATGGCATCCATTATACAGGGGACAGAATAGAGCCACCGATTGAGCCGGTAGATCAATCGGCCATATAAAGCCGCCGATTGAGCCGGTAGATCAATCGGCCATATAAAGCCGCCGATTGAGCCGGTAGATCAATCGGCCATTATGATTAACCTGAAATGCCGTTATGCATCACGCCAACCGCCCTGCGCCGACAAATAATGGTTTCCACAGCCCGAAGTAGCAATAATGGATTGGATTGATGTATTAACCGTATCTTTGGAAAAAGATTTATCTGCGTTCAGCAGATTTTTATCGATACAGGGCATTCCACATCGAATTGTCGAGCACGGTGGGCGACAAGTCCTACGCGCGCATCACGATCCCGAGCCTATCCGCGTATGGTTCGAGCAATGGTGTGCCGGACAACTGGAGGTGCCTTCTATGCCTCGAGCCGACAAGATTTCGTACCTAAAGCCTTTGCAAAATATCTTGAATTATCCGGTCGTTCTAATAACGAGCGTAGTTGCGGTATCGGTTTATATCATAACCGAGAGCAATAACGCACTGATGCCGTGGTTGGTTTTTCAGGACACTCGGGTCGGTGATCGAGGTATTTTATATGCGGCTGCATCGATTGACGGTATAACCGGGGGGCAGTGGTGGCGTATTCTAACGCCGATATTTTTACATTTCAGTTTGTTGCATCTGGTGTTCAACGGTCTCTGGTTGATAGAGTTCGGACGGAGAATAGAACGGCTGCAATCGCACTTTAGATTGCTCGTCGTTATCGCCACCACCGGCATTATCTCCAACCTGTGTCAGTATATCTACGAGCCGTCTATTTTATTCGGTGGCTTGTCCGGTGTGGTCTACGGATTGTTCGGTTATTGTTGGTTATGTGGATACTGGGAATCGCGCAATGCAGAGAGTCCGTCGCAGGGTATTGCCCCCCCTCCCGGCATCGCACCCTTTCTATTATTTTGGCTGTTGTTGTGCATGTCGGGGATTTTGAGCCTCGTCGGTATTTATGTAGCGAATGCGGCACACTTGGGCGGATTGTTGAGCGGTTTTTTGCTGGCACTCATTTATCGCGCCCGCGACTTCGTCGGCTCGGCGGAGTGATTGCGTTTTACCCGCATTGCGATCGTCGTATACCTTCGTTGTCGAGCGACACCCTGATTTTGATAGGCGAGCGCAACGATTGGACTCTTGCCGATTATTGCAAGCAGATGATAATCACCGAAGCCTACGATTATAACCTCGATATCGTCGTTTATCCCGACGCATGCCATAGTTTCGATGTGCCCGCCGGCGAACGCATTTATCACCGACACACCTTGTGCTACGACGAAGATACGGCGGTGGACAACGGTCGGCGTGTCAAGACATTTTTATCGGAGCATCGACGCCGAGCTAATCACGGCGCAGGCGATCATCCATCGCAACCGGAGTAGGATATTTTGCAATAATCAAATAGGGCGACACCATGAATGTTATCAACATAGTCGCTTTTATCAAGTCTATTGCAAGTTTTTCGGCGATTCCGAGTTGTGCTGCGAGTGCGATGATCAACAGCGAGAATTCGCTACCTTGTCCCAACCTAAACCCAACTTCTCGTGCCCTCGCTTTTTCCTCACCGGCGCGACCGAGCAACCATTCGAAGACCGGCGGTTTTAATATCAACAGTACGCCCGCTAATATCAAGGCAGGCAGCCATATCTCGCCGACCGACCCCGGTGCGATGCTACTACCCAGCGTAAAGAAGAAAATAACCATAAAAAAGTCTCGCAACGGCTTCAACGAGTCCGCCACATAGATTGCAATCGGGTGAGTAGCCATCAGCACTCCGGCGATAAACGCACCGATTTCGTACGACAAGCCTAACCATTCGGTAAGTTGTGCGATGCCGAAGCACCAACCGATCATCAATAAGAAAACATATTCTTTGATTTTGTCGAAGCGCATCAAAAGTCCGACCAGCAGATATTTCTGCAACAGATACGCGAGACCGACCATCACCGGGAGTAGCAGTAGCTTAATAAAAGGTACCGATATATGAAATTCGGTGCCGCCGCTGTAGAACAACCCTAAACCGAGTAGGATTAGAATTGCAATCAAATCCTGCAACAACAATATACTGATAATGATTTCACCGGTGGGTTTATGGTGCAACACCGTCGTCGGCAATAGCTTGAGCCCGATGATGGTGCTGGAAAACATCATCGCGACGGCCAAGATCATTATAGATACGGCATCAAAACCGAGTATATAACCGATTACGATACCGGGTAAAGAAAACACCAAACAACTTGCCAACGTAGGTGTCACGATTGCACGCACGACTTTTATCAATTTAATGGGAGACAAATCCAAGCCCAACAAAAAAAGCAACAGAACGATGCCTATATCCGAAGCGATGTGCATAGCATCCTCGCCGCCGTCTACGATATTAAATACGGCAGGTCCGAGCAATAATCCGAGAATGATATACGCAACCAACATCGCCTGCCTTGCATATAAAGCGAAAGTTGCCATCACCGCAGCACCGGTGAATATCAAAACAGGAATAATAAGTGTAGAAGCGTAATGTTCCATGTATTGTTATTATACAACGCGTACGATAATCACCCGTAGTAGCAGACCATTTTGCTCCTGCCGCCCGGCAACGTCCACTGTGTATAATGGCAGTATGATATCCGACAGTTCGGCGTTCAACGCCAAAGAAAATTTAAGTGCCGTGATTTTGGCGGGTGGTCGAGGTTCGCGTATGGGGGATTCCGATAAGGGTTTAATAGCGTTGGCGGGTCGTCCTTTGATAGAACATATCATTGAGCGTATTGCTAGGCAGGTCACTCATGTTTGGATCAATGCAAATCGGAATTTGGCAGAGTATCAAAAATACGGTTATCCGGTTATCCCCGATGAAAACGAGGATTTTATGGGGCCTTTAGCGGGAATAGCGAGTGCGTTGCGTGATGTACGAACATCTTATTTGTTGGTTTGTCCTTGCGACACGCCGCATCCTCCGACGGATTTGGCACAACGCTTATATAATACCTTGATAGAACACGATGCCGATATTGCGGTCGCCGACGACGGAAAGCGGATTCATCCGGTTTTTTGTTTGATGAAGACGAATCTAAGGTCTTCTTTATCGGAATACTTGGCGCAGGGGGGGCGCAAAATAGATCGGTGGTTTGATAAACTTAAAACGGTTCGTTGCAATTTTGATGATAGCGTAGATGCTTTTAGGAATATCAACACGCCCGAGGATCTCAAGCAACTGGAAACGGAAACGATGAACACAAACGATAGTACTCCGCCGATCATAGGTTTTTGCGCCCACAGTGGCACCGGTAAAACCACTTTGCTCAAGCAGGTCATTCCGATATTAAAGGATAAGGGATTTAAGCTCGGTATCGTCAAGCACGCGCACCACAATTTTGACACCGACCGGCCGGGGAAAGACAGTTATGAACTTAGAAAAGCAGGTGCTAAAAGTATGCTCGTGTCGTCGGGTAGACGGTGGGCGTTGATTAACGAGCATTGTAACGACAACGAAGAAGCGACCTTGGACGAACTCGTCGATATTATTACTCGTCAAGGCCTCGATATTATTTTGGTCGAAGGTTTCAAGCGCGAGACCTTCCCTAAAATAGAACTGCACAGGCGAGGTTTGGAACACCCCTATCTGTATAGTCGAGACCCCCATGTAGTGGCATTTGCCACCGATGAGAATCCACCGTCCGATATTACAATTCCGATTCTAAACATCAACGACGCCGAACAAATTGCAAATTTCATCATCGAGTACTGTCGACTATAGCGATGTACGCAGTGTCGCATTAACATTCTCCGGCTTCCATAATACGGTCAAGTTGTTCAATTACCGATTGTGTGTTGATTAACTCCATCGCGTTGGATTCTTTTATATGTTTTCCCCAAGATATATCTTTTATGGATTTACCGCAGTATTTCTCCAATGCTTCGGGGTAGCGATTGATACATCGATCTAGATAACGATAAGGGCCGCTACGCTCGGCATCGGTTGCCGCATAGAGTCCGATAACCGAGGTTTGTAGCGCGGAAGCGATATGTACGATTGCCGAGTCGGGTGCGATGACTAGATGGCTCTGTGCAACGACGGCGGCTAATTGCCGCAAGCTGGTTTTTCCTATTAAGCTGGTACAGGGTGTACGAAAATATTGTTGTATGTGTGCTTCGTATGTCCGTTCGGTTTGGCTATTGCCGCCTACCAATACGACATGCATATCGTATCGTTGCATTGCAACTTGCGCGACCTCCGCATAACGCTCGGGTAGCCAATTTTTGAAACTATGGCTCGAACACGGGCTGATCAACAGTATTTTTTTGTCTCGGGGTAGGTGGAGACCGGCAAATCGGGTATCGTCGGGCAGATAATAGGTGGGGACGGCATCTATCTGCGCCGTTATACCGAGTGCCTCGACAAAGCCGTAATAAATATCCAATACATGCTTACCGGTCGGCATCTCGATATGCCGATTAACAAACAGGCTGTGAAACTCTCTGGATAGCCGGTGCGGATAACCTATGCGCAACGGTGCTTTGACTAAAAGGCTGAGCAGGCCGGCACGCAACGAGTATTGCATCAGTAGCAAGGCATCAAACTTTCTACCGGCCAATCGCTCGGCAACCAGCCTATAAGACTTCAAAACCTCGTTTTTATCGAAGACTATAAAATTGATATCGTTAAGATGAGCTAACAGTTCGTATTCGGTTTTTCCTACAATCCAAGTGAGCTCGAGCCGGGGATGCGACGATTTGAGTGCGTTGACTGCGATAGATGCCTGTACGACATCTCCGATTGCAGACAACCGTAGGATACAAATTTTTTGCGGAGGTTTATGCGAGGTTGACGGCATATTCAATCAAAAACAAACTAAAACTATGGACATTTTCCCGATATTTTGGCATGATAGCTACTTTATATTAAATCATTTAGGGAGTTTTTATGAAGTATCGTTTTTACATTCTTTGCTTATTGATATTATCGCCGTTTGTGAATGCCGGAGATGCCGAAAGTGGAAGATTGAAAGCGCAAACCTGCTTGGGTTGTCATGGTGTGCCGAGTTACGGCAATATCTATCCTAGTTATCACGTGCCCAAACTGGTCGGTCAGCATGCTCCCTATATAGTCGCTGCCTTAAAAGCGTATCAATCCGGCGAGCGTAGTCATCCGACGATGCGCGCCCATGCCGCCGGTTTGTCGGAAACCGATATGGCCGATATCGCTGCTTATTTCTCGGGTTCGGAGACCGTCGTTTCGTCTTCTCAGACTCCCCAAACTCCTCAGCTTTCCGAGGAACTCAATGCCAAACTCGCAGTCTGTGCCGGTTGTCATGGTATGGACGGTAATAGTCCGATACCCGAATACCCGCGTTTATCGGGACAATATCGGGATTATCTTTATCAATCTTTGCTTAGTTATAAGAACGGTAAACGCCAGAACGCTATCATGATGGGGATGATCACCACACTGAACGAAGCGGATATGAAATTTTTGTCGCTCTATTATTCAAAGCAACAAGGCTTATCGGCATATCAATTAGAGCGTCGGGTTTTCAAAGATAACTAGTGCTATCGTTGCTTGTCTTCCGAGGGTGTCAGGGTTTCTATGCTCAACGCATGCAGTTCGCCACTTTGTATTCGGGCTTGAATCGTCGCATAAACCGCTTGATGTCGCTGCACCTGAGTTAAGCCCTCAAAGGCTGCACTGATGATTTTGACTTGGTATTTGCCGTCGCTACCATCTACATCGATCTGCGCATCCGCTAAGCCTGCGATTATTAGATTCTTGATTTCGTCGGGTTCCATAATATTTTCGGTATTTAAGCTAGTATACTATGTATTCGATTCAACTTCAGCAAAGAAAATAGCGCAATGATATTCAAACAACTTTTTGAATCCCAATCCAGTACCTATACTTACCTAATTGCGTGTACCGAGACCGGCATCACGGCACTCGTAGACCCGGTGCTCGATGTTTTCGAGCGTGACTTGGAGGCGATTAGAGAATTGGGCTTAAATTTGAATTATGCAATAGAGACGCATATACACGCCGATCATATTACCGGTGGATTGAAACTTAAATCGTTAACCGATTGCAAACTGGTAGGTGCCGAAGCCGACCAACTCCCGTGCCGGGATATAGGTGTGCGGGAAGGAACGGCACTGAAAATAGGACATATAGAATTCCATCCGTTGTTTACTCCGGGGCATACCGACACCCATTATGCTTACTTAATAGACGACGGCATGCACAAAATAATTTTCACCGGCGATGCGCTATTGATAGAAGGCTGCGGCAGAACCGATCTCCAATCGGGCGATTCCGGCACTCTGTACGATAGCATTTACGACAAGATATTCAGCCTGCCCGAAGATACTTTGGTCTATCCCGGCCACGATTACGAGAATCGCCGAATCACTACCGTGGGTCAGGAAAAAATACGCAACCCGCGTCTTAAAGTCGGAACGACCCGAACACAGTTTATTGCGCTGATGGACTCGCTGGAGTTTCCCAAACCGCAAAAAATGGATTATGCGGTGCCCGGCAATGAAATGTGTGGTCGCTGCCCCGACAACCTGCCCGAATCGGCTCAGCGTATATGCGATATGCACGATCAGGGGTGACGACAAACGTATAACGATGGACGCACTATACGATTCTAATTTAGAATCCGTACCGTTGTTGTGCAGAGGTAAAGTCCGAGATCTGTATGATTTAGACGAGCCACATATATTGATGGTTGCCAGCGATCGGCTTTCGGCGTTTGATGTCGTATTCCCGACTCCGATTCCCGATAAAGGCAGAGTATTGACCTCGCTGAGTACCTTTTGGTTTGCGAAAACCGCAACGATAGTTCCCAACCATACCACCGATATAGCGGCAACCGATACGGTGGCAGAATTGAAACATCGGCCGCAGTTAGCCGAGCGTAGCATGGTTGTGAAAAAAGTGAAACCGCTTGCCGTAGAAGCGATTGTGCGCGGTTATTTATACGGTTCTGCATGGAACGACTACCGAGACAACGGTAAGCTATGCGGCATCTCTTTGGATGCCGGATTGCAACTCGGCGAGCGGTTGCCCGAGGCTATTTTCACACCGACTACCAAAGCCGAGATAGGCGCACACGATATACCCATTAGCTTCGAGCAAATGGCAAACTCCATAGGTGCGGAAATGTCTGCCGAAATTCGCGACACGGCACTTGAGATTTACCGACTTTGTAGCGACTACGCTTATGAGCGTGGCATCATAATCGCCGACACCAAGTTTGAATTCGGCATTGACCCGCAAGGGTATTTGCTACTGATAGACGAAATACTAACCCCCGACTCCTCGCGTTTTTGGGACTTGCAAAGCTACCGCCCCGGCACCGAACCAACCAGTTTTGACAAACAATATATACGCAACTATTTGATACGGCAGAATTGGGATGTACAAACACCGCCACCCGAACTTCCTTCGGAGGTTGTAGAGCAAACCACCGAAAAATATAGATGGATTGAAAATCTATTGTTGGCTAAAGGTTGAGATAAGGTTATAGCCCTTGTTTTTTATTATGGTTTTTAATATCATAAGGACTGTCATTTAACATCGGCTAACTTTCCGGAAGGCCTATCAGGTTGGATAATGTTTCTATCAAAGTGTGTCATTAGTAAAAGGCTTTCCTACAAGAGACTAATGGACTAATATGATTGAATATAACTATGCGAGAACCGAACAAAAAGAACTTTCCTTTCAAAAAGAACGACTTTTAAGAGGAAGGCATAGGATACATCCCTATCCTGCAATGCTACATCCACTGCTGGTAAATTTTCTCATTGATAAATACGCCAAAAAGGGAGATATAATTCTTGACCCATTCTGTGGAAGTGGTGTAACTTTGCTTGAATCTAAGATCAATGGTTATGAGTCGGTTGGTTTTGATATAAACCCTATGGCTCTTCTAATTGCCCGAGCAAAAACTCAAGTATATCAAAAGAAAAAATTGCTTAAAGAGTTTAAGGACTTAAAGAAATCTCTTTACGATAATGTAGGCTCTCTTTTCGATTATGGACAAACGGATATTCCTAAAATAACGAATATGGATTACTGGTATTCTAAAGAAGTAATTAATGATCTTGGCAAGATAAGATGGGTCTTGAAAAACGGGTCTTATGAATATAAAGATTTTTTCCTAACTATTTTTGCTTTTGTCTGTCGCAATCAGTCTTTAACTAAAAATGGTGAATTCAAAAGATATAGGATCAAAAAAGAGAAGATAGCGAAAACGGCAAATGAAGTATTTTCAAGATTTTTTTCGCACCTTCAAGAGATGATAGAGGTATTTTTAGATACGAATATGACTAAAAAGCTAAGCAAGCCTATATTTGCTAATGCAGAAAACAAAATTTCCTCGAAAATAAAATATAGCTTAGTTGTCACTTCACCTCCTTATGGAGATAGTAGAACAACTGTTGCTTACGGGCAGTACACAAGTTTCGGGAACGAGTGGGTAAACGGCTTAAATGATTGCACCGATACCGGCTACAAAATTGATCGAGAAAGTCTCGGCAAAGTGGGTGAATTAAATGATGAACTAAAGGAACACGGAGTCTTAATGGATATAGTCGAGAAAATTAAAGAGATGGATTCGAAGAGAGCGAATGAAGTACTGCACTTTTTTAATGGATATTACAACGCGGTGAGAAATATTTTAGGAAACCTAAACGAGCAAGGAAAGGTTTGTTTTGTGGTTGGAAATAGAACGGTAAAAGGTTTTCAAATACCTATGGATCAAATTACTGCTTCTTTTTTAGATAGCATGGGACTGAACTTTGAAGGGATATTTGTTAGAAACATCCATAATAAAGTGATGCCTGCAAAGAATTCTCCTACAAACAAAGCTGGTGTGAAGTCAAATACTATGACTAACGAGTATATAGTGGTATTCAGCAAAAGATGAAGAATCAATGACACTGGAAGAAGTCAGGAGGAGGCTATCTGAAATCAAAAGGACGGGATATGTACGGACACTTAGAAAAGGTCCAACCGGTATCGGACATACTCTAGAAAAGCTACTTAAAATAAAAGAAAACAATCTAAGCACACCGGATTTGGGAAAAATAGAACTTAAAGCCAAAAGAGAAAATTATAACGGGATGACAACTCTATTTACTTTTAACAAAAAGGCATGGAAAATGAAGCCTTTGGAAGCCGTTAGAAAATACGGTTGCAAAGATAAGAACGGCAGACTTGGTTTGTATTACACCATAAGTCTTAGCCCGAATAGTGCTGGGCTTTTTTTATCGATTAGAGATGATTTGGTCGCAGTGAGAAGCACCGATGGTTCTCTAATAGCCGAATGGAAATTGGAGGAAATTGAAAAACGTTTTAACGAAAAAGTACGAAGTGTATTATTAGTTAAAGCAAGAGTGGAGGAAAGAGATGGTGTGGAGCACTTTTTGTATAATTGCGCTAGACTGCTATCCGGAGGGGCAACCAAATCTATGCTTAAGAATCAGTTTGAGGGAGGACAACTACTATTAGATCTGAGATTACACGACAAAGTAACCATGGCAAGAAATCATGGGACAGGCTTTCGTGCGTATGAGGAAGGTTTGGAAGATCTTTATAAAAATATAAAAGAAATAGAGTTTTAATGAATAAAAATCAAACGAGATAATCTCGGAGTCGTTCAATAAAAAGCGTGATACAAGCAGATAGATTCCATAAAATAATGGGTGAGCGATATTACATGTCGGCGGTGTTACGTTTATTAACCATGTTCCATACACTCGTTTATTTGATTGGGAATAACCCACTGTGACGATAAGGCTACTTTTTCAACAGCCCGGATGATCGGTTCGGGGGTGTTTATTACCGGCACCGATACGGGAATAGGTAAAACAGTAATCGCATGCCACTTAATAAAAGCACTGGAAGAGACCGGTGTAAGCGTGGCGGTGCGCAAACCGGTAGAAAGCGGTTGTTCGGAAGGGGAGCATGGATTGATCGCCGAAGATGCCGTTCGCTTGGCGGCAACCTCGGTATCTCCCCAGTCGATTGAACGGGTATGCCCCTATCGTTATAAAGCGGAGGCCTCACCGCAACGCGCAGCGATGCTGGCGGGCACAACACATACGATAGCGCAACTCGCTACCTGTTGCCGTTGCGAAGGACAATTCGTGGTAGTGGAGGGTGCCGGCGGGTTATTGTCTCCTATCGCTGCCGACGGTCTTAATGTAGACTTAATATCGGCACTGGAATTTCCGGCGATCGTTGTATCGCCCGATCGCCTAGGTTGTATCAATCATATATTACTGACCTTAGAAGCACTCGCCGCTCGGAAGCTCGAAGCTATCGCAGTGGTGCTTAATCGCATGCATCCGCAGACTTATGGAGGCGAGCTCGATAATGAACGCGAATTAAGTATCTGGACCGATGTGCCGATTATTCAGGTGCGCAAAGACAGTATCGGTCGCTCGGCATTGTCGGAATTAGTTGAATTGTTGGGTGGTGTAAATTCATAAGGGAAATGGATCTGTTTGAAACCCGTGTAAACGAGGTCGGTACTAAAGGTGGACTAAAGGTATGTATATTAAAGGAAGGTGCCGTAATGAGTTATCATTCGGTGATCGCCTCATGGCAGCAAAGCGAAATTTTCAGAACCTTCTATATCGGCTTCTTATCAAGTATTGAATATATCGCTTATCGTTGGGAGACACCGCCGCTGAGTTCGGACACCGTGCATCGTCCTTTTGAGTTTGTGATAATAGATAGCCCGGGATTGGACATACTTCCCGATGCAGATGCATTTGCAGGTTATTTTTCGGATAAAGATGTAGTTGCATTTCCTAACTTGGGTAAAGACGCTTGGTTGGTAGCTCCGTGCCCTAAAGTCGAAGTCTTTGCCTACGGTCATTTGGCGGTATTTAGCAGACATGCGCCCGATTATCAAAATCACGCATTGTGGCAACGAGTCGGTCGGCTGGTTGCGACACATTTGGATAATACACCCAGATGGCTGAACACCGCAGGCGGTGGTGTAGCGTGGTTGCATATCAGATTGGATAACAGGCCTAAATACTACTGCCATAGCCCCTATAGATCTATCTAATTTAATCAATAGTATCGGTTATCTTTTGTATAATAACCGTGATAAAGCGCAAAGCTCATTAATCGTTTAAGCTATCGGCTTTGCACAACACAATACAAAATGAAGCCATATTCCAGTCAACAAACGAACATCCTGAAAAAATTAAAGGCGCACCATGCGCAATCGCAATCGATGCGATTACACGATCTATTCGCACAAGACCGCGAACGTTTTGATAAATACTCGATAGAGGTACATGACCTATTTCTGGATTATTCAAAAAATAAATTTACCGACGAGACCGTAAAGCTATTGGTGGAATTATTGAACTCGTCGGATTTTATAGATTGGCGAGTGCGGTTATTCAAAGGCGACGAAATCAATCTAAGTGAAAAACAGGCGGCGTTGCATACCGTCTTGCGCCAACCTCGCAACGGCTCGGATGAACCGAATACCGATGATTTGAACACCGAGATTATTGCAACCAAACAACGAATGCAAGAATTATGTTTGGAATTGTCCGGTGCGGTTCCGCATCGTGCTAGCGGACAAACGATTACAGATGTCGTCAGTCTGGGCATAGGGGGGTCGCATATCGGTCCGGCGATGGCAAGTCAGGCTCTAGCGGCGTATAAGCAAACACCCTCTAGAGTTCATTTTGTTTCTACGGTAGGTTGCGGGGAATTAGAGTCTTTGCTGTCCGAGTTAAACCCCGAACATACCTGTTTTATCGTCATTTCCAAGAAATTCAAAACCCGAGAAACCTTGATGAATGCAAGCTATGCTAAAACTTGGCTGGGCGATGGTGCAGAAAATCGGATGTTTGCGGTGACAGCCGAGCCTGCCCGAGCTGTTGAGTTCGGTATCGCACCCGAGCATTGCTTAGCGATGCCGACTACGATAGGCGGTCGTTATTCTTTGTGTTCGGCAGCGGGATTACCGCTTGCGGTGAACTTGGGCATGGAGACATACGAACAATTACTGGCCGGTGCTTACCGAATGGATCGGCACTTCCAAACCACCGAACCGGAGAAGAATATGCCGGTTATTCTAGCTTTGCTCGGCATTTGGTATAACAATTTTCACGATGCACAAAGCCATGCCGTGTTGTGTTACGACACTCGCTTGGAACTATTACCCGATTATTTGCAGCAGGTGGAAATGGAAAGCAACGGCAAACGAGTCGATAGATACGGGCAGAAGCTCGATTGCGATACTGCTCCGGTGATATGGGGTGGAAAAGCCCTGGACGGACAGCACGCATATTACCAACTTTTGCATCAAGGCACGCGGTTAATCCCGATTGATTTTATCGTGACCGCCGACACCGACGGTATCGCTAATAAAACCGACGGGAGGGCTTGGCCTCATGCAAGTTGTTTTGCTCAGTCTCATGCGTTGATGCAGGGCGTACAGGACGGTGCATCCGAGCGTGAGTGTCCGGGAGATCGGCCGAACAATACGATTATGCTTCGCAAACTGAGCCCGCACACGTTGGGTTCGTTAATTGCATTGTACGAACACAAAGTATTTTGCGAGGGCTTGATTTGGGGGATTAATTCTTTCGACCAGTGGGGGGTGGAACAAGGAAAGCAACTCGCGAGCCGAGTTTTTGATTGCTTGCAAAACAATCCGAGCGAAGATAAAAGTGATGTGATGACCTCATTGGACGCTTCGACCCGTGGCCTGATCAATAAATATCTGGCGTGGCGCGAGGAGAACACTTAGCATCGGTATTCCGAGTATGTTGTGCGATGCCCCATAGTACATGCTCACGAACGATCTCGGAAGGATGGTGCAGGCGTGTTTTCAAAGCTCGTATGACTTCATCGCTACCGGGTGCATTACCGAGTGCCACTGCGATATTTCTGAGCCAACTTTCATAACCGCTACGTTTAATAACCGACCCTGCCAATCTGTCGCAAAACATTTGTTCGCTCCATGAAAATAGTTCTATCAAATCTACCGAATCCAGATTATGTAGTGTGCGAAATTTTTCTTCGGTGGAATAGTACGCATAACGGTTCCACGGGCAAACCAGCTGGCAATCGTCGCAACCGAATATGCGATTGCCCATTAGAGGACGCAACTCTACCGGGATAGAACCCTTAAGTTCTATCGTTAAATAGGCGATACAACGTCGTGCATCCAGTTTATAGGGTGCGACGATAGCCCGAGTCGGACATATGTCCATGCAACGTTCACAGCTCCCGCAGTGATTTGTCGTCGGGGTAGACGGTGGGAGTGCCAAATTCGTATACAGCTCTCCTAAGAAAAACCACGAACCGGCAGAGCGATTGAGCAGTAGCGTGTGCTTGCCGATCCAACCGAGTGCGGCTTGTTCGGCAAGCGGCTTTTCCAATACCGGTGCGCTATCGCTGAATGCGCGGTATGCAAAAGGTCCGATCGCCTGGGTAATTTTATCGGCGAGCCGCTGTAATCTTTTGCGTATCAACTTGTGGTAATCGCGCCCCAAGGCATAGCGGGAAATATACGCTTTTTCGGGTTGCTTTAATACCGTATCCGCATCCGTAGCATCCTTATCGAGATAATTCATGCGCACCGATATGATGCTAACGGTACCGTCGATTAATTTTTCGGGTCTACTGCGCTTGTTGCCGTGTTTTTCCATAAAATGCATCTCACCGTGCATTCCGTCGTTCAACCATTCCAGTAGCTTGAGTTCATAACCGTGCAATTCGGTATTGGCGAAACCGACATCGGAAAAGCCGAGTTCTATGCCCCATCGTTTAATCTTATCGGCAAGCGCATTCATCTCCATAAGAGATTATTTTACGGCAATTTTTCCGGTTAACAGCTTATGTTTAATTAACGAATATCTCGTCAAATATTTTTTCAATACGGAAGTCTAGATTGTCAAAATTATTGTCGGTGAAAGAAATCTTAAGTTTTTTCAATACAGCACCGAATTTTCTAAAGCCATGAGTATCCCTTAATGCGACCCATTCCACGCCGAGACTGTCTAACTGTGCTTTATTAGTATCCGAAAGTTTATCGGCTACGAAAACATTACTATCTCTTGCTATGACTGCATCTGCAACTTCAGGATTTCCTTTGCCCATCAACTTTACCTCACACTTGAACTCCTCATTTCCTCGCACTAAATAAAAGTCAATTTCTCTATCAAAACCATCTTGGCTATTTACATTTAAGGTATCAATTCGGTAATTTTCGGACGGAACGTTGTACAACTTACATAAGGTTTGCATTAGAGGTTTCTCAACTCTTTTTTCGGCGGCACTCCAAAACCCACCCCGTATGGCAGATCTTTTTACGGCAAGCGTGTTAATGACTATTAGAGTTTCATTGACATTGAGTTCAACGCTGACATCCTTAAACTTTAAGGTTAGTTTCAATTCCATTCCGTCTTCGGAATCAATAAGAGTTTCAATTAGTTCACACAAGGTATCATAATGAGCATCGGCTGCGTCTATTACTATTTCTCTGCGGCTAGAATTAAGCATATTGTCTATAGTTTTCATGTTCAAACCGGAGTTTATCGCTAGCTCTTCCGATGGAAGCGTAGCGTTAAGAAGTTCTTCTTTATACCAATCTGTAGTTATATTTTTGCTATTGAGTTTGGCATCTATTATTTTTTTGAAAAATGTTATCGCAAAGCGAAGGAAATTAGCGTCTATAAGGCTAATAATCTCTGTTCTATAGTCTTCACTTTTAAGTAGTTTTTTTATTATATTTTTTGCAATTTGTTCGCTTAGTGTCATTTTTTAAGGGTGTTCTTAAATTCATCCAGACATAGAAAGGAGTTTCTCTTTTCTTCTTTCTCAAACAAAGTGCCCTCTTTAGAAAAAGAGGCTTTTATATAATCGAAATACTTGGATTCTTTTTCGGTAAGGAAAAAAAATCTATTAAGGCACTTAGCCACTCTGCCGAAAGTGCCGCTTCCGGCGAACGGGTCAAATACTAAATCATTTTTGAAGGAATAATATTCTATGACTCGTTTGCATAAACTGTCGGGGAAAACTGCCGAATGAATTTTGTTATGTTTGGGGTCAATTTCCCACACATTGGATGTTTCATAACCATCTTTGACTTTACTATCGTTAACGGTATCCGAGTCGTATTGGTGGATATTCCAGTCTATTAATTTGTCGCTTTTTTTTCTATAGACCATTAGATATTCGGTTACGGTATTGGGTTTATATGCAAGTGGTTTTCTATGTTGTAAAAAGCCTGCATTTCTATTTTTGACGCTGGATTCAGGTTTCACCCAGACGATATTGTCTATGAAATCCCAACCCATCGGGACTAAAAAATTATGAATGTCAAAGGGTATGGGGTATCGCTTGCTGGAATACCGACGGCTTACTCTGGGAATAATAATTGGTGATGTATTGACTATTAGAAAACGACCTTCTTTGGTTTTGTTATAAGTTAGGAAAAAAACCTCTTCCAAAAAATCTAAGTACTCACGATAACTTTTGTAGATAGAGTAATCTCTCGCGTTATAGTATGGTGGCGATGTAAAAGTGAGATGAAAACTCTCATCGGGCACATATTTCAATGTCTTTCTCACATCGCCCAACACGACTACATTTTTTAAGAAAGGATAAGATTGGGGGTGGTTTTGTTCTCTAGGTATAGTTTTATTTTCCGATAGAAACTCTTTTTTAATGACTTTCTGTACCGTTTCATTGGGATGTGTTGCACATTTCTTAAGTACATGGCAGACTTCAGGTTCTGTCCTGAAAGTTAGAAGCCCTCTAATTGTTTGCAAAACAATTTTAGGATCATCGTCGTTAAGAAATTTGATTAGAGTAGGAATAATCACTTTATCCTTGATTCTACCGATAGAGGAAATTGCTTCTCTTCTAACCTCGGTTGATGTATCCCGATATGCTACTTTTTCTAACACGCGTAGGTTTTTTATTTTTTTGGTTTTGCCTAATATTTTAATTGACCAAAGACCGATCTTCTGGTTTTTATCGGTTACCAAAGGCAAGATACAACTATCGTCGAAATTAGTAGACAGATGACCTAGGTTTTGCAATATAAAAAGAACTTCTTTGGGTTTAGTATTGTCCAAAAAGAGACTCGAAAGGTTATAAGCCTTCTCTGTTTTTAAGTTTTTAATCCGATCTTTTGTTAATTCTATAGTCATTGTCGGCAAGTATTTTAGCAGGTCTTACTAAATGGTAGATTGTTTATTGATGCTTTGAACTGTAATTTCTTAATACCGTGTAGTACCTCAATATTGATTAATCTAATAGGTATGTTATACCATTTAGTCTGCTTCTATGGGTAGTTATTATAAATTGGTGGATAAACGCATTATCCGTAGCGAACGGTACTTTAGTGCAGACATTGTAGTCTGCCCCTACATTTTGTAGCTTATATCGTGGTTTTGTACAACATCGCCTCGTTTGATCTACTCAATCGGCAATTCTATTTTTAACAGAGCGTATAGTTGCTTAATCTTTGTTTTCAGACATCAAGCATTGTGTTAAGTTGTGTGCTAGATCGTCGAGTAACCCGAAGTATAGGTTTTCGTCGTTGGGTAATTCCGCACCCAGCGGATCCAGTACCGAGACCTTAATATCAAAACC
The DNA here is from genome assembly GCA_965219575.1 of Candidatus Oxydemutatoraceae bacterium. Classification (GTDB taxonomy): domain Bacteria; phylum Pseudomonadota; class Gammaproteobacteria; order Poriferisulfidales; family Oxydemutatoraceae; genus SP5GCR1. The sequence goes on along the minus strand of OZ244779.1, from coordinate 1,882,431 downwards.
TTCGGCGATTGTCTGTATTGGGCGAGCGGGAAATTGCGGTTCGCTGAAAACGCAAGTAGCTCCGGTACGCTGCAATTTTTCGCGCACCGATTTAATACGCACCGGCGACAGCGACTCACTTCCCTCAAATATAATAGACCCTACGCCGTTTAATCCATAAGCGTGTTCAAAGTATTGATATGCGTCGTGAAACACGATAAAAGGTTTGTTTTGTATTGGGGAAAGTTCCGTCTTTAGCTCTACATTCAAGCGATCTATTTTTTTCATCAACCCTTGCGCGTTTGCTTTATAGGTATCACGGTGTTCGGGATGTACGGCACTCAGTGTATCGGCGATTAGTGCAACCATCTTTTGAGCGTTTTTTGGATCTAGCCATACATGCATATCGTAATTTTCATGCGCCTCGTGTTCGTCATGTGCCTTATGCTCGTCTGCATAGTGGTCGTGTGCATCGTGGTCGTCTGCGTGGTGGTCATGGGCATCGTGTTCGTTCCCGTGGTGGTCATGTACTTCCCAATCCGTCCCTTTGCGATAGGGTAGCAACATTAATTCTGCGTTGTCTACCATCGACACTTTTAATACATCGTCCGGTAGAATATCAAAAATGTGTGTAAGAAATGTCTCAAAGCTATCATCTATATAAAAGATAATATGCGCTTCTTGCATGCTTTTGATTTGAGAAGGCTTTAACTGCATATGATGAGGAGACACAGCCCCGTCAACTAATAATTCCACCTTTCCGGTGTCTCCGATTACTCCTGCAACCAAAGAGTGTAACGGCTTAATCGTAACGATTACGCTATTAGATTCTATTTCTGTTGCGGTTGCCGACCACGCTATCAATAAAGCAAAAAATAATGTAAACTCTTTTTTTATCATGATTAACACTCCGACTATTTGTTCATTCATCCGATCGGTATGTTATACTATAACATTTACTTAAGCAAGTCAATTCAATAATGAACAATGGATAAATGTCTCTCGCGTAAAAATTGTATTCGCAACGCAATGAGTGAGGCGGAACGGATATGTGAAGGTAAGGGGCTTCGTTTTACAGACTTAAGGCGTAAAGTACTGGAAATGATATGGGCAAGCGATAAGCCCACCAAAGCCTATGGCATCTTAGATAAATTGAAAGATATGGATTATTCGGCCAAACCTCCGACGGTTTATCGCACTCTGGATTTTCTTATGGAACAGGGTTTCGTTCATAAGCTGGAAAGCCTAAATGCCTATGTAGGATGTTCTCATCCGGGCAAACATGAGGGATGTTATTTTTTGATATGCAGTGAATGTCATGAAGTCAGAGAGTATTGTGACCAAGTGATACACGATGCCGTTGTCGAGACTACCGGCAAAAATCAATTCAGCCTGCATCATACTACGCTGGAGATTAACGGCAAGTGTAGTGGCTGCATGAAAAAATAATATGAATGTATTGATAGAAGCCAAGCGTATTAGCGTTCTTAAGCGAAAAAAATATATCCTCAAAGATGTATCTCTTAGCGTAGGCGAGCGAGATTTTATTACCGTGATAGGCCCGAACGGTGCCGGCAAGTCGATGTTGCTCAAATGTTTATTGGGTTTTTACCGAGCCGATGCCGGAACCATAGAACGATCTGGTGGGTTAAGAATCGGGTATATGCCGCAGAATCTTAGTTTTGAGCGTAGTATGCCTATCACCGTAGGTCGATTCCTGCGTCTACGAAAGCGCATCGATGTTTCACAACTTCAAAGGGTATTACACGAAACCAATATAGTAAAGCTCGTGGCCAGCCCGTTGTCGGTGCTTTCCAGTGGCGAATTGCAGCGCGTACTGCTGGCTCGAAGTTTGTTAAATGATCCGGAATTATTGGTATTGGACGAACCGGCGCAAAACTTGGACATTTCCGGACAACTCGCTTTCTATAGTTTATTGGAGAAGATTTATGCGAGTCGTCCTCTGAGTATTCTGATGGTGTCGCACGATTTGCATTTGGTGATGGCATCGACAAAGCAAGTCATTTGTCTTTTTCATCATATCTGCTGCTCCGGAGAACCGCAAGCGGTAACCAAAGATCCGGAGTTTATTTCTTTGTTCGGACGCGATATGGCGAAGATGGTCTCGGTTTATCAGCATAGCCATAATCATATACACGAACACGACTATCGTGTCTGAACCGTTTATTCTTCGCGCATTAGCTGCGGGTATCGGTGTTGCGATTATCGCCGGCACGATCGGTTGTTTCGTGGTCTGGCGACGTATGGCGTATTTCGGTGATTCTTTAGCACACAGTGCTTTGCTGGGAATCGCAATGGGATTGGCTACCGGTTTAGGCACGAATATCACCACGATTATTGTTTGTTTTACTTTTGCTTTGTTGTTGCTTTGGTTGCAACAAAAAAAAGTATTGGCTACCGATACATTACTCGGCATCCTAGCACACTCGGCACTATCCGTAGGCATTATCGTTATCGGCACGCTGGAGCAGCGCGTTGATTTGCATGCTTATTTGTTCGGCGACATTCTAACCGTAGCCATAGAAGAACTGTGGTGGATTTATATTGGTGGTGGGATTGTTTTAACGCTACTGCTGTTGAATTGGGAGTCTTTGGTATTGATGACCATCGATGAAGATTTAGCTATCGCAGACAATGTTCGGGTATTTTTAATGCACCTTTTGCTTATGCTTCTGATGACTATTGTCGTTGCCGTTTCTATTCGCGTCGTAGGAATTCTTCTGATTACCTCCATGTTAATTATCCCGGCCGCAACCGCCAAACAGCTCGTAAGATCACCCGAGGCGATGGCATTAACTTCCTCTGTACTCGGTATGATTGCCGTTGTCGGCGGGATTTACGCTTCTATTCAATTTGATACCCCTTCGAGTCCGTCTATTGTTGCAATGGCTGCAGTGCTATTTATAGTAATACTTTCCTTGTCTTCATACGCTAAAAAAAGCTATTTACAATAAGTTATAAATTTAAGATATTGACAACCATAACTTTATGGTTTATGGTTTATCCTATGAATTATGAACTACTCACAGAAAAAAAGCGGCAGCTCGATCGGTTCCGTCCGTTACCGAACGTACTGGTTCGAAATTTAGAGGATTGGTTTCGAGTAGAACTGACTTACACCAGCAATGCGATTGAGGGTAACACCTTGACGCGCCGTGAGACTGCTTTGGTAGTTGAGAAGGGTTTGACGGTCGGAGGCAGATCGTTGGCTGAACATTTGGAAGCTACAAACCATGCCTGCGCATTGGATTGGGTGCATGAGCAAATCAACCGCAAACCCGGTAGCTTCAAACAGAGAGATATTTTGCAAATACACAATACGATCCTACGAGGAATAGATGATGCTAATGCCGGTTGTTACCGTACGGTAGCAGTACGTATATCCGGTTCTACGGTTGTGTTGCCTAATCCAATCAAAGTACCGGACCTAATGACCGAATTTATAAAATGGATTAAGACGGCAAACAACATCCACCCGATAGATTTGGCGGCGGAGGCGCATTATCGTTTGGTGAGTATACACCCTTTCGTAGACGGCAACGGTAGAACTGCCAGACTAATGATGAATATGATTTTATTGATGACGGGTTATCCACCGGCGATTATCGCAAAACGAGACCGTTTAGCTTATATAACAGCGTTAGAGAAAGCACAGACGGGCGGTTCTAAGAACGATTATTTGAGGCTCATCGCTAAGGCGATAAATCGTTCTTTAGATATTTATCTCAAAGCGGCTCAAGGTGAAAGTGCGGTGATTGATTATGAGACGAAGCTGTTAAAAATCGGAGAATTGGCTAGGAAAGTATCCGAAAAAAATTCTACTATTAGATATTGGACAAAAAAGGGATTGCTTGAAGTTGCCGAAGTTACCGAAGCGGGATATCAGCTATACGACTCCGATACGATTAAACGTATAAAACAGATTCACGCAATGAAAAAAAAACGTTTAACACTGCAGGAGATCAAAAAGAAGTTTTATGAGGGGGTTGACTAGCCGATTAGTTTTCCCGAAAGAGGGAGGCGGTCATAGGGGGGAGAGACCGCCTCAATAGCCTCATAGGAGGCAACCAATGAAAAGTCATGTTCTGATTGTAACAAAAAATTAAACGATAGGGAATACATTTCATAATTATTTTTTGAGACTTTTTATACCTGTATCATAGGTCTTCGTTAAGTGTATCATACGGATTTCCTCTTCGGACCGGGAGATATAGGAGGTCGCTGAATGTCGGATGGCCACTTCAATCCCGGCGGCCACCTATCCGACAGATACTGGATGACACACCTCGCCGTGCGAAGTGTGCAACTACTTCCTTTCTCCAGTCTGGAGAAGAATTTACCGTCTTTCACTGCTAAAAAACCTAGCCTTGAGAGACTAATTTTTTTAGCATGCGTATATTTTTTGCTAATCTTTATAAGGTCAATTTCCCGCATATAGATTATTTTAGGGTAAATTAACCTTATGTCAATAAGTAAGGTTATCGGGTATTTTAGCATAATAACGAATGGCAGGTGAGAATATAAAAGTTATTGTATTTTCGTGGTTTTTTTTAAGTATTTTCACAAAGTTTATATACATGCAACGATGAACAAATACCACTTTCAGGTTCTGATGAGACTATAATTCTCAATTTTCGGAATAATTTTTATTTGTCATATTTTTTATAATGAGGGATAATTCCCTTCCTGATGTATCTATAATTCTAAAATTTCGGAGTAATTTTTATTTGCCATATCTTCTTTAATAAGGGATAATTCCCTTATATGAATAAGAATCTTTCAGCCAAAGTTCTCTTAAAAATTATCGATCGAGCTTTGAACGAGCAAGGTATATCTGCTCGTCAGGCCTCCATTCTAGCAACCGGAGGTCCCGAACTTATTCGCGGTATACGCCGTGGTAGCATACCTTCGGTAGAGAGAATTCGTGCTTTATGCGAGGTGCTCAAACTAGAATTTTATATAGGGCCGACGCGTTCCGAATCTCCGGATATAGTTGACTCGTCCGAAAAGGGAGTGACGATCCGAAGCATGTTTCAAGAAATAATATCCCGATTGCCGCCTAAAAGTTCATACCGCAAAATAGCGGAATCCAAGGCATCGTATGTTGCGGAATCGGACCTAATGCACTATATCCCCGTTCTTGAAATGAAAGCCACTGCAAGCAAAACCACGGGTAGCGAGGATTATCAAAAGTCATGTTATGTGGCCTTTCATCGCGATTGGTTCGCTAGACATAAGCTGAATTTTGAACATTGCTTCATTGTGGAAGTTCGCAACGGATCTATGGAACCGACGATAGCAGAACGCTCTATAGTACTAATCGATCGTTCGCAATGCCGTCGCCGAGTAGGGAACATCTACGCAATACGAATCAACGATGATGTTGTCGTTAAGCGTCTCGGTAAGGACAAAAACGGATGGCAGCTCGTAAGCAACCATCCGAAATTGAAGTCCGAACCCTTTCCGGATGCTGCGGAGATTATCGGAGAGGTAAAATGGACAGCCAAGACCTTCGGATAACCACCCCTACGGTGCATAGAATACTTTTCAACAGTCCCATTATTGCTTTACTCCGTATGGCTTAAACGACGATCCAAAGCCCTTTCAATAATCAACGGAACTCTATCGCCGTAGTTGCGCGGTGATTTTTTGTATCATTGCGGCGGATAATTTTCCCTGTCTTCGATGGTTTTCACACAACGCAGTCCTAAAGCCTAGATAATCGGGTGTCATTTTAAGCAGAGGCTTGATGTCTCGGTATTTTAATGAACCTGCGATGCCACAAAGCAAACCGCTGCTTTGTGCAGTTTTCACAAAATCACTTAACTCGGAGTCGCTTTTGACGGTGCGTACCGAACCGTTCTTTTTATTTGCCGTATCTACCATGATGCCGCCGAAACCTGCCGACCTTAATAAATGACAGGGTCCCGATAAATCGTTAAAGTATTCGGCGAATAAAACCCCGACCAAATTAATATTTGTGGTGACCGTTTTGAGCGCAGGCAAACATTTCAAAAGCCAATCACCGCCGAACATTCCGACTTTGACATAATTTACTCCGAGCTTTGCGACCGCTCGTGTTTTTTTTAATACGACTTCGGGATCGGCGGGCAAATCACCTATGGTTGCGCTACTGATACAAGTTCCCGATACGAGCTCCACGATTTCACCTATAGTATGCTCGTCCAGTGCACCTAAAGCACCTTGCGTAGGGTCTTTCATATCAAGTATTCCCACCGAAGCCTGCAGTGCGATGCGTGCTTCTTCCAAGTTAGAAATGCTAGCTAATAATTTCGTCATACTATTAGGATATTTCCGGAAATTTCCTCTGCACGCGTTCGATTAACCACGACCACGCCTCGAGTTCCTCGGAACCGGCGGTTTTATCTATGGCAATTTTTAGATAGTCAATCTCGGTGAGAATTTTTTCACGCGCTAATCGGTCTAGGCGGCTGACGAGTATCGCCAATTCTATAACCGCAGCTTGCGCTCGGTTAAAGCCACTAAAAGGTGCGTGCGTTGCCTCATGCAATATCTCGGTGTATAGCTTCGGTCTGAGTGCATCCTCTTCGGTTTTGACGACTTTGACTTCAGTGTGACTCAACGCAGCCGCCAGCCGTTTGGCTTTTACATATTCACTTTCGGCTAAAGCCCATTCTCTGCGACCGCTTAGACAACCTGCAAATACTCTGACATCGTCTATACGGTTGATTACCGCATACGGGGTACGCTTGAGATTGTCTAAGGTGGTAGACGGTTTGAAAGGCGCTAGTATCGTAAAGGAATCGCTCACCCATATCCCCATCGGAGCAAGATATGTGCTACCGTCTTCGTTGCAAGTAGAGACGATCGTTTCAAGTATCTTCATTCTTTGTATTTCGTTTTTTTCTGTTTTTTATTTTTTCGCGTCGCTCTTTTAAGGTTATGCCGCCTTCCTTAAAAGTAGTGAGGTCTTCTTCTTTAGGCTCTACGGCACATCCCCAGAGCAATTCTTCGTCCTGATTGTAACGCTTTCCTAGCTGCCATGCAATTTGCGCCCGTCCCAATTCTACTCCCAAGTAAAACGCATGTCCGCCGTCGTCCGAGACACCCAGCTCGGTATAAAAATCAAAAGGATCGGTTGCAACTTTATAGAGATCGCGATTATACATATGTATACCTTCTTCGCTGAGCTGTATTCTGAAATTTTTATCTTTGATAGATTCGGCAATAGTTTTAATTTCCCTCGGACTATAAGGAAAAGGGTGTCTTTCGTGCAATGCCATCAACCCGCTTGCGATATTTGCAGGCGTGGAACTATGGCGACGCGCTGTATACATAATGCGTCTCGCTAAATCGGCTTCTCGTATCGCACAGCGGCAGTGTTCGCTAACTTGGGTGGTCAATAAATATCTAATATCGAGTTCCGACACGATACCCAGTAGTAGTGCATTGATGCCCGAGGTATCGGCGTGTGTTAGTTCGGTGAGATTGCCGATCCCCATCATTATTTCTATATGCGGGTGATCGTGGCGTAAGCGGTGGTAGCGTGCCACAGAGTCGCTAAATCCGTAATGTATGGGATCTAGAATGGGATCGGCGACAAATGCTCTATTTTTTTTCTCCAGTCTTTCTATGCAGTTATAGAGTGTCTCTATCTGTTGTGGTGTGTCCGGGATTACGATAGGTGTTGCCTCGCTTTCGTCGGCGACCCATAGCGTGTCTTGTTTTAGGCTGAGCAGATAATCTGCACCGTACTGCGATGCCTGCAACAGTTGTTCGGTGTTATGCGTATCTACGCTGACCTTGAAACGATGTTCTTTGAGTAAAGTAATCGTATCTTTGAGTTGTGGAAAGGGTGTTTCCGGCATAAACCCTATATCTATCACATCGGCACCGTCTGTTCTGTAACGTTGCGCAACATCCAGAGTCTCTTCCGGCGACTGCTCGGCAGCTTCGACTATCTCACCGAAGATCAACACATCCGAATCTTCCAAATCATAGTGATGCGTTTTACCGAATAATGACGGGATGTCCTTGAGTTCGTCGGGTCCGCGCTCGAACGGGACGCGAAAATGAGACGATAGTTCCTCTAAATCGCCGCGGAAAAGACCCGGTAAGATAATTCTGTCGAATTGATCTATGTCTTTTAATCTTCGTTTGATGATACTCGTAGTCATCATAGAAGCGACGCTCAAACCTAAATTGCGGACATCGTATGTAAATGCGTCGCTTTGCATATCCTCTAGAATACGAATCAACCCCGAATAAGCGAGTTTGCCGGTTAAAAATAGGATATGTTCTTTGTTTTCAATATCGGTCATAAATAAATAGAGTTATCGGATAGTTTTGGAATATTTTAAGGGTGTATATATAATAGCTAATTCTCAAGTCAGATACTTAAAAAAGCAACACTTTAATACTTATTTTATCAATATCCATGATGCGTGACACTAAATCACCCCATTATAGAACGCCCGTACCGGACAAAAACTATTTTGATAAACTACATACGATGGTATTGGTATCTACTTTTCCTCGCTCCGGTTCAACATTGCTCGGCTATTTACTAACCGCCCATTGCAATATGGTGATAGCTAGCGAACCGAACCACTACCAAGAAAACTTATACGATGAAGTTCCTCCGATGGCATTGATAAATTATATTTTATATGTAGATAAAATGAGATTTGAAGAAGCGAAAAATTTTCGTTCTACGGAAAAGCCGAGGGAAGCCTCCATATCGGATAATCCTGTCAAGAGAACCTATAACAAACAAGAGCGTTATATGTTTGTTCCTAATCAATGGCAGGCATGTTGCGACTCGTTGCATGTTATAGGAATTAAAAATTCGTCGATATTGGCGAGGCATCTATCGGAGGAAGATACATACGAGAAGTTCAAGTCGAAAATTAAAAAACTAGGAATTCATCGTTTGAAGTTTATTTTTACAGTACGAAACCCCTACGATATGATTAGCACGGGTATAATGCACCGTGCCGGAAACCCGAAAAAAGCTTCTTTCACCGAAGAGCAAAAACACAAACTGATAACTAAACAAATAAAAAGTCAATTTGTAAGACGATGCGAAATAGCTAAAAAAATTTTTAAGTTGGCCGGAGATAAAAATGTATTTATCAATAGGCACGAGGACATGACGGCTTCTCCCATAAACCAGTTGAGCAAGCTATGCGATTTCCTGAGCGTACCGCCACTTCCCGATTATCTTAATGATTGTGCGTCCATAGTTCGTAAAAAAGCCAACAAAAGTCGTTATGAACTCGACTGGTCGGAGCAACAAAAGGAAGAGGTAGCGAAGATTATAGATACATATCACTTCTTTTCCGGCTATAGTTGGGACTCATGAAACACTTATAAGATTATTTATGCCTGACCGTATCGATCCACAAGATTATGAAATACCTGTACACGACCCGGCGTATTTTAAGGACGTACACACATTCGTATCAACGGTAGGATTTAGTAGAAGCGGTTCATCGCTGGTCGGTTATTTACTGACCGCACATCGTAATATAATAGTTGCCCATGAGCCTCATATCAAAGTTAAAAATCTATACGAAGTCGATCCAAAAGAGTTATTTAATTATATTTTTCTAAGGGATAGAAATAGATTTAGACTAGCAAAAGAATTTATTGAAAACACCGAAAAATCTTCATCATTAAATAAAAGTGAGTCCAAATCAAGGTACGGTGCAGGAAACAAATATGTGATGGTTCCTAATCAATGGCAAGCTCGCTATGAGTCTTTACAAGTAATAGGAACTAAATGTTCCTCATATTCAACTAATCGCCTATCAAAAATAGGTATATTAAAGACTTTTAGGGAAAATCTTAAGAAAAAATCGGTCAATCGCTTAAAGTTTATTTTCACGGTGCGCAACCCTTACGATATGATTACCACCAATGTAGCATATTGGGCTAACAATAAGAAAATTAGAACGGTGACACAGAACGATGTATATATGGTATTGGACTATAATGTGAAAATACGCCTCCCTAGAATGTGTGAAGGGGCGGAGAGTCTTTTTACGGTGATTAAAGCCGAGGATATATTTATCAATAGGCACGAGGATATGGTGGCTTCTCCGGTAGATCAGCTGAGTAAGCTATGCGATTTTCTAGGAGTGCCGGCATTTCCCGATTATCTTGATGATTGTGCATCCGTGGTTCATAAAAAAGCCTACAAAAGCCGTTATGAATTGGATTGGTCGGAGCAACGAAAAGAAGAGTTAGCAAAGTTAATAGATACATATCACTTTCTTTCCGGCTACAGCTGGGATTCATGAGACACTTACAGGATTATTTATGCCCGATCGTATTTCTCCCTTAGATTATAAAATACCCGCACCCGACACGGTGTATTTTGACGATATACACACGATGACACTGGTATCGTATTTTCCCAGATCGGGTTCATCGCTACTCGGTTATTTACTTACCGCCCATCCCAATATGGTTGTAGCTAATGAACCCGCCCGGCAAGGTGAGGCATTATATGACAAAGTTCCTTTTATAGTTTTACTGAATTATATTTTATACATAGATAAAATGAGATTTGAAGGTGCGAGAGAAATTCGGGATCCACAGACTTTTGAGGAAATTTCAAACTCGAATAACAAAGTAAAAAGAACTTATAACCAGCAAGAGCGTTATGTATCCGTTCCTAATCAATGGCAAGCCCGTTGCGAATCGTTAAAAGTAATAGGTATTAAAAATTCATTACCGCTGGCAGACAGTTTATTAGAGAAGGGGGTATTAGAAAAGCTAAAAGAGAATCTTAGACAAGCGAAGATTAGCCGCTTGAGGTTTGTTTTCACGGTGCGTAATCCTTATGATATGATTGCCACCGATGTAGTCTATTGGGCAGGTAATAGAAGGCTTCGAGTGGTAACACAGGATGATGTGAATAAGATGCTGGATTATAAAATAAAGATATCGTTTCCTACTATGTGCAAGCAGGGAAAAAAACTATTTGAACTAATGCAAACGAAAAGTATTTTAAGGAAAAGTACGAATATATTGATAAATAGGCACGAAGATTTAGTTGCTTCTCCCACCAAACAACTGACCAAGCTATGCAAATTCCTGAAAGTGTCATATCCCCGAGACTATTTGAAAGATTGTGCTTCGGTAATTCGTAAAAAAATCAATAAAAGCCGTCATGAACTGCACTGGTCGGATGAGCAAAAGGAAGAAGTAAAAAAGATAATCGACGAATACAATTTCTTTTCGGGCTACGATTGGGATACATAAACAAAGTGTAGGAGAGACACAAACGCTCATGCTTGAAAAAACCTTTAAGCTGAAAAGTAGCTATATGCCCTCGGGCGATCAGCCACAGGCTATAAAAGAATTGATCCGAGGTTTGAAAGACGGTTTATCTCATTTGACACTGCTCGGTGTGACCGGTTCGGGCAAAACCTTTACCATCGCAAATGTCATAGAGCGAGTGCAACGCCCGACGATAGTACTCGCTCCCAATAAGACTTTGGCAGCACAGCTCTACGGTGAGTTAAAAGATTTTTTCCCGGATGCCGCAGTGGAATATTTCGTTTCGTATTACGACTACTATCAACCCGAGGCTTATGTACCGAGTAGCGACACCTATATAGAAAAGGATGCGTCGGTCAACGATCATATAGAGCAGATGCGGCTATCGGCGACCAAAGCACTGTTCGAACGCGCCGACACGGTAATCGTCGGCACGGTATCGGCGATTTACGGTTTGGGTGATCCTAAAAAATACCTGCATATGGTTATCCATTTAGATAGAGGCGATGCGATCACTCAACGAAAAATCCTAAAACGCTTAGCCGAACTACAATATACGCGCAACGATATAGAACTCAGACGCGGTTGTTTTAGGGTGCGCGGCGATGTAATCGACGTGCACCCCGCGGAATCCGAGCGAGAAGCCGTACGCATAGAGTTATTTGACGACGAAATAGAAAAGTTAAGCTACTTTGATCCTTTGACCGGCGAAGTTTTGGGTAGCGTGCCTCGTTTGACGATTTATCCCAAGTCGCACTATGTGACACCTAGGCAAACGATACTCGATGCGATAGAACAAATTAAAGTAGAACTTCGCACGCAACTTGATTTATTGACCCGTTCCAACAAGCTCGTGGAGGCGCAACGTCTAGAACAACGCACGATTTACGATGTAGAAATGATGTACGAGCTCGGTTATTGCTCGGGTATAGAGAATTATTCGCGTTACCTGAGTGGTCGCGGTGCCGGACAGCCACCGCCCTGCCTGCTCGATTATCTGCCCGACAATGCGTTGATGGTAATGGACGAGAGCCATGTTTCGATACCGCAGTTTATGGGGATGTACAGGGGTGATCATTCGCGTAAAAAGAATCTGGTTGAATACGGTTTCAGGTTGCCGTCGGCACTCGATAATCGCCCGTTGAAGTTCGAGGAATTCGAAGCACTCGCCCCGCAGATGATACTGGTTTCGGCAACTCCTGCGCAATACGAAAAAGATCATAGCGGTATCGTTGCCGAGCAAGTCGTGCGACCTACCGGATTGATAGATCCTCAAACCGATGTCCGACCGGTTACTTCGCAGGTAGACGATGTGTTATCCGAAATTAATAAACGGGTGGCACGCGACGAACGCGTATTGATTACCACTCTGACCAAACGGATGGCGGAAGACTTGACCGACTATTTGGGCGAACACGATGTACGGGTGCGCTATCTACATTCGGATGTAGATACCGTCGAGCGCGTAGAGATTATCCGCGATCTCAGGCTGGGTATATTCGATGTATTGGTAGGTATCAATCTACTGCGTGAAGGTTTGGATATTCCGGAGGTTTCTCTGGTTGCGATACTCGATGCAGATAAAGAGGGCTATTTACGTTCCGAGACTTCTTTGGTGCAGACCATCGGGCGCGCCGCCCGCCATATCAACGGGACGGCGATACTCTACGCCGATAAAATCACCCGTTCGATGAAAGCGGCTCTGGTAGAGACCAAGCGTCGCCGCGACAAGCAGCGAGAATTTAATAAACTTCACGGCATCTCTCCGCAAGGGATACAAAAGAAAGTTGCCGATGTCATGGAGGGTGCGCATCTAAAGCAAGTCGGTAATAAGAAACGCCGTCGAGTCGCCGAAGTAAAAATAGCTGACTACGATACGCTGACACCCGATGAAGCGGTTAAAAAAATCAAAAAGCTGGAAGAGCAGATGTACGCATGTTCGAGAAACCTGGAATTCGAGGAAGCTGCGCGTCTGCGCGATCAAGCCGCGCTGGTTAAAACGCAAGTATTCGGTGCTACAGAAAAGCCGTATCGATGAGATTATTTGCCGAACAAGAAAAACAAGGATTACGATGTCGTATGCCGATGTAATAAAAGCGACGGCGGAACATTGCGCCGACGGGACTTATACCTTCGGTGTCACCGTACAACACGAAGACGAAAGCTGGGATCACTATGCCGATCGTTGGGAAATCATCGCACCGAACGGCGAGGTATTGGCAACCCGCGTACTGTTGCATCCCCATGTAGGTGAAAAATCTTTCACTCGCACCAAAGCCGGCGTATCGATTCCCGAAACCATTGAACGCGTACGAGTGCGAGCGCACGACTCGCTACACGGCTACGGTGGCATTGAAACCGAAGTTATATTGATCCAACTTCGGTAAGTGAAGGTAATGTTTGCCTTAGTCGCACGTTAAGGTTCTGTAAAACATCGCCCTGAGTGAGCTACCGGCTTAAGAGAAAGTACGGTCGATCCAATCGATGAGTTCCGGTAGCGTATCAAAAATCGCTGCTGCGCCCCATTCGGAAATATCGACTTCCTTGACATGATAACCGTAGGACACTGCGAGCGCGCACATGCCCGCACTGATTGCTGCAGTCATGTCGTTTAGCGTGTCGCCCAAATAAGCACAGTGTCGGGGAGGTATATCGAGCTGTCTCGCAGCGCACAACAACGGTCGAGGGTGCGGTTTTTTTTGATCTGTCGTATCGCCGTAGACCAAACAATCGGCAGAATCGTATAGCCCTAGTTTTTGCAATATCGGCACCGAAAGACGCTCGGATTTATTCGTTACAATTCCCCATTGCATTCCTCGGTCTTTGATTTTTGCTATCGTTGCGATTGTTCCCGGGAATAAGCTCGCGGTATCGTGCAGGTGTGTTCTATAGATTTCTATAAACTCCGACGACAGCTGCTCGCGTTCGATCTCATCATAACTATCACCGAAAGCGGCTTTTATTAGTGAGTAGCTGCCTTGCCCGGCATGAGGTCGCATCGCTGCGATATTTCTGGCAGCGAGACCCTTTTTTTCTAATAAAATGTTTAGAGATTTGATTAAATCGCCGGCTGTATCTATCAGCGTGCCGTCCAAATCAAATAGAATTGCGTGTAAAGATTTCAGGGGCATCGACAATGCATCAGGTAGTTGACATCGGGTCTGTCCCCCAAAACCGCTCTGTCTAAAAAAGGTAAATAGTGCATTCCCGTGATATCGCAGACAGTTGCGTTGTTTTGTTTCGCCATCGCTGCAAGTTCCGAGGGTTTGATTAACTTTTGATAATCGTGTGTCCCTTTAGGAAGTAGTTTCAGCAAATATTCCGCCACCACGATTGCCAGTAAATAAGCCTTCGATGTACGGTTGATTGTCGAGAAAAACACATCACCGCCCGGTTTGGCTGCGCGAATACAAGCGGAAACTACGGATTGCGGATCGGGTACATGTTCCAAAAGTTCCATACAGGTGACTATATCGTAGTAATCCATTCGTTGTTCGGCGTGTTGCTCGGCACTCGCATGTCGGTAATCGATAGTCAGCTTGGATTCGTGCAGATGCAAGCGAGCGGTCTCGAGCGAGGCTTTGCCCAAATCGATACCGACCACCTCGGCTTCTCTATGTGCCATAGCTTCGCATAACAAACCACCGCCGCAACCTATATCCAAGACCTTTTTATTTTTGAGGGGCGTGCGTGTAGCGATATACTCGGCGCGCACCGGATTGATGACATGCAGTGTTTTGAATACACCCTCGGGTTCCCACCAACTCATCGCCGACGATTCGAACTTATCCAATTCCTGTTGTTGTGCATTGACTTCCATGTGCGTATTCTATCATCTACATTTTTGACAACCCATCAAAGTTTTCATGGCTGCGATATAGAGTTGAGGCTATAATTTGCTTATGCGTTCGGTATGCGACAGTAAGCTACTATGAAAAAAAGGGAATTATACAGATAACTTAACAAGTAAATGTTAAATTACATCAATGAAAACTCATAGAACAATTAGATACCGCTTGTACCCGGCGACCTATGAAAAGCATCAGCAATTACATGGAACTGCCGGAGCGTGTCGTCATGTTTGGAATCACTTTGTAGCAAAGTTGAAGGACGAATACGAGTATTACGGCGAGAGCCGGTTTAGCTTTTTCACCCTAGGCAAGCAATTTACGACCTTGCGAAAGTATTGCGACAAGTGGTTGCAGAATTATTCTGCGAACATAGTGAAGATGTCGTTAAAACCAATAGAGACAAGTTATAAGAACTTCTTTAAGGGTAATGGCGGATTACCCAAGTTTCACGGCAGAAACACACATGCCCCGTCATTTCCGATTAACTATATCAAAGCACGAATAGCAGGCGAACATATTTACATACAGAAGGTTGGTTGGATAAAGTTTGTCGGTGGGGATAGGTATAAAGGTGAGAAGTTTGTATCGGGTCAAGTGAAGTATGAGCGGGGTAATTGGTATGCGTATATTACTTATGAAGTAGAACTAGCGGAGAAGTCTCAGTTGCTCACTGCGGTAGGTTTGGATAGGAATGTGGGGCAGATAGCATTGTCGGACGGGACAATGTATCATCTGCCGAACCTAAAGCGTAAAGAAGCAAGACGCAGGCGTTATCAGCGAATGGTTGCTAGACGGGTCAGGGGTAGTAATAGGCGCAAGCTAGCGAAGTATAAATTACAGAGAGCGTATCAAGCGGAGCGATTTGCACGGACGAATTGGTGTCATAAAACCGGCAAGCTAATAGCGGACAAGTACGACATCGTCTATGTGGAAGGGCTGAATACAGCAGGCATGACGAAGTCGGCGAAGGGGACGATAGACAGCCCGGGTAAGCATGTGAAGGCAAAGTCAGGTTTGAACAGAGAGATACTAAAGAGTGGCTGGTATAAACTGGAGCAATGCTTAAGCTACAAAACACAGGTAGAGAAAGTGCCGGCACAATACACAAGTCAAACCTGTAATAAATGCGGAGCGATAGACAGAGCTAACCGCAAAACACAAGCGATATTTAAGTGTCGGCATTGCGGACACGAGGACAATGCGGACATCAATGCTGCATTAAACATCATGGCGGCTGGGAATACCGCAACTGGGCGTGGAGATTGCAACATCGGTTGGTCTATGAAGCGTCAAAAAGATAGGGTAGCAAGGCGGTCTAACAAGTCTGTCAAGTTATCTGTATAATTCCCATGTTAGACCCTAAATTATTGCGTAATCAGACCGAAATGGTATTCAAGGAATTGGCGCGTCGCGGCACCGACCACGATATGAATCGTTATTTATCGCTGGAACAGAAACGTAAAGAATTGCAAGTTCAATCCGAGACCACGCAAGCAAAATTAAAAGCGCAATCGCGTAAAATCGCACAGCTCAAAACGGCGGGTGAATCTTCCGCGGCGGCACTGGGCGAAGCCGAGAGATTAAAAGCACACCTGAACCGATTACAAACCGAACTGAACGAACTAAAAACACAGTTTAATACCTTTTTATCGGGTTTGCCCAACAGACTCGATCCGTCGGTGCCCGACGGCGTAGACGAAAAAGACAACTTGGAACTCCGTCGTTGGGGGCAGCCACCGGTGTTTGATTTTGAACCTTTGGATCATGTAGATTTAGCAAACCGCGCCGGTTGGCTCGATACGGCGGCGGCGGCGGTGATCTCCGGATCTAGATTTATGGTATTGCACGGCGAGTTGGCTCAGCTGCATAGTGCTTTGATAGATTATATGGTTGACTTACATGTGCAACGGCACGGTTATCGTCAGGTTTATGTCCCTTATATAGTCAATGCCTCTACTTTATTGGGTAGCGGACAGTTGCCCAAGTTTGAACAAGATTTATTCAAACTTCAAGGCGATAACGATTTTTATCTGATACCGACTGCCGAAGTGCCGGTCACCAATCTTTATAGAGAAACCATTTTGGATTCCGAACAATTACCGATGCAGTTTGTTTGCCATACGCCTTGCTTTCGTTCGGAAGCGGGCGCGTACGGTAAAGACACTCGCGGGTTGATGCGCCAGCATCAATTTGAAAAAGTAGAACTGGTACACATCGTCAAACCCGAAGATTCGCCGGAAACTTTGGAACACCTGGTGTCTCACGCCGAGGCGGTATTGCAGGATTTGGAATTGCCCTACCGGGTTGTTGCATTGTGTAGCGGAGATCTGGGCTTTGCTGCGGCTAAAACATACGATATAGAGGTTTGGGTGCCTAGTGAGAATTGCTATCGTGAGATTTCATCGTGTAGCAATACGCTGGACTTTCAAGCGCGACGAATGAAAACACGGGTGCGCAATGCCAAAGGTGAGATCAACTACGTACATACACTCAACGGTTCGGGATTGGCGATAGGCAGAACTTTGCTTGCGTTACTGGAGAACCGTCAAAGGGTCGACGGTTCGGTTGCCGTGCCGCCTGCATTACAACCTTATATGAAAGGCAAGTCCGTGATCGGGAACGGTTGATGAGCAAAGTTAAGGTTCAAGATAGCGAACCTTAAACGTTAGATAAAGCTGATCTACATCCGAATTACTCTCTGCTATGGGGTTTTCGTTTAATATCAGCCGCATCAGTTGCAAGCGGTAGTGTTTTAAGTCCGAATGACCTGCGATCATCGTCAAGAACTCCGAGCATCCTACAAACTGCATAGACAGCGTCATATAGTGTAATGTAAGGCAGCGATCGCTCAGGCACGACTCGAGTAATTCCGGTCCTGCGCATAGATACAGGCGACGGTAGCCGGCTTGGATTAATTGTTTTGTGATTGCCCCCCCTTCGACACGCCGTCTACCGGCAACGACGACTTTATAACCTTGTTTTTTCCATGTTCGAATTCGTCGTTCGTTGCCGTTATCGCTCGTTGCAATCCAGATATTTTTTTTAGCTAGGCCGGCCGGCATGGGGAACTCGAGCGTATTGCTACAGACAACGACGAGCGGCTGTTCGGATAAGCCTCGTTGCGAACGCCAGTCGGCTAGATCGGCATGTGCTTCGGTGTGCCCGATATGCAAGATGTTGTTCAGATGTCCCGCCGCTAATGCGCGTAGATAACCACCGTGGGTAATGAGGCAATCGGCTTGTGCTTGCAATTCCAAGAACAATCGATGATCGGTATTGCTGGTAAGTTGTTCCGGTAGCAACATCGGTTTGTCTTCGGCTATCGCAATACGCCCGTCCAAACTGGTCAAGAAGTTGGAATAAACGATGGGGCTATCGCTATCGGATAAGAACGGGTCGTCCAAATAGATGCCTCGAGACCATTCGTATTTTTCATGTTCGGGATAAATTCGGGTGATATTCATGTATAATTTAGCAGTTAGTGTGAGCTACATTATATTCTATTAAGGTAATCTTATGGTTCTAAGTACTATCAAAGTTTTACCGTCTCAGCTCGTCAATCAAATCGCCGCCGGCGAAGTAATAGAACGTCCGGTATCCATTGTCAAAGAATTGGTAGAAAACAGTTTGGATGCCGACGCGAATCGGATTGTGGTTAAAATAGAGCGCGGCGGTTCTAAGTCTATAGAAGTCGGCGATAACGGAGACGGTATTCCCGCCGAGCAGTTGACATTGGCACTGTCGCGCCATGCAACCAGCAAAATTTCCGGTGTAGAAGATTTAATGGCGATCAAGCAGTTTGGATTTAGAGGCGAAGCCTTACCGAGTATTGCCTCGGTGTCGCGTCTGACATTAAGTTCCAATACATCCGAGAAAGAACACGGACATCAAATCGTGGTCGACGGAGGGGACGCTACCGCCGACCAGGTCGTCCCTACGGCACACAGTAAGGGCACGACGGTGACGGTCGAGGATTTGTTTTTTAATATACCGGCGAGACGAAAGTTTCTCAAAACCGAACGCACCGAATTTTCTCATATACAGCAGTTTCTGTACCGCATTGCACTTGTGCGCCATGATGTCGAACTCGTACTCGAGCATAACGGTAAAACGATATTCCATTTTCCTAAGACCGAGAGTAAGACCGAATTACACTCGCGTTTGAAAAAAATACTCGGTAAGGCTTTTGCCGAACAAAATATCCGGTTTTCGGAAAGTATAGAAGACCTGGCAATTTCCGGTTGGTTCGGATTACCGACCATTGCGCGTAGTCAGCCCGATATGCAGTATTGCTATGTCAACGGACGGGTCGTGCGCGATAAGACGCTCGCCCATGCGGTGCGTCGAGCGTATAACGATGTACTGTATCAAGACCGACATCCTTGTTATATTTTGTATTTGGATATCGCTGCAACTAAGGTAGACGTAAACGTACATCCTGCAAAACACGAAGTACGCTTTCACGACCAAAGATTGGTACACGATTTTGTGCGTATTGCCACCCAACGCGCACTTGCCCGAATATCACCCGAGACGGTACCGAATTTAGCCGAGTACCAAGGCACATTGCAAAACGATAACTTTTTGCATAAAGCGACGGTTAAAAAGGCCGGGCAGCCGCACCTAAACTTATTCGTGGGTAGACGAGGTGGCGATCAATCGGGTCGGGATTTTTATAAGCAAGTCACCGAGCGTATCCAACCGATGACCGGCTATACGCAGACCGAGTCTTCCGCCCCGACTATCGAAAATCAAGCAATGCTACCTCTGGGTGAGGCGGTTTGCCAAGTGCACGGTATTTACATCATCGCACAAAATGCCGACGGTTTTGTGATAGTCGATATGCACGCCGCACACGAGCGTATAGTCTACGAGCGTCTCAAAGAAGCCTATCAAAAGCAAGGCATACACTCGCAGCCTCTGCTCGTTCCGGAAACCTTGGAAGTAAGTGAAAGGGAAGCCGACCTATGCGAACTGCATACCGAGACATTGGAAAAAATCGGTTTGAGCGTAGAACGTATCGGCTTGTGTAGACTGAGAATTAGGCGAGTGCCTTCGTTGTTAAAAGAAATTGATCTCAGCCGATTATTGCTCGATGTATTGGCCGATTTTATGCACAACGACTCGTCTCGGCGTATAGAAGATCGTATCGACGATGTATTATCTGCGATGGCTTGCCACGGTGGTGCGGTGCGTGCCAACCGTAAATTATCCTTGGACGAGATGAATGTGATATTGCGCGATATAGAATCAACCGAGCGTAGCGGTCAATGCAACCATGGTCGCCCTACGTGGTTGCAACTGAGCATAAAACACTTGGATAAACTATTTAAGAGAGGGCAATAAATACCGCAGATGCAAGCACCGGGTGATGCACACGATGAGCTAATATGTTTGGTCGGCCCTACCGCAGGCGGTAAAAGTACGGTTGCGATCGAGATTGCAAAGCGGCTTCCCGTCGAGATTGTCAGCGTCGATTCGGCATTGGTTTATAAGACCATGGATATAGGAACGGCGAAGCCCGAGGCGCAGATACGCACCCGCATACCTCACCACTTAATAGATATCATAGAACCCGACGAATATTATTCCGCTGCACGATTTAGAAAAGATGCCCTCGGTGCAATCAAACGAATATGCCGTCGCCGCCGTATTCCGCTACTGGTCGGTGGTACGATGTTTTATTTCAATATATTGGCAAACGGCTTGTCGCCGATGCCCGAAACTCGTCCCGAAACCCGAGCAGAACTTTTAGAACGTCATAAGACTACCGAGAATTTATATAAGGAATTACAAAGTATAGATCCGGCAACCGCAACTCGTATTCACCCCAAGGATAAGCAGCGTATATTGAGAGCACTGAGTGTTTATTCGGAGAGCAAACGGACGATGAGCCACTACCGAATGCAACCGCCCGAAACATCTACGGGGGCAATACACTATATCGCACTCGATTTCGACGAGCGCACAACGATGCACCGGCGTATAGAACAACGTCTAAACGATATGTTGGAGCGAGGTTTAATCGACGAGGTCGCAGCGTTGATGTTAAGAGGAGATTTAGACGAGCACAGTGCCTCGATGCGAGCGATCGCATATCGCCAAGTATGGCAACATTTAACCGGGAATTACGGCTACTCCGAGATGGTGCGGACCGCATTGGCTGCAAGCCGCCAATTTGCCAAGCGGCAGCTAACCTGGATGCGAAGGCTGCCGATTATCACGCGCTATGCGGTCGATACGGTTTCACCCGAGCACATTGCAAAACAAATCATCAAAGATACATCACTGGGCAAGTGCCTATGAATACGACACCGCTATCGGGTGCGGGCATTAGACCAGTATTTCAAACTTTGCATTTCCAAGAGTCGGCTAACGGTTCTATCGAACTCAAATCTCAAACGACCTGCTCGATATAGCTCGCGAGCCTGCGCTTGTGCCGATAGCACCAGGATTACATTTTTATCGTAGAACTCGTCGACCAGTTGTATGAAGCGGCGAGCCGCATCGTCTCGGTGGTTGAATATCGGAACTCCGGATATTAAAACGGTATGGTAGAGGCGTGCGATCATAATATAGTCGGCTACCGAGCGCGGTGTTTGACAAAGCTCTTCGAACTCGAACCAAACGACATCGGGTGCGCGCATCACCACCTTGATGTTGCGATCGTTTATCTCTATAGAGCGATTGCTATCGGCATTTCCGCAATCGAGCGCAGTGAAACACTGTCTCATTAAAGCCTCCGATCGTTCGTTGTAAGGCACATGATAGCTACCGGAATTTTTGATATGTAGCGAGCGATAATCAACACCTGTCTGCATTGCCACGACTTCGGTATGACGCTCTATCAACGCAATGGCCGGCAAAAAACGCGCACGCTGCAAACCGTCTTTATATAAGTCTTCGGGCGCAAAATTAGAGGTAGTGAGGAGCACGATTTGACATTCGAATAAAGCGGCAAGTAAGCGATAAAGGATCATTGCATCGGTGATGTCGGATACAAAAAACTCGTCCAAGAATAATACCCGCACTCGACCGGCCAAGTCTTCGGCAATAATTCTCAAAGGATTTTTTTGCTTCGTTAATTTTTTCAGAGAATCGTGAACCTCCTGCATGAATTGGTAATAATGAAGCCGTCGTTTTTTATCGACCGACAACACTTCGTAGAAAAAATCGAGCATATAGGTCTTACCTCTGCCGACGCCGCCCCATAAATAAAGGGAATTATATACTTAAATACATAAATCACTCTCGCTTCTCTAGCTTAAAGCGAGTATTTAGTTCCTTATTTGTGGGGTTTTTGTTCTAATGCTTTGTGCGATCAGGGTAGGCTTTAGCAACACCTCTTTTTATCTCCATAGGTTATTTATGTATCATTGTGTCACAAAATTAAAATAAATAAAACCTTAAATAACCCCTGATTTATATAGCTTTCATTGATCAGTTATGTATTTAAGTATATAATTCCTTAAATAAAGCCCTCGGATAGGCCGAGTTTCCGAGAGACGGCGATTATTTTTAGACTTCAGCCGGCTTGCCCAGGTTTTTTTCGGTGCCGGGGTATTCAGTTGATCCGATATAGTTTGTAGATGAGCGACGATCTTTAGCTGTGCAGGATCTACTCGATAATCATATTTTTTTAGATGCAATCGATAAAGGGCTTCGATAGAAATTACTTTATCTTTATTCATTACCTTATAATTATAATAGGATTGTAAGGTGAACTCATAGGTTTACTTATATAAATTTCCATAATACCGGATGAATTGAATATGCGTATTTGTGTTTTAGGGGCAGGTGTTGCCGGACTGACCACTGCTTATAGTTTGAGCCTTCGAGGTTTCGATGTGTCGGTCGTAGATCGAGAAGCCCAGCCTGCACTGGGGGCAAGTTATGCCAACGGTGCGCAGTTGTCGGTCAGCAATGCAATACCGATTGCACATTCGTCGGCTTTTACTTATTTATTCAAAAGTCTATTCAAGCAACAAGGTGGTTTGTTTTTTAAGGCGCATTTGTCGTGGGACGAATGGTGTTGGATCTATCACTTTATTCGTAATTGCCGCCGCACGGTCTTCGAATCGAATCTGAGTCGCTTAGCGGAGATTTGTGTGCGCTCCCGAGAATTATATTATCGATTACTCGAGCAGGTCGATATTAACTTTGATTTTTCAAAAAAAGGGATATTACATTTCTATGTCGATGACGCCGCTTATAAAATCGCCACCCGTCAAACGGCTTTGCTGAGGCGGGTTTCACCGAATATAAGACAGACCGTCGATAAAGACCGGATTGTAGAAATAGAACCGGCATTGAAGTCTCGTTCCGAGAATATCGTCGGCGGTTTCTATAGCCCGGAAGACGCAACCGGAGACGCTAGACTTTTCTGCTTGGAACTGGAACGACTGTGCAGAGCGCAAGGGGTAAAATTCTTATATAACACTTGCGTGCGAAACCTCAAATTGAAGTCCGGAGAAGTTATCGTGCAGAGCGATCGAGGCGACTTTGCTACCGATCATACCGTGTGTTGTTTGGGTGCTCATTCGCCGATGCTATTAAAAAAAGTAGGTATATCTCTGAACATTTATCCACTCAAAGGTTATTCGATCACCATCGATTTAAGCGATGCCGGATCGAGATCACATGCGCCTAAAGTCTCGTTGGTCGACGATCAATACAAACTCGTTGCCAGCCGCTTGGGACAAAAATTGCGTATCGCAGGTATCGCCGAACTTGACGGCTACGATGCCGATATCAATCCGAACCGTGTCGCATATCTCAAACAATGGGTGAACACCCATATGCCCGAGATTTCGTTAAATCGATATACCGAATGGGCGGGGTTGCGTCCGGCGACTCCCTCTAACTTGCCCTATGTGGGGAATCCATATCATCGACGTTTATGGTTGAATACCGGGCACGGCACTTTAGGCTGGACTGCGGCAATGGCAACCGCCGAGACGGTGTGCAACGGAATTTTAAGCACTATCCGATAATTACCGAAACCTTCGCTACCGCCGATTCAGAAAACCGAGGAGCTTAGTTCCTCTATGGATCTTAAGATATGGGGGTCGTCGCTTAAGGCATAACTGATGCAGTGTTGCACCGCCGAAGGTGCAGCGATGCCCGCCACAATGAGTTTTGCGGTATGCACCAAAAGGCGAGTGCTGGCACCTTCGTCTAAGCCGTTGCCTTTCAGATTACGTGTCATCTCTGCGAATCGGACTAAATTTTTTGCCGTTTCGCCATCTATGCCGGTTTCCTTGCATAAAATTTCCTGCTCTATTTCGGAGTTCGGATAATTGAATTCTATTGCCACAAACCGTTGCCGCGTACTTTGTTTAAGATTTTTCAGTACACTCTGATAGCCGGGGTTGTAAGAGACCGTCATACAGAAATTATCGTCGGCGGAGATCAGTTCGCCGCGCTTTTCTATAGCCAACAGGCGCCTGTCGTCGCACAAAGGATGGATTACGACGGTGGTATCCTTGCGTGCTTCTACGATTTCGTCCAAGTAGCAAATACAGCCGTAGCGCACTGCGCGAGTAAGCGGGCCGTCTATCCAAGTTGTTTCGTTGTCTTTGAGTAGATAGCGACCGACTAAATCGGATGTGCTCAGATCGTCGTGACACGAGACGGTAATCAGAGGTTTTTCAAGTCGCCATGCCATATATTCTATAAAGCGTGTTTTACCGCAACCGGTAGGTCCTTTGAGCAATACCGGCAATTTATTGGCAGAGGCTTTGGTGTAGACCTCTATTTCGTCGGCACTACTCAGATAGAGTGGTTCCTTATCTATTGAATACTCTTGTACCTCCATAGTTTAAGTAATCTCAAATTTTTCCAAACGTTTGGTGATCATGCCTTTTTTCATTTTTACATACTTCGGCAGGCCTTTTTCATAAGGAGGATAATCCTCGCCGTCTATCAACGGGCGTATGTAGTTATCGCAAGCAGCCGTAGTACTAAGGCCGTCTTTGCTTATGTATTCTCTGGGCAGAGTGTATTCACGGTTGGCAACTTTACTCAGATCGACCGAACCGACTTTCCATAGGTACGGTTTGTCCGACAACCTAACGATGGTCAACATCACCGCATTATGCCCGGCAAGTGCGAATTCTATCGCTTGCCGTCCCAATGTATAAGCCTGTTCCACATCGGTACGAGACGCAATATGACGCGCCGAGCGTTGCAGATAGTCGGATACCGCCCAATGGCATTTGTACCCCAGCTTATTTTTGACGATTTTTGCAATCAAAGGTGCTACGCCACCTAACTGTGCATGTCCGAAAGCATCGTGCGTACCACTTTCGGAGAGGAATCTACCTTCTCTATCTCTTAATCCTTCCGATGCGACAACCACGCAATAACCTCTGTATTCAACTTGTCGCTTAATTTTTGCCAGAGCTCTTGATTCGTGCCACGGCACTTCGGGGAGTAAAATCAAGTGTGGCGCATCTCGCTGGGAGGAGCGTGCAAGTCCGGATGCCGCTGCAATCCAACCGGCGTGTCTGCCCATTACTTCCAAAACGAACACCTTGGTTGAAGTAGAAGCCATCCCGGCGACATCGAGCGCAGTTTCTCGTACCGAGGTTGCGATATATTTTGCAACACTTCCGAATCCCGGACAGCAATCGGTGAGCGGTAAATCGTTATCTATGGTCTTGGGTATACCGATACAGTTTATAGGATAGCCGAAAGATTGCCCGATTTGAGAGATTTTAAGACTGGTATCTTGCGAATCTCCCCCACCGTTATAAAAGAAATAGCGGATATCATGCGCTTTGAACACTTCAATCAATCTTTGATATTGTGCTTTATCCTCCTCTATTCCTTTAAGTTTATAGCGGCAAGTACCGAAGGCACTTCCCGGTGTATGTTTCAAAGCCATAATGCTTTTATCGCTTTCATTACCGGTGTTGATCAACTCTTCGTTGAGAACGCCGAGTATACCGTTGTGCGCAGCATATACTTTGTCTATCTTATCGGAGTAGCTTCGGGCGGTTTCTATTAATCCGCAGGCGGTCGCGTTGATAACGGCTGTTGCCCCTCCGGACTGTGCGTAAAGAATGTTTGCTTTACTCATTGTTCTATTATAATGCTATCTTTTAATTTTTATTTTCGGTTAAACTTATTATGAGAGTCATTTTATTAGGTGCGCCGGGTGCCGGCAAAGGCACACAAGCGCAATTTATATGTAAGCGGTATAGGATACCACAAATTTCTACCGGAGATATGTTGCGCGAAGCGGTGAGCGGTCGTACCGAATTAGGACTGCAAGCCGAAGCCTATATGACCGCCGGTGATTTGGTGCCGGATAGTCTGATTATAGATTTGGTCAAGACACGGGTTGCCGGTCCCGATTGCGAAGCGGGATTTTTATTCGACGGCTTTCCGCGCACCTTCGCTCAAGCACAAGCACTGGATGCACACGGCATCGCCGTAGAGTATGTGATCGAAATAGCGGTTGCCGACGAAGTTATCATAGAGCGCATCGGCGGTCGTCGTATACATCGAGCGTCGGGGCGTACATACCATATAAAATACCAACCCCCGATGCAACCGGGCAAAGACGACCTCAGCGGCGAGGAATTAATACAACGAGAAGACGACAAACCCGAGGTTGTCGGCCAACGTCTGCAAAATTATCATCGCCAGACAGCTCCGTTGGTTGCGTATTATTCCCGGCAAGCCGATTCGCATCGCGTAGTGTATAACGCGGTAGACGGTACCCTGAGCATTGCGGCGGTACAAGAGAAAATTATGCAAATACTCGATTGATGCAGGGCTACACAAATACAATATCGGCACATTCCCATGTCTTTTGAAGTTTTACTGGAAGCCGACGGCAAACGATTTGTCTTAGAACACGGCGAAGCAATACTCGAGGCCGCACTCAAAGCGGGTTTGAATGTTGCTTACGGTTGCAATAACGGCAATTGCGGTTTGTGTTCGGCGCGCCTGATCAAAGGTGAAATAGATAGAATCAAGGACTCCGATTATGTATTTGCCGAGAACCTGAAAGCGCAAAATTATTTTTTGATGTGTTCGCATACACCGATAAGCGATATCACCGTAGAAGCCGAGATTGCCGATAGTAGCATACACATACCGTTTCAAAGTTTCCGCGCCAAGTTATCCAAGGTAGATAAAATAACCGAACAACTCGTAGTGGTGCGTATGCGGGTTGCGCGTAGCCACCGTCTTAGATTTATGGCCGGGCAGTCGGTTGTCTTAAAACATCGGGATTACGGTAATCGGTATCTGTCTATCGCCAGTTGCCCTTGCGATGCGACCGAACTGGAATTTCATATACAGTGCGGCGATAATGAGGCACCGCGTAACTTATGCGAACAATACCGTCTCGGAGAATGGTTCGATGTAGAGGGACCTTATGGATGCTTTAGTTTCAGCGAGGATCTAGAAAGACCGATGGTTTTGATAGCCTGCGACACAGGTTTTGCCGAAACCAAAAGCCTGATAGAGCATATCGTCGCGCAAGAAAGCGAAGTGCCGATACATCTGTATAGAACAAGTTTTGAGCTACCGATTTATATGGAAAACTTATGTTTCGCATGGCGCGATGCCTTAGACCAACTAGAATATTCGATATTGACCGATGCAAGCGATGACCCATCGTGCGTTGCCGACTGGATACAACAGATTACCGGCGACCACCCGCAACTTTTGGATACCGATTTTTATTTATGCCTACCCTCCGAACTTTCGGATTCTATGAAATCCGCTTTGCTCGAACACGGTGCCTTAGCCGACCATATTTTTGATCGGTTTTCGTGAGCGTATCGTATGGCGAGTAAAGAGCGTATCTTCATTGCTTTGTGCCCCGACGCAGAAACTTGCAAAAACTTAATTAGGATACAACGAAAAGTGCTTGTGAGCGGTAGGATGATGCCACCCCGGAGCCTACATCTGACTTTGGCTTTTCTCGGTGATTGCGACTCCGAACGCAAACAATGCGTACTGGATAAAATTACGAACATCGATATCGGTGCATTCGATATGACGCTCGGAGAATTCGGATACTTCGAACGCCACCGCATTTTTTATATAGCACCGAACATCATACCGATAGAATTATTATCTCTGCACAAACAACTATGCAAAGCACTATCACCGTGCCGATTCAAAACCCCGCGCACCTTCAAGCCTCATGTCACCCTCTACAGAGGAGTAGCCACACCACCGTTTTGTGAACCTCTCGATACCACCGTGCAATGGCATGTTCGCTCGCTTCATGTAGAACGCTCGGAACTGAGTTCGGAAAGCGCACACTATACGACCCTCAAAGAACAACCTTTTTAGTACAACCCAACCGTCGGATACCTTTTATATACCAAAATACGACCGTTCGTCGGATAACGAATTCTCGGGTTTTCATATCGGCTAATATTGCGAATAAGGTCGCGTGCGCACGCACTATTTACAATTTTTAAGCAATAGGAGATAATAATGTCTAAGCCATTTAATTCAAGCGAAGAGGTGTTCAATACTATGCATAAACTGGAACAAGCAGGCATGTCACGAGTTCAAGCCGAGACCACTGCGCGTGCGGTTGATAGCCAAGTATCGAATGGTATTCAGTTGGTACTCGAAAAATTGGACCAAATTAAAAAAGATAATATCATTGCAAACACCATTATCGGCATTGGTTTTGCCGGCATCATTGTTAGTCTGGTCGGCATTATGTTTGCATTGTTATCGATAAAATAAGTGGTCTATTGCGATTGCATAAGGCCATTAAAAATATTTTATATATCAAAACCAACAGGCAGCCACTCTATCTATATCGGTTAATACCGTAAATCAAAAACATGCACGAAGAACCTCTTATTGCGCCCGTCGCCGATCGTATTCCTACCGAGTTTTGTAATCACGACGATGTTCGGGTCGATGAATATGCCTGGTTGCGTAGCCGGCATTGGCAACAAATGTTGACCGACTCGACTAAACTGGAACCCGAAATACGTCGTTATCTGGAAGCCGAGAACGCTTATACCGAAGCGATGATGAAAGACAGCGAAGATTTGCAGCAAAACCTTTATGAGGAGTTGCGAGGGCGTATTCAGGAAGAAGACCGATCGGTACCCGATAAAGACGGGAATTACGAGTATTATTTACGCTATCACGAAGGCAAACAGTATCCGATTTATAACCGTCGCCTGCTTGCCGATCAAACCGAAGAGGTGTTGCTGGATGTCAATCGCGCAGCCGAAGGGTCGGACTATTTCCAAGTCGTCGGTTTTAGTCATAGTCCCGACCATCGCTATATAGCCTATTGCGTAGACGATAACGGATCCGAATGTTATACGCTGTATCTACGCAACACGCATGGCGATATGCCGGTGCGGCGATTATTCGACCGCTTGCACGGCGACTTGGTTTGGTCTGCCGATAGCCGTCATCTGTTTTATGTCAAGCTGAACGATGTCCACCGTCCCGATTCGGTGTTTTGTTACTGCATAGACGATGCACCCGATAAAACCGTGTCGGTATACAAAGAAAAAGATCCGGGTTTTTTCATCGATTTGTATCATACCCGCTCTCGCCGTTTTATCGTGATACATAGCTACGACCATACGACATCGGAGGATTGGATAATTCCCGCCGATGCACCCGGGCAAGCACCCGAGTTGGTACGCCGGCGCGAATTGAATACCGAATATAAGACCGAGGAGTGTTGCGGAAAATTGCTTATTTATAACAACGCTGCGGGTGCCGAAAACTTCAAGCTCTCGGTTGCCGATATAGACAAGCCGGCTGTTTGGCACGACATCTACATTCCCGAACTCGGCGTACTATTGGAAGGTTTTATGGTGTTCAAGGATTACTTGGTGTGTCTGGAACGATGCGATGCCGCAACGCATATTGCACTGATACCCACCTCGATAGTCAATCAATTTTCGCAGGTGCAAACGCAATATATCCACTTTGACGAACCGTGCTACGAAGCCGATTTGGTAGATATTTTTGAATACGATAGTCGGATACTTCGTCTTAAGTATAGTTCGCCGAAGACACCGCGTTGCATCTACGATTACGATATGCAAAGTCACCGACGCACACTGCGCAAAGCGCAACGACTACCGAGTGGTTATGACGCAAGCCGTTATAGCACACGACAGCTTCATGCACGTGGCGACGACGGTGTGGATATTCCGATCAGCATAGTCTATCTCAACAGCACCCCGCTCGACGGTAGCGCGCCGTTGTTGCTTTATGCTTACGGTGCATACGGATACCCGATGCCGGCAGCTTTTTCTACACATCGTTTGTCTTTGATTGACAGAGGGTTTATTTATGCGATTGCCCATATCCGCGGCGGTACGGAGAAAGGCTACGCGTGGTATAAAACCGCAAAATTCAAGCAAAAGAAGAATACTTTCAACGATTTCATCGCGTGTGCCGATTATTTGATAGAGCAGAAGCTCGGTTATCGCGGTGGCATTGCGATACACGGCGGCTCGGCAGGCGGTATGACGATCGGCAATGCAATCAATACCGCCCCCGAACTGTTCAATACGGCACTTGCCGAAGTGCCTTTCGTCGATGTGCTGAATACGATGTGCGATGCCAACTTGCCGCTGACTCCTCCGGAATGGCAAGAATGGGGCAACCCCATAGACGATTACGAACTCTACCGCTATATAAAATCGTATTCCCCCTACGATCAGGTTAAACGCCAATCTTACCCCGACATGTTGGTGACGGCGGGATTGAGCGACCCGCGCGTCGGCTATTGGGAGCCTGCCAAATGGGTCGCAAAACTGCGTGCGTATAAGAAAGACAATCGTTGTTTGTTGTTAAAGGTGGATATGGGCAAGGGACACGCCGGTGCTGCCGGACGTTTCGATTATCTAAAAGAAATTGCGTTCAAGTACGCATTCGTATTGAAAAGTTTCGGCAAAAGCAGTTAGAATACAAATCTTTATCGGATTATCAATACCATGTCAGCTGAAAATATATCTGCCGATGATACACTCGTGGGCATCGTGATGGGTAGCCAAAGCGACTGGCCGGTAATGCGGTGTGCTGCCGAGATGTTGGCACGCTTCGCTGTGCATTTCGAAAAGAAAGTCGTATCGGCGCACCGCACACCGGAGCTGATGTATCGATACGCACAAAGTGCCGAGTCGCGTGGATTGCAGTGCATTATTGCCGGTGCCGGCGGAGCTGCCCACTTACCGGGAATGATTGCGTCGTTAACCACGCTACCGGTATTGGGCGTGCCTATACCCACTGCGCATTTGAAAGGACAAGATTCCTTGCTATCCATCGTGCAGATGCCCAAAGGCGTGCCGGTTGCAACTTTTGCGATCGGTGAAGCGGGTGCGGCAAATGCCGCTTTATTTGCTTGTCGGATGCTCGCAACACATTCTCGGTCGCTACAAAAAGCCCTAGAAGATTTCGGACAAGCGCAGCAACAGGCTGTGCATAACAGCACCCTAGAACCTTAAGTTCGAGATGAATAGCTTAGCCCCCGGCGCAACCTTAGGAGTACTGGGCGGTGGACAATTAGGTCTGATGTTCGTCAACAGCGCACATACGATGGGCTATCGTTGTGTTGTTTGGGATCCGTCCGACGATAGTCCCGCCGGGCGTAGTGCCGACCTACACATCAAGCAACCATTTTCCGACGATACGGCATGTTCACGGTTTGCGCGAGAATGCGACGCTGCGACTCTGGAGTTCGAGAATGTTCCGGTGCAACTTATCGAACATTTGGAAAAACACGATCTGCCGACCAGACCTTCCGCACATGCCTTAGACATCGCCCAAGACCGTATCACCGAAAAAACCTTTATCACAGATGCCGGTGTCGCAACCACGCCCTTCTATCCGGTGCATTGCGCTACCGATATAGGCGAGGCGTTCGAGCATTTGTCGTCTCCGCTGGTATTAAAGACCGCGCGTCTGGGTTATGACGGCAAAGGTCAAAGCGTGGTTGATAGCGTTGCGCAGGCTAATTCGGCATTCGACGAGATGAAGCGAGTGCCGTGCGTTGCCGAAAGCCGTTTGCGGCTTGCGAGCGAGATTTCGGTGGTGCTGGCACGCTCGCAACAGGGGATATGCACATTTTTCCCGGTTGCCGAGAACATACATAGAAACGGTATATTGCATCTATCCCGAGTGCCGGCGAGTGTAGATGAGGCTCTGCAGGCACAAGCCCGCAACGATGCTCGGCGCATAGCCGACGCACTGCAATATCAAGGTATCTTAGCCGTTGAGTTTTTCGTTACAGATACCGAGCAGGGCGGAGAATTGTTCGTCAATGAAATTGCGCCGCGTCCGCACAATACCGGACATTACACTCTGGATGCTTGCCTAAGTTCGCAGTTTGATCAGCAAGTGAGAATGATGTGTGACTTGCCGGCATCCGACACGCAACTGTTAGTGCCGGTGGTGATGGTCAACCTACTCGGTGATTTATGGAAAAACGGAGAGCCGCAGTGGGATATTTTATTAAAAGACCCGAGATTACGGTTACACTTATACGGTAAGCGGCACTCGCGTAGTGGTAGAAAAATGGGACATTTTTGTTTGTTGGGTGAGGACTTCGATACCGATCCCAACGCATTACAGGATTGTGCCGAGCAATATCACCGAGCATTGCAAGAGGGTGCGTTGCGATGATAAGTTGCCGAGCCTTTCGTATCCATAAAAAACCGTTTCGTGCCGGCTTCGAGACCGTGCAGATAGGCGAACCTCAAGCAGGTCAAGTTTTAGTTAAAGTTCATTATTCGGGGGTTAATTATAAGGATGCCATAGCCGCCACCGGTCGCGCACCGATTATTAAAAAAGAAGTATTGACGGGGGGCATAGATTTGGCAGGTGTGGTTGAGCAGAGCACAGTGTCGGAATTCAAAAAGGGCGACGAAGTGTTGGCAACCGGCAGTGGTTTAGGAGAGATATACGACGGTGGTTATGCGCCTTATGCAATCGTGCCTGCCGACATACTCATTCCCGTACCGTCACGATTGGATTTGCGCACTGCGATGATTATAGGCACCGCCGGTTTTACCGCAGCACTGAGTTTGGAGCGCATGCTACAAAACGACCAATCACCCGAGTTGGGCGCGGTTGTCGTGACCGGCGCGAGCGGTGGTGTCGGAAGTTTTGCCGTGCATTTTCTCAACCGACTAGGCTTTGAAGCGGTTGCGGCAACCCATAAACGGCAAGCCGACGAGTACTTAAAGAGTTTGGGTGCCGCCAAAATCATCGGCGCGATTAGTCCGGTGGACGGCGCATTGGCCAAAGCGACATGGGGCGGTGCGATAGACAATCTAGGTGGCAACACGCTGGCAAACTTGCTAAAGGCCATCCGAAACGGCGGCAATGTAGTGAGTGTGGGTTTGGCCGAATCGTCGGAAGTGAATCTCAACGTGATGCCGCTGATTATCCGCGGCATCAACCTACTCGGCGTAACTTCGGCGAATTGTCCGATGCCGCTGAAACGGAAAATTTGGCAAAGTCTAGGCGATAAATATCTGCCCACTTTAGCACAAGCGATGCTTTGCGACCTTGTCAAGCCGGAAGAATTGCCGATGTGCTTTGAACGACTGCTGAGCAGGCGAGTGCAGGGGCGTATCTTAATAGATTGCCGTTAGACTCACCATTATTTGATATGTAAAATCCTAGTGTACAATTAGGATATGACATATATAAAAAGGAATGTAGAACAGAATATCGATAAGCTATTATCGTTTTTTCCCGTAGTCCTAATCGTAGGGTCTAGGCAGGTAGGTAAAACCACGCTGGCTAAAAAATGTGCGCCCGGCTGGAAATACTTTGATCTTGAAAAGGGTAAAGATTTTGATTATATAACCAGAGATATAGACTTTTTCTTTCAAGAGCACAAAGACCATTTAATCATCGATGAAGTACAAGAGTATCCGCAACTATTCAAGGAACTTAGATCTGTTGTAGATAGCGATAGACAAAAGAAAGGACGTTTTCTGCTCACCGGCTCAAGTTCTCCGGATCTCCTTAAAAGTGTTTCCGACACCTTAGCCGGCAGAGTAGGGATCGTAGAGTTGGGAACCCTAAAAACCAATGAGATTCTTCATAAGCCGTTGCCCGACTTTTACCGGATATTCACGAAGCCGCTCGATCACGAGGATGACCTTGCTTTTTTAAGCGATGGGGTGTTTTCTAGAACCGATATTTGGAAAGGACTATTAAAGGGCGGCTACCCGGAAATTGTTAGGTCCGATAATATGGAATTTCATCGAGCGTGGATGGAAAACTATTATCAAACGTACATCAACAGGGACATTAAAAAACTTTTCCCCAAAATTGATACGCTAAAGTACAGACGTTTTATTGAAATGTTAAGCAGCTTGTCGGGGACGATTATCAACAAAGCGCAGTTAGGACGTGCGATTGACTGTTCCGAAGTGAGCGTGAGAGATTACCTCGAAATCATCGATAAAACTTTCCTATGGCGCAAGGTGCCGTCTTACGAAAAATCCAAATCCAAATCGGTCGTGAAAATGCCCAAAGGAATTTTTAGAGACTTAGGCCTAGTTCACTATCTATTGGGTATTGAAACAAAAGATAGATTGTTGAAACATCCCTCGGTCGGTCTAAACTTTGAAAGTTTTGTTATCGAGGAGGTATTGAAAGGTATTCAAGCTCTAGGACCTTTACACTTCGATTACTACTACTATCGTACTAGAGGTGGGGTAGAAATAGACCTTGTACTAGAGGGTACTTTCGGTGTTTTACCCGTTGAGATCAAATTAGGCACGACCACCACCTTGAAGCAGCTTTCTTCTTTACGGAAATTTATCAAAGATCATCGGCTTCCTTACGGCGTTGTGGTCAACAATGCTAGAGAAATAAAACTTCTTGCCGAGAGGATTATTCAAATTCCTGTTACTTGTTTGTAGAAAGGGCGCAAGCGCAATCGGTGGTTGTGGCGTGGGGCTGTTGAAAAAGTATTTTACAGAGTGGTAGGGGCGGACTAAAATTAAATTGCCGATTGACCTACTGGCTCAATCGGCGGCTCTGTTCTACCCGTAACGCGTTGCGCCTGCATGATTTATACATTCATCCACCCAATTTATGGAAACCATTATTTGTTGGCGCAAGCGGTTGGTGTCGTGCAGAACGGCACTTAAGGGCAGACACACAGGTCTGCCCCTACGGCTTGGTGGTTATTATAAATTCACGACGCAAGCGGTTACACGGTTGCACGCTGACGATACTTTTTCAACAGCCCCGTCGTGTCTGCACAAGTTTTGTGCAATGCCGGCACTTTTTCAACAGCCCCATATAAGCTACAATAACACAAATGAAATATGAAACAGACGATCTAAGAATAAACGAGATTAAAGATCTTATTGCTCCGCAGGACTTGACGAGCCGCTTGCCGATTACCGAAGCGGTATCGGAATGTGTTTATAAATCTCGTCTAGCGATTAAAAATATCTTACACGACGAGGATCGTCGCTTGCTCGTAATCGCCGGTCCTTGCTCAGTTCACGACACGCAGGCGGCACTTGAATACGCCGACCGTCTGCAACCCCTGATCGCGCAGTACGAAGATCAGCTACACATAGTCATGCGCGTGTATTTTGAAAAACCGCGTACCACGGTGGGCTGGAAAGGCTTGATCAACGACCCCGATTTAGACAATAGTTTTAGGATTAACAAAGGTGTCAAAGTTGCTCGCAAGCTGTTGTTGGATTTGAATAGCAAAGGTGTATCGGCGGCAACCGAATATCTGGATTTGATTAGCCCGCAATATATTTCGGATTTGATCGCTTGGGGGGCGATAGGTGCGCGTACCACCGAGAGCCAGACCCACCGCGAACTCGCTTCCGGTTTATCTTGTCCGGTCGGATTTAAAAACGGCACGCACGGCAACATACAAATAGCCGTAGATGCGATGCGCTCGGCCTCGCAACCGCATCACTTTTTATCGGTGACCAAAGGCGGACACTCGGCTATTTTTTCAACAACCGGCAATGCCGATTGCCATATCATCATGCGCGGCGGAGGCGGTAAAACCAACTACGACAGCGACAGCGTCGAATACGCAGCGACTCTGCTCGCCGAAAGCAAACAGGCCGAAAAAGTGATGATTGATTTTAGCCATGCCAACAGTAGCAAACAATTCGAGCGGCAGAAGATCGCTGCCGAGGATGTTGCACGGCAATTACGAGCCGGCGAGCGACGCATTATGGGTGTGATGATAGAGAGCCATTTGGTAGAAGGTCGGCAAGACCTCAAATTCAATTCGGACGGCACGCTCGACAAACAAGGATTGGTATACGGGCAGAGTATTACCGATGCGTGCATGGGTTGGAACGACACCACCGAAGTACTGGAGATACTTGCCTCGGCGGTACAAGCAGGAAAGGCTTAATGACACTGGCCTTGCAACAGCTCGATGCTTCCGACGCAGACTTCGATGAACAGATAAAAAAATACATAGCACACGCGCAGATTGTCGGTGCCGATATTGAAAATTCGGTACGCTCTATCATCGACGATGTACGCGATCGCGACGACGAGGCGATACTGGACTATACCGAGCAATTCGATCAGATCAAAGCCGACTCGGTATCGGCTTTACGCATTTCGGCGAAGCGAAGGTCGCAACTTGCCGCAAGCGTATCGCCCGAATGGTCGGAGGCACTCGGCAAAGCAGCCGATCGTATCCGCCGCTATGCCGAAAAACAACTCGGCCGAGATTGGCAATTCGTAGACGAGATCGGCGTGCGCTTAGGGCAGAAAATCGGAGCGATAGATGCGGTCGGGCTTTATATACCGGGTGGCAAAGCTGCATATCCGTCGTCGCTTTTAATGAATGCAATCCCTGCCCAAGTTGCCGGCGTAGAGCGTATCGTTGCGATGTTGCCTGCGCCCGGTGGCCACCTCAATCCGTTATTGATGTGTGCGCTGGAATTGATGCAAATAGACGAAGCATATACCATCGGTGGTGCGCAGGCGATTGCCGCCCTTGCTTACGGCACCCGAACGATTACTCCGGTCTCTAAAATTGTCGGACCCGGAAACGCTTATGTCAACGAAGCCAAACGTCAAGTGTTCGGCAGAGTGGGTATAGACATGGTTGCCGGACCTTCCGAGATTTTAATCGTCGCCGACGGTACTACGCAAGCGTCGTGGCTTGCACTCGATTTATTTTCACAAGCCGAACACGACGAGCGTGCGCGTGCGATATTGTTATGCCCCGATGCGGATTATTTGGCTCAGGTGCGTTCCGAAATAGATCGCTTGCTACCGACGATGGCACGCAATACAGTAATAGAAGCTGCGCTCAATAATAACGGCTTGTTGGTCAAGGTTGCCGATTTGCAACACGCAATACGAATAGCCAATGCAATTGCGCCCGAACATTTAGAGCTTGCGGTGGACGATGCCGAGCAATGGATAGACTATATAAAAAATGCCGGAGCCGTTTTTATAGGTTCCTATAGCTGCGAGGTATTGGGGGATTATTGTGCGGGTTCAAACCATGTGTTGCCCACCGGCGGCAGTGCGCGCTTCTCTTCTCCGTTGGGTGTCTATGATTTTCAAAAACGCACGAGTATCGTGCAGTGTAATGCAAAGGCCGCAGCACATCTGGCAGAGATAGCCGAAACACTCGCCACCGCCGAAGGTTTGTATGCGCACGCCGCTGCCGCACGAAGCCGCATAGTAGAACCATGACATCGTTGAACGATATCGCAAGTTATGCCGATCGATATCTGCAGGTAGGACGCTTCAACGATTATGCTCCTAATGGTTTACAGGTTGGCAGCACGCGTGTTATTCGTTGCATCGTATCGGGGGTTACCGCTGCGCAAGCCTTAATAGACGCTACGATAGAGAATGACGGTGATGTGTTGCTGGTGCATCACGGTTATTTTTGGCGCAACGAAAATCCTGCGATACTCGGGATGAAAGCAAAGCGACTGCGCACTTTGTTAAAGAACGATATCGGATTGCTCGCTTACCATATTCCTCTGGATGCCCACGACGAAGTCGGAAACAATGTGCAGCTGGCAAAGCGATTAGGCATTTCCCTCAAAGGCACCTTCGGTGATTTAGGTGGCATCGAGTTGGCGAGGCACGGTACCGTATCACCGTGCAGTGCCGATGCCTTAGCGAAAAAAATAGAGCAGGTTTTGTCCAGACCGCCGCAACTGATAGCCGGCGGTGGTTCACAAATTGAAACCGTGGGACTCTGCACCGGTGCCGCACAAGATTGCATAGAAGATGCGGCGCGCTTGGGTTTGGATGCTTATATTAGCGGCGAGATTTCCGAGAGAACGGTGCATATTGCCAGGGAAGAGGGCATACACTACTACGCTGCCGGCCATCACGCTACCGAACGCTACGGAGTACAAGCCTTAGGCAAACATTTAGCCGAACATTTTCGGATTGATCACCGCTACATAGAGATAGACAACCCGGTATAGCCCGACATTACAAGTAGGGTGTCGGCCCATTCCCCACCACCGGACGAGTGGCAGGCATTAGCCTGACGGGGTGGTCGCTGCGTATCTGCACTATTTTATTCATTCATCCAATTTATGGAAACCAAAATCAAATGGCGCATAGCGGTTGGATTTGTGCGATGTCCGCACTTTTTCAGCAGCCCCTAAAGTTCTGCACAATGTCACGCCGATTGACCTACTGGCTCAACCGGCGGATATTGTATTTTGTAATGTATGAGCTACCTAGCACGCTAAGGTTCTGCACAATGTCACGCCTATTGACCTACTGGCTCAATCGGCAGTTTACTGTGGCATAATGTTTGCATTTTTAAGGGTAAACTTAAATGCCCACCCTGCACCAGAGGAAAACTAAATGAACGAAACCAATTATGAGAAATTAGATAAATCGCTTGGCGAATTGAAAGCACAATACGGAAGTTTTTTGACTTTGGACGAACAAAACTTATCCGAGGTCAACCGACGTGCCGTCAAAAATTCGGTTATTAAATGTTTTGAGATTTGTTATGACACTTTATGGAAACACATAAAGAAATACTTGAAAGAAAACGGTTTGGTGGAGTTAGAAAACTCACCGATTCCCATTTTTCGCCGCGCACACGAGGATCTTCTAATAAATAAAGAAACGCATCGGCGGCTAGTTGAATATAACAAAATCAGAGGAAATGCCGCACATGACTACAGCATAGAAAAAGCGATGCAGGCACTGGATAAGATAGGAGGCTTCATTGAAGATTGCGAGGCAATCTACAAGAAAATGGCAAATAGAAATGACCGATGAGCGACTTATAGATTTGGACGCGGATCAACTCCGAATGGTCAAGGAAATCATCAACCGGTATATTCCGAATAAAAAAGTTTGGGTCTACGGATCTCGCATCACACAGGAAGCTCGGGAGACATCCGACTTAGATTTGGTCGTTTTTGACTGTAGTTCCGATGAGATTTATGAACTAAGAGAGAATTTTTCAAAGAGCGATATTCTAGTTTCGGTAGATATTATGGATTGGGAAAATATCCCCGATAGTTTTAAGAAAAACATTAAGAAAGAGTATGTCGTATTGCAGAACGGCAGTTAAATCCGATTTTGCATTTTGTGAACGATTGATACATTTACCCATTTAATCCATGGAAACCATAATCGTGACGTTCTTCCATTTTTAGGATTACCTGCAAAGCCAGTTTTCATGCTGTTGCCTCCGCAAGTACACTCGGGGGTTGATACCTTAGTGCGCTGTGCGGACGGACTTCATTATAATCTGTGCGCCAGTTTTCTATAATCTCTCTTGCCTCTTTTATTGAACGAAACCAGAATTGGTTCAGGCAACCGTTGAAGCCTGCTTTTACGGTTCGTAGATACTTTTTCAACAATCTCATTTTTAAGTGAATTAATATGGGACTGTTGAAAAAATACTGTTCTGCAAAACCGTAACCGCTTGCGCCGCATAATTATCCAACCCACCTGTAGGGGCGGACTAACATGTCCGCCCGTAACGCGTTGTGCCTACACGATTTATACATTCATCCATCCAATTTATGGAAACCAAAACCAAATGGCGCAAGTGATTGGATTCGTACGATGCCGCACTTTTTCAACAGCCCGATATATAATACCTAGCGAGCATGTTGCTAGTGATAATATGTTTTCAAATAATAGACAGGCTTTGTAAATAGGTAAAACATTAACTTTTTGAGGAGATGATAAAATGGCAAACTCTAAAACCATACTTTTTAGCTTTGACGGTACTAGCGATGAGCCAAGTGACTTAGATAGCCCTAAAAATGAGGTAATGTCATGAGCGAGACAATCAGTGCTGAGGAACAGCCCTTGTTAGAAATATTCGGATCTCACTTTTTCGTCGTTCCGCCCTATCAAAGGCCTTATGCGTGGGAGCAAGAGCATACTGAAGCACTTTTCGATGATCTTTTTGATTTCTACAAGTCTGAGTAAGAGCCCAAGCAGGAGGAAATTGTTAATGAGTATATTATCGAACCCGGAAAAGAAACCCAAAAATTAGAGTCTAAACCCCGCCTGACGTTAGGGGAAAAAAATGACAATCAATTTTTCTTGGATCACATACAAAAACTAGATTTTGATAAGCTAAAAGGTCTTAACGAAGAAGAGTTTAAAACCGAATCTCAAAGAAACATCAAAAAAAACAGCCAATCACTTCTCCTGAAAATCAAGGAAAATTTTGGTAACGATGCTAATAGCATCTTTGATTTTGTGACTTTTTTGGTTAATAACTGCTATCTTGTTGTCGTAATTGCGTCAAGTAAGGATTCAGCTTTCCGTGTGTTTTCAGTCCTAAATGATCGTGGACTTGATCTTAAGCCGACAGACATCATTAAGGCAGACATTATCGGCGAGTTCGCTACGGACGAAGAGCAAGATGAACACAACGAGCGATGGCAAAATATGGAGCACGAATTAGGTCGTGATGGCTTCAACAACCTGTTCACCTATGTTCGAATGATTTATGCCAAAGAGAAGGCGAGGAAGCCCCTTCTAGATGAGTTTAGAAACTATGTGCTTAGTAAAGTCGAGCCTAAAGCACTTATTGAAGAATTAGAACCTTATGCAAGTGCTTTGGCAACGGTTTACTCTAACAACTACAAAGCCAAATCCTACGCTGAAGAAGTAAATACATACCTTTATTGGCTTAACCGTATTGATAACTCGGACTGGATACCGGTGGCGATACTGTTTCTTTCTGGAAATGAAAATCCAAAATACGTTGCGCAGTTTTTCAATAGTCTTGAGCGTTTGGCAGCCTATATGCATATATGCGGCCTGAGCGTTAACCACAGGATCAAGTGCTACAGCGATGTTATAGAAGCATTGGAGGGCGAAAATTCACTTAACTCTCCCGTCCAAGCCGTTGAATTGACCGAGATGGAAAAAGAAAAAATGCGTGAGGCGTTGAACGAAAATATCTATGATAAACTCACTGCAAAACGAAGAAACTACCTGATCCTTCGCCTTGATTCTTTTATTTCGGATGGTGCTACCTCATACGATGGTAGAAAGCTGACTATTGAGCATGTTCTACCGCAAACGATAAATAATACCGAGTGGGCAAACTCATGGTCTGATGAAAATCACAAAGAGTGGGTACATCGCCTCGCGAATCTGATTCCTCTCGGCCAAAACCGTAACGCATCGGCGAAGAATTGGGGATTTGAGAAGAAAAAGGAGGCCTACTCCTCTGGTACGGACAAAGTACCAGCCTACGCATTAACATTAAAAGCGTTGGGTGCTAAGCAGTGGACACCGGAACACCTGCAAAGTTATCAAAGTGAATTGCTTAAAGTCTTGCATGAAAACTGGAGGCTGAGTGCATAAAGTGCATAACATGAAACTCCATTTTGAAGACGATTCTGGATTACCAAAAAGCTGTCATAGATTCGGTCGTCAGTTTATTCAAGAGGCAGGAAATCTCCCGCTCTGAACTCACCATGACACTCCAGCCGGAGTCCAACCTAAACTTGTCATTGTGTAGCATTTTATCCTGCGTTTACCGATTGAGAATCTCCTCATTAGATCAAGCCTTGAACAGGGTTCTGACGTATCTGCGCCTAACTAGTCTGTTTATGATCTAAAAGAATATAGCTTCCATCCATATCTGCCCGTATCCTCATAGGTTTGATGCTCAATCCAGAAAAACGGGATATTATACTTATCCTCGGCTAACCATTTCATTTTTTTTGTAAATTTGTAGGTTTCCGGGTGCCTTACAGATGTGGCGTTGAAGAAGATTACACCCTCATTTTTAAGACCACCCCGTTAGGCTGCACCTGCCACCCCTCCGAAGGAGAGGAATGTACCGTTCCTACAGTTCGTGGATACTTTTTCAACAGCCCCTGCACATCTGCACGAGTACAAAGTTATATGATAGGAACGAAAGCGGTTGCGGTACCGATTATGGTTTTGTTGATCACTCGGCTGGTTTTATCGGAAATAATGTGCGACATAAGATCTTGGGTCGTGCCGATTTTTTCTATTAGGGCATAGGCGTTATTGGTATCACCGTAATTTGTATCTATACGAAATAGCTTGGGCGACATATTCAAAAGTTTTTGTTTTAACAGTTGCAGGTTGTAGCTACTGTCGTATAGCTTTTGAGGGTCTATAGAATCAAAGATGAAGAATTCCCGTTGGTTATCGTATGAAATTCGAATCATGCTACTGATGCCGATCATCAACGCAAAGACTCTATCGCCGTCGTAAGAATCGTCCAACGCAAGCTCGATCGCCTTGACTTGCCGTTTGTTGTCGATTTCTCGGTAGGCGACTTCAACGGGGTAATCAACGATTTGGTTGAGACGCTGCTCTAAGCTAAAGTTGCGAGATTTGGCTAATTCTTCGGGGTTTGTTCTATATAGCTCGTGTGCCAATCGCAAGATATAATCGTCTAGGTTGTTGACTATGGTGTCGGCAACGATGTCTATATCGGTTTTAGCGAGGTTTTTGACTTTACCCCCGCTGCACCCGGTAAATGCAATCGTGGCTATCAAGATAAATAAACAAGTGTATCTTTTTCGGTATGCCATTGTTTGTAGGAGTATAATATAATAAAACAATTTTATCATTATCCTAAGAACCATGAAAGCACTTTTACTTATTGCACACGGTAGCAACCGACAATATTCAAACGACGAGATCCGCAATTTAACCGATAGATTGAGAGGCAAGATACGAGCGCACTTCGATCTTATAGATTGTGTGTTTTTAGAACTTACCGAGCCTTCGATAGCCGACGGCATACAACGATGTGCCGACGACGGCATCGACGAGATAATTCTGTTGCCTTATTTTTTAGCGGCAGGCAAACATATCGCCGACGACATTCCCGGGATAGTAGCGGAACAACGCAATCGCTATCCGCATATCGATATGCGGATATGCGACTACGTCGGCAAGCAGCCCGAAATGGAAGATTTACTGAAGCGCATCGCACTACAACGATGAACGAATTACAAACCACGATGGAGAGTCGTTCGCTCAAAAGTTGGTTCATCTTGCTCGTCGGGCATCTCTCTTTGTTATTCGGATTGATCGCATTAATACTACCGGTGGTTCCGACCTCTCCTTTTTTGGTGGTCGCAGCGGCTTGCTATGCGCGCACTTCGCCTAGATTCCGCAAACTGCTCGTGGAGAATCGCCATGTCGGGCCGGCGATACTCAAATGGGAGCGTGATAGATGCTTGGAGCTCAAGCATAAGATTTTGTTTGTCCTGACATTGGCGATAGCATTCTCTACATCTGCATTTCTATTTATGGAAACACAACTCGGCAGGTTGACCATGCTAGGCGTCGGTTTGATTGCGATCGTTTATGTGAGCTCCATAAAAACATGCAAGCGGAATTAGCGACGATATTAAAAAACCTCGTTTAAGCTAAGGTAAAGGGTAAATAGCGATGGAAGAAAATGCAGTCTACATTCCTCCGGCGACGAAGTGTATCAAATTGTCCGGCGATTACGGAACCAGCGACTTTTTAATGTACCGAGGCGGACGATTGCCCGAGGTACAAATCGCGTACGAAGCATGGGGTCAATTGTCACCCAACCACGACAATGTCGTATTGCTGTTCACCGGTTTATCGCCTACTGCGCACGCCTGTTCGTCGCCCGAAGATACATCCGTCGGGTGGTGGGAGTATATGGTAGGTTCGAACAAACCCATAGATACCGATCAT
Organism: Candidatus Oxydemutatoraceae bacterium; assembly: GCA_965219575.1. Classification (GTDB taxonomy): domain Bacteria; phylum Pseudomonadota; class Gammaproteobacteria; order Poriferisulfidales; family Oxydemutatoraceae; genus SP5GCR1. The sequence goes on along the minus strand of OZ244779.1, from coordinate 1,838,125 downwards.
TTTTATGTAATTTGCGTCAATTCATTAGGGAGTTGTTACGGTTCCACATCACCCCGATCGGTCGATCCACGAACCGGTAAAGCATACGGTATCGATTTTCCCGAACTGAGTATAGAGGATATTGCGAAATCCGCGCACCATGCGCTGAACGATCTGGGCATAGATCATTTGCTCGCAGTAGTCGGTGCTTCTATGGGTGGGATGAGTGCCTTGGCTTATGCGTTGCAGTATCCGCAAGAGTTGGACTACTTTGTTTGCATTTCTGCTGCAACCAGGGCATTGCCTTTTACCATTGCGGTGCGTTCTTTGCAGCGAGAAATCATACGCTGCGACCCGAACTGGAACGATGGACATTATCCTATCGATGACGAACCTAGTTGCGGGATGGTACTGGCGAGGAAACTAGGCTTAATGTCGTATCGTTCGGCTTCCGAATGGCGCTACCGTTTTAACCGAGCCAGAGTCTCGGCCAAGCGACGTTCGCTTGAGCCATTCGGTCTAGAGTTTGAAATAGAATCTTATTTGGATTACAACGCCCGAAAATTTGTTTCCCAGTTTGACGCAAACTGCTACCTCTATTTATCGCGCGCAATGGACTTATTCGATGTTGCCGAGCACGGCGGTTCGGTCAATGCCGGACTTGCACACGTACACGCCAAGCATTCTTTGGTTATCGGTGTCGACACCGATATATTATTTCCTTTCGAACAGCAGCGTGAAATCGCCGAAGGACTTCAAAAAGCCGGTAAGTCGGTAGACTTGGTTGAATTGGATTCAAACTACGGGCACGATTCTTTTCTCGTGGATGCTGATCAATTTGCGCCGGTAATCAAAGACTTTTTCGACGGCATCAAACTATAATCGTAATCCTGTAAAGAGGGCTGACATGCTTTTCTAAACATGCAAAAACCACGATATAAACTACGAAATTGATCCTCCCCCAATATAATGTCGGTGCAGCCTGACGGGGTGGTCGTGTCGCGGGGCTGTTGAAAAAGTATTTCATAGAGTGGTAGGGGCGGACATCAAAATTGCCGATTGACCTACTGGCTCAATCGGCGGCTCTGTTCTGCCCGTAACGCGTTGCGCCTGCACGATTTACACATTCATCCATTTAATCTATGGAAACCATAATTTGTTGGCACAGGGCGGCTGGTATTGCGCATGACGGTACTTAAGGATAGACATCAGAATTGCCGGTTGACCTACCGGCTCAATCGGCGGTTCTAATGTGCGATGCCCGCACTTTTTCAACAGCCTTAAGTACCTAAAATTTTATCGATGTCCCAGCAAGGCAAAATAGAGCAATCGCCTCTAATTTGCTTTTCTTTTCCGGCATAAATTAAGTAGTTTCTTTTTTTAGTTGGATTGATTTTAGAAAAATAAGTGATGTTCTTTAAGAAATCCGTTGAAAAAGTTTGAGCGGATTTAACCTCTATTATCTTTAAATGGTCACTGTCAATTAAAAAATCAATTTCATGACCTGTTTTATCTCTCCAAAAATAAAGTGGAGCTTTCTGTCCTTGATTAAAAAAATATTTTTCTATCTCCGAGAAAATCAAGTTTTCAAAAATAAAACCTTTTAGAGCATGAAAAGCTAGATCCTGCGCTTTTTTGACAGATAATAATCGGCAAAGCAAACCGGTGTCATAAAAGTATATCTTTGGAGATTTTACGAGCCTTTTATTAAAGTTTTTATAATAGGGGTATATTCTTTTTAAGATAAAGCTACTCTCTAGAATAGAAATCCATGACTTGACCGTATTTTGGGTGATGCCACAGTCGTTTGCTAAAGACTGCAAGTTAAGCAGTTGTCCGGCTCGGTTAGCGCATAGTTTAATAAAAGTGTTAAACGAAGATAAATTGCTTATATTTTTTATCAAGCGGACATCCTTGCTTACATAGGTTTCTATGTAATTATTAAAAAATGAACCGATTTCAATATTTTCTACATGGAGTTGAGGGTAAAATCCCTTAAAAATCATTTTGTTTAAGGGAGTTGTTTTTTTAGCTTGTTTTAGCTCCTGAAGGGATAAGGGAAGAAGCCTTAATAAGGAAACCCGTCCGGCTAGAGATTGAGTGATTTTTTCTTCTAGTAAGAATTGATTAGAGCCGGTGATAATAAATTGTCCTTTTTTTTTGTTTTGATCAACATGTGTTTGAATATAGGAGAGCAAATCGGGGCATCTTTGGGCTTCATCAATAATAGCTCCTTTTTTATAGCTATCCAAGAAACCTCTAGGATCTTGTTGCGCAAACTGTCTGTTGTCTAAGTCCTCTAAAGAAATATAATGTTTTGAAGGAAAGGCTTTTTGGGTTATTGTTGTTTTTCCGGACTGTCTGGGACCTAGCACAGCTACAACAGGGTACTGTTTAGACATTGATTTAAGGGATTTTAAGAGGATTCGAGGAATATACTTCATACTTTTATCCTATCCGATTTTGGACAAATATGCAATCTGATTCTATATTTGGATATTGTTAAGGAAAACTGTTCATATGTTTGTGCTGATCGTGAAAAGTGTCAACCCGAATTATTGCAAGGCACCTTCTAAAAATAATTTTATACGCAGAATAACACCTATAATCACGGCTAGTGAATATCTCTCCATAGCACCGTTGTGCATAACATCGATGTAGACATTATTCTTACCATAGAACAATGGCGTTATGGTAACCGTATCGCCACTCGAGACGAGACGGTCAATTGCGGTGCCATCGTCCGGTGTATAGCGTACCCTGATGATGCGACCGGCCGAGGCCGTAGGTTGTATAGTAACAAGGGTCATAGTATTTTCTACATTTATTCTGTAGTCTAAGTTGATAAGGCTGAAGTTAGGGTTTAGTTCTAGCATTTGCGAATTTACTTCCACTGTTAGTCCGGTTAAAGTTGCCGTACTTAAACGTCTTATAACTAAGTTGTAATCTTTTCTAGCCATACCGTCTGCCGTTGTTACCGATACGGTAATCGTATTGTCGCCTACGCTTAGCGGTACCGTACTATTTTGATTACTGTTGAAAGTAATCGTATGTGCGATACTATTTGCCGTAGCCGTTATTTCAATTTGGCTTACATTGTTTCTCACGATTGCTCGGTAATTTACCGTTTCATCCGAGCATGTTATGAAGGTCGGGCTGAGTGATCCCGACGATAGAGAGAGGTCGGTCAAGCAGGGCTCTAATCGCCTTACAGTTACGACATATCTTGTCGTTGCTCGACTGTCTCGCGTAGTGACTGAAATAGCTATAGTATTGTCTCCCACATTCAGAGGAACTGTATTTCCGGTTATAGAATTTCCGTTGGCAGTAATGGCGATTGTATGTGTGGCACTATTGGCTGTAGGGGTTAATGTGATTCGTTCTATATCACTCTCTACGGTTGCCGCATATCGTATCGCTGCATTACTGCATTGACTGGGATTACCGAAGGTTGGGCTGAGTGATCCCGATGATAAGAAGAGGTCGGTCAAGCAGGGTTCTAATCGCCTTACAGTTAAGGTGTATCTTGTCGTTGCTTGACTGTCTCGCGTAGTGACCGAGATAGCTATGGTATTGTCTCCTACATTCAAAGGAACTGAATTTCCGTTTATAGATCTTCCGTTGGCGGTAATGATGACCCTATGTCCGGCACTATCGGCTGTAGGAGTTAGTGTAATTCGTTCTATATCACTCTCTACGGTTGCTGCATATCTTAATCTCTCTCTACTAAAGCCGGGGTTGAGCGTTCCGGGAGATAAAGACAATCCGATCAAAGCAGGGCTTCGACGGATAACTTGCAAAGTGTAGCTTGATGTCAATATGCCGTCCGCCGATGTCACTCCTATAACGATCGTATTGTTACCCACGCTTAGCGGTACCGTACTACTTATCAATTGACTACGATTTAAGCCTCTGGATAGTGTGGTACCGTTTATCGTGACCGATTGATTTATATGGGAAGTTTCAATCGTTATCCCAAGTTGGCCGACACCACTGTCAACGGTTGCAGAATAATTCCTGACTAAGCCGGTGAAGATTGAGTTAAGCGTGCTTGCCGATAATGAAATATCTTTTAGGATAGCAGTAGATATTGCGGCTTTTTTTGCGCTTACCGTATACGATGTAAGGCAGGGAATATTTTCGAGGCTCGTCACTTTTATGTCCCTGACAACCGCAACTATCGCTTCCTCATCGGAGATCAGGATAAAATCTAGAGTGCTCGTTCCTTCTATTGTCAATGTGACACCTTGTTCGGATATAGACTCTCTCTCAATGTATTGCAAGCTATAACGATTCGGTATATTTCTGCCAATTTCGGTAGACGTTTCCGAATCCACTCTATCTATGAGGTTTAACCCGCCCGATGTCATGACTATATCGTACTCTCTGCCTATCGGGTCAAAATCGTCACGGCTTAAACTTAAATTGGGAAGCAAGGGACATTGAAGGTTTATATTTTCTCTCGCAGTGGTTTCCCAAGTTCCTACGGGATTAAAATTTCGTTGTGCAAGCCGTATGATATCAACGATGTAAGTATTTGTTCTATTACCGTCTGCCGTCCGTATACCTACGGTAATCGTATCGGTATTAGAACCTAGGGGAATAGTTGCAGTTCCGGTTATCCGATTGCCGTTGACGGTGATCGTGTTGTTACTCTCCTCGGCATTCAATCTCAGCGTAATTTGTCGAGTATTATTGGGAACGGCTGCAAAATACCTAAAGACTGTGCCGTCAAAGTTCGGATGCAGTGTTCCCGTAGATAAAGAAAGCTTAGATAAACGGGGGGAACTAATTTTTTTTGCCGCTATCGTGTAAGTAGCAGAGCAACGAACTTCAAAGTTTATCGCTTCTGCAGTTACGGTTGCGGTTACAACACCTGTTCCTACTACTTCCTCATCAGAGATAAGAGTAAGGTCTACTGCATCCCTTCCTACCACTCGAACTAAGAGGCCATTCACAAATTGAGAGAAGCTTCCCCTGTTTTCGAGTATATATCGATTGGGCGGATGTCTGCGGATTTCCGTATATACTGCTGATGTTTGTCTATTTACAATACTTAATCTATTAGATGTCACCACAGCATCAAGCTCTGTGTTTACTTGAGAAAAGTCAAGAAGATCATTAATATCGATATCAACATCAACGGAACATTGAAATCCTGTAGCTTCGGCTGCTGTAAGTTGCCAAATCCCTACAGGATTGAAATTTTGCTGTACCTGTTGAAGCATTATAGCCTCGTAGGTATTCATTCCGGTATTATTTACCGACTGCGCAGCTAATGTTTTGCTAGATGGATAAGAGTTTGTCATCATAAAAGCATTGGTTTCTGCTATTGTAAAAATGACTAAACATAGTGCCGAGATTGTTATTTTCAGTTGCTTTCTCATTTGAACAGATTTTTAGCTCTCTTTGTGTGCATGCAATTATATACTTTAACTTAAAATTAAGTGCAACGATAAATTAAACAATCATTGCGTCATGTACAGTGTCGGATATGCAAACCTCTACCGCTCTATACCTGTGAGGACAAGCCCTAGCTTGTCCGTCCCACACATTGGTACTAAGGTTCTGCACAATGTGACACCGATTGACCTACTGGCTCAATCGGCGGTTTTGTGGTTCAACAGTCGCATAGCGTATTACTGCATAATCCAACCGTCGAGCACCTTTTATATACTCAAATACAACCGTTCATCGGATAATGAATTCTTGGGCTTTGATATCGGCTAATATTGCGAGATTGTGTGCACAAGAACTATTTACAATTTTTAATCAATGGGAGAAAATGGTGTCTAAATTATTGAAACTTATAAACATGGTAAAGAAACGATGGATAAATATATCCAACAAGGGTGAGACATGAGTTCTTTTATAGAATTAGAAAAATCCCAAAAGGGTCTTTCACATAAAAGCCGGATGAATTGCCTAATAGATTCAATACAGTGTGGAGATGCCGCTTTTTTGCTGAAGCAGTTACCGGATAATAGTATTGATTTAGTGGTGACATCCCCACCGTACTATATGCAACGAAATTATAACGGAATGGGAATCGGGACCGGTCACGAAAAAACGGTTGAGTCTTATATTGACTCTCTACTTGAAGTATTTTCGGAAATTGTCAGAGTAGTAAAACCTTCGGGAAATATCGTTTATAACATCGGTGATAAATATCTGAATGGTTCGCTTTTACTTGTGCCGTATAGATTTGCCATAAAAGCAACTAATGACCATAGTGTGAAGCTTGTCAATGAAATAACTTGGGTAAAGAGAAACCCCACACCGAGGCAATTCGGGCGGCGTCTGGTAAGTAGCACGGAACCATTTTTTCATTTTGTAAAAGGTACAAAATATTATTACAACCCCGATAAATTTTTTAACGAGGTAGACGAAAGAAAACGGCATAAGCCTTCAAATAGATTAGGAGAAAGATATAGGACATTGATTGAAAATTCGGATTTATCTTCGGAGCTGAAAAGAAAAGCGCATAAATCTCTCGACGAGGTTACTGAAGAAGTAAAAGAATCTAAAATAGAGGGATTTCGTATGAAGATTCGCGGAATACACGCAGAGGCTTTCGGAGGGCAAGAAGGGGGGCGTAAAAGCCAGATCGAGAAGAACGGTTACACTATTATTAAAATACATGGAAAGAAAATGAAAAAGGATGTGATTATTTCGTCGGTTGAATCAATTCCCGGAAATAAACACAGTGCTATATTTCCTCTTTCAATTATCAAAGAAATTATAAAACTGCTTTCACCGAAGAACGGCATCGTTCTGGACCCGTATAGCGGGAGCGGCACAACGGCTATTGCCGCTATGGAAGAGGATTGCCATTATCTAGGTATTGATATAGATTCCACTTACTGTGAGCTCTCAAGAAAGCGGTTAGCAGAATGTCAAGCGAGAATGAGCGAATATCTTTGCAAGAATAATGTGTTTACCTAGCGTAGAGGCAGGATAAAACCGCCGATTGAGTCGGTAGGTCAATCGGCAATTCTGATGTCTACCCTTAAGTACTGTTACGCGCAACACCAGCTGCTTTGCGCCACCCGATTATGGTTTCCATAAATTGGATGGATGAATGTATAAAACAGCGCAGATACGATGGTGCTGTTGAAAAAGTATTGGCATCGCAAAAATCCAACCGCTTGCGCCATTAAATTTACGATAACCACTGAGTTGTAGGGGCAGTATAAAGCCGCCGATTGAGCCGGTAGGTCAATCGGCAACTCTGATGTCTGCCCTTAAGTGCTGTTCTGCACGACACCAACCACCTGCGCCAACAAATAATGGTTTCCATAATATTAATGGGTGAACGCGTTAATCGCGCAAACATGATACGTTTCGGGCGGACATATAAGTCCGCCCCTACCACTCTATGAAAATACTTTTTCAACAGTCTTATGTGGGGCTGTTGAAAAAGTATTGGCATCGCAAAAATCCAACCGCTTGCGCCATTGAATTTACGATAACCACCGAGTCGTAGGGGCAGACCTGTGTGTCTGCCCAAAACGATACCGTTCTGCACAAGCTCAACCGCTTACGCCGGGATGGTTTTGGTTTCATGAATTGGATGGCGTACGATTTTATTTATGCTAACACGACGCGTGTTCGGGCGGACATATAAGTCCGCCCCTACAAGCTCAATCGGTGGTTGTCGTTATCTGTCGGATACAGCGATATAATCTCTGCGCGTATGGCCGGTATAAAGCTGTCTCGGTCTGCCGATGCGAGTCAGCGGATCGCCGAGCATTTCATTCCAGTGGCTAACCCAACCGATAGTGCGGGCGAGGGCGAAGATGACGGTGTACATATCGCGCGGCAAGCCCATCGCATTGAGGATGATTCCGGAATAAAAATCTACATTCGGATAAAGTTTGCGCGAGATGAAATAGTCGTCTTTTAGTGCGATGTTTTCTAGTTCTTTGGCGGTGTCTAGCAGCGGTTTGTCGGTATAGTCATTGTTGAGTTCGGATAGCAACTCGTGACAGATAGTACTTATAATTTTTGCACGCGGGTCGTAATTTTTATAGATACGATGCCCGAAGCCCATTAGCCGAAAATGACTGTTTTTATCTTTGGCTCTATCGATATAAGATTGCAACGGCTGTCCCGATTCGACTATATTCTCCAGCATGTCTATCACCGCCTCGTTGGCCCCGCCGTGTGCCGGTCCCCACAACGAAGCGATGCCTGCCACCAAGGCTGCATAAGGATTTGTTTCCGTACTACCGCTCAAGCGTACCGTCGAAGTAGAAGCATTTTGCTCGTGGTCTGCATGTAGCAATAATATCAGGTCCATCGCCGCTGCGTATTTTTGATATAACGGCGATTGTAGATTGAAATCGTCGAACACCATATCCAAGAATCTTTCGATATAAGCTAAATCTTTATTCGGTTTTTTGAATGTCTTGCCTTGTTTATAACGAAGTATGCACGCAGCAATCGCCGGCACTTTGGCAATTAAACGGTGAGCGGATTGCTCTCGGTATGTTTCGTCATGAATCGCTAATTCGTCGTGATACATCGCAGCGAGGTGGCAGAGTGCTGCCATCAACATCGCCATCGGATGTCCGTGCCTGTCAAAACCGTCGAGTAGTGCGGTTATTTTTTCCATGTCCAAGTTTGCGTGTTCGGTCAGACTTGCGTTAAAACTTCGCAACCGATCGGTACTCGGCAATTCACCGTATAAAAGTAAATAACACACCTCGGAATAATTACTTTTTTCCGCCAGCTGTTCTATCGGATAACCGCGATAATAGAGTAGCCCGGCATCGCCGTCTATATAAGTGATCTTGCTCTCACAACTTGCGGTTGAAACGAAACCCGGGTCAAAAGTGAAATAGCCCAACTGCTGATAGATAGAACGGATATCGATAATATCCGCACCACTCGTCGCATCCATAATAGGAAGTTCTATTTCTTTATTCGATCGGTGGTCTTTTAAGTCAACGTTCTTATCTTTCATCGTGCCTTATTTTATAGAGTTTTTAGAAATCCTGATAGTATTACTTATTAGAGAGAATAGATATTATACATCACCTTAAGTCTGTCGGTGACCGATACGAATGCAACGCCTTTATATCCATAGTTTGTCCGACTTGTACGGTACTGTAGGTGGGTACGATAGTCCGCTATCTGCCCACCGGTACTTTCAGCGTCTGTCCGATGCGAATGGTGTCGGTGCCGAGGCCCGAGAGTTGTTTGATGCGATTGACCGAGCTGTTGAAACGTTCGGCGATGCCGTAGAGGGTATCGCCTCGGGCGACGGTGTAGTCGCGTATTGCGGTATGGGCAAGGATCATATCGGCGGTAGCGTAGTCGTTTAAGTAACGTTTGATGCCGGCCATGATATTTCTCGCCAGTTGTGTTTGATAACCGGGTTGTTTAAGTAGTTTTTCCTCTTCGGGATTGGTGAGGTAGCCGAGTTCTACCAGTACCGACGGCACATCGGGGGATTTTAGAACGAGGAAGCCTGCCGATTCTATATTTCTACTTCTTACATTCTTCCCGAAGGCGGCAAGGATATAGTTGCCGAGCACGTTGGCTCGTCCCATCGAAGCGGTTTGCGATAAATCCACGAGTATGGAGGCGAGGGCGTTATCTTTGTCGTCGATATTGATCCCACCGATAACCGCCTCGTTCTCGCGCTGTGCGAGGATGCGTGCGGCTTCGCTCGACGCACCTTTATCGGATAACACATAAACCGATGCGCCCCTTACATTACTGTGATGGAAGGCGTCGGCGTGTAGCGAGATGAACAGGTCGGCTTGATGGGTGCGCGCCGCCTCCAGTCTTTTGCGCAAATCCATGAACCGATCGTCGCTGCGTGTCAACATTGCCTCGATGCCGTATTCGCTGTTGAGCATGCTTTCTAAAATACGCGCGGTTGACATTACGATATTTTTTTCTCGAGTTCCGGACACTCCGATTGCACCGGGGTCTTTTCCGCCGTGTCCAGGATCTATCATGACCAATGCGTTGCGCAACCGCGCTTTGTCTATTTGTTTTACGGTGGTCGGTTTAGTCAACGGTTTGCCGATTTGTTCGGGAGTTCGAGGTTGAATGCTAAACCATGTCGGGTAATTCAATTTGAAAGAGATCTGTTTGCCATCCAAAGAGAGCATCTGTACCGACGATTGTCGTATGCCGGCAACCAAATCAAAAACAACTCTATAGTTTCCGCCCTCTTTGGAGGCGGTGCGTATGTTTTTGACGAAAGCATTACTGATGCCCGATGCAAGGTCCGGGTCGGCGGGTACCGTGTCAAACAGGTCGACTACGAAACGAGGTGGGTCTGCAAGAATGATAGTTTTGTATTGCGGACTGTTGTCAAAGTTTAAGACGATGTGTGTGCTTTGATCTACTTCACTGATTTGCAGACCAAGCAGCGTTGCTGCGTGTGCGCCGCTTGAAATCATGCACAACACCGTGCAGAGATATAAAAAACTCAGATATCTCGTATGTCTATTCAAGACTTAAAATCCTCAACTATTTTTTTCACGGAGTATTCCGAATGACTCGCTATTTTAAGCTGTCGCGAGTGTTTTTCTATTGCCAAGTTAATCGATAGCGTAGGCCGAGGCAGCATTGCTTCGGCGCGTTCCGGCCATTCGATAACACAAAAGGCATTGTTTGCAAAGTAATCACGACCTCCGATTAAATCAAATTCATAAGCGTCGCAGACCCTATAAAAATCAAAGTGATGCACGAGCAACTGTCCTATAGTATAACTATTTACCAAAGTAAAAGTCGGACTTTTTACCGCCTGCTCATAGCCGAGTCCTCGAATTAATCCCTGACACAAGGTTGTTTTACCTGCCCCCAGCGGACCTTGTAGCCACAGCGAGGTCGCCGGGCGCACATATTTTGCCAGGCAAACACCTAAATGTTTCATTGCCGAGGCATCTTCGATATGTAGCACATAAGTCATCTCATCTGCTCGCAACCGCCGTCCGCAAATGCCCTATCACAACTTCGGAGCTCAAACCCCGCGGCGACTTAGCCGCTGCAAGGTCGCCGGCGCGGGCATGGGCGCAGGTGCCGAGCAGGGCAGCTTTTACTCGAGTGAGTCCTTGTCCTTGTAGCGATGCAATAACACCGCTTAATACATCGCCCATGCCGGCACTCGACATGCCCGGGTTGCCGCCTTCGCATACGATGGTGTGTTCATCGCTTGCAACGACGGTGCCGGCTCCTTTGAGTACGCACACACCGCCGTAGCGAGTCTGTATGTTTTGCGCAGCGGCAAAGCGATCTCTCTGTACCTCATGCGTTGTCGTATGCAATAAATGTGCCGCTTCGCCCGGGTGTGGGGTGAGTATCCAACGTTCCGACTTAAGCGGATCTTCTGCCAATAGGTGTAGGGCATCGGCATCGACGACCAACGGTTTGTCGCTGTCCAAGACATCGGCCATCAAAGCGAGTGCCCAAGCATCGGTGCCTAATCCGGGACCGATAACAACGATGTCGCAGCGATTTATCAGTCTTTTTGTCGTCTCCGCACACGCTGCGTCGTGTGCCATCAACGACGGACATACCGTAGTGACCGCAGTGCTATGTTGTGCGTGGCTGAGTACGCCGACCAAGCCGGCACCGCTATACAGAGCAGCTTTGCCGGCAAGACAAACAGCCCCCGCCATGCCGTGATTGCCGCCGATTATCAAAACATGACCGCAGGCTTTTTTATGCGTATCCCGGCGGCGAGGTGGTAGCCATTCGATTGCCTCGTCGTGGTTGAGCAGTCGGCAGTCGGGTTCAATTTGTGCAACGATATCCTCCCGGCTTTGCAGGTCTTCAAAGATAATTTGCCCGCAGTGATTTTTACCGTCGGCGGTGTACATGCCGCGCTTGCGAGTAATAAAGCTAACGGTAATATCGGCGTTCACTGCGATAGGTCGTGCGCATCCCCGGTCTGCATCGAGTCCCGAGGGAATGTCCACCGAAAGCACCGGCAATTGTAGTCGGTTGATTCGTTCTATCCAAGCCAGTGACTGTTCCGATAAATCTCGGTTTAAGCCGCTACCGAACACCGCATCGACGATTAAGTCGGCTTCGATAGTTTGGTCGGCACCGATTCTCTCACCACCGGCGGCAAGATAGTCATTGCACGCTTGCAACGCATCGCCTTCGATAGTGCCGGTATCGCCGAGTTGGCACACTTTGACTTGCCGTCCTGCTCGGCGAAGCAGATCGGCGACGATATAGCCGTCGCCGCCGTTGTTGCCGATACCGGCGTAAACGACGATACTGCGTGCTTGCGGCCGGTGTCCGATTAAATGACTAAAGCACGCCCGTCCGGCACGTTGCATCAGTTCGTATCCGGCGATAGGCGTTTGTGCGATAATCATTCGGTCTATGTCGCGGCTTTGTTCGGCGGTGTAGAGTGGGCGCATTATCTCATTACCTGTGTCGGTACGGTGCCGTGTCGGTCTACATGCGTTTGTAGCCACATTTCGAGCAATGCACAATGCCAGAGTTTGTTACCTTGTATCGGTGTCAGCTGATCTTTCTCCGAGTTTAGCAAGTGTGTTATGTAGCTGCGTTGAAATAGTTCGCGTTCGCGGCAAGCATTCGAGTTTAGGGCATCGCACATCATTTCATAAAACATTCCCTGCACATATTTTAGAGCAGGAACGGGAAAATAGCCCTTTTTGCGGTCTATCACCTCGGTTGGCAGATAGCGGCGAGCGATTTTTTTGAGGCTATATTTGCCGCCGTCGCCGAGTTTAAGTTCGGGCGGCATCGCGCAGACAGTTTCTACCAGATGACGATCCAGAAACGGCACTCTTGCCTCTACACCCCACGCCATCATCATATTGTCCACGCGCTTGACCGGGTCGTCGACGATCAAAGTTTCTACATCGAAGCATAAAACGGTGTTTATATAATCGGATAGTTTGATTTGTCCGAGACGATCTGCGACCAAAGGCGAAGTGCTGTCGGTTATATGCAAAGATGGTGCGACGGTTGCCGAGTATTCGTCGTGGCTACGATCGAAATAATGTCGACTAAATCGTTGCAACGGCGTACCCGATGCACGGTGCATTTCGGGATACCAAAAATAACCGCCGAACACTTCGTCGGCACCTTGTCCGCTCTGCACAACTTTAATGTCTGCGCCGACTTGCTCGGCAAGCAGATAAAAAGCGATACAGTCTTGCGCCGGCATAGGTTCGGCCATCTTTGCAATCGCCTCGGGCAGCCGCTCGTATAATTGTGTGTCGGATACGCTAAAGCGATGATGATCCGTATTGAAGTGTTCTACGACTGCATCGGAGTAGGCGAACTCGTCGCCGATCTCTTTGCCTTTGCTTTCGAAGCCGATCGTATAAGTCTTGATGTTTGCGACATTGAGCTTGGCGAGCAGTGCCACCAATAGACTGGAGTCCAATCCACCCGACAATAAGACACCGACCTCTACATCGGCTATTTCAAAACGTTTTTTAACAGCCTTCGACAATTCGTATTCGATTAATTCTATCCATTCGTCTTCTTGCATGTCTAAACATTGTGCCTGCTCGGATAAGGACCAATAACGATGCTTGGCAAAAGTACCGTTATAATCAACCGACATCGTGTGTGCAGGTTCGAGCTTGCGTATGCCGCGTAATAAGGTACGAGGCGCGGGGATGACCGCATGTAAACTCAGATGACGATGTAATGCAACCGCATCGATCTCGGTATTAATCTCGTCGGTTGCCAGCAACGCCTGCGGGTTCGAGGCAAAACGAAAACAATTTGCGGTGCGTGCATAATAAAGCGGTTTGATTCCCAGACGATCGCGAGCAAGGAAAAGAGACTCGCACCGGCGATCCCAAATTGCGAATGCAAAGATACCGTCGAGTTTTTCAACACAGGCTTCCCGCCAACGATGATAGGCTTTTAGGATAACCTCGCTGTCGCTGGTGCCGAAGAAGCGGTAGCCGTAGGATTCCAGGCGAGCGCGTAGCGTGCGATAGTTATAGATGACCCCGTTGAACACCAGCACTAAATCCAAATCACGATCCACCATAGGTTGGGATCCGGTAGCCGATAAATCTATGATTGCGAGCCGTGCATGCGCAAAACCTATCTGCCCGTCCAACCAAGTCTGCCGACTATCGGGACCGCGAAAATCAATGTGTTCCAGCATCCGTTGCAGATTTTCGGCACTCGTCGCCCGCCCCCCGAAACAAAATTCACCGGCAATACCACACATCGTAGGTAAATTATACCTTGTGCGAGCAAAATAGAATCGCTTTAATCGATGGAAACCACAATCCCGCGATACGGCGGTAATCAAAATATGAATACGCTACCGAGGAAAAGCTAACTATTCGGTACATCCTTGTCCTTAACATCCCAAACACCGGGTGCGATGCGAATTAAAGACGGATGCTTCGGTATATGCAAAATTTTATTGACACCGGTTACTTTTTGTAATCGCGCTTTGATTTCGCTTCCCGTCAACGGATGTCCGGCATTTTTGATCATAGCGATGATTGCTTGAGTTTTGTTCAGACGTTTTTCTCCTTTGTTGTAACCTTCGGTCGTTGTCCAGACCATTCTGTTAAGATAGCTCAATCTCCGGGATTTAGAAAGCACGATGTTTAGCAAACGGATATCTAACTTGTCGAAGGTCTCATCGGCTTGTTCCGGCAATTTAGAGAGTATTTCAAAACAATGCCACTGCTTTTTTGCCCTATCGGCGTAGACGATAGATTCGGCTGCACGACAGATACGAGCAATCTGTTTGTCGGAGAAAGGTATATGTTTGTCAAGACCGTACAGCCCCTTTCTAAAGGCAAGACCGACACTATTTGCCGCCGGACATACTTGTAGCATAGTCAGATTTAGCCCCAGCTTAAGTTTTATCGCCTTGATGATTTCATCGTAGTGCATCGGCGAATCGGATTCGGAAAGGATTACTTTGATAGTTTTGTGCAGTCCTTTCCCGTAGTCTATCAATGTGCGCGTACCGTCGGGATTAATTTTAAAGTAGCATAAATCGGAGGCATAATCCCACAATAGATTTTTGAATTGCTTGGCACCGTCGGGCAACAATCTTTGCACCCGTAAAAAGGCTTCGGTCTCACTCCACCCTTTGTCTACGGACGAAGATAATAATGCTTTCGCCGCCTCTACGGTACGCTTCCAAACCAACTGCTCAATCGAACCGAGATAATATTTGTTGCCGATTTTAACGACGCGTATACCGCGCTCATTCACTGCGCCGATTAGATTTCCGAAAAATGTTCGATGCGAGTGGATGCCGCTGAACCATAGATCCATAGTTTCTATTTGATCTAAAGACAATGGAAAATCGGCCTCCTCCGATAGCCGTATGATTTTTTGCCTGAAGATATGCCCTAAGAGAGAATTCCTAAAATTCTTTATCATCGCAGCTTGGCTTAAAGTGACATATACGATCGACTTGCCGCAGGTATCCGAAATTTTTTGTATAGTTTGAAATGTAGCTTCAAATGCCGTCCGACGCGTAAAAATATAGAGATCAACGGGATAGAGCGAAGACAAAAAACATCTTAGATTTTCAATGAAGCCGAGCCTAAGGTGTATAGAGACCTTCGAGTTCGGTATCAAATCGACATTTGCCGGATAATCTATATCGGATATTAGCTTTCCGAGCAGTGCGGTATTTAAGCAATTTAGAATAATGTGCAGAGACTTACGCCCGAACATTCTCTTGCCGAGTAATCTTTCCGGGGAGCATGTTGCAAGATCCGAGATTGTTTCGATACCGTCTCTCCTCATAACTTCTATAGGTGCTTTGGGAAAGTTTGTGTCTATCAGCTTCCATTTGCCCAACCACGGTAGAGCCAAACGCGCCAACTTACACGGATCTTTGCAGTTATCTGTGTAGTGCAGTATTTTCATCAGCTGTTTGAGTTTGTCCGGTTCGGCTATTGCGTCGCGTATAAGCGCGTCGTCAATATCACCATCCCGAGTTTGTTTTTTGTCGGCTATCGGATTATCGCCGATGATTTTATTTAAGAAAATGCAGAGGTTGTATAAAGTTTTGTAGCCGAAAGGTGTTTGCTCGTGCAATTTTTCGGTTGTCCAAGCGGCTAGATCTTCAACTGTTTGTATATTCTTTGTTTGCAAAACTTTATAGATTCTAAGCGTGGTATTTGTGCTGGTCAGTCTTTGTTTCGCCCACCACGGCGATGCGGCGCGGGCAATCGCACACGGGTTTCTGCGGTTTTTATCGGCTAAATGGCGTATCCTAAATATGCTCAGTTTTTGTCGAGTAATCGGATCTAATCCACGCTCGGCATTGAGATATGAAACATCGTTATAGATTTTATGCGTGTTTAATATCTCCATAGCTTCGGGATTCTCTTTTACATACAAAGCAACCCAATCTTGCGGTACCTCGATGATAGTATCTGTTTTAGATCTGAAAGTTTCCATCATGTTAATAATTCCTCCTAATCGTTTGACTTATAAACTTGAATAACAAAGATTAGTCCGATTTTGACCTATAAAAGAAGTACTTTGTTATATTTCCGGTGAACGGTAGCAAATTTCCGACGAAAGCTACTTTTAGGTTGTTAAAACCGTAAAGTAACCCCTATGTCCTACATTCCCTTTATATAAAACCGTTCGTCGGGTATTTAGGGCTGTTCATCAAAATTAGGAAAATCGTGCTACAGGGTGAGATAGGCTATCCCTTAGTTTGCTCTAGGGCATTGATTAACATATAATTCAAAGGAGTAAAAATGAATACAACGATCAACCGAAGCACGGAGACTTTTAACACGATGCACGAATTGGAACAAGCAGGAATGTCGAGAACGCAAGCGGAGATAACGGCGCGTGCGATTGACCGACAAGTATCGATGTCAATGCAAGAAGTCCTTGATAAAATAGACGCTCGTTTTGATGCCGTTGAGAGGCGTATAGGTATAGTTGAAAAGCATATCGGTATAGTTGAGAGAAGATTATCGTGGCTATATGTAGAAAGCATTGTGGCTATATGTGTTATAGGTGCCGGTTTTACCGGTGTCATCATCGCGTTGTTACGCATGGGTTAAATTATTATCGTAGTCCTGAACAATGTAACGCCGATCAACCTATCGGGCGCACATCATAATTGCCGATTGACCTACTGGCTCAATCGGCGGCTTTGTATTGCCGATTGACCTACTGGCTCAATCGGCGGCTTTGTATTGCCGATTGACCTACTGGCTCAATCGGCGGTTCTATGGTATTGCTTCATCATAAAAACTGGATCATCAATCCGACACCTGTGAGCGTTATTGCAACGGTTACTCCGCCCACAGCATACATCTGCTTGATCAGTCGTGCTTCTAGTTTCGCTATGATCGTTTCTAAATCTTTATGAGCTACCAAATCATCGGTTCTGCGCAATTTGGTAGCAACCTCTAAAACTTCCTCATTAGAGGCACCGGGGATTTTTTCTAATAACGATATTACTGTGTTCATTGTCTTCTCCTCTGAATTATATGTAAATTGATGCCTTATAGCAAATCAGTCACAGGGTATCCTTTTTCGAAATATGTGGCTTTACTAAATTCAATGAGCGGTAGCAAATATCCGACGAATGGTTATAGCGGGTGTGTATACTAGGTATCTGTAGCGGCAGATTTAACATTCTGCAATCGGCAGACAAGTCGGGGCAATAAAATGACTAAGCAAACAGAAATAGTGAAAGCGTATTTAGAGCGGCACTTTGTAGGTGCCGAAATATACACTACCGAAGTACCCGAGGAGCACGGTTGGGGTTATAAAGTATCGTGCGAGGAGGGACAATTCAATTTGTTGGTACTTGATGAGGCTTTTGAAGGATTAGACGACGAGCAATCAGCAAGCCAAATAGAAACCTTCCAAGTCGCGGATGTGATGCGCGACATGGAAGGTTTTACTGTCACCGTTACGAATAGCGGTTGTATTTTTAGATGAAGGCGAAATCGCCGGCTATTCCGCAGTAGTCGGATCTATGGTTGTTTTGATCTCGGAAATTTTATTTGCAGGAAAGCCACCCTCTTCGGCGTGCTTCTTGATGCTTTCTATATCGGGTGCGATATAGGTGCAATAGACTTTGTCGGCGGTTACTTGGCTTTCAACCCACTGAATTTGTGGTCCCATGCTTTTTAGAATACCGCATGATTTCTGTGAGATGCCCTGTAGTTCATCTGCCGATAAATTACCCGCACCGGGGATATCTCTTTCTATAATGTATTTGGGCATAATTTCCTCCGTTGTTATATTTGAAATTTAACTAATTTGCGATATTATACCGCTAATCACCTTAAACAGAAAAAATGGTCGTTTTATTTAACAGCATCCGAGAGAGCAAAACTTTTCAAATAATCGTCGTGGCACTAATCATTGCCTCGGCTTTGTTGATCGGTGCCGACACTTTTAATCTGGAGGATAGATACAAAGTTATTATTTCGGCATTGAGCCAAAGCGTGACAATTTTCTTTTTGATTGAAATCATAATCCGTTTTGTCGGTGAACCGCATAAAAAAACTTTTTTCCGAGACGGCTGGAATGTATTCGATACGGTTGTCGTTGCGGTTTCTTTGGTTCCCATAGGCCCGGGTCCTTCGGTATTAATCGCACGCTTACTGCGTATCTTTAGAGTACTGCGTATTATCTCGGTGATGCCGGAATTAAAAGTACTCATTGAATGTTTGCTCAAATCTTTGCCGCGTATACTTTATACGAGTCTGTTGCTGTTCATCATTATGTATATCTACGCAGCGGCGGGTTCGTTGCTGTTCGAGTTCACCGACCCGGAACGCTGGAAGGATATTGCAACCGCTTTATTCACACTAACCCAAGTACTCACACTATCGAGTTGGGAACAGGTATTTCTGCCGTTGCAAGCGGTGCACTGGTGGGCGTGGATATACCTTTATAGCTTTATTGCAATCGGTTCTGTTACTATCTTAAATTTGATTATTGCGGTGCTGGTAGATGTCGTGATGGAACTCAAGAGTGAGAAAGAGTAACACGAACCATTCCCCCGACGAGGTAGTTGTAGCGTGGGACTGTTGAAAAAGTACTGTTTTTGCACAACTGCAACCGCTTGCGCCATCTAATTACGCAAACCAACTGTAGGGCGGACTTGTATGTCCGCCCTAAATTGCCGTTCTGCACAGCCTCAACCGCTTGCGCCATTTGGTTTTGGTTTCCATAAATTGGATGAATAAATGTATAAATCATGCAGGAGCAATTCGTTACGGGCAGACATGTTAGTCTGCCCCTACGGTAGGTAAACTTAAATTTTGTGTATAAACTGCGTATAAAAACATTATCCGTGCCAAACGGTATTTTTCAACAGCCCCGGCATGTCTGCACAGCCGTTCTACTAAGCATAAGGCACCAACACCTCACCCTTACCACCGACGGCGAAATCGCCGATGTATCTTCGGATTAACTTCTTGCGGGGGAGGTTTTGAAACGCCGGCACCAGTTGACCGATATGCTTGTAAAGTAGTATCAAAAAATCCATATTGTAATTAGAGGGTTGACCGATGAAGGTATCGCCGAGCTTCTCGGCGGAACTCGCATCGCCGAGTAGCACGGTGCCGCGATGCATACCGTAAGCACAGCGACTGCCGTTTTGTTTGAGCACGACGAGGTTGCCGGCTTTCATGTGTGTCGCACCGTAGTCTCCGTTGTTGCCGCGCACGACGATCAGACCGCGACGCATCAAATTGGCGGTACGATCACCGGCATCACCCATGATTAGTACGGTGCCACCGGACATTCCCTGCACCGCACCTATAGAAGCACCGCCGGTTGCATCGCCGGCATTGCCCTCGACGATGACGGTGCCGCCGGACATGCCACATGCGGTATAGTGACCGACATCACCGGTAATTTCCAACTGTCCGCCGTCCAAAGCGGCTGCCGCATAATCGCCTACCGAACCTTCCACTTTGATCTGGTTTGCTTTCATTTTTGCACCCACATAATCGAACTGGGTGCAGTCACCGCTAATCAATAAACTTCTGCTTGAGTCCTCTTCTATGTTGAATAAGTCGCCTACTGCAATATCGCCTTCCGAACTCGGTAGTGTTTGCTTCGCCAGTTGCTCGGCGGAGAGGCTATTGCAATAATCGGGTGTGAGCGTCTCGGCATTGATGCGCATTGTCGGAGAAGATGTTAATGTGAGTCTCATGCGCCTATAATCTCCCACAAATGAAATTGATATTTTCCTAGATTTCCACCGTAATTGCCCGCCGAGATTGTCGTTATTCCCTCGGATAATCCCAACTCGCAGACTGCGGTAATGCCGACTCGCATCGCATCTATGATGTCTTGCACATTGAGCCCGTCTATCACGATTTCCATCACCGCCCCGGTATTGGCGCGCAGTTTGCTATCAACAATGCCTTTTAAGGTAGGACAATACTGTTCGTTTGTAGATGCGCCGAGGAACTTATAGCGAGAGCCGACCTTGGATCCCGAGCGCACACCGCCGCCGGGAAACGGCAGAACAAGATTCGGCAAGTCCGAGATGCTATCGATTGCGGCTTCGCATGCCTGTAGGGCTTGCGACGACGAGCGAGCAAAGATCAAAAAATTACCGCCGCCGATTCCCGATGCCACGCCGGTATCGTCCTCGCAGATAAACTCGCCGTCCATCACCGGCACCCGCCAATAGCGTGTTCCCCCTATCACTTTGGAAGACTGATAACCGTCTCCGAAATAACGAACATAACGTCCGAGTGCAATTCTGCGCTCGCCGGCCATGCCGGAGAATACCGCACTGGTAGGGCAGGTCAGCACGCATTGAGCGACTCGTCGCGTCAGTTGATCGCTTAGACTTTCGGTGGAAGTCGCAAACAGCAAAACCGAATAGCCCGGTCTGCTGTCGGGTGTCTCGGAGGATTTATAGCGGCGTTCTATACCGGCTTCTACATTGCAACCTATCACCGAAGTTGCAAAACCGACCGTCGTGCTTGCCGCATAATGCGCCCATTTGTAGTTGATCGCAGTGATAATGATGCGGGTCGCTCTCATGCCGAAAGCCTCGGCGTAGGTATTCTCTATTTCTACGCCGTTGATAGTGATACCTTCTATGGGGTTCGACATGGGTGTTCGACAACAGGGCTGCCTATTTGTTCGGCCATCTCGGTATTACTAATTTGACTGTTCTCGAAACCGACGGTGCGATAGTCTTCATAGTGCGCCTTGATAATTTTCTCAATTCCGGAGTCGTATTCGGGTTTAACGACATGGGTGTAAGAAGGCGGTATTTTTATTACCTTGCCGTCTTTGACCATCAATTCCCCGTTTTTGAATACATAACGCGGGTGTGCAAACATCTGCTCTACATTTTGCGAGGGTATGTAGACGACGACATCGGCATCGGCACCGACCCCTAAATGTCCTTTATTGCGAAGCCCCAAACTACGCGCCGGTGCTGCGCGGGTCATTACGGCAATTTCGTACAGAGAATATTCTCTTTTGATACTGTCTAAAGTTGACATTTTTCTGGCTTCGGGGTGTAATCTCGAGAACATATCGATGCGATAACTGCGATCCATCAGTAAGCGTATCAAGTGCGGGTAACTCGTGAAAGGTGCACCGTTCGGATGGTCGGTGGTCAAGAAAACACGCCACGGATCTTTGATTAATAGGAAAATTTCCAAGCCGATAGCCCATTGTAGCGCATTGACGAATTTTTTATCTTGGTAATGAAACGGCACCACCCCACAACCGGCTTCGGCTTCTATATCCATCACCGTCCATTTATCCGGTGAGGCATGCGGATGGTGTGCGTATTGCATCATATTATCTCCCGATGTAGAGACAGTCTGACCGAACATAATCTGCCCTACATCGGTGGTCAGATGTGGATTGTTGTTGATAGCTTCGGAGATCTCGGCGGCAGCGGACGAAAAGCGTTTGTCACCCTCGGTGCCGTAGCTATGAAATTGTATATGCGTCAGATGCATCGGATAACCGTCGGCAGCCTTGATCGTATCAAGCGTCGTTCTATAATTTCCCGGCACCCCCAAGTTGCTGGCATGGACATGCAAAGGGTGCGGTGTATTGAGTTCGTTGAGTGTTCGCGTCAGACATTCCACGATTTGACGCGGTGTTACACCGTAAGGAACCGAGGCTTCGTCTATATCGAGCTTGCGCTGATTGAACTTGAACGCGTTGATGCCGCCGGGGTTGACTATTTTAACCGCTATCGCTTGGGTTTTGTCTATCATCCAAGCGACATAGTCGCGTATGGTTTTGGGATCGGCTTTGGTTGCCAGCAATTTCAAAAACAAATCGGTATTTCCGACCATGATATAAGCACCGGTATCGACGCAGGGTGTATCGGCCATCTCCAAGTGCGCTTGCCGCGCATTGCAAGCGAGCATTGCCGGCTCGAAACCGGCGGTGTATCCCATCTCGGCATAGCGGATACCGGCATTGTGAGTGTCGAGCGCATCGCCTTCGCAGCCTGCTCCGTGTACATCGTTCATCATACAGCGGGCGATATTGACTTTGCCGCCGCCGATATGCGTATGTATATCGATTGCCCCCGGCATCACTACGCTGCCGGCGATATCGTATACGGTATATTTGTCGGTGTCGTTCGGAGGCGGAATAATTCTTCCATCTTTTATATAAAGATCGGCAACCGTACCGTCGACCCCGTTGAGCGGATCGTAAATCTTGCCGCCGGTTAATTTAATCATCATTTTGTTGACCCAGTTGAAGTTGTATGTCTTGTAGCATTTCGTGCAATGCCGGAAGTGCGCTGTCTCGCAGTTTGCGTAGCGGCAGTATTATAACACCGTCGGTGCGATAACTATAGCCGGTATGGTCTACGCCGGGGACACCGCACGGCACGACTAAATCGTTTGTTAATCCTTCGGCAATCTTAGGATGTGCAAAAACGATCGTCGGCAAGTCACTCGGCGGCGGCGGTTCGGGATGGATGGAAGCAATCCAAACGAGTAGATCGGCACGGCGGTTTTTTAGTATTTCGGGCGTGCGGTTATGTAGCGGGTTGTAGTATGCCTGTTCCGAATTAAACGATAGACACCCGGGATAACCGCTCTGCCATAAACAAACGCTCTGCGTGTTACCCGCACCGCGATTACCGCTCAATACCAAGCTGACGCAACGTTTTCTTAAGTTTATTTTTTTGATTACTCGGGCGAGTAGCAGGATGCCTAGATCGGCATGCGAGTAATCCATATCTTTGGCCGACCAAACAAAAGCCGGATACTCGGCGCGTTCTATATCGGCTGCGAGTTTTGCATAGAGCGTGCCGTCGTCTTTATCGTTTTGAGGCTCGGCTTTCGAGTGTTGCTCGTGTTGCTCGAATTGTCTATCGATATACATCCCGAGCTTTTGTATCACATCGGGGAATGCTTCGGGTGGGGTATTCACGATATCGCAATCCGCCTTCAAAATATCCGGTATGTTCTCGCGTTGCCAAGGACCGATTAAAACCGATTTTTTTTGAGTTTTATTCTTATAAACTCTTTGAAGTAATCGTGGATAATCGTCGAATAAACGACTGCCTACAAAGATAAGCAAATCGGCACGGCGATGTATTTCCGAGAGTGTGGCACCGACGATGCCGAAACCATGCATTATTCTAAGATTGCGTAAAGTTTTATCGCTGTCTAAGTGATCTAAGGTTGCATTGCACTGCCTAGCCAGAGGCACCAACGCACGCATCGTTTGTATGTCGGTAATCAGCCCGCCGAACAAAGGGCGTTTAGCTTGTTTGAGCATTTTACTCGCCTCGGCAACAGCCTCGGTTTGCGTAATCTCTTTGCCTTTATAGCGAGGTTTGGTCGTAGAGATTTGAGATGCGTTTTCATAGCTCGCACGGCAAAATGTCGGCAAGTCTTCGTCTACGATGAGTTTACCGTTGTTGCTTTTAACGCTTAAGTCATCGCATGTCAAAGCACAAAACGGACAGGTTGCATTGTCAAAAGTCTTCATTCGATTTATTTCTATTAGTTGGGGTCATTGTCCATATTGGATAGCAATTATACAACATTTGTTCAATATGTCATGGCATAATACAACATCATGCAAATGTACAATAATTTTCTATAACTATGCTATTATATCTCATGCTACAAAAACCAAACTTTGCCCATGTCGGGCGACCCGTGAATATAACACCCGATAAGGAAATAAACGGGAGTATCCTAAGTTTGGTTATTTGTAGCAATCGCCTGACACCATGTCGGGTTGGGTGCCGATAAACGATATAGAGAAAAATGAGCTCAGAAACAATAACTAGTATTAAAGCCGTAAGATATTTTCTATTATGGTATGTGGGGCTGTTGAAAAAGTATTTTATGGACTGTAGGGGCAGGCGGACATGTAAGTCCGCCCCTACGACATGTCCGCCCGCAACGCGTTGGTCGGCACGATTTATACATTCATCCACCCGATTTATGGAAACCAAAACCAAATGGCACAAGCGGTTACGGTTATTCTGGACGGTACTTAAGGGCAGACATCAGAGTTGCCGATTGACCTACCGGCTCAATCGGCGGCTTTATACTGCCCCTACAGGTGGGTTGGATAATTATGTGGCGAAAAGCGGTTGAATTCGTGCAGAGCGGTACTTTTTCAACAGTCCCATGTGTGCATATTGGCTGTACAATCCCAGTATTTACAATATATATAATTTCCATGAAAACCCTCTTGTTGATTATTCTACTCGCACTATTCAGCACGAACATAGTTGCTCAAACTAATACCGTCGTAGATGCCGATGGCAACGGGCTGATAGATATCAACGATTTGGAAACCTTAAATGCAATCCGCTTTCAACCGGACGGCACCAGCTATAAAGCAACCGCCGGGGCGACGGGGATTACTGAAGGCTGCCCTAATGATATCTGCAGAGGCTATGAATTGAAAAGAAACTTAGATTTTAACGACGATGACAGCTATAGTTCAACAGCTAACAAGGTTATATGGACTACGGGAGCAGGTTGGCAGCCGATCGGGGACTTTTCTAATGCTTTCAGCGGTTGGTTTGAAGGCAACGATTTTACGATTTCTAATCTTACGATTGCCAGAGGTGGCACAGGTCAAATAGGCTTGTTTGGTCGTACGGACGGTGGTGCTGAAATCGCTAATTTGGGCTTACTAAATGTAAATATAATCGGAGGTTTTAGCAATGGGGTAGGCGGTTTAGTCGGTGAGAATGGCGGCACAATCACGAACAGCTATGCGACGGGTTCTGTTTTAGGGAGTAGCAGTGTAGGCGGTTTAGTCGGTAGGAATGACGGTGGCACAATCACGAACAGCTATGCGGCGGGTTCTGTTTTAGGGAGTAGCAGTGTAGGCGGTTTAGTCGGTAGGAATGACGGTGGCACTATCACGAACAGCTATGCGACGGGTTCTGTTTCAGGGAGTGGTAATCTTCGCGATTTCTTCGATTTCGGCGGTTTAGTCGGTTTCGGCGGTTTAGTCGGTAGGAATGACGGTGGCACTATCACGAACAGCTATGCGACGGGTTCTGTTTCAGGGAGTGGTAATCTTCGCGATTTCGGCGGTTTAGTCGGTTTCGGCGGTTTAGTCGGTTTCGGCGGTTTAGTCGGTGAGAACGGCGGCACCATCGTGAACAGCTATGCGACGGGTTCTGTTTCAGGGAGTGGTGATCTTCGCGATTTCTTCGATTTCGGCGGTTTCGGTCGTTTAGCCGGTTTTGGCGGTTTAGTCGGCCGGAATCGTTTTGGTGCCACCATCACAAACAGCTATGCGACAGGTTCTGTTTCAGGGAGTAGTGATCTTCGCGGTTTCTTCGATATCTTCGGTTTCGGCGGTTTAGTCGGTGAGAACGGCGGCACCATCGTGAACAGCTATGCGACGAGTTCTGTTTCAGGGAGTGGTCGTGTAGGCGGTTTAGTCGGTGATAATAGTGCCGGCAATATCACGAACAGCTATGCGACGGGTTTTGTTTCAGGAGATGACTATGTAGGCGGTTTGGTCGGTGGTAATAGGGGCGGCAATATCACGAACAGCTATGCGACGGGTTCTGTTATTGGGGATCGTTTTAATGTAGGCGGTTTAGTCGGTGAGAACGGCGGTACCATCACGAACAGCTATGCGATGGGTTCTGTTTCAGGGGACGGCAATGCAGGCGGTTTAGTCGGTCAGAATTATTTTAGTGGTGCCATCGCAAACAGCTATGCGACGGGTTCTGTTGAAGGGAGTAATGGTGTAGGCGGTTTAATCGGTCGGAATAATGATGGTACTATCACGAGTAGCTACTGGGATATAAATACCAGCGGAATAAAGATAAGTGACGGTGGCACGAGTAAAACCACGGTGGAATTGAAAGCAGAAAGTGCACAAGGCACAGACCCCGGCAAACCCTATTACGAATGGAGTAACACGAATTGGGATTTCGGCACTGATAGCCAGTACCCGGTGCTCAAATATACGGATAATCCTAACACGGATATTAGCGAATGTCGTAGTGTAAGTGATACTGCAACAGATTTACCTGTCTGTGGTAGTTTGTTGTCGCCTGCACTGAGGTATGGTTTGGGTGAATTGCAATTAGTGGAAGGCGATTTATTGCCTGATTTTGATGTGATATTGCCGAGCTACAGAGGAACGGTAGTTCATAGTACAAGCACAATCCGGTTCAGACCAATAACAGTAAATCCCGATGCCAAGGTTTATATTAGGGCTGATGAAGAAGCTAGAGGTATAGCTATAGATAGTGGTGATGAGAGTAGTATGATTTCGTTAAACACCGACGGGATAACTGCAATCACCATTGAGGTTGAGAATGGTGGTGAAACAACACAGATTGTTATTTATACTTTGTATCTTAATTAGGTACTTGACTAGTTTAGGGAGTACGATTTGATAAAATAACTAGTAATGACAACACCTAACAGGCATTTTAGAGGGGCACATATTTCAAACAGGAAAATAAGGCAAATTGTAAGGTATTTTGCCCTTGATTTGAGTGCAACCCAAATCGCACAAGCAGCCGGGGTCAATAGAAATACAGTGAATAGATATGTCAATATAATCCGAGAAAGAATTGCACAACACTGCGAGAAGACGAGCGTATTCTCCGGCGAGGTAGAGTTGGATGAGTCCTACTTCGGTGGTCGCAAAAAGGGAGACAAAAGAGGTAGAGGTGCACCGAACAAAGTACCGGTATTCGGCATATTAAAAAGAGATGGGAAGGTCTATACGCAGGTGATACGAAATGCTTCAAAGAGCGGGATACGACCTATTATCAAGCGTTTAGTGGGACATCAGAGTACTATATACACAGACAAATGGAGAGCTTATGGCGGGTTGGTGTTGAATGGATACAAACACTACCGCATCAATCATTCAAAGACACTGGGCAGTGGTACTAGACATATCAATGGCATTGAAAACTTTTGGGGATGGGCAAAAAGGAGATTAACAAAGTTCTGCGGCGTGTCGAGAAAACATTTCCATCTTCATCTAAAAGAATGCGAGTGGCGATTCAATCACAGGCACCTTTCAGCCTCCCAAAAGTATGATATGCTAATGAAGATGGTAAGGGATATTTGAGTGGGATTTTGTCCCTAAACTAGTCAAGTACCCTTAATTATTATGAGTTTAACGGTGATGTTGATAGGGATGATGATGGTTTGATAGAGATTGATGATTTAGAGGGACTGAATGCGATACGTTATCAACCGGACGGGACGGGCTATAGAGAGAGCGAGGCGGCACCTAAAGTTGTGACAGGTTGCCCTAATGACGGATGCAGAGGCTATGAACTGACGAGAGATTTAGACTTTAACGACGCTGGCAGTTATGGTTCTATAGCTAATAGGATTACATGGACTACGGGAGCAGGTTGGCAGCCGATTGGGGATTCTTCTAATGCTTTCAGAGGCAAGTTTGAAGGCAACGTTTTTACGATTTCTAATCTTAGGATTGACAGAAGTGACACGAGTGAAATAGGCTTGTTTGGTCATACGGGAAGTAGTGCTGAAATTGCTAATCTGGGTTTATTAAATGTAAATATAATAGGAGGTTTTAGCGATAGGGTAGGCGGTTTAGTCGGTGAGAATAGAGGCACCATCACGAACAGCTATGCGACGGGTTCTGTTGAAGGGAGAAATCAGATAGGTGGTTTAGTTGGTGAGAATAGAGGCACCATCACGAACAGCTATGCGACGGGTTCTGTTTCAGGAAATAATAGTGTAGGCGGTTTAGTCGGTGAGAATAGAGGCACCATCACGAACAGCTATGCGACGGGTTCTGTTTCAGGAGATTTCGGTGTAGGCGGTTTAGTCGGCGAGAATGGTGGCATCATCACGAACAGCTATGCGACGGGTTCTGTTTCAGGAGATTTCGGTGTAGGCGGTTTAGTCGGCGAGAATGGTGGCATCATCACGAACAGCTATGCAACGAGTTCTGTTTCAGGGAGCGGTGATAATGTAGGCGGTTTAGTTGGTCGTAATTTCGGAACTACTACAAACAGCTATTGGGATATAAATAGCAGTGGAATAGAGACAAGTGCCGGTGGCACGAGTCAAACCACGGTAGAACTGCAAGCAGCAACTGGTCCGGGCAGCACCTCTGCCGAGATATACTATAACTGGAGTACCGATGACTGGGATTTCGGCACTAGCGTCCAATACCCGGTGCTCAAATATACGGATAATCCTAACACAGATATTAGCGAATGTCGTCGTGTGGGCGATACTACAACAGATTTACCTGTCTGCGGTAGCTTGTTGTCGCCTGCACTTAGATATGGTTTGAGTGAATTGCAATTAGTGGAGGGTAATCTGTCGCCTGATTTTGATGTGGTAGTGCCGAACTACAGAGGGACGGTAGTTAGTAGTGCCAGCACAATACAATTCAGACCGATAACATTAAATCCCGGTGCCAAGGTTTATATTACGGCTGATGAAGAAACTAGAAGTCCAGCCATAGCTAGTGGTGATGAAAGTGGTATGATTTCGTTAAACACAGACGGGATAACTACAATCACCATTGAGGTTGAGAATGGTGGTGAAACAACACAGACTATTACTTATACTCTCTACCTTAATTATTATGAGTTTAACGGAGATGTCGATAGGGATGACGATGGTTTGATAGAGGTTGATAACTTAGAGAGACTGAATGCGATGCGTTATCAACTGGACGGGACGGGCTATAGAGAGAGTGAGACGGTGCCTAAGGTTTCGATGGGTTGCCCTAATAACGGATGCAGAGGCTATGAATTGACGAGAGATTTAGACTTTAACGAAGATGGCAGCTATAGTTCAATAGCCAACAGAATTATATGGACTACGGGAGCCGGTTGGCAGCCGATTGGGAATTCTCTCTCTAATGCTTTCAGCGGTCAGTTTGAAGGCAACGGTTTCACGATTTCTAATCTTATGATTGACAGAAGTGGCACAAGCAACATAGGTTTGTTCGGTTCTACGGGAGGTAGTGCCGAAATTGCTAATGTTGGTTTGTTAAATGTAGATATCATGGGTGCTTCCAATGTAGGCGGTTTAGTCGGTTGGAATGACGGTATTATCACGAACAGCTATGCGACGGGTTCTGTTTCAGGGACCCGCACTGCAGGCGGTTTAGTCGGTCGGAATAGTGGTGGCACAATCACGAACAGCTATGCGGCGAGTTTTGTTTTAGAGAGTGATAGTGCGAGTGCTGGCGGTTTAGTCGGTTGGAATGACGGTACCATCACGAATAGCTATGCGACGGGTTCTGTTTCAGGGGACGGCAATGCAGGCGGTTTAGTCGGTTATAATTTGAATGGCACCATCATGAACAGCTATGC
Source organism: Candidatus Oxydemutatoraceae bacterium (assembly GCA_965219575.1). GTDB lineage: Bacteria > Pseudomonadota > Gammaproteobacteria > Poriferisulfidales > Oxydemutatoraceae > SP5GCR1. Next base: position 1,808,370 of record OZ244779.1, on the reverse strand, counting down.
GACGGGTTCTGTTCCAGGGGATGGCAATGCAGGCGGTTTAGTCGGTTGGAATGACGGCACCATCATGAACAGCTATGCAACGGGTTCTGTTCCTGGAGATTTCATTGTAGGCGGTTTAGTCGGTCGAAATCAAGGCATAATCACGAACAGTTATGCGACGGGTTCTGTTTCAGCGAGTGGTAATTTCTCCGTCGGCGGTTTAGTTGGTTATAATGGAGGCACCATCATGAACAGCTATGCGACGGGTTCTGTTTCAGGAGGTGGTCGTGTAGGCGGTTTAGTTGGTGATAATGACGGCACAATCACAAACAGCTACTGGGATATAAGTACCAGCGGAATACAGACAAGTTCCGGTGGTAGGGGTGCAACTACACAGCAATTGCAAGTAGCGACCGACACGAGCAGTACCTCCAGTGATATATACTATAACTGGAGTACCGATGACTGGGATTTCGGTACTAGTATCCAATATCCAATCCTCAAATTTGCAGATAGCGATATTCTGTTGTCGAGTCAAGGCGTAGGTCTAAGAGATTTAGAAGTATTGACATCCGGTACAAGATTGAGCCCGATTTTCGGGGCGACAACGACCCATTATGTTATAAGTTTTCTTGCTTCCGGGACGAGCGACATCAGCCTTCGATTGAAAGCCTATAATGCTGGTGCGGTGATTAAGGTAGTTAAACAAGGCGAGGATACCGATTATTTTGAAAACAAGGGCAGTGATGGGCGAAGCGAGCCTATTCCTATAAACGCAAACACTACATTAGTCATTACGGTCACCGAAGCCGATGCCGGAACCACTATTTATATGATTAGTATTCATATGGTTAGCCCTCAAGTAGGAGCGAACATTGCACCGGCGATTATGATTACACCGTCATCGGCTCAAACGCTATCGGTCAATAGTACAGCTCATATCGTTGTCTCGGTGGCGGATGATAACTTCAATTTGGACGATATAGTTGCATTGGAAGCGATGTCGTCAAGCCGAACGATTGTTTCGGTGACACCAGTGCAAGTTACTAATATAACCACGAATACGAGTACGACCTTTATGATTAGTGCCGAGAAAGGTGGAGAAGCGACGATCACATTCACCGCCACCGACAGCGGCGGGTTAAGCGATAGTGTAGAATTATTGGTGCGGGTCAATACGGCACCAATGGAAGCGAGTACCGCCGTAGATGCCGATGGCAACGGGCTGATAGATATCAACGATTTAGAAACCTTAAATGCAATCCGCTTTCAACTGGACGGCACGAGCTATAGGGCAACCGCCGAGACGGCGACGGGAAGCACCGAGGGTTGTCCTAATGATATATGCATGGGCTATGAATTGATGAGAGATTTAGATTTTAACGACGATGACAGCTATAGCTCAACAGTCAATAGGATTACATGGACTACGAGAGCAGGTTGGCAGCCGCTTGGGGATTCTTCTTCTAATGCTTTCAGAAGCAGGTTTGAAGGCAATGGTTTTACGATTTCTAATCTTAGGATTGACAGAAGTGGTACGAGGAACATAGGCTTGTTTGGTTATACGAACAGTGATGCTGAAATCGCTAATGTTGGTTTGCTAAATGTAGACATTATTGGGGGTTCTAATGTAGGTAGTTTAGTCGGTGAGAATATTGGTAGTACTATCACGAACAGCTATGCGACGGGTTCTGTTTCAGGGAGTAGTGTGGGCGGTTTAGTCGGTTTTAATAGAGGCACTATCACGAACAGCTATGCGACGAGTTCTGTTTCAGGGAGTAGTGAGGTAGGCGGTTTAGTCGGTTATAATTCTCAGGGTGCTATCACGAATAGCTATGCGATGGGTTCTGTTGAAGCAAATAATAATGTAGGTGGTTTAGTCGGTTTAAATTCTGTTGGTTCCATCATGAACAGCTATGCCACGGGTTCTGTTTTATCAGGGGGTCGCAGGGTAGGCGGATTAGTTGGTTGGTATTTTAGTGGTTCCATCACGAATAGCTATGCGACGGGTTTTAACACCTTAGTCGGTTCTTCTTCTGGTTCTCCTACTATCACAAACAGTTCAACGCAAACCCTAGTGGAACTGCAATCACCGACAACGGCAACCGGGATATATAGTGGCTGGAGTACCGGCGACTGGGATTTCGGTACTAGCATCCAATATCCGATCCTCAAATCTGCGGATAGCGATATTTTGTTGTCGGGTCAAGGCGTAGGTCTAAGAGATTTAGAAGTATTGACACACGGTGCAAGATTGACCCCAATTTTCGGGGCTACAACCGCCCATTATGTTGTAAGTTTTTTTGCTTTTAGGACTAGTGACATCACCCTGCGATTAAAAGCCTATAATACCGATGCGACGATCAAAATAGTTAGACAAGGCGAGGATACCGATTATTTTGCAAACCAAGGTGGCGACGGGCGAAGCGAGCCTATTCCTATAGATGCAAACACCGCATTAGTCATCACGGTCACCGAAGCCGATCGCGAGGTTACTATTTATATGATTAGCCCCCGGGAAGCGAACACTACACCGACGATTATGATTACACAGTCATCGGCTCAAACGCTACCAATCAATAGTACGGCTCATATATTCGTCTCGGTGGCGGATGATAACTTCAATTTGGACGATATCGTCGCACTGGAGGCGATGTCGTCAAGCCGAACGATTGTTTCGGTGACACCGACACAAGTTGCCGATATAACCACGGATACGATTACAACCTTTATAATTAGTGCCGAGCGAAGCGGAGAAGCGACAATCACATTTACCGCAACCGACCGCGGTGGGTTAAGCGATAGTGTAGAAATACCAGTGCGTGTCAATACGGCACCGACGCTGAGCGGTATTCCCGAGCAACCCATCAGGTTGTTGGAAGGTTTGAGTACCGAATTTGATATTGCGATAAACGATGCCGATGCCGAAGATAGTCTCAGTGTAAGAATTGATAGTAGCGACAGCATGATTGCAACCGCAACGATTATCGCAACCACCGGTAATGTCCGCACGCTTGAGATTGTCGGTGTCGGTGCCGGCAATACGACGATTACCGTGACGGTGAACGACGGCAGAGGTGTAGCGAACTCGGAGGTCTCGGCACAATTTACGGTGCAGGTGGGGGGCACCGTGGCCCCGGCACTTGAGATTGTTGCCACACCTGAACAGCCGATACAACTGGGCAGCACCGCACACCTAGTGATTAGTGTATCGGATGGTAATTTTAGCTTCGGCGATCGTATCACATTGACGGCAGCATCGTCGAGCCGAACGATCGTATCGGTGATGCCGGAGCGGATTGGCGATATCGGGTCGGATACCCGTGTAACCTTGGCACTGAGAGCGAACAAAGCGGGTATAGCGGAAATCAAAGTGACCGCAACAGATGGCACAGATTTAAGCAGTAGTCGTACTTTGGAGGTAGCTGTCAATACTCCACCGACACCTCGGGTGCCGATTCGAGCTATTATCGCAACGGTCGGCGAGCCGTTTGAACGAGATATCAGCGACTTCTTCAGCGATGCCGACGGCGACACATTGACACACGATATTGCAATAGAACCGATGAGTGGCTTGATAGGCAACTTCAGCACCATGACCGGTGTATGGACCTTCACGGCAACCAATGCCGATGCCAGCCAAACCGCGGCAGGATCCATCGTGAGAGTCTCGGCGGATGACGGCAGAGGTGGTCGCGTGCAGGCGAGCTTCACACTAGTGGTAGATGCCCCGCTGACCGGTGCTGTACGCATAGAACCGGACAGCGACGATAGATGGCAGCTGAGTACGACTTCAACGCTCGCCGATGCCAACGGGATTACGTCGACGAGCTATCGGTGGTTCATTAACAACACTTTGATAGACGGTGCAACCGAGAATGAATATCGCATCCCCTACGATAGACCGTCGCGAACCGCCGGCACACGCTATAGGCTGGAGGCAACGGTTGTAGATAACATCGGACAATTGGTGACGACGCAATCCGATGTGTATACGGTACCGAACATTGCACCGACGATTACGCTGGTTAATGTCGCACCTTCACCGGTGAGCGAAGGTGGCATGGTGAGGATGACTGCCGAGGCTTCCGACGAGAACTTCGACAACTTAAGCTATCGTTGGCGTGTGAGTAGCATCAATGCCGACGAAGCCGATGTGTCGGGAGAGACGGCACCGTTAACTATTCGCGACTACTTTGTGACCGACGCAACTGCTACTACGGCGACGGCGAGCTTTGTGGTGGAAGTGAGCGACGGGGCGACTACTACGACAGGAGTGTACGCGATAGTGGTGAACAAGGAAGATAATGGCGTGGTGTCGATAAATGACCTCACCAGATCTACGACCGAGACAATATTAATCTTTACCGGCATAGATGCGACGGGTGAGACCGACGGTGGCGTGAGCGGAACTATGACCTATCACTGGCAACAGTGTCTAGGAAGTCTCAACAGGAATTGTCTGATAGATGAGGGTGACGGTTCGGGTTGGGAAGACATTGCCGGGCAGAGTGGCACTTTAGGCGATATTGAGATTTCCTACGATGTTCCGACCACGTTATCGGCACCTCAAGACCATGAAGTAAGCCCAGGCGACAGGTTCCGTGTGCGGATAGCGTATACCGACTTGCAAGACTATACGAGGAGTGTATACTCGTCGAATCTAGGTGCGAGGCTGGGACAAAACACGACACCGACGATTAGGGTTGATGACTCCCAAGACACCAATATCACATTGTTGGAGGGAGAGCTAATCATGGTGCCGGTGTCGGTGGACGATAGGGACGGCAGTACATTGAATGTAGAAGTCACCTCCACCGACGATACGATTGCAAGCGCAATGATTAGCGGGGACGGAACCACCCGCATGCTTACGATTAGCGGAGAGCGTGCCGGTGAGACGATGATTACCGCAACGGTGGATGACGGCACCGGCGAAGCCAATGCAACGGCTTCTTTGGTGTTTGATGTGACGGTGGAAGAGAATACCGTTCCAACGTTATTGCTTGCACCGTCATCGGCACTAACGCTACCAGTCAATAGCACGACCGATACCATCGTCTCGGTTGCGGACAGCAATTTCGATTTGGACGATGTTGTTACATTGACGGCGGTATCGTCAACCCCATCGGTGGTCTCGGTGATGCCGGCGCGCATTGCCGACATAACGACCGATACGAGTGTGCGCTTCGTGCTGAATGCCGAGCAAGGCGGAGAAGCGACGATTAGATTCACCGCAACCGACCGAAACAGCTTGAGTGCTCATGCCGAGCTAGCGGTGCGTGTGAATACGGCACCGACGCTGAGCGGTATTCCCGAGCAACCCATCAGATTATTGGAAGGTTTGAGTACTGAGTTTGATGTTGCGATAAACGATGCCGATGCAGACGATAACCTCAATGTAAGAATTGATACCAGCGATAGCATGATTGCAACCGCAACGATTATCGCAACCGACGATGCCACCCGCACACTTGAGGTTGTCGGTGTCGGTGAGGGTGAGGCAACGATTAAGGTGACGGTGGATGACGGCAGAGGTGTAGCAAATTCAAGGATCTCGGAACAATTTGAAGTGCAAGTGGAAGCGAATACTACACCGACGATTATGATTACACCATCAACAGCGCAAACGCTACCAATCAATAGCACGGCGGCTATCGTTGTCTCGGTGGCGGATGATAATTTCAATCTGGACGATATCGTCACACTGGAGGCAATGTCGTCAAGCCGAACGATTGTTTCGGTGACATCAACGCAAACTGGCGGTATAACGACGGATACGAGTAGAACCTTTAGGATTAGTGCCGAGCAAGGCGGAGAAGCGACGATTACATTCACCGCAACCGACATCGGCGGGTTAAGCGATAGTGTAGAACTAGCGGTGCGTGTCAATACGGCACCGACGCTGAGCGGTATTCCCGAACAACCCATCAGGTTGTTGGAAGGTTTGAGTACCGAGCTTTCTGTTGCGGTAAACGATGCCGATGCCGATGACAGCCCCAGTATAAGAATTGATACCGGCGATAGCATGATTGCGAGCGCAACGATTATCGCAACCAACGATGCCACCCGTACGCTTGAGGTTAGCGGTGTCGGTGCCGGTCGTGCGGTGATTACGGTGACGGTGAATGACGACAGAGGTGTAGCAAACTCTGAGGTCTCGGCACAATTTGAAGTACGAGTGGAGGCGAATACTACACCGACGATTATGATTACACCGTCATCAGCGCAAACGCTACCGGTCAATAGCACGACCGATACCATCGTCTCGGTTACGGATAGCAATTTCGATTTGAATGATATTGTCACATTAGCGGCAATGTCGTCAAGCCGAACGATTGTTTCGGTGACACCGGTGCAAGTTGCTAATATAACGACGGATACGAGTAGAACCTTTAGGATTAGTGCCGAGCAAGGCGGAGAAGCGACGATTACATTCACCGCAACCGACATCGGCGGGTTAAGCGATAGTATAGAACTAGCGGTGCGTGTCAACACGGCACCGACGCTGAGCGGTATTCCCGAGCAACCCATCAGGTTGTTGGAAGGTTTGAGTACCGAGCTTTCTGTTGCGGTAAACGATGCCGATGCCGACGATAGCCTCAATGTACGAATTGATACCAGCGATAGCATGATTGCAACCGCAACGATTATCGCAACCGACGATGCCACCCGTACGCTTGAGGTTAGCGGTGTCGGTGAGGGCGAAGCAACGATTACGGTGACGGTAAATGACGGCAGAAGTGTAGCAAACTCGGAGGTCTCGGCAGAGTTTGAAGTACAAGTCGAAGCGAACACTACACCGACGATTATGATTACACCGTCATCGGCGCAAACGCTACCGGTCAATACCACGACCGATACCATCGTCTCGGTTACGGATAGCAATTTCGATTTGAATGATATTGTCGCACTGGCGGCAATGTCGTCAAGCCAAACGATTATATCGGTGACACCGGCGCAAGTTACCGATATAACCACGGATACGATTACAACCTTTAGGATTAGTGCCGAGCAAGGCGGAGAAGCGACGATTACCTTCACCGCAACCGACCGCGGTGGGTTAAGCGATAGTGTAGAGCTAGTGGTGCGTGTCAATACGGCACCGACGCTGAGCGGTATTCCCGAGCAACCGATTAGGTTGTTGGAAGGTTTGAGTACCGAGTTTGATGTTGCGATAAACGATGCCGATGCCGACGATAGCCTCAGTGTAAGAATTAATACCGGCGATAGTATGATTGCAACCGCAACGATTATCGCAACCGACGATGCCACCCGTACGCTTGAGGTTAGCGGTGTCGGTGCCGGTCGTGCGGTGATTACGGTGACGGTGAACGACGACAGAGGTGTAGCAAACTCGGAGGTCTCGGCACAATTTGAAGTACGAGTGGAGGCGAATACTACACCGACGATTATGATTACACCGTCATCGGCGCAAACGCTACCGGTCAATAGTGCGGCTCAAATCGCTGTCTTGGTAGCGGATGATAATTTCAATTTGGACGATATTGTTACATTGGAGGCGATGTCGTCGAGCCGAACGATTGTTTCGGTAACACCGGTGCAAGCTGCCGATATAACCACGGATACGATTACAACCTTTGTGATTAGTGCCGAGCAAGAAGGAGAAGCAACGATTACCTTCACCGCCACCGATAGCGGCGGGTTAAGCGATAGTGAGACTGTGTCGGTGGATGTCACTGCTTCAGCTATTAGGATACGCGCCAAAGTATTTTTAGAGGGTCCGCTCCAGTAGAACCTATGTTCATATGCCGGTGCGACAACCATTGCATGGTAAACTATCGCATTAGAGTATCAATTCCTAGTATATCTGCGAGAGTAATAGCATGAAAACTAACTTTGGATATGGACACTAAAAAGAAGGAGAACGTCAGGGGGATTATTAGGATGTCGTTTTTAAGCGTTATAGCTATAACGGCTAGCGTGTATTCTCTATCGGCAAATGCACAAATAGATATGTCGACAACTAATGTAAAGGTGCGAGCCAAAGTTTTCCTAGAAGGTGCTCTTATGGGGGGTGGCACTAGTGAAGCAAGCAGAATTTTCCGGTCGGATAAAACTTTTAGTGATTGTCCGACTTGTCCTGAGATGGTCGTAGTGCCGGCAGGGCAGTTTATGATGGGGGCGACAGGATATTATATAACCATAGGCGAAAGGACATATTATTTGGGTTCCTCTTCCCAACCACAACATTTAGTTACTATCTCCAACTCCTTTGCAGTCGGAAAATACGAAGTGACTCGCAAACAGTATGAGGCATTTGTTGACGAGACAAGACGCTTCACATACGATGATTGCTTCGAATATATTGGCGATGGGTATGACTATGGCACTGATCTTAATTGGCGTTCTCCGGGTTTTTCGCAATTTGATAACCACCCGGTTGTGTGCGTTTCAGGGCATGATGCGCAAGCATACACCCGTTGGTTATCAAAAAAAACAAAAAGGAAATATCGCTTGTTGACCGAAGCGGAGTGGGAATATGTAGCTAGGGCAGGAACAACTACACCGTATCATTTCGGTTCAACGATTTTACCGAGTCAGGCGCGTTATTGGCATTCCGGTTGCGGTTCGATAGCTAATTCTTCTTGTCGAGGGACTGTTCGAGTTGGTAGTTATCCTGCAAATGCCTTCGGGCTACATGATATACATGGTAATGTTGGTGAGTGGGTAGAGGATTGTTGGCACTATGGCTACGAGGGTGCACCGTCGGACGGCAGTGCTTGGTCTGATGGATGTCCTTCCCAAGATTACGTAGTGCGTGGTGGAGCTTGGGCCAATTCGCTTAATGACATTTTTTCCTTCTCTCGCAATGCTTTCCCGTCCAGATACCAATCTTTTGGATTTCGTGTTGCTCAGGTATCCAACTATGTGAAAATAATCAGTCCGGCAGAAGGTCGGACCGTGCATCTCATAAAAAAAGATCAAGATTCGGTGACTAATTTGCCGGTCGTCGTTGAGGCTTATAACCTGCCTGTGTCAATTACATTAGAATTAAATGAAGGTGGCGAGTCGGTTATATCTATTGCTACGGATACAATAATTTTATCCGACGCTACCGACGAAGTGACGAGAACCGCAGAGTTTGCTATCACACCAATAGGATTAGGTAATACGACAGTGACAATCATTATCACCGATAGCTTAGGAAATGAAGATGAGGTTCAATTTCGGTTGGTTGCTCAGGCATCCGACTATGTGAAAATAATCAGTCCGGCAAAAGGTCAGACCGTGAATCTCATAAACAAAGATGAAGATTCGGTGACTAATTTGCCGGTCGTCGCTGAGGCTCATAACCTGCCTATGTCAATGACATTAGAATTAGATGAGGGTGGCGAGTCGGTTATATCTATTGCTACGGATACGATAATTTTATCCGACGCTATTGACGAAGTGACGAGAACCGCAGAGTTTGCAATCACACTAATAGGATTAGGTGATACGACAGCGACAATCATTATCACCGATAGATTAGGAAACGAAGATGAGGTTCAATTTCGGGTGAGCGTATTTCAGGATATTTCGGATAAAACTTTTAGTGATTGTCCGACTTGTCCTGAGATGGTCGTAGTGCCGGCAGGGCAGTTTATGATGGGGTCGACAGGGTCTTATATAACCATAGGCGAAAGGAGATATTATTTGGGCTCTTCCCAACCACAACATTTAGTTACTATCTCCAACTCCTTTGCAGTCGGAAAATACGAAGTGACTCGCGGACAGTATGAGGCATTTGTCGACGAGACAAGACGCTTCACATACGATGATTGCTTCGAATATATTGGCGATAGGTATGACTATGGCACCAATCTTAATTGGCGTTCTCCGGGTTTTTCGCAATTTGATAACCATCCGGTTGTGTGCGTTTCATGGCATGATGCGCAAGCATACACTCGTTGGTTATCGAGAAAAACAAAGAAGAAATATCGCTTGTTGACCGAAGCGGAGTGGGAATATGTAGCTAGGGCAGGAACAACCACACCGTATCATTTCGGTTCGACGATTTTATCGAGTCAGGCGCGCTATTGGCATTCCGGTTGCGGTTCAATAGCTAATTCTCCTTGTCGAGGGACTGTTCGAGTTGGTAGTTATCCTGCGAATGCCTTCGGGCTACATGATATACATGGTAATGTCGGTGAGTGGGTAGAGGATTGTTGGCACTATGGCTACGAGGGTGCACCGTCGGACGGCAGTGCTTGGTCTGATGGATGTCCTTTCCAAAGTTATGTAGTGCGTGGTGGAGCTTGGAACAGTTCGCTGAATGATATTTTTTCCTTCTCTCGCAATGCTTATGCGTCCATAGAATATCAATCTTTTGGATTTCGTGTTGCTCAAGAATCCAACTATGTGAAAATAATCAGTCCGGCAGAAGGTCGGACCGTGCATCTAATAAAAAAAGATGAAAATTCGGTGACTAATTTGCCGGTCGTCGTTGAGGCTTATGACCTGCCTGTGTCAATGACATTAGAATTAGATGAAGGTGGCGAGTCGGTTATATCTATTGCTACGGATACAATAATTTTATCCGACGCTACTGACGAAGTGACGAGAACCGCAGAGTTTGCAATCACACTAATAGGATTAGGTAATACGACAGCGACAATCATTATCACCGATAGCTTAGGAAACGAAGATGAGGTTCAATTCCGAGTGAGCGTATCTCAGGATATTTTTGTGCATAATGATAATGTGATTGTAATGCGTATTGACGAGGATATCACGCGCGGAACGGCATTTAGAGGACTTAATCTTGATGCCTACGCATCGCAATTATACAAACATTTTGAGGATAGTTTTGATTTCTTGATGTTCTTCTCCAATCTTGACGATATCGATGATCATGAGAATATTTTTTATTACGGTGTATATCTTAGGGTTCGGAACGATGTTGAAGGAATAGGTTTAGCCAAATTTTATGACAATCGGTACGGTTCTGCGAATACCTTGAAAGGCGTAATGCACTTTCCCGAAAAAGGATTACTACTGTATGGTCCCTCGCTACACGAACTGCAGCATGCGTGGGCAAACTATACCATACCGACAGCCTATGGTGGACATTGGGGATTTAGTAGCGCAGATGGGCAACTTGGCGGATTTGATATCGCCGACTTGGTTGATTTAGGGGATGGGCAATACACCGCCGGTAGTTTTGGGACAATTGCCAATCGTGGCAATATTGTTCCCTATAGTTCGATAGAACTTTATTTTGCAGGTCTTCTGGCACCGGAAGATGTTCCGGATCTCTGGGTGGCCGAGGATGGTCGTTGGTTATTAGAAGAGGGCGGTTCTACGAGAGCCACAACGAATGGGCAACCGATTTTCACCGCAAGCAATGTACAGACACTTACTATAGAGGATATTATTGCCACTCACGGGGCACGGGTTCCTAATTCGGAAGATGCGCAGCGACATTTCCGCATCGCCGTAATCCTATTGACGGATGAAAATCATCCTGCAACTTCCGGGCAGTTGGATGAATTGAACGAGTATATCGAACAATTTAGTCGACGAGGAGATGGTGATTTTGTTTACAGCTACTACGAGGCTACTCGAGGTTTAGGTTCGGTGACTATGGATGGTTTGTCTGCGCTGCGAAAAACCGATACCGGCACCATCGTGGGCGCCATGGCCGATACCGTTTCAAGTCTCTGTCGCAATGGCAACACACAACACTTGTTTTGTACTATCGCCGATATCGTCATGGATGCCGCCGTGAGTATTTTTGAAAAGGAATTGCCCGAGTCGCTCGGCACCATTCCGCCACCGCACATAACGACAATCAACGGTAAATACGAGCAAACCAGTACTTATCCACACAGCCACGGCACCTTTGATCGGCAAAGTGGGCATACTCATGACGGCTTGAACGTAAGGAAATGGTTTACTGCATCGCCGGCTTCGCTGCGCACAGCCCGGCCGTTGCACGATACAAACTTAGATTTGCTGGATAAATGATACTACTGCCACCATGCAAGTAGAGGTTGTAATTGAAGCGAGTAAAAAAGAAGTCCTTAACATTACCCCCATTTGCCCAATATGCTATGGCATCCTACAATAGATTGATTATTATTTCTAAATTGTTATAATCTGAAAAATAAAGTAAATTATTAATTTATTAAAAAATGAAAACCCTCTTGTTGATTGTTCTACTTGCACTATTCAGTGCGAACATAGTTGCTCAAACTAATACTGTTGTAGATGCCGATGGCGACGGGCTGATAGACATCAACGATTTGGAAACCTTAAATGCAATCCGCTTTCAACTGGACGAAGGTTATGAATTGATGAGAGATTTAGACTTCAACGACGATGACAGCTATAGTTCAATAGCTAACAAGATTACATGGACTACGGGAGCGGGCTGGCAGCCGATTGGGGATTCTTCTGATGCTTTCAGCGGTCGGTTTAACGGCAACGGTTTTACGATTTCTAATCTTATGATTGACAGAAGTGGCACAAGCAACATAGGTCTGTTTGGTTATACGGGCAGTGGTACTGAAATCACTAATTTGGGTTTACTGAATATAGATATTATAGCTTTTTCTTCTTATGTAGGCGGATTAGTGGGTTGGAACGAAAGCACTATGACGAATACTTATGCGACGGGTTCTATTATCGGAACTTCTTCTCGCGTAGGTGGTCTAGTTGGTCGGAATGCGGGCACCGTCATGAGTAGTTATGCTACGGTTTCTGTTGGTGGGACTTCTCGTGCGGGTGGTTTGGTCGGTAGGAATTATGGCATTATTGTGAACAGTTATGCTACGGGATCTGTTACAGGTAGTGCGCGTGTAGGTGGTTTAGTTGGTCGGAATACCAACCTTATAACGAGTAGCTATGCCACTGGTTCTGTTGAAGGGACTTCTCAGATAGGTGGATTAGTCGGCCGTCACGATATCGGCACTATTACAAACAGCTACGCTACGGGACTTGTCACAGGGGATAGTAATGCGGGTGGATTAGTCGGTCGTAGCGATACCGGCACCACCACAGATAGCTACTGGGATATAAATACCAGCGGGATACGGACAAGTGACGGTGGCACGAGTAAAACTACGGTGGAATTGCAATCGCCGACAACGGCAGCCGGGATATATCTTAGCTGGAGTAGTGATAATTGGGATTTCGGCACTAGCGTTCAATACCCGGTGCTCAAATATACGGATAATCCTAATACGGATAGTAGAGAATGTCGTAGTGTAGGTGATACCACAACAGATTTACCTGTCTGTGGGAGTTTGTTGTCTCCTATCGCCAGAGGTTTGAGTGAATTGCAATTAGTGGGAGGTAATCTGTCGCCTGATTTTGATGTGATAGTGCCGAGCTACAGAGGAACGGTAGTTAATAGTATCAACACAATACAGTTCAGACCGATAACAGTAAATCCCGATGCCAAGGTTTATGTTATGGCCAATGAAGAAGCTAGAAGCCCAGCCATAGATAGCGGTGATGCGAGTCGTATGATTTCGTTAAATACCGACGGGATAACTACAATCACAATTGAGGTTGAGAACAGAAGTCAAACAACGCAGACTGTTCGTTATACTCTCTCCGTTAATTATTATGAGTTTAGCGGAGATGTTGATAGGGATGACGACGGTTTGATAGAGATTGATAATTTAGAGGGATTGAATGCGATACGTTATCAGCCGGACGGGACGGGCTATAGAGAGAGCGAGACAGCATCTAAGGTTACAGTAGGTTGTCCTAATAACGGATGCATAGGCTATGAATTGACGAGAGATTTAGACTTCAACGACGCTGACAGCTATAGTTCCGTTGCCAACATGACTATATGGACTACGGGAGCAGGTTGGCAGCCGATTGGGGATTCTTCTAATGCTTTCAGCGGTCGGTTTAACGGCAATGGCTACACCCTCTCTGGTCTTATGATTAGCAGAGGTGAAAGTGAGGATGTGGGTTTGTTTGGTTCTGCAGAGGGTGGGGCTGAAATCACTAATGTTGGTTTGTTAAGTGTAGATATTATAGGGAATTTTAATGTAGGCGGTTTAGTTGGTGATAATGAAGGCACCATCACGAACAGCTACGCAACGGGATCCATTGCAGGAGATGACGATATAGGCGGTTTAGTTGGTGATAATGAAGGCACCATCACGAACAGCTATGCGACGGGTTCTATTGCAGGAAATGAGGATATAGGTGGTTTAGTTGGTCATAATGACGGGGGCACCATCACGAACAGCTATGCGACAGGTTCTATTTCAGGAGGTGACTATGTAGGCGGTTTAGTCGGTTGGAGTAGTAGCAGTAGAGGCACCATCACGAACAGCTATGCGACGAGTTCTGTTTCAGGAGCGGACAATGTAGGCGGTTTAGTTAGTCTTAATTCAAGTATTATCACGGACAGCTACTGGAATATAGATACTAGTGGAATACAGACAAGTGACGGTGGCACGACTAAAACTACGGTGGAACTGCAATCACCTACAATGGCAACAGGTATATATAGTAGCTGGAGCAGTGATAATTGGGATTTCGGCACCAGCGTTCAATACCCGGTTCTCAAATATGCGGATAATCCTAACACGGATAGTAGAGAATGTCGTAGTGTGAGTGATACCACAACAGATTTACCTGTCTGTGGTAGTTTGTTGTTGCCTGCACTGAGATATGGTTTGAGGGAATTGCAATTATTAAGAGGTAATCTGTCGCCTGATTTTAATGTGGTAGTGCCGAGCTACAGAGGGACGGTAGTTAATAGTATCAGCACGATACAGTTCAGACCAACAACAGTAAATCCCGATGCCAAGGTTTATATTACGGCTGATGAAGAAGCTAGAGGTATAGCTATGGATAGTGGTGATGAGAGTGGTATGATTTCGCTAAACACCGGCGGAATAACTACGATCACAATTGAAGTTGAGAGCAGAGGTCAAATAACGCAGACCGTTCGTTATACTCTCTCCCTTAATTATTATGAGTTTAACGGGGATGTTGATAGGGATGATAACGGTTTGATAGAAGTTGATAATTTAGAGGGATTGAATGCGATGCGTTATCAACCGGATGGGACGGGCTATAGAGAGAGCGAGACGGCACCTAAGATTGCAATAGGTTGCCCTAATAACGCATGCAGAGGCTATGAGTTGACAAGAAATTTAGATTTTAACAATGCTGGCAGCTATAGTTTGGCGAAAAATAGGACTATATGGGCTACAGGAGCAGGTTGGCAGCCGATTGGGGATTCTGCCGCTAATACTTTTAGCGGTAAGTTTGAAGGCAACGGCTACAACATCTCTCATCTCTTCATCAATAGTAGCGACACCTCGATCGTTGGCTTATTCGGTTATGCAGGAAATAAGGCTGCAATTGCTAATGTTGGTTTGCTAAATGTAGATATTATAGGAGGTGAAGATATAGGCAGTTTAGTTGGTGATAATGGAGGCACCATCATGAACAGCTACGCAACGGGTTTTGTTTCAGGAAATGGTAATGATGTAGGTGGTTTAGTCGGTTTGAATAGAGGCATCATCACGATCAGCTATGCGACGAGTTCTGTTTCAGGAAATGGTAATGATGTAGGTGGTTTAGTCGGTTTGAATAGAGGCACCATCACGAACAGCTATGCGACGGGTTCTGTTTCAGGAGATTTTGGTGTAGGCGGTTTAGTCGGTTGGAATAGTGGTAATAGTAGTAGTAGTAGCAGAGGCACCATCACGAACAGCTATGCGACGGGTTCTGTTTTAGGGAGTGACAGTGTAGGTGGTTTAGTCGGTGGTAACTTTGGTTCCATCATGAACAGCTACTGGAATATAGACACTAGTGTGATACAGACAAGTGCCGGTGGCACAACTAAAACTACGATGGAACTGCAATCACCGACAATGGCAATAGGGATATATAGTAGCTGGAGCCGTGACAACTGGGATTTCGGCACCAGCGTTCAATACCCGGCAGTCAAATATGCACTAGGTGATGATACCGGTAACCCTGCCTGCGATGCGAAACCGGAGACACCATTGCCTCGTTGTGGTAGCTTACTGCCTGACCAGAGAGCTAGGCCACGCGGAGGAAACATTACGCCGACGATTATGACTACTTTTCCTCTATCGATCACATTGTTGGAAGGTGCCGGCACGACACTCAATGTGGTAGTACGCGATACCGACGACGACGATCTCGTTGTAAGCATTAACTCCGACGACAGAACTGTTGCAACTGCAATAATTATTGCGACCGACGGTGGTAGCCGAACACTTGAGATTACCGGTGTAAGTGAGGGTGAGGCAACAATTACTGCGACGGTGGATGACGGCAGAGATACAATAAATTCTATAGCTTCCCTAGTGTTTAGGGTGACGGTAGAAGCAAACCAAGCCCCGACCCTCGAGATTATTTCCTCGTCGATGCCGACGATAGAAGCAGGCAGTACTGCGAATATTGTGATATCGGTGAAGGATCAAAACTTTGATATGAACGACACAGTCGCTGTGGCGGCAATGTCCTCAAACCAATCCGTCGTATTGGTGATGCCGATGGAGATTCCCGACATCACAGCGGACATGAATATCACTTTTACACTAACCGCCGGTCAAGCCGGAGAAGCGACAATCACATTTACCGCAACCGATAGCCAAGGACAAGAGGCGACAATCCGATCCAATTCGTATAGGGTTGCAAATGAAAGTCCGGTCATTGAAAGTATTCTGGCACCCGAGATGATAGATGAGGGTGCTATGCAGCGCATCACAGTAAATGCAAGTGATGCTAACGGAGATAGATTGACTTATAATTGGTCTGTAAATAGCCAATATACCGGGATAAATGTATCCGGAAATCCGGCAACATTAAGTATCCCCGACTACTTCATAACCGATGTTGTTTCGTCTGAAACGACGGTGGAATTAGAGGTGACGGTAAGCGATGGAACTGCCTCTACGACGGGAATGGTGTCGGTGATAGCGAACAAGAGAGATAACGGCGATGCAATTTTGCGAACTTCGCTAAAAATAGATGTAGATGATAGCAGCGGGACGACATTGTCGACATGGACGGCATCGGTTGCGTCCGAGGATCCGGACGGTGGCACCAGTGGGACTATAGTGTATCAATGGCAGGTATGCGAAGGAAATGAAGGCCGTTGTCCCTCGGAGAGCAATTGGATGGATATTGACGGAGCTATTGGAACGCCGTATGAAATATCGGGTTCTAGTGTATCGTTAGAGGGGGATAAAACATTTCCTTTAGTAGAAGAGAGTAGTATATTTCGCGTGATAGGGACCTATACGGATAGGCAGGGATATGACGAAGTAGTTAACTCGGCAGGGCGAATTTATACTACTCGCCCGGCTTTGATGATACGCGTCAAAGTATTTTTAGAGGGTCCGCTCCAGTAGAACCTATGTTCGCCTGCCGGTGCGATAACCATTGCATAGTAAACTATCGCATTAGGGTATCAACCCCTAATATATCTGCGAGAGTAGTAGCATGAAAACTAACCTTGTAGATGGTAATAAAAATGGGGTAACGTTAGCATCGTACACACATCGTTTATTGACGGGATTCCATGATATACTATAGCTTCGGTTAAAAAGGCTTCAACGACCGATGGAGGGGGGAAATGAATACTGATTTACATAATCTGTCGAGGATAGTCAACACATCGAGTGGTTATCTGAGGTTCAATCGCAGTACCGGTAATTTGCAGACTAACGGCAGTAATTTTCTGAGTAGGTTAGTCGTCTGGATACGCTTCAAAACCAGTTCAAATTATAGAAGTTCAATCGTAGATGCCAAGCGTCAAGTTATGGCATCGATGTTGTCCGATAGCATTCATGGCGATGACTTTCGTCAAAAGATAGAAGGTTTGGATAGAAGGCACGGATTTTTTTTCAACGACAAGCCTTTGTCGGCGAGAAAAGTGCGCCACTTTATAAACGATGTGACACAAGGTGGGAATCAGGCACCGCATCGCCGAAGTTTCGGGCGGAAATCGAATGAAGATTTAAGCAGAGGCTTGGTCGATTGGGTGTGCGGCAGAGCAAACACCATAGCGAGCGGCGAGGCTTTTGAAGACAATCTGCACGCAATGCTCTCCGAGAAACTACAAAATGAACGCGGTATAGAGGCAGCAGATGTAGATCTGAAGGGAGTCGGCGACGAGATCCATCAAGCAGCCCTGAGCGACCGAGAAGGGATGATGTCGGTGACCGACGGCTCGCAAGCTACGGTGCATGTCAACAAAGCAATGTCTCGCATTTTAGACGAGCGTATTGCGGATTCACGCGCCATCAACCAAACAAAATTATACAAGCGATTATCGGTTTCCGGTTTGTTCGGGGCCGAGATGAGCGAAGTCAATGCCGAGATTGCTGCCTCTAAAATCGCCACGATGGATGAATTGGATCAACGTGTAAATCGCTTGGTGGTACTGAAGGTAGACGGGGAATTTCCGCAATTACTTAAACAAGCACAAGCAGAAAAAGATTTTAGCGGACCGCTTGCACAACTGTCCGAGGTGAGGGCGCAATTAAGGGAAGAACTTACCCGACAAACCGATCATAGGATGTTGTCCGTAGAGCATGCCCGCAACAAGGCCGGTGAGATGTTAAATCGTTGGGTTGAAAGCAAGCAACAAGCATTCGAAGCCGCACAAGAAAGTCAACACACAAGCATAGTCGATGTACTGACCCAACTTGTGTTGCAGGAACCGCGCACGCGCAAAGAGCATATTCAATCTTTTAGACAAACGATCGAACAAACCTTAAACGAAATCTATGAAAAAAATCGTTCCGATTACGAGGCACTCAATGTTTCTAAAACTAAACTTTTTTCCATGCTGTATAAATTTGACCGCCACAGTGTATTGTTCGATCGCTTGCGGAATTCGGTTAGAGAAACGCAAGCGACGAGCTCTCTGTTTGAGAACGATGTTCAACAGGTTGCGGATATTAGAGGTGTGGCTCAAAAGTATATTGAATCGGTAAGCAAGCCGATGACCCGAAGCTATGCTAAAGTATTGTCTTTAAGAACTAAAATTCCGGATCATATTTGCCGAACCATGTTAGAGAAAGTGGGCAAAGGCTATGTGTGGGAACCCAAGTTTATTGCTGCGGCGAACGGGATGCACATAGCCAACCTGACCAAGAAGGACAACGCAGGGCTTTATGAGTTATTGGATTCGCCGCAAGTTGCACGAAAAAGAATAGGCAACAGGGAAGACTTTGTAAGTTTTAGTTTGGAGGATTTACTTAAATCGATGCTAGGTTCTAAAAATGCGGACAATTACAAAAAAAGACGTCAGGCAATAGATCGGGTGGTACCCGACGAAATCAAAATCAAATTGTTGAACGAACTCGATCGTCAATTATTGATGGTGCAAAGCAGGGTTATGGATGAGGAAGATGCGAATGCTTTGTTTCAAAGAGGGGCGGTTAGATTTTTACGCGCCCAAAACATCAATTTTGAGGCGATGACCGCAAAGCAATGATGACGAGTTATCAATAATTATGCTACGATATTGTATTCCGATATGCCGAATATTAAGGCTTTAAGACAACGGCAATTTCTTAAATAGGAGAGTGATATGGATAGAATGGGCTTACAATCTTTAATGCAAATGATAGACCGATCGAACGGCTATATAGGTATCAACCGAACAACCCAGGAACTGAAAACCGATGGGACAACTTTTGTAGGTAGGATAGTGACTTGGGTGCGTTTTAAGTTTAATCGCGATTACAAGGAAGCTGTTTTGCTTGCCAAAGGTAAAGTAAAAGACTTGCTGTTGTCCGACCGCTTGTACGGGAGGGATTTCGAGGCAAGAATAAATGAATTGGATCCTCAAGGTAGTATTTTTTACAAAAATAAACCACTGTCGGCGAGAAAAGTGCATCGTTTTATCAGCGATGTACAACAGAATGCGATGGCGACGAAAATCGACCGCGCACAAGGATGGGTGGATTGGTACAGCGGTAAAATCGAAACAATGACAAGTGGAGAAAATTTTGAGGAGAGGACCGATGCCATGATCGCCGAGAAAATTAGAGCTCACAGAGGCATTTCGGCTGCCGATGTCGATATAGAGAGTCTAGGCGATGAAGTCAATATTCGAGCCCGAGAAGACACCGACGAAATCGAGACCATCGCATGTCTGAACGAGAACGAGCAAGGACAGCGTGCGCAAAATCATGTAGATAAGATATTGTCGGAAGTATTGGATCGGCGCATCGACGAGGCTGGTGCAGGATTACGCGACGAATTAAATACCCGGCTCGATGCCTCCGGTTTGGACGGCGAAGTAAAACAAGCGATAGTATCGGAGATCGACGATACAACGATAGCGACTAGCGACGAATTAAAGACGCGCATCAACGAAGCGGTTATCAAGCAGATGGGGAGTGAGTTCGACGGTCTGCTCAAAAAGGTGGGCGAAGATCATAACTTCAACGAGCAACCGATGCGGATGCCGGAAGTCAAAGAGCAACTACAGGCGAAACTTGCACAGCAGAACGAAGCGCGGATGTTATCGGTTGCCGATGCACGCGAACAAGCGACCGGGTTATTAAGCCGGTGGTTATCGGGTAAAAAAGAAGCAATTGAGGCACTCCGCCCAAGTCAATATACCGGTGTGGATAGTTTGCTGAAAAAATTAGTACTACAAGATCCTTATATAGGCAAGCCTCAGATTGAAGCCGTACAACAAGACATGGAAGAGACTTTGGATGAAATTTACAATAAGGACGCTGCCGCTTGTCAGGCTCTGGGAATGGATAAAGGAAAAATTTTGTCTAAGATACATCAAATTGTTCATAAAGAGACGATGCTCGCCGACTTGAAAGTACTCTCTAAGCAGGCACCCAAACCGGATTCGGTATTTGAAAGTAGAAATTGGGAAGTGGCGGATGTCAAAGCCATGATGCGAAGCTATGCCAAAGATATTATCATTCCTTTGATTAAAGGTCATAAGCAAGTATCGGGCTTAAAAGGGAAGATACCCGACCGTATCCACCCAATTTTGATTGATAGAATAAAACAAGGGGACGAGTGGGGACCCGAATTTATATCGATAGCGAATCAATTAAACATCGACACCTTGAACGAGAATAACCATCGAGAACTTTATAGGGTATTGCAGACATCCGAAGTTGCCGGAAAGGCAATAGGTAGTAGGGATGATCTCTCGGAGTTCACCTTAGACGATTTACTCAAAGTGATGTTGCCCGCTAAAGATATTGATAATCCCGAGAAAAGACGGCAGGCGATAGATAAGCTAATACCCTCTACGACGAGAGATCAATTATTGGACAAATTGGAGACGCAGCTGGGAATGGTAAAGAGCAGAGTGATGGATGAGAAGGATGTCACCGCTTTATTTCAAAGAGGCGCACGCAGTTTTTTACGAGACCTGAAAATCAATTTTGAACACCAAGTTGCAACCGCCGAGGCGGAATTGAGAGAGCCTTCCTATGTCCGTTTAGAGACACCTTTATAGTTGAAAATTTAACGCTGTTATGCCGATTTATCTACCGGCTCAAT
This sequence comes from Candidatus Oxydemutatoraceae bacterium, assembly GCA_965219575.1. Taxonomy (GTDB): domain Bacteria; phylum Pseudomonadota; class Gammaproteobacteria; order Poriferisulfidales; family Oxydemutatoraceae; genus SP5GCR1. Next base: position 1,786,878 of record OZ244779.1, on the reverse strand, counting down.
CGGCGGTTGTTGATTAACCGCAAAGGTTTCGATTATTATCAATGCTGAGTTTCTGCACAAACTCAACCGCCTTCGCCGTGAATTCATAATAACCACCAAGCCGTAGGGGCAGACCTGTGTGTCTGCCCTTAAGTACCGTTCTGCACGACACCAACCGCTTGCGCCAGCAAATAATGGTTTCCATAATATTAATGGGTGAACGCATTAATCGTGCAGACATGATACATTTCGGGCAGAACAGAGCCGCCGATTGAGCCGGTAGGTCAATCGGCAATTTAATTTTAGTCCGCCCCTATAAATTTATGAAATACTTTTTCAACAGTCCCACGCAGCGACCACCCCGTCAGGCTACGCCTGCCACCCCTCCACAGGAGAGAAATGGACATGCCCTTGTGTTTTGTCCCGATTTTTAATATCATAGGCGTGTTATTTAACATCGGCTAACTTATCGGAAGGCTCCTTCAGGGAGCTTTTTTATTATGTGTCGGTTGGTTTACTTAAACATCGTATAACGAGGTGGAATAGTTATGAGGCGCGTGGAAGATTTATCATCTATTATAAAGCCCGAGATTGAGCGCATGGGTTATATTTACTGGGGTCTACAGCTCAACGGCTACGGACGGCGTTCCTTACTAAGAATCTACATAGATCATCCCGACGGTATCACGCTCGACGATTGTTCCGCAGTCAGTGATCAGATAAGCGGCGTATTGGATGTAGAAGATCTAATGAGGCAGGCGTATACCTTAGAGGTTTCGTCGCCGGGAATAGAACGGCCTTTATTGAGTAACGAACATTATGAACTATACATAGGAGCTATGATAAAAGTGAAAAGCTATGAACCTTTTAATAATAGGAAAAATTTTACCGGTCGTCTGGAAGCGGTGAGAGCGAACTCTATTACTTTGAAAGTAGAGCAAGAGTCGGTTGATATTCCTTATGGTGCGATCAGGCAAGGTCGCTTGCTTTGCGAAGAGTGGGATTATTCGGAAAGGAGGAGAGGCGATGGAAAGTAATGAAATTTTGCGCGTCGTAGAAGCCGTACAAAACGAAAAAAATGTAGCAGCGGAGGACGTTTTTGAAGCTCTGGAGTCGGCACTCGCCGTGGCTGCCCGTAGAAAATGGGATAATAATGTAGATATTTGCGTGGAGATAGACCGCAAAACCGGAGAATACAATACCTACAGGCGATGGCATGTTATCGACGATGACGATGAGAATTTTGCTTCTTCGGATCATCAAATACTCTTGAGTTCGGCAAGACAAGACGACGAGTCCTTGAACCCCGGCGATTATCTGGAGAAGCAGATTGAAAATGCGCCTTTCGGTCGCATCTCCGCGCACACCGCCAAGCAAGTTATAGTTCAAAAACTGCGCGAAGCCGAGCGGGCACGCGTCGTGTCTTTGTACAAAGATAAAGTCGGCACTTTGATTATGGGAAATGCTAAACGAGAAGATTATACCGGTCTCTATTTGGATTTGGGAAGCAACGGCGAAGGATTTATACCGCGTAGCGATCTAATTCCCAGAGATACCATACGCCCCGGTCAACGCGTACGCGCTTACTTAAAAGAAGTGCGTGAAGAAATGCGCGGTCCGCAACTGATTATGTCTCGCACCGCACCGGAATTTCTGATCAGACTGTTTGAACTCGAAGTGCCCGAAGTAGGGCAGGGGTTGATAGAGATTATAGGCGCATCGCGCGACCCCGGTCTGCGCGCTAAAATCGCGGTACACTCCAGAGATTCGCGTCTGGATCCGGTTGGTGCTTGTGTCGGAATGCGCGGCGCGCGCGTGCAAGCGGTATCGAATGAATTGGCGGGAGAACGCGTCGACATCATTTGTTGGGACGAGGATTTCGGTAAATATGTAGTCAATGTGATGGCACCCGCCGCAATTACTTCTATCGTAGTGGAAGAGGAATTACAGCAGATAGATATCGTAGTAGAGGAAGAGAAACTCTCTCAAGTCATCGGACGCGGTGGGCAGAATGTGCGTTTGGCAAGCCAGCTACTGGGCTGGAAACTGAATGTTATCAGCACCGAACAGGCGGAAGATAAAAGCGAATATGAAATACAAAACGTGGTTCAATTATTCAACGAGAAACTCGATGTCGACAAAGAAGTTGCGGAAATTTTAGTCGACGAAGGTTTTGACAGTATGGAAGCGATTGCGTATGCCGAAACCGAAAAACTGCTTGCCATAAAAGAGTTCGACGAACAGCTCGTAGAGGATCTAAAAAGTCGCGCCAGCGATGTCTTGTTGGCGATGGTTTTGTCCGATGAAGACGAGGTTCCCGACAACGAGTTGAGCCATCTTAGCAGTGTAGATCAGCCTCTACTTCTAAAACTGAGAGAGCACAATATCACCAACCGTGAAGAGTTGGCGGAACAAGCGGTAGACGATTTGCTGGAAATAGAGGGTATCGATGCGGATAAAGCGGCGGAACTTATTATGGAAGCAAGGACACCTTGGTTTCAGAATGTCGAGGGTAGCTAAAAAATGTCGGAAACCGTCGAGAAATTATCGCAGAACCTAAACAAATCACCGAGCGAGATACTCAAGATTCTCGAGACCGCCGGTATAGTCGGCAAAAAAAAGGACGACACGCTTTCTAACGACGAAAAGCTACAAGTAATAAAGCGTTTGGGCAAAGGCAAGCCATCCGGTCCTCGCCGAAGTAGTACTTCGCAAGTTCAAGTCATGCGCGGTCAATCGGCTAAAACGGTCAAGATAGAGGTTCGTCAAAAAACTACTTATGAAAAACCTAAGGCACCGTCGCCCGTTAAAAAAACTAAAACGCCACCGACCGCAAAGAAAGATACCGGAAAAACGGTCAGAAAAAAATCGCCACAAATGACGATTCCGCAAATACCCCAAGCCGACGAAAAACCGAAGCCCGAGAGTAAATCGAATAAGCAAGCAAAAGCCAAACCCACGAAAGAACCTAAAGCACCTTCAACTACCGAAGCCGAGCAAACCAAACCTACCGGTCAAGCGACCGCACAACCGGACAAGCCGCGTAAACGACTGAGCATCGCAAGCGATAAAAGCGGCAAACGAACGATCAAAAGACACGGTAGACAAGCCGTTAAAGTAACACCGTCGCAGAAACACGGGTTTGAAAAACCCACTCAAAAAGTAAAACGCGAAATGATAATTCCCGAACATATATCGGTACCCGATTTGGCGCAAGGTTTGGCGATCAAGAGTGGTGAACTTGTCAAAAAAATGATGGATATGGGCATTATGACGACTATCAACCAGTCGCTCGATCAAGATACCGCAATATTGATAGTAGAAGAATTAGGGCATCGCGCAGTTGCCGAGAAGCGCGAGGATGCAGAGACGGGATTGGTTAATAAATTGGACGACGAAAACTTGGAAAAGTTTTCTCGCCCTCCTGTCGTTGTCGTGATGGGGCATGTGGATCACGGTAAAACATCGTTGCTGGACTATATACGCAGCACCAAAGTGCATAGCAACGAAACGGGCGGTATCACACAGCATATAGGTGCGTATCATGTGAAAACCGATAAGGGAGTAATCACTTTTCTGGATACGCCCGGCCATGCTGCGTTTACGGCGATGCGCGCCCGCGGTGTCGAAGTGACCGATGTTGCCGTCTTGGTAGTCGCTGCCGACGACGGTGTAATGCCGCAAACCGTAGAAGCGATAGAACATGCCCGAGAGGCTAAGATACCGGTCATTGTCGCGTTTACCAAAATAGACAAAGAAGGTGTGGACACCGAGAAAATAAAAAGCGAACTTGCCAAATACAATATCGTATCCGAGGCCTGGGGCGGGGACAACATCTTTGTCGAGGTTTCGTCTAAAAGCGGTCAAGGTATAGACGAACTACTAGACGCAATCTCACTGCAAGCCGAGGTTATGGAACTCAAGGCACCGCGCTCGGGGAATGCGCAAGGTGCGGTGATAGAAGCGACATTGGATAAAGGACGCGGCGTTATCACAACGGTTTTAGTTAAGCGCGGTGTGCTAAAGAAGGGCGATATTCTATTGGCGGGTATGGAATTCGGTCGAGTGCGCGCAATATTGGACGAGCGCGGCACCATGCTTTCCGAAGCCAGCCCCTCGATACCGGCCGGGGTATTGGGACTTTCCGGTGCGCCGTCGGCGGGCGACGAGTTCATCGTCGTAGAGAGCGAACGTCAAGCAAGAGAAGTCGTCGATTTACGTCGTCAAAAGGAACGCAACAAACATTTGGCTCGCACACCGGTCGTGCACCTCGATAGCTTTATCAAAGACGCGAAACAAGCCGTACAATCGGTCAATATATTGCTCAAAGCGGATACCCGCGGCACCGCCGAAGCCATACAAGATGCTCTCTCTAAAATTCCGGGCGATGAAGTAAAAGTCAATATATTATCTACCGGTGTCGGCGGTATTAATGTTTCCGATGTCAACCTGGCGGCAGCTTCGAAGGCGATGGTGATAGGATTCAATGTGCGGGCCGATGCACAGGCGCGCCGAGCAGCCGAGATGCAAGGTATAGCGATGAATTATTACGGCATTATCTACGAGTTGATAGACAGCGTTAAGGAGATGATGGGCGGTTTGCTGGAACCCGTTATCAAAGAGGAAATTGTAGGCATCGCTCAAGTCAAGGATGTCTTCCGCTCGTCCAAGCTCGGAGTAGTCGCAGGCTGTCAGGTGATAGAAGGCACGGTACGACGCGGCAATCCGATTCGTGTATTACGGGACAATATCGTTATTTACGAAGGAGAGCTAGAGTCGTTGCGCCGCTTCAAGGACGATGTCAACGAAGTTAAGGCGGGAACCGAGTGCGGCATTGCCGTCAAAGACTACAACGATGTTAAATTGAGTGATCAAATAGAAGTTTTTCAACGGGCGGAAGTGCGAAGGAGTTTGTGATGGCCACCGTTTTACACCGTCCCTTGCGGGTTGCGGGTTTGCTCAAGCGGGAAATCACTATGGTGTTGCGCAATAAAATCAACGACCCGCGATTGCATCGACTCGTCGTAACCGATGTAGAAGTGAGTAAAGGTTGCTCTCATGCAAAAGTTTATATCTCGGTACCCGAACCGGAAGACGGGCGACAAATACTAAAAGCCGTTAGCGGCGCAGCCGGATTCATCAGAAGCAATTTATCGTCGAGTCTGGAACTAAAGTTTATGCCTAAGCTGAGTTTTAAGATAGACAACTCGTACGAACAAGGAAAACGTATAGACGACATACTCGGGAATGTACCCGAATAACGGCATGTCGGATTATTCCACCCGCTCGATAGACAATAGTTTATTATTGCTCTACAAACCCACTGCAATCAGTTCTTGTCGGGCGGTTGAGCAAGTCAAACGAAGATTGCGTGTTAAGAAGGCCGGTCATGCCGGCACTTTGGATCCTTTTGCCGAAGGTTTGCTAATTGTCGCATTGGGCAAAGCGACCCGTGCATTAACCGATCTAAGCAATCGGCACAAACGCTATGAAGTTCGAGCACGACTGGGTTTGCGTACTACAACCGGTGATTGCGAAGGTGAGATTATAGAGCGTCGGGACTTTGTGGTGCCCGAGGCGAGAGTCTTAAACGACATATTTTCCGATTTTATCGGCGAGATAGAGCAAATCCCGCCGATGTATTCGGCACTCAAACACCGAGGCCAACGTCTCTATAAATTAGCTCGTGCGAATATCTCGGTTATCAGAAGCAAGCGCAAGGTGTACATTTATTCTTTGACGCTCGGCGATGTCGACGACAAGGGTTTTAGTTTTAAGGTGGAATGTTCCAAAGGCACTTATATACGCACTTTGGTAGAGGATATAGCGGCTGCACTCGATACCATCGCCTATACTCACCGGCTTAAACGTACTGCAATCGGTGCGTTTGATATTGCGTCCGCCGTCTCGCTCGATTGCCTAGAACGCAACCCCGACCCGAAATCCGAATATTTAATCGATCCGGCTAGAGTTTATTCGGACTTCGAAGCCTATATAATGAGCGAAGAATCGGCAAGATACTTTAAGCACGGTCGCTACGATGCTCGGATATTGCCGTCGGGAGGATGTTTTAGGCTGTACAATGAATCGGGTGATTTTTTGGGCATAGGCGGAGACGGCAAAGTGTATGCTAGATTCGTTTAGTATAGAGTTATACGATGGTGATTTATGGCTATAAACCGGGCAACATTTTTGAAAGATAAATTAAACAGACCGATACGCGACCTTAGAATATCGGTGACCGACCGCTGTAATTTTCGCTGTACTTACTGTATGCCTAAGGAAATTTACGGGTCGCATTATCAATTCATGCGGCGCGACGAATTGCTATCTTTCGAGGAGCTGGTTCGCGTAGTTCGTCTATTTGCCGAGCTCGGGGTTGTTAAAATACGCCTCACCGGTGGTGAACCACTGGCACGGCAGAATATAGAGGTGTTGATCGAAATGATCGCACAAACAAAAGGAATCGAAGATATCGGCTTGACTACCAACGCATCCTTATTGACCGCCGATAAAGCGCGACGATTGAAAGAAGCCGGACTGAATCGCCTCACCGTGAGTTTGGACGCACTCGACAACGATATCTTTATGAAAATGAACGATGTGGATTTTCCGGTCGATAAAATCCTGGAACATATAGACCAGGCAAGCGGTGTCGGCTTCGAGACCATTAAAATTAATATGGTGGTGGTAAAGGGGCGCAACGAAGATCAAGTTTTAGCTATGGCGCACCGCTTTAGAGGGCGCAATTATATCCTTCGTTTTATCGAGTATATGGATGTGGGCGGCGGCAACCGATGGAAACTGAATCGGGTGGTGCCTACGGCCGAACTGATAAAGCGAATCAACGAGAAATTTCCCATAGCGGCGGTCGCTGCCAACTATAGCGGTGAGGTTGCCGAACGCTGGCGTTATTGCGATGGTCGAGGCGAGATTGGTTTTATTGCATCGGTCTCCAAACCCTTTTGTCGCAGCTGCACACGCATCAGGTTGTCTGCCGAAGGAAAACTTTATACTTGTCTATTTGCCACCCGCGGTCACGATTTGCATCACCGGCTGGACTCGGGTTACACCGATGACGAGCTCAAAAGCTATATTACCGATCTGTGGACACGGCGCGACGATCGTTATTCGGAGATACGCAGTGCGCAGACGGTTGCTCTTCCCAAGGTAGGGATGTCGTATATCGGCGGCTAGCTGGGTGAGTCGGCACGAGGTGATGTCGATCGATCTACCGAAGCGGGCGACAGTTCCACCTTTTGGTTGCTATTTAATTTTTCGATGTCTCGGGCGACCACTCGCTCACCGCTGTCAATTCCGCTCTCGACGATGATCGTATCGGCCACGCGCAGACCCAGCACGACCGCTCTATTCTCTACGATGTTGTCTTCGTTGACGACGAACAAAAAGGGTTGTCCGTCTATATATTGGATTGCGGTAACCGGCACGCTGATGGCATTATCGTAGCGTTGTCCTTCGAGGGTAGCTTGCGCAGTCGTACCGGCTTGCAAATCGTTGCCGTTCAATCTAATTTTTACTTTATGGGTATTGGTCTCCGGATCGGGATTTTCTTGCAAAGCGACGAGCGTGCCTTCGTAGTACTTGTTGCCTACGGTCACCGGCACCGTGCTATTCAATTCCAAGGCACTTACTCGGGTATTGCTCACATTGAGAACCAGATCGTATTGCGATAAATCGACCAGCCGAACCACTTTTCTAGATCTACTCACATAGTCTCCCACCTCGATCATGACCTCGTTAACCGTGCCGCTAAAGGGTGCTTTCAGGCCGGTGCGTTGCAGATCGCGTTGTGCGTGGCTTAGCAGACTGTCGTTTAAGACCAGATCTATTTCGGCTCTCTTGATAGAGTGTTGCAATCTGACCTGTTCGGAGCGAAAGTCTACGAGCTGTTTTTTCTCCGACTCCAGCAATGACGGCGAGATATGCTGTTTGGTCGATAGACTCTCGGCGCGTGCCACCTCGCGTCGTTGCATCGCAACATTTTCCATCATAAGTTTTAGCAGTTCTTTGTCGTATTCTAATTGTGCGGCAACGCTGTCGCGACGCGCTTGCGCCTGCACATAGGCATCGTAGTAATCACCTTCGTCGACGGCAAGCAGTACTTGCCCCTGTCTTACATACATTCCGGGTTCTACATGGCGGGCGACAATCTGTCCTTCGACTTCAAATTCCAATTCGCTGACTTTGATCGGTTGCAATCGTCCGGAGAGTGTATAAACGGGTATGACGCTCTGTGGATCGGCTATGACAATTTCTACGGTTGCTAGAAAATTGTTGTCTTTAGAGGCGATGGCTTGGGGACGAGTTTGTATCAGTAGAACTGCAAGCACTGCGCTCACGCATACCACCGCAAGGATCATAAATTTTTGGGTCTTTTTCATTTTGCCATTACTATAATAAGTTTCAAATGTCTATTATCCAAAAATTTCAGGAAAACGCTATATGTTATTCCATATTTATATCCGATTAGGATTCTACACTGTTCGACCGTATTTTCATAATACATTATAGAGGGTTGGTTCGGTGTTTTATCGTTTCGGGAGCTTGATCGTGGTGGCCGTGCTGTCATTTTCGCAGCTATCGTATGCCGAAACCGAGCAGTGTGCGCCGCTCATGAAGACGCCGATTGCGACCGATACCGAGCAGCTTCGCATATCGGCGGAAAGCCTCAGAGCCGACCCGAATCAAATCTCCGTATTGCAAGGTCAAGTACAACTCGAGCAAGCTCAAAAAAGGATCCGCGCCGACCGTGTCGCGGTCGACACCAACTCCGAGCGGCTGAAAGCCGAGGGTAACGTACTTTATACGAGCTGCATGACACCGACACCACTGTGGTTTATTTCCGCCGATGAATTGACCTTCGATCAAAATAAAAATACCGGCACCATCAAGGACGCATGGTTGCACCTCGGGTCGTTTCCGTTTCTATACATGCCGCGTTATCGTATCGATCTATCGGAAAATAAACGAAAAAGTGGGCTGTTGTCGCCGCGGCTCACTTATAACAGCAAATCGAGCATCAAAACGGGTATTCCGGTGTATTTCAATATAGCACCCAATAAAGACGCAAAGATCACGCCTACGCTCCGTAGTCGGCGCGGTGCGGGAATTGATATGAAATCACGTTATCTGTATACGCGCGAGCAAGGTGGTTTCGGTTTTTCTTGGATAGACGATACCGAATATAACGACGAACGCTACTTCTATTTTTGGGATCATCGCGTCCGCGTCGATGATTTGTTTCGTATGGATATTAAAATACAGAGGGTTTCGGATGCCGACTATGTGCAGGATTTAGGCGGTAATGTAGATCTATTGAACGAGTCCTATTTGCGTAGCTATTTAGAGAGTGATTTATTCTGGCGCGGGTGGAATTTTAATCTTCAAGCGGAATTATTGCAGCGCGCCGACGACGATGCCGATTGGTTGCAGCAGCCCTATCAATATCAGATTAGACCGGGGCTAAAAGTATCGCGGATATTTTCCGGCGGTCCTCTGGGCATCAACTTCGAGTTCCAATCTCAAGCGATGCAATTCGTTCATAAGTATCGTTATTTACAAGAAACCGACGGAAGTCGCGAGTATATTCCTTTGGGCAATCGTTTCCACAACAGTCTCAGGATGGATTGGTCGTATCGCCGCCCGTGGTTTTTCTTGACTCCCGCTGCCACCATCAATCATACGCATTATAAGATCTATCGTGAAAGCAATATCAACCGTACACAACCGATCTTTAGCATGCACTCGGGTTTGATATTCGAGAGGGTCGCTCGACAAGGTAGCCTATTCAGACACACGATAGAACCGACTTTGTTTTACTTAAATGTGCCGAGACGAGAGCAAGACGACATACCGTTGTTCGACACCACCGCAAACGAATTCAATTATCAAAGTCTATTTTACGAGAATCGTTTTAACGGTGTCGATCGTATCGGCGATGCCGACCAGCTCACTTTGGCTTTGAATAGTCGTTTGTTTCATCGCAGCACCGGCAAAGAGGCTTTGCGGGCAAGTTTAGGTCGCATTTATTACTTCAAAGATCGTCAAGTGCAGCTCAATACGGATGCCGACACGGCACGGCGGCAGTCTCCGTTAATCGGTGAATTACAGTTGGATCTCAATAACAAAATAAAATTTTTATCCTCGTGGGTTTGGGACTCCAAGCAAGACCAAACCTTGAAATTAACATCTCGGCTATCTATTCAAGGTAGCCGCAACCGTGTCGTAAATCTATATTACCGTTCGCAAGCCGATGCCTTCAACGAGCAGTTGCTTTTTGAATCGAACCACGGCTTTGAACAAGGCGGCATCAACCTCGGCATACCGCTCGGCAATCGTTGGACAATGTTGGCAGGTTGGTCTTACGATTTTGATGCCGACGATAATTTATCGACCTTTGCCGGTATCGAATATCGTAGCTGTTGTTGGACATTGAGTATGAGCCTACAAAGGCGATTGATAGATGTAGACAACGATAGCGGGCGTATAGCCGACGGTGGCCTCGATTTTGAAAACTTCTTCGGTTTTGAATTTAACCTTGAAGGATTAGCCGGTATAGGTGATAATTTACAACGAACTTTAGGCAATGAAGTATTCGGTTATAAATAATGATATGTTTGATGGTTACGATAGAGCCAATGAATAAATGTGGGGTTGTTGAAAATGTATCGGCAGCGCAAAAATCCAACCGCTTGCGCCATCCAATTACGCAAACCGCCTGTAGGGGCGGACTAGCATGATGGTTACGATAAACCCAATGAATAAATGTGGGGTTGTTGAAAATGTATCGGCAGCGCAAAAATCCAACCGCTTGCGCCATCCAATTACGCAAACCGCCTGTAGGGGCGGACTAGCATGATGGTTACGATAAACCCAATGAATAAATGTGGGGCTACTGAAAAAGTATCGGCAGCGCAAAAATCCAACCGCTTGCGCCATCCAATTACGCAAACCGCCTGTAGGGGTGGACTAGCATGATGGTTACGATAAACCCAATGAATAAATGTGAGGCTACTGAAAAAGTATCGGCAGCGCAAAAATCCAACCGCTTGCGCCATCCAATTATGCAAACCGCCTGTAGGGGCGGACTAGCATGTCCGCCCGAAACGCGTTGCGCCGCCACGATTTATACATTCATCCATCCAATTTATGGAAACCAAAACCATGTGGCGTAGGCGGTTGGGTTTGTGCAAAAACAATACTTTTTCAACAGTTACCGATATGTCTGCACAATTTAAGGCAGGGCATCCCCTACAAATACCGAATCTCTGCACAAACCGAACCGCTATGCACCCTATGTTGCGCACACCGCTACTCAAAATCCTAATCGCAGTTTTGTTCTTTGCCGCGCTCATTCCCGCATCTTCGCAAGCGCAACCCACAGTAATAGACAAAATCGTCGCGGTAGTCGGAGATGTTGCAATCAGCTCGCGCGAACTGGCAATGACGGTGGATCGTGTCAGGGAGAACATGATGCGCCAAGAACAAGAAATTCCGGATGCCCAAACCCTGGTGCCCAGAGTGTTAGAGCAGTTGATAGTCGTCAAGCTACAACTCCAAGAAGCCGAGCGCCTGGGCATTGTGGTAGACGAAATAGCACTCGACGAACTGCTCACAAAAATCGCCGCCGATAACGGTAAGACACTTGCCGAGATGAAAGCGGAAATCGAACGCAATCAAGGAAGCTATAGCGAGATGCGAGAATCGGTGCGTCAAGAGTTCATCATTTCTCAACTCAGACAAAGCGTGGTCGGTAATATTGCGGTCTCCGAGAGTGAAATAGAAGCCAAGCTAAGAGAAATCAATGCGCAGACGCTATTTCGTTTTTCTTATTTGGCGGCGGAATTACCGGATGACGAAAGCGAACGCGAAGAGTTAATACAATGGTTCCAAAATCTGCGCCTAAAAATGCTGGATGAAAACGATTTTCACGATATCGCCGAGCAAGCGACGAAGAGAACATCGGTGAACTATAAAAGATCGCAGCCCAGACGTCTAAGCCAATTACCCGAACTGCTACAAGAAAAAGTACTGGACATGAACATCGGCGACATCACCTCGGTTATCAGAACTTCCGGTACGCTTTACCTATTTAGTCTGGACGACAGGCAAGCGGAACAATTACCGCAGATCGTCGAAAAGCAATATCGTATCAGACATATCTTGTTGAGATCCGATGCGATGTACTCCGATTCGTATATACGCAAAAAACTACTTGCTATCAAAAAGCGTATCGAAAACGGCGAGAGCTTCGAACGCATGGCAAAAAAATACTCGCAAGACCCCGGCAGTGGCTTCAAAGGCGGCGATTTGGGATGGATTCCCACCGAAGGTTTGGCAGCCGAATTCGCTCAACAAGTGGAAAATGCGCCGCTTCGTGAACTCATCGGACCTTTTGAAACCGCCTTCGGACAGCATCTATTGGAGGTATTGGGTGAACGCCGGCAAGATGTCAGCAACCAAATACAAAGGCGGAATATCATCGCGCAACTACGCCAAGAGAAGTCGAGTATCGAGATAAACGAGTGGTTGCTTAGATTGCGAGAAAGCCGACATATAGACATCAGACTTTGAGACCCCACAAAACCATTGCGATTACAGCCGCCGAACCTGCCGGCATCGGTCCCGACATACTGGCTTCGCTTGCCCACATACCGATTGCAGATGCCGCGCTTGCAATAATCGGTAACGCAGAATTATTGGAGGCTCGCGCAAAACAAATTGCCGAACCTATCAAAACTTACACCTACACCGACGATACCGCGCAAGCGCATCGCGGCGACGGCACTTTGCCGGTCATTGATGTCGCATTGTCGGCACCGGTCGTTGCCGGGCGAATTGATACGCGTAATATCCCCTATGTGCTGGCGCAGTTGGATATAGCCGTGCAAGGTTGCTTGCGTGGTTCTTTCGATGCGCTGGTCACCGGTCCCGTCAATAAGGCGGCTATCTGTCGAGCGAATATCCCTTTTCAAGGTCATACCGAATATCTTGCCCGGGCTTGCGATTGTGATAGCGTGATGTTGCTCGAAGCCGAAGCATTGCGCATTGCACTGGCAACTACCCATATTCCTTTGTGCGAAGTGCCGAAGCAGCTCTCCCGTGATTTACTGACAAAAACAATTAGGATATTGCACGACGATATGCGTCGTCGCTTTAAGGTGGATGCGCCTCGCATTGCGGTATGCGGTCTCAACCCGCACGCCGGAGAACAAGGTTATTTGGGTTCGGAAGAGATCGAAGTAATTGCACCTGCGATAGCCGAATGTGCCGCACAAGGAATCATGGCATTCGGTCCGGTCTCCGCCGATACCGCATTTACACCCGAGCAACTACGGCAATGCGATGTGAGTCTTGCGATGTATCACGACCAAGGTCTTGCGGTCGTCAAGTATGCAGGTTTCGGGCAAGTCGTCAACATTACTTTGGGACTACCGTTCGTGCGTACCTCGGTAGACCACGGTACCGCCTTGGAATTGGCAGGTAGCGGACATGCGCGATCGAGCAGCTTGGAACAGGCGGTGCGTCGTGCAATCCAGTTATCCTAGTGGTGGTCCTATTTTTCGATAGTGCCACATGGGGCTGTCGAAAAAGTGCGGGCATTGCTCAAAGCCAATCGCTGTGCGCCATGAACATTTGCAAACCGCCGTAGGGGCGGACTACAATGGAATTGCCGATTGACCTACTGGCTCAATCGGCGGCTCTATTCTGCCCGTAACGCGTTATGCATGGACGATTTATACATTCATTCATCTGATTTATGGAAACCAAAACCAAATGGCGCAAGCGGTTGCAATTTTGCAGAACAGTATTTTTTTCGATAGTGCCGCATCACTACTTAGATCATCCATCACAAAACAAATAGTAATTTTTTCTAATATGATTTATTATATCAGCACTATCAATCAATATTTTTATCGCAGTGCTTGAGTTGTTGAGATTGTTTAAGCCTTCAAAAATGGTAATGGGGGAGTTTTTTCTTATCCTTATTCTATTTGTAATCGTGTGCTTACCAGCCGTATCCGCACAAACAACCTTGCCGTCATGTACCACTTCAATAGCATTTCCCGATGACAACGACGGCATAGACCAAGCTATAGATATTGACAAAGATAACGACGGCTTGATAGAGATTTGCGATTTGGAGGGTCTCGATGAAATACGCTATCAATTGGACGGAGCCGGTTATAAAACAAGTGCCGGTGCGGTGGTCATAATGACAGGTTGCCCTGCCGACGGTTGCGAGGGTTACGAGCTAACCAAAGATCTAGACTTCACGGATAACAATAGCTACCGCACCAAAGCCATCAAAGTAATGTGGATTGCCAATAAAGATAGAACGAATTCAGGCTGGCCACCTATTGCTCCTTTGACCGCTATATTTGAGGGAAACGATTACACGATTGCTAATTTATATATAAATATAAATGATGGAACAACGATGGGTTTATTTCGTTTCATTCTATCCGAGATCAGGAATGTCAATCTATCGAATGTGGACATCAGCGGGGGTGATATAGTAGGTGGATTGGTCGGCTTAAATGGAGGTCTAATCAGCAATAGTCGGATGACCGGTTCCGTTTCCGGAACTTTATCAGATTCATCCAGTCTCGGCGGACTGGTTGGTGTTAACGGTATTAATGCTCAAATCAATAATAGTTCTGCAATTGGTACTGTTACCGGCTCGGTTGACATAGGTGGCTTGGTTGGTTTCAATAATAGCATCATCAGAAATAGTTTTGCGAGTGGCACCGTCACCGGCTCGAATAACATAGGTGGATTATCAGGACTTATAGCTAATGATGCAGTCGTCATTAATAGTTACGCCGACAGTACGGTGAACGGCACCGAAACGGACGATACCGACATAGGTGGGCTAATCGGCATCAGTAGCGGTTTTATCATGGGTAGTCATGCAAGCGGTGCCGTTAATGTTGACGCACAGGGGAATGATGTCAATGTGGGTGGCTTGGTCGGTTACAATTTTTCTCTAATCGTCAACAGCTATGCGACCGGTGCTACCAGCGGTAATAGCAGTGTAGGTGGTTTGGTGGGATTAAGCGAGGAGGGTATGTCGGATGGTTTAATGAATGTTCCTACAATCATCAACAGCTATGCGACCGGCGATGCAACCGGTACGGGAAATAACAATAAAAACATAGGCGGTTTGATTGGCTATAACAACAAAGCGCGTATTATAAATACTTATGCCGAGGGTGATGTATCGGGCATTTCGAATGTGGGTGGTTTGGTCGGTCTATTGGAACTCGGCACGATTGAAAACAGTTATACGATCGGTGCGGTGCGTGGCACGGGAGACGATAACCGAAACATCGGGGGGATGGTCGGTGCGACTTCGAGAACCGTTATTATCACCGACAGCTATTGGAATAGAGACACCGGTGGACAAGCCACTTCCGCCGGCGGCACGAGTAAAACCACGGTGGAACTGCGCTCACCGACTGCGCCGGGAAGCATCTCGACCGAGGTTTATTACAACTGGAATCCCGACTATCCGAGTCGTGCCGATTGGGATTTCGGAGACTCGCAGAGCTATCCGGCACTACGCTACGCCGTCGGTCTCGAAAATAATGCCGCTTGCGACGACGATCCCGATACGCTATTGCCTCAATGTAGCTTATTGTTGCCCGATCAACCCGGTCGCGATCGCGGTTTGGATTTCGTATTTTTCCTGTCGGACGACAACGACGCTATTTTAGAACTGGAACCGTCTTTCTCTCCGCTTATCAAGCAATATAGGATTGTCGTTTCCGATAACCTAGAGACCATGCAACTGAGACCGTTTGCGGTCAACACCGGCACCGCAACGATTACGATTACCAAACGCGGAGAAAGCCCCGAAAGGAATTATTTTGCCGACATGAATAGCGGTAGCACGAGTAGTGCTATAACTCTGAACGATACGACGACCACCCTAGTCTTTACGGTGACCGAAACCATCAACGGTGCCGAGCTTAACAGTGTCTATGAGTTTGATATCTTGCCTCTTGTAGTCTCGGCTATCATGGCATCCGAGAACGGTACTATAGCTGAAGACAATACGGTCGATGAAGGGGCGCGAGTTACGCTAAGCACTACAATCGATAACGGTAGTGGAAACTATAGCTATGAGTGGACACAAACCGAGGGTGAACCGTTGATGTTATCCGACACTTCCACCGCTCTGCCGAGTTTTACGATCCCTACCAACTATATAGAATCGACAACGATACAGAGTACCGATGTCGTGATCCAATTGACGCTAAGGGATATCGGGTTTAATACGGTTTTCAATCTAAGCAATAAGATAACCGTCAAGAAGATAAATAACGGTTTTCCGATGATTGATTCTAGTTTGACGGTGAACGGTCTTAACTTCAATGTGAGTTCGGTCATCGGCGCATTAGATCCGGACGATAGCACGACCGGCACTTTGTCGTATCGGTGGCAGAGCCTTGATATCGGCACCAATGACTGGGTAGATATTCCCTCTGCAACAACTGCCGGATATACGGTATCGAGTGATGCGCCGAGTGACAGACGCTATCGTGTGGAAGTGACTTATACCGACACGCAGGGTTATACGGTATCCGAGTATTTGACGGAAAGTCAACCCCCGGATTTGGTTTCATTGACGGTTGTAGAACCTACCAATGCAGAACTATTTATGCAGAACGAGCTTACATACCTATTAAGAATTGCCGATGATATCACTCGGGTTGTGCTGAATGCGACTGCGGATAATGCCGATACTACGATTAGCTATAGCATAAACAATGTAGATTTCAATGTGGTGGCAGGTGGAGATTCGCTGACGATCGATCCATTACCTACGGCAGCAACGGCGATCGTAATCAGATTGGAGTCACCGGACGGCAACATCAGATCCGTGGACTACACGGTTAGAATAGAAAGAGTTAGAATAGAAAGAGTACAAAGTATCCGTGCCTTTATTCAAGTCAGAGTATTTTTAGAAGGTGCTCTGGAAGAAACGCCACCCTAAACCATTAAAAGAGGCTGTTAAAAATGTATCCACGAACCGCAGGGACGGTACATTCCCCTCCTTCGGAGGGATGGCCTATGCATTTTGCAATGCATGCGTTTAGCAGTCATGTTGAGATTCTGAACGAAGTCACGCCGATTGAACCAGTAGGTCAATCGGTGGCTCTACTCTGCCTCTACGGCTCGGCGGTTATCGTAAATTCAATGGCGCAAGCGACTGTTGCATCTTGTAATGTTTGAGTTGCCGATGTGCTATTGTTCCGCAAAACATGACACCACTTGTTTTTGATATTCATATTATTTCTCACGATTGCAATATGGGGCTGTTGAAAAAGTATTTTATGAACCGTAGGGGCGGACTTGCATGTCCGCCCGTAGCGCGTTGGTCGGCACGATTTATACATTCATTCACCCGATTTATGGAAACCAAAACCAAATGGCACAAGCGGTTACGGTTATTCTGGACGGTACTTAAGGGCAGACACACAGGTCTGCCCCTACGGCTTGGTGGTTATTATAAATTCACGGCGCAAGCGGTTACGGTTGCACGCTGACGATACTTTTTCAACAGCCCCATATTTAGATTTTGTACGAGGTTACGGCACTTGCCCAACTGGAGCAAGTGCCGATTCTATGCAACAAGAAACGATGCTATTTGTGCAGAACGGTACTTTCCAATAACCCCATGTATCTGCACAATATTTTACCGTTTATCTAATATCTGCTACCGTTCATCGAAATGTTTCCCCACACCCTAAATATTCGCTCACCCTATGAGTTTTAACCAAAACTTATAGGAGGTTTCATGAACAAAGAACAGAGAAAATATTTACCACTGACCAAAGACCGCGTCTTCAAACGATACTTCTCAACTAATAAACAGGTACTGCTCTCGCTGATCAAGAGCTTCCTGCCGATCTCCGATAATGCCTCGGATATGGTGATACTGAACCCTGAAAAAAACAACACAGAGTCCGAGTCTGCAAAGCAACCACAGAGTCAATCGGACGATAAGTTGCATCTGGAAGACAGTGTCATCCCACCGAACACGCCGGACGGCAAGCAAGTCGTACTAGACCTCAATGTCAAATTGAATAGTGGCGAGAATGTTAGCATAGAAATGCAGGTCTATCGTGAGAAACACTTCCTGGGTAGAATGTTGCTCTATTGGGCACAGTTGCATACGCATGTCGTAAATCGTGGACAAAAGTATAGCAAGATTAGTCCGACCTACTTGCTGGCATTCACCGACTTCACGGTATTTGGCGACACGGACGAACATATAGACCAACTAGAAATCAAATCGATTAAGCATCTGAATAAGAAACTCAAGATGGATTTAACGATAATGATAGTGGAACTAAACAAATTTAATAAGAGCTACTTAGAGCTAGTTGATATGGCCGATAGGTGGTGCTATATTATGAAACATTCAAAGGACTTGACACCCGAGCAGGTAGCGCATTTATCACAAGACGGAGAGATAAAGATGGCATTAGAGCATTTAGCGAAGGTATCGGAGGAGGAGATAGATCTGTGGGATTCTATAGCCCACGACAGATACAAGCTGGAATACAACTTGGAAAGGGAAGGGCTGATAGAAGAAGGCATTGAACAAGGCATTGAACAAGGTAGGGTTAAAGAGGTTCGAAATATCGCCTTGAATATGTTGCAAAAGGGTCTGGAGGTTTCGTTGATTTCCGAAGTGACGGGTTTATCCGCTGAGGAGATTAAACGGCTCAAATAACAACGCAAAGTGGCTGTCCTTATACATTGTGTCGGCACATGAGACTGTGAAAAAGTATCGTCAGCGTGCAACCGTAACCGCTTGCGCCGTGAATTTATACTGCCCCTACCACTCTATGAAATACATTTTCAACAGCCCCGGAGTTCTGCACAATTTATTCTTTTCCTTTGGATTAGGCGACGATTATGTAGTATTCTTTTATAACTTCCTAAAGTTCTTTCGGAGAGGTGGCCGAGTGGTCGAAGGCATCGGTCTTGAAAACCGAAGATCGCGCAAGCGATCCGGGGGTTCGAATCCCTCCCTCTCCGCCGATTAACCTAATCGAGCACCGCCTTGCGTAGCTTGGGTAAGGTTTCTTGTCCCCAATAGCACACGAACAAGCCGGACAAAAACATAGATACAATGACCACCCAGAAAGTACTCGTAATCGCACCGTGGATATCGGCGGTCAAACCCAAAATGAGCGCACCGACTCCGTATCCCAGATCACGCCAGAACCGATAAACGCCGATAGCCGAGCCGCGCCAATTCGGATGGCTGATGTCGTTGACGGCAGCACTCAAATTGGGATACAGCAAAGCCATGCCCAGTCCGGTGATCGCTGCGCTGAAACACCACCATAGTATGTCGTCGCCGTACAATTTCATTGCAACACCGACGGCACAAATCCACATTCCGGAAACGATCGGCTTCATACGCCCGATCTGGTCGGAAAGTTTTCCGGTGACGGTTTGCAGTGTTCCCCAGACGAAGCCGTAAATGCCGACGACGATGCCGATATGGAACAAGCTCAAACCCTGTTCGTATAGGTAGACCGGGTAGAATACCCAGATGAGCGTGTCTACGAATTTTTCTATCAATCCGGCTTGGCTAAAAGCCACCATTCTGCGATCTTGCCAACTCACCCAAACAAAGACTTCCCGAGTAGTCGGTGTGTCGGAGATTGAACGAGAACCGTAGAAGTATCGGTGTATATTATTTTCCTTCTGCCGGCTGCGCGCTTCGGTGTGCATCCACGGCAGCGTTTCTAGTACCCAAACCCAAGCGAATATTAACGCCGATGAAATAACCACAATCCCGAAAAATAATAATGCCTCGCGCGGTGGTAGCAGTTCGGATAGATAACCGGTGACCACACCGGCGACGGCAACTCCCAAATAGCCGGCAAATTCGTTCAAACCTATGGCGAGCCCTCGTTGATTCAGATGCGTGATATCCATTTTAGAGGTCTGCGTCATGGACCAGCACAAACCTTGATTGATGCCGAGTAATATCGTAGAAGCAATAATCCAATTCCAGCCGGGCGCATAAAAGATCATCCACGGCACCGGCAGTGCGGTTATCCAGCCGGCGATTAAAATCGATTTGCGTCCCATCCGCTCGGAAAGGCGACCGGCAACAAAGTTTAATGTTCCTTTGACGAAACCAAATGTAATGACAAATGCGGAGAGTAAAGTAAAAGCGTCCTCCGGCTTTCCGAATTCGGTTTCGGCTAGTACCGGTACGACGGTACGCATCACCCCCCATGCCATGCCGACAAAGAATACTTGTAGCAATAGATGTGTGAACTGCAATCGGTTCGATGCGATACCGTGTTGATAAGTGATTTTTGCCTCTGCCATAATTGAATAGTTCGTGTTTTCAGCGAGAAAATAAGGAACTATTCTACTATAATGTCTGCGCGAGCGAATTGACTCGAATCATTATTTGGGGCTGTTGAAAAAGTATCGTCACGGCGCAATCGTGACCGCTTGCGCTGTGAATATTTGCAAACCACCCGTAGGGGCGGACTAGCATGTCCGCCCATAACGCGTTGTGTCTACACGATTTATACATTCATCCATCCAATTTATGGAAACCAAAACCAAATGGCGCAAGTGATTGGATTCGTACGATGCCGCACTTTTTCAACAGCCCCATTTCCCTTTTTGGGAGAGGTTCAAGGCTTTGCCTGACGGGGTAGTCGTAGATGCGCCCTAAATCCGCAATGGGGTATGAAAAGCGTATGGGATGGATAATTTTCTGCTAAATTGTCAGGTCAATCACCTCAATCTGGAATTTTACGCTACATATTTGTTCGGCTAAGAGGAATAAACTTCCATTTAGACCCCAGTGAACCTCAAAAATGCTCTGCTCCCTCGAATTGGGGTAGGTTCGGGTATGGCATCTACTTTGAATGATGCATTGTCAATGGCAACGAGATAGAATGACTGGTCTTAATGTAGCAACGGGTATCGCACCTCAGACAATAGCCTGCCCAGAATGCCGTGGAAGTGTGCGAGAACTCTCTTTAACAATTTGTAATGTGGGACTGTTGAAAAAGTACCGTTTTGCACGAATCCAACCGCTTTGCACCACATGTATGATAACCACAAAGTCGTAGGGGCAGACCTGTGTGTCTGCCCAAAACGATAACGTTTTGCACAGCCGTAACCGCTTGCGCCATTTAGTTTTAGTGTCCATAAATTGGATGAATGTATAAATTGTGCAGGCGCAACGCGTTACAGGCAGAACAGAGCCGCCGATTGAGCCGGTAGGTCAATCGGCAATTTAATAAAGTCCGCCCCTACCACTCTATGAAATACTTTTTCAACAGTCCCATGTGCGTTGTGTAGTTTGAGCATCCCGTGTCACCCGTGTCGCACAACCTTTGCCGCCAGACCAAACAACCGCACTCGCAGCGTCGGTGCTCTGGCAAAACGAAACTCTGTCGGTAAGCCACAACGCAACAGTGCAAACACATTGTAGGCTAACGCACACACAGCAACATACAGGGCATTGGCACCAAAATCACTACATGGCAGACGACCTGCCGAAAAGTCCGATTTGAGCTCCTTAATGCGGTTCTCCGCACACTCGCCACGCTGATTATACTCGTGGACGATCTGCGAGTCGTCTAGCCCTTCAATATTAGTCGCAATGACACGATAGATATACTGATCAGTTTCGTATCGCGTTTCTATAGACAGTCCCGGCAACTCTCTCTGCTCAGGCAAGTCGGCAACTTCGCTCTTACGGCAGCGTTGCATGATGAGATTAAATAGGGTGTCGCTGTTGTGCATAATGTGGGTGCGACGAGCGACCCATTGGTGTTGCGATAGGCTGCCGTCTCGTAAGCGCAACGGTTTCCAATCCGTTGCCGACACTGAAGCAATCACCGTCTTGATTGCAGTATCCAGTTTGGCACGAATAATAAACTCAATGTCTCGATGGGCTAGACCTTCAATGATTACTTTTTGATAACTCGCCGAGTCCGAACGCACGCGCCCAACGACGATCCCTGCCGCCAACAACTGATCTTGGCACTTTTCAATAAAACCGGCATTATCATAGCTTGGTGGAACATTCCCGTCACGGAACTCTGCGGCGATGACCTGACCACTTTGCGCTATGATGCCGATCATCGGCATATAACCTCGATGCTTCAGATAAGTCCAATGATCACCTGACTTATTATTCAAAATGGCTGTTGCGTCGATGTCCAAAGTGACACGATCTACTCGCAACAGTTTCAAGGTCTCGGCAACCACCCGGCGACTGATTTCGCCAACTAACGGCACGCCAGCCTCACCATGACGATGCAACCACTGCGCTAAAGTATCTGCTCCCGGCAACTCTTGAATGCCCAGCAGCTTAAGCAACTCCGCTTCGGTGTGTAGGTGGTAGACATCTTCAAGACAACTGGCACCCTCGTTGAGCATCAGCACAAAGGTATTGACGATCGTGCTGTTGTCATAACTGCAATTGCTCCCCGGTGCCGGAAACAAGGCATCAGCTTGTTGCTTAATTTTAAGTGCTTCTAGTAATTCAGCGAGTGGCAACAGACCACTGCGAGAGGTGAATCTCTCTTTAGTGACACCGAGCGTATACGGTGCCCGCCGGTACTGCTTCTTGCGCTTTTTTTTATTTCGTTTTGACATAATGCCTCCCATATTGTTAATTGATAAATAGTAACAAAAAACTAAGACTTTGTAGAGAGTTTTATGTGAAAAATGATTAATAATTACTGTTTCACCCAATGGGTGCATTGGTAATTTGCCTGAGCGTGTTGCAATATAAGAGGATGCGAGCTTGCAGGAATCTAATGCGGATTTAGGGTAAAACACCGTTCTACACAGCCGCAGCCGCTTGCGCCGTATGGTTTTGGTTTCCATAAATTAACTGGTGTACAACTTTATTTGTGCAGACGCAGCGCGTTACAGTTCTGCATAATGTTACGCCGATTGACCTACTGGAGCAATCGGCGGTTCTATTTTTCAACAGCCCTAGATATCTGCACTATTTAATTCCCCTCCTCTGGAGGGGTGGCAGGCGCAGCCTGACGGGGTGGTCTATAACCGCTTGCGCCAAAGTATCCGCGCAACCAAACTCTCACAAAACCACAAGACTTTACTCTGTATTATAATGTTATTCCAAACAGCCATCAGGAATGCCAAAGTAAATTTAATAGTTGATTATCGTGAGAAACCGAACCTTAAACTGCGACCCCAAGGAAATAAAAACACTGCTACGCGGAGTCCATCGTTTAAGCACTAAGTCTAGTGTCAAACAGATCAATGGAAAAATTATCTGCGGTGATATATTTGCTATTGCAAAGTATCTACCCTGCCATTTTGTAGATTTATTGATTTTGGACCCGCCTTATAATTTATCTAAGAACTACAACGGTACACTTTTCAAAGTGAAGGAAGCAAATATTTATCGGCGATGGTTTGAAGACGCAATAAATAAATTGAAACCGACTCTAAAACCGACGGCAACGGTTTATGTTTGCTCCGATTGGAAAACCTCTATGCTTGTCGCACCGATTCTAGAGTCGCATTTTTATATCCGCAATCGGATTAGCTGGGAAAGAGAAAAAGGGCGGGGTGCTAAGCATAACTGGAAGAACAACACCGAAGACCTATGGTTCTGCACTGTCTCAGAGCAGTATCATTTCGATGTAGAAGCGGTCAAACTCAAACGCAAAGTCATAGCACCCTATAAAATCAACGGAAAACCTAAAGACTGGAGACAAGAAGCAAGCGGTAATTATCGCCTCACATATCCGTCTAATATATGGACCGATATAACAATTCCGTTTTGGTCTATGGCAGAGAATACCGACCATCCTACCCAGAAACCCGAAAAGCTAATCGCAAAATTAATCCTAGCAAGCTCAAAGTCGGGAGATTTTGTGTTGGATCCTTTTGCCGGGAGTGGCACCACAGCGGTTGTCGCCGACAAACTAAAGCGACGCTTCTGTGCAATAGAAATCAACCAAGAGTATTGCTGCTGGGCGGTCAAACGCTTAAAACAAGCGACTGCCGACCCAACTATACAGGGCTATAAAGACAATGTTTTCTGGGAGCGCAATTCTCAGCCGATAACGAATAAAGCCTCAACAAAGGGGGAGCAGGAGGATTTTATACGATGGTAGACATAAAAACGCAGTGAAAAGGTTTCATAAATCAGGCAAGACTGGAGTGCTAAACAGGATATTTAGAGTTAATTAATTTTCTTTCGTCATGCGTGAGGCAAACTAGTGCATTTGTCCGTGGGGTTTAGGTAACCATAAATCTAGAATCGCACATGAGTTTGCCTTTACGCATGACGAAAATTTTTTATTCTGTGGTTGGTAGTTGTCCTGATACCCCCTAATTCAATGGTATAATCTAATTTTATAATCGTTAATTGGTCGGGGGGGTTGTCCTGATACCCCCTAATTCAATGGTATAATCTGAAGGCAACGTAGCTCGTTTGACAGAGGTGTTGTCCTGATACCCCCTAATTCAATGGTATAATCTGAAGGCAACGTAGCTCGTTTGACAGAGGTGTTGTCCTGATACCCCCTAATTCAATGGTATAATCCTATCTTAAACCAACAGCAGGAGATTTACTAGTTGTCCTGATACCCCCTAATTCAATGGTATAATCAACTGGTTGTTGGTTAGTGACAACCCGGAGGTTGTCCTGATACCCCCTAATTCAATGGTATAATCTAGTAAATGCAGTGCCATAATAGAGGCACTGTTGTCCTGATACCCCCTAATTCAATGGTATAATCGCTTGCGGTTGTCTATGGCGGTGCCGGGATGTTGTCCTGATACCCCCTAATTCAATGGTATAATCTGGTGATGTTGTGGAGTATGTGGATGATTTGTTGTCCTGATACCCCCTAATTCAATGGTATAATCTTGTATTTGTCTATCAAAAAAGATACTATTGTTGTCCTGATACCCCCTAATTCAATGGTATAATCCAGTTGCAGTGGGATATATCTGCGGTACGAGTTGTCCTGATACCCCCTAATTCAATGGTATAATCAGTATTGTGTTTTGTGTTTTGTGTTTGTTTGTTGTCCTGATACCCCCTAATTCAATGGTATAATCTCATAAGCAAAATTATGGTTTGGTTGTCGGGTTGTCCTGATACCCCCTAATTCAATGGTATAATCCGGAGAGTTTTAATGGTAATGTTTCTTTTAGTTGTCCTGATACCCCCTAATTCAATGGTATAATCATTATGTGCAATACGCACCTGCCCCGTCATGTTGTCCTGATACCCCCTAATTCAATGGTATAATCTAGCAGATACAGGTGCCGAAGTTCCTCTTGGTTGTCCTGATACCCCCTAATTCAATGGTATAATCGTTTGTTAGATAAATAAGGAGTGTTATGATGTTGTCCTGATACCCCCTAATTCAATGGTATAATCGGATTGGTAGATATTAATTTGGGTCATTTTGTTGTCCTGATACCCCCTAATTCAATGGTATAATCAGGTGATAGTGATAGCAATGTTGTTCGTTTGTTGTCCTGATACCCCCTAATTCAATGGTATAATCATAATGTGGCTGAACTAAATAACGACCCGCGTTGTCCTGATACCCCCTAATTCAATGGTATAATCAGTGATCCCAGAGCGGTGTCGGATAATCTAGTTGTCCTGATACCCCCTAATTCAATGGTATAATCTTTGGAGTAAATCATGATATTTATGAAATTGTTGTCCTGATACCCCCTAATTCAATGGTATAATCGCATGAGGCTAGTTTTGAAGGTCGCAAGTTGTTGTCCTGATACCCCCTAATTCAATGGTATAATCAAAATCCAAACATATCTCACCTCTCTTTTTGTTGTCCTGATACCCCCTAATTCAATGGTATAATCTGTGACGCAAAAGGGCAGTGGCACAAGCTAGTTGTCCTGATACCCCCTAATTCAATGGTATAATCGCCAGAATTAGTAACCCAACCCGAACTTTTGTTGTCCTGATACCCCCTAATTCAATGGTATAATCCCAAAGCTCCCTCACTATCAGATACCGTTTGTTGTCCTGATACCCCCTAATTCAATGGTATAATCTGTGCGCATCAGATGTCTGCGGACGAAGTTGTTGTCCTGATACCCCTGACGTTACCCCATTTTTATTACCATATACAAAGTTAGTTTTCATGCTATAGCCTCCGCAAATACACTTGGGGGTTGATAACCCAATGCGCTGTGCGGACGCACTTCATTATAATCTATTCGCCAGGCTTCTATAATCTCTCTCGCCTCTTTTATTGAACGAAACCAGAACTGGTTCAGACAACCGTCTCGGAACTTGCCGTTGAAACTTTCTACAAAGGCATTCTGGGTCGGTTTGCCGGGTTGGATAAAGTCCAATTCCACCTGCTGATCTCGGCTCCAGTGGAACATCGCCTTGCATCTAAACTCGGTGCCATTGTCGCAGACGATGCGTGCCGGCTTCACACCGAGCCATTCTATCAATTCGGATAGATAGTTTGCTACGCGTTGACCGGTGATCGAAACATCAACAATCTGTCCGACACATTCACGGCTGAAGTTATCTACTATGTTCAATACCCGAAAGCATCTGCCGTCGCTAAACTGGTCATGCACAAAGTCCATTGACCAGCACTCATTCACCGTTGCCGGTGTTTTCGGCACGCCACGCGGATGACACAGCTTCTTGCGCTTCTTGGTTCTCAATTCGAGCCTGAGCTTCTTATAAAGCCTATAGGTACGCTTCACATTGACGACCCGGCCTTCGCTCTTCAAAAGCGCATGCAACATCTTATAGCCATAATGTGGATATTGCTTTGCCTTCTCCAATAACGCAGCTTCCAGTTGACGATCTTTATCAGCTTGGTTGCCCTGATAGCGATATGCAGTGCGACTAATACTGGCAAGGGCACACGCAGTGCGTTCACTATGCCGACCCGCGCTCACTAGATCTTTGACAATCTGCTTGCGTTGCGCCGGCTTTACCACTTTTTTGATAATACCTCCTTAAGTGTTTCACACTGCATCACCGATTCAGCCAATAGCTTCTTGAGCTTGCTATTATCGGCTTCAAGCTCTCGCAGGCGTTTAGCTTCTGCCACTTCCATGCCATTATACTTGCTGCGCCAGCGATAAAATGTCTGTTCGGCGATGCCTAGATCACGACAGATATCGATTACTTTCATGCCGGCTTGATTTGACTTTAATGCCTTAATGATTTGTTCTTCACTAAAACGTTTTCTCTTCATGTTAAGTTCTCCTGTAATGTTTTTAACTTCTCTAGTTTATCGGAAAAACTAACTTTAAGCATTAGTACTAAATTTTGGGAGAACGTCACCCCCTAATTCAATGGTATAATCCTTGTCTTATATGGACGAGTCAGAATTGGCGTTGTCCTGATACCCCCTAATTCAATGGTATAATCAAAACTTGAAATCGTTAGTGTCTTGTAATGGTTGTCCTGATACCCCCTAATTCAATGGTATAATCTGCCCTCCGCCGCCTCAGTAGCACTGAAACGTTGTCCTGATACCCCCTAATTCAATGGTATAATCTCAGTGCCTTATGTTTATGATAATGAAGTAGTTGTCCTGATACCCCCTAATTCAATGGTATAATCCTTTCTAACCAAAGCCTTCGCTTCCTTCATGTTGTCCTGATACCCCCTAATTCAATGGTATAATCAGTATCAATTTCAGGTGTCGGAAACTTTGTGTTGTCCTGATACCCCCTAATTCAATGGTATAATCTTGAGGTTTTATGTGTTATTTGTAGTTTGTGTTGTCCTGATACCCCCTAATTCAATGGTATAATCTTGTCGGCGCGTGAGGCGTGGGAGAATATCGTTGTCCTGATACCCCCTAATTCAATGGTATAATCTTGAATGTTATACATTGGAAGACGAACATCGTTGTCCTGATACCCCCTAATTCAATGGTATAATCGATAGTATGGATTATGTGTGTCTCAATCATGTTGTCCTGATACCCCCTAATTCAATGGTATAATCATGATTATTGTACTGCGTACTTGCATGGTAGTTGTCCTGATACCCCCTAATTCAATGGTATAATCATTATGTGCAATACGCACCTGCCCCGTCATGTTGTCCTGATACCCCCTAATTCAATGGTATAATCTTCAATTAGTACTTTAATTAGTACATGTCCGTTGTCCTGATACCCCCTAATTCAATGGTATAATCATGATTATTGTACTGCGTACTTGCATGGTAGTTGTCCTGATACCCCCTAATTCAATGGTATAATCATTATGTGCAATACGCACCTGCCCCGTCATGTTGTCCTGATACCCCCTAATTCAATGGTATAATCTTCAATTAGTACTTTAATTAGTACATGTCCGTTGTCCTGATACCCCCTAATTCAATGGTATAATCTAATTCTGTTTCTACCCCATCAAAACTAGAGTTGTCCTGATACCCCCTAATTCAATGGTATAATCTGTATTTTTTAGAATACTGCAGTACATTCCGTTGTCCTGATACCCCCTAATTCAATGGTATAATCATGGGCGGCTATTACTTTATATCAGAAGTTGTTGTCCTGATACCCCCTAATTCAATGGTATAATCAATATCACGAATCCAAACATTATTCCGCTTGTTGTCCTGATACCCCCTAATTCAATGGTATAATCCGACAACGCCGAAGCAGTTATTGTGGTGATACTTTTTTCTATATTGCGTAGAAAAAAATAATCAAAAGATATGTAACTGCTTCGGTTTTGCACTGCTTTTAATTTCGGTTTTTGCATAAAATCTTTTCATGCCTGAAAACTGTTTATCGGTTATCATCAGAATATCTACTTTACCTCCAATCGGAATTTTAACTTTGACTTTGTCACTAACTACTTCCGATTTTTCTTTTGACGGACAGTATTTTAAGTATACTGAAAATTGTGACATTTCAAACCCTAAATCAAGAAGTCCTTGACGAAATTTTGTCGCCTGCTCTCTCTCTTTTTTAGTGCCTACGGGCAAGTCAAACATTACAAATAACCACATAATGCGATACGGGCTTAGATGGTTTTGGTTACTACTCATAAAGCCCCTATTTCTAAAGACATAGGTAGTTTAGGAAGTAAGATATTTGTTGCCTCATTGAGGCAATAGCTTGCGTAAGAACGGCATGTCTTAACGGCAGCCAACGATAAAGGGGATACTTCGTCTCCTATAGGGATTTGTAGATTTACGATGCTTGTTAAAGACGCTTTTACTTCGGGGGTCAGTCGATCAAATTTATTGAAGTATCTCTTCCAAACAAAGCAATCGGCAATAGGGCGATAGGGTTCAATCAAATCATCGGCGAGGTTGAATGCATTTTGTGGATTTTTATGGTGTATGCTGAATGTAGGATGTAATCCTGCACTACTGATCCCGCGAGCAATACACGCTCTAATAACCGTGTAAATATAGTTGAGCGGAGTATTCAAATCGATAGCGGTGCGGTCACGACGAAAATCTTCGCCGAATAAACTTTGCCAATAAATGCGTGCTGCCTGAGCCTCGCAATTATCGATATCGCCGGATTTCACATTTGAGATTAAGCGTTTTAATTGCATATTATTTTTGCCGACAAACTCCAGTAAATCGGCTTGATTTTGTATTTTGGCTCTGACTATAGCTTGCCATGCGCGCTTACGGCGCGGTGCCGATAAATCGGTTTGGCTTTGCATGACTTGGAATTGTCTATTGTAACCGTCTATCGGTAAGATGAGCGTTGTGGGGAGGTAGTTTGCTCCGCATATCGTAATGGGGATATTGCGACGACTCAGGTAATCTATGAGAACGGTTGATAGAGAACATCCCGGAGTAGAAATAACAACCGATAGAATATCGTCTAATGGTATCTTTCCACCGATTTGGTTTTCATCGTTGCTTTGAACTTCTAGAAATCCGCGTGACTTACTCAACCAATAACCCGGTTGCGTAATTTCAACGATTTGGTCGGGCATGCAAAAAATTGATTATTGAATATAGAGTGTTAGCTACAATTGCCATCGTAATTTTTAAGTCCTGTCGGGCTAATATGTACCTTACGAGCATTGCCTTTTAGTAAGGAACTAGCACCCATGCCAGAGAACTTTGTAGTGCTTGCTTCGTTAGGAGACACAAAAGATAGGCTATCTGAAATTTTCTGTAGACGCATGATTTGCGGTGAGCCATCTTCTCCGATAATTTCTACATAATCATTAATATGCAAACGCATTACAAGTTTAGCGGTTGGATACGGGCGATGGGTTACACCCGGTTGAAAGTTTTTTTGATTGGCATCATGAGTAGAAATAGGAAATCCTACCCATTCCCCTGCTTTTTCATGTTCGTCAGGATATTCGTAAATTTCGTATCCCCAGTTACTATTCCCTTTCAAAGCCTTATATTCTCGTCCTTCTTTATCCTTAATAGGAATGATTGATAAATCCTGAATACAACGCAACCCTCTGATATTTTTCTGTTCAGCTAGAACCATCACGCCCTCCTTGCCATTGCCGTCAAACGCATCTAAAAATTGTTCTTTCAAATGCTTATCTCGAATAGATCCTAGTTTTTTCCTATTTTCCGATAATTCTTTTATAGGTCGGCGCACCACAACCGTACTCTTTTCATTATCATGTTTTGTTACTATGCCATAAGCAGTACTATCATGCAGCTGTCCGCTTGTGCTATCTCGTCCTAATTTTGTGTTACCTTGTCCCAACTGTTTGTTCCTTTTTCTATGAGAAACGATGATATTATCTATTATGTTTTTCACATCTGCACGAAATCCGAGCCATGGATCAATTGCGCTTTTACCATTTTCTTTTTTATTAAATAAAGACGGAAGGTCTAACTCTTCGGATTGGTTGGCAGCCGTTGCTACTTTTTGTAAAATACTTCTCGTAGTCATTCCGATCACAATGGCATCAATTGCGTGATGCCTATGGTCGTCGCGGCTTTTCTTTGCTTTATTATAGCTGCTGCTACCAAAATTTCTGCTCTGCCATTTTTCCATAGCGTCTTCTAAAAATCGCCATTGCTTGTTTTCAGGCAATCTTTCGGAGCGTTGCAGAATATTATTCCAGTTGTAATCGTCGGGACTATGACCGAATGCCTCGTATGGGGTTTGTTGTCCTTTGTCTTGTTTTGCTTGTGCCGAACATAACACTTTATTAGAGAAACTGTCGCACTTTGATGTACTATCAGGAATGAGGTATCCGATTTCAAATTCATCACTAAATATGTCGTCCTTGACAATGGTCTTCCCTGTAAATGGACATTCGCGCCCTTTGGGATCCTCGTTTAATTCTTCCCAAAGCCAATACCTGACTCTATTATCTTTACTAGCCTCTTGTCCAAGCCTTTTAAGTTCTTCATCGGTTCGTATCTCTTTTAGAATACTGTTTAATCCCCAATGACCACGTAGAAGGGCAGTCAATCTTCCGGTGACAACATCAATTTTGTTGTACGGACAAATGGCTTCAAGATAATCTTTAGTTAATCTGCCGATATATCGAGTGTCGTTTAGATGCCGGGCTAGAAAATCGGACTCGTTGTTGTGATGCCACTTTTTCATAGCGTCTTTTTCAAATCGCCATTGCTTGCTTTTGGGCAAACTTTTAGAACGTTCAAAAATCTTATTCCAGTTGTAACCACCTGGACTATGGCCAAATGCTTCGTATGGAGTTTGTTGCCTTTTGTCTCGGTTTGCTCGCCTTAAACACAATACTTTATTAGAGAAACTATCGTCTAATGACTTGCTAAAAGGAATAAGGTGTTCAACTTCAACTTCATCACTAAATATTTTATGAATATTGATGGTTTCTCCCGTAAATGGACATTTGCGTCCGGCAGGATCCTCCTCATCCAATTCCTTCCAAAGCCGAAACCTGATTCTGTTATCCCTATTTATAAGCTGTCCAAGTTCTTTAAGTTCTGCATCAATCTCTTCATTATTCGTTTGGTTCTCTTTCTGTTCACTTTTTATCTCTTTACGTCTTTCTTTACCTGCCGGCAATTCTCTACCCAATTCAATAACAATGGAAGTCGGCTTCCCGTATCGTTTTATCAGTTCGTTGATTACATTGCGGATTTGGTTCAAGGCGATGTGTACCGTCGGGTTGGACACACTTCCATAAAATCTTAAGTTGTCGTGCTCATCTTTCTCATCTAGAGTTCCCGGAATTATATGTTTGCCATCTTTAAAAAACTCTCCGTAATAGGGTAATCGTTCTAATAATTTTCCCTCTTCGGTAGATCTTATAAATGGACTAACAAAGTCGCTGTGCTCTTCCGAGACACGCTCCACCGCTTCGGACTGCAGACAATATTCATTTTTCATTTTTTCCGTGAGCAATTTGGCAGCTTTTAAGGATAGGTGTGCCGTGCCTTCTGGCAGATGCTCCTCAAGACAAACTGTAGCTATTTCCTCAGAAAGTTTGTATTCTTTCACTAGCTTATCTCGGACTTCTACATCGCTGAGCTTATCGTTTAATATCAGTCCAATGAATGAGTCTTGTTTTTCTATAGGCCAATCGTGCCACTGCGCTCCGATACAATCTTCTTTTTGCATAATATTAGAGGTGAGATTGCCGTCCAAACCTGACGAGTCTTTTTTTTGCTTTTCGTTTTTTTTACTTTTTGTTTTTTTTCTTTTTGTTTTTTTTCTTTTCA
Organism: Candidatus Oxydemutatoraceae bacterium; assembly: GCA_965219575.1. Lineage (GTDB taxonomy): Bacteria > Pseudomonadota > Gammaproteobacteria > Poriferisulfidales > Oxydemutatoraceae > SP5GCR1. Next base: position 1,754,189 of record OZ244779.1, on the reverse strand, counting down.
AGGTTTCGTAATTTAATTTGAACTCGCCTTCTGCGACTCCTAGATCTTTAAGTACGTTCTTAATTTTAGTAAAGGTGACATTGCCTTTTTTAGTAGTAGGTTTCTCTAATAGTGTCACGACGGCATCCCTTGCTTCGGGGTAATCTCTCAAACGATATGGTTGTCTCGGACCGGCCCATTCCAAGTTATTAACTTCTTGATAGATGCGATAGCGTTGAAAGCTCGGCATTGCTCGGAAAGCGCGGAGTTCTCCTGCCTTATACAGATAAGCACATTTGCCGCGCTCTTGGGGTTTCAAGGGTCGCTGATAAAATATAATTTTTCTCAAATGTTTGACGACTTCCGCGCTTAAAAGTTTTGGGTGATATTTTTGTTGTTTAGCACAGATTTTGTCAAATTCGTCTTCTAATAGATCTCGGGTCGGATAAAGATCGTATAACTTGCCATCTACGTTGGGATGAGCACGGGTTGCCTGTGGCGGGTGTTGTTTGCGTCGTTCCCACAAAAACGAACCAAAAGTAATGTCTAAATCTTTTAATTTAGTGATTGCTTCTTTTTTTTGTTTGGCTTCCTCTTGTCGGATCCATTTGTTTTGTTCTTCAGAGAGCTTTTCTGGTTCATCGAGGATAGAACTTTGTTGGACTAAACCCATTTTCTTGAATAGTGCCATCACGGATTTACTGACCTTACCGCTTCTAGCCTCTTCGCTGGTGTCTTTGCGGTTGCTCTTAAAACCGCGACGTTGATTTATATGAAATAATGCACGACCTATATGGTAGGGGTCTAGCTTTTCATGCAGCGCATTAGCCCGCAATTCTAAAGGGTCAAGTTTTTGTATAGCGTGGCGCGTCGCAGTATCGGATTCCGGCGGAAACAATTTAGCCTTTTCAAGTTCTTTTATTAAATAGGTCTGTCGCTGTTTGAATCTGTCTCTATTTCGGCGGGCGGATCGTGCTGTTCTCCTGACTGCCTTCAAGGTACTATGGCCTTTAGGTTCTCGTCCGTCGGAGAAAATGCGTGCACCGGCATTTTCTATTTTATAAGGTTTATCATCCGTGTCTAGTTTCAGCACACTCCAGCCGAGTGAATTGGCACCGACATCCAGCCCTAAGCGATATTTAATTCCCATGACGATATACCTCCTTATTGGTTATCCATTTATGAAACCTGCTATTATAACTATAAATACGGTTACATGCTAAATCGCAAAGAAAAATTGCTTTTTAATTCAAGGTGTGCTACGCTGGAAAAATTGAATTAGGGATTCCACATTAACGATTTTTGTATCAGGATTAATAAGTGTGAATATGCAACATTCAAAAGGCCGCCTACGGGCGGCTTTTTTGTTGCGTCGCTCTAAACCAAAAGATAGGGGAAATGAAGCTGTTGAAAAAGTAGCGGCAGTACAACAAACTACTTGGAAACTAAAACTTTTAATGAATTTTATTTTTGCAAAAATCCCCGATAGGTTCGCCGGAGATATATTTACTAAAGCATACACGGGCTGGGCTACTATTTGTTTCATGATATTTGAAATCATAAGAGGGTGTGCATCCTCCAAGTGCTAACGCAAAAATCACAATAAAACTATATTTCATTATTTCGAACCTTGCCAATTTCTTTGTAGCAAAAGTATAGCAAATTGTTTGAGGAATGTACCCGAAGTGTTTGTTGGGGTAGGGTGGGGATGTGTTAATCGTTCTGGCATATTTGCGACCACCCCGTCAGGCTGAATAGAACCGCCGATTGAACCAGTAGGTCAATCGGCGTGACTTTGTTCAGAACCTCAACATGACTGCTAAACGCATGCATTGCAAAATGCATAGGCCACCCCTCCAGAGGAGGGGAATGGACCAGCACTATATCTGTGCCAACCTTTTGGGGCTGTTGAAAAAGTGCGGGCATTGAAAAATCCAACCACTTGCGCCATTTGGTTTTGGTTTCCATAAATTGGATGGATGAATGTATAAATCGTGTAGGCACAACGCGTTACGGGCGGACATGCTAGTCCGCCCCTACGAGTGGTTTGCAAATATTCACGGCGCAAGCGATTGCAACTTTGCAGAGACAGTACTTTTTCAACAGCCCCCTTTTATAACCACCCCGTCAGGCTGCGCCTGCCACCCTAAGGGCGGACATCAAGGCCGCCGATTGACCTACCGGCTCAATCGGCGGCTCTATTCTGCCTCTACAAGCGGGGAATGGATTAGTGCAGTTCGCCCGTTATTATGCTATAATCCCGTATTAGTTAATATAACTAGCAGTGGCAATCTCCAGTGTAAGGTGTTAAGTGCTTTGACATTTGCCACTGCGCCTAACTGATTATGGTGTGATGGCCTACCGATGTGTAGGCTGGTTTAGCTAAACTCCCCAAGAGTTATTGATGTAAACATAAAAGACAGAGAGTCATACAATGCCTGCTAATGATGAGGATAAAGTTGACGTTACGCGTCGGCGTTTCTTAACCTCCAGTGCGAAGATAGTAGGGGGTGTGGGAATAGTCACAACGGCTGTTCCTTTCGTGAAGTCCATGGAGCCCAGTGCTAAAACCCAAGCGGCGGGCGCGCCTGTCGAGGTTGATTTAAGCAAGATAGAGCCCGGCGAGATGGTGCGTGAAGAATGGCGCGGCAAGCCGATATGGATAGTTAATAGAACTAAGGAGATGTTGAAGACCTTAAAGGATGTGGAACCGCAGTTGCGCGATCCCAAATCGGATCAGCCGCAGCAGCCGGAGTATGCGCACAACGAATACAGATCAATCAAGCCGGAGTTCTTGGTATTGGTCGGAATATGCACGCATCTCGGATGTTCGCCGACTTACCGACCCGATATTGCGCCGGAAGATTTGGGGTCTAAATGGGAAGGTGGCTTCTTTTGTGCGTGTCATGGTTCGCGTTTTGACTTGGCGGGGCGTGTTTATCGCGGTGTGCCGGCACCTAAGAATTTGGAAGTCCCACCGTATCGCTATGCTGCCGACGACAAGATTGTCATCGGTGAATCGGAAAAGGAGAAGGCTTAAAATGGAACAGACTGAGCAGAGGACGACCGGTCTTTTGGGTTGGATAGACGAGCGTTTCCCTCTGAGTAAAATATGGCAAGACCATCTTGCCGGTTATTATGCGCCCAAGAATTTTAACTTTTGGTATTTCTTCGGTTCGCTCGCGTTATTTATATTGGTGCTACAGATATTCACCGGTATTTTTCTGACCATGCATTACAAACCCGATGCGGCGAGTGCTTTTGCGTCGGTTGAATATATCATGCGTGATGTAGAGTGGGGGTGGTTGATTCGCTACATGCACTCCACGGGCGCATCGGCATTCTTCATCGTTATTTATCTGCACATGTTTCGTGCATTGATGTATGGTTCGTTCAAAAAACCGCGTGAGTTGCTGTGGATTATCGGCATGTTCATTTATGTCGCTTTGATGGCGGAGGCGTTCATGGGTTATCTATTGCCGTGGGGACAGATGTCTTATTGGGGTGCGCAAGTCATCATCAATTTGTTCGGTGCTATTCCTTATATCGGTGAGGATTTGGCAATTTGGATACGCGGCGACTATGTGGTTTCGGATGCAACGCTCAATCGTTTTTTTGCTTTTCATGTCATCGCATTTCCGTTGATACTGGCGGGTTTGGTTTTCATGCATATCATCGCACTCCACGAGGTAGGTTCAAACAACCCCGACGGAATCGAGATTAAGAACAACAAAGCTGCCGACGGCACGCCCGTAGACGGCATCCCGTTTCATCCTTATTACACGGTCAAGGATATCGTCGGTTTGGTCGTGTTCTTGCTGTTTTTTTCCATCGTCGTATTTTATGTTCCGGAGATGGGGGGGTATTTTCTAGAGCATAACAACTTTATAGAGGCGAATCCTTTGGTGACACCCGATCATATATCACCGCTTTGGTATTTCACACCTTTCTATACGGTGCTGCGTGCGGTCCCCGATCCGTGGTACGGTGTATTGGCGATGGGTGCGTCTATTATCATCTTATTTTTTATGCCGTGGATAGATAAAAATCCGGTTAAATCGGTGCGTTATCGCAGTGCTTTGCATAAACTCAACCTTGCCGTATTTGTGGTGGTTTTTATCTACTTGGGTTATTTGGGAACCTTGTCGGTCAACCCGTTTCGCACCGAGATGGCGGTGCGCTTCAGCGAGCTTTACTTTTTGTTTTTCTTTATATTATGGGTGCATAGCAAACCGCGCTCCAACTTATTCAACAGGGGATGGCTGGTGTTTTGGATTGCCTTGATCAGCATTTACGACGCACAAAGGATCTTTGATCAAACCCCCGAGTTAGTCATCTATTCGTGGTTTATTCCCGTGGTTTACTTATCGATACAACTACTCTTGCCGACGATGAAAAGTTTTACTCAGTGGTCGGAGGACAAACCCGAACCCGAAAGAGTACTCGCATGAGGCAGCATTGTCGTCTATCGTTTGTCGTATTGACGGCGATAGTTTTGCTGGCAACGGCATCGAGTGCCGGTGCCGCGGTGTCGCAAGGGTATCCGTTGCAAAGTATAGATATAGACATACACAACCGCAACACGCTACAACGCGGTGCAAAGTATTTTGTCAACTACTGTTTGAGCTGTCATAGTTCTCGCTATGCGCGCTACAAGTGGGTCGGGCGCGACTTGGGATTGAGCGAAGAAATGGTGAAAGAAGATTTCATATTCACCGACAGCAAGGTCGGCGATTTGATGGTGGTGTCAATGCCCGCAGATGGTGCGCGTAGTTGGTTCGGCGCGGTGCCGCCGGACTTAACCTTGGTCTCTCGCGCTCGAGGCAAGGACTGGCTCTATACTTATCTCAAGGCTTTTTACTTGGACGACACGCGCCCTATGGGAGTCAACAACGCAATATTCCAGCATGTTGCCATGCCGCATGTAATGTGGGATTTACAAGGCTGGCAAAAGCCGATATACGAGACTATCACCGATGAAAACGGCAACCAGAGACAGATTATTGCCGATTTCGAATTGGTCGAGCCCGGCACCTTGTCGGCGGAAGAATACGACAGAGTGGTCAGGGACATAGTCACTTTTTTGACTTATTTGGCGGAGCCGGCGAAACTGGAGCGTCAAAGCGTCGGCATTTGGGTTATTTTATTCTTGCTCGGTTTATTGGCGGTAGTCTATTTGCTAAAACAAGAATACTGGAAAGATGTCGAGAAATAACTATTCGCTACTCGATAGACAATTTACCCTAAAACTCTATTCCGCTCCTTCGTGTCCGCAGTGCCATCGTGTTCGTTTTCTGCTAGCCGAAAAGGATCTCGATTACGAAACGATCATCGTCGACGGAAACAACAAGCCACCGGAACTTGCCGAGGTCAACCCGTATAACTCGGTGCCCACGCTGGTCGATCGTGACATCACCGTATACGAACCGCGTATCATATTGGAATATGTAGACGAGCGTTATCCGCATCCACCGATGATGCCGCCCGATCCGATTGCACGCGCCAACTTTCGCATGGCGATGTACCATTTAGAGCACGACTGGTACAACCAAGTAAAAAAATTGTCGTCGCCCAGCAAGAGAATAGCGAACACGGCGAAAAAAGTAATGCAAGAAATGTTGGTAGCCAATGCCGACACCTTCAAAGCAAACCGTTTTTTTTGGGATGAGGAAATAAGCATACTCGATTGCAGCATAGCACCTATCTTGTGGCGTTTATCCAGCTTGGATATCGATATGCCCCAAAAGAACAGTAGCCCGATCCGCCAGTATGCCAGGCGTATTTTTAATCGCCCCGCCTTTCGTAAAAGTCTCACCGAGGTAGAAGCGGAAATCGACAAGTAATTCCGGCATCACCCCTAATATTTGCGAACCGTCTCGTTGTGTTTTTATGTATAATAGGCGTTTTACGAAAATAGCCATAACTTATATTTCGATGACAAGTTTTATAAACAACGTATACGCACAAGAAGCGGGCGCACCCGCACCATCGGCAGGCTATGAATTGCTGTTCATGGTGGTGATTTTTTTCTTGATTATGTATTTTCTGGTAATACGCCCTCAGAACAAGCGCAATAAGGAACACAAGGCACTATTGAGTTCCCTATCCAAAGGCGACGAGATTTCCACTTCGGGAGGTATTTTAGGCAAGGTTACCGAGGTCGAGGATAGCTTTGTGCATATAGAAGTACAGAAAGGCATAGAGTTGAAAATACAAAAGCACTCGGTTTCGTCGGTATTGCCCAAAGGCACATTGAGTAGCTGATAATAATTCCATAATGCCCAATCGTTATCCGCTGTGGAAGTATATACTACTGATTGCAGTGGTCACGCTTGCAATCGTTTATGCTTTACCCAATGCGTATCCGGAGGATCCGACTATAGAGATCTCCGGCGACGACGATACCAAGATCACCGAAAACACGCAAAAGCGGGTTGAGGCATTTTTAGCCGAGCAAAATGTTGCCTACAAAGAAATGGAAATAACCGAAAACGACAAATTGTTGATTCGTTTTGCCGATACCACGGGTCAACTATCGGTTGCCGAAAATTTGCGTGAACTCATGGGTAGCAGTTATATCACTGCGTTGAATTTGGCAGCCGCAACACCGCAATGGCTAAGAGATTTTGATGCGACCCCGATGAATCTAGGTTTGGACTTGCGCGGCGGTGTTTATTTTCTGCTACAAGTCGATGTAAAGTCGGCACTCGATAAAGCGATGATCAGTTATAGGGATGCGATCCGCGGAATGCTCCGCGAGGCGCGTTTGCGCTATACCGAGTTTAGTGTAGACGACCAGACCTTGAAGATACAATTCTCCGACGAGGCGACCCGAGATGCGGCTTGGGAGCAGGTGCGTTCGGAGATGCCGTTGGTTTTTTCCAATGAAAGCTACGAGCGAGACGGCAGGGCGATGCTCGATCTCACGATTAGCCGGGACGAGATTAAATCCATACAGGATTTTGCGGTGCAACAAAATGTTTTAACGCTCAGAAAAAGAGTCAACGAATTGGGTGTTGCCGAACCGAGTATCGCACGGCAGGGCATAGACCGCATCGCCGTCCAACTGCCGGGTGTGCAAGACCCGACTCAAGCCAAGGAGATTTTGGGTGCCACCGCAACTCTGGAATTTCGCATGGTTGCCGAACAATACGATGCGGCGCGCGTCGCACGGAGCCGGCGTATTCCGCCGGGAACCGAACTGCTATACGAAGGTAGCGAACCGGTACTGCTCAAAAGGGAGGTGATACTGAGCGGCGAGCATATCGTCGATGCGTCTTCCGGCTTGGATCCCGAGACCAACCAACCGGATGTCAATATCACGTTGGACGGGCAAGGGTCGCGTATCTTTAGTCGGGTTACCGGACAAAACATCAAACGTCTGATGGCGGTTGTTTTCATAGAAAACAAAAGTTACACCTATCGCGACGACGACGGTGAACTCAAGCGCAGAACCAGAACAACCGAGGAGGTCATCAGTGTCGCTCGTATTCAAGCCCAGCTCGGCAAACGGTTTCACATCACCGGACTGGACTCCCCTCAAGCGGCACGCAAGCTGGCGTTATTGTTGCGCGCCGGTGCGTTGGCGGCACCGATAGAGATTATAGAGGAGCGCACCGTAGGACCGAGCTTGGGGCAGCAAAATATAGATCAAGGTATCAACGCCATAGTCTTGGGTTTTATACTCGTCATTTTGTTTATGATAGTTTATTACCGTGTCTTCGGAGTGATTGCGAACATGGCCTTGATGCTTAATCTGCTACTCATCACCGCAATTATGTCGTTGATACCCGGTGCGACATTGACATTGCCGGGTATCGTCGGCATCGTATTGACCGTCGGTATGGCGGTCGATGCGAATGTGCTGATTTTTGAGCGCATACGCCAAGAGCTACAAGCCGGCAGTAGCATACAGGCGAGCATAGACAACGGCTACAGACAAGCACTATCGACGATTGCCGATGCCAACATCACGACCTTGATTGCTGCAATCGTGCTGTTCGTTTTCGGCAGCGGTCCTATCAAAGGTTTCTCGGTCACTTTGTCCATCGGCATCATGTGTTCTATGTTCACTGCCATTTTCGGCACTCGTGCGTTGGTCAATCTGATGTACGGCGGGCGTAGACTCAAGCAGATCGCAATTTAATCGAGCCATGCAGATTATCAAACAGAGCAATTTCGAATTTATGAAGCATCGCAACGCGGCACTAATCGTCTCGGCGGCACTCATCGTTCTGAGCATAGCCTCTTTGGCTTATCGAGGATTAAACTTCGGCATAGATTTCACCGGTGGCACTTTGGTGGAAGTGGGTTATCAACAGGTTGCCGACTTGGTGAGCATTCGCAAGCAACTCGATGACGCCGGTTTTGAAGACGCACAGCTACAGCATTTCGGCACTGCAAAAGATGTACTGATACGACTGGCTCCGCGTACCGAGGTTTCGCAAGGCGAACTGAGCACACAGATTTTGAATGCATTATCGCAACAGCAACAAGCCGAAGTGCGGCGGATCGAGTTCGTCGGACCGCAGATAGGCGAGGAGCTTCGCGAGGACGGCGGTTTTGCCGTTCTCTATGCTTTGCTGGGCATATTAATCTATGTCGCCTTCCGTTTTGAATATCGCTTTGCCATCGGCGCAATTATTGCGCTGGTCCACGATGTATTGATCACCCTGGGCTTCTTTTCTCTGTCGGGCATAGAATTTAATTTACCGGTGCTCGCTGCGATACTCGCAGTGATAGGTTATTCGTTGAACGACACGATTGTAATCTACGATAGAGTTCGCGAGAGCTTCATCAAATTCAAAGATGTTGCCGAGAAGGTCATCAATAAATCCATCAATTTGACACTGGCGCGCACCTTGATTACCTCGCTGACCACGCTCTTGGTGCTTATCGCTTTGTTTATATTCGGCGGCGAGATTTTAACCGGCTTTACCGTCGCTTTGATCGTCGGCGTTATCATCGGCACCTATTCCTCCATCTATGTTGCGAGCCTGTCGATATTGATGATGGGGATTAACTACAAGCACGTCATTCCGCCGAAGAAAGAAGGTGTTTGAGCGATACGCAGACCCCCGGGGCTGTTGAAAAATACCGTTTTACACGAATAATGTGTTTACCGACCAAATTTATATTCACCTACTGTAGGGGCAGACTAGCATGTCTGCCCTTAAGTACCGTTCTGCACAACACTAACCGCCCTGCGCCACCTAATTATGGTTTTCATAATATTAATGGGTAAACGCGTTAATAGTGCAAACATGATGCGTTTCGGGCGGACATATAAGTCCGCCCCTACAAGTGGTCTGGGTAATTATGTGGCACAAGCGGAATGAAACTTATAGCTATCCGAGTAACACGATGAGCGATAACGATTTTAGCGACGACGACATCACCTTGACGAGCGGACTGGCCGCCTTTGAAGCCAAACACTTTGCCAGAGCGGTCAAAATACTCGCTCCGTTGATCGAAAAAGGCCATGCCGAGGCGATGTATCGTTGTGCGATTATTTACCAAAACGGGCTCGGTGTGCATTCCAACGAAGCTATGGCATTGCGCATGATGTCTGCGGCAGCCGAGCAGGGGCACGCCCTGGCGCAACACGGCTTGGGTTTTATGTATATGCAAGGCGAATGTGTCGCACGCGACGGCGAGAGGGCGGTTGAATGGTTTAGCAAGGCGGCGGAGCAAGGATTAGCCGGGTCTCAAACGACATTGGCGATGATCTACGAAGAGGGTACTCTGGTACCTAGAAATACCGAACTGGCAAGCTACTGGTACAAGAAAGCCGGTTTTTAGACCGCAACAGCTAATTCCCCCGTGCGCCGTGAATATTTGCAAACCACCTGCAGGGGCGGACTAAAATTAAATTGCCGATTGACCTACTGGCTCAATCGGCGGTTCTATTCAGCCTGACGGGGTGGTTGCATCATGGGGCTGTTGAAAAAGTATCGTCGGCGTGCAACCGTAACCGCTTGCGCCGTTAATATTTGCAAACCACCCGTAGGGGCGGACTAGCATGTCCGCCCGTAACGCGTTGTGCCTACACGATTTATACATTCATCCATCCAATTTATGGAAACCAAAACCAAATGGCGCAAGTGATTGGATTCGTACGATGCCGCACTTTTTCAACAGCCCCAAAAATGTCTGCACAAGCTAATTCCCCTCCTTCGGAGGGGTGGCAGGCGCAGCCTGACGGGGTGGTTGCATCATGGGGCTGTTGAAAAAGTATCGTCGGCGTGCAACCGTAACCGCTTGCGCCGTTAATATTTGCAAACCACCCGTAGGGGCGGACTAGCATGTCCGCCCGTAACGCGTTGTGCCTACACGATTTATACATTCATCCATCCAATTTATGGAAACCAAAACCAAATGGCGCAAGTGATTGGATTCGTACGATGCCGCACTTTTTCAACAGCCCCAAAAATGTCTGCACAAGCTAATTCCCCTCCTTCGGAGGGGTGGCAGGCGCAGCCTGACGGGGTGGTTGCATCATGGGGCTGTTGAAAAAGTATCGTCAGCGTGCAACCGTAACCGCTTGCGCCGTGAATATTTATAAACCAACCGTAGGGGCGGACTTGCATGTCCGCCCGTAATGCGCGTCGTGTTAGCATAAATAAAATCGTACGCCATCCAATTCATGAAACTAAAACTGATCTTCCTCCGCACAGTAGAACTTAGAGATGTTTTTTTGTAATCATGCGCAACGATAGAATGGCATTGTTGTTGCATCTCTGCAATAGCAACAATAAAATGAATGTGGTTCGGCATCACAATGCACTCATCGCATTTTATACCGGCAAACTTATGCTCAATTTGATAAAACCAAAACCATAGCATATTGCCGGCATCATTACATTGCATTTGATTATTGATAATATCACCGAATAAATATAATTTATTCTGAACACAGATTGTGACAAAATACATTCCCGGTTGAGCATAGTCGTATCCTCTTAGTCGCATAGATTGACGACGGCGAGTATAAGTTTCAGGTTTGACATTTTTGTTTCTCATAGATAATCCTTGTTGGTTAAAGATGGAATAGATGCGCATATCAAAAATTTATCAGGATAACAAGTTTATCTATTTAGCAATTCGACAGACCATAGCAAATAAGCGACGAGTGGTTAGCGTAAATTGGTGGCGCGAGCGGTTGAGCTTGTGCCGAACGGTACTTTAGGGCGGACATGCATGCAAGTCCGCCCCTACAGGTGGTTTGGATAATTATGTGGCGCGCAGCGGTTAGATTCGTGCGATGTCCAAACTTTTTTAACAGCCCCGGAAATGTCTGCACAAGTACATTCATTCACCCAATTTATGTTTACCTACCGTCATAGTTTCCTAGAATCGTAAGCCCAATGCAACAATGCTTGCCGTTGTCGAGGACGACAATTTATATCGCCGCGTCTGCAATTTTTTTCGACGGCACTTACGTGTCGTTTGATCGCACACCATCGTTTGATCTGCCTTTTGTCTTCCGAAGGAATACGCCGCCCCATATAATAGCGGCAATACCATTGAAACCAACCGCGCGGGTCGTAAGGATAAATCCAACCTTTCCTTCTCCACTCCCGCAACGGTAAGGAAGCATCCACCTTGAAATAATTTAATGTGGGATCTTTACGCAGTAGTGCGAGTTTGGCATTCTTGAACCAAGTGTCCGGAAATTCGTCTTGGCAATCACACATATACTTACCGCCGAAAATTCCCAGTTTCAGCAACTCTTTGGGGCTGAGTTGCGGTTTGAAATCGTCGTCAAAATTACGACCTATCGGTTCCACCAGGTAATAGACATAATCTTTCTGCATCTTGTCGTTGACCACGACTTTTTTCCGTGTCATATGTCAGCTCAACGTATTGTGTATATGTAGGGGTGCAATATGCGCATTCCGTCGGGACTGTTGAAAAAGTATCCGTGAATCGTAGGGGCGGACTTGCATGTCCGCCCGTAACGCGTTGCGTCTGCACAAATAAAATCGCACACCAGTTAATTTATGGAAACCAAAACCATACGGCGACGGTTGCAGTTGTGCAAAAACAGTACTTTTTCAACAGCATTCCATCTAATCCATTATCTACGCATCGTAGCTACAGGACAGTAGGGTTCGGTTGGTTGTGATAGACCACATCGGGGTCGAAGGCTTTGTGCTTTTCGGTGAATTGCAGTTTGGGTTCTTCGGGTAAATAGGCACCCAATGGGATTTCCCTATAAAAGCAAGAACGGTATCCGACATGACAGCTTGCGTCGCCGACGACTTCTACGCGCATCCACAGCGCGTCTTGATCGTCGTCGATCAGCAGTTGCTTGACTTTTTGAACCAGCCCGCTCACATCTCCTTTGTGCCACAGGCATTGTCGGCTACGGCTCCAGTAATACGCCTCGCCGTGTTCGATCGTCTTCAGCAACGCTTCTTTATTCATATAGCCGTGCATGAGTATTTCGCCGCTTTTATAGTCGCTGGTGATCACCGGCATCAGTCCGTCGGCATTGAATTTAGGAGCCAAGTCGGTTCCCTCTTCGACTTGTTCTATGTTTTTGCGTTCGGCAAAATTGTAATCGCGTGTATCGGTCATGATATTTCCTCGGCTTGTGTTTGTCGGGATGTCTCAAAAATCTATTTTATCATGTTCGTTTATCGGGTGGCGGAACCGGATCCCAGCCACCCGGTGCAAATGGATGACAACGAAGTAAGCGTTTGATGGTTAGCCATCCTCCTTTAATCGTACCGTGCCGTTCGAGTGCCTCGAGTGCGTATTCCGAGCAACTCGGGCAGAAGCGGCAATGCGATGCGAATAGCGGCGACAACAGATAGCGATAGGCTTTGATCAACATCAAAAGTGATTTGCGGACTATCGCGCCGATTATTTTCATTGCCGCAGCCACTGAGTGCCGGAATCGTCGTCCTCTAAAATGATGCCGGCTGTGTTGAGATAGTCCCGTATCTCGTCGGCGGTTGCAAAATCCTTACTGCGACGAGCTTGATTTCGCTTGGCAACCAAGGCTTCTATTTCTTGTTCGGATATCTGCTCTGCGACCGCCTGAGTCGGTGCTTGTCGGCGCAACCATCGGCGAGGCTCTTCGTGCAGTAGACCGACGAAATTGGCCGAGGCGCGCAGCACCGCAGCTTTGGCATTGCGTTCGGATTTCGAAGCGAGGCTCACCTCGTTCGCCAAGCGGTGTAATTCTGCGATTGCCAGCGGCGTGTTTAAGTCGTCGGCCAGTGCTTCGGCAACTTTGGCGTCTGCGGTTGCCGGTTGTGATCGGGTAGGGAGCAACAAGCGATACCATTTGTCCAGATTATTGCGAGCTTGCCGTAGCGCATCGGGTGTCCAATCCAGAGGTTTTTTATAATGAACGCTCATCAATGCCAAGCGCACACATTCGCCGTGAAAATTTTGTAGCACATCGCGCAGCGTGATAAAATTGCCCACCGATTTAGCCATCTTGTCGCCTTTGACGGTGATATAACCGTTGTGCATCCAATAACGCACGAACTGCTTGCCGTCATGAGCGCACTCGCTCTGAGCGATTTCATTTTCGTGATGAGGGAAAACCAGATCCATGCCACCGCCGTGAATGTCTATGGTATCTCCCAGCAGTGCCTCGATCATCACCGAACATTCCAAGTGCCAGCCGGGGCGCCCTCGTCCCCAAGGACTATCCCAACCGATTTGCTCGGGTGTCGAAGGTTTCCATAAAACAAAATCCGACGGGTTCTTTTTATACGATGCCGGCTCCACCCGCGCACCCGCTATGATTTCGTCCGGACTTTGGTGCGATAGGCAACCATAATTTTCGGCGGTCGCTATCTCGAACAACACATGTCCCTCGGCTTCGTATGCATGCCTTTTTTGCAACAGCTTTTCGATCATTCTCATCATCGCCGAAACATGTTCGGTTGCGCGCGGTTCGCTATCCGGTGCTAAGACATTTAAGTCGTCTATATCTTGATGGAATGCTTCCGTATAGCGTTGTGTCAAAGCGTCTACCGTGATGTTTTCGGCACTCGCCGCGTTGATAATTTTATCGTCCACATCGGTGATATTGCGTACATAGATTACCTCTTCGTATTGCTGTTTGAGCAACCGGTACAATAAATCGAATGTGACGATGGGGCGCGCATTGCCGATATGTATATAGTTGTAGACCGTGGGGCCGCAAACATACATCGATACTCGGTCGGGGCGGTGCGGTTCGAATATCTCTTTGGCACCGGTCAGCGTATTCGATAAGCGAATCTTCATTTTGAGTCGTTATCGGTTCGGGGCTTGGTTTCTATCTGTATCAGCTTGGATTTTTTGCCTTTGATTTGCGGTGGTTTGGGCTTAAATGCGTTATCGGGCTTAACCTCTGTTTTAACCGTTTGCGGTTTATCTGCCGGTCTGGTATTGACATCGCCACGGCGAGAGGTTTGCGAGAATGTTTTTTTGACGGAGTCGCCGGTTGTTTTAACCGTCTGTGGCGTATCGGTCGGTCTAGTATCGATATCGCCACGGCGAGAGGTTTGCGGAGATGTCTTTTTAGTAGAGTCTCTGCTCGTATAGTTACGGCGGCCGGACGATGCACCTCGATTACGATCACTTTTATAATTTGCTTTAGATCTCCGATATTGTCGGTGTTTTTCGCCGGACGAACCAAACGCTGTTTTATTCCTAAGATTTTGTTGCTGTGTACTACTCGGCTTTGAGCGCGAATCGGCATCTCTTTGAGCGGTTTGTTTATAACCCGACCGTCTTTTATTCGAATGGTATGTTTGCGTTCTCGGGCTTTGACTACGACCGGCATGCGAACTTTGGAATTTTTCGTCAGAACTTTTGCTTTGTTTTTCATCTATCTTGCTATCTTGTTTATCCGGCACTTTCTTAAGCGAGAATAAGGATGTTAATTTTTCACACACGCTTCGGACAATCTCGGACAGTGTTGCTTTCTCCATCTTGATGACGGTCGGAATAGCGGCGGTTTCTTTTTCCGGTATTGTTTCGGCTTGGTTTTGTTTTTCGGACAAGTTAAGTTCCGGTAGCGATGAGCGTATAGAAGCCGGCTCGTTGTCGAGTGCAAAACCGTTCTCCTTGTAGCGCATGATTTTATAATGCGGTGTTTCCATCTGCGAGTCGGCGTTTATGGTTACTTTTATACCGTAGCGTTTTTCTATTTCTTTCAATTCGGTACTTTTTTCGCCGATCAAGAATTGATTGACTGCGATGGGCACTTGACCTACGACTGTTGAAGTCTGGGGTTTACCCGCCTCTCCTTCTATTAATCGTAATGCGACCAAAGCGGAGGATTTTACGGTTCTTATAAAGCCGCGCCCGTTGCAACGCGGGCACAGTACTTCGCTATCGTTTTGTAGAGAAGGGCGCAGACGCTGGCGAGACATTTCCAATAAACCGAAATCGGATATGCGCCCCAATCGTGTCCGAGCGCGATCCGCTTTCAATAATTCTCGCAGACGCTCTTCCACTCTACGCTTGTTGCGATGTGGTTTCATATCTATAAAATCTATTACCAACAAGCCTCCCAAGTCCCGCAGACGTAATTGTCGTGCAATTTCGTCGGCTGCTTCCAGATTTGTTTTTAGCGCGGTCTCTTCTATATCTTGTTGTCGTGTCGAGCGTCCCGAATTGATATCCACGGTCGTCAACGCTTCGGTGTGATCCAACACGATAGCCCCTCCGGACGGTAGTTTTATTTCGTGTTGATACAAAGTTTCAATTTGGGTCTCGATGTGCATGCGGTTGAACAACGGGATATCGCCGCTGTATAACTTCAGTTTCTTCTTATATCTCGGTAGTACCATCGATATGAATTCTTTGGTTTCTTCGTAGACCGTTTGGTTGTCTATAACGATCTCGTCTATATCGGAACCCAAGTTGTTCTGTATAGCCTGCAGCACGATGTTGGCTTCCTTGTAGATTAAAAAAGGAGCCGGTCGCTCGTTGGCGGTCTTTTGTATTTGCTTCCACAGATAGCGCAAGTAATCGAGATTTTTTTGCAGATCTTTTTTCTCGGCATTCAAGCAGGCGGTGCGTAGAATCAAGCCTTCGTTCTTTTCCGTGCTAAGTTGGCGGCTTATATCGTACATCCGTTGGCGATCGGTTCCCGAAATGCGCTGTGATATACCGTGTGTGCGTGGTTTGTCGGGTAACAGCACCATATAGAGCCCGCTCAAACTTATATAGCTACTCAAAGAAGCACCTTTGTTCGATATCTCTTCGCGGACAATCTGCACGATGAGTTCTTGCCCCTCTTCGATCAGCTTGTGTATAACCTGCTTGCGAATAGGGCCGTCGAAATCGGCGGTAAAATACTTAGGGCATATCTCCTTAGTCGGAAGGAATCCTTGGCGCGAACCGCCGTAGTCGACGAAGACCGCATTTAAGCTCGGTGCTATAGACGCGATAACACCTTTATATATATTTCCTTTTTTCTGTCTCTTAGTTGCCGCCTCGATATCCAGATTGTATAATTTCTGACCATCTGCTATGGCAACACGCAACTCTTCCTGTTGCGTCGCATTGACTAAAATTCTTTTCATTATCAACTCTTGTTCTTGCGCCGGGCAAACACACGGTGCGGTACATTACGAACCCGCAAAAGAGACTGTACGAATACCTCATTCGCATTTTTGAATTTTTTATAAGTAGTATTCCCACCCAATTCAACATGTGTATATCGCCCTATAAATCATCGGTAAATCTGCTGCAAGCGGCACTCGCCTCGAGTGCATACGCTTGAAATTCAATTCAATCTTATAATTCGGTATTTGTATTTGCTTATTCAACCGAACGAATTGTCTAATTATAACATAACCCTTAACGACCGATTTTTATTATGCAAGCATTGTTTTCCACGCAGGGTTTATTCGCTGCAACAGACCATTATCATATATAATGACCTGCATGAATTATTGCACTGAACTTTTTATACGCGTGAGGCAGGGCGCGATATTTTTTCTGTTAATGGGTGTGTTCGCCCAGCCGGTATTCGCCCAAAGCTACCGGGACGCAAAAGACTTTTTATCCTTTATGGTCGACAGCGTCATTTCCGAGATTAAAATCAACAAAGCGACTTACCAAAACGATACCGAAAAACTATACGACCTGATAGATCGGCGTATACTCGCTGCGGTTGATATGGAATTGTTTTCCAAATTAACTTTGGGTTCTCACTGGAATGGTGCCTCCGAGACACAACGCCGATCGTTTACCGATGCCCTGCGTAGAACAATGGTACGCAGCTACGGGAAATCTCTGTTGCTACTTTCCAAAGTAGAGAAGATTGATTATCCGATGCCCGAAACCGTCGAAGATGCCCGCTATCAAATAGTAAAAACGATGCTATTTTTCGTCGGCGGGCAAGCACCCGTGTCGATCAACTATGCCATGTTGTTCAAGGAAAACAGATGGGTGATTTTTGACTTGATAGTCGACGGTTTGGGTGTAGGTAAACAGTTTAGACAGAACTTTGATTTGGAGATTAAGGATAAAGGCTTGGATGCATTGATAGCACGCTTAAGCCGAGACGCCCAAAGCCTTTAGCATACTAACCCGATCGGTGTTATGCAGAAATTATATATACAAGGGCGCAAGCGACCACTGCAAGGAGCCGTCAAAATTTCGGGTGCTAAAAACGCCGTGCTACCGGTACTGGCGGCGACCTTGCTCACCGACGACGGTGTGTATATCAGCAATGTTCCGCATCTACACGATGTAACCACGACCATCAGTTTGTTACGGCAGATGGGTATATCGATCCTCGTCGACGAATCTATGAACATCAAAGTCAGTGCCGGTACGATACAAGAATATTACGCACCTTACGAAGTCGTCAAGACGATGCGCGCCTCCATCTTGGTATTGGGTCCTATGCTGGCGCGCTACGGTCGTGCCAAAGTATCGTTACCCGGTGGTTGTGCGATAGGGTCGCGACCTGTGGATATACACTTGGACGGTTTGAGTAAGATGGGGGCAACCATAAAGATAAACAAAGGTTATATAGAGGCGAGTGCGCCTTCGCTCAAAGGTGCCGATATCGTTTTACCCAGCATCACGGTGACCGGCACCGAGAACTTATTGATGGCGGCGACTTTGGCAAGAGGTGTCACCACCATACACAATGCAGCGCGCGAGCCGGAAGTCGTCGATCTAGCGGTTTGTCTGCGTAAGATGGGTGCCGATATAGAAGGCGAAGGTACCGACACCTTGGTCGTTCGCGGCTGTCGCATACTCAACGGATGCGCCTTCAGTGTGCTACCCGATCGTATAGAGGCGGGTACTTTTTTAGTCGGCGCAGCCGCTACCGGAGGCAAAATTAGAATTGAGAACATCACCGCCGGAATACTCGGTGCCATTCTGGACAAGCTCGAACAATGCGGTGCCGAGATAAATACCGGAGACGACTACATAGAACTCGATATGAACGGCAAGCGTCCGAGGAGCGTCGATATCAAAACCGCACCGTATCCGGATTTCCCCACCGACATGCAAGCGCAATTCACCAGTCTGAATGTGATTGCCGAAGGCGATAGTATAGTCACCGAAAGCGTTTTTGAAAACCGTTTTATGCACGTTCAGGAAATGCAGCGCATGGGCGCGGATATCAAGGTGCGCGGTAATTCCGCACACATCAAAGGCTGTGATAAATTATTGGGCGCGCAGGTGATGGCAACCGACCTAAGAGCTTCGGCTTCGCTGATTCTCGCCGGCTTGGTTGCCGAAGGAGAGACTACGGTGGATCGTATCTATCACATCGATAGAGGCTACGAACATATAGAGGAAAAGCTCGCCCGACTGGGTGCCGTGATCAATCGCGTTTCATGAACCGAAGGAAAGATTATGGGAATGTTGAAAAAGTATTTTATGAACCGTAGGGGCGGACTTGCATGTCCGCCCGTTAACGCGTTGCATCTGCACGATTTATACATTTATACATCCAATTTATGGAAACCAAAACCATACCGCGCAAGTGGTTATGACTGTGCGAAACGGTACTTTAGGGCAGACATAGTAGGGACGGACTTGCATGTCCGCCTACCTCTGCAGGTGGTTTGCGTAATTATGTGGGCGCAAGCGATTGGATTTTAGTGATGCCCACACTTTTTTAATAGTTCCATTATGACCGCACTTAGAATTGCCTTAGGCAAAGGACGATTGCTCGAAGCGACATTGCCGTTGCTCGAGCGCGCCGGTCTGGGTCTACAAAACGGTTCCGGCGACGAGCGCAAATTGATATTGCTAAGCAAAGACCGAAAGATGGAATTTGTAGTATTGCGTGCCGCCGATGTCGTTACCTATGTAGAGTACGGTGCTGCCGACCTCGGCATAGTCGGCAAAGACATGCTGATGGAAGAAGAGAGTAGCGGCATCTACGAGTTATGCAATCTAGGGATCGCAAAATGCCGTCTATCGGTTGCCGGTTTGCCCGATCGACAACCGAAGTACCGTCCCCGAGTGGCAACCAAATATTGTGTTTCGGCAAAACGATATTTTGCCGAACACAATCGCCAAGTCGGCATTATAAAATTATACGGTTCGATGGAAATGGCACCGGTTTTAGGACTTGCCGATTTAATAGTTGATTTGGTCGATACCGGCAAAACCCTCGCCGCGAACGGTTTGCAAGAGTTTGAAAAAATCAGAGACATCAGTGCCCGATTGATTGCAAACAAAGCCTCGATGAAGATCAAAGATCAAAGCATGAAAAAGCTAATCAAAAAAATAACCGACTGCATCTAGCATGGCACCGGTCGATTGACCTATCGGCTCAACCGGCGGTTCTATTAAGGATAATAATCTCGGGCACACAGCAATATTCTATCGATAATTTTCGGGATATTATTTAGAGGGTGTTATAATCTTTTCATCAATTTTATGCCTATGAGATGCTTTATATGAAACCGCCAAGTAGCTATTTTTGGATTATCGTCGTATCGTTCGTACTACTGACCGGTGAAGTATTTGCGCAATCCGTATCTCTTAGTGCACCGTCTGCGATCTATAAAGGCGGCACCATAAACTATGCGATAACGCTCGATGCGGTGACTAATAGAAACACTTCGGTTACTCTGAGGGTAGAAGAAGAGGGCAACAACGATCTCGTCCCCGACGAACTCGAGGGTATCAGGACGGTCGTCGTTCCCGCCGGTAGCACCCGACTTGTGCTGAGCATCCCCACCAGAAATACCGACCCCGGCGACAGGGCGGTCTCCAGCCGTTTAGATTTAAGCATCGGTGAACCGATACGCGGAGCAAATTACAGCTTCGGCGAGACGGCTGCGGTCTCGGTCGTTATCGTAGATCGCAACTGTGGTCATGCCGTCGATGTCGATGTGGACGACGACGGCTTGATAGAAATTTGCGATTTAGAGGACTTGAATGCGGTGCGATATGTTCCGGACGGAAGTGGCTATAGGGCGAGTCCCACTGCGCCGTTGTTCAACCGAGGCTGCGCCGAAGACGCCGAAGGCAACGATGGTGTGTGCAGGGGATACGAGTTAACGAGGAACTTAAACTTCGGCGATGCCGAAAGCTATCTTGCCGGTGGCATCAATCGGGAGTGGAACGAAGGTTTGGGTTGGCAGCCGATCGGCACCGGTGCGAGTCCGTTTTCCGGCTACTTCGAGGCGAGAGGTTTCACGATTTCGAACCTCTATATCAACCGTCCGGTAGACGGTGTCGGGTTTTTCGCACACACTGCGCCGACAGCACAAATCAATGGCTTGATATTGTTGCGTTCCAATATCACCGGCCGGTCGCAGGTCGGTGCTTTGGTTGCCGTCAACGAAGGCATCGTGAGTAATGTTAATGTCGTGCGTGGTCGTGTAATCGGCAGTGTCGGAACCGTCGGAGGGTTGGTTGCCGTCAACAGAGGCACCGTGGTCAACAACAATATACTGCTGGAACAAGTTGCCGGCGGTATTTTTGAAAGCCGTTGTCGCGATAACCGCGCGACGAGCAACTGCGAGGCGGCGGAGCAGATTGCGACGGTGATACGCGACGGCAATACCGTCGGTGGTTTGATCGGCGACAACTTCGGCATCGTATCGGATAATTTTGCATCGACCGATGTGCTGGGTGGTGAGCGGGTCGGCGGTTTGGTCGGTTTCAATTCCGGGCGCATCCTCGGTGGCAACGATATCAGAGGCAACATACACGGCAACGGTTATGTCGGGGGGTTGGTCGGCTACACCATCGGTTCTATCGTCGGCAACAATGTGAGTGCCGATGTGTTGGTAGCCGGCGATTATGCCGGCGGTTTGATCGGCTATGCGTGTTTGAGCATCACCGGCAGCCGTCGTTGTCCGTCGTCCGAAGAAGTTATCGCAGCCGATAGTCTGCAGACCTTCCGCTTGACCGATAATTCGGCAAGCGGTGCGGTTGGCGGGGTCAACTACATCGGCGGTTTGGTCGGCTACAGCGACAATACGATTACCGACAGCACGACAAACGATATGGAGGTTTCCGGCAATACACATGTCGGTGGTTTAATCGGTTTTTATGCGAGCGAGCGCCTAGCCGACTGTTCGGCAACCGAAATCGGCATCGACGGTAGCGACAATGTCGGCGGGTTGATCGGTACTGTAGACCAAACCGGGAGTGTCATCATCAATAGTTTCACGAGCGGCGTGGTCGTCGGCAACACTGCGGTCGGTGGTTTGATCGGGATGAATAACGAAGGCACGATCAACGACAGTTATGCACTTGCAAATGTAACAGGTGTTTCGAATGTCGGTGGTTTGGTCGGCAGTGCCGAGAACAGCCGAATTGAAAACAGCTATGCGACCGGCGATATACGAGGTAGCGGTTTCGGCGTCGGTGGTCTGGTCGGTTATTTGTTCGGCGGCAGTATTATGTTCGGCTATGCGACAGGTTCGGTCGTAGGAGACAACAGCGACGACCCCGGCATAGACAACGATGTCAACGATGTCGGTGGTTTGGTCGGCAGAGCCGACAATGGAATGATACGCAGTAGCTATGCCGTCAACCCGCAGGTTTCCGGTGTCGATAGAGTCGGCGGTTTGGTCGGTAGGAACGGTGGCACGGTGGAACTGTGCTATGCGTCGAGTTCGGTCGTCGGTGCCGATCGCGTCGGCGGTTTGGTCGGCGAGAACAGCGGCGAGGTTCGCACCGCTTATGCTGCCGGGCGAGTGAGGCGAGTGATCGGCAGCGGCGACGATGTCGGTGGCTTGGTCGGTATTAATTCGGGCAGCGTAGTGCGTAGCTATTGGGATACCACCGAAGCCGGCATCACGACGAGCGACGGTGGTCGCGGTATTGCCGATCTCAAGGCAGCGGTTGCAGACGGCGAGAATGTATCCGATGCTTTTTATCTGTGGAGTCGCAACGACTGGAATTTCGGTTCCACCACCGAATACCCGATACTGCGCGATGCCGACGGCATTGCCCTAAGGCAACAATTCGTTCGCATAGCCACCCTAGCGGTCAACGGTGGCTTCACATTGGTTCCCGAGTTCGACCCCGAGATTAACAACTACTATGTGGTGGTAGGCGACAACCCGGCTGCGATTAGCTTGGATGTTGCCGCAAGCGATGGCGATGCTACATTCACGGTCTTAAAAGTCGGCGACGAAGCCAACCCAATTACGGTCACCGGTAGCGATAACGATCTATCGATTAACCTCGATGCGACACCTGCCGCGACCAAGCTAATCGTTGCCCGAAATTATAGTGTGCAAATCCTCCGCAGTCTCGCTGTGAGCGTGACGGTAGATCCGAGCAACAGGCAGGTGCGAGAAGGTCAAACGGTACGTTTGAATGTGGCAAGCAACACCGATGCGCGCGTTCCCTTATCTTACATGTGGAGACAAACCGCACCGCAAATGCCGCTGTTGATGGACGGTCTAGACACCGGCATCACCATAAACCAACCCGACTTCGATCTAACAATAGCCGGCGATTTCGTGGCATCAATAACCGAAACCGGGCGTATTGCAACACTGCGTGTGGAGCTAAGCGACGGTCGCTTCGGCAATCGCGGTGTAGGCTCCGAGCAGCTCGTCGTCGCCAAAGTGGATAACGGCAGTCCGGTTTTGGCACCTCTAGCCTTCGTGAACGGCACTTCGTTATTGCACTCGCCGGGTTTTGAGGAAGTCATCGCCGCGGATGCCGACGGTGTCGGCTCGATTGCCGAACAAGGTCGGCTATACCAATGGCAATTCAGCGAAACCGGTGAAGCGGATAGCTGGATCGGCATAGACGGCGCGACCGATGCGACATTCGATACGACCACCCACGAATTAGGCAATGTGCGCTACCGCCTGCAAATATACTATATAGACCGGCAAGGCTACGATAACACCCTAACAGCGCAGACACCGACTGCGATCGTAGATAAAGATCACGACGGTCTGATAGAGCTTTACGATTTGGAAGCGTTGAACGCAATCCGCTACGAGCTATCCGGTAGCGGTTATAGGGAAAGCACGGCGACAAGCGAGGTGACCGGCGGGTGTCCCGACAGCGGTTGCTTCGGCTACGAACTGATGAGAGACTTGGATTTCGAAGACAACGACAGCTATCGCAACCGGCATCTTAACAGAGCGTTATGGACGGTATCCGACTTTACTGCGTCCGACGATGTCGGCTGGATCGCGATAGGAGATCGTAGCACTCCGTTCACCGGCACTTTCGAAGGCAACCGCAACACGCTCCACAATTTACAAATGAATAATGCGGCAACCGGTGACAAGGGTTTATTCTCCGCCAACTCGGGTGTGATACGCAACCTCCGCATAGCAGGTCTAGAGATAGCGGGATCGCCGTCGATTAGTCAAAGACTCTCCGCTCTAGCGGTAATCAATAGCGGCGCGGTCGTTAATTGCTATGTGCAGGGTGAAATAACCGCCGCCGGCACGGCAAGTAATCTAATAGGCGGTTTGGTTGCCGAGAACTTAGGCGGAGAGATTATCAACAGCGGTGCGTTCATGGATATAGTCCGCTCCTCGAACATTTCTAGTGGACTCGGTGCTTCCGCTATTTTGGTCGGGCGGATGTCGCAGAATGGTCTGATTATCAACAGCTATGCCACCGGTAGAATTACCAGCGGCATGCCTCATGTTGCCGGGTTGGTCGGTCATGTACAAGCCTCTAGGATTATCAATAGTTATGCGGTTGCCGATGTCACCACAAACAATAGTGATAATAATGCGGGAACATTGGTGGGGAGTTTAGAGAATAGTAGTGAAGTCGTCAATAGTTATGCACAAGGTTCCCTCAATAATCCCGATAACATCGGTGCCTCTGTCGGTGGGTTGGTCGGTTTTCAGCGACGAAACAGTAGCGTAAGCAACAGCTACGCAACGGTTAGGGTGGTGAGACCTGCGCGTTCCCGCATTAATTCTCCACTCGGGGGATTAATCGGGCGGCTTGTAGCACCTTCTACCGTTGACGCGAGCTACTGGGATACAATCGCCGGCGGTGTGTCAACTTCGGCCGGCGGCAGCGGCAAAACAACGGCAGAGCTACGGACCGGCATTGCACAGTATAGTAACACCGACGGAGTGTATTTCGGTTGGAATCCCGACGATTGGGACTTCGGTAGCGATGCCCAATACCCGGTCCTCAAACATGCACCGAACCCCGACCTCACCGGTCAACCGGCGTGCGGCACGCCGGACACCCCCGAATGTGGCACCTTGATCTCTCCCGAATTGCGGCGTGGCTTGCGGTTTTTAACGGCAGTCAACGGCACCCTATCGCCGGCGTTCACCGGTGGCAGTTATTTAGGCAACATCCGGGTATCGGCGTCGGTTTCCGAGATTCGCCTGATTGCCACCGCCTTCGAGGACAATGCCGACATCGATATCTACGACGCAAACGGTACTCTATTGCAATCCGGTCTGGCCAGCGGCGAACCCAGCATGGCATTGACTCTGACTGCCGGCGCACCGATGCGCCACCTCGTAATAGAAGTCAGGAGTGTTCAAACGGTGCGCCAGTCCATTATTCTCAACCGTGTCGTCGTCCCTGATGTCGTTGAAACGAGAGAGTGTTCGGAGTTGAGCAATTTCACGCCGATCAACACTTTGGAAGACCTTAACAACATACGCAACCGCCGAGACGGTAGCTATTGCCTGCTCAGAGATCTGGACTTCGGCAATAATGCCAGTTATGAAGATGCGGCAACAAACCGGCCTTTATGGTGGACGAGGCCGATGGACTTTGACGATCAAACCGACTTCGGCTGGCAATCCATAGGTAATGATAGAAACCGATTCTCCGGTATTTTCGACGGCAACGGCTTCGTAATATCCAATTTGCAAATCAATAGAAATGCCGGTAATCAAAGTCTGTTCGGTAGTATCACCGGTACCGTGCGCAACCTCGGTTTGACCGATGTCAGAATAGATGCCGGTAGCGGTAATTATAGCGGCGCGCTGGCAAGTGCGAACCGAGGTGTCATCATCGGCAGTTATGCAACCGGCAGGATCGATGGAGGCAATAACATCGGCGGTTTGGTCGGTGCGCATCTAGCTTCGGGCTGGATTATCAACAGCTACGCCGGCGTCGATGTCAACGGAAACGAGGCAGTCGGGGGGTTGGTCGGTGTTGCCGAAGAAAATACTCCCAATTTGATTATCAACAGTTATGCGACCGGCAACATTTCGGCAGTCGGTTTTGCCGGTGGTTTCGTCGGTGTGCAAAGAAGGGGTGAAATCAGAAATAGTTATGCAACCGGTAATGTGATGGGCACTACCGACGGCACTAGGGCTATCGGGGGTTTTGTAGGTGAAAAATTAAACAATACCGTCATTAGGAATAGCTATGCAAGCGGTTCGGTTAGCGGCAGAAACCAAGTGGGTGGTTTCATCGGCAATCTAGTGCAACCTAACAACGCAAATGTATTAATTGCCGATAGTTACTCCATAGGCAGTGTATCCGCAAGCGGGTCAAATATAGGGGGTTTCTTGGGAAACAGCAACACCGATGGTCGCGTTCAAAACAGCTATTGGGATACACAAACCAGCGGTCTAAGCAATAGCGCAAGAGGTAGCGGTCTCAATACACAACAGATGCAATCGCCGACCGCACCGAGCCCTACCCGCTATACCGGCTGGAGTACCGACAACTGGGATTTCGGCACCAATCGGCAATATCCGCGCCTCAGATATGCCCGAAACCCCGATAGTAGCGGTCGGCGCACTTGTAGCGATGCCGGCGGCGACGGCTTGCCGGTCTGCGGCAGTCTGATAGCACCGAAACCGAGCTATGATCTGAACGAATTAAGCGTATTTCCCGGTAGATTTTCACCGCGCCTAAACTTTGACGGTAGGTTGAGCGATTACCGAACGCATGTCGTCGGTGTCGGTGCCGACAACATCATCCGATTGATCGTCGGGTCGGAGGATGCCGGTGCGCGGTTTCTTGTCTTGCGTGGCGAGGATAACACGGCGTTGGTTTCCGAGTTCGGCGGCGGCGAGTTGAGCGGAGAAATCACTCTGCAGGACGGTGAAAACCACATCGTCGTCGAACTCACCCCGTCGGATCCTTCGGCACGCAAACGTCGATACAACTTCCGTTTAAGCTATCGTGTGCCGCGAACACCGATAGAGATCAACACTCTGGAAGACCTCGATGCGTTACGCAACAACCCGACCGGCACCTACAGATTAACCGGAAATCTGGATTTTGAGGATGCCTTAAGCTATCGCACGAGGCGGGTCAACAGCGATTGGACGGTGAACGATTTCGGTGCTGCCGGCGACGACGGCTGGCAACCGATAGATAATTTCACCGGCACCTTCGACGGCAACGGTTTTGCGATATCCAACTTACAGGTCAAAGTGGGTGATGCCGGCACGAGTGCGGTCGGTCTGTTCGGAACAATCGGGGTGCGGGGAACGGTTAAAAATCTAATCCTCAACGATGCCGATGTTAGAGCTTCCAATTCCGCTGCCGTACAGGTCGCTGCGCTGGTCGGTCACAACAGAGGTTTGGTATTGAACAGCGGCGTAATAGCAAGTATCGTAGAAGGGGTCGGTAATACTAGAGGAGGAGGTAATCATAATTATATCGGCGGTTTGGTCGGCAGAAACGGTCTTGGTTCCAACGACATCGCCTACATCGGCAACAGTTTCGTAGTAGATTCCGAGATACGGGTCAACCCGGCGGTGGCAAACGCCACCCACCACATCGGTGGCTTGGTCGGCAGAAATTTTTATGCAGAGATCTACAATAGTTTTGTGCAAGCGACGACCGTCGCCGGATATTGTCATGTCGGCGGTTTGGTCGGCAATCAATTCGGTCCGTCGAGCACGATTAAAAACAGCTATGCCGATGCCACTTTAGCATCGTCCACCGAAAGCTGTAGAATTGGTGCCGAAGGCAAGCTGCTCGGTCTGGTTAACGGCGGCGTGATAGAGAATAGTTATGCAACCGGTTCGGCACCGGCCGGCGTAGATCTGCTCGGTGATCAAATATCTTCCAGGGCGAGCGGTTTCCCTCCGTTAATTTTTAACGACAGCTACTGGGATAGCGGGATGAATGCCGTCGGAGATCGGGGCAGGACCACGGTGCAACTGCAAATGCCGACCGCTGCCGTCGGTCTTTACGAGAACTGGAGCGACGAGATATGGGATTTCGGTAGCGAAAGCGAGTATCCGAGACTTAAATATAGCGCAGGTCCGTTCGGCAATGTTTGTGATGTAGCCGGCGCCCCCGATTGCGGGGGCTTAATATTGCCGCAGCGACTCTACGGCTTGAGTGCGCTTGCGGTGGATGGTGCGAATTTGGATCCACCTTTCGTCCCCGAGTTGCTCGGCTATTTCGGCAGGGCAATCAGTACCACCCCGAGCAACACCGTATCGCTGACTCCGACGATCAGGGGCAACGGTGTCGTCTCTATCTATAGCGGCGACGACGAGATACTACTGCAAGCGGATGTGGCAAGCGGTAGCAAATCGGAGCCGATCACTTTAGAACTCGGTGCCAACCGCATCGTCGTTGAGGTTGACCCGCGTCTACCCGACATCCCGATATTGAGATATACGCTGGAATTCCTCTATTTAGACCTAACACCGAGAGCCGAGATCAACTATATAGAAGATCTTAACAATATACGCGGTGATTTGAGTGGTAGTTATCGCTTGATCAGGGATCTAGATTTTCTGGACCCGGCAAGCTATCGCATCGGGTTCGTCAATGCCGACTGGACGGTAGCCGACTTCGACGACGCGCTCGATGAAGGTTGGGAGCCCATCGGTAGCGACGGCACCCCGTTCACCGGCACCTTCGACGGCAACGGCAATACGATATTCAACCTGCAAATCAACCGCGAAGAGCAAAATCAAGGTCTGTTCGGTGTGATCGGTAGCGGCGGCATCGTCCGCGACCTCGGTTTGACCGGTGCGCAAATAGACGGCAGCGATGATGTCGGTGCGTTGGCAGGCACAAACGCCGGCACCGTTATCGGGAGTGCCGCACGGGGCGTGGTGATTTTCGATAGCGGCACCGATGTCGGCGGTTTGGTCGGTGAGCATCGCGGCCATATCATCAACAGTCATACATCGGGTGAGGTATCCGCCGTTGCCAATGTCGGTGGTTTGGTCGGCAATGCCATCGGTGGCATCGTCGGTGGAGGTGTCGACGGCAGCGGTGCGATGCTCAACAGCCATGCCAATGTTGCGGTATCGGCAAGCGGAGGGAATGTCGGTGGCTTGATCGGATACTGCACGAGCTGCACGGCAAGGAACAGCTTTGCGGTCGGGATGGTATCCGGCGACAATACCATCGGTGGTTTTGTCGGTGGCATGTCAACTTCCGGTGGATTTAACTTTGTCAACAACTATGCGTGGGGTAATACGAATGTTACGGGTACGAATACAAACCGAGCCTCTAGTGGAGGATTTGCCGGTGAATTAGACGCTTCTGGACCTGAAATAACACTCAATGCCAACTACTCTGTCGGACAAGCGCGTTTTACTTTTTCCGGTCAAAGAAGCGTTGTTGTTATTGGGGCTCCTTCCTTTAGTGGTGCGGAGAATTATTGG
The DNA here is from genome assembly GCA_965219575.1 of Candidatus Oxydemutatoraceae bacterium. Taxonomy (GTDB): domain Bacteria; phylum Pseudomonadota; class Gammaproteobacteria; order Poriferisulfidales; family Oxydemutatoraceae; genus SP5GCR1. The sequence goes on along the minus strand of OZ244779.1, from coordinate 1,725,195 downwards.
AATACCGACGATGGCTCCTCCTTAAGCGTCGTATTGGCTCTCTATACTACCTTAAAAGGTCGCTCGGCAGCACAACTGCGCGCCGGGGTTGCACAAAGCAACAATCAAAATGGCACATATTATCTATGGAGTCCCGACAACTGGGATTTCGGCAATAACATGCAATACCCGATACTCAAATATGCCCAATCCACCGGCACCGGTGTGCCGCTGGCATGCGACGGCACCGGGTTGCCTCGCTGCGGCGATGTCGTAGCACCCCAACTCCGCTACGGTCTGCGCAACCTGCGTCTGGCAAGCGGTGCGTTGAACCCCGCCTTCGTTGCCCCGCCGCAGGGTAGCGGTAGCTATACCGGCATCACTATCGAGACGCAGGTGCGCATCATCCCGACCGCACAGACCACGCCTGCCGATATCACCCTCTATCGCATCACTGCCGACGGCAGAACGGCAATCGGCAGTGCGATAGCCAGCGGCGACACCAGCGCGCCGATCGTGCTGTCTGCGGGCGTCAATCATATCGTCGTTGCGATCGATACATCCGCCTATCCCGATACGATAGAGTATCCGCTCTATCTGCGCACCGCCGACCCCGAAGAACCCGACCCCGTCATAGAAATAGACTCGCTGGAAGATTTGAATAGAATACGCAACAACCCGAGTGCGAGCTATCTATTGACCCGAAGTCTGGATTTTCTAGACGACGACAGCTACGAAAATGCCGAGACGAATAAAGCCGCGTGGACGGTGGACAATTTCGACGATGCCGGTGATCTCGGCTGGCAGCCGATAAACAATTTCAACGGTAGCTTCGACGGCAACGGCTTCGTGATAGCCAATTTACAGATAAACAGAAATGCTGATAATATCGGTCTGTTTGCTATTATCCCAAGCGGAGGTGTTGTCCGTAACCTCGGTTTGCTCGATGTAGAAATAAAAAACGGTCCTCGGGTTATTGGTGCACTGGCAGGGTTGAATCGAGGTGATATCATCGGTTGCTATGCGGTCGGCGAGGTTTCGGCAAATAGAGAGGTTGGTGGTTTGGTCGGTCAAAACTTAGCCAGTTTTGATTCTAATACGGGTGTCACTATACATGGTTCAATCATCAACAGTCACGCTGCCGTCAATGTTGTAGGTATAGGTAGAATCGGAGGATTGGTCGGAGAGAATCGCGGTTCCATTTTGAACAGTTATGCGACCGGCACCGTTGAGGGTCAATTTAGTATTGGTGGCTTGATCGGAGTAGATACTAGCAATTTATTTGATGCTTCTATCAGAAATAGCTATGCAACCGGCAATGTCAAAGAAATCTCTTCTAGTATTAATTCATCCATAGGTGGTTTTGCGGGAAGGTTAGATACTCCCGGTACAAATATTACGGATAGTTATGCAACGGGTGCAGTCGCTACCGGCATTGCAGTCAATGTGGGTGGTTTTGTCGGTTTTGCCCGGCGAGGTCGAACAAGCAATGTATATTCTATCGGTCGCGTATCGGGAAGCGGAACACCGATAGGGGGGTTGATCGGCGGCTTCGACACCGGCGGCATTCGTGCCGGTGTCAGGAATAGCTATTGGAATACGCAAACCAGCGGTCGAGCTACCAGTGCTGCGGGCAGCGGTCTGACCACCGAAGAGATGCAATTGCCGACCGCAGCGAATGCAACGGCTCCCGAGCGATACACCGGATGGAACCTCGACTATTGGGATTTCGGCACCGATAGGCAATACCCGATACTCAAATATAGATTAAATCCAAGGAGCGACGGGCCGCAAAGTTGCAATGCCGACGGTGGCGACGGGTTGCCGATCTGCGGGAGCCTGATAGCACCGCAACTCCGCTACGGCTTATTGGAGGATATACTCGTCGTCGACGGCGAATTGGAGCCTCCATTCCATGTGTCAAATCACGGCAGTTACAGCGGTCGCGTAGTGTCTTCCGAAAACCCGATCCGTTTGCAACCGATCGCATTCGATCTCGCTGCCGAGATCAAAATCTTCGAGTTCGTTGCCGGCGTCAAGACGCAGATCGGCAACACCCTCGCCGCCGGCAACCGCAGCGCGCCGATTATGCTGGATACCGATGATACCCAGTACCTCATCGTTGAAATCAACCCGAGTGCCGATGGCGAACCGACCGTAGAATATCCGCTGTATCTGCAATACCGGTCGCGCGATGCGGTCGTTGAAATAGACTCGCTGGAAGACCTGTACAACATACGCAACCGTCTCGATGCGCGTTATCTATTGACCCGCAACTTGGATTTTGAAGACGATGACAGCTACGACGACTTGGCAAATAAAGCGACTTGGACGGTGGACGATTTCGACGATCCTGCCGATACCGGTTGGCAATCGATAGGCACCGATACCGCCCGATTCGGCGGCGAGTTCGACGGCAACGGCTTCGTGATATCCAATCTGCAGATTAATAGAAGCGGTGCCGGTCACAGTCTGTTCGGCAGTATCACCGGTACTATACGCAACCTCGGTTTAATCGATGTCGATATAGCGGGTGAACAGGACACCGCTGCGCTGGTCGGTGCAAACCGAGGCACCGTCATCGGCAGTTATGCGGTCGGCACAGTTAGCGGAACCGATCATGTCGGCGGTTTGGTTGCCGCACATCTTCGGTCGGGATGGATTATCAACAGCTATGCTGCCGTCGATGTCACCGGAACCGATGGTGTCGGAGGCTTGGTCGGTATTGCCGAAGGAACGACCCCCAATTTGATCATCAACAGTTATGCGACCGGCGATGTTTCGGCAGAGGGTTTGGGTGGTGGTTTCATCGGCGAGTTCAACACCGGGGAAATCAGAAATAGCTATGCGACCGGCCGTGTTCGGGTTATGGATGCCACTTTTAATGAACACATAGGCGGTTTTGCAGGTCAAAAATCGGACAATGCCGTCATTAGAAACAGCTATGCGACCGGTGCGATCACCGGTGGCGATGCGTTTAATGTGGGTGGTTTTGCCGGTAATGCGTCGGGTGCGAACACGATAAACAATAGCTATGCAACCGGTAATGTATTCGCCGGCGGGTCTGCGATAGGGGGTTTAATAGGGGCAGGATCGGGTACCGCTCGCGACAGCTACTGGGACAGGCAGACCGGCGGATTGGATACAAGTGCTTCCGGCAGCGGTCAAACTACGACACAACTGCAGGAACCGACCGATCAAAATGCCGCAACCGGCATCTATGCGAACTGGAGTAGCGACGACTGGGATTTCGGCACTGCCGAGCAATACCCGACACTCAAATACGCACAAAATCCCGACATCACCGGTGTGCGCACTTGTAATGCCGCCGGTGTCGGCGGTTTACCGGTTTGCGGGAGCCTGATAGCACCGCAGTTGCGCTTCGGCTTGTTGCAGGATTTATCTATAGTCGACGGTGAATTGTTGCCTCGCTTCGCCGTCGGACAGAGCAATTATTCGGGTGAGGTATTGTCGTTGCGCGACAATATCCGTCTGCGCCCGGTCGCACTTGATAGTGCTGCCGAGATCAGAATCTATCTATACGACGGCACCGCCCGCCGGCAACTCGGCGATGCGTTCAGCAGCGGCGATCTCAGTGCGCCGTTTCGGCTAAAACAAGACACGATCCAATATGTCGTTATTGAAATCACCCCGAGTGTTGCCGGTCAACCGACCGTAGAATATCCGCTACATCTGCGATACCGCCCCGGCGTTCCGATAGACTCGCTGGAGGACCTCGATGCGGTGCGCAACCGTCTGAGCGGGAATTATGTATTGACCCGCAACTTGGATTTTGCAGACGATGCCAGCTACGACGGCACCGTTTTCAGAGCGATTTGGACGGTGGACGACTATCGCGATGCGACCGACCTCGGCTGGACACCGATAGGCGATGCCGACACACCGTTCACCGGCACCTTCGACGGCAACGGCTATACGATAGCCAATCTGCAAATCAACAACGACGATAACGCCATGCACAAAGGCTTGTTCGGGGTCATCGGCAGTGTCGGGACGGTGCGCAATCTGGGCTTGGTCGATGCCGAGATAGAAGACTACAACGGCAATCGGCACGCCGACGATTACCCCGGTGTCGGCACTTTGGCCGGCATGAACGACGGCACGGTGATCGGCAGTTATGCGCACGGCACGGTGCGCGGTAGCAGAGGCTTGGGTGGCTTGGTCGGACGCAATGCCGACAACGGCGAAATCCTAAATAGCCATGCGGTATGCACCGTTCAAAGTTCGGCGAGCGATAGTATTTCCGGCGGTTTGGTCGGCGAAGATAAGAATATCATCGGCAACAGCTATGCGGCGGGTATCGTTCGCGGTCAAAACTCGGTCGGCGGCTTGGTCGGTCGTAGTGCTTTCACACCGACTACGGCAACCAGCTACAATAGCTACGCCGATAGTTTTGTTAGCGGTAATCGCAATGTCGGCGGATTATTCGGCAGTAGCTATTCAAACTATAGAAACCTCTATACCACCGGTTGGGTTCAAGGTCGGAGCGAGGTCGGCGGATTAGCGGGTACGAATAACCGAGGTCTGTATGAAAATAGTTACGGCATCGGCAGGGTGGATGTCGGCGGTAGCCTGATCGGTCGCTTGAGCAATTCCAATGCGTCGCTAATCAATAGCTATGCAAACTCCGATCTGTCGTTGCGACCTTTGGTGAACAACATAAGTTCGGGAGCAACAATCCGTAATTCCGCCTTGCTAAGCACTGCCGAGTTGCAAGCCGGTAGTGCCCAATCGGGAAATGTGAGCGATGTTTATTACAACTGGGACAATGCGAATTGGGATTTCGGCAATAACACCCAATACCCGGTTCTGAAATACGCTGCCAACACCACCGGGCGTAGCCGAGCCTGCGACGGCGACGGTTTGCCGAATTGCGGTGCAGTAATCGCGCGGCGCGCACTGATCGCATTGGGTGTGTCGGAACGCAGAAGCAGACTGGTTCCTCCGCCCGACACCCGCTATCGGAGCTACATCGGTGTTGTCGAACGCGACACCCCGAGTGCCAACCTGGTTGCCGTTGCTACCGACCCGAATGCGCAGATCACCTTTATCTATATGGACGACGCATATAACGAAACCGGTCGTAGCATGCCGATGACCGCCGTTGCCGGCGGTGTTGTTAGCCGAGAAATAACACTGAGCGAAAGCACTACGACATATATTGCGATAGAAGTGATCACGCCCGCTAGCGACGGCCGAAGCGGCGGTGTGGACCGCTACAACTTATCGCTCCGCTATCGCTTCGGCTTATTCGATGAAGACGGCAATCCGGCGACCATAATCGACACTTTGGAAGACCTCGATAACATACGCAACAATAGCGACGGTAACTATGTACTAACCAGAGACCTGGATTTTCTGGACGATACCAGCTACGAAGATTTGGCAAATAAAGCACTCTGGACGGTGGACGATTTCGACGATGCCACCGACCTCGGTTGGCAACCGATAGGTACCGATAGCAACCGATTCACCGGTCGCCTCGAAGGCAACGGCTACACGATATCTAATCTACAAATCAACCGAGATAACGGCACACTTCAAGGCCTGTTCGGTGCTACCGGTCGCGGCGGCATGGTGCGCAATCTCGGTTTGATCGGTGTAAAAATACAAGGTGCCAATCTTGTCGGTGCACTGGTCGGTGCCAATCAAGCGACTATCATCGGTAGCTACGCAAGCGGTCGTATCGTCGCCGGGCATCGGGTCGGTGGTCTGGTGGGACATTTTAGTAGCGGTTTGATTGCCAACAGCGATGCAGCCGTTAATGTCGTAGGTCGACAACGGGTCGGCGGATTGGTCGGCAACGGCGCTTCCGATATCATCAACAGCCATGCAACCGGTAATGTTTCGGGTGAGCAGTCGGTCGGTGGTTTAGTCGGTGTATATGCAAATAGTGAAATCGGAAATAGCTATGCGAGCGGTCGTGTTCGTGTGATAGAAGCTACTATTAATCGGTATATAGGCGGTTTGGTGGGTGAAAAATCAAACAACGCCGTGATTAGAAACAGCTATGCGACGGGTGCGATCGTCGCCGGCGATGCATCCGATGTGGGCGGTTTGGTCGGTAATGCGTCGGGGGCAAACACGATAAGCAATAGCTATGCAACCGGTCGCGTATCCGCCGGCGGGTCTGCGCTAGGGGGTTTAATAGGGACAGGATCGGCTACCGCTCGCAACAGCTATTGGGATAGCCGGACCAGCGGACTGGATAGCAGTGCTTCCGGGAGCAGTCAAACGACAACACAACTGCAAACACCGACCAATCAAAATGCCGACATCGGCATCTATGAGAACTGGGATCCCGACGATTGGGATTTCGGCAATACCGAGCAATATCCGATATTAAAATACGCATCCACCGCTACCGTTACGGTTTGTGACGGCAACGGTCTGCCGAATTGTGGTGATCTAATATCACCGCAAATTCGCAACGGCTTGAGAAATTTGGAATTGGTATCGGGGACATTGATACCGGCTTTCAATGCCGGCAGTAGCAACTATCTAGGCGGTGCGACCACCGACACCATTGCCTTAATCCCGACCGCAATGCACGACGATACCGTTATCAACATCTATCTCGGCAGCGTCGACGGCACACCCGATCAAAGTGTCGTTAGTGGTATGAGTAGCATGCCGATTGTATTGGATCGAGACGCTGTCAACCGCATCGTCTTGGAGATCATCACCGGCACGACGCGCGTTCAATATCCGCTCTATATAAACTATCTAGGCGATCGTGTGTTGGCGGACCGAGACGGCAACGGGTTCGTCGAGCTCTATTATCTGGAGCATCTGGATGCGATTAGAAACAACCTCACCGGCAACTACGAATTGATGCGCGATCTGGACTTCAACGATGCCGACAGTTATCTCTCGGGCACCGTCAACAGCGATTGGACGGTGGATGATTTCGACGATGACGATGGCGATGATATCGGCTGGGATTCCATAGGTGATTTAAGGAACCGATACACCGGCGAGTTCGACGGCAACGGCTATACGATATTCAATCTACAAATCAACCGCAGTACTGGTGCTGGTTCCACCTTTAGGGGCTTGTTCGCTGCTACCGGTCCCGGCAGTATGGTGCGCAATCTTGGTTTGATCGGTGTAAAAATACAAGGTTCCACTACTGTCGGTGCACTGGTCGGTGACAATCGAGGTACCATCATCGGTAGTTATGCGAGCGGTGACATCTCCGCAGAAGGTGCTGTCGGCGGTTTGGTTGGCATTCATCGTGGCGGTTTGATTGCCAACAGCCATGTAGCCGTTAATGTTTTAGGTGAACAACGAGTCGGAGGATTAGCCGGCAATGGTACTGCCGATATCGTCAACAGTCATGCAAGCGGCAATGTTTCGGGTGAGTGGAATATCGGTGGTTTAGTCGGTTGGCATTTTAATAGTGAAATTAGAAATAGCTATGCGACCGGTCGTGTCGATGTGATAAATGCCGGCACCAATCAAGATATAGGCGGCTTGGTCGGTCAAAAATTAGACAATGCCGTCATCATGAACAGCTATGCGACGGGTGCGGTTGTTGCCGGCGATGCGTCCGATGTCGGGGGGTTGGTCGGTAATGCGTCGGGTGCGAACACGATAAGCAATAGCTATGCAACCGGTCGCGTATCCGGTAGCGGGTCTGCGCTAGGGGGTTTAATAGGGACAGGATCGGCTACCGCTCAAGATAGCTATTGGGATAGACAGACCGGCGGACTGGATATCAGTGCTTCCGGTAGCGGTCGAACTACGATACAACTGCAAGCACCGACTAACCGAAATGCTGCCACCGGCATTTATGCGAACTGGAGTAACACCGACTGGGATTTCGGTAGCGACATGCAATACCCGATATTGAAATACGCATCCATTAATGCCGTTGCGGTTTGCGACGGCACCGGTCTGCCGAACTGTGGTGATATTATCTCACCACAAATTCGCAACGCTTTGAAGAATCTGGAATTGGCATCGGGCGAATTGCTACCACCTTTCACCGCCGGCGGTAGCGGTTATCTTGGCACGGTTAGCACCGACACCGTCGCCTTGATCCCGACCGCAACGCAAGACGGTGCGTTCATCAATATCTATCTCGGGAGCATCGACGGCACGCTCCATGACAGCATCGACAGTGGCACGATTGCCACGCCGATCATTTTGGTTGAAGGTGTCAACCGCATCGTTCTGGAGATTATCGGTAGCGATAACGAGAGCGTCTACTATCCGCTGGACCTGAACTACCTGAGTGATCGCGTAGCGGCGGACATTGACGGCGACGGTTTCTTGGAGATCTATTATCTGGAGCACCTTCAAGCAATCAATGCCGATGAGACGACTTTGGCAGACAACTACAAATTGATGCGCGATTTGGATTTTAACGACCCGAACAGCTACCGCTCGGGTGCAATAAACCAATACTGGATTGCCAATACCACCGACACCGGTTGGGTGCCGATAGGCAATGAAACGGCACCGTTCAGCGGCGAGTTTGACGGCAACAACTTCGTGATATCCAATTTGCAGATCAACCGCACTACCACCGACTTCGTAGGCTTATTCGGTTCTATCGGCAACGGCGGTGCGGTGCGCAATCTCGGCTTGTCGAATGTGCGCATAGAGGGCGGCACGCATGTCGGTGCGATCGCCGGCGACTTGCGCGGCGGTGGGCGCATTGTCAACAGCTATGCGACCGGCATTATATCAGGGAATTTCAATGTCGGCGGACTGGTCGGCAATATCGGTTTTTTTACTACCGAACCCAACGATACCAGACCTGATCCGGCAAATACCGGCATCATCGTCAACAGCAGGAGCAGTGTCGCAGTAGAGGCTAGAAACTACAACGGCGGCGGCATCCTCGGCAGATGCAACGGCTGTACGATATTGAACAGCTTTGCGGTCGGTTCGGTTACTAACAATTCAGAGCTAGAGCCTTTTTCTATTCGAGGCAATGGCGGATTTGTCGGTCAAATGGGTGAAACGACTGGAGGTCGCTTCAATATAGATCAAGCGATTAATATCAGCAATAACTATGCGTGGGGTGATTTGATATTTAGAATCGGTAGAGTTAACCCAGGCACATTTGTAGGTGCTGGAACTTTGCAGAAGGCGATAGTGAATGCCAATTATGCAAGTGGGCGTGCTATTCAGAATGATGAATTAATACCTTCACCATTTATTGCTTCACCTTTAACTGTCCCTGCTCGTACCGTGCCGAATTATTATGCCGATGATATTACTCCCGATATCATAGATGATACTGATCAAAACCTTCCTATAAATGCATTTGAAAAAACCGCGCAGCAGTTGCGATCACCAACCGAGCCGGGCACTACGCCTACCGATGTCTATTACCGATGGAGTGAGGACAACTGGGATTTCGGCACTGCCGAGCAATACCCGACGCTCAAATACACTGCGGCAACCGATGTGCTGGGTAGTCCGGCGTGTCGCAGTGCCGAGGACACCGCATCGCCTCGGCTGCCGGTATGCGGCAGACTGATTGCTCCCAAACTACGCTATGGTTTAAGCGCACTCGACACTGCCCGTAACATCCAGTTGAGTCCCCCCTTCGATGCCGCGGCACTCCATATAGACGGTATTTATTCCGGCACCGTGCGCAATGACACACCCGAACTGGTATTGATTGCCACGACCTTGAAATCGTCTGCCTACAGCATCTATGTGAACGGCAGCGTATTACCCGGGAGTACCCGCATTGACAGCGGTGCACCGAGCGGCGTAATTCCTCTGAACGCCGACGGCATCACCGAAGTCGTCGTAGAGGTTCACGGCACCGAGCCGGTGCGCTATACCCTCAATCTGGATTATGTGCCGGCAACCTCGGTAGACACCGACCACGACGGCTTGGTAGATATCAATTATCTGGAAGACCTTGCGACGCTCAATTTCAACACCCCGCAAGACACCGAGATAGGCTATAAAGCCGCACCCGATGCCGAACCGAATGCCTTCGGTTGTCCGGGTGGAATATGTCGCGGCTACGAATTGATGCGCGATTTGGATTTTGACGACCCGAACAGCTACCGCTCGGGTGCAATAAACCAAGACTGGAGGGTGTCAGAGTTCGATCGCCTTGGTAATGATCCGCTAGGGTGGGTGCCGATAGGTACCGATGCCGGCCCGTTCACCGGCGAATTTGAAGGCAACAGCTACGCAATCTCTAATCTGCAGATCAATCGTATTACCACCGACTTTGTAGGCTTATTCGGTGCTATCGACAACGGCGGTGCGGTGCGTAATCTGGGTGTCGCAAATGTGAATATAACTGCTTTGAGACATGTCGGTGCGATCGCCGGCGACCTGCGCGGGGGTGGGCGCATTGCCAATAGCTATGCGACCGGTCTCGTAGGTGGATCCCTCAATGTCGGCGGACTGGTCGGCAATATCGGTTTTTATACCCCCGTTTTTGCCAATACCAGATCCGAGCCGGCAAATACCGGCATTATCGTCAACAGCAGAAGCAGTGTCGCAGTGCGGGTGTTCAGTTACAACGGCGGTGGCATCCTCGGCAGATGCAACGGCTGTACGGTATTGAACAGCTTTGCGGTCGGTTCGGTTACGAACAATAACCTAGGAAGTATCGCTAATGTATTCGGTACTGGTGGATTTGTCGGTCAAACGGGAGAGCTGACAAGGGGTGCTTTTTCAGGAGAGCAAGCGATTAATATCAGTAATAACTATACGCGGGGTAATTTAATCTTTGCATCCGGTAATAGTCAACCAGGTACATTTTTAGGTGCTGGAAATATAATCGGAGTGATATTGAATGCCAATTATGCACTAGACGAGCAAACAACAGCTGAATTTGCTAATTCTTTTGCGAGATTTACTCGTATTGATAGTACTATGCCGAATTATTGGCATAGTGGTCTCAATTCCTCTACCATTCTAGATCAAACTCTCTTCAGTGCATTTGAAAGAACCGCGCAGCAGTTGCGGGAGCCAATCAAGCCGGGTACCACGCCCACCGATGTCTATTACTTATGGCGCGAAGAAAACTGGGATTTCGGTACTGCCGAGCAATACCCGATCCTCAAATACACTTCGGCAACCGATGTGCTGGGTCGCCCGGCGTGTCTTAGTGCCAAGGACAGTACATCGGACACTACATCGCCTCGGCTGCCGGTATGCGGCACGCTGATTGCCCCCAAAGTGCGCTACGGCTTAAAATCACTCGTTGCGCAAGGTGCCACGGAGCTGTCTCCCCCCTTCGATGCGACGGCACAGAATGTCGGCGGTGCTTATTTCGGCACTTTCGGCAGTGCCACGCCCGAACTCGTATTGATCGGCACCACACAAGAGTCGTCTGCCACTTATAGCATCTATGTGAACGGCACTCTAACAGCTGATAATACCGACATTGACAGCGGTGATGCCAGCGGTGTGATTGCGCTATCCCGCTTCGATGTCAACGAAATCGTCGTAGAGGTTAAAGGTGCCGAGACGGTGCACTATACGCTCTATCTGCGCTTGGAAAATCGCATGCTGGCGGACCGCGACGGCGACGGGTTCACCGAGATCTATTATCTGGATCACCTGCATGCCATCGCTGCCAGCACCACCACCTTGGCGGGTCAATACGAATTGATGCGCGACCTCAATTTCGACGACCCGAACAGCTATCTCTCGGGTGAAATAAACCCGGACTGGAGAGTGCCAAGTTTCAATTTTGTAACTGTCAACCAAGGTTGGCTACCGATAGGCAATGAAACGACACCGTTCACCGGCGAGTTCGACGGCAACGGCTACGCAATCTACAATTTGCAGATCAACAGCATTAGCTTGAACATTATAGGCTTATTCGGTTCTATCGACGGCGGTGCGGTACGCAATTTGGGTGTGGCAAATGTGACCATACAAGCCAATGGCCGTGTCGGTGCGCTAGCCGGCGACCTGCGCGGGGGTGGGCGCATTGTCAACAGCTATGCGACCGGCATTATATCCGGGAATGTCAATGTCGGCGGTCTCGTCGGCAATATCGGTTTTTTCACCACCGTCCCCGAAGATACCAGACCTGATGGTGCGAACGCTGGTATCATCGTCAATAGCAGGAGCAGTGTTGAAGTAGGGGTTAGATTCAGCAACGGTGGCGGCATCCTCGGCAGATGCAACGGCTGCACGATATTGAACAGCTTTGCGGTGGGTTCGGTTACGAACAGTGCACTTAGATCAACTATCCCCACTCGATTCGGTATTGGCGGATTTGTCGGTCAAATAGGGGAAACTTTTGGACTGCGCTCCGATGCAAACCAAGCGATCAATATCAGTAATAACTATGCATGGGGTGATTTATTCTATCGGTCTATTGTAGCAGCTCAGCCAGGCTTATTTATGGGTAGTGGAGTTTTGGGGGAGGCGATAATCAATGCCAATTATGCACTTGGAAACCTTTTTGATAACAATCGGTTAGACCCACCAGAATTTTTGGCTCTGAGAGCTCATATGGTTAATCCTACTAGTACCGTGCCGAATTATAATCGGAGTGCGAACCCGATGTTTAAGATGAATGTTATTAATCTAATAAATGCATTTGAAGGAACCGCGCAGCAGTTGCGGGAGCCAACCAAGCCGAGCACCACGGATACCGCTGTCTATTACCGATGGCGCAAGGACAACTGGGATTTCGGCAATGACATGCAATACCCGACGCTCAAATATACTGCGGCAACCGATATATTGGGTAGTTCGGCGTGCCTCAGTGCCGCAGATAGTGCCGCAGATCCCACATCGCGCCTGCCGGTGTGCGGCACGCTGATTGCCCCCAAACTACGCTGGGGCTTGGAATCACTCGTCCCGCTCGGCGATGCCGGGATGGACCCGCCATTTGACGCCGATGCACTCCATATCGGCAGTGCGTATTTCGGCACGGTGCGCAATGTTGCGCCGCAAATCGCATTGCGCGCAACGACTTTGGAGTCGTCTGCCACCTATAGCGTCTATGTCAACGACATGCTAACAGATGAGAATACCAACATTGCCAGCGGTGATCCCAGCGGCACGATAGACCTGCGCAGCGACGGCATCACCGAAGTTGTCGTAGAGGTCAACGGTAACGGCACGGTGCGCTATACCCTTTATCTGGAGTATCAACCGGTTGCACCGCTGCCGGCGGTGGATGCCGACCGCGACGGTCTCGTAGAGATTAACTATCTGGAAGAGCTTGCGATGCTACGCCTCAATCTTGCCGGCGGGGAGGTCGGCTACAGATTGACGGCCGACGACCCGCTGCGAGTCTTAGGGTGTCCGAACCGAGTCTGCCGCGGCTATGAATTGATGCGCGATTTGGATTTCAACGACCCGAGTAGCTACCGCTCGGGTGCAATAAACCGCAGCTGGGTCGTCCACGACTTTGCCGTCACCACCGACACCGGTTGGACACCGATAGGCGGTTTTCAGCCCCCCGGCATTAACACCCCAAGGCTACGATTCACCGCCGAGTTCGACGGCAACGGCTACACAATCTCCAATCTGCAGATCAACCGCGACGGCAGAAACTATGTCGGCTTATTCGGCAATATCGGCAGCGAGGGTGTTCTCGGCAACCGCGGTGCGGTACGCAATCTCGGCTTGCCGGATGTGCGCATAGAAGGCGGCACGCGTGTCGGTGCGATAGCCGGCAACCTGCGCGGGGGTGGGCGCATTGCCAACAGCTACGCGACCGGTCGCGTAGAGGGTAACATCAATGTCGGCGGACTGGTCGGCAATATCGGTTTTTACACCACCACCTTTGCCGATACCAGACCCGAGCCGGCAAATACCGGCATCATCGTCAACAGCAGGAGCAGTGTTGCAGTGCAGGTTTTCAATTACAACGGCGGCGGCATTCTCGGCAGATGCAACGGCTGTACGGTATTGAACAGCTTTGCAGTCGGTTCGGTTACGAACAATAACCTAGGAAATATCGCTAGTGTATTCGGTACTGGTGGATTTGTCGGTCAAACGGGAGAGTTGACAAGGGGTACCTTTTCAGGAGAGCAAGCGATTAATATCAGTAATAACTATACGCGGGGTAATTTAATCTTTGCATCCGGTAATAGTCAACCAGGTACATTTTTAGGTGCTGGAAATATAATCGGAGTGATATTGAATGCCAATTATGCACTAGACGAGCAAACAACAGCTGAATTTGCTAATTTTTCTGTGAGATTTACTCGTATTGATAGTACTATGCCGAATTATTGGCATAGTGGTCTCAATTCCTCTACCATTCTAGATCAAACTCTCTTCAGTGCATTTGCAAGAACCTCGCAGCGGTTGCGGGCGGCAACCGAGCCGGGCACCACGGCGACCGGTGTCTATTACTTATGGAGTAAAGACAACTGGGATTTCGGCACTCCCGAGCAATACCCGACGCTCAAATATACTGCGGCAACCGATATATTGGGTAGTTCGGCGTGCCTCAGTGCCGCAGATAGTGCCGCAGATCCCACATCGCGCCTGCCGGTGTGTGGTACTCTGATTGCCCCCAAAACACGCTACGGCTTGAGCGCACTCACCGCTCGCTACGCACAGCTCACCGAACCCTTCGACGACACACTACTGGATATCGGCGGTGCTTATCGCACCACGGTGCTAAACGATACGCCGCGCGTGCAGCTGGTTGCCACGACACGCGAAGCGACTGCCACCTATAGCGTCTATGTCGGCGATACGCCAATATCCGAGAATATTAACAGCGATGCACCGAGCGGCGTAATTCCTCTGAACGCCGACGGCACCACCGAAGTCGTCATTGTGGTTCACGGCACTCGCACGGTGCGCTATACGGTCTATTTGGATTACCGGTTTGAGACGCCGATAGATGCCGACAACGATGGCTTGGTAGACCTTCATTATCTGGAAGATGTGGCAATGGTGCGTTTCAATTTTCAAAAAGAGATAGGTTATAGAACGGCACGCGATGGTGAACTCGATACTGTAGGTTGTCCGAATGGTGTATGCCGTGGCTACGAGTTGATGCGAGACTTGGATTTCGACGACCCTGCCAGCTATCGAGAGCCGGCCACAAATAGGCCTATCTGGACGACTCGAAGGTGGGAATTCGTTGACTTATCCAATGCCGTATTCAAAGGCAACGGCTATGCAATATCCAATCTAAGCGTATTGGATGCCTCCGATCTCATCGCACTTTTCGCTATCGTTTCGGACTCCGATATAGACGGCTTGGGTTTAGTCAATGTGGATATAAATTCAACCATAGCAGTGGCAATGGCAGCATCTTTAACGAGAAGTACAATCCGCAATAGTTATGTAATCGGAGATTTAAGCGGAGAAGATGTGGCTCCTTTTTCAGCTTTTTTTGCCAAGTCTTCATTGAGTAATAGCTATTTTATCGGCACTTTGAGGTCATCGATTCGTTTCGTACCGGAGCAGCCCGCTTTTGTGCATGGATTAGTGTTGAGTAATTACAGTGATAGCATCGGTAGTGAGTCGATCGAAAACAGCCGTGCGATCGGAAGAATCGAAACGACGATCGAAAATGAACTTATAAATACTGCGATGTTAGGAGCGAACCTCGACCGAAGTTTGAACATCGGCAACAGCTATGCCTCTATGCTGATGACTAGAGTGGGCGTGGCGCAAGGAAACCTGAGTAATAGCCTAGGGGTTGTCACAAACAGCTATTTTGATCGCGACATTGCCGGGGTTGATGTGCCGGCAAGTCGAGCGAGAAGCGGTGCCGAGTTGCGGGCAACGACGATGACCGGTATTTTTGCCGCTTGGGATGCCGACGATTGGGATTTCGGTGGTGCCGGTCAATCTCCGGTGATCAAGTACAATTCCGATGAATGTCAACGCGCACGACACGACAACCCGTTGTGCGGCAAGATACTCCCGTATCAGGGGAGCTTGATGAAGCGTTTCGAGTTACTCGACAATGCCGGTCTCAGCCGACCTTTTGATTTTGCGACATTCAACGATTACGAGATTGTGGTCGGTGCCGACCAACAAGGTCTACGCTTTGTTGCCGAGGCGTTTGCTCCGAATGCCGATATTGTGGTCTATAAAACGACCACCGATACCGAGGTGCTCAGAGTGAAAAGCGGCACTGATACACCACTGATTGCATTGGACACCGGCGGTGATACGCTATTGGATGTGGTCGTAGAAGAAGGCGAGGATCGCAAATCGTATCGCTACCGTTTTAGCGTTTCGCGTCTGAATGAGCCGATAGACCTCGCCGCAATAGACGGCGACAACGACGGTTTGATAGATGTTGCCACCCCCGAACAGTTGAATGCGATGCGTCATAGTTTGGACGGTCGTTTTTATAGGGCAGGTGGCACGAGTAATAGTACTCGGATTTATTGCCGTAGCGGCTGTCGCGGTTATGAGTTGACAGCCGATATAGACTTGGCAGGGATAGATTGGCAACCCATCGGTCGCAATAACGCGCGCTTCGATGCGCATTTCAAAGGCAACGGCTATGTGATATCCAACCTGACCTTACACGACCCCGCTTTTGACGGGATAGGCATGTTTGCTTATTTGGGTGAGAATGCAAGGCTGGAAGATATCCACCTCAAAGATGTCTCTATCCGTAGTAGTAGAGCGACCGGTGCAATCGCCGCTTTGGCAGTATACAACTACGGCACTATTTTCAATAGTCGCGTCGAAAATGCCGCTATCCTTTTGCAGAACGGGAGTGTCGGTGCTTTGGTTTATCAAAATCTCGGTCGCATTATCAACAGCGGTGCGGTCGGCGGCACGATAGATAATCAAGGTGCTGCTGCAGGTTTGGTACATACCAACGACGGTGCTATTCTCGGTAGTTTTGCAACGATCGCTATTAGAAGTAGAGGTTCGAATACTGCTGCGGCGGGTTTGTCGTTAGAAAATAATATTTCCGGCAATATAGAAAATAGTTATGCGCAGCCTATCATTTCCGACAACACCGGGGCTATTGCCGGTTTAATCGATACAAACGAAGGTGCCGTTAATAATAGCTATGCAACCGGCGGGCCTTTGGTGCGCACCGCATCGGGTAGCCCTCAAATTCTAGACAGTTACTGGGATCGGGATACCGCCGCACCCGGAGCGACCGCTGCCGGTGGTACGAGCAAAACGACGGTAGCACTGCAATCCGGCGTTGCACAGAATAATAGCACCGATACCGTCTACTATCGTTGGGATTCGGCACTTTGGCATTTCGGCAATGCCGACCAATACCCTGCGGCACTATATCAAGACGGGAGTGCCGGTTTGTGCACACAGCCAACTGCGGAGCAACTGCAAAGCTGCGCTATGCTGGTTTCACCGGGGTTGTCGGAAGCCGACCGTGCGGTTGTCTGTCGCGACCGTTTACTTAGAGATAGAGCGGACGCACCGTATTGCGGTACCTTGGTGCCGTATCAAGACCGCCGTGGCTTGATTGCACTGGAATTACCCGCCGGCGCAATGCTGGTGCCGGAGTTCAGTCCCGAAGTAGAGTCGTACAACTTGATGACCGACGAGGCAGTCACCGTATTCCATACCACACCGACCGCCTATTATCGCACCGACACCGTCACCCTGATAGCCGGAGACAGCGAACAAATCATTGCCGATAACACCCGCAGTGCCGAGATCGACCTAAACAGAACCGACACCGATGCGGTGCGCTTGGCGGTGCGCTCGGCAACCGATGCCACGACCCGTAGCTACACGATCCGCTTCAGGTCGACCGATTATCAAGACAACATAGACATACGGCTTTCGGCACTGGACGGTTCGCGGTTGTCGCCGAACTTTGCAAGAGACAGAAGCGACTATCGGTTGATCGTGTATTCCGACACCGAGCGAGTGCGCTTGAATACGGCGGTGCGCGATCCGTTGCCGGGTGCCGTCGTCGATATTGTAATCACCGCCGATAACGGTTTGCAGCCGATAACATTGCAAGACCGCGGTATTGCCGAAGTGTTGCTCAACGACGGTGCAAGCGAAATCACGGTGGCGGTGAATGGCGGGCACCGCTACCGATTTGAATATCGCATCGCTGTAGAACGTCTGCCTTTTGCAAGCTATCGTGGTATTCTCACCGTGGATGACGACAACAACATCGTTGCCGATGCCGACCGCGACTTGACCCTCGATACCGACGGCGACGGGTTGATAGAAATTGCGTTTCTGGAGCAGTTGGACACGATACGACACGGCTTGGACGGGCGCGGTTTTAGTTATCAATCAGAGACAACGACGACTACGATCGAGATAGACAGTGGTTGCCCCGACAGCGGTTGTTTCGGCTACGAACTGGTCAGAGATTTAGACTTCAACGACGATAACAGCTATGTCGATGCACAGCGTTCGATGCCGCTGTGGACCGAAGGCAAGGGTTGGCAGC
The DNA here is from genome assembly GCA_965219575.1 of Candidatus Oxydemutatoraceae bacterium. Lineage (GTDB taxonomy): Bacteria > Pseudomonadota > Gammaproteobacteria > Poriferisulfidales > Oxydemutatoraceae > SP5GCR1. The sequence goes on along the minus strand of OZ244779.1, from coordinate 1,706,855 downwards.
CGATCGGCGATGCCGATGCCCCGTTCACCGCACAGTTTATTGCCGACGGCCATACGATATCGGGTTTGATGATCCGTCGCCATACTACCGACGATGTCGGTTTGTTCGGTGCGATTTCCACGGCGACGATTCGCGGCATCAATGTGTCGGCTGCCGAGGTTATCGGTGACAACGATGTCGGCATCTTGGTCGGCGAAGACCGAAACAACAGCGACATCATCAATAGCCGTGCGACCGGCACGGTGCGTGCCGACAACAACGGCGGCGGTTTAATCGGCGTTTATCGCGGTAACATCGTCAACAGCGGTGCCGGTGTTTCGGTTCAAGTCAATGCCATCGGCGGTGGTTTAATCGGTAGAGTATTGCGCGGTGCGATCGACAAGAGTCGTGCGTCCGGTACGGTATCTGCGCGTTCCGGGTCCGGCGGCGGCTTGGTCGGTGCGGTTGAGAACGCAACGATTTCGAATAGTTATGCGACCGCAACGATCGATGCGAGCGAAGGCGGGGGGTTGGTCGGTTCGCTAGGCACCGGCGTAAGGATTGACAACAGTTATGCCATCGGTGCGAATCGCTCCGCTCGGAGTAGCGGTTTGGTGTTCAATGCCGCCAATGTGCCGGTTGCAGTCAACGACAGCTACTGGGATGTAAATACCAGCGGTGTTGTCAACGGGCGCGACGGCACCAGCCAAACCACCGTGGAACTGCAATCCGCGACAACCGCGATTTATACGAACTGGAATACCGAGATATGGGATTTGGGCAATAATATGCAATACCCGAGGCTCAAATACACGACTGCCACCGATACACTTTTCATCGATCGTGCGCCGACCTGTCGTGTCGCGTCGGATACCTCGTCGCGGTTGCCGGTGTGCGGCGAGTTGCTACGCGGTCAGTATATCGGTTTGACCGATTTGACATTCTCGAGCGAAGTTTTAGAGCTTATTCCGTCGTTTAATCCGCAGATATACAACTACAGCTTGGTATTGAAAGCCGACGAGACCGGATTCCAACTCACGCCAACTTATGTGGGAGCGGCGTATGGATTGTCGGTAGACGGCGGTATTGCCGAAGTTGTCCGAAGCGGCAGCGCATCGTTGCGTATTCCGGTTGCCGCTTCGGGCAGTACCGGAATCAATCTCGGAAACGGCGATCTAGTCTATACCTTCACTGCGTTGCGCCATCCGTATCTGCGCGTGGACGACTTGGATGTAGACGACGACGGTTTGATAGAGATATACAACCGAACCGAACTGGATGCGGTGCGCTATCAACCGGACGGTAGCGGCTATAGGTCGTCGGCTGCCGATCAAAGAATCACCGTCGGTTGTGCCCCTACGACCGGCTGTATCGGCTACGAATTGGCGGCGAGTATAGAGCTTTCCGCTGCCGATTGGGAATCTATCGGAACGCTCGATTGCGATAACTCCGAGAACGGATGTTTTACCGGCATATTCGAGGGCAATCGGTCATCGGGCTATACGATTTCCGGCTTGCGTATTGCCGCACCGAACACGGACAATGTCGGGTTGTTTGCGCATCTGCATGCCGATGCCGAGATCCGCAACCTCGTTTTATCGGGTGTGTCGGTCACCGGCCGGGACGGTGTCGGTGGATTGGCCGGCAATAGCAACGGTCGCGTCGACAATGTGTCGTTAAGCGGTGAGGTCGGCGGCGAAAGCGAGGTCGGTGGTATGGTCGGTCGCAACTTGGGAGGCTCTATCGTCGCAAGCGGTGCGCTAGGCGAGGTCACGGGCAGGGCCTTTGTCGGTGGTTTGGTCGGTGAGAACGATGGTTTGGTTGACCGTAGTTTTGCCGAAGTTATGGTTGTAGGATCGGGTAGCGACGATAGCGAAAGTTATCATGTCGGCGGTTTGGTCGGTTATAACACCGACAAGGTTTATAACGGTTATGCGATCGGTAGCGTATCGGGTGAGAACAATGTCGGCGGTTTAGTCGGGGCTAATGGTATCGGTTCCGACAGCAACGGGCGTATCGTCAACAGCTATGCGAGCGGTGCGGTATCGGGCATCGGTGCGGTCGGTGGTTTGGTCGGTCGCAACGAGGTAGGTGCGGCGGTTTTGACGAGCTATGCCTTGGGTGAGGTATCGGGCAGCAACCGCGTCGGTGGTTTGGCAGGTTTGAATAACGGTACGGTGTCGGATACCTATGCGAGCGGTGGTGTTTCCGCACAAAGTCGGGTCGGCGGTTTGGTCGGGGTCAACAACAATGTCGGCGAGCGAGGCATCGTCAATAGTTACGCTATCGGGCGAGTGAGCGATGTGCCTCGGTCCGGTGGCTTGATCGGTGACAGTTTAGGTGGCGTGAGTAATAGCTACTGGAACATAGAGACCGCCGGCGTGGCGGACAACGGCATCGGTAGCAGCCAAACGACGGTTGCACTGCAAGCCGGTGTTGCCCAGAATAATAGCACCGATACCGCCTACTATAGATGGGATACAAACCTGTGGGATTTCGGTAGCACCGAACACTATCCCCAACTGCGCTATGGACGCGGAGACGATGGCGACAACCCGGCGTGCGGTGGTAGCGGTCAGCCGATTTGCGGTAGCGTACGGAGCTACGGGTTGAGCGACCTACAAGTTTTGGGAAGCATAATGCAGTTGTCGCCGCAATTTGCAACTCCTAGACTGCGTTATCGTATCGGTGCGTATATCGGGGTGACCGGCTCGTTGCGTCTGATACCGAATGCTGCGAGCGACGATGCGATGATTACTATCGCTTACGGCGGAGATGAATTCGGTGTTGTCGACGGTGCCGTCAGCACCCCGATCGTACCCGACCCCGGCGTCGGCGATGCGATTATCGTGTCGGTTGAAAGTGCCGGTGCGACCGTTGAATATATTTTAGAGATAGATTATTTCGGCTTTGACGACGATAGAGTGTTAGCCGATGCCGACGACGACGGTTTGATAGAAATCACGACAGTGGACGATCTGTATGCGATACGCTATAGTTTAGACGGCAGTACCTACACCTATACACTACCCGACGGTGGATTATTGCCTATCGTTGAAGGGTGTCCGACCACCCCGACTGTCGGTTGCTTCGGCTACGAATTGACGCGAGACTTGGACTTCGGCGATGCCGCAAGCTATCGCTCGGGTGTGGTCAATACCGAATGGGCGGATAACTGGGATCCTATAGGAGATAATGATAACTCGTTTGATGCCGTGTTCGACGGTAGCGGATATCACATTCGCAATTTGAGTTTGCGCGGCACGGAAACCAAAGATGCAATCGGATTATTCCATACCCTAGGTCGGAATGCCGAAGTTAAGGCACTCCGCTTGCGCAATGTCGGGATTTACGATGTCATCGGGCGTGACCTTAATAGTAGGAGAGCGGAGCGACAAGGGAGCTTGGCAGGCGAGAACCGTGGTCGCATATACGATATCGGTGTAAGCGATGTCACCGCACTGGTAGGTTCCAACTACAGTCGGCGTGCGCTTAAACAAAGTCGTTTCGGTGGTCTGGTCGGTGTCAATAGCGGGGGTGAGATTAGCCACAGCTTTGCACAGGTCTATGTCCATTCGTTTTCTCCTGACGGTGATGCTTTAGGGGACATCGTAGGCGGCTTGGTCGGCAGGAACGAGCGTGGTGCGAAGATTAAAAACAGCTATACGACCGGTGCGATAAGCGGGCATTGTCGGCTTGGTGGCTTGGTCGGGGAGCATATCTCGGCAAACCGCGATAGCGCAGAGAATATCAGTACTATCGAGAACAGCTATGCACAGGTGGATATGAACAAGATACTCGATCTAGAGTGTATCGATCAAGACTTCGAGATTGCAGGGTTCGTTCAAGGGTTCGGTGGTTTGGTCGGCTTTATGGAGCAAGCCGATATCGTCAACAGCTATGCGGCAGCGCGCCAGTCGGGGGGTGTTTTAGGTCTGATCGGGGGTACCACCGGCACCGTCTCCGTTATCAACAGCTATTGGGATAATATCCTTAACGATCAACAATCGGCTTCTACGACGATCGGTGAAACCACCGCATTCGGTGGTCAAACCACCGCAGTGCTACAAGGGACGACGCCAACGATGGGTATTTATGCGAATTGGAGTAGCGACGATTGGGATTTCGGCACTAATCGGCAGTACCCGACACTGAAGGCTGCCGACGGTCGCATTGCGATGCAGGTATTGGATAGTTCGTTGGTGGGTATTGTAGAGGTGGCGAATGCCGCAATAGCCCGAATAAACGGTATCACCGGCGGTTTTAGATATAGTGGAAATAGTAACAGATACCGGCTCTATGTAGACGCGACCCGATTACCGTTGCCGATCACATTCATCACCACATCGACCGTTGCCGGTTTGGAGACCATGTTGTATTGCGACGATGCGTTATGTCCGCTTGTCGGCAGCGACGATACGCTCATTTTGGATAATTCTAATACACAAGAAATCACGCTGGTAGCGAGTGCCGGCAATCGGGTGTCGAGATATTATTTTGATATAGTCCGCGATAATCTAAGACTGGATAATATTGCCGCAATCGACATCGACGAGGGTGCCACTTTCACGATCGGCGGAGACTACGCCGGTAGTTCGGATCTAAGCTGGTCTCAGATCAGCGGCACGCCGGTGAACATTGCCGATGCAGATAGTTTGAACCTAGTGTTGGCACCGCAAGTGGACCTGCTACCCGCGAATGTGGATCACGGCGATTTTGAGTTTGAATTATCGGTATCGATTACCCCCGATAACGGTGTCCGTCAAGTCTACTTGAGCAGAGAGATCGCGGTGCGTATCAACAAAGTGAATAACGGTCGGGTGACCGGAAATCCGGTACTGTCGGTGAACACGAACCGAAGAATCACGGTCACCGAGAATCTTAACGATATCGACGGTACCGTGAGCAATCTAAGTAGGCAGTTCCAGCGGCGTTTTCCGGGCGATGCATGGAGGAATGTCGATTTATCACCGGGCGATACGGTCGATGGCGGGTATCAATATCGTTTTATCGGTTTGTATTCGGATGGTCAGGGTTATACGAGCGAGCCAATCGTATCGAATAGCGTCACCGTCGGGTTGTCGGTCGCTATGGATAATGCCGATATTGATGGCGATTCGATTGCCAACGCCGACGACATAGATGACGACGGCGACGGTTTGATAGAGATTAGGCATTTAGAAGATCTGAATGCGGTACGTTATCAGCTCGACGGTAGCGGCTATAGGGCAAGTGCCGATGGCGAATTGATTACTCGCGGTTGCCCGATCACCGGTTGTATCGGCTACGAGTTGACCGGGAATCTCAATTTCACCACGAGCGGCGACTATCGCTCGGGCGAGGTGAATGATGCGTGGACGGTAGACGAAAATGAATTCGTCTCCACCGCCGACGGTTGGCAACCGATAGGGGGCGTGTTCAATGCAACATTCAACGGCAACGGTTATTCTATTGCCCGCCTGGCTATCAGCCGTAGCAGTGCCGGCAGCAAAGCGAATGTCGGCTTGTTTTCCGAGATCGGTGCAAACGGTAAGATTGAAAACTTAGTCCTGGACTCTCCCGCCATCAAAGGTTTGGCAGGGATTAAGAATGTCGGTGGTATCACCGGGCTGTTGCGGCGCGGCGGTGTGATCCGCAATAGTGATGTGCGCGGCACTGTAACTAGAATATTGAGTCTAATGTTCCATATAATCCAAACCGATCGAGGTTCGGCCGGTGGCTTGGTCGGTGTCAACGAAGGATATATAGTCGGCAGTAGCGCACGCATTAATGTCGGTGTGCAGGATTCCGACGGTGATATCTCCAATAACGGTAATGTGACCGTAGGCGGCTTGGTCGGTAGGAATCGGCGTGGCGGGAGAATTCACAACAGCTATTATGCGGCGGGTGAAGTATTCGGGACTTGCATCGTCGGTGGTTTGGTCGGGTCCCAGTTATCCGATGCCGAGAGAGCCGACGGCATCAGCGAAATCAAAAATAGTTATGTGTATGTCGATAGTCAAGTAAGAACCCCACAACCATCACCGATCGCTGTTTCATGTGCGGTGCCGTATTTCGGTGGTTTGGTCGGTAGGCACATCGACGGCAGATCCATTGTTGCCAACAGCTATGCCAATGGTAGCTTTTCATCGGCGAACTTCGCTTTACCGTTAACTAATACCGATCTTGGTTCAAGACCGGTCAATGTGCCTGTTTGCACCCCGGCTAATTTAGAGGGAACTTATAACGGCAACACATTCGATGTTAATGTTGCCGGCTTGTTAAACCGTGGCACGCCGAGTAGAGCACCTACGAATAGCTATTGGCGTAGAGAACCGTATCGGTGTGTGGTCACCGTTTCCGGAAATACTTATGTCACACATGTCGTATCGGTGCCCGATATCAATAACAGGAGATCGAATAATACATTAACCAATCCGTCGGTGCCGAACACACCTCAAACCTGTTTGAGCGGTGAAGACGGGCGCACCGTAGCAAGCCGGAATAGGACGCGCAGTTGCATTACATATCGAGGTTGGAACACCGACGCCTGGGATTTCGGCACCGATATGCAATACCCGCTACTGAGATATACCGAAGGTGCCGATAGAGACGACCCTGCTTGCGACTTCGACGACGACACCTCGTTGCCGATGTGTGGCGCACTACTACGCGGTCAGTCGGCAACTAGGGTGGCAGTATCTCCGCGCTCGGCACCGCCGGTTTCCGGCGAACCGCCGCAGCTGGTAATCACATACGCACGAAACGACGCTGCTTCGGTGGCGTTGGCTGCGCAAAGTACCATCACCGTGAACGAAGGCGATACCCTGATATTGGATGCGGCGCAGAGCCGCGCCGCGGGCAATGCGGCATTGGATTATAGATGGAGGCAAACCGGAGGCCCCGAACTATTGCCCACACCGCAAAATATCGAGCGGACGCTGAGGGTGCCGGTGCGCAACGATCTGCTCGCTGCCGAAGCCGTCAGTGGGCAAGCGGTTATCAGGCTGGAAGTCGTCAAAAGGAATAATCCCGATGCATTTGCGTCTCGGGATATCATCATCAATGTGGTCAAGACCAACCGCGACGGTGAGATGGCAGCGTTGCGTTGGGTGGATGGTCCCTTTGGTGTTGCCAACGCAAATTATATTTTTGCCTCCGAAATCAACGATGCCGACGGTGGACCGTTCACCGATATAAGCTATCAATGGGAGATAGACGGTTCTCCGACAGGTGTTGATAGTGCCTATTATCGAGTTGGAAATATATTTGCATCGTATCGGTTGACAACGACCTATACCGACAACCAAGGGTATTCCAATACCATCGTCTCGGTTATTAATGGCAGACTGGCATTTGATGATCGTATCGTAGATCATGACCGAGACGGCTTGATAGATATCTTTTTTATAGAACAATTAGACTTAATTCGTAATCAGCCCGATGGCACCAGGCTTCTAGATCCCGATAATAGTGCGTTATCGTTCCGCGGCTGTCCGGGCGATGTCTGCAGAGGTTACGAATTGGTCAGAGATTTGGATTTTGACGACGCGTCCAGTTATCGAAGTTTCAATGTTCCGGATACCTATAACAACTGGGATCCGATCGGGACGGTGGTTAACAGACAAAATCAGATCGGTGATTGTAGCCATGCAACCAGCAACTGCTTCACGGCTATTTTTGAAGGCAACGGCTATACGATATCCAACCTACGCATAAATCAACCGGTGAGTTTCGCCGGTACTTCGCAAGCCGGTCAAGTCAATTTGGGCTTATTTGCGGCAGCAAGCGGCAATGCCGAGATCAGAGGTGTGCGCTTAGCCGATGTGGACATAGCGGGTTCCAATAATGTCGGTGCGTTGGTCGGTTCGTTCAGCGGTCGTAGCATCACCGATAGCCATGTATTGAGTGGCAGGGTTAGCACTTATTATGACGGCGGTTGTTTGATCGGCAGAGCAAATGGGACCAACATCCAAATTAGCGATAGTTCGGCAAACTGTACATTGACGGGAACCAATGTTCTCGGAGGCTTGGTCAGTTTTTCCAATGCAACCATCGGCAATAGTCGTACGTCAGGGGCAATAAATCTGAATATCAATATTACCGGTCAAAGAGACATCATAGCGAACGGCGGTTTGGTCGGTGTGCTGGAAAGCGGTGGTCGTATTGAAAACGGTGCTTCGTCTGCCACCGTCGTTAGAAAGGGGGGTAGTAGCATAACCGTTACTCAAGGTACGGGTATCGGTGGCTTGGTCGGCATCGGCCTCAGTAACACGATGATTATGAATAGTTATGCAACGGGCAATGTGACCAATGATTCAGGTCAAGGTTATAACGGCGGCTTGGTCGGTAGGTCGTCCGGCAATATCCGCGATAGTTATGCAACGGGCGATGTGCGAGGGGAAGGGAGTAGAGCCGGTGGTCTAGTCGGCGATTCTGGAGGCAGGATTAGCAACAGCTATGCGGCAGGTGATGTCGATGGATCAACCTTTATCGGCGGTTTGGTGGGCCATGCCGCAAATGCAACGATTAGCAACAGCTATGCCATCGGTGATGTCAACGGAGATAACACTGTCGGTGGCTTGATAGGCAATGTTAATAATACGGCGATCGACAATAGCCATTCAACCGGGCGCGTATCGGCAGACGACATTGTCGGCGGTTTGATCGGACGGCTTATTGATGATGATGCTATTAATAGACCGGATAGCAAGGTTATCGCCAACAATTATACATTCGCTGCGGTAACGGCAAGAGGTGGGGACAGTGATTTTAATCAAGTCGGTGGCTTTCTAGGCTATTTCGAGGTTGGTCGTTCGACAATTGTTAGGGACAGTTATGCAGCCGGTTCGGTTGTCGGTGCGGCGAGGAAAGGTGGCTTCATCGGTATTTATCGAGCCTCCGGCCAAATCATCGACAACTATTCAATCGCCCGCGTCTCGGGGAATCCGACGAACGATAGAGGATTTATAAGGTTAGATTTCGGTCCTAATCTCATCGGAAATTATTGGGATATTGAACGCAGTGGTCAATCCGCAGGTTCGCGTTTCGGGAGTTTACGCGGCTTTAATTCCGAAGTCCTGAAATCATCGAGGTCAAGTAATGCCCACCCGTACCGCAACTGGAGCACCGAGCGTTGGGATTTCGGCACCATCGAGCAATACCCGGTCCTCAAATATAACGACGGCAGCTGTGCCGGCGGCACACCGTCGGTGAATTGTGGTGCCGTGCTACCGCGCCAACGCCTGGGCTTGCAAGATTTACAAATCGGTCAAATCGGTGCGCTAGCGCAGCCGGAATTATCGTCGATGCCGAGGGTGGCAACATTCAAGGATGATTTTAATCGTGCGGCGGTTGACGAAATTACCGTGTCGGTGCGGGATCGCAGTGCCGAAATTCGTATCGTTGCCGACGCATACAATCCCGCCGGCATTATCAAGATAAACGATGCACCGCCGTCGATCGGTTCGGCGAGTTATTCTTTGAGCGGCGATGTTACTACCGCGACGCGGGTGCGCATCGTGATATCCGAACCTTACGAGATCGGCGGCAAGGAGAATTTGGATGTGGAATATCGCATTAGCTTTAATACATTCCCCGAAGCAAGTGCGATTGCGGTGCGCGCAGCAATGGATGAGCGCGGTGAGCCGTTAAGCACTTCGGTGCCGATCAGAGAGGGGCATTTCATTACGCTGAGCAGCGAGCTTTCGGATGCCGACGGCGGTAATCTGCGCTATCGATGGACGGCGGATGAAACGCAAGTGAGGCTTTTAGACCGCACCATGCTCGCCGGTCGCGTTTCAGGTGGTTCGGGTCGTGCTACGCTGTCGTTCTATCTGCGCGACGATTTCATCGCTGCCGATCAAAGCGCCGAGACGGTCAATGTAGCGTTGGCGGTCGACGATGGCGTCGGGGAAACCGTGATTCAAGCACGCTCGTTTAGTGTGGCAAAGTACGATAACGGCACAATAGACGGCATCACGACACCGACACAGGTAGGCTTTACTTATACCGCCCCGACACTGGATAGAGACAAGCTCGCGGAAGACCCCGACGGTGCCGGCGATCCTCGCGCTGTCGCATACCGGTGGCAGCAACGATCGGGAGGCAACTGGACGGACATTAATAATGCGAACGGTATCGGCTATACCGTCGTCGGCGAGGTTGCCGATCATTACAGAGTGGTGGTGAGCTACACAGACGGGCAAGGTTATAGCCGGACGATTGCATCTCCACCGCAACGAGCATCTACCGGATTGGTGCTGAGAGAGACACTGGTTGCCGATACCGAAGGCTTTATCTTCGTGGAATTGGCTGCCGACGATTTATCGCCGGACTTCGACTTTGAGGTGCGAAACTATCGCGTGCCGACCGAAGTCGAGCACCTCGGTGTGACGGCAATCGGCGGCGCAATCTCGGTGAACGGTGTGCCGCTTGCCGATGAAATTGCAACAACCCTGGATTTGGAATACGGCGACAACGAAATCACTATCGTATCGCAGGGTGAAGACGACACCAGCACCCGAACCTATACGGTCTTTCGTGGCTACGATGTTGCGATACGAGGCTGGCGCGTTGAATGGCAAGGTGAGGACGGCACCGAGATCAGAGATTTGGGTGCCGATCTACGGATGCGACCGGATATTCCCAACGCGATAAGCACCATCACGGTGATTGCGAGCGTCAACGAGTTGGTGGATATTGTTATCGCATCCGACGGCAATACGGTCGGTGAGATTACGACCTCGACGCAAGCCGGCTTGCTGGTTGCGCAAGCAACGATCGGTGGCTTGGCTTTGGGAGAAAACGGCATTGCGTTCACGGTGACGGCACCGGGCGGGTCATTCGCGGACCCGGAAGTTGCCATGTATAGCGTAAATGTTTGGCGTCGATACAATACCCGATTGAGAAGTCTAAGATTGGCGGGGACCGACTTCGGCAGAGAATTCGATCCCGAAGTGCCCCGATATTTTGCGACCATCGCCAACGAGCGGGGTTCCGAGACCATAGAATTCGAGCGCAAAGAGGGAACCACGGTGCTCGTCAACGATGTGGAGGTCGACGGTAATCGGGTTGATAGTTCACCGCTGAATATCGGCAATAACACGATAACACTTAGAGTGCAGGCACCGCGTGAAACCGACACCGTTTATACGCTCGTCGTTGTGCGTGAATACAGCTTGGATTTGCAGGACTTGGTATTGACTTATGCACCGGCGACTACGGTCACCTTGGTGCCGACATTCGCTTCTACGCAGCACATTTATACCGCAGTCGTTCCCACCGAGACATCGCAAGTTAGGGTGACATTCGCAACCGATCTGCAAGTCGTGTCCGAACTGAGAGCGGACATTGCACCGACTACGACCGATACCCGAGTGCTTGCCGATAGGATAGAGAAAATCGTATCGGTGCCGTTGAACTACGACGACAATACGATGGTGATCGCCACTTCGGCATTGGGAACACAACAAGCTACCACGCTTACGATTACTCGTCTCAGAAGTACCGATGCCGAATTGCAAGACTTGCAAGTGCTGAACGACGACGATATCAATGTGCTAAGTGTGTTTAACCCGACGACACAGAACTATACCGTCGAGGTTGCCAACGATCAAAGAACCGTCAGCTTGAGGGTGACACCGCAGGACACCAAAATCACCGCCATTCTATGGAACGGTATACCGTTGAGTTTAAGCGGACTGGAGACGGGTTCGGTTACCAGAGATCGACCCGAAAGCGAACCGCTTTTTGTCATAGGTGAAAACGAAATAGAATTGAAAATAATTGCTCACGACGGAGTCACATCGCAAACCTATAAGTTGACTGTCGATCGGCTGTCGAGTAAAAATGCCAGGTTGCGAAGTATACTCTACACACTGTCTTCCACTTCGGAAGAGAGACCCTCTCGATCCTTAGGTGTGAGCGATTTTATGTCCGACACACTGGAGTACACGCTTCCCACTGTTGAAAGTGCAATAGATTGTATTTTAGTACAAGCACTACAGGATGATCAATACGGCGAGGCGACTGTCGAGATTAGCAAAGTTGCCGGTGCCGAGAGCGACTCCCCGATTGAATGTCTCGATACGAGCCTGCGTTTAGGTGTCGGTCGAAATACGATTGAGGTTAAAGTGACCGCATCCGACGGAGAAACGATAAACCGCTATAGACTCAATATAAGTCGCGCGCTCAGTTCCGATACCCGCTTGAGTGGCGCACCGATAATCATCATCCCCGGTGTCGGTGAGACTACGGCAACCGCAGTTTCGGGAAGCGATAGCGAATATACTGCGGTGATTGACAGAAGTGTAACCTCGTTCTCGGTGTCGGCGACGGCAGCACATTCCAGTGCGACGGTGACGATTAGTATTAATGGTGGCGCGGATGCAATCGGTGGTCGGACTGCTACGAAAACCAACATCCCGATAGGTGTTCCAATGGGTCTTAACGACATTGCGGTGGCACAACGAGAGATTACTATTACCGTGACCGCGCAAAACGGCATGACCGAAGATTATAAGTTGACGGCAAGGATTATACTGGGATCGAATGCAAACTTGGCATCGTTGCGTGTGTCGCCGGGTGCGGATAGCTTGATACCGCAAGGCGACCCACCGATGTATAGCACAACCGTAGCCGAGAGTGTGATGAATGCGACCGTGACCGCCGTTGCCGGCGATCAATTAGCAACGGTGACAATCAGCGAAAACAATACCCGGCTGGTGAGTGCAAGACAACAGGGGATGGTGGATATCACCCTCGCCGAGACCGGCGACCGTAGAGACTTGCTGATCCGCGTGATTGCGGAGAACGGTGAGGTGTTCAAAGACCATACTTTGACCGTCACCCGCGCACAAAGCACTAACGATTGTCTGGATGCGATAGCAATTCTAGACGCAGACGATAGCCGATCGTTGGTGAACGAGGACATTGGATGTAATGAGACCCGACCGTCTTTCAATATAGCCAATTCGGTGGCACAAGTATTGATTCGCCCGACTGCCGAAAACAGCCAAGCGGTCATCGATGTACACGCACCGGGGGATGCCGATGGTGAACGGGTGCAAAGCGGTGCCGACAGCACGATCCCTATATCCATAGACGAAGGCGGTTCGGCACAAGTTCGGATTGAGGTGACTGCACAAAACGGTGCGACGAGCGAGACTTATACCGTGACCATAAACCGCGCCGAGAGTTCGGATGCCGATTTGAGAGATTTACGGTTGCTGGATGCAAACGATGCAAACCTACTGCCGGGCTTTGATCCTACGAGCAGAACACAGGTCTATAGCTTTGCGGTTCCGAATGCCACCACCGGCACTCGGGTGATTGCCGAAGCCCATCCGCGTGCGAGAATCGAAGTGGTCATAGACGGTAAAGAGGAGGTCGCAACCGGCACGATTGACAGGGCCTTTGATTTGACGGTGCCGGAAATAGAAAAACTCATTCGCATCACGGTCAGCTCCCAGGACGACAGCACGACCCGAGGTTATACCGTAGCCGTGACCCGCGCCGAAGCCGACCGTAGCAATGCAAACTTAGCGAGCATTGCGCTTTCGTTGGATAACAATATGCGTCGTCTGCTTACATTGACATCACCCGACGAAGAAGGAGAGAGAACCTACTCGGCGCGTATCATGGGGATAGCCGGGCTTGAGGTTCAAGACATAATGCGAATCGTGGTATCGCCGCGTGCCGAAGACGGAGAGGCGACGGTTAGTATAGACGGCGGTACGCCGGAATCTATGCCCGATAAGCTCATCACGCTGCGCGCCGACTTGGATACACCGGAGCGAACCATAGCGATCAAAGTGATTGCCGAAAATCAGACTACATCTGCGACCTATAGCCTACGGATAATTCGGGTGAGCAGTGCGGATGCGAGTTTGGCAAGTGTCATTGTCGGTGGCGATACTATAACGGTGGGTAGAGACGGGATTTACCGTAGGAGCCTAGACGAAAACACATCGAATACGACCGTGACCGTGACAACGACCCATTCGCAAGCGACTGTGGCAATCACTTTGGACGGAGAGACGAATTCCGCTCGCAACATGCTCGGCAGGCAAGTGACCATTGCCGATACCGGTACCTCCCAAACCCTGATCATCGTAGTGACTGCGCAGGATAGTGAGACGATCGAACGCTATACCTTGGAGCTAAGTCGTGACCCGAGTAGCGATGCGAGCTTGGCAGATATTACTGTGGTTGATGCATCGGTCGTAGATAACGGTGACGGAACCTATAACGCGACCTTAAACCAAGCGACGACGAGTAGCATCGTAACCGTGACCGCCGGCGACGAATTTGCAACGGTGGTGATTACCGATGCAAGCAATACGGAGGTCGGAAGGGCAGTGGGTGTAGCACAAGCACGCATCACCTTAGACGATCCCGGCGACCGCATGGTATTGCGAATTACGATAACCGCACAATCCGGTAGCGAAGACGACCGCGCGGATTACACCTTGACGGTAGATCGGGCACCCAGTACCGATGCGCGTTTGTCGGCATTGGAATTATTGCCGCAATCGTCGTTTGAGGTTGCGTCGTTGGTGATTTTTGATAGCGTGCGCAATGGCGGTCGATATTCGGCATCGTTCAGCGATAGTGTGACCGGTGTTAGAGTGAGACCGACCGCACAGCCCTATGTAGATAAAGTGGAAGTTTTTGCACCGGGGCGCGATCGCGGCGAAGTCATAGCCGAGAGTGGACAGAGTTCGCTGATCGCGGTGACCGAGGATCGGACGACGACGATTACCATCGTCGTGACCGCACAAGATCGACGGACCACCCAAGACTATATCGTGCTGATAACCCTCAGAAACACCGAAGCCGAATTGAATGATATTGTATTGTCACCCGGTCGCTTAAATCCGAACTTTGCCGGCAATGTAGAGGATTACGAGATAGAAGACCTTAGCGGAAACAACTTTGTGCTGGGTGTGAATATCCAACGCGGGCAACAGATTGAAGTTAGGCAACGCAACCGCGACATTGATAATCCCGGCGGTAGATTGTTTACCCCCAATCCTACTAACACATACGATATTACCCGAGCTTACGGAGAAAATACGATTGAAATCGTCGTAACCGCAGAAGCCGGTGAGACCACCCGACGCTATACCGTAACCGATATTCGTCCGGTGATTTTGGAGGATTTGCGTCTGACCGGACTTAGGACCGATGATCCTTATCGTTTCGGTTCCTCTACGCGTAGCTATACGGTCACGATTGCAAACGAGAATAAACGCCTCGTTGTGAGACCCGTATTGTCCGGTATAGATCAAAGTAATAATGTCGTGTATACGATCCGCGACGAAAACACCGAGATAGCGGCGGAGGATTTAGAATCAGGTGCGGCTTCAATTGCGCTCGTCGCCGGAGAGCCGAAAGTCATTACCGTCATTGTTGAAGCAGAGAACGGAGTGACGAATAGCTACACGGTGCGTGCGACCCGAGAAATCAGTCGCAATGCCGACTTGAGTGCTTTGGATATCGTGCCGAACCGAGGTGCGCCTACCGGCTTTGAAAATTTGGCAATGCGTGATAGCTACGAGTATAGAATTTCCAACCCGATCGTCGGTGACAAGATAACGAGTGTTAGTCTGCAAGCGCAAGCCGCACATCCCGATGCGACGCTAAGTCTTACGATAGGCGAAGACACCCCCCCAAGAGTTATGGGTGTCAATAGGATAAATGAGAACATTTCTCTAGCCGAAGGTGAGACTAAGCGCGCCCGAATTGTGGTGACCGCACAACAGCGTAGCGTGCAGAAAACCTATACGGTGACTATCGTGCGGGCACCGAGCCGAGATACCCGGCTGAGTACGCTAGCGGTATCGTCGGGTCAATTAATGCCGCAATTCGACTTTGACCCTTCGACGGCAACTCAAGAGGTTAGAAAATATAGCGTAGAGTTGCCTAACGACACCGAAGATGTTGAACTGAGTGCAACCGCCGCCAATGCGAACGCAACACTGGTGATCCGAGACGGAATGAGAAACTCGGGTCGCGCAATGCAATCGGCAAGCCTAACGGTTCCGGTTAATCGCGGAATGAGCAAAGACATTACCATCTCGGCAACCGCACAGGATCGAACAATCACAACTTATACCGTGGTGATATCCCGAGCCGCATCGGTGACCCGAAGTGCCTTAGGGTTTATGCTTCGAATGAGCGATGTGGAACTTGATCCGGAGGGTGACTCCGAAACCGAATATCGCGGCGAACTGATCAGCACCGCGACCGAAACCGTAGCGTCGGCAGCGGCGACCGCCGCCGGTGTAAGTATTCGGAGCATCCTTTTGGGTGGCACCGACTATATCTTGAACGATAATCCGGTAGATTTAAGCGCAAATGCAGCTTCTGCTCCTATTTCCAAGGCTATTCCATTGCAGCGAGGTGCCAACCGCATCACTCTCGTCCTAAGACGCACCGATAGCACCGAGGACGGTTATACCGAAGCGACCTATACCGCAACCGTCATTCGTCCGCTGATTTTGCAGACACTAGGTTTGGACGGGCTTAGCGACGATGACCCTTATCGTTTTGATGCCTTTACCCGCAACTATACGGTGACGGTGGCACGCGATAGCGACAATCTGGTCGTGAGTCCGGTACTGCTCGATAGAGATAACGGTATCGTAGAATATACGATATTTGATGCCGACGAGGAGGTGACACAAGCCGCTAACGGAAGTGCTACAATTCCATTCAATGTCAATGAAACTAAGGACATTACCGTAGCACTCGTAGCACCGGGTGCGACGACGAGTAACTATGTGGTGCGTGCGACCCGCGAGGCGAGCGATAATGCCAACTTGCAAACTTTGAATATCCTGCCCGCTTCGGGAGCAGGTCCACTTATCGAATTCGACAACCTGGCGACGAGTGCCAACTATGTCTATACGATTCCTAACCCGATAGTCGGTGATAAGATACGGAATATTAGAGTACAAGCGGAACGTGAACATCCCAATGCCGAAATTATGAGCTTTATGATAAACATGCAATCGGCAAATATTGATGACCCTTTCTCGTTGAACGAAGGCCAGACTAGGGTAGCTAGAATTGTCGTGCTTGCCGAAGACCGACAGACGACTAAAGCCTATACCGTGACTATCGACCGCGAGCAAAATCAAGATACGAGACTGAGGACGCTCGGTGTATCACCGGGTTCATTGGCACCGACATTCGTATTCAACGAGCGTTCGGCAAGCCAACGCACCGACTACACCGTAGAGTTGCCTAACGACATAGCCGGTACGACGCTCACTGCGACGGTCAACGCTGCAAATGCAAAATTGTCAATCAGAGACGGAGAAGGAAACCTTATCTCGCTGGGACCGAGTTTGAGAGTTGAGGTCGACCCCGGTGCGCGTAAATCGGTCACCGTAGATGTGACCGCACAGAGCGGCAGTACGCAGACTTATACCGTGACGCTCTATCGCGACTCGCCAGTCGATAGAGCTGCGCTAGGGTTTATGCTTCAAATGTCCGGTATCACCTTAACCGAAGACCCCGAAGACGATTCGGGAACCGAATACATAGGCACACTCTCGGGTGGGGATATCGTAGCCACTACGGCAACGGCATCGGTGGATATCGACGGGGTGCGTATTCGGAGTATTCGCATAGGTAGTAACTCCTTCAACTATACTTTGAATCGTGATACTGTGTCGCTGAATGCAAATGCCACTGTCTCTATTTCTCTAGCTATTCCGCTGGCAAGAGGTGAGAACCGAATCACCCTCGTTGTAAGACGCACTGATAGCACTCTCGACGGCTTTACCGAAGCGACCTATACCGTCAATATATTCCGTCCGTTAACCCTGCAGAGTCTAGATTTGACCGGACTTAGTTCGGATGATCCTTATAATTTTGATGCTTCGGTGAGAAGCTATGAGGTAGCAGTGGCAAGCGAGGGTGGGAATCTGGTTGTGAGTCCGGTATTGCCGGACGGCGAAAGCAACACTACATATACGATATCGGTCGACCGCCGATTGCAAAACTTAACCGACGGGAGTGCTACGATTCCGTTTCCCGTAGAACGGACGAGAGAGACTAGAGAGATTGTCGTGGCACTTAGCGCACCGGGTGTGACGACGAGTAACTATGTAGTGCGTGCGACTCGCGAGGTGAGCAATAATGCCAACTTGCAAACTTTGAATATCCTGCCCGCTTCGGGAGCAGGTCCACTTATCGAATTCGACAACCTGGCGACGAGTGCCAACTATGTCTATACGATTCCTAACCCGATAGTCGGTGATAAGATACGGAATATTAGAGTACAAGCGGAACGTGAACATCCCATTGCCGAAATTATGAGCTTTATGATAAACATGCAATCGGCAAATATTGATGACCCTTTCTCGTTGAACGAAGGCCAGACTAGGGTAGCTAGAATTGTCGTGCTTGCCGAAGACCGACAGACGACTAAAGCCTATACCGTGACTATCGACCGCGAGCAAAATCAAGATACGAGGTTGAGTATGCTAAGTACATCTCAAGGTGTAGTGCCGGAATTTATATTTGACGAGACCTCGGAAAGCCAACGCATCAACTACACCGTAGAGTTGCCTAACGACATAGCCGGTACAACGCTCACTGCGACGGTCAACGCCGAAAATACAGTACTGGTGATCCGAGACGGAACGATAGACTCGGGTCGCGCAATGCAATCGGCAAGCCTCAGGGTTTCTATTGATCCCGGAATGAGCAGAGATATTACCATAGAGGTGACCGCACAGAGTGGGGATAGCCGACCCTATACCGTGACTCTGTCGCGAGTCTCGGCGACGGATGCGATACGCATCCGCGCCAAAGTCTTTTTAGAAGGCCCTCTCCAGTAGTACCGCCAAGTCGTAGGGGCGGACTTGTATGTCCGCCCGTAACAACGCGTTTGCCGGCACGATTTATACATTTATTCATCCAGTTTATGGAAACCAAAACCAAATGGCGCAAGCGGTTGGTGTCGTGCAGAACGGTACTTAAGGGCAGACATCAGAGTTGCCGATTGACCTACCGGTTCAATCGGCGGTTCTATTCAGCCTGACGGGGTGGTCGCTAAGGGGGACTGTTGAAAAAATACTGTTCTGCAAAACCGTAACCGCTTGCGCCGCATAATTATCCAACCCACCTGTAGGGGCGGACTAACATGTCCGCCCGTAACGCGTTGTGCCTACACGATTTATACATTCATCCATCCAATTTATGGAAACCAAAACAAAATGGCGCAAGTGGTTGGTGTCGTGCAGAACGGTACTTAAGGGCAGACATCAGAGTTGCCGATTGACCTACCGGTTCAATCGGCGGTTCTATTCAGCCTGACGGGGTGGTTGCTAAGGGGGACTGTTGAAAAAATACTGTTCTGCAAAACCGTAACCGCTTGCGCCGCATAATTATCCAACCCACCTGTAGGGGCGGACTAACATGTCCGCCCGTAACGCGTTGTGCCTACACGATTTATACATTCATCCATCCAATTTATGGAAACCAAAACAAAATGGCGCAAGTGGTTGGTGTCGTGCAGAACGGTACTTAAGGGCAGACATCAGAGTTGCCGATTGACCTACCGGTTCAATCGGCGGTTCTATTCAGCCTGACGGGGTGGTTGCTGCGTATCAGCACAGTTTATACATTCATCCAATTTATGGAAACCAAAACCAAATGGCGCAAGCGGTTGGGTTCGTGCAAACATGACGCGTGTTCGGGCGGACATGCCAGTCCGCCCCTACGACTCGGTGGTTTGCATAAATTCATGGCGCAAGCGGCTACGGTTGTGCAACGATACTTTTCAACAGCCCCGTCGTATCTGCAAGATTTATACATTCATTCACCCGATTTATGGAAACCAAAACTAAATGGCGCACAGCGGTTGGATTTATACGATATCCACACTTTTTCAACAGCCTCTGAGGGTCTGCACGATTAACGCGTTTTCTCATTGATTTATGGGAGTCAAAACCGAGTGTACATAATAGCTTTTACCATTCATCCATTTTTTTAGTGCTGTTCATCGGAAACGCGAAAAAGCACCCTATAGCCGAATTTATAATCCGATTACGATTAGACGGCTTGCTATAAAGCAGGCTCTTTCTTATAATTCAACTGAAGAGGCTAAAAATGGAAAATATAGAAAATGTAGATAAATTGACGATTGAAACTATTTATGAAATGGTGCTCGAAATGAAGTCAAAGCTAGACTCTCTAGAATCGGAAACACATGCCCCACAGTCGGACAAAGCAGGTTTATACACGGAAAGTACAGAACCGAGATTAAACAATATTGAAACCGACATCGCAGATATGAAAGCCGATATAAAGAGTATAGAACTGAGACTAAACAATGTTGATTCTGAGATTATAAATATCAAAGCCGATATAAAAGGTATAGAACTGAGACTAAGCAATGTTGAATCCGAGATTGTAAATATCAAAGCCGATATAAAAAGTATAGAACTGAGACTAAACAATGTTGAAGTTGATATGGCGGCTATGAAAACCGACATCTTGAATATAAAAGCTGATATTGTAGAAATGAAAAGGGACATTGCAACCATTGCAAGAGATCAATCTAAATTGAGAGATGACATTTATAAATGGGGTGTTGGGCTCGCTATCGGCATTTTTGTTTCGGTATGTTCTATTCTCAGTGTGGCCGTGCTTTTGGTGAACTAATGCCAAGAACATGGGGCTATTGCACCTGACGGGGTGGTCGCTAAGGGGGGGCTGTTGAAAAAGTATCGCTCTGCACGAATTCAACCGCTTTGCGCCACATGTATGATAACCACAAAGTCGTAGGGGCAGACCTGTGTGTCTGCCCAAAACGATACCATTCTGCACAAGCTCAACCGCTTGCGCCGTTTGGGTTTGGTTTCCATAAATCGGGTGGATGAATGTATAAATCGTGCCGAGCGATACTTTTTCAACAGCCCTGCGTGTCTGCATAGCTACAGTGTTAATGTGCAACAATGTCAGCACAAGAATCGCCTATTACGGGTTAGAAAATGTTATAATTTTACTATCAGTTTTCGCCTATGACATGCTTTATATGAAACCGCCAAGTAGCTATTTTTGGATTATCGTTGTATCGTTCGTACTACTGGCTGGTGAAGTATTTGCGCAATCCGTATCTCTTAGTGCGCCGTCTGCGGTCTACAAAGGCGACACCATAAACTATGCGATAACGCTCGATGCGGTGACTAATAGAAACATTTCGGTTACTCTGAGGGTAGAAGAAGAGGGCAACAACGATCTCGTCCCCGACGAACTCGAGGGTATGAGGACGGTCGTCGTTCCCGCCGGTAGCACCCGACTTGCGCTGAGCATCCCCACCAGAAATACCGACCCCGGCGACAGGACGGTCTCCAGCCGTTTAGATTTAAGCATCGCCGAGCCGAGAGACGGAGCAAATTACAGCTTCGGCGAGACGGCTGCGATCTCGGTCGTTATCGTAGATCGCAACTGTGGCTATGCCGTCGATATCGATGTGGACGACGATGGCTTGATAGAAATTTGCGATTTAGAGGACTTGAATGCGATCCGATATGTTCCGGACGGAAGTGGCTATAGGGCAAGCCCCACTGCGCCGTTGTTCAACCGAGGTTGTGCCGAAGACGCCGAAGGCAACGACGGTGTCTGCAGGGGCTACGAGTTAACGAGGAACTTAAACTTCGGCGATGCCGGAAGCTATCTTGCCGGTCGCATCAATCGGGAGTGGAACGAAGGTTTGGGTTGGCAGCCGATCGGCACGAGAGCGAGTCCGTTTTCCGGCTACTTCGAGGCGAGAGGTTTCACGATTTCGAACCTCTATATCAACCGTCCGGTAGACGGTGTCGGGTTTTTCGCACACACTGCGCCGACAGCACAAATCAATGCGTTAACATTGTTACGTTCGAATATCACCGGCCGGTCGCAGGTCGGTGCTTTGGTTGCCGTCAACGAAGGCATCGTGAGTAATGTTAATGTCGTGCGTGGTCGTGTAATCGGCAGTGTCGGAACCGTCGGAGGGTTGGTTGCCGTCAACAGAGGCACCGTGGTCAACAACAATATACTGCTGGAACAAGTTGCCGGCGGTATTTTTGAAAGCCGTTGTCGCGATAACCGCGCGACGAGCAACTGCGAGGCGGCGGAGCAGATTGCGACGGTGATACGCGACGGCAATACCGTCGGTGGTTTGATCGGCGACAACTTCGGCATCGTATCGGATAATTTTGCATCGACCGATGTGCTGGGTGGTGAGCGGGTCGGCGGTTTGGTCGGTTTCAATTCCGGGCGCATCCTCGGTGGCAACGATATCAGAGGCAACATACACGGCAACGGTTATGTCGGGGGGTTGGTCGGCTACACCATCGGTTCTATCGTCGGCAACAATGTGAGTGCCGATGTGTTGGTAGCCGGCGATTATGCCGGCGGTTTGATCGGCTATGCGTGTTTGAGCATCACCGGCAGCCGTCGTTGTCCGTCGTCCGAAGAAGTTATCGCAGCCGATAGTCTGCAGACCTTCCGCTTGACCGATAATTCGGCAAGCGGTGCGGTTGGCGGGGTCAACTACATCGGCGGTTTGGTCGGCTACAGCGACAATACGATTACCGACAGCACGACAAACGATATGGAGGTTTCCGGCAATACGCATGTCGGCGGTTTGGTCGGCTATAGCGACAACACGATTACCGACAGCACGACAAACGACATCGAGGTTTCCGGCAATACGCATGTCGGCGGTTTGGTCGGTTTTTATGCGGGCAAGCGCCTAGCCGACTGTTCGGCAACCGAAATCGGCATTGACGGTAGCGACAATGTCGGCGGTTTGATCGGTACTGTAGACGAAACCGGGAGCGTCGTCGTCGGTAGTTTCACGAGCGGCATGGTCGTCGGTAACACCGATGTCGGTGGCTTAATCGGGATGAATAACGAAGGCACGATCAACAACAGTTATGCGACTGTCGTTGTAGTAGGTGTTTCGAATGTCGGTGGTTTGGTCGGCACCGCCGAGAACAACCGAATTGAAAACAGCTATGCGAGCGGCGATATACGAGGCACCGGCATCGGTGTCGGCGGTTTAGTCGGTTATTCGTTCGGCGGCGGTATTATGTTCAGCTATGCGACGGGTTCGGTCGTAGGAGACAACAGCGACGACCCCGGCATAGACAACGATGTGAACAATGTCGGTGGTTTGGTCGGTAGAGCCGACAATGGAATGATACGCAGTAGCTATGCGGTCAATCCGCAGGTTTCCGGTGCCGATAGAGTCGGCGGTTTGGTCGGCAGGAAATTCGGCAGCACGGTGGAGCTGTGCTATGCGTTGAGTTCGGTCGTCGGTGCCGATCGCGTCGGCGGTTTGATCGGCGAGAACAGCGGCGAAGTTCGCACCGCTTATGCTGCCGGGCGGGTGGTCGGCAGCGGCGATGATGTCGGTGGCTTGGTCGGTATCAATTCGGGTCGCGTAGTGCGTAGCTATTGGGATACCATCGAGGCCGGTATCACGACGAGCGACGGTGGTCGCGGCATTGCCGATCTCAAGGCAGCGGTTGCGCCCGGCGAGCAGGTATCCGATGCTTTTTATTTGTGGAGTCGCAACGACTGGAATTTCGGTTCCACCACCGAATACCCGATACTGCGCGATGTCGACGGCACCGCCCTAAGGCAACAAGTCGCTCGCATAGTCACCCTAGCGGTCAACGGTGGCTTCACATTGGTTCCCGAGTTCACCCCCGAGATTAACAACTACTATGTGGTGGTAGGCGACAACCCGACTGCGATTAGCTTGGATGTTGCCGCAAGCGATAACGATGCTACATTCACGGTCTTAAAAGTCGGCGACGAAGCCAACCCAATTACGGTCACCGGTAGCGATAACGATCTATCGATCAGCCTCGATGCGACACCTGCGTCGACCGAGCTAATCGTTGCCCGAAATTATAGTATGAAAATCCTCCGTAGCTTCGCTGCGAGCGTGACGGTAGATCCGAGCAACAGGCAGGTGAGAGAAGGTCAAACGGTGCGCTTCAATGTAGCGAGCAACACCGATGAGATCGTTCCCTTAACTTACATGTGGAGACAAACCGCACCGCAGATGCCGCTGTTGATGGACGGTCTAGACACCGGCATCACCATAAACCAACCCGACTTCGATCTAACAATAGCCGGCGATTTCGTGGCATCAATAACCGAAACCGGGCGTATTGCAACACTGCGTGTGGAGATAAGCGACGGTCGCTTCGGCAACCGCGATATTGGCTCCGAGCAGCTCGTCGTTGCCAAAATGGATAACGGCAGTCCGGTTTTGGCTCCCTTAGCCTTCGTGAACGGCACTTCGTTATTGCACTCGCCGGGTTTTGAGGAAGTCATCGCCGCGGATGCCGACGGTGTCGGCTCGATTGCCGAACAAGGTCGGCTATATCAATGGCAATTCAGCGAAACCGGTGAAGCCGATAGCTGGATCGGCATAGACGGAGCAACCGATGCGACATTCGATGTCGGCACGCACGAAGTAGACACTGCTCGCTACCGCCTGCAAATATACTATATAGACCGGCAAGGCTACGATAACACTCTAACAGCGCAGACACCGACTGCAATCGTAGATAAAGACCGCGACGGTCTGATAGAGATTTACGATTTGGAGGCGTTGAACGCAATCCGCTACGAGCTATCCGGTAGCGGTTATAGAGCGCGCGCGACGGCAAACGAGCTAAGCGGCGGGTGTCCCGACAGCGGTTGCTTCGGCTACGAACTGATGAGAGACTTGGATTTTGAAGACAACGACAGCTGGAGAGCGATAGGAGATCGTAGCACCCCGTTCACCGGCACTTTCGAAGGCAACCGCAACACGCTCTACAATTTACGAATGAATAGTGCGGCAACCGGTGACAAAGGTTTATTCTCCGCCAATTCGGGTGTGATACGCAACCTCCGCATAGCAGGTCTAGAGATAGCGGGATCGCCGTCGATTAGTCAAAGACTCTCCGGTCTAGCGGTAATCAATAGCGGCGCGGTCGTTAATTGCTATGTGCAGGGTGAAATAACCGCCGCCGGCACGGCAAGTAATCTAATAGGCGGTTTGGTTGCCGAGAACTTAGGCGGAGAGATTATCAACAGCGGTGCGTTCATGGATATAGTCCGTTCCTCGAATGTCTCTAGGGGACTCAGTGCTTCCGCTATTTTGGTCGGGCGAATGTCGCAGAACGGTCTGATTATCAACAGCTATGCCATCGGTAGAATTACCAGCGGCATGCTTCATGTTGCCGGGTTGGTCGGTCATGTACAAGCCTCTAGGATTATCAATAGTTATGCGGTTGCCGATGTCACCACAAACAATAGTGATAATCATGCAGGAACATTGGTAGGGAGTTTGGAGAATACGAGCCAAGTCGTCAATAGTTATGCGCAAGGTTCCCTCAATAATCCTGCTAACATCGGTGCCTCTGTCGGTGGGTTGGTCGGTTTTCAGCGACAGGACAGTAGCGTACGCAACAGTTATGCAACGGTTAGGGTGGTGAGACCTAGTCTTCCCAGCACTTTTCCACTCGGGGGATTAATCGGTCGGCTCGCAGTTTCTTCTACCGTCGACGCGAGTTACTGGGATACAATCGCCGGCGGTGTGTCAACCTCGGCCGGCGGCAACGGCAAAACAACGGCAGAGCTACGGACCGGCATTGCACAGTATAGTAACACCGACGGGGTATATTTCGGTTGGGAGCCCGACGATTGGGATTTCGGTAGCGATGCTCAATACCCGGTCCTCAAACATGCACCGAACCCCGACCTCGCCGGTCAACCGGCGTGCGGCACGCCGGACACCCCCGAATGTGGCACGCTGATCGCGCCCGAATTGCGTCGCGGCTTGCGGTTTTTAACGGCAGTCAACGGCACCCTATCGCCGCCGTTCACCGGTGGCAGTTATTCGGGCAACATCCGGGTATCTGCGTCGGTTTCCGAGATTCGCCTGATTGCCACCGCCTTCGAGGACAATGCCGTCATTGATATCTACGATGCAAACGGGAGCCTATTGCAATCCGGTCTAGCCAGCGGCGAACCTAGCAGGGCATTGACTCTGACTGCCGGCGAACCGATGCGCCACCTCGTAATAGAAGTCAAGAGTAGTCAAACGGTGCGCCAGTCGATCATTCTCAACCGTGTCGTCGTCGCCGATGTCGTTGAAACGAGAGAGTGTTCGGAGTTGAGTAATTTCACGCCGATCAACACTTTGGAAGACCTTAACAAAATACGCAACCGCCGAGACGGTAGCTATTGCCTGCTCAGAGATCTGGACTTCGGCAATAATGCCAGTTATGAAGATGCGGCAACAAACAGACCTTTATGGTGGACGAGGCCGGAGAACTTTGACGGTCAAACCAACTTCGGCTGGCAACCCATAGGCACCGATGCTAACCGATTCTCCGGCACCTTCGACGGCAACGGCTTCGTAATATCCAATTTGCAAATCAATAGAAATGACAACGATCAAAGTCTGTTCGGTAGTATCACCGGCACGGTGCGCAACCTCGGTTTGACCGATGTCAGAATAGATGTCGGTAGCAATAATTATAGCGGTGCGCTGGCAGGTGCAAACCGAGGTACCATCATCGGCAGTTATGCAACCGGCGAGATCAACGGACGCAATAACATCGGCGGTTTGGTCGGTGCGCATCTTCGTTCGGGCTGGATTATCAACAGCTACGCCGGCGTCGATGTCACCGGAAACACGGCAGTCGGGGGTTTGGTCGGTCTTGCCGACGATACTCCCAATTTGATTATCAACAGTTATGCGACCGGCAGCGTTTCGGCAGTCGGTTTTTCCGGTGGTTTCGTCGGTGTGCAAAGAAGGGGTGAAATCAGAAATAGCTATGCAACCGGTAATGTGATGAGCACTACCGACGGTACTAGGGCTATCGGAGGTTTTGTAGGTGAAAAATTAAACAATACCGTCATTAGGAATAGCTATGCAAGCGGTTCGGTTACCGGCATAAACCAAGTGGGTGGTTTCATCGGCAATCTATGGCAAAACGAAACAAACGGATTAATTGCCGATAGTTACTCCATAGGCAGTGTATCGGCAAGCGGACCGAATATAGGCGGTTTCTTGGGAAACAGGTTTGCCGGCACCGATGGTCGCGTTCAAAACAGCTATTGGAATACAGAAACCAGCGGTCTAAGCAATAGCGAAAGAGGTAGCGGTCTTGACACACAACAGATGCAATCGCCGACTGCACCGGATGCAGCGAGCCCTACCCGCTATACCGGCTGGAGTACCGACAACTGGGATTTCGGCACCAACCGTCAATATCCGCGTCTCAAATATGCCCGAAACCCCGATAGCAGCGGTCGGCGCACTTGTAGCGATGCCGGTGGCGACGGCTTGCCGGTCTGCGGCAGTCTGATAGCACCGAAACCGAGCTATGATCTGAACGAATTAAGCGTATCCCCCGGTAGATTTTCACCGCGCCTAAACTTTAACGGCAGGTTGAGTGATTACCGAACGCATGTCGTCGGTGTCGGTGCCGACAACACGATCCGATTGATTGTCGGGTCGCAGGATGCCGGTGCGCGGTTCCGCGCCTTGCGTGGCGAGGATAACACGGCACTGGTTTCCGAGTTCGGTGCCGGCGAGTTGAGCGAGGAAATTATTTTGGAGGACGGTGAAAACCACATCGTCGTCGAGCTCACCCCGTCGGATCCTTCGGCACGCAAACGCCGATATAACTTCCGTTTGAGCTACCGTGTGCCGCGAACACCGATAGAGATCAACACTCTGGAAGACCTGGATGCGCTACGCAACAACCCGACCGGCACCTACAGATTAACCAGAAATCTGGATTTTGAGGATGCCTCAAGCTATCGCACGAGGCGGGTCAACAGCGATTGGACGGTGGACGATTTCGGTGCTGCCGGCGACGACGGCTGGCAACCGATAAACAATTTCACCGGCACCTTCGACGGCAACGGTTTTGCGATATCCAACTTACAAATC
This sequence comes from Candidatus Oxydemutatoraceae bacterium, assembly GCA_965219575.1. GTDB lineage: Bacteria > Pseudomonadota > Gammaproteobacteria > Poriferisulfidales > Oxydemutatoraceae > SP5GCR1. The sequence goes on along the minus strand of OZ244779.1, from coordinate 1,678,918 downwards.
AAAGTGGGTGATGCCGATACGGTTGCGGTCGGTCTGTTCGGAACGATCGGGGTGCGGGGAACGGTTAAAAATCTGATCCTCAACGATGCCGATGTTAGAGCTTCCAATTCCGCTGCCGTACAGGTCGCTGCGTTGGTCGGTCACAACAGAGGTTTGGTATTGAACAGCGGCGTAATAGCAAGTATCGTAGAAGGGGTCGGTAATACTAGAGGAGGAGGTAATCATAATTATATCGGCGGTTTGGTCGGCAGAAATGGTCTTGGTTCCAACGACATCGCCTACATCGGCAACAGTTTCGTAGTAGATTCCGAGATACGAGTCAACCCGGCGGTGGCAAACGCTACCCACCACATCGGTGGTTTGGTCGGCAGAAATTTTTATGCAGAGATCTACAATAGTTTTGTGCAAGCGACGACCGTTGCAGGATATTGTCATGTCGGCGGTTTGATCGGCAATCAATTCGGCCCGTCGAGCACGATTAAAAACAGCTATGCCGATGTCACTTTAGCATCGTCCACCGAAAGCTGTAGAATTGGTGCCAGAGGCAAGCTACTCGGTCTGGTTAACGGTGGCGTGATAGAGAATAGTTATGCAACCGGTTCATCGCCGGGTGTCACAAATCTGCTTGGTGCTCAAATATCTTCCAGGGCGAGCGGTTTCCCTCCGTTAATTTTTAACGACAGCTACTCGGATAGCGGGGCGAGTGCCGGAGACGCTAGGGGCAGGACAACGATGCAACTACAAATGCCGACTGCTGCCGTCGGTCTTTACGAGAACTGGAGCGACGAGATCTGGGATTTCGGCACCGAAAGCGAGTATCCGAGACTTAAATATACCGCAGGTCCGTTCGGCAATGTTTGCGATGTCGCCGGTGCCCCCGATTGCGGGACTTTGATATCGCCGCCGCGATCCTATGCCGTGAGTGATCCCGGACCCGTAGACCTCGTCATAGAAATAGACTCGCTGGAGGATTTGTATAGAATACGCAACAACCCGAATGCGCGTTATCTATTGACCCGAAGTCTGGATTTTCTAGACAACGAAAGCTATAAAGACTTGGTAAATAAAGCCGCGTGGACGGTGGACGATTTTAACGACACGCTCGATCAAGGTTGGCAGCCGATAGACAATTTCAGCGGTAGCCTCGACGGCAACGGCTTCGTGATATCCAATTTGCAGATCAATAGAAGTAATATTAATCAAGGTTTGTTCGGTAGTATCACCGGTATTGTCCGCAATCTCGGTTTGACCGATGTCAATATCAATATAGAGGGTACGAATATCGGTGCTCTGGTCGGTGCAAACCGAGGCACCGTCATCGGTAGTTATGCGATCGGCGAAGTTGCCGGAACCGATCATGTCGGCGGTTTGGTCGGCGCACATCTAGCCTCGGGTTGGATTATCAACAGCTACGCTGCCGTCGATGTCACCGGAAACACTAGCGTCGGAGGCTTGGTCGGTATTGCCGAAGGAACGACCCCCAATTTGGTCATCAACAGTTATGCGACCGGCAGCGTTTCGGCAGAGGGTCTTTCCGGTGGTTTTATCGGTTTATTCAGCAGCGGGGAAATCATAAATAGCTATGCGACCGGCCGTGTTCGTGTTACGGATGTCACTACGAATGAGCATGTAGGCGGTTTTGTCGGTGAAAAATCGGACAATGCCGTCATTAGAAACAGCTATGCGACGGGTGCGATTGCTGCCGGCGATGCATCCGATGTGGGCGGTTTTGCCGGTTTGTCGTCGGGTGCGAACACGATAAGCGATAGCTATGCAATCGGTAATGTATCCGCTATCGGGTCGGCGATAGGGGGGTTAATAGGAAGTGGGTCGGGTACCGCTCGCAACAGCTATTGGGATACGCAAACCAGCGGTCGAGCTACCAGTGCTGCGGGCAGCGGTCTCACCACCGAAGAGATGCAATCGCCGACCGCACCGAGTGCAACGAGTCCTCTCCGATATACCGACTGGAACCCCGACGATTGGGATTTCGGCACCGATAGGCAATACCCGACACTCAAATATAGAGCTAATCCGAGTAGCGACGGACCGCAAAGTTGCAACGCCGACGGCAGCGACGGGTTGCCGATCTGCGGAAGCCTGATATCGCCGCAACTCCGCTACGGCTTATTGGAGGATATACTCGTCGTCGACGGCGAATTGGAGCCGGCGTTCCATGCGTCGAATCACGGCAGTTATCGCGGTCGCGTATTGTCTTCGGAAAATCCGATCCGTTTGCAACCGATCACATTCGACCTTGCTGCCGAGATCAAAATCTTCCGGTTCGTTGCCGGCGTCAAGACGCAGATCGGCAACACTCTCGCCGGTGGCAATCGCAGCGCGCCGATCCTGTTGGACACCGATGCCCCCCGGTACCTCATCGTTGAAATCAACCCGAGTGCCGACGGCGAACCGACCGTAGAATATCCGTTGTATCTGCGATACCGGTCGCGCAACGCGGTTATTGAAATAGACTCGCTGGAAGACCTCGACAACATACGCAACCGTCGCAACGCGCGTTATCTATTGACCCGCAACTTGGATTTCCTAGACGATGACAGCTACGACGATTTGGCAAATAAAACGACCTGGACGGTGGACGATTTCGACGATCGTGCCGATACCGGTTGGCAATCGATAGGCACCGATGATGCCCGATTCGGCGGCGAGTTCGACGGCAACGGCTTCGTGATATCCAATTTGCAGATTAATAGAAGCGGTAGTGCCGATCACAGTCTATTCGGTAGTATCACCGGTACCGTACGCAACCTTGGTTTGACCGCTGTCAATATAGAGGGTACGCAGTTCACCGGCGCACTGGTCGGTTCAAACCGAGGCACCGTCATCGGCAGTTATGCGGTCGGTAAAGTTACCGGAACCGATAATGTCGGCGGTTTGGTCGGTGCACATCTTCAATCGAGTCGGATTATCAACAGCTACGCTGCCGTCGATGTCACCGGGAACACGGGGGTCGGAGGCTTAGTCGGTGTTGCCGGTCTTAACAGAGAAGCTCCCAATTTGATTATCAACAGTCATGCGACCGGAAACGTCTCCGCCAACGGTTTTTGCGGTGGTTTCATCGGTGTACAAAGAATAGGTGAAATCAGAAATAGCTATGCGACCGGTCATGTTAGCGGTCGTAGTGTGAGGTCCGTAGGTGCTTTTGTAGGTGATAAAGTAGGTAATACCGTCATTAGAAATAGCTATGCAACCGGTTCGGTTATCGGCACAAGCTCGGTCGGTGGTTTCATCGGTAATCTGTGGCAAAATGCAGCAAACGGATTAATCGCCGATAGCTATTCTATCGGCAGTGTATCGGGTAGCGGATCGAATATAGGCGGTTTCTTGGGAAGCAGATTTGACAACACCGATGGTCGCGTCCAAAACAGCTATTGGAACATACAAACCAGTGGTCGAAGTGCCAGCCAACGCGGTCGCGGTCTTAACACCGAACAGATGCAATCGCCGATTGCACCGGATGCAACGAGTCCTCCCCGATATACCGGCTGGAGTAGCGACGACTGGGATTTCGGCAATGCCGAGCAATACCCGACACTCAAATACGCACAAAATCCGGACATCGCCGGTGCGCGCACTTGTAATGCTGCCGGTGTCGGCGGTTTACCGGTCTGCGGGAGCCTGATAGCACCGCAGTTGCGCTTCGGCTTGTTGCAGGATTTATCCATAGTCGACGGTGAATTGTTGCCTCGCTTTGCCGTCGGACAAAGCAATTATTCGGGTGAGGTATTGTCGTTGCGCGACACGATCCGTCTGCGCCCGGTCGCATTCGATAGTGCCGCCGAGATCAAAATCTATCTATACGACGGCACCGCCCGCCGGCAACTCGGCGATGCGCTCGACAGCGGCGACCTCAGTGCACCGTTTCGGCTAAAACAAGACACGATCCAATATGTCGTCATTGAAATCAACCCGAGTGTTGCCGGTCAACCGACCGTAGAATATCCGCTCTATCTGCGCTACCGCCCCGGCACTGCGATAGACTCGCTGGAGGATCTCGATGCGGTGCGCAACCGTCTGCACGGGAATTATGTATTGACCCGCAACTTGGATTTTGCAGACGATGCCAGCTACGACAGCACCGTATTCAAAGCACTTTGGACGGTGGACGACTATCGCGATGCGACCGACCTCGGCTGGACACCGATAGGCGATGCCGACACACCGTTCACCGGCACTTTCGACGGCAACGGCTATACGATAGCCAATCTGCAAATCAACAACGACGATAACGCCATGCACAAAGGTTTGTTCGGGGTCATCGGCAGTGTCGGGACGGTGCGCAATCTGGGTTTGGTGGATGCCGAGATAGAAGACTACAACGGCAATCGGCACGCCGACGATTACCCCGGTGTCGGCACCTTGGCCGGCATGAACGACGGCACGGTGATCGGCAGTTATGCGCACGGCACAGTGCGCGGTAGCAGAGGCTTGGGTGGCTTGGTCGGACGCAATGCCGACGACGGTGAAATCCTAAATAGCCATGCGGTATGCACCGTTCAGAGTTCGGCGAGCGATAGTGTTGCCGGCGGCTTGGTCGGTGAAGACCGGAACATCATCGGAAACAGCTATGCGGCGAGTATCGTTCGCGGTCAAGACTCGGTCGGCGGCTTGGTCGGTCGTAGTGCTTTCACACCGACCCCGGCAACCGGCTACAATAGCTATGCCGATAGTTTTGTTAGCGGTAATAGCAATGTCGGCGGATTATTCGGGAGTAGCTATTCAAACTATAGAAACATTTATGCCACCGGTTGGGTTCGCGGTCGTAGCGAGGTCGGCGGATTAGCGGGTACGAACAACCGTGGTTTATACCAAAACAGCTACGGCATCGGCAGAGTGGATGTCGGCGGTAGCCTGATAGGTCGCTTGAGCAATTCCAATGCGTCGCTAATCAATAGCTATGCAAACTCCGATCTATCGTCGCGACCGCTGGTGAACAACATAAGTTCGGGGGCAACAATCCGCAATTCGGCTTCGGCAACGACTGCCGAGTTGCGGGCCGGTAGTGCCCAATTGGGAAATGTGAGCGATGTTTATTACAACTGGAACAATGCGAATTGGGATTTCGGCAATGCCGAGCAATACCCGGTTCTGAAATACGCTGCTAATACTACCGGGCGTAGCCGAGCTTGCGACGGCGACGGTTTGCCGAATTGCGGTGCGGTGATACCGCGACGCGCACTGAGCGCACTGCGTGTGTCGGAACGCCGAAGCAGACTGGTTCCTCCGCTTGACACCCGCTATCGGAGCTACATCGGTGTCGTCGAACGCGACACCCCGAGCGCGAGTCTGGTTGCCGTTGCTGCCGACCCGAATGCACAAATCACCTTTATCTACTTTGACGACGCGTACAACGAGACCGGTCGTAGCGAGCCGATGACCGCCGTTGCCGGCGGTGTCGGCGGTATTGTTAGCCGAGAAATAACACTGAGTCAAAGCACTGCGACTTATGTTGCGATAGAAGTGATCACGCCCGGTGGCGACGGCCGAAGCGGCGGTGTCGACCGCTACAACTTATCGCTTCGCTATCGCCCTGCGCTATTGGGTGACGACGGCAATCCGGCGATCGTAATCGATACTTTGGAAGACCTCGATAACATACGCAACAATCCGAGTGCCAATTATATATTGACCGGAGATCTGGATTTTCTGGACGATGCCAGCTACGAGGATGCTACAAATAAAGCCGCATGGACGGTGGACGATTTCGACGACCCTGCCGATACCGGCTGGCAACCCATAGGCACCGATGCCGCCCGATTCAGAGGCGAGTTCAACGGCAACGGCTTTGTAATATCCAATTTGCAAATCAATAGAAATGTTAATGATCAAAGTCTGTTCGGTAGTATCGAAGGTAGCATACGCGACCTCGGTTTGATCGGTGTCTCTATAGAGGGTAGGGCGTATACCGGTGCACTGGCCAGTGCAAACCGAGGCACCATCATCGGCAGTTATGCAACCGGCAAAGTCACCGGAACCGATATTGTCGGCGGTTTGGTCGGCGGACATTTGAGATCGGGTTGGATTATCAACAGCTACGCTGCCGTCGATGTCACCGGAAATGTTAATGTCGGGGGATTGGCCGGTGCTTCCGGTTTTTTCGATGGAATCCCCAATTTGATCATCAATAGTTATGCGACCGGCAGCGTTTCTGCAGATGGCTTTTGCGGTGGTTTCGTCGGCGTACATAGGGACGGAGAAATCAGAAATAGCTATGCGACCGGTAATGTCATGGGTCGTACCTTGAGGTCGGTAGGTGGTTTTGTAGGCGATAAAGTAGGTAATACCGTCATTAGAAATAGCTATGCGACCGGTTCGGTTATCGGCCAAGAATCGGTCGGTGGTTTCATCGGTACTCTGTGGCAAAATGTAGCAAGCGGATTAGTTGCCGATAGTTATTCTATCGGTAGTGTACCGGATAGCGGAGTAAATATAGGTGGTTTCTTGGGAAACAGGTTTAATAACACCGATGGTCGTGTCCAAAACAGTTACTGGGATATACAAGCCAGTGGTACAAGTTTTAACGACGAGCGAGGTCTCGGTTTTAACACCGAACAGATGCAATTGCCGATTACGCCGGGAACTACACCGACCGATGTTTATTACAACTGGAGTAGTGCCGATTGGGATTTCGGCACTGCCGAGCAATATCCGATATTAAAATACGCATCCACCGATACCATTACGGTTTGCGACGGCAACGGCTTGCCGAACTGCGGCGATCTAATATCACCGCAAATTCGCAACGGCTTGAGGAATCTGGAATTGGCATCGGGGACACTGATACCGGCTTTCAGTGCCGGCAGTAGCAACTATCGAGGCGAAGCAACCCTCGATACCATCGCCTTGATCCCGACCGCAATGCACGACGGTGCCGTTATCAATATCTATCTCGGCAGCGTCGACGGCACGCCCGACCAAAGTATCGTCAGTGGTATGACCGGCATGCCGATCGTATTGGATCGAGACGAAGGTGTCAACCGCATCGTCCTAGAGATCACCAGCGGCACGACGCGCGTTCAATACCCGCTCTATATAAACTATATAGGTGATCGTGTGTTGGCGGACCGAGACGGCAACGGGTTCGTCGAGCTCTATTATCTGGATCACCTTCATGCCGTCGGTACTAGTACTTCCACTTTAGCGGGCAACTACGAATTGATGCGCGATCTGGACTTCAACGATGCCGACAGTTATCTCTCGGGCACGGTCAACGGCGATTGGACGGTGGATGATTTTGACGATGACGACGCTCTCGGTTGGGAGTCCATAGGTAATATTACCGACCGATACAGCGGTCGCTTCGACGGCAACGGCTATACGATAGCCAATCTACAAATCAACCGAGACAATGCTATTTATCGAGGCTTGTTCGGTGCTACCGGTCCCGGTGCTGTGGTGCGCCATCTCGATTTGGTCGGTGTAAAAATAGAAGGTTCCGATATTATCGGTGCACTGGTCGGTGGCAATCAAGGTACCATCATCGGTAGCTATGCAAGCGGTGACATCTCCGCAACCAACAATGTTGTCGGCGGTTTGGTCGGTACTCATGATAGGGGTTCGATTGCCAACAGCGATGCAGCCGTTAATGTTGTAGGTCGACAAGGGGTCGGAGGATTAGTCGGCACCGGTCGTGCCGATATCGTCAACAGTCATGCGAGCGGTAATGTTTCGGGTGAGTGGAATATCGGTGGTTTGGTCGGTTCACACGCAAATAGTGAAATTAGAAATAGCTATGCGACCGGTCGTATCGATGTGATAGATGCCGCGACCAATCAAAATATAGGCGGCTTGGTCGGTCGAAAATTCACCACTACCGTCATTAGAAACAGCTATGCGACGGGTGCGATTGCTGCCGGCGATGCGTCCGCTGTCGGCGGTTTGGTCGGTAATGCGTCGGGTGCGAACACGATAAGAAATAGCTATGCAACCGGTCGCGTATCCGCCGGCGGGTCTGCAATCGGGGGTTTGATAGGGACCGGATCGGGCACCGCTGGCAACAGCTACTGGGATGGGCAGACCAGTGGACTGAACACAAGTGCTTCCGGTAGCAGTCGAACGACAACACAACTGCAAGCACCGACCAATCAAACTGCCGACGCCGGCATCTATGCGAGCTGGAGTCCTGCCGACTGGGATTTCGGCACGACCGAGCAATACCCGATATTAAAATACGCATCTATAGCTGCCGTTACGGTTTGCGACGGCAGCGGTCTGCCGAACTGCGGCGATCTGATAGCACCGCAAATTCGCAACGGTTTGAAGAGCTTGGAATTGGCATCGGGCGAATTGGTACCGGCTTTCACCGCAAGCAATAGCCGTTATCTCGGTACGGTCGGCATGGATACCATCGCCTTGATCCCGACCGCAATGCAAGACGATGCCGTTATCAATATCTATCTCGGTGCCGTCGACGGCACGCCCGACCAGAGTGTCGTCAGTGGTATGACCGGCATGCCGATCGTATTGGATCAAGACGATATCAACCGCATCGTTCTGGAAATCGTCGCAACACCGCCGCTACGGTATTCGCTCTTTATAAGTTTTCAAGAGGATGACACGCCGTCGGATCGCGACGGCAACGGCTTTGCCGAGATCGATAATCTGGACAAACTTCGGTTTATAGCGACCCGACCGGCGGGCAACTACGAATTGACTCGACACCTGAACTTCAACGACCCGGACAGCTATGCCGGAAATCGGATAAACCGTGAATGGACGGTGGAAGACTTTAACGATGCGAGCGATACCGGCTGGCTTCCTATAGGCGAGCGCAATACAACATTTACCGGACAATTTAACGGTAACGGCTATACGATATCCGGTTTGCAAATCAACCGCACAACCGACCGCCAAGGGCTGTTCGGCACGGTTGGCAAAGACGGCGTGATACGCGACCTCGGCTTGCTGGATGTGAAGGTAGGACGCATCGATACTTCGGGTGCAATCTATAGTCATGTCGGAGCTTTGATCGGCTACAACGCCGGTGTTGCCATCGGCAACTATGCGACCGGCGAGATTGCCGGCTATGCCAACAATATCGGTGGTTTGGTCGGTACCAATACCGACTCGGGTTTGATTGCCAACAGCTATGTTATCGGAACGGTGAACGGGTATTTCAATGATATCGGTGGTTTGGTCGGCGATAGTCTCGGCACCGTCGTCAACAGCTATAGCGATGTTGCGGTGTCGACAAATCAATCTAATCTGGGCGGCTTGGTCGGCAACTGCAACGGCTGTAACATACAAAATAGTTTTGCAATCGGTGCGATCGTCAATACCGGGAGTCTTAGCCTACCGACCGGCGGCTTAGTCGGTAGCGCGCAACACACATTTAACATTGCAAACAACTATGCACAAAGCAACATAAGGCAAGCACTTAACCCTTCGGGATACGCTAACGGTGGATTTGTCGGAGTGCTCGGTCTCAACAGTACTGCAACCTTAACCGCCAATTATTCCATCGGACGAACCAACGGAAGTTTTTACGATAGATTATCCGGTTTTAATAGACCTTCGGTAAGTGCACCGAATTATTGGAACAGCGATACTGCCGAAGGACAGTCTCGTCTCGGCGATTCGAGGGTGGGCGTAAGCGGCAGGAGTACCCGGGAACTGCAATCGGCGATTGCAAAGGGAACGAATTCAACCCAGATTTATCACAACTGGAGCGAGGACAACTGGCATTTCGGCAATGACATGCAATACCCGATACTCAAATATGCCCCCAATCCCGTTGCCGACGGGATGCGGACTTGCGACGGCAACGGTTTGCCCGACTGCGGCGATGTGATCGCACCTCAAATCCGTAACGGTCTCGAAGATTTAACATTAGCCGACGGCGACGAATTATATCCGCCCTTCGGCGACACCCATAGAAGTCTGAACGGCAATTATTCCGGTCGTGTCGTTGCCACCGACCCGGGACGTAGCAACCCGAACCCTATTCGTATCGTAGCGACTGCAAAAGAAGATAATGCAATGATCAATATCTATTTGGGCACTGTCAAAGGTAAAAGCCGTCCCGACCAGACCGTTATCAGCGGTACGACCAGTAGTCGGATCACCTTAGCCGAGGGTGTCAACCGTATCGTACTGGAAATAAAAGGCAACTCGACGGTTCGCTATCCGCTTTATATACGCTATAACGAATCTACCGAAATACACGATTTAGAGGGCGTCGATCGAATACGCAATAACCCGAGCGGTCATTATAAGTTGATGCGTAATCTGGATTTTGACGACCCGACCAGCTACCGCTTGGGTCGTATAAATCGCGAATGGACGGTGGACGATTTTAACGACGACGACGATTTCGGTTGGCAACCTATAGGCAATAATACTAACCGATTCTCCGGCACCTTCGACGGCAACGGCTATACGATATCCAATCTACAAATCAACCGAGATAGCGGAAATAATCAAGGTTTATTCGGTGTAATCGGAAATAGCGGTGTCGTACGCGATCTCGGTCTGTTGAGTGTAAAAATAGATACCGGTGGCACGACCGGCGCAGTGGCAGGTATTTTAGAAGGAGAGATTATCGGTAGTTATGCGATCGGCGAGATAACCGCAACGGGCAACAATGTCGGCGGATTAGTCGGCTTAACCAATCCGTCGAACAATGCCGAAATCCTCAATAGCTATGCAGCGATTCATATAGAAGCACTCCCCGGTAGTAGAGCGAACAACTATGGCGGATTAGTCGGGTTTGCCTCCAGTGGTATGATTATTAACAGCCGCGCTTACGGCAGTATTGTCGGCAACATTCGTTATGCAGGAGGGCTTGTCGGTCGTAGCTTAAGAGGCACAGGTGCTTTTAGTACGGAAATTTACAATAGTTATGCCGGCGTGAATATCCGAGCCGACGACAATGTCGGCGGATTGATAGGGGATATTCTCGTAAACGGTTTGGTCGTCAATGGTTATGCGACGGGATCGGTTCATGCCGATGTAAATAACGGCGGTGGTTTAGTCGGTTCTATTTCGGGAACTCAATCGATTGAGATAGGGACTCGTAATAGCTATACGCTATCGGGTGTAACGGGTTCCGGCACCCTCGGTGGTCTAGTTGCCGCCAATAACAGGGTCGGAACCAATACCGATGCGAGCTACTGGAACAGCGAAACCGGTGGGCTAAATACAAGTGCCGGCGGCACCAGTCGAACGACGGTGCAGTTGCAAATGCCGACCGGTCCGACCGGTATCTACATGAATTGGCGTGCCGACGATTGGGATTTCGGTGACACCGATGAGTATCCGATACTCAAGTACACCGCCGAACCGGATATATTCGGCAACCCGGCGTGCCGCCTCGACCGCAATGCGGTGTCGCGATTGCCGGTGTGCGGTGATTTGATTGCCCCCCAAATCCGCAACGGCTTGCAAGATTTGCGTTTGGCATCGGGAATATTGAATCCGTCTTTTGCCGAGGGTTCCGCCGACTATTTCGGTGAAGTCTACCGCAACCCGATCCGCATCGTAGCGACTGCGAGAGACGATAATACAAAGATCAACATTCACCTTAATTTCGTCAAACGCGATCCCTTTCAGACGATTATCGGTGGTGGCACGAGCAACCCGATCTTTTTAGACGACGGCATCAACCACATTATACTGGAAATAGAAGGCAAACCGCCGGCATACTATCCGCTTTATATACGCCACCAAAACGATCCTATGCTTGCGGATCGCAACAGAAACGGGTTCACCGAAATCTATTATTTGGATCACTTTCATGCCATCGCTGCCAGCACCTCCACTCTAGCGGGTCGATACGAATTGATGCGCGACCTTGATTTCAACGACCCGAACAGCTACCTCTCGGGTGAAATAAACAACGATTGGGTCGTGGACTTCACCGATGCGACCGATACCGGCTGGCTGCCGATAGGTGATACAACAACCCCGTTCACCGGCACCTTCGACGGCAACGGCTACGCAATCGCGCGTCTACAGATCAACCGAAGCAGTCAAAATAATCAAGGCTTATTCGGCGTGATCGACAGTAGCGGTGTCGTACGCAATCTGGGTTTGCCGAATCTGATGGTGGAAGCCGGCTCGCAGCTCGGTGGTATCGCCGGCACCGTTCGCGGTAAAATTGTCAACAGTTATGCGACCGGAGCGGTGTCCGGTGTCGGTGATGTCGGCGGCATCGCCGGGGTTGCTGCCGGCACCGGCGTTATCGTCAATAGCCGTAGCGGTATTCGGTTATCGGCAACCGGAATAAATGCCGGTGGCATGCTCGGTAGATGCGACGGTTGCACGATATTGAACAGTTTTGCGGTCGGTTCGGTTACAGGAATTGGTTCGGCGGACAACATCGGAGGGTTTGTCGGTAGGGCGGGAGGTACATCTAACATCGGCAACAACTATGCATGGGTCGATGTGAGTGGTGGGCCATTTAGTACTAACTTAAGAAGCAATGCCAACGGCGGATTTTTTGGTGCGTTATTCATTGAGAACAATAACTTATCGATAAATGCCAATTATTCAATCGGGCCGTCGAGCCTCGCTTATGCCGGTTTTATATCGGATCTAGTACGGATTAATATTAGCAGAGCGAATTATTACAATTCAGATACTGTTACACAAGATTTACCCGCTCCCGCGCGAGTATTCCAAGGCAGAACGATGCGACAGCTGCGCGCACCGACCGAAGCCGGTAGAAACTCGGGTCAGATTTATTACCGTTGGAGTCCTGCCGACTGGGATTTCGGCACTGCGATGCAATACCCGCTTCTCAAATATACCGCAGCGACCGATGTGCTGGATAGCCCGGCGTGTCGTAGTGCCGAGGACACCCCGTCGCGACTTCCGCTGTGCGACACCCTGATTGCCTCCAAAACACGCTACGGCTTGAGCGCACTCACCGCTCGCTACGCACAACTCACCGTACCCTTCGACGACGCATTATCGGATATCGATGGTGCTTATTACACCACGGTGCTAAACGATACGCCGCGCGTGCAACTGGTTGCCACGACACGCGAAGCAGGTGCCACTTATAGCGTTTATATCGGCGGTGTCCGAACACTCGAGAACACCGAAATTGCCGGCGGTAATCCCAGTGGCGAGATTGCGCTGACCGCCGGCGGCACCACCGAAGTCGTCATCGTGGTTCACGGCACCGAGACGGTGCGTTATACGGTCTATTTGGATTACCGACCCGAGACATCGATAGATGCCGACAACGATGGTTTGGTAGACCTTCATTATCTGGAAGATGTGGCAATGGTACATTCTAATTTCCAAAGAGAGATAGGTTATAGAATAGGAGGTGAACTCAATACCCTAGGCTGTCCGAATGGTGTATGCCGTGGCTACGAGTTGATGCGGGACTTGGATTTCAACGACCCGAACAGCTACCGAGACCCGGCTCGAAACGGTGTTATGCGCCGCTGGACCGGGCAAGGCTGGGATTCGCCTAACTTATCTAATGCCGTATTCAAAGGCAACGGCTATGAGATATCCAATCTGAAAGTGACCGGCAATACAGACAGAAATGATGCATTTTTCCATCTAGCCTTCGGCACCGATATAGACGGCTTGGGTTTAGTCAATGTGGATATCAGTGCCGATAATGCTGCCAACCCACATAGCGTAGAGCTAGCGGGACTAGTTGGCGTATTCGTCAACCAAAGAGACAACCGCGGCACAATCCGCAATAGTTATGTGATCGGCGATATAAGAGGCGCAGGATCGGCAAATATATCCGGTCTTACCTATCGAGCAGTGGGGTATTCGGTAAGTAACAGCTACTTTATCGGCACGCTGAGATTACTGGGAAATAACAGACGAGATAATGTTATCGTTAGTGCAAATGGACTGGTGACTGCTAGTGCAGGTTTCTCTTCCGATTCACTCGGAAACAGCCGTGCGATCGGAAGAATCGAAACCGCGATCGAAAATGAATTTATAGATACCGCGATGTTAGGAGTGGACTCTACACGAAGTTTGAACATCGGCAATAGCTATGCCTCTATGCTGATGACTAGAGCGGGCGTGGCGCAAGGAAACTTGAGTAATGGCCTAGCGCGTATAACGAACAGCTATTTTGATCGCGACATTGCGAGGGTTGATGTGCCGGCAAGTCGAGCGAGAAGCGGTGCCGAGTTGCGGGCAACGACGATGACCGGTATTTTTGCGAACTGGGATGCCGACGATTGGGATTTCGGTGGTGCCGGTCAATCTCCGGTGATCAAGTATAATTCCGATGAATGTCAACGCGCACGACACGACAACCCGTTGTGCGGCAAGATACTCCCGTATCAAGGGAGCTTGATGGCGCGTTTTGAGCTACTCGGCAATGCCGGTCTCAGCCGACCTTTTGACTTTGCGACATTCAACGATTACGAGATTGTGGTCGCTGCCGACCAACAAAGTCTGCGCTTTGTTGCCGAGGCGTTTGCTCCGAATGCCGATATTGTGGTCTATAAAACAACCACCGCTGCCGAAGTGCTCAGAGTAAAAAGCGGCGTTGCGACACCACCGATTGCATTGGACACCGGCGGTGATACGCTATTGGATGTGGTCGTAGAAGAGGGCGAGGATCGCAAATCGTATCGTTACCGCTTCAACATCTCGCGTCTGAACGAGCGGATAGACTTTGCCGCAATAGACGGCGACAACGACGGTTTGATAGATGTTGCCACCCCCGAACAGTTGGATGCGATGCGTCATAGTTTGGACGGTAATTTTTATAGGGCAGGTAGCACCGGTAATAGTACTAGGATTTATTGCCGTGTCGGCTGTCGCGGTTATGAGTTGACAGCCGATATAGACTTGGCAGGGATAAATTGGCAGCCCATCGGTCGCAATGATGCGCGCTTCAATGCGCATTTCAAAGGCAACGGCTATGCGATATCCAACCTGACTATAAGCAACCCAACTCTTATCGATGTCGCTATGTTTGCTTATTTGGGTGCGAATGCGAGGCTGGAGGATATACACCTCAAAGATGCCTCTATCCGTAGTCGTAGAGCGACAAGTGCAATCGCTGCTTTGGCAGTACGCAACTACGGCACGATCTTCAATAGTCGCATCGAAAATGCCACTATCCTTTTGCGAAACGAGTTGGGTGGCAGTACTTTGGTTTATCAAAACTTCGGTCGCATTATCAATAGCGGTGCGGTCGGCGGCACGATAGATAATCGAAGTGTTGCCGCAGGTTTGGTACATACCAATAACGGTGCTATTCTCGGTAGTTTTGCAACGATCCCTATTAGAAGTAGAGGTTCCGAAAATATTGCAGCGGGTTTATTGTTAACAAATAACGGCAACGGCAATGTAGATAATAGTTATGCGCAGCGTATTATTTCCGATAGCACCGGTGCCGGTCTAATCGATACAAACGGGGGTGCCGTTAATAATAGCTATGCAACCGGCGGGCCTTTGGTGCGCGCCGCTTCGGGTAGTCCCGAAGTCGAAAACAGTTACTGGGATCGGGATACCGCCGCACCCGGAGCCACCGGTGCCGCCGGTGCCGCTAGAACGACGATAGCACTGCAACTCGCCGATAGAGAAGAGAATAGTACCGATAATGTTTATACCGGATGGGACACCGAGCGATGGCATTTCGGCAATGCCGACCAATACCCGACGGTGCTGTATCACGGTGCCGGTTTGTGTACACAGCCGACTGCGGCACAACTGCAAAGCTGTGATACGCTGGTTTCAGAAACATTGTCGGGAGCCGACCGTGCGGTTATTTGTCGCGACCGTTTGCTTAGGGACAGAACAGACCCACCGTATTGCGGCACCTTGGTGCCGTATCAAAACCGCCGTGGCTTGATTGCACTGGAATTACCCGCCGGTGTACGGTTGGTGCCGGAGTTCAGCCCCGAAGTGGAGTCGTACAACTTGATAACTAACGGGGCAATCACCGTATTCCACACCACACCGACCGCCTATTACCGTGCCGACACCGTCACCCTGATAGCCGGAGACAGCGAACAAATGATTGCCGACAACACCCGCAGTGCCGAGATCGACCTAAACAGAACCGATACCGATGCGCTGCGCTTGGCGGTGCGCTCGGCTACCGATGCCACGACCCGTAGCTACACGATCAATTTCAGGTCGACCGATTATCAAGACAACATAGACATACAGCTTTCGGCATTGGACGGTTCGCGGTTGTCGCCGAACTTTATAAGAGATAGAAGCGACTATCGGTTGATCGTGTATTCCGACACCGAGCGAGTGCGCTTGAATACGACGACGAGCGATCCGTTGCCGGGTGCCGTCGTGGATATTGTAATCGCTGCCGATAACGGTGTGCAGCCGATAACACTGCAAGACAGCGGTATTGCGGAGGTGGTGCTGAACGACGGTGCCACCGAAATCACGGTGATGGTGCGCGGCGGGCAACGCTACCGATTTGAATATCGCATCGTCGTAGAACGTCTGCCTTTCGCAAGCTATCGTGGTATTCTGACTGTGGATGCCGACAACAACATCGTTGTCGATGACGACCGCGACTTGACCCTCGATGCCGACGGCGACGGTTTGATAGAAATTGCGTTTTTGGAGCAGTTGGACACGATACGATACGGTTTGGACGGTCGTGGTTTCAGTTATCAATTAGGGGCGACGACGATCGAGATAGACGGCGGTTGCCCCGACAGCGGTTGCTTCGGCTACGAACTGGTCAGAGATCTGGACTTCAACTCGGTCGACAGCTATGTGGATGCGCAGCGTACGATGCCACTGTGGACTGGCGGCAAGGGTTGGCAGCCTATCGGCGATGCCGATGCCCCGTTCACCGCACAGTTTATTGCCGACGGCCATACGATATCGGGTTTGATGATCCGTCGCCATAATACCGACGATGTCGGTTTGTTCGGTGCGATTTCCGCTGCGACGATTAGAGGTGTTAATGTGTCGGCTGCCGAGGTTATCGGTAACAACGATGTCGGCATCTTGGTCGGCGAAGACCGAAACAACAGTGAGATCATCAATAGCCGTGCGACCGGTACGGTGCGTGCCGACAACAACGGTGGCGGTTTAATCGGCGTTTATCGCGGCACTATCGTCAACAGCGATAGCAGTGTTTCGGTTGAAGTCGATGCGAGCGGCGGTGGCTTAATCGGTAGATTATTGCGCGGTGCGATCGGCAAGAGCCGTGCGTCCGGTACGGTATCTGCGCGTTCCGCGTCCGGCGGCGGCTTGGTCGGTGCGGTTGAGAACGCGACGATCTCAAACAGTTATGCAACCGCTATGATCGATGCGAGCGAAGGCGGGGGGTTGGTCGGTTCGCTAGGCACCGGCGTGCGGATTGACAACAGTTATGCCATCGGTGCGAATCGCTCGGCTCGGAGTAGCGGTTTGGTCTTCAATGCCGCCAATGTGCCGGTTGCGGTCAACGACAGCTACTGGGATATAAATACCAGCGGTGTTGTCGATGGGCGCGACGGTAGCAGCCAAACCACCGTTGAACTTCAATCTACGACAACCGCGATTTACACGAACTGGAATGCCGAGATATGGGATTTGGGCAATAATATGCAATACCCGAGGCTCAAATACACGACTGCTACCGATGCGCTCGGTCGTGCGCCGACCTGCCGTGTCGCGTCGGATACCTCGTCGCGGTTGCCGGTATGCGGCGAGTTGCTACGCGGTCAGTATATCGGTTTGACCGATTTGGTATTCTCGAGCGAAGTTTTAGAGCTTATTCCGTCGTTTAATCCGCAGATATACAACTACAGCTTGGTATTGAAAGCCGACGAGACCGGATTCCAACTCACGCCGACTTATGTGGGAGCGGCGTATGGATTATCGGTAGACGGCGGTGTTGCCGAAATCGTCCGAAGTGGCAGCGCATCGTCGCGTATTCCGGTTGCCGCTTCGGGCAGTACCGGAATCGATCTCGGAAACGGCGATCTAGTCTATACCTTCACCGCGTCGCGCCATCCGTATCTGCGCATAGGCGATGTGGATGTGGACGACGACGGTTTGATAGAAATACACAACCGAACCGAACTGGATGCGGTGCGCTATCAACCGGACGGTAGCGGCTATAGGTCGTCGGCTGCCGATCGGAGAATCACCGTCGGGTGTGCGCCTACAACCGGCTGTATCGGCTACGAATTGGCGGCGAGTATAGAGCTTTCGGCTGCCGATTGGGAACCTATCGGAACGCTCAAAACGCTCGATTGCGATAATCCCGAGAACGGATGTTTTGCCGGCATATTCGAAGGTAATCGATCATCGGGCTACACGATTTCCGGTTTGCGCATCGCTACACCGAACTCGGATAATGTCGGGTTGTTTGCGCATCTGCATCGCGATGCCGAGATCCGCAACCTCGTTTTATCGGGTGTGTCGGTCAGAGGCCGGGATGGTGTCGGTGGATTGGCCGGCAATAGCGATGGTCGCGTCGACCATGTGTCGGTGCGCGGTGAGGTCGGCGGAGAAAGTGAGGTCGGCGGTGTTATCGGTTATAACACTGGGCATTTATCGGATGTTCTTGCCGATCCGATCGAAGTCGTCGGTTATAATTCCGAAAACGGATATAGCGAGTTGATCGGTGGCGTGGTCGGTCGCAACTTGGGAGGTTCTATCGTTGCGAGCGGTGCGATAGGCGAAGTCACGGGCAGGGCTTTTGTCGGCGGTTTGGTCGGTGAGAACGACGGTTTGGTTGACCGTAGTTTTGCCGAAGTTGCGGTTGTAGGATCGGGTAGCGACGATAGCGAAAGTTATAATGTCGGTGGTTTGGTCGGTTATAACACCGACAAGGTTTATAACGGTTATGCGATCGGTAGCGTATCGGGCGAGAGCAATGTCGGCGGTTTGGTCGGGACTAATAGTATCGGTTCCGACGGTGACGGGCGTATCGTCAACAGCTATGCGAGCGGTGCGGTATCGGGCATCGGCGCGGTCGGCGGTTTGGTCGGTCGCAACGATGTAGGTGCGGCGGTTTTGACAAGCTATGCGTTGGGCGAGGTATCGGGCAACAACAGCGTCGGCGGCTTGGCAGGTTTGAATATCGGTATGGTGTCGGACACCTATGCGAGCGGTGATGTTTCCGCACAAGGTCGGGTCGGTGGTTTGGTCGGGGTCAACGGCAATGTCGGTACCCGAAGCATTGTCAATAGTTATGCCATCGGACGAGTGAGCGATGTACGCGAGTCCGGTGGTTTGGTCGGTGATAATTTAGGTGGCGTGAGTAATAGCTACTGGAACATAGAGACCGCCGGCGTGGCGGATAACGGCAGCGGCATCGGTCAAACGACGGTCGCACTGCTAACACCGACCACTGCGACCGGTATCTATGCGAATTGGGATACAAACCTATGGGATTTCGGCACCTCCGAACACTACCCACAACTGCGCTATGGACGAGGCGACGATGGCGACAACCCGGCGTGCGGTGGTGGCGGTCAGCCGACTTGCGGTAGTATACGGAACTACGGATTGAGTGACCTACAAGTTCTGGGAAGCGTGCGGTTGTCGCCGCAATTTGCAACCTCTAGACCGCGCTATCGTATCGATGCATACATCGGGGTGACCGATTCGTTGCGTCTGATACCGCATGCTGCGAGCGACGATGCGGTGATTACTATCGCTTATGGCGGGAATGAATTCGGTGTTGCCGACGGTGCGAGTGTCTCGATCGTACTCGATCCCGGTTTTGACGACGCGATTATCGTATCGGTTGGAAGTGCCGGCACGACCATTGAATATATTTTAGAGATAGATTATTCGAGCTTTGATGACGATAGAATATTAGCCGATGCCGACGGCGACGGTTTGATAGAAATCACGACAGTGGACGACTTGTATGCGATACGCCATAGTCTGGACGGCAGTACCTACATCTATGCGCTACCCGACGATGGATTATTGCCTATCGTTGACGGGTGTCCGACCACTCCGACCGCCGGTTGCTTCGGCTACGAGTTGACGCGAGACTTGGACTTCCGAGATGCCGCAAGCTACCGCTCGGGTGTGGTGAATACCGAGTGGTCGGATAACTGGGATCCGATAGGAGACGCAGACACCCCGTTCGCTGCCGTGTTCGACGGTAGCGGATATCAAATTCGCAACTTGAGTTTGCGCGGCACTAGAACTAAAGACGCACTCGGCTTGTTCCATACCTTAGGTCGGAATGCCGAAGTTAAGGCACTACGCTTGAGCAATGTCGGTATTTACGATGTAATCGGGCGTGATTTTAATAGGAGGAGAGCGGAGAAACAAGGGGGCTTGGCGGGCGAGAACCGTGGCCGCATACACGATGTCGGTGTAAAAGAGATCAACGCATTGGTGGGTTCCGGCTACCGTCAGGATTTGCTTAAGCAAAGTCGCTTCGGTGGTCTGGTCGGTGTCAATAGCGGGGGTGAGATTAGTCACAGCTTTGCACAAGTCTATATTTATTCGTTTTCTCCTCGCACCGGTACTTTCGGGGACATCGTAGGTGGCTTGGTCGGCAGGAACGAGGGTGGTGCGAAGATTAAAAACAGCTATGCGACCGGTGCGATAAGCGGGCATTGTCGGCTCGGTGGCTTGGTCGGCGAGCATATCTCGGCAAACCGCGATAGCGCAGAGAATATCAGCACCATCGAGAACAGCTATGCACAGGTCGACATGAATAAGATATTGAATGTAAGATGCATTAATGAAGTTTTCAATGTTGCAGGATTTGTTCAAGGTTTCGGTGGTTTGGTCGGCTTTATGGAGCAAGCCGATATCGTCGACAGCTATGCGGCAGCGCGCCAGTCGGGGGGTGTCTTGGGTTTGATCGGGCGGGTGCGTGGCACTGCCTCCGCTACAAACAGCTATTGGGATAATATCCTTAACAATAAACAATCGGCTTCTACGGGTGTCGGTGAAACCACCGCATTCGGTGGTCAAACCACCGCAGTGCTACAAGGGACGACACCAACGATGGGTATTTATGCGAATTGGAGTAGCGACGATTGGGATTTCGGCACTGATGCGCAGTACCCGACACTGAAGGCTACCGACGGTAGCATTGCGATGCAGGTATTGGATAGTTCGTTGGTGCGTAATGTAGAAGTGGCGAATGTCGCAATAGCCCGAATAAACGGTATCACCGGCGGTTTTAGATATAGTAGAAATAGTAACAGATACCGGCTCTATGTAGACGCAACCCGATTACCGTTGCCGATTACATTTACCACCACACCGCCCGTTGCCGGTTTGGAGACCATGTTGTATTGCGACGATGCGTTATGTCCGTTTGTCGGCAGCGGTGATACACTCATTTTGGATAATTCTAATACACAAGAAATCACGCTGGTAGCGAGCGCCGGCAATCGGGTGTCGAGATATTATTTTGATATAGTCCGCGATAATCTAAGACTGGATAATATTGCCGCAATCGACATCGCCGAGGGCGACATGTTCACGGTCGGCGGAGACTACGCCGGCAGTTCGGATCTAAGCTGGTCGCAGATCAGCGGCACGCCGGTGAACATTGCCGATGCAGATAGCTTGAATCTAGTGTTGGCACCGCAAGTCGACCTGCTACCCGCGGATGTAGATCACGGCGATTTTGAGTTTGAATTGTCGTTATCGATTACCCCTAATAACCGCGTCCGGCAAGTCTACTTAAGCAGAAAGATCGCGGTGCGTATCAACAAAGTGAATAACGGTCGGGTGACCGGAAATCCGGTACTGTCGGTGAACACGAACCGAAGAATCACGGTCACCGAGAATCTTAACGATATCGACGGTACCGTGAGCAATCTAAGTAGGCAATTCCAGAGGCGTTTTCCGGGCGATATATGGAGGAATGTGAATTTATCGGCGGGCGATACGGTGGATGCCGGGTATCAATATCGTTTCATCGGTTTGTATTCGGATGGTCAGGGCTATACGAGCGAGCCGATCGTGTCCAATATTGTCACCGTCGGGTCGTCGGTCGCTATGGATAATGCCGATATTGACGGCGATTCGATTATCAACGCCGACGACATAGATGACGACGGCGACGGTTTGATAGAGATTAGGCATTTAGAAGATCTGGATGCGGTGCGCCATCAACTCGACGGTAGCGGCTCTAGGGCAAGTGCCGATGCCGATTTGATTACTCGCGGTTGCCCGATTACCGGTTGTATCGGCTACGAGTTGACGAGGAATCTCAACTTCACCGTTGCCGGTAGCTATCGCAATGCCGATGCGAACATGAGTCGCTGGACGGTAAGCGAAAATGAATTCGTCTCCACCGACGACGGTTGGCAACCTATAGGCGGCGTGTTCGATGCAATATTCAACGGCAACGGTTATTCTATTGCTCGCCTGTCGATAAGCCGTAGCAGTGCCGGCACGAGAGCGAATGTCGGTTTGTTTTCCGAGATCGGTGCAAGCGGCAAGGTTGAAAACTTAGTCCTGGACTTTCCCGCCATCAAAGGTTTGGCAGGGTTCAAGAATGTCGGTGCTATCACCGGGCTGTTGCGGCGCGGCGGTGTAATCCGCAATAGTGATGTGTTCGGTACTGTGACTAGAAATTCATCGGTGCGTGTCATCCGCACCGATCTCGGTTCGGCAGGTGGCTTGGTCGGTGTCAACGCCGGTTATATAGTCAACAGTCGTGCACGAATTAATGTGAGTGTGCAGGATTCCGACGGTACTATTGCGAACAACGGGAATGTGACCGTAGGTGGCTTGGTCGGCAGGAATCGCAGTGGCGGGAAAATTCACAACAGCTATTATTCGGCCGGCGAAGTATCGGGGACTTGTATCGCCGGCGGTTTGGTCGGGTCTCAATTATCCGCTGCCGAGAGAGCCGACGGCATCGGTGAAATCAGAAATAGTTATGTACATTCTAATAGTGATGTGGAAATACCGGCAGCGGTTTCATGTGCCACGCCGTATCTCGGCGGTTTGGTCGGTAGGCACATCGACGGCAGGTCCATCGTTGCCAATAGCTATGCCAACGGTAGGGCCTATGTGCCGACGCTGTTCGGGGCAAACGCTTCGGTTAGCGATCTCGGTGCATCACAAACGCAAAGCTTTGCATCTTGTCCCGGTAATATAACGGCAACTTATAACGGCAACCCGGTGAATGTTACTGTTGCCGGCTTGTTAAACCGTGACACGCCGAGTAGAGCACCCACGAATAGTTATTGGCGTAGAGAACCGTATCGATGTGCGGTCACCGTTTCCGGAACTACCTATATCACGCACGCCGTATCAATGCCCGATGTCAATAACAGGAGATCGAATAATACACTGACCAATCCGTCGGTGCCGAATACACCCCAAACCTGTTTGAGCGGCGAAGACGGGGAAAGCGAAGCAAGCCGGAATAGGACGCGCAGTTGCATTACATATCGAGGTTGGAATACCGACCACTGGGATTTCGGCACCGATATGCAATACCCGCTACTCAGATACACCGAAGGTGCCGATAGAGACGATCCGGCTTGCGACTTCGACGACAGCACCTCGTTGCCGATGTGTGGCGCACTCCTACGCGGTCAGCCGAGAACTACGGTAGTATCTCCGCGCTCGGCACCGCCGGTTTCCGGCGAACCGCCGCAGCTGGTAATCACCTACGCACGAAACGACGCGACTGCGGTGGCGTTGGATGTGCAGAGTACCATCACCGTGAACGAAGGCGATACCCTGATATTGGATGCAACGCGAAGCCGCGCCGCGGACAATGCGGTATTGGATTATAGATGGAGGCAAACGAGAGGTCCCGAACTATTGCCCACATCACAAAATATCGAGCGGACGCTTAGCGTGACCGTGCGCGACGATCTGCTCGCTGCCGAAGCCGATAGTGGGCAAGCGGTTATCAAGCTGGAAGTCGTCAAAAGGAATAATCCCGATGCATTTGCATCCCGGGATATCATCATCGATGTGGTCAAGACCAACCGCGACGGTGACATGGCAGCGTTGCGTTGGGTGGATGGTCCCTTGGGTGTTGCCAACGCAAATTATATTTTTGCCTCGGAAATCAACGATGCCGATGGTGGACCGTTCACCGATATAAGTTATCAATGGGAGTTAGACGGTTCTCCGACAGGCCTCGATCGCGCCTATTATCGGGTTGGAAATATATTTGCATCGTATCGGTTGACGACGACCTATACCGACAACCAAGGGTATTCCAATACCATCGTCTCGGTTATTAATGGCAGACTGGCATTTGATGATCGTATCGTAGATCATGACCGAGACGGCTTGATAGATATCTTTTTTATAGAACAATTAGACTTAATTCGCAATCAGCTCGATGGTACCCTGCTTGAAGATCTCAGTAATGATGAGTTCCCGTTCCGCTCGTCCCGCGGCTGTCCGGGCGATGTCTGCAGAGGCTACGAATTGGTCAGAGATTTGGATTTTGACGACACATTGAGTTATAGAACTGTCAATGGTCCGGCTAACTATAACAACTGGGATCCGATCGGGACGGTGGTTAACATACAGAATCAGCTCGGCAATTGTAGCGATGCAAGCAGCAACTGTTTCACGGCTATTTTTGAAGGCAACGGCTATACGATATCCAACCTACGCATAAATCAACCGGTGAGCTTTGCCGGTACTTCGCAAGCCGGGCAAGTCAATTTGGGCTTATTTGCGGCAGCAAGCGGCAATGCCGAGATCAGAGGTGTACGCTTGGTTGATGTCAACATAGCGGGGTCCAACAATGTCGGTGCGTTGGTCGGTTCGTTCAGCGGTCGTAGCATCACCGATAGCCATGTATTGAGTGGCACGGTTAGCACTTATTATGACGGCGGTTGTTTGATCGGCAGAGCAAATGGGACCAACATCCAAATTAGCGATAGTTCGGCAAACTGTACATTGACGGGAACCAATGTTCTCGGCGGCTTGGTCAGTTTTTCCAATGCAAACATCGGCAATAGTCGTACGTCAGGGGCAATAAATCTGAATATCAATATCAGCGGTCAAAGAGACATCATAGCGAACGGCGGTTTGGTCGGTGTGCTGGAAAGCGGTGGTCGTATTGAAAACGGTGCTTCGTCTGCCACCGTCGTTAGAAAGGGGGGTAGTAGCATAACCGTTACTCAAGGTACGGGTATCGGTGGCTTGGTCGGCATCGGTCGCAGTAACACGATGATTACGAATAGTTATGCAACGGGCGATGTGCGAGGGGAAGGGAGTAGAGCCGGTGGTCTAGTCGGCAATTTAGGGGGCGAGATTAGCAACAGCTATGCGGCAGGTGATGTCGATGGATCAACCTTTATCGGCGGTTTGGTGGGCCATGCCGCAAATGCAACGATCGGCAACAGCTATGCCATCGGTGATGTCAACGGAGATAACACCGTCGGTGGCTTGATAGGCGATGTTAATGATACGGCGATCGACAATAGCCATGCAACCGGGCGCATATCAGCAGACGACATTGTCGGCGGTTTGATCGGACGGCTTATTGATGATGATGTTATTAATAGACCGGATAGCAAGGTTATCGCCAACAATTATACATTCGCTGCGGTAACGGCAAGAGGTGGGGACAGTAATTTTAATCAAGTCGGTGGCTTTCTAGGCTATTTCGAGGTTGGTCGTTCGACAATTGTTAGGGACAGTTATGCAGCCGGTTCGGTTGTCGGTGCGGCGAGGAAAGGTGGCTTCATCGGTATTTATCGAGCCTCCGGCCAAATCATCGACAACTATTCAATCGCCCGCGTCTCGGGGAATCCGACGAACGATAGAGGATTTATAAGGTTAGATTTCGGTCCTAATCTCACCGGAAATTATTGGGATATTGAACGCAGTGGTCAATCCGCAGGTTCGCGTTTCGGGAGTTTACGCGGCTTTAATTCCGAAGTCCTGAAATCATCGAGGTCAAGTAATGCCCACCCGTACCGCAACTGGAGCACCGAGCGTTGGGATTTCGGCACTACCGAGCAATACCCGGTTCTCAAATACGACGACGGCACCTGTGCCGGTGGCACACCGTCGGTAAATTGCGGTGCCGTGCTACCGCGCCAACGCTTGGGCTTGCAAGATTTACAGATCGGTCAAATCGGTGCGCTAGCGCAGCCGGAATTATCCGCGATGCCGAGGGTGGCAACATTCAAGGATGATTTTGATAGGGCGGCGGTTGACGAACTTACCGTGTCGGTGCGGGATCGCAGTGCCGAAATTCGTATCGTTGCCGACGCATACAATCCCGCCGGCGTTATCAAGATAAACGACGCACCGCCGTCGGTCGGTTCGGCGAATTATTTCGCGAGCAGCGATTTCACTACTGCGACGCGGGTGCGCATCGTGGTATCCGAACCTTACGAGATCGGCGGCAAGGAGAATTTGGATGTGGAATATCGCATTGCCTTCAATACAGTCCCCGAGGCAAGTGCGATCGCGGTGCGCGCAGCAATGGATGAACGCGGTGAGCCGTTAAGCACTTCGGTGCCGATTAGAGAAGGACATTTTATTACGCTGAGTAGCGAACTTTCGGATGCCGACGGCGACGATCTGCGCTATCGATGGACGATAGATGACACACAAGTGAGGCTTTTAGACCGCACCATGCTCGCCGGTCGCGTTTCGGGTGGCTCGGGCCGTGCTACGCTTTCGTTCTATCTGCGCGACGATTTCATCGCTGCCGACCAGACTGCCGAGACGGTGAATATATCATTGGCGGTTAGCGATACCGTCGGGGAAACCGTGACTCAAGCACACTCGTTTAGCGTGGCAAAGTATGATAACGGCACAATAGACGGCATCACGACACCGACACGGATAGGTCTCACTTACACCGCAGCGATGCTGGACAAAGACAAGCTGGCCGAAGACCCCGACGGTGCCGGCGATGTCGGCGATATCGCTTACCAATGGCAGCGACGAGCGGGAGGCAACTGGACGGACATCAATGCTGCGAACGGTATCGGCTATACCGTCGTCGGCGAGGTTGCCGATTATTATAGGGTGGCGGTGAGCTATATAGACGGGCAGGGCTATAGTCGGACGGTTGCATCTCCACCGCAACAGGCATCTACCGGATTGGTGCTAAGAGAGACACCGGTTGCCGATACCGAAGGCTTTATCTATGTGGAATTGGCTGCCGACAATTTATCGCCGGACTTCAACTTCCCGTTCGAGGAGCGCAACTATAGCGTGCCGACCGAAGTTGAGCGTCTCGATGTGACGGCAATCGGCGGCGCAATCTCGGTGAACGGTGTGCCGCTTGCCGATGAAATTGCAACAACCCTGGATTTGGAATACGGCGACAACGAAATCACTGTCGTATCGCAGGGTGAAGACGACACCAGCACCCGAACCTATACGGTCTTTCGTGCGTACGATGTTGCGATACGAGGCTGGCGCGTTGAATGGCAAGGTGAGGACGGCACCGAGATCAGAGATTTGGGTGCCGATCTACGGATGCGACCGGATATTCCCAACGCGATAAGCACCATCACGGTGATTGCGAGCGTCAACGAGTTGGTGGATATTGTTATCGCATCCGACGGCAATACGGTCGGTGAGATTACGACCTCGACGCAAGCCGGCTTGCTGGTTGCGCAAGCCACGATCGGTGGCTTGGCTTTGGGAGAAAACGGCATTGCGTTCACGGTGACGGCACCGGGCGGGTCATTTGAGGACCCGGAAGTTGCCATGTATAGCGTAACTGTTTGGCACCGATACAATACCCGATTGAGAAATCTAAGATTGGTGGGGACCGACTTCACTACGAAATTCCGTCCCGAAGTGCCCCGATATTTTGCGACCATCGCCAACGAGCGGGGTTCCGAGACCATAGAATTCGAGCGCAAAGAGGGAACCACGGTGCTCGTCAACGATGTGGAGGTCGACGGTAATCGGGTTGATAGTTTACCGCTGAACATCGGTGATAACACGATAGCACTCAGGGTGCAGGCACCGCGTGAAACCGACACCGTTTATACGCTCGTCGTTGTGCGTGAATACAGCTTGGATTTGCAGGACTTGGTATTGACTTATGCACAAGCGACTACGGTTACACTGGTGCCGACATTCGCTTCTACGCGACACATTTATACTGCGGTCGTTCCCACCGAAACATCGCAAGTTAGGGTGACATTCGCAACCGATCTGCAAGTCGTATCCGAACTGAGTGCGGATATTGCACCGATTACGACCGATACCCGAGTGCTTGCCGATAGAATAGAGAAAATCGTATCGGTGCCGTTGAACTACGACGACAATACGATGGTGATCGGCACTTCGGCATTAGGAGAACAACAAGCTACTACGCTTACGATTACTCGTCTCAGAAGTACCGATGCCGAATTGCGAGACCTGCAAGTACTCAACGACGATGACATCAATGTGCTAAGTGTGTTTAACCCGACGACACGAAGCTATACCGTCGAGGTTGCCAACGATCAAAGAACCGTCAGCTTGAGGGTGACACCGCAGGACACCAAAATCACCGCCATTCTATGGAACGGTATACCGTTGAGTTTAAGCGGACTGGAGACGGGTTCGGTTACCAGAGATCGTCCCGAAAGCGAACCGCTTTTTGTCCTAGGCGAAAACGAAATAGAATTGAAAATAATTGCCCACGATAAAATCACATCGCAAACCTACACGCTGGTCGTCAACCGATTGTCGAGTAAAAATGCCAGGTTGCGAAGTATACTCTATACGCTGTCCTCTTCCTCGGGAGAGAGGGATCCTCAAAGCTTAGGTGTGAGCGATTTTGTGCCGGACAAGCTGGAGTATAGGCTTCCCGGCGTTGAAAGCGCAATAGATTGTATTTTAGTACGAGCACTACAGGATGATCAATACGGCGAGGCGACCGTCGAGATTAGCAAAGTTGCCGGTGCCGAGAGCGACTCCCCGATCGAATGTCCCGATACGAGTCTGCGCTTAGGTGCAGGTCAAAACACGATTGAGGTTAAAGTGACCGCATCCGATAGAAAAACGATAAACCGCTATAGACTCAATATAAGTCGCGCGCTCAGTTCCGATATCCGTTTGAGTCGCGCACCGCTAATCATCATCCCTAGTGTCGCCATAACTCCGGCAATCGCAGTTCCGGGAAGCGATACCGAATATACTGCGGTGATTGACAGAAATGTAACCCGGTTCTCGGTGTCGGCGACGGCTGCACATCCCGCTGCGACGGTAACAATTAGTATCGGTGATGGCGCGGATGCAATCGGTGGTCGGACGGCAACGAAGACCGATATCCCGATCGGTGTTCCAATGGGTCTTAACGACATTGCGGTGGCACAACGAGAGATTACTATTACCGTGACCGCACAAAACGGCTCAACCGAAAATTATAAGTTGACGGCAAGGATTATACTGGGATCAAATGCGAACTTGGCATCGTTGCGTGTATCGCCGGTGGGTAGCTTGATACCACAAGGCGACCCTCCGATGTATGCCACAACTCTAGGCGAAAGTGTGGGAGATGCGACCGTGACCGCCGTTGCCGCCGATCAATTCGCAACGGTGACAATCAGCGAAAACAATACCCGGCTGGTGAGTGCAAAGCGACAGGGGATGGCGGATATCACCCTCGCCGATACCGGCGACCGTAGAGACTTGCTGATCCGCGTGATTGCGGAGAACGGTGCGATGGTCAAAGACCATACTTTGACCGTCGCCCGCGCACAAAGCACTAACGATTGTTTGGATGCGATAGCCATTCTGGACGCAGACGATAGCCGATTGTTGGTGAACCAAGATATTGAATGTAATAATAGAAGTCCGTCTTTCGATGTAGCCAATTCGGTGGCACAAGTATTGATTCGTCCGACTGCCGAAAACAGCCAAGCGGTCATCGCCGTACACGCACCGGGGGATGCCGACGGTGAACGGGTGCAAAGCGGTGCCGACAGCACGATGCCTATATCCATAGACGAAGGCGGTTCGGCACAAGTTCGGATTGAGGTGACATCACAAAACGGTGCGACGAGCAGGGCTTATATCGTGACGATAAACCGCGCCGAGAGTTCGGATGCCGATTTGAGAAATTTACGGTTGCTCGATGCAAACGATGCAAACCTGTTGCCGGACTTTGATCCTACGAGTGAAACACAGGTCTATAGGTTTAATGTTCCGAATGCCACCACCGGCACTCGGGTGGTGGCCGAAGCTCATCCGCGTGCGATAATCGAAGTGGTCATAGACGGTATAGCGGAGACCGCAACCGGCACGATTAATAGGGCATTTGATTTGACGGTGCCGGAAAGAGAAAAACGCATTCGTATTACGGTCAGCTCTCAGGACGACAGCATGACTCGAGACTATACCATCGCCGTGACTCGCGCCAGAGCCGACCGTAGCAATGCCAACTTAGCGAGCATTGCGCTTTCGTTGGATGACGATACGCGTACGTCTTTGTTCACATTGACATCACCCGACGAGGATGCAAGCACAACCTATTCGGCGCGTATCACCGGGATAACCGGGCTTGAGGTTCAAAACATAATACAAATCGTAGTGTCACCGCGTGCCGAAGACGGAGAGGCGACGGTTAGTATAGACGGCGGTGCGGCCGAGTCTATGCCCGATAAGTCGGTCGCGCTGAACGCCGCATTGGATAAACCGGAGCCGGCTATACCGATCAAAGTGATTGCCGAGGACCGGACTACATCTGCGGCTTATAGTTTGGTGATAACCCGAGAAAGTAGTGCGGATGCGAGCTTGGCAAGTGTTATTGTCGGTCGTACTACTTTGCCGGTGGGTAGAGACGGAACTTATACTACGAGTCTAGGCGAACACACGGCGAATACGACCGTGACCGTGACAACGACCCATTCACAAGCGACGGTGGCAATTACCCTGGAAGGAGAGACGAATTCCACGCGCAACATGCTCAGCAGACCGGTGACCATTGCCGATACCGGTACTTCCAGAGATCTGCGCATCGTAGTGACTGCGCAAGACGGCAGGACGATGGAATCCTATACCTTGACGGTGCGTCGTGATCCGAGTCGCGATGCGAGTTTGAGGGATATTACCGTGGTTGGTGCATCGGTAATAGATAACGGTGACAGAACCTATACCGCAACCGTAGGTGAGGCGACGACGAGTAGCATCGTAACCGTGACCGCCGGCAACGAATTTGCAACGGTGGTGATTACCGACGCAAGCAATACGGAGATCGGAAGCGCAGAAGGTGCGGCGCAAGCGAGTATCACCCTAGACGACCCCGGCGACAGTAAGGAGTTGCGAATTAGGATAACCGCACAATCGCGTAGCGAAGACGACAGTGCAGATTACACCTTGACGGTAGATCGGGCACCCAGCACCGATGCCCGTTTGTCGGCATTGGAACTATTGCCGCAATCGTCGGTTGCGGTTGAGCCGTTGGTGATTTTTGATAGCTTAAGCGATGGCGGTGAATATCGGGCATCGTTCACCGATATCGTGACCGGTGTTAGAGTAAAACCGACCGCACAGCGCTATGTAAATAAAGTGGAAGTCTTTGCACCGGGAAGCGATCGCGGCGAAGTCATAACCGAGAGCGGACAGAGTTCGTTGATCGCAGTGACCGAAGGTGAGACGACGACGATTACTATCGTCGTGACTGCACAAGATCGACGGACGACTCAAGACTATGTCGTACTGATAACCCTCAGAAACACCGACACCGAATTGAATGGTATCGTGCCGGCACCCGGTCGCTTAAATCCGAACTTTGCCGGCAATGTAGCCAATTACGAGATAAAAGGTATTAGCGGAAACAACTTTGTGCTGGGTGTGAATATCCAACGAGGGCAACGGATTGAAGTTAGGCAACGCACCTTAGATAATCTCGGCGGTAGACTGCTTGTTCCCATCCTCGGTACTAACGCATACGATATTACCCGAGCTTACGGAGAAAATACAATCGAAATCGTCGTGACCGCAGAAGCCGGTGAGACAACACAACGCTATACCGTAACCGATATTCGTCCGGTGATTCTGGAGGATTTGCGTTTGACCGGACTTAGGACCGATGATCCTTATCGTTTCGGTTCCTCTACGCCTAACTATACGGTCACGATTGCAAACGAGAATAAACGCCTCGTTGTGAGACCTGTATTGTCCGACACGGATCGAAATAATAATGTCATATATACGATCCGCGACGGAAACACCGAGATAGCGGCGCAGGATTTGGAATTAGGTGCGGCTTCGATTGCGCTTGTCGCCGGAGTTCCGAAAGTCATTACCGTCATTGTTGAAGCAGAGAACGGAGTGACGAATAGCTACACGGTGCGTGCGACCCGAGAAATCAGTCGCAATGCCGACTTGAGTGCTTTGCGTATCATGTCGGGAAGAAATACACTTGCCGATTTCGACAACCTAGCGACGAGTGTCAACCATGTCTATACGATTCCCAACCCGATCGTCGGTGATAAGATAACGAGTGTTAGTCTGCGAGCGCAAGCCGCACATCCCGATGCGACGATCAGTCTTACGATAGGCGAAGACACCTCCCCAAGAGTTATGGGTGTCAATAGGATAAATGAGAGCATTTCTCTAGCCGAAGGTGAGACTAAGCGCGCCCGAATTGTGGTGACCGCACAACAGCGTAGCGTCCGGAAAACCTATACGGTGACTATCATGCGGGCAGCGAGCCGAGATACCCGGCTGAGTACGCTGGCGGTATCGTCGAGTGAGTTAATACCGCAATTCGACTTTGATGCTTCAACGGCAACGCAAGAGGTTAGAAAATATAGCGTAGAGTTGCCTAACGACACCGAAGATGTTGAACTGAGTGCAACCGCCGCCAATGCCAATGCAACACTGGTGATCCGAGACGGAATGAGAAACTCGGGTCGCGCAATGCAATCGGCAAGTCTAACGGTTCCGGTTAATCGCGGAATGAGCAAAGACATTACCATCTCGGTAACCGCACAAGATCGAACAGCCACAACTTATACCGTGGTGATATCCCGAGCTGCATCGGTGACCCAAGGTGCCTTAGGATTTATGCTTCGAATGAGCGATGTGGCACTTGATCCGGTGAGCGACTCCGGAACCGAATATCGCGGCGAACTGATCAGCACCGCGACCGAAACCGTAGCGTCGGCAGCGGCGATCGCCGCCGGTGTAAGTATTCGCAGCATCGGTGTCGACAACACCGACTATATTTTGAACGATAATCCCGTGGATTTAAGCGCAAATGCAGCTTCTGTTCCTATTTCCGAAGCTATTCCGTTGCAGCGAGGTGCCAACCGAATCACCCTCGTCGTAAGACGCGCCGATAGCACCGAGGACGGTTATACCGAGCAGCACTATAGCGTGACCGTCATCCGTCCACTGGTTTTGCAGGCACTAGGTTTGGGCGGGCTCAGCGACGATGATCCTTATCGTTTTGATCCCTTTACCCGAAACTATACGGTGACGGTGGCAAACGAGCGTGACAATCTGGTTGTGAGTCCGACACTGTTCTCCGGGGATAACGGTATCGTAGCATATACGATCTTCGATGCCGAAGACGAGGTGTCACAAGCCGCTAATGGAAGTGCCACAATTCCGCTCGATGTGGATAAGCCCAAGAACATTACCGTAGCACTCGTAGCACCGGGTGCGACGACGAGTAACTATGTGGTGCGTGCGACCCGCGAGGCGAGCGATAATGCCAACTTAAGGACTCTGCAGGTAGTATCGGGAGAGAATACACTCGCCGACTTCGGCAACCTAGCGACGAGTGCCAACTATGTCTATACGATCCCTAACCCGATAGTCGGCATTAAGACATCGATTATTAGAGTGCGAGCGATGCCCGCACATTCCGGTGCGACGATCATCGATTTTACGATAGACGGTGCCGATGCCGATATACGCGACGCTATTTCCTTCGTTGACGCCGAAGGCGAGGATAAGATAGTCTCATTTAAAGTACTTGCCGAAAACGGGCAGACGAGTAAAACCTATACGGTGACCATCGACCGCGAGCGAAACCAAGATACGAGACTGAGAACGCTCGGCGTATCACCGGGTTTATTGGCACCGGCATTCGTATTCAACGAGAACTCGGCAAGCCAAGGCACCGACTACACCATAGAGTTGCCTAACGACATAGCCGGTACAACGCTCACTGCGACGGTCAACGATGCAAATGCAGAATTGTTGATCAAAGACGGAGAACTTAACTCGCTAGGACCGAGTTTTAGGGTTGAGGTCGACCCCGGTGAGCGTAAATTGCTTACCGTAGATGTGACCGCACAGAATGGGAATGTGCAGACTTATAGGGTGACGCTCTATCGCGACTCGGCAGTCGATAGAACCGCCCTAGGGTTTATGCTTCAAATGTCAGGTATCAGCTTAACCGAAGACCTCGAAGACGACTCGGGAACCGAATACATAGGCACGCTCTCGGGTGAGGATATCGTAGCCACTACGGCAACGGCATCGGTGGATGTCAACGGGGTGAGTATTCAAAGTATTCGCATAGGTAGCGACTCTACGAACTATAATATCTTGAATGGTGATCTTGTAGCGAATACCACTACTTCTATTTCTCGATCTATTCCGCTGGCGAGAGGTGAGAACCGAATCAGTATCGTCCTGAGGCGCGCCGATAACACCGCCGACGGCTTTACCAAAGCGACCTATACCGTCAACATACTCCGTCCGTTAATCCTGCAGAGTCTAGGTTTGACCGGACTTAGTATGGATGATCCTTATAGTTTTGATGCTTCGGTGAGAAACTATACGGTGATGGTGGCAAATGGGAGTGAAAATCTGGTTGTGAGTCCGGTGCTGCCCGAGGGTGAAAGCGGCACTCTGTATACGATATCCGTTGTCGGTGATCCGACAATTTCGGCCGAAAACATGAGTGCTACGATTCCGTTTGCTTTAATACAGACGAGAGAGATCGTCGTAACACTGACCGCACCGGGTGTGGCGACAAGTACGTATACGGTGCGTGCGACCCGCAGGGCGAGCACTAATGCCGGGTTGCGAGGTATACTCTATACGCTGTCTTCCACTTCCGGAGAGAGGGAAAACTTAAGTGTGAGCGATTTTATATCCGACACACTGGAATATACGCTTCCCGATGTTGAAAACGCAATAAATTGTATTTCGGTAAACGCGGTGCAGAATGATCAAGAGGCGACCGTTGAAATTACCAAAGTTGCCGGCACCGAGAGTGACTCCCCGAATGAATGCCCCGATACGAGCCTGCGCTTAGGCGTAGGTCAAAATACGATTGAGGTTAAAGTGACCGCATCCGATAGAAGAACGATAAACCGCTATAGACTCAACATAAGTCGCGCCCTCAGTTCCGATACCCGCTTGAGTAGCGCACCGATCATCATCATCCCGGGTGTAGTCGAGACTACTGCAACCGCAGTTCCGGTAAGCAATACCGAATATACTGCGGTGATTGGCAGAAATGTAACTCGGTTCTCGGTGTCGGCGACGGCAGCACATTCCAGTGCGACGGTGACGATTAGTATCGGTGATGGCGCGGATGTGGTCGGTGGTCGGACTGCAACGAAGACCGATATCCCGATCGGTGTTCCGACGAGTCTTGCCGACATTGCGGTGGCACGGCAAGAGATTACTATCACCGTGACCGCGCAAGACGGCATGACCCAAGATTATAAGTTGACGGCAAGGATTATACTGGGGTCGAATGCGAACTTGGCATCGCTGAGTGTGTCGCCGGTGGGTAGCTTGATGCCACAAGGCGACCCACCGATGTATACCACAACCGTAGGCGAGAGCGTAATGCGGGCGACCGTGACCGCCGTTGCCGGCGATCAATTCGCAACGGTGGTAATTAGTGAAAACAATACCCGGCTGGTGAGCGCAAAAGGAGAAGTGGAGGCGGATATCACCTTCGCCGAAACCGGCGACAGTAGAGAATTGTTGATTCGCGTGACCGCGGAGAACGGTGAGGTGGTCAAAGACCATACTTTGACCGTCACCCGTGTACAAAGCAATAACGATTGTTTGGATGCGATAGCCATTTTGGACGCAGACGATAACCGATCGCTAGTGAACGAAGACATTGAATGTAATAATAGAAGTCCGTCTTTCAATGTAGCCAATTCGGTGGCACAAGTATTGATTCGCCCGACTGCCGAAAATGCTCGTGCGGTCATCGACGTACACGCACCGGGGGATGTCGCCGGTGAACGGGTTCAAAGCGGTGCCGACAGCACGATGCCTATATCCATAGCCGAAGGAGGTTCGGCACAAGTTCGGATTGAGGTGACTTCACAAAACGGTGCGACGAGCAGGACTTATATCGTGACGATAAACCGCGCCGAGAGTTCGGATGCCGATTTGAGAAATTTGCGGTTGCTCGATGAAAACGATGCGAACCTGTTGCCGGACTTTGATGCTACGAGTGAAACACAGGTCTATCGGTTTAATGTTCCGAATGCCACCACCGGCACTCGGGTGGTTGCCGAAGCCCATCCGAATGCGAGAATCGAAGTGGTCATAGACGGTATAGCGGAGGTCGCAACCGGCACGATTAACAGGGAGTTTGATTTGACGGTGCCGGAAATAGAAAAACGCATTCGCATTACAGTCAGATCCCAGGACGACAGCACCACTCGAGGCTATACCGTAGCCGTGACTCGCGCCGAAGCCGATCGTAGCAATGCAAACTTAGCGAGCATTGCGCTTTCGTTGGATGACGATATGCGTCGCCTACTTACATTGACATCACCCGACGAAGAAGGAGAAAGAACCTACTCGGCGCGTATCATGGGGATAGCCGGGCGTGAAGTCCAGACCATAACGCAAATCGTAGTATCGCCGCGGGCTGCAGACTTATCTGCGATGGTTAGTATAGACGGCAATATGGCGGAATCTATGCCCGATAAGTCGGTCACGCTGAACGCCGCATTGGATACACCCGAGCCGGCTATACCGATCAAAGTGATTGCCGAGGACGGGACTACATCTGCGACCTATAGCTTGGTGATAACCCGGGTGAGCAGTGCGGATGCGAGTTTGGCAAGTGTCATTGTCGGTGGCGATACTATAACGGTGGGTAGAGACGGGATTTACCGTAGGAGCCTAGACGAAAACACATCGAATACGACCGTGACCGTGACAACGACCCATTCGCAAGCGACGGTGGCAATCACTTTGGACGGAGAGACGGATTCCGCTCGCAACATGCTCGGCAGGCAAGTGACCATTGCCGATACCGGTACTTCCCGAACCCTGATCATCGTAGTGACTGCGCAGGATAGTGAGACGATCGAACGCTATACCTTGGAGCTAAGTCGTGACCCGAGTAGCGATGCGAGCTTGGCAGATATTACTGTGGTTGATGCATCGGTCGTAGATAACGGTGACGGAACCTATAACGCAACCTTAAACCAAGCGACGACGAGTAGCATCGTAACCGTGACCGCCGGCGATCAATTTGCAACGGTGGTGATTACCGACGCAAGCAATACGGAGGTCGGAAGAGCAGAGGGTGCGGCGCAAGCGAGTATCACCCTAGACGACCCCGGCGACAGTACGGAGTTGCGAATTAGGATAACCGCACAATCGGGTAGCGAAGACGACAGCGAGGATTACACCTTGACGGTAGATCGGACACCCAGCACCGACGCCCGTTTGTCGGCATTGGAACTATTGCCGCAATCGTCGGTTGCGGTTGATCGATTGGTAATTTTTGATAGCTTAAGCGATGGCGGTGAATATCGAGCATCGTTCACCGATAGTGTGACCGGTGTCAGAGTAAAACCGACCGCACAACCCTATGTAAATAAGGTGGAAGTTTTTGCACCGGGGCGCAATCGCGGCGAAGTCATAACCGAAGGCGGACAGAGTTCGGTGATCGCAGTGACCGAGGATCGGACGACGATGATTACCATCGTCGTGACCGCACAAGATCGACGGACAACCCAAGAATATATCGTGCTGATAACCCTCAGAAATACCGATGCCGAATTGAATGGTATCGTGCCGGTACCCGGTCGCTTAAGTCCGAGCTTTGCCGGCGATGTAGATGAGTACGAGATAGAAGGCCTTAGCGGTAACAGCTTTGCGTTAGGTGTGAATATCCGAGGAGAGCAACGGATTGAAGTTAGGCAACGCAGCGCAGATAATCTCAGCGGTAGATTGCTCACCCCCACCGACCCCGGTACTAACGCATACAATATTACGCGAGCTTACGGAGAAAATACGATTGAAATCGTCGTGACCGCAGAAGACAATGAGACAACCCAACGCTATACCGTAACCGATATTCGTCCGCTGGTTTTGGAGACCCTAGGTTTGGACGGACTCGGCGACGATGATCCTTATCGTTTCGCCCCCTCTACGACTAGCTATACGGTCACGGTTGCAAACGAGAATGAACACATCGTCGTGAGACCCGTATTGTCTCAAATAGATCGAGATAATAGAGTTATGTACACGATCCGCGACGGGAACACGGAGGCGGCGCAGGATTTAGAATCGGGTGAAGCTTCGATTGCGCTTGTCGCAGGAGTTCAGAAAGTCATTACCGTTATAGTTGAAGCACCGAATGGAGTGACGAATAGCTATACGGTGCGTGCGACTCGCGAGCGAAGTCGAGATACGAGACTGAGAACGCTGGGTGTATCACCGGGCTCATTGGCACCGACATTCGTATTCAACGAGCACTCGGCAAGCCAACGAACCGACTACATCGTAGAGTTGCCTAACGACATAGCAAGTACAACCCTAACTGCGACGGTCAACGCTGCAAATGCAGAATTGTTGATCAGAGACGGAGAACTTAGCTCGCCGGGACCAAGTTTGAGGGTTGAGATCGACCCCGGTGCGCGTAAATCGGTTACCCTAGATGTGACCGCACAAAATGGGAGTACGCAGACTTATACCGTGACACTCTATCGTGATTCGGCAGTCGATAGAACCGCCCTAAGGTTTATGCTTCAAATGTCAGGTATCACCTTAACCGAAGACTCCGAAGACAATTCGGGAACCGAATACATAGGCACACTCTCGGGTGGGGATATCGCAGCCACTATGGCAACCGCATCGGTGGATGTCAATGGTGTGAGTATTCAAAGTATTCGCATAGGTGGCGACTCCACCAACTACACCTTGACCGGTAATCTTGTGACACTAAGTGCAAATACCACTGCGCCTATTTCTCGAGCTATTCCGTTGGCGAGAGGTGAGAACCGAATAAATATCCTCATAAGCCGTGCCGATAACACTGCCGACGGCGTTACCGAGGCGACCTATACTGTCAGCATATTCCGTCCGTTAACTCTACAGAGTCTGGATCTGACCGGGCTTAGCGACGATGATGCTTATAGTTTCGATGCTTCGGTGAGAAACTATACGGTGACGGTGGCAAGCGATAGTGAAAATCTGGTTGTGAGTCCGGCACTACCCGAGGGTGAAAGCGGCACTCTGTATACGATATCGGTTGTCGGCGATTCGAGAATTTCGGCCGAAAACATGAGTGCCACGATTCCGTTTGCTTTAAGACAGACGCGAGAGATTGTCGTAACACTGACTGCACCGGGCGTGCCGGCAAGTATGTATACGGTGCGTGCGACCCGCGAGGTGAGTAACGATGCCGATTTGAGAGATTTGCGATTGTTCGATGCAAACGGTGCAAACTTGTTGTCGGGTTTTGATCCCACGAGCAGAACACAGGTCTATAGGTTCGAGGTTCCGAATGCCACCACCGGCACTCGAATAGTTGCCGAAGCTCATCCGCGTGCGAGAATCGAAGTGGTCAT
The DNA here is from genome assembly GCA_965219575.1 of Candidatus Oxydemutatoraceae bacterium. Lineage (GTDB taxonomy): Bacteria > Pseudomonadota > Gammaproteobacteria > Poriferisulfidales > Oxydemutatoraceae > SP5GCR1. The sequence goes on along the minus strand of OZ244779.1, from coordinate 1,639,301 downwards.
AGACAGTGTAGAGGAAACCGCAATCGGCATGATCGACAGAGCGTTTGATTTGACGGTGCCGGAAATAGAAAAACTCATTCGTATTACGGTCAGCTCCCAGGACGACAGCACGACCCGCGGCTATACCATCGCCGTGACCCGTGCCGGAGCCGACGATAGCAATGCAAACTTAGCGAGCATTGCGCTTTCGTTGGATGACGACACGCGTACGGGTCTGCTTACATTGAGATCACCCGACGAGGGTACGAGCGCAACTTATACGGCGCGTATCACCGGAATAGACGGGCGTGAAGTCCAGACCATAACGCAAATCGTAGTATCGCCGCGAGCTGCAGATTCGGCTGCGACGGTTAGTATAGACGGCGATGCGGCGGAGTCTATGCCCGACAAGTCGGTCACGCTGAACGCCGCATTGGATACACCCGAGCCGACCATACCGATCAAAGTGATTGCCGGGAACCGGATTACATCTGCGACTTATAGCTTGGTGATAATCCGAGAGAGCAGTGATGATACGAGTTTGGCGGATATCGCCGTGGTCGGTGCATCGGTAGTAGATAAAGGCGATGGAACCTATACCGCAACCCTAGACGAACACACATCGAATACGACCGTGACCGTGACAACGACACACTCGCAAGCAGCGGTGGCAATTACCTTGGACGAAGAGACGAATTCCGCTCGCAACATGATCGGCAGACCGGTGACCATTGCCGATACCGGTGCTTTTCGAACCCTGCGCATCGTAGTGACTGCGCAAGACGGCGAGACAACCCAAGGCTATGCCTTGACGATAAGTCGTGACCCGAGTAGCAATGCCGATTTGAGTGCCTTGCGTATTGTGTCGGGAGAAAAGATACTTGCCGAATTCGGCAACTTTGCGACGAGTTCCAACTATGTCTATACAATTCCCAATCCGATAGTCGACGATAAGATAACGAGTGTTAGGCTACAAGCGCAAGCCGAACATCCCGATGCGACGATCAGTCTTACGGTAGACGGTGATACGGAAACGATAGGTTCCGATATTTCTCTAGCCGAAGGTGAGACTAAGATAGCGCGAATTGTAGTGACCGCACAACAACGCAGCGTACAGAAAACCTATACGGTGACTATCAGCCGGCAAGCAAACCAAGACACGAGGTTGAGTATGCTACGCACATCTCAAGGCACAGTGCCGGGATTTATGTTTGACATGAACTCGGCAAGTCAACAGAACAACTACACCGTGGAATTGCCTAGCGACATATCAAATACGACGATAACCGCAACGGCCTTCGCTACGAGTACAACACTGGTGATCGGAGACGGACTGAGTAACTTGGGTCCCGCCAGCCGATCGGCAAGCCTAGCGGTTTCTATTGAGCCCGGAATGAGTAGAGACATTACTATAGTCATAACTCCACAGAGCGGGAAGAGTCGAACCTATACCGTGACTCTGTTGCGAACCTCGGCAACGAATATAATAGAGAGAGGTGCGATACGCATTCGTGCCAAAGTCTTTTTGGAGGGTCCTCTCCAATAGAACCACCACTTGAGCCGGTAGGTCAATCGGCGGCTTTATACTGCCCCTACGGCTTGGTGGTTATTATAAATTCACGGCGCAAGCGGTTGCAGTTGGGCAAGTGGCGTGACGTTGTGCAGACCCTTGACAAGTAAGTAACGCATACATTACAAAATGCGATAACCACCGATTGAGCCGGTAGGTCAATCGGCAATTATGATGTCCGCCCCTACGGTGATTTGTAAATATTCACGGCGCAGGCGGTTGGATTTTTGCAATGCCCGCACCTTTTCAACAGCCCCGATATTAGTGGGTAAACATCGGCACAAACATCCATCCGTTACGGGTTAGAAGGTGTTATAGTATTACTATTAGTTTTATGCTTAAAGGGGGGGTACATGAAACTACGAAATAATTTTTTTTGGGTTATCATCCTATCGTCCGTACTACCGACCGGTGAAGTATCTGCGCAATCCGTATCTCTTAGTGCGCCGTCTGCGATCTATAAAGGCGATACCATAAATTATGCGATAACGCTCGATGCGGTCACCGATAGAAACACCTTGTTTACTCTGGGAATAAAAGAAGAGGGTAACAACGATCTCGTCCCCGACGAACTCGAAGGTGTCCGGACGTTCGTCGTTCCCGCCGGCACTACCCGACTCGCTCTGAGCATCCTCACCAGAAATACCGACCCCGGCGACAGGACGGTCTCCAGCCGTGTATATTTGAGCATTGCCGAGCCGAGAGACGGAGCAAATTACGGCTTCGGCGAGACGACTGCGGTCTCGGTCGTTATTGTAGACCGCAACTGTGGTTATGCCGTCGATGTCGATGCCGACGATGACGGCTTGATAGAGATTTGCGATTTAGAGGACTTGAATGCGGTGCGATATGTTTTGGACGGAAGTGGCTATAGGGCGAGTCGCACTGCGCCGTTGTTCAACCGAGGTTGTGCCGAAGGTGCCGAGGGCAACGACGGTGTCTGCAGAGGGTACGAGTTAACGAGGAACTTAGACTTCGGTGATGCCGAAAGCTATCTTGCCGGTCGCATCAATCGGGAGTGGAACGAAGGTTTGGGTTGGCAGCCGATCGGCACGAGTGCGAGTCCGTTTTCCGGCTACTTCGAGGCGAGAGGTTTCACGATTTCGAACCTCTATATCAACCGTCCGCTAGACGGTATCGGATTTTTTGCACACACTGCGCCGTCGGCACAAATCAATGCGTTGACATTGTTGCGTTCGAATATCGCCGGCCGGTCGCAGGTCGGTGGTTTGGTTGCCGTCAACGAAGGCATCGTGAGTAATGTTAATGTCGTGCGCGGTCGTGTAATCGGCAGTGTCGGAACCGTCGGTGGTTTGGTTGCCGTCAACAGAGGCACCGTGGTCAACAATAATGTACTGCTGGAACAAGTTGCCGGCGGTATTTTTGAAAGCCGTTGTCGCGATAACCGCGCGACGAGCAACTGCGAGGCGGCGGAGCAGATTGCGACGGTGATACGCGACGGCAACACGGTCGGTGGTTTGATCGGCGACAACTTCGGCATCGTATCGGATAATTTTGTATCGACCGATGTGCTGGGTGGTGAGCGGGTCGGCGGATTGGTCGGTTTCAATTTCGGGCGCATACTCGGTGGCAACGATATCAGAGGTAACATATACGGCAACGGTTATGTCGGCGGTTTGGTCGGCTACACCATCGGTTCTATCGTCGGCAACAATGTGAGTGCCGATGTGTTGGTAGCCGGCGATTATGCCGGCGGTTTGATCGGCTATGCGTGTTCGAGCATAACCGGTAGCCGTCTTTGTCCGTCATCCGAAGAGATCGTCGCAGCCGATAGTCTGCAGACCTTCCGTTTGACCGATAACTCGGCAAGCGGTACGGTTGTCGCCGGCAACTACATCGGCGGTTTAGTCGGCTACAGCGACAATACGATTAGCGACAGCACGACAAACGACATAGAAGTTTCCGGCAATACGCATGTCGGCGGTTTGGTCGGTTTTTATGCCGGCGAGCGCATAGCCGACTGTTCGGCAACCGAAATCGGCATCGACGGCAACGACAATGTCGGCGGGTTGATCGGTACTGTAGACGAAACCGGGAGCGTCGTCGTCGATAGTTTTGCGAGCGGTGTTGTCGTCGGCAATACCGATGTCGGTGGTTTGATCGGGATGAGTAACAAAAGCACGATCAATAACGGTTATGCGATTGTAAATGTAACGGGTGTTTCGAATGTCGGTGGTTTGGTAGGCAGTGCCGAGAATAGCCGAATTGAAAACAGCTATGCGAGCGGCGATATACGAGGCAGCGGCGTCGGCGTCGGCGGTTTAGTCGGTTATTTGTTCGGCGGCGGTATCACTTTCAGCTATGCGACGGGTTCGGTCGTAGGAGACAACAGCGACGCCCCCGGCATAGACAACGATGTGAACGATGTCGGTGGTTTGGTCGGTAGAGCCGACAGCGGCATGATACGCAGTAGCTATGCGGTCAACCCGCAGGTCTTCGGTGCCGATCGCGTCGGCGGTTTGGTCGGCAAGCAATTCGACGGCACGGTTGAGCTGTGCTATGCGTTGAGTTCGGTCATCGGTGCCGATCGCGTCGGCGGTTTGGTCGGCGAGAACGGCGGCGAAGTTCGCATCGCTTATGCGGCCGGGCGAGTGATCGGCAGCGGCAACGATGTCGGTGGCTTGGTCGGTATCAATTCAGGCAGCGTATTGCGTAGCTATTGGGATACCACCGAAGCCGGTATCACGACGAGCGACGGTGGCAGCGGTATTGCCGATCTCGAGGCAGCGGTTACGCCCGGCGAGCAGGTATCCGATGCTTTTTATCTGTGGAGTCGCAACGACTGGAATTTCGGTTCCACCATCGAATACCCGATACTGAAGGATGCCGACGGCATTGCCTTGGCGCAGCAAGTCGCTCGCATAGCCACCCTAGCGGTCAACGGTGGCTTCACATTGATTCCCGAGTTCGACCCCGAGATTAACAACTACTATGTGGTGGTAGGCGACAACCCGACTGCGATTAGCTTGGATGTTGCCGCACGCGATAACGATGCTACATTCACGGTCTTAAAAGTCGGCGACGAAGCCAACCCAATTACGGTCACCGGTAGCGATAACGATCTATCGATCAACCTCAATAGAATGCCTGCTCCGACCGAGCTCATCGTTGCTCGAAATTATAGTGTAAAAATTTTCCGTAGCTTCGCCGCGAGCGTGACGGTAGACTCGAGCAACAGGCAGGTGAGAGAAGGTCAAACGGTGCGCTTCAATGTAGCGAGCAACATCGGTGGGATCGTCCCCTTATCTTACATGTGGAGACAAACCGCACCGCAGATGCCGCTGTTGATGGACGGTCTGGACACCGGCATCACCATAAACCAACCCGACTTCTATCTAACTATAGCCGGCGATTTCGTGGCATCAATAACCGAAACCGGGCGTGTGGCATCACTGAGTGTGGAGATAAGCGACGGTCGCTTCGGTAATCGCAGTATAGGCTCCGAACAGCTCGTCGTTGCCAAAGTGAATAACGGCAGTCCGGTTTTGGCTCCTCTAGCCTTCTTAGACGGCACTCCGGTGTTGCACTCGCCGGGTTTTGAGGCGGTCATCGCGTCGGATGCCGACGGCATCGCCCCGATTGCCGAACAAGATCGGCTATACCAATGGCAATTCAGCGAAGCCGATGAAGCCGATAACTGGACCAGCATAGACGGAGCGACCGATGCGACATTCGATGTCGGCATGCACGAATTAGGTAATGTTCGCTACCGTCTGCAAATATACTATATAGACCGGCAAGGCTACAATAACACCCTAACATCGCAGACACCGACTGCGATCGTAGATAAAGACCGCGACGGTCTGATAGAGATTTACGATTTGGAGGCGTTGAACGCAATCCGCCACGAGCTATCGGGTAGCGGTTATAGGGTGAGCGAGACGGCAAGCGAGGTGACCGGCGGGTGTCCCGACAGCGGTTGCTTCGGCTACGAACTGATGAGAGACTTGGATTTCGAAGACAACGACAGCTATCGCAACCGGCAAGTTAACAAAGCATGGACGGTATCCGATTTCACCGTACTCGGCGATGTCGGCTGGATCGCGATAGGAGATCGTAGCACCCCGTTCACCGGCACCTTCGAAGGCAACCGCAACACGCTCTACAATTTACGAATGAATAGTGCGGCAGCCGGTGGCAAGGGTTTATTCTTTGACAACTCGGGTGTGATACGCAACCTCCGCATAGAAGGTTTAGAGATAGCGGGATCCTCGTCGGCCGGTCGAAGACTCTCCGGTCTAACGGTGATCAATCGGGGCGCGGTCGTTAATTGCTATGTGCAGGGCGAAATCACCGCCGCCGGCACGGCAAGTAATCTAATAGGCGGTCTAGTCGCCGAGAACTTAGGCGGAGAAATTATCAACAGCGGTGCATTGATGAATATAGCATTCCGTTCCTCGGACACCGCCGATAATACCGGTGCTTCGGGTATTTTGGTCGGGCGAATATCGGAGAACGGTCTGATTATCAACAGCTATACCACCGGTGAAATCACCAGCAACTTGTTTCGCGTTGCCGGGTTGGTCGGTCATGTACAAGCCTCTAGAATTATCAATAGTTATGCGGTTGCCGATATCGCTACAAGCCATACTGCCAATCGCATGGGAACATTGGTGGGAGAATTGGATAATACGAGCCGGGTCGTCAACAGTTATGCGCAAGGCTCTATCATTCAAGTCAACAACCTGAGTGCTTTTGTCGGTGGTTTGGTCGGTGTTTTGCAGCGAGACAGTAGCGTACGCAACAGCTACGCAACGGTTAGGATAGAATCTCTAAATCCCTCCGTTTTTCCATACGGAGGACTAATCGGGCAGTTTATAGAGCCTTCTACCGTTGATGCGAGCCACTGGGACACAATCGCCGCCGGCTTGCAAACCTCGACCGGTGGCAGCGGCAAAACAACGACAGAGCTACAGGCAGGCATTGCACAATATAGCAATACCGACAAAGTGTATTTCGGTTGGAACCTCGACGATTGGGATTTCGGCACCGATGCCCAATACCCGGTCCTCAAACATGCGCCGAACCCCGACCTTGCCGGTCAACCGGCGTGCGACACGCCGGACACCCCCGAATGTGGCACGCTGATCTCTCCCGAATTGCGGCGTGGCTTGCGGTTTTTAACGGCAGTCAACGGCACCCTATCGCCGCCGTTCACCGGTGGCAGTTATTCGGGCAACATTCAGGTATCTGCGTCGGTTTCCGAGATTCGCCTGATTGCCACCGCCTTTGAGGACAATGCCGTTATCGATATCTACGACGCAAACGGCACCCTACTGCAATCCGGTCTGGCTAGCGGCGAACCTAGCATGGCATTGACTCTGACTGCCGGCGAACCGATGCGCCACCTGGTAATAGAGGTCAAGCGCGGACAAGCGGTGCGCCAGTCGATCATTCTCAACCGTGTCGTTGTCGCCGATATCGTCGAGACGAGAGAGTGTTCGGAGTTGAGCGATTTCACGCCGATCAAGACTTTGGAAGACCTTAACGACATACGCAACCGCCGAGACGGTAGCTATTGCCTGCTCAGAAATCTGGATTTCGGCAATGATGCCGGTTATGAAGATGCGGCAACAAACAGGTTGCGATGGACGGTGGACTTTGACACCGACACCGGCCTCGGCTGGGAACCCATAGGTAATGATAGTAACCGATTCTCCGGCATCTTCGACGGTAACGGCTTCGTGATATCCAATTTGCAAATCAATAGAAATGCCAACGATCAAAGTCTGTTCGGTAGTATCACCGGCACTGTCCGCAACCTCGGTTTGACCGATGTCAAAATAGATGCCGGTAGCAATAATTATAGCGGTGCGCTGGCAGGCGCAAACCGAGGCACCATTATCGGTAGTTATGCGACCGGCGAGATCAACGGAGGCAATAATATCGGCGGTTTGGTCGGTGCGCATCTTCGTTCGGGCCGGATTATCAACAGCTACGCCGGCGTCGATGTCACCGGCAACACGGCAGTCGGGGGTTTGGTCGGTCTTGCCGACGAGGTTCCCGATTTGATTATCAACAGTTATGCAACCGGTGCCGTTTCGGCAGCCGGTTTTGCCGGTGGTTTCGTCGGTGTGCAAAGAAGGGGTGAAATCAGGAATAGCTATGCAACCGGTAATGTGATAGGCGGTACCGATAGGGTTATCGGGGGTTTTGTAGGTGAAAAACAAGGAAATACCGTCATTAGGAATAGCTATGCAACCGGTTCGGTTACCGGCATAAACCAAGTGGGTGGTTTTATCGGCAATCTGTGGCAAAACGCAACAAACGGATTAATTGCCGATAGTTACTCTATAGGCAGTGTATCCGGAACCGGATCAAATATAGGGGGTTTTTTGGGAAACAGGTTTGCCGGCACCGATGGTCGCGTTCAAAACAGCTATTGGAATACACAAACCAGCGGTCGAAGCAACAGCGAAAGAGGTAGCGGTCTTAATACACAACAGATGCAATCGCCGACTGCACCGGATGCAACGAGCCCTGCCCGTTATACCGGCTGGAGTAGCGACAACTGGGATTTCGGCACCAACCGGCAATATCCGCGACTCAAATATGCTCGAAACCCCGATAGCACCGGTCGGCGCACTTGTAGCGATGCCGGTGGCGACGGTTTGCCGGTCTGCGGCAGTCTGATAGCACCGAAACCGAGCTATGATCTGAACGAATTAAGCGTATTTCCCGGTAGGTTTTCACCGCGCCTAAACTTTAACGGTAGATTGAGCGATTACCGAACGCATGTCGTCGGTGTCGGTGCCGACAACACGATCCGATTGATTGCCGGGTCGCAGGATGCCGGTGCGCGCTTTCTCGCTCTGCGCGGCGAGGATAACACGGCACCGGTTTCCGAGTTCGGTGGCGGCGAGTTGAGCGGAGAAATCATGTTGAGGAACGGTGAAAACCACATCGTCGTCGAACTCACCCCGTCGGATCCTTCGGCACGCAAACGCCGATACAACTTCCGTTTGCGCTATCGTGCGCCGCAAATACCGATAGAGATCAGTAATCTGGAAGACCTCGATGCGCTACGCAATAACCCGAACGGCAGCTACAGATTAACCAGAAATCTGGACTTTGAGGATGCCTTGAGCTATCGCACGAGGGCGGTCAACAGCGATTGGACGGTGGACGATTTCGATGCCGACGGCGACGACGGCTGGCAACCGATAGATAATTTCACCGGCACCTTCGACGGCAACGGTTTTGCGATATCCAACTTACAAATCAAAGTAGGGGATGCCGGTACGAGTGCGGTCGGTCTGTTCGGAACGATCGGGGTACGGGGGACGGTTAAAAATCTGATCCTCAACGATGCCGATGTCAGAGCTTCCAATTCCCGTGCCGTGTGGGTCGCCGCGTTGGTCGGTCAAAACAGAGGTCTGGTATTGAACAGCGGTGTTATAGCAAGTTTCGTAGAGGGGGTCGGTAGCACTAGAGGCGGTGGTGATCATAATTATATCGGTGGCTTGGTCGGCAGAAACGGTTCTGATGAAGGTGAAAATAATATCCACTACATCGGCAACAGTTTCGTAGTAGATTCCGAGATACGAGTCAACCCGGCGGTGGCAAATGCTACCCACCATATCGGTGGTTTGGTCGGCAGGAATATATATGCAGAGATCTACAATAGTTTTGTGCAAGCGACAACCGTCGCCGGATATTGTCATGCCGGTGGTTTGGTCGGCAATCAATTCGGCCCGTTGAGCACGATTAAAAACAGCTATGCCGATGCCACTTTAGAACTCTTGACCGAAAGCTGTAGAATTGTTGCCGGAGGCAAGCTGATCGGTCTGGTTAACGGCGGCGTAATAGAAAATAGTTATGCAACGGGTTCGGCACCGGCCGGCGTAGATCTGCTCGGTTTTCAAGTACCTCCTAGGCAGAGCAGTTTTCCTCCGTTAATTTTTAACGACAGCTACCGGGATAGCGGAGCGAGTGCCGACGGAGATAGAGATAGGACAACGATGCAACTGCAAATGCCGACCGCTGCCGTCGGTCTTTACGAGAACTGGAGCGACGAGATCTGGGATTTCGGCACCGCAAGCGAGTATCCGAGACTTAAATATAGCGCAGGTCCGTTCGGCAATGTTTGCGATGTAGCCGGTGCCCCCGATTGCGGGAGCTTGATATCGCCGCAGCCACCCTATGTCGTGAGTGATCCCGGACCCGTAGACCCTGACCTCGTCATAGAAATAGATTCACTGGAGGACTTGTATAAAATACGCAACAACCCGAGTGCGCGTTATCTATTGATCCGAAGTCTGGATTTTCTAGACAACGCCAGCTACGAGGATGCGGCAAATAAAGCCGCGTGGACGGTGGACAATTTTAACGACACGCTCGATCAAGGTTGGCAGCCGATAGACAATTTCAGCGGTAGTCTCGACGGCAACGGCTTCGTGATATCCAATTTACAGATCAATAGAAGTAATATCAATCAAGGTTTGTTCGGTAGTATCGACGGAGGTGTTGTCCGCAACCTCGGTTTGACCGCTGTCAATATCAATATAGAGGGTACGAATATCGGTGCGCTGACCGGTGCAAACCGAGGTACCGTCATCGGTAGTTATGCGATCGGCGAAGTTGCCGGAACCGATAATGTCGGCGGTTTGGTCGGCGCACATCTAGCCTCGGGTTGGATTATCAACAGCTACGCTGCCGTCGATGTCACCGCAAGCACTAGCGTCGGAGGCTTAGTCGGCATTGCCGAAGGAACGACCTCCAATTTGATCATCAACAGTTATGCGACCGGCAGCGTTTCGGCAGAGGGTCTTTCCGGTGGCCTTATCGGTTTATTCAGCAGCGGGGAAATCATAAATAGCTATGCGACCGGCCGTGTTCGTGTTACGGATGTCACTACGAATGAGCATATAGGCGGTTTTGTCGGTGAAAAATCGGACAATGCCGTCATTACAAACAGCTATGCGACGGGTGCGATTGCTGCCGGCGATGCATCCGATGTGGGCGGTTTTGCCGGTTTGTCGTCGGGTGCGAACACGATAAGCGATAGCTATGCAATCGGTAATGTATCCGCTATCGGGTCGGCGATAGGGGGGTTAATAGGAAGCGGGTCGGGTACCGCTCGCAACAGCTATTGGGATACGCAAACCAGCGGTCGAGCCACCAGTGCTGCGGGCAACGGTCTCACCACCGAAGAGATGCAATCACCGACCGCAGCGAATGCAACGAGTCCTCCCCGATATACCCGCTGGAGCTCCGGCGATTGGGATTTCGGCACCGATAGGCAATACCCGATACTCAAATATAGATTAAATCCAAGGAGCGACGGCCCGCAAAGTTGCAACGCCGACGGTAGCGACGGGTTGCCAATCTGCGGGAGCCTGATAGCACCGCAACTCCGCTACGGCTTATTGGAGGATATACTCGTCGTCGACGGTGAATTGGAGCCGGCGTTCCATGGGTCAAATTACGGCAGTTATCGCGGTAGCGTAGTGTCTTCCGAAAACCCGATCCGTTTGCAACCGATCACATTCGATCTCGCTGCCGAGATCAAAATCTTCGAGTTCGTTGCCGGCATCAAGACGCAGATCGGCAACACCTTTGCCGGCGGCGACCGCAGTGCGCCGATCATGTTGGATCCCGACGGCATCCAGTACCTCATCGTTGAAATCAACCCGAGTGCCGACGGCGAACCGACCGTAGAATATCCGCTGTATCTGCGATACCGGTCGCGCAACGCGGTTATTGAAATAGAATCGCTGGAGGACCTCGACAACATACGCAACCGTCGCAATGCGCGTTATCTATTGACCCGCAACTTGGATTTCCTAGACGATGACAGCTACGACGACTTGGCAAATAAAACGACCTGGACGGTGGACGATTTCGACGACCCTGCCGATACCGGTTGGCAATCGATAGGCACCGATGCCGCCCGATTCGGCGGCGAGTTCGACGGCAACGGCTTCGTGATATCCAATTTGCAGATTAATAGAAGCGGTGGTGCCGATCACAGTCTGTTCGGTAGCATCACCGGTACTATACGCAACCTCGGTTTGACCGCTGTCAATATAGAGGGTACGCAGTTCACCGGCGCACTGGTCGGTTCAAACCGAGGTACCGTCATCGGCAGTTATGCGGTCGGCAAAGTTACCGGAACCGATAATGTCGGCGGTTTGGTTGCCGCACATCTAGCCTCGGGTCGGATTATCAACAGCTACGCTGCCGTCGATGTCACCGGGAACACGGGGGTCGGAGGCTTAGTCGGTGTTGCCGGTCTTAACAGAGAAGCTCCTAATTTGATCATCAACAGTCATGCGACCGGCAACGTCTCCGCCAACGGTTTTTGCGGTGGTTTCATCGGTGTTTTCAACATCGGGGAAATCAGAAATAGCTATGCGACCGGTCATGTTAGCGGTCGTAGCGTGAGGTCCGTAGGTGCTTTTGTAGGTGATAAAGTAGGTAATACCGTCATTAGAGATAGCTATGCAACCGGCTCGGCTATCGGCATAGATGCAGTCGGTGGTTTCATCGGTACTCTGTGGCAAAATGCAGCAAACGGATTAATCGCCGATAGCTATTCTATCGGCAGTGTGTCGGGTAGCGGATCGAATATAGGTGGTTTCTTGGGAAGCAGATTTGACAACACCGATGGTCGCGTCCAAAACAGCTATTGGAACATACAAACCAGTGGTCGAAGTGCCAGCCAACGCGGTCGCGGTCTTAACACCGAACAGATGCAATCGCCGATTGCACCGGATGCAACGAGTCCTCCCCGATATACCGGCTGGAGTAGCGACGACTGGGACTTCGGCAATGCCGAGCAATACCCGACACTCAAATACGCACAAAATCCGGACATCGCCGGTGCGCGCACTTGTAATGCTGCCGGTGTCGGCGGTTTACCGGTCTGCGGGAGCCTGATAGCACCGCAGTTGCGCTACGGCTTGCTGCAGGATTTATCTATAGTCGACGGTGAATTGTTGCCTCGCTTCGCCGTCGGACAGAGCAATTATTCGGGTGAGGTATTGTCGTTGCGCGACACGATCCGTCTGCAACCGGTCGCATTCGATAGTGCTGCCGAGATCAAAATCTATCTATACGACGGCACCGCCCGCAGACAACTGGGCGATACGCTCGACAGCGGCGATCTCGGTGCGCCGTTTCGGCTTAGGCAAGGCACGATCCAATATGTCGTTATTGAAATCGACCCGAGTGTTGCCGATCAACCGACCGTAGAATATCCGCTCTATCTGCGATACCGCCCCGGCACTGCGATAGACTCGCTGGAGGACCTCGATGCGGTGCGCAATAGTCTGCACGGGAATTATGTATTGACCCGCAACTTGGATTTTGAAGACGATGCCAGCTACGACGGCACCGTTTTCAGAGTGCTCTGGACGGTGGACGATTATCGAGATGCGACCGACCTCGGCTGGACACCGATAGGCGATGCAAACACACCGTTCACCGGTACCTTCGACGGCAACGGCTATACGATAGCCAATCTGCAAATCAACAACGACGATAACGCCATGCACAAAGGCTTGTTCGGGGTCATCGGCAGTGTCGGGACGGTGCGCAATCTGGGCTTGATCGATGCCGAGATAGAAGACTACAACGGCAATCGGCACCCCGACAATTACCCCGGTGTCGGTACCTTGGCCGGCATGAACGACGGCACGGTGATCGGCAGTTATGCGCACGGCACGGTGCGCGGTAGCAGAGGTTTGGGTGGCTTGGTCGGACGCAATGCCGACGACGGCGAAATCCTAAATAGCCATGCGGTATGCAGCGTTGAAAGTTCGGCAAGCGATAGTATTTCCGGCGGTTTGGTCGGCGAAGACAAGAACATCATCGGCAACAGCTATGCAGCGGGTATCGTTCGCGGTCGAGACTCGGTCGGTGGCTTGGTCGGGCGTAGTGTTTTCACACCGACTACCGCAACCGGCTACAATAGCTATGCCGATAGTTTTGTTAGCGGTAATCGCAATGTCGGTGGATTATTCGGCACCACCTATTCAAACTATAGAAACCTCTATGCCACCGGTTGGGTTCGTGGTCGTAGCGAAGTCGGCGGATTGGCGGGCACGAACAACCGAGGTCTATACCAAAGCGGCTACGGCATCGGCAGGGTCGATGTCGGCGGTAGCCTGATAGGTCGCTTGAGCAATTCAAATGCATCGCTAATCAATAGCTATGCAAACTCCGATCTATCGTCGCGACCTCTGGTGAACAGTATCGGTTCGGGGGCAACAATCCGCAATTCGGCTTCGGCAACGACTGCCGAGTTGCGGGCCGGTAGTGCTCAATCGGGAAACATGAGCGATGTTTATTACAACTGGAGCGATGCGAATTGGGATTTCGGCAATAACACCCAATACCCGGTTCTGAAATACGCTGCCAATGAAAATGGACGTAGCCGAGCTTGTGACGGCGACGGTTTGCCGAATTGCGGTACGGTAATCGCGCGGCGCGCACTGAGCGCATTGCGTGTATCGGAACGCAGAAGCAGATTGGTTCCTCCGCCCGATACCCGCTATCGGAGCTATACCGGTGTCGTCGAGCGCGACACTCCGAGTGCGAATTTGATTGCCGTTGCCGCCGACCCGGATGCACGAATCACCTTTATCTATTTGGACGACGCATACAACGAGACCGGTCGTAGCGTGCCGATGACCGCCGCTGCCGATGGTGCCGGCGGTGTGACGAGCCGAGAAATAACATTGAGCGAAAGCACGGCGACCCATGTTGCGATAGAAGTGATCACGCCCGGTAGCGAAGGCGAAAGCGGCGGTGTCGACCGCTACAACTTATCGCTCGGCTATCGCTTCGGTTTATTCAACGACGACGGCAATCCGGCTATCACAATCGACACTTTGGAAGACCTCGACAACATACGCAACAATCGCAGCGGCAACTATATACTGACCGGAGACCTGGATTTTCTGGATGATGCCGACTACGAAGATACGGCAAATAAAGCCGCGTGGACGGTGGACAACTTCTATAATCCCAACGATGACGGCTGGCAACCCATAGGCACCGATGCTGCTCGATTCTCCGGCACCTTCGACGGCAACGGCTTTGTAATATCCAATTTGCAAATCAATAGAAATGCCGATAATCAGAGTCTGTTCGGTAGTCTCACCGGTACCGTACGCAACCTCGGTTTGATCGGTATCGCTATAGAGGGTAGGGCGTATACCGCTGCGTTGGTCAGTGCAAACCGAGGCACCGTCATCGGCAGTTATGCAACCGGCAAAGTTACCGGAACCGATAATGTCGGCGGTTTGGTCGGCGGGCATCTGAGGTCGGGTTGGATTATCAACAGCTACGCTGCCGTCAATGTCACCGGAAACGGTAGCGTCGGCGGCTTAGTCGGTGTTGCCGAAGAAGTGACTCCCAATTTAATTATCAATAGCCATGCGACCGGCAGCGTTTCCGGCAACGGTTTTTGCGGCGGTTTCGTCGGCGTACTCAGGAATGGGGAAATCAGAAATAGCTATGCGACCGGCCGTGTCGTGTGTCGTACCCAGAGGTCGGTCGGTGGTTTTGTAGGCGATAAAACAAACAATACTTTCATTAGAAATAGCTATGCCGCCGGTTCGGTTATCGGCCAAGAATCGGTCGGTGGTTTCGTCGGTACTCTGTGGCAAAATTTAGCAGACGGAGTAATTGCCGATAGTTATGCTATCGGTAGTGTATCGGGTAGCGGCTCGAATATAGGTGGTTTCTTGGGAGACACATTTAGTGGTACCGATGGTCGTGTCCAAAACAGCTACTGGAACACACAAACCGGTAATCAAAGTGATAGCCGGCGAGGTCTCGGTTTTAACACCGAACAAATGCAATCGCCGACAGCACCGGGAACTACACCGACCGATGTTTATTACAACTGGAGTAGTGCCGATTGGGATTTCGGCAATACCGAGCAATATCCGATATTAAAACACGCATCTATCGCTGCTATTACGATTTGCGACGGCAACGGTCTGCCGAACTGCGGCGATCTAATATCACCGCAAATTCGCAACGGCTTGAGGAATCTGGAATTGGCATCGGGCAGATTGATGCCAGCTTTCAATGCCGGCAGTAGCAACTATTCGGGCGAAGCGACCCTCGACACCATTGCCTTGATCCCGACCGCAATGCACGACGGTGCCGTTATCAATATCTATCTCGGCAGCGTCGACGGCACGCCCGAGCAAAGTGTCGTCAGTGGTATGACCGGCATGCCGATCGTATTGGATCGAGACGGTGTCAATCGCATCGTCCTAGAGATCACCACCGGCACGACGCGCGTTCACTATCCGCTCTATATAAACTATCTGGGTGATCGTGTGTTGGCGGATCGCGACGGTAACGGGTTCACCGAAATCTATTATCTGGACCACCTTAATGCCATCGGTACTAGTAATTCCACTTTAGCGGGCAACTACGAATTGATGCGCGATCTGGACTTCAACGATGCCGACAGTTATCTCTCGGGCACGGTCAACAGCGATTGGACGGTGGATGATTTTGACGATGACGACGATCTCGGTTGGGATCCCATAGGCGATAGTGGCAACCGATATACCGGTCGCTTCGACGGCAACGGTTATACGATAGCCAATCTACAAATCAACCGAGACAATGGCATTAATCAAGGCTTATTCGGTGCTACCGGTATCGGCGGTGTGGTGCGCAATCTCGGTTTGATCGGTGTCAAAATACAAGGCACCGATGTTGTCGGTACACTGGTCGGTTCCAATCGAGGTACCATCATCGGTAGCTATGCAAACGGTGACATCTCCGCAGCACTTAGGGTTGGCGGTTTAGCCGGCATTCATAGCGGGGGTTCGATTGCCAACAGCGATGCAGCCGTTAATGTTGTAGGTGAACAAGGGGTCGGAGGATTAGCCGGCACCGGTCGTGCCGATATCGTCAACAGCCATGCGACCGGTAATGTTTCGGGTGAACAGTCGGTCGGTGGTTTAGTCGGTGTGTATGCAAATAGTGAAATTAGAAATAGCTATGCGACCGGTCGTATCGATATGATAGATGCCGCGACCAATCAAAATATAGGCGGTTTAGTCGGTGAAAAAACAAACAATGCCGTCATTAGAAACAGCTATGCGACGGGTGCGATTACCGCCGGCGATGCGTCCGATGTCGGCGGTTTGGTCGGTAATGCGTCGGGTGCGAACACAATAAGGAATAGTTATGCAACCGGTAATATATCCGGCAGCGGGTCTGCGCTGGGAGGTTTGATAGGTACAGGATCGGGCACCGCTCAAGACAGCTATTGGGATAGCCGGACCGGCGGACTGGATAGAAGTGCTTCCGGCACCGGTCAAACTACGATACAACTGCAAGCACCGACCAATCAAAATGCTGCCACCGGCATCTATGAGAACTGGAGTAACGCCGATTGGGATTTCGGTAGCGACACGCAATACCCGATATTAAAATACGCATTTACCGATACCGTTACGGTTTGCGACAGCAACGGTTTGCCGAATTGTGGTGATCTAATATCACCGCAAATTCGCAATGGTTTGAAGAGCTTGGAATTGGCATCGGGTAGATTGACACCGGTTTTCAGTGTCGGTAGTAGCAACTATTCAGGCGGAGCCACCACCGACACCATCGCCTTGATTCCGACCGCAATGCAAGACGGCACCGTTATCAATATCTATCTCGGCACTGTCGACGGTACGCCCGACCAAAGTGTCGTCAGTGGTATGACCGGCATGCCGATCGTACTGGATCGAGACGGTATCAACCGCATCGTTCTGGAAATCGTCGCAACACCGCCGCTACGGTATTCGCTTTTCATAAGTTTTCAAAAGGATGACGTGCCGTCGGATCGCGACGGCAACGGCTTTGCCGAGATCGATAATCTGGACAAACTTCGGTTTATAGCGACCCGACCGGCGGGCAACTACGAATTGACTCGACACTTGAACTTCAACGCCCCGGACAGCTATGCCGAAAATCGGATAAACCGCGAATGGACGGTGGAAGACTTTAACGAGGCAAGCGATACCGGCTGGCTTCCTATAGGCGAGGGCGGTGCACCGTTCATCGGACAACTTAACGGCAACGGCTATACGATATCCGGCTTGCAAATCAACCGCACAACCGACCGCCAAGGGCTGTTCGGCACGGTTGGCGAAGGCGGCGTGATACGCGACCTCGGCTTGTTGGATGTGAAGGTAGGACGCATCGATACCTCGGGTGCAATCTATAATCATGTCGGGGCTTTGATCGGCTACAACGCCGGTGTTGCCATCGGCAACTATGCGATCGGCGAGATTGCCGGCTATGCCAACAATATCGGTGGTTTGGTCGGTACCAATAGCGGTTCGGGTTTGATTGCCAACAGCTATGTTATCGGAACGGTGAACGGGTATTTCAATGATATCGGTGGCTTGGTCGGCGATAGTCTCGGCACCGTCGTCAACAGCTATACCGATGTTGCGGTGTCGACAAACCAGTCTAATCTCGGCGGCTTGGTCGGCAACTGCAACGGCTGTAGCATACAAAATAGCTTTGCGATCGGTCCGATCGTCAATACCGGCAGTAATGTTCTACCACCCGGCGGCTTGGTCGGTAGAGCGCAAAGCACATTCGACATTGCCGACAACTATGCACAAAGCAACATAAGGCAAGCACTTAACCCCTTGGGATACGCTAACGGTGGATTTGTCGGAGTGCTCGGTCTCAACAGTAATATAAACTTAACCGCCAACTATTCGATCGGGCGAACCGACGGAAGTTTTTACTATATATTATCCGGTGTTAATATGCCTTCGGTAATTGCACCGAATTATTGGAACAGCGATACCGCCGAAGGACAGCCTCGTCCCGACGATTCGAGGCTAAACGCAAGCGGTAGGAGTACCCGAGACCTGCAATCGGCGACTGCGCCGGGAACGAATTCAACCGAGATTTATCATAACTGGAGCGAGGACAACTGGGATTTCGGCAATAACATGCAATACCCGATACTCAAATACGCCCCCAATCCCGTTGCCGACGGGATGCGGACTTGCGACGGCAACGGTTTGCCCGACTGCGGCGATGTAATCGCACCCCAAATCCGCAACGGTCTCGAAGATTTAACATTAACCGACGGCGACGAATTATATCCGCCCTTCGGCGACACCCATAGAAGTCTGAACGGCAATTATTCCGGTCGCGTCGTTGCCACCGACCCGAGGCGTAGCAACCCGAATCCTATTCGTATCGTGCCGACTGCAAAAGAGGATAATACAACGATCAATATCTATTTCGGCACTGTCAAAGGTAAAAGCCATCCCGACCAGACCGTTATCAGCGGTACGACCAGCAGTTCGATCACCCTAGCCGAGGGTTTCAACCGTATCGTACTGGAAATAAAAAGCAACCCGACGGTTTACTATCCGCTTTATATACGCTATAACGAATCTACCGAAATACACGATTTAGAGGGCGTCGATCAAACACGCAATAACTCGAGCGGTCATTATAAGTTGATGCGTAATCTGGATTTTAACGACCCGACCAGCTACCGCTCGGGTCGTATCAATCGCAACTGGACGGTGGACGATTTTAACGACGGCAACGATTTCGGCTGGCAACCTATAGGCAATAATACTAACCGATTCTCCGGCACTTTCGACGGCAACGGCTATACGATATCCAATCTACAAATCAACCGAGATAGCGGAAATAATCAAGGTTTATTCGGTGTAATCGGAAATAGCGGTGTCGTACGCGACCTCGGTCTGTTGAGTGTAAAAATAGATACCGATGGCACGACCGGCGCAGTGGCAGGTATTTCATTAGGGGAGATTATCGGCAGTTATGCGATCGGCGAGATAACCGCAACGGGCAACAATATCGGCGGATTAGTCGGTATAGTCAATCCGTCGAACAATGCCAAAATCCTCAATAGCTATGCAGCGATTCATATAGAAGCACTCCCCGCTAGTAGAGCGAACAACTACGGCGGATTAGTCGGGTTTGCCTCCAATGGTATGATTATTAACAGCCGCGCTTACGGCAGTATTGTCGGCAACATTCGTTATGCAGGGGGGGTTGTCGGTCGTAGCTTAAGAGACATAAATGCTTTTAGTACGGAAATTTACAATAGTTATGCCGGCGTGAATATCCGAGCCGACGACAATGTCGGTGGATTGATAGGGGATATTCTCGTAAACGGTTTGGTCGTCAATGGTTATGCGACGGGATCGGTTCATGCCGATGCAAATAACAGCGGTGGTTTGGTCGGTTTTATTTTTGGAGTTCCGGCGATTGAGACGGGGACTCGTAATAGCTATACGCTATCGAGTGTCACGGGTTCCGGCACCCTCGGTGGTCTGGTTGCCGCCAATAACAGGGTCGGAACCAATACCGATGCGAGCTACTGGAACAGCGAAACCGCCGGGCTGGATACAAGTGCCGGCGGCACCGGTCGAACGACGGTGCAGTTGCAAATGCCGACCAGTCCGACCGGCATCTATAGCAACTGGGATGCCGACGATTGGGATTTCGGTGACACCGATGAGTATCCGATACTCAAGTACACCGCCGAACCGGATATATTCGGCAACCCGGCGTGCCGCCGAGACCGCAATGCGGTGTCGCGATTGCCGGTGTGCGGTGATTTGATTGCCTCCCAAATCCGCAACGGCTTGCAAGATTTGCGTTTGGCATCGGGAATATTGAATCCGTCTTTTGTCGAGGGTTCCGCCGACTATTTCGGTGAAGTCTACCGCAACCCGATCCGCATCGTAGCGACTGCCCAAGACGATAATACAAAGATCAACATTCACCTTGATTTCGTCAAACGCGACCCCTTTCAGACGATTATCGGTGGTGGCACGAGCAACCCGATCTTTTTAGACGACGGCATCAACCACATTATACTGGAAATAGAAGGCAAACCGCCGGCATACTATCCGCTTTATATACGCTACCAAAACGATCCTATGCTTGCGGATCGCGACAGAAACGGGTTCACCGAAATCTATTATCTGGAGCACTTTCATGCCATCGCTGCCAGCACCTCCACTCTAGCGGGTCGATACGAATTGATGCGCGACCTCGATTTCAACGACCCGTACAGCTACCTCTCGGGTGAAATAAACCAAGATTGGGTCGTGGCAGACTTCGCCACCGATACCGGTTGGCTACCGATAGGCAACATGACAACCCCGTTCACCGGCACCTTCAACGGCAACGGCTACGCAATCGCGCGTCTACAGATCAACCGAAGCGGTCAAAATAATCAAGGCTTATTCGGTGTGATCGACAGTAGCGGTGTCGTACGCAACCTGGGTCTACCGAATTTTAGGATAGCAGCCGGTTCGCAGATCGGTGGTATAGCCGGCACCGTTCGCGGTAAAATTGTCAACAGTTATGCGACCGGAACGGTATCCGGTGTCGGTGATGTCGGCGGCATCGTCGGGGTCGCTGCCGGCACCGGCGTTATCGTCAATAGCCGTAGCGGTATTCGGTTGTCGGCAACCGGAATAAATGCCGGTGGCATGCTCGGCAGATGCAACGGTTGCAAGATATTGAACAGTTTTGCGGTCGGTTCGGTTACAGGAATTGGTACAAACACGGATAACATCGGAGGCTTTGTCGGTAGTGCAGGAGGCGCATCTAACATCGGCAACAACTATGCGTGGGTCGATGTGAGTGGTGGGCCATTTAACAATATAATAAATGCCATTGCCAACGGGGGATTTTTTGGTGCGTTATTCCTTGATAAAAATTTATTGCTAAATGCCAATTATTCAATCGGACCGTCGAGCCTACCTTATACCGGTTCTCAAGGGAATCTAGCAAATATTAATATTACCGGAGCGAATTATTATAATTCAGATACCGTTGAACAAAATTTAGTGACTTCGCCGCAAATATTCCAAGGCAGAACGATGCGACAACTGCGCGCACCGACCGAGCCGAGCACCACGCCGACCGGTGTCTATTACTTATGGCGCGAGGAAAATTGGGATTTCGGCACTGCGATGCAATACCCGACTCTCAGATATACCACGGCAACCGATGTGTTGGGTCGCCCGGCGTGTCGCAACGCCGAAGATACCGTATCGCAACGCCCGCTGTGCGGCACCTTGATTGCACCTGAAACACGCTACGGCTTGAGCGCACTCACCACTCGTTACGCACAACTCATCGCACCCTTCGACGAAGCAATACTGGATATCGGCGGTGCTTATTACACCACGGTGCTCAACGATGCGCCGCGTGTGCAACTGGTTGCCACGACACGCGAAGCAGGTGCCACCTATAGCGTCTATATCGGCGGTGTCCGAACACCCGAGAACACCGAGATTGCCGGCGGCAATCCCAGTGGCGAGATTGCACTGACTGCCGACGGCACCACCGAAGTCGTTATTGCGGTTCACGGCACTCGCCCGGTGCGCTATACGCTCTATTTGGATTACCGGTTTGAGACACCGATAGATGCGGACCACGATGGTTTGGTAGACCTTCATTATCTGGAAGATGTGGCAATGGTGGATTTTAATTTCCAACAAGAGATAGGTTATAGAACGGCACGGGAGGGTGAACTCAATACCTCGGGTTGTCCGAGGGGCGTATGCCGTGGCTACGAATTGATGCGAGACTTGGATTTCAACGACCCTGCCAGCTACCGAGAGCCGGCCACAAATAGGCCTATCTGGACTCGAAGCTGGGAATTCGTTGACTTATCCAATGCCGTATTCAAAGGCAACGGCTATGCAATATCCAATCTAAGCGTATTGGATTCCCCCGATCCCATCGCACTTTTCGCTATGGTTTCGGACTCCGATATAGACGGCTTGGGTTTAGTCAATGTGGATATAAATTCAGAAATAGCAGTGGCAATAGCAGCATCCTTAACGAGAAGCACGATTCGCAATAGTTATGTCATCGGAGATTTAAGCGGACATAATGTGGCTCCTTTTGCAACCGATTTTGCCGAGTCTTCGTTAAGTAATAGCTATTTTATCGGCATTTTGCGGTCATTAAATCGTTTTAGAGAGAGTCCCTCTTTCACCCATGGATTAGTGCTGGCTGACGGTGCTACTATCGGTAGTGAGTCGATCAAAAACAGCCGTGCGATCGGAAGAATCGAAACACTGATCGAAAGTGAATTGACAAATACAGCGATGTTGGGAGCGAACCCTACACGAAGTTTGAACATCGGCAATAGCTATGCCTCTATGCTGATGACCAGAGCGGGCGTGCCACAAGGAAACCTGAGTAATAGTCTCGGAGTTATAACAAACAGTTATTTTGATCGCAACATTGCCGGGGTTGATGTGCCGGCAAGTCGAGCGAGAAGCGGTGCCGAGTTGCGGGCGACGACGATGACCGGCATTTTTGCCGCTTGGAATACCGACGATTGGGATTTCGGTGGTGCCGATCAATCTCCGGTGATCAAGTACAACGCCGAGGAATGTCAACTCGAACGACACGACAACCCGCTGTGCGGCAAGATACTCCCGTATCAGGGGAGCTTGATGGCGCGTTTCGAGTTACTCGATAATGCCGGTATCAGCCGACCTTTTGATTTTGCGACATTCAACGATTACGAGATTGTGGTCGGTGCCGACCGGCAAGGTCTACGCTTTGTTGCCGAGGCGTTTGCTCCGAATGCCGATATTGTGGTCTATAAAACGACCACCGATGCCGAAGTGCTCAGAGTAAAGAGCGGCGTTGCGACACCACTGATTGCATTGGACACCGTCGGTGATACGCTATTGGATGTAGTCGTAGAAGAAGGTGAAGACCGCACATCGTATCGCTACCGCTTTAGTGTCTCGCGTTTGAATGAGCCGATAGACCTTGCCGCAATAGACGGCGACAACGATGGTTTGATAGATGTTGCCACCCCCGAACAGTTGAATGCGATGCGTCATAGTTTGGACGGTCGTTTTTATAGGGCAGGTGGCACGAGTAATAGTGATCGGTTTTATTGCCGTGTCGGCTGTCGCGGTTATGAGTTGACAGCCGATATAGACTTGGCAGGGATAGATTGGCACCCCATCGGTCGCGATAACGCGCGCTTCGATGCGCATTTCAAAGGCAACGGCTATGCGATATCCAACCTGACCCTACACGACCCCGCTTTTGACGAGATAGCCATGTTTGCTTATTTGGATGAGAATGCAAGGCTGGAAGATATCCACCTCAAAGATGTCTCTATCCGTAGTAGTAGAGAAACCGGTGTAATCGCCGCTTTGGCGGTATATAACTACGGCACTATTTTCAATAGTCGCGTTGAAAATGCCGATATTCTTTTGCAGAACGGGAGTGTCGGTGCTTTGGTTTATCAAAATCTCGGTCGCATTATCAACAGCGGTGCAGTGGGTGGCACGATAGATAATCAAGATGCTTCTGCAGGTTTGGTACATACCAACGACGGTGCTATTCTCGGTAGTTTTGCAACGATCGCTATTAGAAGTAGAGGTTCGAATACTGCTGCGGCGGGTTTGTCGTTAGAAAATAATATTTCCGGCAATATAGAAAATAGTTATGCGCAGCCTATCATTTCCGACAACACCGGAGTTATTGCCGGTCTAATCGATACAAACGAGGGTATCGTCACTAATAGCTATGCAACCGGCGGACCTTTATTTCGCAATGCACTGGGTGACTCTCAAGTTTTAGACAGTTATTGGGATCGGGATACCGCCGCACCCGGAGCGACCGCTGCCGGTGGTACGAGCGAAACGACGGTAGAATTGCAATCCGGTGTGGCACAGAATAATAGCACCGATACCGTCTACTATCGTTGGGATTCGGCACTGTGGCATTTCGGCAATGCCGACCAATACCCTGCGGCACTGTATCAAGACGGGAGTGCCGGTTTGTGCACACAGCCGACTGTGGCACAGCTACGAAGTTGCGATACGCTGGTTTCGGCAAGGTTGTCGGAAACCGACCGTGCGCTTGTCTGTCGCGACCGTCTGCTTAGGGATCGCTCGGACCAACCGTATTGTGGCGCATTGGTGCCGTATCAAAACCGCCGTGGCTTGATTGCACTGGAATTACCCGCCGGT
This sequence comes from Candidatus Oxydemutatoraceae bacterium, assembly GCA_965219575.1. GTDB lineage: Bacteria > Pseudomonadota > Gammaproteobacteria > Poriferisulfidales > Oxydemutatoraceae > SP5GCR1. The sequence continues at coordinate 1,614,725 of OZ244779.1, read as the reverse complement.
GTACGGTTGGTGCCGGAGTTCAGCCCCGAAGTGGAGTCGTACAACTTGATAACTAACGGGGCAATCACCGTATTCCACACCACACCGACCGCCTATTATCGCGCCGACACCGTCACCCTGATAGCCGGAGACAGCGAACAAATTATTGCCGACAACACCCGCAGTGCCGAGATCGACCTAAACAGAACCGATATCGATGCGCTGCGCTTGGCGGTGCGCTCGGCAACCGATGCCACGACCCGTAGCTACACGATCAATTTCAGGTCGACCGATTATCAAGACAACATAGACATACAGCTTTCGGCATTGGACGGTTCGCGGTTGTCGCCGAACTTTATAAGAGATAGAAGCGACTATCGGTTGATCGTGTATTCCGACACCGAGCGAGTGCGCTTGAATACGATGGTGAGCGATCCGTTGCCGGGTGCCGTCGTGGATATTGTAATCGCTGCCGATAACGGTGTGCAGCCGATAACACTGCAAGACAGCGGTATTGCGGAGGTGGTGCTGGGCGACACTGCCACCGAAATCACGGTGACGGTGCGCGGCGGGCAACGCTACCGATTTGAATATCGCATCGTCGTAGAACGTCTGCCTTTCGCAAGCTATCGAGGTATCCTCACCGTGGATGCCGACAACAACATCGTTGTCGATGCCGACCGCGACTTGACCCTCGATGCCGACGGCGACGGGTTGATAGAAATTGCGTTTTTGGAGCAGTTGGACACGATACGACACGGTTTAGACGGTCGTGGTTTCAGTTATCGATTAGGGACGACCACCACGATTATGATAGACGGCGGTTGCCCCGACAGCGGTTGCTTCGGCTACGAACTGGTCAGAGATCTGGACTTCAACTCGGTCGACAGCTATGTGGATGCGCAGCGTACGATGCCACTGTGGACCGACGGCAAGGGTTGGCAGCCGATCGGCGATGCCGAGCACCCGTTCACCGCTCAGTTTATTGCCGACGGCCATACGATATCGGGTTTGATGATCCGTCGCCGTAATAGCGACGATGTCGGTTTGTTCGGTGCGATATCCGCTGCTATGATCAGAGGAATTAATGTGTCGGCTGCCGAGGTTATCGGCAACAACGATGTCGGCATCTTGGTCGGCGAAGACCGAAACAACAGTGAGATCATCAATAGCCGTGCGACCGGCACGGTGCGTGCCGACAACAACGGTGGCGGTTTAATCGGCGTTTACCGCGGCACTATCGTCAACAGCGATAGCAGTGTTTCGGTTGAAGTCGATGCCATCGGCGGTGGCTTGATCGGTAGATTGTTGCGCGGCGCGATCGGCAAGAGTCGTGCGTCCGGTACGGTATCTGCGCGTTCCGCGTCCGGCGGCGGCTTGGTCGGTGCGGTTGAGAATGCGACGATCTCAAACAGTTATGCAACCGCTATGATCGATGCGAGCGAAGGCGGGGGGTTGGTCGGTTCGCTAGGCACCGGCGTGCGGATTGACAACAGTTATGCCATCGGTGCGAATCGCTCGGCTCGAAGCGGCGGTTTGGTCTTCAATGCCGCCAATGTGCCGGTTGCGGTCAACGACAGCTACTGGGATATAAATACCAGCGGTGTTGTCGATGGGCGCGACGGTAGCAGCCAAACCACCGTTGAACTTCAATCTACGACAACCGAGATTTACACCAACTGGAATGTTGCGATATGGGATTTGGGCAATAATATGCAATACCCGAGGCTCAAATACACGACTGCCACCGATACACTTTTCATCGGTAGTGCGCCGACCTGCCGTGTCGCGTCGGATACCTCGTCGCGGTTGCCGGTGTGTGGCAAGTTGCTACCCGGTCAGTATATCGGCTTGACCGATTTGGTATTCTCGAGCGAAGTTTTAGAGCTTATTCCGTCGTTTAATCCACTCATATACAACTATCGCTTGATATTGAAAGCCGGCGAGAGCGGATTCCAACTCATGCCGACTTATGTAGGGGCGGCATATCAATTATCGGTAGACGGCAGTGTTGCCGAAGTCGTCCGAAGCGGTAGCGCATCGTCGCGTATTCCGGTTCCCGATTCGGGTAGTATCGAGATCAATCTCGGAAGCAGCGATATCGTCTACACCTTTGCTGCGTCGCGCCATCCGTATTTGCGCATAGGCGATGTGGATGTGGACGACGACGGTTTGATAGAAATACACAACCGCACCGAATTGAATGCGGTGCGCTATCAACCGGACGGTAGCGGCTATAGGGCATCGGCTGCCGATCGGAGAATCACCATCGGATGTGCGCCTACAACCGGCTGTATCGGCTACGAATTGGCAGCGAGCATAGAACTTTCCGCTACCGATTGGGAGCCCATCGGAACGCTCGATTGCGATAATCCCGAGAACGGATGTTTTGCCGGCATATTCGAAGGCAATCGGTCATCGGGCTATACGATTTCGGGCTTGCGCATCGCCGCACCGAACACGGATAATGTCGGGTTGTTTGCGCATCTGCATCCCGATGCCGAGATCCGCAACCTCGTTTTATCGGGTGTGTCGGTCACCGGCCGGGACGGTGTCGGTGGATTGGCCGCCAATAGCAACGGTCGCGTCGACAATGTGTCGGTGAACGGTGAGGTCGGCGGAGAAAGCGCGGTCGGTGGTATGGTCGGTCGCAACTTGAGGGGTTCTATCGTCGCGAGCGGTGCGGTAGGTGAAGTCACGGGCAGAGCTTTTGTCGGTGGTTTGGTCGGTGAGAACGACGGTTTGGTTGACCGTAGTTTTGCCGAAGTTATGGTTGTAGGATCGGGTAGCGACGATAGCGAAAGTTATCATGTCGGCGGTTTGGTCGGTTATAACACCGGCAGAGTTTATAACGGTTATGCAATCGGTAGCGTATCGGGTGAGAACAATGTCGGTGGTTTGGTCGGGACTAATAATGGTATCGGTTCCGACAGCGACGGGCGTATCGTCAACAGCTATGCGAGCGGTGCGGTATCGGGCAGCGGTGCGGTCGGTGGTTTGGTCGGTCGCAACGAGGTCGGCGCGGCGGTTTTGACGAGCTATGCGTTGGGTGAGGTATCGGGCAACAACCGCGTCGGCGGTTTGGCAGGTTTGAATACCGGTATGGTGTCGGATACCTATGCGAGCGGTGGTGTTTTTGCACAAGGTCGGGTCGGCGGTTTGGTCGGGGTCAACGGCAATGTCGGCGACCGAAGAACAAGTAGCATCGTCAATAGTTATGCTATCGGACGAGTGAGCGATGTGCCTCGGTCCGGTGGCTTGATCGGTGACAGTTTAGGCGGCGTGAGTGATAGCTACTGGAACATAGAGACCGCCGGCATAGCGGATAACGGCATCGGTAGCAGTCAAACGACGGCCGCATTGCTAACACCGACCGCTGCGAGCGGCATCTATACGAATTGGGATACAAACCTATGGGATTTCGGTACTCCCGAACACTATCCGCAACTGCGCTATGGACGCGGAGACGATGGCGACAACCCGGCGTGCGGTGGTAGCGGGCAGCCGACCTGCAGTAGTGTACGGAGCTACGGGTTGAGCGACCTACAAGTTCTAGGAAGCATAATGCAGTTGATGCCACAATTTGCAACTCCTAGACTGCGTTATCGTATCGGTGCGTATATCGGAGTGACCGGCTCGTTGCGTCTGATACCGAATGCTGCGAGCGACGATGCGATGATTACTATCGCTTACGGCGGAGATGAATTCGGTGTTGTCGACGGTGCCGTCAGCGACCCGATCGTACCCGACCCCGGCGTCGGCGATGCGATTATCGTGTCGGTTGAAAGTGCCGGCGCGACCGTTGAATATATTTTAGAGATAGATTATTTCGGCTTTGATGCCGATAGAGTGTTAGCCGATGCCGACGGCGACGGTTTGATAGAAATCACGACAGTGGACGACCTGTATGCGATACGCTATAGTCTGGACGGCAGTACCTACACCTATGCGCTACCCGACGGTGGATTATTGCCTATCGTCGAAGGGTGTCCGACCACTCCGACCGTCGGTTGCAGAGGCTACGAGTTGACGCGAGATTTGGACTTCGGCGATGCCGCAAGCTATCGCTCGGGTGTGGTCAATACCGAATGGGCGGATAACTGGGATCCTATAGGAGATAACGATAACTCGTTTGATGCCGTGTTCGACGGTAGCGGATATCACATTCGCAATTTGAGTTTGCGCGGCACGGAAACCAAAGATGCAATCGGATTATTCCATACCCTAGGTCGGAATGCCGAAGTTAAGGCACTCCGCTTGCGGAATGTCGGGATTTATGATGTTATCGGGCGTGACCTTAGTAGTAGGAGAGCGGAGAAGCAAGGGAGCTTGGCAGGCGAGAACCGTGGTCGCATATACGATGTCGGTGTAAGCGATGTCACCGCACTGGTAGGTTCCAACTACAGTCGGCGTGCGCTTAAACAAAGTCGTTTCGGTGGTCTGGTCGGTGTCAATAGCGGTGGTGAGATTAGCCACAGCTTTGCACAGGTCTATGTCCATTCGTTTTCTCCTGACGGTGATGCTTTAGGGGACATCGTAGGCGGCTTGGTCGGCAGGAACGAGCGTGGTGCGAAGATTAAAAACAGCTATACGACCGGTGCGATAAGCGGGCATTGTCGTCTCGGTGGCTTGGTCGGCGAGCATATCTCGGCAAATCGCGATAGCGCAGAGAATATCGGCACCATCGAGAACAGCTATGCAAGGGTGGATATGAACAAGATACTCGATCTAGAGTGTATCGATCAAGAATTCGAGATTGCAGGGTTCGTTCAAGGGTTCGGTGGTTTGGTCGGCTTTATGGAGCAAGCCGATATCGTCGACAGCTATGCGGCAGCGCGCCAGTCGGGGGGTGTTTTGGGTCTGATCGGGGGTACCACCGGCACCGTCTCCGTTATCAACAGCTATTGGGATAATATCCTCAACGATCAACAATCGGCTTCTACAACCGGCGGTGAAACCACTCCATTCGGTGGTCAAACCACCGCAGTGCTACAGGGGACGACACCAACGATGGGTATTTATGCGAATTGGAGTAGCGACGATTGGGATTTCGGCACCGACGAACAATACCCGACACTGAAAGCTGCTGACGGTCGCATTGCGATGCAGGTATTGGATAGTTCGTTGGTGGGTATTGTAGAGGTGGCGAATGCCGCAATAGCCCGAATAAACGGTATCACCGGCGATTTTAGATATAGTGGAAATAGCAACAGATACCGGCTCTATGTAGACGCGACCCGATTACCGTTGCCGATCACATTCATCACCACATCGACCGTTGCCGGTTTGGAGACCACGCTTTATTGTGGCGATGTGTTATGTCCGCTTGTCGGCAGCGACGCCACGCTCATTTTGGATAATTCTAATATACAAGAAATCACGCTGGTAGCGAGCGCCGGCAATCGGGTGACGAGATATTATTTTGATATAGTCCGCGATAATCTAAGACTGGACGATGTTCCCGCAATCGGCATCGACGAGGGCGACATGTTCACGATCGGCGGAGACTACGCCGGCAGTTCGGATCTAAGCTGGTCTCAGATTAGCGGCACGGCGGTGAACATTGCCGATGCAGATAGCTTGAATCTAGAGTTGGCACCGCAAGCCGACCTGTTATCCGAGAATGTCGATGACGGCGATTTTGAGTTTGAATTGTCGGTATCGATTACCCCCGATAACGGCATCCGGCAAGTCTACTTGAGCAGAGAGATCGTGGTGCGTATCAACAAAGTGAATAACGGCCCGGTGACCGGAAATCCCGTACTGTCGATAGGCACCAACCGAAGAATTACGGTCACCGAGAATCTTAACGATATCGACGGTACCGTGCGCAATCTAAGTAGGCAGTTCCAGCGGCGTTTTCCGGGCGATGCATGGAGGAATGTCGATTTATCGGCGGGCGATACGGTCGATGGCGGGTATCAATATCGTTTTATCGGTTTGTATTCGGATGGTCAGGGCTATACGAGCGAGCCGATCGTATCCAATAGCGTCACCGTCGGGTCGTCGGTCGCTATGGATAATGCCGATATTGATGGTGATTCGATTGCCAACGCCGACGATATAGATGACGACGGCGACGGTTTGATAGAGATTAGGCATTTAGAAGATCTGGATGCGGTGCGTTATCAGCTCGACGGTAGCGGCTATAGGGCAAGTGCCGATGGTGAATTGATTACTCACGGTTGCCCGATCACCGGTTGTATCGGCTACGAGTTGACCGGGAATCTCAACTTCACCACTGCCGGCGACTATCGCTCGGGTGTGGTGAATGATGCGTGGACGGTGGACGAGGGTGAATTCACTACCACCGCCGACGGTTGGCAACCGATAGGCGGCGTGTTCAATGCAATATTCAACGGCAACGGTTATTCTATTGCCCGCCTGGCTATCAGCCGTAGCAGTGCCGGCAGCAAAGCGAATGTCGGCTTGTTTGCCGAGATCGGTGCAAACGGCAAGGTTGAAAACTTAGTCCTGGACTCTCCCGCCATCAAAGGTTTGGCAGGGATTAAAAATGTCGGTGGTATCACCGGGCTACTGCGGCGCGACGGCGTGATCCGCAATAGTGATGTGTACGGTACTGTGCCCGGACAAACATCGGCGCGTGTCATCCGTACCGATCGCGGTTCGGCAGGTGGCTTGGTCGGTGTCAACGCCGGTTATATAGTCAACAGTCGTGCACGAATTAATGTCGGTGTGCAGGATTCCGACGGGAATATATCGAATAACGGCAATGTGACCGTAGGCGGCTTGGTTGGTAGGAATCGCAGTGGCGGGAAAATTCACAACAGCTATTATTCGGCCGGTGAAGTATCGGGGACTTGTATCGTCGGTGGTTTGGTCGGGTCTCAGTTATCCGCTGCCGATAGAGCCGACGGCATCGGCGAAATCAGAAATAGTTATGTGCATTCTGATAGTAATGTGGCAATACCGGCAACGGTTTCATGTGCCACGCCGTATCTCGGCGGTTTAGTCGGTAGGCACATCGGCGGCAGATCCATCGTTGCCAATAGTTATGCCGGCGGTAGGGCCTATGTGCCGACGCTCTTCGGGGCAAACGCTTCGGTTAGCGATCTCGGTGCATCACAAACGCAAAGCTTTGCATCTTGTCCCGGTAATATAACGGCAAATTATAACGGCAGCCCGGTGAATGTTACCGTTGCCGGCTTGTTAAACCGTAGCATGCCGAGTAGGGCACCTACGAATAGCTATTGGCGCAGAGAGCCGTATCGGTGTGCGGTCACCGTTTCCGGAACTACCTATGTCACGCACGCCGTGTCGATGCCCGATGTCAATAACAGGAGATCGAATAATACACTAACCAATCCGTCGGTGCCGAATACACCCCAAACCTGTTTGAGCGGCGAAGACGGGCGCAGCGAAGCAAGCCGGAATAGGACGCGCAGTTGCATTACATACCGAGGTTGGAATACCGACCACTGGGATTTCGGCACCGATATGCAATACCCGCTACTGAGATACACCGAAGGTGCCGATAGAGACGATCCGGCTTGCGACTTCGACGACAGCACCTCGTTGCCGATGTGTGGCGCACTACTACGCGGTCAGCCGAGAGCTACGGCGGTATCTCCGCGCTCGGCACCGCCGGTTTCCGGCAAACCGCCGCAACCGGTAATCACATACGCACGAAATGACGCTGCTTCGGTGGCGTTGACTGCGCAGAGTATCATCACCGTGAACGAAGGCGATACCCTGATATTGGATGCGACGCGAAGCCGCTCGGTAGACAATGCGGCATTGGATTATAGATGGAGGCAAACGAGAGGCCCCGAACTATTGCCGGTATCGCAGAGTATCAAGCGGACGCCGAGGGTGGCGGTGCGCGACGATCTACTCGCTGCCGAAGCCGACCGTGGGCAAGCGGTTATCAAGCTGGAAGTCGTCAAAAGGAATAATCCCGATGCATTTGCGTCTCGGGATATCATCATCGATGTGGTCAAGACCAACCGCGACGGTGACATGGCAGCGTTGCGTTGGGTGGATGGTCCCCTTGGTGTTGCTAACGCAAATTATATTTTTGCCTCGGAAATCAACGATGCCGACGGTGGACCGTTCACCGATATAAGCTATCAATGGGAAGTGAACGGTTCTCCGACGAACATCGATCGCGCCTATTATCGAGTTGAAGATATATTTGCATCGTATCGGTTGACAACGACTTATACCGATAACCAAGGGTATTCCAATACCATCGTTTCGTTCATTAATGGCAGACTGGCATCCGACGACCGTATCGTAGATCATGACCGAGACGGCTTGATAGATATCTTTTTCATAGAGCAATTAGACGCAATTCGCAATCAGCCCGATGGCACCGGGCTTCAATATCCCGGTATTAATTTGTTATTGGTCGGCGGCTGTCCGGGCGATGTCTGCAGCGGCTACGAGTTGGTCAGAGATTTGGATTTTGACGACGCGTCCAGTTATCGAAGTTTCAATGGTCCGGATAGCTATGACAACTGGGATCCGATCGGGACGGTGGTTAACAAACAAAATCAGATCGGTGATTGTAGCCATGCAACCAGCGACTGCTTCACGGCTATTTTTGAAGGCAACGGCTATACGATATCCAACCTACGCATAAATCAAGCGGTGAGTTTCGCCGGTACTTCGCAAGCCGATCAAGTCAATTTAGGCTTATTTGCGGCAGCAAGCGGCGATGCCGAGATTAGAGGCGTGCGCTTGGCCGATGTCGACATAGCGGGATCCAACAATGTCGGTGCGTTGGTCGGTTCGTTCAGCGGTCGTAGCATCACCGATAGCCATGTATTGAGTGGCACGGTTAGCACTTATTACGACGGCGGTTGTTTGATCGGTAGAGCAAACCGAGCCGCTACCGAAATCAGCGATAGTTCGGCAAACTGCACACTGACGGGAACCAATGTTCTCGGCGGTTTAGTCAGTTTTTCCAATGCAACCATCGGCAATAGTCGTACGGCAGGGGCAATAAGTCTGAATATCACTATGAGCGGGCAAAGAGATGTCATAGCGAACGGGGGGTTGGTCGGTGTGCTGGAAAGCGGTGGTCGTATTGAAAACAGTGCTTCGTCGGCCACCGTCGTTAGAAGGGGTGGTGGTAGCATAACCGTTACCGAAGGTACGGGTGTCGGTGGCTTGGTCGGCTTCGGCCTCAGTAACACGACGATTACGAATAGTTATGCAACGGGCGATGTGACCAATGATTCAAGGCAAGGCAATACCGGTGGCTTGGTCGGTCGGTCGTTTAGCAATATCCGCGACAGTTATGCAACGGGCGATGTGCAAGGTATGGGGAGTAGAGCCGGTGGCCTAGTCGGCAATTTAGGGGGCGAGATTAGCAACAGTTATGCGGCAGGTGATGTCAATAGCGCATCAATCTTTAGCGGCGGTTTGGTGGGTCTTGCCAGAAATGCAACGATTAGCAACAGTTATGCCATCGGTGATGTCAACGGAAACAGGGTTGTCGGTGGCTTGATAGGCGATGTTAATAATACGGCTATCGACAATAGCCATGCAACCGGGCGCGTATCGGCCGACGACCGTGTCGGTGGTTTGATCGGAGAGCTTATCGATGATGTTATTAATAGACCGGATAGCAAGGTTATCGCTAACAATTACACATTCGCTACGGTAATAGCAAGAGGTAACGAAAGTGATTTCAATCGAGTCGGTGGCTTTTTAGCTCATTTCGAAGTTGGTCGTTCGACAATCGTTAGGGACAATTATGCAGCCGGTTCGATTGCCGGTCCGGCGGACAAAAGTGGCTTCATCGGTGTTTATGCCGCCCTCGGTCAAATTATCAATAACTATTCAATCACCCGCGTTTCGGGCAACCCGAACGATAAAGGATTTATAAGGTTGAATATAGGTTTTAATCTCATGGGAAATTATTGGGATATTGAACGCAGTGGTCAATCCGCAGGTTTGCTCGGCAGCAATAGCGGTGTACGTGGCTTTAATTCTCAAATACTGAAATCATCAAGATCCAGTACGAATACCCACCCGTACCGCAACTGGAACACTGAGCGTTGGGATTTCGGCACCACCGAGCAATACCCGGTCCTCAAATACAACGACGGCACCTGTGCCGGCAGCGCACCGTCGGTGAATTGCGGTGCCGTGCTACCGCGCCAACGCTTGGGCTTGCAGGATTTACAAATCGGTCAAATCAGTGCGCTAGCGCAGCCGGAATTATCGTCGATGCCGAGGGTGGCAACATTCAAAGATGATTTTGATAGGGCGGCGGTTGACGAAATTACCGTATCGGTGTGGGATCGCAGTGCCGAAATTCGTATCGTCGCCTACGCATACAATCCCGCCGGCGTTATCAAGATAAACGATGCACCGCCGTCGATTGGTTCGGCGAATTATTCTGTGGGCGGCGATTTCACTACCGCAACGCGGGTGCGCATCGTGGTATCCGAACCTTACGAGATCGGCGGCAAGGAGAATTTGGATGTGGAATATCGCATTGCCTTCAATACATTCCCCGAAGCAAGTGCGATTGCGGTGCGTGCGGCAGATGAGCGCCGCGAGCCGTTGATCACTTCGGTGCCGATCAGAGAGGGGCATTTCATTACGCTGAGTAGCGAGCTTTCGGATGCCGACGGCGGTGATCTGCGCTATCGATGGACGGCGGATGAAAAGCAAGTGCGGCTTTTAGATCGCACGATGCTTTCCGGTCGCGTTTCGGGTGGTTCGGGTCGTGCTACGCTGTCGTTCTATCTGCGCGACGATTTCATCGCTGCCGACCAAACCGCCGAGACGGTCAATGTAGCGTTGGTAGTTGAAGATACCGTCGGGGAAACCGTGACTCAAGAAAGGTCGTTTAGTGTGGCAAAGTACGATAACGGCATCATAGACGGCATCACGACACCGACACGGGTAGGTCTCACTTATACCGCACCGACGCTGGACAAAGACAAGCTGGCGGAAGACCCCGACGGTGCCGGCGATCCTCGCGCTGTCGCTTACCGGTGGCAGCGACGATCGGGAGACAGCTGGACGGATATCGATACTGCGAATGGTATGAACTATACCGTCGTCGGCGAGGTTGCCGATCATTACAGAGTGGTGGTGAGCTACATAGACGGACAGGGCTATAGCCGGACGGTTGCATCTCCACCGCAACGGGCATCTATCGGATTGGTGCTGAGAGAGGCACCGGTTGCCGATACCGAAGGCTTTATCTTCGTGGAATTGGCTGCCGACGATTTATCGCCGGACTTCGACTTCGAAGCGCGAGACTATCGCGTGCCGACCGAAGTCGAGCGTCTTGATGTGACGGCAATCGGCGGCGCAATCTCGGTGAACGGTGTGCCGCTTACCGGTAAAGTTGCAACAACCCTAGATTTGGAATACGGCGACAACGAGGTCATTATCGTATCGCAGGGTGAAGACGACACCAGCACCAGAACCTATACGGTCTTTCGTGACTACGATGTTGCGATACGAGGCTGGCGTATTGAATGGCAAGGCGAGGACGGCACCGAGCGCAGAGATTTGGGCGATGATCTGAGTGAACGACCGGATATTCCGAATGCGATAAGCACCATCACGGTGATTGCAAGCGTCAACGAGTTGGTGGATATTGTTATCGCATCCGACGGCAATACGGTCGGTGAGATTACGACCTCGACTCGAGCCGGCTTGCCGGTTGCGCAAGCAACGGTCGGTGGCTTGGCTTTGGGAGAAAACGGCATTGCGTTCACGGTGACGGCTCCGAGTGGCTCATTTGCAGACCAAGAAGTCGTTGTGTATAGCGTAAATGTTTGGCGTAAATACAGTACTCGGTTTAGAAGTCTAAGATTGGTGGGAACCGACTTCACTACGAAATTCCGTCCCGAAGTGCCCCGATATTTTGCGATCGTCGCCAACGAGCGAGGTTCCGAGGCTATAGAATTCGAGCGACAAGCAGGGGCTACGGTTCTCGTCGATAATGTGGAGGTCGACGGTAATCGGGTTGATAGTCCACCGTTGAACATCAGTAGTAACACGATAATACTCAGGGTGAAGGCACCGCGTGAAACCGACACCGTTTATACGCTCGTCGTTGTGCGTGAATACAGCTTGGATTTGCAGGACTTGGTATTGACTTATGCACCGGCGACTACGGTCACCTTGGTGCCGACATTCGCTTCTACGCAGCACATTTATACCGCAGTCGTTCCCACCGAGACATCGCAAGTTAGGGTGACATTCGCAACCGATCTGCAAGTCGTGTCCGAACTGAGAGCGGACATTGCACCGATTACGACCGATACCCGAGTGCTTGCCGATAGGATAGAGAAAATCGTATCGGTGCCGTTGAACTACGACGACAATACGATGGTGATCGCCACTTCGGCATTGGGAACACAACAAGCTACCACGCTTACGATTACTCGTCTCAGAAGTACCGATGCCGAATTGCAAGACTTGCAAGTGCTGAACGACGACGATATCAATGTGCTAAGTGTGTTTAACCCGACGACACAGAACTATACCGTCGAGGTTGCCAACGATCAAAGAACCGTCAGCTTGAGGGTGACACCGCAGGACACCAAAATCACCGCCATTCTATGGAACGGTATATCGTTGAGTTTGAGCGGACTGGAGACGGGTTCGGTTACCGGAGATCATCCCGAAAGCGAACCACTTTTTGCCCTAGGCGAAAACGAAATAGAATTGAAAATAATTGCCCACGACGGAGTCACTTCGCAAACCTACACGCTGATTGTCGACCGATTGCCGAGTACCAATGCCCGGTTGCGAAGTATACTCTATACACTGTCTTCTTCTTCGGGAGAGGAGCCCTCATCCGCGAGTCCGAGCGATTTTGTGCCGGACACACTGGAATATACGCTTCCTCCCGTTGACAACGCAATAGATTGTATTCGGGTGACCGCAAAGGCAGAGGATGAAGAGGCGACCGTTGAGATTAGCAAAGTTGCCGGTGCCGAGAGCGACTCGCTATGCCCCGATACGAGCCTGCGCTTAGGTGCCGGTCGAAATACGATTGAGGTTAAAGTGACCGCATCCGATGGAAAAACGATAAACCGTTATAGGCTCAACATAGGTCGTGCGCTCAGTTCCGATAACGATTTAAGTGGTGCACCGATAATCCTCATCCCCGGTGTCGGCGAGACTACGGCAACCGCAGTTTCGGTAAGCGATAGCGAATATACTGCGGAGATTGACAGAAATGTAACTTCGTTCTCGGTATCGGCGACGGCAGCACACCCGGGTGCGATGGTGAGGATTAGTATTAATGATGGCGCGGATGCAGTCGGTGGTCGGACGGCAACGAAAACCGATATCCCGATCGGTGTTCCGACGAGTCTTGCCGACATTGCGGTGGCACGGCGAGAGATTACTATTACCGTGACCGCACAAAACGGCACAACCGAAGATTATAGGTTGACGGCAAGGATTATACTGGGATCGAATGCGAACTTGGCATCGCTGAGTGTGTCGCCGGTGGGTAGCTTGATGCCACAAGGCGACCCACCGATGTATACCACAACCGTAGGCGAGAGCGTAATGCATGCGACCGTGACCGCCGTTGCGAGCGATCAATTCGCAACGGTGACAATTAGCGAAAACAATACCGAGCTGGTGAGTGCAAGGCAACAGGGGATGGTGAATATCACCTTCGCCGAGACCGGCGACAATAGAGAATTGCTGATCCGCGTGACCGCGGAGAACGGTGCGACGAGCAAGACTTATATCGTGACGATAAACCGCGCTCGGAGTTCGGATGCCGATTTGAGAGATTTGTGGTTGCTCGATGAAAATAATGCAAACCTGTTGCCGGACTTTGATCCCACGAGTAGAACACAAGTCTATCAATTTGAGGTTCCGAATGGCACCACCGACACTCGGGTGGTTGCCGAAGCCCATCCGCGTGCAATCATCGCAGTGGTCATAGACGGTATAGAGAAGACCGCAACCGGCACGATTGAAAGGATGTTTGATTTGACGGTGTCGGAAATAGAAAAACTCATTCGTATTACGGTCAGCTCCCAAGACGACAGCACCACCCGACGCTATACCATAGCCGTGACCCGTGCCGGAGCCGACCGTAGCAATGCCGGCTTAGCGGGTATTGCGCTTTCGTTGGATGACAATACGCGTACGCGTCTGCTTACATTGACATCACCCGACGAGGGTACGAGCGCAACCTATTCGGCGCGTATCACCGGGATAGACGGGCGTGAAGTCCAGACCATAACGCAAATCGTAGTATCGCCGCAGGCTGCAGACTCGGCTGCGACGGTTAGTATAGACGGCGATGCGGCGGAATCTATGCCCGATAAGCTCATCCCGCTGAAAGCCGCATTGGATACACCGGAGCCGACTATACCGATCAAAGTGATTGCGGAGGATGGGATTGCGTCTGCGACCTATAGCTTGGTGATAACTCGAGAGCGCAGTGCGGATGCGAGTTTGGCAAGTGTCATTGTCGGTGGCGATACTATAGCGGTGGGTAGAGACGGGACTTATACTATGAGCCTAGACGAAAACACATCGAATACGACCGTGACCGTGACAACGACCCATTCGCAAGCGACGGTGGCAATCACTTTGGACGGAGAGACGAATTCCATTCGCAACGAGATCGGCAGACAAGTGACCATTGCCGATACCGGTGCTTCCAGAACCCTGCGCATCGTAGTGACTGCGCAAGACGGTGAGACGACTCAAGGCTATACCTTGACGATAAGTCGTGATCCGAGTCGCGATGCGAGCTTGGCGGATATTACCGTAGCCGGCACATCGGTAGTAGATAACGGCGACGGAACCTATACCGCAACCCTAGACGAAGCAACGACGAGTAGCAGCGTAACCGTGACCGCCGGCAATAAATTCGCAACGGTGGTGATTACCGATGTGCGCAATAGGCGGGTCGAAGGAGAGGGTGCGGCACGAGCGAGTATCACCTTAGACGACCCCGGCGACGGCACGGAGTTGCGAATTAAGATAACCGCACAATCGGGTCGCGAAGACGACAGCGCGGATTACACGTTGACGGTGAACCGATCACCCAGCACCGACGCCCGTTTGTCGGCATTGGAACTATTGCCGCAATCGTCGGTTGCGGTTGAGCCGTTGGTGATTTTTGATAGCTTAAGCGATGGCGGTGAATATCCGGCATCTTTCACCGATATCGTGACCGGTGTTAGAGTAAAACCGACTGCACAACCCTATGTAGATAAGATAGAAGTTTTTGCACCGGGAAGCGATCGCGGCGAAGTCGTAGCCGAGAACGGACAGAGTTCGTTGATCGCAGTGACCGAGGGTCGGACGACGACGATTACCATTGTCGTGACCGCACAAGATCGACGGACGACCCAAGACTATATCGTGCTGATAACCCTTGGAAATATCGATGTCGACTTGGGTGCCTTGCGTATTATATCGGGGGAAAATACACTTGCCGACTTCGACAGCCTAGCGACAAGTACCAACTATGTCTATACGATTCCCAACCCGATCGTCGGTGATAAGATAACGAGTGTTAGTCTGCAAGCGCAAGCCGAACATCCCGATGCGACGATAAGTCTTACGGTAGACGACGACACCCCTCCGAGAGTTATGGGTGTCAATACTATAAATGAGAACATTCGCCTAGACGAAGGTGAGACTAAGCGCGCCCGAATTGTAGTGACCGCACAACGGCGTAGCGTCCGGAAAACCTATACGGTGACTATCGTGCGGGCAGCGAGCCGAGATACTCGGCTGAGTAGGTTGGCGGTATCGTCGAGTGAGTTAATACCGCAATTCGGCTTCGATTCTTCGGCGGCAACTCAAGAGATTAGAAAATATAGCGTAGAGTTGCCTAACGACGCCGCAAATGTGAACCTCGGTGCAGCTGCCGCCAATGCAAACACAATACTGACAATTAGCGAAGTAGGCAATTCTCGCTCGGGTAACTCGGTGACCTTGCCGATTGCAATAAATCCCGGACAACATGAAGACATTACTATCTCGGCAACCGCACAGGATCGAACAACCGCAACTTATACCGTGGTGATATCCCGAGCCGCATCGGTGACCCGAAGTGCCTTAGGGTTTATGCTTCGAATGAGTGATGTGGCACTTAATCCGGAAGGCAACACCGAAACCGAATATCGCGGCGAACTGATCGGCACGGCTACCGAAATCATAGCGTCGGCAGCGGCGACCGCCGCCGGTGTAAGTATCCGGAGCATCCTTTTGGGTGGCACCGAATATATCTTGAATGATAATCCCGTAGATTTAAGCGCAGATCTTGCTTCTATTTCTCGAGCTATTCCGTTGCAGCGAGGTGCCAACCGCATCACCCTCGTCGTAAGACGCGGCGATAGCACCGAAGACGGTTATACCGAGCAGAGCTATACCGTGACCGTCATTCGTCCGCTGGTTTTGCAGACGCTAGGTTTGGACGGACTTAGCGACGATGATCCTTATCGTTTTGATGCCTTTACCCGCAACTATACGGTGACGATTGCAAATGATAGTGCGAATCTGGTCGTGAGTCCGACACTGTTCTCTGGGGATAACGGTATCGTAGAATATACGATATTCGATGCGGAAACCGAGGTGATACAAGCCGCTAACGGAAGTGCCATAATTCGCTTCGATGTGGATCAGACCAAGGACATTACCATAGCACTCGTAGCACCGGGTGCGACAACGAGTAACTATGTGGTGCGTGCGACCCGCAAGGCGAGCGATAATGCCAACTTGAGTGCCTTGCGTATCGTGTCGGGAGGAAATAAACTTGCCGACTTCGGCAATCTAGCGACGAGTGCCGACTATGTTTATACGATTCCTAATCCGATAGTCGGCGATAAGATAACGAGTGTCGGTCTGGAAACGGAAACGGAACATTCCAGTGCGACGATTACCGTTGCGGTAGACGGTGCCGATGCCGATATAAGCGATGCTATTTCCTTCGTTGACGCCGAAGGCGAGACTAAGAGAGTTTCAATTAAAGTGCTTGCCGAAGACCGGCAAACGAGTAAAACCTATACGGTGGCTATCGACCGCGAGCAAAGCCGAGACACGAGGTTGAGTATGCTACGCGTATCTCAAGGCGTATTGAAACCGAAATTTATGTTTAACATGAACTCGGCAAGTCAACAAAACAACTACAGTGTGGAATTGCCTAATAATATGTCAAATATGACGATAACCGCAATGGCTTTCGCTGAAAATACTACGCTGGTGATCGGAGACCGATCGAGAAACTCAGGTCGCGCCAGCCGATCGGCAAGCCTAACGGTTTCGGTTAATCCCGGAACGAAAAAAGACATTACTATAGTCGTAACACCACAGTCCGGGGATAGCCGAACCTATATTGTGACTCTGTTGCGAGCCTCGGCAACGAATATAATAGAAAGGGGTGTGATACGCATCCGCGCCAAAGTCTTTTTGGAAGGTCCGCTCCAGTAGAACCACCGATTGAGCCGGTAGGTCAATCGGCGTGACATTGGGGCTGTTGAAAAAGTATTTCATAGAGTGGTAGGGGCAGTATAAAGCCGCCGATTGAGCCGGTAGGTCAATCGGCCATTATGATGTCCGCCCGAACACGCGTCGTGTTAGCATAAATAAAATCGTACGCCATCCAATTCATGAAACCAAAACCATACGGCGCAAGCGATTACGGCTGTGCAGAACGACACTTTAGGGCGGACATGCCAGTCCGCCCCTACAGGTGGTTTGTAAATATTCACGGCGCAAGCGGTTGCAGTTGTGCAAAAACAGTAATTTTTCAACAGCGTGACGTTGTGCAGATCCTCAACAAGTAAGTAGCGCATACATTACAAAATGCAATATCCGCCGATAGCCCCGCGTTATTCACTCATTAATTTGCCGTCTACTCAAAGGTAGCATATCGGAATGGCATCTATTTCGTGACCGAGCGGCATATCTTTGCTCTTCAAGCATAAGACGGCACCGTGTCCTACTTTTTTCCCCAGTTTGGAAAGAACCGAAAATCTCTTTGCGGAGAATTTAGTAAATGTCGCCGTTTTTTTAATTTCTATCGGATAAAGCGTGTCGCCTGTTTCTATCACCAGATCTATTTCCTTTTGGTCGGTATCTCGGTAATAGTACATATAAGGGGTTTTCCCGTTATGCCAGTAACTTTTTAGTATTTCCGCTACGACATAGCTTTCCAGCATAGCACCGGACATGGCACCCGCTTCCAGAGACCGATGCGACGACCATTGCGTAATATAGCTACACAAACCGGTATCCAGAAAATAGATTTTAGGAGTTTTAAGTAGGCGTTTGCTCGCATTGTTGTGATAAGGCTGGAGCAGATAAATCAATCCCGAAGCCTCGAGCACCGACAGCCATGATTTAGCTGTTTTGTAATCGATATCGGTATCCCGGGAAATATCGGCATAGTTGAGTAATTGACCGGTTCTTGCCGCGATGGCTCTAAGAAATCTTAGAAAAGTATTATTGTTTTTGATATTGAGTATATCTTTAACATCTCTTTGTATGTAAGTCTGTAAATACGAACTATAGAAGATGTCATGAGAAATATTTTTGCCGGTGATATATCCGGGATACGAACCCTGCCAAATTTCTTTATAAACGGTCATGAGGTTTTTGGTTCTTTTGATATTTTTTCTCGCATGTTTAATCCATCGAACCGTGGGCATAAAAGGCTTGATTTGCAAAGCTCTGTTTTCTTTTTCTCCTTGAGAAAAGCCCAGCATACTAATAATGGCAACGCGTCCGGCAAGGCTTTCGCTGATATTATTCATCAGCTGAAATTTCTGAGAACCGGTTAACCAAAACATACCCGGTTTTTTATGTTCGTCTACATAGATTTTAATATAACTAAAAAGTTCGGGTGCGTATTGGACTTCGTCTATGAGCAGAGGAGGTGAGTGTTTTTGGAGAAAAAGTTCGGGTTCTTTCCGAGCTAGATACCTTTGATCTCCGTCGTCCAATGTAACATAAGCTCTTTGACGATTGCACAAAGATTTAAGCAAAGTAGTTTTACCGACTTGCCTGGGACCGGTTAGCAATAAGACAGGAAACCCTTTTGAAATAAGGGTTATCGTCTTTTTCAGAGTACGTTCTTTGATCATGTCTATTTCGTTCAATTAGGTAGTATACTGCCATATTAAACGAAAATCAATTTTTGAGTTACAGCACCGTTATCGTATTTATACAACCCGCACCAACCCAATCTTTGTGCATATTAAATTTATGACAATCACCCGTAAGTGCAGTAATCGTACGGGTTCGGCTATTCCTCATTTAACATGATATAATCGCCGAGACAAAGTCGTTTGTAGCGACCGAGCAATAGCGAACAATATGGAGAAAGCCGATGACAACCGAAAACGATATAGTTAAAAAATATTTTGACGCGTGGGATCGTCGCGACGTAGATGCTATTTTGGCAACCTTTGCCGAAGGCGGTACTTATTGCGATCCGGCAACCGAAAAACAGATAACCGGTCAGGCGATCGGCGAATATGCGCAGTCTTTGTTCGATTCTTTTCCCGATATGTCGGTAGAATTAATTAGCAGCGTCGAGGCGAGTAACGGCGTGATTGCAGCCCCGTGGCTGATATTCGGTACTAACGACGGTTCCATAATGGGTAATCCACCTACCGGAAAAAATGTGGTAATTCAAGGTTGTGATTTTATAAAGACCGAAGGTGGTTTACTGACCACCGTTGTCGGTGTTTGGGATACCGAAGACCTCTTTGCACAGTTGGGTTTATCGGGCTAATTTACCGGCACCGAACCGGCCAAGTTGCCGCCGTATTAGTCGGTCTTTTTATCGACTTCGGCTACCATTTTGCCTTCGCCGACTTGAATATTAATCTTTTGCTTTATATGCACTTGTTTGACCGAGCGCACCAAGCGGTCGGAGTCGTCGGTGACGATTGCATAGCCTCTTTTTAATGTGGTAGTCGGTCCCAAGGTTTCGAGCTTGCTTGCCGAATGTGCGATACTTTGTTCGGCTTGCCGTAGTCTAGCGCGTAGATTGTCTTGCAATGCTTTGGTATGAGAGGCGAGTTTATCCGCATACATTTCCATATATTTGATCGGGGTGTTGCTCAATAGCAAGCTACGTTGATGTTCCAGTTGCCGGTCGTGTAGACATAAATAATTTTTTATCGTCGGCATCAGACGGCGGCCGAGTTCGTCGAGTTGCTGGGCGTAGTTTTGTAGTTGATGTTTGGGGTGAGACTTGGCAAGTTCGGCTTCCATCAGTTTAATGAATTCCAGTTTCTGTTTGAGCGTGCGTGTCATTTCCGTACACAGATTTTTGTTTATAACATTCAATTCCTGCACGAGTTCTCTTTTATCGGGGCTGATGTATTCGGCTGCTGCCGACGGTGTCGGCGCACGG
The DNA here is from genome assembly GCA_965219575.1 of Candidatus Oxydemutatoraceae bacterium. GTDB lineage: Bacteria > Pseudomonadota > Gammaproteobacteria > Poriferisulfidales > Oxydemutatoraceae > SP5GCR1. Next base: position 1,594,393 of record OZ244779.1, on the reverse strand, counting down.
CGGTCGCATACGAAATCCGCTATCGTAAAATCTATTTCGTGTCCGATACCGGCGACGACGGGTAGCTTGGACGCAGCGATAGTACGCGCAACCGCTTCGTCGTTGAATGCCCATAAGTCTTCTATCGAACCGCCACCGCGTACCAGCAATAGGACTTCAACCTCGTGTCTGCGTTCGGCAATCTCCAATGCTCGGCAAATCTCTTCGGGTGCTCGGTCGCCTTGCACGAGTGTCGGATAGACGATCAGATGTACGATAGGGAAACGTTTGCGCAGTACCGAAATCACATCTTTTAAGGCGGCACCTGTCTCCGAAGTAATCACTCCGACGGTAAGCGGATACGCCGGTATTTCTTGTTTTAAGGTTTCGTCGAATAGTCCTTCTTTATAAAGTTTTAGTTTGAGACGTTCAAACTCTAATTGCAGTTTGCCGCCGCCCGCCGCTTCTACATGTTTTACGATGAGTTGTAAATCGCCGCGTTTCTCGTACAATTCTATGCGCGCCTGCAGCTGTACGAGCAAGCCGTTCTCGAGTTCAAACTTCAGCTCTCGGTTATCGCCGCGAAACATTGCACAGCGGATTTGACTGTCTTCGTCTTTGATACTGAAATAAAAATGTCCCGATGTAGCGCGCACAAAATTGGATATTTCTCCTTCGACCCAAACCGACGCAAAATTGTGCAGTAGGGTTTCTCTGATTTTTTGATTCAGTTTGCCGACTGTATAGATGTGTTTTTGTTCTATTGAAAACTGCATGATGACTACTATATGTATATGTGCTTATGCTACACTAGCCGTTTAGTATATACGAGTCCCGGCTTTATATGAAAATGGAACAAATAAAACAAGCACTGACCTTCGACGATGTATTGTTGGTACCCGCTTATTCGAAGATTTTGCCTACCGAGGTAGACTTGGCGGCGAAATTGAGCCGCGGACTTTCTTTGAACATTCCGTTGGTGTCCGCAGCGATGGATACCGTCACCGAACACGATACCGCAATTTCACTTGCCCAACTGGGTGGTATAGGCTTTATACACAAAAATATGTCTATAGAGTCGCAAGCCGAAAATGTGCGCATGGTCAAGAAGTTTGAAAGCGGTGTGGTCAGAGACCCGATCACGGTGTCCCCCGATACTTCGATCAAAGCGGTGATAGATCTAACACGAGATTACGGGATTTCGGGCGTGCCGGTCGTAACGGGCAAACAACTGGTAGGCATCGTAACCCATCGTGATCTGCGCTTTGAAACTCGCCGAGACGACCGCATCTCCGAAATAATGACACCTAAGGAACGGTTGGTCACCGTCAAGGAAAATGCCGATGCCGAGGAAATCAGGCGGCGATTGCACGAGCATAAGATCGAAAAGATATTGGTCGTCAACGACGATTTTGAATTGTGCGGGTTGATAACCGTTAAGGATATGCAAAGAGCGGAACAGTTTCCCGATGCGTCGAAGGATGCCGAAGGGCGACTACAAGTCGGTGCTTCGATAGGCACCGATAACTCGACACCGGCGCGTGCAACCGCAGTGGTGGATGCCGGGTGTGATGTTATGGTGATAGATACGGCACACGGTCATTCGCAACGTGTACTCGATACGATTGCTAAAATTAAAAGCACTTTCCCCGACAAGCAGCTCATTGTCGGGAATGTTGCAACCGCCGAGGCGGCGCGTGCATTACTCGATACGGGTGTCGACGCAATAAAGATCGGTGTCGGTCCGGGATCTATATGCACCACGCGTGTCATCGCCGGAATCGGCATGCCGCAATTCAGCGCAATTTACGAGGTAGCCCGAGCGATCAAAGGCGAAGTACCGCTGATTGCCGACGGTGGAATACGATTTTCCGGCGATGTAAGCAAAGCGATTGCGGCGGGTGCCGACACGGTGATGATCGGTAGCCTTTTTGCGGGTACCCGAGAAGCACCCGGCGAGATAGAACTCTATCAAGGACGCTCGTACAAGGTCTATCGCGGTATGGGATCCTTGGCTGCGATGCAGCGCGGTGCCAAGGATCGTTATGCGCAATTCGATGTGGAAGACGAGAAATTGGTACCCGAAGGGATAGAAGGGCGGGTGCCTTATCGCGGTGGCTTGGCCGATGTCGTCTATCAGCTACTCGGAGGGGTGCGCTCGGGTATGGGTTATATAGGATGTGCAACGATAGCCGAGGCGCATGACAAAGCGAAGTTTATCAGAATTACCGAAGCCGGGATGCGAGAAAGCCATGTCCACGATGTCAGTATCACCAAAGAAGCACCCAATTACCATGTTGAATAAGCCGTTTGACACAGTGCATGGATAAGCCGACACAACCCGAGAACCGCTATAGACTACACGATTTTCTATACGATGATGTCGGTTGCGATAAAATTGCAATCGTTGATTTCGGTTCTCAATACACACGGCTGATTGCCCGTAAAATAAGAGAGCTAGGCGTTTACAGCGAGGTGTTTCCGGCACGAACCACAACCGCGGAACTGAGCGATTTCGCACCGCGTGCAATCATCTTATCCGGCGGTCCCGAGTCGGTACATTCGGACTCGGCACCCGATGTCGGTTTCGATCTGGATGCTTTGGGCTTACCGGTATTAGGTATATGCTACGGTATGCAGTGGCTCGCCGTGCACGGCAACGGCGAGATAGAGCGTTCCGACGATAGAGAATTCGGTTCCGCAGAGATTACGATCGAGGGTTCCTCTCCGCTGTTCGGCGAGGTGCAATCTCGAGTCAATTCAACCTGTTCGGTGTGGATGTCGCACGGCGATAGAGTGGTCGGATTGCCGGATAGCTTTGCGGTCATCGCATCGAGCGAACATTCACCGATTGCCGCAATGGCAGACGAAGCGCGGGCATGGTACGGGCTGCAATTCCACCCCGAAGTTACCCATACCACCGACGGCAAAGCCATACTGAAGAACTTTGTATATCACATTGCCGGTTGCAAATCGGGCTGGAAAGCTACCGATATTGCCGATAAAAGCATCGCACATATTCGCAACATCGTCGGCGACGAACAGCTACTATTGGCATTATCCGGCGGTGTGGATTCTTCGGTTGCCGCGCTTTTGTTGCAGCGCGCAATCGGTGAAAGGTTGCACTGCATCTTCGTAGACAACGGCTTACTCAGACAAGGCGAGCGTGGGCAGGTCGTGGAAACCTTTGAAAAGCATTTCGGCATAGATTTGCATGTCGTCGATGCCGCAGATACTTTTCTGAACGCACTCGAAGGGATAACCGACCCCGAACAGAAAAGACGAATTATCGGCAAATTGTTCATAGAAACCTTCGAACATCGTGCGCAAGCGATAGGCAAAGTCGATTGGCTTGCGCAAGGCACGATCTACCCCGATATCATAGAGTCGGCCGGTGCCGAGGGTTCTCATCTAATCAAATCTCATCATAATGTCGGCGGTTTGCCCGAGCGAATGAAGCTAAAAATCTTGGAACCTTTGGCTTATCTGTTCAAGGACGAGGTACGCGCTTTGGGCAGCGTGCTCGGCTTGGACAAAGCGATAGTTCAGCGGCATCCGTTTCCGGGTCCCGGGCTTGCGGTGCGAGTATTGGGTGCCATAGACGAAGAATCGCTGCATATACTACGGCAAGCCGATGCCTTGTTCGTTAAAGCATTGTGGGATCACGATTTATACGATAAGGTTGCGCAGGCTTTTGCGGTTATTTTGCCGGTCAAGTCGGTCGGCGTGATGGGAGACGGCAGACAATACGGTCGGGTGATTGTACTTCGAGCGGTAGCGAGCGAAGATTTTATGACCGCAAACAGTGCCTGCTTGCCGGCATCTTTTTTATCCGAAGTGGCGTCGCGCATCGTCAACGAAGTATCGGGCATTACACGCGTCTGTTACGACCTGAGCAGCAAACCGCCGGCAACTATCGAATGGGAATAGTATGTGTTATGCTAGGGCACAAATATCCATACCCCCTAAACAGGTAACTTATGAAAACCGCAAACGATATCAGGCAATCTTTTTTAGATTTTTTCGAGGCAAAGGAACATAATATCGTGCCTTCGAGCCCGCTTGTACCCGCCAACGACCCGACGTTGTTGTTCACCAATGCCGGGATGGTGCAGTTTAAGGATATTTTTTTGGGTAAAGCGCAAGCACCGTATCGACGGGCGGTCACCAGCCAACGTTGCATCCGGGCAGGTGGCAAGCACAACGATTTAGAGAATGTCGGCTATACCTATCGCCACCACACATTCTTTGAAATGCTCGGCAATTTCAGTTTCGGCGATTATTTCAAGCGCGAAGCGATTGCCTATGCGTGGGAGTATATCGACGATGTGTTGGCGTTGCCGGTAGACAGGCTATGGGTTACGGTTTTTGAGAAAGACGACGAAGCTGCCGATATTTGGCTTAAGGATATAGGAATTAAACCCGAGCGTTTGGTGCGCATCGGCGAGCGCGACAACTTCTGGGCAATGGGTGAGGTAGGTCCGTGCGGTCCTTGTACCGAGATATTCTACGACCATGGCGAGCAGATTGCCGGCGGTGCGCCCGGCACTGCCGAACAGGACGGCGATCGCTATGTAGAATTGTGGAATCTTGTGTTCATGCAGTACGAGCGCAATGCTGCCGGCGAATTGTCGGATTTGCCGAAGCCCTCGGTAGATACCGGCATGGGGCTCGAGCGTATCGCTGCGGTGATGCAAGGCGAACATGATAATTATAAAACCGATTTGTTTTTACCTCTGATCGAGGCGGTCGCAAATCTGAGTTCCGCCGAGCATCTGGGCGATGTTTCTCAGAAAGTGATTGCCGACCATCTTCGCTCCGGCAGTTTTTTGATTGTCGACGGTGTCGTGCCGTCGAAGGAAGGACGAGGCTATGTATTACGGCGGATTATTCGTCGCGCCTTACGCTACGGTCATAAGCTCGGCATAACGGAGCCTTTCTTTCATAAATTGGTGTTGCCGCTGGTAAAAAATATGGCTGACGCGTATCCGATATTAAAGGAAAAACAAACACATATAGTGGAAACCTTAAAAAAAGAAGAACTACGTTTCGGTGCGACTTTGAATGTAGGTTTGAGTATTCTGGAAGACCACATCAAGGAGATGTCGTCTGATGTTTTGGCGGGTGATATCGCATTTAAGCTCTACGATACTTACGGTTTTCCGTTGGATATTACCGAGGATATTGCTCGCGAACATAACCTGAAGGTAGATCGTGTCGCTTTCAATCGTTTGATGGACGAGCAACGCACGCAAGCTAAACGGGCGAGTTGCTTCGTGGACAACACCGAGATATTGGATATTACCTTACCGGCACAGGCTTTCAGTGGTTATCGGAAAACTCTGGAGCAGAGTACCGTCAAGGAGATCTTTTGCAACGGACAAAAAGTCCGGTCGATCGATGCCGGAGAGTCGGCAACGATATTATTGGACAGCACCCCGTTTTATGCCGAGTCGGGAGGGCAAGTCGGTGATATAGGGCGATTGGAGTCGGATTCGGCACTGTTCGAGGTGGAGGATACACAAAAGCAGGGTGATTATCATAAGCACATAGGCATTCTCAGACGAGGGACTTTGACCGTCGGTGATTCGGTGCAGGCGTGCATAGACGATGTGCGCAGACAGGCTATCGTATTGAATCACTCGGCAACCCACTTAGTACACGCGGCACTGAGACTGGTATTGGGTGAGGGTGTCGCACAAAAAGGCTCTTTGGTAACCGATACACATTTGCGTTTTGATTTTTCGCATCCTGTCGCAGTGACCGACGAAGAGATTAAGCGCATAGAACAAATCGTCAACGAGCAAATACGCCTAAACATCAAGACCGAAGATGAAGTTATGCCTAAAGACGAAGCGATGAAGCGCGGCGCACTTGCGTTGTTCGGAGAAAAATACGGCGAGACGGTGCGAGTGATCGAAATGGGGGATTTTTCTACCGAACTGTGCGGTGGCACACATATAGATAGAACCGGCGATATCGGCTTGTTCAAGATTGTCTCGGAAGGCGGTGTTGCGGCGGGGGTGCGCCGTATAGAAGCGGTCACCGGCGAAGCGGCGATAGCACGAATGCAAGCGGACGACTTGTGTTTAGAGACATTGCAGTCGTTATTAAAAACTTCGGCTACCGAAATCACCGACAAAGTCAAGCAGTTGCTACAAACGAATAAACAGCTCAAGAAAGAGATAGAAAAGCTGGCAACCACTGCCGACGGTGATGGCGCGTTGCTCTCTAAAGCACAGGAGATAGGAGGCATACAAGTTGTGGCATCACGGGTTGAACACGCCGATGCAAAAATAATGCGCAAGCTCGTCGATCAAATGAAAATGAAGCTCGGAGATGCAGCGGTCATTTTGGGTGCCGAGAAAGATGATAAGGCGATACTGATTGCCGGCGTTAGCAAAAGTTGCGTAGGCCGCATCTCGGCGCATCGGTTGATTAATGCAATCGCATCGCAGATCGACGGCAAAGGCGGCGGGCGCGACGATATGGCGGAAGCCGGCGGTAAAAATCCGGCAGCTTTGGACAAAGCATTGGCATCGGTTCCCGAATGGGTGCGCAAGCATCTGGCAGCTTGAGGTGCGCACCCGTATTAAATTCTGCGGTATAAACAAGCAGTCCGATTTCGCTTATGCGGCATCATTGGGTGCGGATATCGTGGGGCTGGTTTTCTACGAGGCGAGTCCTCGCTATATCGATATTGCCCATGCACAAAGCCTAATGCACAAAGCCGATAAATCGGTAAAAGTAGCAGCACTGTTCATGGATGCCGACCCTGATTTTATCGCCGACATAGTCGAGCGGATCGATGTCGATTATATACAGTTTCACGGCACCGAGTCGGTGGCGTTTTGTACTTCGTTTTCCTTACCTTATATCAAAGCGATACCTATGGCGGACGAAGCACAAGCAAACGAAATGATAGAAGCGCACCGTAATAGTGCCGATATACTGTTGCTCGATGGTCATCGTATCGGAATGCCCGGTGGTGGAGGAATTGCTTTTGATTGGCGAGATTTTTCCAAGATCAATGCGTCAATATTCGTTGCCGGGGGATTGAATCCCGAAAATGTAGCACAAGCGATTGAACAATGCCGCCCGCAAGGTGTGGATGTTAGTAGCGGGGTTGAATCAACCGTCGGAGTCAAAGCCCCGGCATTGATGCGTGCTTTCGCTCAAGCGGTACTGCGTGCCGACTCAAAGCGATCCGGCTGAGCGCACTGAATGCATCGGTGCAGTGCAGCGAGGCTGTTGAAAAAGTATCGTCATTATACAATCCAACCACTTTGGACTTATAAGAACAGATCCTACTGTTCGACCTACATACCCACGCTAAGGTTCTGCATAACATCACGCCGATTGACCTACTAGCTCAATCGGCGGTTCTATCCTTTAGCTTTTTAATTTCGGGGACAGATAAACCTGTGACTTGGGAAATCTCCAAAACCTCATAACCTTTTTGCAGCATATTTAAGGCGATTTCTCGTTGTCCTTCCTCCATGCCTTTTGTCAGACCTTCCTTTAACGCGCCTCGCCTCTCCAGCTGAATTCCTATCTCATACTTCATACGATCTATAGTCTCCCAGTGTGATTCTTTGTTTTTTGATATCTCTTCTAAATGTTCTAATATCATTTTCGTCTCTCCGTCTTGTGATAAATACGCTACTTGCTCGGGGGTCAATTCCGCCGAGTGCTTAATAATATAGCACCACCTATCCTTCATATCAACAAGACTGCGATAGCTCTTCTTGAACTTATTCAATTCCACTATGACAATCTTTGCACCGATATCAAAATGGTATTCTATCTCGTTGCGGTCTACAAATCCTATTTCAGTGATAAAGTTGTGCTTTCCTTTGAATACCGTGAACTCGGTAAATCCCAACGAGTAGGTCGGGTTGAGGTTTGCATAGTCGTCGCCACGGTCTAGGTCTTGAATAAACAGCAAAGCCCAATAGGCGAACATTCTCAGTAGGAAGTTTTTTTGGAAGGCGACTTGCATTTCTATGTTGACATTCTCTCCGCCACTTAATTTGACGCTGAGGTCGAGGACGACTTGTTTGCCGTGTGGTTTGTTTGGTGGAATGGAGGTGTCTTTGAGCCATAGTTTATCGCTTGATTGCCACTGCTGTTGTTCGGTTGCTTTTGTAGAAGTGGCAGAAGTTTTGAGGTTTAGGACATTGACATCCGAGACATTATCGGAGATTGGCAAAAAGCTTTTAATGAGCGAGAGCAGTAATCGCTTGTTGCCGGTAAAGTAGAGTTTAAAGGCAATGTCTTTTGTCAACGGTAAATATTTAGGTTGTTCTTTTGCCATGAAATCTCCTGTAAGTTTTAGTTAAAACCCATAGTTTGCGCAAATATTCGGGATGTTTTTAGACAAATGGATGAACAGTAGTAAATATCCGATGAATGGTATGAAATGTTGGAAAATAGTGTGTTCGGGCGGATTATTTCTTTTCCTTGGGGAGGAATGATGGTTTGCGTAATCAGTAGCACAAACGTATACAAATATGGAAAAATCGCATAGAGGCTATATAATAATCGGAAGTTTATATTTACCTTAAAATCAATATGGAAACACAGGAACAAAAGACCGATACATCGGGACATTTCGGTCCTTACGGAGGGCGCTTTGTCTCGGAGACCTTGATGTGGCCTTTAGAAGAGTTGGAGGCTGCTTATTTGCGTTATAAAGACGATGCCGATTTCATCGCCGAATACGAAAACGATTTGCGCGACTATGTAGGCAGGCCGAGTCCGCTTTATCTTGCGGCGCATTGGAGCGAGATTTTAGGAGGTGCGCAAATTTACTTGAAACGAGAGGATCTGAATCACACCGGTGCCCATAAGATCAACAGTGCCTTGGGTCAGGCTCTGCTTGCCAAGCGCATGGGTAAAAAACGGATTATTGCCGAGACCGGTGCCGGTCAGCACGGTGTTGCAACGGCGACGGTCGCTGCGCGTTTGGGTTTGGAATGTGTTGTCTATATGGGTAGCGAAGACATCAAACGACAAAAACCCAATGTGTATCGTATGGAATTGCTCGGAGCCGAGGTCGTTCCGGTAGACAGCGGTTCGCATACCTTAAAAGATGCGCTCAACGAGGCGATGCGTGATTGGGTGACCTATGTGGATCAAACCTTTTATATTATCGGGACAGTTGCAGGACCCCACCCTTATCCGACGATGGTGCGCCATTTCCAATCGGTAATAGGACGCGAGACCAGACAACAGATTGTGGAATTGACCGGCGCATTGCCGAGTGCGTTGCTCGCTTGTGTCGGCGGTGGTTCCAATGCGCTGGGTTTATTCCATGCTTTTCTGGGTGACGAAGCCGTCGAATTGTACGGTGTAGAAGCCGGCGGCGAAGGTCTGGAAGGCAATAGACATTCGGCATCGCTCAGTGCGGGCAAACCCGGCGTGTTGCATGGTAACCGCACTTATTTACTGGAGGATAACGACGGGCAGATACTGCCGGCACATTCGGTCTCGGCGGGTTTGGATTATCCCGGTGTCGGTCCCGAACACGCCTGGCTGAAGGATACCGGCAGGGTCTCTTATGTTACCGTGACCGACCGCGAAGCATTGGAAGCATTTCATCAATTAACCCGTTGCGAAGGTATTATCCCCGCTCTAGAAACCAGCCATGCTTTAGCTTATACCACGCAGCTTGCAAAACGCTATACCAATACCGATGCGATCGTTGTCAATTTATCGGGAAGAGGGGATAAAGATTTAGAGACGGTTCGTAGCTTCGTCTAAAACGAATGGCTAAAACCCGCATCGGCACATGTTTTGACTCATTGGCAGCGTCGGGTCGTACGGCGTTGATACCTTATATTATGGCCGGCGACCCGAACCCCGATGCGAGCGTGCCGTTGATGCACACATTGGTCGAAAACGGCGGCGATTTAATAGAGCTGGGCGTTCCCTTTTCGGACCCGATGGCGGACGGGCCGGTCATACAAGCTGCCGGCGAGCGCGCATTACACCATCGGACTAGTCTACACGATGTAATCGATACGGTTGCCGAGTTCAGACTAAAGAATAACGACACACCCGTTGTCTTGATGACCTATCAAAATCCCATCGAAGCGATGGGAGAGATACAGTTCGTAGAATCTGCGGTAAAAGCGGGTGTCGACGGTGTATTGGTCGTTGATTTGCCGGTTGAAGAAGCCGCCACGCTACTGAAGGCAACCGAACACGAGGCTTTGGACATCATTTTTTTGGTGTCGCCTACGACGACCGACGATCGCCTAAAACGCATTGCGCAAGTGGCGAGCGGGTTCCTTTACTATGTGTCTTTGAAAGGTGTGACCGGTGCCAAGCACATAGACTTGGAACAGATAGCCGACAAGGTCGAGCACTTTAAGAATATAATAACGATACCGACGGCGGTGGGGTTCGGGATACACGACGCGCAACACGCGAGGCAAGTTGCACGATTGGCGGATGCCGTTGTGGTGGGCAGTGCGATTGTGCGCATCGTAGCGCAACATGCCGATACCGATTATCGACTGGAGGTAGCCGATTTCGTTGCCGCATTGCGCAGTGCCATCGATGCCGAATAGCGTGATTATAAAGATAGAAAATGAGCTGGTTTGAAAAATTAATACCTTCGCGTATACGCACCGCCCGTAAAGACAATCGCAAAATACCGGAAGGGTTATGGGATAAATGCCCGGCGTGTCAAGCTGTTTTGTATCAACCCGAGTTAAAAAAGAGCTTTTATGTTTGTCCGAAATGCGGACACCATATCAGGCTCTCCGCCAGAACACGCATTGATTTATTTTTAGACGCAGAAGCACGCGTAGAGTTGAGCGGCACCATAGGACCTACCGATTTTCTGAAATTCAAGGATAAGAAACGTTATAAGGAGCGTTATACGGCAGCTTATAAAAGCACCTCCGAGCGCGACGCGCTCGTCGTATATCAAGGTGAACTGAGGTCCAAGCCGGTCGTCGTAGCCGCATTCGATTTCAGTTTTATAGGGGGTTCTATGGGCGCGGTGGTCGGTGAACTCTTTAAGCGTGCGGTTGAACAATCGGTGGAGATACGCGCACCGCTGGTATGCTTCTCGACGAGTGGTGGGGCGCGCATGCAAGAGTCTTTGGTCTCTCTGTTTCAAATGGCTAAAACCAGTGCCGCATTGGCAAAGTTGTCGGCACAGCGCATCCCGTTTATTTCGGTGTTGTGCGACCCGACGATGGGCGGTGTATCCGCCAGCTTGGCGATGCTCGGTGATGTGATTATTGCCGAACCTAAGGCTTTGGTAGGCTTTGCCGGTCCTAGAGTGATTGAACAAACCGTCAAGCAGACGTTGCCCGAGGGGTTTCAGCGTAGCGAGTTTTTATTGAAACACGGTGCGATAGATATGATCGTGGATCGTAAAGAAATGCGAGAACGAGTTGCAAATATACTTGCATTGCTGATGAAATACTGAACGCGAGCATGGGTTCCGAGAAAAATAAGTATTCGGCAGAATTGGAGCTATGGCTGGACAAGCATAGACGAACCCACCCTCAAGAAATAGAGCTGGGTTTGGATCGGGTTAAGAAAGTCGCCGCAAATATGCAGCTGTTGAATCCCGAGCAGACGGTCATAACGGTTGCCGGCACCAACGGTAAAGGGTCGACGGTTGCAATGTTGGAAGCGATGTTGCGTGCTGCGGGCTATATCACCGCAAGCTACACCTCGCCGCACATGCATCGCTATAACGAGCGCATTAAAATCGATAACCGCTGTATAGACGATGCCGAGTTATGTCGTGCGTTCGAGCTTATAGAAGCACGGCGCAGCGACATCAGCCTGAGCTTTTTCGAGTTTAGTACGCTGGCAGCTTTGCAATGTTTTAAGTTCAATAATCCCGATATCATTTTGCTGGAGACCGGCTTGGGTGGGCGATTGGATGCGGTGAACATCATCGATGCCGATATTGCCGTCATCACCGGTATCGGCATAGACCATGTCGAGTGGTTGGGCGATAACAGAGAATCTATCGGGCGTGAAAAAGCCGGCATCACGCGTCCCGGATTGCCGTGTGTTTGCGGCGATTTGAACCCTCCCGAGTCTATTAAGATATTGAAAAAAGATCGTCCCTTATATTTACTCAATGAGAATTTCGGTTACCGCAAAAACGGCGACCGATGGGATTTTGAGAGTGCCGACAGTCGTTTCGAGGGTTTGCCGTTGCCGGCGTTGTTCGGCGATATACAGTTGCAGAACGCGAGTTGTGCATTGATGACATTCGCGCTGACGAAGGATTTCAAGATACCTCGCGAGGCGGTTGTAGAGGGATTGAATACGGTTTATTTACCCGGCCGTTTCCAGATTAGATATCAGACCGTCGATTCTAAAAAGATAACCGGTATTTTCGATATCAGTCATAATCCTCAGGGTGTAGAAGTTATGGTGCAGAACCTAAAGAGCTTCACCAACGGTGCCAAACTGCATGCGGTATTTGCAATTCTATCGACTAAAGATGTGGACAATGTGACTAAAACCGTAGCTCCTTTGATTGATCATTGGTATTTGGCGGAACCCGACTCTACACACGCTTTGCCCGTCGCCAAGCTAAAAAGTGTCATAGATCGGCATGCAAACGCATCGAATGGTATACAATGTTTTACTTCGGTATCGGAGGCATACAACTATGCAATACACAATATACAAAACGGAGAGCAATTACTCGTTTTCGGTTCTACGATGACCGTTGCAGAAGCCCTGAAGGAATTGGATGCTTAAGGTGGAACGGCATATCAAGCAGCGATTGTTAGGTACGGTGGTACTGGTTTCGGTTGCGGTAATCGTGTTGCCTTTGTTATTGGACGGCGAGGGTTATAGGGCGATGCAAAGTATAGAGATCGATGCGCCGCAAAAGCCGAAGTTTAAGTATCATCAAGAGGGCTTTACAATGCCTCTCAACGAGCCCGATAAACAAGCGGATTTATTGGAACCGCCACCACCGATCGATATTAAAGGATTCAACGATAGTATGACTGCGTCGCCCGAACCAATCGACGCAAGCGCACAAAACCGCCCGTCGTCCGAGATACCATCGGATGAGCCGGCGGATGACGAACTTACCATGCTGTGGGTGATGCAAGTAGGGAGTTTTAGTGTTGAAGAGAATGCTTTGATGGCACGCGAAAAAATTACCGCAATCGAGGCAATGAATGTGTTCGTCAACATAGAAACCGAGATGGTCGATAGCCGTGATATTTATGTCGTCAAAGTAGTTTCCGACGATTACGAGGCTTTGAGCAAGATAGCGGAACTTATCAAAAAAGATTATCCCGATGCCTTTATAAAAGAGAGAGAATGATTCGATGTTGAATTATGTCGATGTTGCGATATGTTTGATTTTGTTTATTTCGGTGGGCATAGGTATCTATAAAGGATTTGTTAAAGAAGCATTATTTCCGGCGAGTTTGATTGTGGCGTTCACGCCGATGAAGGATTTCAAGATACCTTGCGAGGCGGATGTGGACAATGTGACTAAAATCGTAACCCCTTTGATTGATCATTGGTATTTGGCAGAACCCGACTCTATATACGCTTTGCCTGTCGCCGAGCTGAAGAGTGTCATAAATCGGCACGCAAACGCATCAAATGGTATACAATGTTTTACTTCGGTATCGGAGGCATACAACTATGCAATATAAAACATACAAAACGGAGAGCAATTACTCGTTTTCGGTTCTACGATGACCGTCGCAGATGCCTTGAAGGAATTGGATGCTTAAGATGGAACGGCATATCAAGAAACGATTATTAGGTACGATCATACTGGTTTTGGTTGCGGTGATCTTATTGTCTTTGTTATTTGAACCGCCGCCGCCGTCGATGGATACCAAAGGATTCAACGATAGTATGACCGCACCGCCTAGACAAATCGACGCAAGCGAACAAAACTATCCTTCACCGGAAATACTATTGGATGAGCCGGAGGATGCCGAATTTACCCCGTTGTGGGTGACGCAAGTGGGGAGTTTTGATGTTGAGGAAGATGCTTTCGTAGCACGCGAAAAAATCATTGCAATGGAAGCATTGAATGTGTTCATCAGCATAGAAACCGAGATGGCTGATGATCGTGAGGTTTATGTCGTTAAAGTACTTTCCGACGATTACGAGGTTTTGAGTGAGATAACGGAACTTATCAAAAAAGATTATCCCGATGCCTTTATAAAAGGAAGAGAATGATTTGATGTTGAACTATGTCGATGTTGCGATATGTTTGATTCTGTTTATTTCGGTGGGCATAGGTATCTATAAAGGATTTGTTAAGGAAGCATTATTTCTGGCGAGTTTGATTGTGGCGTTATTTCTCGCCTTTTATCTATCCGAATATCCGGTGCGATGGTTGATGCCGGTTTCGCAAAACTGGGGCGGAGAATGGCTAGGCTTTAATGTAGAAGGAGGGTCTATCGTCTTTGTAATCTCGTTTATATTGATTTTCATCGTCTCACTCTTCATCGGCAATCTACTAAGCAATGCGCTTAGCAATTTAGTCTCGCACAGCACTATACTAAAAGGCATGAATCGTATTTTAGGTGCTGCTTTCGGTTTAGCACGAGGGGCAATCATCGTGATGCTATTGGTTATTTTTGCCGGACTGACGAAAGTATCGATCTACGATTGGTGGAACCAATCTCGCTTATTGCCGCCGTTCGTCGACGGTGCACAACGTATCGTGGCAATGTTGCCGACACAGTACTCTTGGCATTTTGATTTCGGCTTGCCCGATGTCGGAACCGATAATCCCACGGAATTGAACCCCGAACCTCGTCGCAAAGTCGAGGAGCATAGCATTTAATAGGATAGCTCGGTATGTGCGGAATACTCGCTATTTACGGTCACCAAGCGGTTGCACAATCTCTGCACGACGGCCTGTTATTATTGCAACATCGCGGTCAAGATGCTGCCGGAATTATAACGCAAGAAAATAGCAGGATATACCAACACAAAGGCAACGGTTTGGTCAGGGATGTATTTCAAGCGAATAATAAGCTCGACCTAAAGGGTTCTATCGGTATTGCCCATGTGCGTTATCCAACCGCAGGCACTTCGCATCGTGCGGAAGCACAGCCGCTCTATGTCAATAGCCCTTACGGCATTGCGCTTGCCCATAACGGCAACTTGATCAACTCCGAGAAACTCATAACGCAATTATTCAATCAGGATAGAAGGCACATTAACACCGGTTCGGATTCGGAAATTTTGCTGAATATATTTGCCCACGAACTGCTACAGCAGAAATTGATGCCGGGGCCGAACGAGATATTTCAGGCGGTAAAAAAATTGCATATGCGAGTGCGAGGTAGCTACGCCGTGGTGACAATGATAGCCGGTATAGGTATCGTTGCGTTTCGTGATCCGTACGCAATTCGCCCGTTAATCTACGGTGTAAGAGAAACGACCAAAGGCTTGGAATATATGTTTGCTTCGGAGAGTGTTGCATTCGGCACCTCCGGTTTTCGGAAAGTTAGAGACCTAAAACCGGGCGAAGCCATCTTTATAGATAGCGCAGGCGATCTTTATGCAAAGGTATGCAGTGAATCTTCGGAGTATCGCAGTTGCATATTCGAATATGTTTATTTTGCTCGCCCCGACTCGGAAATAGACGAAGTTTTTGTCCATAGAGCACGCATGCGTATGGGGGATAGATTGGCGAAAAAGATTAAACGAGAATGGTCGGATTATAAAATTGATGTTGTGATACCGGTGCCCGACACCAGCCGTACCGCCGCATTGGAACTGGCAATCAAACTCAAAGTGCGTTATCGCGAAGGGTTTATAAAAAACCGCTATATCGGTCGCACATTTATTATGCCCGAGCAGCAAGAACGACAGAAATCGGTACGCTACAAATTGAATCCGCTCGGTATCGAGTTTAAGGATAAGAATGTGATGATCGTCGACGATTCCATCGTGCGCGGCACGACTTCCAAGCAAATCGTACAGATGGCACGCGAAGCCGGTGCCAAGCGGGTATTTTTGGTCTCGGCATCGCCACCTATACGTTATCCGAATATCTACGGCATTGATATGCCGGTGCCGGGCGAATTGATAGCGCACAATCGCACCATAGACCAAGTCTGTTCTTTTGTAGGAGCGGACGTTCTGTTTTATCAGGACTTGGACGATTTGGTGGCGGCAGTACAAAAGGGCAACCAGAAGCTAAAGCATTTTGACTGCTCTATGTTCAACGGTGAATATGTGGTTGAACCCGAAACCGGTTATTTGGATCGAATAAGGCGACAACGCAGCGAAGAATCCAAGCAAGAGAAAAAGAAAGCAGGTGAAGCGGATTTGTATATCGCATAAAATGCGATAGATCGAAAAGAGTTGATGCGTATTACGAACAGAGAGATTTATCATCGTTGATTGGCAAACACGCTCTCGGCGTTTGCTGAGGACTTATCCTAAATACGCGCGGCATCCGCTGGCATTGATCGATATTTACACACAAAGGCTTTATCTGATCAGGCGTTTGCATCTATGTGCATGGTATCCGATATCCACATCGCGCTATGGGGTGGGTTCTACAGAGGACTCTCGTAAAACACCGCAAGGCGCACATCGGGTTGCAATGAAAATAGGCGAGGGTGAACCTCTGTGCAGACTTTTCATAGCACGACGAGCAACCGATAATATCGCATCACCCAACCCGCATACAACAATCGGCTGCGAAGATGCAATCTGCACCCGTATTCTATGGTTAGCCGGACTCGAACCGAATATCAACCAAGGAGGCTACCATGACTCCCAACGCCGCTACATTTATATACACGGCACGATCGACGAAAAGCGCATCGGTCGCCCGTCGTCGGTCGGTTGTGTTAGAATGAAAAACAAAGATGTAGTAGAAGTATTTGATATCTTAGAGTGTAATTCCATCGTTTATATTATTGCACCATAGAATCACCGATTGAGCTTGTCGGGGTAGAATAGAACCACCTAGAATCGTAAGATTATGTCTTTCATAAATCAACGGGTAAACGCAATTGAATATTCGGGAGGCAACGGTATTTATCTATGATTTCTCCTCGACGACCCAACCTGTCTTGGATCATCGTATAATATTTTTGATTGATTTCACAAGATAAGAAAACTCTATTCATCTTTTCTGCCAACACTATCTCCGATCCACTGCCACCGAATAGAATGAATACACTATCTCCGGGTTTCGTGGTCGCGGAAATAAGCATTTCTACAAGTTTCAAGGGAATTTGACACGAATGAAAAGTTTTGTCTTTTGAAACATTTTTGACAAGGTTAAAGTAAAACCACGAATACGGCATCCGTCCCTTTGCACCGTTTGCTATCTGTTCTCGTATTCGAGGGTCTTCGGGATTTTTGTACGGCTGGGCAACTTGCTCTTTGTAGAAAGCATTATCTTTGCTTTTGGTTGCATGAAGTATAGAGCGGTGCGCCGTTGTAAAGCGATGCTTGGAATGTCCTACGTTCTATTGCACCCATACACCGCTCGCGTTAGAATACCCGTAATCATGCAAGATAAAATTCGTAGCGACTTAATGCAAATTTTTAATAGTGGGCTCAATAGAGTTAAGGGGCGTCGGGCGGTTATCGCCGATCTTGAAGCGCATCGCCCGAGTAGCGAGGCACTACATTTGGTTGCGATAGGCAAAGCTGCCTCGGATATGACTTTGGGCGCATTGGATGTGCTCGGCAACCGAATAAAAGACGGTTTGCTAATTACCAAGCATCTACATACCGCACCCGAACTACACGACCATAATTCCATAGAGGTCATAGAATCGGATCATCCGGTGCCTAGCGATAAGAGCCTAGAGGCGGGAAGGCGATTATTAGCCTATCTGGAAAGCCGTACGGTTCGCAAGGCACATTTTCTTTTTTTATTGTCGGGGGGTGCTTCGAGCTTGGTTGAAGTACTGCCCGCCGGCATGCGCTTGGAGAATCTAAAAAACATAACCGAAGTGTTGCTCGCCAAAGGCTTGGATATAGGACAGATGAATGCAGTGCGCCAATCACTTTCGTGCATTAAAGGCGGACGATTGGCAATGAGACTCGAGGGTTGCGCCGTGCTGAATTTGATGATATCCGATGTGCCGGGGGACGATCCTAGCGTGATAGGCTCGGGCTTACTGAATCCACCGCACACAAAACCGAATTTTGACGATTATCCGACGGAAATTAAAGATTGTTTGACCGGCATTACATTGGTGCCACCGCCCGACGCAGAAGTCTTTAGGCTTATCGATACCCGTATAGTTGCGCGTTTAGACAATGCCAAAAAAGCGTGCGTTAATAAGGCAATAGCATTGGGTTACGATGCCCGTTTGATGCCGGACTTCGTAGCAGGTGATGTCGTAGCGGTTGCCGAGCGTTTATGCGACACACTATTCACCGATAAGCATCAGTTACTGGTTTGGGGAGGAGAACCCTCTATGCAACTACCGCAATCTCCGGGACGAGGCGGGCGCAATCAGCATCTCGCTTTGCTGATAGCCGAACGCTTGTCAAATGAAGAAGGTGTTTATTTTGTAATTGCCGGCACCGATGGCAGCGATGGACCGACCACCGACGCCGGTGCCTTGGTTGACGGCACGACGGTGCGTAGAGCTTCGGCACTGGGCTTGGATATAAAACATAGCTTGGCAAATGCCGATAGCGGCAGTTTTCTGGAGCAGACTGGAGATTTAATCAACACTGGTCCTACCGGAACCAATGTTATGGATTTGATGATAGGGCTCAGAATATAGCACAATGTCACGCCGATCGACTTGTCGGTTCAATCGGCGGTTCTATTAACGGATTTTAGTACTTCGTCTCGCAATTCCAATCCCAAAATCTTTATCAGACTTTCTATTTCTATACCTTCTTCGTAAGCTAGATTGGCTAGCCTGTCAAAGCGTTTTTTATCTATTTTCTCCAAATTCTCCAGGGCCTGCTTTGCCAGAGTAAAACTGTTTTTCTGTATCTGGTACCTATTCATGTGTTTTTCTTTTGCTTTTTGTGTCAGTTTCGGAGCGTACTCGGTAACGATAGAAGGTGCATCTATTTTTTGGGATAATTGGATACCGTAGTCGCTTAGCGATACGGGGCTATCGATGCGGGTGACATCTTTACCGTATCGGTTGATCAATGTCTCGTTTATTTTCTCTACTTTTTTGACTACAGCCAAGATACTACTTGCATTTTTTCTTAAAGGTTCAAAGTCCTGAATTTTCAAATGTATAGCAAAACACCATCCGATAACGAGTATTATCGCAATCAGCAGTGAAACATCGTTGCTTAGATATTCAAATAATGTAGACATTAATAATCTCCGGTTAAAAGTAATTCCATCAGTGCATATAAAAACCGTCAAATTTTCATATACCGTTATTGCAATATCGTATAACCTTATATCAGTAGCATATTTTAATGTCAAGCAGAATACGGATTAAATAGCGATATATCCGACCAACGGTATAGCAACCTAAGTCAAGTATCGGGCTACATCCGTAGAGGAGTATCATGATTTAGTGGATGGATACGACAATCGGTGGAGCGTGGTGTTATCGCTCGTGACTTCCAACACACTACCTTGCTCGTACCAATCGCCCAGTACCAGCCGTTGTGTGGCTTTGCCGTCCAACATAAAATCGTGTATAGCCGGACGGTGAACATGCCCGTGTATAAGTCGTCGGACGCGGTAGTGTCGCATCGTTGCATTTACGGTAGCGGTGTTGACATCCATAATCGCTTCAGTTTTTTTAGCGGTGGCGTTTTCGCTTGTAGAAATTAATCGCTTAACGAAGGATTGCCGCCATCTCAACGGCATTGTTTTCCAAAGTTTTTGTAGTGTACGATTGCGAACCACAGCTCTATATCTTTGATACGCTACATCGTCGGTACATAGTTGGTCGCCGTGCATCAGCAGAGTTGCACAACCTTCTATATCGGCTACCACGGCATCTTGTGACGGGTGCTCGCCGGCGAATCGGCAATGCGTGCGGCGGCTAAACTCTTTACCGATTAAGAAATCGTGGTTGCCGTGCATGAAATAGAGCGGTTTTTTGTCGGCGTACTTTCGTAGTGCTACGAAGACCGCCTCCAAGCCTGTCGCCGGGTCGTCGTCGCCCAGCCACTGGTCGAATAGATCGCCGAGTATGTAAAGTTGTTGTGCGGCTTGCGCTCGGTTCTCTAGAAAGTTACAAAAAAGTTCGACGATTTGCGGTCGCTTCGGGCTGAGGTGACAATCTGCAATGAATAGCGTTGTCATCCATTCTCTAGGGTCGCCTTCGTAATGGTAATCGTCTGCATCGGGACATCTTGGTGACCTTGCTTTGGACCGGTTTTTACCGTTGCGATTTTATCCACTACTTCCATGCCCGAGATCACTTTGCCGAAGACGCAATATCCCCAGCCTTGCATGCTTTTATCTCTAAAATTAAGAAAGTCATTATTTTTCAAGTTGATAAAAAATTGTGAACTTGCCGAATCCGGGTCGGGGGTGCGCGCCATCGCAATAGTGCCGCGGTCGTTTTTTAAGCCGTTATCGGCTTCGTTTTTAATGTCGGGATTGGTTTGCTTTTGGTTCATATCCTCGGTAAAACCACCGCCTTGTATCATAAAGTTGGGTATGACCCGATGAAAGATAGTACCGTCGTAAAAACCTTCTTGGACATATTTCAGAAAATTTTCTGCGGTAATCGGTGCTTTATCGGCATAAAGTTCGATCTTGATATCGCCTTCGCTGGTTTTTAATGTGACGATTGCATTTTCGGTGTTGGTATTCATTGATTTGTTATCCTTGTCTTCGGTTTGTGAAGGCTTGCATGCAACGATTGCAAGACAAGCTATTAACGCAATGCTGTGTGTTAAATATTTTTTGATCATCGTAGGATTTTACTCGGTATGGTTAAAACGCACATTCTAGCACATCCTGTTGACCTTAACGCATTTTTAATGGTATATCGCAAGAGGATTTTTGTGTTATTGCGCCCACAAATAGGGAAATTATAAATTAAACGGGCGAACACATTATAATAGTCTCTTGCCAATATGAGAGACACAAGAATAAACCGTGAATTGTGAAAATGTTATCTTAAGACATCAAGCGATACCGCGCTTCGGTGAGATTTATATCGCCGGCGTAGATGAAGCGGGACGCGGTGCTTTAGCGGGACCGGTGGTTGCCGCTGCGGTTATTTTAGATTCCGAGCGAACCATAGACGGTTGCGTAGATTCCAAAAAATTATCGCCGGCTCGCCGCGAGTATCTAGCCGATAAAATAAAGGAAAGTGCGCATGCTTGGGCTATAGGCAGTGCCGATAGCGATGAAATAGATCGCGTCAATATACTCAACGCAACACTGCTGGCAATGCAAAGAGCGATAGAAGGTTTAGATCTCAAACCGCAACGCGTATTGATAGACGGTAATCGTTGTCCGCAAAGCGATATTCCGTGTAATGCGATTATTGCCGGAGACGACCGAACGATGTGTATTGCAGCGGCCTCTATTTTGGCTAAGACGACGCGCGATCGACAGATGCGAATGTTGGCGGATAAATATCCGTCGTATCATTTTGCCGAACACAAAGGTTATGCAACCACTAAGCACAAGCGCGCACTGATGAACCACGGTAGTTGCGCACTACACAGAACGAGCTGGGCTAAAGTGCGCGAAGCGATTGCTCAAGTGCCGCTGCCTTTAGACGAAAGAAATGAATTGTGAGTCGGCACAAAAACCGAGCATTACGATGAACCGGTTCGTACATTTACATTTGCATACCGAGTACTCTATTCAAGATAGTGTATTGCGTATACCCGCACTTTTTGAAAAAGCCCGAGCGATGCAATTCCCGGCGATTGCAATCAGCGATATCAATAATCTTTTTGCGGTAATCAAGTTTTACACCCAAGCGATCGAACACCGCATAAAGCCGATTATCGGGTGCGAATTATCTATACACGCGGATGCCATCGCACCGACCGGCGAGCAATGCGTCGTTTTATGTCTGGATGAACGCGGCTATCGCAATCTAACGCGGTTGGTTTCCACCGCTTATCTGGAAAATCACGAAAACGCAAAGATTGCCGTGAAGCGAGAGGATTTAGAACATTACAACGAGGGTTTATTGATACTTTCGGGTGCATTGCGGGGTGCGCTCGCAGCGGCGTTATTGCACGACGAGTCACCACAGGTTGATCGTTTGGTGGAATTTTGGACTTCGGTATTCAAAGATCGCTTTTATGTGGAGCTCCAATACACGCGGCGAGAAAACGAGCGCGATTATGTGACAAAAGCAATTAAGTTGGCTAAACGGGCAGCGTTGCCGATGGTTGCGAGCAACGATGTCTGTTTTTTGAACAAAGAAGATTTTAATTCGCACGAAATTAAGGTTTGTATTGCCGAAGGTCGTACTTTGAACGATAAACACCGTCGACGAGATCTATACAGCCCCGAGCAATACCTCAAAAGTGCCGACGAGATGGTGGCGATGTTCAAAGATATACCGAGTGCGATACAAAACAGTGTGGAAATAGCGAGGCGTTGCACCCTGGAACTTCGGTTGGGGCAGACACACTTGCCATCTTTCCCTATAGAAGAGAGGCTTAGCGTAAAGGATAAGCTGAGACACGATGCCGTTGCCGGTCTGCAGAATTACTTGGATAAAAATACCGACTTGGATCAAGCCGCCTATACCGAGCGTCTGGAAGCGGAACTAAAAGTAATTAGCGAGATGGGTTATGAAGGTTATTTTTTGATCGTTGCCGATTTTATCTTATGGGCCAAGCATAACGACATTCCGGTCGGTCCGGGGCGAGGCTCGGGGGCAGGTTCTTTGGTTGCTTATGCTTTGGGGATTACCGAGATAGATCCTCTGAAGTACGACTTGTTTTTTGAACGTTTTCTAAATCTCGACCGCATATCGTTGCCGGATTTTGATGTTGATTTTTGCATAGAAGGTCGGGATCGCGTCATCCAATATGTCGTCGAGCGATACGGGCGAGATAATGTGAGTCAGATTATCACTTTCGGCAGTCTAGGGGCTAAAGCGGCAATACGCGATGTGACCCGCGTGCTGGGTTATGCTTATGGTTTGGGCGACGATCTCGTCAAACTGATACCGTCGCGCTTGAACATTAAATTAAGCGAGGCACTTAGAGAATCTCCCGAGCTAAAAGAACGCTACGATAATGAAGCGAGAGTCAAAAGGGTGTTCGATAATGCTTTGGCTATAGAAGGTTTGGTTAGAAACGCCGGCCAACACGCCGGCGGTATCGTCATTGCACCGGCTCCGTTAACCGATTACACCGCATTGTATAAAGAAGCCGATCATCAAAATGCCGCAACGCATTTTGATATGAAAGATATAGAAAAAGTAGGCTTGGTTAAATTTGATTTTTTGGGGCTTAGAACCTTAACCATTATCAACAAAACTCTGGCGAATCTTAAGCGTCGCGGTGTCTCGGTTCCCGAAATCTCACAAATACCGCTCGACGACCCTAAGACCTATCGCTTATTGCAAAATGCCGAGACGACCGCATTGTTTCAGCTGGAGTCGGGTGGTATGCGTCGTTTAATCAAAAAATTAAAGCCCGATAAATTTGAAGATATCGTCGCCCTTGTTGCGCTTTACCGTCCGGGCCCGTTGCAAGCCGGTATGGGCGACAGCTATGCGAACCGTAAGCACGGTGAGGAATTCGAATACCAACACCCGGTATTAGAACCGATATTGAGTACCAGCTACGGGGTCATTTTGTATCAAGAGCAGGTTATGCAGATTGCACAAACGCTCGCCGGTTATACTTTGGGTGGAGCCGATATTTTACGCCGTGCGATGGGCAAGAAAATTCCCGAAGAAATGGCCGAGCAGCGAGTGGTTTTTGTCGAAGGGGCTATGGCAAACGGTGTCGCTCGCGGCGTTGCGACTAGACTTTTTGATTTGATAGAACATTTTGCCGGTTACGGATTCAATAAATCACACTCGGTTGCATACGCACTCGTAGCCTATCAGACCGCTTGGCTCAAGAGCAATTACAGCGGTGCTTTTATGGCGGCGGTATTGACATCGGAGATGTCGGATACCGATAAAATTATAGATTTGTTGAGTGAATGTCGCAACTTGGGATTGACGATCGTGCCACCCGATATAAACCGCTCGGAATACGAGTTTAGAGAAATAGAAGAAGGGCAGATAGTCTATGGCTTGGGCGCAATACGACAAATCGGTCATGAGATGATCAAAACTATCGTGAACGACCGTAAAGCCGAAGGAAATTATAAATCGTTGACCGATTTTTGCCGCCGCCTAGTGCCGAAACTCAGAGCGAATATGATCGAACCGCTCGTATCGGTAGGTGCCTTCGACAAAATAGAAGCCGATAGAGCTTCGGCACTGCAATCTCTGGAGAATATCTATGATTTGGCGGAGAGGACTTTCCGAGATAACGAAAGCGGTCAAACCAGTATTTTCGGCGAGACGCATACTTCGTCTACCGTCTCCGAGATGCCCGATAAAAATACCGAGACCATGACCCAAGCGCAACTCATGGAGAAAGAAAAAAACAGTTTAGGTTTTTATCTAACCGCACATCCTATTTCTAAGTGTAGCGACAAGATAAAAAACATCGTTGATTATCAAAGTCTCGGTGACTTCAGGCGAGCACTCGGAACATCGAAGCATGACGAAAGAGAAGCGGTTTGGCTTGCCGGTACTTTGGATAAAGTTGAACACAGAGTTATTTACAGAAAATCATCGAACCGACAAGATAACGCAACCGAGAAACAAGGTGAAAGGAAAGGAAAATCGGTTGCATTTTTCGCACTCGACGACGGCACCGATAGACTTAATTTATCGCTATTCGACAACGATTATAAGAACTGCAAAGACATGCTTTCTTACGAGGGTATCGTTGTCGTCGGCGTGTACAAGGCGGCTTACGATATTCAAAATAAAAACGATCGCTGGCGTGCTTCACGAATCATGACACTCGAACAAGCCGAACAATCATTCGCCAAAAATCTTAGCATCGTATGGGATACCGGTAATATCGACGATCTATCTCAAAAAGATGGCCTGGTCGATAAACTAATCGCATCGATGCAACCGTTTGTGAAACCCTCCGGGGGATGCAAGGTTTATATCATATTCCGCAATGCCGATGCCGAAACCAGAATGGTGCTATCCGAGTCGTACAAAGTGGAGCCTAGTGCACAAATGCTCGAAAGCATAAAAAGTATCCCGGGTATTTTAGACCTTAGAATAGAATATAGACCCACCCATTGACATATTGAAGTACGGATTTGCGGTGAACGACCCATGCCGAGGTAGCACAATGGTAGTGCAGCGCACTTGTAATGCGAAGGTTGGGGGTTCAAGTCCTCTCCTCGGCACCGCCACCACATCAGTCTATTCCCCTCCTGTGGAGGGGTGGCAGGTGAAGCCTGACGGGGTGGTCGCGAACGAGGGCTGTTGAAAAAGTACTGTTTTTGCACAACTGCAACCGCTTGCGCCGTGAATATTTACAAACCGCCGTAGGGGCGGACTTGCATGTCCGCCCGAAACGTATCATGTTTGCACGATTAATGCGTTCACCCATTAATATTATGAAAACTATTATTTGTTGGGCGCAAGCGGTTGGTGTCGTGCAGAACGGCACTTAAAGGCAGACATTAAAATTGCCGATTGACCTACCGGCTCAATCGGCGGCTTTATCCTGCCCCTACGGCTTGGTGGTTATTATAAATTCATGGCGCAAGCGGTTACGGTTGCAAGCTGACGATACTTTTTCAACAGTCCCGCCATATCTGCATAATCAACGCGTTCACCCACCGAATTATGATAACTCGGATGGTGCCGAAGCAAGCGACGAAACCCCGAATATGTTATGCTTGTGTGGAGTTGGTCGGGCAGTCGCTATGAGCAACACATAGAGGAAAGTCCGGGCTCCGCAGGGCAGGGTGCCAGATAACATCTGGAGGATGTGAGTCCATGGAAAGTGCCACAGAAAAGATACCGCCTCGTTTCGGAGGTAAGGGTGAAAAGGTGTGGTAAGAGCACACCGCGCCGATGGTAACATCGGTGGCAGGGTAAACCCCACTTGGAGCAAGGTTGAATAGGAGAGCGTTATGCGTTGCCCGCGCAGACTCTCGGGTAAACCGCTAGAGGTATATGGCGACATATATCCCAGATGGATGGCTGCCGAAACAGAACCCGGCTTATAGACCAACTCGCCTTTCGGTTTCGAGAGGCTACGCCTCTCCTCAGGAGGACAATAGTTTGCCCTTATGGGAGGGTATTGTAAAATAGACATTTGAAGATATAAAAATGAATCGCAATATTAAATCTTAAATATGAGAATCAACTACAAACTTATAGGTTTATGTATACTACTCGCGTGCTTTGCAGATACAGCCGTCGCACAGCAATCGGTAACAGCTACGATATCGGCTGATCGAGACGAGTACTACGAAGGCAATCTAGTCCAAGGTTCTTTGGTCGGTGCGACGATACCGTTTGATGTCACCTTAAATCGTAGGCTCACCGGCACCGAAATGATTGCCCTAAATCTTGCTATCCGTGGTTTTGAAGCGGGAGACTTTAATAGTTTAAGTTTAGTACGCGGACCCGGTGTATCTTTAGGGACTGAGGTCGTCCAATCTTCAACTTATAATAATATTATTTCTTTTCGGCAAGGTTCGCAAACTGCGAGATTTGAATTAAAATTGAACGATAACCGAAGACTCAATGCCGATAAAACCATAGAAATTTCAATCGCAGGACTTGCTAATGATTCGGTGACCGTATTGGACGACGAATACATACTCTGCTTCTCTAAATTTGGTTATCAAATACAAGAAGGTAGCAATGTTGATGGTTTTGGCGATATCCCGCAGATCAACCTCTTAAGAGGAGAGAGTGAAGATAATAGCAAAGGCTTGAATAGAGATGTCACAGCCTCACTTACATATGACTTTTCAGGTAGTGCATCGCGTGCCGATATTAATGCCATCGACTCTTTGACTATCAGAGCCGGACAAACACACTTTCTTTTGAATAATCTGGTGGTGGACGACGATATAGTAGAAATTAGGCAGACCGATCAGGTTGATATATCAGTGGCACAAAATCCAAGCGAAGTGCCGACCAATGTTCCCGATAATCGTGCTTCATGTCGTAATGGTCTACTCCTCATCACCGATAATGATCCTACGGTGACTATCACCGCACCGAGAATCGTTATGCCGGGTGATACGGTGACGACCACAATAACTGCCAATGTAACACTCACATCCTCAGTATTAGTAGAGATAGAACTTTCCGGAGGTGGAAGCTATGTTGATCTTGATGATCCAGTAATAAGAGTTGCACTTCCGCAAAGTGTGGAAGAAGGTTCTGCCAAAATTAGCATTATTGACTCGGGTAGTATGTGTAGTGCTGAATTAACTATAACAATCCGTCCTGATCCTAGTGTTGTTACCGGTTACTTTATAGGTGATCCTAGTACTGCCACAGTAAGGATTGTTCCGGAGAACGCAGCCCTTTGTATCCGTAGTAAAGTGTTTTTGGAAGGTCCTCTCCAGTAGAATCGCTGATTGACCTACCGGCTCAATCGGCGGTTCTAGTGTGCGATACCAGCACTTTTTCAATAGCTCTACTCCTCTCCATAGGAGGCGAACGGTCTGTCCTTGTAGAGTATTGTAAAATAGCCACTACGGCTATGAAAAAAAATATCATCATTATTTCCGGTGGGCAGACGGGTGTCGATAGGGCAGCTTTGGATGTTGCGCTGGAGTTGGCAATACCATGCGGAGGCTGGTGTCCCGAAGGACGTTTAGCCGAAGACGGTATAATTGCTTCATACTATCCTCTAAAAGAGCTTGTGGGAGGGGATTATATTCGGCGTACTTTGCGCAATGTGTCGGATAGCGATGCAACCGTGATTATCTATTTTGATCGACTGGAAGGTGGCACCGAGTTGACGGTTGAATTTTGCAATCAAGAAGCCAAGCCGGTTTTAACGATAGATGCAAATGCCGTACAATTTTCATCGGCGGTCGACGAAGTGTTGAGCTTTACTCGCCGTATTCAACCCGAGACTTTGAATATCGCCGGACCTCGTGCCAGCAAACAGCCCGATGCTTACGCATATACCAAAGCATTGTTGACCGATTATTTGCAGAAGCTCTAGTAATCAAAGGCGGTGGTACGGTAAAGATGGATTCGATAAAACGATTACAACATCTCAAACGCGAACACGATTACTATAATCGCTGTTTGACACTCTCGTTGGCTGCCGTCATATGCTTGGTCGGATTAGCATTTTGGTGGGCGGAGATTCCGTTGTTGGATGAATACAAAGTGATCGTCGGTTTGGTGATGATTTTTCTGGCATTTGTTTTTTACAATATTCCTTATTTTGTGTATCGCTTGTTGCGCAGACGTTATCGCAACGACGAAGCGGTGCGGCAGTTGATGGGCAAGCGATGGTATTTCTATAAAAGCAATATCATGAACCGCTAGCCTTTCTATAGATGGCAACGGCAAAGTAGATAAGAGAGATAATCGCCAACCAGCCGGCGGTTGCCCAACCGTTATACGAATCGTACGCTCCGACCAGAAAACTCCAATCGGACTGTTCGTTGAAATAGGATAATTTTTTATCGACCTTGAGCGTCAATATCCATCCGCTGTGTATGCCGATGCAAGCCCATACGCTTGCGGTCTTTAAGCGCACGATGCCCAGCAATACGCCGGCTAAAAAAAGGCTGAGTGCCGTTGCGGCATAGTCGCCGTGCCAATGCATTGCGATACTGTCGGCGAGTATCACCGAACCGTAATACCACGGTGCATCGGCGGGCAATTCGCTTCCCTTGATGCGTGCGAAGTGTATCACTGCGAAGAACAGGGCAGTTAATAATACCGCAAATAGCGGTGTTTTGTCTTTCAGAAAACCACCGAACAGAACGCCTCTGAAAAAAGTTTCCTCTATTAAAGAAACCGCAAAGGCGGCGAGTAGTAGCGATGCGAACTTGACTACAAAAGAACCCCAGACAAAGTCCGGCGCAAGATTAAAAACCCGAAGTTCCGTTAGATGAAACAGCCAAGCGATGGGTAGCATCATTGCTATACCTACGACGAAGCCATAAAATAATAATCCGCGTCGTGTTTGGTTTTCATTCACCGACCAGCCTACATTTTTCTGATCCAGCAAACCTTTGAACTTGAGTATTGCGACAATCGTCAGTAAAATTGCCAGCATCGCCAACCGCTTCCCGAAGTTGTCGAAATCGATTAGATTGTCAATGTCTAATAATTCATAGAGCGGTTGCGCAACCAAGCTACTGCCTACGATGGCAAGCAATACGGAAAATAGAAAAAGCAGAAATAGGCGCATCGAGTCGGTTATCGTCGGAATAATCAATTATAATAAGCTATTTTTAAGCGATGCGGAAGTGGCGAAATTGGTAGACGCGCTGGCTTTAGGTGCCAGTGGGATATTCCCTTGAGAGTTCGAGTCTCTCCTTCCGCATCGTTTTAAGGTTATAATAACCACTCAAAACATATCGGTTTAATGAATTGTAGAATAGAAGAAATAGATACTTTCGGGCGCAAACTCCATATTGATATTCCGGCGGCGGATTTTAACGAACGGATCGATGCAAAACTTCGTAAACTGTCTACCACTGCCGAGATCAAGGGTTTTAGGCCGGGCAAGGCACCGCTGGAGATAATCAAACGTTATTACGGGGCAGAAGTAAAAGCCGATGTTGTCAATACCTTATTGTACGAGAGTTACGAAGAAGTAACGAAACAACACGATTTTTTCGTCTTGAGCAATCCTTCTTTTGAAGACATAGAGATAGATACGGATAAAGGCATCCACTACACGGCTTATATAGAAGTGCTACCCGATTTGCAGTTGAATACTTATGAGGATATCACGATTGAAAAGCCGATCTGTGAGATTACCGAGAAAGATATAGACACTATGGTGGAACGGGTGCGCATGAATCATGCTACATGGCAAGTCAAAGACGGACCGGCGTGCGTCGGCGACAAGGTGACTATAAATGTGAACATCGTGGAAACCGATAAGAAACCTATAAAAGTGTTTGACGATAAAAGCTATATCTTAGGTTCGAAGCTGATGAGCGAGCGTCTCGATCGGCAGATTGAAAATATGCGCGCAGGTGAAAAAAAAGAAATCAGCTTGAGAGAGAAGATCGATCAAAAAACCGTAGATACCGCAGACTCGGATAAAACGGCCATGCGCTACGAAGTGTCTCTGAAGTCGGTGGCAACGGCGGTTCTGCCCGAACTGGACGACGATTTTTTCAAAGCGTGTAATATCGAAGAGGGCGGGGTGGATGCTTTGCGTAGCTCGCTGCGCGAGGGGATGGAGTGGGAACTCAAAAGAAAGCTCTCGCAACTACGTCGCACGAATGTAGAAAATGCAATGCTGACCCACGCTAACATAAAAGCACCTCCGGCGATGATGAAAGAGCAAATTGAAAAAATGAAAAAAATCCTAGCTAAGGATGGTAAGAATTATGTCAATGAAGATATATCCGACGAGTTATTCGAAAAAACCGCAGAGCGTAAAGTTTGTTTGGATATCTTGTTTATTTACATTAACGAAAAAAACTTTTTCAAAATCGATCGTAGCGCACGCGAGGCTAAAATTAACGAGCTGGTAGAAGGCTACAAAGATCCCGAGCGTATGAAAAACTACTACCATGGCAGTGTCGAGGCTTACCGTAAAGTGGAATCGATGGTGCTGGAAGATAAAATCATCGATTATGTGATCGAAAAAGCAAATATAAGCGAAAAAGCATACCCTTTTTACGAACTTATGGACATGGAAAAAACGCAATGAGGAGCTGAAATGAACTCACACGAAGAAACCGCATTAAATTTAGTACCTATCGTAGTAGAAAAAAGTGCTCGCGGTGAGCGATCCTACGACATTTATTCGCGACTGCTCAAAGAGCGCGTGATTTTTGTCGTCGGTGCGATCAACGACCATATGGCAAACTTGATCATTGCCCAAATTCTATTTTTGGAATCGGAAAACTCGGATAAGGAAATCTCTCTTTATATCAACTCGCCGGGTGGTTCGGTGTCGGCGGGTCTTGCAATCTACGATACGATGCAATTTACACGCCCCGAGATCAGTACGCTGTGCGTCGGACAGGCGGCGAGCATGGGGGCTGTCCTGTTGGCAGGGGGTGCACGCGGCAAACGTCATCTGTTGCCACATTCCAAAGTGATGATTCATCAACCGATGGGTGCATTTCAGGGTCAAGCCACCGATATAGACATACACGCCAAAGAAATCATCAAAACACGAGAGAAGCTGAATCAGTTATTGAGCAAGCATACCAAACAAACGATAACTAAAATCCGTCGCGACACCGAGCGCGACAATTTTATGGACGCGGAAGAGGCACTCGCATACGGCATCGTAGATAAAATACTCAAGCATCGCGACACCAAACCTTAAATGAGAATAAACTGCACTCGTATCGTTCTGTGTATACTGCTCGCGTGCTTTGCAGATATAGCTGCCGCACAAAATGTGTGTAAGCGCAAAGTAGTAATGTCACCTTTCGCCAAAGTAGAAATGTCACCTTTAGGGGACAATAAAGCATTTTTAACCCAGCTTAGGAGAAGATGCAATGAACGAAGGAACTTACTCTATGTCAGACAAAGAAATAGAACGCCACCATGTCCTCAAGCGATGCTTGGAGGAAAAATTACCGAGAGCCAAGGCCGCACAGATGCTCAACATCAGCGTCCGCCATGTGAAGCGATTATTAAGTGCCTATCGCAAGCAAGATATCAAGGCACTGATATCTAAACGACGCGGTAAGCCTTCAAACAATAAAATACCGGAGACAATCAAACAACTAGCCGTTAAGCTCATTCGTGAGAACTATCACGATTTCGGACCGACTTTTGCACATGAGCAGTTGTTTGAATGTCATGGGCATTTATTTGACCGCTCATTCAGCGTTGAAACCTTGCGCAAGTGGATGATTGCAGAGGGGCTACACCAGGGTAAGCGACGCAATGCAATCAAAACGCATCAAAGCCGTCCCAGACAAACTGGCTTCGGCAAACTCATACAGATTGACGGTTCGACCCACGATTGGTTTGAAGGGCGAGGCGACCCCTGCACGCTCATTATATTTATTGACGATGCCACCTCACAGATTACCGCATTGCATTTCTGTGCTGCCGAGACCACCTTTGATTATATGCGAACACTCAAACAGCATATCCAACGCCATGGCTGCCCGTTGTGCCTGTATTCCGACCGCCATAGCATCTTTAGCAACAATGCCAAAGAGCAACACATCTTTCAACAACCGACCCAGTTCCAAAGTGCTTTGCAACAAATGGAAATTGAACTATGCCTGGCACGCACACCGCAAGCTAAAGGACGCGTTGAACGCGCATTCAAAACCCTGCAAGACCGATGGGTCAAACTCATGAGGCTTCACAACATCTGCTCTATTGAGGAAGCTAACCAGTTTGCTCAATGGTATCTCCCAAAACACAATCAGCAGTTCGCCACGAAGCCTCTAGACAGCCACGACTATCATCGCAAAATGCCTCTCACCCAGCGAGAATTAGCACTGGCTTTGTCTAAACAGAGTACTAGAAAGTTATCGAAAAACCTCATCTGTCAGCATCATAATATACAGTATCTTATCAAAACCAAGAAACCCGGTTATGCGATGCGTGGCGCATCGGTCACCGTGTGCGAGCTACTCAATGGCGAGATTGTCATACTCTACAAAGGGCGGGAGTTGGCGCATGATATCTACTGCGAACACCCCCCACTGTCTCAACCGTACAACGACAAAACAATCAATCTAGCGGTAGATGAGATTGTGGCAAAACACCGTCGCGGTCATAAGCCGAAGCCGACCCACCCGTGGAGACGCTACAATAAGGATTATCTCAGTGCCAAGCAGAAGTAATCAGAACCGGTGTTTTCCCAGACTTACGCACAGGCTGTCTAACATGCCTGTGCCACTGCAAACGCATCATTCGTCAAACCACGAGATAGCAACCGAGCACCACACACGCTCTAAAATGCTTGGGAATTGGAAGGTAGTAGAGTTCATCTCAACTAGAGATCGTCTCTTAACGGCACGCTATAGAGCTTGTTTTTTAGTCGGCAAGCCTGATTTAGGCAAAAACAAGCACTGGCACCGCATACGCTCTAAAATGCTTGGAAATTGGAAGGTAGTAGAGTTCATCTCAACTAGAGATCGTCTCTTAACGGCACGCTATGGGGCTTGTTTTTTAGTCGGCAAGCCTGATTTAGGCAAAAACAAGCAGTATTAGCCAATTTATCACCTAGTCGAATAATCAACTAACGGACATAAAGTAATCTTAGATATCTAGTTTCCTGAAGGTTTTATCGGCATCAAGGGTGACATTTCTACTTTGGTCAAGGGGGTGACATTTCTACTTTGGGTTGACATGCCGCACAAAATGTGCCTACGCTGACTATCAGCACCACACCGACTACCGTTGTAGCGGGCACTACGATGACAGTCATTGTGAATATCAATCCGAGATTCAGCATCCCCTTCCAAACATTAACGTTTCAACTTTCGGGAGGTGGAAGCTATATTCAGCCTAATTTAAGTCCAAGTGTTATAATTTTTTCGAGTTTCAGAGAATTGAGTATTCCAATTCCTACTATAGACTCAGGTAGTAGGTGTAGTGCCTCATTGGTTATAACATTTCCTCCTAGTAACAATTACTCTGTACGGGCTGCCACAGTAAGGATTGTTCCTGAGAACGCAGCTCTTTGTATCCGTAGCAAAGTATTTCTGGAAGGTCCTCTACAGTGAATTGCCGATTGAGCCAGACTATTCTCCTCCTTTGGAGGGGTGGCTCACGCATTTTGCAATGTATGCGTTTAGCAATCATGGTCAAATTCTGTACAATGTCACGCCGATTGACCTACCGGTTCAATCGGCAGTCTTGTTCATACCCAGCAAGTGATAGCCCGAGTCTACATGTATAATTTCACCGGTAATCGCCCGCGCCAGATCGGAACACAAAAAAGCACCTACATTTCCGACTTCTTCTATGGTGATATTTCTGCCCAGCGGTGCATTTCTCTCTACATAATTGAGCATATCTCGGAAACCGGAGATACCCGATGCCGCCAAAGTTTTTATAGGACCTGCCGAAATTGCATTGACGCGTATACCGTCGCCGCCGAGTCCCGCCGCTAAATAGCGCACCGCAGCTTCTAGGCTCGCTTTTGCCAAGCCCATCACATTGTAGTTCGGCACGACTTTTTCGGCCCCTAAGTAACTCAGTGTCAGCATTGCGGCTTCGCCGCCTTGCATCATCGTTCTCGCATGTTGTGCCAGTGCAACCAAGCTGTAGCAGCTAACCTCGTGGGCGATATTAAAACCTTGTCTGGTACTTTGCTCTACGAATTCACCGGTCAATTCTTCACGCGGGGCATAAGCGATGGAGTGTACCAATACATCCAAACGCTGCCATTTTTGTTTCAAGTGTTTGAATAACGAATCTATTTCGGCGTCGTTTTGCGCATCGCACGGTAGTATCATATCGGCGTTGCACGATTCGGCAAGTTTCTCTACACGACTTTTTAATTTTTCGTTTTGATAGCTCAGCGCAATGTGCGCACCTTCGCGTGCCAGACTTTGAGTAATTCCCCAGGCGATAGAATGTTTGGTGGCAACTCCGGTGACCAACGCATATTTATTGTCTAAAATACCCATGCTCGTATATTTAAGGTCCCGGGTTGTAGACCGAATGGTCGTGGAACCACATTCTAGCCACTTCGCGTGCAGCCGGCATGGTTTTGATCTCTTTATAGAATTCGTCGAGTAAATCGTAATCGCCGTCGAATTTTCCAGCATAAACTCTAAAATCTATGCGACCGTCCCAGGCGATTAATATATCGGTCTCTTTATCCAAAAAAATAATTGCGCCTTTTTCTACGATTTCGCCGATGTGCATTGCTCGTGCGCCTTAGACGCGAACCCCGGCTAGGGCTTCTCCTTCACTCCTTGCAATGACACCGACTGCAGCGGAGTCGCTATAGACATTAACGCCGGTGCGGCACATATCGAGTACTCGATCCACGGCAAGAATTAATGCGATACCCTCTGCGGGCAAGCCGACCACCCCCATGATTAGAACAATTGCGACCAGGCTTGCAGCGGGCACTCCGGCAACGCCTATAGAGGTTAATAACGCCAGCAATACTATCGTAAATTGTGTTGCGACACTCAAATCTATGCCGTAGAGCTGGGCGATGAAAATAACCGCAACACATTCGTAGAGCGCAGTTCCGTCCATGTTGATGGTGGCACCTAAGGGCATCACAAAACTGGTGACTTTTTTGGAAGCACCTACTCGATTTTGCGCACAATTCATCGTGAGCGGTAATGTCGACGACGACGATGCGGTTGAAAAAGCCATCAGCACGGCGGGCATCATCGCCTTCAAATACGACAGTGGATTGACCCGTGCAACGAGATAAAGAATCAGCGGCAGAACTATAAGAAAATGTATTGCCAACCCGCCCAATACCGTGAGGAAAAATTGTAGTAATACCAAAAAGACTTCGAGCCCCGAGGTCATGATGACTTTGCCGACCAGAGCAAAAACTCCGTAAGGAGAGAACTTGATGACCCACAGGGTAATTTTCATCATGGTTTCGTTGAAAGCGCTCCAAAAATTCATCATCGAGCGTTTCAACGGTTTATCTATTCTAGTTATAAAAAAGCCGAATACCGCAGCAAAAAAGATTATGCCTAGAAGCTGTCCTTGTGCGGCAGCCATGACGATATTACTCGGTATCATACGCAAAAAGACACCGAATAAGCTCGATGTATCGTGTCCTTGCAATTTGTCCATTACATCCGCTTGGTCGTCGGATAGAACACCACCGAGTTTGTTCAAGCCGTCTTCCATAACGCCGGGTTGAAACACGTTGACTAGAATCAATCCTACCAGTATCGATAAGCTACTGGTGACCAAGTAATAGATTATCGTTTTGGCTCCCATGCGCGCAAAGCCGTTCTCGGCTGCAATATTCGAAACGCCGACTATGATAGACGAAAAGACCAGTGGAACGACGATCATCTTTAAGGCGTTCAAAAACAGTTTCCCGAAAAAATCCAACACATCGTATATTACGACGCCGAATAATTCGGTTTGCGGGGTAGTCGAAGCACCGACTACGGCGGCTAGAAATAGTGCGATGAATATCTGTGTATGCAGAGGCATTCTCCCCATACTGCTATTCATCTTCCGACTCTAAATCTAGGTTAATTTTTATTTCGTAGAAATCTCGTAAGCTATCCAAAACGGCTACCGATTCACGGTTTTGTAGTGAATATATGACAAAAGTTTGAGAAGTTTCTACGCCGGCCTCGATGTCGAGTAGTTCTATGAGGGTATGTTCGTTATTATAATTTTCGTCGAGCTGTAATGTTCGGTATACGGGAGGCTCACTGAGTGGCGATATTTTATAGGTTGCCTCTACGATAGGGCGAGGGATAGAAGTCTCGATTCGCTCGATATAACCGGGGTCTTCGATGACCCACCGGTTCTCGGCGGCAATTTCATCCAGACTTGTGTTGCCGGCTTGTATTTCTTCCAACCATGCTTCGCTATTCGCTTGGACTTTTTGGTATGCTTGCCGGAGGATCAAATCGGTGACAATGTCTTGCCTGGCTTCTTCAAACGATAATTGACGCGAAGGTTGCGAGTCGGTTATGCCCACGAAGAAGAATCTTTTTCCCGTTTCTACTTCGATCAA
The DNA here is from genome assembly GCA_965219575.1 of Candidatus Oxydemutatoraceae bacterium. GTDB lineage: Bacteria > Pseudomonadota > Gammaproteobacteria > Poriferisulfidales > Oxydemutatoraceae > SP5GCR1. The sequence continues at coordinate 1,557,592 of OZ244779.1, read as the reverse complement.
ACCGGTATTCGTTTTTCCGCCTTGTATTATCTCCGAGATTATCGCCGACTTGACCACGGGGTTTGCCAGAATGCTCTCTTGCTTGTTGAGGTCTAAAAATCCGGTGCTCTGCTTGGCGTATCCGTAATTATCTCTGACTGCGTTAAAAAACCCGATTTCGTCTTCGAATAAAAGTAGATCGAGGTTTTCAATTAATCCGGCATAACGAATTTCCGCCATCCGACGTTTCATATCTCCGATTAATTCTTCGCGGACTACTTCGAAGGGTTTTTGTTCGGCTTCCACAAGGTCTATCAGCTGAAAAATTTGTACACCGTATTGGGTGCGTATCGGGCGAGTGTATTCTCCCGGCACGAGTTGCAGTACGGCATCTCGAACATTCTCATTTTCCAGTTCTTCGGCGGTGAGCTCGGGGAGTTCACCGCCGCTTTCCGAGGTCAAGTCGTCGTCCGAGTAGTTGCGGGCAAGTTCGGAAAAGTCCGCACCTTCTTGAAGTTGTAGATAAAGCTCTTCGGCTTCTTCGAGTGCCTCGGTCGTACTGCGATCTTCGGCTAATATTAGAATGTGCCGCAAACTGAATTTTTCGGGATAGAGATAATCGTCGGAACGCTCTTCGTAATATTGTTTTGCTTCTTCGTCTCCGATAGTTTGCCGTGCTTCTATTTTTGCCGTGTCGATTTCTAAATAATCGAACCTTGCTCTATACGGCGATTGGTATAAGGTCATGTTTTCTTCGTAATGAGCTTGTGCTTGTTCGGTGCCGATACTATCGGGTTCTATAAAATAGCTGTAGCTAACCGGCAGATAGCGTATTTTTCTCTTCTGATCGGAGAGATAGACATAGCGTTTGCGTTCGCTCGGTAAGATGAAACTCGAGTTTTGTATTGCCGATATAAATTGCTCTTCTTTTAATGCCTCTCTTTGTGTCTGCTCGAAAAGAGTGGGTGTATACCCGCTTCTAGCAAGCAGGTCTCTGTAGGTTTCTGCGTCAAAGCGTTGATTTTTTTTAAATTCCGGTCTGTTTCTGATAAATTCCGCAAGTTCCGAATCGTTGGTTTGCAAACCGTATTTATTAATCGCTATGTCGAGCAGTTGTGCGCTGACCAACTCGCCTACCACCTCGGTTCTGATTTCTTTATCGGTGAACCCGTGATTGATTTGGTTCTGCTCCAACATTCTTTTCCTATTGAGAAAAGCCTGCTCGACTTGAAACTCGGTGATTTCTCGGTCGTCAATTTCAATCGCAACGGGAGAACTATCCAAACCGAAGTATTGTTGTATGCCCCACAAAGCAAAGGGGATGGAGATTAATATGACGATTGCATAGGCTATCCAGCCCGTTGCTTTATCTCTGATTTTTATAAGCATTATACTTTAACGATGATCCTACTCTCTGTTCAAATATGGCGGAGTGGACGGGATTCGAACCCGCGACCCCCGGCGTGACAGGCCGGTATTCTAACCAGCTGAACTACCACTCCTAAAAATATTAATCGGTTGCCTCTTCATACCTATCTATGATAATGGATATTAAAGCAAATAAGTGTATCAATATCCATATCATAGATTCCCTAGTTTCTCGTTCCGCTTATCCGGTGGGTGCTGAGGGATTTGAACCCCCGACTTCCGCCTTGTAAGGGCGACGCTCTACCACTGAGCTAAGCACCCTTCGGTCGGTGGACTAGTTTAGGGCGTCCTTCAGTCCTTTGCCTGCCTTGAACGAAGGACGTCTGCTGGCACTGATTTGAATACTCTCACCGGTTCTGGGGTTGCGGCCCATGCGAGCTTTGCTTTCGCGAACCATGAAGGTTCCAAATCCTACAATGGTCACGGATTGACCGTTTCTAAGACTTGCGGTTATTGCGGATATTGTTGCATCTAGGGCTTTAGTTGCATCGGCTTTTGTTAGGCCGATATCGGCGATTGCTTCAATAAGTTCAGATTTATTCATTTTTGCTTAATCTCCTTAAATAATAGTTAAATGTAATGGTTAAAGGATGAACCCTGCTTTATCTAATAATTAAAGAGGGCTCCGCGAATTATTAACTAGCAATTTTAACAACAAAAACCCGAAAAAGTAAGGGAATATGCCAAAAAATTTGTAAATTCACTCGTTTCAGTGGCTTTGAATTCTTCTCGTTTTGCCCGTTTTATTGGATATTTCCTTTTCGGTACGAATTTTCTCGGTTAATTTATCTTTGTACTCTATCGGTATCGGCATCTCGGTCAATGCTATTTTGAATACTTCGTCAATCCATTGTACCGCTTGTATATCGAGTTTACCGATGATGTTTTTAGGTATTTCTTTTAAGTCTTTGGCATTCTCTTTAGGGATAAGGACGGTCTTGATGTGTGCCCTTTGCGCAGCCAAAAGTTTTTCTTTTAAGCCACCGATTGCCAGTACTTCGCCGCGCAACGTGATCTCTCCGGTCATCGCCACATTTGCACGCACCGGTATTTTTGTGATTGCCGATGTAATCGCAGTACACACCGCAATGCCCGCACTCGGTCCGTCCTTGGGAGTGGCGCCTTCGGGTATATGCACATGTACATCGTGATTTTCATGAAAGTCGGGGGCGATACCTAAAATCTCACCGCGGCTTCGCACGATAGCCATTGCAGCTTGTACCGATTCTTTCATAATATCTCCGAGTTGACCGGTATGCGATAGATTTCCCTTACCCGACATCGTCGTGCTCTCCACGGTCAGCAATTCTCCACCGGATTCGGTCCATGCCAATCCGTTGACTTGCCCGATACGGTTCTCTTCGTCGGCAACCCCGTAGCGGAACTTTCTTACACCCAGATAATGTTCGAGAGAACCGGTGCCTACTTTTACCGGTTTTTTAGCTTTTTCTTTGCTCAAAACCAGATTTTTGACAACCTTACGAGAGACTTTCATGATCTCTCTCTCGAGGTTGCGTACCCCAGCCTCGCGTGTGTAATAACGTATCGTATCCAATACCGCGTTTTGAGAGATTTGCATTTCGTTTTTAGCCAGCCCGTTTGCTTTCATTGCTTTGGGCATTAGGTATTGCATTGCGATATTAAGTTTTTCATCTTCGGTGTAGCCTGGTATTCTAATGACTTCCATACGATCCAATAATGCCGGTGGAATGCGCAAGCTGTTTGCGGTGCAAACGAACATCACATCGGATAGGTCGAACTCAACCTCCAGATAATGGTCGGTGAAGGTAGAGTTTTGTTCGCTATCCAATACTTCGAGCAAAGCCGATGCCGGGTCGCCCCTGAAGTCGGTCGACATTTTATCGATTTCGTCCAATAAAAACAGCGGATTGCGTACACCGACTTTGGATAGATTTTGGACGAACTTGCCGGGCTGTGCGCCGATATAAGTTCTGCGGTGTCCGCGTATTTCGGCCTCGTCTCGAACACCGCCGAGTGCCATACGCGTAAACTTGCGTCCGGTTGCGTTGGCAATCGATTTACCCAGCGAGGTTTTACCGACTCCCGGTGGACCGACTAGGCAGAGTATCGTGCCTTTGATTTTCTGCGTTCTCAGTTGAACTGCCAGATATTCTATAATACGCTCTTTGACTTTTTCTAAACCGTAGTGATCTCTCTCTAGGATTTTCGAGGCATCGTCCAAACTCCTTTTAATTCTCGACTTTTTGCTCCACGGCATATTGATTAACCAATCGAGATAATTGCGAACCACTGCAGCTTCGGAAGACATCGGTGCCATCATGTTCAGTCTACTCAGTTCTACGAGGGCTTTCTTTTGGGTATCTGCGGGCATGTGCGCTTTGGTGATTTTTTCGCGATAATTTTGTGTCTCGCCGGCAACGTCGTCTATGTCGCCGAGTTCTTTTTGTATGGCTTTCATCTGCTCGTTCAGATAGTACTCTCGTTGACTTTTTTCCATTTGTTGTTGCACTCGACCGCGAATACGTTTCTCTACCTTGAGAATATCGAGTTCTTCTTCGAGTAATGCCATCAAACATTCCAAGCGCTCGTATATATCGTCGATTTCCAGAATCTTCTGTTTGCTTTCTATACTCAGCGTGGTATGCGCGGCAATCGTATATGCCAACTTGTTCAGGGTTTCGGTGGTCGTGAGTGTTTGCAACACTTCGTCGGGTATTTTTTTATTGAATTTGACATATTGGCTGAATTGATTGAGAACCAGACGGGCGAGTGTTTCGATTTTTTTGGAGTCGTACTTAGATGTCGTTTCCAGTATATCAACTTCGGCACCTATAAATTTCTTGTCTTTGGTATATCTAACAACTTTGGCACGCTCGGTGCCTTCGACCAGGAGTTTGATCGTATCGTCGGGCAATTTGAGCAACTGCAAAATATTTGCCATAGTGCCGACCGTGTAGATATCTTTCGATGAAGGTTTGTCGGTGTCGGCTTCTTTTTGCGTTATTAGCATAATCTGCTTGTTGCACTGCATGGAAAATTCAATCGCACTGATAGATTTTTTCCTTCCTATGAATAGGGGAATAACCATATGCGGATAAACGACCACATCTCGCAACGGCAAGACGGGCAATACCAAATCGCTATCTTGGTGTTTTACATGGGTTGACATAATATCCTCCGGTTTGTCTTTCTACTATTAGGGTTTGGTCTTGATATTTCAAGCGGTTTATCCGGCTTTCTCGTATTTTTGCCGTGATGAAGCCTTGGCTACCAGTATAGGCGAGGTGTTCCCGGCCACGACATTCTCGTCGACGATAACCTGTACTATATTATCCATAGAAGGTAAATCGTACATCGTATCCAAGAGCAGGGCTTCTATAATGTTACGCAGGCCGCGTGCGCCGGTATGCTTGGCGATTGCTTTCTCGGCGATCGCTTGCAGTGCTTGGGGTTTGAACTCCAACTTGATATCCTCCATGTTGAACAGGTGTTGATATTGTTTGGTTAAAGCATTGCGGGGCTCGGTTAATATGCGAACCAGAGTTTTTTTATCCAATTCGTCCAACACCGAGAACACTGCCAGCCGACCGACGAACTCAGGTATCAAACCATACGAGATCAAATCCTTCGATTCAACTTGCGCTAAGGTATGCGCCAGTATCTCGGTGTCTTTAGGGTTGCGAATGTCTGCCGAGAAACCGATGCCGTTTTTGTCGGTACGTCGCTGTATCACTTGTTCCAATCCGGCGAATGCGCCGCCGCAGATGAAGAGTATATTTTGGGTATTGATTTGTATGAGCTCTTGTTGGGGGTGTTTGCGTCCGCCGTGCGGTGGAATTCCGGCAACGGTACCCTCTATGAGCTTGAGTAAGGCTTGCTGCACGCCCTCACCCGAGACATCTCGAGTAATCGAAGGATTATCGGACTTGCGAGAGATTTTATCTATTTCATCTATATAAATAATCCCTTGCTGCGCTCTACCGATATCGTGATCACACGATTGCAAAAGCCTATAGATGATATTTTCCACATCCTCTCCGACATAACCCGCTTCGGTCAGAGTCGTCGCATCGACAATAGCGAAGGGTACGTTCAATATCCGTGCAAGTGTTTGGGCAAGTAGGGTCTTGCCGCAACCGGTAGGACCGATTAGCAGAATGTTGCTCTTGGAAATTTCTACATCGTTGTCTTTGTTTTTTTGCCGTAGTCGCTTGTAATGATTATAAACCGCAACCGATAGAACTTTTTTTGCATAGTCCTGACCGATGACATATTGATCCAGAGTGCTCTTGATTTCTTGAGGCTTGGGAATTTCTTCGGTGTCGCGAGCGGGTATATTTTTTTCTTCGAGTAATAAGTCGTTGCATAATTCTATGCACTCGTTGCAGATATAAATCGACGGGCCGGCTATGAGCCGATCTACTTCTTGCTGACTTTTGCCACAGAATGAACAATGGATAGATTTACTTCGGGAACTACTACTTCTCTTAACACGCTTCGCCATAACAAGGTTTATTATATTCATCCATTGTGATATGGCAATATGTATCGGGCATCGTGCACATTTCGTTATCATGCGCAAATATGTTATACTTCGCCATTCGTTAACTTATCGTAGGAGATTATCTATATGCATAGCATTGCTAAACGGGTTTTTGTATGCCCGAACTAACCATCAAGCAGCTCTTTGATGCGGGCGCACACTTGGGGCATCGACCGCGTTTTTGGAATCCGAAATTCGCCCCGTATCTATACGGAAAACACAACGGTATTCACATCATCAATTTAGATAAAACTTTGCCTATGTTCAAAGCGGCGCTGAAGTTCATATACGAAATGGTGTCCAAAGGCGGCAAAATACTTTTTGTAGGAACCAAAAGGGCGGCATCCGATGCGATAGAGCGCGAAGCAGGCCGATGCGGGATGCCCTATGTACATGTGCATTGGCTGGGTGGATTTTTAACCAATTACAAGACCGTTCAAAATTCGATTAGGGAATTTAATAAACTCAAAGTGCAGATAGAAAATAATGCCTTCAGCGGTTTGAATAAAAAAGAGAGCCGACAAATCCAGCGCAAATTTGAAAAATCGAGTCGCGATTTTGAAGGGATATGCAATTTGACTTCACCGCCCGATGCCTTGTTCGTTATCGATACCGCTTATGAGGAAATTGCGGTCAAAGAAGCGAGGAAATTAAATATCCCGGTTGTTGCAATCGTCGACACCAACAATGCGACCGAAGACATAGATTATCCTATTCCCGCCAACGACGATGCAATCAGCTCTATCAGACTGTATACTCGTCTGGTTGCCGATACCGTATTGGAAGGCATTGCAAAAGCCGAGGAAGCGGCAGCGGAAGAGGCTGCATCGCCGTTATTGATCAAAGGTGATGCCGTCATCGTAGGAGAGGAGAGTGTGGCACCCGTGGCACCCGCGCAAACCGAATAACGCGTTATAAAGTCCTATGAATGTTACCCCGGCGATGATCAAGCAACTGCGAGAGGCTACCGGTGCCGGTATGATGGAATGTAAACGCGCTTTGGTCGAAGCCGAAGGCGATGGCGATGTTGCAATCGAGATACTGCGTAAATCAGGTCAGGCTAAAGCAGCCAAAAAATCCGCCAGGGTCGCAACCGAGGGTTTGATCGTTATTCGCATTTCTCCCGATTGTGAAACGGCAACATTACTCGAGGTCAACTGCGAAACCGATTTTGTCGCCAAGGATAAGCAGTTCGGCGAATTTTGTGGCATTGTTGCAGACGCGACTTTGGATACTTCTGTCGACACGATAGCCGACCTGGAGGATTTTACCGGTGCAACGACGACGATAAAAGATCTGTGCCTATCGCTGACCGCCAAACTCGGCGAGAATATAAAAATCAGACGTTTCGATAAGCTAAACCGGCAAGGCGATATATTGGCGAATTATAACCACGGTAATCGTATCGGCGTGCTGGTCGATATGGAGGGCGGTGATGCCGAAGTTGCCAAAGATATTGCAATGCACATTGCAGCCGGCAAACCGCTGTGCATAAGCGAACGACAGGTGCCGCCCGAAATACTTGCCAAGGAGCGAGAAATTTTAATCGAGCAAACCAAACAAAGCGGCAAACCCGACCATCTAATAGATAGAATCGTAGCCGGAAAATTACGGAAATATCTAAACGAGATAACGCTGTTAGGGCAAGCTTTTGTTAAAGATACGGATCAAACGGTTGCGCAAAAACTCAAAGCCCATTCGGCTTCGGTGCGAGCTTTTTTGCGTTATGAGCTCGGTGAAGGTGTAGAACGTAAACAGGAAAATTTTGCCGAAGAAGTAATGGCACAGGTCAATCAAGGCTAAACATCGCTATACGAATAGTGATAGGCTGTCATGAAAACAGAAGCGCAACCCGATAAAGTAAACTTGCGCATCGTATTGAAGCTCAGCGGCGAGATACTCTCCAATACCGATGGTTATGGAATAGGGATAGAGGCATTAAACCAACTCGTCGGCGAGATCGAATTACTACACGAGGATAAAGTTGAATTGGCTTTGGTGATAGGCGGAGGCAATATCATTCGCGGTGAAGCCTTTGCTGCCGGCGGCACTGCCCGGACTACCGCAGACTATATGGGCATGTTGGTCACCGTGGTCAATGCGTTGGCACTGCAAGATGCTCTGGAGAGAAAAGGCATCGATACGCGCGTGATTTCGGCAATCAAAATGGATGAAGTATGCGAGAGTTATATACGCCGGCGAGCGATACGTCACCTGGAGAAAGGACGCATCGTTATATTTGCGGCCGGCACCGGGAATCCTTTTTTCACGACCGACACGGCGGCAAGCCTAAGAGCGGTTGAAATAGATGCGGATGTTTTGTGCAAAGCAACCAAGGTGGACGGTGTATACGATTCCGACCCGGAGCAGAATCCCGACGCCACATTGTATAGAAAGTTGAGCTACGACGATGCGTTGTCGAGAAATTTAGCGGTTATGGATGCAACCGCAATCGTTTTATGCAAGGAGAATGGAATACCGATACGGGTATTTAATATGAAGGCACGCGGTATGTGCAGAAAAATCATCAAGGGTGAGAGTGTCGGAACCTTGATTAGCGGATGAAACGATGGACATCATAGACGATACCAAAATTAAAATGGAGAAAAGTATCGATTCGCTGACAAGTGATTTGACGAAAATCAGGACCGGGCGTGCCAACCCGAGCCTACTCGATCATATCACCGTGGAATACTACGGTTCTAAAACACCGATCAACCAGATCTCAAGCATTACTACCGAAGATGCAAGAACTTTGACTCTCAAGGTGTGGGAAAAAGAGAGTATCGGTGCCGTTGAAAAAGCGATCTCGAGCGCAAATCTGGGACTCAATCCGGTAGTCAAAGGAAATGTGATACGAGTGCCGATGCCGCAACTCAACGAAGAGCGGCGCAAAGAACTGAACAAAATCGTCAGACAATACGGCGAGACCGCTAAAATTGCGATACGCAACATTCGTCGCGATAGCAATCAGCAATTAAAACAGCAGACCAAAGCCAAAGAAATCAGTCAAGACGAAGAACAGGCGTTTCATACTCGCATCGAGAAATTAACCGCCGATTATGTCAAGCAAATAGACCATTTACTGGAGCAGAAGGAAAAAGAATTAATGGAGATTTAGACCTAAAATGGATAAGCCTGTGCCTCGGCATATTGCGATTATCATGGACGGTAACGGGCGGTGGGCAAAACTTCTCGGGAAAAGCAGAATTTACGGACACCGAATGGGAGTTAAAAGTACGAGAAGAGTCGTAGAACTCGCAGTTGAATATCAAATTCCCGAACTTACACTTTATACCTTTAGTAGCGAAAACTGGTCTAGGCCTTCGATGGAGGTCAACGCTTTATTGAGGTTGTTCAAAGAAACTTTGGCAGCCGAGTTGGATGACTTGATAAAAAACCAAGTACGGGTACGCTTTATAGGAGATATATCGGCCTTCGACGAAAGCATCGTAGAGGAGATAATCCATGCCGAAAAAATAACCGCAAAACTCGATAAGTTACGCCTGAATATCGCATTAAACTACGGCGGACGATGGGATATTGCCAACGCAGTGAAATATCTGTACGGTCAAAACCAGGAGTTATCCGATCATTCGACGATACAAGCCAAAATATGCGAATATCTGAGATGCAATAGTGTGGGCAATGTAGACCTGATGATTCGCACCGGTGGTGAGTCTCGCATCAGTAATTTTTTGTTGTGGCAAAGTGCTTATGCAGAGTTATATTTCAGCGAAATTTTATGGCCGGATTTTCGTCGCGCAGAGTTTCTCAAAGCGTTGGACTGGTTTAGCCTCAGGCAAAGACGTTTCGGCGGTGTGACCGATTGATGAATCAACACACACAAAGATTAGCGGTCGGTAGCGTATTATCGGCCGTTATCGTATTTTGTATTATCGCTTTACCGAGTCCGACGATCACCGGTATTTTTGCATTGCTCGGTGTATTAGCCGTTTATGAGTGGGGACGGTTGATGTATAAAGATAGTGAGAATAAGCAACGCTTGTATCTATCGATAAGCGCACTCGGCACCTTGTTTCTCGCATCGTCGTCTATTTATTACGATAACAAAATAATCCTGTATGTCGCTGCGATATGGTGGTTTATAGCACTGTTGATCGGCATTTTTTATGACCGAAAATTGTCTGCAAACACGATTTTCAGATGGTTTTTATCGCTTCATATCGTCGTTGCGCTGGCGGCTTGTGGTGTCGCTGTCTATCTGTTGCATCGAATGGCTTGGGCTTTACTGTTATATGCGGTGATATTGGTTATCGTTAGCGATACTTCGGCTTACTATGTAGGTCGCCGGATGGGCAAAAACAAACTTGCTCCGACAATCAGCCCGGGAAAAACCAAGGAAGGATTTTGGGGTGCGCTGTTTGCTACGACGATTTTGAGTTTATCAACCGCAATTTTGTTCTTCGAGAATAGCACGCCGTTGAATGTGGTATCATGGACGCTTTTGAGCTTGATCGCTTGTATCGCAGGTGTCGTAGGGGATTTGACCGAGAGTATGGCTAAGCGATGTGCCGGTGTCAAAGACAGCGGTAATGTATTGCCGGGACACGGCGGTCTACTCGATAGATTGGATGCATTCATCGCCGTGGCACCGGTTATTGCATTGGGCGTTTTATATCTTTGAGGGTTTAAGAGATGATTAGTTCGGGTAGCAGAAAAATTATCGTATTGGGTTCTACCGGTAGTATCGGGATGCAGACTTTGGATGTGATACGGTCACGCTCTAACCATTATGAGGTATTTGCTTTAACTGCTTACAGTTCTGCAGAAAAAATAGCCGAGCAATGCTTAGAATTTAAGCCGAGCTACGCAATACTTTCCGATAAAAATCAGCTCGTCGAGTTACAAGCCTTATTACAAAAATACAAATTACCTACCCAGGTGCTGCCACAGACCATGCTCGACGATCTGATTATCGATGGAGACTATGACACTATCGTTACCGGCGTTTCGGGTATGGCCGGCTTACAGTCCGTTTTGAGTGCGGCGCAAGCGGGTAAAAGAATTTTGTTTGCTAACAAAGAAGCCTTGGTTGTCGCCGGTACTTTGCTGATGCAAACCGTGAAAAAATATTCGGCAGAATTACTACCCATAGACAGCGAACACAATGCAATTTTTCAGTGCTTGGGCAATAGTTCAAGAGCCGGTATAGAAGTCAGGCACATTACGCTAACCGCTTCGGGTGGACCGTTGCTGAATTGGCCGCTGGGAAAATTGCATCAAGCAACACCCGAGCAAGCGTGCGCCCATCCCAACTGGAATATGGGGGCTAAAATCTCGGTGGATTCGGCAACTTTGATGAATAAAGGGCTGGAGGTCATAGAAGCGCGTTGGTTATTCGATATGGAATTATCGCGAATCAAAGTTTTGATACACCCGCAGAGTATCGTGCACGGTTTGGTCGAGATGAAGGACGGCTCGGTTATTGCACAATTATCAAAACCGGATATGCGTATTCCTATTGCGTATTCTTTAGCGCAACCGGAACGCTTATTCGATCAAGCGCATACTTATCTAGACCTCGAACGGTGCGGAAAATTGGAATTTTATGCGGTCGACCACGAACGATTTCCTTGTTTATCTTTGGCTTACGATGCGATGCAAATAGGAGCCAGTGCGCCTATCGTTCTGAATGCGGCAAACGAAGAGGCGGTAAGTGCTTTTTTGGATGGTCGCATCAACTTTGATTGCATCGCGACGATATGCTCCGAACTCATGGAAGAGAGCACTTTTGAAAATGCCGATGGTTTGGAGCATATTCTAGAAATAGACCGTCGTACTCGCCGTCTCACTAAAACCCTCATCAATAGAGATAGGAGTAATGTCGTCTTTTTTCCCGATAACCGGACTAATCGTCATATAATCCGGTAAATTTGATATGATTTATTGAAATATCGCTATAATATGAAGCTAACCAGGAGACTATTATGGATTACATTATCGGTGCCGTCGGATTTCTCATAGCAATTACCATACTGATTGCATTCCATGAATTCGGACATTATTGGGTTGCTCGCAGAGCGAATGTCAAGATTCTACGCTTTGCAATAGGTTTCGGTAAGGCGATATACAGCAGAAAATTCGGTCCCGACAAAAGCGATTTTATAGTCGGCAGTATTCCCTTAGGAGGCTATGTGAAAATGCTCGACGAGCGCGAGGGTGAAGTGCCTGCCGAAGAAGCACACAGAGCATTCAATCGTCAGTCCTTGGGTATACGAGCTTTGGTTGTTGCCGCAGGACCGCTGGCAAACTTCATACTGGCGTTCTTACTTTACATCGTCGTGTTCATGGTGGGTTCTTTCGAGCGTCGGGTCATCGTAGGAGAAATGGAACCCCAAGGTGCGGCGATCAATGCCGGCTTGCAGAGAGGAGACGAGATTTATGCCGTCGAAGGTCGTACGGTGCAGGGAACTAGACAGACGATGCTTGCCATTATCGAAGCTGCTTTGGGTAGTCCTCGTATTACGGTGGAGGTCGTTGCCGGAAATGGCAATCGTAGACAACATACATTGGAAATAGATAACGAGACATTTATTAATGACGAAAGTCGTTCGCCGTTCGAAAAATTGGGTATGACTTTGATGCAACCGGAATTGGAAGCAATCGTCGGCGAAGTATTGGCAGGCAGTGCGGCGGAACGCTACGGCTTAATCAAAAACGATCGCATTGTTCGGTTCGACGGATTGCCCGTAGATAATTGGAGCCGGTTGACCGAACAAATACGAGCCAATCCCGATACATCGGTAGAATTAACGATTCTTCGAGACGGACAAGAAATGACGATAGATTTTAGACCCGATGCGCAGGTGCAAGGAGAGAATTCGATCGGTAAGGCCGGGATCGTAGTGCATAGCCCGGCATCGCTGTTTGAACCTTATCGGGTTCATATACGTTATGGTTTGTTCGATTCGATTGTAAAAGCTGCACAGCAAACCTGGACGATGACGATACTGACTTTTAAGTTTATTGGGCACATGATCACCGGCTCGGTATCGCTTTCCAATATCAGCGGTCCGGTCACCATCGCCGAGGTTGCCGGTGTTTCTTTTCTATTGGGTATCGTGAGCTATCTGAGTGTGCTGGCGATAATCAGCATCAGTATCGGCGTACTCAATTTACTTCCTGTGCCGGTATTGGACGGCGGTCATTTATTGCACTACTTATGGGAATTTATCGCCGGCAAGCCACTGTCCATAGCGGCGCAAGCCAAAGCCCAGTTGGTCGGTATGGTAATGATCGGTTCTTTGATAGTGCTGGCTTTGTACAACGATCTACAACGTCTGTTGGGTTCTTGATTAAGGGTGGATATTATTGAAGTTCGTTCGTGAATTTTTAACCGTTATTCTAATCGCTTTATACGGCGTTGTTCATGCCGACGGCTTCGTTATCCAAGATATAGAAATAAAGGGCCTCAATCGTGTCGATGCAAGTAGTATCTTTTTGATACTACCGTTTCGTATCAACGATTATTTTGATTTTTCGAATTCTCCGGAGTTGATTCGGTCGCTATATGCGGAAGGTTACTTTGAGGAAGTAGAATTACGCTACGATCGGAATCGCTTATATATTATCGTTAGCGAAAGGCCGGGCATCGCTGCGATTTATGTAGAAGGAAGCGACGAAGTACCGGAAGAAGCGATATTGGAAGCCCTGGAAGTTAACGATATTGCCCCCGGGCGCATCTACAAATATGCCACTTTTGATAGAATTAAGCAGGAACTTCGAAAGCAGTATCATGCACTGGGAAAGTATGCCGTCAATATCAACATAGATACCCTAGCACTACCCGACAATCAGATCAACCTTGTCGTGCGAATCAACGAAAACGAGACTACTCGCGTCAGAAACATCGAAATCATAGGAAATCGCCGTTTACCCAAGAAGCTGTTGATAGAGAATTTCGAGTCGGGAAACAAAAAATGGTACGAATTTTGGAAAGACCAAGATAAGTACTCCAGATTTAAGCTGGCAGCGGATATAGAATCATTGCAAGCTTTTTATCAGGATAGGGGCTATTTGGATTTTGCCGTCGAAGAGACCAAAGTGACACTGACACCCGATCGGCGTTTTATCGATGTTTTAATCAAAATAAGAGAGGGGCAACCGTATCGTATCGACAAGGCCAATCTTGCTTCGGTCTCCGTACCCGAGCGAGGTAAAATCACCGGAATAATAAACGAGCGTATTAAAAAAGATGAAATTTTTTCGCGTCGAGAAGCATTGAGAGCGAGTGCCCAAATCGGCAATATTCTAAAAGATCGAGGTTATGCATCGGCCAAAGTCGATGCCATTCCTCAACCCGATAGCGAAAATAATACCGTCGATGTGACTTTTTTTCCGAACCCCGGTCCGTTGACTTATGTGCGGCGTATCAACATACACGGTAATATGGCGACCGACGGTGAAGTGTTCAGACACGAATTGAGACAGATCGAGAGTGCGCCTTATTCGGCGCAGAAGATAGAACTCTCTAAAAAGAGACTGCAACGATTACCTTTTGTGAGTGGTGTAAAGATAGAAGAAACCCCGGTCGAAGGGTCGACTAATCAGCTCGATTTAAGTTTTGAGGTAGAGGAACGTAAATCGGGAAGTTTTAATATAGGTGCGGGATTTTCGGATAGTGACGGTGCGGTGGTGAGTTTGCAACTGAGCCAGTCTAATTTTTTAGGCACCGGTAATCGAGTCAGTACGGTCTTCAATAATAGCAAGTCAAACACGCGTTATGCGTTGCGATTTACCGACCCGAACTATACCATAGACGGCGTGAGCCGCACTTTGTCGGCGAGTTATAGTTCAACCGACTACGGTGAGAGAGATGTCTCTTATATAGATACCGATGAGATTAATTTGGGGGTGCATTACGGTATTCCTATCTCCGAAGTGGATACCCTGGGACTGGGTATACGGTGGGAAGAAGTTCGCTACGAGGATAGTCTGGATAGACGGTTCGTGGGGAATCGTTTTAGCAGTTTGAGAGAGTGTCTGGGTAGAGAAGACGAAGATTTCGAGTATTATGTGTTCAGAAATTATGCCGTCACCGCAGGCGTGGCTTACGATACTCGGAACAGTTCGCTATTCCCTACCGACGGCGCAAGGATATCGACCAATTTAGAAGTCTACGGACCGGGTAGCGGTTTGAAATATTATAAGGCGAATTACTCGCATCGGCATTTTTTTCCTTTAGACGACGATAAGGATTTTGTTTTTGCGCCTAGGTTGTTGTTATCGTACGCCGATAAATACGGTGATACGCCGGAAGTACCGTGCACCGATCGCTTTTTCGCCGGAGGAACCAAAACGGTTCGCGGTTACTTGAATAATTCATTAGGTCCCAGAGACAGGCTCGATCGTGCCGAGGGTGGTAATTTTAGGGCGGTGGGAAATTTTGATTTGTACTTTCCGACCGGCTTTTTATACGACCCCAAACGACTACGCGCAAGTATTTTCAGCGATATCGGCAATGTTTTCGAGGATTTTAGCGATTTTGATTTTTCCGAGTTGCGAGGTGCCATAGGGGTTAATGTAAGTTGGATAACCGCGATCGGTGCGGTTACTTTTAACTTCGCAACGCAGTATAATGATCAGAGTGAAGATAGAACCGAGAGTTTTCAATTCGATTTAGGAACCAATTTTTAAGCAATGAATATGACCATAAAAAACAACGATATACCCTTGAAAGGGTTTATTTTGATCGTAGCTTTACTGATCAATACGAGTAGTTCTGCGGCAGGCGTGGGCTTCGTCAATATCTCTATCGTGATGCAGAAAGCCCCCCAATCTATCGCCGCAGTTGAACGCTTGGAAGCGGAGTTTGACAAAAAAGATGCCCAATTACTGGAGCTGGAAGACGATATCAGAAAGGGTGAAATTTTACTCAGACGCTCGTCGCGAAATATGGACGAAGAAAAAAGAGAACGTCTGCAAGCGAGGATTATTTCTATGAAACGGGAATTCAAGGAAAGACGGGAAGAATTTAAGGAGGAATTCAATAAACGGCGCACCGAAGAGCAGGCTAAGATACAACAAGAGGTTCTGGAGATTATCAAAGAGTTGGCAAAGAGAAAGGATTTTGATATGGTTGTCTCCGAGCCTATACTTTATGCCGACGATCAAGTTAATTTAACCGATCAAGTGCTGGATGTATTGGAAAAACGAGCTAAATAACGGTTATATCTACTATGACCAAGCGGTCTTATTCTTTAGCCGAACTGGCAGAGCATATTAATGTTTCCAAATCACCGGGGGATACCGAAATCGACGGCATTGCAAGTTTGCGCGATGCGCAACCGAATCAAATTTCGTTTTATGCCAATTCCAAGCAACGAGATTTTCTAGCTACAACTCGAGCAGGTGCGGTTTTAATCAAACCCGAAGACCGACACTTGTGCAAACAGCCGGCATTACTTTGCGAAAATCCATACCTTGCTTTTGCACGACTCACTCATCTATTCGGAACCGACAATCGTTCGCCGACCAATACGATCCATCCGACTGCCGATATTGCAACCGACGTACGGATAGGGCAAGGTGTTTTTATAGGATCAGGTGCCGCAATCGGAAGGCATTGTATCTTAGCCGATAATGTTACGATCGGAGTGAACTGTACGATAGGAAATCATTGCCATATAGGAGAAAATGCTTTGCTTAAGGCGCATGTCGTGCTTGCCGATAAAACCAAGCTCGGCCGGCGTGTCATAATACAACCGGGTGCGGTGATCGGTGGCGATGGTTTCGGTTTCGTGCCGGACGGCGACGATTGGGTGAAGATAGAGCATCTGGGTAATGTGGAAATAGGCGACGATGTAGAGATCGGTGCGAACACGGCAATAGATAGAGCGACCTTGGGTAGCACCGTCATAGGAAACGGAGTCAAAATAGATAATTTGGTGCATATCAGCCATAACGATAGCATAGGAGACAGGACAGTCATCGCTGCTTGCACCGGCATCGCCGGCAGTACTACGATAGGCAAAGATTGTAAAATCGGCGGTGCGGCAATGATCAACGGGCAAATTAGCATTTGCGACGGCACGACGATTACACCGGCAACGCGCATCCATAAATCTATTACAAAAAAAGGACGTTATAGTTCTGGTTTGCTCCCTGTTGAACACAGTGAATGGTTGAAAAATAGTATTTATTTCAAGAAGTTATATAAACTACTTGATAATTTGAATAAATCGGATAAAAGATAGGAAGATTAATATGCATTCATTTGATTTTGAAAAAGAAATTAAACATATATTGCCGCATCGATTTCCGATGCTTTTGGTTGACCGAGTCGTTGAATACAACAAAGGAAAGCGTCTGAAGGCAATTAAAAATGTGACCATTAACGAAGATTTTTTCAACGGTCACTTTCCACAAAAAGCCGTTATGCCGGGTGTGCTGATTATTGAAGCGATGGCACAAGCATCGTGTTTGCTGCTTCTGAAAGAAGCGCATATCAGAGAACAATCGATCGGCGAGAGTGGCGAACAGCTCATTTTACTCGCCGGTATCGAGCGAGCAAGATTCAAAGCCCCCGTAGTGCCCGGCGATCAGTTGATGCTGGATGTCGTCTTAGAAAAATTTAAGAAAAATTATGCCGTGTTTCATTGCTTGGCTTTGGTGGACGAGCAAACAGTTGCCGTTGCAACCTTGAAATGTATGATGAAATAGACTCGGATTGGGGTGTTCAGTTATGATACATCCGACTGCAATCATTGCCGATGACGCAAGACTTGCCGAGGATGTATCCGTAGGTGCTTATAGTATCATTGATTCCGAAGTTTCCGTAGGGTTGGGAACACGGATCGGTTCGCATACGATTATCAAAGGATCTACGCAAATCGGGTGCAATAACCGAATTTTTCAGTTTTGTTCGATAGGAGAATTACCCCAGGATAAACGATGCCGCAATCCGACCCCCGAGAATAGCGGTGGTCGTTTGATAATAGGAGACAACAATACGATTCGTGAGTATTGCACGATCAACCGCGGAACGATAGCGGGAGGAGGACAAACGACGATAGCCGATGATAACTTTTTTATGGCTTATGTACACATAGCTCACGATTGTAAAATTGCCAGCCATACTATTTTTGCCAATGCGGCAAGTCTGGCAGGGCATGTAGAGGTCGGCGATTACGCCACGCTGAGCGGCTTTGTGATGGTACATCAGTTCTGCCGTATAGGACAACACGCATACGGCGGTATGGGAAGCGGCCTGAATAGAGATTTGCCTCCTTATTTACTCGCTGCCGGACTTCCGGCACAAACGCACGGGCTTAACAAGGTCGGGCTGAGAAGAGCCGGTTTTTCCGAGGATGTTATACAAAAATTACACCAAAGCTATTTGAAATTACTTCGCTCGCCAGCCGATTATAAAATGAATATAGACGAGCAGTATCAAGTTGCCGAACAGTGCTTCGAGGTTAAACATCTGATTGAATTTATAGAAACGAGTATGGACGGCAAACATCGCGGTATCTTGCCGAGTCAAAGAGGCTGATTTTATCGTTGCCTTAGGGTGCAAATGCACATGATATAATGTTTAATATCGATTGGGGCTATAGCTCAGCTGGGAGAGCACTTGCATGGCATGCAAGGGGTCGGCGGTTCGATCCCGCCTAGCTCCACCAATCGAAGCATATTGTTAGCCTACCAACCGGTTATTCAAGTAGGGTTTTGCGATGAAGACTCGGAGTCTTTGGTGTTGCGCACGATAGGCAGATAGAGTGCTTGTCCGTCTTTATAAACTTGGACATTTAGTGTATCGTCTTTTTCTACACTGCCGAGTAGATAAGCCATACCGTGATACAAACCGTCTAATTCGTGACAGGAATTGAGCAATAATTTTACACGGTACGCATTATAATCGGGTGCGATAACATTGATCTCACCTTCATAACCACAGCCGTTGGTGTCGGCACCGGCGATGTATCCGTTTTCCTGGATAGTAAATTTCGTAATCGTAAAACCGTGATAATAAATCCATTCATCGTTCACCTTGCTTATCCGTGCATCTTTCTCGTATAAAGATTTATCTCTTTCCAATTTGAGTGTGCCGGCATCTTTGGCATCGTGAGTCAGAAAACGAGCTTCTATTTTATCGGGTGATATTACTTTGCCCTCGAGCGTCACCGAGTCGAAATAACCGCCGTTGGTCAACAAGTACATTTCCATTTCGGAGTGATAAACATTGTTTTTGATATCAACCGTTCCTTTATATGAAACTCTGGCATCGGGACTGAAAGCGATTAGTTCATTGGCGACATAAAGCGCATTGAACTTAAAATTTCCGCGACCGTTGATGTCGAAATATCCGTTCCAAATGCCGTCGTAATTTTCGTTATTCTTGCGGTAATCGGAAAATTCATCACCGGTAATCCCCCGACCGCCTACGGCAACTAAAATCATGCCGATTAAAAGAACGATAAAATGTTTCATATTTATACGAGCAACTATCAATAACCAGAGTTTTACATGCTAAATTGTTTAAACGGCAATGTAGAATTGCCGTTTTCCGCTTGCATTTTATAACAATATCATTGTATAATGCACAGCTTATATATTTTAATGTTCTTTTAAAAATAGCATAGAAGATTTGTGTGGGCGCTTGCGTTGAGTCGATTAAACCCATTTTGCTCGGATAGAGCTTCGGCAAAATCCGGCAAAAACTCGAAAGTTTTAAATTTAATTGAAGAGTTTGATCCTGGCTCAGATTGAACGCTGGCGGCATGCTTAACACATGCAAGTCGAACGGTAACGGGAGTGTGCTTGCACACTTGCCGACGAGTGGCGGACGGGTGAGTAACGCGTAAGAATTTGCCTATGTAGCGGGGGATAGCCCGAGGAAACTCGGATTAATACCGCATACACCCTACGGGGGAAAGCCGGGGACTTTTTCGAAAGCCTGGCACTACTAGATAAGCTTGCGTCTGATTAGCTTGTTGGTGGGGTAACAGCCTACCAAGGCGACGATCAGTAGCTGGTCTGAGAGGACGATCAGCCACACTGGGACTGAGACACGGCCCAGACTCCTACGGGAGGCAGCAGTGAGGAATATTGGACAATGGGCGAAAGCCTGATCCAGCAATGCCGCGTGTGTGAAGAAGGCCTACGGGTTGTAAAGCACTTTCAGTAGCGAAGAAAATCTTTATGTGAATAGCATAAAGCCTTGACGTTAACTACAGAAGAAGCACCGGCTAATTCCGTGCCAGCAGCCGCGGTAATACGGAAGGTGCGAGCGTTAATCGGAATTACTGGGCGTAAAGCGCATGCAGGCGGTTTGGTAAGTCAGATGTGAAATCCCCGGGCTCAACCCGGGAACTGCATTTGATACTGCCGAACTAGAGTACAGAAGAGGAAAGTGGAATTCTGAATGTAGCGGTGAAATGCGTAGATATTCGGAGGAACACCGGAGGCGAAGGCGACTTTCTGGTCTGTAACTGACGCTGAGATGCGAAAGCGTGGGTAGCAAACAGGATTAGATACCCTGGTAGTCCATGCCGTAAACGATGTCAACTAGCTGTTCGGTCTTATTAGATTGAGTAGCGCAGCTAACGCTTTAAGTTGACCGCCTGGGGAGTACGGCCGCAAGGTTGAAACTCAAAGGAATTGACGGGGGCCCGCACAAGCGGTGGAGCATGTGGTTTAATTCGATGCAACGCGAAGAACCTTACCTGGCCTTGACATCTCCGGAACTTTACAGAAATGTAGAGGTGCCTTCGGGAACCGGATGACAGGTGCTGCATGGCTGTCGTCAGCTCGTGTCGTGAGATGTTGGGTTAAGTCCCGCAACGAGCGCAACCCTTGTTCTTAGTTATCAGCATTTCGGATGGAGACTCTAAGAAGACTGCCGGTGACAAACCGGAGGAAGGTGAGGATGACGTCAAGTCATCATGGCCCTTACGGCCAGGGTTACACACATGCTACAATGGACGGTACAGAGGGTTGCCAACCCGCGAGGGGGAGCTAATCCCAGAAAGCCGTTCTCAGTCCGGATTGGAGTCTGCAACTCGACTCCATGAAGTAGGAATCGCTAGTAATCGCGAATCAGCAACGTCGCGGTGAATACGTTCCCGGGCCTTGTACACACCGCCCATCACACCATGGGAGTTGGCTGCACCAGAAGTAGGTTGTCTAACTTCGGAGGACGCTTACCACGGCGTGGTTAATGACTGGGGTGAAGTTGTAACAAGGTAGCCGTAGGAGAACCTGCGGCTGGATCACCTCCTTTAGAGTATCTGCTCGATGCGAGTGTCCTCACAAATCTTTTAAGAATTATCTGCTACTGTAGGGGCGGACTTATATGTCCGCCCGAACGCGACGGACTAGCACACAATACATTCATTCATCCTAATTTAATGGCATGCCTCAAGTTGGAAGATATGGCAATATTGAAAAATAGAATCACCGATTTAATCCGTAGGTGCGGCACACATGGAGCTGTTGAAAAAGTATTGGCAGCGCAAAAATCCAACCGCTTACGCCACCCAATTACGCAAACCACCTGTAGGGGCAGACTTGCATGTCTACCCTTAAGTACTGTCCGGAACAACCGTAACCGCTTGCGCCATTTAGTTTTGGTTTCCATAAATTGGATGGATGAATGCATAAATCGTGACGGCCGATGCGTTACGGGCAGGATAAGGCCGCCGATTGAGCCGGTAGGTCAATCGGCAGTTATGATGTCCGCCCCTACGGTTCGTGGATACTTTTTCAACAATCCCACATGTTTGAGCAACTTAGTAATCAATTCGGTGCCATCGTAAATCGCCTTCAAGGCTACAAATATCTGAGTGCCGAACATATCGACAATGCCTTGGCCGAGATTAAAACGGCATTGATAGAAGCCGATGTTGCACTTTTTGTCGTAGATAAATTCAGCGATGCGATACGAAGCAAAGCGGTTGATATTCGTATCCAAAAAGACATAAATCCCGGACAATTATTAACCCGTCTGATCAAAGACGAGCTTGTCGCCTTAATCGCCGATTCCGACATCGAACTTAAACTCAAAGCCAAACCACCTGTAACCCTATTGATGGTAGGTCTGCAAGGTGTGGGTAAAACAACCACTGCAGTTAAACTGGCGCGCCATTTAGAAAAACAAAAAAAAATGGTGGCGATGGTCAGTTGCGATGTACATCGTCCGGCTGCGGTCGAGCAACTCAAAGTGCTGTGTCGACAAACTAAGGCATCGTGCTATCCGACACCGTCGGAACTCCGACCCGATGAAATCGCAAAACAAGCATACGAGAGAGCTTCCAGAGAATTATTCGATGTTTTGATCATCGATACCGCCGGGCGATTGCATGTAGATACCGGAATGATGGATGAGATACATCGTATTCATGACTCGGTGCCGACTAACGAGGTTTTACTCGCAGTAGATAGTATGAGCGGACAAGACGCGGTTAATTCGGCAAAGGCGTTTTCCGAGCGTATACCGTTAACCGGCATTGTATTGACCAAAGCCGACGGCGATAGTCGCGGCGGTGCCGCATTATCCGCCAAGATGGTCACCGGCAAACCGATTAAATTAATAGGTACCGGAGAAAAATTAGATCAGCTGGAAATTTTCGATCCCGATCGCATTGCTGCGCGTATTCTGGGCTTGGGTGAGATAGAGAGCTTGCTCAAAGACATCGAACAAAAGACCGACAAAAAAGATGCCGAAAAACTCGCCGCTAAGGTGAGGCGTGCCAAATTCGACTTAAACGACGTGAAAGATCAGATCGGGCAAATAAAAAATATGGGCGGTGTTTCGGCGATGCTGGATAAACTGCCGGCTGCAATGAGAAAAAATGCAATGCTTAAATCGGCAACACAAGAAACTCAATTAAAAGCCAGTGTCGCAGTAATCGATTCGATGACACCTTTCGAGCGCGAACACCCCGAGCGTCTCAACGGTTCTCGTAAAAAACGGATTGCGGCAGGTTCGGGGACGGCGATACAAGATATTAACCGCGTCTTAAAGCAACACCAACAAATGCAAAAAGCGGCAAAAAAGCTCGGCAAGTCTCCCAAACTCGCCAAAATGCCGGCCGGCTTTATGTCCTAGCTCTATAGATAATACCGCCACCTATGCATTCTCGCCCTCGGTAAAGCACTGCCGATTGCCCCGTTGCAACTGCGCGTTGTGGTTGCTCGAAATGTATCGATAGATACGATTTATTTTCACCGAAGTGTATTCGGCACTTTTGTAATACCTGCCCGTGCCGTATTCTGCATTCCAAGCATTCGTCTTCTTGTGGCGCATCGTTTATCCAATTGATATCGGCGATATCAATCTCGGAGCGGAATAATAAAGGGTGATTTTTATTCTGCACGACGGTCAATGTATTACGATCGGTATCTTTGGCTACTACATACCACGCGCCGCCGTTTCCGCCTTTAACACCACCGATTCCCAACCCGTGTCGTTGACCTATCGTTGCCTGCCAGCAACCTTTATGACGGCCGAGTCTATTGCCGTCCGTATCTAGAATGTCACCCGCTTCGGCAGGAATATAACGAGCCAAGAAACGAGCAAAATTGCGTTCTCCTATAAAGCAAATACCGGTGCTGTCTTTTCTATCGTGGCATGGGAAGTTATGTTGTTTTGCGATTTTTCGTACCTCGGACTTATGCAGGTTTGCAAGAGGAAATATGGCGTGGGACAACTGCTCTCGGCTTAGAGTATAAAGAAAATAAGTCTGATCTTTGCTTTGATCCTTGGCTCGCAACAAGCGATGATTATTATCGTTATGTTGCACCTCGGCGTAATGTCCCATTGCAATGTATGTTGCACCGAATGTATGCGCATAGTCTATGAACGCCTTAAATTTGATTTCTTTATTACATGCTATATCCGGGTTGGGTGTGCGTCCGGCGCGATATTCGTCTAGAAAATAAGTGAATACCGAGTCCCAATACTCGGCGGCGAAATTGACGGTATGTAGGGGTATGTCTAGAATGTCGGTGATGTGTCGTACTTGTACCAAATCCTCCGCTGCCGCACAGTGTTCGTCGTCTTCTTCTTCCCAATTTTTCATAAATAATGCTTCCACACACCAACCTTGTTGTTGTAGAAGCAGGGCACCCACTGCCGAATCTACACCACCCGATAAGCCGACGATGATCTTTTTAGTATCGATAAAATTTTTCATATTGCGTATATTGAGGTCATGCTATACTAATTACGAACCGAATATTGCAGAGTCATTTACTTCTTATATATGTCAACCGAAGCTATACACGAAATCTCTATCCCCATATTGAACTTTATTTTGATGATGTGTACACTTTATAATCGGAAATCGTAGAGTATATTTTATACGGTTATGGATAGAATTAATTCGACCGACGGAACTAGATTTCTTATTGTGATAATAGGAGGGTGAATGGGTTATATAAAACATCCGCAAGCTACTTCGGATAATTCGGTAAAGGAAAAGACAGTTCGCACTATTGCAAAAAGGAAACGAAAACTTAAAATTAAACAACCGCCTCTTTATAAAGTGATATTACTGAACGATGATTTTACACCGATGGAGTTTGTGGTTTATATATTGATTAACTTTTTTAGGATGAATACCGAGGATGCAACGCGCTTGATGTTGCAGATTCACACTCGCGGCAAAGGTGTATGCGGTATTTATACTAAAGACATAGCGGAGACTAAAGTTGCCGATGTGAATAGATACTCTAGAGAGCATAAACATCCTTTGCTATGTGTTATGGAGGAGAACTGATGTTCGATAAAGAATTGGAAGAGACTTTAGCCGGTGTATTTGATTTTGCTCGTTCGCACCGTCATGAATACGTGACAACCGAGCATTTACTCTGGGGGTTGATAGACAATCCCGATGCCGCCGAAGTATTGGAAGCGTGCGGTGCCGATTTAGAAGAGTTATCGCAGAAGTTGATCGGACATATAGAAAAAACAACACCTAAATTCAATGTCAAGGGTGATGATACGCGTCCCACCTTAGGCTTTCAACGTACCTTGCAACGTGCTATTTTTCGCAATCAAGCGATGCCTGTGGAAGAAAAAATCAAAGGTAGAAATGTATTAGCTGCGTTGTTCGAGGAACAGGAATCCCAATCGGTTTATTTTCTATCTCACTACGATATAGAAAGATTGGATATCGTCAACTACATAGCGCATAACATAAGAAAAGACGATATTTCTCAATACGAATATGCGAACGATACCGAAACTTCACAAAAAGCGGCGTCGTTGGAAGATTATGCCGAGAACTTAAACAAAAAAGCACAAGCGGGTAAAATCGATCCGCTGATCGGTCGCGAGACCGAGATAGAGAGAACTGTACAAATACTGTGCCGCAAATCCAAGAATAACCCGCTTTATGTGGGTGAAGCAGGTGTCGGAAAGACTGCGTTGGCGGAAGGATTTGCCTCCAGAATAGTGGCTAATAAAGTACCCAAGATACTGCAGGACGCGGTCGTATTTTCTCTGGATTTGGGGAGCTTGATTGCCGGTACCAAATACCGAGGCGATTTTGAAAAACGCTTAAAAACGGTATTTAAGCAACTGGAGAAAGAAAAACATGCGATACTCTTCATAGATGAAATCCATACCCTAATCGGTACCGGTTCCGCCTCCGGTAGTGTTTTGGATGCTTCGAACTTGATAAAACCGCAGCTACTGGCCAATCATTTCAAATGTATAGGCTCTACCACCTATCAAGAATACCGTAATATATTCGAGAAAGATCATGCGCTGGCGCGCCGTTTTCAAAAAATAGATGTTAAGGAACCCACAACTCAAGAGACATACAAAATACTGCTGGGCTTGAAACAAGGTTTTGAGGATTTCCATAAGGTTCGTTATTCCAAGCAGAGTTTAGATACGGCCAGCAAACTCGCATCGCGCTACATACACGAGCGTCGATTACCCGATAAAGCAATCGATGTCGTCGACGAAGCCGGTGCACGGGCGCGAATATCGGCGGTTGCCGACGAGCGCAAATCGGTGCGCTCCAAAGACATCGAAGAGATTATTGCCCAAATTGCACGCATCCCCACGAAGAGTATATCGGCCGGCGATATGCAAGGATTACAAAACTTGGAGCGTAACCTTAAGATGGTCATTTTCGGTCAGTCCGAAGCCGTGGAACAAGTAGTGACATCTATCAAATTATCTCGTATCGGTATGAAAGAAAAAGATAAACCTATAGGTGCATTTTTATTTGCCGGACCTACCGGAGTAGGCAAAACCGAGCTCGCTAAACAGTTGGCATTAAATTTCGACAAAAAGCTATTGCGCTTCGATATGTCCGAATACATGGAAAGGCATACGGTGTCGAGACTTATCGGCGCGCCGCCGGGTTATGTCGGCTACGACCAGGGCGGGTTGCTCACCGATTCCGTACTGAAAAACCCTCAGGCGGTCGTACTACTCGATGAGATGGAGAAAGCACATCCGGATGTCTCGGCTTTACTGTTGCAAGTGATGGACTACGGTATGCTAACCGATACCAACGGTCGCAAAATAGATTTTAGGAACACCATAATCATCATGACTACGAATGCCGGTGCCGACGAAATTATGCAAGGCAATATGGGTTTTACCGAACGCGACAGAAAACTCGACGGGATGGAAACCATCAACCGCGTATTCACCCCCGAATTTCGCAACCGACTGAGTGCAATCGTCCGCTTCAATTCATTGGACAGGGAAATCGTGTTGTCGGTTGTAGACAAAGCCCTGACCCAATTTCAAGCACAACTCGAGAGCCATAACATCGTGCTCGACGTAGATAAAAAAGTACGCGCATGGCTTGCCGATAACGGGTATAACGAAACGATGGGTGCGCGTCCTATACACCGCTTAATAGAGGATAAACTCAAAAAGCCTATATCGGACGAAATATTATTCGGGAAATTAAAAAAAGGTGGAGAATTATCTTATACACTGAAAGGGAAAGAGATACTATTCGATATAAAAGCACCCAAAAAGAAACCGATCAAATGTTGAAAGCATCACTTTTCCCTGTATATAATTCTACCGCGTGTTAGGTCGTAGGGTGTCATCTCAACTGTTACTTTATCGCCGGCTAATATGCGTATATAATGCTTGCGCATACGACCGGATATATGGGCGGTGACGATGTGTCCGTTTTCAAGTTTGACCCTGAAAACGGTATTCGGCAGTACCTCTGTGACAACGCCGTCGATTTCAAAAATTTGTTCCTTGGGCATAAATTATAAATTTTAATTCGGTTGCTACAAACATAAATCGTATATTATATAGAAAATTATTTTTGCGTAAACCTATATGAAAAAACTCGAGAAGTTTAAACATGTCTGCTGAAACCGCTTTTGTCTTTCCGGGACAGGGCTCTCAAAGTATCAACATGCTAAAAGAATTAGCCTCCAAGTATAAAGAGGTACGGACTACTTTTAAGGAAGCGTCCGATATACTATCGCACGATCTTTATAAACTACTTGTTAAAGGAACCGCCGAAGAGTTGAATCACACTACCAATACGCAACCGATTATGCTAACCGCCAGCGTTGCGGTATGGCGAATTTGGACGAATTCCACCAACCATATGCCGACGGTAATGGCCGGGCACAGTTTAGGCGAATACAGTGCTTTGGTTTGTGGTAATTCTTTATCGTTTAAGTCGGCATTACATTTGGTTTCGAAGCGAGCCGAATTTATGCAAAACTCGCCGCTCGGCTCTAAAGGTTCTATGGCAGCCATCATAGGTTTGGAGAAGGATGTAATCGTTGAGTTGTGTGAGAAAATATCTACCGAATGTGATAGGGTGGAAGCCGTCAATTTTAATGCACCTTTGCAAACCGTAATCGCAGGAAAAAAAGCGCAAGTGAATAAAGCACTCGAAGAAGCCAAATCCAAAGGTGCCAGTAAATGTATTTTACTTCCGGTCAAGGTGGCTTCGCATTGCTCGGTCATGAGAGAAGTTGCGGAAAAATTCTCCGAAGAACTTAAGAAAGTGAAAATCAAAACACCCAAAGTTAAGATTGTCCATAACTGCGACGCGCAATCCCATGACAGTCCCCGGCATATACTGGATGCATTGATTAAGCAGTTATACATGCCGGTGAGGTGGGTCGATACCATACAGAACATCTCGGCAAACGGTATAGAACATTATGTAGAAATAGGTCCCGGACGAGTGCTATCGTCTTTAATCAAGCGCATAGATAAAAGTTTTACGACTTATAGTGTTAACGATATCAAGAGCCTCAACTACGCACTGGAAGAATTTATAGCATGATAGAGCCCTCTAAAACCGTTTTGATTACCGGTGCCTCACGCGGTATAGGTGCTGCCATTTTAGACAGCCTGATGATCGATAAGCTGGAGATTTACGGTACCGCAACCAGCGATAAAGGGGCCGCAGCCATATCGGAAAAACTAAAAAGCAATGATGTTAAAGGCGCGGGCTTGATATTACGAGTAGACAAACACGACTCGATCGAGCAAATAGCCGACTATCTTAAAAAGCAAGATAAATTACCGGACATTATCGTCAATAACGCCGGCATTACCCGTGATAATCTTTTGCTTAGAATGACATACGAAGATTGGCAAGATGTAATTACTACCAATTTAACCTCGCTTTATAGAATCAGCAAAGCCTTTGTCAAGCAGATGATGAAAAAAAAGTGGGGTAGGATTATCAATATCACTTCGGTGATCGCAGCCACCGGAAATGCCGGACAATCCAATTATGCTGCGGCAAAAGCCGGTGCACTGGGTTTGACCAAGAGCCTGGCGAGAGAGTTGGCTCCTCGCAACATCACGGTGAACAATATCGCCCCCGGCTTTATAGAAACCGATATGACCGCACCGCTTGCCGAGGAACAACGCCTTAGATTACTGGAAACTATCCCTTTGCGGCGTTTCGGCATGCCGAGCGAGATCGGATATTTAACCCGCTTCTTAATTTCCGAAAATGCCGGATATATTACCGGAGAGACTATTCATATTAACGGCGGCATGTATATGTCCTGAAACTATTTTTTACAAACTTAAAAGGAGAACATAATGGAAGATATAGAATCTAGAGTCCGAAAAATTGTAGCGGAACAACTCAGCGTAACCGAAGATAAGGTGACCGACGATGCCTCTTTCGTCAACGATTTGAATGCAGACTCGCTCGATACCGTTGAATTGGTAATGGCACTCGAAGAGGAATTCGAGTGTGCTATTCCGGACGAAGAAGCCGAAAAAATCACGACGGTCAAGCAGGCCATAGACTATATCAAAAATAATTC
Organism: Candidatus Oxydemutatoraceae bacterium; assembly: GCA_965219575.1. Taxonomy (GTDB): domain Bacteria; phylum Pseudomonadota; class Gammaproteobacteria; order Poriferisulfidales; family Oxydemutatoraceae; genus SP5GCR1. Next base: position 1,528,392 of record OZ244779.1, on the reverse strand, counting down.
TTGATATAGATTCGGGAGTGATACCTTGAAAGGTAGAAGAACCGTAGTAACCGGACTCGGCATCGTATGCCCTCTAGGGAGCGATATAGAGAGTGCTTGGCAAGCGATACTGGCGGGAGAGAGCGGTATTTGCATAGTCCCCGAACTTGAAAATACCGATATTTCGGTGCGCATCGCCGGTCTGGTGAGAGGATTCAATGCCGACGATTATTTATCTCCCAAAGAGCAGAGACGATGCGATGAATTTATACATTACGGTATCGCTGCCGGCAGTCAGGCAATTGCCGACTCCGGTATCGTTGTCGACGAAGCCGAGGCACATCGCATTGGTGTCATGGTCGGTTCGGGTATCGGCGGCTTGCCCTTGATTGAAAAACAACACGATGTATTGAAGGATAAAGGCAGTGCTAAATTATCGCCCTTTTTTATTCCCGGGAGTATTATCAATATGGTATCCGGGAACTTATCCATCAAATACGGCTTTAAGGGAATCAACTATTCGATAGTTTCCGCTTGCGCGACCGGAACCCACAATATCGGTGAAGCTGCTCGTATTATCGCTGCCGACGGTGCCGATGTAATGATTGCCGGAGGCAGCGAGAAAGCGAGCACTGCGCTAGGTATCGGTGGGTTTGCGGCGGCTCGCGCGTTGAGCGCATCGCACAACGACACACCGGAAAAAGCGAGCCGACCGTGGGATCTAAACCGCGACGGCTTTGTATTGGGTGACGGTGCCGGTGTCGTCGTCTTAGAGGAGTACGAACATGCGGTGAACCGCGGTGCGAATATCTATTGCGAACTCATCGGCTACAGTGCATCGAGCGATGCTTATCATATTACCCAACCCTCGCCGCAAGGCGAGGGAGCCGGTCGTTGTATGCGCGATGTCTTAAAAGACGGCGCACTGAATATCGACGATGTCGATTGTCTCAATGCACACGGTACCTCTACACCGCTAGGCGATAAAATAGAGAGCGACGCAGTCAAAAATGTTTTTAAGGGACATGCAAACAAAATCGCAATCAGTTCGGTTAAATCGATGATCGGTCATCTACTGGGGGCGGCCGGAGGTGTAGAGGCGGTGTTTTCGGTGTTGACATTGAGGGATCAGATAGTGCCGCCGACCATCAATATAGAAACGCCCGATCCCGAATGCGATTTGGACTATGTTCCCGGACAAGCCCGAGAAACAGCGGTTAACTGCATATTATCCAATTCTTTCGGTTTCGGCGGAACCAATGCATCGCTTGCATTTCGGAAAATCTAAACCTAGCCAATCTTGCCGAATATAGCCTCAGCTTTAGTCAACGGTCAATCTACCGATTATCTACCCATTACCGATAGAGGCCTTGCTTACGGCGACGGTATTTTTGAAACCGTATCGGTTATTAACGGGAAACCTTGCCTATGGCAGAAGCATTTGCATAGATTATTAAGGGGATGTAATAGCTTAGGAATTATATTTGAGAATATATCTGAACTGGAAAAAGAAGTATTTCTATTATCAAAACAGGCAAAGCCGTGTGGTGTTATAAAAATTGTTATTACGAGAGGTTCAAAGGCATTGGGCTATCGCATACAAAACTCGGATGAACCTTGCCGAGTCGTACAATTCCAGGAGAGACGGACATTTTCGGAAATTTTATACAAAGAGGGGATTACGGCATGTTTTTGCGAGCAACGGTTGGCCCATAATCCGAGATTGGCTCGAATCAAACATTTATGCCGACTGGAGCAGGTGATCGCAAGAATGGAATGGCAAGATGAATATCACGAGGGCATTATGTTTGATTATCAAAATAACGCGATAGAAGGGACGATGAGCAACCTGTTTATTGTAAAAGACTCGGCATTAATAACGCCGTGCTTAGCCAACTGTGGTGTTCAAGGTGTGATGCGAGAATGGATTATCGAGCAATGCAACGAACACCACATCACGGTGGTTGAGACCGAAATAGACAGACAAGCGATATTAGAAGCGGATGGGTTATTTTTTTGCAACGCCTTAATACGAATCTGGCCGGTACGCAACTTGGAGACTTGCCATTTCGACATACGGATAGTGCATCGATTATTACAACCGCTCGCATTTGCCGAATTAGGTATTGCATTATGACAGGGAAACGACTTGCGATTATTACATTGGTTATCGGTGTGCTTATCGTGTCAATTTTGGGTTATGATTTCAGGAGACAGATATATCTAAAATCTATGAATATAAACGATGATTACAACTTTTCGATACGATTAGGCGATAACTTTCAGAATATCTTATCGGACATGCACGATAAGCAATTATTAAAACCTCATGATAGTATCGTGCCGTTATCTTGGTATATAAGGCTCTATGCACAGATCGGTGGGATGAGATTGGAGCAAATACAAGCCGGTGAATACCTGCTAAAGCCGGATATGAAATTGTATCAATTCCTGGACAAAGCGTTTGCCGGTGAAGTTGTGCAGAGAAAATTCAGTATCATAGAAGGTTACACAATGAAACAGATACTGGATGCAATGGAAGCGATACCTCATATCAATACGAGTAGTACGGATTATGCCGATATTAGCTTGCATCTAGGTATCTCACAGTCTTCACCCGAAGGTTGGATTTTCCCCGATACATATTATTATACTGTCGGCACCGATTCTATAGATCTACTCAAACAAGCCCATCAAAAAATGCAGACTGTATTGACAGAAGCATGGCAAACCAGAGACCCACAGCTGCCTTTAGCCTCACCGTATCAAGCGTTAATCCTCGCATCGATAGTAGAGAAAGAAGCCGCTAAAATAGAGGAACGTCCAAGAGTAGCGGGGGTTTTTATTAGCCGTCTTAAAAAAAATATGCTGTTGCAGGCAGATCCTACTATAATTTACGGTTTGGGTGAGCGCTTCGACGGCAATCTTCGTTCGCGAGACTTGAAGGAAGACCAACCATACAATAGCTATACGCGTAAAGGACTGCCTCCGACACCGATTGCGATGCCGGGCCTTTCCTCTATTACTGCGGTGATGCACCCGGAATATGGCGATTATCTATATTTTGTCGCTAAAGGCGATGGGAGCCATCATTTTTCCAAAACATATGCAGAGCACTTAAAAGCAGTCAAAAAATATCAATTAAAACGATGAATGCCAAGTTTATTACCTTAGAGGGTCTGGAGGGAACAGGGAAAAGCACACAAACGGCGGAAATAGCCGAGTATTTGCGCAACAAAGGTGTAGAGATCTATATCACGCAGGAGCCGGGAGGAACTCGATTGGGAGAAAAAATACGGCAGTGGTTGCTGGATCCCGACCATCGGATAACCGAAATAAGCGAGTTATTGTTGTTTTATGCGGCTCGCATGCAACATGTAGAACGGCAAATAAAGCCCGCCCTCAAAAAAGGTGCCTGGGTAATTTGTGACCGCTTTATGGACTCCAGCTATGCTTATCAGGGAGGAGGACGCAACATTCCATTGGATTATATAAGGCAACTTGATCGAATGGCGGTATCTATAAAACCGGATTTGACTTTATTATTAGATATGTCTCCTAAACATATATGGAAACGAATAAATTCTAAAAACTTGGATCGCTTCGAGCGAGAAGATAAGGTGTTTTTTGAACGGGTACGAAATGCGTACTTGCAATGCGCCGACAATCACCCCGAGCGCATTAAAATCATCGATGCCGAGCAGGACATAACCGAGGTGACAAAAATGATCATAGAACACTTGAGACCGCTGATGAAACAACCATGATGACGCATGAACTTTACCCATGGCAACGTGATACATGGCAAAATTGGCAGCATTATTTGACCCAATCAAAAGTACCGCATGCATTGTTGTTGCACGGGCATTGTGGCTGCGGCGTCAGCGATTTTGCTCTAAGATTATGCTGTAGCTTATTATGTAATAGTGATAATAACTCTAAGCCTTGTCTCAAATGTGAAGGTTGTCGACTTTTTCTGACAGGCAATCACCCTGATTATTTGATGATAGAAGCCGAGCAAGATCAAATCAAAATAGAACAAATTCGCTATGCTATAAACTTTTTACAACTGAGCCGGCATTATCCGAACCATAAGATCGTATTGATTAAAGAGGTCGATAATCTGAATTATGCAGCAGCGAATAGCCTGCTTAAAACATTGGAGGAACCTCCTGCAGAGTCAATCATTCTGATGACTTGCAGACAGCCCTCGACATTGACCCCGACTATACGCAGCCGCTGTCATCGCATTCATATCAAAGAGCCGGGAACGGAAGCTTCCGCTTGGCTTGCCTCCCGAATGTCTATATCCGAGGAAGACGCAAAGCAAAAACTGTTGCTTTGCGGTAATAGTCCATTAATAGCTTTAGAGGAAACATCCGATGAGTCGGATAAGCTATTATTTTATCAAGAATTCGAGCAATGGATGACTAAGCAGATTACTACCCACGATTTTGTCGATCACTGGTGCGACAGGCCTGCCGATGCAATTCAGCGGTGGTTGTTGGAACATCTGCAACATACGATAACAAGGCAGGCTAAAGAGATAGCTTCCGGTAAGATAGATCCGAAATCAACCGGAGCTAATCCGAAAAATCTGCTCTATTGGTTGTATCAGCGACAAATCGAGCGCTGCCGCTTTGCCAAACAGAATATTAATCCGCGCCTATTATTAGAAGGAGGGTTGCTGGAATGGCGGAAGGCTACCTACAATCGTTAACTGTTTTCGTGTAGTATTTCAAGCACCGTATCTAAATCCTCGGCTTTATTGTAAAAATGCGGAGACAAGCGTATGCCACCACCGCGATAAGCGCAAAATACCTTATTTTCGATAAGATGCTTAAACAAGGTTTTAGTATCTCGTCTCAATGACTTAAACGTGAAGATACCGCCGCGTCGGGCTTTATCATCGGGTGTAAGCGGTACAAATCGGTTTCGGTCTAGGTGCTTTGCCAAATAACCGACATTCAGGGCAATCCGACTATATATCTCGGCAGGACCGATTTCCATCAACAAAGCCAAGCTGGCATGCAATGCATAAATACCTAGATGATTCAAGCTACCACATTCAAAACGCTGTGCATTTGCTTTGAGTTGCCATTTCATTATATCGGCTTCGTTATATAGCGCATCGTAATTATTGCAATCGTCCATCATATTCCAACCGTACTGGTTTAATTTTAATTTGGGTATATGTAGGTCTTTGCAATAGAGCAGGGCGATACCCTCGGGAGCCAATAACCATTTATGGGCATCGGCAGCTAAAAAATCAATGAAGCTATGCTGCACATCTATTGCAGCTGCACCTAAACTTTGTATCGCATCGACGCAAAACAGAATATCGGCAGTGCGGCAATGCCGACCTAAGTAATTTAGATCCATGCGATAGCCTGTTGCGTATTGTATGGAACTAACCGCAATCAAACGAGTATGCGCATCGCTTGCCTCGATCAATGTTTGCTCGGGAGTTTTTGCTGCATATAAGTCAACGACCCGTATTTCTACGGCATGCGTATTTTTCAAGGACTCCCAAACTATTCTATTAGAGGGAAATTCCTGCTTGCCGACCACGATATTATCCTTGGCTTGCCAATCTATGCCGTAAGCGATAAGCGATAAAGCCTCCGAGGTATTTTTGAGCAAGGCAATTTCATCTTCGCTTTTCGCATTGATCAAGTTTGTGAGCATGGCTCGCAAAGTGTAGGCATGTTTAGACCAATCCGGCGAATGTATCGCACCGTATCGCGCGTTCTCTTCGGCAAAGCGATGTATCGCATGAACGGTGCGCATCGGCCACCGACCCACGCCGGCATGATTTAGATGAATTATATCGGTATGTGGAAATTCATCTACGATTGCTTTTATAATATCCACTATGATTTATCTATTAAAAACAGTTTTAGTACTTGGTCTGGTCGGTGTTGCCGAGGCTGAAAACTTCAGTTACGATCCGGAACATATTATAGTAGGTTCGTTGCGTAGTGTCACCGCACAACCCGACGATACTTTTGTTGCCTTAGCACAGCAATATTCACTCGGCTACGACGAAATGAGAGTTGCCAATCCGAATCTGGATGCTTGGGTCCCGAGAGAGAATAGCACGATCATTTTGCCCGGTCGCTTCATATTGCCACAACCGGATTACAAAGGTATTTATATCAATCTAGCGGAAATGCGTATATACCATTATATCGAGGAAAATTCGGTAGACACTTATCCGATCAGCATAGGGCAGGGTGATTGGTTGACCCCTCGTGCGAATGCTAAAGTTATCGATAAATTGGTAAATCCGACATGGTATCCACCGGAAAGCGTAAGAGAGCAACATGCTTTGAGGGGCGATATACTTCCGGCATCGGTGCCGCCCGGAGACGATAATCCACTGGGAAAATATGCACTGCAGTTGGATTTACCGAGCTACTTCATACACGGAACGAATCGTCCCGAAGGTATCGGCATGCGGGTAACGCACGGATGCATACGAATGCGTCCGGCAGACATCGAGGTACTATTCGATAAAACACCGCGTCAGACTTCGGTGACGATTAAATATGAACCTTTTAAGGTTGCTATCGATGACGGTATAGCTTATCTAGAGGCTCACGACGGTGACGATCCTCGGATACTGGCCGATTATTTAGGCCAAGCAATTATAACCATGAGTAAGTTATCGGAAGGCAAATCTATCAGTATAGATTGGGAGAAATTCATACGAATAGCCAAGGAGTCACGAGGCATCCCGACGGCTGTTAATTTAGGGGATTATCCTTTAGAGTTGGTTAGGATAGAGAGAGCGAACCAGTTTAAGAAAAAGAGGGATTACATCTTTTGACGGCTAAGAAAAAGGGGCTTGAATAAGCCCCCTTTTCTATTTTGCTATATATGAAATCTTTATAATTATTTCATCATGTCTCTGTTATGCATCATGCCACGATCGTGCATCTTCATGTTACGGTCATGCGTCATCGAGCGACCGTCCATGTCCATCATGGAGGCTTTAATCATTGCTTCGTTTGCCATATCTTTAGCACTAGCCGCAGCCGCCGCATTAGAGTTGACTTGGAATTGAATCTCACTCATCTGAGCACTCATTTCTTCCATCATCATCGTTTGATTTTCCATCATCATCATTTGGTCTTCCGACATCATACCACAACCTGCTAAAGACACTGTCGCTGTAGCAAGCATTGCAATTAAATATTTCTTCATTGTTTAAACTCCTTTAATAAATTAAATGTATCTTAGATCTAAGATTTATCGCCTTAGAGGGAGGCAATAAAGAACTATTTATAACATGAACTTTATGAAAATGTCAAATCTATTTTCGTTCTGATATTGGATATTCTGTTTTATGCTGTATAGTGTTCAACGATTGCCGGCCATAAACCGGTGGGAGTCAGTCGGAATTAACAAGGCATATTTAATCAACAACTAACGACATAAAATGCAACCCCAACCTTCCGCCAAGCCAAGAAAACAAAAACAATCGCATTGGGTCATAGCAAAGGATTGTCGCAAACATATGCCGACAATGAAAGACTCGAGTGTTTCTCTTATCGTGACCGATCCACCTTATTTTATCGATGGAATGGGGGATGAGTGGAATAACGATAGCCTTGCGCGTAGATTAAGACCCGGTGGTGTGGTTGGGTCTTTGCCCGTGGGAATGAAATTTGATGTGACGCAAGGCGAAAGACTACAATCATTCCTGCAGCCTATCGCAAGCGAATGGATAAGATTGATTAAACCCGGCGGATTTATTCTTTGCTTTGCGCAAAATCGTCTCGTACACCGCACAGCTATGGCTATAGAAATGGCCGGTTTTGAGATTAGAGATATTTTTGTATGGCGTTATGAAGGTCAAGCGAAGGCATTTTCACAGGAACATTTTATCCATAAGCGGCGTATCCCGGAATCCGAAAAAAAGAGGTTAATAAAAAAACTTGGAGGGAGAAAAACTCCGCAACTCAAACCACAATGCGAATTAATCGTAATGGCTCAAGCACCGCGAGAGGGAACATTCGTTGATAATTGGGACAAATGGGAAACCGGTTTGATTGATCCGCACGACCCGTTAATAGACCCTGATCGCTTTCCCGGAACGGTGATTGCTGCTCAAAAACCACGACGAAGGCATGGTCATATGACAACAAAACCAGTCGATTTGCTACAACATCTAATACGCATTTTTTCTCCCGAGAACGCCGTAGTTTTTGATCCTTTTGCAGGATCGGGGTCAACCGGTGTTGCGGCACGTTTAGAAAACAGAGACTTCGTCGGTACCGAGATAGATATTGAGATAGCCCGCAAAGCAGAGCAACGAATTGAAGCCCTTACTGCATAGCACTGCCGGTTCTATGAAAGTAGCGACTTAGAATACTTCGCATAATATATATTATGTTAAATTAAAAATAATTGAATAAAAGTTTTCAACTAAGCCTTAACTGATATAATTTTGTGAGGCTCTGCTTTACTCAACTCAACGTTTACCAAACCAAGTTCAGACAGCTGTTTTATATACCATGTCAACACGGTATCGCTATAATAAAGCGGTAGTTTTGCTTTCAGCGTTTTGTAGTTTATCTTGCCTTCGTGTCGAATAGTAAAATATATCTCCTTCATATCGTAACACCCGTCCCCTGTGAATTGGTCATAAAATATCGCAAATTCATACTTCGGGTATTTCCTTTTAAGGATCGTACAAAGCAAGATAAGAAGCTCCTTGGTGTTGGTAGTGTCGTAGCATTGGTCATCACCAGAGTAGTACACGTACCAACCTTTAGAGTTTGCGGCGGTTGCTTTTTTTAATGCTTCATAACGTGTTTTGTGATGACGGATAAAGTCATCGTCATACATCTCTTTTATCGGTTCTAGCGGATCTTCCAAGTAGGTTTCCAACTCCCCTTTATCGGTAATAGATTCATCAATAGGGACAAATGAAAGAACATAACCTAGCAGACTATCCAGCGGATCGTTGATATCAACATCCACATCGCCAGTCTCAACATCTACTTTGCCAGTATTTCGTTCGGTTCTATAAATAACTAAGCTTCCCATTTTCCTGTTTGAAATATGCGCCCCTCTAAAATGTCTGTTAGGTGTTGTCATTACTAGTTATTTTATCAAATCGTACCCCCTAAACTAGTCAAGTGGGGCTGTTGAAAAAGTATCGCCGGCGTGCAACCGTAACCGCTTGCGCCGTGAATTTATAATAACCACCAAGCCGTAGGGGCAGACCTGTGTGTCTGCCCTTAAGTACCGTTCTGCACGACACCAACCGCTTGCGCCGTATGGTTTTGGTTTCCATAAATTGAATGGATGAATGTATAAATCGTGCCGGCCAACGCGTTACGGGCGGACATGTTAGTCCGCCCCTACGGTTCGTGGATACTTTTTCAACAGCCCCAAGTACCTTAAATTATTTCGATGAACCGATTAGCTATTGAATACGAAGGTAGATTTGATATTGAGGAAAACGAAGTTACACAAAATAGTTAACAGGCTCCAGGCTCATCATAGGTATTTAATGACTCCGATAATCGCTAAACCAATACCGGCCATCCACATGATCGTACGATTATTCAAGCGGTACATTTCCGCTAATAATTCACCTTTTAGTTCTGCTATCGTTTTATCTACCTTTGCTATCTCTGCTTTTAAGTCGGCTTTGGTTGCTATTTCCTTTGAACTCGCAACATCGGCAACCGCTTTCTCTACTTCATCATCAGTGGTGTCAGGTATCCGTCGCAATAAGTTATACAAAGCAGTATCGGTCATCTCTATTTTTCCATTAATGGTTTCAAAAGCGATATTATACCCAGCCCTCCTATCTAACAAATTTTGAAACCAACAAATCCATTGCACCGCCCCGCTATTTGCTATAATTCACTCATGATACATATAACTGCAGGATGTCATGGTTCTGTTCTTTAGTCTAGCTTCTATTGCTCTATATTTGATAGCAGCGTTCATGTTGTTGCGTAGCGTACGCTCGGGACTAGGCGTTGCGGCAAAGTCTTCATTAGCACTTTGGCTACTGGCAATGTTATGCCACGCGGGTGCTTTGATGCCCGAAGTTATTACTGCGGACGGTATAGACCTATCGTTGTTCAATGCAATTTCGCTATCGGCATTACTGATTTCATTGATTTTATTCATTGTCTGCACACGACAAGCACTCTCGGCGATGGGAATGATTATCTTGCCGATAACGGCTGTTTGCGTAGCTCTAGCTCCTATAGAAACCGCCGACAAACTGGTGAGCAGTGCAATCTCGGCGGGCATACAGCTACATATCGTAGCGTCGCTACTAGCTTATAGTCTGCTGATCATGGCAAGCATACAAGCCTTAGCGATCTATAGGCAAACTACCTACTTAAAGCTAAAAGATCAATCTACACATCGGCTAATATCCACACTACCGACACTCGATGCAATGGAGTCTTTTCTATTTGCCTTAATCAAGCTCGGCATCGTATTATTGACAATCGGTTTAGTGAGTGGTTGGCTTTATCACGAGGATCTTTTTGCACAGCATTTGATGCACAAGACCGTATTATCGGTAATGGCTTGGTTGGTTTTCGGTATCGTTTTGGTCGGCAAGCAATTATATGGGTGGCGCACGAGTATTGCGGTTGGTTTAGTCCTAATTGCCACCGGGCTACTGATACTAGGCTATTTAGGCAGTAAATTCGTCCTCGAAGTCATACTCGACAAAATATAGAAGCGCAATGCTGGAAGACATCCCGCTCTATATACCGATTTTAATCGTTATATTTTTATTTTTCTTATCCGCTTTCTTTTCCGGTTCGGAAACGGCATTGATGGCAGCGAACCGTTATCGCTTGGTTCACCGAGCCAAAGCCGGACAAAAAGATGCAAAACGAGTGCTGAAACTATTAAAGAAGCCGGATCAACTCATTGCCTTAATTTTACTGGGAAACAACTTAATCAATATCCTGATTGCTCAGATCGCCGCCTATATAGGTTATCGCATCTACAACGAAATAGGCATAGCCGTTGCGACACTCGTATTGACTTTCTTATTGTTGATATTTGCCGAGATGACACCCAAGACCCTAGCGGTGATCTATCCGGATAGATTGGCCGCTATCGCCGGACGAATCTATGTAGTATTGCGTATCGTGCTTTACCCTTTTATCAGATTTAGTAATTTGATTACCAATAGTTTACTCAGATTATTGGGAGTTCGGAGAAACGCAAACACCGTAGAGGCACTCAATCGCGAAGAATTGCGCACTGCGGTTACCACCGCAGGAAAACTCATCCCTACCGAATATCGCAATATGTTGCTGGGGATATTGGATCTGGATAAGAAAACGGTTGCCGATATCATGGTGCCACGATCGGAAATCTATGCAATCAATCTCTCCGATCCAATCGAACAAATAGAAAAAAATATAAGCAGTGCGATTTATACGCGCATCCCGTTATGCGACAAAACGATTGACAACATCGTCGGTATCTTACATCTGCGTCATCTTGTATCCGCAAACATCAAGGAATTTAATGCCGACGCACTAAAAAAAATGTCACGCTCGCCCTACTTCATCGGTGAACATACCTCGTTGACCGAGACTTTGGTAAATTTTAAGAAGAACAAGCGGCGAGTCGCATTGGTGACAAACGAGTTCGGCGAAGTTCAAGGCTTGGCAGCTATGGATGATTTACTCGAAGAGATAATCGGTCGGTTCACCAACGATCCTAAAACTTACGACACGATGATTACACGACAAAAAGACGGCAGTGTCATCGTCGACGGCGGTTGCTATATACGAGAATTGAATAAAACGATGGAATGGGAGCTCAGCGAAAACGGCCCTAAAACCGTTAACGGGTTGGTCTTGGAACATTTGGAACTCATCCCCAAATCGGCAATCGGCGTATTAATCGAAGGACATCCTTTTGAAGTCGTCAAAACGCATAAAAATGCAATTAAAATAGTCAAAATACTACCGCGCATACAAAAGCATAAACAATGAAAAAAACAATCTGGCAAATTTATGAATTCCTGATATTCGGAAAACCTGTTATCACCTTGGTTGTATTGCTCGCTTTAATTGCCTGGCTTGCGAGCCATCTGGACAATTTTAGAGTGGACGCTTCGGCCGATTCGTTGGTTTTAGAAAACGACGAAGACCTCAAATACTACCGCGAACTAATCAAGCGCTACGGTTCGGATAATTTCTTTGCTATTACATACAAGCCTATTCCCCCACGACAATTATTCGAGAGAGAAACACTCGAAGAGATGCGGCGCCTTGCCGACGATATCGCAGATGTCCCCGGCATCAAGCGGGTATTATCTCTACTCGATGTACCGCTATTGCAAAGTCCGCCGCTCGATTTGAGTGAACTGTCGGAAAACACCAGAACCATAGAAAGTAAAAATGTGGACTTGCAACTAGCCAGAAATGAATTCCAAAATAGCCCTTTATACAAAAACTTATTGCTCAGTCCCGACGGTAATACGGCAATGTTGTTGGCGTATCTGGAAAGCGATGCGACTCATAAGCGATTATTGGCAGAGCGAGAACGGTTGCGAGAGCTCAAGCGCAGCGGTGGCGATTATTCCGTGCCGGCACTTGCCGAGGCAGAACGCGCGTTCAAGGAATATCAGGTCGTATATACCCGAAACGAACGCAACACGACCATGAAAATCCGCGAGGTCATCATGCGCTACCAACAGAATAACGCTATATTTTTAGGTGGTTTGCCGATGATTGTAACCGATATGATTACGATGGTATATAACGATATGATTGTCTTCGGCAGTGCCATCATCATATTTTTAATCGTTTTACTCGGTGTTATTTTCCGAAGCCCGCGTTGGATCGGTGTTGCAATGATGTGCGCAATATTTTCTGCGGTCGCAACGATGGGTGTTTTGGCTCTGATGAATCAGCGGGTCACCGTAATCTCGGCTAATTTTGCCTCTTTGTTGATGATTATTGCGATGTCTATGGTGATGCATCTGATCGTGCGTTTTCGAGAATTACAAGCGAAGCAACCACAAACCGATGTTCTAGGACTGAGCAAGCAAACCGTGCGATTTATGTATATCCCGTGTCTATATGCTGCCTTGACGACCATCGTTGCATTCGTCTCACTGTTGGCGAGTGGTATACGCCCGGTCATTGATTTCGGCTATGTCATGACTATCGGTATCGTGCTCTTGTTCGTGGTGGTGTTCACCCTATTCCCCAGCTTTATATGTTTGACCAAAAGAAGTAAGGAATACAACGAAAAAGACTTTACATATAAAATAACCAATACTTTTTCAAACTTGAGCCGCAAATATCATCGTCCGATAATTTTAATTTCGGCATTGCTGGCGATCGCCGGTGCCGTCGGCATGAGTCGTCTGGAAGTAGAAAATCGGTTCATAGATTATTTTGATAAAGATACCGAAATTTACAAAGGGATGTTGGAAATAGATAGAAAATTAGGCGGCACTACGCCGTTCGATGTGATACTCAACGCGCCCGAAGCCACGGACACATCCGAGGCGTTGCCGCCGACCATCGTCGAAGAGGATTTTCTCGCCGATTATCTAGGTGAAGAACAAAGCCTCGAAAACTACTGGATTAGCCCGGTAAAGCTCAAAGAAATCAAAAAGATACATGATTATTTTGATAAAAAACCGGAGGTCGGAAAAGTCCTGTCTTTAGCAACGTTGGTTGAACTTGTGGAGATATTGAACGACGGCAAGCCGCTTAACGATTTCGAAGTGGCTTTTGTTAGTAAATTACTTCCGGAGGATATTAAAAAGGTGCTTTATTCGCCTTATATATCCGAAGACGGCAACGAGGTGCGTATCAGTATGCGCGTCATCGATTCGGATAAAGATCTAAAGCGCAAAGAATTAATCGAGCAATCCAGACAGCAATTACTGGATTTCGGTTATAGCGAAGACCAATTCAGGCTTTCGGGTATGTTGGTGCTATATAACAATATGCTACAAAGTTTATACCAATCGCAGATTTTAACTTTGGGAACCGTTCTCATCGTAATATTTTTGATGTTTTTGCTGTTATTCAGGTCTGTGTCGCTTGCGGTTATTGCGATTATTCCGAATGCGCTCTCGGCGTCGGTTGTTTTGGGTCTCATGGGATGGTTGGGTATACCGCTCGATTTGATGACTATCATGCTTGCTGCAATCAGTATCGGTATATCGGTCGATAATACCATTCATTATATCGTTCGCTTCAAGCGGGAATATGTTCAAGATCGTGATTATAAAGAAACGGTCAAACGATGCCATAACAGCATCGGTCGAGCGATGTATTATACTTCGGTCACGATTATCGCCGGCTTTTCCATTTTGACATTATCCAATTTCATTCCGACGATTTACTTCGGTTTGCTCACCGGGCTTGCAATGTTGATTGCCCTATTAGGTGCGTTGACATTGCTACCCTCGTTGCTAATGACTTTCAGACCGATGGGAAAAACCTGAACAAATGAAAAAAACACTACAAAGAACTTACCGGAGATTGTCGCCTACCTACTCGGTGCAAGCGCAAGATCAGTATAATCAAAATCGTACGGTAAATGTTGCCGGCGAGTCGCCGTTGACCTTGATAGTCGACGGACAAGAAGTGGTAACCTTAATGACTTTAGGTACTTACCCCGAAGAACTTGCAATCGGTTATCTGCGTAATCAGCGGTTGGTCGAAGATATAGATCATATTGCATCGGTGACGGTTGATTGGGAGAGAGAGTCGGTCGATGTCAAACTCAAGGATGCTTATGCGATAAACGATTGGCAGAACAAACTCTCCAAACGCATCGTTACCAGCGGCTGCGGTCAAGGCACCGTCTTCAGCTGCACTTTGGATAAATTATACGATCAAAGGCTTCCCGATGTGCAGCTCGAACAATCGACGATCTATGCACTCCTCGGTGCGATTGCGCAGCGCAATGAGATTTATAGAGCTGCCGGTGCGGTACACGGCTGTGCTTTGTGCGAAGGCGATAAAATTTTAGAATTTGTAGAGGATGTGGGTAGACACAATGCAGCCGATGCGATCGCCGGTATGATGTGGTTGAACGAGATTAGCGGTGCCGATAAAATTTTTTACACCACAGGCAGGTTGACATCCGAGATCGTCATGAAAGCCGCGCACATGAGTATACCTATCTTATTGTCCAGATCGGGTATTACGCAAATGGGTCTACAGCTGGCGGAAGACTTGAATGTGATGATGATTGCGCGAGCCAAAGGCAAAGCCTTTTTAGTCTATCACAAGCACGAACAGATAGTTTATGATATGCCCCCTACCCCACCCGATAAAGCTCGCTAATCCAAGTCATTGACCAGCGAGGCACGAGTTTCGGAGGAGGCGGTAAGCGTTGCTCGGTAATGCGGATGCTCGGCGGCAAAGAGAATACCCGCGCCGGCCTTAAACGCTTTTACCATTTCGGCAGTCAATTCAAAACGTAAGAAATGAACCGCAGAGGTTTTATCGGCAGTTTCACGATCTAAATCCTCGTTTGCAATCGGATAGATTTTCGCCATATCGTCTATTTTTATATAAAGCCTGCGTTCTATACCGATGAGTTCTCTCAGGCGCACCGCTCGTTCTTCGGGGTCTTTATACTCCATCATCATCGTGGCTTTCCAGTTACTGCCGTCCGGGATGAGTGGATTATAAGTAGCGAGTTCTTCGGCTATACCGTCGAAAGAGAATATCTTTTCCGCTCGTAGCATCTCTTGTATTTGATAGTGTATCGTCCGGCGATCTTCGAAATATAAACCCAGATGTTCTCCTACATGCACGGTACGCGGTTTTTTGTATTGCATGACTTGTGCGCGAATCTCGGCACGTTTTCTATCGTACTCTTCCAGCGTATATAAATCCGAATGCTTCAGCTTTTCCATGCTCTAAACTCTCCTTATACTCCGTAGGCTTCTCTCAGCAGGCTAAAAGGATGTCTCACCGAGATTTCTTTGTTTGCAATATCCGCTATATGGTTAGCTGCCAATATGCAGTCGCTCACCAAATAATCGGCTTCCATTTTTTCCGCGCGCTTGGCTACAGCCGAGGCAATTTTTATCGATGCTTCCCGGGTTTCCGATCGCACACCGTATAAGCCGTCGTGCCCCGAGCAACGTTCGACGACTTCTAGTTGATTTATAGGCATTAATTCAAGTAATTGTCGTGTTTTAGCACCGATATTTTGTACTCGTTGATGGCAGGCGACATGATAGATTACCTTTCCTAGTTCGGTTTCAAACTCGGTATTGAAAGAATTTTGTTTATGTTTGAGCATCAAGTATTCGCAAGGATCGAAAATGTGTTCCTGTAATTTTTTAAGTGTTCGATCTTCGGGAAACATCAACGGCAGTTCTTTTCTAAACATTAAATTACACGACGGTATCGGTGCGATAAAATTATAGCCGGCATCGAGATACGGCAGTAATTGTGCAACATTTTTCTGTTTTAGTTCTGCAACTTGCTTGAAGTCTCCTATCTCGAGTTTCGGCATACCGCAACATACGGTAGCCTTGATCGGTGTACATTCAATTCCGTTATGTTTGAATATTGCCATCATATCGGAAATGAGATTAGGATCGTTGTAATTAGCGTAGCATGTAATAAACAATGCGACTTTATCGGCATTTTGTTTATTCGAGGCTTTTTGTGATTTTGCGAAACGTTTATCTGCGGTATCACTATGATATCGTGGCAAGTGAGCTTCGGAGTCCACCCCTAATAATGATTCCATACGCTTACGGGCAAATTTACTCGTAAGCGTCGTATTTATGGTTTGATTGATGACCGGAATTGATGCAAACTTGCCGATTGCATCGGTGGAACTGAGTAGGCGGTCGCGCTTGGCAATCTCTCCGTTTTTGAATTTTACTGCTTTGGCACGTAACATAAGATGCGGGAAGTCTATATTCCATTCGTGCGGCGGCACATACGGGCATTTACTCATGAAGCACATATCGCATAGATAGCAATGGTCTACAACTTTGCCGTAGTCGTTTTTATCCACACCGTCGACTTCCATTGTCGAAGATTCGTCTACTAAATCGAACAAAGTCGGAAAGGCTTTGCATAAATTAACGCACCGTCGACATCCATGACATATATCGAATACTCGCTCCATCTCTTTATGGAGTTTGCCTTCGTCGTAATAATCGTTGCCACGCCAATCTATAGGGTGGCGTGTCGGTGTATCGAGTCCGCCCTCGATATTAGTTTTTTCTTTGTTCATATAGAATAGTTTAATCCCTAATCCGGATTATAAGGATTTGTTGAATATAAGATAAGAGAACCAATAGAAGAGTCCTTGGTTCTCTTGTAACGAATTAATTATCCAGCGTGTCTAAGGCTTTTTGAAAACGATTTGCATGCGAGCGTTCCGCTTTAGCTAAGGTTTCAAACCAATCTGCAATTTCGTCAAAACCTTCGTCGCGTGCCGTCTTAGCCATACCCGGGTACATATCGGTGTATTCGTGTGTTTCACCTGCAATGGCTGCTTTTAGGTTGGCACAGGTGTCGCCTATAGGTTCGCCGGTTGCCGGGTCACCACACTCCTCCAAGTATTCTAGATGACCGTGTGCATGACCGGTCTCCCCTTCTGCGGTAGAACGAAAAACTACGGACACATCGTTATAACCCTCAACGTCGGCTTTGGCGGCAAAATATAGATAACGTCTATTTGCTTGCGATTCACCGGAAAACGCTACTTTAAGGTTTTCCTCTGTTTGGCTGCCTTTTAAGTTCATAATTTCTCCTGGTTGAGTTTAATCTAAAAATCAATACGAATATAATATAAATCCATTAACTAAATTACAATATAATGATTATGCGATTATTTATATTATTTTAACAATTCTATCATGAAAAAAAGTAGCACACAGACTAAAAAGTTGAATTTTGAAGACACACTGTCGAAATTGGAAGATATTATTCGGCAGATGGAAGAAGGTGGGCAACCATTGGAGAAAATGCTGGATCGCTTCGAGGAAGGCATGAAGCTGGTTGAACAATGTCGCAAAGCACTGGACGAAGCAGAACTACGAGTGAGTTTGCTAATGAAAGAACAATCCGAAGAAAGGCTAAAGAATTTTGACGAAAACGATAACTCGGGAAACTGAACGTTCTGCCGAAACATTTTTAGAACAGTGCGCTGCGCGTGTAATCCGTGAAATACAAAATACCACTGCCGTATATCGAGATAAGCCGTTAGTAGATGTAATTCACTATGCAAGTTTAGCGGACGGCAAACGCGTACGACCGGGATTGGTGTATGCAACGGCACTTGCCCTGGATCTTGAATTCGATCTGGTAGATCCGATTGCCTGTGCGATAGAATTGATTCACTGTTACTCCCTTACCCACGACGATTTACCGGCTATGGACGACGACGATATGCGGCGAGGTAAGCCTGCTTGTCACAAAGCCTTCGGAGAGGCCGAGGCGATACTCGCAGGTAATGCGATGCAAGCACTCGCTTTTGAATGTTTGACCGATGCCGAACGGCTTTCCGATGCCGACAAACTCAAAGCTATTCGCATGCTGGCATCGGCGGCAGGTTTGGCCGGGATGGCAAGCGGACAAGCGATGGATATCAAAGGTATGGACAACGCGGTTGATGTAGTTTATCTGGAGAAGACGCACAGATTAAAAACCGGTAGCTTGATGAGTGCTTGCATCACGATACCTCTGGCATGCAAAGATAATTATCCCGATTCTATGTGTCGCTCGCTGGCAGCTTTTGCATCCGATATCGGCTTGTGCTTTCAGATACGAGACGACATTTTAGATGCCCAAGAGCAGACACAACACAAGGACTATTCCAACGGCGAAATCGATTATCCCTCTATCATAGGTATGACGGAAACTCAAAAATTATTAACCGAACTCTCCGCTCGTTGTTTATGTTATCTGGACTGTATCGATGAGAAAGCCGATGCACTGCGATCGCTTGCACACTATATTACGGCCAGAAACATATAATAAATGCCTACATCTAAAAGACTTTTACTGGACCAAATCACGGTACCTGCAGACTTGAGATTGCTATCTATGGAGCAATTGGATCGAGTATGCGAAGAGTTAAGAGCTTTTCTTATAGATACCGTTGCCAACTGCGGTGGGCATTTTGCCGCCGGTTTAGGCGTGATAGAGCTAACCGTTGCATTACATTATGTTTTCGACACACCGGACGATTTATTGGTGTGGGATGTAGGTCATCAATGCTACCCGCATAAGATATTGTGCGAACGGCGCGATCAAATCGATAAAATCAGAATCCGCAACGGTTTAGCCCCCTTTCCCAAACGTTCGGAGAGCCGTTACGATAGCTTCGGTGTCGGACACTCTAGTACCTCTATAGGTGCTGCGATAGGTATGGCAGTCGCTCAAAAATTACTCGGCAAAAAGAACAAAATAGTCGCTATTATCGGAGACGGTGGCATGACTGCCGGGATGGCTTATGAAGCAATGAACCATATCGGCTCTCTAGGTTCGGATGTACTAATAATCCTGAACGACAACGATATGTCGATATCGCACAATGTCGGTGCCCTCAGCAATTATCTGACCAGAATAATATCGAGTCCGCTTTATTTGAACATAAAACAAAGTGGTAAAAAGTTACTCGAACCGATGCCGACCGTACAAAAATTAGCTAAAAACACCAAAGGACATATCAAAGGTATGATAGTGCCGGGTTCTTTCTTCGAAGAGTTGGGTATTAGCTATTACGGTCCTATAGACGGGCATAATGTAAAGCAATTGGTACAAACATTAAGCAATATCAAGAAAAAAGACTCCCCTCGCCTGCTTCATATCGTAACTCGCAAAGGCAAAGGCTATAAACGCGCCGAACAAAAGCCGGTGGCATACCATGCGGTTTCTCCTTTTGACCCGGATATAGGATTGCAAAAAAATAACAAAGCTCGAGCACTGAGTTATACGCAGATATTCAGCCGATGGATCTGCGATATGGCGGCACAAGACACGCGCCTCGTAGCGATCACACCGGCGATGCGAGAAGGGTCGGGCTTGGTTGAATTTCAACAGTGCTTTCCCGAACGTTATTTTGATGTCGGTATAGCCGAACAACATGCGCTCACCTTAGCCGCAGGCTTGGCTTGCGAGGGAATGAAACCGGTCGTTGCCATTTATTCTACTTTCCTGCAACGCGCCTACGACCAATTTATACACGATATCGCGATACAAAATCTACCGGTTATGTTGGCAATAGACCGTGCCGGTGTCGTCGGTCCCGACGGTCAAACACACGCCGGCAGTTTTGATCTGAGCTTTTTACGTTGTATTCCGAATACCGTGATTATGACACCGAGCAACGAAAAAACGACACGCGCCCTACTCAATACCGCGTATCACCACAACGGACCATCGGCAGTGAGATATCCTCGCGGCATCGGTAGCGGTGTTTTACCCGATGATTCTTTACAACCGCTGCCTATTGCGAAAGCGGAAATTATCAAACGAGGAAAAAACATTGCCATACTCGGTTTCGGAAGCCCGACTAGCACGGCGATTGAACTCACCGATAAATTAAACGCAACGCTTATCGATATGCGATTTGTCAAGCCGTTGGATCAAGATTTGTTAACCGAAATTGCTAAATCTCATCGTTATTTAATCACTCTGGAGGACAATGTTCGCTCGGGCGGTGCCGGCAGTGCGGTTTTGGAATTTTTGAGCTTAAATAAAATTCAGATTCGTACACTAACTTTAGGATTACCAGACTATTTTCAGGATCACGGGACGCGCGGGGAATTGTTGACAGAAGCGGGATTGGATATTGAAGGTATAGAAAAAAGCATAAAACAATTTGTCGGAGACGATATAAATTAAAAAGTTCTATTCAGAAATCTTCGGATTCTACCAAAGACTTTAGATAAGCCCTAAAATTTTCCTTAATTTCTTTATGTTTTAATGCCAAGTCCACATTGGCTTGCAAATAGCCCAATTTGCTACCGCAATCGTAGCGTTTTCCTTTGCATAGGATGGCGTGCAAGGGTTCGTGTTGCATTTGCAGCGCAAGGGCGTCGGTTAATTGTATCTCCTTACCAAAGCCCATAGGTGTTTGCCTTATATACTTGAAAATAGTGGGATTTAATATGTAGCGACCTATAACGCCTAGATTACTCGGTGCGTCTTGCGGCTTAGGTTTTTCTATAATACGATCGACTTCCCAGACACCCTCTTCGACTTGTTTCCCTTTTATGATACCGTAATTACCAACCTGATCGTGCGCCACCTCTTCGACCATAACCAAATTTCCGGAGTAGCCCTTGTGATACTCGATCATTTGCATGATTGAATTGTTGGCACCGTTGATAATCAGATCGTCTGCCAGCACTATGGCAAAGGGCTCCTTTTCGGCTATAGCCCTTGCACAGAATATTGCACTCCCCAAGCCGCTAGGTTCTTTTTGCCTAAGGTTTATGCAGTTGGTGTTAGGGGGAATAATCTCGTGAATTTGCTTCAGCAATTGATGTTTTCTCTTGTTTAGTAAGAGTTGCTCGAGTTCCGGCGCACTGTCAAAATGATCTTCTATTGCACGTTTGTTTCTCCCGTTTATAAAAATAAGGCTGGTGATGCCTGCTTGCACGGCATCTTCGACCGCGTATTGGATAAGTGGCTTATCGACGATAGGCAGCATTTCTTTAGGGCTTACTTTGGTGGCGGGTATAAAACGAGTACCTAAGCCGGCCACCGGGAATATTGCTTTGCGTATTTTCTTTGCCATTGAAATTTATCTATGTGTTATTGATACGGCGTATAATAATAGCATAAGAGATTTTTCTAATGTGTTTACCCACCGTAGGGCTGTTGAAAAAGTATTGTCAGCATGCAACTGTAACCGCTTGCGCCAACAAATAATGGTTTCCATAAATTGGATGGATGAATGTATAAATCGTGCCAACATATCGGTCACATTGCGATTCATTAATCGTTTTTAGTCAGCACGCGAAGTCGGGCAATCAATTTAGAACTCAGATCTTGATTTATAAAAGTCAAAGCCCGCTTTTTTTCGTTTGAACTAATAGATACATATTGCGGGTAATAAGCATAGCTGGTCTCGGATTGTACGGACTGCATCGCGTATTCTTGTTTTGATTTATCGGCATTGACAACGACTTGAAAATCAACCCGAGCTATCACAAGGTATTCGCGAACTTTTGCATCGTCGCCTAGGGTAATCGCATGCCGTTTAACTTCTTTGTTTCTTATGATGATGCCGGCTGTCGCCGATCGGGGGGCTACGACTTTCATTCTATATCCGAGTAAATCACGCTTCAGTTGCATCCTAAACGCATCGTATCTGGGTGCGCCTTCTATCGAGATATTTTTTAATAGCGGAGAAAATAACTGCGTTCCGTTGTCGCTACCGCTTAAACGATAACCGCAACTCGTAATAAGCGTAGTTATAATCGCCACCGAAAATACCGTTACGGCAAAGCGAATACGGTATTCGTCAGCGGCAAACAAAGTTAATAATCTTATCCTTGACATAAATAATTTTGGATGTTGCCATCCCGTTCAAATATTTTTTAATTTTAGCGTCGGATAGTGCCAATGCTTTTACGGTTGCCTCGTTGCTGTCGCGCGCAACATTTAATTTTGCTCTTAATTTACCGTTGATTTGTACTACCACTTCGCATCTATCGGTCTGTAATAATTCCTTTTTATAATCGGGCCACCGACAATCTATCAGGGGTGTGTCGTGCCCTAGGCGTTGCCATAAATGATGCATAATATGCGGTGTAATCGGGGATAACATTTTGATAATCGCCTCGAA
This sequence comes from Candidatus Oxydemutatoraceae bacterium, assembly GCA_965219575.1. Lineage (GTDB taxonomy): Bacteria > Pseudomonadota > Gammaproteobacteria > Poriferisulfidales > Oxydemutatoraceae > SP5GCR1. The sequence continues at coordinate 1,505,595 of OZ244779.1, read as the reverse complement.
TGCTTCGCGTTTTAGGCGATACGCTTGCGACGATCGATCGTCGAACTTCGATAGTGCATTGCTCAATTCCATGTTTGCGGCGATTGCGGTATTAAAAGATTGACGTCTATCGTAGTCGTCGCTCACCTTAGCGATTGTTTTATGGATTAGATGTTGTATTTTATTCAATTCGGCATCGTTGACGGCGGCTTCCGCGAGCGGCTCGGTTTGTATGTGTGTATTAATCTGCTTCCACAGACGCTTCAAAAAGCGGTGCGCGCCCTCCACCCCGGAATCGGACCATTCCAAAGACTGGGTAGGCGGTGCGGCAAACATAATAAATAAACGTACGGTATCGGCACCGTACTTTTCAATCAGTCGGTCGGGATCTACGATATTGCCTTTGGATTTGGACATTTTAACCCCGTCTTTAAGCACCATACCTTGCGTCAATAAGCGTTTGAACGGTTCGTTTTTACGGTCGTCGGAAATGTTTTGCAATAACCCTAGATCTCTCATCAAACGATGAAAAAAACGGGCATAAAGCAAGTGCAATATCGCATGTTCTATACCCCCTACATATTGGTCTACCGGTAGCCAGTAAGCTGCTTCTTCGGTGAGCATTGCATCGTCGCAATCGGGACATGCAAAACGAGCATAATACCAACTGGATTCTACGAAAGTATCGAAAGTATCGGTCTCACGCTTGCTATAGGTATTGTTCAATCGATAAAACTCCGGTCTTTGAGATAGCGGTAATATACTCTCGAATGCTTGTTCCCGAAGTAATTCCGAGGCCGATGCCTCAGGGTCTAATGCAAAATCATTTTTGAAGTATTTAACGGTCTCGGTCAACGAGTCGTCGCCTTCCGAGATTGCCGACGGTAATAAAACCGGTAGTTCCTCGCCGTCGGTCGCTTGGAGTTCGTCGCTTATATATTCGACGGGTATGGGTACTCCCCAATATCTTTGTCGCGATACGCACCAATCCTTCAAGCGGTATTGCACGGTTTCCTCTCCTTTATCCATCGCCTGCAAATCTTTCAATATCGCCTCGAAGGCTTGCCGATAATTCATGCCGTCGTATTTTCCGGAATTGCATACGATGCCGTAATCGGTAAAGGCTCGATATTGCGATTCCGAAGTAGAGTCATCGCCGCTAGCTTCGATGACTTTTTTTATCGGCAATCCATACTTTTGGGCAAACTCCCAATCTCGCTGATCGTGTGCCGGTACCGACATAATGGCCCCGGAACCGTATTCCATTAAAACAAAATTAGCACACCAAATCGGGAGAGATTCTCCGCTAATCGGATGATCGGCGCGCAAACCCGTATCGACACCTTTTTTCTCGTAAGTCATAGTACTTGCCTCCGCCGTAGGTCTACGCTTGCATTCGGCAATCAGTTCGTCGAGCTCGGAACGATTGGCCGTTGCCAGTAGCAAAAGCGGATGTTCGGCAGCAATAGCCAGATAGCTTGCCCCCATTAGGGTATCGGGTCGGGTTGTAAAGACATCCAGATGTCCGAAGTTATCGCTCAGATCAAAACGGATATTGATGCCACGCGAACGACCGATCCAATTACGTTGCATTTGTTTGACTTGCTCGGGCCAGCCATCCAATTCATCCAATCCCGCCAATAGTTCTTCGGCATAATCTTCTATTCTTAAATACCACTGAGAGATTTTTTTTCGCTCTATCGGAGTACCCGACCGCCAGCCTTTGCCGTCTACGACCTGCTCGTTGGCCAGCACCGTTTGATCTACGGGATCCCAATTCACCCAACCCTCTTTGCGATATGCAATTCCTTTTTCCAAAAGTTTGGTAAAAAACCATTGTTCCCAGCGGTAATAACCGGGATCGCAAGTTGCCAATTCTCTGTTCCAATCGTACGCCAGACCCAATCGCTTTAATTGTGAGCGCATACGGGTGATATTATCGTGTGTCCATTCGGCCGGTGAGGTGCCGCTTTGTCGAGCAGCGTTTTCGGCGGGTAGACCGAATGCATCCCATCCCATAGGTTGCAAAACATTCTTGCCGAGCATGCGTTGGTGGCGACTGATTGCATCGGCGATGGTGTAATTTCTGATATGCCCCATATGCAAGCGTCCGCTCGGATACGGAAACATTGCCAAACAGTAAAATTTTTCTCGTTTAGGGTCCGCTGCTACATTGAAGCAGTTATTTTCATGCCAAAATTCCTGAGCTTCACTTTCTAATTTATCGGCATCGTAAGGTTTTATGTCACTCATCGATGCGCCCGTAGCTATCCTCGTAGCGTGTGATATCGTCCTCCCCCAAATAACCACCACACTGAACTTCTATCAAATGCAGAGACTCGGTCGCGCTTTCGTTCTCCAATCGATGTTTTGCACCGATCGGAATATAGACCGATTGGTTGACTTCTAAATCGAGCACTTCGTCGTTTAGGGTCACTTTAGCTTTTCCTTCGACGATTACCCAATGCTCGGCTCGGTATCGATGACTTTGTAGCGATAATTTATGCCCCGGTTTGACGATGATTCGCTTGACTTGGAAATTCGTTCCTTGATCTACCGACTCGTAAGATCCCCATGGACGATATACTTTCGCGTGTAAATCGCTCTCGCTATATTCATCGGCTCTTAGTTTGTCGACCAGTTGTTTTATTTCTTGCCCGCGCGAACGATCGGCGACGAGTATGGCATCTTTTGTTTCTGCGATTAACTGGTTCTTTATCCCCAAGCATGCAACGAGTCTGTTGCCGGCATAAACGATATTATCTCTAGAATCTTCAACAACGGTATCACCTTTGCCGCTTAAGACATTGTTATTGCCGTCGGTGCCTTGAATTTCGGAAAATGCCTGCCAAGTGCCTAAATCCGACCAGTAGATACTCAAAGGACATAGGCGGATATTATCAACTCGCTCCATGACGGCATAATCTATCGATATATCGGGGTTTCGAGAGAAACTCTCGGGATGGGGATTGACAACATAATAATCGTCGATAACTGCTTGTTTACCTTCGGATAACGCTTCATCGCTGGCTTTATAAATATCCGCTCGATGAGCTTGCAGAGCCGATAAATAATGACCGGTTTTGATGAGAAAAATTCCGCTATTCCAGTAATACGATACGTTTTTGATATATCTTTCGGCATCTTCCAGCTTCGGTTTTTCTACGAATTTAAGGACTCGAGCAAGCCGGCTATTTACTTGCCTGTCTTTATTGTCCGTTCGTACTGTTCCGTTTGCTACTTCTATATAGCCATAACCGGTCTCGGGTCGCGTAGGTTTGATACCGAAAGTTATAAAATCATTTGCCGTCGCAGCGATTAATTCGTCATCGATATAATCGCTAAAACCGTCCTCTTCCATATAATGATCCGAAGGTAGTACCAGCATAGCACTATCCGGAAAGCGGGCGCGTAACCAAAAAGCTGCCAGTGCAATTGCCGGTGCAGTGTTATGCGATGCGGGTTCGGCAATGACGGTACAATTTTTTATTCCTGCCACATGCAGGTTTTCTAAAGCCATAAAACGATGTTTTTCATTGCAGACTACAACGACATGCTCGGGATCCAAAGGTATAACTCGCTCAACCGTACGAGAAAATAGGCTTTTGTTATCGAATAAAGGTATAAATTGTTTCGGATAATGATGTCGAGACAGTGGCCACAGGCGGGTGCCGGAGCCACCGCTTAAGATAATCGGTATACATTTCGTACTCATTGTTATAGTTTCCCCCTGGTTCTATTCGTATATAAATTAAAAAAGTAAGCGACGAGCAACGATGTCGTAATAAAAATCAGTATCGGAATGTTGCGCCATTGCGCATACGGGGTAAGCCCCGTTCTCATCGTAATATCGTAGCTAATCGTTCCTACTTCGAATAATTCACTGTATTCGATAATGCGCCCGCGAGGGTCTATTATTGCGGATATACCGGTATTGGTCGCCCGTACCATAAATCGCTCGTTTTCGGCTGCGCGTACACGCGCCATTTGCAACATCTGATGCGGTGCCGATGAATCGCCGAACCACGAATCGTTGCTGACATTGATAAGAAAATCGGCCATCGGCAAACTATCGGCAACATCGTCTGCGAAGGCGACCTCGTAACAAATAGAAACGCCTGCGGTATAACCCGATACATTCAGAATCGGTGTCATATTTGCCGAATGCAAATCCGACATCGGAATTATAATCCATTTTGAAAACACTTCAAAAAGTGTTCGCATCGGGATGTATTCACCGAAAGGCACTAATCTTTGTTTGTGATAAAAGCGGTTGCTGTTGATATTCATCAGGCTATTATAACGCTTCGCTTGTTCCTTATCTCGGTAAAAAATACCCGTCACTAAGACGGTGTTATTTTTATCGAATTGTTCGCGCAAAGATAGGATTTGTTTATCGAGCATATCGGCATAAACCGGAATTGCCGTCTCCGGCCATAAAATTAAATCGCTGTTCATTTGCCGCGCGCTTAAACTCAAGTATCGGTTCATCAACTTTTCAAAATAGGGTCTATCAAACTTTAATTTTTGAGGGATATTCGCTTGTATTACCGATGTCTTCAAGCTATCTGTGGTCGCTTGTGTCCATTCTATAGTTTGCAGTGTCGCCGTTGCCGATAAAAACACGACCAGAAACGAAGCTAAAATTATTTTACTGCGACCTTTTAGTTTGAAAAAATAAACGACGCTTCCCGCACAAATTGCCACCAATACACTGCCACCTAAGATACCGAATATCGGCAAAACACCGCGCCACGGTGAGTCTACGAGGGCTTGTCCCAATAAATTCCACGGAAACCCGACAAACAATGCACTTCGTCCCCACTCCATTGCGACCCATAACGCCGGAAATATCAGTAAATAAATGCACATTCCGTGATAGCGGCGATAATACGACATCAGGCTTGCGACCAAGGCAAAAAATAACGATAGAATAGCAGCGAGCAAAACTGCCGATAATACGGCAAGAAACACCGGAGCCTGTCCGTAATCGTGAAAACTGTAATAAATCCAATAACTGCTTCCCAAGGAATAGGTAAAGCCGAACAAATACCCGAGTTTGAATGTTTGTTTAGGGGTGTTGTTCAGCCAACCCGGCAATACCGAGGCGAGTGCCAAAATAGCAGCCGGATACCATGACCACGGGGCAAATGCTAAAAGGATTAACCCGCCCGCGCCGATATTTAAGATGCCCAAACGCAACATAGCGGGTTTCTGCAATTATGATTTTATAGGGCTATTGAAAAAGTATCCATAAACCGTAGGGGCGGACATCAAAATTGCCGATTGACCCACCGGCTCAATCGGTGATTCAACTGATTCGCTTAACATCCAATAACTCAACCGTGCGTGTATTTGCTTTGCTTACTTTGAGCAACAGCCCTTCTATCTCCAAGCTCTCGTCTCGATTAGGGATATGCCCTAATCGTTCCATCACCATGCCGCCTATCGTCGTCTCTTTGGTGCGGACTTTGACCGTGAAGTAGCGATTGAAATAGTCTATGGGCGTAAATGCCTTCACCGAATAACTCTGATCGCCGTGGTTGTATATATAGTGCTCGTGTTGTGCATCGTGTTCGTCGCTGATATCGCCGACAATCTGCTCCAGCACATCTTCTATGGTCACCAAACCACAAACTCCGCCGTATTCGTCGACCACGATTGCCATGTGGTGACGGCTCTTTCGAAACTCCGCCAGTAGGACATTCAAGCGTTTACTGTCCGGTATGATTACCGGCTGCCTGATAATATCGTCGAGGTTTAGCTTGTCTTGCCGATCTTTTAATATCGGCAATAAATCCTTGGCAAGCAGAATGCCTCTGATATCGTCCAAATCGTCGTTGCTGACCGGGAATCGCGAATGTCCGCTACCGATCACGGTATTCATAATATCTTCCAAGTCCGATTTATAGGAGATGCATATCATCTTCGATCTAGGCACCATGACCTCTCGTACATGCATCTCACCGACATCGAATATCCCCTTTATCATCGACAGCGTATTGGCGTTCAATAAATTTTGTTCGTCGGCTTGTTTTAGTGCTTCTATCGCAACGGACAAATCCGTGGACTTTTTAGCCAACAAATTTTTGAACAATGTAATATACGGTTCTATGTTGTTCATACGGTTCTCCTATTTAGGTTCATTAGAGTCGCACGACCAAGGGTCGGGAAAACCCAAAGTCGCCATAATCTTGCTTTCTTGTGCTTCCATCGCACGAGCTTCTGTATCGCTATCGTGCCGATAGCCTTGCAAATGCAAAAGTGCGTGTATGAATAGATGTGCCCAGTGCGAGAGTAGCGGTTTATTCTGCGCTCGTGCTTCTTGCACGATAACCGATGCAGTCATCAATACATCCCCCAAATAATTTTGTTCCTCGAAAACATGTGTCTCGAACGGAAACGATAATACATTCGTCGCATAATCTTTATGACGATATCGTCGGTTGTAGCGTCTCCCTTCCGCACTACCGACGATGCGTACCCCGACTTCGGCGGACGGCTCGATAGTTGCTGCCGCCCAATGTCCGAAGTTTTTGTTATCGGGAACTTCGGATGAGTCGCAACTCTCCGATTCAATTTGGATACTTACACGAGGCATCATCTTTGTGCGTCTTGCTCCTTGTATGCTTCGATTATCTTACGCACCAGTGGATGGCGCACGATGTCGTCGGCTTCCAAGCTATTGATTGCAATGCCCGGTATATTTTTTAATAACGGCAAAGCATGCACAAACCCCGATTTTTGTGTTTTGGGTAAATCTATCTGCGTGATATCGCCGGCGACTACACCTTTGGATCCGAAACTGATACGCGTCAAAAACATTTTCATTTGTTCAACCGTCGTGTTTTGAGCTTCGTCTAAAATAATAAACGCATTGGTCAGCGAGCGTCCGCGCATATAAGCAAGCGGTGCAATTTCTATGGTACCGTCCTCTATCAAGCGGTTCACTTTGCTCGTCCCTAAAAACTCGTGTAATGCATCGTACACCGGTCGCAAGTAAGGGTCTATTTTTTGCGATAAATCTCCCGGTAAAAAGCCTAAATTCTCTCCTGCCTCCACTACCGGTCTCACTAAAATCAATTTATCGACGACACCGGAGTCTAAAGTCTCTACCGCCTTGGCAACGGCTAAGTAGGTCTTACCGGTGCCGGCCGGACCGAAGACCAAATTCAAGTCGTTCCGATTCATGTTCCGTATATACATACGTTGATGATCTCCTTGCGCCCTTATTTTCTTTTGCTTGGTTTTAATTTCAACGAGATTCGCCTCGGAATCATGCTCGATTTCCGCTATGGAGCTTTTCTGGAGGCTGATAAAAATATCGTTTATCGTCAATTCTTTATCGGCTTTACGATAGAGCTGTTTTAGCAGATGCGCTACGACTTGCCTGGAGGCTCGTTTGCCGCGAATGGCAAACTCGTTACCGTGATGACTGATGCGTACTCCGCAGTGTCGTTCGAGTTGCTGAATATGCTCGTTCAAAGGGCCACAGAGGCTGGCAATTTTTGATAGGTTCGCAGGCTCTAGTATAACGAGCTCTGCATTACCCGGTTGAGCGTCCAAAGGCTTTTACAATCTCCCTATGTTAGTAATGTACCGCGAAGCGAATTAGACATCGCTTGAGTAATCTCGACACGATGAATTTTTCCTATCAGGCCGGCATCGCCGTCGAAGTTGACGACACGATTATTCTCGGTACGACCACAGAGTTGCGTTTTACTTTTTTTGGAATAACCGCTTACTAAAACTTTTTGAATAGTGCCTACCATCGCTTCGGAAAATCCACGAGCCATTTCATCGATACGCGCTTGCAATTTTTTCAGGCGTGCTTTTTTGACTTCTACGGACACCGTGTCTTGTAGATAGGCGGCCGGCGTGCCGGGGCGCATACTATATAAAAAACTAAATGACTGGTCATAGACGACATATTCTATCAATTCCATAGTTTTTTCAAAGTCTTTTTCTTCCTCACCCGGAAAACCCACGATAAAATCGGAAGTTATGGAAATATTCGGACATGCATTTTTGAGTTTGCGAATAATGTTTTTGTATTCCAATACCGTATAGCCGCGTTTCATTGCCGCCAAAATACGATCCGAACCGCTTTGTACCGGCAGATGGCAATGCGGCATCAGCTGAGGAATATCGGCGTGTGCTTGTACCAATCCGTCGTTAAATTCTATAGGGTGCGAAGTGGTATATCTTATTCTCTCTACCGTGCCGAGTGCTGCGATGTAATATAACAATAACGCAAAGTCAACCGTGCCTTTCCGCTCCTCTCGATAATAACCGTTGACATTTTGTCCGAGCAGGGTAATCTCGCGTACACCCTGCTCGGTCAACAGCTTGATTTCATCCAGTATGCCGTCGAGCGGGCGACTGATTTCTTTGCCTCGGGTATAAGGCACCACACAAAAACTGCAATACTTGTCGCACCCTTCCATGATAGAAACAAAAGCACCGGGTCCGTCGACATGCGGTTTGACCAAGTTGTCGAATTTCTCTATCTCGGGAAAAGCGATATCGATTATCGGTATTGTGCTGCGTCTCGCTCGCTCGATTAAATCCGGTAAACGATGGATTGTTTGAGGACCGAAGACGATATCGACTTGCGGGGCGCGACGCGCTAGATGTTCTCCTTCTTGGCTTGCAACACAGCCTCCGACACCGATCAACACATTCGGCTTGGCTTCTTTGATAGCTCGCCAGCGACCTAGCTCCGAAAACACTTTCTCTTGTGCTTTTTCTCGTACCGAACAGGTGTTCAGCAATAGTATATCGGCCTCTTCCCCGGTTTCGGCTTTGCAAAACCCATCCGAATGATGTAGCAAATCGTAAATTTTTGCCGAATCGTATTCGTTCATCTGGCAACCGTGCGTCTTGACATATACTTTTTGCTTAGTCATTCGTTTCTCCGTGTCGTGTTGGGCTTATAAGATGGTACCATGTCTGCGATTAATTTCTCAATTTTATTTGCATCTCTTTGTTCGATATATAGGTATAAATTCGACAATGCAAGCGATAATTGCTCCCAATCTTCGACAGCTTCGGTAGTTTGCTTTATTTTAGGATGCTCGGTTGCGCGAATATCCGAGCTACTATACAGTTGCTCTTTCAGTTTTTCTCCGGGGCGCAAACCGGTATAGATAATCTCAATATCGCCTTGTCCGTTTTCTTTGATCTCCAGACCGCTCAGATGCACCATCTTCTTAGCCATCTCCAGTATATTAATAGCTTCTCCCATGTCCAATAAAAATATCTCTCCTTTGCTGCCCATAGCACCGGCTTGGATGATCAACTGCGCTGCCTCCTCTATCGTCATAAAATAACGTTCTGCGTCGGGGTCGGTTACATGAATCGCTTCGCGTTTATTGATTTGTTCTTGAAATAGCGGTATCACCGACCCCGAACTCCCCATCACATTGCCGAAACGTACCGCACACAGGCGCGTTTTATTATCGTGCGAAGCCAACGATTGTATTATCATTTCCGCCAACCGTTTGCTCGCGCCCATAATACTCACCGGTTGCACGGCTTTGTCGGTAGAAATCAATACCAAGCAACCCGCTTTATGCCGTAGTGCCGATTCGGCAATGATTTGGGTACTCAAAACATTGTTGGCAATACCGCTGATCATGTTCTCCTCTACCAACGGTACGTGCTTATAAGCTGCGACATGATAGATTACATCGATGTGGTTTTGCGCTAATAATTTGTCTACGAAGTGGCGGTTGCTTGCCGATTCCAAAAAAGATACTATCTCTGTTTGGATCGCCGGCTTTATATTCTTCAGACGGTTTAGCAGACGAAATAATGCGTATTCCGACTGCTCCACGACGAATAGCTTATCGGGATGCAAGCGTATGATTTGCTCGCACAACCGGCTCCCGATAGAGCCTCCGGCACCGGTGACCAATACATTATTGGCCTTTATATCTCGTTCCAATAGCGTTTGAATAGGCGGCACTCTATTGCGTTCCATTAAATCCTCTATTTTCATCGGTTTAAGATCTTGCGCTCTAAATCCGGGTTTCGGTGCAGCCGGCAATATTTTAACTTTGACCGGATACGAACTGAGTTTATCGAGTATTGCTATGCGCTCGTCGAGTGTGTCGGGAGACCAGGCTACAAAAATATCTTTGACGCGATATTTAGTCAGTTGTTTTGCCAACGATTGCAACGGATAGATACGCAATCCACCCACCTCTTGAGATTGCTTTTCCGCGCGCTCGTCTATGAAAAACAACGGTCGATAATCGGAGTCTATACCTTTCCATAAAGTGGCAAGTTGTATACCGATTTTGTTGGCGCCGTAGATAGCAACCGGTATCTTTCTTTTTCTTTCTTTTAGTTCCCAAAACGAAATTAAATACATTGCGATACGACTACCGAGTACCAAACTCAAGAGTACCAAACCGAAAATGGCAATCAAAGAGCGCGGCAATCCGGGCACCTTCAGGAAAAAGTAATTGATAGTCCAGATTAAAACGGAGACGGCACCCACCGCTGCGATAATGCGAATGACGGCATCCAAAGAGACATGCCTGATAACCGTCCTATATAAGCCGAGTAAGTAAAAGACAAGCAGTGTGAGCAAAGGCGTTAGCACGAATAACGGGAACCATTTGCCGTCCACCCTAACCCACTCTTCCAGCCGCATTAAAAATGCAATCTCTAAGGCAAATAAGCTGATTACGATATCCGAGGTGGCTAGAATAATTTTCTTGAAAATTCTGGGTAATTGAAGTAATCGCTCTAGTATTTTATCCATTGTCATTTGTGGTCGGCGTATTCCGACGGAAATCTACGATGTGCTAATATAAGCAATACCGATAAAGGTGTCAATGAAATCAGTGCATATAGCATCGCTTGCTCGGGGTGTCGCTTCGCCATATAAGCCCAAGGTGCCAACCATAAAAAGTTAATTGCAACGACGATTAAGGATACCGTTTTGTGTGCATAAGCTCTCGCCTGCTCCGCTTCGGTCACTTTGTTTTTCTGAAAATATAACGCCAGACGCTGATAGACATGCTGGCGGTGCGCCCGATAAAATTTTTGCTTATCGAATACGCGTAAAACAATCGTGACGGTCGCATCCATAAAAAACACACCTAATAAAATGAGCCAAACCCAGACATTCATCGTTTGCTCTATCGAAGTTTGCACTGCGAACAACGCCAGCACAAAACCTAAAAAGCTACTGCTTACATCCCCCATGAAAATTTTTGCCGGCGGCCAATTCCATACCAAAAAACCTGCCGTAGCAAAAGCAATTATAAGTAAAATCTCAACTTGATTACGAGACGATTCATAGCTCGGAGCCAGCAACAATAACGCGACGGCAATCAATAGCACGCTGATCGCTTCCAGCGATGCAATCGCATCTATACCGTCCATAAAGTTAAATAAATTGAGTATCCATAATATCGCCAAAACTTCGCACACGAATAGAATTGGAGAAGGTTGCATCGTCAAACCCATGAACGAAACCGACGGCATACCTATCTGTGCGACACACAATACCGTAACCAATAGGGTTGCGAGAAAACGGACGATGGGATTTAAGCTGTAGACATCATCGATAAATCCGACCAGTGCGATAGCGATACCGCCGAAGGTTAAGGCTTGCATAAAGCCGGGATCCGGTGCATCGCTCAATTCGGTCAAAGCGACGATTAAAAAAAAAGTTATCAAAATAGCGATACCACCGCCACGCGGTACCGGAGATAGGTGCGAACTTCTGCTATTCGGTAAATCCATAACGCGCCACGACAATAATATCCGATAGCATAAATAGGTCAATGCAAAAGAGGCGACAAAAGCCGATATATAAATCAAATAAACGGACACGACGGTTTATGAAATTCTACGGAAATAGTGCGACGAATGTTTTACCCGGTTGCAAGTTTTCGTTCCCAAGCCAAAGCACTTTCTATAATACTATCTAGGTTCCGATAACGCGGTTGCCATCCTAGTATCTTTTTTATCTTGTTGTTACTCGCAATCAATTCGGGAGGATCGCCTGCCCTACGGTCGCTTTCTACGACCTTAAAATCTACCCGGCTGATATCTTTTACCGCACTCAAAATCTCTTTGACGCTATAGCCGATACCATAACCGCAGTTGAAGATATTCGATTTCCCGCCTCTCGATAAATAATCTAAAGCCTGTAGGTGTGCCTCCGATATGTCCGACACATGGATATAATCGCGCACGCAAGTGCCGTCCGCAGTATCGTAATCGGTTCCGTACAACTGTATATGTTCTACTCGGTCTACCGCCGCCATGCAGGCTACCTTGATTAAATGAGTGGCTTCTTTACTATTTTGACCTATACGAGCTTGCGAGTCTGCCCCGGCAACATTGAAATAGCGCAAAATGGCATACTTAAATCCTGCTTGATCGGCAACATCGATTACCATCCGCTCGGCCATCAACTTGGAATGACCGTACGCATTAATCGGTACCGGATGAGCTTCTTCGTCTACGGGTATATTATCGGGCATGCCGTAGACCGCTGCGGTCGACGAAAAAATAAAATAAGAAATTTTATAACGGGCGCATAGCTCGAGTAATTTAAGCGTCGCAACCGTATTATTCGCATAATATTTATAGGGATTCTGCATTGATTCGGGCACACTAACCGATGCCGCAAAATGCATTACCGCATCGAAGTGATGCTGCTTGAATAATGCATCCATTCGTACATCGGCGATATCCATCCGATAGAATTCCGCCCCGATAACCGCTTCTTCACGACTATTGGATAAATCGTCGCATACAACCGTACGGTGTTCGGAATCGGATAGCTGCAATACGATATGGCTGCCGACATAACCCGCTCCGCCGGTAACTAAGATATTCATTATCTATAGAGACTCATACAGTTGCATCAAACTTCTGCACATGCGTTTGCGGCCGAACATATCTTGGAAACGTTGCCGACCCCGCTCGCTCATACGTTTACGTAAAGCGGGTTGTCGGTGCAGAATCGATATTGCTTCGGCGAGTGCTCGGGAGTCTTTAGCCTGCACATTAATACCGCTGATTTGATCGGCATTAACCCAGTTCACACCGGATTCGGGTATTACCGTCGACACGATGGCTTTACCGAATTTCATTGCTTCTAGTTGTACGATGCCGAAGGCCTCGGAATTTGCTACCGAACTCATACAAAATAAATCGCAGGCTCGATAATAACACGCTAAATCCGCCTCGTCTAAATAACCGAGCAACTTTACCTTCTCCTGCATTTGCATCTTTTTAATCGATCCCTCCAGTTTATTTCTGTCCTTACCCTCACCGGCTATCAAAATTATAATTGAGTCGTCCAGCAAGTGCGCTGCTTCGATCAGATATTCAAAACCTTTGTAGTATATCAACCGTCCGACTGCCAATACGATAAAGCGATTGTTATAGGTATCGCGAATTGCTCGCACTCGCTCGGCATTTATCGGTGGGGTTTCATCTCCGATACCGATTGGTATTACGCGTACTTTATCACACCATTTTGTCAAGTGGCGGGTTTGCTTATAGCTCGGCGTTGTGACGATAATCGCATCGGCTCGCCGCAACAACCAATTTATCAGCGGCGCAACCAGCAGGCGTCCTATCTTTTGCCTGACGATATTGCAATGCCAATGAAAAACCAACTTCACTTTCGGTCTTAGTAAAAAGAATGTCAAAGCAGACATCGGGTCGGGGTGATGTAAGTGTATTACATCGTAATTACCGACGAGTCGCTTGAGATGCCGAGGTAATAACGGTGCTAACCAAGTTGACCTAAAACACCCCAAACTCGCGCTTCTATAGATTGTACCCGTAGCAGTCTCTTCGATCGACGATCTAAAGGTTCTGCTGTATGACAACACATCGCAATTTATACCGGCGACATTCAAGCCCTCGAAGATATTGCGTATGACTTGTTCTACGCCACCTACCGGTAGGGGATAAAATCTACCTACCTGTAGAACTTTCATTGCCGGTATAAATGCTCAACTTCTATCAAAAAGGTATATCGTCGTTAATCTCGGAATCTGCGGAAGACGTTACATCCAAGGTATCCTCTACTCCGGTTTTAGCGGGTGCATTGGGTGGTTTATTGCCGTGCGAAGTTTTGTCGCTGTCGTACTCCGCGGTATTGCTTCTACCACCCAACATCTGCATATCGGAGACGACAATCTCCGTTGTCGTCCGCTCCTCTCCGCTTTGCGTATTCCACTTCCTAGTTTGTATCTTACCTTCTATGTAAATTTGTGAACCCTTGTGCAGATATTCATGTGCGATTTCCGCCAAACGACCGAAAAATACCAGCCTATGCCACTCGGTTCGTTCGTGTCTCTCGCCGCTGTCCTTGTCTTTCCAACTCTCGTTGGTTGCGAGCGTCATATTACAAATCGCAGCACCACTCGGCGCATATCTGATTTCGGGGTCTTGTCCTAAATTACCTATTAAAATTGCTTTGTTTATTCCTCTAGCCATTAGTATTCTCCTATATGTTGGTTAAAAATACCCATATTGCCTCAAATACGCCTTGCGGTTTCGGCTTTCATGCCGAACGCACATAAAAACCAGACGAACAGCACTAATACAGATGGAATTATTATACTCACTCCCCCAAAACCCAATAAAAATCCACCGCTGCTTGCACCTACGAATATTCCTAAAAACTGGGCGGTAGAAAAGACTCCCATGCAACTGCCTCTGGCCGATGGATGGCATTTACGGCTCAGCAAAGCGGGTAAATTAGCTTCTAAATAATTGAATGCGGTAAAAAATAATAACATAAAGATAAACAATGTGGCACCGCTGCTGCTCAAGTACCAGCACAGTTGACTCAAAATGAGTAGAAAAATTGCGCCGAGGAACACTTCTCGGACACGCCTCTTTTTTTCTCCCCAGCCCAACGCCGGCCACATCAACAATACCGAACCGATCAATATCAGCAGATAGAAAATCCAATGCTCGGCACTCGCCAACTCGAGACGATCGATAATTGCCTGCGGTAAGATTAGAAAGTTTGTCGCCATCGCCGCATGGAGTGCGAAGACACCGAAGTACAGACGCAATAACTCCTTATTGCGCAACGCATCTCTGATACGATTGCCCTGCCATTGTTCGGCAATCGAAGTTTTATCGTTGTCGGGAACCTTCGGTACGCCGTATATCACGATGAGTATCGCAAGCGGAGCGAGCAGAGCCGATAACCAAAATATACCCGATAATGCGATATATCCATGTAATACCGGTGCACCCACCAATGCCAGCGCAAAAGCCAGCACAATACCGCCGCCGATTAATGTGTTGATCTTGGCGCGCTGTTCTTCGCGAGTTAAGTCGGCAGCCAATGCCATCAAGGTAGATGCAACCGCACCGGCACCTTGCAACGCACGACCCCAAATGACCCCGTATATCGTTTCGGCAAGTGCGGCAATAAGACTCCCGATGCAAAATAATACAAACCCGGCTATAATAACCGTCTTGCGACCCACGCGATCGGACAGCAATCCCATAGGAATCTGCAAGCACGCTTGGGTCAAACCGTAAATCCCCAGAGCAATCCCCGCTAAGGAAGATGTTGCGAACTTAAACTCATAG
The DNA here is from genome assembly GCA_965219575.1 of Candidatus Oxydemutatoraceae bacterium. GTDB lineage: Bacteria > Pseudomonadota > Gammaproteobacteria > Poriferisulfidales > Oxydemutatoraceae > SP5GCR1. The sequence goes on along the minus strand of OZ244779.1, from coordinate 1,490,016 downwards.
CTGTGTAATGCAAACACCGGTAAAATTAGAAATAAACCGAACATACGAAGCGCGTAAACACTACTCAAACTTAGCGCGGTACGCTGTTCAATCTTATTCATGTTTCGCTGTTTAGTTTCTGATTTGTCGTAAGTGGGTTAACCGATAACAGAGTATTATAATGCCTAAGAACATAATTCACATAAAAGGTGCCCGAACCCATAACTTAAAGAATGTAGATATAGAAATCCCCAGAAACAAGCTCGTCGTCATCACCGGGCTTTCGGGTTCCGGTAAATCCTCTCTAGCTTTCGATACGATTTTTGCCGAAGGTCAAAGACGCTATGTAGAATCGCTCTCCGCCTACGCACGGCAATTTCTGACGCGTATGGAAAAACCCGATGTCGATCAAATAGAAGGATTGTCTCCGGCGATTTCCATCGATCAAAAAAGCACTTCGCACAACCCGCGTTCTACGGTCGGCACGGTCACCGAAATACACGATTATTTGCGGCTACTTTATGCGCGTATCGGTACACCCCACTGTCCCGAACATCGTGTACCGCTGAAGAGCGAAACCGTAAGTCAAATGGTCGATCGCATTATGAGTTTTCCCGAAGATACCGCTTTGCTGATCCTCGCCCCTATCGTACGCGAACGCAAAGGCGAATATAGTAAGTTATTCGACGATCTGAAGTTGCAAGGATTTCTAAGAGTGCGCATCAACGATACGATATACGAAATAGGCGAGCAACCCAAATTGGCACTGTACAAAAAGCACACGATAGAGGTCGTAATAGATCGACTGAAAGTCAGAGAAAATGCACAACAACGTATCGCCGAGTCGTTGGAGGTTGCGTTATCGATGGCGAACGACCTTGCCATCGCCTTGCCGGTGAACCACCCCGAGAAACAAATGCTTTTTTCGGCAAGTTTTTCCTGCCCGCACTGCGGTTATACGCTAAGCGAATTGGAACCTCGCCTATTCTCTTTTAACAATCCGGTCGGGGCATGTCCCGAATGTGATGGTTTAGGGGTCATCGAGTACTTTGACGAGGACAAAATCGTCAATCCCGAACTTAGCTTGTTGGGCGGTGCGATACGCGGTTGGGATCGCCGCAACGAACATTATGTGGATACGATCACATCACTTGCTCGGCATTACGGCTTCGATGCCGAACAAAAATTCGCTACGCTCAAACATGCGCTGAGACAAGTGATACTCTACGGCGACAAGAGACAAAAGATAGAGTTCCGTTATCGCAACAGTGTCGGTAAATATATCAGCCATCGCCATGCTTTCAAAGGCATCATCACCGGTATGCTGGAGCGTTACGAACAAACAACCTCCGAACAAGTCAAAGAAAAACTACGGAGCTTTTTATCGCTACAAAATTGTCATGTATGCGACAGTGAAAGGCTCAATTTGGCGGCACGCCATGTGTATATCGCAAAAACGCGGTTGCCCGAGATCTCGGCAATGAACACAGCCGAGGTACTGGAATTTTTCAAGCATTTGAAACTCGGCGAGAAACAAGCCAAAATTGCCGATAAAATCCTAGCCGAAATACGCCACCGCTTGAAATTCTTAGTCAATGTGGGGCTTGATTATTTGTCGCTTAGCCGCAGTGCCGAAACGCTATCGGGCGGAGAAGCGCAACGCATCCGCCTTGCCAGCCAAGTCGGCTCGCAACTCGTCGGTGTGATGTATATTTTGGATGAACCCTCTATAGGCCTACACCAACGAGATAATAAAAGGTTACTCAATACCTTAAGCGAACTACGCGATTTGGGTAATAGCGTGCTCGTCGTAGAACACGACAAAGACGCAATCGAGTCGGCGGACTATATTCTGGATATAGGTCCCGGTGCCGGTGAGCACGGCGGCACCGTGGTCGCTTGCGGTAAGCCCGGTCAAATAGCCAAAAACTCAAAGTCGCTCACCGGGCAATATCTCTCCGGCAAACGCGTAATTGCAATTCCCGAGCGTGTGACAATGCAACCCAAGCGTGTGCTGAAAATCAAAAAAGCACGCGGCAATAATCTCAAAAATATCAATGTCAATATCCCTTTGGGTCTGATGACTTGCATTACCGGGGTATCCGGTTCGGGAAAATCTACTTTGATCAACGAAACCCTATACAAACATATTGCGAACACGCTACATCGTAGCAATCTACATCCGGCACCGTGCAAAGAAATCGTCGGTTTAGAGCAAGTCGATAAAATCATCAACATAGACCAAAGCCCCATAGGTCGCACCCCACGCTCTAATCCGGCAACTTATACCGGTATATTTACACCGGTGCGAGAATTATTTTCAAAAACACCCGAATCGCGTACCCGAGGCTATCAACCCGGACGCTTTAGCTTTAATGTTAAAGGAGGACGATGCGAAGCCTGCCAAGGCGACGGTGTAGTCAAAGTAGAAATGCACTTTCTGCCCGATATTTATGTACGCTGCGATGTATGCAAAGGATTACGCTATAACCGAGAAACACTGGATATTTGCTACAAAGAAAAAAATATCCATCAGATACTGGAAATGACCGTAGAAGAAGCAATCGTCTTTTTCCATGCCATTCCGGTGATTCGCAATAAACTACAAACCTTAGTCGATGTAGGTTTGTCTTATGTCAAACTCGGACAGAACTCCACCACGCTATCGGGCGGAGAAGCACAGCGTATTAAACTATCGCGTGAACTTGCTAAGCGAAGTACAGGAAAAACCTTATATTTATTGGATGAGCCTACCACCGGATTACATTTTCAAGATATAGAGCAGCTGTTGAAAGTCCTCTATCGCCTACGCAACGAAGGCAACACGATTATCGTCATAGAACATAACCTAGATGTCATCAAAACTGCCGACTGGATTATAGACTTAGGTCCCGAGGGGGGTGATAAAGGCGGACAGGTGATTGCAATCGGTAACCCCGAGACGGTTGCAGCCAACCCCGATTCATGGACCGGCCGCTACCTCAAACCGTATCTATCCTAAAGTATCGTTATCGATTAGATCTAACCCGGCACTACTAAAAAAGTAGTATTCCTTCTCCATAAAGAACGAAGCCTGACAAGGTGGTCTTTACATTTTGTCTATGGATTTGAGATTGTTAAAAATTTTGTTTGTTTTTTGACTTTCTATGATACGATGAAGAGTAATTGTATAAGGCTATTTGAGGAGGATTTTATAATCCTCCTCTTTCTTTTGTAACCTCCTCCCTCTCCGGAACTTCGTACTACCGAACATCAAGTTTATTGCGTATTTGCAGGAACGATAGTATAAAAATCCACTTTGAGTGTAATGCCAAAAATCTATCAGCCGCATCACTGTTTCCCAGTGCGGTAATAATTCTATAGTTTGACTCCAGAATACTCATGAGTAAAATGGAGTTATGTCTGTTTTACTCACAAGATATTTGGAGCGTTCGGTGCGTTCGGATTTAAAAAAAAGGATGGTTTTCTTGGGCGGTCCTAGGCAATCGGGCAAAACCACATTGGCTCAATCTCTACTAAAAAATTATAAAGACGGACACCCTGCTTATCTAAACTGGGATTTAGAAAGCCACCGTCGAAAAATCAAAGATCACCAATGGCCGGCTTCCGAAAAATTTATTATCTTCGACGAAATCCATAAATATAAGAACTGGAGAAATCTGATCAAAGGTATCTACGACACCTTGAAAAATACGCATAGTTTTATTATTACCGGTTCGGCAAGACTCGATTATTTCAGAAAAGGCGGAGATTCTCTACTAGGAAGATATTACTATTATAGGCTTCACCCCTTCTCTCTTCCCGAAGTCGGTATAAGCAAAGATAAGCTAAATAAACTTTTTACATACGGAGGCTTCCCCGAAGTTTTTTTGCGTGCGGACAAAAAGCATCTAAGAAAATGGCACCGAGAAAGATTAGCTAAAATCGTCAGAGAAGATTTACGCGATTTAGAAAGTGTCAAGGATATAGATAAAGTGGAACTATTGGCGGAAGAACTTCCTAGACGAGTCGGCTCCCCGCTTTCGATAAATTCTCTCTCGGAAGACCTTGAAGTTGACTCTAAAACAACCAAAAGATGGCTGGGTATTCTCGATGCACTTTATTATTGCTTTCAAATTGCACCTTGGGGATCGCCGCAAATACGTGCCGTCAAAAAAGAGCAGAAACTTTATCTATGGGATTGGAGTCAAATAGAGGATCCGGGGATAAGATTTGAAAATATGATGGCTTGTCAGCTCTTGAAGTATTGCCATTTTCATGAGGATGTGAACGGATACAAAATGGAATTGAGATATCTAAGGGATACCGATAAAAGAGAGGTAGATTTCGTGGTTCTCAAGAATAAAAAGCCGTGCTTTGCCGTGGAATGTAAATTAAAAGCTACCTCAATCTCTCCCCACATCTTTTACTTTCGGCAAAGAACCCCTATCAAAACCTTTTATCAAATATCGTTGGAAGCCGACAACCGACAAATAGAGAGGAATATAAGCCTGACTTCTTTCGAAGATTTCTGTAAAAGAGAAAAGATGGTTTGATATCTATTCGGCAAACATTCTTAGATATATTTTGAAGTCATCAAAATAATATACGGTAGAATTGCCACACGATGTGTTTGAAAATCTTTGTATAATAAACGATTAAGATACGCTTTGCCGATTGCCGAGCATAATCAACAAATTATGAAAAAAACATGTAGCTGCATTATATATCGCCGGTAAAACCTTGTTTGCAATAAGAGGACATAAAATGCTTACAAAAATCACCATACGAAACTTTAAGTTATTCGAGACAGCAGAAATACCTTTAGGTAATGGATTTCTGTTTGTCGGTCCGAACAACAGTGGTAAAACATCGGCTTTGCAAGCCTTAACTTTATGGAATATAGGTCTACAGAAATGGGCAGAAAAATATGCCTCAAAAGATCAAATTCCTGTTCAGCGTCCGGGTGTCACCATCAATAGATTGGATTTAATTCCATTACCGGTAGCAGAAGTAGATTCTATTTGGTTCAATCGTAAAGTACGCAGAGGCTCTAATGAAAATATACGCATTGATTTAATAGTCGAAGGAATGAGTCAAGGAGAGGAATGGGAATGTGGGTTGGAATTCGACTATTCCAATCCGGAAGCATTTTTTTGCCGTCCTTTACGAATTGACTCCGAAGATAACCTCACTCGTATGGAAGTCCCCTCAAAGGCAATAGCGACAAAACTGGCTTTTTTGCCTCCGATGTCCGGCTTGGCTACCGAAGAAGCACTGATACGAGAAGGACGTATCAATGTTTTATTGGGGCAAGGACAAACTGCTGAAGTCTTACGAAATTTATGCTATAAAGTTTATGAAGACAAAAACCAAGAGAAGTGGCAGTCTTTAGTAGAACATATAAAGGATTTATTCGGTGTGCAACTTGATGCACCGGAGTTCGTGCCATCTCGCGGCACCATAACCATGAGTTATGCCGACAAAGACAGTAATACAAAATTAGATCTAGCCTCATCCGGTCGTGGTATGCAGCAAGTATTATTGTTATTGGCGTATCTATACGATAGCCAAACCGATACGGTCTTCCTTCTGGACGAACCCGATGCACATCTAGAAATTTTGCGTCAAAAGCAAATATACAATCGTATAAACGAAGTCGCAGAACAACAAAATTCCCAAATCATCTCTGCAAGTCATTCCGAAGCACTGCTACAAGAAGCAGTCCAAGGTCAATCCGCTGTCGCTTTTTTAGGTTCTCCGCACATACTAGGTTAAAAACTGCATAATGTATCGTTGATAAAATCTTGTTTATATTGAGAATAGCTATATGTTGAACGATACCGAAAAGCGACGCTGGGGGCAATTACCGCACGATATGCACGGAGTACCGGATGCATCTATAGATGATATTGACATGCAAAGGTTCACACAAGGATACCTGCCTTATGCTGTATCACCCGAAGTATTAAAGGAAAACAAACATAATCCGGAAGAACAAATGCAATCGTTGCGTTTACTTACACCAGAGAATAGACCCACGATTACGGCAATTTTGATGTTGGGCAAGGACACTCGTTATTGGTTTCCCGGTGCCTATATCCAGTTTGTCCGCTTTGAGGGGAACAAAGTCACAGATCCAATCAAAAATCACCAAGAAATTAAAGGCACCCTACCCGACCAACTACGCCAATTAGATAATATTTTGAAAGCAAATATATCTGTTTCACTCGATACCGGTGGAACTACTCATATTGAGTCGCCGGATTATCCCTATCAAGCATTGCGGGAACTTGTCCGCAACGCAGTCATCCACAGAAACTATCAAAGTTACACACCCGTACGAGCCTACTGGTTTACCGATAAGATTGAGATTAGTGGTCCGGGAGGTGTTTATGGCGAGGTAACCAAAGAGAATTTCGGTAACGGATATATTAAAAGTTACCGCAACCCTACGATTTCCGAAATGATGAAGAATATAGGTTTTATAAAAAAATCTGGGGAAGGTCTAGTTAAGGTTCGTAAGGCATTGGAAAATAACGGTAATCCGCCGGCTGATTTTCGTATTGAGGAAAATTTTATTTTTGTTACGATAAAAAAAGCGTCGTAGCCAACGATAGAATGATGTGTTTGTAAGACTACGATTTAAGTTATAAATGTTTTGCGTAATCAGGTGGTGCAGGCGGTTGTGAACCAACCCGCCAGGCTACACTTATCAACCCTTCAAAGGAGAGGAATTAACTAGTGCAGATACGCAGCGACCACCCCGTCAGGCTGCGCCTGCCACCCCTCCAAAGGAGGGGAATGTACCGTCTTATAGTTCGTGGATACTTTTTCAACAGCTCCACGAGATAACCACCCCGTCAGGCTGCGCCTGCCACCCCTCCAAAGGAGGGGAATGTACCGTCTTATAGTTCGTGGATACTTTTTCAACAGCCCAACGAGATAACCACCCCATGGAAAGGTTTTACATTTTGTAGTATGTATCAAGGTTCTGCACAATGTCACGCCGATTAATCTACTGGCTTAATCGGCGGTTCTATTGCGCCTGCCACTCCTCCAAAGGAGGGGAATGGACTACTCCTACCGATGGTTTCCGATAAAATGAGTCATTCTGGCTAGACACTCTTCTTTGCCGATCCACAGCATCACATGTCCCAATGCCGGGCTGGGTGCGCCGGCGGTTAGCACATAGCGCACCGGCTTACCGATCATCCCCATTTTGATGCCACGCGCACTACTGAAATCGGATAATGCCGCTTTCAGTGTTTCTGCATCCCAATCTTCAATTGTCCGAATATGTTCCAGCAATGCCTTTAACAACTCCACGGTATTCGGATCTTGATATTGCTTTGCGGTCTCGGTATCGTAATCGGGTGTTTTATAGATAAAGAGTAATCCTTCGGCAAGTGTAGACAGCGTCTTATAGCGAGATCGCATCTCCATAACAATATCGGCGAATGGTGGTGTTTGTTTTATGCGTACGCCCTGCGCAATTAAAAGATTTTCTATCGTCCGACCAAGTTCGGAAATCGGCATCTCGCAGAGATAGTGTGCGTTGAGCCAATCCAGTTTTTCGGTATTCAATGCGGCGGAGGATTTATGGATTGCCGGCAAATCAAAATGCGTTATCAGTTCCTCCATACTAAAGATTTCCTGATCGCCTTTGGACCAACCTAATCTCACCAGATAATTTAGCAGTGCATGCGGTAAATAGCCTTGCTCTCTATAGTTGACGATGCCTGCCGCACGGTCGCGCTTGGAAAGGCGATGCCCGTCTTCTCGCAATACCATCGGCAAATGTGCATAAGTCGGTATCGTTGCGTTCAAGTGATTAAGCAGATTGATTTGCTGGAAGGTATTATGCAAGTGGTCGTCGCCGCGCAGTACATGGGTTATTCGCATGTCGGTATCGTCCACTACAACCGCAAAATTATAAGTCGGCGTACCGTCGGCGCGCATAATAACGATATCACTTAGATGTTCATTTTCAATTTCGGTATGACCATGCACGCAGTCATCGAAGCCGGTGGTGCCGGTATCCGGTGTTTTGATGCGTATCGTAGGTTCTACGCCCGGACGCGGTTCGGTGCGATTACGACATTTCCCGTCGTAGCCCCAGGCGGCAAAACCTTTATCGGAAAAGCCTGCGGCGCGCTCGGCTAGTTCTTCTTTGGTGCAGTAGCAATAATATGCCTTGCCCTCGTCGAGCAATCGCTCGGCAGCTGCTTTATAGTGTGCGTGTCGCGTGCTTTGAAAATAAGGTCCCTCGTCGTAGTTCAATCCTAGCCAGTCAAGTTCGGTGAGGATATTTTGTGCCGACTCTTCGGTGGAACGTTCGCGGTCGGTATCTTCAATACGGAGAATGAATTGTCCTTGATGTCTGCGTGCATAAAGCCATGCAAATAATGCGGTGCGAACATTGCCTATATGGAGTGTTCCGGTGGGGCTTGGGGCAAAGCGTGTGCGCACGTTCATAGTATGAAATATCTTCTAAATAGACCCATTATTACAATATCTAATTTACTCACTTTTTATGATGACCACCCGGCTTCGCCTGCCACCCCTCCACAGGAAGGGAATAGACCGGCACTGCAACTATGCAGACCCTTAGAAGCTGTTGAAAAAGTGCGAGCATCGTACGAATCCAATCACTTGCGCCATTTGGTTTTGGTTTCCATAAATTGGATGGATGAATGTATAAATCGTGTAGGCACAACGCGTTACGGGCGGACATGCTAGTCCGCCCCTACAGGTGGTTTGCAAATATTCATGGCGCAAGCGGTTGCAGTTGTGCAAAAACAGTACTTTTTCAACAGTTCCATTACTATAATTATTTATTCATCCGTCATGGTAACCATGCAGAGATTAGGTGGCAAGGTATATATTAACAACGGATATTATAAGGGCTAATAACTGAATACAAAGCAGTGTATACAATCCTGCCATTAAATCATCGCCGATAATTCCGACTCCACCCCCGATTCGCCGGTCTATGAAATCAATCGGCCACGGCTTCGCTATATCGAAAATGCGGAATAATACAAAGGCTAACAGCAAATAGATCCAATCCGCCGGTAAGCTGATGCATGCTATCAAAAAACCTGCGATTTCGTCAATGACAATGGCGCGATGATCTACTCCACCCAAGGCTTCGCTGGTATATTCGGCAACCGCCGTTGCGATGCCGATTATTACGAGTACGATCGATAAATAGAACAATACACCGACATCCATAATCAGTAAATAGATTGCTACACCCAGTAAGGTTCCTACCGTGCCGGGTGCCAGCGGCGACAAGCCGCATCCCAAGCCTAATGATAGGCAATGTATCGGATTGATCAGCCACCTCCAATTCGGTTGTGCCGACTGCTGTTCAGACAAAATGGTCATAACCCAAACATTGCGGTAATTCAACGGGTTTTGAGTGCCGATAACATCGCAAACCCTGTTCCTTTTCAATAGTGCCTATGCGGGTAATGGGTGTTCCCAATTCACCGAATGCCGGCTTAAGTGCGTCAAAGCGTGTGTCATTTAAGGTGAATAATAATTCATAATCTTCTCCGTAACTCAATGCATTAAGAAGTGATTCTAAAGTAGAACAGCACTGCTCAATCTCGGGTATCGTCGGTATATCGTCCACATCTACCCCGGCACCCACGCCGCTAGCCGACAGGATGCGTGATAGATCTTTGAATAGGCCGTCCGATATATCGATCGCCGCCGTCGCATGGCAAGCCAGCAGAAGACCTTCCGGCACTCTGGGAGTAGGTTGTTGCATTCGTTTTAAGCATTGAATATGGCTTTGCGGATATGCTTTCAGAGTATCTTCATGTAGCATTATCAGTGCGGTCTCTGCAATCCGACCGGTCACATAGATACCGTCGCCGACCTGCGCGGTATTGCGGTATAGACCCTGCGCCTCGTCTAAGGTACCGATTAATTGAACGGTTATCGTCAACGGCCCACGCGTCGTATCACCTCCGATTAAACTGACACCGTGTCGGTTTGCCAAGCGAAAAAAACCATCGCTAAAATCCTCCAGCCAACCCGAATCGGCATTCGGTATCGTCAACGCAAGCAAAGCCCAGCGCGGTCTAGCTCCCATCGCCGCTAGATCGCTCAGATTGACTGCCAACGCTTTATGCCCCAGCCGGCTTGCATCGCTATTCACCTTAAAATGGGTACCTTCGACGAGTGTGTCGGTACTCACCACCAAATGCGCACCCGATAGATTGATAACTGCAGCATCGTCGCCTATACCCGAAGTAACATACGGGTCGGATTGATACTTGTCGAAGTAACGAGCAATCACCTGCTCTTCGCTTAGTGATACTCTCATTAGCTCAATCGATTAGTGCATATTTTTTGGCAAAGCAATCGAGCACTCCGTTGACAAAGCGATAGCTCCCGGAACCGCCGAATTTCTTGGCAATCTGCACTGCTTCATTGATAGCCACTGCAGAATCGATTTCGGCAATACAAGCTATCTCGTGTGCGGCGGTGCGTAAAATAAAATGTTCAATCGTATCGACTTCCTTCATACTCTGTGTCATACATTCTTCTAATTTTTTATCTAAAGACTTCGAAGTAGCTGCTTGTAATAGCGTTCTAAAATGTACATCGTCAACTTGATCATAGCCTTCTTCGGATACAAATTGTTCTATGATTTCGTCGATATCCTGACCGGCAATTTGCCATTGATACGCTGCCTGCATGGCGAGCCTACGCGCCTTACTACGCGCATAAAAAATATGCGATGCATCCATAGTTATTTATCGCTCAGTAAACCCGCTTTTTTCAATAAATTCAACTGGTCGGCAAGCCTATCTTCGGTAAATTCACCCATCAGGGAAAATATTTTTGCCATTTCCAACGCAGTCAGTGCATATAATCTGCCTTGGTTCATTTTACTGCCCGGTTCAGTGCGCGCATCGGCTTGTGCGATATTGTCTACCGCCAAAATACCTAAGGTAATAGGTACTTTCGTCTCCAGCATGATTTGCATAATACCACGGCTACAGGTATCGGTGATTAAGTCAAAGTGTTTGGTCTCACCCCGTATCACACACCCGAGTGCCAGAAGTGCATCGTATCCACCGGTCAAAGCCATTTGCTGTGCGGCTACGGGAATCTCAAAAGCTCCCGGCACATACCAAATATCTACCGCACTCGCGTGGTATATATCAAAAGTTTCGATAGCACTCGTTATCATAGAATCGACGGCTTTTTGATGATAATAGGGTGCAGCGACGATACCGTAACGTTCCCCTTCGGCATCCAATTCGTTAATTTGTAAATGATTTATTTGCATGGTTAAGTCCTCGAAAGTTGGTGTTTAACTAAATCGTCAACCGTTCCGATCTTTAAGCGATGCCGAGCGGCAAAGTGTTCCAAGTCGGATAAACGTGCCATAGAACCGTCGTCGTTGAGTATTTCAACGATGACGGCAGCAGGTTCAAAACCTGCCAGCCGTGCAAGGTCACAACCACTTTCGGTATGACCGGCACGGGTTAAGACACCGTTCGGTTGTGCCATCAGCGGGAAGATATGTCCCGGCCTGATTAAATCGTCGGCACTGCTGTCGGGAGAGACTGCCACCCTAACCGTATGTGCGCGGTCTCGGGTTGAAATTCCGGTACTCACCCCCGCTCGTGCATCGACGGAAACCGTAAAATTAGTTGCCAATTTACTATTCGTATCGCTCACCATCAATGGTAATTGCAGGTGTCGGCATCGCTCGGGTGTCAGGGTGAGGCAAATCAACCCGCGCCCGTATTTGGCCATAAAATTGATATGCTCGGCAGTGACGATCTCCGCCGCAACCATCAAATCACCCTCGTTTTCCCGTTTTTCGTCATCGACGATAATGACGATACGACCGTTTCGTAATTCCTCTATAATATCCGAGATGGGTGAAATTGCCATTTATCCGTAATCAAGACAAGGCACTAAAACGCTTGAATAGGTCGGTCTTTGCATAAGCAGCCCGCTCGCCTAGTGCCTCTTCTATGCGCATCAGTTGGTTATATTTAGCAACCCTGTCGGTGCGACAGATAGAGCCGGTTTTTATCTGCCCTACTCCGATACCGACCGCCAAATCGGCAATACTGGCATCTTCGGTTTCGCCGGAGCGATGCGAGATAATGCAGTTATAATTCGCTTTTTGTGCCATATCAATCGCCGCCAATGTCTCGCTGAGCGTGCCGATTTGATTGAGTTTGATTAACACGCAATTTGCAACCCCTTGCTTTATGCCCTCGGCAATAATATCGACATTGGTGACGAATAAATCGTCTCCTACGATCTGTATTTTATCGCCGAGCCTTTCGGTCATGATACGCCAACCTGCCCAGTCGTCTTCGGCAATACCGTCTTCTATAGAAAGGATCGGATAGCGGGCAACCCAATCGGATAAGTATTCAACGAAATCGGAACTCTCATACGCACGATTCTCCGATGCCAAATGATACCTGCCCGACGAGTAAAACTCCGAACTTGCCACATCAAGTGCCAGATAAATATCTTTGCCTGCGGTATATTGTGTATGTTCTATCGCTTCCAGAATGACTTCTATCGCTGCTTCGTTCGACGAAAGATTCGGTGCAAATCCCCCTTCGTCTCCGACCGTGGTGCTCAATTTGCGACGGCTCAGCACCGCCTTTAAGGAATGAAATACCTCCGAACCTACTCGAACCGCCTCCTTGATGCTCTCGACACCGGTCGGCACCAGCATAAACTCTTGTATATCAACATTATTATTCGCATGAGAACCACCGTTTAAGATATTGATCATCGGCGTGGGAAGCCGCAATACGGCATTTTCTTGCAGGCCGTTCAGATATTCGTATAAAAGACACGCATTCGCTCGTGCTGCGGCAATCGCAACCGCCAACGAAACCGCGAGAATTGCGTTAGCACCCAAACGCGCCTTGTTTTTAGTTCCATCTAGGTCGATCATTGCATGATCTAAATGTGCCTGCTCGGTCACATCGATACCGAGCAATGCCTGTTGGATTTCGCCGTTGATGTTGCTCACTGCATTCTGCACGCCTTTGCCGTGAAAACGTGCGCCATCGTTGTCTCGTAGCTCGACGGCTTCCAAAGTGCCGGTAGATGCGCCGGACGGCACCGATGCTCGCCCGCAGATGCCCGATTCAATTGTGACTTCCGCCTCAACGGTAGGATTACCGCGAGAATCTATAATCTCACGCCCGCGTATTTGTGTTATATTATTTTTCATATATTCACCTTATCTATTTGTTATTCATCGTTTTTTCTTTCACTACTTCGTCTATCTGCTTTAATTCTTGCAACAACGAGTGCATCTCGTCCAGCGGCCAAGCGTTCGGTCCGTCGCTTAAGGCGTGGTCGGGATTCGGGTGTGTCTCGGCAAATAAACCGGCAACGCCTACGGCGACCGCTGCGCGAGCAAGTGCCGGAACAAATTCCCGATTACCGCCCGAGGCATTACCTCGACCACCGGGCAACTGTACGGAGTGTGTGGCATCGAAGACCACCGGACATCGGGTTTCCCTCAAAATAACCAAAGAGCGCATATCCGATACCAGATTATTGTAGCCGAAGCTGAATCCTCTTTCGCACACCATCAACTGCTCGTTACCGGTTGCGCGAGCTTTTTCCACGACATGCCGCATCTCCCAAGGTGATAAAAATTGCCCTTTTTTGATATTAACCGGCTTGCCCATTTTAGCAACATTCTGTATGAAATTGGTTTGTCTGCATAAAAAAGCGGGAGTTTGCAAGACATCGACTACCGAGGCAACCTCGTCCAACGGTGTATCTTCGTGCACATCGCTTAATACCGGCACGCCGATATCGGTTTTGACTTTTTCCAAAATACGCAGACCTTGTGCGATACCCGGACCACGGAAGCTCCGATGCGATGAGCGATTTGCTTTGTCGAAAGAGGACTTATAAATAAAGGGGATATTCAACCCATCGCTATACGCTTTAAGTGTTTGTGCGCTATGCAACGCTAAAGTCTCGTTCTCTATCACGCAAGGCCCGGATATCAACACGAAGGGTTGATCGGATGCCATCTCGAAACCACAGACATTCATTGCTCGGAAAAGTTTTTTGATCGGCGATAGTCGTTTGCCGCTTCCACAAACCCTCTGTATATCGGGTTTGCTCGGCGCGGCGTAGAAGTAAACTCGGGATGAAATTGCGTGCCGACAAACCACGGATGGTCGGGTAATTCAACGATCTCCACCAATTCTTTATCGTCCGAATGTCCTACAACTTGTAGTCCCGCCGTGCGTAGCCGATCTAAATAGCGATTATTCAGTTCGTAGCGATGTCGGTGTCGCTCCTCTATAACATCTTGTCGGTATTGTCGATAGCTCTTGGAGTTTTTATCCAGCCGACATCTCTGTATTCCCAAGCGCATCGTGCCACCCATATCGGAATCGGCATTGCGTTGCTGTATCGTGCCTTGTCTATCTTGCCATTCGGTAACCAAAGCAATGACCGGATGGGGCGTGTCGGGATTGAATTCCGAACTATCCGCACCGGCGAGCTGCGCAACATTACGCGCAAATTCAATCACTGCGACTTGCATTCCCAGACAAATTCCTAAATACGGGATCTTGTGTTCACGCGCATAGCGCGCTGCGGAAATCTTGCTTTCTATGCCTCGCTCACCGAAACCACCCGGAACCAGAATACCGTCGACATCGTCTAATAGTTTGCAATCTTCCTGCATGTCTTCGGTGTCTATATGGACGATTTTTACATCGCATTGCAATGCAAAGCCGGCGTGGACTAAGGCTTCGTTGACCGACATATAAGCGTCCATCAGACTAGCATATTTGCCGACAAGCGCAATTTTAACCGAGTGTTTGGGTGTGTTGTAGCTCTCATCTATACGTTCCCAGTCGCTCAAATCGGCAGACGGTACATTGCCTAAGCCCAGCTTCGAGACAATCAAATCATCTATCTTTTGCCGATGAAACCACAGCGGAATACTGTAGATACTATCGAAGTCTATGGCCGAAATCACATCCTCTACGCGCACATTGGCGAACAAGGCTATTTTCTTTCTATGCTCCAGAGGAATCTCGCGATGCGAACGGCATAATAAAATATCGGGTTGTATCCCGATCGAGCGTAATTCCTTGACCGAGTGTTGAGTCGGTTTGGTCTTGATCTCGGCACTCGTCTTCAAATGAGGAACCAATGTTAGATGCACATAGATCACCTGATTTTGCTCCTCCAGTCCCATCTGCCTGATCGCTTCCAGGAACGGCAAAGACTCTATATCACCCACGGTGCCGCCTATTTCAATTATGGCGATATCGCACGCCTTCGAACCCTCCTCGATTGCAGCTTTGATCTCGTTGGTGATGTGCGGAATGACCTGCACGGTTGCGCCTAGATATGCACCCTGTCGTTCCTTGCGAATAACGCGCTCGTAGATTTGACCGGTGGTGTAATTATGGTGTTGTGTAGCGCGGAAATTTACAAAACGCTCGTAATGACCGATATCCAAATCGGTTTCGCTGCCGTCCGCGGTTACATAAACCTCACCGTGTTGAAACGGACTCATCGTACCGGGGTCTACATTAATATAGGGGTCGAGCTTGATCAAACTCAACTTAAAACCGCGTGCCTCGAGTATCGTTCCTATGCAAGCACTCGCAATGCCCTTACCCAAAGACGAAACAACGCCGCCGGTGACGAATATATAGTTCATTTCAATCGCACGCCGTGATGTTCCATATCAGCCGCAGTCTACCCTGTGCATAAATTAAGGGTATACGGCTTCTTTGCCATGTAGGAACACGGTATTCCTGAAAAACTTTTTTTAGGCTTTTATGAAAAAGGCGGTTGGATGTATCCTGAAAAGCACAACGTTCACCGCCGCGGCGAAAATCGACGGTGAGTGCTTGATCGAAAAGAACAGGGGCTTGTCGCATTAATTCGGTCCTGCGTAATATCAAGTTTAGTTGCGGTATTTCACAATCTTTATCGTTATGCCATTCTGTCGATGAAATCGGAACATACTTCAACGGTTTGACTGCATACAATATACCGTGATAAAAACCGATGCCGATACCCGAGTAAGTGCATATCATACCACCACCCGAAGTATTTCGCCTCAATATATGTTCGGAAACCATATCGCAAATATATCTGAGTTGGCGCGTGTCGGGTAGCGGTATATCGTTCAACTTGCACCATGCGCGCAATACCGAATGACGGTACGCAGTAGGTAGTGCCAGCAAAGCTCTGAGCAGTAAATTCAAACTGTTCGGTAGCAAACAGCGATAAAGATATCGTTTTATCTCGTTAGTAATTATCGTATCGGCATCGCCTTGATGTGTCGCAGCCCTTGCGATAGTCCGCTGCCATGTCGGCCAACGTGCTTCCAGTATAGGCGCAATACGGTGCCTTATGTAGTTGCGAGCATAGCGCAAGTCCTCGTTGCCGGGGTCGTCCAGCCAGTTTAATCGATGCACTTGTGCATAGCGGCGAATGTCGGCGCGAGGTACGGATAACATCGGTCGCACCAGTACACCTTCCGGCAAAGCACGATATTCCGGAATTGCTTTAAGGCCGGTAGTGCCGGCACCGCGCAACAAACGCAATAGCACGGTCTCGGCTTGGTCGTTTTGATGGTGTGCGGTCAGCAATACATCGCCCGCTTGCATCATGCCCTGCAATGCACTATAACGCAACTCACGAGCTGCCGCCTCTACGCCCTGTGGATGTTTATCGGTGACCCGCGCTACCTCGCTTCGATACGCAATGCCCATGCGTGCTGCTTGTCTGCGGCAGTGTACCTCCCAACCATCGGCTTCGGGATGCAAACGATGATTGATATGTGCCGCCAATAACTCGCAGTGCAGTTTTGCCGATAGACTCCGTGTTAAATGCAACAACACGGTAGAGTCCAATCCACCGCTGTATGCAACGACGATACGCTCACCGTTGCCGTGGTCTAAAAATTGTTGAAGCTGGTCTTGTACTTTTGAAACTATCTTGCGGTCGATATCAGACATCTGTGAAGTATCCGATATCGGCCCACTTCTTGTATCGTTTTGCCAATAGTTGTTTGGTAGATAGGTGGGTGAGCCGACTAATTTGTGATTTCAAAACCGATGCCAATTCGTTATATGCGCTATCGAAACTGCGATGCGCACCACCGTTTGCTTCGGCTACGATTTCGTCGATCAGACCTAGCTCGTATAATTCGTCGGCAGTTAATTTTAGTGCCCTAGCGGCGGTGTCGGCATGTTTGGCATCCTTCCACAATATAGACGCGCAGCCTTCCGGTGAGATCACCGAATAAATGCTATACTGCAACATAATCAAATAATCTCCGACACCTATTGCTAATGCCCCGCCCGAACCACCTTCGCCGATAATCGTGCAGATCACCGGCACTTCCAACTGTGCCAGAGATTTCAAATTCGCAGCAATCGCCTCGCTTTGGTTGCGCTCCTCGGCATCTATGCCGGGATAGGCACCGGGCGTATCTATAAAAGTCAATACCGGCAGTCTAAATCGTTCGGCAAGTTCAAACATACGCTTGGCTTTGCGATAACCTTCGGGTTTGCACATACCGAAATTACGCCTGACTTTCTCTTGAGTATCTCGCCCTTTCTGATGACCTATGACAACCACCGAGTGCTTCTCAAAACGTGCAACACCGGCGACGATAGCGGCATCGTCGGCATAATGCCGATCGCCGTGCAATTCCTCAAAATCGGTGAATAACGCCTGTATATAATCTAGGGTATATGGACGCTGTTGATGACGGGCGAGTTGGGTAATCTGCCACGGACTGAGCTCCGTATAAATACTTTTGACCAGTTTATTACGTTTCTCTTCTAACTGCTTTATCTCCTGTGTAATATCCAATCGGTTATGACCGCTTACATTCTGCAGTTCTTCGATTTTTGCCTCTAATTGAATAACGGGCTGTTCAAAGTCAAGATAACCGTTCATTCTATTTCCTTCCTGTGGAGGGGTGGCAGGCGCAGTCTGACTGGGTGGTTATCAAGTGTCTGCACAAGGTACAGTGTCGGTACATTCCCCTCCTTTGGAGGGGTGGCAGGCAAAGCCTGACGGGGTGGTCGTGGCGTATCTGCACAAGTTTCTTAAAGTATGTAGCTGCCGAACTAGTTTTCAGCCTCTCTATGGGACTGACGCTCTTCGATCTTTTTAACGATGTTTCTTATATCAACGATAATCAAAGCAAGTCCTATAAAAAGGATTGACATGAGCAGCCAAGTTAAAAGAGCGACTAAAACGCCCGGGACTCCATTCGCATACGCTCCTGCTATAAAAGCACCCAACAAAGATAGCCAAAGAACCCCTTCTATTAAAGGTTCAAAAAGTTCTCGTATAAATTTTGTCAACATTTTCCACTCCTTATTTAATTTATAATATCGGTAAAAAAAGGGAGAGGATTACATAACCCTCTCCCCGATAGCTTTATACAATGTTCCCTAATATATCATAGGGTATAAAATTGCCATAATTCAAAAAGCCGATATCCGATTAATTTGTGAGATAATACAGATTGTCAGCAAGGAGATGAAATAATGGACATAGTATATGAGGCATTAAAAAAAATACCTGGCATAAGCGATAGTATGGTACACGAAGTTGCTACAAAAATAAACAGAATGGATGATGTAGCGACGAAAGAATATATCGATGCAGTCATAGCGCAACTGGAGACAAGACTAATCAAACAAATCTATGGTGCTGTTGCAATAATAATTGCAGCCGTGGGCTTAATGATTAAATTTTTATGATTGCACACTAAGGAATTGAAGCCTATCAACCTGAATACAAATCACTCATCAAGCAGATGGTTATAGGCATACGGCAACAAAATCAAACCTTCGCCAAACGGCTACGCAACGGCGACTTCCTCAATAGCACGATGGTAACCATCAATGCACCACAAGTCACGGAATTGTTATCCGAAGCCGGCCTGGATTGGCTTTTCATAGACGGCGAACACGGTGCACTCGGCATCGATGATCTGCAAAACCTCTTGCAAGCAGCCAACATTCCCGCTTTGGTCAGAGTCTCGCACGCCGAACAAATTGCAATAAGAAATGCTCTGGATATAGGGGCTGCCGGGATTATCGTGCCGCAAGTGAATAATGCACAGGTTGCACAAGACATCGTCTCGTGGTGTCGCTATCCACCTGCCGGCACACGCGGCGTAGGTCTTGCACGTGCCCATCGCTACGGATTTGAGTTTAAGGATTATCTAGAATCCGCTGCCGAAGAAACCGTCATAATCGTACAAGCCGAACACAAAGACGCGGTTTCCGAAATCGAAGCGATTGCATCGGTAGAAGGCGTTGACGGAATTTTGATAGGGCCTTACGATTTATCGGCCAGTTACGGCAAAGCAGGCATGATAGACGATGTGGAAATACAAGATGCAATGGACACGATTTGTCGTAGCTGCTTATCGAACAATAAAATCTTGGGATTTTTCGGTATGAATGTAGACGCAGTCGTGCCGTGGATAAAAAGAGGTGCCACATTGATTACCGTCGGTGTAGATTGCGTGACCTTAGGAAGCAATACCAAAAATTATGTCGATGATTTGCAGCAAAGACTTGCCGAAGATGCAGGCGCGGACTAACATGGGGCTGTTGAAAAAGTATTTCATACAATGTAGGGGCGGACTTGCATGTCCGCCCGTAACGCGTTGGCCGGCACGATTTATACATTCATTCACCCGATTTATGGAAACCAAAACCATACGCCGCAAGCGGTTACGGCTGTGCAGAACGGCACTTAAGGGCAGATATAGTAGGGGCGGACTAACATGTCCGCCCACCCCTACAGGTGGGTTGGATAATTATGCGGCGCAAAGCGGTTGGATTTGTGCGATGTTCGCACTTTTTCAACAGCCCTACATGACCGCCCGAACGCAACATGCCGGCACAAATCCACAAGTGGGGAATAAAATTATCAGAGCATGTCTTGCCGGGGTGCTGGCTTTATGTATGACCGCGCTCTATGCAAACGATGCCGCAGACGAAGGCGATTGTCCTATCGTGATGCCTGACTTCGATAATATGATGCTTCTTACCAGAGAAGAGCGCATACAACTGATGGATCAAGCTCTAAAGGATGCACTCGCTCAGGTGCAAGATTGTAAGCAAACGATCAGCGATGTGCAAAAGCAAGATAGTGGTAATGCCGGCAATGCTAATAGTTCCGACGATGCAAATGCAGGTGCCGATAGCAATGCAGAACAAGCGGACAATGCCGAATCCGAGCAAGGCGACTCGCAAAACCAACAAACCGCAACACCGAGCAGTGAGCTTTCCGGCAGCGAAGTCTCCGACGATTTCGACGAACAAACCACTACACGAACACCGGAAATTGCGACACCGAGCGGCGAATTATCGGGTACCGAACCACCGACAACTCGACAAACCGATAGCGAAGGTGCGATAAGCGATTCATCCGAAGACCCTCCTCCGTTCACCGGCACGAATGACAAAAGGGCACTAAACAACGGTAAATTACCCGAAGACATACCGCCGGCAGACAATGATGATATAATTGCTAAACAGATTAGAGAAGCTGCGCTTGCAGAACCCGACCCTCAAAAACAGGAAAAACTATGGAACGAATACCGACGCTATAAAGGTATTCCGACAAAATAGACTTAAATAGGAGACCCAAAATGTGTTATCGCAACAACAAAAATAGCCATACCACCTCGCCGGTGGTATTTTATCTATTACTGAGTGCAACACTCATACTAAGTGGATGTTATGCGACTACGGGGTCATCACTATCGGGAAACTCTGCAAATATAGTGGGACCCGAAAGCTCCACGGAAATAATGACCGCATCGGAAAAACAATCGCTATTGGTGCGTGAAATACAAAGAGAACTGGAAGTCATCGTCCCGGTTTTTAATCCGAATATACCGGAAGATTCCGATACTTGGGAGAAAAAAGGGATTTGGCCGGAACTACGTCGAATAGAAGCTATAGACTTTGCTCTGAAGATGAAAAAGGCTCTGGAGGATACCGAACAACTCGGGGCGGTTCGGGTTACGCCCGATCAAAAGGTTAGCGGAGACCTATATGTAATCGGCACAATCAACAAATCAAGCGGTGAGGATATTGCAATCAACATCAAGGTCATCGGTATAGACGGCAGAAGCTGGCTCAACAAAAACTACAAACATCGAGTGGACGAGTATTTTTACACCAGTGTGCGTAATCAGGGTAAAAATCCTTACGATCCGGTATTCGAACAAGCGGCAGCCGATATAGTCAAACAGCTGCGCACCAAAGACCGAAGCTATTTAGAAGAACTCAATCGGCTAACCGAAGTGCGCTTTGCCTATTCAATGTCCGACGAGAGTTTCGAGCAATTTCTAAAATTCAGAGGTAGCCGCGTAGAACTGGTGCAAGCACCTGCCGACAACGACCCGATGTTTAAGCGTATTTATCAATATAGAGTGGAAGACCAACTCTTTATCGATAAGATGCAGCAATACTATTACGATTTCAACCAAAAGGTAGAAGCGTCTTATAAAACCTGGCAAGAGGCCGCTTTTTCGGCGTCGAAAGCGAACCGTGAGGCTAAAAGCAAGGCAACATGGCAGGCTTTGGCGGGCATCCTTGCCATCGGTTTAGGCGCAGTTGCCGCATCCAACAATAATAACACTGCCGGAACGGTTGCCACGGTCGGCGCACTCACCACCGGTGCCGTGTTGCTGTCGAGTAGCGCACAAAACTTTAAAGAATCGAAATTTCATTATGAAACCTTGACGGAGTTGGGAAAATCGATAGATGTAGAAGTCGCTCCTCAAGTCATCGAATTCGAAGAGAAAACCATAGAACTCACCGGGGATGCAACTGCGCAATTCAATCAGTGGCGCGCCGCATTGAGGCGAATATACGCCGAGGAACAAACTCCCGACATACAACTCTGAGGATACCGACTCGTAGAACGATTTTGAGCCTTTGGATAATCATCAACTCAAAAGCGGAAAAAGAACCCAAAGATATTCCTTAATCGTCAACCTTATCGGCGGTGCGATATTACTTGTCATTGCCATTTTAGTTTTGGTGTACGGGCGTATCGAACCGATCTATACACCCGAAGAAGAAGAGAAAATTACCGATGACACTATCGGTGAGTCGCCGGACATCGAACCGATCTACATACCCGAAGAAGAGGAGAAAATTACCGATGATACTATCGGTGAGTCGCCGAACGAAGAACAAAGCGAGGCACTACGACAAAAATATATCGTACAAATGAACCGCTATGAGAATGAAATCAAACCTGAAATCGGCACACTCAATCTTTCTGCATGGTCCCCCGAGAGCATACCGGAATTACAAGCAAAAGAACAAGAGGCAATCAGGGCATTTGCCGAAACACGATACGGTCAAGCCTTAAACCGTCTGGATGATCTATTTGGAAAGGTAAGCGAATTACGATCACTTCAAAGTCGGAATTTTCAATCGGCTTTTAGTAATGCCGAGCAGGCATTCGAAGCAAATCAACCGGCGCAAGCGCAAGCGGCAATCGATGATGCACTACGCTATTTCCCCGAGGCCGCGGAAGCATTACTATTAAAAGAACGTATCGGCGCAATGGAAGCGGTTTCCGCACTCATCGAGCAAGCCGATATTGCGCGTATTGAAAACAATATAAACGAAGAGATTAATTTACTCGAACAAGCGATCGAATTGGACCCCGATCGTGGTGCCCTGATAGAAAGACGCGAAATACTGATAGCAAAACAACGCCAACAAAAACTCGACTCCTTGCTACAACAAACATCGCAAGCACTGGACAATAAAAATGTCAAAACAGCCCAAGCATCGCTTATGCAAATCAAGCAAATAGATGCCAATCACCCGTCCTTAGGCTTGCTCACCGCTAAACTTAAACAGATACAAACCGAACTATCCTACCGAAGCCTAATTGCAAAAGCGAATACATCGGCAGATAGAGACGATTGGCAATCTGCCGAAAACTATTACCGACAAGCACTCGGAATATATCCGAATAATAAAGATACCGAAGACAACTTACAACGCGCCGTGCAGATTAATCGGTACACCGGGATAATCAAACAAGCACTGGCAAAACCCGAACGCTTGGCCGACGAGCAAATTGCAACAGCGATGAAACAGATAGCCGAAGACAGTACTCTATCCGCCGAATACAGCGCACAACTGCAACAGCTTATTATGCGGCTAAACGATGCGATAGTAGAAATGTCTAAACCGGTTGCGGTTACGGTTTATTCCGATGAAAAAACCTATGTGTCGGTACTCGGAATCGGTGTCATCGGCAAAGTACGCGAATATAGGTTAAAAGAAGGCCTAAAACCGGGACGCTACCGATTCAAAGGAGAGCGCAGAGGTTATCAAGACAAACTCGTTGAAATAGAGATAAAACCGAATCAGCCGGCAACCGTCAAAGTTATCTGCAATGAAACTATCTGAGGCGCATTTCCGCAGACAAAGAAGATCTTTTTGGCAAAAGATTATTGCAACCGGCAGCGTGGCAATCATCGCAATCGTCGCCCTTTTCGTATTTATCTTTTGGGTCAAAGCGGTTGTCGTCGAAGTAATGCCCGAAGTGGCGGCGATCAATGCCGAGCGTGTATTGGACGGGTTGGGTTGGGTTCAACAAGATAAAGTCTATTTGCTATCACCCGAGGCAGACTTGAAAGTTTCGGCATCGGGTTTTATTGCCGAAACGATCCGCCTGGAGCGTAGCACACTGGCTCGGCGTATTATTATTGAACTCAAAGAAGCACCGGCTTTGATCAAAGCGACCGCAACCCCTGCCGATCCCGATATACAATGGCGAATTGACTCGGAATATATTGCATCGGGACCCGAACTACAGGTGCCCATAGAACCCGGCACGCATACCGTGGAAGTCGTGCATCCCTACTATCAACCACAACAAGTCTCGGTTGATTTGATGCGCGGCGACGAACAAACACTGGAATTTGTTTTAGAACCTGTGCAAGGTTCACTCGATATAACCTCCGAACCCGAAGGTGTATCGATTTTGTTGAACGATATATCTGCAGGACAAACCCCGCTCTCGTTAAACCGACCCGGCGGTAGCTATCGCCTGCGCATAGAAACCCCCGACTTTGAAAGCATCGACGATACCATTGAGATTACTTATGCACAGCCGGTTGCCGATAGAAACTATAGACTGATTTATAAAAAAGCCCTGCTCACACTCACACTCGAACCACCCGGTGGGCAGTTGCTGATCAACGGCAAACTAACACCTACAAACACGATGCCGCTGGATCTCGAAGCGATGCGTGAAACCGTCATCGACTACACCAAACCCGGCTACTCGGCAAAAACGATTAAGCGCACCTTTAGGCCGGCGCAACAACAGGATATTTCCATATCACTACAAGCGGAATTCGGTGAAGTGATTATCGATGCAAACCCGCAATCAGACATCATAATAGACAACGAAGCAATAGGGAAAACACCTCAAACTCTTATGCTAAGAGCATTACCTCATACGGTGCGTCTCTCCAGACCCGGGTATCGCACAATTCAAAAAGTCATTCGCCCGAGTAGCCGCAACCCGATCCGAATTAACGAAACATTGCGCACCGACCGACAAGCGACCTTAGCCGAAAGCCCTACCGTTGCCAAAAATTCTATAGGGCTGGAACTGATCTTGTTCAGGCCCGATAAAGCGAGCACCTTTGAATTGGGCGCACACCGTAGCGAGAAAGGTCAGCGTGCCAACGAGGTTTTGCGTAGCGTAAGCCTTGATAAACCTTTTTATATCAGCCGTAGCGAAATATCCGCTAAACAATACCATACTTTCAATCGGCAAATTTCACCGTCGGAACTTGCGGTGAATAATATCTCTTGGGGCGAGGCGGCACTTTTTTGCAACGACTTGAGCGCACAAGAGGGTCTACCTCCGTTTTATATCACCGATAACAATATCGTTAGAGGCTATAATCCGAATGGTATCGGCTATCGTTTGCCTA
The DNA here is from genome assembly GCA_965219575.1 of Candidatus Oxydemutatoraceae bacterium. Taxonomy (GTDB): domain Bacteria; phylum Pseudomonadota; class Gammaproteobacteria; order Poriferisulfidales; family Oxydemutatoraceae; genus SP5GCR1. The sequence continues at coordinate 1,465,022 of OZ244779.1, read as the reverse complement.
GTGAGGCGGAGTGGGAATGGCTCGCACGCTACGCGAACCGCAGTGCCTCAACTCTGTTTATCTGGGGTAATAAAACAACACTTCCTAAAAATGTCGGCAACCTCGCCGATGAAAGTGCTAAAAATAATGTTACATCGTATATTCCGAATTATAACGACGGCTATCCGAAACTGGCACCTGTCGGTTCTTTCAATCGCGATCGTGCCGGTCTATACGACCTAGTCGGCAACCTCAGTGAATGGGTTCACGATGTCTATTCAGTAGAGATGCCCTCGGAACCGCTGCGCAACCCCCTGGGTCCGACAAACAATACCAGCCAAAGCGGTCATGTCGTCAAGGGTTCCAGCTGGCGTTCCGGCACTTTGTCGGAACTACGCTCCGCCTATCGCCGGCGAGCGGTCGGCAAATCCGATAGCATAGGCTTTCGCATCGCTCGCTATATCTATTGAACCGCATAACCGTAACCGCTTGCGCCATTCGGTTTTGGTTTCCATAAATTGGGTGAATGAATGTATAAATCGTGCAGGCATAACGCGTTATGGGCGGACATGCCAGTCCGCCCCTACATTGTATGAAATACTTTTTCAACAGCCTCAAGGTTCTGCACAAGTTAAGCCGATTGACCTACCGGCTCAATTGGTGGTTTTATCTTAATGACCTAATTGTTCTTTGACTAAACTTCGTTTGTTACGCACAATGGCATTATTCGGGTCTAATTCAAGTGCGCGATCATAATCGGCAATCGCCCCCTCGTTATCCTCTAAGTTTTTCTTGGCATTTCCTCGACTGAAATAGCCATATACATCGTTCGGATTGATCTCAAGGCCAAGGTTGAAATCGGCAATCGCACCGGCATAATCACCTGATTCAGCTTTAGCATTTCCTCGATTATAATAGACATCCGCATCATTATCATTCGGTGAAATCTCAAGTGCGCGGCCGTAATCGGCAATCGCACCGGCATAATCGCCCGATTCAGTCTTAGCATTTCCTCGATTATTATAAACATCTGCATTGCTAGGTTCTAATTCAAGTGCGCGGTCATAATCGGCAATCGCACCTGCATAATCCTCTGATTCACTCTTAGCAATTGCTCGATTATTGTAGATACTCGCATCGTTAGGTTCTAACTCGAGTGCTCGATTGCAATCGGTAATCACACCCGCATAATCTTTTAATTCTTTTTTCGCGATTGCTCTGACACCATAGGCATAAGGATTGTTCGGGTCTAACTCGATTACTCTGTCAAAGGCTATAATTGCGCCTTCGTAGTCTTTTTGGCTTAACTTGGCAAGCGCAATTTTGCTTTGAGTCTTGAGTTCTTCGTGTTCTTTTTTTGTCATATCTTTGCTTTTCATAATGATTTCTCTCTTATTTGGTTTACTGCCTGAGAAGTTTTTTTCAACGACCCAGTTTTGCTTTAAGTAATTCTCGATTTGCAATCGCGAAATGATGACTCGGCTCTAATTCGATTGCACGGTTGTAGTCGTCCATCGCCCCCTCGTTGTCCCCTAAGTTTGCCTTGGCATATCCTCGGTTATTGTAAGCACGCGCAGCATCCGGGTCAATCTCAAGTACGCGATCGTAGTCGGCAATCGCACCTATATGATCGCCTAATTTATCCTTCACGGCACCTCGGTAAAAATAAATATCCACATTATCCGGTGCCAACTCAAGTGCACGGTTGCAATCGGCAATCGCACCTGCATAATCGCCTGATTTATCCTTAGCAATTCCTCGATGATAATAAGCATCCACATCACTCGGCACCAACTCAAGCACGCGGTCGTAATCGGCAATCGCCTCCTTATAGTTTTCCAAATCGGCTTTAGCATTACCCCGGTTATAATAGCTATCCGCTCTATCCGGATCCATCTCGATCGCGCGATCGTAATCGGCAATCGCGCCCGCGTAATCACCTAATTCCCTCTTAGCAATTCCAAGGCTATTGTAGGCAGCCGGATGATCCAGCCCTAATTCAAGCGCGCGATCGTAATCGGCAATCGTACCTGCATAGTCGCCTAAGTAAATCTTAGCATTTCCTCTCTCACTGTAGGCAGTGAGATTATTCGGATCTAACTCGAGCGCGCGATCGTAATCGGCAATCGCTTCCTCGTAATGTTGCAAATTAGCTTTAGCAGCTCCTCTAACACTGTAGGCGATGGAATTATTCGGATCTAACTCAAGCGCACGGTCAAAATCGGCGATCGCACCGGCATAATCGCCTAAGTCATGCTTAGCAAGTCCTCTGGCATTGTAGATAGCACTATTATTCGGTTCTAACTCAAGTGTGCGATCAAAATCGCTAACAGCACCTGCAAGGTCGCCCGATGCTATTTTAGCAATTCCTCTGGCACTAAAAGCCGCTTGATTATTCGAATCTAACTCAAGCGCACGGTCAAAATCGGCAATCGCCTCCTCGGAGTTATCCAAAAGTGCTTTAACAATTTCCCTAGTTTCACGAACGTTCTTATTATTCGGTTCTAACTCAAGTACGCAATCAAGATCGGCAAGCGCACCTGCATAATCACCCGATCTCATCTTAGCAATTCCTTTGGCACCGTGAGCGGACGCATTATTCGGTTCTAACTTAAGTGTATGGTCGTAATCGGCAATTGCGCCTGCATAATCACCCGATTCTAATTTAGCGATTCCTCTGATATTGTAGGCAAAAACATTATCCGGTTCTAACTCGATTACTTTATCAAAGGCTATAATTGCACCGTCGTAGTCTTTTTGTTCTATTTTGTCGATGCCGATTTGGCTTTGAATTTCGATCGCTTTGTATTCTTTTTTTGTAATATATTTCTTTTTCATAATGATTCCTCTCTTATTCGGTTTCCTATCCGAGAATTCTTTTAATAGGTTTGGCAAAATGTGGATATTATAATATAGGGTTATTGAAAAATCATACATTCATAAATATTTGATATACTGCAATTATGAAATATAGCTTTAAGACAAAGTATCGTGTAGCCATCGTAATAGCAATACTCTTATTGCTTGCCGGCATCGCGATTGCCGGCATCGCCGGCTACTCTCTGAGCCTCAATTCACCGGCGACCTTTCCCGTAGATATATAAGCGTACCGATGTCGAAGCTAATCAAAAGCCTTATTGCTTTGATAATATCGGTGCTATTCGTGCATTTGATTTATATCGGTTTCATTCTTCCCAATGCCGATATTGCCATTCAATTTGCCGAACAGCGAGGGCAAGCGGTGCCTCGCAACCTTTTCGTAATCCTAAAAGATCTGGAACAGGAAATCTGCCTCATTCTGATGCTATGGGGAACCTATTTGATAGTCGGAAAAATTATCGCAATCGGTAAAGACCGCTACTTGTTCGACGAAAGTTTGGTAGATTTCTCCAAGATAGAAAACGGCAATAAAATTGAAATCGCCAAAGCGGCACGCGACCAGCTCAATACACTACCGACCGACATCGTCAAAACTTCTTTGGTGCAAACACTACTCGTCGGTTTGGATCGTTTTTTGATCACCAAAGATGTGCATTACACCGCCGAAGCGATAGACGCGAAAATGGACGCACTGGTGCTCGGCATAGAGGCGGAAAACTCGATGATACGCTATTTGATTTGGGCAATTCCGTCAATCGGTTTCATCGGTACGGTGCGCGGTATTGGGCAAGCCCTATCGCAAGCCGACCAAGCCTTAGCGGGAAATATCGCCGGGATGACAAATAGCTTGGGAGTGGCATTCAATTCTACTCTGGTTGCGCTTGTCATTAGTATATTTCTGATGCTTTTGTTGCACCAGCTACAAAGAATACAAGACGGCTTGATCGTCGATATCAGGGCTTATTGCGAACAGCACATCATGAATCCGATAGGGCAGAGTGAATAGTTGGTGCAGAACTGGAGCAGATACGATGAGGCTGTTGAAAGAGTGCGGACATCGCACAACACCAACCGCCCTGCGCCAACAAATAATGGTTTCCATAAATTGGATGGATGAATGTATAAATCGTGCAGGCGCAACGCGTTACGGGCGGACATGCTAGTCCGCCCCTACGGCGGGTGGTCATTAATTGGCTCAATAAATGGAATTGTACAGACGCAATACTTTAGGTAGACATGTTAGCCACCCCTCCATAGAAGAGGGATAGACTAGTGCAATGCGGCACCTGAAAAGAAAAACCGAAGGATTCAATATCGCCTTCTTGGACGTCATGTCGTGCGGTCTAGGGGCTGTCATATTAATACTGATGCTGGTCAAATATCAAACCGAATTACCCGACCGGCAATCGTCCGCCTTACAAGCCGATATTGCAACTTTGGAACAGCAGAACCGACAATCTAAACAAACCGTAGAAACACTGCAAACCCAAGCCGACGATACTCAAACCGAATTGACACAACTCAATGCACAACTAATCGCTTTGGTGACGAATATCAATAATCAAAAAGAGACGCAACAATCATTAAAAGCGCAAATCGCAAAACTGCAATCGCAAGCAGATACACCTACACCTACACAAGCTCCCCCTGCTCCGGTGCCGGTGGTCAACAAAGGATTGGAAGATTATCTGCTGGGCTTGGAGGTAAAAGGAAGAAGGATCGTCATACTGGTGGACAGCAGTGCCTCGATGACCGAAGAGCGGCTAATAGATGTCATTCGATATAAAGTCGCATCCGCACAAGAACGTCAACAAAGTCCCAAATGGCAACGCACTCTGCGGATCGTAGAGTGGCTGGTTGCCAGAGTACCCGAAGGTAGTGATTATAAAATCATCCGCTTTGCCGAAAATGCCTCGGTCGTCGGCGGAAGTGCTTGGAAAAAAGGCGCAGATCCTCAAGCTGCGGCAATGATATTGTCGGACTTTAAGCAAATCGTACCCGAAGGTGGCACAAATCTACACGCCGCAGTTGCGTTGATGCGTAGCAGTGCCGCAGGTTTCTCGAACGTCTATCTGCTAACCGACGGCTTGCCTACGCAGGGAAATACCGGAAGGATCAGAGCAGTCGCTTCGTTTTTCAGAGGATGTGCTTCTATCACCGGCAATGCCCAAAAAATTAGCGGTAAATGCAGGGTCAGGTTACTCAACGACATAGTCGCATCGTATAGGGAACGCGCAGAAGTCAATGTTATCCTCCTCCCGTTGGAGGGCGATTCTTACGCAGCCGGTGCTTTTTGGCAATGGACGGCTAGAAGCGATGGCTTACTCATATCACCCGAACATTCGTGGCCATGAAAAGACGTTTACGCAATTTCCAGATATTCAACCTTTCCTTTTTGGATGTTATCTCGTGTGGTTTCGGTGCCGTCGTGCTGTTGGTATTGCTTTCCAAATCGACGATCGGCGGTGGCACGATCGATATAGATCGCATCGCAGAGCTGCTCAAAACATTCACTCAAACGCAAGTACAAAGTGGCGAACTTGAATCGCAATCGCAACAACTTTCGTCTACAATCGATACACAAACAGATAAAGAGACGCAACTTCAAAGTGCTATTAAAAAAGCAAGCCAAACGCTTGCAACGCTACAATCGGAGAACTCAACCTTGCAGGCCGAGATGGCTATACTGCAACAAAAAACAAATTCGCCTTCGGCAACGACAAGTGTAGATAGAAATGTCGAAGACGAAGTCTACGCCGGCGGCATACCGGTTGATGCGAATTACATCGTCTTTATAGTAGACACTTCGGGCTCTATGTTAGAGATATGGGCTAAGGTCATGAAAGACATGGAAAATATACTCAACATACATCCGAAAGTGGAAGGCTTTCAAATCCTCAACGACAACGGCATACATTTGATTTCCGCCTATAAGAGAAAATGGATCGACGACACACCCAGCTTGCGCAGACGCGTATTGCAATTACTGCGCTCGTGGCAAGCATTCTCTAACAGTAGCCCGGTAGAAGGCTTACAAGAAGCCTTAAAACTCTATGTGAAGCCTAATATGAAAGTATCAATCTATATTTTAGGAGATGATTACACCGGTTCGTCTTACGACCCGGTATTGCAAACGATCGCCGGACTCAATACCGATAGAGGAACGGGCAAGCCTATTGCCCGCATCCACGGTATCGGTTTTTATAACCAACAAGGCGGCGATATACTTCGTCTTTCCACTTTGTTGCGCGAGGTTGCCAGACAAAGCCGTGGCACTTTTATTGCGTTGGATTGATTGTCAAAGTAGTTTGTGTGGTTGACTTGTGCAGAACCGTTGGGGCTGTTGAAAAAGTACTGTTTTTGCATAATTGCAACCGCTTGCGCCGTGAATATTTACAAACCACCCGTAGGGGCGGACTAACATGTCCGCCCGAAACGTATCATGTTTGCACGATTAACGCGTTTACCCATTAATATTATGGAAACCATTATTTGTTGGCGCAAGCGGTTGCGGCTGTGCAGAACGGCACTTTAGGGCGGACATGTTAGTCCGCCCCTACGGTAGGTAAACATAAATTTTGTGGATAAACATATTATCCGTGCCAAACGGTATTTTTTCAACAGTCCCACGAAGCGACCACCCCGTCAGGCTAACGCCTGCCACCCCTCCGAAGGAGGGGAATGGTTTGTCTTTATGGATTTAGTAGGCCTTCGGGGAATAATCTGATTTGGGTATAGATAACTCTGCGGACATCAACCCTATATTCTATCATTTCGCCAACTTGGAAGTCTTCGTCACCACCTAAGTCTAATGTGATTGTGATTGTTCTAGCACTAGAAGGCAGTGCTACGGTAAAGGGTTGTCTGTTCGTAGCTGTCTGGTCCACCCCGTTATCTACTCTATAACGAATAACAACATTGTCAACATCCGCATCGGGAATCAGGGTGGCTTGCCTTGCGTTGAAGTTGATGTTCAGCGTATAGCCGCTCGGCGTTTCAATTAGAGTTTCCGATTCCGCCGGCGCACTCAATGAAAAATCAGGTCTCATCGCTTGACCCTGCAGTAACATGCCACATTGTTCGCAGTCAATCGGGTCGGTTTCGCTTCTTAGATATTTGAGTGCCGGGTATTGCCTGTTGGTGCCGAAATCCCAGCTGGTAGCACGCCATCCGGGAATGGAGAATTGCGATTGAAAGTTCATATCGCTTAAAATTTGACTGTTCCTTATCGTTCCGACAGGGAAATTTTCACCGACTAAACCATAAGTACTTTGATCGCCGTAGCTGTCGATAATCGAGCCACTGTTGATGCCGACCAAGCCACCGACCAGTCTGGTTCCTACCACATTGCCGACGGCAGCATAACTCGAGGCTATCAAGTTTCTGTTATCACCGACCAAACCGCCTACTCGTTCCCTTCCGTTCACATTGCCGATTGAGTATGTGTCTGCGATGCTACCGACATTCAAACCGACCAAACCGCCGGCATAATAAAAGTTCTCTCCCGCCGTACCGCTTGCATAACTATTATTAATGTTGCCGGCATTGACACCGACCAAGCCACCGGCGAAGGTAGCCCCTGCCACATTGCTCTTGGCTACGCTATTGATAATCTGCCCGCTGTTAATACCGGCCAAGCCACCGATCTGATCTCTGCCTGTCACATCGCCATCCGTGTAGCTATCGTTGATGATTCCGGCGTTATCACCTACCAGACCGCCACCCCATGCATTCCTTACGATAACCGTGCTCGCGCTGGTTACACGGCTATTGATAATCGTGCCTTCGTTGCGACCGACCAAGCCACCGGTTAAGTATCTACCGCGAACATTTGCATCCGATAGTTCGATATTGACGATACGAGCATTGCGTCCGGTATAGCCGAATAATCCGCTATAATTTCTAATAAAGTCTCTATTAATCATCAGATTAGCGATGCTGTGGCCGGTGGTTGCGCTAAATTCCACATTGAAAGGATTATTGGGATTTCCTATCGGTCGCCAACCTCTACCGGTCGTCCATATCGGTTTATTCTCGGATGCATTGCGATAGCTTTCGTTCTCGTTAAAGTCTAAATCTCTGACCAACTCATATCCGATGCAAGCACTATCGTTACTCTCTCCACAAGTCTTCGGCATGGCATCGGCATCCAATCGATAGCGCATCGCATACAAGCCTTCCAGATCGCAAATTTCTATCAAGCCGTCGCCATCTCTATCTGCGGTATCTGCGCGGCATGGCATTCGCGGGGTGCCGCTTAAATCAGGCTGGTCAGGCATTACTATGGCGTAATCGCTTGCTGTACCTCGCTCTGCAGAAATAAATGCCTCTTCAATATCTAACGGAATTGTACGCGAAATTGTACGCGAATTATTTTCTCTAGTGGTAGAAGAACCCGCGGCAAAAACCAAATCAGTATTTGGACTATTCGTTGTAGCCGTCACCGTTATTTTCGTCGTGCCCTCGGGGATATCAAAAATCTCATAACCATTAAAACTAGAGAATGCGCTTCTAGCCGGGTCAAACTCAGGTTCCAATGTACCGACCGATAAAGTCACACCGCTCAATGCCGGAGTACCTCTGCCGATTCTTGAATCTTGCTCCGGAAGCGGTGTGTCGCAAGCCGGTAATTTGACTCGATAATCGGTTTGTCCGTCGGCAACGGCACAACTTGAATAGCCGTTGCCGTCAAAATTCCTTGTGTATGTCAGGGTCGGCGTAGTAAGCAGTGCGGTGACCGTACCGCCGGACTCGAGGGATACCAAATCGCCGACATTATTTCCGCCTGTTACGATATTACCGGCATAGCCGACAATCGTTCCGTTGCTATTGTAGCCGACCAAGCCGCCGACATTCGTGCCACCGACCACATGACCGAGCGCATAGCTGTTCGTGATAGTGCCGGCATCGTTATAGCCGACCAAGCCGCCGACATCGAAATCACCCAGTACACTATTGATGGCATAACTATTGGTAATGGAACCCCCTCCTTTGAATGGGCTCTCGTTATGGTTATAACCGACCAAGCCACCGACCGCATTTCCGGCTTCTATGATATCATTGCCTTCGTTAATTCCGCTAGTAGCGGGTATGCTATAGAAGCTGAGTGCGTAGCTATCACTGATCGGACCGAAGCTGTAACCTGCCAAACCACCCACTGCAAAATCCCCGTTTAGCCTGACTTGGGTATAGCTATTGACGATTGAACCGTAATTAGAACCGACCAGTCCACCGAGCCATGCGCGAGTCGCTCTTAGTTGAGTACCAGTCAATTGAGTAAAAACTACGGAGCTGTTGGCAATAAGAGAACTCTCGGTAACCGAACCTTCGCTATCGGTTAACCTACTCGTCACGCCGACTAAACCGCCGACCGCATACCGCCCTCTAATGTTTGGATTCCGTACCTGAATATCCAAAATTTGGGCTCGGGGACCGATCACACCGAACAAACCGATATTGTCCTCCTCTTGTCTATTGATATACAAGCGATCGATGAATAGATTATCGGTAGCTGCCGTAAAAACGGTATTGAAAGGGGTTTCAATGCTCCCTATGGGTTGCCAACCTGGAGGTGATGATGTAAATGTAGATATCCATGCCTGATTCACATCTCCGATATAAGAGCCACCGGAACGAAAGTTCAAGCTTCTTTGCAATTCATAACCTTCACAAGGTTGATCGTTGTTTTGACCGCAAGTTGCCGGCATTTCGGTCAAATGTTCGCGTATTTCGTCCAAGTCGTCCAAGTAGTAGATATCTATCAAGCCATTGTCGTCATCGTCTATGTCTATATCTATTCGCCTAATCGGCTCCGAAATAGATGGCTCTCGGGTTGCGTAGTCTGTTACAAAGCCTTGACCGTCGATGTGGATTACATTCACGAAATAGCGGGTACTTCCGTTGTCGGTGTCGGGCAATCTATATTCAGGTGAAGTAGAAACCTCATTCCGCTCTTTTCTACCATTTTCAACAGATACCTTTTCCCATGTGTACATAAACTCACCTTCGCCGTCCGAATCGGTACCTTCGCCGAGAACGATACTCAGGGTCGTCGAGCCTATTTCCAAACCGATATCGGGAGGCATCCCGTTATTTATCTTATTGACTATCAGTGTTTCTCTCGGTGTATAGGTTGTTGCCCCGTCAACTATATCTACTTCAAATACGAGGGTGGCCATGGTAGTCTCCATACCTCCCGGCACAAAGGTATCGGGTATCCTCACCCTCAAAGTAGGGGTGCCCTGCCCCGATAGAATGTCAACCGAGTCCGGCGGCATAAACGACCAGTTACGACTATCGCCTATCGCACCGGTGTTTAAGGTGATTTCGTCTCCTTCATCTACGACCGTGCTTTCGGTCTCTATGTCGTATCTGCTCATGGCCAGCGTGTAAGTGGTATTTATATCGCCGTCGGTCACGACAACGGATACAGTCGTTGCGATATCTAGACTTAATGGAATCGGGTTGCTAGGCTGACCGCTGGATTTGCCGGAAAAATAATCTTGGTTATCGCCGTCACTTATGATTTTAATCTCGGCATCACCACCGACGGCAAAAGGTCTTAATTGAACCTCGCTCCGATTCAGAATACCTATACTATAATTCTCTCGCAAAACGGAAAACGGTTGATTACCGAGGCGTAGATCGGGATTCAATACCTCGCCGTTCGATAGCAGAAACAGTGCGCCCAGACCAGTCTCATATTGCTGATTGGGCAATAGCCCGCAGCGTGCGGTATCGGAATCTAAGTTACATGAGGTCGGGTCGTAGCGAAGCATCGGATAAGTCATCTCATCACCGAAATCCCAGTTGTCTGTACTCCATTGTCGATAAATGTCGGTTGCATCTATCGGTGATTGCAGTTCCACCGTGGTTTTGCTTGTGGCATCGTCATCGGTGGGGCGTCTGTCGTCTTCGGTATAAACATCGCTATTCCAGTAGCTAGCGGCTGGACTGCCAGTATTACCCAGCAATCCTCCTATCCTTCCATCGCCATTGGGAATTACTTTAGATATCGTATAGTTGTTTTCGATGGAAAGCGCAGGAACTGTGGAAGAACCGATCAACCCACCTAAATTGGATGAACCGGTAACATCGCCGCTTGCATAGCTATTTTGAACGGTGGACATCGGTTGAATAAGTCCTATTAAACCACCTACATTCTGATTCCCGGTGACGGAACCCTGCGCGAAGCTATTATGAACCCTGGACGTACGAGCAGTGTCACCCACAGCTCTGTTGCGACCTATTAAGCCGCCAACTCCATCGGTTCCTTGTACCGCTACATTCGCTCCACTATTCCTGATTGTACCGGAATTAAAACCTACCAGTCCTCCTGTGTTCCCAAGACCTACAATCGTGCCGCTCGTTGCGATAACATAGCTATTATCAATGATACCCGTGTTAGTGTTTTCACCAACTAATCCTGCCGCCCTATCATTACTGCTGATTTTAACGGAACCGCCCACATAGCTAGAAATAACACTACCGTCTGAGATACCGACCAATCCACCTGCGAAAAAGTATCCTCTAATATCTACATTGATTAAACCTATATTTCTGATCGTGCTACTCGGTCCTATTTCGCGGAATAAAGCGATCCTTTGATTTTCAGAGTTTCTATTAACCGCTCTATTGATATAAAGGTTGGAGATGGTATGACCATTCCCGTTAAAAATATAACCGACAAACTCAAGATTTACAGGAGGAATAGGCTCCCACCCCCGATTGCTTCTATCTTCATTCGCACTCCAGTCATCCATGTTTCTAGTATCGGCATAGCTCAGCGGGTCGTTGAAGTCTAAGTTTCCTCTCAATTCGTAGCGGCCATCGCTTGTCGTTGCGGCCAAATCTTCCAACGTATAAATATCTATAAAACCGTTGTCGTTATCGTCGTTATCTCCGGCTCTGTATAAATAATTGCCCGCTACCTCGTCGGTGCTATACCCTTGCGCATCAGTGTATTGCACCTCCACCCGATAGCGGGTAGCGGTGGTAGTATCCGCCGGTATTTGATAATCAACCTTATTCAAGGCAGTCGTTATCGAGGCTACGGTTGCCCATAAGTTTGAACCGGGGGCTTGGCTCTGCCATCGATATCGGTATTCGGCAACATCACCGTCGGGATCATTGCCCACGATAACGGTTAGCTGCCTATTGCCGAATTGCCCCACAAAATCAATCTCGGCAGGCCCGTTGTCTATTTTGTTTATCGTCAATACTCGGCTTATTACCCTGCCGTCTTGCTCTAGGGGATCGGAAACCGTCAGTGTCAATGTCGTGTTGCGAGTCATTGCATCCGGCGCCACGAAGTCTCCCGGCGCCCGAACCGTGATCATGGCATCGTTCTGCTCCACTATTTCTAACGCGCTTTCTTCCGGTTGGGTCCATAAATAGCTTCCTCCGACTATGTCGGATGTCAGTTCAATTCTGCTCCCTTCGTCCCAAGTTCCGTCTTCGGCAGGCATGGGATCCACCGTGATTACTCCTGTTCCGGCAATATCCGCTGATTTGATAATGGTGAGTTTATATTCCGTTGAAGCGGCATCGGCGACAACGATGTTCCGTACCGATATGTCGTTAGGCAATGCAATCGTAGTCATCGTGGTACCGATCGCCGCACCGACACCGTCAATCGTGATAATACCTCTAAAGTCATATCCGTTCAGTTCCAATTGAATTTGCGCTTCATTCTCTCTGATCCATAAGGTGTATTCGGTTCGGTCGGAAACGAAGATGTTATCGGTTCTTGTTATTGTAGGTTCAAGTATATTCAGGTCTCTCAAGCCGATCCCTTGATCGGGCAGGAATGTGCCGCATTGTGGTTGGTCGGTGCTTTTCATGCGAAGTCCTTGAGAACATAAATCATAATCGTAGACGCGTCTAAAGTTATTGCCTATGTTATATCTTAGAATCGGGTACTGTTCGGATGTGCCGAAATCCCAGATGTTTTCTCCTTGATTCCATTGTTCATAGATGCCTTCGTTAGTGGTCGGTGATGTTAGTGCGGATACGGTCTGTGTTGCGGTAGAGTCCATGAATAAAAGGGTATTTTCAATAATAATATCGGTAATATCGCTACCCGTTGCATAGGAATTTACGAGAAAACCGAATTCATTGTCGTTCCTTATACTTAAACTTCCTACTATTGCGCCTTCGTAGGTTTCTTGTCGGTAGCCTCTGGCATAAGACTCGGCAATACGAACCGTAGCCAAACCCAGCAAATGACCCGAATGTACCGCATTCCCTGTTAAATCAACCCGCGCATAAATGTTTCGATATTCAGTAGCACCTGCTGAATCAGAAGTAGCGCGGCCCACCAAACCGCCCAGCGTATCAACCGTTCCTTCAGACGACAAGGTGCCGGTGACATAGCTGTTTGCTATACGACAATTCCGGCATGCAGCGGCTAAGCCGCCGTTATCGCCGCCTCGGGTTTGAATATCTATATCAAGCAGACCGATATTGTAAATAGCGAGCGGTCTCTCCCTGACATTTTCTATATTGCCGAATAAACCACTATCAGTAGCGGTGTTTTGATACAGATTGGAGATTGTATAGCCGTTGCCTTCAAATATCATCGGCGCACTAACGGTCGTTTGGCTATTGCTACCGATCGGCATCCAGCCCTCGTTGCTTTTGCCGTCATTCGGCTGCCAAATAACCCGATTAGCCGTCGAGCTATAGCTGTTATCAACGCCGAAGTCTAAATCTCTTATCAACTCGTAGCCTCTGCACACCATGCTACCATTATCGTTATAGCCACAACCCGCTTTTATCACCGTTGCTTGAGTGCTCGTTCTATAGCCGCTACCGTCTAATTGATAACGGATTGCATCCAAATCCTCAAGGTAATAAACCTCTATCAATCCGTCATCGTCTGTGTCTATGTCCGGTCGATAATCTGCAGGTGTGGGGTCGCTATAAGCGATATCACTTAGATAGCCTTGCCGGTCCGTGTAGCGCACACCGACGCGATAGTTAAAGGCAATGGGATACTCCAGTTGTGGTATCGTATAAGTTTCAGACGTTGCATCATCGGGAATATTCATCCATACATCATTGTTTATGGCTTTACGCTGCCATTGATAGCTGATATCATTCTCGCCGGGATTGCCGTCCAAATCTTCAATATCTTCAATATCTATCACGGCATCTAATGAAATACCGTCCTCTACCCATGTCGGATTCAGTTCCGAACTATCGTTATTCGTTTTATCTATCCTCACTACGATGTTTCGGCTACTGCCGGAAACATCGTTATTCACCGTTAACTTGAATCTCACATTGCTACTCGTAGAAGCGCGCCCTATAAAATCATTAGGTATGGTCACGGTCAAAGTTCGGGTGGTGGTATCCGATAGTTGCAAATTCGGGTTCAGCAACTGTGATGTATTTTCCGGCGTCACCGTCCATTCGTAGTCGGGCATGTCGATACCACCACTAACTTGAGGTGCTTCTAAAGTAAAAGATCTGCCTTCGGTGGTGGATATTACATTCTCGGTAATCATTACATCTCCCGTAATGCCGATTTCTCCGGAAACTATCAGCGTCTCATTTATCAAAGTAAGTACATATTCGGTCTCGGTGGCAGGAAAGACTTCTCTCACCGTAATCGTCACGGTTGTTTGCTCTGTGCCCGTCAGGGAAATATCGTTGCCGACATCGGGGGTATCACGCATCCCGGCAAAGTAATCCGTACTGTCTCCGTGTCTGCGGACACTGATTTGCGAGTCGCTCTCGTAAGCCTTTAATCTCAATGTTAAGTTCGGTGTATCATCATTAAAACTTACATCATAGTTGGTGATTTCGGAGGCAAAAACTTTATCCAGTTTAATAACCTCGCTTATTATTTCCAAGTCTCTCAAACCGTCGTTTTGGTCCGGCAGGAATGTGCCGCATTGCGGTGGGTCGGTTCTTTGGGTTTGTGGGTCGTTTGAGCAATCCTCCACATATTTTAGAATCGGGAATTGCTCGGATGTGCCGAAATCCCACCTGTTGGTACGCCATCCTATATATAATTCGGGGTCGGAAGTACCGGGTGCGGTGGGTTCTTTAAGTTCATTGTGCCGATCTGGTACTCGGGCGTAACTATTGGAAATACCGGTTTGATTATTATCTTTTATATTTCCTAGATTATTTGCTGCGTAGCTATTCGCAATAAAGCTATTACTCTCCGACACTATCGCACCTACCGACGGTCCGGTGACAGATCCTGTTACATAACTGGAAGTAATCCCGGCATCACCTTCACCATATAATCCACCACTAAATCTCCCTTCAATATTTACATTCGCATAGCTATTTATTATTTGACCTAAGCCATCGCCTGCAAAACCACCTATCTCTTGGTTTCCTACTATAGTACCTTTGACATAACTATTTCTGATAATACGGCCACCCAATCTACCTGCAAACCCACCTGCTATACCACTACTCATAATATTGATATTCACTTTGAGCAAACCAAGATTGCGGATTATTCCCGATGATCCTCCCAACTGCGCAAATAAACCCTGGTTGCCCTGATTACGCACGATACGCAAACCAGAAATTGTGTTGCCGTTACCTTCCAATGCCGTAGCTAAACTATCTATCGGGGACCACCCTGCTCCTTCAGTCCAAGTCGCTTTATTGCTTAAGTCTTGATAGTGTGCATCGTTGCCGAAATCCAAATGCCTGGCGATTTCATATCCGTTACAAGTGCCATCACCATCTTCGTTGCAACCCGAGTTATTAAGGTCTATATCATCGGAGGGAACCGGTTGATAGCCGCTGCCGTTCACTTGATAGCGAATTGCGTCTAAATCCTCAAGGTAATAAATCTCTATCAATCCGTCGTCGTCTATGTCCACATCGGTTCTGTAGGTTCCGAATTGTTCGGTAACCGCATGCCCCTGCGCATCGGTATAGCTTATTTCCACGCGATAGCGGGTAGTCGGGGTGGTGCCTTCCGGTACCGTGTAAGCGGATAGTGTTCTCGTGGTGGTTTCCATTTTGACACCACGCCATTGCGTGTCGCCTAAAGCTAGAGATTGCCACGAGTATGTGAACTCGCCGTCGCCGTCCGAATCCGAGATATTATCTACAACGGCGGTTATAGAGGCGGTCGTACCCGATATATTTGAATTCAGTTTCAGATTCACATCAAGGGTGGGAACAAAGTTGTTCCGCTTGATAATCGTCACTATGCTCTCGGTGCTTGCCGTAGAGCCGTCTTCGCCGACCGTCACAGTGAAAATCACATCGCTTTGGTTATAATCACGCGCAATGAAATCTGTAGGGATGCGCACAGTCAAAGTTCGGGTGTTGGGATCCGACAGTTGCAAATTCGGATTCAACAGCTGCGACCGGTCGCTCGGTCGATATTCCCACCGATAAGAATAGTTTTCGCTATTCCCGCTGCCACCGGCAATCGCATCGTCGGGGAGACTTAAAGTCAATTCCTCGCCTTCGTTTGCCGAGCCTTCAATCGTAATCCCCTTTTGCAGAGTGATACCGGGATTCTCCGAGGGTACTTGCCCAAGCGCAGACTGACATGGCAGAACTGCAAGTAAAATAAATTGTGCTACGAATATAGGTTTTAATTTCATATACAGAGGAAAGTTATTCTATCAATATCTCCAAATTTCCAACTTAATATCGGGTGGCATTGTGCCGCCGGACTGAGCAAATAACCCCGAAACAATTACGCAAACCATTGTAGAGAAAGCTAATATGCCCCCTGAAATACTAGGGCTGTTGAAAAAGTATCGTCTCGGCGCAATCGTAACCGCTTGCGCTGTGAATATTTGCAAACCACCCGTAGGGGCGGACTAACATGTCCGCCCGTAACGCGTTGTGCCTACACGATTTATACATTTCATCCATCCAATTTATGGAAACCAAAACCAAATGGCGCAAGTGATTGGATTCGTACGATGCCGCACTTTTTCAACAGCCCCAACTGCTCTGCACGAACAAAACCATCAAGGTTTATCCGTTTGGCGTCGCAATCTGAACAACCCTTCGATGATTCCACCGTCGCTGGTGAAATAAAGCGCACCGTCCGATGCAAAAGCAACACCCATAGGACGCATCAGACGATCCCCTGCGTCATCTTGCAAGTCTTCGATCAACGGCATAACTTCGGACGCTTCACCCTCTCTAAAGTGTACCAATACAACACGAGGCGGTCTGCGGGTTGCCTTACTTCCGAAATAGCCACCTCTCGGTTTCGTTGCCCACGAACCGTGTATCGCAACAACGGCACTGCCGACCATTTCCGGTTGCAACGCACCTTGCGGAACAAAAGCAACACCCATCGGCGCGCTACGCGCCGGAAAAGTCGCAACCGGCGGCCGTGCATCGTTGCGCGGTGGCGGACTATTTATACAATTATCCGCCAGCAACTCGTTGCGCTCGTTCAACCAAAACCACGGCATCCCATGAAAAGAACCGGAATCGATGCGACTAAAGTATTCGGACGGTAGTTCATAGCCGTGATGGTCGGGACCGTTATTGCTCGCATAAAGCACACCACTGCTCGGATGCCAATCAAAACCCATCGGATTGCGCAGACCAGTTGCATAAGGTTTCCATTGTGCGGATCCGTTTTTTGATTCGGAAAGTATCAAAATGCCACCGCGCTGCTCGGCAAAACTATACCCTTCACCTATATATTGATCGCTACAGTTACCGCTGATACCCAACCCCAAATAGATTTTGCCGTCGGGACCTGCGGCTACGGTTCGACTGGCATGCCCGCCACCGGACGGCAACGCTGCGACCAGTTCAAAATCGTCATCGTCCAACCGCTTGTTGCCGTCGGGTTCATACGGCGCACGATAGACACCGTTGGTCATGCCGACCAACAATTCACCGTCGCGTACTGTAACGCTGTGCGGGAAACCTCCCGGCTCGGCAATGATCTCAACTTTGTCATAAGGTGGCTTGACACGGTAGATATCACCTACCGACGAACCTACCAAAAGTACATCGCCTGCCGTCCTTGTTAACATACGCGGTTTCTCCATCTCAACCAATAGCTCGAGCGTATAGCCCGACGGCACAATCAAACGCCAAGATAAATCGTTGGTCTCAAAAAGCTGTTCGTCGTAACCGAACATCTGTGTATGCGCACTTGAATTCGGATTGAACAGAACCCATATCAGAATCGTTGTGGCAAACAAATACGATATTTTCAAAAATTTTCTCATGATTAAGTACTATATAATTGGATTTGCTTATAGAAGCATTGTACATATTTTGGTATAATTTGCATAATTAAACTATCGGAGGCTTTTATTATGGAACAAGTTGTTATTTCTCAATCTAGGCGGGCAGGTCTTGCGAATAGCCGGATTATTAGCAATACCTACCTGCTACTTACCCTAACCCTGCTCACCAGCACAATCACCGCTGCGGTTGCAATGAATATCGGTGCCCGCCCGGTGAATTGGCTACTGATGCTGGCAATATTCATCGGCATGCCGTTTGTCATCAACCGCTTTCGCAACAGCGTTTGGGGGTTGGTGCTGACCTTTGCGTTCACGGCATTCATGGGCTATGTGTTGGGACCTATACTGAGTCTTTATTTGAGCCTAAGCAACGGACCGCAAATCGTGATGATGTCGTTCGGCACCACTGCAGCGGTTTTTGTCGGACTTTCCGCATATACCTTGGCAACTAGAAAAGACTTCAGCTACATGCGCAGTTTCCTGTTCACCGGCTTGATTATATTGCTCGTTGCAATCGTTGCCAATCTATTTTTAGCGATACCGTTGCTATCGCTGACCATATCGTCGGTTGCGGTATTCATCATGTCGGGACTCATACTCTACGACACCAGCCGCATGATACACGGCGGCGAGACCAACTATGTCATGATGACCGTATCGCTTTACGCCAACATCTATGTGCTATTCGTGCATCTGCTGAACCTGTTCTCGGTGTTGCATGGAAACGAATAATGGAACCGCCACTTGCTCCAGTTGGGCAAGTGGCGTAACATTGTGCTGAACCACGATGTAAGCTACGAAATGTAGAGGCTTGGCGTGGGGCTGTTGAAAAAGCACTGTTTTTGCACAACTGCAACCGCTTGCGCCGTGAATATTTACAAACCGCCGTAGGGGCGGACTAGCATGTCCGCCCGTAAGTTGAAAAGCACTGTTTTTGCACAACTGCAACCGCTTGCGCCGTGAATATTTACAAACCGCCGTAGGGGCGGACTAGCATGTCCGCCCGTAACGCGTTGCGCATGCACGATTTATACATTCATTCACCCGATTTATGGAAACCAAAACCAAATGGCGCAAGCGGTTGAGTTTGTACAGAGCGGTATCGTTTTGGGCAGACACACAGGTCTGCCCCTACGACTCGGTGGTTATCGTAAACTTAATGGCGCGAAGCAGTTACGGTTTTGCGGAACAATATTTTTTCAACACAAACATGGTGCTGCCCATTCCCCTCCTACGACTATTTCGCAAACTTTGCCGCTAAAAACTGTTCGTGGCGATTCAATTCGTCCTCGGTTGCCTTAATCACTATCAAGCCCTTGTCGGACAAAACCTCCTCTTTCTCGTCGGCGGCAACAACTTCATGCCTATCAACTTGCGGTTCACCGGCGAAGGATATACTCGTCTGCCCGCTCGTCATAGCTAAATAAACCTGCGCCAATAAATCCGCATCTATCAACGCACCGTGCAACTCGCGATGACTTCTATCAATCTGATAGTGATCGCTAAGCGCATTCAAAGAATAAGACGAACCGACATGCACTTTCTTAGCAAGTTCCACTGTGTCAATGATGGTGCAACCCGTCTCCTGTATAAAAGTGCCACGATTTAGACGCGCCAACTCGGCATCCAGAAAACCCAAATCAAACGGCGCATTATGTATCAGCACCTCGCTACCCTGAGCGAATTTCAAAAACTCGTCGCATACACTGCCAAACAGCGGACTCCCCTTGAGCATCTCCCAAGTATAACCGTGCACCCGTCGCGCACCTTCGCTCACCTCACGCTTGGGATTCACCTTAGAATAAAAAGTCCGCTCGCTGATACCGCGGTCTATAATCTCAACACACCCTATCTCCAAAATCCGATGCCCATCCCTGACCTCAAGCCCGGTCGTCTCGGTATCCAATGCAATCTGTCTCATTAGCGCATCCTGTGTATCAATGTTGGAGCTGTTAGAAAAATAATGTTTTGCACGAACAGAACCGCCTGTGCCGTGGATTTACGCAAACCGCCGAGCCGTAGGGGCAGAATAGAGCCGCCGATTGAGCCGGTAGGTCAATCGGCGTAACATTGTGCGAAATCTTAGTACATAGTACAAAATGTAAAGCCTTTCCATGGGCTGGTTGTATCGTGTGACTGTTGAAAAAGTATTGGCACTGCATAAATCCAACCGCTTGCGCCACATAATTATGATAACCACAAAGTCGTAGGGGCAGACCTGTGTGTCTGCCCTTAAGTACCGTTCTGTACAAACTCAACCGCTTACGCCATTTGGTTTTGGTTTCCATAAATCGGTTGAATGAATGTATAAATCGTGCCGGCCAACGCGTTACGGGCGGACATGCAAGTCCGCCCCTACATTGTATGAAATACTTTTTCAGCAGCCTCATTTTTTCAACACCCCATACTTTTTCAAAAACCTCATATCTTACAAGTGCCGAATGATTATTTTGTGTTTGTCGGCTATTGCCTCTGCCACATGATTGCGGTGACAGCATGTGTGATCTTGCTCAAAGCAAGTGATAGCAACTCTTCGGTGTTGCCGAATGATTTTCACTACATCCTGCAATGCTTGCTCTTTATCGGTTTGGCTTAAGGTTTTTCGGTATTGATTGAACAGTTGATTATATTCGGTGCGAGGTTTTATATTCTTTCGCAAATTTCCCTTAATGCCTAATTCCGGGATATGGATATAAGCTATTCCGAACCTGCCGGTTATATCTTGTAGTTGTTTTTTGGAAAAGCCTTTTTTCATGCTGAAAGGATTATACCTCACATCTATCAGTGCAGAGATGCCGTTATCGATTAAACCTCTCAGATATTGTTCTATGCTTTTTCCTTCGTAACCTATGGTGTAAAGCGTTAAATGTTTATTTTTGATCTGTGGTTTTTCTTTAGATATATAACGGCGCAACGGTTTAAATTTCGGTTTGTCCAGAAGCTCGCTATTGATTGCGTAGTACGGATACTTTCTATATACCTCGTAGATAAGGGCATCATTGGAAAGTTTTCCATACGCATCAAATATAGCGTCTAGACACTCTTCATCCTCAGGTTTCAAGTTGATCATCCCTTTAATTTTCTTACTATTTACAATGTATGCTTTGTCGTTTTTCGTTATTGCCAACAACCGATAATAATCGGCGAGTATCCGAGCATCTTCGTTAGCTTGAAATGAATAACACCCGTACTTATACGGTAAGAAATGATAAATCGGCTTCTCTTGATGTTGGGTAAATAGAAAGAGTAACTTTTGCAGGCGGATTTTCTCCGTGCGACCTTTCCCGCGAGCCAGAATTGCCAGTAGCACACGCCTGCGGTAATACAAAGTTCTGGGAAAATTCATTATTTTTCAGAGTGGTCTTCAGGCCTATACAAAAGGTTAAGTAAATTGTCTTTCTGAAAATCCCAAGGGCTATAAAGTGTATAAACCAAATAGGTTTTGCCGGTATTATTTTGCCCGGCAATAATGGTTAGATCTCCTAGCTCTAATTCGGCATCTTTAATCGGACCTATGTTTTGGAATCTTGCTTTAATCATTTAGGCTTTCGCTGATACGGTCATTGGTTTTTTAGGAGGCAAAATTATACTCTTTTTCAAATTGAATAATGAGCATTATATAAATTAGCAGGCAAAATTTCTATTTTTGTTCTTCGGGTTCATAAGGAACCATGCCTGCTTTAATACGCTTTTCTTCGGTATCAAGCCAAGAGTTGAAAGTAGTGTTTTTATCATACTTAGCACCACTCAATATGGTTTCTCTAGTATCCGTATTTGTCAGATTAGCCCCCATTAGTTTAGCACCTCCTAGATCAGCTTTATCCAAAAGAGAGCTAGTCAAATTAGCATAACTCAAATCGGCAAAACTTAACCGGGTATCATATAAAACGGCTCTAGTTAAATTCAAACCGCTTAAGCGAGCACCTACTAAATACATTTTACCCAATTTAAGTTGCTGAGTAACGAGTTCTATTCTTTCTTTGTCAAAACCAGTTTCTCTTCTGAGATATGCGAGTTGCTCAAGTGCTATTTTTGTTGGTAAAGATTTTTCCAATATATGAGGAGGAATACCTGTTTCATCAGCTAGTATTGGAAATTTCTCTTCTATGTTCTTTTCTGGATATTTTTCTGTCAGCATTCTCGCACATTCAAAAAAGGTGCTATTATTTATATTTTCTTGAACATCATGGGTTCTAAATAACCAAAGTATAAAAAAGGTAGGCAAGCCTAAGGCTAAAATAGTTAAACTACCATGCAAGGCAGTCTTATTGATATCAACTTGATTGGAAAAAAACTGATACACATAGCACGCTAACACTATTCCAAAAGTACCTGCCAAAACCAGAGAAATTTTTCGATATTTTAGAGTCAATTCTAGTAGTGTATAGGGTTTGATATTTTCGCACCACCAACGCTTTATAGATTTAAATTTTGTTTTCCGTAGAATCCATGACTTATATTTTTTGTGCCAATCAGATTTCATAGATTCAATTTTATTTTTCAACATCAAAGCCTCCTTGAATTTAATTGCGTTGTCGGTTGTGGTTTATGGTAAGCATGTAAAGCTATCCTATGTGCTTGATAGTATAAATCATTCGGTTTGCAAAACTACAAATCGAGTGGCGCGTAGTATTGTAACCACCCTGTCAGGCTGCGCCTGCCACTCCTCCAAAGAAAAGGAATAATGACGGACGCAACAGCCGTGCCATTCGGCACAGTAATACTTAAATATCAGGAGGATTGTTTTTCGCGAACCCGATTAAAAATCTCTTGCGCAAGATGTTTATGTACGATTGAACGGAATTCGGAGTCCGACATAATCTTAGAAAATATCTCTTCGTTACCCTCCCTTCTCTTAATAAATAGATCGTTTAGAGCGGTGTCTAGATACGAAACAAAGTCTGCAAAATTATTAGCATGCACTGCTTCAACAATATTCTGGTTGTTCTCTGCCGAAGTCTGTATCTGATCGAAGAACAACTGATCTGCCATAGTAAAGTTCGTGCCAAAACGTTCATTGAGGCGGTCGATCAAACTTGAAAGTGTCACCTCTTGATCTTTAGTGCGACCGGTGCCGACATCGGTCGGTCCTTTCAAGGGTTCCGCCACACCCTCTGCCAGCTTAATAGAATTCTCGGATATTTGCTGCATTCGAAAGTATTGCAATGCAACTTTGTCATCTAGAGCAAAGGCTTTGCCATCAATCGGCGGCAGTTTCATCAAGAGATTTCTCACGAAGGTGTAAAGCTGCTCAAGATCGGTATCGGCATAAGGGATGATTTGTGATAGGAAAGCGTAGAGACCTCTATAAGCCGTCAACTGTCCAAAAAACTGTTCTTGTTCTTCTTCCTTGCGACTCTTGAAGCGTTGGACAACAGCATCAAGAATAGCGTTTATTTGAGGATGATCGCTAACCGAATGGTTCTTACCACGATACCAAACTTCGGCGAATGCATATACATCGGCTTGCGTGAATATAGCCCATCCAAGCAGACGATGCTGCAGTTCGGAAAGTCGATGCGGTTCGGCATTCTTTCCGATAGGTGTCGTCTCATAATAAGGTTTGAATGCTTCGTAGATGTCTTCTTCTTCGTTAGCGAAATCCAGAACGAAGATACGCGATTTACCGGGTGTGACGCGGTTGAGCCTTGAGAGAGTCTGAACCGCTTGGACACCTGCCAACTTCTTAACCACATACATTGTCTGCAATAAGGGTTGATCAAATCCGGTCTGATACTTTTCTGCAACTAAAAGAACTTGATAATCGTTTCCTGCGAAGGCATCCGGCAACTCGGTTTCAGCAATGCCACCGTTCATTGCTACTTCGGTATACGACGATCCGGGAATGTCCGGATCCGAAACCGTGCCTGAGAAAGCTACCAGAGAATGAATGCCGGGATATTCTCGGTCTTGAATATAGCGATCAAAGGCAAGTTTGTATTTTACGGCAGCGAGGCGAGAGTTTGTGACTACCATAGCCTTTGCGCGTCCGCCGATCTCGTTTTTCACTTTAAGCCAAAAATGCTCAACAATCACCGAGATGAGTTGCTCTATATTGACAGGATGAAGCTCTTGATAGCGCATGAGAGCCTTTGCAGCCTCTCTGCGAGGCACATCGGGATCACTCTCAATCTGTTTGATTAGACCAAAGAAACGTTTATAGGTGGTATAGTTTTGAAGCACATCCATGATGAAACCTTCCTCAATGGCTTGCCGCATGGTGTACTCGTGAAACGGAGATGCACCGGACGGACCGGGTTCGTCAAACAAGGCTTTGGTCTTAAATTTGGGTGTGGCTGTAAAAGCAAAAAAACTGATATTAGGCTGGCGTCTCCGCTTCAGTGCATCGCGTAGTATCGCTGCCTTTGCATCATCGGAGAGGTCGCTATCTTCCTCTTCGGAAAGTTGGGCGGCAATGGCAGCCTCGATTCCCTCCTTGTTCAACATACCTCTAAGAGTAGCCGCAGTTTCTCCGCTCTGAGATGAGTGTGCTTCATCAACGATGACGGCAAAGCGTTTACCTGCAGTATTGATTTTTATGTCGTCTCCCTTATTCTCAAGGGTTGTCAGCGCACGCGAGATGAAAGGGAATTTCTGTATGGTGGTAATGACGATAGGCGTACCGTGGGATAAGGCGCGGGCGAGTTGTTGTGTGTTTTCGTCAATCTTCTCCACTACGCCGGTCTTGTGTTCAAATTGGTATATCGTTTCTTGTAGCTGTTGATCTAATACGCGCCGGTCGGTCACTACGACAACGGAATGAAACACTTTTTCGTCATGCTCGTCATGCAGGCTAGCCAATCGATGTGCAAGCCATGCAATTGAGTTTGATTTACCCGAACCAGCCGAATGTTGGATTAGATAATTCCGCCCTGCACCATGAACCTTTGCATGTGCGACCAGTTTCCGAACCACATCAAGTTGGTGATAGCGTGGGAATATCATCGTCTCTCTCTTATCGGTTTGCATACCCTCGTAGAGTCTGACATACTTCTCCTTGACCTCAAGGTGCATGAAACGTTGCAAGATATCTAATAGGCTATCAGCCTGCAGTACCTCATCCCATAGATAATGTGTCTTGTGGTTTCCTTCAACCGGCGGATTGCCTGCTGCATGATTATTGCCCCGGTTGAAAGGTAGGAAAGAGGTTTCCTTGCCCTCTAAGCGAGTTGTCATCCATACTTCGTCCGCATCCACTGCGAAATGAACCAGTGCTCGTTTTTTGAAATCAAAGAGCAAATCATTCCCACTTCGCTCATTCATATATTGGTGTTTTGCATCAGCGGCGCATTGCCCGGTTAGCGGGTTCTTAAGTTCGGCAGTGACGACGGGAATGCCGTTAACGGAAAGTGCAACATCAATAATGCAACGGCGATTTTTACCGTCCGCATGTCCCAGAACCGAAGTAAAAGCAACTTGCCGAGTAACGGTCAGCCGGTTCCGAGCATAGTTCTGGGCAGCTTCGGGATTCATAGCAGTGTTCGGTTGGAACCAAGCCATGCGGAATGTTTTGCCGTAGCACTTGAAGCCGTGGCGTAGAATGTGAAGCGTACCCTTGAGTTCCAATTCCTTCGACAAGTCTTCCAACACGGTTGCATTGGTTTTCTCTCCAAGCAACATTTCAAGTGATCTCCATTTTGTAGCTTGGCTGTCTTTGAGAAAACCGCAAACATCGTCGGGGAACAGCGCAAGTGTTTCATCAAAGGCATCGGGGCTACGCTTCTCATAGCCACCGGAACCGGTTAGCGCGGTTTCAATCGCAGTCTCAAAAGCGTATTCGGTATGTTTCGGCATGGGTCAAATCTCCTCATGTGAAGCGTTCTGGAGGCGGTCTAAGTGCTGCCCTCGCACTTCATCAAAATGATAATAGCGAATGGACGGATCAGCATTGAGTTGCCGGTCAGAATTTAGATACGCACCTGTGTCAATCCTGTCTCCAAATAGGAATTTTCTTACATGGATTCTCCGAGTGTATTTAGTATAGTGTTCAATTGTCCTTTTAAGGGACCGCACCCAACAAGTACCTGCTTGAAGCTGTTCTTTTACTGTATTTCCAGCAATACTCCCTGACTTAAACTCAATACAGTCAGCACAAAACATTCTTTGTTTCACATAAAATATCACAAAATCGCAGCGTTTCGACCAAGGCTTCGCAGTGTCGTCAAGAAAATGGAATAGCGGTGGTTTAATCTTTTTTTTATCAAAATCAAGTTTGAAGACGAGGCCTGGTCCAGGCAGAAAAAGGCGAAGCTCTCGGGTTTTGGCCTTCCTGCTTTTCTCTAGGAAGTACTTCTCTTTAAGAACTACCTCACCACCAATGCCCTTGTGTACTATGTAATCGTCATTCACATAGGCTTTGAGATGATTGAAATATGTTT
Source organism: Candidatus Oxydemutatoraceae bacterium (assembly GCA_965219575.1). Classification (GTDB taxonomy): domain Bacteria; phylum Pseudomonadota; class Gammaproteobacteria; order Poriferisulfidales; family Oxydemutatoraceae; genus SP5GCR1. The sequence continues at coordinate 1,438,567 of OZ244779.1, read as the reverse complement.
TTGCATCAAGGCTCATTTTAGCTCCGGGAGTTGCCCTGTGACGGCGGCAGTGATAAGTGCCGATCTGTACTCTTCCATCTGTGTAATGCTGTCTTCAACTTTTTCAACGGTCTGGTCAATTTGAGTAGTTTTCTCATCCAAAAATCGGGCAATCTGCTTTTGGATGTTGAGCGGAGGAAGCGGAAACGACTGATGACTTACGATTTCCCAGTTTGCACGAGGCATTTTGGCACCAAAAGTTTCCGCATTGATTGTGTCAATGAATTTCTTGGATGAAAGCACATAAAAAAGGAAACGAGATTCAACGACATTTGATGGGCGTAAACAAAGCAATTCACTTGAACTCGCACCATCAAAAGTCGCGTGATAAACCTTAGCAAGGTAAGGGCGAAGTTTATTGAACAGAACATCATTTTTCCGAAACATGCGACTGTTCGTTTCAGTCGGCTTCAGCTCCTCAACCAGAAGTTTTCCTGTCCACGACGCAATATTCTCGTTGGAGATATATGGAAGTGTCTCCTGCTCTTCTACTTTTGAGTGCTTCATGGACAGATTGACCGACCACTTTAGCCAATTGCTATCCCACCCTTCCGGGACTTGTGCCGCCCAATCAGTCTGATTTGCAGAGCTATCACTCGCTAGACTGATGTTGGAAGGCTTCATCGGGGTATCGGGGTCAATGCCTCTGGTAACCGCACGGGTAATAAGGGCTTGGCGTTTCTCGGCTAAACATTCCAGAAGCTCGCGCTTCTTTTCAATCAACCCATCAATACGCGCAGTTTTGTCATCCAAAAACCGTGCAATCTGCTGCTGGGTATCAAGTGGAGGAAATGGCGCACTTAAATGGCGGACTTTAGAAGCACTAAAGTTTTGTATAGTTGCTTGTATAACGTTGGCATCAACTTGTGCCCAATAGTCACGACTTTCGGTCCAGTAAGCCAAGAAAGAAGGATTAACCTCCGGTATCGCCGACAATCGTACTAGATATCCGGCAAAGCATGCGTCTTCGTTCAGTTCTTTTGCATAAAATGACTTTCCGTAAGTTGCACCTACTGCTGAAATGAGAATGTCATCTTTATCCAATAATGCTTCAGAAGCTATTTCTGGTGGCAAACTACAGAACGTTTCTGAATGTAGATGTCTTGGCCCAGCTATATCGGTAATCCTAATATAGCGTGGATGATTGGGGTTATAATGATCCGCAGCTTCTCCCAGTCCATTTTTAATCGGCTTAGTGGACAGATACCGTAATCGCTTTCGTTGCCAGTTTTCGGGCAAAGAGGTTAATTGTGTAAACACATTCGTTTGAGGTATTGATACAGTCATGTCACTAGTCCCTTCAGTAGCCCGGCAATCTCTTCTTCAAGCCGTGTAATGTCCGCTTCTATCTCCTCCAGTGGGCGTGGTGGCTTGTACACATAGAAATGTCGGTTAATCGGGATTTCGTAGCCGACCTTAGTTTTTTCGTAGTCCACCCAGGCATCGGGCACATGAGGCAATACTTCGCGTGCGATCCAAGCATCAATGTCGTCTCGGAAAGTCTCAACTAATTGGTCGTTGGGCTTGTCCGGCCCGAAATCCATCGGAAGAGGTAGCTCTGTGTCGGGTGGCAAAGGGATATTCTCGGTGTCTCGAAGTTCGCTATCCGGTTCCGGTTTCCCTTTTTTATCTAGGCAAATCTCGGCATTCGGGTCGCACTCACCGAGGGCTACAAAAATCACTTTCTTAATCGAGGCAGAAATTTTAATGTCTGCTTGGCTTGCAGCCTCCATCATATCGGCTTCAAACAGTGTGCGATCCTTATAACATCCATTGCCTTCAAGTGTCTTGAGGATCGCGCGTATAGCTTCTTGCTGTTTGCGTCCTTCTTTGATTTCGCGTTTGGCTGCTGCCGCATCCTTACGCTTCTTTGAGATTGCCAGATTTTCAAAGGCTTTTTGCGTATTGAGCTTAGCAATACGCTCCGCTGTCGCTTCAAAGTTCATGCGCAGAGGACGATTAACGGTCACCTTCAGAAAGCCAAACTCATGGTTTTCAAAAATACGGCAGATAACCCGGGTTTCCTTTTCTCCGTTCACCTGCACTTCGGCAGTCTCACCGTCCTGATAGTTGCCATAGACGCGAGTTAGTTGATCGATTTGTTCCTCGGTGATTTCGTTGCGCTTGTTGTTGAGGCTTTTTTTCATTTTCCCGAAGAAGCGCGTGCCGTCTATAAGTTGCACCTTGCCGCGTCGCTCGGATGGCTTACGATTCGTCACAAGCCAAATATAGGTAAATATACCGGTGTTGTAGAAAAGCTGGTCGGGCAGAGCAACGATAGCATCCAACCAGTCGTTCTCTATAATCCAGCGACGAATGTTGGAAGGTCCGGATCCGGCATCGCCGGAAAACAGTGGTGAACCATTGAAAACGATACCAATTTTGGAACCCAGTCGATTCTCGTCCCCTTCAATATAAGGATACATCTTAGAAATCATGTGTTGAAGAAAAAGAAGCGAGCCGTCGTTGATGTTCGGCAACCCGGCACCGAAACGACCGGAGATGCCCATAGTTTTGTGCTCGTTTTTCACTGCATGTTCCTGGTCTTTCCATTCAACCCCGAAGGGTGGATTTGCCATTAGATAATGAAACTGTCTTCCCTTAAACCCATCTGCTGTCTTGCCATCGCCTAAGGTGTCACCAAAGACAATATTCTCAATGTTCTCATCTTTGATAAGCATATCCGAGCAACAGATTGCCCATGACTCGGCGTTGTATTCCTGACCGAAAAGTTCAAGGTGTGCCTGTTCGTTCTGAGATCGGATCAGTTTTGCAGACTCGGATAGCATGCCCCCTGTTCCACATGCCGGATCGTAGATCCTGCGGTAAATGCCGGGCTTATAAACATCCTGCTCTCCGGCATAGATAAGGTTCGCCATCAGGCGAATGACCTCGCGTGGCGTGAAGTGGTCTCCTGCCTCTTCGTTAGCCTGTTCGTTGAAGCGCATCACTAGATGCTCAAACAAGTAACCCATTTGTAAGTTATCAATCCTGTCCGGGTGAAGATCAACATCAGCCATTGCTTTGACGATTGTGAATAGGCGGTTGCTGGCATCTAATTTTTCGATTTGATCGGTGAATTTGAAACGCTCGAAAATATCTCGTGCGGTCGAGGAAAAACCGTTGATGTAGGATACGAGGTTCGGCGCAATGTTGTCGGGATCGCCGAGTAGTTTAACAAAGGTGTAGGGGCTGGTGTTATAGAACGGATAATCTCGCTGGGAGTCAGCAGCAGCCTTGCCAAGCTCCAGTTTCATTGCTTCTTGTGGAGTCCCTTTCGCTTCCAATTTTTTATGTTTTTTCAAAACGGCATCCTTAGTCGGCTCCAAAACACAATCAAGCCGACGCAAGACAACCATAGGAAGCATAACCAAACGGTATTGAGGTGGTCTGTATGGCCCTCTGAGCCGATTGGCGATTTCCCAGATTTTAGCTTTAAGTTGTTCGTGTATCTGTATGTTCATTAACCTGTCCCGCTGGATAAAGCTACTGAGATTTTAGTAAATTGAAACTGTTTTTCGGAAGAAGCAACTAATTAAACGCAGGATTGATAATTATTGTCGCATTATCGTATGTGCCTTAAGCCCGAATGTCAAGCAATCTGCTAGTTTGCCGATACTATCTCGCGACGGGTGATATAACAAATTTTTATGGTGTTATCGCATTTTTTATGTGACAATTAGCTTTTAAGATCATTCTAAAACAGCGTAAAACTACCCAAATGCAACCAGAACACACAAAAGAAAAGCTATCTGTATATAAAGAATACCTAACTAATTATCTCTCGGTTATGTGTAATGTATCACATTGGGACATTGCTGTGTGGGAACCGTTCGCAGGCGAAGGAATATACTCTGGCGGAGAAAAAGGAAGTGCAATAGTGGCAGCAGAGATCATAAAGAAATTTAGAGAGGCAGAGACAATAAAAAAAAATAGATTAGAAAAAGACATTTCTTTATTTCTTAACGAAATAAAACCTGAAAAATATCAGAGACTCAAAAAGTCAATGGAGCTCTACTCGGATTTTGTGAAAATTTTTAATATGGATGCTAACAATTTTCTAGATGAAATAATCAAGTTTTTACCAAAGCATGGAGAGATACATAGCCTGATTTTTATAGACCCATACGGCTATACCCAATATACAAGAGAAAACTTAGCTCGTTTACTAGACTTAAGCCGTATTGATTATTTAATCTTTATGCCAACCAGTCATATCTATAGATTTCATGGTAAGGAAGATAATCCTGCTCACCGGTTTGCTTTAGACTTAGACGTTAACCCAAGCACATTAAGCAAACCCGACTATGACATCTTTTCTGCTGAATTGTTAGCAGGACTGAAACAAAAGGCACAATCCGACTATGGATACGGCTATAAACTAGAAAATAAAAATGGATCAAGCACGCACCATTTGTTTTTTATTACCAAAAATCAGCTTGGTGCAAAGAAGTTTTTGGAAGCAAAAAATACGTTAAAAGCTAAACTGCTAAAACAACTAACTTTTTTCGATTTCAGCAAGGATGAAATTAAAAGAGATCTTCTTGACCTGCTTCAAGAACCCATAAGCAATACAAAATTGTTGGATGAAATGCTTAGGAAAGGACACTTGCCGACAGAGGTTAATCCTCTGCTAAACCAAATGGAAAAAGATGAAAGATTACATATTTCTCTTATCCCTCCTCATCCGAAAAGAAGAAAAGGCTCATTCTACTTAAATGATAAAAAAGAGAATTTTAATAAAATTGAAATATGCCTAAATCCATGAAAAACTCAAAGATTGAATGGACGGAGCGCACTTGGAACCCTGTTACCGGTTGCACGAAAATATCGGCAGGATGCAAGTACTGCTATGCCGAAGTGATGGCGAGACGGTTGCGAGCAATGGGGGTTGCCGGTTATAAAAACGGCTTTGATGTGTCATGCCATGCGGAACGCTTAAGGCAACCGATACTGCGTAAAATACCCACGATATATTTTATGAACTCAATGAGCGATTTATTCCATCCTCATGTTCCGTTTGATTTTATCGACCGTGTTATGGAGACAATACACAACACACCGCAACACACCTATCAGGTTCTAACCAAACGACCTAAGATTATGGCAAAATACTTTTCTCGGCGTGTCATTCCCGACAATATATGGCTTGGCGTTTCAGTAGAAAACAGGAAACATGGTCTTCCAAGAATACCCATACTGCGAGAGATTGCAGCAAAAATAAGATTTTTGTCTATAGAACCTTTATTAGAAGATTTAGGCGTATTAGATTTAGATGGTATTCACTGGGTCATTGTCGGTGGTGAGTCCGGGCATAAGGCTAGATTGATGAACAAGGCTTGGGTGACCTCAATCCAAAAGCAATGCAAAAAACGCAAGGTTCCATTTTTCTTCAAACAGTGGGGACGTTGGGGTGAAGATGGGCAGAGCCGTAACAAAAAGGTTAATGGCAGAACCCTTAGCGGAAACATCTGGGACGAGATACCTATAATACTGGAGCGCAATTAAAATTAATTATAGAAAATTAGAAACTAAACGACAACTTAGGAAATGACATTAATGCCTACCAAGATTATAAAAGCCGTTCAAGAACAAGAACAAAGACCTATGATTAGTTCGTACCCGTTGGCACGAATCAAAAGTATTTCAGTTTGATTGCCGTCTTAAAGTCCTGCATTCCTTCCCTATAGCGTTTTGTCACGATCTCAATAATTCCTCGGGAAGCATAAGCATGAATCGCGTCCGGCTCTAACTCAATCGCCTTATCGTGATCTTCAATTGCCCTCTTAAAATCCTTTAGGTTATACTCGGCGATCCCTCGGTAAATATAGGCATCGGCATTATCTGGTTCTAATACAATCGCCTTGTCATAGTCCGCAATCGCTCCTTTATAATCTTTTAATTTATACTTAGCAATTCCCTGGAAAACATAAGCATTGGTATTATCTGGTTCTAATACAATCGCTTTGTCGTAATCCGCAATCACTCTTTTATGGTCTCCTGTGCTAGCTTTAGCAGATGCTCGGGAAACATAAACCCCAGCATTATCTGGTTCCAATGCAATCGCTTTGTCATAGTCTGCAATCGCTCCTTTATGGTCTCCTAAACTATTTTTAGCAGACCCTCGGGAAGCGTAAACCCCAGCATTATCTGGTTCTAACCCAATCGCCTTATCAAAATCCTGAATCGCCTCCTTATAATCTTTTAATATACTCTTAACAAGCCCTCGAATATTGTAAGTTCGAGCATTATCAGGAACTAACTCAATCGCTTTATCATAATCTTCAATTGCCCTCTTATAATCCTGTAAGTGATACCTAGCAAACTCTCGCAAAATATAAGCATCGGCATTATCTGGTTCTAATGCAATCGCCTTGTCATAATCTGCAATCGCTCCTTCATAATCCCCTGTATTAGCTTTAGCAATCCCTTGATTGTTGTAATAGCCTGCATCGTTCTGCCTGTGATTATGTTGAGCATCATCCCTCTCCTCTTTTATCGTTTTGCCATATACCGGGCTACTTTCCTTAACACCTTTTGCGACAGTAGTAGAAGTACGGGTATATTTTACAAACCCAGGTATGGAAAGACTGATTTCATTTTTGATGACTTCTTCTATGTGTTCTCTAGGATGCTGCGAATGTTGTCCTAGTGTTTCTTTGTCTTTTCGTGAAAGTATCTTATCTCTCACTGCCGATATGATAGATTGAAGACCCATAGATTGGGATTATAACAAATATGAATTAATGTAATTGTTTTAGCATACGATGCGATGGTTTATAGATATTATGAGGCAAGGCAGTTGCGCCCACCCCGTCAGGCTGAATAGAACCGGCGATTGAACCAGTAGGTCAATCGGCGTGACATTATGCAGAACCTGAACATGATTGCTAAACGCATACATTGCAAAATGCATAGGCCACCCCTCCACAGAAGGGGAATGTACCAGTATCGTACTTGTGGTTCAGTTCTATTTCTTCAGCTGGTTAATCTCGGCAACAGATAAAACTGTCACTTCGGAAATCGCAGAAACTTCATAACCTTCCTGCAACATGTTCAAAGCGATTTTTCGCTGCCTCTCTCCCATACCTTTTTTCGTACCTTGAATGAGACCTTCATATACACCTTGAGCCCGACCTTCGTGCATACCTTGCTCTCGCCCTCTTTCCATGCCTTCAACGCGTCCTTCTTCTATGCCTTGAGCTAACCCTTTTTCTATACCTTCATCTAACCACTTTTTCTTTTTCCTTTCCCATCCATAGTCTAAATTGTATTCATATCGGGCTCGAGATGCCATATACTCTCTAGCTTCCTCCGATACTTCCACTGGATATTTTAATGGCATCATCGTCTCTCCATGTTTATTTTTTAACTGTTCAATCTCGGTAGTGGATAAACCGATCACCTCGGAAATCGCAGAAATCTCATAGTTTTTTTGCAACATATTCAAAGCGATTTCTTGCTGTGCTTCTACTTGACCTTGTTCAATACTCCGAGCAAGACTTTCCTCAATGCCCTCAGCGCGGCCTTCGTCAATGCCTTGAGCGCGGCCTTCGTCTATACCTTGAACACGACCTTCTTGTATGCCTTGAACTCGCCCTATTTCCATTCCTTCTGCTATCATTCCTTGTTTTTCCCATTGATATTCCCACTCATGTCTCTCTCGAGACATAGCGTTCCAATATTCCCTTTCTTCTTTGGATACTTCCTCTAAATGTTCTAATGCCATCTTCGTCTCTCCATGTTGTGATAAATGCTTTACTTGCTCGGCTGTCAATTCCGCCGAGTGTTTGATAATATAGCACCACCTATCTGCCATATCAACATATAGTATCGCCGTTTGTTGCATTTGTGCAGACCCTTAAGGGCTGTTGAAAAAGTACCGTTCTGCACGAACCCAACCGCTATGCGCCGAATAATTATCCAACCCACCTGTAGGGGCAGACTGACATGTCTGCCCTTAAGTACCGTTCTGCACGACTGTAACCGCTTGCGCCATTTGATTTTGGTTTCCATAAATTGGCTGGATGAATGTATAAATCGTGCCGACTAACGCGTTACGGGCGGACAGGTATATTAAACCCTAGCTTATTTATATAAGATAAATGCTTAGGTAGTTGCAGTACCTAGGAAGTCGGAGGAGACACGCCGCAGGACGGACGAGGCATTAAAGCCTGTTAGCATGAAAAGCACTCCTCCGGCGCTATGACTATAGAGCTCGGAAGGCAGCTTGAGACTTTAGATCTCGTATTTACCTGTGTGGGCGGCGTAGTCATACTTTCCTGAACTGGCTACCGAGTATTTTATTCACTGAACAACCATAATGGAGGATATTATTATGGAAAACAAACACCCTGCCATAATCGGCGTGGATGTCTCTAAAGACACTTTAGAGGCCGCTCTATTATTCACCGATAATAGTTTTGCCGAGGCACAATTTAGCAATGATGCTAAAGGCATTAAGCAGCTGTTAGCTTGGGCTAGCAAACACTGCGCACCGCACTGTCGCATCTGTGTTGAAGCCACCGGCGGTTTTGAGTTCGCCCTGTGCAAAGCCGGCTATCTGGCGCAACATCCGATTAGGATTGTCAAACCGGCGCAGGTTGCCAGCTTCCGCCAATCGCTTGGTATGCACAATAAAACCGATCGCGATGATGCGCGGCTCATCGCACTGTTCGCATTCGCTGTTGACGGTAAAGATTGGCAAATGCCGTCGCCGACTGCACTCGCCTTGAGAGATGCACGAAAAGTGCGCAGGCAATTAGTCAAAGATCATACCGGGTTAAGTAATTGTATGAAAACCTTATGCGATGCAAGGCAAAAAAAACGAGCAGCTGAGAACCTGAGATACTTTGACAAACAGATTGCTAAGCAGGATGCCGAAATGGAGCAAATTATCGCTCAAGACGAGCAACTCGCAGAGCTTGAGCAGTTGCTGTGTTCCATTACCGGCATCGGCACTCAGACAGCGATTGCCCTGTGTGCTGTTTTCAATGATAAGACATTTGATAACGCAGAGCAATTCGCAGTCTATGTCGGTCTCAACCCAAGGCGCCGGCAGTCCGGCAACTACGAGGCGAAGGCGCATATCTCTAAAATGGGCGATGCCGAACTGCGCACCCTGCTGTTTATGGCGGCACTCTCGGCACGGGTTCATAACCCAATCATCCGTGCCTTTGCCGACCAATTAAGTCGGCGGCGTCCGGAGTTAACTAAAAAGCAGATTATTGTTGCTTGCGCCCATAAGCTGGCACGTATTATTTACGGGATACTCAGATACAGGAAGCCGTTTGACCCGAATTATTGTTGCGCATCTGCGTCCTAAATCGATACTCAGGAAAAATATAAAACGGAGATAAAAAATGAATAAAATGACTTGATTTTTAATAAGGCATCATGCTAGTCCGCCCCTACATTTTATGAAATACTTTTTCAACAGCCCTCTTTAGCGACCACCCCGTCAGGCTATGCCTGACACCCCTCTACGGGAGAGGAATGTACCAGTATCGTACTTGTGGTTCAGTTCTATCTTTTTAGCTGTTTAATCTCGGCAACGGATAAACCTGTGACTTCGGAAATCAACGAGACCTCTAAACCCTTTTGCAACATGTTCAAAGCGATTTCTCGATGTCCTTTTTCTATGCCTTCTTCTATTAGTCCTTGCTTTCTCATCTCATGCTCCCACTCGCGTCTCTCTCGAGATGCAGCCTTCCAATACTCCCTCTTTTCTTTGGATACTTCCTCTAAATGTTCTAATGCCATCTTCGTCTCTCCATGTTGTGATAAATACGCTACTTGTTCGGCTGTCAAGTCCGCCGAATGCTTCATAATATAGCACCACCTGTCTGCCATATCAACTAGTTCAAGGTGGCTCTTATTGAACCTATTCAATTCCACGAAAAACATCTTAAACCCCCAGTAAAGTGCTCTATCCTGATAGCCTTCGAAATTGATGTTCGCCTTTTTGATATAGTCTCTCTCGGCTTTGCTAAGCACGCTGAACTTGGTAAATATTAGTGAGTAGGTCGGTTTATTTTCTTTGGTCTTCTGTCCGCGCTTTAAGGATTGATTATGCAACCGCACCCAGTAGGCTAACATTCTAAACAAGAAATCTTTATGCGGGTGGCTTTGCATCTCTATGTCCACATGCTCACCGCTATTTAATTCGACATGGAGGTCTAGCACTACTTGTTTGCCATCCGGTGTGTCCGGTGGGATAGCACTGTCTTGCAGATGTAGCTTATCGTCCGATTGACCGGGTTGATTGGTGGTAGCGGATGCGGTGTCTAGTATGTCGGGGTTGAGTATCACCATACCCGAGGCACGATCGGAGATCGGCAGGAAGCTCTTAAGTAGCGAGAATAGTAATTGCTTACTGCTTGAGAAGTATCGCTTGAAGGAAATGTCTTCTGTCAGTGCTAAGTATTTAGATTGAGTTTTTTTTGCCATGAAATCTCCTGCAAGTTTTAGTTAAAACCTGTAGTTTGAGCGAATACTTGAGGTGTTTTTAGACAAATGGATGAACAGTAGTAAATATCCGATAAACGGTATGTTGGGGTAATATGAGGTGGTTGAGTCGCTACTTGTTGCAACTGTGCAGACCCTTACGGGCTGTTGAAAAAGTGCGGCATCGTACGAATCTAATCACTTGCGCCATTTTGTTTTGGTTTCCATAAATTGGATGGATGAATGTATAAATCGTGTAGGCACAACGCGTTACGGGCGGACATGTTAGTCCGCCCCTACAGGTGGGTTGGATAATTATGCGGCGCAAGCGGTTACGGTTTTGCAGAACAGTATTTTTTCAACAGTCCCATGCAGCGACCACCCGGTCAGGTGAAGCCTGCTGCCTCTACAATAATGGGAATTGACTGGTGCAGATATGCTGCGACCACGCCTCTACACGAAATGTTGCTCTACGAGGGGATGCTATCTTTTGCGAGTTGGTCGGCGCGTTCGTTCTCTGCATAGCCGCTGTGGCCTCTGACCCATTGCCAGTTGATTTGCATTAGTGTGTTCAGGTGGTCTAGCTCTTTCCATAGGTCTTGGTTTTTGACTACCTTTTTGCTTATCGTTCGCCAGTTGTTTTGCTTCCAGTTGGCAATCCATATCTCTATGCCGTTTTTGAGGTAGAGCGAGTCGGTTATGAGATAGACGATATGTTTCTTACTTTTGAGTTTTTCCGGCTTGATTGCCGAGAGGCCTCGTATTGCGGCGGTGAGTTCCATGCGGTTATTCGTGGTGTGATGTTCTCCGCCGCAGAGTACTTTTTCATGTGTTCCGTAGATCAATATCGCTGCCCAACCGCCCGGCCCGGGGTTGCCTCGACATGCGCCGTCGGTATAGACATAGATAGGCATCATGTCCGGCATGACAGCTTCCTCAAGCGGTCGGTTGCGGTGCTTCGGGCTTTATTATTCGGTCTTTCCATACCGGACCTAGCGGTATCAAACGCGAGACTTGTTTTACTGCGAGTATTGCATAAAAAGAGCTACCCCATTTCATAAAACGCTTGCAACCTCGCGAGATTTTGCCTGCATAACCGGGGTGGTTTTTGTATCGGATCAGCGGGGGAGCAAAATAGCGTAATTCTTTTACCTTAAAGCCCAGCACCGAGAGCCAGTCTTTTACTCGAAAAGGCGTATAGAAGTTGCCACACCACGGTGGATTGGCTCGTCCGTGTAATTGAAACAGTTTGAATAAACCTTGATAACTTATCGGATTAAAACAGATTATTATAAGTAACCCTTCGGAGATTAGCACTCTATCAACCTCGCGCAAAAACTCGTGCGGCTGCGAGATGAATTCAAATATATGGTGTGCGATGATCAAATCCATGCTTTCGGTATCGAGCGGTAGAGATGTGAAATCGGCGAGTATACCGGTGTCGGAGTACCTAGTTGCATTGACAATACACTTAGTGCGCACGCGACTACACGATAATAACTCGTCACCGACTTGAAAGGATGCAATATGCGCTGCGTAATAGCCCATCGTTCTCTCTAACCAAGGCTGTAGTGCCGGTTCGGTTTCCATCCATAGCTTTCTATTGACATCGCTTTGATACCACTCGTCCAATAATAAAGAGTTTTGCGATGGTGTTCTTTCGATACGTTTTTTCTTAAAGTTAAGCATGAGGCTGATGAAAAAATGGTTTTATCGTCATAGTGGTTGTCTCAAATTGGCTTGATGAATAGACTTTTGCAGATATGACTAGGCTGTTGAAAAAGTATTTCATACAATGTAGGGGCGGGCGGACATGTAAGTCCGCCCCTACGACATGTCCGCCCGTGACGCGTTTGTCGGCACGATTTATACATTCATTCACCCGATTTATGGAAACCAAAACCATACGGCGCAAGCGGTTACGGCTGTGCAGAACGGCACTCTAGGGCGGACATGCCAGTCCGCCCCTACAGGTGGTTTGGATAATTATGCAGCGCATAGCGGTTGAGTTCGTGCAGAACGGCACTTTTTCAACAGATCCATATGGTCAAGCAACGGAAAGCGTAGGCACGGCTGCCAATAATTCTTGGGTGTATGCATGCTTCGGTTTTGATAAAATTTTCAAGGTATCCCCGTATTCTATGAATTTTCCCTTATAAATAACGGCAATTTCGTGTGCCAGATAGGCAACGATAGAGATATCGTGGGTAATAAACAGGTAGCCTAGATTGAGTTGTATTTGTAATTCTTGTAATAAATTGAGTATTTGCGCCTGCACCAGCACATCCAATGCACTGGTCGGCTCGTCCCATATAATGAAGTCGGGCTTGGCGGCAAGCGATCTAGCGATGCAGATACGTTGGCGTTGACCGCCCGACAGCTGATGCGGGTAGCGTCTTAGATAATCATCGCTTAAACCGACTTGCTCCAGCAATCTATTCAGTTCGGCATTCAAGTCATCGCACCCTTTACATAGTAGTGCTTCGCTTAGAATCTGTGCAACGGACATCTTAGGGTTCAGCGAAAAAAACGGATCTTGGAATACGATCTGCGTCTGCGCTTTGATATCGTTTACGGGCTCGGGGGCTCCACTATCGGCGGCAATATGGATTTTTCCACGGCTGGGTTTATTCAAAGCCAGCAAAGCTCTGGCAATGGTGGTTTTACCGCTCCCCGACTCACCGACCAATGCCAGTGTTTTTCCGCGTCGTAGCGTAAACGAGACACCGTCTACGGCTTTTACGGTATGTTTTATTTGCCTCAATAATCCGCTGCGTAATTGGAAATGGACGGCTAAATCGTCAACCTCTATCCTGCCCTCGGAAGTTTTGCCACTGCCGTTGAGCTTTTGTAGTTGCCCTTCGGGGTTTAACAGATAACCGCGCTTGGATTGGTCGGGTAGCATTTGATAAAGACTACGAGTATAGTCGTGGCGCGCTTGCTTAAAGAATATATCGGCATTCGCTTCCTCCAGTATCTTGCCGTATCGCATCACTGCGATACGCTCGGCAACATTAGCGACCACCGACAAATCATGAGAGATAAACAGCATTGCCATGCCGCGGCGTTTTTGTATATCGCACAACAGTTCGAGCACCTGGGCTTGTATCGTAACATCCAATGCGGTTGTCGGTTCGTCGGCAATCAATAAAGCGGGGTTTGCAACCAGTGCCATCGCAATCATCGCCCGCTGTTTCATGCCACCCGATAACTGATGCGGGTACGATTGGAACACGCGCTCAGGATCCGGCAGTCCGACATCTTCAAACAATTTTAATGCACTCCGATGCGCCGTAGCACCCTTCTGCTTGCGATGCAGTGCCAGCGGTTCTAAAATTTGTTTACCTATTTTCATCACCGGATTAAAAGAGGTCATCGGCTCTTGGAAGATCATCGCCAGTTTGGCAGCGCGATAAAAGCGCATTTGGTATGCCGGCAGTTTAAGTAAGTCGGTGCCGTTCAGTTCTACCGAACCCGAACTAATTTGCAAATTGGATGACAGCAAACGAAGCAAAGCCAATGCGGTCAGCGATTTACCCGACCCCGATTCTCCCAACAACGCAAAGCTTTGCCCTTCGGCTATATCAAAGCTGATATTATCGACCAGCACACCGCCTTGTGCAGGGTCTATGGTTTTTATCGTCAAATCACGAACACGCAACAAAGGTTTCATTTGGCGGTCTCCGCGGAGCGAGGGTCAAAAGCGTCTCTAACGCCGTCGGCAAAGAGATTGGCACACAATACCAAGCCGAATAAAAAGAGCATTGCAGCGAGCAACGGCCACCAGACTATAGGCTCGCGTGCCATCTCCAAACGCGCACTGTTAATCATGTTGCCCCAGCTATTCATCGTCGGGTCTACGCCGATATTGATATACGATAGCACCGTTTCGGCTAGCACCAAGCCGCTAAAATCCAGTGCGATAGTGATGAACACGATGTGCATCACATTCGGCAAAATATGGCGCAGTAGCAATTGCCATTGCGGAATACCCAACACTTGTGCGGCTTCTATATAATTCATCTCTTTAATCTTCAGCGTCTCGGCTCGTAGCAAGCGGCATAAGCCGGTCCAGCTGGTAATGCCGAGGATGCCGCACAGAAACAGCAATCTCAAATCCGAGCGTTCGGTGAGATTATTAAATTGGTCGGGGTTTTGATCCATATAAACATGGAGCATCAGAATTGCGGCAGCAACCAGAAGCACACCCGGCACCGAGTTCAGCGTTGTGTAAAGATATTGAATGACATCGTCTATTCTACCCAGAAAATAGCCGGCGCAGACTCCCAACACCAATGCAAAGGGTAGCATTATCAGCGTTGTCAGCGTGCCGATTAAAAATCCGGTGCGTATACTTTTGATTGCTTGATACAACACATCCGAGCCGATCTTATCGGTGCCTAGTACGTAATAGTAGTGACTCGTATAGGCAATCGTAAAAATTGTCACAACGAGTAGCATCAGGGTAATCATCACCGCCCGCCACGGCAACTCATGATGATCGTGTATCAACATCGGCACAACCCGCTCTATAGGCTTGGCACTATGTCTGGCATAGAAAAAGCAAATCAGTAAGTAAATGAAAAGAAAGCATAGCAATCCGAAAAATATCCCTTTGAAGAGGCGCACACCGATATCAAAAGCCTTTTGCTGCTCCATAGTCTGCAGACGTTTATGGATCCATGCGTGGAGCGGTTGTAGTTGTTCGAGATCATCCAAATGTGCACCGCCATGCCGAAGGCGCGGGTAATGCTGCTGGGTCGCTCCGTCGTCAATATAGAATTCTTTGACATACGCATGCGTTGCAAAAGGTGCCGAATAGCTTTTCTCGGTGCGCTCGCGCAGCGGTAGTAAGATCTGATCCAAAACACTGACGATCTCGTTTGAATAAATAACCTCGTTGTTCGCACCTCGCTGATCCAACGCTTTATGAAAATGCAGCGAGTCTAGAAACGCAACCATAAAGTAGAACATCAGAAACACCGCGGAGATCATTGCGGTTTTGTTGCGTGCGAGTTTTCTCCAGATCGCTCGCAGATGGGTGCGCGTGCGTGCATAATAAAAATATACGATGAATAATGCGATCAATACGAAGAAGAACCCGTCGCTCAACAAAATAACCGGCTTGATCATTCTAAACGCACCCTAGGATCGACCAGTGTATAGGAAATATCGGTCAATAGTAAACCGATGATGTATAGGAACGACCCCAAAAAGACCATTGCCCTGACGATCGCAAAATCTTCTCGGGCAATCGCATCTATGGTATAGCTGCCTAGCCCCGGGATGCCGAAAAACGACTCTATAATCAAGCTCCCCAAAAACAACAAGGGCAAGATGACGACAATACCGGTGAGTATCGGGATCATTGCATTCGGCAACACATGATTGAACAAAATATAAAAATCGTTCAGCCCTTTGGCTCTTGCGGTAGTGACATAATCTTTGGAGATTTCCTCGAGGAATATCGTACGGTACCAGCGACTGCCTGCCCCGATGCCGCCAACGACACCGATCAACACCGGCAGTATGACGAATTTGATTGCGTCGACACCGGTATCGTAGCCCGATATAGGCACCAGATTGAGTAGTTTGGCAAACAGATATTGTCCGGCGATGATATAAAAAAGTGCCGAGATGGACATCAAGACGACGCACAATACGACCGAACCGAAATCAACATATGTTGCTCTGAAAAATACCATGAACAGTGCAAAGCTGATATTGACCAGCAAACCGATCAGCAAAGTCGGCACGGCGATTGCCAAGCTCGGCCACATGCGTTGCTTGATATCGTGGCCGATGTTACGCCCGCTGTCCGAAGGACCGAAATCAAATGCAAACAGGCGTACCGATTTTATATAAAAGATGGTATCGGTTAGCGCATCGAGGCCTTGCCGTTCGCCGTTATATAACAAAGGTTTATCGTAGCCACGCTCGCTTTTCCAAAAATCTATCTGTTCTTGTGTGACATAGCGATCACCCAAGTGCATGCGCGCAATGTCGTCGGGTGTGTTGACGACGAAAAACAACGCAAAGGTTAGCAAGTTTACTCCTATCAGAATAGGTATCGCATAAACGATACGACGAAACAAATAGTTAATCATAACGCAACCGCTCGTTGTCGTTTTTTATAGATATAAAAGGCAGGCAAAACAGCAATAAATAGTAGCAACAAGAAAATTAAAATCGGTTCGAGTTCCGGTTGATTCCATTGTACTTGGTTTTGTGCGCGCAGCTCGCTATTGATGTTGAAGTATTTTAGTCTATTATGCGCCAACTGATTCGGTTTTACGTTGCCCAACCAGTCGTGGTACAGTGCGAAAGATTTGGGATGGATGCCCCAAATCCACGGTGCATCGTAGCGTAGGAGCTCCAGCATTTCGTCTATCAACACTTGTCTCTCGGCACCGTTCGGCAAACTGCGCATCCGCTCGAACATCTCGTCGAAGCGTGAGTTTTGATAGTTGGAATAGTTTGCGCCTTGGTTGGAAACTTTCCCGTTGGGACCGTAAAACAAAAAGAAAAAATTCTCCGGGTCGGGATAATCGGCATTCCATCCCAAGCGAAACACTTGTGTGGTGCCTTTGTTCAGCTTGTCTTGAAAACGATTATAGTCGGTGTTGCGTATCACCAACTGCACGCCTAGATTATCGAATTGCTTGCGCGTCCAATTCAGAAATGCTTTGGCGTCGGGTCCCGTTCCGACCGTATCGAAATTTATCACCAACGGTTTTTGGGTTTGTTGATCTATGCCGTCTCTGTAACCGGCTTCGGCCAATAAACGCTTGGCTTCGGATATGGGTTTGCGCCGAGCTTGCCCGTCTACCCAATCGTAGACATAAGGGTTGATGCCTTCGGCACCCGATACATTGCCGAACATACCGGGTGGTAACGGACCTTGCGCCGATAAGCCACGCCCGTTTAGAAAAATAGAAATATACTCTTCCATATTGAGGGCGATAGAGAGTGCTTGCCGCAACTTTCTAGCTCGCTCGTCGCTACCACCGACAATCGGATCCAGCATATTGAACCCTGTGTAATAAGTGGATAGCTGGTAAGAAACCGACAATCGGATACCCTTATCGATCATAAAATCGGTCAAATCCAGTTCGCCCTGCTTGCCTATTTGTATCGCTTGATCAAAGCTATCGGTGCTGATGCCCGAACTGTCGTAATAGCCCTGTAAAAATTTATTCCAATAGGGAATACTCTCTTTCTCCAAGCTATAGATCACTTTATCGATAAACGGCAGTTGTTTATTTGCGTCAACCAAAAGCCCTTGTTCTCGGTCCCCGATATCGCCTTCGGCGGGATAATAGTCGGCTCTAAAATTGGGGTTGCGTACCAGAGTCATCCGCAAGTTAGGGTTATTCTCGGTCATCATAAAAGCCCCCGTACCGATAGGAAACCAATCCAGCGTGATATTGCGTTCTTTGAGCCCCGGCTGATGATAAAAGCGATCGGCCTCCCACGGCATCGCCGCAAAAAACGGCATCGCAAGCCAATAGATGAATTGCGGATAATCCTTGCTCACCGTGATCCTATACCGATAATCGTCGATGAGTTCTACGCCTGCCATTTGCTCGTTGCGCAAATCCAACCACGCCTCACGCGCAAGGTCTTTACGCACGCTCTCGATGCGCGCCCTGAACTCCGGAAAGCCGACAATGTATTGTGCCAAAATACTTGCAATCGGAGAATACCGCGCCGGGTCCGCCAGTCGTTTGATCTGATAAACATAGTCGGCGGCTTTTAATTCACGCGTCGCTTGTTCGCGAAAGTCCGCCAGTCGTTCTATCTCGGTCAACTGTTCGTCGGACATCGCATGATATAAATAATCGTCGCCGGAAGCTACAAACGCCGGATGCGGCTGGAACAAAATACCCGGGTTTATTTCTATATCGTAGACGATATAGGCTGCGTTCTTCTCATCGGTGCGATACCCTTCTGTATCCACATAAGATAGGGTCGGCATCCGGTTGGCGGTTAGCGGGATGAGCTGATAGGGTCGCTTTAGATAATGGTATTGCAACACCGGTTCGTATATTTGCCCCAGAATCGCATACTCGTTACTACTGTATGCGCGCGCCGGATCTAAATGCTTCGGACGTTCGGTAAAACTGGAATAATAGGTATTGTCGATCGAACCTCCGTACGGATTATTCCACACCGCATCGCCACACGCCGATAATAATAGCAATATCATCGGGTAAAGATACCATTGTTTGCCTCGTAATAGCCATGCAAAAATCATCGCATAATTTGCTATGTCTTTGTTTTTCATTTGTTCGATTAAAAGTCGGTGCCGAAAGCTAAACGAATATCGCTCGATAATTCCATTTTTACATATTCCTGTCATATTTTCGCATCATTATAGTGGCATTGCAGGATTATCCCTAGCAATAATTTGATTAACTATTCAGGAGTATGGAATGAAAAAATTTCAATCTTACCTTGCCCTCGCTGGATTTTTCGTTCTGAGTATCGGCATTGCCGATGCAAGAGAGCAAATCTCCATCGTCGGCTCTTCAACGGTCTATCCATTCGCAACCGTAGTCGCCGAGCATTTCGGTCAAACCACTAGTTTCAAAACCCCCAAAATAGAATCAACCGGTTCGGGCGGTGGCTTGAAACTTTTCTGCTCGGGACTCGGGGTACAAACACCGGACATCACCAACGCATCTCGCCGAATCAAACAAAGCGAGGTTGATAGTTGTCGTGAAAACGGTGTCGACCAAATTATAGAGGTTAAAGTAGGCTACGACGGCATCGTGTTGGCTAATTCTAAAAAAGCCGATACGATGAAAGTTGAGCTTAAGGATATTTACTTGGCACTTGCCAAAGACATCCCCAACCCGGACGGTTCGGAGTCGTTCGTGCCCAATCCTCATAAAATGTGGAGCGATGTCAATGCAGACCTCCCCGAAACCGAGATTATGGTGCTAGGTCCTCCGCCTACTTCGGGTACCCGTGATGCTTTCGTAGAACTCGGAATGGAAGGGGGTTGCAAAAATTACGAGTGGATCAAAGCAATGAAGTCCGTCGATAAAACTACATACAAAGCACGTTGCCACAGCATTCGCGAAGACGGTGCTTATGTAGAAGCCGGTGAAAACGATAACCTCATCGTGCAGAAACTCAGCGTCAATCCCGATGCTTTCGGAATCTTCGGATTTAGTTTCCTCGAGCAGAATATGGATCTCGTACAGGGTGCTTTAATCGGCGATGTGTCCCCGGTATTCGAGACCATCTCCGACGGTAGCTATCCGATATCCAGGGCATTGTATTTCTATGTGAAAAAACAACATGTAGGCGTTATCCCGGGTGTTGCCGAATACGCTAAAGCGTTTATCAATCCCGAGGCAACCGGTCCGGAAGGCTATCTAATAGAGAGAGGCTTAATACCGATGGGTCCGGCCGAACACGAATCCGTCATGGATGCGGTAAACAATCTAGAAATTCTCTCGGCAACCTTATAACAATAATAAATTCCGTCGCTTGCTCCTCTATAGAGCAAGCGACGCACTTTTTCAACAACTCCCACTCTACCGTTTATATTGCGCCTGCCACCCCTCCACAGGAGGGGAATGAATTATGGACACAATATTTAGATTTTGTAAGAAGTTATGCCGATTGACCTATCGGCTCAATCGGCGGTTCTATTGGTCAGACGGCCGATACCTGCGATTTCAACTTCAACAATGCAATCTACCGGCATCGGACCTAATCCGATCGAAGTACCGCAGCAGATAATATCCCCTGGATATAGTGTCATATTGCGCGACAATGCGGTAACTACCTCGGGTGGATTAAAAATCATATCTTTTGCCGGGTAATGCTGGACTTCGGCACCGTTCACACGGGTTATGATTTCGAGTGCTCGCCAATCCAATTGTGTGGCAATCGCAGGACCGAATATACCGAAGCCGTCAAAACCTTTTGCACGGCTCCATTGATCGAAGCCTGCGTATTCTTTTAATAAATCGAAGGCGGTCACATCGTTGATGCAGGTATAACCGAATATCGCATCGTTGCCGGCTTTAGGATTTTCAAGATTACACGCAAGCCTGCCGATAACGATACCGAGTTCACCCTCATAAAAAACTTCACCTTCGTAAAACCTAGGATATCTGATAATCGCCTCGGGTCCGGCATAAGTATTCGCAGGCTTGAATAAATACAAAGGTGTCTCGGGATAAGGCAATTCATTTTTATCGGCAAGGGCGGCGTAATTATTCCACAATGCAATCATTTTACTCGGTGTGCACGGCGTTAATAATGTAACTTTATCCAAACGCACGGTTTGATCGGTGAGCGGCGGAGTGCCGAAAGGATGGTCATCCTCGGTATCACAAAGTCTGATTTCCTGCCCTTCCAAGCAACCTATTTTTATTTGATTTCGGTGTTCAAACCGTACCCATAAACTCATTTCGTATCCTTAAATCTTATATATTTTCAAGTAATTCCTCCTCGAATGATTTCAGTTGTTCGTCCAACCATCCGACGAGTTTATTTTTTTCTATCCTATTCGCTTCTACGCTCAGTAGGTGTCTCCATTTTTTAGCGTGCCTATGTCCCTTAAATAAATTCTGCACGGCTTGTAACAATTTTTTATTGTATGTGTTTTTGCCGATTTGATATTCTATATAAAGTAACATCATTCCGGCAATATCTATCGGGGATTTATAACCGGTATGCCGATTATAAAACAGTGCATCGACTTCGTGTAGTATAAAAGGATTTTTCTGTACCGCTCGGCCCAGCATCACTCCGTCTACGATATCCAATTCTCGGTACGCAGTAGCTATATCGTTTATGCCACCGTTCAAGATAATCTCCAAGTCGGGACGCGCTTGCTTGAGCCTATAGACATACTCGTATTCGAGCGGTGGTATTTCTCTATTCTGTTTGGGAGATAATTTGCCTAGCAGTGCCTTACGGGCATGGACGATGAATATGTTGCAACCGGCATCGGCAATACATGCTACGAAACGATAAAACCGTTCGTAGCCGTCGTGATCGTCAACACCGATTCTGCACTTCACACTGACGGGTAAATTGCTCGCTTGCGACATTAAGTGGACACAGTCTGCGATGCGTTGTGGTGTTTTCATCAAGCAAGCTCCGAATTGTGCCTTGCCCACTCTGGGGCTGGGGCATCCTGCGTTGATGTTAATCTCGTCGTAACCGTATTGCTCGGCATATTCGGCACAACGCGCCATATCTTCGGCACAACTCCCTCCGACCTGCAACGCCAAAGGATGTTCCTGATCGGAAAAACCCAATAAACGACTACAATCACCGTTCAGTATTGCATGACTGCTAAGCATTTCCGTATACAGCATCGCATGACGGCTAATCAATCGTAATAAATAGCGGAAATGGCGGTCGGTATAAGCCATCATCGGTGCCACACAAAAACGTCTATGCTCGCTTAAATTCATCGGCTTATTATATGTAATGTTTTACGATTAAACAAAAGCGTATCGACATTGTATGTCGTACAATAGGCGTTATGAAATCCGCTCTTCATATTTCAAATTTGGACAAAATCTATCCGAACGGACAAATAGCTCTGGACAAAGTTAATCTAGTCGTAGAACACGGTGATTTTTTCGCCCTTCTAGGTCCTAACGGTGCAGGCAAGTCTACAACCCTCGGTATCATTACTTCACTAATCAAGAAAACTTCGGGTGAAGTACATATATACGGACTCAACATAGATACACATTTCAATAAAGCTAAAAAGTATATCGGGCTGGTGCCACAAGAGTTCAGTTTTAATCAATTCGAACCGGTGATTGAAATTTTAGTCAACCAAGCAGGTTATTACGGTGTGCCGCCTCGTAAAGCGCGTAGTCGCGCCGGAGAGTACCTTAAAGACCTAGGTTTATGGGAGAAGCGTTATCAAGAAGCACGCAATCTCTCGGGAGGAATGAAACGACGTTTGATGATTGCCCGTGCGATGCTACATAAGCCTCAACTACTGATTCTGGACGAACCGACTGCCGGTGTCGATATAGAGATAAGACGGATGATATGGCACTTTCTAAGCGAACTGAACGAACAGGGTACGACGATTATACTCACCACGCATTACTTGGAGGAAGCCGAAAAATTATGCCGCAATATCGCCATCATCGATCAAGGAAAAATCATTGCCAATACAACGATGCGCAATTTACTCAATAGCTCGGATTCGGAATCGTTCACCCTTTATCTAACCGAACCTATCACTGCGGATAATATGCCGACCATAGATTCGGTGACCTTAAAGCAGATCGATGCGTATACTTTAGAGGTGATTACCGGTTGCAATACCGATTTGGCGCGAGTATTTACCGAGCTGTCGCGCCACAACATTCGCTTATTGAGTCTGCGCAATACCTCCAACCGATTGGAAGAGTTGTTTCTAAAATTAGTATCCGAGCACGATACTTTACCGTTGAGCGATTCCGATATAGAGAGGCACGCATAGTGAACCAATCTCAATCCGAATATCCGCAATATATAGCGATTGTGCTTTATACCCTATTGAGACGAGAGATATTACGTTTTATGCGTATTTGGATACAGACTCTGCTACCGCCGGCGATAACGACGATGCTGTATTGCGTTATCTTCGGAGAATTGGTGGGTCGGCAGCTCTCCGGGATGGGAGGATACACCTATATGGAATACATTATTCCGGGATTAATCCTGATGTCGGTAATCACCAATTCTTACAGTAATGTTGTCACCTCGTTCTACAGCACTCGCTTCCATAAAAATATAGAGGAAATGCTTATCTCACCGATGCCGGCGTATATATTAATGATCGGCTTTATTGTCGGCGGCATGGCAAGGGGTCTAGTCGTCGGTCTGGTCGTTTGGGTAGTCTCCTTAACTTTTGCAACGCTCCCCTTCCCCGATTTCGGTTTGACAATCGTCGTGTTGCTGTTGACTTCGGCGGTATTTTCTACCGCCGGCATGATCAACGGTATATACGCCAGAAGTTTCGACGGCATTTCAATCATTCCTACTTTTATTTTGATGCCTCTGACCTATCTAGGCGGTGTCTTTTATTCAGTGGAAATACTACCCGAAGTATGGCGCAACATCACTTTATTCAATCCGATCTTTTATATGATAGATATATTCAGACACGCCAGCATGGGATTTAGTGATGTCAATGTTTCCAGATCGCTGATTATTCTGGCCGGCTGTTTAATCGTTTTGGTGACTATTTGCTTGCAGCTGCTGGTGCGGGGTGTTCGCATCCGCAACTGATACCGCCGATGATAGACAGCGACCCGCAAGAAACCAGAGAATGGCTCGATGCGCTCGACGATCTTAACGAAATAGCCGGCAAGCAACGCGCCGTTTATTTATTGAAACGTATAGATGAATATGCACAAGCGCAAGGCATTTCTGCGCCGAGCACTATCGCCAATACCCCTTATGTCAACACGATCCCGACCGACGAACAGGCGGCAAGTCCGGGTGATAATGCGATAGAACACCGTATTCGCTCGTTGATACGATGGAATGCCGCAGTCATGGTGATTCGTGCCAACAAAAAGTACAAAGGCATCGGTGGACATATCGCAACCTTCGCTTCTGCAGCGACACTCTACGATGTGGGGTTCAATCATTTCTTCAAAGGACCCGACCATCCCGACGGTAGCGATTTATTGTTCATTCAAGGGCACAGTTCACCGGGTATTTATGCGCGGGCATTCCTAGAGGGGCGCCTCTCCGAGAAGCAGCTCAACGGATTTCGTTTTGAAATCGGCGAACAGGGTTTATCCTCCTATCCACATCCTAAATTGATGCCCGATTTTTGGCAATTCCCGACCGTCTCTATGGGCCTCTCGTCGATCATGGGAATTTACCAAGCGCGCTTCATGCACTATTTGGAAAACCGCAAACTTGCAACATGCAAAGGACGACGAGTTTGGGTATTTCTAGGAGACGGCGAGATGGACGAACCCGAGTCATTGGGAGCTATTTCTCTCGCCGGTCGTGAGAAGCTCGATAACTTGACTTTTGTTATCAACTGCAATTTGCAACGATTGGACGGACCGGTGCGCGGCAACGGCAAAATCATTCAAGAACTGGAAGCTATCTTCAGAGGGTCGGGTTGGAATGTTATCAAAGTCATTTGGGGATCTTATTGGGAGCCTTTATTGCAAAAAGATAAGGAGGGTCTATTGGTGAAAAGAATGGGAGAAGTAATAGACGGCTATTATCAAAACTACAAAGCGAAGGGAGGTTCTTATATACGCAAACATTTTTTCGGCAAATACCCGCAGTTGCTCGATATGGTTTCCGACTTATCCGATCTGGATTTATGGAAATTGAACCGAGGCGGACACGACCCCAATAAAGTCTATGCAGCCTATCATAAGGCGGTCAATCACAAAGAACATCCCACCGTAATTTTAGCCAAAACGGTCAAAGGTTACGGCATGGGAGAGTCGGGCGAAGGACAAAACCGCTCGCATCAGCAAAAGAAGATGGACATAGAACCGTTAAAAATGATGCGCGATCGCTTTAATTTGCCGCTCACCGACAGACAAGTAGAAAATCTGGAGTATATCACTTTGTCGAAGGATAGCGACGAATATCATTATCTGTATGAACATCGCACGAAGCTCGGCGGCTTCATGCCACAAAGAAGTCATCTGCGCAAAGCCTCACCGCTACCCTACCCGAGTCTGGATAGTCTCTCCGCTTTGCTCAAACCGACATCCAAAGCCTTTTCTACGACGATGGCTTTCGTACGCATCTTAACTTTGCTGTGCAGAGATCGACAATTCGGGCGTTATGTAGTACCGATTGTTCCCGACGAAGCGCGTACTTTCGGTATGGAAGGAATGTTTCGCACGCTGGGTATTTATTCGTCGATCGGACAACTTTACGAACCGGAAGATATAGATGAAATCATGTATTACAAAGAAGATAAATCGGGACAGATACTGGAAGAATCTATCTGCGAGGCGGGTGCTTTTTCATCGTGGATCGCTGCGGCAACTTCGTACAGCGAGCATAGCTTGAACATGGTGCCTTTTTATATATTCTATTCGATATTCGGTTTTCAGCGCATCGGTGATCTCGCCTGGGCAGCAGGCGATATGGAGGCACGCGGCTTTTTAATCGGCGCAACATCGGGACGCACCACCTTAGCCGGCGAAGGCTTGCAACATCAAGACGGACAAAGTCATTTACAAGCCGCAGTCATACCCAACTGTATTAGCTACGACCCTTGCTTTGCTTATGAACTTGCGGTAATTATTCATCACGGATTGAAACGTATGGTCGGCAAACAGGAGAATGTCTTCTTCTATATCACCGTGATGAACGAAAACTACGAACATCCCGAGATGCCCGCGAATGTCACTGCGCAGATTATTCGTGGTATCTATTGCCTTAAACCATCGTCTCAGCCTCGAGTTCGTCTATTGGGTAGTGGTGCAATTTTGCGAGAGTGTATCGCCGCACAAGCACTACTGCAAAACGATTGGGATATAGAAGCCGAAGTCTATAGTGTCACCAGCTTCACCGAATTGTCTCGCGACGGATACGATGCGGTGCGCCGAAATAGATTGCATCCGCTGGCCGATAAAAGTACACCTTATGTCACCCAATGTCTACCTCAAGCGGATATCCCCGTCGTCGCTGCCAGCGACTACATGCACGGCTACGCCGAACAAATACGCGCATACATTCCCGCACCCTACTACACTCTGGGAACCGACGGCTACGGACGCTCGGATACTCGCGAGCAACTACGACGCTTCTTCGAAGTAGATAGATACCATATCGTATTAACTGCATTGCAAGCTCTGGCCGACAACGAAAAACTACCGCCCGATATATCGGCTTCGGCAATAAAAAAATATCAAATCGATTCCGATACCGAAAATCCCGCAAAACATTAGAGACGGATGGCAACCATAATCCAAGTTCTTCAGAATTAATAAATGCCTGCGTTATAATTGATGATAATCGAACGATAACGGATATTACTATGGAATCACAAATAACCGTACCGAATGTAGACGACTTCGATCTTGTTGAAATCAGCGAGATATTGGTTGCGCTCGGCGATACCGTAAATGCCGACGATAGTATCGTGACTTTGGAAAGTGAAAAAGCGTCGATGGAAATCCCGTCTCCCAAATCGGGAGTGATTAGAGATATACATGTAAAAGTAGGCGAGGCGGTTAAAACCGATACCCTGTTGGTTACACTGGAAACAGTATCGGACACGAAGCAAGCCGAGACTCGGGAACCCGAATCTGCAACACTGAGCGAAGACACGACACCAACCCGAGTGGCACCGCAAACTCGAGCTGTAGATAAAGAAGCGCCTACTATACAACCACAAACCGATGATAATGCCGCTGCAAAAGATACAACGGCACTGCGTGCAAGCCCTTCGGTGAGACGTTTTGCGCGTGAGCTCGGTGTTAGGCTTTCGGCGGTTGCCGGCACCGGTGCTAAAGAACGGATTACCAGAGCGGATGTTGCCCAATACTTTCGCACTGCGGTTTCATCGGCGGTGCAAAGCACATCGGCAACAAAACGAGTTGACTACAAACGTTTCGGCAATACACGGAGCGAAGATATCGGTAGAGTACAACGCGCAACCGCCGAGCATTTGCAAAGCACATGGCAAACCATCCCGCATGTATGGCAACACGGCGAAGTCGATATAAGTGAATTGGAAGACTACCGCAAGCAACACTTTAACGGAGCTAAAAAATCAAACAAGACCACATTATTGCCTTTTCTAATCAAAGCATTGGCACACTCGTTAAGAGAGTTTCCTCGCTTTAATGCTTCTTTGGAAAACTCTAGAACCCTGTTGCTTAGAGATTATTATCACATCGGCTTTGCGGTTGATACCGAGCATGGCTTATTCGTACCGGTGATACGAGATGTAGATCAAAAAGATATCAAAACTATAAACAGCGAACTCAAACAGCTTGCAGAACGGGCCAAAGCAGGCAAATTGAGTGCCGACGATATGTCCGGAGGTTGCATCACCATCAGCAATCTAGGCGGTCTTGACAGTGGTGCATTTACACCGATAATCAACGCACCCGAAGCGGCAATTCTGGGTATTAGCCGTACCCGCATCACGCCGGTCTGGGATGGCGAACAATTCGTGCCCAGACCCATGCTACCGTTGCATCTATGCTACGACCATCGCTTGAATAACGGTGTTGCCGCAGTTAATTTTCTTAATCATTACAAAGCGTTATTATCTAAACCCGATATTTTCAATTAGGAGATAATGGCTGCAACTTCTACTAAACAACAGGGCAGTGAACATCTAGTCGTTATCGGCGGCGGACCCGGCGGCTACAGCGCAGCGTTCAGAGCTGCCGACTTGGGCTTTGAGGTTACGCTTATCGAGCGTTATCCGGTATTGGGTGGCGTATGCTTGAATGTCGGTTGTATCCCGTCTAAAACATTGCTCCATACGAGTGCCGTGATTAGAGCCGCACAAGGATTAAAAGAGCAAGGCATTGTCTTTGGTTGTCCCGAAATCAAACCAAAAGAATTGATGCAATTCAAGGATTCGGTCATCGCTCGTTTGAACAAAGGGCTTGCCAAACTTGCCGAACAACGACACATTCGAGTAATACACGATACGGCCTGCTTCCATTCCGAACACGAATTAAAGCTGGCCGAGTCATCAAAAACTATAGGCTTTGATAAAGTGATTATTGCAACCGGCTCCCGCAACCGTCGTATAGAAAGTATAACAGATGGCACACAACTTATGTATTCGGGCGATGCCCTAAACATAAAGCATGTTCCTAAGCGGTTATTGATTGTAGGTGGCGGTATCATCGGCATAGAAAACGCTTTTATCTATCAAGGCCTCGGGTCGGCGGTTGAAATTGTCGAACTCCAACCGCAATTACTCGAGATGTGCGATACCGATATCGGTAAACCGTTACTAAGCCGATTGACCGACATTTGTGATGCAATCTACATGCAAGCCCGAATTAGCAAAATCGAAAACGATAAAAACCGCTTGCTTGCCGAAATTAAAACACCGGATACCGTTATCACGCGCCGCTTCGATGCCGTTTTAATCAGCACCGGGCGATTACCGAACAGCGACATGCTGGGGCTCGATGTTATCGGTTTGCTAACCGACGATAACGGTTATATCGTAGTTGACGAATGTATGCGCACTAATGTAGCCGATATTTATGCCGTCGGTGATGTGATCGGCAATCCGATGCTCGCCCATAAAGCATCGCATCAAGGTAAAATTGCAGCCGAACACGCCGCCGGGATGCGAGTTTCCTTCACCGACAAAGCCGTTCCTTGGGTTATCTACAGCGATCCCGAATTGGCATGGGTCGGCATGACCGAAAAAACCGCGCGCAAAGCGGGAATAGATTATCAAAGCGCAGTATTTCCGTGGCGAGCGAGTGGACGCGCACTCGGCATGAAACGGGGCGACGGTTTGAGTAAGCTAATCTATCATAGCGAAAACAAGAAATTATTGGGTGGTGCCGTTTGCGGTGCAGGTGCCGACGAACTGATTGCAGAAATAACCTTGGCACTCGAGATGGATAGCGATCTCTACGATATCTCGTTGAGCATACACCCCCACCCCACTTATGCGGAAACAATATCACAAACTGCAGAACTTGCACTGGGCACGGTCACCGAACTTTATACCGGCAAACCGCGTAAACGATAATTGGCGTCCTCATAACTGGCGTCCCCAAGGGGATTCGAACCCCTGTTACCGCCGTGAAAGGGCGATGTCCTAGGCCGACTAGACGATGGGGACGCAGTGGAGGTGTAAATTGTGACGATAAGCCGCCTTTATGTCAAGTAGATTATGAATCGTGCAAAGCCTCGGGACCGACTACGACACCGTCGCTGTCCGCATAAAGCCAATCCCCCGGTTTGCAGCGCACACCACCGAAGTTTAGCTCTATATTGCAAGTGCCTCTGTCTTTTTTTTCACTTTTGCACGGATGGGTTGCGAGTGCTTTAACGCCTATCTTCAATGTTGCAATGATATCGCTGTCTCTGATGCAGCCATTGATTACAACACCACACCAATGATTATCTATTGCCAGTTGTGCCAATAAATCACCCAACAACGCACAACGCTTCGAGCCACCCCCGTCTACGACCAACACTCTATCACGCCCGGCTTCTTGTAGTGTTTTTTTGACGAATGAATTGTCTTCGAAACACCGTACGGTTGCAATCTCACCGTAGAAAGCTGTGACACCGCCGTAATCCTTTAGCGACAACGGTATATATTGCAGTTCTTGCAAATGCGTATCGCATAAATCCGCGGTTTTGACAGTCATCTTTTATTTTCGATTGTTCGAGAGTGTAATAATCAGTTGAGTTTATATTTTACCGTAAATTTTTGTTTACGATAACCTTCGATAGTTGCTTCTTCGATTACCGGAGATTTTTTCAATGTATCGAGTAGCTGTTCGTTCTGATTGCGATCTTGATAATTTGTTTTGAATTTTAATTTTATACCGTTGTTTTTATAGACGGTTGCCGTATGCAGCGAGCCTTGCAAATGTGGCCAGTCCGCCATCTCGTTTTGAATTTGCGTAACTTTATTGTCCCATGCCGTACGGTCGTCTCTTAAATAATAAATCTTCAACTGTTCGGGTATGTAATTCATAAGTGCTTGCCTCAATACGACCGCTTCCGCCTCCGATATTTTATCTCCGCTCTTAATGTTATAAATTGCCACACTCGCCAGTACCGCCAAAATCGTGACCGCAACCAATATCTCTATTAGTGTGAAACCATAATTCTTCTTTGTATTCATAAACAATTCCCCTATTCGTTTTCATCCGCCGTGCCGATGAGCGCACTGCAAATAGATCGGAAAATTAAAACCGGTGTTGTTTTAATCTAGGTCTTTTAACCGGGTAAGAGTAGATGTAATATCAGACTCATAATGGAAACATTTAGAAGTATCGTTGTAATAGCCATCCCGAACATTTTTCGTACCAGGCGCGTTTCCATTTGCGACATCTTAAGTTCTATTTCTTTGATATCGGTTTTAGTTGCCATATTCTTGATATCCGCTTTAGTTGCCATTCTCAACTCTACATCTCTGATATCGGCTTTGGTTGCCATATCTGTGATATCGGCTTTGGTTGCCATATCTTTGATGTCGGCTTTGGTCGCCATATCTTTGACGGCATCCTTAACTACGGTGTCGATAATGTAGACAAGACTCTCTATTGCCAAACCAATCTCTTCCTTGGTTGTGCCGGGAATCTTCGTTAGTGTTTTATGAAAAAGTGAGTTGTATACCATAATATATCTCCTACTCGGTTAACGATTATAAATAAATACTTGCCTTACGGCAAGGACGAATTTGCAATATTAACCGGCAAATACAGCTTGTAAACCGATATAAAATGAACGGTAGCAAATATCCGACGAACGGCGGATAAAATCAAATTTCGGGGAATAATTTGCTAATAGACTGCTCTTGGTGAATGCTTATAATCGCCTCCGCCAGCATTGCCGAGACGCTAATTTGTCTAATCGTGTTACATTGCTCGGCAGCTTCGGAAAGCGGAATCGTGTCCGTGACCACGACTTCGTCTATCACCGAATGCTGAATGCGTTCAATCGCCGGTCCCGACAACACCGGATGGGTTGCATAAGCACTCACTCTAAGGGCACCGTTTTCTTTTAAGGCTTTCGCTGCTTCGCATAAGGTTCCTGCAGTATCGACGATATCGTCTATGAGAATACAAGATTTATCTCGCACGGTCCCGATTACGTTCATCACTTTGTTTTCGTTGGGTCGGGGACGTCGCTTATCTATGATCGCAAGATCCGAATCACCCAACCGTTTAGCCAAAGCACGGGCTCGCACGACACCTCCTACATCGGGAGACACGATAATTTTATCGCCTCGATAATGTTTATTGATATCGTCCAATAACACCGGCGATGCGTAGATATTGTCAATCGGAAAACTAAAGAAACCTTGTATTTGATCGGCGTGCAAGTCGACGATGAGCACGCGGTTCGCTTGTACGCCGCCGATCATATTGGCAACCACTTTAGCCGAAATCGGAACTCGGGCATAGCGCGCCCGACGATCTTGGCGGCAATAGCCGAAGTAAGGAATGACTGCGGTAATTCGCCTTGCAGAGGCACGATGCAAAGCATCGGTCATAATCAACAGTTCCATTAGATATTCGGCAGGCGTAAAAATGGGCTGCATAATGAAGACATCTTTACCTCTAACATTTTCAAGAATTTCTATATGCACTTCGCCGTCACTGAAACGATCGACTATGGCTTTGCCCAAATCAATTTTCAAGTGAGCGGTTATTTTTTTTGCCAGTTCGGGGTTCGCAGTGCCGCTAAATAATGCAATTTTTTGTCTGTTATTTTCCATGTCAGCAATAACCGATGATGGCTGGGCCGGCAGGATTCGAACCTGCGAATGCCGGGATCAAAACCCGGTGCCTTACCACTTGGCGACGGCCCAAACGCATATCAACATCAAATGAGATACGCATATTAACATAAATTAATGATTTGATTGATTGACAGGTGACTCGTCGATGCCTCGGGCAATCAAAAATTGCAGGTGTGCAGGACAATCATAAGTCAACTCCCTCGCTTGTGCTTCGGTTTCGCAAGATGCAAAAAAAGCACCTCCCGAACCAGTTAAATGCGCAACACCACGACTATTCAGCCAGTCCATATCGGCGGCAATCTGCGGGTATTCGTTTCTGACAACCGCCTCGAACACATTCGCAGTACGGCCCGCCAAGTAGTCTTCTATCGAAACCTCGGCACAATCTCTTTTTAATTCGGAACATTCAAACATCACACCGGTATTAGTACGCTGAAAGGGAATAAATACGGCATACCAACGAGGTGGCAAATCGACCGCCTGCAAAACCTCACCTATCCCCTCTCCCCACGCGCTTCGACCGGCAATAAACAACGGGACATCGGCACCCAAGTCTTTACCATAAGCCATAAGTTGTGCTTCATTCAGACGGCAATCCCATAAGCGATTCAATACTTTGAGCGTGGTTGCGGCATCGGAACTTCCACCGCCCAGACCCATTCCCATAGCAATCCGCTTATGCAGATAGATATCAATCCCTTGCGGTTTGCCACAGTGTTGTTGCAAAAGCCCGGCGGCCTTAAACACTAAGTTATCTTGGCGCGGAATATCCACATTGCAACGCAAATTAATTGCATCGTCCGAGCGTATTTTGAAATCAAGTTCGTCGTAGTAATCTATGAGTTGAAACAAAGTCTGCAATTCGTGGTAGTTGTCGGGACGACGTTTAGTAATATGTAGAAAAAGATTTAGTTTGGCAGGTGCTAGATATTTCATAAAAGCTATTTAGCATGTAGCAGTTTTAACGACACTCGGAGATGTCTGCCACGAGCGTATGCGTAACCACAGTTGAGTTTGCTCTCGGCTTAACGTTAAACTACCGGGCGACCAATCCAGGCAGTCGTCGTCTCTATAATCGGTATAGCTTATGATCCATTCACCTTGTTTATAAGATTGCAATCTACCTTGCGCATCGAACTCCGGGTCAAAATAGGATTCATCGGGAGCGGGTGCACCCAACAACCAATAATGCAAGTCCGCCACCGACACTTCGGTGCCCAACATAGATTTAAGCAATACCGAAGGATCGGATGCCTGTGTTTGCCTTCCCTTAGAATCTATCGCCGATACACTACCGTCCGGTCGACTTTCTATAAGCATCAAACGCCGACCTAGAATATCGTTGAAAATCATGGCAAACCGGTCTTCTCGTTGTGTCCATTGCATAATCCCTCGCCAGCTCAATTTATCGTGGCGCATTGCTATCCGCATCTGCACATCCCATTGCGTATAGCCTGCAATACGCTCCTGCATAACCGACACCGCAGTATCGGCAACATCGGCTTCCAGTTTTAGAGTCTGTTGTGAACACGCACCGAATAACAGGCATAGTGTCGGTAAAAGAAACAAAAGATATTTATGCAGAAAGAGCTTCATATCTCAAACTCGATCCAATCGTCCTTGTACGCTATAAGTTTCAAAATATGTTCGGCTTCAATCACCGGAATCTTTACAGCTATCCTAAACTTATGCATTGTTATCGGAATTTTATAGTATATCGTAAATTGCGAACCGTGTGGTTGCCAAGTGAATTGTCGCATCTCGGTCTTTCTATCGTAGCCCTCAAAATTTCCTCTACTATTCACAATCCATCGGTAATTATCGGGTATATAGCGGTGCGCTTCATATTCAAATAAAACAAACTCGCAAGTGTTCATATTCCTTACTAATACGATTATTCGTAAATCATCGTATTCGTTCAATGCTTCATCTAAGCGGTTATTCCAAATCTTAAGAATCGCCTGCCCCGTCAAGTTAACATCTTTACGCGGATCAGATATGCCAAGTGAATAATCCGGTGAATTACGCCCCGATATCAGTCGCAAGGAATCGGCTTCAAAAGGTTTTTTGTGTTGTACTGTTTTAACCGACCATGCACATTTGTCCCTAACTGCATCAACCACACCTAAGGGGCTATTTTTATACTCTCCTTTTATAGCTTCGGCGAATATTCTACCGAAGTCGTCGCCTGTTAAATTTTTGTAACCTATTGCTAATTGATGGACAATCTTTCTACCGATGGTAAAAGCCACCTTGCGAGGTATCTCACCGAGCGGATAAGGACTACTTCGCCGCTTTACACTTCCTCTTAGCTTAAGTTTGGGCATAGACTTCCAATACCCCTTCTATTGCAGCACGAGCAAGAGGAATCGGCACTGCATTCCCTGTCTGTTTACGTATTTGACTGTCGGTGCATATAATCCTGAATTTATCAGGAAACCCTTGTAAACGTAACATCTCACGCGGAGTCAATCGTCGTTCACCGTCAACGAGTAAGTAATTATGAGAAGCTCCGGCTCGTAGCGCACAGGAGAACGGATGACTGCTAACATTGCCTCCTTTATTTTCATGCCATATTCCGGGTTTATATCGTGATTTGTGTATCGAGTGTCTAGATTGCTTGATTCTATCCGATACAAAATGACGAATATCGGGATCTTTTTCTAATATCTTAGCCAGTGGTTTCATTGATACTTTGCGCATCGGCCAAGGAAAAATATCGAAATGTTTACGCGTTGCAACTATCAAAACTCGCTCGCGCTTTTGGGGTAAACCGAAATCAAGTGCATTTAATACCCGGTAATCTACAAAGTAACCGATAAGTTTCAATTCTTTAACGATACATCGAAATATTCTTCCGTTATCAATGGTTAGTAACTGCCGAACATTCTCTAATACTACCGCTTTGGGTCGTTTAACTTCTATAATCTTCAGTAACTTAAAAAACAATCCACCTCGAGAGTCCGCTATACCTTGACGCTTCCCGATAATGCTGAATGGTTGGCACGGCGGACCCGCACATAGTAAATCAAACGAAGGTGTTTTAGACAATTTTATACTGTTTATATCACCTTCCGGTCTCATACCGAAATTAACTTCATAAGTATCTCGGACTTTATCATCAATATCACAAGCATAAACACATCTTAAGTTTAAGGTGGCAGAGGCAAAATGGAACCCACCAATACCACAAAAAAAGTCTGCAAATGTTTGTATCGGGTCAGACCGATGGTTAAGCATAGTTTTAATATCTGCCCTCATACTGTGAGCCGGAGTCTGATTTATCATCTATTTAAGTATAAAAACGCTAGTCCGATATTTTACTCAAAAGTTGTACGACCGCGCCTCGTCGCCTTAGGGTATTATTTTTTCATACAAGCGCATCAGATAATCGCTTTCCGGGAAATCTATCAGTGCGTCTTTGAGTAACCGAGTCGCCTCCGCTTCCCTTTGCATAGACCATAAAATTTCAACCCAGTGTCCCAAGATCTCGGAATCGTGAAACATCGAAGCAGCCTTTTGTACATAACTTTCCGCAAGTTCCAGGTTGTTGAGGCGAAATGCCAGCCAACCCATGCTATCTATGACCGCCGGTTCGGTTGGGTTTATCTCGTAGGCGCGTCGTATATAGATACTCGCATAATCTAAGCGACGATTCAGGTCGGCGAGCGTATAACCCAAGGCATTCAATGCCTGCCAGTTATCTTCGTCTAACTCGATAACTCGCTCCATATCTTGCTCGAACAAATTAAACTGATCCATCTCCAACCACAACATGCCGCGAGAATAAAGTAAACTCAGCGAGGCGGGATAGCGTTCAATTGCTTCGTTGTACAAGCGTATCGCGCGCTCCTTAAATCCACCTTCGCGCAATGCAGTCGTCTGTGCGATGTAATAGCGTATCTGCTCACCTTCGTTCTCGCTAAACTCTCGTAACGCTTCAAACTGCTCGTCGGCTTTCTCGAATAAACCTTGTATTTGATAGATTTTTGCGATATTGAGTGCCGCTTCCGAACGCAAACCCTCTAATTTGACGGCACGGAAATAATTTATTGCAGCCTGTAAATCGCCACGCTTCTCGGCAAGCGTTGCTTTGTAATAAGTTGCTACTTCTGCCTCACCTCCCAGTTCGGAATAACGCGCCAGCAATCGCTCGGCATCATCTAGACGCTTCTCGCTTATATTGAATATCGCATATTGCAATATGAATGTTGCCTGCTCCGAATTAAGGTCGTATGCCGCCTCAAAAAATCTCCGTGCCGGAACGGTATGCCCGTAGTTTTGTAAGCTCGAGGCCGCCTTGGCTTGTAGCAAGAAGCTCTGCGGCTGCAGCGTTGCTTGCCGACTCAACCACTCTAGGGCAACTTTGTCCTCGTTCAGTGCAAATAATATATCCGCCTTCAATGCAATTGCGTTGACTAAATCGGGGTTATATACCAAAGCCTGGTCTATCATGTTCAGTGCTTGTTGATAATTGCCGTAATAAAAGTTTAGATAGGCTTTCAACCAGTGAACGGCAGCGTTTTCGGGTGCCGCTTGCTCCAGCTTTTCAAGTACTTCACGGCTTTTTTCAAATTCTATATGTCCTAATATAGGCAAGACATGCCGAGTATCTAAATCTGCCTCGGAGCGAAGCAATACCTCTATACGCCCCAAAGCTTCGGTATAGTCTTCGGTTTGCAAGTAAATCAATGCCATCACTTTGTTGAGTTCCGTATTCTCGGAGTCGACGGTATACCAGTGTTCGGCTAAAATCTTTGCTCTTTGATAATCTTCCACACTCACCGCCAATGCAATCGCCGAGCGATAAACTTCCGCGTCTCGAGTCAATAATGCCGCTTTGTAATAGTGATCCAGAGATTGTTGTGGGTCGCGATACTGTATCGCTATTTCGGCGGTTAATAGTTCGTAAAGTTGATCAGAGAGCAATTTGGTTTCGCGTTCTACGCTACCCATAGATGCGCACGACGCCGCAAATATCAAAATGAAAGATACGATACCGTATCGAAGTAAATATATTGGAGAATTTAAAGTCATACTATAAGCTCAGAATTATGGAAAAGGAAATCTATGCCTATTATGCCCTATTTATGCTTATTAGCCTGCTATTAATCATTCTATAATCTAAATGTAGTATCATTGATATTACTTATAGGCTTTTATAATCAAATGAATAAATTCAAAAAACGATTTTATTATTCACTACGGCTGTGCTTATTGCTACTATGCCTATGTGGCGTATCGGCACATGCCGACCCTTACCGCTTGCCGGATATCGGCGATCCTTCGTACGCGACCATGAGCCTTGCCAAAGAAAAAAAGCTAGGCAGAGTGATACTGGCCGAAGTGCGCTCTCAATTACCGATTATCGAAGACATAGAAATACAAAGCTATCTGCGCCATCTGGGAGAAAGGATACTTGCACACAGTAAAAACCAATCTTTGGATTTTCATTTTTTACCGGTCAGAAATCCTGCTATCAATGCTTTCGCTACTCCCGGCGGTATCTTGGCATTCAACGAAGGGCTCATTGTGAGTGCCGATACCGAGAGTGAACTGGGAGGTGTCGTGGCGCATGAAATAGCACATGTCACACAGCGTCACATTGCGAGATTGCAGGCTTTGACCGAGGAAAGTTCTCTCATCGGCACACTGGCCGTCATCGGCGCATTGATTGCTGCCACCTATAATTCCGAGTTGGCAGAATTGAGTTTATTCGGCGGCACTGCAT
This sequence comes from Candidatus Oxydemutatoraceae bacterium, assembly GCA_965219575.1. GTDB lineage: Bacteria > Pseudomonadota > Gammaproteobacteria > Poriferisulfidales > Oxydemutatoraceae > SP5GCR1. The sequence continues at coordinate 1,400,900 of OZ244779.1, read as the reverse complement.
TACCTGTGGAGAGAAGATTGAGCTATACACGCAACTTTGAATACGAAGCAGATCGCTTCGGTATGCAACTCATGGCAGCCGCCGAACTAGACCCCACGGGCATGCCGGCATTTTTTGCAAAACTGCAAAAAATGGAAGGGAGGAACCGGCAAATAGAGTTTTTGCGCACCCACCCCCTGACGGTCTCTCGTCTCTCGGAGGCACAGACTCGCGCAGCCCGATACCACGAACGCTACCATGGACATTTCGACAAGGATAGCGAGGCGTTTCATTACGCAAAAGCTCGCTTACTCGCACTCGCAAAAACTAACACGGTAACCGAGCATTACGACAGGAATATCGAAAACTACTATAAAGCACTTGTATTTATAGAAAGACAATTACCCGAGCTTGCCATCGGGTATTTAGAAAAAATCCCCCCTAATCAACAGCATATACCGGTCAAACTCGCCTTTGCTCATGCCTATAGAACTATGGGAAATTGGGACAAAGCCATAACCGTACTGAACAAACTGGATAGCCTACATCCGGGGCGAGCAACCATACTCTATTATTTAGCACTGTGTTTGCTCAAAGACGGACAAGCACAAAAAACATTAGAGAAAATCAACGCAGCCGCATCGCTACATCGGTATTACCCGCAATTCTATCAACTCGGTGCACAAGCGGCTACGCAACTCGGACGAGGCGGCGAATACCACGAATACCTTGCCGATTATTATGCAGCCAAAGGTTATATAGAACCTGCACTACGCCAACTTGACTTTGCCGAAAAAAGCGATACGCTACATCAAGCGATACGCGCCCGCATCGCGGCAAAACGCAAAGACTTGGAAGAATTTAGAGAAGAAAGGTAGCGCGTATATTTATTCGCAGGATCAAATTAGGCGACCACAACAGTTCTTATACCTTTTACCACTACCGCAAGGACACATCTGATTACGCCGCACCATCGTCGGAGAACGCGGCGATGCTTTTTGTTTATTGGACTGTTCTACATAATCGGTGCCGCCCAGGGACGGCACACGAAAAGAGAAAAAAGTATTACCGTCGCTGTGAGACACGCTACAATCTCCCATCGAAATGATATCCATTCCGATAATACACTCGATACCCGGGTAAGGCAGTGCATGCTCTATCTCGGTCATCTCAACCTTAGCCATGCGTACTTTGTTCGGAAGATAGACATCCAAGCCATAAAATAATTGTTGTTTACCTCTCTCTTCCTTGACGATAACTTCGAGTCCTAATTCCTCGATTAGTTTTCTGGATAATTGCGAGCGTGCGACACCGGTGCTCCACATTGCTCTGCATCTACGCCTAACGGGGTTCGAGTAATTTCTCTCACCGAGTGTCGCCGGGCTCATTACGACATCGAATATAATCACCGGCAGTTTGCCGTCGGCCCGCACCGTGAAGGAGGCACTTTTAGGCTTATCTTCGGACTTCGTTTGCTGCTTATTATTTTTAGGCTTTTGCTTCTTCATAATCACTCAGAAATTTTTTTAAGCCGGCATCGCTCAACGGATGCTTGAACATCGCTTCAAATACGGAATACGGACAGGTTGCCACATCCGCACCGACCTCTGCGCACTGCTCTACATGCTGCAAATTTCTGATCGATGCCGCCAAGACTTCGGTAGCAAACCCGTAATACGCAATGACATCGCAGATTCGTTCTACCAGCCTCATACCGTCGCCGACTTGCCCGGCATCGTCCAACCGCCCTATAAAGGGTGAAATATAAAATGCACCCGCTTTCGCTGCGAGCATCGCTTGTGCAACCGAAAATATCAGCGTGCAATTAGTGCGTATATTCGCTTCTTTGAGCGTTTTTATCGCTTTTACACCGGACTCGGTCATCGGCACCTTAACGACTATATGCCGGTCTATGCTCGCTAATTCATGCCCTTCTTTTACCATCGCATCGTAGTCGGTGCTAATCACTTCCGCCGAAACATCACCGCCGACTATTCGACAAATCCGTGCGTAATAATCGTGCAGAGATGCTTTATCCCGTCCGATAACACCGGTTTTGGCAAGCAGGCTCGGATTGGTGGTCACACCGTCAACAACCCCGGAGGCGGCTGCCTTCTCGATTATTGCTATATCTGCACTATCTATAAATAATTTCATGATTTGTCGGCGTTTGCTACTAAATCCAGATGAATCGGATGCAAAGCATTCAACGCCCGCCTGCGTGCGGGATTATGTCCTAACTGCTTTTGCTGAAAAGCCGAAGGCATGCATTCTGCACCGTTCTGCAAATCTTCCAGGGTAGGTCCGCTAAAACGACAATACGAACTGTCGGTCTCGTAAATCAACAACTCCGAAAGATTGGGTAAATAGTCTATTAATTGTTGCCAAATAAATGCACTCAATATCTCGGTGGACGACCGCCAACTCAGCGATGCATCGCTGAGATTCAGGTTTTTATGATCCAGTTTTTTGATAACTCGTTGTACTATGACGGTTTTCAAATAACCGTAATCCATTACGAAGCCATTGTAAGGATCGATGACATCGGTAATCGTCACATTCAGTTTATAGCGTCCGCCGTGCAGATTGGCGCAATTGCCGGGATGGTCGGTAATAAAATGCGCGGAATCAAAGACCAATTCTTTGGTGACCGATGCCTCGGGTGTCGTCGGATAAAAACGCTCACCGGTGCACGGTAGTTCGTTCAGCATCGACTCTATCAGGTGTAGCAATGTACGACTATCGGCAATCGTTTTACTACGCAACAATGCACCGTCGCCACCGATAGCATCGAGTCTAATCAGATGAACCTTAAACGACGCTTTTAGTCTGCGACAAACCCAATCGGCACAATGCGTATTGCGGTATCGCAAAAATAAATACTCGCCGTGGAGTTCCGCTTTGGTTGCAATGCTCAGCGCAACAAAATTTAAGAAATCGGCATCGTTCAGTCGCTCCAATTCCTCTGTGCCATAGATATCCAAAGAACGTCTCGGAGTTTTTAGACGATTTAAGGCAACGACTCGATGTGTATCGTCGTTGTAGATGTATTCTTGTCTAAACTCAAATCCGTAATCAAGCAGTGCCTGCCGTAACCAGAACAAAAAATCTAAGCGCCTAACTTCACCGTGAATCGTGTAAAAGTTATCGTCATCGGACAACGCACCGCATGCATCCAACGCAGCGATGGTTAATTTTGCATCACCCGAAGCCGCTGCTTTTAGATAGCGATAACCGCCGGGGTCGTCGCCGGCATTGATTTGGGACGGTGGCACGAGTATATCCAGCGGCAATTTATGGCGCAGTGCGTATTCTTGTAGCGTCAAGCCACAACATCGTGCCAAGTGCTCGTTGTCTAAAAGCGAAATCTCTTTGCCACATTCTAGGCATTGCATAACTTTGTCTCCATTTAAGTCGTATCTCGTATTGACTGATTGGCTAATTATATCAGCCTTTTACTTTACAACTTGCCATGCTTTTAATTTCTCGGCTAAACTCCATGTTGCGTTCGCCGAACTACTAGAGGGTAATCTATGATATTGGCATGTGGAATTTAGAACTGTTAAAAAAGTATGCAATGTTTATACAACCGCAACGTAACCTGCATGTGTGAGGGCGGACTAACATGTCCGCCCTTCGTAATAACCGCAACTGCTTGCGCCATTTGGTTTTGGTTTCCATAAATTGGATGAATAAATGTATAAATCATGCCGGCGCGACGCGTTCCGGAACCAGTCTGTTTTTACAGATGTTCACATAATTCGAATCCGACTCAAAACCTAGATACTGACGTTCTAGTAATTTTGCTGCGATCAATGTTGACCCACTCCCGGCAATAAAAGCGAAATCTCTTTACCACATTCTAGGCATTGCATAACTTTATCTTCATTTAAGTCTTACTTCGTATTGATTAATGAGTTGATTATATCAGCCTTTTGCTTGACAACTTGCCATGCCCGACCTTAGCTCATAGGTGAAAAATAATAGTTGATGATTTTCCACATAAATCTTTATATTTACTATAATAACAAGAAGGCAACGATACCAAATTCCGAAATAAAGCATAAAAATCCTACACTGCTCATAGTTTCTCCTCTAATGAAAAAAATCGTTAAAACTAGTTTGATTACAACATTAATTTTTTTATCCTACATCGTATTTTTTAGCACCGTAAGTGCACAAACAGCACTTCCTGATGCATGCAACACTCCTGATGTTGACGATGATAACGATAGATTGATAGAAATATGCTATTTAGAGGACTTAAATGCAATCCGTATGACAAACAGGAGTACCTCGGGTTGTCCATCTAATGGTTGTGTAGGTTACGAACTAGTCAGAGATTTAGACTTTAATGACAGTGCTAGCTATAGTTCGGCAACGAACAGGACTAGATGGACTACGCGAGCAGGTTGGCAGCCGATTGGAAATTCTCGAAACCCTTTCAGAGAGCGGTTTGACGGCAACGGCTATACTATCTCCGGTCTTATGATTAAAAGACGTGGTAGTAATTATATCGGTCTGTTCGGTCGTACAAGAGGCCGGGCCGAAATTACTCGTATTGGTTTACTAAATGTACATATCAGAGGAAATAATAGTGTAGGCGGTTTAGTCGGTGAGAATGAAGGAAGCATTGCGAATAGCTATGCGACAGGTTCTGTTTCGGGAAACGAGGATGTAGGCGGTTTAATCGGTGAAAGTGAAGGAAGCATCGCGAACAGCTATTCGACGAATTCTGTTTCGGGAAATGAGGATATAGGCGGTTTAGTCGGTTATAGTGAGGGAACTATCACGAACAGCTATGCGACAGGTTCTGTTTCGGGAAATCAGGATGTAGGCGGTTTAGTCGGTGAGAATGAAGGAAGCATTGCGAATAGCTACTGGGACATAAATACGAGTGGAATAACGAGAGGTGGCCGCAATCAAGGTAAAACTACTATGGAATTGCAATCACCAACAGCGGCAACCGGGATATATCGTAGATGGAGTACCGAGGTGTGGGATTTTGGTACATCTAATCAGTACCCCGTACTTAAATCACGCCAAAGCCCTGCTTTGATCGGGTTATCTTTATCTACGGGAACACTCAACCCTGACTTTAATAGAGAGAGATTTCGGTATGCGACAACCGTAGACAGCGATATAGAACGAATCACATTAACCCCTACAGCCAATAGTGCCGGACATAGGGTTACCATCACCGCCAACGGAAATTCTACAACCAAAAATTTAGTTCCTTTGAATGTGGGAGACAATACCATAGTTATTTCCGTAGGGACGCGGGACAATCGAGCAACGACAAGGTATATCTTAACTGTGAGACGACTAGAGCCCTGTTTGACCGACCTCTCTTTATCATCGGGATCACCCAACCCGACCTTCGGTAATCCAAATCAATGCAGTAATGCATCAACACGATATACCGCAACCGTAGACAGCGATATAGAACGAATCACATTAACTCCCACAGCCGATAGTACCAGGCATAGGGTCACCATTACCGCTAACGGAAATTCTATAACCGGAAATATAGTTCCTTTGAATGTGGGAGATAATACCATAGTTATTTCCGTAAGGACGCAGGACAATAAAGCAACGACAAGATATACCCTAACCGTGAGGCGATTAGAGCCCTGCTTGACCGCTCTCTCCTTGTCACCGGGATCACCCAACCCGACCTTCGGTAATCCAAATCAATGCAGTAATGCATCAACACGATATATCGCAACCGTAGACAGCGATATAGAACGAATCACATTAACTCCTACAGCCAATAGTACCGGACATAGGGTTGCCATCACCGTTAACGGAAATTCTATAACCGGAGATGTAGTTCCTCTGAATGTAGGAAACAATAACATTACTATTGCAGTAAGTACGTCGGACAATAAAGCAACGACAAGATATACCCTGACTGTGAGGCGATTAGAACCTTGTTTGACCGCCCTCTCCTTATCATCGGGATCACTCAACCCGACCTTCATAACATGCTCGGATGCAACGATAAATTACCGAGCAATCGTGGCAAACACTATAGACCAAATTGAAATAACGGCTACGGCAGATAGTACCGCACATACGATTACTTACAACAGTAGTCGCAATAGTACGGTGCTACTAAGCGTAGGCAACAATACGATTACCGTGTCGCTAACAACGGCAGACGGCATGGCTACGAGGGATTACAACTTATTCATAAGACGCTTGAGTACGGCAACTTTAACCGGACTCATAGTGGAAGCAGACTCACAAATGCTGGAACTAAACCCCGATTTTAGTCTCGACAACTTAGATTACTATGTCAATGTGGAAAATACTATGACCACTGTTACGATGACACCTACGGTCTTGACCGGTCGCACCATCAGGGTACGCTATACGCCGGATGACGGCACCGCAATCAACCAGGTCGTTGTGAGCGGCGATTCGGTCACCATAATGCCGTTATTTTCCGGAGCAAATAATGTCTACATCGATGTGACGCATAACAATGCAACGGAAAGGTATGGGCTCACCGTGATTATAGGTGTTCTGCTGCGTATCAAATTATTTTTAGAAGGTCCTCTACAATAATTCGGAGTGGCCGACGTTCTCTAATTAATATGGGCCTTTTGCTTGACAACTTGCCATGCCTTTAATTTCTCGGCTAAACTCCATGTTGCGTTCGCCGGACTACTCGAGGGCAATCTATGATATTCCAGATTGAGGTCGGCAGGTAGCGTATGCAATATGTATTTGCGATAGACTTGTTCGGCTTTGCCACCGTTAAAAAAAACCGAATGAATTGCAGTATATTTGTTGAAAAAGGTATTGAAATTATTGACTCTGATACTTTCTTCGACGATGTCCGAATCGAGACTTCCGCGACGCATACAACCGGCGATTACATCCCACAATGCGATACGATGATCGCTTAGGTTGCGACAGCGGTCGGCGTAGCATCGCTTTGCATCCGTGCCGAATAATGCACCCATAATTAACCAGAAGTGATTACGCGGATGTGCATAATATTGATGGTCGGCGAGCGATGCGGCACTCGGCATGGAACCGAGTATCAGTATCTCGGCACTTGGAGTTGCGATAGGTGGAAAGGCTTTTAACCTAGCTTTGGTCATCGCAGCTCAACCCGTATCGCGGTGAGCCACGGTGAGGTATGGGAGGTGTATGCGATTATTTTAGTAACATAAAAAACCCCGAAAACAAATAGTTATCGGGGTTTTTTAATTTTCTTTTAAGGTTTTAGAAGCCTTTGAAAGGATGTTCTGCGCTGTCTTTTTGAGCAGTTGCTTCGGCTGCCGTCGGCTTACCGCTGATGGCATTTTCTATTGCCATTTTAACTGCCTTATGGTTGTTTTCATAAATCGCCTGATCGCTTTCAGCCTGCCAGTGAATGAAAACACCCACACAGATATAGATATCGTCTGCTTCGTCTTGGGGGATAATTCCGTCGGCAACACAATCCTGAACAGCTTTGGCTACCGCCGCTTGTGCGGGTCCGAACATCTGTACGGCTTGCTTTTGACCTTTGATCGTGACCTTATTAAACATCATTGTGTTAGGCTTACAAGGCAGATTGGGTGCAATCACCGCCAACAAGGAAGTAAAACCATCTTTATTATTAACCAAACCACTGCAGAAGGCTGTTTCGACAGCCGAACCGCGCGGTCCCATAATTAAGTCTATATGGGCGATTTCGGCCATCGTCCCGGACGGGTCGTTGTCGTTGACTAGGGCTTCGCCTACCATTACTTTACTAATTTGCATTGACATTTCTCCTTATCAATTGAGTATGTATTAACCCAGACTAGTTAGAAAAACAGTTGCAACGGTCATATCGGCCGTAGTTCCCGGGTTGATATTGTTTTCCTTCAGTTTACGATCAAACTCAAGCAGTTTAGCATCAAAAGCTCCGGGTTCATCCCTGCGACAGTATTTCTTATACAATGCAGAAGCAAGCTCAAGCACATAAAGTGCAGTTGCTTCCCCCCGCTTGCGTGTAATTAAACTATCTGGATACGTGGCGAGCAGTTTCATATAGACACCGCTCACAGCCGACAGATTATAGCCCCATTTGGAATAAAATGCAAGCAAGGTCGGGCGTGCCTGCTCAAAGATAGCACTATAATCCGTAGCGTATTGGGCGGCGATTAAATCTCGTCGTTGCGCTAAACGCATCGCTTCCAGCAAGGAAATATCGGGGTTCGTAGAGATATCGGCTTGCTCTACATGTCCTAAGCCGCCGGCCTCGGCAAGGCGGATCGCACGATACACCGAGCGTGCATCGTCTACCGTAGTATTCGCCAATACTTGCTTCAAAGATTGTTTTAGCGATTTTCCGTTGCCGGAATAAATCGCCTGTATCGGTGGTGCACACAACAAAATAATACCGAGGTTGGTATTCATCGATACCACCTTTCGGGTATCCTGAACCGCACGGAGAATACGCTCGCCCAGACTGCTTTGTGGTGTGCAAATTGCAGCTACACAGGCTTGTGCGCTTTTTATAAAATCTTCGCCGCACATTCGGTGTCCGGCGGAATGAATACTGACATTGCCGGGTTTAATCGCTTCTATATCGGCACGGCAAGCCGATAAAAATAGTGTTTCCAGTCTTTGAGTTTGATCAGATGTCACGGCAATAGCGGGTTGCCATGAAGTGGTCCACCATATATTCGGCAATATTAACCGAGCTCACACTTTGCAAATATTTCCAAGCAGGAATACTATTTATTTCAATCACTTGTATGATATTATTCGTGCCGCTTATTAAATCCACTCCGCCATAAAATAGCCCTACAGCACGCACCGCTTCGACCGCAAGTGTGGCAGCTTCATCACCGATAGTGGCATGACGACATTCGGCACCTTGTGCGGCATTGTTCACCCAACCGCATCCTTGCCTTTGCATTGCCGAGACAACCTGATCTCCGACTACGAATACTCGCCAATCATACGGCTTGGCATTTTCTATAAATTGTTGCAAATAATATGCCCGAGGTTGTTCGTCGCTTGGCTCGGGTAGCTCCGAAACATTATGTATAAGCTGTAAATCTTTGCCTTGAGAGCCGAAAATCGGTTTTAGGACTACGGCTTGACCCTGATCGGCAAGCCTTTGAACGATTGCACAGGCTTTTTTATAGTCTACGGTCACCCAAGTCGGAGGTGTCGCTATACCGGCATTTCTTAATAAAAAACTAGTCATCGCTTTATCGACGCTGCATTCTATCATTCGTGCATCGTTATATACATGGACACCAAGCTTTGCCAAGCCATGTAATATGTCCAAATGAAAAACCACGCTTTCCAGAGAGCCCGCCGGTATACCACGAACAAAAACACCACTCGGCAGATAATCGACGAAACCGGGAAGTTGTATATTGATCTCACTTTGCGTGGAAATCGTACAATCGTTTAATGCAACAGTCTTAACTTCACATCGGTGTGCGGCAAATGCTTCTTGCAACTGTTCGCAATGCCAACCCGGGGCATCACTGATCAAAGCAATTTCGGTCATTTTTTCAATTTAATCAAAAGAGCTTTCAAGTAAATCCAATGCGATAACGCCGGCATGGAAAGTTTTACCGCTCGGCAAATGACTGACTGCGATTTGTGCAGGACTGAACAACATGGGGTCTATCTTGAAAAAATCGTATTTGTAATCCTTGAATACCTCGGCAAAAGGTCTGCCATAATCGCGCGAAGTATTGCTTGGTAGCTTTTGTGCTAAGCTCTGTGCAGCATCGATCTCGCCGTTGACGAATAGGTGTACGCGTCCGGCAAACAATATCGCATCGTTGGTACGCCCCATGCCGGTAATAAAATCCTTGGCCGGCGGCGGGAAAGGTGCGCTTCCGCATCCATCTATAATATCGTCTAATTCAAACCCTAACTCGTGTACTTTATGTAACGCAACTTCCAGAACTCTTGCCACAACTTGCATAGACCCTGCCAAACTACATGTCGGTGTCAAAATCACAGTCAAATTGCAGGCTTCTATACCGCATTGCGAGGCAATTTTGTCGAGCAAGGGCAACGGTGGATATTCATCTACCTCCAGCACGATAACGCCGTGATCCGATTGATCTCGGTAGGCAAGCTCTTCAAACAAATCCTCACGACACGCTAAAGCCCGAGCCGGACCCGACCCTAAGGCTTGAAATTTTTTATTATTCTCTTTGTGCGCTAAACTCCAGCCCGCATATTGCGATGCCAGACATGCCAAAACCGGATTGACCGTGCTTACATGCACGCTCAGCGGCCAATTCGCGGCAACACCGTCGTGCGTGAGTGAAACGCGTCCGAGTCCACCTAAACAAATCTCTGCAATCAATCGACCCGCCTCTAGGCTTCCGTGCGACTTAATGCCGGCATCGACGATACGAGTATGATTTTCTGCCCTCGTAACCGACACGGCAAACCTATCGGCTTGTGAACAGAGTTGTTCTACCAAAGGCTGTGCGAGTTTGTTAATGCCGATACTCGAGTGTTTCATAATATTGCTCCCTGTTTATTTCAGAATTGAGTTGTCTTCGATGTTTGTGTGATGTATCTTTGCAAATCCCGAATTCGGTTCTGCACACCGGTGAGTGCACTGCCGATATCCCCGGCATTTACATGCAAGGTACAAACCGGTGCATTCTTTTCAAAATAATAACCTGCGGGATTTTCCATCGGAACATCTCTGGCTTCGATCGGCCATTCAAAATCATTCGGTAATTGTATCGCTTCGTCGGTATAAAAAATAGCAAACGTTCTGCACACCGACACGCCTTGTGATCGTCTCGTCAAACCTTTGCCTTCGCATGCTTCGATATGCGCGTGCAATAGACCGTCGGCATAATCTTCGTCGTAGAGTGTCATCGTCGCACTCGGTCTCGGGTTTAATTCTAAAAAATAAAGTCTGCTTCCGTCGTATAAATAATCGATATTATTCAAACCGATTAAATTGAATTTCTCGGCCACCGCCTCCGCCTGTGCGATACACGATTGATCCAAAAAATGCGCACCGATTGCGCCGCCGTAACAAAAAGGATGCTTCGGATCGTGCTTGGAATGCCACTGTACGCTGAAACCCACCGTTTCAATTTGATCGCCATCGGCTAAGAATAGATGCGAGATACTTGTCAACGGTAGATAACTCTGGCGATAATAGCCTTGTTTTATATCTCGGTAGTCGTCATCTCTATGGATATGCACCCCGCCGCTACCGATTACCGATTTATATAGATAAGGTGGTATGTTATCGGGCATAGACATCACTCGATCCGATGATAGCTTGAGACTTCTGTTTTTGCTATATCCTCGGTATTCGTATTGATTACCCTGTCGTTGTATATCGCTTTGTCGAATCACCTCGAGCGAGGTTTTGCAGCCTTCGATACCCGAACCTATAACCAGAGTTCGGAGAGTCTCGGCATATCGTCTGCTCGTCTGTCTAATCGCTTCGGCGAGTGCGGTATCGTCCAAACCCCCTTCGCTGCGTAATGCGACGCGTGTTGCAGAAACTGCATGCTGCCTCACTTCACGATCACAGAAGCCGTCTATTACCACGGCATCATAGCCGCCGCGCGCTGCCGATTCGATCAATATACGCGCGTTCGTTGCTATCAGTAATAGCTCGGGATTTTTTTTCATCGATATATAGTCGGGGCAATTTGTATGCGTGCGATAACCTAGGCGGGTGATGTATCTCTATCTATACCGAATAAGTCGAGTTGCGCCGAATCTTTCGCCGGTGGTTGAAACTGCGAGCAATCCAATTCAGCACGAGAACTAAAACCGATACGGCGATACGCTATCTTGAAACGCTGAGCGAGCATATCGGCATACCACCCTTTCCCTTTCATGCGCGACTTAAAGGATGATCGGTATAGTTTGCCGTCGTGGCAATCTTTTAGGCGGTTCAGTATACGTTGTGCGCGTTCGGGATAGTGTTGTTCCAGCCATTCCTTGAATAGGGTTTTTAGTTCGTGCGGCAAGCGTAGCAGGATATAGCCTGCGTATACGGCACCCGCACTGCGGGCTGATTCGAGTATGTGTTCCATTTCGTGATCGTTTAGAAACGGTATCATCGGTGCGGCAATCACCCCGGTAGGAACACCCGCTGCCGCCAGTGTCTCTATGGTTTTCAAACGCTCGTCGGGTATGGAAGTGCGCGGTTCCATGCGTCGCGACAAGGTGCGATCCAAAGTCGTAACCGACACCCATGCATTAACCAACCCTAAGTTTGCCATTTCCGATAATAAATCTAGGTCGCGCCGTATCAACGTAGATTTGGTGATTAACGAAACCGGATGGCGGCTTCGGTGTAATACCTCCAGTATGCCTCGGGTTAATTTGAGCTTGCGCTCGGCCGGCTGATATGCGTCGGTATTGGCCCCCAATACGACGGGACGGCATCTATAACTTTTTTTGGATAACTCGCTCTTTAGCACGGCAACCGCATCGGGTTTATAGAATATCTGTGTCTCAAAATCCAAGCCTGCGGATAAATCCATATAACTATGGGTGGGGCGCGCAAAACAATAGATACATCCGTGTTCACAACCGCGATACGGATTGATCGTGCGGTCGGAACTAATATCGGGGGAAGTGTTATAGTTGATCAGGCTGCGTATAGGGGTAGCATGCAACACAGTCTGTGGTTTGCTTTCGGCTTCCGCCTCGGTGCGCCAGTCGTCCGCTACCGCCTCGCTATGTGTTTCGGAAAAACGAGAGCAATGCCGGCTCAATGCGCCTCGCCCACGCCGATAATGAATACGCGCAGAATGTTGTTTTAGATCTCCCATATCAAATGCAAGGTATCATAAAAAGGTTCCGCCACAATTATATGCGGCGGAACCTTCGGTAACACGAATAGGATCGTCTATGACATGATTTTCTTATTGATCGTATGTTAGCTTGGTTTCGCTATCCGAAGGTGCGGCACCGTATAAGGAATAAGCACCGAAGCGCATTTGATGCGCTCTACCCAGCTTTTCTGCATAGAAATCAATCATGAACTGCTGATCCAACTCGTCTCCGTCCCAAACGAAGGCTTTGAAGAATTGCTCGTCGTCCTCTCCGGTCTTATCCCACATTCCCAATAGAGACGATGTGAAATAAGCCCGCTTGCCGTCCCAACTTTGTGAAATCATATTAACTTGCGAGCCGATAACATGCTCATAGACTTGCTTAGGATTGAACGGATCGGTAATATCAAAATAACGAGTCTTGCCGTCCATGAAAGTCTGCACCCAAAGACCGCTGTCGTCCGAAGTGATAGAAATGTCTACCGGCAAAGGCACGTCTGCCGGATTGCCGATGTCGGCAACCGCTTGAGCATTCCATTCACCGCTCTCTATGTCTTCGTAGACCAACCAAATTTTGGAAGTCAATGCGGTGGTCGTGAAGCAATAATTATGGTTCGGCTGCCAAGCACAACGTATTTCCAACGGTGCTCCGGGGACATCGAATACCTTTCTAGGTTTACGGCTGTGCATGTCCCACAACACCATCGTGTTGCCGAAACGTTTCATCGCTTCCGGATCTTTGAGCATTTTGCCGAAGTCCATCATGTAGTTGGACCAGCCGGTAAAAGACGAAGTCAACATCATGTTGCGGCGAGGCAACACGCGTAGATCATAGCCGTAGCCGTCGGCAAATTGTCCGGTCTTCTTCGCACCGCGCAAATCACCATCGGTAGGCTTCCAGTGCGTTGTAATATACTCGCCCTCGTTGGTGTATTCTGCCAGGCCGGTACGTCCGCCGTGATCTTTATTATTGGATAAAGCGGTAATCATCATCCGTCCCGGTAGTGCATAGAAAGTATGCGGCCCGACCAAACCGTCTGTTTTAGAAACAAAATCACTGATTACTTTATGCAAACGCGGTTGGCGTGGGTTACTATGCACATCGAATATGAAAACCTTGTTGCTGTCCAGTCCACCGGCCCACAAATAACGGCGGTCGTCACTTAGACCGGAATGGTGTGCTTCGTTGCGCCCACCCACCGATAAAGTATGAACGACTTTTCCATAAGTATCGGATGAGGGGTTGACATCTATGGTAACAAGCTTGTCTTGTTCGTCTCCTAAACCTTCAACACCTAAAGTCCAGACATAGACATAGTCTTCCTGCCCGACTATCTTTGCCATATACGGCGACATACAGGTTTCGTCCGCTTGAGAGACGGACACTAATCCCACTACCAAAAATAGTGCGGGAAACAATTTACTAATTATCTTAGACATAATATTCTCCTATTGCTTAGATATAACGGGTTATTGCAGTAAGCCGATGCCTCTGCGTAATCCTAAAATTGAAAAACATTATCATAGCATAAATCAACGAAATCATATCGCTGGCGATGTAAACCACGAAATGTAAGAGCGTACCATTCCCCTCCTTCGGAGGGGTGGCCTATGCATTTTGCAATGCACGCGTTTAGCAGGCATGTTGAGGTTCTGAACAAAGTCACGCCGATTGACCTACCGGTTCAATCGGCGGTTCTATTCAGCCTGACGGGGTAGTCGCATCATCAGGCTGTTGAAAAAGTGCTGTTTCTCACAATTGCAACCGCTTTGCGCCATGAACATTTGCAAACCACCTGTAGGGGCAGTATAAAGCCGCCGATTGAACCGGTAGGTCAATCGGCAACTCTGATGTCTGCCCTAAAGTACCGTTCTGCACGGCTGGAACCGCTTGCGCCGGATGGTTTTGGTTTCCATAAATCGGATGGATGAATGTATAAATCGTGCCGACCAACGCGCTACGGGCGGACAGGTATATTAAACCCTAGCTTATTTATATAAGATAAATGCTTAGGTAGTTGCAGTACCTAGGAAGTCGGAGGAGACACGCCGCAGGACGGACGAGGCATTAAAGCCTGTTAGCATGAAAAGCACTCCTCCGGCGCTATGACTATAGAGCTCGGAAGGCAGCTTGAGACTTTAGATCTCGTATTTACCTGTGTGGGCGGCGTAGTCATACTTTCCTAAACTGTGTTTGATACCTAGTATTTCATTCATTAACCAACCCTTATGGAGTAATTTATTATGGAAAACAAACAACCCGTCACGATTGGCGTTGATGTCTCTAAAGACACTTTAGAGGCGGCTCTATTATTCACCGATAATAGTTTTGCCGAGCAACAATTTAGTAGTGATGCCCAAGGCATCAAGCAGTTGTTAGCTTGGGCGAGCAAACACCGCGCACAGCAGTGTCGCATCTGCGTTGAGGCGACCGGCGGTCTTGAACTAGACCTGTGCATGGCCGGCTATGATGCCGGGCATCCAATCACCGTGGCAGCACCGGTGCTGATCTCTAGATTCCGCGACTCGCTCGGCATACGCAGTAAAACCGATCGCGTTGATGCGCGTACCATCGCACGCTTCGTATTTGCTATCCCGCCTGAAGACGATTGGCAAAAACCCTCACCGGCTGTACAAGCCTTGCGCGACGCACTGAAATGGCGCAGGGAATTAGTCAAGTGTCGTACGATGTTAAGCAATTGCGCTAAAACTCTGCGCGATGCGAAGCAAAAAAAGGTGGCAGCCACTAGCCTGAAGAACCATGAGAAGCAGATCGATAAGATTAATGCCTCAATGGACAAAATCATCGCTCAAGACGAGCACCTCACACAGCTTCACCAGTTGCTGTGTTCCATTCCTGGAATCGGAACTCAAACTGCGGCTGCCCTGTGTGCAGTACTGGATGATAATACGTTTCGCCATCCAAAGCAACTCGCCGCCTATATCGGCATCACGCCCAAGCACAAGCAATCCGGCAACTGCAACTCGCCTACGCCCATCTCTAAACAGGGCAATGCCGACTTGCGCAACCTCCTATTTATGGCAGCACTCTCGGCACGGGTTCATAACCCGACCATCCGTACATTTGCCGACCAATTAAGTCGCCGGCGTCCGGAGTTAACTAAAAAGCAGATTATTGTTGCTTGCGCTCATAAGCTCACGCGTATTATTTACGGGGTCACCACGCACAAGCAACCGTTTGACACGAATTATTGTTGAGCATCTGTGTCCTAAATCAATACTCACAAAAGGAGATAAAAAACGAATAAAACGACTTGATTTTTAATAAGGCATCATGCTAGTCCGCCCCTACGGTTCGTGGATATTTTTTCAACAGCCCCGTCATATCTGCAAGAGCATAGTGCCGGTACATTCCCCTCCTCTGGAGGGGAATGGTACGCCAACGATGTATGAAATACATTTTCAACAGCCCCCTACCCCCTCTTTCGGCTTAACCGGCAGTGCTACGCTCGTTCATCCATATAATCTTGAGCCGATTCGCACGCGTGTTCGTAGTGTAGATAGACCGGCTTATCCGTTTCGTACATTTGCTTCAGTAAGCGGTGCTGGGCTTGATACTTGATGTTTCCGATTGCCAACGCACCGATTCCCACCGCACCCGATTTGGAACCTTGCAAAGGATTGCCGTCGTGCATAACATCGAGGCTATGAATACCGGATGGCGGTACCGCATTCACATCGGCAGCAACCTTAAGCGCGCTTGCCGACGCTATTTCGTCTGCGTCCATCATTTGGATGCCGGCGGCTGCAGTTGCCAGTATTACCTCTGTTTGATCCAATAAACTTGCTTTCTCGTCGTTGCCCGCCGGATGCAGTTGCTCGGCGTTGCTTTTGCACAGCTTGCGGCAATTCTCGACGATACCTTCGGCTTTGGAACGTTGACGGCTCATCAGCGTTACTTGCGCACCTAATTCGGTTGCCAGTATCGCAGCAACCATGCCGACCGGACCGGTACCACCCAGCACCATTGCACGACACCCTTGCCAGTCGCTTCGGTGTATGCGCTTGAGTTTACCGCCGACCGCAGCAATCATGCCGGCAGCGGTGGTAAATGCACCACTGGGGTCGGCCATCGCCGAGACTTCAAAGGGCGGCACCATTGCCTTGTGTGCCGACTCCAGCATCTGTAATGCGAGCGTCATATCCCGCCCGCCTATGAATAAACCGGTACGTTTGACACCCGATGGACCCCTCGAAAAAATTGCATCTTGCACGAGTGCCTGCACATCCGAGAGATCTAAATTAGTGTATGGAATTACTGCATCCCACCCCGCATCCATCGCCATGTTGACATCAAAAGGGCTTAGATTCGGAGCCGAAGTCAGCATATGTAATATATAAGGTTTTTCCATTGTCATTCCTATAGTTTGTTGTTAATCTAAAACGATCACTGCACCTTTATTGTCTCCTTTGACGATAAGAAAATCTATTTTCTCCATATCTTCGAAAGCCTCGGTTTCGGTAGCGTGAGATCGCATATAATCTTTTAATTCGGCTTTTAAGGCTTCCGCCTGTGCCTGATTTTCCGTTATCGCAAAAGCGGTCGGCCCCCACGAGGTTTGACCAATGCCTTTTATACCCTGTTTGTCCAAATATTCCAATAGTTTCATAGAATTAAAGCGCGATATTTTTTGTTCCTCCACCGACGAGAAATAATCCTTCATCGTTGCTTGCAATTTGTACACCGCTTGGGCGAAGCTAGCAAAGTCCTGCTCCACCACCGCCGGCATTAATTGCATAAGCACCGTGCGGCTCAAAGCAGCGGCACACAATTTAGAAAATTGTGGCAAGCGCGCAAATGCGTTATGCTCACCCGCACCGTGCAAACCATCTTGCCCTCGAGTCATAATCAATAAAATGCGCCATGCGCTCGGAAAAGGACGATGAAAAAGCAAAGTCGGTAACTTGTCGTCCTTAACGCCGGCATCAACCAAAACACCCCCGCGATCAAAAGCATAAATTCCTATACCCGAACGCCGACCGCGCGCCAAACAGGATGCGATTTCGGTATGCGCCAATGTCAAACCATGCAGGCTCGCCAAGCCTTGCCCTACCGCCAACGCCGTCTGGGTTCCCGAACCGAGTCCTTGATGCACAGGAATAGTCTGCTTTAGATGAATACTACAACGGCTCTCAACCTTGTAATGCGCATCAAAAGTCTTCACTAATTGAGTGATGCGCACAGTGTCCGCACCGTATATATTGAGTGACTCGGCAGGCACAATCTCAAGTTCCAATCTCGGCGTATCCAATGCAATGCCGACACTCCCGAATTTGCGTCCGACACCGCCATGCAAGTCTATAAACCCCAGATGTAATCTCGCCGGCGTGCTGATGTTGATTTTTTCGATGGAAGAAACAGGCATGATACAAAACTATAGAAGATACCATTATATATGAAGTGGTTTGCATACATCGATGAATGCAAAGTCTTTTAGGCTTCGTCTGCTACCCCTCCAAAGGAGTGGTATGGGACTATCGTATGGATAAGATAGATTAGTCTATAATGTAGCCTTACTGCCGAGGTGGCGAAACAGGTAGACGCGCTGGACTCAAAATCCAGTGGGGTTAAACCCGTGTGGGTTCGAGTCCCACCCTCGGTACCATCGGTCGAAACACTTCGGCTGAAAGCCTTATTTTACCTACCTCGTATACACTTCGTCGGTTATTTGGTGCATTTAATCCGTTTGCACTCCATCGCCCCTATTCGATGTTTTATGCTGGATACAGGTGATTTATGAATATCCATAGAAACAGTATCGGGGTAGAAATATCTCCGTCGGTATTGCGTGTTGCGAGCCTATCTCGCCGCAACGGTGTATTGCATTTAACGGCAACCGGTGCGGTGCGATTGCCTTATCGCGATTTCGACGATTTGTACGAACATCCTAAAGAATGTGGCGATGCACTGAACGATTTATGTGTACAAAACAACATACAGTTGGGCTTTGCTATTGCGACATTACCGGCTGCGCGTGCTAAATCAAAATGTGTTGCGTTGCCTTTGATAGGACGGAGAGCATTGTCGCGCATGTTATCGAGCAGACATTTCTGGCACAAACACTTGGGAGTCGGAAACGACGATTATAGTTATACCCAATTGACGACGATACACGATAAACAGCGATACCGTTTATCGATCTACCTGATGGCGGTACCCAATACCGCACTTGCTTTCTATAAGGCGGTATTTGCGCGCACCCGGCTATCGCTTAATGTATTGACGCTTTCCTCGTTGGTATATTACGGCGTACAACACAAGCAACCCGCCCGTCGTCTATTGGTTGTCAACGAATACGAGGCGTATCTAGCACACCTGGGAGTCAATGTATTCTCGCATCGGACGATAGTCTCCGATCACGACCATAAAAATCTATGCGCATCGTCCGATACTAATGTAGCTTGCAACGAAAAACAAACAGCGATCGCTTTGCAACATTTATCGGAGTCTTTGCACGAACGCTTGCGTAGCGAACAAGGCGACAACCATACCCTATATCTAATCGGCAATCTGAATCGGCAAACGGCTACACGACTAGAATCGTCATTGAACGATATTGTATTAAAGCCTTTGGATATCGCTAAGAACATAAAGCCGTCGTCACAAACAAAAGACAATTGCGCCACGATGTCGGCACCGATTGCGCTGGCGTATTGGCTGGCATCGGATGCAGCAACTTTCAAAACCCAAGCCAACTTCATCCACAATCACCGCAATGAGTATTACAAGAGTACCGTTTGCTGGATATTTTCAACGATTATCTCGGCAATACTATTCTTTTATTATCAGCATATAGTCGCCTTGGATGCCACACAGCATGCTCAACGCCTCTATCAAACACAATTATCGACACAGCAAGACGAATATAAAAACAAACTCGATGCTCTAAGGCAACGCACCGAACGGCGACGACAGATGCAGGCACAGATGCAATTTTTATCAACGCAACACCATTCGGCAATGGCTCTATGGGCGCATTTGGGTGCCGTCATCCCTTCGTCGGTCAAGATAGAGAGTATAGATTGCCGATGGCAAAGTAGCTGTTTGATAACCGCCGTAGCAGGGGATTATGGACAACTCATCGTTTTTGTAGAACAACTGGAGCAACTGGATATGATTCACGAGGTCGCTATAGACAGCAGTCAAACGATACAAGAACATTCCGGCGCAATGCAATTCACGCTTAGCTGCAAGCTCAATAACGGAATAGACGAATGACCGCGCAGACCGAAAATGCTATAAACGATAACATCGGCAACAGCGATAGGCTTAGTACACTCGCATATCGCGTCTATAGATATTTCAATCGTTCCGACGATCGCTTGTACAACCCGAACGATTTGTATCGATTTATCGTTTATGCTTCTCTCGTACTCTCGCTGATTGTTCCTTGTATTTGTTTTGTGGTCTTTGTATATCCGACAACCGTGAACTATGCGACGAGTAGGGCACAGCTTGCATCCATCCCTTTATTGGAGCGGCAAGTTGCACAACTAGATCAGATGTACCGAGGCGCGCATGCAACATTCACCGAACTGGAGACCGATCCTTTGTTGGTTTCCCTGCATAATGCAACGCTACAACACAACGCGATAGATCTACATCGCATGGCGCACGATCATCGGCTGATAGTCGTGACAACGAACACCATAAACGACCACCGAATATCCTCTCAATTCACCGAACAGTTCACGGCAACTCACTATTCGTGGCATCTGCGAGGGCAATTCAGCGATTATCTTAGATTCAAAAAAGCACTCTGGGAGCTCAGCCCTTTGACGCAAATGGAGCGTGAATATCTATCGACGAAAGAGGAACTACAACTCGATATCGTCGTTGATCTCAGCGTATATCAACCCAAAGAAGTTACTTTATGAGGAATTATGTTTGTAAGATTACGATATAAGATAATTCCATCGTCAGTCACCATGAATCGATGGATAAACACGTTGTTTGTGCAGAGATGGTTGTTTAAGGGCGGACATGTTAGTCCGCCCCTACCGGTGGTTATGTGGTTGCTATGCCTACTCTGTCTGACCGCTCCGTTTGCAAGTGCGGAAGACACGAAAGATATTATAAGCGACAATCATTTTCAGACTCGCGAAAAACTCTCGCAGCCGGAAAAACCGCAACAACGGCAAATCGATCCACTCACGGCTTATCCGGTAGCACAGTATGTTGTGCACGGCGTTATCGTGGCGGCGGACAACGCGGTAGCAGTTGTTTATTCGCCACGCAATACTTGGCATAGGTTGCAAGTGCGCGCGCAGTTAGGACAAGAGCAAGCGATCATTCGACAAATCACAACCAAAGGTATTCAGATAGAGATACAGAACACTTTGTCTTGGCTACCGCTACTGCAATGAACGATGTAATGAAAATCGCTTGTATATTTTGTTTCTCGGTAATCGCTACCACGCTACTATCGGCTTGCGCTTACTTCGAAAAGCCGGTAACACCTTCGGATAAACCTTTGATAGATCAACAAGCCTTTATCGATCGGCATCAAACCACTGCTCCACCGTCGCCACCGATACGAACTCCCGTAATACCCTATCGACAACGGCGTATCCCGTTATTATCCGAACCTTTATCGTCACATGAACCTGCCGCAACAGAACCCATGATGCTGAGTCTGAGGTTGGTCGACGTACCGCTGCGCGTCTTTGCGTCTATGTTGTCCGATCTAAGCGGTCATAATATTTTGATCGCACCCGATATAAACGGCACCGTCAATTACAGTCTCAATCGGATCGATTGGCGTGATGCGCTACATAGCATTGCCGAATTGCAGGGACTGAGTGTCGACGAACACGCAGCTAAAAAACTAATTCAGATTTATAAAAACACCGGCAAGCAAAAAAATACAAGCACACGAATGAACGGGCAATCTGCAAAAGCACATAATGTTGAACTATTCAAACTGCGTTATACCGATGCGGAGAAAATGGCAACGCTATTAAAATCTCTATTGGGTGAGCAACAAAAACAGAGCAACACCGGCAATGCACCGGCAATCAAAAGCTCGGTGGTCGGCGATAAAAGCAGTCATTCTTTGATTGTGCAGGGTGACCGACAAGCCATAGAACTGGCTGCCTCGCTGATAGGCACGATAGATGTGCCGCAACGGCAAGTGATGATAGAGGCGTTTATCGTAGAAGCCGGCGAGGATTTCACTCGCGCATTGGGCGCGCGTTTGGGCAGACACAGAGACGGTATTTTCAGCACCGACAACATTAACGGACCTTATCTTAATGTGCCGGTTGCCGGAGCTAGCGGCGGGTTGGGTTTGACTTTCGGTAGCGCGCGTATACGCGTAGAACTGAGTGCCCTGGAAAAAGCCGGCAAGAGTCGCCTCATATCGAACCCCAAGATATTCACATTGGATAATCAATCGGCAATGATATTCGAAGGCAGCGAAGTGCCCTATCAAACGGTTTCCGACAGCGGCACACAGACCGAATTCAAACAAGCGGGACTCAAACTCGCGGTCACCCCGAGTATCGTCAACGAACAACATCTAATGCTGGATTTGGCAATCAACAAAGATACCGTAGATACTCGGCTACAAAACCCGCCGATCACCCGTCGCGAGCTAACGAGTCGTTTGTTGGTACGTAGCGGCGATGTGGTCGTCATCGGCGGCATCTATCTCAAACAACAAGTGCGAGCATTCGAAGGCATGCCTTTTATCACCCACCTGCCGTTTATCGGTGATTGGTTCCGATATAGAAGACGCGAAGGCGATGTCAAGGAATTGATGGTCTTCATCGCACCGCAAATCGTATGAATAAGCATCTGACACTAGACGGATATACCGAGGTCATCTACTTCGTCGAAGCGATGCTCCGCCAAGCTCTAAGCTATAACGCCAGCGATATACACATAGCGCGATACGACGCCGGTAGCCGATTGCGCTATAGGCTGGACGGCGTGCTACAAGAAGTGACAACCGACGATTTTATGCAAGTGCAGTACGCCGGTATCGTATCGAGAATCAAACTGCTCGCCGGACTGGATATTGCCGAACGTAGGTTGCCTCAAGACGGTCGCTTTTCCTTTAACGACGATAATACTTCCGTTGATATTCGTGTTTCTATCGTGCCGTCCATATCCGGCGAGTGTGTCGTATTGCGGTTGCTCGACAGCGGCGGCTTTACGCCGCGCTTGGATGCGCTCGGTATGGACGAACAACACCTAAGTTTGATGCAACAAGCACTAAAAAGTAATCAAGGTATGCTACTGGTCACCGGACCTACCGGCAGCGGCAAAACGACAACCTTATATGCCGGCATACACGCAATCAATCGGTCCGGTATCAACATTCTTACTGCCGAAGACCCGGTTGAATACAAAATCGACGGTATCAATCAGGTCGAAGTCAAAGAAGCAATCGGTCTGAATTTTGCCGATATACTGCGAGCTTTTTTACGCCAAGATCCGGAGGTTATTTTGGTCGGTGAAATGCGCGACTTCGAAACTGCCGATATCGCGATCAAAGCCGCACTAACCGGGCATCTCGTCATGAGCACCTTGCACACTCGAAATATCACCGGCACTATCGCACGACTTATTAATATCGGATTACCCGCTTATTTGATAGGTGCTGCCGTCAATCTTATCGTCTGTCAGCGTCTACTTAGAAAAATATGTCTGCATTGCAAAGCACCCTGCCGCACGATACCGACAGCTTGGCAGTCCAAAGTCAACGGCAAAGGGCCGGCGCAGTTATATCACGGTCGCGGATGCGAACACTGTCGTTATACCGGTTTCTCCGGTAGACAAGCCGTATACGAAATGCTGGTAGTAGACGACGAACTCGGTCACCTCATATCGAATTACACCGATTCGCCGGCGACTGCCGATATACAATTAAAAAAACACTGCACCACAACCCTACGGCAAGCGGGTATGGAATTGTTACAGCTGGGTATTATCAGTCCCGAAGAATACATGCGGGTATTGGCTTAATTTCGGTGGTGTATGATGGTTATTTGGGGCTGTTGAAAAAGTATCGTCAGCGTGCAACCGTAACCGCTTGCGCCATGAATTTATAATAACCACCGATTCGTAGGGGCAGTATAAAGCCGCCGATTGAGCCGGTAGGTCAATCGGCAATTTTGATGTCTGCCCTAAAATACCGTTCTGCACGGCCGTAACCGCTTGCGCCAACAAATAATGGTTTCCATAGTATTAATGGGTGAACGCGTTAATCGTGCAAACATGATACGTTTCGGGCGGACAGGTATATTAAACCCTAGCTTATTTATATAAGATAAATGCTTAGGTAGTTGCAGTACCTAGGAAGTCGGAGGAGACACGCCGCAGGACGGACGAGGCATTAAAGCCTGTTAGCATGAAAAGCACTCCTCCGGCGCTATGACTATAGAGCTCGGAAGGCAGCTTGAGACTTTAGATCTCGTATTTACCTGTGTGGGCGGCGTAGTCATACTTTCCTGAACTGGCTACCGAGTATTTTATTCACTGAACAACCATAATGGAGGATATTATTATGGAAAACAAACACCCTGCCATAATCGGCGTGGATGTCTCTAAAGACACTTTAGAGGCCGCTCTATTATTCACCGATAATAGTTTTGCCGAGGCACAATTCAGCAATGATGCCAAGGGTATTAAGCAGCTGTTAGCTTGGGCTAGCAAACACCGCGCACCGCACTGTCGCATCTGTGTTGAAGCCACCGGCGGTTTTGAGTTCGCCGTGTGCAAAGCCGGCTATCTGGCTCAACATCCGATTAGGATTGTCAGACCGGCGCAGGTTGCCGGCTTCCGCCAATCGCTTGGTATGCACAATAAAACCGATCGCGATGATGCGCGGCTCATCGCACTGTTCGCATTCGCTGTTGACGGTAAAGATTGGCAAATGCCGTCGCCGACTGCACTCGCCTTGAGAGATGCACGAAAAGTGCGCAGGCAATTAGTCAAAGATCATACCGGGTTAAGTAATTGTATGAAAACCTTATGCGATGCAAGGCAAAAAAAACGAGCAGCTGAGAACCTGAGATACTTTGACAAACAGATTGCTAAGCAGGATGCCGAAATGGAGCAAATTATCGCTCAAGACGAGCAACTCGCAGAGCTTAAGCAGTTGCTGTGTTCCATTACCGGCATCGGCACTCAGACAGCGATTGCCCTGTGTGCTGTTTTCAATGATAAGACATTTGATAACGCAGAGCAATTCGCAGTCTATGTCGGTCTCAACCCAAGGCACCGGCAGTCCGGCAACTACGAGGCGAAGGCGCATATCTCTAAAATGGGCGATGCCGAACTGCGCACCCTGCTGTTTATGGCGGCACTCTCGGCACGGGTTCATAACCCAATCATCCGTGCCTTTGCCGACCAATTAAGTCGGCGGCGTCCGGAGTTAACTAAAAAGCAGATTATTGTTGCTTGCGCCCATAAGCTGGCACGTATTATTTACGGGATACTCAGATACAGGAAGCCGTTTGACCCGAATTATTGTTGCGCATCTGCGTCCTAAATCGATACTCAGGAAAAATATAAAACGGAGATAAAAAATGAATAAAATGACTTGATTTTTAATAAGGCATCATGCTAGTCCGCCCCTACAGGTGTTTTGCGTAATTGAGGGGCGCAAGCGGTTACAATTTTGCAAAAACAGTACTTTTTCAACAGCCCGTATGTGTCGGCGCATTGTCCGATCAAGTCGGCGGTTGCGGTAAAGGTGTCGCCATCATAGAATCCGATCAAAAAGAATATGGAGACTACGGATTACCCGGCGTAAAAGAACTTCCGGACTCTGCGTTTGCAGAGCCTCCTAAGCTCACCTAAAGCAGATTCAAGTGACCTCGCTTACGCTCAAATCATGAAAGCTGTGTTTGGTAAAAAAAACGACTTTCGCAACATTCGCACACCACTAGAACCGGTTGTCGTTAGCAAGAGAGGATTAAGGTATATATCCGGGAAACGGCTAGCTACTCGAGAAAGGTATGCTAATTTTATTCTCCCTACATTGACTGACCCGAATGAAATTTGGTTGGCTAGATATGATGACGGTAGTTTCCGTCGTCGGTTTATTAAATTATTTAGAGGGAGAAAGAATATGCTGATAATCGCTCGGGAGAATATAAACGGCAGTTTGTTTTGGAATGCTATACCAGTGCAAGAAAATTATGTAGATAATCAACGAACCGGAACTTTGCTTTATGAAAATAACTAGAGTGCGTGGCAAGCGGAGTCTCGCAAACAGTTAGGTGTTTGTAGTAGCCGAATGAACTTAAAGCCTAACCTAATTTCACCCTTCGGGTGCTTGCCACACACCGAAAGTATACCACAATGAAAATAGACATTAAAACCAAAGGGAAAAGGCACTGCAAGCATCAAAACCTTTTAGAGCATCGCAGTAATGACCTATCACCTGCAATGCAAAGTGATCACCGGCGATGAACCGATTAGCTATTGAATACAAAGGCAGATTTGATATTGAGGAAAACGAAGTTACACAAAATAGTTAACAGGCTCTACTTAGACTGAGCTACCGGCTCAATCGGCGGCTCTATCCCGCCCGTACAGGCTCAATCGGCGGTTCGTTGACGGGAAAGCACACCACATGCTCCATATCTACACGGATGCCGATTTGTTCGCCGATGCTATGATCGTGATGGCTGGGAGCGAAGCATTGAACATGATCGCCGTTGCTCAAATGCAGTAAATAAAGAAACTGTGCGCCTCTGAATTCCTTTTTTTTGATCGTCGCTTGGAAGTCGCTGTCGTCGTCGTGGATTATATCGTCGGGACGAATCAGCACATCGACCTCTCTGCCTTGCGGAAGCAAGGTGTCCGGTGTAGGGAGTAATTCACCGAGTGCGGTTTTGATGGTTTTATTTTCGGTGAGCGTGCCGCGCAGCATAGTCCCCATTCCTATAAAGGTTGCAACTTGGCGAGATATGGGACGATGATAAAAATCGTAAGTCTTGCTCCACTGCAATATCCGCCCCTCGAGCATCAAGCCTAAATTATCCGACATCGCCAGCGATTCACTTTGGTCGTGGCTTACCATCAGTGTGGTGATATTCATGTCGATCAATAGTTCCCTCATTTCCTGTACCATTTGTAGCTTGAGTTGACTGTCTATATTGGAAAAAGGTTCGTCCAACAATAGTAGTTTGGGTAATGGTGCGAGTGCTCGTGCCAATGCGACGCGTTGTTGTTGTCCGCCCGATAATTCGTTGGGGTAGCAGTCCGAATAAACACCGAGCTCGGTTAGGTTGAGCATACGCTTGAGGCGCACTTGATATTCGCGCCGTCCCATAGAATGAATACCGAAGCCGATATTCTCTTCAACCGTGAGATGTGGAAACAACGCATAGTCTTGGAACATAACACCGATACGCCGAGCTTCCACGGCAACTCGCTGCCTCGGGCTTTCTATCAAATTATTTTCTAAATAAACACAACCCGTTAACGCACGATGAAAGCCTGCGATACATCTGAGTAAAGTGCTCTTACCGCTACCGCTAGGTCCGAGCAAACATCCTATTTTTCCGGTTTCAATATTCAAAGAAGCGTTCTTAACGATCGTCTGCTCGTCGATTGCAACGCTTAGGTTTTGTAGTTCCAACATCTCCGTAACCTCATTTTTTATACGGCGCAATACGTTGTGCCACCAATATAATCGAAAGCAAGCTGATAGCGACGATACTAAGAGAAGGAATCGCAATATCGTTGATACGCTCGGTTGAAGCCAATTCGTAGGTACGTATAGCGAGAGTATTGAACTCAAAAGGCCTCAGTACCAATGTTGCCGGCAATTCCTTAACCACGTCCGCAAATATCAGCAACGCTGCGCTCAATAATCCCGAGCGTATCAAAGGAACATGAATCAAACGCAGTGCTTTCAGTTTATTCGCCCCGCACGAACTCGCCGCATAGTCTATATTAGGTGATATTTTTGTCAGGCTACTTGCAATGGTGTTATAACCTAAAGTCATAAAACGTACGGTATAAGCAAACAATAATGCAACTATCGTGCCGCTCAAAAATAAACCCCAGGAGGCAAAATCAAAAGAAAGTAAAGTCTTATTAACCAAACCTTCTATCGTGCTATTTACAATCAACACTCCGATACCAATTACTATGCCGGGTATCGCATAACCCGATGTTGCCAGCTTATCGAGCCACTGCCACTTGGACGATGAATGTAGACGCTGACCGTACGCCATAATCGTCGCAATGAACACTACGATCAAAGCTGCGCTTAAGCCTAAAGTCACCGAATTGAAGATTAGATGCAAATAACCGATGTCAAATCTTTCGGTACCGTAGCGATAAGCCCATACGATAAGTTGTAGCAACGGAATCAGAAAACCCAACGCAATGGGCAATCCGCAAATCAGCCAGGCAACGACGATTTGGGTGCCGCGCAGAGGATAGATTGCACGCAACGGCAGATGGCATCCTTGATTATAGTAAGAAATACGCTTTCTTGCACTTTTTTCTATGGAGACTACCAATGCGGTAAACACCAGTATAATTAACGACAACTGTGCAGCACCGGTGAGACTACCCAATCCCAACCATACCTTGAATATGCCGACGCTCAATGTTTGCACGCCGAAATACTGCACCGTTGCATAATTCGCCAAAGACTCCATTATTACGATTGCAATGCCGGCGATTGCCGCCGGGCGTATCATCGGCAATATCAAGCGCAAAAAAATTTGTTTTGCGTTTAAGCCGCATAGGCGCGCCGCGTCGATCAGATTTCTGGATTGCGAGACGAGTATCGTATAAACAAGCAAATAAACATAGGGATACAATACGAAACCGATTACCAAAATAGCCCCGGTCAAAGAGCGTATAGGCGGTGCGGGAAAACCCAAACCCAAGTGCCACCAAGTATTAAACCAGCCACCGTAGTCGAGTATACCGGTATAAGTGTATGCCACGATATAAGGCGGAAAAGCCAACGGCAATATCATCGCCCACGATAAAAAACGCTGCCCGGGAAAGCGACACATCACGCATAAGCAAGCACCTGCGGTGCCGATGGCAAAACAGACTATCGCAACACCGATACAGAGCAGTAACGAGTTCGCAATGTAATCGAGCAGATTAGTATCTATTAAATGTTGCCATACCTCTATATCCGGCACCACAAATGAAGCAATCAGTGCGGTGGCAGGCAATACTACCAGTAAGGTAAGGAACCTCTGGCTTATTAAAAACATATTTAATTGGTGCTGCTGAAAAAGTACTGTTTTTGCAAAATTGCAACCGCTTGCGCCGTATGGTTTTGGTTTCCATAAACTGGATGAATGAATGTATAAATCGTGCCGGCGAAACGCGTTACGGGCGGACATGTTAGTCCGCCCCTACGGTGCATGAAATACTTCTTCAACAGCCCCAATTGAATACTTTATGGATATTCTATTGCCAACCGGCTTTATCCATCAACTTGACCGCTTCGGAATTCAATTCGCCGAATTTGTCGAGCCCAATGGTGTCGGCTTTAAATTCTCCCCACGAATTCAAAATGTCACCGATCTTTACATCATTGCGTATGGGGTATTCGTAGTTCGTATTACTGTACCAATACTGCGCCTCCTCGCCGACTAAAAACTCAAGCAACCGTATCGCATCGTCTTTATTTTTAGCAGAGCGGGTAACACCGGCACCGCTGATATTCACATGCGTGCCGCGATCTTCTTGGTTAGGCCATATCACCTGCATCTGCTCGGCAGCATTTTTCTGAACCGGGTCGGGGTTAGCCAGCATATAGGCTAAATAGTAGGTGTTGATTACCGCAATGTCGCACAGTCCCCCCGCCGCTGCCAATACCTGATCTCGATCACCGCCGACCGGAGGTCTGGCGAAGTTGGCAACCAACGCCTGCGCCCAATCATAAGTTGCCTCGCTACCGTTTGCGTGTATCATAGATGCCACTAAGGATTGATTGTAGACATTGGTGGAAGAGCGTATGCAAATATTTCCACGCCATCGTTCGTCGGCCAAAGATTCGTAACGCATCGGCCTTTCATCCGGCGATAGTTTTCCTTCAACCGTGGTGATAATCCTCGCCCGCACCGATAACCCGAACCATTGATTATCCGAATCTCTATATATGGGAGAAACTATCTCGGTCAGTGTCTCCGATTCTATCGCTTGCAATAGATCGGCTTGTTTCGCTCTGTGCAGACGCGCCACATCGGTAGTAAGCAACACATCGGCAAGGCTATCTTGTCCTTCGCGTTGAAGCCGCTCGATCAACGCATCGGCTTTTGCAGTCACCAGATTCACCTTGATGTCGGTCTGCTCGTTGAATACATCCAATATGGGTTTAATCAAAGTCTCTTCTCTAGCCGAATACACATTGACTTCGGCATATGCAACATTAAAAAATATCAAAAAAAACAATAAAACTTTCATCCATAAAACTCCTATCTAGTTGCTATTTCTATGGTAAATTCCGCTATGCTAAATAAGAATTATTATAATTATTTTTATAATTTAAGCAAGTACTGCCATCGCTTGTTGCAGTAGCACAAGCGATGTAACATCTTGCAGAACCTTAACTTGGGTATGTAGATCGGATAAACTAAAGTTTATCCTCAGCGAGTACAAAAAGATACTGCTGACGTTACCCCATTTTTATTACCATATACAAAGTTAGTTTTCATGCTATAGCCTCCGCAAATACACTTGGGGGTTGATAACCCAATGCGCTGTGCGGACGCACTTCATTATAATCTATTCGCCAGGCTTCTATAATCTCTCTCGCCTCTTTTATTGAACGAAACCAGAACTGGTTCAGACAACCGTCTCGGAACTTGCCGTTGAAACTTTCTACAAAGGCATTCTGGGTCGGTTTGCCGGGTTGGATAAAGTCCAATTCCACCTGCTGATCTCGGCTCCAGTGGAACATCGCCTTGCATCTAAACTCGGTGCCATTGTCGCAGACGATGCGTGCCGGCTTCACACCGAGCCATTCTATCAATTCGGATAGATAGTTTGCTACGCGTTGACCGGTGATCGAAACATCAACAATCTGTCCGACACATTCACGGCTGAAGTTATCTACTATGTTCAATACCCGAAAGCATCTGCCGTCGCTAAACTGGTCATGCACAAAGTCCATTGACCAGCACTCATTCACCGTTGCCGGTGTTTTCGGCACGCCACGCGGATGACACAGCTTCTTGCGCTTCTTGGTTCTCAATTCGAGCCTGAGCTTCTTATAAAGCCTATAGGTACGCTTCACATTGACGACCCGGCCTTCGCTCTTCAAAAGCGCATGCAACATCTTATAGCCATAATGTGGATATTGCTTTGCCTTCTCCAATAACGCAACTTCCAGTTGACGATCTTTATCGGCTTGGTTGCCCTGATAGCGATATGCAGTGCGACTAATACTGGCAAGGGCACACGCAGTGCGTTCACTATGCCGACCCGCGCTCACTAGATCTTTGACAATCTGCTTGCGTTGCGCCGGCTTTACCACTTTTTTGATAATACCTCCTTAAGTGTTTCACACTGCATCACCGATTCAGCCAATAGCTTCTTGAGCTTGCTATTATCGGCTTCAAGCTCTCGCAGGCGTTTAGCTTCTGCCACTTCCATGCCATTATACTTGCTGCGCCAGCGATAAAATGTCTGTTCGGCGATGCCTAGATCACGACAGATATCGATTACTTTCATGCCGGCTTGATTTGACTTTAATGCCTTAATGATTTGTTCTTCACTAAAACGTTTTCTCTTCATGTTAAGTTCTCCTGTAATGTTTTTAACTTCTCTAGTTTATCGGAAAAACTAACTTTAAGCATTAGTACTAAATTTTGGGAGAACGTCACTGCCATCGCTTGTTGCAGTAGCACAAGCGATGTGAGGCTTACATATTTTTATTCAATGATTAAGGTTGTACAATTAAACCTGTACATTCAAAGGAAGATTAAAAAATCGATCAGATGAGAAGACAGTTAGAGATGATAGGCGCAACAATATGCTTGTCCGTTGCTGCAACAATAGAAGCCGATGTCCCTATGTCGCCCGGAACATACTTCCAACCGACCGTAATAGAAAGCGCAAGAGAGATGATGTGGCTTTACCCTTCCAGTGCGACACTGGTTTTACCCCGACTGAATGCTCAAGAAAAACAAGAAATTGCCGACTTGATTCAAGATAAGAATCGCACCTATTTGACGATTAAGCGCGATGTCTCGGTGGTAGCCTCCAACTGGAAACGGGTCGGTACGAAAAAAACTTTTAATATCTGGCAGCTACATATCAAATCTCCGGACGCACTCGGGATGCAGGTTTTTTTTTATAAAGCGGTCTTGATTCCCGAACTAAAAATAAAGATATACTCCGGGCAGAAAGCGGTGACGAGTCATATAAACGAGTATCTAGGTGATGTTTCCAGAGATCCCAGAAACTTCTGGTCGACGAGAGTGCCCGGAGATACCATCGTCATCGAAGTATGGATTTCCCAAGATAGCAACCTCAACCCCGATACTTTCCCGTTTGAAATCAAATCCATAAATCACTACTTCAGAGATATGAACGGAGACCTTCCGAACCTCGGACGTCACTCCGAGCAGCAGATGCAACGAGGGCAACACGCGCAACAGCTACAACAAAATGTATGTCCTGTATTCAACAATCCATTCAATAACCCATTCAATTGCGGAAGTGGTAGTGATGTGCATAGCGCAATAGGCCTTATGATTTATACCGATTCGCAGGGACAAGCAGGCTCGTGCACCGGTAGCTTTCTGAATAATGCCCAAAGCGATAGAGAAATATATTTTTTAACGGCATTTCATTGTATTTATCCCGGCTTTTCCCCAAATACTCAAAGAGGTCGCGCTGTTAATGCAGAAATCTACAACAGTCGCTCTCCTTGTTCGCCCAGCAGCGATCGACTCGTAGCAACCGATGTCAGGTTCATCGCTGCAAGTGAAGCAGCCGATTGGACATTGCTTTGGGTTAATAAAAATACCTTACGGCGACTCGACGGCGGGTCGCTTCAAACAAATTCTCCTGCATTGTTAGGCTGGAGTTCCAGTCGGCTTGCACTTGATTCCACTGTGGAAACTTTGCATCATGCACAAAGTACGGTACAAAACTACGCGCGGTATCAAGTTACCGGACTAGAAAATGTAGCATCGATAAATTATGAAGACAATGAAGCACTTTTTAGAATTTGTCGAAATATAGCAGATTGTACGCATTACAGGATGGAGGCTATAACCGGGGGGATAGCGAGCGGCGCATCGGGTAGTGCTTTATGGGGACCCAGATATCAAGTTCGTGCCGTGCTAACACACGGCTCAGACAACCAATGCATCGGTTTTGCATCTCGGTTTGATAAAATCTACGAGGACGGTCGTGTCAGTTGTGCACTAAACCAAGGCAATAGATATTACCCTCAAAATACCTCCGGCTGCGACGACTCGGCACGTCCGCTTTATAGTAATGAACCACCACCGCGTCTATCTAATCTTGCTTTATCTACGGGAACACTGCATCCGAGTTTTGACGGCGCAGTCTCTAGATATTTTGCAGCCGTCCCCGGTAATACTCGACAAATTACACTGAGATTGAGTGCCGAGGATAGCAACAACACAATCACCGTCAACGGCAATCGCATAACCGGAACTGCAACTATTCCCCTAGGTTTTAATACCGATACGATTACCGTAGGTGTACGGACGGCAGACGGTAATAGAATAAACACTTACATCGTCGATATCATACGGCTTGCACAAAGAAACTTCGATCCCGTGGGAACTTGGGAGAGTACGACGATAGAAAATATAAACTCTCAGTGTCCTCTACTCCCCGACCTAAGCCTCGACGATTTCGATCCGATAGGCAGAGAGTACGATATAGTCACGACATCGGGCGGGTTAAACTTCATAGATAGAGTGGATTCGGAAACATATACCGAAATCGGCAGACAGATACCGAATCGTTATAGCTTCGAATCCATCGAGAGAGAATCTATATCCGATGAAGGCATCACAGTGACAATAGAAGCCACGAATACTCTAGATTTTATCTTGATCTCCGACGAGGAAGCGATAGGGGCAGGAGTCGAAAACATAAGAGTGACGAACCTCCAGAATATTCCCTGCGTTATAGCTTATACGATAAAAGCAAAAAAAGCCCCAATATCTACCGCTATCCTAAGAGATATTTCGTTATCGGCAGGTACGCTCAACTCAACCTTCACCGGTGTAGTCAGGGATTATTCGGCAACCGTCGACAGCGATGTCGGTCTACTCGGGATAACGATTGAAACCTCCCATATAAATCAATCGGTCACGATAAACGGCAACACACTATCCAGAGGCTTAAATCCCGGTCAATTCATAAATAGCACGGTGCCGCTAAATGTAGGAGACAATACCATCGTTATAAGAGTGACATCGGCGGATGGCGTATTGACATCAAGCTACACATTGCAAGTTACTCGTCGTAGCCCTGCTTTGATCGGATTGTCTTTATTCCCCGGAACGCTCAGCCCCGACTTTAATAGAGAGATTAGTCGCTATACCACAACCGTGAACAGCGATATAGAGAGCATTAGATTAACTCCCACAGCCAATAGTGCCGGACATAGGATCACTATTACCGCCAACGGAAACTCCATAAGCGGAAATGTAGTTCCTCTGAATGTGGGGAGCAATACCCTAACTATTGCAGTAACAACTCAAGATAATCGAGCAACAGCGAGATATACATTAATTGTAACGCGATTAGAACCCTGCTTGACCGCCCTTTTTCTATCATCGGGATCACTCAGCCCGAACTTCATCGAATGCCCGGATACAACGATAAGTTACCGAGCCATCGTGGAAAACACTATAAACCCGATTGAGATAACGGCTACGGCAAATAGTACTGCACATACGATTACTTTCAACAATAATCGAAATAGTATGGTGCCATTACGCATAGGCGACAATGCGATCACTGTGTCGGTAACAACGGCAGACGGCATGGCTCCGAGGGATTACAACTTGGTCATAAGACGCCTAAGTACGGCAACTTTAACCGGGCTTACGGTAGAAGCAGACTCTCAAACGCTAAAACTAAATCCCGACTTTAGCCTCGGCGACTTAGATTACGAAGTCAATGTGGCAAATACCATGACCACCGTTGCGATGACACCTACGGCTTTAGCCGGTCGCACCATCAGTGTACGCTATACACCGGATGACGACATCGCAATCGATCGTCCCGTCGCAAGCGGTGAGGCGGTTACCATAATGCCGTTATTCCGTGGGACCAATAACGTCTACATCGATGTGATGCATAACGGTGCAATGGAAAGATATACGCTCGCCGTGATTATAGGTATTCGACTGCGTATAAAATTATTTTTAGAGGGTCCGCTACAATAATTCCTCCTCTATGGAGGGGTGGCATGCGAAGTTTGACGAGGTAATCGTTCGCAGCTATTGAAGCTAAAGTCTTATGCTGTTATTATATGCAGGAGTTGATAACTTGCGGATTGCCGATTGAATTACATATTAGCTTTTAAAGCATGTCGCCTTTGCGTCATATAGCTATACCAAAACCTATAAACTACACAAAATAATGAATAATCCAATTTGTCGGATAAATCAATAAACCTTATGAGTGTACTCGCTTTTGAAATGAGTGCTTATTGCTAAATCCATTTGTTTAACGGAGGAAAAAGTGAATAGAGAAAAAATGATAACCGAGATACAACAAGACTGG
This sequence comes from Candidatus Oxydemutatoraceae bacterium, assembly GCA_965219575.1. Classification (GTDB taxonomy): domain Bacteria; phylum Pseudomonadota; class Gammaproteobacteria; order Poriferisulfidales; family Oxydemutatoraceae; genus SP5GCR1. Next base: position 1,365,383 of record OZ244779.1, on the reverse strand, counting down.
GACCATAACCCGCGTTGGAAAAATGTCAAACGCACCTACAGTGCGGAAGATGTGGTTCGCCTGAGCGGTTCGATACGCAGGGCTTATACTTATGCGCGCTTGGGGTCGGAAAAACTATGGCATTTATTGAACGAAGAACCGTATATCAACTGCTTGGGTGCGTTGACCGGCGGACAGGCGGTGCAACAAGTTAAAGCCGGTGTCAAAGCAATTTATCTTTCCGGCTGGCAAGTCGCAGCCGACGCTAATTTAGCATGTGCGATGTATCCCGATCAATCACTCTACCCGGCCAACTCGGTACCTGCGGTGGTGGCTAGAATCAATAATGCTTTTCAACGCGCCGATCAAATACAATGGAAAAAAGGTGAGTCCGAGATAGACTTTTTCGCACCTATCGTCGCCGATGCCGAGGCCGGCTTCGGCGGTGTACTCAACGCCTTCGAATTAATGAAGGCGATGATCGAAGCAGGGGCTGCCGGTGTGCATTACGAAGACCAACTCGCCTCGGCAAAAAAATGCGGACACATGGGTGGCAAGGTACTGGTGCCGACGAGCGAAGCAATACAGAAACTAATCGCAGCCAGACTGGCGGCGGATGTCTGTGGTGTTTCCACCGTATTACTCGCACGCACCGATGCCAACGCCGCAAACCTACTCACTTCCGATGTGGATCCCTACGATAAACCTTTCATCACCGGTGAGCGTACCGTGGAAGGCTTTTACCGTACTAAGGCGGGACTCGATCAAGCGATAGCCAGAGGGCTTGCGTATGCTCCGTATGCAGATTTATTGTGGTGCGAGACCGCAGTACCCGATTTAGTCGAAGCGCAGAAGTTCGCCGATGCAATTCATCGACAATTCCCCGAGCAAATGCTCGCATACAACTGTTCACCTTCTTTCAATTGGCGCAAGAATCTAGATGAGGCAACGATTGCCAAGTTCCAGCGCGAATTGGGTGCGATGGGATATAAATATCAGTTTATTACGCTAGCCGGCATACACAATATGTGGTACCACATGTTCGATTTGGCCGACAGCTATGTTAAAAACGGTATGACCGCTTATGTAGATATGGTGCAGGAAAAGGAATTTTCGGCACTCGATAGAGGCTACACCTTTTCGAGCCACCAAGCCGAAGTAGGCACCGCATACTTCGACGATGTAACGACCGTGATCCAAGGTGGTGCTTCATCGGTCACCGCACTGACCGGCTCGACCGAAGAGGAGCAATTTTAAGCGTATAGACGCACACCGATTTCTTAAAAACAAATGGCACAACGTAGTTACATCAAAACTCCGCAGCAAGGAGAAATAATAAAGATAACAACGGACGGCGGCATCTCGGTGCCGGATTGTCCGATTATTCCTTTTATAGAAGGAGACGGTATCGGCATCGATGTGACACCGGTGATGCGCAAAGTCATAGATACCGCCGTCGAGTACGCCTACAACGGTAGACGGCGTATCGAGTGGATGGAAATTTATGCCGGCGAAAAAGCGGTCGATCTTTACGGACAGAATCAATGGTTACCGAGCGAAACTTACGATGCAATCAACGAATATAAAGTTGCTATCAAGGGACCTTTAACGACACCGGTCGGTGGTGGCATACGCTCTTTGAATGTTGCAATCCGCCAGCAACTCGATTTGTTTGCATGCGTCAGACCGATACGCTATTTCCCCGGCACCCCTACCCCACTCAAAGACTCCGAAACTACCGATATGGTTGTGTTCCGAGAAAACACCGAGGATATCTATGCCGGTATAGAATGGCAAGCCGACACATCCAATGTTAAAAAAGTTTTAGATTTTCTCAAACATCAAATGGATGTGACCGAGATACGCTTCCCCGACCATTGCGGCTTAGGCATCAAGCCGGTATCCCGAGAAGGATCGCAGCGCTTGATTAGAAAAGCGATACGCTACGCAATAGAGAACCGTCGCCAGTCGGTGTCGTTGGTACATAAAGGTAATATCATGAAGTATACCGAAGGCGCGTTTCGCAACTGGGGATACGAACTGGCCGTCTCCGAATTCGGTGCCGAGGAATTAAACGGCGGACCTTGGTGCACGATAGCAAACCCTCGATATGCGGGGGAGACTATTCTAATCAAGGATATTATTGCCGACAATTTTCTACAACAAATACTCCTCAAACCGGACGAATACGATGTGATTGCGACACTCAACTTAAACGGTGATTATATCTCCGATGCCTTGGCCGCACAGGTGGGCGGTATCGGTATTGCGCCGGGGGCTAATATGTCGGATCGAGTTGCGGTGTTCGAAGCAACTCACGGCAGCGCGCCTAAATACGCCGGTAAGAATCGCGTCAATCCCGGTTCAATTATCCTTTCTGCAGAGATGATGCTAAGACATATCGGATGGTGCGAAGCTGCCGATTTAGTAATCAACGGCATCGCATCCGCTATATCCAACAAGACCGTAACCTACGACCTTGCAAGGGTGCGCGGCGGCATTACCGCAAGGAGACCGAAGCTGGGAAACATAAGCGAAGAATTGCAAAGACTTATGCCGGGAGCCAAGTTGGTCACCACCTCGGGCTTCGGCGACGCTATCATAGAACATATAAAATCCGAAGCAGGTTAACATAGAATCGCCGATTGAGTGTAGGGGCGGAGCATCCCCTCCTTGTAGGGGCGGACTTGTATGTCCGCCCGTAGATAACGATTTAGCCCATACGCAACAACGCAATAATAACCCCGGTAAAGCCGGCACCGATAACACAGATAGATACGATGCTTTCTACATAAAGCCACGATAATCTCTTCTCTATTATGTCGATGTGCTTTTCGACGGCATCGATACGGTTCTCAACAGCATCGATACGGTTCTCAACGGCATCGATGCGGTTTTCTATAGATTGGAAACGCGCCTCGTAGAATGCTTCGTGGGCGTCAAAACGAGCGTCTATTTTATCCAACACCTCTTGCATCGACATCGAGACCTGTCTGTCGATCGCACGCGATGTTATTTCTGCTTGCGCTCTCGACATTCCTGCTCGTTCCAATTTGTGCATCGTGTTAAAAGTTTCGGTACTTTGTTTAATCGTTGTATTCATTTTTACTCCTTTGAATTATATGTAAATTAGTGCCCGAAGGCAAACCAACCTATAGATTACCCCGACTCCATAGCATGATATTTCTGATTTCGACGAACAGTCGCAAATATCCGACGAGCGGTTTTATACAACGCGTATATAGGGTATTCGCTTAACAGTATTGTGTTGGGATGCGGCGAGTAAAGAAACTTCTTAATACCGCTCTGAGACACCGATTATAGTACCATTTCGTTTGTAGCGACACGAGAAGACGGCGTATAGGAAAAGTTTTTTTTAGCCGTATTTGACTGCAAACCACCGCTGCTTGACGGGTATCCGAATAGAGCTGGACTTTGAAGCTGGCAATCGCCACGGTGATTTTTCGTCCTCGTCTTCGGGTATGGAAACTATAATGCAGGTCTATGTTTTGCGTATAGCGACTTCGGTGTCTTTTGTGTATTTTTAAGGTATAACCGTTTTTGTTTCGTATGGAATTTTTATTATCGTCCAAGTATTCCAGCAGTGTACTTAACAATCGGTAGTTATTCTCGTACAAGTTCATCAACCCGGCAAAATCGGGTTTAGAATGTGTATCTCCGGTATATATCGTATCGGTCATTTTGTAGCCTTATTACGTACTCCTATGCAACGGAATTTATGAAAGGCTTTTTCGTCCGTCGAATCGGGAAAAATGTAAAGCCGTTTGTAATTTCCGTCCTCATAACATAAATGCAGTTGAATATAGTAGCATAGTATATGTTCTATATTGAAATATCGGACTTTACAAACTTGTGAACCACATCGGGTTGCAACGACACCTTTATCGGAAGATAGTATGACTGCCTCGATTGGGCTATATCTTTGCCGAAGTACGGTGCTGATACGGTTCTTCAAATGATCCGATAAATAGAAAGTTAAAACGAATAGGCATGCAAGCGATTTCCAAATTAGAGGAAGCGACCAAATTGTTATGGATACCGATATTAAGAGATAGAATACGAGTTCGAGTATTCGTGCGATACGAGAGGGGCGTAGTTCAATCCACAGATTCTCGGCGTATGCATTTTGCGATTTCATTTATCGTGCGATTATCGCAAGGTTGTGTACCGACGAGGATTTGGTACAGCTCGGGGTCGGGCAACTGTAGCATGGACTTAAATGCGCAACGATGTTCCGGACTTGCTTGATCATAGTATTCGTTTAAGTAGCGTAGTGTTAATTCATCCAATTCTTTGGTGCCACGACGACACATCCAATAGAGTTGCTTTCTGTCGGTGTTCATAGCAATAATAACTCAAACGCAAGTTATGCAAGAGTAAAAGTCTTGAACGGTATTAAAAAAGGGTACCGACGGTACTTTACGACGAACCCGAACACGACATGCCGATACAATGAAATCTCTGCACGGCTTAGCTATCAATAGCGGCGAGCGAGCAATAATTTTTTGATCCCGGCAATTGCTTTAGCAGGGTTCAATCCTTTGGGGCAGGTATCCGCACAGTTCATGATCGTATGACAACGGAACAGCTTAAAGGGATCTTCCAATTCATCCAAGCGTTCACCGGTTGCTTCGTCGCGACTATCGACAATCCATCGGTACGCTTGCAGTAATGTGGCAGGCCCTAAATAACGATCGGAATTCCACCAGTAGCTGGGACAACTCGTAGAACAGCAAGCACACAAAATGCACTCCTCCAGGCCTTTGATTTTTTCTCGATCTTCGACGGACTGTAGCCGTTCTTTATCGGGTGCCGGTGTTTGGGTTCTGATCCACGGTTTGATAGAAGCGTATTGTGCATAAAAATTATCCAGGTCGGGCACCAAGTCTTTAATCACCGACATGTGCGGCAAAGGATATATTTTGACATCGCCTTCAAGTTCACTTAAAGGTTTGATGCACGCCAAGGTGTTGCGTCCCGCTATGTTCATCGAACACGAACCACAAATACCTTCGCGACACGACCGTCTGAAGGTCAATGTAGGATCCATTTCGTTTTTGATCTTGATCAGTACATCGAGCACCATGGGACATTTTTCCGTATCTACATCGTAGGTGTCGGTACGGGGGTTCTCGTCGCAATCGGGGTCGTAGCGATAAACGATAAAACGTTGCGTGTTTTTGCTTTTATCCGATGCCGGATAATGAACACCTTTTTTGACTATAGAATTTGTCGGTAATCTAAACTCTGCCATAGTTCTCCCTTAGGTCTTTAATTTGTCGATATGTATCGATGCGCTCGGTACATTTAGTATACGCGTTCTTGCAACGGTACGGCTTCTACTTCGTCGGTCATCGGCTGAGTATGAACCGGCCTGTAGTCTATATGGGTATCTTTCTCGTCGCAATAGATCAGCGTATGCTTCCACCATTTCTCGTCGTTACGTTTGGGGAAATCATCACGCGCATGTGCGCCTCGGCTCTCTTCTCGATTCAACGCAGAGGTAATCGTGCAGAGGGCTTGCGGTAATAGATTGGTCAATTCGAGGGTTTCTACCAAATCGGTGTTCCAAATCATAGAACGGTCGCTTACACGCAGTGCATCGAGCCGACTATAAAGTGCTTTCATTTTATCGTTGCCTTCTTGCAAACTCTCCCCGATTCTAAATACTGCTGCGTATTGCTGCATCGTCTTTTGCATATCCAAGCGGAGTTCGGCGGTCGAATATTCGCCATTCGCATTGCGCAGACGGTCGAAGCGGTTTAAGACGCGGTCGACGGCTTGTTGCGGAGCTCGCCTTATCGAATGACTGCGATAAGCAGACAACAATTCGGTAACTCGCTTCGCTGCCGCGCGTCCGAATACTATCAGATCGAGCAGAGAATTAGATCCCAAGCGATTGGCACCGTGTACCGATACGCACGCAGCCTCACCTATCGCCATCAAACCCGGCACCACATAATCCGGACTACCATTTTCCAGTTTTAGTACCTCACCCATATAGTTGGTAGGAATACCACCCATGTTGTAATGCACCGTAGGCAGAACCGGTATCGGTTCGCGTGTGACATCGACACCGGCGAAAATACGCGCCGATTCGGCAATGCCCGGCAGACGCTCTTGTATCACCTCGGGACCCAAATGTTCCAAGTGCAAATGTATATGGTCTTTATCGGGCCCTACGCCGCGCCCTTCTTTTACCTCCATAGACATTGCGCGACTCACTACATCGCGAGAGGCCAAGTCCTTGGCATTCGGCGCATAGCGTTCCATAAAACGCTCGCCCGAGGCATTAGTCAAATAGCCACCCTCTCCGCGCACACCCTCGGTAATCAAACAGCCCGCACCGTATATGCCGGTCGGATGAAATTGGACAAATTCCATGTCTTGCAACGGTAAGCCACAGCGCAATACCATCGCACCACCGTCGCCGGTACAAGTATGCGCAGATGTACATGAAAAATAGACTCGCCCGTAGCCACCGGTTGCCAGTATGACGATATGCGCATGAAATATATGTAATTTCCCGGTTGCCAAGTTCCAAGCGATCACACCACAACACGCCCCGTCTTCGCTCATCAATAAATCAATGGCAAAATACTCTATAAAAAACTCGGCGTCGTGTTTGAGCGATTGCTGATATAAGGTATGCAAAATGGCATGGCCGGTACGGTCGGCTGCCGCACAAGTACGCTGGGCGACACCTTCACCGAAATGGGTGGTCATACCACCGAAAGGACGCTGATAAATACGCCCGTCGGAGGTTCTAGAGAACGGCACGCCGTAGTGTTCGAGCTCTATAATTGAATCGGCAGCCTCTTTGCACATATATTCGATGGCATCCTGATCTCCCAGCCAATCGGAACCTTTGATCGTATCGTACATGTGCCAACGCCAATCGTCTTCTCCCATGTTGGCAAGTGCCGCGCTGATACCACCTTGTGCGGCAACCGTGTGGCTACGCGTCGGGAATACTTTGGTTAAGCACGCCGTCTTAAAGCCTTGTTCGGCAATACCGAAAGTTGCTCGTAGACCCGAGCCCCCGGCACCGATAACGATAACCTCGTGTGTATGTTCTTCTATCCGGTATGCTTTAGACGACATATCAAAAAGTAATTTTAAGGATTGCGAATACTCCGACCAAAGCCAAAATAAACGAAAGCAGATAAACCGCTACGATGCTTATTATTTTAACCGCAGTGAAATGCACATAATCTTCTATGATGACTTGCAAGCCCAATGCAGTGTGATAACAAACGACGACGAGCAAAGCTATCATTAAAATCGCATTGAGCGGTTCGGCGAGCCATTGCGTAAAGTGATAATGATCATAGTTGGCGAGAGTCGCTATCGTAAATGCACCCCATAGTATGAGCGGTATTAAAAATAACGAGCTCACGCGCTGCATCCACCAATGCCCTATGCCCTCTTTAGCCGAGCCGAGCCCTTTCGCGCGAGATAAAGGTGTTCTTAAATTCATTAAATTATTCCTACAATAGATATGCCAACAACCAAGTCGCTGTAGTTAAAATCGCAGTGCCTGCAACCGTTAAATAAGCCGTTTGATTCGTTCTCTTTAAGTCGAAACCCAGGCCTGCGTCCCAAAAAAGATGTCGTATGCCGTTGCACAAATGCAGATACAATGCTGCAATCCATGAAATTAAGAACACTTGCCCCAGCCAATGCGATAACAAGGTTCTCAAAACTTCGTAGGTCTCACGATGCCATGCCGCAGTTGCCAAAACGACGACCAATAACACTAAACCCAAAGACAAAACCACACCTGTCATGCGGTGCATTATGGATAATATCGCAGTTACAGGAAGGCTATAAACTTGCAAATGAGGGGATAAAGGTCTCGATGAGTCTCGCATAGACAGTATTATATAAGGTAAAGTCGTTTTATGCAAAACCTCGTACGATGTGATAGCACAAAGTTTGAATAAACTGCTTGCTCATCGCACGATATTAGAATATGATATGCCCTCATATAAATACTTTATTAAAAATCCGACAAAAATATAACGGGATGAAATCTTCTGCGATATTAACTCCTAAAAAACTAGACCAAGCGATAGAAAAAGCCTTTCACTTACCGTATTGGCAATTAAACGCGCGGCAAACTTGCGATATTGAACTATTGCTCAACGGTGCATTCGACCCTTTGCACGGCTTTTTGGGCAAGGCCGATTACGAAAGCGTGGTCAACGATATGCGCCTTGCAGACGGACGGCTTTGGCCGATGCCTATCACACTCGACATTCCCGAGTCCTTTGCCGAATCATTGAATACCGGAGATCAAATTGCCCTGCGTGACCCGGAACACTTTGCCGTTGCAGTTATAGAAGTGCAAGAAATTTGGAAACCGGACTTGCAGGCAGAAGCAGAAAAAACCTTCGGCACTCAAGATCAAAAACACCCGGCGGTCTCTTACCTCTTCCGGTCAACCAACCCCGTGTATATCGGCGGCCCGTTGCAGGCGATCGAATTACCCCGACATATAGACTATGTGAAATATCGTCATACACCCAAAACATTACGAGCGATATTCAAAAGAAAAAAATGGGAAAAAATTATTGCTTTTCAGACGCGAAACCCCTTGCATCGTGTACATATAGAATTGACCAAAGAAGCATTAAAAAGAGAAGATGCACATTTATTAATCCACCCGATTGCGGGTATTAGTAAACCGGGTGATGTAGATTATTACACGCGCATGAAATGCTACCGCGCGGCATTGCGCCAATACCCCCAAAATGCCGCGATGCTATCGCTGTTGCCGTTGGCGATGCGTATGGCAGGACCTAGAGAAGCGTTATGGCATGCATTAATCCGTAAAAATTACGGTTGCACACATTTCATAGTAGGACGCGACCACGCCGGACCGGGCAAAGATTCGGCGGGGAAAAATTTCTACCCACCTTTAGGGGCCCACGATTTAATCAAAGAACACAGTGGCGAAATCGGTATTCAGCCGATATTATTCGAGGAAATGGCGTATAGCCCTACGCGCAAGAAATATGTTTTCCTACAAGACAAAAAACAAGGCGAAGAATTGTGGTCCATCTCCGGCACGCAAATGCGGGAAATGCTGATTAAAGGAGAAAAGTTACCCGATTGGTTTACCATGCCTACCATCGCAAAATATCTGAAGGAAATTTATCCTCCCTTGAAAGACAGAGGTTTCACGATATTCTTTACCGGTTTGTCGGGTTCCGGCAAAACCACCTTGGCTAAGATGCTGATGGTTAAGTTGGTAGAGCACGGTAAACGCCGAGTCACTTTGTTGGACGGCGATATAGTGCGCACGAACTTGTCGAGCGAACTCGGTTTTTCTAAAGAACATCGCTCGATCAACGTACGGCGTATAGGCTATGTTGCCAGCGAGATCACCAAAAACGGTGGCATTGCAATTTGCGCACCGATCGCACCGTACGAAGCCGACCGCATGGAAAACCGAAAACTAATCTCTCGTTACGGCCTCTATATAGAGATTTACTTAAGCACGCCGCTGTCGGTGTGTGAACATAGAGATATCAAAGGCTTTTATTTGCGGGCACGTCATAACCTAACTCAATCTTTCACCGGCATAAACGACCCTTACGAAACACCTGAAAATCCGGAGATGGTTCTGGATACCAGCGTCGCTACCCCCGAAGATTTGACCAACCAAATATACGATAAAATTAAAGCCATGGGGTGCTTATAATCTAATTGGACTGCATAACACGATGTTGATGCCGAATTACAACCGATTAGAAATAATGTTTAACGAAGGCAGAGGATGCTGGTTATCGGATTATGACGGACGGCGTTATCTGGATATGGTCTCGGGGATTGCAGTATGTAGTTTGGGACACGCACATCCCGCCGTCGGTGAAGCCATTCGCGATCAAGCCAAGCGCCTACTCCATACCTCGAATCTCTACCGAGTAGACCTACAAGAGAAACTAGCCTCCAAACTCATTTCTCTAAGCGGCTTGGACTCGGTATTCTTTTGTAATTCCGGTAGTGAGGCAAACGAGGCCGCTATCAAATTGGTACGCCTCCATGCACACGAACATCATCGAAAAAACCCGATGATCGCGGTAATGGAAAAAGCATTCCACGGACGCACGATAGCTGCATGGAGTGCAACGCAACCTAACGATATGTGTTATGCACCGCTACTCCCGGGCTTCATACAAATCCCGTATGCCGACATCGATAGCTTGCAAAATTTGATTGAAACCGAACCCGAGCTTTGCGCAGTGATGCTCGAACCGATACAAGGGGAAGGCGGCATCCGTATTGCCCCTAGCGATTACTTAAAGTCGGTGCGTGAACTTTGCGATAGACATAATTTACTGTTGATACTCGACGAAGTGCAAAGCGGCGTAGGCAGAACCGGACACTGGTACTGTTATCAGCACAGCGCAATCAAACCCGATATACTCACCACCGCAAAAGCACTCGGCAACGGTGTTCCGATCGGTGCTTGCTTAGCCCGAAGAAAAGTTGCACAATTATTCAAGCCCGGCTTACACGGTTCTACTTTCGGAGGTAATCCACTTGCGTGCCGCGCAGCACTCGCAGTTTTAGACACGATAGAAAAAAATAATTTGTGCGAGAAAGCGGCAAAAATCGGTGCTTATTTACTGGACTCGCTCAAAAATGAACTTGTTTCGGATAAAATTCACGAGATTCGCGGCATGGGTTTGATGATCGGCATAGAACTTGCACAACCTTGTAACGAGATAGTACGTATCGCACTTGCTCATGGCTTGCTGATCAACTTGACCGCAAAAAATGTGATACGTTTGCTGCCTCCTTTGATACTAACGACTGCGGAAGCGGACGAGGCGATCGAACGTTTATCGTCGACGATTAAAGATGCGGAGAAACCATGAAAAAACCTAGACATTTTTTAACGCTCAGAGACTTGAGTGCCGATGAATTCAAAACTTTAATCCACCGAGCCATGGTTCTCAAAAAAGAACTGTATGCCAAATCTCTGGCAAATAAAACACTTGCGATGGTGTTTGAGAAATCCTCTACCCGTACGCGTGTTTCTTTTGAAACCGCAATGGTACAACTCGGCGGGCACGCGATATTCCTGAGTAGCAGGGACAGTCAATTAGGTCGCGGTGAAACCATAGAAGATAGTGCCAAAGTCCTATCTCGAATGGTCGATGCGATTATGATACGGACATCGGCACACCGAAACCTGGAACGTTTTGCCGAACACGCAACCGTGCCGATAATCAACGGCTTGACCGATCTCTGCCATCCGTGTCAATTGCTCGCCGATATGCTGACTTATTTTGAAAAGCGCGGTGATATCAAAGGACGATCGGTCGCCTGGGTAGGAGACGGAAATAATGTTTGTTATTCCTACATTAACGCTGCATCGTTGCTGGAGTTTCAATTGACGATTGCAAGCCCCGAAGGCTATCGCATAGACGATGCACGGTTGCCGAAAATTGAACCACCGATACGATGGGTCGACGATCCTCATGTGGCCGTCGAAGATGCCGATTTAGTGGTAACCGATGTCTGGGCAAGTATGGGACAAGAAACCGAGAGGCAAAAACGCTTACAAGACTTCAACAATTATCGGGTTAGTGCCGAATTGATGACTCATGCAAAATCCGATGCGTTATTCATGCACTGCTTACCTGCGCATCGCGGCGAAGAAGTCGATGCCAAAGTCATAGACGGAATACAGAGTGTCGTCTGGGAAGAAGCCGGCAACCGCTTGCATGCTCAAAAAGCATTACTGGAATTATTAATGACAGAACCGCCGATTGAGCCGGTAGGTCAATCGGCGTAACCTGTGCAGAACCTTATCGTGTCGGGGAACGCATATACTGCAAGATGTGATACCCTCTCCCTACAAGAAGATCATGCACTTGGAGACAATACTTTACGGTGCCGCACATCCGTGGCTTCAACCATATAGATGACGTGTTCCGCTACATTTTTTGAATGATCACCGATACGCTCCAGGCTACGCGCGCACCAAATCAGGTCCAGTATATAAGGAATGTGGTGTGTATTGTTATTTATAACATCGGGAAGTTGGTCTTCCAGTAGAGTCTTGTAGTGTTGGTCTGCATCCTTGTCTTGTTTGAAAATGCGGTTCGAGAGTTCCACATCGTTGCGTGCAAAACTGTCTATAACATCGTGTAGCATCTTTGTCACTCTTGCACTTAATTCCTTAAATGTGTGCTTCATCTGATCGGGCGTCGTCGCAAAATTTAAATTTCTAATCACTTTTGCGATACGTTGGGTTTCGTCTCCGATACGCTCGAGATCGGTGGTCAGTTTTAGCACGGTAATGACTAAGCGTAAGTCGGTCGCAACGGGTTGCCGGCGCGCCATGATGCCTACGCACATTTCATCGACTTCGCGTTCCAGGTTATTGATCTCGTTGTCCGAGTCTATAACCCATTGTGCACGCTCGGAATTATTTTCGGTCATAGCTTCGACGACGGCAACGACGCGCTGTTCAACCGCCCCCGCCATGCGCAAAACCAAACTCTTAAGATCGTTTATCTCCTTACCGTATTGGGCAACACTGTGGTGGGGTAAATTATCGTTCATAATTAGATTAGCTCTCCGTATTATTTGAAGCTACACTAGTATATGCTAATAAGCACGACTAAAAGATTACTTTCGGTAAAAAATTACTATTTTCACACATTTGTCAAATATCCGACACATAATTGTTAAATGAACGGAATGAGTCTACCGGTTTTTTGTATAATAGACGACGGATCGTGGTAATGGTTTCCGCTACCTAATAATCGCCCGCCTTATCGTTATGAGTAATATAGAATTAGCTATCCTTTTACTATCGCTATCTACTTTGATCTATTTTTTTGCAGGACGGCGCGCTAGAGCGATACAACTGCAAAGTTACGGTAGCCGCGTTGTTAAATCCGCTCCCGTCTATTATGCGTGGCATACCGCACTATGGAGTAGCGTGCCCCCGATGATTATCTTAGTCGGTTGGTTTCTATGGGGTGACTATCTTCCTGCTACCGTCAAAGATGCCATAGAAACAGGTCCGTTTCCGGTACTGATGACGCTGTGTATCGGTGTTCTACTCGTCGGTGCCACATGGGGATGGCAGTGCATCAACAACCGACACAATACGCGCAAAGCTATAGAAAAAATGTTGACTTGGCTACTGATTTCTGCTTCCACCCTTGCCATATTGACTACTATAGGTATCGTATTATCGGTGCTATTCGAGTCTATTAAGTTTTTCAATCTAGTGCCTATTAGTGAATTTTTCGGTTTGCACTGGAGTCCGCAAACTGCGATACGCGAAGACCAAGTCGGTGCCTCGGGTGCTTTCGGTGCAATACCGTTATTTGCCGGTACTTTACTGATAACCGTAGTTGCGATGACACTCGCACTACCTATAGGCTTGATGTCGGCTATCTTTCTTGCCGAATATGCAGGTGCGCATATCAGAAATTCCATCAAACCCCTGCTCGAGATTTTAGCCGGCATCCCGACCGTAGTCTACGGCTTTATCGCAGTTTTGTGGCTTTCCCCTTTCATCAAAAATACCGCCGAGTCATTCGGCTTACAAGCCTCGTCGGAAAGTGCCTTGGCTGCCGGTTTGGCAATGGGGGTCATGCTGATACCGTTTATATGCTCGTTCACCGACGACGCTCTGCACGCCGTACCCAAAGCCTTGCGCGACAGTTCGTATGCGCTCGGTGCCACCCATTCGGAAACGATAACCAAAGTCGTGTTACCGGCAGCGATACCGGGGATTATGGGAGGTATATTATTGGCTGTCTCCAGAGCAATCGGCGAGACGATGATCGTCGTGATGGCCGCGGGTATGTCGGCTAAACTGACCGGTAATCCGCTCGATAGTACTACCACCGTGACCGTGCAGATTGTCTCCTTACTCATCGGCGATCACGAATTTGACAGTGCTAAAACCTTGGCTGCTTTCGCCTTGGGATTGACTTTGTTTTTGGCAACATTGATGCTCAATGTCGTTGCATTAAAGATCTTAAAAACATACCGGGAACAATATGAATAAAAGTACCGAAGTATCGTATGTAGAACAAATAAAACATAGTTTAGGACGGCGTTATTACACCGAGAAACTGTTCAAGTTTGCGGCTATGACGACCACACTGATCGGTATACTGCTGTTGGTACTCATCATAGGTGGGTTAATCTACCAAGCAAGAAACGCCTTTCAACAAACTTATATACAACTCGACATTGACTTCCCTGCCAATGTGCGTGAACAACAAACGTTATCGAGCTTGTCGGTTCAAAATGCCATCAAGACCGCACTATACGGGTTGTTCCCCGATGTCCGGTCCAGAAGCGACAAACTCGCATTAGGCAAACTAATCAGCAACGGTGCCAAATACGAGGTCGTAGAGATAATTCAGGACCTACCGAAAACATCGGAACAGACGGTATCTCTGGATATACTCGCCGACGACGAACTGGACGGCTACATGAAAAGCGGAGACTCGCCGGCGAGCAGAAAAACATTTAGGCTCAACGAAAAACAAGTTCTGTGGGCGGAACAGCTCGTCTCGCAAGATCGCATTAAATTGAAATTCAATACCAACTTCTTTAGCAACGGTGATTCACGAGACCCCGAACGCGCCGGCATATTGGGTGCAATCGTCGGTTCTTCCTATGCTTTGCTAATCGCGTTTCTAATCTCTTTCCCGCTCGGTATCGCTACGGCAATTTACTTGGAGGAATTTGCTCCTAAAAATCGCTACACCGACTTTATAGAAATCAATATCAATAACTTGGCTGCAGTCCCCTCTATCATCTTCGGTTTGCTGGGTTTGGTAATTTTCCTAAACTTTTTCAACCTACCGAGGTCAACCCCTTTGGTCGGCGGCTTGGTTCTCAGCTTGATGACTTTGCCGACGATTATTATTGCCGCACGCGCAGCACTAAAATCGGTACCGTCTTCCATACGCGAAGGCGCACTCGCTTTAGGTGCGTCGGATGTGCAGGCGACGACACACCATGTGTTGCCTCTGGCAATGCCTAGTATTTTAACCGGTAGCATTATCGGCATGGCGCAGGCTTTAGGAGAAACTGCACCGTTACTGATTATAGGAATGATGGCATTCATCGTCGACATCCCTCAAGACATGACCGATCCCGCTACCGCTTTACCGGTGCAGATATACTTATGGGCGGACAGTCCCGAACGTGCTTTTGTAGACCGCACCGCAGGTGCAATCGTGGTGCTATTGGTGTTTCTGGTAGCGATGAATCTACTTGCGGTATTGGCTAGAAAGGCATTCGAAGTAAAATACTGAATACGTCCCGATGATAAAAAAAACACAAAACAGTATCTGTATCAGAGTTAAAAACTTAAATGTATATTACGGCAAAAAGCAAGCGATCACCGATGTCAGTCTGGATATAAAACGTAACGAAGTAATCGCAATGATCGGACCGTCGGGCTGCGGCAAATCCACATTTCTGCGTTGTCTCAACAGAATGAACGACACCATAGACGATTGTCGGGTTACCGGAGAGATATTGCTCAACGATATTAATATCAAAGACGGCATCGATGTGGTGGAATTACGGGCCAGAGTCGGTATGGTTTTTCAAAAACCCAATCCATTCCCTAAATCCATTTACGACAATATCGCTTATGGTCCGCGTATTCACGGCCTAGCCACCGACCGCCACGCACTCGACGAAATCGTGCGTGCGAGCTTGGAAAAAGCCGGTCTATGGAACGAAGTCAAAGAGCGTTTAGACGAAACCGGAACCAGCCTCTCGGGCGGACAACAACAACGCCTGTGCATCGCACGAGCGATCTCTATCAACCCCGAAGTCGTGCTGATGGATGAGCCGTGTTCCGCTCTAGACCCTATCGCAACCGCTAAAATAGAAGAATTAATAGATGAATTAAAACAAAATTATACGATCGCCATCGTCACACATTCAATGCAACAAGCAGCCCGCGTATCGCAAACAACCGCTTATTTTCACTTGGGTGCTTTAATTGAATTGGCGGATACCGAAGAGATATTCACAAACCCTAAAGAGACTCTAACCGAACAATATATTACCGGGCGTTTCGGCTAACTATCAACCACCACTTGCTCCGGATAGTGCGGATACGCCGGGCTGTTGAAAAAGTATTTCATAAAGTTGTAGGGGCGGACTAAAATTAAATTGCCGATTAACCTACCGGCTCAATCGGCGTGACTTTGCTCGGAACCTCAACATGACTGCTAAACACATCCATTGCAAAATGCATAGGCCACCCCTCGAAGGAGGGGAATGTACCGGCACTATACTTTAAGAATCTGCCTCTACTACCCTCGAGGCGGGAAATCGACACCTGAAAGTGCTTCCCTTACCTACTTCGCTTTCTATTTCCAAAGTTGCTTGATGTCTATCCAATACATGCTTGACTATCGATAAACCCAAACCGGTATTGCCTTTGCTTCCCGAACGCGCCGGGTCTACCTTATAGAAATGCTTGCTTAGTTTCGGCAAATGATGTGTCGCTATACCGATGCCCGTGTCGGCCACTTCGAAATAAGCGCCTCGGTCGTCTCGCTGCCATACGATATTTATGTCGTCGGATTGCGAATGGCTTTTTGCATTGTCGATAAGATTATAGAATACGCTGTAGAGTTCCGAAGCGCAGCCGTGCAACTTAAAAGCCTCTATCCGAGTATCAAAACGGATTGGGTCGGTGCCTATCTTTATAGCCTCTAATACGGACTCCAGCATCTCGGCTACGTCGACACTACTCTGATCTCGCTCCTTTAATTCGGTATTTTCCAAATAGACTATGTTCAGCGTATCGTCGGCCAATACTTTCATTCGTTCAACTTGCTTTTGTATATTATCCAATATCTTTTTAAGAGACTTGTCTTCGGCCTCTTTGCTATTTTCTTTTAATATTTCCAAATAACCGTTGATCACAGTCAACGGAGAGCGTAATTCGTGAGCCACATTAGCGACTAATTGACGATTGGTGTTTTTGATTTCTATAAAATGAGAAATATCACGCACCAACATACAAAGATAACGGCTACCGTAGGGCAACAAACAGACGGCGATGGGCGGCTGTTTATCTTGCAATATGATTTCCTGCCCATAACACTTTTTATCGAGTGCATCTATAAAACTCGGATAACGCAGTGAGTGACTTATATCGGTTGCGATATCTCGGCTTGCGTTAAGTTGTAATAATGCACCCGCTTGTTTATTTATCCATTTAATACGATTGTCTTCGAGTAATACGAGACCGTAATCACTCTGCTCGATGTTTTGCAGTTCATTAACACTTAACTCGGGTACTGCATTTCTATCGCTTAGACGAGTCTCGAGCGAAGTGTAGACATTTTTCCATATGCGATTTAATCCCGCAGACGGTACGGTTATCGATTGATCGGAACACCATTTCTGCAAATAGTACAGTTGCAGTAACTGTGTGAAAATAAATGCCAGTATTGCGAGTAGGAGAAAGACCAAAAAATGTCCGAAAATAATGCCGCAGATCACGGCGAGCAATACATAAGGTATCAGTGCCGATACATTATTTTGTATAAATCGCTTCACGCCGATATTTTTTCCTTAAGTACGAAACGATAACCCACTCCTCTAACCGTCTCTATCGCTTCCGCCGCTCGATGCGCCTTAAGAATATTTCGTAATCTCTTGATATGTACATCGACGGTTCGTTCTTCTATATATTTATCTCTATCCCAAACACGAGCCAATATCTTAGAACGCGATAAAACCTGGTCGTGATGGATCATCATAAAATACAATAGCTTAAATTCGGTTGCACTCAAAAAGACCTCTTTGTTATTGATTGTGAACCAGTGCTTCATCGGGTCGATTGCATAAACACCTAAAGTGATCTTCTTGAGTTCCTTGTCGGGCTTGGTGCGCCGCAACAGTGCTTTGATCCTGGCAAGCAGTTCTCGTTTGGAAAATGGTTTGGTTATATAATCGTCGCATCCGAGTTCCAATGCCTTAACTTTATCGTTCTCTTCACTCTTGGCGGTTAGCATAATAATCGGAATCCGGGAGGTTTCCGAAAGCCCGCGCAGATAACGCGTGAAATCGATACCGTCGGTTTTCGGCATCATCCAATCGACCAAAATCAGATCGGGCATCGTGCGGTATATTTTCTTAATTGCGAGTTCTGCGGTCAACGCCTGTTCGGCTCGATAACCTTCGTTGTTAAGCATCAGGCAAGTCATTTCACAAATAGCGGGGTCGTCGTCAACTATTAAGATTTGTGTCAGGTTCATATCCGCTTCAGTATTTCTTAGCTAATAGTAGGGAAAAAACATCGTTGTTCGCCAGCATATGATGCGCTATCTTAAACCCGCCTTCTTGCATTAGATTGTCTAATTTTTTATCGTCGAATTTTCGGCTAATCTCGGTTAACATCGCTTCACCTTTGCGTAGCTTCATAGAACGTCCGAGCTTGGCAAAATAGATTACTTGATCTTTCTCGGATACCAAACGCATTTCTACACGGCTATAAGACTCATTGAAAACGGCACTATACTTAAAATTATCACACACGAAATCCGCATCCAGTTCTTGATTGAGCCTATCGAGTAAATTGAAATTAAAACGCTTGGTCACACCGTCGGAATCATCGTAAGCGGCAGTCAATATGTCGCGGTCCTTAATACGATCCGCACCCAACAACAAAACACCGTCATCACCCAATAAATCACCGATTTCTCTTAAAAAATCGGTCGCTTGCTCGGAACTGAAATTACCTATGGTGCTACCCATGAATAAGGCTAGGCGACAACCTTCGGGCAGGCGTATATTCGTAAAGCCTGCATGATAATCACCTAAATAAGCATTGATACGCAACCACGGATACGCAGCGAGCAACTTACTGCTCAAATCCTTGATTGCTCTATAGCATATATCGACAGGCCAAAAGGTACAATGAATACCTTGTCGCTCACAGGCATCCAATAAAAATCGGCTCTTGGCTAATTTGCCGCAACCAAATTCGACAATATGTTCGGGTTTAACTTCGGCAATTAAATAATCGGCTTTCTCCTGCAAGAGCTTATTTTCCGCCCGAGTCAGATAATAATCTTTGGAATTGCAAATTTGCTCGAATAATTCGGAACCCTTATCGTTATATAGATATTTAGGAGGCAGGCTAAAAGCATTATTGGATAGGCTCTCCATCATGTCTTCCTCCAGTGTATTTATCTGTTTTGTCGGTTTCAACTTATTGCATGTAAAACGATTTTCTGTATTTTTCAATAACCTATTCATGCTATCGTATAAATCTTTCTAAATAATTCTAGTTGATGGGTAAAATTCTTATACATAGTATAACAAACATATTTATTACCGCTTATTTTAAGGAAACCTAAAAAGTTTGGTCCGAACCCATGCCGACACAATATATGAATTAACCCTATTATAAACTTCGGTTAAGCATTCTGTTTTCATAATCAGCCGAGGTCTTGATTCACAATCAGCCGATAGGTAAAATAACAATCAGCCGAGGTCTTGATTCACAATCAGCCGAGGTATTAATTCACAATTAGCCGATAGATAAAATAACGCACGCCGAACCTTGATCTAATAAAATCATGATACAGAAAGTCATTTATCCGCGTCATATTGAACCGCGCTTGAAAAAGGCACTGAAAGATTCCCCTCTTGTTCTAATACAAGGATCACGTCAATGCGGTAAAACTACGCTTGCTCAAGCAATAGAGAAATCGACAGATTATAAATACCTAACTTTCGATGACGAAAATATCAGAATTCAAGCCGTTGAAGACCCTCTTAACTTTGTCAATTCTCTACCGGAACGCGTTATATTGGATGAAGCACAACGCGCACCGGAAATTTTTCCGTCGATAAAATTATCGGTTGATAGAGACCGTACGGCAGGAAGATTTATCTTGACGGGTTCGGTCAATCTACTGCAAACAAAACAGATAAAAGAGTCACTCGCCGGTCGTATGGATATACTTCGGCTGCACCCGTTTTCACAAAACGAACTTCAACAAACGAAACCCAAGTTTCCCGACCTTCTATTTGCTCCCGATTTTTCTATCAGCCAAGATTTACCGAATAAAAATTCGTATATAGACCGTATCGTAACAGGCGGTTATCCGACGGTACTCAAACGATCTAAAACAAGAAGACACAACTGGTATAGAAACTATATAGAAAGTATCGTAAATAGCGATGCACGGACTATTTCCGGAATTCGCTCGATAGAAACATTACCGAGGTTACTCGAAATAGCAGCGGGACGTACAGCCTGCCTATTGAATGTAAATAATCTAGCATCATCCTTTCAATTGGATAGGCTGACAATCGATAGCTACCTGATGGTGCTCGAAAAAATGTTTTTGATGGAAAGGATACCGGCGTGGCATAGCAATCGAGCGAAGCGATTGGTAAAAACACCTAAAATGCATCTATGCGATACGGGGGTCGTCTGTGCTTTGCTTGACTTAGATAAATCGGCACTCTTGGAAGATCGTATGTTATTCAGTCATATCCTCGAAACATTCGTTTTACAAGAATTAAAAAGACAGGCCAGCGCAAGCGATAGAAATCACAGCTTTTATCACTTCAGAAACAGAGACGGTGAGGAAGTGGACATCGTTATACAACGCGGAATAAAACTGGCAGGCGTAGAAGTTAAAGCCTCCGGAACGATTAGAAAATCGGATTTTAACGGCTTGCGCAAACTCAAAGAGGCGGTAGGAAAGAATTTCGCAGGCGGCATCCTATTCTATAACGGTGATAGTGTCCTAAGCCACGGCAAATCTCTTTATGCGCTGCCGGTAAGAAAATTATGGGAAATAACCGCAGATTGAACCGCTAGGTCAATCGGTAATTCTGATGTCTGCCCTAAAGTACCGTTCGGAATAACTGCAACCGCTTGCGCCATTTGGTTTTGGTTTCCATAAATTGGATGAATGAATGTATAAATTGTGCAGGCACAACGCGTTACGGGCAGAATAGAGCCGCCGATTGAACCAGTAGGTCAATCGGCAATTTTGATGTCCGCCCCTACCACTCTATGAAATACTTTTTCAACAGTCCCCTATGGATGCTTCGGATTCTCGTGGTTTAACAACCACGCCTTGATGCCCAAATCTTGCTTGCCGTCGGTTCCCGTATAACCGCAGAGCGCACCGGATTGAGCAATCACTCTATGGCACGGGATAATGATCGGTATCGGATTAGCGGCGCACGCACCGCCGATTGCGCGCGGATGTGTGTTCAGCTTTTGAGCAATTTGCTTGTAGGTTGCCGTACTGCCTATTTTGATATTAGATAAGGCTTCCCATACTCGTCTTCTAAAAGAAGTCTGCTCGGATAATACGAGCGGAATCGTAAATCGGTTGTGCGGTCTGTCGAAATAGCGCATCATCTGATTATACGCCAGATGTCCTAGTCGGGTTCGAGGATAAACATTCGTACGATGCGAGGAGTCGGAAAAACATACGGCACCTAGACCTTGCTCTCGTATTTCCAGAACCAGTCCACCTAACGGTGTTTTTAGATACAACGACTCCACAACCGATTCTTTCATCGCCCGGATAATTCGTCAAAACTATATGGTCGGGGCGAGAGGATTTGAACCTCCGACCACCGCAACCCCATTGCGGTGCGCTACCAGACTGCGCCACGCCCCGATATTCATTCCATACTTTTTAATATGACTTGCAGTTCCTTAATAACCTCGTCGAGCAAACGACTATTATAGTGTTTTTCCGGAATCCGGTCGTCGCTGTTTATTTTTCGTTTGGCCCCGTCTATCGTATAACCTTCGTGTTTGAGTAGCGTATAAATCTTTCTGACTATGTATAAGTCGTTCTTAGTATAAAAACGTCGACCCCCGCGTCTAATGGGTTTTAATTGTCTAAATGTCTGTTCCCAATAACGCAACACATGCTGTTCTACACCGCACCATTCGCTGACATCGCCAATCGTAAAATAGTGTTTATCGGGTATCAGTGGATAACGAGTCTTAATCTCTTCCGTCATTGGAAGCTATTCTGTTCTTTAATTTTAGCCCCGGCCTGAATACAACGACACGACGTGCGGAAATCACCGCCGGTTTCCCGGTCTTAGGATTACGCCCCATTCGTTGTTTCTTATTTCGCAACAAAAAATTTCCGAAGCTCGATATCCTAAGGTCTTTGCCTTCTTCCAAAGTGCTAACAATTTCCTCAAAAAAAAGTTTAACGAACTCTTCCGACTCGAGTCTATTAAACCCGAGCCTATCAACCAAATTTTGTGCTATATCAGCTTTAGTTACCGTCATTACCTCTATCTCTGTTATAATTACCGCTCACAGCAATAGTACTTACCGAGAGCATTTTATCAACTATATACTTTGAATAATACTATGAACGATAAATTTATACAAAACTCTTTTGCCTCTTCTACGGACATAGACTTTAGCCGGCGCAACCCTGCCGATGGCGTAGATGCTTTATTTTATCAACGCTGGTCGCCGCGTTCTTTTAACAAAAAACCCATACCCGAAAATACACTTAAAACTATTTTCGATGCGGCGCGCTGGTCGCCTTCGTGTTATAACGATCAACCGTGGTTATTCATTACGTCCGACGGCAACGAGGATTTTGATTTTTTTCATAACCTACTGACCGAATTCAATCAAGCGTGGGCACACCGAGCCTCTCTACTGGGTTTCATCGTCGCACGCAAACATTTTGAACATAACGGTAAACCGAATCGGTTGGCGAACTTCGATTGCGGTGCGGCGTGGCTCGCAATGACTCTGCAGGCAAGACTACTCGGACTTTATACACACGGAATGGGCGGTATCAAACGAGAGGAAATCTATGAGGCTTTCGATTTAGACACGACGCGGTTTGAAGTAATCTGCGGTTTTGCACTCGGTTATATAGACATGGATTCGGCGGGTCAATTATCCGAAGACCCTCCGGACACGGAAAAACCACCATCCGAGAGAAAACCTTTGGAACAGATATGGCAACGCAGCCGTACCTAGAAAATCCGTTTTAAGCCAATCTACGCTCGGCGGAAAACCGTTTGCAGATCCCGTCGATCAGGGTTTGAGTTAGATTGTCGACGGTTTCTTTTTGTAGCGTCTGCCGGAAATCTTGAAAGATGAAGCCGATACCGATATTCTTAACATCCTCTCCCAACTGTTGGTCTTCGTAAGCATCGAATACAAAACGATCCGTCAAATAGCCAATATCCAAAGTATCTATGTATTCCAGAATTGCGGTTGAATCGATGCCTTTTGCTACGACGAACGCCAAATCTCGGCGCACCGACGGGTAAGCGGGTATCGCTCGGTAATGCGGGAGTTTTACATCGCTTATTTCGTCGATGCGAAGTTCAAATAAAAATGCCGGCGCATGCAATTTATATTGCCCGGTCAGCAACGGCGAGAGTGCGCCCACACAACCGATGTGCCTATCCTCGATGTAGATATCCGCACATTGTCCGCGATGTAATCCCGGGTACTCGCCGGCTTTAAATTTCAGTCGACCTTCGAAGGTTTGCAACAAGTTCTCCAGGTCGCCTTTGACATCGTAAAAATCATAGCACCTAGGCTTATCACTCCATTGATCGGGCATTATCGTGCCACAGGCTAAGCCGGCTAGTACATTACTCTGCTCAACTTTATTAGCGTTAGTGAAAAATTTAGCTCCCTGTTCAAAAATACAAACCTTATCTTGCTGTCTATTCAGGTTATACTTTAATACTTGTAGCAGACCCGGCCACAAAGAAGTACGCATCACCGACATCTGCTCGGAGACCGGATTCTCCAGCTGCAATGCTTCGATATCGACATCGGGTGTGAATGTACGCAGTTGTTCGGGAGCGATAAAGCTATATGTGATGACTTCAAAATAACCTCGTGCGTTTAAGTAATCGCCGCACTGTCTAATATGTTGCTCGTTCCTATCCGTATTGAAACGATCGGTATGACTACCCGGTGTTTCGGGAATTCGTTCATAACCGTAGATTCTGGCAATCTCCTCTATCAGATCCGCCTCTATCGCCAAGTCAAATCTATAAGACGGCGGCGTGCATTGCCAGCCATCCTTGTTCGTGTCTAACTTACAGCCTAAATTCTTTAAGGTTTTTTCGATAAAGTCGGGCTTTATTTCCACACCCAAATACGCAGCAACGGACTTTTTATTCAATACAATCGGTGTTCTAGTCGGTATATGCTCATGCGATACGATTTCAACCGTAGTTCCGACCTCTGCATCGAGTAGTGTTGCGATCAAATAACTCGCATATTCGATGGCTTTAGATTGCAATTCAAAGTCTACGCCGCGCTCAAAACGATGCGATGACTCGGTCTGCAAGCCGTAGTGTCTCGCTTGCCCTAAAATTGCTTCGGGCTTGAAGAATGCGCTTTCTAAAACGATTTCGGTAGAGTCGCTTTGCACCGCACTGTGTTCTCCGCCTACGATGCCGGCGATTGCAACCGCCCGTTGTTCGTCGGCAATAACCAAGGTTTGCCGATCGAGCTCAATCGTTTGTCCACCCAATACTTTCAGTTCTTCGTTCGCCTCCGACCATCGTATATGCAGTGCGCCTTTTAAGCGACGCTTGTCGAATGCGTGCATAGGCTGTCCTAATTCGAGCATTACATAGTTGAGTATATCCACGACCGGATAAATCGCACGGATACCGCATCGTCTAAGCCGTTCTTTGATCCACAAAGGCGTAGTCTTTCGTATATCTATGGCTCGTATTTCTCTGGCTAAATAATGCGGGCAGGCGTCGGGTTGTAGCAGTTTGACCTCGGGTGTATCGCAGGGTGATTCGGCCGGCGGCTCCCATTGCATATCTTTGAGCGGCAAATCCAGTAAGGTCGAAAGTTCGCGGGCGATTCCCGAAATACTCAAACAATCGGCACGATTGGGAGTTAGGTCTATGTCGTAAACCAAATCGTCCAATTTCATATAATCGACCAACGATCGACCTACTTCGGCAACATCATCGAGTTCCAGCAGACCCTCCTGCTCTTCCGACATACCCAATTCGTAAGCCGAGCAAAGCATTCCGTCCGAGTCGCATCCTCGTATGTTCTTAATCGCAATCCGAGACTCTCCGATGCGTGCACCCGACGGTGCGTAAGCCGTCAACATATCGGTGCGAACATTACTTGCCCCGCAAACGACATCACGCACTCGTTGCTCGCCCATATCCACTTTACATAATTTGAGTTTGTCGGCATCGGGATGGTTATTTACGGCAACAACGCGTGCGACAACGACACCCGACAAATGATGACAAACGGTTTCTATTGCATCGAGTTCCAAGCCGGCCATCGTGAGGCGGTTACCCAATACTTCGGCGTCCGCCTCTATAGGCAACCACTGCTTTAGCCATTCGAGATTACAACGCATATCCTTCAGAGGTAAAATTGCTTTAAGAAGCGAATGTCGTTCTCAAACAGCAACCGCAAATCGGCTATGCGGTAGCGTAGCATAGCCAATCGTTCTATGCCCAAACCGAAAGCGTATCCCTTATACAGTGCGGTATCGTAAGCCACCGCTTTGAATACCGCCGGATGCACCATGCCGCATCCCATCACTTCGAGCCAATCATGTTTTTTGCCTTCTTGCCATTCGATATCAACCTCGGCCGACGGTTCGGTAAAAGGAAAATAAGAGGGCCTGAAGCGTATCGCCAAGTCTTTGTCTTCAAAAAATGTGCGCAAGAAATTGGCAACCATCGCCTTTAAGTCGGTAAAACAAATATCACGCCCTACCACCAAGCCTTCGACTTGATGAAACATCGGACTATGGGTAATATCAAAATCGCGTCTATAGACACGTCCCGGGGCAATGATTCGTATCGGCGGTTTGCGCTTTTGCATCACTCTAATTTGTACCGGTGAAGTATGGGTACGCAATAAATCGCCGTTGTTGAGATAAAAAGTATCGTGCATCGCACGCGCCGGATGCGATGCAGGAATATTCAATGCTTCGAAGTTGTGAAAATCGTCTTCTATTTCGGGACCCTCGGCTATATCAAAACCTAGATTTGAAAAAAGCATCTCTATACGACGCAGCGTACGAGTCACCGGATGTGGGTTAGCCGCAGCGGTACGCCTACCTGCCAAACCTACATCTATGCTCTCTTCCGAGGTCTGCCGTTCTATGGCTTGCGCTTTGAGTGATTGCTCGCGAGCTTTGACGGCTTCGATAATGTCTTGCTTTACCTCGTTGGCGAGTTGCCCTATCACCGGTCGCCGTTTTGCCGGCAATGTATTAATCTTCTTAAGTTGTAATGTCAGTTCGCCTTTCTTGCCCAGATAAGCAACCCGTAATTGCTCTAGGCTTTTCAGGTCTTGCGCTTTTTCAATCTCGGTATGCGCTCGGGATTTGAGCTGAACCAAATCCGGCAGTTCATCCGACATCGGGGGAGACACACTAGGAGGCGAGTGCGGTTTTAGCTTTGTCGACGATTTTCCCGAAAGCCTCTATATCGTTGACCGCAAGGTCGGCTAACAGTTTACGGTCTATTTCCACGCCCGAACAGGTCAGACCGTTGATCAATCGACTGTAAGACAAACCGAAAGATCGCGCTGCGGCGTTGATCCTGATAATCCATAAAGCACGAAATTGACGTTTGCGTTGGCGACGGTCGCGGTAGGCGTATTGACCGGCGCGTATTACCGCTTGTTTGGCAACGCGAAATGTTCTGCTCCGCGCACCGTAATATCCGCGTGCTTGTTTTAGAACTTTCTTATGCCTAGCGTGTGAAACCACACCTCGTTTAACTCTCGCCATCTCTATTCCGTGTTAAGCATACGGTAGCAGTTTTCTAATCACCGCTTCGTCGTTGCCGTGTATTAAATCGGGCGCGCGTAAATTACGTTTGCGCTTGCTATCTTTTTTGGTCAGAATGTGTCGCGCATGGGATTGCTTCTTCCGAAACTTACCCGATGCGGTTTTACTAAACCGCTTGGCGGCACCTCTATTTGTTTTCAACTTAGGCATCGTCTATCTATCTTTCAATTTCTTTTAGGGGCATATATCATTACTACTTGGCGACCTTCAGTTTTAGGTTGTTGCTCGACGACACCGTATTCTTTTAGATCGTTCTCTATGCGATACAGCATTTCCATTCCGAGCTCGCGGTGTATAAACTCTCGTCCCTTGAATCTCAATACAACTTTTGTTTTATCTCCGTCTTGCAAAAATTTCTTCAGGCTACGCAACTTGGTTTGATAGTCCATCGCCTCGGTACTCGGTCTGAATTTAACTTCCTTGACCTGTATACGCTTTTGGTTCTTACGCGAACGTTGCTCCTTTTTCCGTTGCTCGAACTTAAACTTTCCGTAGTTAAGCAACCTGCATACAGGCGGCTTCGCATTCGGCACTAATTCGACTAAATCTAAATTTTGTTCTGCGGCATAGCTACGCGCTTTCTCTATACCTACAACTCCTATGTTGGTCCCGTCGGGCGCAATCAAACGTACTTCGGTGCAATCGATCTCGCCGTTGGTTCTGTTATGCTTTTTTATCAAATTAAATTCCTATGTTCATAAATTACTCTCTGCATTGTACCTTAGTTTTCAATTCGCCGAGCAACTGCGCAACAGGCATCCGACCTAAGTCGGTACCGTCGAGAGTACGCACCGAAACATTTTGCATTGCAACTTCCTTGTCGCCCACGATTATCATATAAGGTATCTTTTGCAAAGTCCCACTGCGAATTTTATACCCTATCTTCTCATTTCTCAAGTCCATATCGACACGAAATCCGTCGCTACGAAATTGTTCGGTTATTATTCGTGCATATTCGGCTTGCGCGTCGGTAACATTCATGACCATAATCTGTACCGGCGCAAGCCATAACGGCAGTTTGCCGGCATAATTTTCCAGCAATATCCCTATAAAACGCTCGAGCGAACCTAAAATTGCCCGATGTATCATCACCGGCACCCGCTTTTCCCCGCTCTCGGAAACATAATTCGCACCGAGCTGCATCGGCATCGAGAAGTCTAGTTGTATGGTGCCACATTGCCACTTTCTATCCAAGCTATCGGTCAAAGTAAACTCTATCTTAGGACCGTAGAAAGCACCCTCGCCTTGTTGAACTTCAAATTTCAATCCACGCATTTCCAGAACTTCTCGCAATGCGGTCTCGGCTTTGTCCCACAATACATCGTCTCCGACTCGCTGCTGCGGACGAGTTGAAAAGGCAATGAGGATATCGTCGAAGCCGAAGTCGCGATAGACCTCGAATGTTTTTTCTATCAATGTTCCGACTTCTTCGTTTAACTGTTCTTCGCGACAAAAGATATGCGCATCGTCTTGGGTAAAACGCCGGGCGCGCATCAAACCGTGTAAGGTACCCGAGGGTTCGTTGCGGTGCACCACCCCGAACTCGGCGATACGATAAGGTAAATCGCGGTAGCTATGCAGTGTCTGGTTATAGATTTGTATATGCGCCGGACAATTCATAGGCTTGACCGCATAGTCTCGTTTTTCGGACTCGGTACTGAAAATCATATCACCGAACTTCTGCCAATGCCCCGACTGCTCCCATAGACTGCGATCTATTAACTGTGGGGTATTGACCTCGTAATAGCGATGTTCCTTAATCGTCTGCCGCATATAGTCTTCCACCGAACGATAGAGTAGCCATCCTTTTTCGTGCCAAAACACCATCCCCGGTGCTTCCTCTTGGAAATGGAATAAATCCATTTGTTTGCCCAAGCGACGATGGTCGCGTTTACCCGCCTCTTCAAGTTTTAGCAAATACGCTTTGAGCTGTTTTTTATCCGCCCATGCGGTACCGTAGATGCGTTGTAACATTTCGTTTTTATGGTCGCCTCGCCAATAGGCACCTGCCAAATGCGTTAGTTTGAATGCTTGCAAATAGCGGGTATCGGGCACATGCGGACCACGGCACATGTCTATATACTCCTCGTGATGATAGAGCGCGATAATCTCATCGTCCGGTATCTCTTCGGCAATTTGAACTTTGTAGCTTTCGCCGCGTTGTTTGAATACCTCTATCGCTCGTTCTCTGGAGACAACTTCTCTAATCACCGGATAATTTTTTTTAGCCAATTCTTTCATACGTTGTTCTATCGAAGCGAGATCTTCTTCGGTGAACGAACGCTTGTATGCAATATCGTAATAAAAGCCTTTGTCTATGACCGGACCTATTGCCATTTGTGCATCGGGATAGAGTTGCTTGACCGCATGCCCGAGCAGATGCGCACACGAATGTCGGATGATTTCAACACCCGTCGGATCCGTGGAAGTGATAATTTTAACCTCGGCATCATCGTCAACCTTCACACACGCATCTACGAGCTTGTCTCCGACTTGTCCGGCAATCGTTGCTTTCAATAACCCCGGACCTATCGCTTCGGCAATCTGTGATACGCTAACCGGGCTATTGAATTCTTTCTTCGAACCGTCTATTAAACTTATGGTCGGCATTTTTAATATGTCTTTGCATTTTAATGTGTATGGTAGGCGCGATTGGATTTGAACCAACGACCTCCACCATGTCAAGGTGGCACTCTAACCAACTGAGCTACGCGCCTATTTCAAAAAACATCACCGCTCCTTGCATCGGAACAAGCAACAATACTCAGGGTAAATTTTTAGCACGAGTATAACATACGGGGCAAAAATATAGGGAGGAACGGAGCAGATATTTTTCATCAAAACCTCATTAAAGTAGCTTGATTTACCGGATATAGATACAATAAATCTCCTTTATTTTCTTAAATGTTACGATATAAAACATTACGCTTGACATTATAATTGAAGCATGCTAGTTTGAATAATGGTATAGCGCGTTTGTTTGCTTTTATAGAGGGGGGAGTAAACGTGATGCGCTATACCATTTTCATATTCAGAGACAAATACCTTGCCTTGCATCTATCCGGAAGTATAAAAAAACATCGGCTCCGCAAAGTGGATATTTTGATCGAAAGATATCTTCGGTTAAGAAACTCGGATATAGATTTGGCTTTGTGCTTTGAGGCATCCGATGTTAGTGATCCATATCCGAGAGTTGTGCTATGTCAGAATGCGTATTGGGCGCGAAGTGAGATGGCATCACCGTCTACATCATCTCTGCCGGACAAGTTTGCTTCGGCATCGATATAGTTCAGCATGAACTTGACATTGTTGTTTGGGTACCAGTTGATCCCGATTAGCATTTTTTCGGCATCATTATCTGCCCTGCCGGCACCGATAGCCAATAGATCAATTTCACCATTACCTGCCATCCTTTGAATACTACTTGTAGCACCGTTGTACTCTACGTCAATTTCTTCGTAGCGTGCGACCAATTCCAATGCACCCATAGGACCTTTGGGCTTGATTTTATCAAAGTAAGCACCTTTGGTTTTATAGCTGCGTTGTTCGCCGGTGAGCGTCCAGGCACCTTGTATATAATAGCCGTCGGCTTCTAAATCACTGAAACTGTCGAAGATACTCTCTATGACATCACCGTCATCATCTTCGTCTGTTCTCAAACGGGTACTACCGTCTACTTCTAAATCGACATATTCGGCTTGTAGAGAAAATGGCCCGGTCACAAAAGCAGCTTCCAGTCCCCATTGGGAAGTGTCATCGCCACTCGGGAGATCGACCAAAGTAGTACGCAGATCGTTATTCGTATGTACACCGAAACGTGTTCTCACTCTATAGGGTTCCTCGTCTCTTTCGCGCTCGGAATAAGCAAAGCCTAAGTGAAAAAAGCTATTCTCGTTCAGCTGCGGTGCGGCAGCGATACGACCGGTGTATGCATAATTCGAATCGCCGTCGACATCTTTTTGATCGTCGTCAAACACACCGAATGCCCAATTCAGGTTTCCCATCTCCGCATGATAGCCGGAAAGCATTACGCCGGCTGTTTGGGGTTGCCCGTGCCCTTCGTTGACGACATCGATTATCATCCCACGTTCAATCGTATTGATCCATTTGGAACTTGCCAGTCTTTCCAAACTGAAAGGCTCCTTGAATTTACCGACCGTGATGCTCAGCGGCTTGAAGCCGTCATAGCGCATATAGGCGGTATTGATGTCGGCACTCTCGTCGTCGTCGCTGATATTGATCGTCAATCCATAAGCCCAATCGTTTTTGACGGTGCCTTTGGCAGTAATACGAGTACGACGCCATTCGGTATCGGATCCGTCGTCTTCGTCTCTGCCCTCTCCTATAGGATCTCCGTCAAAGTCGTAATTGTCGTAGTCCAACATCAAGCGACCGCCGAATTGAAACGAGTTCCCGTTGTCCGACTTGAGCTTCAAACCACCGCCAGTGGTAGACAAGGTGATGTTTTCACCGTCGCTACGAACAACGCCACCTTTTTCGGATGCATCGGCTTCTTTGGCTTTTGCCATTTCGGCACGCATCTGAATCAAAGTTTCTTGCAGCTGTTCTACGGTTGCTTCTAGGCTTCTGATTTTTTCTTCCATCGTTTGTGCCGAAACGGATAACGGCAAGCAGATCAAAGTAAGCGAAAAAATCACTATCCGATATAGTTTTTTCATGGTATCTCCTTTAGTAAAAACAAAAAGTTATATATTGTTTTGTTATTATCGTAATTTTTGTGACATCAATATGAAAAATATATTACAAATTGATGACTTGGGGCTGTTGAAAAAGTGAGGGTATCGCTCAAACCCAATCGCTGTGCGCCGTGAATATTTGCAAACCACCTGTAGGGGCGGACTAAAATTAAATTGCCGATTGACCTACCGGCTCAATCGGCGGCTTTATACTGCCCCTACGGCTTGGTGATTATTATAAATTCACGGCGCAAGCGGTTACGGTTGCACGCCGACGATACTTTTTCAACAGCCCTACTTTTATTTTCATACGGGGACTGTCAGCTGTTTTTTGTTACTTCTTTTTCAATATCAAATCTATCTTCGTGATCAATAGCCTGTAATACTTGGTCTCTTAGAACCAATCCTACAATTCGCATAAGTATTTCTATTTGTACACCTTCTTTATAAGCTATATCGGTTAAGTGCCTAAAAGTCTTTTTGTCTTTTTCTTCTAAGTCCTTGAGAATTTCCTTTGCTGCACAATCAAAGCAACTTTCTTGTATTTGATACGGACCTCCATCTTCATCTCTGGCTTTATCAACGAGTTTTGCTCTATATTTACTCGCAATCTCTGCTGCCCCCATCTCTTTAGATAGTTCTCTGCCTCTATCGTTTAGCGACATCGGACTATTGGCTTCCGTATATTGCCGACCACCAACTCCTGCCATTTGTCTAGAAATACTTTCCGTTGTATTCTCAAGAACGGCTACCTTGTTTACGACATGCTCTGTCGTTTTCTCGAGGGTAGCTACCTTATTTACGACGCGCTCTGTCGTTTTCTCGAGGGTAGCTACCTTATTTACGACGCGCTCTGTTGTTTTCTCGAGGGTAGCTGTCGTCTTCTCAAGATTGGCTGTCGTCTTCTCGAGGGTGTCTACCTTATATACAACGATCTCCGTCGTCTTCTCAAGGGTGGCTACCCTATTTCCGACATTCCTTATTTCCTCCGGCATTTTAGAAATTTCATCTGCATTTTTTCTGATGGGTTCAAGGTCTCTCATTTTCCAATCAATAATCAATATCTTATATATAAAGGTCGCTATAACCCCTAATAAAGAAATTACTATGAAAGTCCAAACGGTAGGAGGTAAAGAATTAATAAAACTCACTTTTATTCAATCCACATGTAATTTTAGCTAGACAAAAAAAATCGTAACATCATGCCGGTTAGAGAAAGATTCACAAGCACTGTTGCCGCAAGCAATCCTACTATTCTAAAAAGCATTTTATTCTCCGATTTTCTAATGTCCTCCTTAGTTGCCATTATAGATTCTAGATATTTGATGTCGGCCTTGGTTGCCATTCTGGACTCTAGGTCTTTAATATCGTCCTTGGTTGCCATATCTTTAATATCATCCTTGACCACCATATCTTTAATATCATCCTTGACCACCATATCTTTAATATCATCCTTGACCACCATATCTTTAATATCATCCTTGACCACCATATCTTTAATATCATCCTTGACCACCATATCTTTAATATCGGCTTTGACTACCATATCTTTAATATCGGCTTTGACTACCATATCTTTAATATCGGCTTTGACTACCATATCTTTAATATCGGCTTTGACCACCATATCTTTAATATCGGCTTTGACTACCATATCTTTAATATCGGCTTTGGTTGCCATATCCCTAACAGCATCTCTAAAAGAAAGTTCGTTTATGTAGGTAATACTATCTATCACCATACCGACCTCTTCATCGGTGGTATTAGGAATTTTGGCAAAAGTTTTAAATAAAATTGGTCTATACATAATGAAAAACTCCTATCAATAATTATATGTAAATACTTGCTAAACAACAAGCATTACAACCTTATCCTATAGAAATAGGCATGCAACCGGTTCCGGGTTGAACGGTAGCTAATATCCGACGAACGGTATAACGGGATGTTTGTAAGATTACGATATAAGCTAATAAATATAGGATTGGTCTTCCTCTCCTATAGAAAGGAACGGATTACTTTAACAAACCCTCGGGAAATATTCTGAGGTGTATAAAAATACTTGGTGGCAGACTTGACGAAGTTCTCACGGCACCTCTAGATCTCACGACATCATAAATAAATTGCTGCGGTGCCGACACCGCCGGAGATGCAACGCGCCGATGTCTATAGCCTTGCTTATCGGTATAATCGACCAATACGCGGTAACGGTCACCTATAATACCTCTCACGGTATAACTTTGATCGGTAGTACCATCAATATCCGACCAGCTACCCAGCAATTCTTCTTGCCATCGGTAGGCTATCTCGGGAGCAGGATTTACTCCGTCCACATCCGACGACAAATCTATATCTCCGACGGTGTATGTGAAACCATTCAGCGTAGGCAAAGGAACCGATATAGCACCGTTATTTTCTTTGATTATCGTTATCGACACCGTTTCACCGATAACGCTATGCCTATCCTCAACCGTCAACACGATTTCCATATCATCGGTGCTTTGCCTGGCACCGAGCAGATCACTCGGTATACTAAGCGCATACACCAAATCGGCACGACCTACCGCAGTGCCGGTGGTCTCCTCTAAACCCGGCAATAAGTCGGTCATTGCACTCAGACGGTAACGCAACTCGTCTCCGTCGGCATCTGCTATAGAGGCATTTAATCTAAGGGTTTCGCCTTCGCTTATCGAAGCGGGCGCGTTAATATCTATCTCGGGCAAACGATTGTTTACCGTCAATCTATATGCAATGGGATCCTCCGTTCCCATCGAATTGCTCGCCGCAACTCGCATAACCGTCGATGTAGGCTCGGAAGTATCTATCGCAATGGTATAGCCGCTGTGGTTTGCCGATAAGACCTTGCCGTCGGCTACGATATCCGCATCGGGATTAGCCGCTAGCGGGATAATTCTCAATTCGCTCGCATCGGCATGCACCGATACCGTATAAGCTGTAACCGTAGAATCAAAATCGGGAGAAAGATACAGCCGTTCTCCCTCCACATTCTGCTCCAGCTTTATATCTCTCAAGCCGATACGTTGATGGAGCAATAATCTACCGCAATCCGGCGACGGTGTGGCAGTGGCACACGTATTATCGTAGTATTTGAGTGCCGGATACGCCTCGGAAGTGCCGAAATCCCATCTGTCGGCATCCCAGTTGTAATAAACAGCATTGACCCTTGCTCCCGCTACAGTCGGCATTTGCAATTCAGCCTTGGTCTTGGCGATACCGCCTCCCGGAGAGTTCGTCCGCCCACTCGCATCGGTATCCCAATAACTATTATTGACTTGTAGGCTGGGTGATTCTCGGTTGCCGATTAAACCACCTACATACTGCGCATCGCTATTGGCTGTTGCAACAAAGTCTGTTTTTACCTCGGCAGTCGAGTAACTGTTATCAATACGACCGCCCGACCATAATACACCGACTAGACCTCCGACAGCTCGTTCTTTCTCATTGATACTAACCGAGCCTGATGTATAGCTGTTGCTGATAGTGCCTTGATTCTCGCCGACCAGACCGCCCGCATCCCGCTGTGCCGAAACATCGGCAACCGCATAGCTACCGACAATGCCACCGTAGTTTATGCCACAGATGCCACCGACAAAACGAGAACCTACGACAGTGCCACTGACATAACTATTGATAATCGACGAACCCGACGCGCTGATGCCGGTTAACAGACCGATGACATTATTTTGCCCTTCAACCCTGCCTTCGACTATATAAACATTCATTAGTTCACCCTCATTTTGACCGACGAGGCCACCGACCCTCGAATTGCCTCTCACTTCTATTTCCGATAAACCGAGATTGCGAATGCTACCGATATTTCCGGAAAATAAACCCACATTATCGCTACGCTTTCTATTGATCGATAAATTGGAAATGCTATATCCGTTGCCTTCCAAAATACCGGCAAAACAGTCGCTACCCGAATCACTACAGCGATTGTTGGCAACAATACCTATCGGTTGCCAACCTGCGCCGGTCGTCCAAGCCACTTTATTAACCGTTGAACTATAGCCGGCGTCGTCCAGAAAATTTAAATCCTTGACTAATTCATAGCCTTTACATCGGCTATCGGGACAACCTGTAGTAATCTTACTCGCCGTAGTGTTTGCACGATAACCGCTGCCGTCCGGTTGATAACGAATCGCATCGAGAGTCTCGAGTGTCTCAATCTCTATCAAACCGTCGCTGTCTTTATCCACAAAGTCTGCAATCGTTGTAAATCGCGGTGCATCGTAGTGGATATTCGTTTGGTAACCTTGTGCATCGGTATAACTTATGGAGAGTCTGTATTGCGCATTGCGAGCATCTACGCGAGGTGTATAGCTTTTTAGATTCGCACCGGGTATTGCGACAAATCTACCGTTTTGTTCCAACGACCACAGATAGTCGACATCGGTCGCATGCCCTCCGTCTATATCGTCCGACAAATCCTCTGCGGAAAGCGTGTCGCTACTTACCCATTTCACACCACTCTCGGAATCTCCATTATTGATTTTTCTCACCAGCAACGGTACCTCTCTACTTACGGTAGTTGATAGATCGTTGCTTTCGTTCAGTTCCAGTTTTAGGACCACCGTGCTATCATTCTCGTCTCCGGCGGCAAAATCGGTGGGCACCGTAAACTTTATAGTAGATGTAGTTTGTATCTCCGACAGCAACGGCTTCCCCGATACCTGACTCCACCGATAATCCAACTGCGAATTGTTCTGTCCGAAACTCTCCGAAGCATCGAAGCGAACGATATCTCCTTCGTCTAAAACAAAAATATCTCCGGTGATCAATTCGGTGGGCCTGCTACCGTTGACCACCGTGAGTACATTCGGCCGAGGCAGATGCCTTAAGTATATCCGGATTTGATAGCTCGCTTTTCTATAACTTTCGCGTGTAGTCTCAATCCCGAGGTTAAATGATCTATTCGCACTAACTTGTGCGGTACTGTCCGATTGTTTGAGCAAGGGTGTGTCACCGTCTTCACGAAATGTTATTTCACTACCGCCGCCGATCTTCGTGGCGATTTTTATAACAACCGGTAATGTCTCGGCAATAATTATCGCTTCGTAGTTCAATCTACTCGGCATAAAGCTCGGGATCAGCTGCACAGATTTTGAATCGGCGGATAAGCTAAGACTATTCAATAAAAGTGCATCGGCAATCTGACCGGACAATAAAGCATTACAACTCGGCAATGCCGTCTCGGGATCGGTGTCGCAACCCGGGTTATCGGTATCCAATCCGACTCCGTATTTGAGTGCCGGATATTGTTGTACAGTGCCGAAATCCCAATTGACAGTACTCCAATTTACATAAGTCCTACATTGGCGAGTAACACCACTATCTTCTATACACGCCGCATAATCAAAATCCGGCATCGTAGCCGATTGAAGCCCGAAACTCAACCTTGCATTGGGAGGTACCGGAGTGGGAACGGAGCTCTTATAACAAAACACGACGGGTATCCTATTATTATCCGAGTCGAATATTAAACCATCGGTACAATTTGTACTAAAATTCCAATAACTATTGACCGGGTTTGCAATAGAGGTGCCACCGACGGGAAACCTTCCGGCAACCAAGCCGGCGCGTGTACCGTCACCGGAAATTTCACCTAAGGCATAACTATTTTCAATCCTTGAATTATTATTAAAACCGACTAAACCACCGGCAATTCTGTCGTCTGAATTACTACATGTCCCGAACCCGGTCTCTACTTTGCCGGTCGCATAGCTGTTTTTGATCTCGCTCCTTGTCGCTAACCGATCCGAATTGGTGGAAAACTGATTGCCTACCAAACCACCGACGATGCAAGGGCCTCTCACCTCACCGGTCGCATAGCTGTTATACACCTTGCCGCCGTCTATGTTCCGACCGACCAAACCGCCTACTCCGACCCGCTTGTTTGCCGGTGTTCCGGAATCTTCGGAAATCAGGTTGATCTTTGCATAACTATTGAGTATAAAACCTTTGTTCCAGCCTACCAGCCCGCCTAGGAAACCTCTACCTTTGCCGAACCCGACATCGCCGGTTATTATTTTATCGGTGTTTCCCGCGCCGACATCGCCGGCCACATAGCTATTCATGACGACACCGCCGCGTTCTATTCTGCCGGCAATGCCGCCTACATTTTTGACTCCGACCAGACCTTTGATTACCGGATCTATAAGCCCCAAGTTCTTAACTCTTCCGACTGCGCCTATTTGGGAAAATAGACCTATGTTGTTTGTATTGCCGACGCTACGGTTTATTTGCATATTGGATATCGTATAACCGTTGCCGTTAAATACGGCATTAAACCCACCTATAGGCTGCCAACCCGAATCGCTTGCATCGGTGAAATCGCTCACCATCCAACTATTCTTGAGTGCGGTGCGGATAGCCCGATTCGATGTACGATAGCTTTCGTTCTTGTTAAAATCCAAATCTGCGACCAGTTCATAGCCTCGGCATTTCTCTTTACCGTTGACCAAAGGGCAGCCCGCAGTAATCTTCTTCGCTTTCGCTTTCGCTTTATACCCGCTACCGTTCGGCTGATAACGTATCGCATTCAACTCTTCCAAATAACGAATCTCTATCAGACCGTCGCCGTCATCGTCTATATCTAAATAATTTATGACTCTGGATTCAAATTGTTTGCGATAACCTTGATTGTCTTCATATATAGCGAGTGCGCGATATTGATAATCTCCTTCGTCGGGAATGGTATACGGAGACCCGCTCCCGACATCGACCCAATCCTCTGCACTGTTACGACGACGTTGCCAATGTATATAGGTTTCGGAAAAACCCCCGTCGCGGTCTACAAACTCGCCACCGTCTTCTCTTTCAATTCGAACGGTATAAGTGTACGGTTTATCCCTATTTTTGAGCAAGCGAATACGATCGGCAGTGTCGTTATTCCGTTTGGAAATTATCAACGCTACTGCCTTGCTTAGATAGATATCATCGTTCACATTAACTTCCGCTATCAACTGAACGATACGGCTATCGTCTTGCTTAGACACGACATCGTCGGGTATCGTAAAATCCAACATTGCATTTTGCGTATCAACCGGCGATTGCTTATCGTTAAACTTCAGAATATCACCCGACGATTGTCGCCATTGGTAGCGATAAGAATCCGCACTCAAACCGAAATCATAAGAAGCTATCAAACGAACACGCTCGCCTTCGGCTATTGACAACGATAACGGCACGCTTGTCGTTGTCGTTGCCGTCACTCGTTCAATCTTTAGCTCGTGATAACGTATCGAGAAGTTATACGACAATTCGCCGGCATCGAGGTTATGCGTGGTTATCGTAATTTTCCCTGTATCGCTACCGTCCAATACAAACGATGTCGGAATACCCGGCGAACATATCAAGCCGTTGCGACAAGCAATATCGATTGTCGTACCTACTCGAGTCGAGGTGGTATCGATTCGTACTTCGGTCATTCGATCGGCCTCGGCTATCAGATCGTAGTCGAAAATGAGCGGATGAAAAGACGGAAATAACCAAACATTGTTCGATAAGGTCAAACTTTGCAACAAACTCTTTCCTTCGGGAGCAAGTAACGGCACATCGGCAATGGCTTTCAGTTCGGGATAGCGATTCGCATCTGCGAACTCCCAAACATCGGTATCCCAGTCTTTATAAATACTATTGATCGGTGAAGTCGGTGTGGACGATCGGAGTATTGCCGTAGTCGCAGAAGTGCCGGCGGCACTCGCTGCGATACCACCGACCTCTATATCCCAATAACTATCGTCAACCTCCGAACCGTTGACGGCAACCAAACCGCCTACCTTAGACATCGCTCCGATGGCTATAGCCTTATTCACCGCATAGCTGTCGACGATTTCGCTAGAGTTTCGATTGAGAGCAACCAAACCACCGACATAACCCGACCCGATTACCGACCCCACCGCATAACTATTCTCGATACGACCACGACCGTCGTTCAGGGCAACCAAACCACCTGCCAATGCCACCGACAATCCGACCGATAGACTGCCTCTCACTTGTGTCTCGGCATACGACTCGGTAATCGAGCCGGCAACATTCCTACCGACCAGACCGCCGACGATTGCCGATGTGCCGTCACCTCTTGCCACCACATAACCGGTGACATAACTCTTGCGAATGTCGCCCGCTCGGTTAGTGCCGACCAGACCACCGACATACGCACCGCCGACTATATCTACATCCGACAAACCTAGATCCTCTATTACGACATCGCTTTCGCTACCGTCTATCACACCGAATAAACCGCCGTCTCTATCCGGTCTATTCACCCTCAAATTAGAAATCGTATAGCCGTTGCCTTTGAATGTTGCCGTGAACGGATGTAGCGATGTGCCTATCGGCTGCCAACCTGCCCCGCCGGTCCATGCCGTGTTGACACGACCCGCTCGGTAATGTGCCGGGTTATTAAAATCTAAGTCTCGCAATAACTCATAGCCTTTGCAGCCGCTGATCGGACAACCTCCGGCACTTTCTATCAATACACCGTCGGCGTTTTGATATCTAAGATATCTACCGTCCAAAACGTTGCGTATCGCATCCAAATCTTCGAGTGTCAGAATCTCTATCAATCCGTCTTTGTCGGTATCGATATCATCTAGACCCGAAGAGAAATAATCGACTTCAAACCGATATCGGACGCGTCGCGCCCCCGAGACTTCGATGCTAATCACCGTCGTATCGGTAGAGCGTAATACAATCGCCGAACTGTCGCTACCGCTCTCGACCGTCTCGTCGAAACCATTGTCGCTGACGATACGAATAGTTGCACCCTCGTTCAATGCATTCGGTGTCAAATGTAAGCGACTTATATCGGTATCCAATTCTACACCGACACGATAATGCAATTGGGTCGCATCGAAGTTCGGAGATAGCGTTACAATCTCTGCGATTGTCAAACTTGCCAAACCATAAGACTGCAAACCGACAAGCATACTCTCGGTGCCGGTGGTATATTTAAGTATCGGATATTGATCTGCATTACCGAAATGCCAATCGCTACTATTCCATTGGTAATACGCGCTGCTTGAATCCGACGATTGGCTGTTGCCCGATCGTAGTTGCAGGGTGGTCTTACCGACACCACCGGCGGATATTCGCATGTTGCTCACACCGGTATCCCAATAGCTATTTACGGCATTACCACCATCGGCATTGTTACCGATTAGCCCGCCCGTGGCGACCGTATACGAAGCACACGCAGGCACGCCCGTGCATATTATAGCCGCCGTCGCATAACTGTTGCCGACCGAACCCCCGTTGTCACCGACCAAACCACCGATGCGCGTGTTTCCCTCGACACCGCCGCTTGCATAAGTGTTTGCGATAGAACCGAGGTTCAAACCGACTAAACCACCGATACTATCATTGCCCGATACACGGTTCAAGCTATAGCTGCTTGCAATCACCCCGGTGCTTTCGTTTCGAGCCACCAAACCGCCGACCGAAGATCTCCCCGACACCACACCGTAGGCATAACTATTAGAAACACGACCGACATTATAGGCCACCAAACCGCCGACGTCATGTTCTCCCGCCACCGTGCCGTCGGCAGAACTGTTGTCTATGACCCCGGCATTATAGGCAGCTAGACTCCCGACACCGAAACGACCGGCAATATCTACATCCGCCAAATTAACATTTCCGACTTGCGCACCGTCGGATAATGCCGCAAATAAGCCGACATGATCGGTGTCGGTCTTATCGATGCGTAGATTTGAAATAGTATGATCGTTGCCGTTGAACACACCGGCGAACGGATTATCTCGATCTCCTATAGATTGCCAACTCTCCGCCCATTCGGTATTCACCACCCCCGAGTAGTAGCTTGCTGCGTTGCGGAAGTCCAAGTCTCGTGTTAATTCATAACCCGAACATATATCGTTCGGACAGCCCTCGATGATTTTAATGTTGTCTTCGCTCGCTCTATAACCGCTACCGTCTAATTGATAACGCATTACATTCAAATCGTCTATATTGCGAATCTCTATTAAACCGTCGTCGTCATCGTCTATATCGTTGACGGTAATAAGTGGATGCTTGCTCACCCTAAGCCGATAACTCGTCGTTCTCGTAGTTGCAAAAATTAGA
The DNA here is from genome assembly GCA_965219575.1 of Candidatus Oxydemutatoraceae bacterium. GTDB lineage: Bacteria > Pseudomonadota > Gammaproteobacteria > Poriferisulfidales > Oxydemutatoraceae > SP5GCR1. Next base: position 1,323,709 of record OZ244779.1, on the reverse strand, counting down.
GTATCTCGGACTGTCAGCGTCAACAAAAAATTATCGCTATTATCTATAGTAAGCGTAGTGATTTGACCACTTCGTAATTCTTTATCGTCGTTTATTACGATCACCGCATTCGGGTTAAACGTATGCGGAATAATACTAAATTGACGCGCATCACTTTTTAATATCAAATTGTAATCGTATATTCCGAAATGAAAATCGGGTTTTAATAGCAAAATCCGGCCTACATCACTTGAAAGTGCTAAATTGCTTAAACCGGTGCGGCGTTGCGCCGGCAACAAGGTCCCACATATCGGTGTCTCGGCATGTATATTTTCGGATACTCGGCACGCCGAGCGAGTGATTATATCGATAGCACCGGTATATCTCAATGCCGGATATTGACCGGCCTCGGAATACCAATTTTCACTATCCCAGTTGCGATAGATTCCATCTCCGATCGCAGCTGTTTGGAGCTCCGATGTCGTCTTGCCGACACCGTTGAGATTATTATTGTCATCTCCCACCGTACTCGTAGCAACATCCCAATAACTCTGAATAAAGAAAAAATTGCTCAAAGCACTACCTATTAATCCCCCACTACGACCCGATATTTTTCCGATTGCATAGCTGTTGATAATTCTATTACCTGCTCTGCCGACTAACCCTCCCACGGACCGACTGCCGATAACCGCAGCGTTTGCATAACTATTCAAGATACTCGCTTGTGATGAGCCGACTAAACCCCCTACGAATTCGTTTCCGCTAACCGTACCATTCGTATAACTATTGTAGATTCTTGAACCCGATCGGCTACTGCCGGCTAAACCACCGACAAAATTAATTCCGGTGACTGCAATATCCGTATAGCTATTAACGATCTCACCCGAATTCCTACCGGTCAATCCACCTACACGAGAACCGCCACGGACAGCACCGCCTATCACATAGCTATTGACGATCTCACCGCGATTCTCGCCTACCAAAGTGCCGATATTAGATTGACCGTTAACATTAATATCCGCAGCGACTAAGCCGATGTTCTCAATTCTCGCGCCGTCCGCCGAAACACCGAATAAACCGATATCATCGGCAGAGATACCGTGTATCCTCAAATTCGATATCGTATGTGCATTACCGTTAAACGAATATCCGAAAGGGTTGCTACGGTTTCCTATCGGTTGCCACCCGGCACCGGTCGTCCACATCGAGTTGATCCTACCTGCACGATAGCTCATAGGATCCTTAAAGTCTAAGTCTCTGTTCAGCCTGTAACCCCTGCATCGCCTCATGTTATCTTCGGTATCTATAGGGCAACCGTCCAAGGTGGCCGATACCTGTGCCAAAGAATAACGCATCAAATCCAAATCTTCCAGATAATCAATCGATATCAAACCTCCTACTATCGCAATATCGTTCAGTACCCTAATCGTATAGCGCGTCGCTACATTATGATTCGCAGCACGCACCGTAATTACAATGCTGTCTAAACCGTCGTTTAGAGTGAACGACGAACTTTGCCCGCTACCACTCGGTGAACTCAAGCCATCTGCGTCTACGGTAATCGTATCGGTGCCGTAATAAGCGGTCGGTGTGGTACGAATCTCGTTGCCCTGATTGACGATTAGATTATAGTCGTATACCTCGGGATTAAATGCCGGAATCAAGTATGCATTTTTTGAGAACTCCATTTGAACCAACCCGGCGCGTTGTTCGGGTAGCAAAGCACCACAATACGGTGTCTCTTGCGGCAATCTCGACATCAGGCTACGACATATAACCGTTTTGTCATGCTCCGACAAGTTTGCGAACAACCTGCCGTCGCAATCGGATAATTGCTCCGAAGACGGCTGCCTACATGCCTTATTTTCGCCGTCGCCCGGCGCATAAAGCAACGCCGGATATTGCTCTGCATTACCGAAGTGCCAATCGCCTCTATTCCATCCGCTGTAGATATCATTCGACGGCATACCGATCTTGAGTGCCGTCGCAGTTTTTGTAGTTTCGGTAAATGAGACGGTTGCGGAGCTCACTCCGCCTTCTCTATGATAACTATCGGTAATTTTATGCTCGGCTATGTATGCTGCCACTAACCCTCCTGCGCTGCCATTACTTGCCCGTACATCACCGATTGCATAGCTCGTGTGAATTCTTGAATGATTATTACCGACCAAACCACCTGCACCGCCATTACTTGCCTGCACATCACCGACCGCATAACTATTAACGATAGAACTCCCTATTTCATTCCAACCGACCAAACCGCCGGCATGATCACTATGCACTCGTACGTCGACATTCGCATAGCTATTGACGATCGTGCCGCGTCTGTTTCTACCGACCAAACCACCACCATACTCGGACATAGCCGAGAGCTTACCCTCTGCATAGCTATTGATAATCGTGCCGAAGTTGTAGCCGGCGATGCTACCGATAGTGTTTCGTCCGGCGATATCCACATTCACTAGAGCGATATTCTCAACCCTGCCGTTATCTCCGATTGCTCCGAATAAACCGATATTGTTAATATTGTTTGCCTTTATAGTCAAATTGGAAATTTTATGGCCGTTGCCGTTGAATACACCGGTAAAAGGTTCACTCAGATTACCTATAGGCCACCAAGAAATCCCGGCAAGGTCTATATCGGCAGTCAGTTCGTATCCCGTACAACCGCCGATACAATAGACCGCATCGGCAGTTTCTCGTTCTTGATAAGCACTACCGTCCAAGCGGTGACGGACGGCATTCAAATGTGTCGCATCGTTAATCTCTATTAGTCCATCACCGTCCTCATCTATGTTTTGAACTACGGTATCGATACGATTGACAATGAATTGATATCGGTAAGAATGTCGTTTGCCTTCTTTTACGACCAAACCGACAACCGTATCGCCGATGTCGTTCAACGGTATCGGCACCGTCCATTCGCCGCTATCGCTTGCTCCTATCGGATCACCATCCTTAAAAACCTCCACCGTCGCTACTCCGTTAAATGCGGTCGGCAACATACGAATGGTACTCCGATCGGCATTGACCGATATACCGTAATCAAACGATGTAAATGTAAAAGGGCTGGACAAACCTGCGCCTTCGGATAATTCTAAGTCTCGCAATAGACTCCCTTGATGACGAAGTAAGGTGCGACATGCATCGGGACGTTTTTGAATATCCGCCGTATCACAATGTGCATCACCATCGGTAGCGTGCGCCTGCAAATTATACTTAATCGCCGGATAGTGCTTAGCGGTGCCGAAATCCCAGCTATCGCTATCCCAGCTTATATAGATGCCGGTTGCACTCGTCGGTGATTGAAGTTCGGCGGTACGCTTACTCTCTCCCAAAGTCACATCGGTTGCGGCGATGTCTTCGTCTTCATAAATTGCGTGGGAAACCGGTGCAAACCGATCTTGCGGATCTCTATTGCCGCCGAATAAACCTTGCGGCATACCGGCTCTGGTTGCCAGAACACTCGCATAGCTGTTGCCGATTTCAAGAACCGACGATGAACGTACCCCGACCAAACCGCCTATAAATCCGCCATCGTGTTCTGCCGTAATCCTGCCGACCACATAACTGTCGGTGATGATTAGATCCGAATCTACATCGCCGACCAAACCGCCGGCAACCGCCGATCGACCGTCCACGGCAATATTACCGACGAAATAACTGTTGTTAATTCGTGCACGCCCACTACTCGTTGCACCGATAATACCGACCAAACCGGCGGCAGCGACGGTGCCTTGTATATCTCCTATAACATAACTATTGCTTATCGTACACCACCGACACGATGTAGCGATGCCGGCAACGGCATCCCCCTTAATATCCACAGCCGACAATCCGATACCGTCTATATAGGCAACACGACTATCGCTACCTAGCTTGGTAAAAAGACCGCCGTTTGATCTCACGCTTAAATTGGCAATCGTTTTATTATTGCCTTTGAATATACCGGTAAAGGTTCCTGCTATAGGTTGCCAAGCACCTACACCCGTCCAACGACGCATGTTCGCAGCGGCGTTGCGATAACTGTCGGCATCGTTAAAATCCAAATCTCTTAGCAATTCATAACCGCGACATCCCTCGCTCGGACAGCCCGAGCTAATCTTGGCCGACCCGACATTCGCTCTATAGCCGCTACCGTCCAACTGATAGCGGATCGCATCCAAATCTTCCAAATAATCGATGTCAACGAGACCGTCGCCGTCTTCGTCTATGACCCTATGGCTCGCGTAGCTCAAATAAAGCGTGTATCCGACCTTCCGCGTGCCTTTTACTTCAATAATCACTTTCTTTACTTCGTCATTTTTCAACGAAATCGGCAAACTCGTATCGTGGCTGTCTAGGGTTTCATGTTTATCTCCTATAACATTGATGCCCGCAGTTGATTCCATTGCCACCGGAGTCAAGCGCACACTCGGATGTTCTGCGATCACCGTGCCTAAATAAATACCGCTTTGGTTGAGCCTTTCAATATCGATGGGTGGAGACAATGTCGCATCGTTCGCCGATGTTAAGCTACGCAAGCCGTAGCGCAAACCCGGCGATATCAAATCGCCGCATTGCGGCATTCCCGATAAACCACATTCAAAAATACTTTCGGTTGCAGTGGTGTATTTAAGTATCGGATAGTGTTCGGGTGTACCGAAATCCCAATCGCCGCTATCCCAATCTTTATAGATGCTACTCGGCATCGTAGGGGTTGCCGATTGAAGCTGTGCCATGGTCTGCCCGACACCGTAGTTGTTTCCGACAGCAATCGTATCGCTATTCCAATAGCTTGCGGCAATTGTGCCGCCATCGTTGATCCCGACTAAACTGCCTCTTGTGTTGCTGCCATCGATTAGCTCGCCGATCGCATAACTATTTTTTATAGCACCCAGGTTATATCCAACCAGTCCGCCTGCTATAGCACCGGCAACACCGACCGCTGCATAACCGTTAATGATCCGTGCTTTCGAAATATTCTCACCAACCAGACCCCCTTTAATAGAACTACTCCCCTCCCGCAAAATCTTACCGCTCGCATAACTATTGGCAATCAGACTCCGATTACGACCGACCAAACCACCGAACCGCGCGCCGCCCGAACCCGGCATCACGATACTATCGGCATGACTATTGATAACCTTGCCGTTGTTATCTCCGATTAAACCACCGACCGATGAAGCTCCCGACACTTGACTTAGCGCATAACTGCCGATAACATCTCCGCCGTCGTTGTCTGCAACCAGACCGCCGGCTACACCCTCGATACTTTTAGCTTCAATACTGCCACCGACATAGCTATAACCGACTTGCCCTCGGTTCGTGCCGACCAGCCCGGCAACTTTAGCTCCACCTTCTATCTTTACATTCAACAAGCCGATATTGCTTATCAGTGCAGCGGCTGCGCTAACGCCGAATAAACTTTGATTGTCGGCATCGTTTCTATTGATTTGCAAACCGGATATCGTATAGCCGTTGCCGTCGAAGCGACCGCCGAAAGGCTTTGCCTCGTTGCCTATAGGCACCCAACCGACATCGCCGGCATCGTTGTAGTCGTCTACCGTCCAAAAACTCCTATTCAACGGATCCAGATAACTACCACTATCTTCAAAATCTAAATCCCTGGTTAACTTATAAGAGCCCGTCGGTCGATCTCGTATCGCATTTAAGTCCTCTAGATAGTTAATCGATATGACTCTATCGTCGGCAATGCTTTGATAATCGATATACAACGTATAGCCCACCGTTACCGTTCCCTGTACTTCAATGCGAATACGGGTTATAAAGTCCGCTTTCAAAGAAATCGCTCTACTCGTCTCGCCGCTTCGGATGCGGTCGTAGACGGTCTTATCGTCGCCGATGTAGAAACCGATACGCGCAGTTGGTTCTATCGCTGTCGGAATCAACCGTATCGTGTTATCGGTACTGTTCAGAGTGCCGATATAAATACCGCTTTGGTTTTGTGCCGCTATATCAAACTCGGGAGCTAAGGCAACACCGTCCGCCGTCGTCAAACTGTGTAAACCGTAGCGCAAGCGCGGTGATATCAACGCACCGCACTGCGGCAATCCCGACACACCGCACGCATCGCCGCGAGGTCCCGACGCATATTTGAGGATCGGATACTGCGCGCTGTTGCCGAAATCCCAATCGGCATCGTCCCACGCTTCGTATATCCCGATTGCCGCAGTGGGTAATTGCATTTGTCGCGTAGTCCGCCCATTTCCGGTACGATCTTGTAAACCACTGATCTCGGGATTCCAATAGCTTTCTCTAATAACCCCGTTATTGAAAGTGACTAAACCTTCTCGGCTTCTCCGGACTTTCACGACGGCATAACTGTTTCTAATCGCTGCCTTCAATATTTGATTAGCACCGACCAAGCCGGCTACATTACCGTTTCCGGAGACTTCGCCGTAGGCATAGCTATTCGTTATGGACCCTCTATTCGCGCCGGTTAAACCCCCTATGGAGTCACTTCTGAAACCACCTCTGACATCACCACCGGCATAGCTATTGATAATGCGCGCATTAAAATCATTCCGGCCTGCGAGTGCACCGACAAAATGTCTCTCTCCCGACACACTACCGTGTGCATGACTATTGATAATCAAGCCTATATTGTCGCCGACTAACCCCCCCACATAGCCTTGAAGGGGTTTATTTGCCAGACTCCGAAACTCACCGATCGCATAACCGGCAACGATAGTACCTTCACTCACACCTACGAGTCCACCGATGTATTGATTTCCCTCTATCTTTACATTGGGCAAGCCTATATTTCTTATGGTAGCAGCAGGTCCCACGGCACCGAATAAACCTTGATAGTCGGCAGTGTCTCTGTTGATTTGTAAATTGAATATCGTATAACCGTTGCCTTCGAAGGTACCGGTAAAGCAGCTACTACCGCTATTTTTGCAATATGCATTGACGGATTTTCCTATAGGCAACCAGCCGGTATCCGCATCGTTCTCGTAATCGGCTACCGTCCATTTCGCTTTATTGATCGGGTCGCGGTAGCTTGCATCCGAATTGAAATCCAAATCCCGCATCAGTTTGTATTTACCGTTTAATCGATTGCGTATCGCATTCAAATCCTCCAGATGATAAATATTGGTAAAACCGTCATCTACTAAGGACTTCATAACCGATATCGGCTCGGATACGATACGATGACGATAACCTTGATTATCGCGATAATCCAGCGATACACGATAGCCGATGTTATTGATTGCCGACAACACCGTCGGTATCTCATAACGCATTTGTATCGCATCTTCAATGTCTCTCCATAGCCCGGAGTCAAACGGTAGCTTGTACTGCCATTGATAACTAAAGCTGTTGGGATGCACACCGCCGTCGGACTCCATAGATAGATCGGCTTCGCCGATATCCGCCGTCGTTAAAGTGCCTTGTCGATAAATCGGCGCAGCTAAGACACTTATACTACCGTTATTTTTTTTGACGACCGTCATCGTCGTGTTGCGAACTACGGTCGTCCGACCGGCACGCACTTCCACTTGCAACACGGCCGAGGTCTCGTCGGCACCTCGGGCTACAAAATCGTCGGGTATGTTGATGTTCAACTCGGCTAGGCCGGTGTCCGAGTCTTTTAATAAATCGGGTTGTGGCGGTGAGACCTGACTCCAGCGATAGCGTAGCCGCCGTAAATCCGGTTCGGAGGTTGAAACATCGAACCTAATGTCTTGTCCTTCGCTTAGCCTATAATCCGAGCGGTTGCTACCGATTACAGCTCGCAAGCGAGTGTGATGCACGATCCATACCCGATAGTGCCTCGCTATCGTCACCAAGGTAGGCTCGGGAACACCATTCAAATTGACCGTTACCGTCTCGCCGTTGTGAACCGACGGCAAACCGACTCTCTCGTCTTTAAGAACACTAATCGTTTGCGTGCTATTCGCTATCGTAAGGCTGAACCTTATTTGTCTTAAGCTGTCGTCGCTTAGGTGAACACGATAATTAAAAGTCTGTGGATCGAACGCAGGAGATAAGGTCAAACCGTCCAATACGAGCAAACCCGACAACACGATGTGTTGACCCGGTAGCAGATGTCCTTCATTAAAACCCTCGCTGTATCTGAGTATCGGGTATTGTTCGCCGGTGCCGAAATCCCAATCGGCAACATCCCATCTCTCGAAGGTCTCACCGAGTAGACCGGGAGCGGTCGATGATTTTAGCTGTTCGGTAGTGCGAGGACTGCCACCGGCACTGAGCGATATCCCGACAGTTTTGCTATTCCAATAGCTGTGTGTCACACGCACTGCTACGGCATCTCTAGTCTGATACGCGTAATTCCAGCCGATCAAACCACCGGCATGCATCCCGCTTGCAACAACTTGCCCGTTTGCAAAACTGTCGGAGACGATGCCCTTATTACTGCCGACCAAACCACCGACTCTATCCACACCGGTTATAGAACCGGTCGCATAAGTATTGCTTATCCGACTGTCCTCGTTCCAACCGACCAGACCGCCTACATCGCTATTGCCGTCTACACGATTAACCGCAAAACTATTGGTGATTTCACTGTCCTTATTCCAACCGACCAGACCGCCTGCATAGAGATTACCCGAAACCGCACCGCTCGCCCGACTATCGGCAATTCTACCGCCACGGTCATTGGCACCGACCAAGCCACCGCTATACGAACCGTCGCTTATCACTTTGCCGATCGCATAGCTCGCACTAATCCGGGCACGATTGAGACCGACCAAACCACCGATATAATCGCTCCCATTCGCAGTGCCGTCGGAGCGACTGTCGGTCAGCACACCGCGAGCATTGAGACCAACCAGACCGCCGACTTGGCTGACACCGAATAAACCGGTATCGGCAACGCTATGCCTGATATGCCCTTCGTTATAACCTACCAGACCGCCGAGACTATGCCCGCGACTCTCTAAATGCTCGAGTATGACATCGCCGTTGAGTATCGTCCCGGCATTGGCACCGAACAACCCGCCTACGGTGTTGCCCGTAGCGATTAGGCGACCGCCCTCGACACCGACATAAGCGACACTGCCGGCGTTATGACCCGCCAAACCACCGATGTATGAATTCCCTGTGATGTTTATTTGCGACAATACCAGGTCGCTTATTTTGGCCGGTTTTGCCGTTGCCCTGAATAAACCGACATAATCCGACAGCCTGTTGATGTAAAGATTGGCTATCGTATGACCGTTGCCTTCGAACCTTGCGGTAAAGAAATCCAGCCGATCGCCTATAGGCAACCAACCCGAACCGCTCGTCCATGCTGCTTTGTTGGCGAGATCGCGATAGCTATCGTCGGAATTGAAGTCCAAATCTCTACGCAACTCGTAGCCGTTGCAACCGCTTCGAGGACACCCGGCGGTTATTTTGACTGCATCGAAACTTTCTCTATAACCGCTGCCGTCGAGCTGATAGCGAACCGCATCGAGTGCATCCAAATCGCATAGCTCTATCAACCCGTCTTCGTCTTGATCTACATCGGTTGCATAGTTGCATTCAAAGACATCCTGTGCCGATACCGATACCCATAATACCGTGATTAACAGTAGTAGAAATCTTGCCGATCCCCCCATACTACGCTCCCCCCCATACATAGCATTCTCTTCAAAATATATTTCTATTTTAGCATATTCGGCACGGTTGAAAAAGCGACATTACCGCCATAAAACCGCCGATTGAGCCGCTAGGTCAATCGGCGTAACCCTTTGCAAAACCATAATATATTGGATTCGCCTGCCCCTTTCAGAGGAATGTACCGACACTGCAACTGTACAGACCCTTAGCGATTGTTGAAAAAGTATTGTTAGCGCAAAAATCCAACCGCTTGCACCGTGAATATTTGCAAACCACCCATAGGGGCGGACTAGCATGTCCGCCCGTAACGCGTTGTGCTTACACGATTTATACATTCATCCATCCAATTTATGGAAACCAAAACCAAATGGCGCAAGTGATTGGATTCGTACGATGCCGCACTTTTTCAACAGCCCCTCTTAGCGATCACCCCGTCAGGCTCAATAAAACCGCCGATTGAACCGGTAGGTCAATCGGCGTGACTTTGTTCAGAACCTCATTATGACTGCTAAACGCATGCATTGCAAAATGCATAGGCCACCCCTCCGAAGGAGGGGAATTAATCACAGCTAAAGCGACTAAGTGATAGCTGATTTCTCAAAGCCGTACAGTAATCGTTACCCAAATTGTTGTTCCTCAAAACCAACCACTGCAGACTAGTTAAACCACTAAAGATATCCTCGGGAAGCGTGCTTAGCTCGTTACCATACAAATACAAATACTCCAGACTAGTTAAACCGCTAAAGATATCCTCGGGCAGCGTACTTAGCTTGTTGTTATCCAACCTCAACTCATACAGCCTAGTTAAACCGCTAAAAATATCCTCGGGGAGCGTACTTAGATTATTGTCGCCCAAACCCAACCACTCCAGCCTAGTTAAACCGCTAAAGATACCCTCGGGGAGCGTACTTAGCTTGTTGTTATCCAAACTCAACTCATACAGCCTAGTTAAACCGCTAAAGATACCCTCGGGGAGCGTACTTAGCTCGTTGCCATCCAAATCCAACCGCCCCAGACTAGTTAAACCGCTAAAGATACCCTCGGGGAGCGTGCTTAGCTCGTTGTCGCCCAAATCCAACCACTCCAGACTAGTTAAACCGCTAAAATCACCGGTCAATAAAGAAGATAATGAAGGAAATATCGACTCTTCATCAAGAAACATTCTTGTAATCGTAGCGAGGTCTTCCGCACTAATCTCGGCACAGTCGTCTTTGTCAACCCGTTGTTTGATTTCATCCCGCACCTGTGGTGTTCTATCGCATACACCCAGTAGTTGCACAGCGATTGGTATTTCCTGATATTGCTGAATTACTCTACCGTATCGACTGTGTCCGGTATAGCGTAGCTTGTATTTGTCTTCTTCTATCTCTTGTGAGTCATCCACTCGGACGGTGTTTTCGTCAACTCTTATCAATCTAGGCGCACCTTCGGGTGGAACAACCGACCACATGCCCTGTTGGATTTTGTTCCTCTCCCTACCAAACCATTGCCCCGGTGTAACCCGCACGGTATAGGTATTTTCGTCATTTCTACCTTGTCTCAGCTGCATTTCCGGTAGCGATGTAATCGCACGACGCAAGTCAAATAATTCATACGATTCGGCGAAGGGGATAAGAATAGGTTCAAGATCCACATTTATGTTTGACGCAATTCCTAAACTTGAATCCAACCTCGTGAAGCGATAATCACTGCTGTCAATAGCTGCCTCTAAAGAAACACCACTCCCTCGCTCGAATATTCCCTCAACATCGCCATTGCCCTGCACATAAGGAATTAATTGAACATTCGTAAGAATGGAGGCGTAAAGCCCCAAGTCCAGTTGAGGAATCAGCGAAAACTTAACCATCATTCCGGCTGCTGTCTTAACCGTGATTTCGTATTCGCTGCTACTGTCGGCACTGCTGATAGGCACAAATCTACCGTTTTTGTATCTAAAACCTGCCCTTAATTTATAGGTTGATTGAAATGTCTGGGCAATGTTCATCTCGGCCGATACTCCAGCCTCACCTCTTACCTTAAAGCCAAGCTCACCGTTAACCACAACCGGTATCGGTATTCCCAAAGTAGGTACAAATATGAGCCGATAGAAACTTTTCTTTTTACCTATTTCTTTTTCTCCATCTAGCGTATATCCGGATGCAGTAATTATTTCTAGTAGTATGTCTAGATCTACATCGCCACCGACAACGACCTCGAGAGTTCCGTGTTTGGATGATTCTCGATCATAAGAGATTTTAATTTCAGGGTCAAAATCCAGATCCATATCGCCATGGAATCGCTGTTCGCCATCGGGTATTGAGGGTATCGGTATCGTCACCTCTCCTTGGAAGGAAAGATTCACAGGTTTATCGGAAGAAACAGCAATCGGCACCGTAATACTTCGCTCGCATGGATAGCCGAACAAAAGCTCCATTTTCCATTCATCGCGACTCTTATGCCGTTCGTAAGTTCGCCAGCGCACACGATGTTCCACAATCCTTGCATCGGCACTTGCCGGTTTAGCTCTCACCGAAGCACCCTGCCTTCCCCGGCTCGTACCTCTTTGGGTGATGTCGTCTATGGTCACCGAACACCGTTCGCTAAAGTTCTCGGGATATTCAACATAAACATCAAACGAGGCAACCTTGTTGACTTCGGCTGTCACATAAGGCGGATACCAAACTTTTATGATGTCGCCGAATAGACCGAAAAAGCCTGTTGTGATAATGCGGATATTTTCATGTTCATAAGTCGCAGGAATATCCGGTTCGGACGGCTGTTGCTCCGAGCGTAGCCCTACCGCATCTTTGATGCTATCGAGTAGATCGTCGGTTTGGCTGAGCGGTTCGGACTGGCGTAGTCTAAAGCCGCTATCCGGCCAGTGCATCTCACGGATTTGCTCGCCGCCCTCGAAGATCGGTTGATACGGCCACACTTCGGACGGCGGAACCGACATCGGCGAGCGCAGTGCCGGGGAGAACCGCCTGAGTTTGGTGTCCGCCGGCGGTGCCGGCTCGCCTCGTTGCTCGGCACGCACTTGTGCCGATTTCGCTGCCGCAATCGCCGCATCGTCGTCCACATCCTCCAGTCTAACATTCATGTTCAAGCTGAGGTCTGAGAATACATCGGCCAGCGATGCCTGTTCGGTATAGAGTAGCATTTGGTCGCTACCGACGATTTCAATACGGGTAATCCTTCTCAGATAGCTGTCGTCTTGTCCCATCATGATCGCAACTTGTCCCACTTTCAGATCGTCGCGACGGTCTACGATAATCGTGCCGTCGGCGTTCAGTTCCGTATCAATCCGTATCAGCACCACCTCGTTTTGGGTGGACAATTTCGGCATCATCGACATCGTGCGTATCGATATCATCTCCGAGAGGCTACGGTTGCCTGCCTCGTCCAGTGCGGCAACATGCACATAGTAGGTCTGGCTGGTTTTGAGGTCATCGACATTGGCACTATAGATGCCCTGCACCATCACCCGTTCGGTGTCTTTGCCGATCGTGGTTGCGGTGCTTTCGGAGACATGCACTTCGTAGACGATCTGCTCGGCAGCACTGCGGTCGTCGGTCGATGCCATCCAATCCAGTGCAATGGCGGTCGTGGAAGAAGCATACGCAGACACGATGACCGGCGCAGTCGGGGGTGTTTCGTCGTTGCCGGTTGGTAGCGGCAACATTATGCTCACCGCCGGGCTGACGGCACTCTCACCCTGCTCATTGACTGCACTCACCGCGTAGTAATAAAGTTGCCCTCGGATTAGCCCGGTGTGTACATAGCCGGTGCCGTAGATATCCGAGATGACTTGATCCGCTTGAGCGGCATTAATATCGGCAAAGCTGTTCCAATAAATCTTATACGAGGTTGCCCGATTTACCGGTCGCCAGCTGAGCGCAATGACATCGTCGCGTGCCTCAAGAATCAAATCGCGCGGCGGCGCAGGCGGCGAGGTTGCGGTGCTTCCGGTTCTGATATAGGTCGTTAGTTGCGTCGGGGTGCGCGCCGCTTGGGGAATCGCAGTCAGCGAACCGTCGGCATCACTGTAGACCAGCACCCGCTCCGTGTCTGCGTCTAAGATCAGATGATACGGTGCTCGGACGGTGACCGGACTCAATAGAACGGTGCGGTTGCCGTTATCAAGGTCAACCTCGACTACAGCCCTCAAACCATTGTCCGCAACATACGCCAAACCGGCATCGTCGTCCAGCACCACTGCAATCGGTTGATCGAACGAGGGGCCGGAACCCCTTTCCGGTATCACGCATATCGCTCGCACCAAACAGCCCGAAACGATGACTCTCTCACCGGTCGTCGCATCCACCACGAGCAGTGCGTCCAGCCGGTCGTCTACGACGACGATACGGGTCACAGAACTATTGATGCTCAACGCTTGCGGGTGTAGCATGACGGTGCCGTCTCCGATGTTGCGTTCCTCAACAGGACATAAATCGTTTGCCGTGCATCCCGAAACCACACTGCGGTTGCCGTTCGTTAAATCCACTGCGACAAGTGCGCTCAAATAAGTATCGGTGATAATCAGGCGATTGCCAGCCTCGTCCAACACCGCATCGGTCGGTTGCGTTAACGGCACACCGTCGCCCACCCGGTATTGCCCCGACGGACAGCGGTTGGCGATGTCGCACCCGGAAACCACATTGCGACTGCCGTCGGTCAAATCAACCGCAATCACCGCACGCAGAAAACTATCGACGATATACAGCCTGTCGGTGCTGTCGCTACGCCCGACAAAGACCAAATCATGAATATCCACCTCGCCGACCTTAAAACTGGTGGACACTAGTTGTTGTCTTGAACCCGACGGATTAACCGTCCATAGCGTGTGGTCGTCTCTCAATGCGTATAATGCACCCGACTCGGACAGCACCGTGTCTTGCACTCGCTCGGGCAGCGTAGGCGGTGTAGCACCTGAAACTATATTAGAGATACCGCCACTCAGCGCACCTTCTAAAAATACCCGCGCCCGTACTTTGATCGCCCCCGATCGCTTGCTATATTGCACCTCGTAAGTGCCACGACACAAGTTGCCGTCGGCGCGTTGGTATGACCAATACGCGCGCCCGTTGCCGTTATCGTTGTCGCTAAACTCGGCTCGTACGATCAGTGTGCGCGTGCCGTTAAATGCCGGCGCAGTGCCGTATTGCCTCGTGAATACATAAGTGTTGGAACTTATCGCCGCCTGAAGCATCGCCGACAATCCGAAATCGTCGGTGAAACGATAACTTGCCGTGTTGCCTGCTTGGCTCATCTCAATTCGCTGTTCTCGCTCACGCACCGCAGCACACGACCCCGATACCACGGTCGATGTTGTGATGGACAGCCGGTAATTCCCGTTTATATCACGGCTCGGCGTGTCGCTTAGATAATCGACATTGAAAGCCTCCGTACAGAGTGTTTGCGTATCGTCGCAATATCTAAAAGCAACCGTTCCGACAAGACCGATGCCTGCCGTCCCTCGTGCATTGATCATAGCAGAAGTTCTGATACCTAAAGCGGGTATGGAAACCTGTCTCTGCAACGGCAAAAATTCGTTTGCCAGACCATAGGGCGTTTCGTCTATGCGCCTGCTGATACCATTCTCCGTTATATGGAGCGTCAGCGTCGTCGCTTGCGTGGGTTGTTCTTGGCTAATCGCAAGAAACGATAGTGTATAATCCCCCCCCCAACGAAGTTCGGCAGGTGCGATCGACGGCGTGCCGAATACCAAAGTGGATTGTGCGACACCGATAACCGGCAAGCAACACAAGACGGACAAAACGACTGCTTGCCGAATAAATCGAGAGGTAAATAAACCTCGCATTATTATATTTTTAAGCATGATATTGAGGAGTACTGGAATAAATTATAGTGTAATCTGACATATATGCAAATTTACGATGTGGGACTGTTGAAAAAGTATCGTCAGCTTGCAACCGTAACCGCTTGCGCCGTGAATTTATAATAACCACCAAGCCGTAGGGGCAGTATAAAGCCGCCGATTGAGCCGGTAGGTCAATCGGCAACTCTGATGTCTGCCCTTAACTAACGTCATGCACAAACCTAACCGCTTTGCGCCATTTGGTTTTGGTTTCCATAAATTGAATGAATGAATGTATAAATCGTGCCGACCAACGCGTTACGGGCGGACAGGTATATTAAACCCTAGCTTATTTATATAAGATAAATGCTTAGGTAGTTGCAGTACCTAGGAAGTCGGAGGAGACACGCCGCAGGACGGACGAGGCATTAAAGCCTGTTAGCATGAAAAGCACTCCTCCGGCGCTATGACTATAGAGCTCGGAAGGCAGCTTGAGACTTTAGATCTCGTATTTACCTGTGTGGGCGGCGTAGTCATACTTTCCTGAACTGGCTACCGAGTATTTTATTCACTGAACAACCATAATGGAGGATATTATTATGGAAAACAAACACCCTGCCATAATCGGCGTGGATGTCTCTAAAGACACTTTAGAGGCCGCTCTATTATTCACCGATAATAGTTTTGCCGAGGCACAATTTAGCAATGATGCCAAAGGCATTAAGCAACTGTTAGCTTGGGCTAGCAAACACTGCGCACCGCACTGTCGCATCTGTGTTGAAGCCACCGGCGGTTTTGAGTTCGCCCTGTGCAAAGCCGGCTATCTGGCGCAACATCCGATTAGGATTGTCAAACCGGCGCAGGTTGCCAGCTTCCGTAAATCGCTTGGTATGCACAATAAAACCGATCGCGATGATGCGCGGCTCATCGCACTGTTCGCATTCGCTGTTGACGGTAAAGATTGGCAAATGCCGTCACCGACTGCACTCGCCTTGAGAGATGCACGAAAAGTGCGCAGGCAATTAGTCAAAGATCATACCGGGTTAAGTAATTGTATGAAAACCTTATGCGATGCAAGGCAAAAAAAACGAGCAGCTGAGAACCTGAGATACTTTGACAAGCAGATTGCTAAGCAGGATGCCGAAATGGAGCGAATTATCGCTCAAGACGAGCAACTCGCAGAGCTTGAGCAGTTGCTGTGTTCCATTACCGGCATCGGCACTCAGACGGCGATTGCCCTGTGTGCTGTTTTCAATGATAAGACATTTGATAACGCAGAGCAATTCGCAGTCTATGTCGGTCTCAACCCAAGGCGCCGGCAGTCCGGCAACTACGAGGCGAAGGCGCATATCTCTAAAATGGGCGATGCCGAACTGCGCACCCTGCTGTTTATGGCGGCACTCTCGGCACGGGTTCATAACCCAATCATCCGTGCCTTTGCCGACCAATTAAGTCGGCGGCGTCCGGAGTTAACTAAAAAGCAGATTATTGTTGCTTGCGCCCATAAGCTGGCACGTATTATTTACGGAATACTCAGATACAGGAAGCCGTTTGACCCGAATTATTGTTGCGCATCTGCATCCTGAATCGATACTCAAAAAAGGAGATAAAAAATGAATAAAATGGCTTGATTTTTAATAAGGCATCATGTTAGTCCGCCCCTACAGGTGGTTTGCAAGTATTCACGGCGCACAGCGATTGGGTTTGAACGATGTCCTCACTTCTTCAACAGCCCCAAGAATGTCTGCACAATTATCCATTTATCCACCTAAATAGTTAAAAGGCTCATCTCGTCTCTGTCGATTGATCTATCGGCTCAATCGGCAGTTCTACTCTTTAGCTGTTTAATCTCGTCGGCAGATAAACCCGTGACTTCGGAAATCAACGAAACCTTCAGGCCTTTTTGCAACATGTTCAAAGCAATTTCGTGATCTCTTTTTACTTTACCTTCTGCCAACCCTTCTGCCTTGACTTCTTCCATGATCTCTTGCTTTCTCACGTGGCGGTCCCACTCTTGTCTTTCTAGCAATATAGCGTTCCAGTACTCTCTATTCTCTTTTGATACTTTCTCTAAATGTTTTAATGCCATCTTCGTCTCTCCGTCTTGTGATAAATGCTTTACTTGCTCAGCCGTCAATTCCGCCGAGTGCTTGATGATAGCACCACCTATCCGTCATATCAACCAACTCAAGGTAGTTCTTGTTGAACTTGCTCAATTCCACTATCACCAACCCAAAGTCCTTAGTCAATTCTTTATGCCGATGCTTACGCAGAGTGATTATTGTCTCGTTTATATAGTCCTCTTCATCAAACACCGTGAACCGAGTAAACACCAGTAAGTAGCTCGGATCAATCTGATCAAACTTCTGCCCACGCCTCATACCATAAGAGTGCAACTGCACCCAATAAGCCAACATTCTACTAAAGAAGTCCTTTTGAGAGTAGCCCTGCATCTCTATGTTGATATTCTCACCGCTATGTAACTTGACATGGAGGTCTAGCACAACCTGTTTGCCACCCGGTGTGTCCGGTGGGATAGAACTATCCTGCAGATGTAGCTTATCGCCCGATCGGCTTTGTTGATTTGCAGTTTTGGATGCAGGGTTGAGTATGCCGGGGTTGAATGTCATCATATCCGGCGCATTATCGGAGGTCGGCAGGAAGCTCTTAATCAACGAGAACAATACTTGCTTATTGATCGACAAGTATCGCTTAAAGGAAATATCTTTTGTCAAGTCTAAGTATCCGAGATGTTTTTCATCCATAGTAAATCTCCTATAAATTGGGTGTAAAACATCTACCCTAAACCCGGTATTGAGTAGGGTGGGAAACAAATCGATGAACGGTAGTAAATACATGTTGAACGGTATATTAGAGGGTGATATTCTCTTCCGAAGGAGAGAGATTAACTGATTCAGACACGCTTGGGCTGTTGAAAAAGTGCGGGCATCGCTCAAACCCAACCGCTGCACGCCTTGAATTTATAATAACCACCAAGCCGTAGGGGCGGTATAAAGCCGCCGATTGAGCCGGTAGGTCAATCGGCAACTCTGATGTCTGCCCTTAAGTACTGTCCAGAATAACCGTAACCGCTTGCGCTGCATGGTTTTGGTTTCCATAAATCGGGTGAATGAATGTATAAATCGTGCCGACCAACGCGTCACGGGCGGACATGCAAGTCCGCCCCTACGGTTCGTGGATACTTTTTCAACAGCCCTCCCCCGGCGATCACCCCGTCAGGCTCAACCTGCCACCCCTCCACAGGAGGGAAATGGATTACCGTAGAAGGCCTTCGGGGAGTACTCTGATATGTATGAAAATACCCGGTGCCCGATCCATTACAGTTCTTACGGCACTTCTAGATTTCTGAACATCATAAGTAAATTGCTGCGGTACCGATACTGCCGAAGATGCAACGCTTTGATGTCTATAACCCTGCTTATCGGTATAATCGACCAATACACGGTAGCGGTCACCTATAATACCCTCGACGGTATAACTTTGAGCGGTGGCACCATTGATATCCGACCAGCTGCCCAACAGTTCCTTTTGCCATCGGTAAGCTATTTCGGGAACAGGATTTATTCCGTCCGTATCCGACGATAGATCTATATTTCCGACGGTATATGTGAAACCATTCAGCGTAGGGGTAGCAACCGATATCACACCGTTATTTTCTTTGATTATCGATATCCGCACCGTTTTGTTCATAACACTCATACCATCCTCAACTGTCAGCATGATCTTTATATTATCGGTGCTTTGCCTCTCACCGAGCAGATCACTCGGTATGTTAAGCGCATAAACCGAATCGGCACCGCCTACCGCGGTGCCGGTGGTCTCCTCTAAATCCGGCAATAAGTCGGTAATCGCACTCAGACTGTACCGCAACTCGTCTCCGTCGGCATCTGCTATAGAGGCATTTAATCTAAGGGTTTCGCCTTCGCTTATCGAAGCGGGCGCGTTAATATCTATCTCGGGCAAACGATTGTTTACCGTCAATCTATATGCAATGGGATCCTCCGTTCCCATCGAATTGCTCGCCGAAACTTCGATAACCGTAGAGGTAGGCTCGGAAGTATCTATCGCAATGGTATAGCCGCTGTGGTTTGCCGATAAGACCTTGCCGTCGGCTACGATATCCGCATCGGGATTAGCCGCTAGCGGGATAATTCCCAATTCGCTCGCATCGGCATGCACCGATACCGTATAAGCTGTAACCGTAGAGTCAAAATCGGGAGAAAGATACAGTCGTTCTCCCTCCACATTCTGCTCCAGCTTTATATCTCTCAAGCCGATACGTTGATGGAGCAATAATCTACCGCAATCCGGCGACGGTGTGGCAGTGACACAAGTGTTATCGTAGTATTTGAGTGCCGGATACGCCTCGGAAGTGCCGAAATCCCATCTGTCGGCATCCCAGTTGTAATAGATAGCATTGACCCTTGCTCCCGCTACAGTCGGCATTTGCAATTCAGCCTTGGTCTTGGCGATACCGCCTCCCGAAGAGTTCGTCCGCCCACTCGCATCGGTATCCCAATAACTATTATTGACTTGTAGGCTGGGTGATTCTCGGTTGCCGATTAAACCACCTACATACTGCGCATCGCTATTGGCTGTTGCAACAAAGTCTGTTTTTACCTCGGCAGTCGAGTAACTGTTATCAATACGACCGCCCGACCATAATACACCGACTAGACCTCCTACAGCTCGTTCTTTCTCATTGATACTAACCGAGCCTGATGTATAGCTGTTGCCGATAGTGCCTTGATTCTCGCCGACCAGACCACCTGCCTCCCGCTGTGCCGAAACATCGGCAACCGCATAACTACCGATCATGTCACCATAGTTTATGCCACAGATACCACCGACAAAACGAGAACCTATCACAGTGCCGATTACATAACTATTGATGATCGACGAACCCGACACGCCGATGCCGGTTAACAGACCGATAACGTTATTTTGACCTTCAACCTTGCCTTCGACTACATAGATATTCATTAGTCCACCTTCGTTGCGACCGACGAGGCCACCGACCCTAGAATTGCCTGTTACTTCTATTTCCGATAATCCGAGATTGCGAATGGTGCCGGTGTTTCCGGCAAACAAACCTATTTCATCGGTGGTGTCTCTATTGATCCGCAAATTGGAAATGCTATATCCGTTGCCTTCCAAAATAGCGGCGAAACAGTCGCTAGCCGCATCACTACAGTCATTGTTAGCGACAATACCGATAGGTTGCCAACCTGCGCCGGTTGTCCAAGCTACTTTATTGGCGGTTGAACTATAGCCGGCATCGTCTAGAAAATCCAAATCCTTGACTAATTCGTAGCCCCGGCATTTCTCTACACCGTTGACTAAAGGACAACCTGTAGTAATCATCATCGTCGTAGAACTTGCACGGTAACCGCTACCGTCCGTCTGATAACGAATCGCATCGAGTGCCTCGAGTGTCTCGATCTCTATCAAACCGTCGCTGTCTTTATCGACGAAGTTGGCAATCGTTATAAATTGCGGTGCGTCGTAGTGAGCGGTGGTTCGGTAACCTTGTGCATCGGTGTAGCTTATAGAGACTCTGTATTGTGCGTTGCGAGCATTTTCGGGAGGCGTATAGCTTTTTCGAGTCGCACCGGGTATAGCGACAAATCTACCGTTTTGTTCCGACGACCATAGATAGGCTACATCAATCAGTGGATCTCCGTCTATATCGTCCGACAGATCGCCTGCCGAAAGCGTATCGCTATTTATCCATTTCACACCACTTTCGGCATTTCCGTTGTTTGCCTTGCGCACCGATAACGGTATTTCTATGCTTAGCGCAGATGCCGGATTATTGCTCTCGCTCAGTTCTAGTTTTAGGATCACCGTGCTATCGTCCTCGTCTTCGGCAAATAAATCCACAGGTATCATCAACTCTCCGGTAGATGCGGTTCTTATTCCCGACAGTAAGGGTTTCCCCGATACTTGACTCCACCGGTAATCCAACCGCGAATTGTTCGGTCCGAAACTCCTTGAGGCATCGAAGCGGACGACATCCCCTTCGCTTAAGCTAAGGATATTCTCTTTGATTAATTCGGTGGGAGTACTCGCGTTGATTACTTGGAGTATTTTCGGTTGAGGCAAATAACTTAAATGTACTTGTATTCGATAGTTCGCCGCTCTCTCATCTCCGCTTGTGGTTTTAATACCGAGATTGAACGAATCGTTCGTACTAATCTGCACGGTGCCGTCCGATTGTTTAATCAAAGGCGCACCACCGTCTTTACGAATCGTTATTGCGGTATCTTCTTCGACACCGGTGGCAACTTTTATAAGTGCCGGTACCGTTTCGGCTACGATGATTGCTTCGTAGTTAAATCTACTCGGCATGAAGCTCGGGATCAGCCGCACAGCGCTTGAATTAGCGGATACACTCAGGCTATTCAATAAAACCGTATCGGCAATCTGACCGGGCAGTAAAGCATTACAACTCGGCAATGCCGTCTTGGGATCGGTGTCGCAACCAGGGGCATTTCTATCCAATCCGACTCCGTATTTGAGTGCCGGATATTGTTTTGTAGTACCGAAATCCCAATCGGCAGTATTCCAACCCACATAGGTCGTACATACATCTTCGGGATCTAAGCCACCGGCATAACTCTCAACACATGAATTAAACATAGTATTCGGAGCAATAGGACTTCGAAGGTTGTTCGGTATTCTTACATTCTTGGTACCTCCCGTTATTCCGAAACATTGCACTCCTAATACGAAACCAAACGAAACAGCAAAATGACAATTCTGTTCATAGTTCCAATAGCTATTGATCGGGTTTGCAATAGAGGTATTGCCGACGGGAAACTTTCCGGCAACCAAACCGCCGCGTGTACCGTCACCGAGAACTTCACCCAGCGTATAACTATTTTCAACCCTTGAATTATTATTAAAACCGACTAAACCACCGGCAAATTTGTTGTTTGAGTTTACGCACGTCCCGAACCCGGTCTCTACATTACCGGTCGCATAGCTGTTTTTGATTTCGCTTCGAGTCAATAAACTATCCGAGTTGGCGGAAAATTGATTGCCCACCAAACCACCGACGACACAAGGGCCTTTCACCTCACCGGTCGCATAGCTGTTATACACCTTGCCACCGTCTATGTTCCTACCGACCAAACCGCCTACTCCGACACGCTTGTTTTCAAGCGTTCCGGAGTCTTCGGCAACCACGTTGATCTTTGCATAACTATTGAGTATAAAACCTCTATTCCAGCCGACCAGTCCCCCTATGAATCCCCTACCGCCGGCGAATCCGACATCACCTGTTATTATTTTATCGGTGTTTCCCGCGCCGACATCGCCGACCACATGGCTATTGATGATGACACCGCCGCGTTGTATGGCACCGGCGATACCGCCGACATTTTTAATACCGACTAAACCTTTGATTGTCGGATCTACAAGCCCCAAGTTCTTAACTTTTCCGACTGCTCCTATTTGGGAAAATAGACCTATACTGTTTGTATTGCCGACGCTACGATTTATTTGCATATTGGATATCGTATAACCGTTACCGTTGAATACGGCATTAAACCCACCTATAGGCTGCCAACCCAAATCGCTTGCGTCGGTGAAATCGCTCACCGTCCAGCTATTCTTGAGTAGCGACGGATCAAGCGCACGATAGCTCTCATTGTCGTTAAAATCCAAGTCATTCATCAACTCATAGCCTCGGCATTTCTCTATACCGTTGACCAACGGGCAACCTGTAGTGATCTTATCCACACTTGCGGTCGCTTTATAACCGCTACCGTCCAACCGATAGCGTATCGCATCCAATTCTTCCAAATAACGAATCTCTATCAAACCATCGCCATCGTCGTCTATGTCCGAATAGTCTATGACCTCAGATTCAAATTGTCCGCGATAACCTTGATTGTCCTCATACAGAGCGAGTGCACGATATTGATAATTTCCCTCGTTCGGAATAGTATAGGTAGGCGTAGACGCTAAGTCTATCCAACTCTCCGCTTCGCTACGACGACGCTGCCATTGTATAAAGGTTTCGGTAAAGCCACCGTCGCGATCTACAAACTCGCTACCGTCCGCTCTTTCAAATTTAACGGTATAAGTGTGCAGTTTATCGTCATCTTTAAGCACGCGAATACGACTGGCTGCGTCGTTATCTCGTTTGGAAATTATCAACGGTAGTACCTTGCTTAGATACACGGCTTCGTTGACAACGATTTCCAAGATCAACCGTACGACACGGCGATCGTCTTGCTGAGACACTACATTGCCGGGTACCGTAAAATCCAATACGGCACTCTGTGTATCAACCGGCGATTGCATATCGTTGAATCTTAAGGCATCACCTGTCGATTGCCGCCATCTATAGTGATACAAATCCGCACTCAAACCGAAATCATACGAAGCTATCAAACGAACACGCTCACCTTCGGCTACCGCTAACGGCAACGATATTACTGTTGTAGTCGTTGCCGTCACTCGCTTGATATTCGGTTCGCCGTAACGCACCGAGAAGTTATACGACAACACGCCGGCATCGGAATTATTCGTGGTTATGGTAATTTCCGGTGTATCACTACCGTTCAATACAAACGACATCGGGATACCCGACGAACACACCAAACCGGTACTACAAGCGATATCGATCGTCGTAGCTGCCCGTGTCGATGTGGTATTCAATCGCACTTCGGCTATCTGTCCCGACTCGGCAATGAGATCGTAGTCAAAAATCAGCGGATGGAAGGACGGGAATAGTCGCACATTGTCCGATAGGGTCAGGCTTTGTAACAAACTCTTTCCATCGGGAGCAAGCAGTGACGCATGGTCTAAGGCTTTCAGTGTAGGATAGCGACCCGCATCCGAAAACTCCCATACATCGGCATCCCAATTTCTATAAACACTGTTTATCGGCGAAGTCGGCGTAGACGATTGAAGTGTTATCGTGGTTGCGGAAGTGCCGCCGGCACTCGATACGACACCACTCACTTCTATATCCCAGTAACTATCGCCGACCACCGCATCGTTGACGGCAACCAAACCGCCTACCTTAGACATCGCGCCGATGGCTATAGCCTTATTCACCGCATAGCTGTCGACGATTTCGCTAGAGTTTCGATTGAGAGCAACCAAACCACCGACGCTGTCCCGACCGACTACCGACCCTATCGCATAGCTATTCTCGATGCGACTGCGATCATCGTTTAGGGCAACCAGACCACCTGCCAATGCCACCGATAATTCAGCCGCTAGATTGGCCTTCACTTGTGTCTCCGAGTATGATTCGGTGATGGAACCGGCAATATTCCTACCGACCAGACCGCCCACCATTTCCGATGTGCCGTAGCCTCTTGTCGTCACAGAACCGATGACATAACTCTTGCGAATGTCCCCCGCTCGGTTAGTGCCGACCAGACCACCGACATGCGCACCGCCGACTATATCTACATCCGACAAACCTAGACTCTCTATTACGACATTGCTTTCGCTACCGTCTATCACACCGAATAACCCACCGTCGCTATCCGGTCTATTCACCTTCAAATTAGAAATCGTATAGCCGTTGCCTTTGAATGTTGCCGTGAACGGATGCCTTTGGGTTCCTATCGGCTGCCAGCTTGCCCCGCTAGTCCATGCGGTATTCACGCTCCCCGTTCGGTAATGTGCCGGATTATCAAAGTCCAAATCGCGCAACAACTCATAGCCTCTGCAACCGGTCATCGGACAGCCTCGGGCATTTTTTATCGATACACCGTCGGCGTTTTGATGTCTAAGACTTTTGCCGTCGAGCGCATTGCGCATCGCATCCAAATCCTCCAGTGTTAGAATCTCTATCAACCCGTCTCGGTCGGTATCAACATCTCTTTTAGTACCGGAAGAGAAGTAATTTACTTCAAAGCGATATCGGACGCGCCGGTCCCCCGAGACTTCAACGCCGATCACGGTCGTCGCAGTGGAATGTAATACAATTGCCGAACTGCCGGTGCCGGTTTTGATCGTCTCGTCAAAACCGTTATCGCTGAAGATACGAATGGTTGCATCCTCATCCAACGCATTCGGTGTCAAATGCAACCGCTTTATGTTCGCATCCAAATCTACGCCGACACGATAATGCAATTTAGTCGTATTGAAGTTCGGAGATAAGGTTACAACTTCTGCGATCGTCAAACTTGCCAAACCATAAGACTGTAAACCGGCGAGCGTGTTTTCGCTACCGCCGGTATATTTAAGAATCGGATATTGATATACATCGCCGAAATGCCAATCGCTACTGCGCCACCGGTAATATGCCCTGCTTGCATCCGACGATTGGCCGCTGCCCGATTGTAGTTGCAAGGTAGTCTTGCCGACACCGCCGGCGGATATTCGTATGTTGCTCACACCGGTATCCCAATAGCTATTTACCGCAATACCACCGGTGTTGCGACCGATGAGACCTCCCGTGGCAACCGTATACGAGGTACACGCAGGCACACCTGTGCATACGATATCTGCCGTCGCATAACTATTGCGAACCGAACCGCCGTTGTCACCGACCAAACCACCTATAAGTGTAACTCCTTCAACAACACCGCTTGCATAAGTGTTTGCAATCGCACCGAGGTTCAAGGCAACCAAACCGCCGATGCCGGTGTTGCCCGATACACGGTTCAAGCTATAGCTGTTTGCAATCACCCCGCTACTTTCGTTGCGAGCGACCAAACCACCGACTATACGGTCACCCGATACCGCACCGTAAGCATAACTATCGGAAATACGACCGACATTGTAGGCGACCAAACCGCCGACGGCATGTTCCCCCGCCACCGTACCGTCGGCGGAACTGTTGTCTATCGCCCCGGCATTATAGGCGGTCAAACTTCCGACACCGAAGTGCCCCCCGACCTCCACATCCGCTAAATTAAGATTTTTGACTTGCGCAGCGTCGGCTAATGCCGCGAACAAACCGACATTGTCTCGCTGCGAGGTTGCGATGCTTAAACCGGAAATCTCGTAGCCTAATGCCCGATTGCCGTCGAATATCGCCGCAAAACATCGGCTTTGCGTATCGTTGCAATCAAGCGTCGTAGCATCGATCACTCCGATCGGATGCCAATCAAAACCGGAAAGGTCTATGCTTGCCGCCAATTCATAACCTTTGCAACCGACGGTCGGGGTGGTCGGACACCCCACGGTGATTTTGGTGTCGTCGCGATCCGCTTTATAGCCGCTACCGTCCAGTTGATAACGAATCGCATTTAGGTCGTCCGCACTGCGAACCTCTATCAAACCGTCGTCGTCTTCGTCTATATCGTTGACGGTAACGAAAGAATGTTTGCTTACCTTGATACTGTAGAGCGTCGTTTGCGTAGTTCCGGATATCAAGCGATCTTCTACCGCCAATGTCAGCAAAAGATCATCGATATCGCCTATAGTAAGCGTAGTGCCTTTACCGCTTCGTAATTCTCTATGTCGATTCGTTTCGCTATCGTCGTTGAGCGTAATCACCGCATCCGGATTAAATGTATACGGAATAATGCTAAATTCACGCGCATCGCTTTTTAATATCAACTCGTAATCGTATATCCCGGAATTAAAGTCGGGTCTTAATAACAAAACCTGACCGGTTCGATTTGAGCGCGCCAGATTGCTTAGACCGATGCTCTGATCCGGCAACAGGTCTCCACAAATCGGCAGTTCGGCACCGTCGTCTCCGGTTTCTCGACACGCCGGCCGAGCGACCACATCGGTAGCACCGGTATATCTCAGTGCCGGATATTGCGAACTACTCTCGGAATACCAATCGTTGCCGTCCCAGTTGCTATAGATTCCATTTCCGATCGCAGGTGTCCGAAGCTCTGCCGTCGTCTTGCCGATACCGGCGACGGATCCTGTTATGTTGCTCGTATCGATATCCCAATAACTCGCATTGACGGCATCCCTGATCCCGGCATTCGTGATACTGCCTATTAATCCACCGACAAGCCTTCTGCCCGTCACTTTGCCGATTGCATAGCTATTACTCACCTCGATCCCTTGCTGTGATAGTTCACCTACCAAGCCACCGACAAAGCCATTTCCGACAACCGCACCGCTCGCATAACTATTACGAATATCTCCGGTCGAAATACCGACTAAACCACCGACAAAGTCATTTCCGACAACCGCACCGCTTGCATAACTATTATGAATTTTTCCATCTATTGCATTAGAACCGACTAAACCGCCGGTAATGTTAGTGCGTCCATTTACCGAAACATTTGCATGGCTATTGACGATTGTGCCACCTTCATTCCTACCGACCAAACCACCTACGAAAAAATCACCTCGAACACGACCGCCTACCACATGGCTGTTGATGATTTCGCCGTAATTCTCACCGACCAAACCACCGATATCGAATAAACTATGCCGACTATTATCAACATCAATATCCGCATTGAGTAGACCGATATTCTCAATTCTCGCATCATCCGCCACAACACCGAATAAACCGATGTCGCCGACAGGTATGTCGTGGATCCTCAGATTTGATAGCGTATGCGCATTTCCGCTAAATAAACCGCTGAAAGGATTGCTACGATTTCCTATCGGTTGCCAACCGGAACCGGTCGTCCATATCGGGTTGAGATTACCGGCACGATAACTCGTAGGATTCTTAAAATCTAAATCTCCGACCAATCTATAACCCTTGCATCGCCTCACACCGTCCTCGGTATCTATAGGGCAATCCTTCAAGGTGGCGGATACCTGTTCCAGAGAGTGACGCATCAGGTTCAAGTCCTCCAGATAATCAATCGTTATCAAACCATCGACTACTGCAATATCTTGCAATACCTTAATCGTATAGCGTGTCGGCATGCCCGGCGTTGCGGATTGAACCCTAAGCACGATGCTGTCTAAATCGTCATTTAGAGTAATCGATGAACTTCGCCCACTACTCGTAGACGAACCCAAATCATCTATGTTTACGGTAATCGTATCGCTACCGTAATAAGCGGTCGGTGTGGTACGAAATGTGATGCCCGAATCGACGACTAAATCATAGTCGTATATCTCGGGATTAAATGCCGGAATCAAACTTGCATTTTTTGAAAACTCCAGCCGCACCAACCCGGCACGTTGTTCGGGTAGCAAGGCACCACAATACGGTGTCTGTTCCGGTAATCTTGGTAAATGACTACGACATACGACCGCCCTGTCATGTTCCGACAAGGCTCCAAACAACCCACCGTTGCAAGCGGATAATTGCTCGAGCGACGGCTGCCTGCATGCCGTGTCGTCGGCATTGGCCGGCGCATAAAGCAACGCCGGATATTGCTCTGTATTACCGAAGTGCCAATCGGCTCTATCCCACTCGGTATAGATATCATCCGACGGCACACCGGCCTTAAGTTCCACCGCAGTTTTATCGATGCCGATCAGTGAGTTGGCTCTGGAGATAACCGCACCTGCTTTGTAGTAACTACTAACGATTAACCCTCCGGAAGCTATCAGCCCCCCCGCTAAATTACCATCGGTTTGCACGCGCACATCACCCGCTGCATAACTATTGTGAATTTTCGCACCCTTCGGGCTACTACCAACCAAACCACCCGCCAAACCGTTATTCGCCCTTACGGTGCCGATGGCATAGCTATTAACAATAAAGCTATTTGCTTCGTTCCAACCG
Source organism: Candidatus Oxydemutatoraceae bacterium (assembly GCA_965219575.1). GTDB lineage: Bacteria > Pseudomonadota > Gammaproteobacteria > Poriferisulfidales > Oxydemutatoraceae > SP5GCR1. The sequence goes on along the minus strand of OZ244779.1, from coordinate 1,294,703 downwards.
ACCAGACCGCCTGCGTAAATATTATTTGCGTGTACGTCGACATTCGCATAGCTATTAACGATCGTGCCGCCATTATTCCTGCCGACCAAACCACCGACGTAGCTGTTCACAACCACGAGATTGCCGTCTGCATGGCTATTGATGATCGTGCCGAAGTTATAGCCGGCTATGGTGCCGACATTATTCTGTCCGGCGATATTCACATTCACCAGACCGACATTCTCAACTCTACCACCGGCTCCGATTACTTCGAATAGACCCATACCGGTCGCATTGCCCGTTTTTATAGTCAAATTGGAAATCGTGTGGCCGTTGCCTCTGAATACACCGCTAAAAGGCTCATTCAGACTACCGATAGGTTGCCACTCAACCCCGGCAAGGTCTATATCGGCGGTCAATTCATATCCGCTGCACCCGTTGGAACAATAGAGCGCATCGACAGTCTCGCTCTGTTGATAGGCGCTGCCGTCCAAGCGATGGCGGACGGCATCCAGGTGTGTGGCATTGCTTATATCTATGAACCCATCGCCGTCTTCGTCTATGCTTTGCGCGACGATGCCGAGCCGATTAACGACGAATCGATATCGGTAAGAATGTCGTTTGCCGTCTTTTACGACCAAACTAAAAACCGTATCACCGCTGTCGTTCAACGGTATCGGCACCGTCCATTTACCGCTATCGGTTTCTCCTATTGCGTTGTCATCCTTAATAACCTCAATCGTTGCTATTTCATTAAATGCCGTCGGCAACATGCGAATAGTACTGCGATCGGCATTGACCGATATACCGTAATCAAACGATGTATGCGCAAAAGGACTAGACAAACCTAAGCCTTCGGATAACTTTAAGTCTTGCAATAGACTCCCCTGATGACGAAGCAAGGTACGGCACGCATCGGGACGTCTCCGAATATCCGCCGTACCACAATGTGCATCACCATCGGTAGCGTGCGCCTGCAAATTATACTTGATCGCCGGATATTGCTTAGCGGTGCCGAAATCCCAATCGTCGGTATCCCAATCTTTATAAATACTATCGGTCGGTGTCGTCGGTGCTTGCGATTGAAGCGCAACGGTGCTCTTGAGCTTGCCTAAAGTCACCTCGGCTTGTGAAATATCTTTATCCAGATAACTTGTATGAACGGTCGGTGCCAGTCTAGCACTCGGATTCCTATTGCCACCGAATAAGCCTTGCGATACATCGGCTTTGGTTGCCGCAATACTCGCATAACTGTTGACGATATCAAGCGCGGACGATGTGCGTACCCCGACCAAGCCACCTATAAATCCGTCATCGTGCTCTGCGGTAATCCTGCCGACTACATAGCTGTCGGTGATAGTTAGATCGGAGTCTACATCGCCGACCAAACCTCCGCCGACTGCCGATGGACCGTTAACGGCAAGATTACCGATGAAATAACTGTTGCTAATCGAGGCACGCCCGCCGTTCGTTGCGCTAATAGTATTTAATAAACCGGCGACAGCGGCGGTTCCTTGTATATTTCCTATCACATAACTATTGCTTATCGTACACTGTACACACGATGCGGCGATTCCGGCAACTACATCCCCTTTAATATCTACAGCCGACAATCCGATACCGTCTATATAGGCAACACGACTATCGCTACCTATCGCAGTAAACAGACCGCCGCCGGCCCTCACGCTTAAATTGGCAATCGTTTTATTATTACCCTTGAATGTAGCGGTGAAAGTTGCTCGGTCCGATCCGATCGGTTGCCAAGCACCCGCACCCGTCCATCGCCCCATGTTTGCATCGGCATTGCGATAACCGGCAGCATCGTTAAAATCCAAATCTCTTAACAATTCATAACCGCGACATCCCGCACTCGGACAACCCGAGGTAATCTTGACCGACCCGGCATCCGCCCTATAACCGCTACCGTCCAATTGATGGCGTACTGCATCCAAATCCTCCAAATAATCGATATCGACGAGACCGTCGCCGTCTTCGTCTATGACCCTATGATGCATGTAACTCAGATAAAGCGTATACCTAACCGTCTTCGTGCCTTTTACTTCAACGACAACTTTTTTTATCACTTCATTTTTTAACGAAATCGGCGAACTTGTATCGTGACTGTCCAGGATTTCATGTTTATCTCCTATAAAACTAATGCGCGCAGTCGATTCGATTGCAACCGGAATCAAACGTATACTCGGATGTTCACCGAACACCGTAGCGGAATAAACGCCGCTTTGGTTGAGCCTGTCAACATCAAGCGGTGGAGAGAATGTAACATCGTCTGCCGCCGTTAAGTCACGCAAACCGTAGCGCAAACCCGGCGATACTAAATTGCCACATTGCGGCATTCCCGATGAATCACACTCAAAAATACTTTCGGTTGCAGTGGTGTATTTAAGTATCGGATATTGTTCGGATGTGCCGAAATCCCAATCGTCGGTATCCCAATCTTTATAAATGCTATTCATCGGTACCGTAGGGGTTGCGGACCGAAGCTGTGCCGAGGTCTGCCCGATCCCGTTGTTGCCTCCGCTTGCAATGGTATCGCTATTCCAATAGCTGACGACGATTGTGCCGCCGGCGTTGTTACCGACTAAACTGCCTCGTGTGCTGTTGCCACCGCTCAGCTCGCCGATCGCATAACTATTTTCTATAGCACCCAGATTATATCCAACCAACCCGCCTGCTATAGCACCAACAATACCGACCGCTGCATAACCGTTAACGATCCGTGCTTGCAAGTCATTCCAACCGACCAGACCCCCTTTAATAGAACTAGTTCCTCCAAACAGAATCTCACCGCTTGCATAACTATTGGCAATTAGACTCCGATTACGACCGACCAAACCACCGAAACGCGAGCCGCCCGAACCCGGCATTACGATACTATCGGCATGACTATTGATAATCCTGCCGTTGTTATCTCCGACCAAACCGCCGATAAATTGAGTTCCGGAAACTTGACTTAGTGCACGACTGCCGATAATATCTCCGCCGTCGTTGTTTGCAACCAGACCGCCGCCTACACCCTCTATACTCTTTGATTCAATACTGCCACCGACATAGCTATAGCCGACTTGCCCTCGGTTCGTGCCGACCAGCCCGGCAACTTTAGCTCCACCTTCTATTTTTACATTCAACAAACCGATATTGCTTATAACGGCGCTGGATGCTGTAACACCGAGTAAACTTTGATTATCGGCATCGTCTCTGTTTATCTGCAAACCCGATATCGTATGACCGTTGCCGTCGAAGCGACCGGCAAAAGGCTTTGACTCGCTGCCGATAGGCACCCAACCCACATCGCCGGCATCGTTGTAATCCTCTACCGTCCAAGAAATCCTATTCAACGGATCCAGATAACTACCGCTGTCTGCAAAATCCAAATCTCTAGCTAACTTATAAGAACCTTGCGGACGCCGATGTATCGCACGCAAGTCTTCCAGATAGTTGATCGACCTAAACTCGGCAATGTTTCGATAATCGATATACAGCGTATAATCGACGGTTACCGTTCCCTGCACTTCAATGCGAATACGGGTCATGCCGATTGCTTTCAAAGAAATCGCTTTACTCGTCTCACCGCTTCGGATAGTGTCGTACGCGATCTCATCGTCGCCGATGTAGAAACCGATATGTGCGGTCGGTTCTATCGTCGTCGGAATCAACCGTATCGTATTATCGGTACTACTCAGAGTGCCGATATAAATACCGCTTCGGTTTTGTACCTCGGTATCGAACTCGGGAGATAGAACAATACCGCCCGCCGTTGCCAAACTGTGCAAACCGTGGCGTAGGTGCGGTGATATCAACTCGCCGCACTGCGGCAATCCCGGCACACCGCAGGCATCGCCGTCGGGTCCCGGTGCATACTTGAGTATCGGATACTGTGCGCTGTTGCCGAAATCCCAATCGGCATCGTCCCACGCTTCGTATATCCCGATTGCCGCAGTAGGTAATTGCATCTGTTGCATGGTCCGACCGCTTCCATAACGACCTTGTGAACCGCCGGTCTCAATATTCCAGTAACTTGCCCTAATGACTCCTTCATTGGTCGCAACTAAACCACTACCGCTTCCTTGCACCCTACCGACGGCATAACTGTTGGTAATCATCGCCGCAGCTATTTGATTAGCACCGACCAGGCCACCTAAACTACCGTTTCCCGAGACTTCGCCGTCTGCATAACTATTCGTTATAGACCCTCTGTTGATACCGGTTAAACCCCCTACATGCACATCCCCGCCTACATCACCGCCGGCATAGCTATTGATCACCCGTGCATCGACAGCATTCCAACCTATGAGCCCCCCCACATTGTTGGATCGTCTCTCTAAAATCTGAACCGTCGCATGACTATTGATGACTATACCTTCATTGGTGCCGACTAAACCGCCCAGATGACTCGGAACCGAACTTCGCCTCGAAATAACCGAACCGGCATAACTATTGATAATTTTACCGTGGTTCACTCCGACGATACCACCTACTAAACTATTTGCTGAAAACTCGCCGACCGCATAACTGCCGACGATAGTACCGGCATTAATACCCACCATGCCACCGATATGTTGCGTTCCTTCTATCTTTACATTCAACAAGCCTATATTTTTTACGATCGCCGCGGATCCCAAAGCACCGAACAAACCTTGATCGTCGGCAGCATCTCTATTAATCTGTAAATTGAATATTGTATGACCGTTGCCGTCAAAAATACCCGTGAAACGATTTACGATCGTGCCTACGGGCAACCAGCCGGTGTCTGCATCATTACCGTAATCGGCGACTGTCCATTTTGCTTTATTGATCGGGTCGCGGTAGCTCGCATCCGAGTTGAAATCCAAATCTCGGGCTAATTCGTATCGACCGTCTAATTGATTGCGTATCGCATTCAAATCTTCCAAATAATAAATATCGGCAAAACCGTCATCTTCTACGACCTGCACAACCGATACCGGCTCGGATACGATGCGATGACGATGACCTTGATTGTCGCGATAATCCAGCCCTACACGATAACCGATGTTATCGATTGCCGACAACACTGCAGGTATCTCATAGCGCGTCTGCGTCGCATCTTTGATATCGTGCCATCGCGTAGCCGACGGCAACTTGTACTGCCACCGATAACGAAAACTGTTAATATCCACACCACCGTCGGGATCCACAGATAAATCGGCTTCGCTGATATCTGCCACCGCGAGCGTACCCTCGCGATAGGTCGGAGCAGCTAAGGTATTTATGCTACCGTTATTCGTTCTGACGACCGTGATCGTCGTATTGCGAACCACGGTTGTCCCACCGACACGCACTTCCACTTGCAGCACAACGGGGCTCTCGTCGTTATCTTGCGCTACAAAATCGTCAGGTATGTTTATGTTCAGCTCGGCTTGCCGAGTATTTAGGTCTTTTAATAAATCGGGTTGCATCGGTGAGACTTGACTCCAGCGATAACGCACTCGTCGCACATCCGGCTCGGAAGTTAACACATTCAACACAATATTTTGTCCTTCGCTCACCCTATAATCCGAACGATCGCTACTAATCGTCGCTTGTAAACCGGTTTGACGTAGCACCCAAATCCGATAGTGCCTCGCTATCGTCACCAAGGTCGGTTCGGGAACACCATTCAAATTGATTGGTACCGTCTCGCCGTTAATCACCGACGGCAACCCGGTTTTTTCATCCTTGAGAACACTAATCGTTTGCGTGCTATTCGCTATCGTAGGACTGAACCTTATTTGTCTTAAGCTGTCGTCGCTTAAGTACACACGATAGTCGAAGGTTTGCGGATCGAACGCCGGAGATAAAGTCAAACCGTCCAATACAAGCAGACCCGACAGCATAATGTATTGACCCGGTAATAGGTGTCCTTCATTAGAACCTTCGCTGTGTCTGAGTATCGGGTATTGTTCGTCGGTGCCGAAATCCCAATCCGCAACATCCCATCTCTCGAAGGTCTCGCCCGGTAGACCGGGGGCGGTCGGCGATCTTAGCTGTTGAGTAGTTCGAGGACTGCCACCGGCACTGAGCGAAATCTCTGCAGCCTCGCTATCCCAATAGCTGTGTGTCACACGCACTGCTACGGCATCTCTGGTCTGATACGCATGATTCCAACCGATCAAACCACCCGCATGCATACCGCTTGCGACAACTTGCCCGTTTGCAAAACTGTCGGAGACGATGCCCCTATTACTGCCGACCAAACCACCGACTCTATCTACACCGGTTACAAAACCGTTCGCATAAGTATTGCTTATTCGACCACTCTCGTTCCAACCGACCAGACCGCCTACATCGCTATTGCCGTCTACACGACTAACCGCAAAACTATTGGTGATTTCACTGTCCTTATTCCAACCGACCAGACCGCCTGCATAGAGATTACCCGAAACCGCACCACTCGCCCGACTATCGGCAATTCTACCGCCACGGTTATTCGCACCGACCAAGCCACCGCTATACGAGCCGTCGCTTATCACTTTGCCTTCGGCATAGCTCGCACTAATTCGGGCACGATTGAGACCGACCAAACCACCGATATAATCGCTCCCATTCGCAGTCCCGTCGGAGCGACTGTTTGTCAGCACACCACCAAAATTAAGACCGACCAAACCACCGACTTGGCTAACACCGAATAAACCGGTATCGGCGACGCTATGCGTAATATGCCCCTCGTTATGACCGACCAAACCGCCGAGACTATGCCCGTTGCCCTCTACACGCCGGAGTATGACATCGCCGTTGAGTATCGTCCCGGCGTTGGCACCGAACAACCCGCCTACGGTGTTGCCCATACCGATTAGGCGACCGTTCTCGACACCGACATAAACGACACTGCCGGCGTTATGACCCGCTAAACCGCCGACATACGAATTCCCTTTGATGTTTATTTGCGACAATACTAGGTCGCTTATTTTAGCTCGCCTCATCGTCGCCTTGAATAAACCGACATAATCCGACGGTCTATCGATATAAAGATTGGCTATCGTATGACCGTTGCCTTCAAACCTTGCAGTAAAGAAGTTCAGTCGAGTGCCTATAGGCAACCAACCTAAACCGCTCGTCCATGCTGCTTTGTTGCCGAGATCGCGATAGCTATCGTCGGCATCGAAATCCAAATCTTTACGCAACTCGTAGCCGTTGCAGCCGCTTCGAGGACACCCGGCAGTGACTTTGACCGTATCGAAACTTTCTCTATAACCGCTGCCGTCGAGCTGATAACGAATCGCATCTAGTGCGTCCACATCGCATATTTCTATCAACCCGTCTTTATCTTGATCTACATCGGCTGCGTAATCGCATTCAAAGACATCTTGTGCCGATACCGATACCCATGATACTGCGATTAGCAGTAGCAAAAATTTTGTGGATCCCCCCATACTACGCTTCCCCCCTTACATAGCATTTTTCTAAATGATGTTTTTATTTTAGCACATTCGGCACTGTTGAAAAAGCACCGTTTCTCAATTGTAAGCACAAAGTAGTAATGTCACCTTTCGCCAAAGTAGAAATGTGGGGCTGTTGAAAAAGTATCCACGAACCGTAGGGGCGGACTTGCATGTCCGCCCGTGACGCGTTGGTCGGCACGATTTATACATTCATTCACCCGATTTATGGAAACCAAAACCATACGGCGCAAGCGATTACGGCTGTGCAGAACGATACTTTAGGGCAGACACACAGGTCTGCCCCTACGACTTTGTGGTTATCATAATTATGTGGCGCAAGCGGTTACGATCGTGCAAAACGGTATTTTTCAACAGCCCCATGTCACCTTTAGGGGACAATAAAGCATTTTTAACCCAGCTTAGGAGAAGATGCAATGAACGAAGGAACTTACTCTATGTCAGACAAAGAAATAGAACGCCACCATGTCCTCAAGCGATGCTTGGAGGAAAAATTACCGAGAGCCAAGGCCGCACAGATGCTCAACATCAGCGTCCGCCATGTGAAGCGATTATTAAGTGCCTATCGCAAGCAGGATATCAAGGCACTGATATCTAAACGACGCGGTAAGCCTTCAAACAATAAAATACTGGAGACAATCAAACAACTAGCCGTTAAGCTCATTCGTGAGAACTATCACGATTCCGGACCGACTTTTGCACATGAGCAGTTGTTTGAATGTCATGGGCATTTATTTGACCGCTCATTCAGCGTTGAAACCTTGCGCAAGTGGATGATTGCAGAGGGGCTACACCAGGGTAAGCGACGCAATGCAATCAAAACGCATCAAAGCCGTCCCAGACAAACTGGCTTCGGCAAACTCATACAGATTGACGGTTCGACCCACGATTGGTTTGAAGGGCGAGGCGACCCCTGCACGCTCATTATATTTATTGACGATGCCACCTCACAGATTACCGCATTGCATTTCTGTGCTGCCGAGACCACCTTTGATTATATGCGAACACTCAAACAGCATATCCAACGCCATGGCTGCCCGTTGTGCCTGTATTCCGACCGCCATAGCATCTTTAGCAACAATGCCAAAGAGCAACACATCTTTCAACAACCGACCCAGTTCCAAAGTGCTTTGCAACAAATGGAAATTGAACTATGCCTGGCACGCACACCGCAAGCTAAAGGACGCGTTGAACGCGCATTCAAAACCCTGCAAGACCGATGGGTCAAACTCATGAGGCTTCACAACATCTGCTCTATTGAGGAAGCTAACCAGTTTGCTCAATGGTATCTCCCAAAACACAATCAGCAGTTCGCCACGAAGCCTCTAGACAGCCACGACTATCATCGCAAAATGCCTCTCACCCAGCGAGAATTAGCACTGGCTTTGTCTAAACAGAGTACTAGAAAGTTATCGAAAAACCTCATCTGTCAGCATCATAATATACAGTATCTTATCAAAACCAAGAAACCCGGTTATGCGATGCGTGGCGCATCGGTCACCGTGTGCGAGCTACTCAATGGCGAGATTGTCATACTCTACAAAGGGCGGGAGTTGGCGTATGATATCTACTGCGAACACCCCCCACTGTCTCAACCGTACAACGACAAAACAATCAATCTAGCGGTAGATGAGATTGTGGCAAAACACCGTCGCGGTCATAAGCCGAAGCCGACCCACCCGTGGAGACGCTACAATAAGGATTATCTCAGTGCCAAGCAGAAGTAATCAGAACCGGTGTTTTCCCAGACTTACGCACAGGCTGTCTAACATACCTGTGCCACTGCAAACGCATCATTCGTCAAACCACGAGATAGCAACCGGGCACCACACACGCTCTAAAATGCTTGGGAATTGGAAGGTAGTAGAGTTCATCTCAACTAGAGATCGTCTCTTAACGGCACGCTATGGAGCTTGTTTTTTAGTCGGCAAGCCTGATTTAGGCAAAAACAAGCACTGGCACCGCATACGCTCTAAAATGCTTGGAAATTGGAAGGTAGTAGAGTTCATCTCAACTAGAGATCGTCTCTTAACGGCACGCTATGGGGCTTGTTTTTTAGTCGGCAAGCCTGATTTAGGCAAAAACAAGCAGTATTAGCCAATTTATCACCTAGTCGAATAATCAACTAACGGACATAAAGTAATCTTAGATATCTAGTTTCCTGAAGGTTTTATCGGCATCAAGGGTGACATTTCTACTTTGGGTTGACACTTTCTGATTCTAAAATAAGGTATAAAAGCCTTATAAGGTATAAAAGCCTTATATCGTGGATGATTTTCTTTTTAATCAGAGAATTAATATCTGGATAAAGGAGGGAAATAGACTAGCGTAATAGGCCTTCGGGGAATACTCTGACGTGTATGAAAATACCCGGTTGCCGACCCACTAAATCCCTTACGGCACTCCTAGATTTCAAGGCATCGTATACAAATTGTTGCGGTGCCGATATCGACGGCGATGCGACACTCCGATGTCTATAGCCTTGCTTATCGGTATAGTCGACCAATATGCGATAGCGGTCACCTATAATGCCCTCGGTAGTATAGCTTCTATGGGTAGCACCATCGATATCCAACCAGTTGCCGAATAACTCTTTCTGCCACCGGTAGACTATCTCGGGAGCAGGATTTATTCCGTCCGCATCCGACGATAGATCTATATCGCCGAGGGTATACGTATCGTCTCGTAATGTAGGTATAGGAACGGACATAACACCGTTATTCTCCCTGATTACGCGGAATCGCACCGTTTCACCGATAACGCTCATGCCGTCCTCAACCGTCAGCACGATCTCTAGATCGTCGGTGCTTTGCTTATCACCGAGCAGATTACTGGGTATATTAAGTGCATACACAAAATCGGTATCGCCTATCACATTGCCGGTGATCTCCTCTAAATCCGGTAATAAATCCGTAATCACGGTCAGGTTGTAATGCAACTCGTCTCCGTCGGTATCGGTTATAGAAACATTTAATCTAAGCGTTTCGCCTTCGCTTATCGAAGTGGGCGCGTTAATATCTATCGTGGGCAGACGATTGTTCACCGTCAATTTGTAGGCAATGGCATCCTCCGTTCCCATCGAATTACTCGCCGCAACGACGATGACCGTCGATGTAGGCTCGGAAGTGTCTATCGCAATAGTATAGCCGCTGTGCTTTGCCGATAAGACCTTGCCGTCGGCTACGATACCGGCATCGGGATTAGCCGCTATCGGGGTGACTCTCAACTCGCTCGCATCGGCATGAATCGATACCGTATAAGTCTTAACCGCAGAATCAAAATCGGGGGAGAGATACAACTGTGCTCCCTCGACATTCTGCTCCAACTTTATGTCTCTCAGACCGATACGTTGATGAAGCAATAATTTACCGCAATCGGGCGACGGTGTGGCAGTAGCACAACTATTATCGTGGTATTTGAGAACCGGATACTCCTCAAAAGTGCCGAAATCCCATTGATCCGTATTCCAATCGTAATAGGCATCTCCGTCGATGGTACCCGCCGCAACCGGTGCCTTCAAATTGTCCGATGTGAAACCCTTATAGTTTAAGTTCGTTGCGATACTATTGGCACTACCTATGGGGTTATCGGCATCCATCTTCCAATAACTTCGCATCGGGTTGGTCGATCCGCCGCCGACTAAGCCACCCGTATTTCCGACGATAAATCCGCTTACCGTCACATTGCTCGCCGCATAACTATTACGAATATTGCCGGCGTGAAAACCGACCAAGCCACCTACACTTTGAACACGAATACTTGCGGTCACCGTCACATCGCCGAATGTATAACCGTTATCTATATTTCCCGTACCCAAACCGACTAAGCCACCTATATTTCCAAAGATAAATCCGCTTGCCGTCACATTGCTCGCCGCATAACTATTACGAATATCGCCCTGACAAAAACCGACCAAACCACCTACATTATCCGCCCTTTTTGCCATCACATTAGCCATCGTATAACTGTGCTCGATAGCAAGCGAAGAAATAACCGAGCCGACTAAACCACCTATGTTGAGAGAGGATCCGGCAACCGTGCCCTTCACATAACTGCCGGCGACTTTCCCTCTCTCCATAAAACCGATCAAGCCACCTACGTACTCATTTCCCACAACGGATACATCGATTAGACCTACGCTTTTAATCCGGGCATTTGCCCCTGTGACAACACCGAACAGCCCGATATAGTCGCTGTCCGCCCTATCTATCGTCAAGTTGGCAATCGTAAAACCGTTGCCGTCGAAAATACCGGTAAAAGGCTTAATAGGGTCACCTATAGGTTGCCAACCTGCGCCGCTCGTCCAAGCCACTTTATTGGCGGTTGAACTATAGCCGGCATCGCCTAGAAAATCTAAATCCCCGACTAATTCGTAGCCTCGGCATTTCTCTGCACCGTTGACCAAAGGGCAACCCGTAGTAATTTTACTCGCCATAGCGTTTGCACGATAACCGCTACCGTCCGGTTGATAACGGATCGCATCGAGCGCATCAAGGGTTTCAATCTCTATCAAACCGTCGTTGTCTTTATCGACGAAGTCGGCAATCGTCGTGAATCGCAGTGCATCGTGGTGAGTATTGGTTCGGTAACCTTGTCCGTCGGTGTAGCTTATAGAGACTCTGTATCGTGCGTAGCGAGCATTTTCGGGAGGCGTATAGCTTTTTCGGGTCGCACCGGGTATCGCGATAAATTTACCGTTCTGTTCCAACGACCATAGATAAACCACATCGATCAATGGACCTCCGTCTATATCGTCCAACAGGTCGCTTGCCGAAAGCGTATCGCTACTGATCCATTTCGCATCACTCTCGGCATTGCCGTTATTAATTTTTCTAACCAGCAACGCTACTTTTTCACTTACGGTAATTAGTGGATTATTGTTTTCGCTCAGCTTTAGTTTTAGGATCACCGTGCTATCGTCGTCGTCTGCGGCGACAAAATCGGTAGGTACCGTAAACTTTACGGTAGATGTGGTTTGTATCCCCGGCAGTAACGGTTTCCCCGATACCTGACTCCATCGGTAATCCAACCGCGAATAGTTCTGCCCGAAACTTTCCGAGGCATCGAGGCGGACGACATCCCCCTCGTTTAAGCTAAGGATATTTCCTTTGACTAATTCGGTGGAAATACCGGTGTTGATTACTTTGAGTATTCTCGGTTGCGGCAAATAACTCAAATGCACTTGTATTTTATAGTTTGCCGCTCTCTCGTTTCCGCTTGCAATCTCAATTCCGAGATTGAATGGATGACTCTCACTAATCTGCACGGTGCCGTCCGATTGCTTGGTCAAAGGTGCGCCGCCGTCTCTACGAAATGTTATCTCACTATTTGCATCGGCAGCAGCGACAATTCTTATAAACACCGGTGCGGTCTCGGCATCAATCACCGCTTCGTAGTTAAATCTACTCGGCATGAAGTTCGGGGTCAGCCGCACAGCCCTCGAATTGGCGGATACACTCAGACTATCCAACAAAAGCATATCGGCAATCTGACCGTGCAATAAGGAGTCACAGCTCGGCAACGCCGTCTCGGGATCGGTGTCGCAACCCGGGTCATCTTTATCCAATCCGACCCCGTATTTGAGTGCCGGATATTGTTTTATAGTACCGAAATCCCAGTCATCGGTACTCCATCGATAATAAATGTCGGTTTCCGCCGTGCCCGGTCCGAGTGTCGATATCATTTTAACAGTAGTCCTGTCGCTAGCATCACCGCCTACATTAGTCGTTCCGCTATCCCAATAACTATTTATCGGGGCAGACCCTCGAGCAATTAAATTGGACAATGTGCCACTACCGGAAACTTTGCCTAGCGTATAACTATTTTCAACCTTTGAATTAGTATTAACACCGACTAAAGCAGCGGCAACTTTGTTGTTCGAATTACTGCAAGTCCCGAACCCGGTCTCTACATTACCGGTCGCATAGCTGTTTTTGATCTCGCTGCGGGTCAATAACTGATTCGAGTTGGTGGAAAACTGATTGCCTACCAAACCACCGACGATGCAAGGTCCTTTCACCTCACCGGTCGCATAGCTGTTATACACCTTGCCACCGTCTATGTTCCTACCGACCAAACCGCCTACTCTGTTTTCAATTGTTCCGGAATCTTCGGCAATCACATTGATCTTTGCATAACTATTGAGTATAAGCCCTTTATTCCTGCCGACCATCCCGCCTATCAATCCGCTACCGCCTCTTATTATTTTATCGGTTTTTCCTGCACCGACATCGCCGATCACATGGCTGTTCATGATGACACCGCCGCGTTCTATTCTGCCGGCGATACCGCCTACATTTTTAATCCCGACCAGACCTTTGATCGCCGGATCTATAAGCCCCAAGTTTTTAACCTTTCCACCCGAACCCATATCGGAGAATAGGCCTATATTGCTTGTATTGCCGACACTACGGTTTATCTGTATATTCGATATCGTATAACCGTTGCCGTCGAATACGGCATTAAACCCACCGATAGGCTGCCAACCCGAATCGCTTGCAGCACTGAAATCGCTCACCGTCCAGCTGTTCTTGAGTCGCGACGGATCAAGCGTACGATAGCTTTGGTCGTCGTTGAAATCCAAGTCGTTCATCAATTCGTAGCCTCGGCATTGCTCGATACCGTTGACCAACGGACACCCCGCAGTAATCTTATCCGCACTCGCAGTCGCTTTATAGCCGCTGCCGTCCGGCTGATGACGTATCGCATCCAACTCTTCCAAATAACGAATCTCTATCAGACCGTCACCGTCGTCGTCTAGGTCTAAATAGTTTATGACTCCGGACTCAAATTGTTCGCGATAACCCTGATTATCCTCGTATGTAGCGAGTGCGCGATATTGATAAGCACCCTCGTCGGGAATGGTATACGGAGACCCGTTCCCGACATCGACCCAATCTTCGGTATCGCTACGACGACGCTGCCAGTGTATACGGGTTTCGGCAAAACCGCCGTCGCGGTCTACAAACTCGCTACCGTCGTCTCTTTCAAATCGAACGGCATAAGTATCCGGTTGATCGCTATCTCCGAGTAAGTGAATACGATCGGCGGTATCGTTATTTCGTTTGGAAATTATCAACGATAACATTTTGCTTAAATAGATGTCGTCGTTCGCATTGACTTCCGCTATCAACCGAACGACACGGCTGTCGTCTTGCTTAGACACGACATCGTCGGGTATCATAAAATTCAACATCGCATTTTGCATATCAACCGGCGATTGCTTATCGTTGAACTTCAGCACATCGCCCGACGATTGTCGCCAGCGGTAGCGATATAAATCTTCATCCAAACTAAAATGATACGAAACCATTAAGCGAACACGCTCGCCTTCGGCTACCGACAACGATAACGGCACGATCGTCGTTGTCGTTGCCGTCATTCGTTCGATTTTTAGTTCGTGGTAACGCACCGAGAAGCTATACGATAATTCGCCGGCATCGAGGTTATGCGTGGTTATCGTAATTTTCGGTGTATCGCTACCGTCCAATGCAAACGATGTCGGAATACCCGGCGAACATATCAAGCCGTTGCGACAAGTAATATCGATTGTCGTGCCTATCCGCGTTGAGGTGGTATCGAGCCGTACTTCGGTCATTCGATCGGCCTCGGCTATCAGCTCGTAGTCGAAAACGAGCGGATGAAAAGACGGGAATAACCGGACATTGTCCGATAGGGTCAGACTTTGCAACAGACTTTTTCCTTCGGGGGCAAGTAGCGGCACATCGGCAATCGCTTTCAGTTCGGGATAACGATTCGTATCTGCGAACTCCCAGACATCGGTATCCCAGTCTTTATAGATGCTATTGATCGGTGAAGTCGGTGTCGACGATCGGAGTACTGCCGTGGTCGCAGAAGTGCCGCCGGCACTCGATGCGATACCACTCACCTCTATATCCCAGTAACTGTCGTCGACCACTGCATCGTTGACGGCAACCAAGCCACCCACCGTGGACAATGCACCGATGCCTATAACCCTACTCACCGCATAGCTATTATGAACCGAACCGTTGTTCTCACCGACCATGCCACCGACACCCACCGACCCGATCACCGACCCCGCCGTACAGCTATTCTCGATACGACCGCGACCGTCGTTCAGAGCAACCAAACCACCTGCCAATGCCACCGATAATCCGGCCGATAGATTGCCTTTCACCTGTGTCTCCGAGTATGATTCGGTGATCGAGCCGGCAACATTTCTACCGACCAGACCGCCGACGATTGCCGATGTGCCGTCACCTCTTGCCACCACATAACCGGTGACATAGCTCCGGCGAATGTCGCCCGCTCGGTTGGTGCCGACCAAACCGCCGACATGCGTACCTCCGACTATATCTACATCGATTAAACCGAGACCCTCTATTACCACATCGCTTTCGCTGCCGTCTATCACACCGAATAAACCGCCGTCGTTATCCGCTCTATTTACTCTCAAATTAGAAATCGTATAGCCGTTGCCTTTGAATGTTGCCGTGAACGGATATAGCGAGGTGCCTATCGGCTGCCAGCCTGCCCCGCCGGTCCATGCCGTATTCACGCGACCCGTTCGGTAATGTGTCGGATTATCGAAGTCCAAGTCTCGCATCAACTCATAGCCCTTGCAGCCGCTAATCGGACAACCTTTGGCACTTTCTATCGATACGCCGTCGGCATTTTGATATCTCAACCGTCTGCCGTCGAGCGCATTGCGTATCGCATCCAAATCCTCGAGGCTTAGAATATCTATCAATCCGTCTTTGTCGGTATCGACATCGTCTTCAAAACCGGAAGAGAAATAATCGACTTCAAACCGATATAGGACGCGCCGTGATCCCGAGACTTCGATGTTAATCACCGTTGTGCCGGTCGAGCGCAACACAATCGCCGAACTGTCGGTGCCGCTTGCAACCGTCTCGTCAAAACCGTTATCGCTGAAGATACCAATGGTTGCATCCTCATCCAGTGCATTCGGTGTCAAATGTAATTTCCTTATATCGGTATCCAATTCTACGCCGACACGATAATACAATTTAGTCGTGTCAAAGTTAGGAGACAGCGTCACAATCTCTGCGATCGTTAAACTTGTCAAACCATAAGACTGCAAACCGACAAGCGTGCTTTCGGTACTGTCGGCATATTTAAGAATAGGATATTGATCTACAGTGCCGAAGTACCAGTCGCTATCGCGCCACCGGTAATACGCGCCGCTTGCATCCGACGATTGACCGCTACCCGATTGCAGTTGCAGGGTAGTTTTGCCGACACCGCCGGCGGATACTCGTAGCTTACTCACACCGGTATCCCAATAGCTATTTGCTACAACACCACCGACATCGCTACCGATCAGCCCGCCCGTAGCAACCGTATACGAAGCACACGCCGGCACGCCGGAGCATAGTATCTCTGCCGTCGCATAACTGTCGGCGACCGAACCGCCGTTGTTAGCGACCAAACCACCGACAAGTGTGCCTCCCTGAACAACACCGCTGGCATGAGTATTTACAATAGAACCGAGATTCAAACCGACCAACCCGCCGATGTTATCGTCGCCCGATACACGGTTCAAGCTATAGCTGTTTGCAATCGCCCCACCGTTTTTGTTACGAGCTACCAAACCACCGACCGAAGAACCGCCCGATACCGCACCGTAAGCATAACTATCGGAAATCCGACCGACATTGTAGGCAACCAATCCCCCGACATCGCGTTCTCCCGTTATCGTACCGTCGGCATAACTGTTGTCTATCTCTCCGGCATTATAGGCGACCAGACTTCCGACACCGAAGCGACCCTCGACCGACACATTCGCCAGATTGACATTTCTGACTTGCGCACCGTCGGCTAATGCCGCAAACAAGCCGACATTGTCGGTGCCGGTTTTATCGATACGCAGATTTGAAATGGTATGATTGTTGCCGTCGAATATCCCGCTAAAACACCGATTACTCGGATGATTGCATTCATCGGCATCGCCGCTCGGTGCGATATATCCTATCGGCTGCCAGTCGGCAAAACGCATTGCGTCGTCGACATCCAGATCTTGCACCAATTCATAACCTATGCAGCCGGTCTCGGGACACCCCACGGTGATTTTGATATCGTTGCGACTCGCTTTATAACCGCTACCGTCCGGTTGATAACGAATCGCATTCAGATCCTCTACGCTGCGTATCTCGATCAAGCCGTCGTCGTCGTCGTCTATATCGTTGACGGTAATAAGAGGATGTCTGATTACCTCAAAACGATAGACCGTCGTTTGCGTCGCTTCGGATACCAAAGGATCATCCACTGTCAGCGTCAACAAAAAACTATTAATATTGTCCATTTGAAGGGTGGTGACTTGACTGCTTCGTAACTTTTCCTGTGGATTGATCTCACTATTGTCGTCGACTACGATGACCGCATTCGGGTTAAAGGTATACGGAATAATACTGAACTCACGCGCATCGCTTTTCAATACCAACTCGTAATCGTATATCCCGGAATCAAAGCCGGGTCTTAACAACAAAACCTGACCCACACTATTCGAGCGCGCTAGATTGCGTAAGCCTATACGCTGATTTGGCAACAAAGTTCCACACACCGGCAGTTCGCTATCGACATCTTCGGTTGTTCGGCACGCCGGGCGAGTGATTATATCGTTAGCACCGGTATATCTCAATAGCGGATATCGACCGGTCTCGGAATACCAATCGTCGCTACTCCAACCGCTATAAATTCCCTCTCCGATCGCAGGTGTTTGAAGCTGCGAGGTCGTCTTGCCGACACCGTTGAGATCGTTATTATCGTCTCCCACCGTACTCGTAGCGACATCCCAATAACTCTGAATAGAGAAAAAACTGCCGAAATCACTACTACCTATTAATCCCTCACTACCACCCGATATTTTGCCGATTGCATAGCTGTTGATAATGCTATTGCTCGCTTCACCGACCAAGCCCCCCACCGACCGACTTCCGATAACCGCAACATTTGCATAACTATTCAAGATGCTTATTTGTGATAAGCCGACCAACCCTCCTACGAAGTCATTCCCGGTGACCGTACCACTCGCATAACTATTGTCGATTCTTGAGAACGATTGGCTACCACCGGCTAGACCACCGACAAAGTTAGTCCCGGCGACCGCAACATCCGTATAGCTATTAACGATCACACCCGAATTCCTGCCGGTCAATCCACCGACATAAGAACCGCCACGAACATCACCGCCTACCACATAGCTATTGACGATGTCGCCACGATTCTCGCCTACCAAAGCACCGATACCGGATTGACCGTTGACATCGATATCTACATTGACTAAGCCGATGTTCTCGATTCTCGCAGCGTCCGCCGAAACACCGAATAAACCAACAGGACCGGAAGCAGTACCCGAATATCTAAGATTTGAGATCGTGTGTGCATTACCGTTAAATAAACTGCCGAAAGGGTTGTTGCTGTCTCCTATCGGTTGCCATCCGGCACCGGTCGTCCATACCGAGTTGACCCTACCCGAACGATAGCTTGTAGGATCCTCAAAGTCCAAATCTCTGCTCAATTCATAACCCCTGCATCGCCTTGCATTGTCTTCGGTGTCTATGGGGCAATCCTTTAAGACAGCGGATACCCGCTCTATGGGATTACGCATCAAGTTCAAGTCTTCCAGATAATCGATCGTTATCAAACCATCCTCTACCGCAATGCTGTGCAGTACTTTAATCGTATAGCGTGTCGGCACATTATGACTTGCGGATCTCACCGTGATTACGATACCGTCTAAATCGTCGTTTAGCGTGAACAACAGGCTCTGCCCACCGGTTGTGGATGAGCGCAAGCCGGCGGCGTCTACGGTAATCGTATCGGTGTCGTAATAGGCGGTCGGTGTGATACGAAATGTGGTGCCCGAATCGACGACTAGATCGTAGTCGTATATCTCGGAATTAAATGACGGAGTTAAGTGTGCATTTTTTGAAAGTTCCATCCTAGCCAGCCCGGCACGCTGCCCGGGTAGCAAGGTTCCGCAGGTCGGCAATTCTGTATCGGTCGGTGATGTTGCGCACGCACGATGATCGTTGTCATCGCCTGTCACATAAAACAAGACCGGATATTGCTCTGCATTGCCGAAGTGCCAATCGGTTGTGTTCCAGCCGGTGTAAACATCATCCGACGGCACACCGGCCTTGAGTTCCACCGCAGTTTTATCGATGCCGACGAGTGAGTCGGTGCCGGAGATAACCGCACCCTTTCTATAGTAGCTATTATTCAATGTTCCTCCGCCGGAGCTTGCCGCAACCAGACCTCCCGATCTACCGCTACCGACCTGCACATCGCCGGTAGCATAACTATTAACAATCGAACCCCCACTGCCGTTTGTTCCCACCAAACCGCCCGCGATACCGCTATCGACTCGCACATCGCCGCCGGCATAACCATTAACGACGGAACCCCCTCGGTTCTCACCGACCAAACCGCCCGCAAAACTGGTCGCTGCCTCTATGTTGACACGCGCATAGCTATTGACGATTTCACCGCGCTCGTTTCTAGCGACCAAACCACCGACGACATTGATGCTCCCGCCGCTATCTACGAGCCTGCCGTCGGCATAGCTATTGATAATCGTGCCGGAGTTCAAGGCGGCTATACTACCGATACGACGACCCTGCCCGGCAATATCTACATTCACCAAACCGAGATTCTCAACTCTGCCGCCGGCTCCGATCGCTGCGAATAGACCGATATTGTCGGTGTTATTTGCTTTTATGGTCAAATTAGAAATCGTATAGCCGTTGCCTTTGAATACACCGCTAAAAGGTTCATTCGGACTACCTATCGGTTGCCACTCGATGCCGGCAAGGTCTATGTCGGCAGTCAATTCATACCCCGTGCAACCACCCGAACAATAAATTGTAACAGTGTTTTCACTTTCATTATAGGTCCTACCGTCGATGCGATGACGGATGGCATTCAAATGTGTCGCATTGCTAATATCTATGAGTCCGTCGCCGTCGCCGTCTACGCTTTGAGTTACTATATCGAGGCGATTGACAACGAATCGGTATCGGTACGAATGTCGTTTGCCGTCTTTTACGACCAAACCGACGACCGTATCGCCGCTGTCGTTCAACGGTATCGGTGCCGTCCATTCACCGCTGTCGGTTTCTCCTATTGCGTTGCCATCCTTAACAACCTCGATCGTCGCTATTCCATTGGACGCAGTCGGCAACATACGAATAGTACTCCGATCGGCATTGACCGATATACCGTAATCGAACGATGTGAACCTAAAAGGACCGGATAAACCTGCGCCCTCGGATAATTTTAAGTCTTGTAGCAGGCTACCCTGATGACGAAGCACAGTGCGGCACGCATCGGGACGTTTTTGAATGTTTACCGCATCACAATATGCGTCACCATCGGTAGAAGCGGCATCCAAATTATACTTGATCGCCGGATATTGCTCGGCGGTGCCGAAATCCCAGCTATCGCTATCCCAGTTTTTATAGATGCCGGTGGCACTCGTCGGTGATTGAAGCACAACGGTGCGCTTACTCTCTCCCAAAGTCACATCGATTCTAGAGATATCTTTGTCCAAATAAATTGCCTTGGCAGTCGGTGCGAGCTGATCGTTCGGATCTCTATTGCCTCCGAACAAACCCTGCGGTACACCGGCTTTGGTTGCCGAAACACTCGCATAGCTGTTGCCGATTTCGATAACCGACGACGAGCGTACCCCGACCAAGCCACCTATAAATCCGCCATCGTGTGCTCCGCCGATCTCGCCGACCACATAGCTGTCGGTAATGGTTAGATCGGAGTCTACATCGCCGACCAACCCTCCGGCAACCGACGATCGACCGTCGACGGCAATATTGCCGACGAAATAACTATTACTAATTCGGGCGCGCCCACCGCTCGTTGCGCCGATAGTATTCACCAAACCGGCGGCAGCGGCGGTTCCTTGTATATCTCCTATCACATAGCTATTGCTTATCGTACACCGCTTACACGACGCAGCGATGCCGGCAACTGCATTCCCTTTAATATCGACACCCGTCAATCCGATACCGTCTATATAAGCAACACGACTATCGCTACCTATTGCGCTAAAAAGACCGCCGTTTACACCCATGCTTAAATTGGCAATCGTTTTATTATTGCCCTTGAATGTAGCGGTGAAAGTCCCTCCTATAGGAAACCAAGTACCTGCGCCGGTCCAGCGACCCATATTCTCCTCGGCGTTGCGATAACTACCGGCATCGTTAAAATCCAAGTCTCTCAACAATTCATAACCGCGACAGCCTTGCCTCGGGCAGCCCGATGTAATCTTGGCCGACCCGATGCTTGCTCTATAACCGCTACCGTCCAACTGATAACGTATCGCATCCAAATCTTCCAAATAATCGATATCGACTAGGCCGTCGCCGTCCTCGTCGATCACCCTATGAGCCGAGTAGCTCAAATAAAGCGTATATCCGACCGTCTCTGTGCCTTCTACTTCAATAATCACTTTCTTTACTTCGTCGTTTTTTAACGAAATCGGCAAACTCGTATCGTGGCTGTCTAGGGTTTCTCGCACAGACCCTATAATGCCGATACGCGCGGTTGATTCGATCGCAACCGGGGTCAACCGTACACTCGGACGATCGTTGAGGATGGTAATAGAATAAACATTGTTTTGGTTGAGCTTTTCGATGTCGATCGGTGTGAGGAATCTCGCATTGTCCGCCGCGCTTAAACCACGCAAACCGTAGCGTAATCCCGGCGATATTAGATCGCCGCATTGCGGCAACCCCGATAGACCACATGCGGTTCCGTCCGACCCCGATGCATATTTAAGTATCGGATATTGTTCGGATGTGCCGAAATCCCAATCGGCAACATCCCATCCCTCGAAAGTCTCACCCGGTAAACCGGGGGCGGTCGGTGATTTTAGTTGTGTCGTAGTCTGCCCGATGCCGTTGCGACTTCCGGCAACAATCGTATCGCTATTCCAATAGCTTGCGACGGGTGTGCCGCCGTCGTTGCTTCCGATCAAACTACCTATTGCATTGCCGGTGCTTCTCAATTCACCGATCGCATAACTATTTTTTATAGCACCACGGTTATATCCAACCAGACCGCCCGCTACGGCACCGACAATATCAACCGCAGCATAACCGTTAACGATCCGTGCTTGCGAGTCATTCCAACCGACCAGACCTCCTTTGATGGAACTTTTTGTCAAAATTTTGCCGCTCGCATAACTATTGGCAATTAGACTCCGATTACGACCCACCAAACCACCGAACCGAGAGCCTCCCGAATCCGGTGTTACGATACTATCGGCATGACTATTGATAACCTTGCCGTTGTTATCTCCGACCAAACCACCGACCGATGAAATCCCCGAAACCCGGCCTAGCGCATAACTACCGATAATATCTCCGCCGTCGTTGTTTGCAACGAGACCGCCGATCACACCCGCCATATTTTTCGATCGGACACTACCTCCGACATGACTGTGAACCACTCGTCCACGGTTGGTGCCGACCAATCCGGCAGCTTGGGTGCCACCCTCTATCTTGACATTCAACAAGCCGATATTGCTTATAACGGCACTAGATGCCGCAACACCGAATAAACTTTGATTGTCGGCAGTATCTCTATTGATCTGCAAACCCGATATCGTATAGCCGTTGCCGTCGAAGCGACCGGCAAAAGGCTTTGCCTCGTTGCCTATGGGCACCCAACCGACATCGGTAACATCCTCGTAGTCGTCTACCGTCCAAAGAACCCTGTTCAACGGATCCAGATAACTCCCGTGGTCTTCGAAGTCCAAGTTCCTAGCTAGCTTATAAGAACCTCCAAGCTGCCGATGTATCGCACGCAAATCTTCCAAATAGTTGATCGGCGTAAACTCGACAGTGTTTCGATGATCGATATACAGCGTATAACTCACGGTCACCGTTCCTCGTACTTCGATGCGAATACGGGTTATACCGACCGATTTCAAAGAAATCGCTCTACTCGTTTCGCCGCTTCGGATGCGGTCGTAGACGGTGTTATCGTCGCCGATATAGAAACGAATATCCGCAGTCGGTTCTATCGTCGTCGGAATCAACCGTATCGTGTTATCGGTACTGCGCAGACTACCGATATAAATACCGCTTCGGTTTTGTACCTCGATATCGAACTCGGGAGCTAAGGCAACACCGCCCGCCGTTGCCAAGCTACGCAAACCGTAGCGCAGGCGCGGCGATATCAACGCACCGCACTGCGGCAATCCCGACACACTGCACGCATCGCCGTCGGGTCCCGGTGCGTATTTGAGGATCGGATACTGTGCGTTGTTGCCGAAATCCCAATCGGCACCGTCCCACGATTCGTATATCCCGATCGCCGCAGTGGGTAATTGCATTTGTTGCGTGGTCCGACCGCTTCCGTTACGACCTTGTAAACCGCCGGTCTCGGTGTTCCAGTAGCTCGCTCTGATGACCCCTCTATTAATCGCAGCTAAACCACCGCCGCTTCCTCGCACTCTACCGATAGCATAACTATCGATGATCGTTGAATCGGCAGAGAAATTCCAACCCACCAGACTACCTGCCAACCCTCCTTCGACATTCCCCGTCGCATAGCTGTTCGTTATAGACCCTCTGTTAATGCCGACCAAACCACCTAATTGTTGGTTTAGTGCCGAAACAACGACACCGGCGTAGCTATTAATAATTCTGCCGTCGTTTTCCCCTACCAGTCCGCCTAAAAAACTATTCGCCGATACCTTGCCGAGAATATAACTGCCGATGATAGTGCCTCCGCTGGAACCGACGAGACCACCGATATATAGATTTCCCTCTATCTTGACATCCGGCAAACCGACATTTCTTACGGTCGCAGCAGATCCCGAAACACCGAATAAACCCTGATAGTCGGCGGTGTCTCTATTGATCTGCAAATTGAATATCGCATGACCGTGACCCTCGAAAGTACCTGTGAAACGATCTGCAATCGTGCCTATCGGCAACCAGCCGGCATCCGCATCGTTCTCGTAATCGGCTACCGTCCACTTCGCTTTATTGATCGGATCGCGATAGCTTGCATCCGAGTTAAAATCCAAATCTCGGACCAACTCGTATTTGCCGTTCGGTTGATTGCGTATCGCATTCAAATCCTCCAGATAATAGATGTCGCTAAAACCGTCATCTGCTACAACACGCATAACCGATCGTGGTTCGGATACGATGCGGTGATAGTAACCCTGATTATCATCATAATCCAGCCATACACGATAGCCGATGTTATCGATTGCCGATAATACAAAAGGTATCTGATAGTGTATCTGCGTCGCATCTTCAATATCTCGCCATGGTGCGGAAGCCGACGGTAGCTTGTACTGCCACCGGTAGCTCAAGCTGCTCGGATCGACACCGCCGTCGGGCTCCATAGATAAATCGGCTTCGCTTATATCCGCCACCGTCAAGGTGCCTTCGCGATAGGTCGGGGCAGCTAAGGTGCTTATACCGCCGTTATTCATTTTGACGACCGTCATCGTCGTATTGCGAACTATGGTTGTCCCACCGACACGCACTTCCACTCGCAATACAACAGGGCTCTCGTCGTTATCTCGAGCTACAAAATCGTCGGGTATGTCGATGTTCAGTTCGGCTTTCCGAGTATTTAAGTCTTTCAATAAATCGGGTTTCGCCGGTGAAACCTGACTCCAGTGATAGCGCACTCGCCGCAAGTCCGGTTCGGAGGTTGAAACATCGAATGTGATGTCTTGTCCCTCGCTCACCGTATGATCCGAGCGGTCGCTACCGATCTTTACTTGCAAGGCGGATTGATGCACCACTCGGATCCGATAGTGCCTCGCTATCGTCACCAAGGTCGGCTCGGGAGCGATATTCAAATCGACCGTCACCGTCTCGCCGTTGTTCACCGACGGCAAACCGGTTTCCTCGTCTTTGAGAACACTAATCGTTTGCGTGCTATTCGCTATCGTAGGACTGAACCTTATCTGTCTTAAACTGTCGTCGCTTAGGTGTACGCGATAGTCGAAGGTTTGCGGATCGAACGCCGGAGATAAAGTCAACCCGTCTAATACCAGCAGACCCGACAGCATAATGTATTGACCCGACAATAGGTGTCCCGTATTAGAACCTTCGCTGTGTTTGAGTATCGGGTATTGTTCGTCGGTGCCGAAATCCCAATCGGCAACATCCCATCTCTCGAAAGTCTCACCGAGTAGACCGGGCGCAGTCGGTGATTGTAGCTGTTCGGTAGTCCGAGGACTTCCACCGGCACTGAGCGATATCCCGACAGTGTTGCTATTCCAATAGCTGTGTATCACACGCACCGTGGTGGCATCTCTGGTCTGATGGGCATAATTCCAGCCGATCAAACCACCCGCATGTACACCGCTTGCAACAACGCGTCCGTTTGCAAAACTGTCGGAAACGATACCTTTATTACTGCCGACCAAACCACCGATTCTATCCACACCAGTTGCAGAACCGCTCGCATAGGTATTGCTTATTCGACCACCCTCGTTCCAACCGACCAAACCCCCTACATCGCTATTGCCTTCTACACGGCCAAGCGCAAAACTATTGGTGATTTCACTGTCTTTATTCCAACCGACCAGACCGCCCGCATAAAGATTGCCGGAAATCGCACCGCTCGCCCGACTATCGGCAATTCTACCGCCACGGTCGTTGGCACCGACCAAACCACCGCTATACGAACCGTCGCTTATCACTTTGCCGATCGAATAGCTCGCACTAATCCGAGCATGATTGAGACCGACCAAGCCACCGATATAATCGCTCCCATTCGCAGTCCCGTCGGCGCGACTGTTCGCTAACACACCGCGAGCATTGAGACCGACCAAGCCTCCGACTTGGCTGACACCGAATAAACCGGTGTCGGCAACACTATGTCTGATATGCCCTTCGTTATGACCGACCAGACCGCCGAGGCTATGCCGGCGACTCTCTAAACGCTCGAGCATGACATCGCCGTTGAGTATTGTCCCGGCGTTGGCACCGAACAACCCGCCTACGGTGTTGCCCGTAGCGATTAGGCGACCGCCTTCGACACCGACATAAGCGACGCTACCGGCGTTATGACCCGCTAAACCACCGACATACGAGTTCCCTTCGATGTTTATTTGCGATAATATCAGGTCGCTTATTTTAGCCGGCGTCGAAGTCGCCCTGAATAAACCGACATAATCCGACGGTCTATCGATATAAAGATTGGCTATCGTATGACCGTTGCCTTCGAACCTCGCAGTAAAGAAGTTGAGTCGATCGCCTATAGGCAACCAACCTAAACCGCTCGTCCATGCTGCTTTGTTGGCGAGATTGCGATAGCTATCCTCGATGTTGAAATCCAAGTCTCTACGCAACTCGTAGCCGTTGCAACCGCTTGGGGGACACCCGGCGGTTATCTTGACCGCATCGAAACTTTCTCTATAACCGCTGCCGTCGAGCTGATAGCGAACCGCATCGAGTGCATCCAAATCGCATAGCTCTATCAACCCGTCTTCGTCTTGATCTATATCGGTTGTGTAATTGCATTCAAAACTATCTTGTGCCGATACAGATGTCCATAATACCGTGATTAACAGTAATAAAAACCTTGCGGATATATTCATACTACGCTTCCTCCCACATAGTATTTCCCTCACACAGCTACAAGAATAATTCGTTCTTATAACTATCTATACCACTATCGGCAACCTTTAATTATATGCACATATATGCAGATATATCAACCTATTACGAATTTATTTTAATCCTCAATAATTTATAAAACTTTTTCAATAGTACTCCCGAAAAGATGAGATTATCGTAAAAGTCCTTCGGGAAATACTCTGATGTGTATGAAACTAGCCGGTTCCAGATCCGACGAACTTCTTACGACACTTCTAGTTCTCACGACATTATATATAAATTGCTGCGGTGCCGATACCGACGGCGATGCAACGCTGCGATGTCTATAGCCCTGCTTATCGGTATAGTCGACCAATACGCGGTAACGGTCACCTATAATACCCTCCACGGTATGACTCCGATCGGTGGCACCGTCGATATCCGACCAGCTACCCAGCAACTCTTCTTGCCATCGGTAGGCTATCTCGGGAACAGGATTTATTCCGTCGACATCCGACGATAGATCTATATCTCCGACGGTGTATGTGAAACCATTTAGCGTCGGTATAGCAACCGATACCACACCGTTATTTTCTTTGACTATTGCGATCGACATCGTTTCACCGATAACGCTCATGCCATCCTCAACCGTCAACACGATCTCTATATCATCGCTGCTTTGCCTCTCGCCGAGCAAATCACTGGGTATATTAAGCTCATACATTAGATCGGCACGGCCTACCGCGGTGCCGGTGGTCTCCTCTAAATCCGGCAATAAGTCGGTAATCGCACTCAGACTGTAACGCAACTCGTCTCCGTCGGCATCGGTTATAGAAGCATTTAATACAAGGGTTCCGCCTTCGCTTATCGAAACAGGCGCGTTAATATCTATTGTAGGTAAACGATTGCCCACCGTCAGTCTACATATAACGGGATCCTCGGTTCCCATCGAAGTGCTCGCCGAAACTCGCATAACTGTCGATGTAGGCTCGGAAGTATCTATCGCAATGGTATAGCCGCTGTGGTTTGCCGATAAGACCTTGCCGTCGGCTACGATACCGGCATCGGGATTAGCCGCTAGCGGGGTGATTCTCAATTCGCTCGCATCGGCATGCACCGATACCGTATAAGTCGTAACCGCAGTATCAAAGTCGGGAGAAAGATACAACTGCTCTCCCTCCACATTCTGCTCCAACACGATAGCTCTCAAACCGATACGTTGATGAAGCAATAATCTACCGCAATCCGGCGACGGTGTCGAAGTGCCACACGAGTTATCGTGATATTTGAGCACCGGATACTCCTCGGCAGTGCCGAAATCCCATCTGTCGGCATCCCAGTTGTAATAAACAGCATTGACCCTTGTCCCGGCTACCGTCGGCATTTGTAATTCAGCCTTGGTCTTGGCGATACCGCCTCCCGGAGAGTTCGTCCGCCCACTCGCATCGGTATCCCAATAACTATTATTGACTTGTAGGCTGGGTGATTCTCGGTTGCCGATTAAACCACCTACATACTGCACATCGCTATTGGCTGTTGCAACAAAGTCTGTTTTTACCTCGGCAGTCGAGTAACTGTTATCAATACGACCGCCCGACCATAATACACCGACTAGACCTCCGACAGCTCGTTCTTTCTCATTGATACTAACCGAGCCTGATGTATAGCTGTTGCTGATAGTGCCTTGATTCTCGCCGACCAGACCACCTGCCTCCCGCTGTGCCGAAACATCGGCAACCGTATAACTACCGATCATGTCACCATAGTTTATGCCACAGATACCACCGACAAAACGAGAACCTATCACAGTGCCGATTACATAACTATTGATGATCGACGCACCCGACACGCTGATGCCGGTTAACAGACCGATATGGTTATTTTGACCTTCAACCTTGCCTTCGACTACATAAACATTCATTAGTCCACCTTCGTTGCGACCGACGAGACCACCGACCCTAGAATTGCCTTTTACTTCTATTTCCGATAGCCCAAGATTGCGAATGGTGCCGGTATTTCCGGCAAATAAACCTATTTCATCGGTGGTGTCTCTATTGATCCGCAAATTGGAAATGCTATATCCGTTGCCTTCTAAAATAGCGGCAAAACAGTCGCTACCCGCATCACTACAGTCATTATTAGCGACAATACCGATCGGTTGCCAACCTGCGCCGGTCGTCCAAGCCACTTTATTGGCGGTTGAACTATAGCCTGCATCGTCTAGAAAATCCAAATCCTTGACTAATTCGTAGCCCCGGCATTTCTCTACACCGTTGACCAAAGGACAACCTGTAGTAATCATCATCGTCGTAGAGCTCGCACGGTAACCGCTACCGTCCGTCTGATAACGAATCGCATCGAGCACCTCGAGTGTCTCGATCTCTATCAAACCGTCGTTGTCTTTATCGACGAAGTCGGCAATCGTCGTAAATCGCGGTGCATCGTAGTGAGTGTTCGTTCGGTAACCTTGTCCGTCGGTGTAGCTTATAGAGACTCTGTATCGTGCGTTGCGGGCATTTTCGGGAAGCGTATAGCTTTTTCGAGTCGCACCGAGTATTGCGACAAATCTACCGTTTTGTTCCGACGACCATTGATAATCAATATCGCTTAGAGGACCTCCGTCTATATCGTCCGACAGATTGCCTGCCGAAAGCATATCGCTACTGATCCATTTCGCATTACTCTCGGCATTGCCGTTATTGATTTTTCTCACCAGCAACAATACTTCTCTACTTACGGCAGTTAGTGGATTGTTGTTTTCGCTCAGCTCCAGTTGTAGGATCACCGTGCTATCGTCCTCGTCTGCGGCGACAAAATCGGTGGGCACCGTAAACTTTACGGTAGATGTGGTTTGTATCCTCGGCAGCAACGGTTTCCCCGATACTTGACTCCATCGGTAATCCAACCGCGAATTGTTCGACCCGAAACTCTCCGAGGCATCGAGGCGGACGACATCCCCCTCGTTTAAGCTAAGGATATTTCCTTTGACTAATTCGGCAGGGGTACTCCCGTCGATTACATTGAGTATTCTCGGTTGCGGCAAATAACTTAAATGTACTTGTATTCGATAGTGTGCCGTCCGCTCATCTCCGCTTGCGGTCTTAATACCGAGATTGAATGAATCATTCGTACTAATCTGCACGGTGCCGTCCGATTGTTTAATCAAAGGTTCACCACCGTCTCTACGAAGCGTTATTGCGGTATCTTTGTCGACACGGCCGGCAATTTTTATAAGCACCGGTGCGGTCTCGGCTTCAATCACCGCTTCGTAGTTAAACCTACTCGGCATGAAGTTCGGGGTCAACCGCACAGCCCTCGAATTGGCGGATATACTCAGCCGATCCAACAAAAGCGTATCGGCAATCTGACCGCTCAATAAAGCATTACAACCCGGCAACTCGGTCTCGGGATCGGTGTCGCAACCCGGGTCATCTTTATCCAATCCGACCCCGTATTTGAGTGCCGGATATTGCAAACCGGTACCGAAATCCCAATCGGCAGTATTCCAACTCGTATAGGTCTCACAAGTATAGATGCCATTGCTACTATCTATACATGACAAATCGTTAATATTCGGCCCGGTGGCAGATCTGAGCTTATCCTCAAGTCTTGCATCCGGATAATTTGTAGTAACCCCCAAATCATAACAAAATAGACCGTCAGAAGTATTCATACAATTGGAATTGGCATCAAAGTTCCAATAACTATTGTCCGGGTTTGCAATAGAAGTGTTGCCGCCGGGAAACCTGCCGGCAACCAAACCGGCGCGTGTGCCGCTACCGAGAACTTCACCTAGTGTATAACTCTTTTCAATCCTTGAACTATTATTAAAGCCGACTAAACCACCGGCAAATTTGTTGTTTGAGTTTACGCACGTCCCGAACCCGGTCTCTACATTGCCGGTCGCATAGCTGTTTTTGATTTCGCTGCGGGTCAATAATTCATTTGGGTTGGTGGAAAACTGATTGCCCACCAAACCACCGACGATGCAAGGACCTTTCACCTCACCGGTCGCATAGCTGCTATACACCTTGCCGCCGTCTATGTTCCTACCGACCAAACCACCTATTCCGACACGCTTGTTTGCAAGTGTTCCGGAGTCTTCGGCAATCACATTGATCTTTGCATAACTATTGAGTATAAGACCTTTATTCCAGCCGACCATCCCGCCTATGAAGCCTATACCGCTACCGAATCCGACATCACCCCTTATTATTTTATCGGTGTTCCCCGCTCCGACATCTCCGACCACATAGCTATTCATGATGATCCCGCCGCGTTCAATTCTGCCGGCGATGCCGCCTACATTTTTGATACCGACCAAGCCTTTGATCGCCGGATCTATCAATCCCAAGTTCTTAACCTTTCCGACTACGCCTATTTGGGAAAATAGACCTATACTGTTTGTATTGCCGACGCTACGGTTTATCTGCATATTCGATATCGTATAACCGTTGCCGTTAAATAAGGCATCAAACCCACCTATAGGCTGCCAACCCGAATCGCTTGCATCGGTGAAATAGCTCACCGTCCAACTGTTCTTGAGTGCGGTGCGGGTAATTGGATTCCGATAGCTTGCATTGTCGTTGAAATCCAAGTCGTTCATCAATTCATAGCCTCGGCATTGTTCGATACCGTTGACCAAAGGACAACCCGTAGTGATCTTATCCACAGTTGCGGTTGCTTTATAGCCGCTGCCGTCCGGCTGATAACGTATCGCATTCAACTCTTCCAAATAACGAATCTCTATCAAACCGTCGCCGTCGTCGTCTATGTCTAAATAGTTTATGACTCCGGATGCCAGTTGCTCACGATAACCTTGATTGTCTTCGTATAGAGCAAGTGCGCGATATTGATAAGCACCTTGGTCGGGAATGGTATACGGAGATCCGCTCCCGACATCGACCCAATCTTTTGTCTCGCTACGACGACGTTGCCAGTGTATACGGGTTTCGGCAAAACCTCCGTCGCGGTCTACAAACTCGCTACCGTCTCTTCTTTCAAATCGAACGGTATAAGTGTATGGTTTATCGTTATCTTTGAGCAAGCGAATACGATCGGCAGTGTCGTTGTTCGCTTTGGAAATTATCAGTGATATCGCTCTGCTTATATACATGTCGCCGACACCGATTTCTGCCGTCAACTGAACGACGCGGCTATCATCCTGCTTAGACACTACATCGTCGGGTACCGTAAAATCCAACATTGCATTTTGCGTGTCAACCGGCGATCGCGTATCGTCAAACCTTAACGCATCACCTGCCGATTGTCGCCACCTATAGTGATACAAATCCGCACTCAAACCGAAATCATAAGAAGCTATCAAACGAACACGCTCGCCCTCGGCTACCGACAACGATAGTGGCACGATTGTCGTTTTCATTGCCGTCATTCGTTCAATTGTTAGTTCGTGGTAACGTACCGAGAAGTTATACGACAATTCGCCGGCATCGGGATTATGCGTTGTTATCGTAATTTGCGGTGTGTCGCTACCGTTTAATACGAACGATGTCGGGATACCCGACGAACATATCAAACCATCGCGACAAGCAATATTTATAGTCGTGCCTACCCGTGTCGATGTGGTATCGGCTTGTACTTCGGTTATTCGGCTGGACTCGGCTATAAGGTCGTAGTCGAAAACGAGCGGATGAAAAGACGGGAATAACCGAACATTGTTCGATAGGGTCAGACTTTGCAGCAGACTCTTTCCTTCGGGAGCAAGTAGCGGCACATCGGCAATGGCTTTCAGTTCGGGATAACGACTCGCATCTGCAAACTCCCATACATCGGCATCCCAGTCTTTATAGATACTATTGATCGGCGAGGTTGGTGTCGATGATCGGAGTACTGCCGTGGTCGCAGAAGTGCCGCCGGCACTCGCTGCGATGTCGCTGACTTCTACATCCCAATAACTATCGTCGACCACCGCATCGTTGACGGCAACCAAGCCACCTACTTTAGACCTCGCTCCGATGGCTATAGCCCTATTCACCGCATAGCTGTTGATGATTTCGCCGGAACCTTGATTAACGGCAACTAAACCACCGATAGTGTCCCAACCGATTACCGACCCCACCGCATAGCTATTCTCGATGCGACCACGATTATCGTTTAGGGCAACCAAACCACCTGCCGGTGCCACCGATAACCCGACCGATAGACTGCCTTTCACTTGTGTCTCCGAGTATGATTCGGTGATGGAACCGGCAACATTACTACCGACCAGACCGCCGACGATTGCCGAGGTGCCGTTGCCTCTTGCCACCACATAACCGGTGACATAACTTCGGCGAATGTCGCCCGCTCGGTTAGTAGCGACCAGACCGCCGACATGCGCGCCTCCGACTATATCGATATCGGTTAAACCGAGACCCTCTATTACGACATCGCTTTCGCTACCGTCTATGACACCGAACAGCCCGATATAGTCGCTATTCGGTCTATTCACTCTCAAATTAGAAATCGTATAGCCGTTGCCTTTGAATGTTGCCGTGAACGGATGTCGCGATGTACCTATCGGCTGCCAGCCTGCCCCGCCGGTCCATGCCGTGTTGACACGACCCGCTCGGTAATGTGCCGGATTATCGAAGTCCAAGTCTCGCATCAACTCATAGCCCTTGCAACCGGCAACCGGACAGCCTTTGGCACTTTCTATCGATACACCGTCGGCGTTTTGATATCTCAATCGTCTGCCGTCGAGCGCATTGCGTATCGCATCCAAATCTTCCAATGTTAGAACATCTACCAATCCGTCTTTGTCGGTATCGACATCCTTTTCGAGACCGGAAGAGAAATAATCTACCTCAAAGCGATATAGGACGCGCCGTGCTCCCGAGACTTCGATGTTAATCACCGTTGTGCCGGTCGAGCGCAACACAATCGCCGAACTGCCGGTGCCGGTTTCAACCGTCTCGTCAAAACCGTTATCGCTGAAGATACGAATGGTTGCATCTTTATCCGATGCATCCGGTATCAAATGTAATTTCCTTATATCGGTATCCAATTCTACGCCGACGCGATAATACAATTTAGTCGTATCGAAGTTCGGGGATAGCTTTACAACCTCTGCGATTGCCAAACTTGTCAAACCATAAGACTGCAAACCGACAAGCATGCTTTCGGTGCTATCGGTATATTTGAGAATAGGATATTGATATGCATTGCCGAAATGCCAGTCGCTATCGCCCCACCGGTAATACGCTCCGCTTGCATCCGACGATTGAGTTGTGCCCGATTGTAGTTGCAAGGTAGTCTTGCCGACACCGCCGGCCGATATTCGTAGCTTACTCACACCGGTATCCCAATAGCTATTTGCTACATGACCACCGACATTGCGACCGATTAGCCCTCCCGTAGCAATCGTATACGAAGCACATACAGGCACGCCCGTACATACGATATTCGCCGTCGCATAACTATTGCCGACCGCACCGCCGTTGTCACCGGCCAAACCACCGATGCGCGTGTTTCCCTCGACAACACCGCTGGCATAAGTGTTCGCAATAGAACCGAGATTCAAACCGACCAACCCGCCGATACTATCACTGCCCGATACACGATTCAAGCTGTAGCTGTTTGCAATCACCCCATCGTTTTTGTTACGAGCTACCAAACCGCCGACCGAAGAACCGCCCGATACCGCACCGTAAGCATAACTATCGGAAATCCGACCGACATTGTAGGCAACCAATCCCCCGACATCATGTTCTCCGACCACCATAGCATCGGCATAACTGTTGTCTATCTCCCCGGCATTATAGGCGACCAGACTTCCGACACCGAAGCGACCCTCGACCGACACATTCGCCAGATTAACATTTCTGATCTGCGCACCGTCGGCTAATGCCGCAAACAAACCGACATTGTCGGTATCGCTCTTATCGATGCGCAGATTTGAAATGGTATGATTGTTGCCGTCGAATATCCCGCTAAAGCACCGATTACTCGGATGATTACATTCATCGGCATCGCCGCTCGGTGCGATATATCCTATCGGCTGCCAGTCGGCAAAACGCATTGCGTCGCTAACATCTATATCTTGCGCCAATTCATAACCTATACAACCGGTCTCGGGACACCCTTCGGTGATTTTGATATCGTCGCGGCTCGTCTTATAACCGCTACCGTCCAGCTGATAACGCATTACATTCAAATCGTCTACGCTACGAATCTCGATCAAACCGTCGTCGTCTTCGTCTATATCGTTGACGGTAATAAGGGGATGTCTGATGACTTCGAAACGATAGGTCGTCGTTTGCGTAGTCATAGATGTCGGAGGTTCATCTACTATCAGTGTCAACAAGGAATTGTCGAGATTGTCTATTATTATACTAAGCGTATTACCGCTCCGTAGTTTTTTGGTTCCACTTTTATCGCTGATCACGATCATCGCTTCCGAGTTAAATGTATGCGGAATAACACTGAACTCGCGCGCATCGCTTTTTACTATCAACTCGTAACGATATACCCCGGAATGAAAGTCGGGGCTCAATAGAAAAACCTGACCGGCGTTATTTGAAAGTGCCAAACTTCTTAAACCGATGCGACGTTGTACCGGCAACAAAGTTCCACACACCGGCAGTTTGCTATCGGCATCTGCGGTTGTTCGGCACGCCGGACGAGTGATTATATCGGTCGCACTGGTAAATCTGACAATCGGATATTGACCGACCTCGGAATACCAATCGTCGCTGTTCCAGTTGCGATAAATTCCCTCTCCGATCGCCGGTGTTTGAAGCTCCGAGGTCGTCTTGCCGATACCGGTAGCATCGTCTCCGTCGTCCGGCACGCCACTCGTGACAGTATCCCAATAACTCATATTAAATCTGCTATCACCTCGACCCATTAATCCACCGGTAAGCGGACCCGATACGGTACCGACGGCATAACTATTGGTGATAATCGCTCGGTTACTATTACCGACTAAACCACCTATATATATATTTCCGCTAACCCGACTATTCGCATAGCTATTGCGAATATCGGCAGCTGCACTTCCTACTAAACCGCCCGCATAAATCAGTCCGCTAACCGTACCGCTTGCATAACTGTTGTAGATCCTCGAACCCGATTCGCTACTACCGGTCAAACCACCACCGACACTATCGGCTCTCACATCAACATACGCATAACTATTGACGATTGCACCTAGATTCCTACCGACTAGACCGCCTATTAAACCGGCACTCTTAGTACTTCGTACCGAACCCCCTATCACATAGCTATTGACGATTACACCTAGGTTGCTACCCACCAACGCACCGGCATCTTTCCTACTCCTAACATCGATATCCACGGCGAGTAAGCCGATGTTCTCAATTCTCGCACTTTTCGCCACAGTACCGAATAAACCGACATCGCCGGAAGCATTACCGCGATATCTAAGATTTGATATCGTGTATGAATCTCCGATGAATAAATCACCGAAAGGACTGTTGCTGTCTCCTATCGGTTGCCAACCTGCACCGATCGTCCATATCGGGCTGATCACACCGGCACGGTAACTGGCGGGGTTGTTAAAGTCCAAATCTCCGGTCAGTTTATAGCCTCCGCATCGCCTCACATTGTCTACGGTATCTATAGGACAGTCCTTTAAGACAGCGGATATCTGCTCTAAAGGATTACGCATTAGGTTCAAGTCGTCCAGATAATCGATCAGTATCAAACCGTCCGCTACCGCAATATTGCGCAATACTCTAATCGTATAGCGTGTCGGCACATTACGATTTACGGATCTCACCGTAATTACAATGCCGTCTAAATTGTCGTCCGGAGTGAACAATAAGCCTTGCCCGCTACTTGTCGATAAACTCGAACCGGCTGCGTCTACGGTAATCGTGTCGGTATCGTAATAGGTGGTCGGTGTGGTACGAAACTCATAATCCGAATCGACGACCACATAATAGTCGTATATCTCGGGATTAAATGCCGGAAGCAAGCGGACACTCTTTGAAAGTTCCATTTGAACCAGCCCGGTGCGTTGTTCGGGTAGCAAGGTTCCGCAGGTCGGTAATTTCATATCGGTCGGTGATGTTGCGCAAGAACGATTATTCTTATCGTCGCCTGCCACATAAAGCAAGACCGGATATTGATTTGCATTACCGAAGTGCCAATCGGCTCTATCCCACCCGGTATAGATATCATTCGACGGCACACCGGCTTCAAGTTCCATCATAGTTTTATCGGTGCCGATCAGTGAATCGGTCCCGGAGATAACCGCACTTTCTCTGTAATAACTATCGGCAACCGTATGTTCGGCTATGGATGATGCTACCAAACCTCCGGCACTGCCATTACTTGCCCGTACATCACCGACTGCATAGCTCGTGTGAATTCTTGCACTATTATTACCGACCAAACCGCCGGCAATTCTATTACTTGCCTGCACATCACCGACTGCATAACTATTAACGATAGAGCCACCTATTTCATTCCAACCGACCAAACCGCCGGCGCGATCATTATTCACTTGTACGCCAACATTCGCATAGCTGTTGACGATCGTGCCGCTTTTGTTTCTACCGACCAAACCACCACCGTCGTTGACCGTAGCTAAGAGCTTACCCGCTGCATAGCTATTGATGATCGTACCGAAGTTGTAGCCGACGACGGTGCCGACATTACTCTGTCCGATGATATCGACATTCACCAGACCGAGATTCTCAACTCTGCCATGCTTTCCGATTGCTCCGAATAAACCTACCTGATTGGTATTGCCTGCCTTTATGGTCAAATTGGAAATCGTATGGCCGTTGCCTTTGAATACACCGTTGAACCGTTTATTAAAAGTACCTACGGGCTGCCAAGAAATCCCGGCAAGGTCTATGTCGGCGGTCAATTCATACCCCGTGCAGCCGCCGGAACAATAGATCGCATCGGCGGTTCCGCTTTGTTGATAGGCACTGCCGTCCAGGCGGTGACGGATGGCATTCAAATGTGTTGCGTTGCTAATATCTATTAATCCGTCGTCGTCTTCGTCTATGCTTTGAGCCACGATGTCGAGTCGATTGACGACGAATCGATATCGGTACGAATGCCGTTTGCCGTTTTTTACGACCAAACCGACGACCGTATCGCCAAAGCCGTTCAACGGTATCGGCACCGTCCATTCACCACCGTCGGTTTCTCCTATTGCGTTGTCATCCTTAAAGACCTCGATCGTCGCTGCCCTATTAAATGCGGTCGGCAACATACGAATGGTACTCAGATCGGCATTGACCGATATACCGTAATCAAACGATGTATACACAAAAGGACTAGACAAACCTGCGCCTTCGGATAATTTTAAGTCTCGCAACAGGCTGCCCTGATGACGAAGCAAAGTGCGACACGCACCGGGACGTTTTTGAATGTCCGCCGCATCACAATGTGCATCACCATCGGTAGAGTCGGCACGCAAATTATACTTGATCGCCGGATAGTGCTCGGCAGTGCCGAAATCCCAGCTATCGCTACTCCAACTCGTATAGATGCCGGTGGCACTCGTCGGTGATTGAAGTTCGGCGGTGCGCTTACTCTCTCCCAAAGTCACATTGGTTGCGGCGATGTCTTCGTTTAAATAAATTGTGTAGACAGTCGGCGCAAGCTGGTCTTTCGGATTCCTATTGCCGCCGAATAAGCCTTGCGGCACACCGGCTTTGGTTGCCGAAATACCCGCATAGCTGTTGCCGATTTCAATAACAGACGATGAACGCACCCCGACCAAGCCGCCTATAAATCCGCTATTCTGCTTTCCGATAACATCACCGAACGCATAGCTGTCGGTGATGCTCAAAGCGGAATCTACATCGCCGACCAAACCGCCGGCAACCGCCGATTCACCGTTGACGGCAATATCACCGACGAAATAACTGTTGCTAATTCGTGCATTCCCGCCACTCGTTGCACTAATAGTATTTACCAAACCGGCGGCAGCGGCGGTTCCCTCTATATTTCCTATCACATAACTATTGCTTATCGTACACCGCTTACACGATGCGGTAATCCCGGCAACCGTATCCCCTTTGATATCCACCGCCAATAATCCGATACCGTCTATATAGGCAACACGACTATCGCTACCTATCGCAGTAAACAAACCACCGCTGGACCTCACCCTTAAATTGGCAATCGTTTTATTATTGCCCTTGAATGTGCCGGTGAAGGTTCCTGCTATAGGTTGCCAAGCACCTGAACCCGTCCAGCGACCCATATTCTCTTCGGCGTTGCGATAGCTGTCGGCATCGTTAAAGTCCAAGTCTCTCGACAATTCATAACCGCGACATCCTTGCCTAGGACAGCCCGATGTGATCTTGACCGCCTCGACATTCGCTCTATAGCCGCTACCGTCCAACCGATGGCGGATCGCATCCAAATCCTCCAGATAATCGATATCGACGAGACCGTCGCCGTCTTCATCGATGACCCTATGACCGGAGTAGCTCAAATAAAGCGTATATCCGACCGTCCGTGTGCCTGCTACTTCGATAATCACTTTTTTTACTTCGTCATTTTTCAGCAAAGTCGGGAAACTCGTATTGTTGCTATCTAGGGTTTCTCGTCTATCTCCTATAATGCGAATACGCGCAGTTGATTCGATTGCAACCGGGGTCAAGCGTACACTCGGATGTTCTGCGATCACCGTGCCTAAATAAATACCGCTTTGGTTGAGCCTTTCAATATCGATCGGTGGAGACAATGTCGCATCGTTCGTCGATGTCAAGCTACGCAAGCCGTAGCGAAAACCCGGTGATATTAAATCGCCACATTGCGGCATTCCCGATGAACCACACTCAAAAACACTTTCGGTTGCAGTGGTATATTTGAGTATCGGGTATTGTTGCGGTGTCCCGAAATCCCAATCGCCGGTATCCCAGTCTTTATAAATGCTATTCGCCGGCATCGTCGGGGTCTGCGATTGAAGCTGTGCCGAAGTCTGCCCGATACCGTTGTTGCCTCCGCTTGCGATGGTATCGCTATTCCAGTAGCTTGCGACAAATGTGCCGCCATCGTTGATGCCGACCAGACTACCTCTTGTGTCGCTGCCACCGCTCAGTTCACCGATCGCATAACTATTTTTTATAGCACCCAGGTTATATCCAACCAGTCCGCCTGCTAAAGCACCGGCAATACCGACCGCCGCATAACCGTTAATGATCCGTGCTTGTGAGTCATTCCAGCCGACCAGACCTCCTTTAATAGAACTACTCCTTCCTTGCAAAATCTTACCGCTTGCATAACTATTGACAATTAGACTCCGATTACTGCCCACCAAACCACCGAAACGCGAGCCTGCCGAACTCGGCATCACGATACTATCGGCATGACTATTGATAATCCTGCCGTTGTTATCTCCGACCAGACCACCGAGCGATGCAATCCCGGAAACTTGACTTAGCGCATAACTGCCGATAATGTCTCCGCCGTCGTTGTTTGCGACCAAACCGCCGGCTATGCCCTCGATACTTTCCGATTCAATACTGCCACCGACATAGCTGTAGCCGACTTGCCCTCGGTTGGTGCCGACCAGTCCGGCAACTTTGGTGCCACCCTCTATTTTTAGGTTCAACAAGCCGATGTTGCTTATAACGGCACTAGATGCCGCAACACCGAATAAACTTTGATTGTCGGCATCGTCTCTATTGATCTGCAAACCCGATATCGTATAACCGTTGCCGTCGAAGCGACCGGCGAAAGGTATCGACTCGCTGCCTACGGGCACCCAACCTGTATCGCCGGCATCCTCGTAGTCGTCTACCGTCCAAAAAATCCTGTTCAGCGGATCCAGATAACTTTCGCTATCTTCAAAATCCAAGTCCCTAGCCAACTTATAAGCACCTTTCGGATGCCGATGTATCGCACGCAAGTCTTCCAGATAATTGATCGACGTGAACCCGGCAGCGTTTCGATGATCGATGTACAGCGTATAACCGACGGTTACCGTTCCTCGTACCTCGATGCGAATACGTGTCGTACCGACTGCTTTCAAAGAAATTGCCTTACTCGTCTCGCCGCTTCGGATAGTGTCGTACGCGGTCTCATCGTCGCCGATATAGAAACGAATATCCGCAGTCGGTTCTATCGTCGTCGGAATCAACCGTATCGTGTTATCGGTACTGCGCAGACTACCGATATAAATACCGCTTCGGTTTTGTACTTCGATATCGAACTCGGGAGCTAAGGCAACACCGCCCGCCGTTGCCAAGCTACGCAAACCGTAGCGCAGGCGCGGCGATATCAACGCACCGCACTGCGGCAATCCCGACACACTGCACGCATCGCCGTCGGGTCCCGGTGCGTATTTGAGGATCGGATACTGCACGCTGTTGCCGAAATCCCAATCGGCATCGTCCCACGTTTCGTATATCCCGATCGCCGCAGTAGGCAATTGCATTTGTTGCGTAGTTCGACCGCTGCCATGACGACCTTGTAAACCGCCGGTCTCGGTGTTCCAATAGCTTGCGCTGATGACTCCTCCATTGGTTGCAGCTAAACCACCGCCGCTTCCTTGCACCCGACCGATAGCATAACTATCGGTGATTGAGCCGGTAGGCATCGGACCCACCAAACTACCCGCCAAACTTCCTTCAACATTTGTCATTGCATAGCTGTTGGTTATAGACCCTTCGTTAAAGCCGACCAAACCACCGATGCTAATACCTCCGACATCACCACCGGCATAGCTATTGATGATACGCGCAGGAATACCGTTCCAGCCTACAAGCCCACCGACAATAGATGTTGCCGACATATCACTATCATTTGCATAACTATTGATAATCGTGCCGAAGTTGCCTCCGGCGAGCCCACCGATATTTTGCTTCCCTTCTATCCTTGCATTAGACAAGCCTACATTTCTTAGGCTAGCCGCAGATCCCACAGCACCGAATAAACCTTGATAGTCGGCAGTATCTCTATTAATTTGCAAATTGGATATCGTATGACCGTTGCCGTCGAAAGTGCCCGTGAAACGATTTACGATCGTGCCTATGGGCAACCAGCCGGTGTCCGCATCGTTGCCGTAATCGGCTACCGTCCACTTCGCTTTATTGATCGGGTCGCGGTAGCTCGCATCCGAATTGAAATCCAAATCTCGGACTAATTTGTATTTGCCGTTCGGTTGATTGCGTATCGCATTCAAATCCTCCAGATAATAGATGTCGCTAAAACCGTCATCTGCTACAACACGCATAGCCGATCGTGGTTCGGATACGATGCGGTGATAGTAACCCTGATTATCATCATAATCCAGCCATACACGATAGCCGACATTATCGATTGCCGATAATACAAAAGGTATCTGATAGTGTATTTGCGTCGCATCTTCAATATCGTGCCATGATGCGGAAGCCGACGGTAGCTTGTACTGCCACCGGTAGCTCAAGCTGCTCGGATCGACACCGCCGTCGGGCTCCATAGATAAATCGGCTTCGCTTATATCCGCCACCGTCAGGGTGCCTTCGCGATAGGTCGGGGCAGCTAAGGTGCTTATACCGCCGTTATTCGTTTTGACGACCGTCATCGTCGTATTGCGAACTACGGTTGTCTCATCGACGCGTACTTCCACTCGCAATACAACAGGGCTTTCGTCGTTATCTCGAGCTACAAAATCGTCGGGTATATCGATGTTCAACTCGGCTAAGCCGGTGTCCGAGTCCGTTAATAAATCGGGTTGCAGCGGTGAAACCTGACTCCAGCGATAGCGCACTCGCCGCAAGTCCGGCTCGGAGGTTGAAACATCGAATACAATATCTTGTCCTTCGCTCACCCTGTAATCCGAGCGATTGCTACCGATCTTTACTTGCAAGGCGGATTGATGCACCACTCGGATCCGATAGTGCCTCGCTATCGTCACCAAGGTCGGCTCGGGAACACCATTCAAATCGACCGTCACCGTCTCGCCGTTGTTCACCGACGGCAAACCGGTTTTCTCGTCTTTGAGAACACTAATCGTTTGCGTGCTATTCGCTATCGTAGGACTGAACCTTATTTGTCTTAAGTTATCGTCGCTTAGGTGTACGCGATAGTCGAAGGTTTGCGGATCAAACGCCGGAGATAAAGTTAACCCGTCCAATACCAGCAGACCCGACAGCATAATGTATTGACCCGACAATAGGTGTCCCGTATTAGAACCTTCGCTGTGTTTGAGTATCGGGTATTGTTCGTCGGTGCCGAAATCCCAATCGGCAACATCCCATCTCTCGAAAGTCTCACCGAGTAGACCGGGCGCAGTCGGTGATTGTAGCTGTTCGGTAGTCCGAGGACTTCCACCGGCACTGAGCGATATCCCGACAGTGTTGCTATTCCAATAGCTGTGTATCACACGCACCGTGGTGGCATCTCTGGTCTGATGGGCATAATTCCAGCCGATCAAACCACCTGTATTTACACCGCTTGCGACAACGCGTCCGTTTGCAAAACTGTCGGAAACGATGC
Organism: Candidatus Oxydemutatoraceae bacterium; assembly: GCA_965219575.1. Classification (GTDB taxonomy): domain Bacteria; phylum Pseudomonadota; class Gammaproteobacteria; order Poriferisulfidales; family Oxydemutatoraceae; genus SP5GCR1. The sequence goes on along the minus strand of OZ244779.1, from coordinate 1,251,295 downwards.
CTTTATTACTGCCGACCAAACCACCGACTCTATGCATCCCGTTGACAGAACCGCTTGAATAGGTATTGCTTATTCGACCGCCCTCGTTCCAGCCAACCAGACCGCCTACATCGCTATTGCCGTCTACACGATTAAGCGCAAAACTATTGGTGATCTCACTGTCCCTATTCCAACCGACCAGACCGCCCGCATAGAGATTGCCGGAAACCGTACCGCTCGCCCGACTATCGGCAATTCTACCGCCACGGTCGTTGGCACCGACCAAGCCACCGCTATACGAACCCTCGCTTATCACTTTGCCGATCGCATAGCTCGCACTAATCCGAGCATGATTGAGACCGACCAAACCACCGATATAATCGCTCCCATTCGCAGTCCCGTCGGAGCGACTGTCGGTCAATACACCGCGAGCATTGAGACCGACCAAGCCTCCGACTTGGCTGACACCGAATAAACCGGTATCGGCAACACTATAAGTAACATGCCCCTCGTTATGACCGACCAGACCGCCGAGACTATGCCCGCGACTCTCTAAACGCTCGAGCATGACATCGCCGTTGAGTATTGTCCCGGCGTTGGCACCGAACAACCCGCCTACGGTGTTGCCCGTAGCGATTAGGCGACCGCCTTCGACACCGACATAAGCGACGCTACCGGCGTTATGACCCGCTAAACCACCGACATACGAGTTTCCTTTGATGTTTATTTGCGACAATATCAGGTCGCTTATTTTAGCCGGCGTCGAAGTCGCCCTGAATAAACCGACATAATCCGACGGTCTATCGATATAAAGATTGGCTATCGTATGACCGTTGCCTTCGAACCTCGCAGTAAAGAAGTTGAGCCGAGTGCCTATCGGCAACCAACCTAGACCGCTCGTCCATGCTGCTTTGTTGGCGAGATCGCGATAGCTATCATCGGCATTGAAATCCAAATCTTTACGCAACTCGTAGCCGTTGCAACCGCTCGGGGGACACCCGGCGGTTATCTTGACCGCATCGAAACTTTCTCTATAACCGCTGCCGTCGAGCTGATAGCGAACCGCATCGAGTGCATCCAAATCGCATAGCTCTATCAAGCCGTCTTTGTCTTGATCTATATCGGTTGTGTAATCGCACTCAAACACATCTTGAGCCGATACGGACTGCAAGAACCCTATAACTACAACAATAGTAGATAAAGGAAGTGGCTTCACTTTACTTGAGTCCGATAACTAATGGGGGAGCTAGTAGCGGACTTAGAAGCTACTTATAAAGTATTTTGTTCCCCAATTTAGTGCCTCCTTTTTCATTAGGTTCTCCTTGATTTTTGTTCAAGGGCGGATTCTACCATATAAATGTACAATAATCTTTTATAGATTCTATAGTAATCTTTTGTAAATTCTATACATTAGGGTTGCCGTTTACTGCAAATAACCGTTCCTTTTTACAGTAGCATAAGGAATACCATGTTATACAAGACTCAGCTGTCTATGGCTATTAGAAATAACACGAACAGCAAAAGCAATCGGCGTGACTTTGTGCACAACGGCACTTTTTCAATAGTCATCGCCGAGGAATGAGATTAAAGTAACAGTCCTTCGGGGAATACTCTGATGTGTATGAAAATACCCGGTGCCCGATCCGTCAAAGCTCTTACCGCACTCCTAGATCTCACGGCATTATATATAAATTGCTGCGGTGCCGATACCGACGGCGATGCAACGCGCCGATATCTATAGCCCTGCTTATCGATATAGTCGACCAATACGCGGTAGCGGTCACCTATAATACCCTCCGCGGTATGACTCCGATCGGTGGCACCGTCGATATCCGACCAGCCACCCAACAGTTCCTTTTGCCATTGGTAGGCTATCTCGGGAACAGGATTTATTCCGTCGCCATCCGACGATAAATCTATATCTCCGACGGTGTATGTGAAACCATCCAGCGTCGGCGTAGCAACCGATACCATACCGTTGTCCTTTTTGATTATCGTTATCGACACCGTTTCATTGATAACGCTCATGCCATCCTCAACCGTCAACACGATGTCTATATCATCGCTGCTTTGCCTGTCACCGAGCAAATCACTCGGTATATCAAGCTCGTACACTAGATCGGCACCACCTACCGCAGTGCCGGTCATCTCCTTTGAATTCGGCAATAAGTCGGTAATCGCACTCAGACTGTAACGCAACTCGTCTCCGTCGGCATCGGTTATAGAAGTATTTAATACAAGGGTTCCGCCTTCGCTTATCGAAGCAGGCGCGTTAATATCTATCGTAGGTAAACGATTGCCCACCGTCAATTTGTAGGCGATGGGATGCTCCGTTCCCATCGAATTGCTCGCCGCAACTTTGATGACCGTGGACATAGGCTTGGAAGTGTCTATCGCAATGGTATAGCCGCTGTGGTCTCCCGATAAAACCTTGCCGTCGGCTACGATATCGGCATCGGGATTAGCCGCTGTCGGGGTGATTCTCAACTCGCTCGCATCGGCGTGCACCGACACCGTATAAGTCGTAATCGCAGAGTCAAAATCGGGAGCAAGATACAACCGCTCTCCTTCCACATTCTGCTCCAACGCTAAAGCCCTCAAGCCAACGCGTTGATGCAGCAATAATTTACCGCAATCCGGTGACGGTGTCGAAGTGCCACACGAGTTATCGTGATATTTGAGAACCGGATACTCCTCCGAAGTGCCGAAATCCCATCTGTAGTTATCCCAGTTGTAATAAATAGCATCGACCCTTGTCCCGGCTACCGTCGGCATTTGCAATTCAGCCCGGGTCTTGCCGACACCGCCTCCGGGAGAGTCCGTCCGCCCACTCGCATTGGTATCCCAATAACTATTATTGACTTGCAGGCCGGGTGACGCCCGGTTGCCGATTAAACCACCTACATATTGTGCATCGTCGGCGGCTGTCGCAACAAAGGTCGTTCTTACCTCGGCAGTCGAGTAGCTGTCAACGACACGACCGCCCCACCATAATGTGCCGACTAAACCTCCGACAGCTCGTTTTTTCTCACCGATGCCGACCGAACCCGCCGCATAGCTGTTGCCGATAGTTCCTTGATTCTCGCCGACCAAACCGCCTGCATCGCGCCGTGCCGAAACATCGGCAACCGCATAGCCACCGATAATGCCACCGTAATTTATGCCACAGAGGCCACCGACAAAACGAGAACCTACAACGGTGCCGTTTACATAACTATCGGTAATCGACGACCCCGACACGCCGATGCCGGTTAACAGACCGATAATGTTGTTTTGCCCGGCAACCTTGCCTTCGACTATATGAATACTCATTAGTTCACCTTCGTTGCGACCGACCAAACCACCGACCCTCGAATTGCCTGTTACTTCTATCATCGATAACCCGAGATTACGAATGGTGCCGGTATTTCCGGCAAACATGCCTACATTATCGCTACGCTCTCTATCGATCCACAAATTGGAAATGCGATATCCGTTGCCTTCCAAAATAGCGGCAAAACAGCCGCTAGCCGAGTCACTACATCCATTGTTATTGTCGGCAACACTACCGATCGGTTGCCAACCTGCGCCGCTCGTCCAAACCACTTTATTGGCGGTCGAACCGTAGCCGGCATCGTCCAGAAAATCCAAGTCTCGGACTAATTCGTAGCCTCGGCATTTCTCCACACCGTTGACCAAAGGGCAACCCGTAGTAATCTTACCCGCCATAGCGTTTGCACGATAACCGCTACCGTCCAATTGATAACGAATCGCATCGAACATCTCGAGTGTCTCGATCTCTATCAAACCGTCGTTATCTTTATCGACGAAGTCGGCAATCGTCGTAAATCTCGGTGCATCGTAGTGAGTGTTCGTTCGGTAACCTTGTCCGTCGGTGTAGCTTATAGAGACTCTGTATCGTGCGTTGCGGGCATTTTCGGGAGGCGTATAGCTTTTTCGAGTCGCACCGAGTATTGCGACAAATCTACCGTTTTGTTCCGACGACCATTGATAATCAATATCGCTTAGAGGACCTCCGTCTATATCGTTTGATAGATCGCCTGCCGAAAGCGTATCGCTACTGATCCATTTCGCATTACTCTCGGCATTGCCGTTATTTATTTTCCTCACCGATAGCCGTATTTCTCTGCTCACCGCAGATGTCGGATTATTGTTTTCGCTCAGCTCTAGTTGTAGGATCACCGTGCTATCGTTCTCGTCTGCGGCGACAAAATCGGCAGGCACCGTAAACTCTACTGTAGATGTGGTTTGTACTTCCGGCAGTAACGGTTTCCCCGATACTTGACTCCATCGGTAATCCAACCGTGAATTGTTCGGCCCGAAACTCTTCGAGGCATCGAGGCGGACGACATCCCCCTCGTTTAAGCTAAGGATATTTCCTTTGACTAATTCGGCAGGGTTACTCCCGTTGGTTACTTCGAGTATTCTCGGTTGCGGCAAATAACTCAGATGCACTTGTATTCGATAGTTTGCCGCTCTTTCATCTCCGCTTGCGGTCTTAATCCCGAGATTGAACGAGTCGTTCGTACTAATCTGCACGGTGCCGTCCGATTGCTTGGTCAAAGGTGAACCGCCGTCTTTACGAATCGTGATTGCGGTATCTTCGCCGGCACCGGTGGCAATTTTTATAAGCACCGGTGCGGTCTCGGCATCAATCACCGCTTCGTAGTTAAATCTACTCGGCATGAAGTTCGGGGTCAGCCGCACAGCCCTCGAATTGGCGGACACACTCAGCCGATCCAACAAAAGCGTATCGGCAATCTGACCGTGCAATAAGGAGTCACAGCTCGGCAACGCCGTCTCGGGATCGGTGTCGCAACCCGGGTCATCTTTATCCAATCCGACCCCGTATTTGAGTGCCGGATATTGTTTTGTAGTACCGAAATCCCAGTCATCGGTACTCCATCGATAATAAATGTCGGTTTCCGCCGTGCCCGGTCTGAGTGTCGATATCATTTTCGCAGTAGTCCTGTCGCTAACATCACCGCCTACATTAGTCGTTCCGCTATCCCAATAACTATTTATCGGGGCAGACCCTCCGGCAATTAAATTGGACAATGTGCCACTACCGGAAACTTTGCCTAGGGTATAACTATTTTCAACTCTTGAATTAGTATTAACACCGACTAAAGCAGCGGCAACTTTGTTGTTCGAATTACTGCAAGTCCCGAACCCGGTCTCTACATTGCCGGTCGCATAACTGTTTTTGATCTCGCTGCGGGTCAATAACTGATTCGAGTTGGTGGAATACTGATTGCCTACCAAACCCCCGACGATGCAGGGTCCTTTCACCTCACCGGTAGCATAGCTGTTATACACCTTGCCGCCGTCTATGTTCCTACCGACCAAACCGCCCACGCCGACCCGCTTGTTTCCTTGTGTTCCGGAATCTTCGGCAGTCACATTGATCTTTGCATAACTATTGAGTACGAAACCTTTGTTCCAGCCGACCAGCCCGCCGATGAATCCTCTATTGCTACCGGATCCGACATCCCCGGTTATTATTTTATCGGTGTTTCCCGCGCCGACATCGCCGACCACATAGCTATTGATGATGACACCGCCGCGTTCTATTCTGCCGGCGATACCGCCTACATTTTTAATCCCGACTAAACCTTTGATCGCCGGGTCTATAAGCCCCAAGTTTTTAACCTTTCCACCCGAACCCATATCGGAGAATAGGCCTATATTGCTTGTATTGCCGACACTACGGTTTATCTGTATATTCGATATCGTATAACCGTTGCCGTCGAATACGGCATTAAACCTACCGATAGGTTGCCAACCGGCATCGCTTGCAGCACTGAAATCGCTCACCGTCCAGCTGTTCTTGAGTCGCGACGGATCAAGCGTACGATAGCTTTGGTCGTCGTTGAAATCCAAATCGTTCATCAATTCGTAGCCTCGGCATTGCTCGATACCGTTGACCAACGGACACCCCGCAGTAATCTTATCCGCACTCGCAGTCGCTTTATAGCCGCTACCGTCCGGCTGATGGCGTATCGCATCCAACTCTTCCAAATAACGAATCTCTATCAGACCGTCGCCGTCGTCGTCTAGGTCTAAATAGTTTATGACTCCGGACTCAAATTGTTCGCGATAACCCTGATTATCCTTGTATGTAGCGAGTGCGCGATATTGATAAGCACCCTCGTCGGGAATGGTATACGGAGACCCGTTCCCGACATCAACCCAATCTTCGGCATCGCTACGACGACGCTGCCAGTGTATACGGGTTTCGGCAAAACCGCCGTCGCGGTCTACAAACTCGCTACCGTCGTCTCTTTCAAATCGAACGGCATAAGTATCCGGTTGATCGCTATCTTCGAGTAAGCGAATACGATCGGCGGTATCGTTATTTCGTTTGGAAATTATCAACGATAACATTTTGCTTAAATAGATGTCGTCGTTCACATTGACTTCCGCTGTCAACTGCACGACACGGCTATCGTCTTGCTTAGACACGACATCGTCGGGTATCATAAAATCCAACATCGCATTTTGCATATCAACCGGCGATTGCTTATCGTCGAACTTCAGCACATCGCCCGACGATTGTCGCCAGCGGTAGCGATATAAATTTTCATCCAAACTAAAATGATACGAAGCCATTAAGCGAACACGCTCGCCTTCGGCTACCGACAACGACAACGGCACGATCGTCGTTGTCGTTGCCGTCATTCGTTCGATTTTTAGTTCGTGGTAACGCACCGAGAAGCTATACGATAATTCGCCGGCATCGGAATTATGCGTGGTTATCGTAATTTTCGCTGTATCGCTACCGTCCAATACAAACGATGTCGGAATACCCGGCGAACATATCAAGCCGTTGCGACAAGTAATATCGATTGTCGTGCCTATCCGCGTCGAGGTGGTATCGAGCCGTACTTCGGTCATTCGATCGGCCTCGGCTATCAGGTCGTAGTCGAAAACGAGCGGATGAAAAGACGGGAATAACCGGACATTGTCCGATAGGGTCAGACTTTGCAACAGACTTTTTCCTTCGGGAGCGAGTAGCGGCACATCGGCAATCGCTTTCAGTTCGGGATAACGATTCGTATCTGCGAACTCCCATACATCGGTATCCCAGTCTTTATAAATACTATTGATCGGTGAAATCGGTGTGGACGATCGGAGTACTGCCGTGGTCGCAGAAGTGCCGCCGGCACTCGATGCGATACCACTCACCTCTATATCCCAGTAACTGTCGTCGACCACCGCATCGTTGACGGCAACCAAGCCACCTACTTTAGATATCGCTCCGATGCCTATCGTTCTGCTTATTGCGTAGCTATCGATGATTTCGCTCGAGTCTCGGTTGAGAGCAACCAAACCGCCGACGGTGTTGCGACCGATCACCGACCCCACCGCATAGCTATTCTCGATGCGACCGCGACTGTCGTTCAGAGCAACCAAACCACCTGCCGATGCCACCGACAATCCGGCCGATAGATTGCCTTTCACCTGTGTCTGCGAGTATGATTCGGTGATCGAGCCGGCAACATTTCTACCGACCAGACCGCCGACGATTGCCGATGTGCCGTCACCTCTTGCCACCACATAACCGGTGACATAGCTCCGGCGAATGTCGCCCGCTCGGTTGGTGCCGACCAAACCGCCGACATGCGTACCTCCGACTATATCTACATCGATTAAACCGAGACCCTCTATTACCACATCGCTTTCGCTACCGTCTATCACACCGAATAAACCGCCGTCTCTATCCGGTCTATTCACCCTCAAATTAGAAATCGTATAGCCGTTGCCTTTGAATGTTGCCGTGAACGGATATAGCGAGGTGCCTATCGGCTGCCAGCCTGCCCCGCCGGTCCATGCCGTATTCACGCGACCCGTTCGGTAATGTGTCGGGTTATCGAAGTCCAAGTCTCGCATCAACTCATAGCCCTTGCAGCCGCTAATCGGACAACCTTTGGCACTTTCTATCGATACGCCGTCGGCATTTTGATATCTCAACCGTCTGCCGTCGAGCGCATTGCGTATCGCATCCAAATCCTCGAGGCTTAGAATATCTATCAATCCGTCTTTGTCGGTATCGACATCGTCTTCAAAACCGGAAGAGAAATAATCTGCTTCAAACCGATATAGGACGCGCCGTGCCCCCGAGACTTCGATGTTAATCACCGTTGTGCCGGTCGAGCGCAACACAATCGCCGAACTGTCGGTGCCGCTTGCAACCGTCTCGTCGAAACCGTTATCGCTGAAGATGCGAATGGTTGCATCCTCATCCAGTGCATTCGGTGTCAAATGTAATTTCCTTATATCGGTATCCAATTCTACGCCGACACGATAATACAATTTAGTCGTGTCAAAGTTAGGAGACAGCGTCACAATCTCTGCGATTGCCAAACTTGTCAAACCATAAGACTGCAAACCGACAAGCGTGCTTTCGGTACTGTCGGCATATTTAAGAATAGGATATTGATCTACAGTGCCGAAGTACCAGTCGCTATCGCGCCACCGGTAATACGCGCCGCTTGCATCCGACGATTGACCGCTGCCCGATTGCAGTTGCAGGGTAGTTTTGCCGACACCGCCGGCGGATACTCGTAGCTTACTCACACCGGTATCCCAATAGCTATTTGCTACAACACCACCGACATCGCTACCGATCAGCCCGCCCGTAGCAACCGTATACGAAGTACACATAGGCACACCGGTGCATAGTATATCCGCCGTCGCATAACTGTCGGCGACCGAACCGCCGTTGGCACCGACCAAACCACCGATGCGCATGCTTCCCTCGACAACACCGCTGGCATGAGTGTTTGTAATAGAACCGAGATTCAAACCGACCAAACCGCCGATGCCGGTATTGCCCGATACACGACTCAAGCTATAGCTGTTGGCAATCGCCCCGGCACTTTCGTTACGAGCCACCAAACCGCCGACCGAAGAACCGCCCGATACCGCACCGTAAGCATAACTATCGGAAATCCGACCGACATTGTAGGCAACCAATCCCCCGACATCGCGTTCTCCCGTTATCGTGCCGTCGGCATAACTGTTGTCTATCTCTCCGGCGTTATAGGCGACCAGACTCCCGACACCGAAGCGACCCTCGACCGACACATTCGCCAGATTGACATTTTTGACTTGCGCACCGTCGGCTAATGCCGCAAACAAGCCGACATTGTCGGTATCGCTCTTATCGATACGCAGATTTGAAATGGTATGATTGTTGCCGTCGAATATCCCGCTAAAGCACCGATTACTCGGATGATTACATTCATCGGCATCGCCGCTCGGTGCGATATATCCTATCGGCTGCCAGTCGGCAAAACGCATTGCGTCGTCGACATCCAGATCTTGCACCAATTCATAACCTATGCAGCCGGTCTCGGGACACCCTACGGTGATTTTAGTATCGTTGCGACTCGCTTTATAACCGCTACCGTCCGGTTGATAACGAATCGCATTCAGATCGTCTACGCTGCGTATCTCGATCAAGCCGTCGTCGTCGTCGTCTATATCGCCGGTGGTGATAAAAGGATGTTTGCTTACTTCAAAACGATAGATCGTCGTTTGCGTCGCTCCGGATACCAAAGGATCCTCCACCGTGAGTGTCAGCGAGGAATTGTTGAGATTGTCTATTATTAAGCTAAGCGTTTTACCACTTCGTAATTCTTGTTGTGGATTCGTTTCGCTATCGTCGTCGACTACGATGACCGCATTCGGGTTAAACGTATACGGAATAATACTGAACTCACGCGCATCGCTTTTTAATATCAACTCGTAATCGTATATCCCGGAATCAAAGCCGGGTCTTAATAGCAAAACCTGACCCACCCTATTCGAGCGCGCTAGATTGCGTAAGCCTATACGCTGATTTGGCAACAAAGTTCCACACACCGGCAGTTCGCTATCGACATTTTCGGCGACTCGACACGCCGGGCGAGCAATGATATCGGTGGCACCGGTATATCTCAATAGCGGATATCGACCGGTCTCGGAATACCAATCGTCGCTACCCCAACCGCTATAGATACCCTCTCCGATCGCAGCTGTTCGGAGATCCGAAGTCGTCTTGCCGATACCGTTGAGATCGTTATTATCGTCTCCCACCGTACTCGTAGCGACATCCCAATAACTTTGAATGGCGGAAAAATCGATCAAAACAACGCCTATTAATCCCTCACCATCACCCGATATTTTGCCGATTGCATAACTGTTGATGACACTATTGCTCGCTCCACCGACCAAGCCCCCTACAAACTTATTTCCGATAACCGCAACATTTGCATAACTATTCGAGATACCTGCTTGTAATAAGCCGACCAAACCTCCTACGAAGTCATTCCCGGTGACCGTACCACTCGCATAGCTATTGTGGATTCTTGAACCCGATTGGCTACTACCGGCTAGACCGCCGACAAAATTAGTTCCGGCGACCGCAACATTCGTGTAGCTATTAACGATTACTCCCGAATTCCTACCGGTCAATCCACCTACAGAAGAATTGCCACGAACATCACCACCTACCACATGGCTGTTGACGACGGTGCCGCGATTCTCACCTACCAAAGCACCGATGCCGGATTGACCGTTGATATCGATATCCACAGCGACTAAGCCGATGTTCTCAATTCTCGCAGCGTCCGCCGAGACACCGAATAAACCGATGTTATCGACGGCAACATCGTTGATCCTCAGATTCGATATCGTGTGTGAATTGCCGTTAAACGAATATTCGAAGGGATTGTTGCTGTCTCCTATCGGTTGCCACCCGACACCGGTCGTCCACATCGGGTTGACCCGACCCGAGCGATAGCTCATAGGATCCTCAAAGTCCAAGTCTCTGCTCAATTCATAACCCCTGCACCGCCTCGCATTGTCTTCGGTATCTATGGGGCAATCCTCCAGAATATCGGATACCCGCTCTATAGGATTACGCATCAGGTTCAAGTCTTCCAGATAATCGATCGATATCAAACCATCTACTACCGCAATACTGTGCAGTACTTTAATCGTATAGCGTGTCGGCACATTATGACTTGCGGATCTCACCGTGATTACGATACCGTTCAAATCGTCGTTTAGCTTGAACAACAAACTTTGCCCACCGGTTGTGGATGAGCGCAAGCCGGCAGCGTCTACGGTAATCGTATCGGTGTCGTAATAGGCGATCGGTATGGTACGAAATGTGGTGCCCGAATGAACGACCAGATTATAATCGTATATCTCGGGATTAAATGCCGGAAGCAAGCGGGCATTCTTTGAAAGTTCCATTTGAGCCAGCCCGACACGCTGCCCGGGCAGCAAGGTTCCGCAGGTCGGCAATTCCGTATCGGTCGGTGATGTTGCGCACGCACGATGATCGTTGTCATCGCCTGCCACATAAAGCAAGACCGGATATTGCTCTGCATTGCCGAAGTGCCAATCGGTTGTGTTCCAGCCGGTGTAGACATCATCCGACGGCACACCGGCTTTAAGTGCCGCTACAGTTTTATCGGTGCCGACCAGTGAATCGGTGCCGGAGATAACCGCACCCTTTCTATAGTAACTATTATTCAATGTTTGTCTGCCGGAGCTTGCCGCAACCAAACCTCCCGCTCTACCGCTACCGACCTGCACATCACCGACTGCATAGCTATCGTTAACAGTTGAACTTCGACTGCCGTTTGTTCCCACCAAACCGCCCGCGATACCGCTATCGACTCGCACATCGCCGCCGGCATAACCATTAACAACGGACCCCCCCTGAATCTCACCGACCAAACCGCCCGCAAAACCGGTCGCTGCCTCTATGTTGACATGCGCATAGCTATTGACGATTTCACCGCGCTCGTTTCTACCGACCAAACCACCGACGACATTGATGCTCCCGCCGCTATCTACGAGCTTGCCGTCGGCATAGCTATTGATAATCGTGCCGGAGTTGAAGGCGGCTATACTACCGATACGACGACCCTGCCCGGCAATATCCACATTCACCAAACCGAGATTTTCGACTCTGCCGCCGACACCGATCGCTGCGAATAGACCTATATTGTCGGTGTTATTTGCTTTTATGGTCAAATTAGAAATCGTATAGCCGTTGCCTTTGAATACACCGCTAAAAGGTTCATTCGGACTACCTATCGGTTGCCACTCGATGCCGGCAAGGTCTATATCGGCAGTCAGCTCATACCCCGTGCAACTGCCGGAACAGTAGATCACCTCGGCGGTTTCGCTCTCTCGATAGGCACTGCCGTCGATGCGATGACGGATGGCATTCAAATGTGTCGCATCGCTAATATCTATGAGTCCGTCGCCGTCGCCGTCTACACTTTGAGTTACTATATCGAGGCGATTGACAACGAATCGGTATCGGTACGAATGTCGTTTGCCGTCTTTTACGACCAAACCGACGACCGTATCGCCGCTGTCGTTCAACGGTATCGGTGCCGTCCATTCACCGCTATCGGTTTCTCCTATTATGTTGCCATCCTTAACAACCTCAATCGTCGCTACTCCGTTAAACGCAGTCGGCAACATACGAATAGTACTCCGATCGGCATTGACCGATATACCGTAATCGAACGATGTGAACCTAAAAGGACCGGATAAACCTGCGCCCTCGGATAACTTTAAGTCTTGTAGCAGGCTACCCTGATGACGAAGCACGGTGCGGCACGCATCGGGACGTTTTTGAATGTTTACCGCATCACAATATGCGTCACCATCGGTAGAAGCGGCATCCAAATTATACTTGATCGCCGGATATTGCTCGGCGGTGCCGAAATCCCAGCTATCGCTATCCCAGTTTTTATAGATGCCGGTGGCACTCGTCGGTGATTGAAGCACAACGGTGCGCTCACTCTCTCCCAAAGTCACATCGATTCTAGAGATATCTTTGTCCAAATAAATTGCCTTGGCAGTCGGTGCGAGCTGATCGTTCGGATCTCTATTGCCTCCGAACAAACCCTGCGGTACACCGGCTTTGGTTGCCGAAACACTCGCATAGCTGTTGCCGATTTCAATAACCGACGACGAGCGTACCCCGACCAAACCACCTATAAATCCGCCATTGTGTTCTCCGCTAATCTCGCCTACCACATAGCTGTCGGTAATGGTTAGATCGGAGTCTACATCGCCGACCAACCCTCCGGCAACCGACGATCGACCGTCGACGGCAATATTGCCGACGAAATAACTATTGCTAATTCGGGCGCGCCCACCGCTCGTTGCGCCGATAGTATTCACCAAACCGGCGGCAGCGGCGGTTCCTTGTATATCTCCTATCACATAGCTATTGCTTATCGTACACCGCTTACACGACGCAGCGATGCCGGCAACTGCATTCCCTTTAATATCGACACCCGTTAATCCGATACCGTCTATACGGGCAACACGACTATCGCTACCTATTGCGCTAAAAAGACCGCCGTTTACACCCATGCTTAAATTGGCAATCGTTTTATTATTGCCCTTGAATGTAGCGGTGAAAGTCCCTCCTATAGGAAACCAAGTACCTGCGCCGGTCCAGCGACCCATATTCTCCTCGGCGTTGCGATAGCTACCGGCATCGTTAAAATCCAAATCTCTCGACAATTCATAACCGCGACAGCCTTGCCTCGGGCAGCCCGATGTAATCTTGGCCGACCCGATGCTTGCTCTATAACCGCTACCGTCCAACTGATAACGTATCGCATCCAAATCTTCCAAATAATCGATATCGACGAGACTGTCGCCGTCTTCGTCGATGAGCTTATAGTTCGCATAGCTCAGATAAAGCGTATACCTAACCGTCCGTGTGCCTTCCACTTCGATAATCACTTTCTTTACTTCGTCGTTTTTTAACGAAATCGGCAAACTCGTATCGTGGCTGTCTAGGGTTTCTCGCACAGACCCTATAATGCTAATACGCGCAGTTGACTCGATCGCAACCGGGGTCAACCGTACACTCGGACGATCGTTGAGGATGGTAATAGAATAAACATTGTTTTGGTTGAGCTTTTCGATGTCGATCGGTGTAAAAAACCTCGCATTGCCCGCCGTGCTTAAACTATGCAAACCGTAGCGTAATCCCGGCGATATTAGATCGCCGCATTGCGGCAACCCCGATAAACCACATGCGGTTCCGTCCGACCCCGGTGCATATTTAAGTGTCGGATATTGCTCGAATGTGCCGAAATCCCAATCGGCAACATCCCAACTCTCGAAAGTCTCACCCGGTAAACCGGGGGCGGTCGGTGATTTTAGCTGTGTCGTGGTCTGCCCGATGCCGTTGCGACTTCCGGCAACAATCGTATCGCTATTCCAATAGCTTGCGACGGATGTGCCGCCATCGTTGGCTCCGATCAAACTACCTATTGCATTGCCGGTGCTTCTCAATTCACCGATCGCATAACTATTTTTTATAGCACCACGGTTATATCCAACCAGACCGCCCGCTACGGCACCGACAATATCAACCGCCGCATAACCGTTAACGATCCGTGCTTGCGAGTCATTCCAACCGACCAGACCCCCTTTGATGGAACTTTTTGTCAAAATTTTGCCGCTTGCATAACTATTGGCAATTAGACTCCGATTACGCCCCACCAAACCACCGAACCGAGAGCCTCCCGAATCCGGTGTTACGATACTATCGGTGCGACTATTGATAACCCTGCCGTTGTTATCTCCGACCAAACCACCGACCGATGAAATCCCCGAAACTCGACCTAGCGCATAACTACCGATAATATCTCCGCCGTCGTTGTTTGCAACGAGACCGCCGATCACACCCGCCATATTTTTCGATCGGACACTACCTCCGACATGACTGTGAACCACTCGTCCACGGTTGGTGCCGACCAATCCGGCAGCTTGGGTGCCACCCTCTATCTTGACATTCAACAAGCCGATATTGCTTATAACGGCACTAGATGCCGCAACGCCGAATAAACTTTGATTGTCGGCATCGTCTCTATTGATCTGCAAACCCGATATCGTATAGCCGTTGCCGTCGAAGCGACCGGCGAAAGGCTTTGACTCGTTGCCTATGGGCACCCAACCTGTATCGCCGGCATCGTTGTAGTCGTCTACCGTCCAAAGAATCCTGTTCAACGGATCCAGATAACTTTTGCTGTCTTCAAAATCCAAGTTCCTAGCCAACTTATAGGAACCTCCAGGCTGCCGATGTATCGCACGCAAATCTTCCAAATAGTTGATCGCCGTAAACTCGGCGGTGTTTCGATGATCGATATACAGCGTATAGCCGACAGTTAGCATTCCTTGCACTTCAATATGAATACGGGTTGTAAAGTTTGTTTTCAACGAAATCGCTTTACTCGTCTCGCCGCTTCGGATGTGGTCATAGACGGTGTTATCGTCGCCGATGTAGAAACGAATATCCGCAGTCGGTTCTATCGTCGTCGGAATCAACCGTATCGTGTTATCGGTACTGCGCAGACTACCGATATAAATACCGCTTCGGTTTTGTACCTCGATATCGAACTCGGGAGCTAAAGCAACACCGCCCGCCGTTGCCAAGCTACGCAAACCGTAGCGCAGGCGCGGCGATATCAACGCACCGCACTGCGGCAATCCCGACACACCGCACGCATCGCCGTCGGGTCCCGGTGCGTATTTGAGGATCGGATACTGTGCGCTGTTGCCGAAGTCCCAATCGGCATTGTCCCACGATTCGTATATCCCGATCGCCGCAGTAGGCAACTGCATTTGCTGCGTAGTCCGACCGCTTCCATTACGACCTTGTAAACCGCCGGTCTCGGTATTCCAATAGCTTGCTCTAATGACTCCTTCATTGGTCGCAGCCAAACCACCGCCGCTTCCTTGCACCCTACCGATAGCATAACTATTAGTGATTGAACCGGCAGAGAAATTTTGACCCACCAGACTACCCGCCGAAACTCCTTCGACATTTCCCGTCGCATAGCTGTTTGTTATAGACCCTCTGTTGATGCCGACCAAATCACCTAATTGTCGGTTTAACGCCGAAGCAACGACACCGGCGTAGCTATTAATAATTCTGCCGTCGTTTTCCCCTACCAGTCCGCCTAAAAAACTATTCGCCGATACCTTGCCGAGGATGTAGCTGCCGACAATAGTACCTCCGCTGGAACCCACGACGCCGCCTATATATCTATTTCCTTCTATCTTGACATTCGGCAAACCGACATTTCTTACGGTCGCAGCAGATCCCGAAACACCGAATAAACCCTGATAGTCGGCGGTGTCTCTATTTATCTGCAAATTGAATATCGCATGACCGTGACCCTCGAAAGTACCTGTGAAACGATTTGCAATCGTACCTATCGGCAACCAGCCGGCGTCCGCATCGTTCTCGTAATCGGCTACCGTCCACTTCGCTTTATTGATTGGGTCTCGGTAGCTCGCATCCGAGTTAAAATCCAAATCTCGGACCAACTCGTATTTGCCGTTCGGTTGATTGCGTATCGCATTCAAATCCTCCAGATAATAGATGTCGCTAAAACCGTCATCTGCTACAACACGCATAGCCGATCGTGGTTCGGATACGATGCGGTGATAGTAACCCTGATTATCATCATAATCCAGCCATACACGATAGCCGACATTATCGATTGCCGATAATACAAAAGGTATCTGATAGTGTATTTGCGTCGCATCTTCAATATCGTGCCATGATGCGGAAGCCGACGGTAGCTTGTACTGCCACCGGTAGCTCAAGCTGCTCGGATCGACACCGCCGTCGGGCTCCATAGATAAATCGGCTTCGCTTATATCCGCCACCGTCAGGGTGCCTTCGCGATAGGTCGGGGCAGCTAAGGTGCTTATACCGCCGTTATTCGTTTTGACGACCGTCATCGTCGTATTGCGAACTACGGTTGTCTCATCGACGCGTACTTCCACTCGCAATACAACAGGGCTTTCGTCGTTATCTCGAGCTACAAAATCGTCGGGTATATCGATGTTCAACTCGGCTAAGCCGGTGTCCGAGTCCGTTAATAAATCGGGTTGCAGCGGTGAAACCTGACTCCAGCGATAGCGCACTCGCCGCAAGTCCGGCTCGGAGGTTGAAACATCGAATACAATATCTTGTCCTTCGCTCACCCTGTAATCCGAGCGATTGCTACCGATCTTTACTTGCAAGGCGGATTGATGCACCACTCGGATCCGATAGTGCCTCGCTATCGTCACCAAGGTCGGCTCGGGAACACCATTCAAATCGACCGTCACCGTCTCGCCGTTGTTCACCGACGGCAAACCGGTTTTCTCGTCTTTGAGAACACTAATCGTTTGCGTGCTATTCGCTATCGTAGGACTGAACCTTATTTGTCTTAAGTTATCGTCGCTTAGGTGTACGCGATAGTCGAAGGTTTGCGGATCAAACGCCGGAGATAAAGTTAACCCGTCCAATACCAGCAGACCCGACAGCATAATGTATTGACCCGACAATAGGTGTCCCGTATTAGAACCTTCGCTGTGTTTGAGTATCGGGTATTGTTCGTCGGTGCCGAAATCCCAATCGGCAACATCCCATCTCTCGAAAGTCTCACCGAGTAGACCGGGCGCAGTCGGTGATTGTAGCTGTTCGGTAGTCCGAGGACTTCCACCGGCACTGAGCGATATCCCGACAGTGTTGCTATTCCAATAGCTGTGTATCACACGCACCGTGGTGGCATCTCTGGTCTGATGGGCATAATTCCAGCCGATCAAACCACCTGTATTTACACCGCTTGCGACAACGCGTCCGTTTGCAAAACTGTCGGAAACGATGCCTTTATTACTGCCGACCAAACCACCGACTCTATGCATCCCGTTGACAGAACCGCTTGAATAGGTATTGCTTATTCGACCGCCCTCGTTCCAGCCAACCAGACCGCCTACATCGCTATTGCCGTCTACACGATTAAGCGCAAAACTATTGGTGATCTCACTGTCCCTATTCCAACCGACCAGACCGCCCGCATAGAGATTGCCGGAAACCGTACCGCTCGCCCGACTATCGGCAATTCTACCGCCACGGTCGTTGGCACCGACCAAGCCACCGCTATACGAACCCTCGCTTATCACTTTGCCGATCGCATAGCTCGCACTAATCCGAGCATGATTGAGACCGACCAAACCACCGATATAATCGCTCCCATTCGCAGTCCCGTCGGAGCGACTGTCGGTCAATACACCGCGAGCATTGAGACCGACCAAGCCTCCGACTTGGCTGACACCGAATAAACCGGTATCGGCAACACTATAAGTAACATGCCCCTCGTTATGACCGACCAGACCGCCGAGACTATGCCCGCGACTCTCTAAACGCTCGAGCATGACATCGCCGTTGAGTATTGTCCCGGCGTTGGCACCGAACAACCCGCCTACGGTGTTGCCCGTAGCGATTAGGCGACCGCCTTCGACACCGACATAAGCGACGCTACCGGCGTTATGACCCGCTAAACCACCGACATACGAGTTTCCTTTGATGTTTATTTGCGACAATATCAGGTCGCTTATTTTAGCCGGCGTCGAAGTCGCCCTGAATAAACCGACATAATCCGACGGTCTATCGATATAAAGATTGGCTATCGTATGACCGTTGCCTTCGAACCTCGCGGCAAAGAAGTTGAGCCGATCGCCTATAGGCAACCAACCCGAACCGCTCGTCCATGCTGCTTTGTTGGCGAGATCGCGATAGCTATCCTCGATGTTGAAATCCAAGTCTCTACGCAACTCGTAGCCGTTGCAACCGCTCGGGGGACACCCGGCGGTTATCTTGACCGCATCGAAACTTTCTCTATAACCGCTGCCGTCGAGCTGATAGCGAACCGCATCGAGTGCATCCAGATCGCATAGTTCTATCAAGCCGTCTTTGTCTTGATCTATATCGGTTGTGTAATTGCATTCAAAAGTATCTTGAGCCGATACGGGCTGTAATAATCCTGTAACTACAATAAAAGTAGATATGAAGAGCAACTTCATTTTCTTTCGTCCGTGGTGAGTAAGGTGAGATAGTAACGGACTTAGAAGCTACTTATGAAATATTTGTTTTCCAATTTGATGAACTCCATTTCATTTAAATCATCCTTGATCGAGTGGCTATTATACCGATGTAAATAGACGGTAGTATTTTATAATTTCTACCGTAATCTTTTATAAACTCTATAAAATTATTTCGGGTTTAATCGAATTCGTTATCTTTCCAATGACGCACCGCGGCGAAAACTTCGGCCTCGGTATTCAAGGCATGACCGGCGTAGCGTTCCGCCGCTTTTATTACATCGGGTTGATCGAAACGCAAAAAAGGATTGGTTTCGCATTCATCGGCTAATTGCGACGGTACCGTATATCTGCCCACTTTGCGCAGTGCTTTCGCTTCTCGTTCGCGTGCTAATAAATTCGCATTGTCGGGTTCGACCCACTTTGCAAATTCAATATTATCGAGCGTGTATTCGTGCGCACAATAGATTTCGGTTGTAGGCGGCAACGCTTTTATTTTACTCAGCGATGTGTGCATCTGTGCCGGTGTGCCTTCGAACAGACGTCCGCAACCGCACGCAAAGACGGTGTCGCCGCAAAATAGTCGCGACACGGTCGAATCGGATGCGTCGGCGTAGTATGCAATATGCGTTGCCGTATGACCGGGCACCTCCATCACCTCGAAAGAGGCTTGCAAAAAATCAAGCGTCAAACGAGACCGTTCGCGCATCACATGCCGAACCATCGGAATACGCGGATCTTCGGGGCCGTAAACTTGTACTCCGGAATAACACTCCGTCAACCGCTGCACGCCGCCGATATGGTCGGCATGGTGGTGGGTAATCAAAATCGCAGATAATTCGAGTGCATTCTTTTGCAGTACTTCCAATATTGGTACGGCATCGCCGGGGTCGACGATTGCCGCACGGTTATCGTCGTCTCCGCTCAACAGCCATAGATAGTTATCCGCAAATGCCGGTATCGCCTGCACATGCCACATAGCCGTCGCGCCTTCTATGTAGAACGACTTATGTTCTGTCTATCTTAAACGACTGTTCCGAAACAATTGTCGAAATAGCGTGCTTATATACTATTTGCGAACTGCCGTTTTTCAGCAAAATAATGAACGAGTCGTAAGATTCTATTTTGCCTTGCAACTTAATGCCGTTAACCAAATAGATTGAAACAGGAGTTCCTTCTTTTCGAAGCGCATTCAAAAAAGGTTCTTGTATATTTTCCGCTTTTGGCATTTATTTTCTCTCCATTGATTGTAGCTTTTTCCGGCCCTTCATCGGGTGTTGTCGGCAACCGAAAATTTCATATCAATGCCACATCTTAACACAGCTTAGCGTTTAGGGCTAGGAACATTTAACGATCGCAATACCCCTTAAAAAACTTTTATCGTTGCTATTAAAACTTCTGTCGTCGGACAGCGTGTTTTCTATAGTCCATGTGTTGGCACCGGCGGATGCCGTCCATTGTATAGAGGTCACCGGTCGCCCGGACGGGTTCCCTATATTGGCGGATGTTATATAAATTTTCGGCAAGGCACAATCGGGTTTGGCAATCGTGTCGCCGGCGCGAACGAGTTGAATATTCTGCACCGTTTTACTCAAGCTGTGTTTGCGGCTCAGCTCGAAATCGTTCCCCTGCGCCTTGGCGATGCCGACGATATTATGCCCGTCTAGGTTCATATCGCCGGTCATCGCCTGCGAACCGTCGAGCTTATAATAATCGTTCAGTAGTTGTTTGAACACGGTGATATCCGCCGGCAGCGGCCAGTTGGATGTCAGCCCTAGATTATCGTTCGATAAAAGCAACGGACTATCGATGCTCGGCGTTCTAGCTCCGATATAGTACGCCCATGCCGCTAAGCTCGCGGGCATCTCGATACTAATCGTGAATATTCTATCGGTGCAACCCGTCGTATAAGGTAGCGCAGGAAACGGCGAGTTTTGATCTACGCTCAACTCCTGCATCGTAACATCGTCGAGTGCGCGCACACATCGGTTCGCATAGCCCGGCCACGAACCGGTCTGCGCATAAACCGTTTGCGCTTGATTACCGAGCAATGTGAACTCTTCGACCAGCGCATCCGACAGCTTTTGGTTTAATTCGCTAATATCGGCTTCCAACTTGAATGCCGCATAACCGGAAACCAAAATTGACAAAATAGCCACCGTGATCAGGGTTTCTATCAATGTAAAACCACATTGCCTTTTTATCGTATCGTCGTGTCGCACGATTCCCGCCATACCTCAATTCATCAAATAATCGTTTAACTTCAGGGTGCGGCTGCGCTCGGCTTGTATCATTCTTCTTAACGAGACTTCGTCTTTGTCTCCGTTGAGGCTTCGTCTTTGCAGCGGATAGCCGGCGGACGCGACTTCGTCGGCAACGAGAAATTTAACTTGTATATATTTTTCGGCAAAGCGTACCTTAAAATCATCGCTTGCATGGTCGGCGGTTATTTGCGCAATCTCATTTGCAAGCACCTCGTGGTCGCCGCCCCGTGTCGCAGTTTGTAGCTGCTCGATATTCAAGTCGCCGCTCGAACGAAAGCCTGCGGTGTGTAAATTACGCGCATACACCGATATACTCTCGGCTTTGCGGTAATGCTCGCGGAACTCCAGTTCGGCGAGCTGCAAATCTACATCGCGCATCGTATGGACTATCGTCATACCGGTCAAAACGGCAAGCATCGCAACCACGACTAGCACTTCTATCAGCGTATAACCGAATATCTCCGATTTCATAACCGCACACCGTCCAAACCCGAAGCATAAATCGGCAATAAGATACCGTATAAAATGAGCGCGATGGCGGTCATCGCAACGACCATCCCGATAATATAAAAAGTACGCGAGATAGTCGTTGCAAGCTGTGCGCTTTCTATATCCAACATCTGTTCGATCTGTTCCAGTAAGTGTATTTTGTCCGAAACACCGAGTGCCGAAATACCCGCACAACACTCTTCCAAGCTCGAGGAGAAATATCGGCTACTCAGTAAATCGCCGAATGTCTCTCCGCTTTTTCTCTGCGCCGAAATGCGTGTCGCGAGCGATGTGCCGATGGCGGTTGCAAGCAACTGCTCGTCGTGTTCTATGTTCAGACCGGCGCGTTCCAAAATAAGCCATACCAAGACCAGACGAATCGAGCGTAATGTCCTCAGATAAGTATCAAAAACCGATATCGGCCATAGCTTCTTCAAATAATCGCCGTACTTAAAGACCATACCCGTTGCCGATACCACAATTAAGGGCAAACTCCACAGGTAATTGCGGGCGTAGTCTCCCAGAGCATTCAAGATCAGTCCGGCGAAATTATGTTGTTTTATAATGCCGGCTTCGATAACCGAATCCAAAGCACCCGAGGTCGTTGCCGATACACCCAACAAGATCACCACCGACGCGGCAAATAGCAGCAAACCACCGACGATTCCTTTGTGCGCTTTTTTATTCATTTCTATTTCTTTTTGTAAATTGGAAACGGCTTGCTTTATAACCGTAGCGATTTCCCCGCTCTGTTCGCCGGCGCGTATCACCGCAACGACGACGGGATTAAAACGCAGTGCCTCCAATCTTTCACTCAAGCTGGAATTAATATCCAACGCCGTCGGGTAGCGTTTACTCATTCTCCGAATCGGTGTATAGGTTCTAAATAACCGTGCCGATTGGTCGGGAACACCGGAAATATAATAAGGTAGCAACTTCATCAGAAAAATCATCTGTGCCTGTGGCGAAATCTTTGCAACCAACCCGTCGTAATGCAGACATCTCTCGGCTTTGACGATACCGCTCGGGTCATAACCGGCCGTGGCAAGCGCACGCTCGAGATTCAATCCGGGGATGACGGTTTCGCGCAAATTACCGTTTCCTCTCACCCTTTGAATTCGCCAAGCAAACATCGCCGCGCTTTCTACCGGACGGTGTACTCTACTTTCAGTACTTTACTCGAGATGCCGGCGGTAACATTTTGCATCGCCGCCAGGGAGTTCATCAAATTGGTGGCGTCGAATGTGGTCTCCATCTCCAGAGTGAGTTTTTGTGCCGTGGGGGTAAACTTCAGCTTATTGCTTTTTTTGACACCCGGCCAATTCTCCATAAAAACCACACTATTATCGGACAGCTTAAAACCCGACACATCACCGTTTTTCAAACGATGTTGGGTCAATTCGGTAGGCACTCTGGATATCAGTATCTGTTTTAATCCGGCCTCTTCCGCCGACGAAATTTTATCGCCCGGTGCCAGTGCATAAATCGCACTGGCGGTTAATGCCGCCAAAACGGCAACGACGATAATGACTTCTATCAATGTGAAGCCGCCGTGCTTCGTCGACCTCTGTAAACTAAACGCATGTTTCATAATAAATCTCCTTTAACGATGGGGTGATTTCCCCGAGCAACCGATACACCGTACTCGGGTAGGCTCAAACGATTGTTCTCATTAGAACGCACCGAAGAATTCTTAGGCACGCCCCAAGTACAACCGAAAATATCCGATAGGGCTTCCAAAGTAGTCGCCCCCCGAAACCATAACTGCAACGCATAATCCTCCAGACACCTATAACTTTTTTCTTGCTTGATGTGTGCGCGCATCTCATAACTCGATGCACCTTCGTTGAGTAATTTTTGCAACGCCGCATCGATCGGGATAACCTCCATAATCAAACGGCGGCCGCGATAACCGGCACGACAATGCGAACACCCTTCGGGATTCGCCACTCTGACTTTGTGTGCGGTATCCGAGTGATGCACCGGATGTTCGTAGTAGTCGTGCGCCACGACTTCGGTCGAGCAATGCCGACATACCTCGGCAACCAAACGCTGCGCCGAAACAAAACGCAACCAAGATGCCAGTTGTGTCCTTTCGATTCCCAAATCGATCAAACGGTCTATAACACCGAGTGCGTCTACGGTATGCAAAGTAGTCAATACACCGTGTCCGGTAAGCCCGGCGCGCATCGCTTGGCGCGCGGTTCGGCTGTCTCTTATCTCTCCGACCAAAATCAAATCTACATCGGTACGCATCATAGAGCGTATCCCCGATTCAAAAGTCAAGCCGTTGTTGTGTGCGCTGCCGTCGTCGTTGCTAATCTGGGTTTGCTCTATACCCTCCAAGTTCTGCTCGACCGGGTCTTCCAAAGTCTGTATCGATTTATACGGATAACGGCGGTGTATTTCGTTCAAGACGGTATAGATCATCGTAGTTTTACCGGAACCGGTAGGTCCGGTAAAGACGCACAGCCCGTCGGTCATTGCGGTAATCTTCTCCAACAAGCGAGCAACATGTTCGGACACCTTCAGATCGGCTATCTTCGATGTATTGACATGGCGACTGCCCAAAAATCGCAAAAAGAATGCCGGTTTATTCACACCTCCCACAAAAATAGGACGCATCGAAACGCGCACCTCGATAGCACGATGCGGCACTTCCTCGATCTTGAAACAGCTGTCTATGAGGCGATTGAAGGTTCCCGTCACTTGTCTACATTCGTTCAAGATTACATTGCACAAATGTTTATAAGACACACCCTCGTCGTCTTTGTATGCCCATTCGTGTAGCGGATGAAGCTTTCCGTCTATGCGTTGTTTAATTAACACGCTGTTGCCGTCTATCGGTACGATTTGCAAATCACTCGCACCGGCCTGCACCGCATCTTTGAGCCACTTCATAACGAGCTTCTTGGCGGCAACACCGCGGGCATTTTCCTTATACTGCTCGGCGTTGCGCACACCGCTACGCTCTGCGACCCGCAGTACACCGTATCCCTTCAACGGTGCTTTAGCCAGTACCTCGGAATTCAATAAGCCCCGGATCGCCGGGGAAATAAACGGATTAGTCAAAAATAACTTGTGATTCGCATAAACCCAATCTTTTTGATCGTCGTCCTTACAGATAGGCACACCGTGGTGTTCGGGCGAGTAGACCTCTAAATCGAATACTGCGGCGAGTGCTTCGGCGAGCAAATCGGGAGACAACTTCTCGCCGCCCAACTGCAATAGTCTCTCGATGATGTTATCGGGTTCCGGACATCCGATATGATTAACCGTCGCCCGCTCCAGCACGCCGCTGCGATTCAGATACTCGAGCACCTGTCTAAACTTGTGCATCCTTTGTTGTTGCTTCATCGGGCGACCTCGGTCGTAGCCTCTTTAGAGATCGGCTCTCTGTGTATTCGATAGCGCACTTTTATATCGGGCTGTTCTTCGGATACGAGCAACGCACTTTCGGTAGCGATCTCGGCAACTTTCCAAAAATCCGCAACCAACTCACCCGGAGCAAAATCTTCGATGCGTCCGTCTTCCAGCCCGAATCGCGCCCGCCCGCCGACTATTCCGAGCAACCTCAAATCGGGCATTGCAACACCGACCGCATGCGTAGAAGCAACGGTATCGTCCGAGTGCCGTGTGTCGGGCGCGTGATTCAAATCTATCAAAAGCGATCCATAATCGTCGCTGCCTTCGACATTGCACAAATAACCTTTGTCTCTACATTGCTTTTGTATATCGGCAATGTCGTGTAGCAACTGCATCAACACTTTTTTATTTTGTTCAAACTTGATACGCTTGTATAAAGTCATACGCTCGTTTATCTCTTCGGCCTGCAAAATCGGTTGCGCAGATTGTGCCGGCTCCGACACGGCGGTACCAGCGTATACAAAAGCGCAAATCGCCAACACTAAATACTGTGCCGAAATGTTCATTTTCATCAATTTCATTTAATCGTTCCCAAGATATTTATCAATAAAACCCCTTGCCGTCGGTCCAGCTGTATCTCCGAGACTTCGGCGGGTACCGTGCTTTGGATCGAACGCATTACCGGCAAAAGCAAGTCGGGCGATGCGATCATCACCGCTCCCCAAGCATTTTCGGTTTCGCTCGCAATCTCCAGAGCTTCGCTTGCGCGCCAGATCAACTCGGGGTAGCGAGCAACAATTCTCTGCACCGTCAACCAGTTCTTCTCTACGGGCATCAACGGCTCGGCACCTTTAAGCACTTGTATTTGATCCTCCAGTGCGAGCAGTTCACTTTCTAAGGTGCCGATATCGATAACGGAATCGCCATCGCGAACCTGTGCGTCGTTGAACATATAAGACACCACCGCCGTGCAGACATAGATGCACACCGAAGCAACGACCGTAATCGAGAGCTTGGTCATCGTTGCAAACTCAGTCGTACGCGTCCATCCGGCAACCAGTTCTCGGTGTAGCGAATGTTATGCTGCGTCAATATATAAATCGCGTCGTTATACGAGCGATAAGGTAGCGATAATTGAATTGCACTCATCTCGGAGTTCGGTATTTCAATTCCTTCTATCCAACTCAACGCTTCCAGCAAAGTCAACAGCTCGTGCTGATCGGGTGCGGTAGCCAGCTTGGTCTTTTTTAATTCGGATACCGTTGCGCGTGCCACCTCTATCTGCGCCGTCAAAGCTTCGTAATGTGCTTCAATTCGTCTTGTTTCTTTATCGGCATACCACGAACCCGATACCGATCCGAGTAGCAACGCCAGTATCGCAAGCGACACCGCCGCCAACACCGCCCGATTGTTTTTTTCTTGCGCTGCGATTTGCTCCGCCATCGTCATCGCCGGACAGCTCGGCAGAGTAATCTCGTCGGTTGTTATCTCGAGCCATCGTATCTGTGCCTGCCGTAGCTGCTCGCCCGCCGTAGCAACGGCACGACCGTCTACGACCTCTCCGGTCGTTGCGATTTTCTCGTCTAGGTCGATCGCAACATATTGTCCGATAGTGCCGTGCTTGTATGCAGTGATGCCGGTTTCCGGTTGCCAATGATTAGACGCATGTAGAGTTTGCCAATAACCGTAGACCGGCACACCGCGATACATCGCTTTCTTTGCCACCAGCTCCTCCGCCAAGCAAAAGATATTAAAACCCTCTACTCGCTCCAGCAATACCGTGCCGGAAGCCGGCAGCTCGTGGCTCAACGAATCGGCAACGATTAAACATTTTTTGCCGTTTATCTCCAATAGACCGGGGACGAATATCGTCATACCGATACCTCCCTAGGCAGCACCACGACAACCAACTCGCGCAACTGCCCACTGTTATCTTTGGATGTGAATAGTTCACCCAGTACCGTTTTACCCAATCCTAAAGAGGCACTGACCCTATCGCTGATTTGCTCGGTTGTCAAACCACCTACCGGAACCGCACGCCCCGAACGGGTGATCGCTTTAGAACTTAAATTAGTCAACGATATACGCGGCGCTCTGGATATCGTGACACCGCCGGATACGATGTCCTCAAATCTTATCAACGACGACAACGCCGGGATGACCGTCAATAAAATTTTATCGTCCGCCAACAACTGCGGCATCACCGTCAATTCCAAACCGATCTGCGCTTGTTCCAAACTCGCCGACACCCGCTGCTGATTATTCGCGTCGCCCGGTATAATCTCTTGACCGCCTGCGTACGAGAAAGTTTCAACCGAATTGATACGCGCAACACCGCCGTTTGCGGCGATTAGATTGGTGCGATGCAACACTTGTATGTCTTGCGCTCTATCGAAATTATTGAGTAGCACATTAAAGTCGGTTCCGTTGATCGAGAAATCGGAATCGATAACCCAACCCCCGGCGGTCAAACCGATACCCGCTTCGCTGCCACCCGATAAACCGACGCGCTCCGAACCGTCGAGTGCCAAGAGATTAAACAATTTGACCTTGGCGTCGTTATTCGCAACATCCAATATCAATACTTCCATCTGCACCAAGCGGGTAGACTTTTGCGCCAACGGTGTCAGCCATTCTCCCAAGCGGTCGATCTCTTGCAACGGACCCGAAGCAACCATCAGGCCGGTTCTTTGGTCGGCTTGCACCCACGATAACTCGTCGACAAAATCGTTGCGGTCGTCGACCGCAAAACTCTCGTTCGATGACTCAAAAACATCCTGCTCGCACAAACGTGTTTTCATGATGCAATTTGCCTGCTCTACGAGCACCTGCCACGGTGTTTTGTCTCCGTATTCCATACGGCTGGAAATAGAAATTTCGGTGTCGACCGAGTGTCCGATATCGCCATCGTTGCTATCGTCGTCGGTATTCGTCGCCGAGCCGAAATGAATTTGATTGAGACCGGCGGAAGCAATCGCCGCCAGATTCCAACGACGAGTGACATACGCGGCGACTTCGACGATATTATTCTCCGGATTTAAGCCGATCCGATAATTACTCAAGCCCTCCAAATAGGTGAGGAAATCGACAACCCGCATCTCGGTACCGGTTCTTATGCGGATTACTCGGTCTAGATCTACCGAAACATCCTTCGCTCGTACGACGACGGTAAACGGTAGCGTTGCATGAATTGCCTCGCGTAGACTCAGCCGTGCATTCGTAACATTTACCCGACGAAGTAGTTGCGACGGAACCGCCGCTTCGTTAATTTTGAAATAAGACTCGGGCGACGGATTTTGATAGTACGCCGCCTCTAACGCCTCTTTGTCGATGCGCCGCGCACCGGTATCCACCGACATACAACCGACCAAAGCCGATGCCGCTATCAAATAAAACAGAAACCTTGAATATCGGTTTTCTATATCGCGATGTCGTCGCTCGGAAACGACACCGATTGCTATCAATAAATTTGTTTGCACTTGCATATTCATTCCTCGTTAAGCCAATATGCCGATTTTGCCCATAAATAAAGGCGATGATTCCGGTTTTGGATGAACGGTAGTAAATATAAGACGAATGACAGTCTCCCCTGTAATATTGCCCTTTTGGGAGAGCAATATCACCCCGTCGGGTATCGGTCTCGCCGACATAGCGGTCTACTTTTATCAAGCCGACATTGCAAGTTCCTGCACCCCGCATTATTTCCCCGAATAAACCTACATTAAATGTCACATCCGGAATGGCTTCTATAAATCGGTAGATCGATATGGGTCGTTCCACCACACAAAGTGCGGTCCGATTTTGTACGGTGCGTGTTCTAGTACCAGACTCTGGGTTTGCCCAAAAACCGATAGCGCACCGAATTAATGAGGTATTGATATGTGAACTTGACGCATGGAGGAGAACATATAAAAAACTTTATCCCTTTGTGTCTATACAATATCCACGGAATAGCGTCTATATGTTGTATAGGTAAATTAGGATCCATCGCTACCTGTTTAATGATTGCCACCGTCGACAATCTAATCATATACGCCGTCCCCGAACCCGTTGCTTCGGCGGGATTGGCGATGTAATGCTTGGCTGTTATTTTATGCCACGATGCTTTATTGCGACTCAACGGCGTACCCATTCCCGATGAATAATATCGCGGCAACCAAAAATGTGTGCCGGGTTCGTCGATATTAATTCTCTTGGTCTTAGCATATTTTTTCTTTAGAAATTTCCCGTAGCGGGTATTAAAATATAGATAATTTCCGACAACATCAAAATAACACTCGATAACACCGAGCGCAGCCAGATACGCAGTATACGGACGCAAACTCGGATAATTCTTTTTATAATTAACGATATCGATGAGACTATTATGAATCCTCATTCGCATAGGTGGACTATAACTCTTAAATAAATTAACCATGATCTTATTGGGAGTCTTTCCATAACTACTAAGTTTCAATATGTCCCACGGTCTCTTCATCGCAGAAGCCAACACTTCGGGAAAACTCGTTAATAGATAAGAATCGTCTTCTAATATGCACGCAGCGGGAATATTATTCTCCACCATCGAATGATGCGCCTTGATGTGGCTCAACATTACCGGAAACCCCCTATCTTTAAGTGTTTTATATTTGTATTCCATAATGTCCTCTTCTATATCCAGATAACGAGCGATCTCTCTTCTATAGTCTTTAGAATGTAACTCGTATTTATCGATTGCATTCACAAAACAACAGCTTAATCCCAAAGCATCGAGCTGTCTTTGTATGTAAAGTTTTCTCTCGGGTGTTCGTTCTAGATTGATTACATAAATAGGAGGAACGGACATGGAATAATATAAAAGGCTTTGTTAAACGCACACTAATGTTATTCGGTTATAGCATACCTAAAATTGAAAAACTCATAATAGCATAAAAGATATACAAATCACCCCGATATTCTTACTCGTACGGTGCGAGACGTTTGAGGTTATGCAGATGCGATGCGCGGTTCGGGCGCACAGGTATGCGAGTTCATTCCTACGGAGCATAGGTTGAAAAAATACCGTTTGGCACGGATAATGTGTTTATCCACAAAATTTATTTTTACCTACCGTAGGGGCGGACTAACATGTCCGCCCGTAACGCATTACACCTGCACGATTTATACATTCATTCATCCAATTTATGGAAACCAAAACCATACGGCGCAAGCGGTTACGGCTGTGCAGAACGGCACTTAAGGGCAGACATCAGAGTTGCCGATTGACCTACCGGCTCAATCGGCGGCTTTATACTGCCCCTACGACTTTGTGGTTATCATACATGTGGCGCATAGCGTTTGAATTCATGCAGAACATTACTTTTTCAACAGTCCCACATTACTACTTTGTGCTTACACCTACGGAGCATCGGTTGAAAAAATACCGATAAACACCTAAACTACTCTATTGACTATGCGTGTAACAGTAATCGGCGGCAGTGGGTTTGTAGGCGGTGCTATAACAAATACATTGTCGGCTCTAGATCATGAAATCATCCTCTTAAGCCGCAACGGAACTGCGCGCGATTTATCGGCGCGCGTCCAACTGCGGGTCTACGAACCGCAGCACTTCTCCGCCGAACTATTGAGCGATTGCGATTGCGTTATCAACTTGGTCGGGATATTGAATAAGCGCATCTTGCATCCGCAAGATTTTCATCGCGCGCATGTAGAGTTGGTGAGACAAGTCATACACGCATGTCGCTCGGCGGGTATCCGACGCTACTTACATGTCGGTGCCTTGAATGTAAACCCGCAGGGACCCAGTGAATATCTAAAAACGAAATATGCCGGCGAGCAGCTTGCGCTCGAAGCCGACGGCTTGGAGGTCACAAGTTTCAGACCTTCGGTGGTATTCGGTCCCGAAGATAGCTTTTTGAATCGCTTTGCTCGACTTCTTAAACTACTTCCCGTCCCTCTCTTCCCGCTCGCTTGTGCAGACACCTTGTTTGCACCGGTTTATGTAAACGAACTGGCGACACGAGTTGTAGAAAGCATCGACGACGATAACACCATAGGTCAATCGATCAATCTCTGCGGACCTAAACAATACACACTCGAACAAATCGTAAGCTATGTTGCGCAGCTGCTCGACAAGCGGGTAAAAATTATAGCCTTGCCCGATAGTCTGGCAAAGCTGCAAGGTCGGGTTTGCGATTTCGTTCCGGGGCGACCTTTTAGTTTTGATAATTATCTATCGCTACAAGTCGATAGCGTCTGTGCCGAAAGCGACACCTTATGCACTACGACAATGGAGACTATCGCACCGAACTATATCAAACCCTAATCGGCAAAGCCGGTTATCCGTAGTATCTACAGGCGGTTTGTGTATGGGAGGCTCTATAAAGAGACACCTTCCCATTCGGTAATAAAGTCATGCACATAGGCTGCGATCGCATCGGGTCGGTCTTCCAGCACATAATGCCCCGCTCTCTCTACGAACTCGAGTCTCACCGGACCTGCGATTGCAGCTTTGAGGCGTATCCCGGATTCCTTGGGCATCCAAGCATCGTGTAATGCCCAGCAAATCAGCGTCGGGCATTTTATTTGAGAGTGGTCTACCGACAGGGTTTCTTGATTGTCGGGTTGGCTACAGACTTTAACCAGAGACTTGAAGCCGGTTAAGCCCGGTCCGCGAGCCCAAAACCGCAAGTAATTCTGCTTGACATTTTGGTCGGTAAAGGCAATTTTGTCGTGGCTACCGGTGCGTAGTAGCATACCGAAGCCTGCAGCAGCCTGTGCCATAGCACCTTGCAAAACTTCGTCACTGGCACCCACCAAGCCGTTGAAGCCTTCTACTTCGAGCACTGGCCAGTAGTCGAATGCTACCGGGTTGATCAGCACCAGACGACTGATATGGTCGCAGTACTTCGATGCAAAAATTTGTGCGGCACCGCCGCCGTGATCGTGTGCCAAGAGGATTACTTTGCCTTTAAGGTCTAGGGCATCTATCACCGCGCGAATGGCTTCCGCCTGGTTAGTCAGCGTATGTTCAAAATCATCCAGTGGCATGTCGGACATTCCATAACCGACCATGTCCATCGCATAGCTGGTGTAGTCGTCCTTCAAGTGTTCCTGCAAATGCCGCCACAAGCGCGCATTCGTAGGGATCCCATGAACCATTAATAAAGCGGTCTTGCCCGAACCGGCTTTTTCAACATTTATTTTTAAGTCTAATCCGTTGAGATTTATATTGACATCCATAATGCACCTCCTTTGTTCTTAAGTTGTCGGTTAAATATTCGGTTATCGTAAATAGAAGGTAGTATAGCATAGAATACTTGCCTCCCTCCGAAAGAGGGGAATGGTTCGGTGGTTCTATTGCAGAGGACCTTCCAAGAAGACTTTGGCGCGAATACGTATTACTCTCGTACTCAATGCACGGGTCACTATCAAGGTATAAGTTGGACTCGTCGTGCCGTCTTGTGCGGTCACCACGATTTCCAGGGTTTTGGAAGCACCAGGATCGGCAATAGTCACTTGTCTGCTTAGCTCGTTGAGAGCGGAATTCATCTCTCCGTCTAAGGTGATTGCAACCGTCGCTTGCGAATGTGTGGTGATTACGGTCACAGTCGTATTTGCCACAGCCTCGGGCAGGGTTGCGGTATATAAGGTTTTATTGTCTACCACTTCTAAATCACTTGAAATGGTGTTCTCCACGCTCAACGAAGCCAAGCTCACATCTGAACTCTCGGCGCGCATCACCGTCAAGGTATAAGTCCGACTCGTCGTGCCATTTTGGGCAATCACTTTGATGCTCAAGGTTCTACTGTCTCCGGTCTCGTCAATAACAACAGGTCTGCTTGCACTATTTCCGTTAGAAACGGTATCTTCGTCTAAGGTGATTTCCACCGTTGCAGATTCATCGTTAGCGACGACGGTCACGGTCGTATTTGAAACAGCCTCAGGCAAGGTTGCGGTATATACATTTTCATTGTCATCCAACTCTATATCGTCCGGGTCGGCACGATCCACGCGTAGCGAACCCAAACTCACATCCAAACTTACCCCTCGGGCTACTATCAAAGTATAAGTCCGACTCGTCGTGCCATTTTGAGCAATCACTTTGATACTTAAGGTTCTACTGTCTCCGGTCTCGTCAATAACAACGGGTCTGCTTGCACTATTTTCGTTAGAAACAATATCTTCGTCTAGGGTGATTTCCACCGTTGCAAGTTCATCGTTAGCGACGACGGTCACGGTCGTATTTGAAACATTTTCAGGTAAGGTTGCGGTATATAAGGTTTTATTGTCTACCACTTCTAAATCACTTGAAATGGTGTTCTCCACGCTCAACGAAGCCAAGCTCACATCCGAACTCTCGGCGCGCATCACCGTCAAGGTATAAGTCCGACTCGTCGTGCCATTTTGGGCAATCACTTTAATGCTTAAGGTTCTACTGTCTCCGGTCTCGTCAATAACAACAGGTCTGCTTGCACTATTTCCGTTAGAAACGGTATCTTCGTCTAAGGTGATTTCCACCGTTGCAGATTCATCGTTAGCGACGACGGTCACGGTCGTATTTGAAACATTTTCAGGTAAGGTTGCGGTATATACATTTTCATTGTCATCCAACTCTATATCGTCCGGGTCGGCACGATCCACGCGTAGCGAACCCAAACTCACATCCAAACTTACCCCTCGGGCTACTATCAAAGTATAAGTCCGACTCGTCGTGCCATTTTGAGCAATCACTTTGATACTTAAGGTTCTACTGTCTCCGGTCTCGTCAATAACAACAGGTCTGCTTGCACTATTTTCGTTAGAAACAATATCTTCGTCTAAGGTGATTTCCACCGTTGCAAATTCATCGTTAGCGACGACGGTCACGGTCGTATTTGCCACAGCCTCAGGCAGGGTTGCGGTATATAAGGTTTTATTGTCTACCACTTCTAAATCACTTGAAATGGTGTTCTGCACGCTCAGCGAAGCCAAGCTCACATCCGAACTCTCGGCGCGCATCACCGTCAAGGTATAAGTCCGACTCGTCGTGCCATTTTGGGCAATCACTTTAATGCTTAAGGTTCTACTGTCTCCGGTCTCGTCAATAACAACAGGTCTGCTTGCACTATTTTCGTTAGAAACAATATCTTCGTCTAAGGTGATTTCCACCGTTGCAGATTCATCGTTAGCGACGACGGTCACCGTCGTATTTGAAACATTTTCAGGTAAGGTTGCGGTATATACATTTTCATTGTCATCCAACTCTATATCGTCCGGGTCGGCACGATTCACGCGTAGCGAACCCAAACTCACATCCAAACTTACCCCTCGGGCTACTATCAAAGTATAAGTCCGACTCGTCGTGCCATTTTGAGCAATCACTTTGATACTTAAGGTTCTACTGTCTCCGGTCTCGTCAATAACAACAGGTCTGCTTGCACTATTTTCGTTAGAAACAATATCTTCGTCTAAGGTGATTTCCACCGTTGCAAATTCATCGTTAGCGACGACGGTCACGGTCGTATTTGCCACAGTTTCAGGCAGGGTTGCGGTATATAAGGTTTTATTGTCTACCACTTCTAAATCACTTGAAATGGTGTTCTCCACGCTCAGTGAAGCCAAGCTCACATCCGAACTCTCGGCGCGCATCACCGTCAAGGTATAAGTCCGACTCGTCGTGCCATTTTGGGCAATCACTTTAATGCTTAAGGTTCTACTGTCTCCGGTCTCGTCAATAACAACAGGTCTGCTTGCACTATTTCCGTTAGAAACGGTATCTTCGTCTAAGGTGATTTCCACCGTTGCAGATTCATCGTTAGCGACGACGGTCACGGTCGTATTTGAAACATTTTCAGGTAAGGTTGCGGTATATACATTTTCATTGTCATCCAACTCTATATCGTCCGGGTCGGCACGATTCACGCGTAGCGAACCCAAACTCACATCCAAACTTACCCCTCGGGCTACTATCAAAGTATAAGTCCGACTCGTCGTGCCATTTTGAGCAATCACTTTGATACTTAAGGTTCTACTGTCTCCGGTCTCGTCAATAACAACAGGTCTGCTTGCACTATTTTCGTTAGAAACAATATCTTCGTCTAAGGTGATTTCCACCGTTGCAGATTCATCGTTAGCGACGACGGTCACGGTCGTATTTGCCACAGTTTCAGGCAGGGTTGCGGTATATAAGGTTTTATTGTCTACCACTTCTAAATCACTTGAAATGGTGTTCTCCACGCTCAGTGAAGCCAAGCTCACATCCGAACTCTCGGCGCGCATCACCGTCAAGGTATAAGTCCGACTCGTCGTGCCATTTTGGGCAATCACTTTAATGCTTAAGGTTCTACTGTCTCCGGTCTCGTCAATAACAACAGGTCTGCTTGCACTATTTCCGTTAGAAACAATATCTTCGTCTAAGGTGATTTCCACCGTTGCAGATTCATCGTTAGCGACGACGGTCACGGTCGTATTCGACACATTTTCGGGCAGGGTTGCGGTATATAAGGTTTTATTGTCTACCACTTCTAAATCACTTGAAATGGTGTTCTGCACGCGCAGCGAAGCCAAGCTCACATCCGAACTCCCGGCACGCATCACCGTCAAGGTATAAGTCCGACTCGTCGTGCCATTTTGAGCAATCACTTTGATACTTAAGGTTCTACTGTCTCCGGTCTCGTCAATAACAACCGGTCTGCTTGCACTATTTCCGTTAGAAACGGTATCTTCGTCTAAGGTGATTTCCACCGTTGCAGATTCATCGTTAGCGACGACGGTCACGGTCGTATTCGACACATTTTCGGGTAAGGTTGCGGTATATACATTTTCATCGTCATCCAACTCTATATCGCGTGGGTCGACACGATCCACGCGTAGCGAAGCCAAGCTCACATCCGAACTCTCGGCACGCATCACCGTCAAGGTATAAGTTTGACTCGTCGTGCCATTTTGGGCAATCACTTTGATACTTAAGGTTCTACTGTCTCCGCTCTCCTCTAAAGTAATCCCAGTTGCCGTACTTTGACCGCCTTCAGCGAGCAGCGTGCCGTTTTCGGTATCGGTGGTATCGGTAATCCTCACCGTTGCAAATTCATCGTTAGCGACGACGGTCACAGTCGTATTTGCCACATCATCACCTACGGTCGCGGTATATTCGTCTCGGTCTCGGTCGGCTTCCGATACCAACTCTTCGGGGTCGGCACGATCGACGGTAAGCGACCTCAAGCTCGCATCGCTACTTTTAGCTCGAGTCACTTCCAAAGTATAGATCCGGCTCATCGCTACACGGTTTTGTGCGGTCACTCTAATTTGGAAGGTTCTAGTGTCTCCGGTCCGGTCTAGGGTGGCTCTCCCTATTGCTCTTTCAACTCCTGCGGCGAACGGCATGTTGTTCTCGGTAATCTCGGTAATCGTCACCGTTGCAAATCGATTGCCGGCAACCGCGGTCATGGTCGTATTTGCTACATCCTCGGCTAAGGTTGCAGTATATGTAAATAGGTCATCTCGCAACACTATATTCGGGCTGATATTGGACACGCTAAGCGAAGCCAAGCTCGCATCCGAGCTATCGGCACGCACCACCGTCAAGGCATAAGTCCGACTCGTCGTACGACTTTCAGCAATCACTTTAATCTGTAGGGTTTTACGATCTCCGGTCTCTTCTAAAGTAATCCTAGTTACCGTACTTTGCCCTCCTTCAGCGAGCAGCATGTCGTTTTCGATATCGGTAATATCGGTAATCGTCACCGTTGCAAATTCATCGTTGGCAACGACGGTCATGGTCGTATTTACCACATTCTCGGCTACGGTTAAGGTATATCCGTCCGGGTCGGCTTCCGATACTAACGATACCAACTCTTCCCGGTCGGTACCATCATCGACGATAAGCGAGGCTAAACTCGTATCCAGACTCACCCCTCGGGCTACTATCAAAGTATAAGTCCGACTCGTCATGCCGTTTTGTGCGGTCACCTTGATCTGCAAGGTTTTAGTGTCTCCTCTCCGAGCTAAAGTAATACCTCTTTCTGCCCTGCGATCATCTCCTCCGGCGACAACCCTGCCGTTTTCGGTAATCGTCACTGTTGCAGATGTATTGTTTGCAACGGCGGTCACGGTCGTGTTTGCCACATCCACACCTACGGTCGCAGTATATTCGTCTGGGTCTCGGTCGGTTTCCGACACCAACTCTTCCCGGTCGGTACCATCATCGACGGTAAGCGAAGCTAAACTCGTATCGCGGCTCTGCTCGCGCACCACCGTCAAGGTATAAGTGCTCGTCGTGCCGTTTTGTGCGATTACTTCAATGCTTAAGGTTTTACGATCTCCGGTCTCCTCTAAAGTAATCCTAGTCGTTGTAGTTTGAACTCCTCGAGCAAGCTCCATGCCGTTTTCGGTATCGGTAATATCGGTAATCGTCACCGTTGCAAATGGATCGGTTGCAACGACGGTCACAGTCGTATTTGCCACATCATCACCTACGGTCGCGGTATATTCGTCTCGGTCTCGGTCGGCTTCCGATACCAACTCTTCCGGGTCGGCACGATCGACGGTAAGCGACCTCAAGCTCGCATCCGAACTCTTGGCGCGTATCACCGTCAAGGTATAGATACGGCTCATCGCTACACCGTTTTGTGCGGTCACTCTGATTTGCAAGGTTCTCATATCTCCGGTCCGGTCTAGGGTGGCTCTCCTTATTGCTCTTTCAACTCCTGGGGTGAATGACATGTCGTTTTCGGTATCGGTAATATCGGTAATCGTCACCATTGCAAATCGATTGCCGGCAACTGCGGTCACGGTCGTATTTGCTACATCCTCGGCTAAGGTTGCAGTATATCTAAATAGGTTATCTTGCAACACTATGTTACTCGGAGTGGTATTGGACACACCCAGCGAAGCCAAGCTCGCATCCGAACTCCGAGCTCGGTCCACTGTCAAGATATAAGTTTGACTCGTTATGCCATCTTGTGCGGTCACTTTAATGCTCAAAGTCTTATCCTCTCCGGTCTCTAAAGTAATCTCACCTTCTACTCTTTGACCTCCTGCAAAGAGCAACATGTCGTTTTCGGTATCGGTAATATCGGTAATCGTCACCGTTGCAAATAGATCGGTCGCCATTGCGACCACATTGAAATCCGCCACAGCCTCGGTAAAAGACACAGCGTAAGTCCCGTCGCTACCCGGCCGTCGCTGTTCGTCTCTCACGCTCAGCGAAGCCAGGCTTACATCGGTGCTATCGGCAAGGCGTACCGTCAAAGTATATTCTTGGATGGTGGTTCTATCCGGTGCCCGCACGACTATAGTAATCTCTTGCCGTGCTGCCGCAATGTCGGCAGGACTCGTCGGAACCCTAATCGGGATACCGGTCTTCGTTACAGTCCGACCACCGACTGCATCCAAGCCATCGTTAATACTAATCGTTACCGTCGCACTGGAATGTGCTGCCGTCGCCGATACCGAGAACGAGGTTACATTTCTATCAATCACCGCAGTATATTCGGTATCGCTTACCAAAACTGCGCTTGCCGTAGTCTCGCCGATGATGATTATCGGTGCGCTACTCAAGTCGGTATTGCTACTGAGCCTACGGGTCACACCGATCGTATAGGTTTTGCTCGTCTCTAGGTCTTGAGCGAGTACTTTAATCGTGATTTCTTTAGTCTCACCCTCGTTTAAGGGAATAGTCTCATCTATCTCGGTTTCATCCGACGACACGCCGCCTGCCGGATTATTATTTATCCTAAAGTCTATAATCGTTGCGCTGGTTTGCGCTACTCCCGCCGACAATCTAATATCGGCTATACGATTAGGAACCGTATAGACATAGTTCGCACTTGTCGCTAGGTTGTCGAATTGGAACAGTGTAGTTTCAAACGATACCTGCAGATTACCCAAGTTGGCGTTGTTACTCCGTTCCCGAGTTGCACGCACCCTATAGCTATTCATCGTTCCGTTCGGTGCTTCCAGTGCTACGGTGATAACTTTGGTCTCTGCCGTCATCAGCGCGATAGACGCCGCTTCATCTTGTGTTATTCTCTCGCCCCCTTGAGAAATCGTATATTCAATACCGCTGACCAAGGGTATCACCGGAGTAATTACGAGGGATGCCGTCGTCCTATCAACCGTCACCGCATAGTTTCTCTCGAAAGGATCGAAGCGATAAGGCTCTATAGCACGCCGACTGAGTCCTTCCAAAAGTAAATCCTCCAAAACCACCGGACGAAATGCAGTCAAGATATAGGTTTGACTCGTCATACGGTTCTGAGCAATCACTAAAATCTCAATCGTATTCTCTCCGTACTCCAAGGATCTAGAGAAAGCAGAGTTTACCGACTCCGAACGGGCGTCAATCACAGGTGTCTCGTCGTCGTCTACGATAATTCGCTGACCCGGGCCGGAGGTCACCGTCACCGTAAGTCTCTCGCCGATATTTCCCGTCACCCCGTATCGCAAAGTGTTTCTATTGAAAGAT
The DNA here is from genome assembly GCA_965219575.1 of Candidatus Oxydemutatoraceae bacterium. Taxonomy (GTDB): domain Bacteria; phylum Pseudomonadota; class Gammaproteobacteria; order Poriferisulfidales; family Oxydemutatoraceae; genus SP5GCR1. The sequence goes on along the minus strand of OZ244779.1, from coordinate 1,211,851 downwards.
CGGTCTAATCTCACACCTTCGGATATTAACCCAAGACCTCTCAAATCGTCGTCGGGATTCAAAGCACGGGTCACCCGTATCACATAAGGTCTAGTCGTCTCACCGTCTTGTGCGGTCACCAAAATCCTAATCACCGAAGGCTCACCTTCGGTCAACGGGATTAAAGAACTGACACCGCCCTGCGCTATCTCTTCGCCGGCATCGCTTCCCGGTGCAAATACTTCTATCTTATCGGCATTCGGATGTGCAAACGCTTGCACCCTGATACCGGTCACCCCGAAATCAAACTGCCGTTGATGTTCGGTCGTCGTAGTCGGTCTAGTGATTATCCGCACGGGTCTGCCCGACGACGGTAGCAACGCCAATTCATAGAGACGGTCGTCGGTGCTTTGCTCTCGTTCTACCGTCAATCTATATGTTTGCACTGCGCCGCTTTGTGCGGTGATACGAATCTGTAATTCCTTGCTATCTCCGGGATCGGCGATAGTGAGCCCTCTACTCACCCGCTGTCTGCCACGCGTAGAAGACCCGCCTTCGCTGATCACCGTCGTCGCGTGCGTGCTATTGGCGGTTACGGTTACGGTCGTCCTCGATGTATTCTGATTTAGGGTTGCCGTATAGGTTCTATTGTCCACCACCGTTGCAGAAGTATTACCCACGATGATACTCGCCAAGCTCGTATCGCTACTGCGGTCGCGATTCACTTCGACGGTATAAGTTCGGCTCGTCATGCCGTTTTGGGCAATCACTTTGATCTGCAAAGATTCCCTGCCGCCGGTATCGTCGATAACAACAAGTCTGCTCGCACGATTTCCGGTAGAAACGGTATCACTGCCTAAAGTGATTTCCATTGTCGCCTGCGAATGTCTTGTTCTTACGGACACGATGGTATTCGTCGTACGCTCTCCTATACTTGCCGTATATCGGGTTGAACGATCGTCGATATCCAGTTCGGCACCCCCGACAACGACAGTTGCAAAACCCACATCCGCACTGCTCACTCGGGTTATTTGCAAGCTATACACCGCAGATGTAGTCTTATCACCGGCAGTCACTTTAATGGCTATGGGTTGCTCCTCCGGTGCATCCAATTCGGCATCGAGCGTGACCTGCGCATCGGGCATAGATACCTCTGCATCTCCGTCTATACTAATCGTCGCACCTCCGTCTTCGGCACGCGGCGATACGATGATTTGCTCTATAGTCTGGACTTCACGCTCGGCTGTCCCCATGATACGCGCCGAATAGGTTGCGGTTGTACCCTCGTCGGGTGATGTCAATGTGAACAAAGGCGTACGCACATTGTTATTCAACGAAATCGCAATGCTTGCTAAGTTTGCATTCGTTGAATCGGCTTCGGCACGCGTAACGAACACGGTGTAGCCTCGGATGTTATTGCGGTCTTGGGAAGTAACCACAATACGAATCCGTTTTTCTACTTCGGCCTCTTCCAAATCGAACTCACTGTCAATCGTGCCGGTGGCGGTGGTGGTATCCTCCACACCGTCTATATCGACCCTTATCACTGCTCTCGGATGGGCCGTGGCAGTCACTCTGGTGCCGGTGGTGGTATTCGGAACCCCGAACCTATAGACCTGTGTTCTGCTCGTAGGATCAAAGTTCGGCAGTAAGTTCGCATTGTTTATATCGACTAACCGCAAATCACTCAAATCGGCATTCGAACTTGCGGCGCGATTCACCGCCACGGTATAAGATCGGGTCTCGCCGTTTTGGGCGGTCACTACGATCGTAAACGTCGTTGTGCCGCCTTCGGGCACCGCTATCGGTCTAGTGCTATTTGCACCGCGTCGCACCTGCTCGCCGACGGTGTCGCCCGGCGCACGCACTTCGATAGTTGCACGGCGGCTGTCTTCGGCGGTCGGTCGGACTAATATTTGTGCCACCGAATTGGCTACATTAAAAGATGGATTGGTATCGTCGCAGCTACCGAGGGTCCTACCCGCTGCACGGCTATTATCTGCGCTGTTTAGAATCGTCAGAGCCTGCAAACAATTATTGCTACTTTCTGCACGAGTAATAGTCAAGGTATAAGTTCTTACCGTATCATCCTGCGCGGTCACTTCAATCTGCAAAGTTCTACTGACACCGGTGTCGAATATGAAAATCCTTCCTATTGCCTCTTGGCCTCTCGACCCAATTGATCTGCCGTTTTCTGTAATTTTCACCGTTGCAAATCGATCGTTCGCAACCGCGGTTACAGTCGTAGCCGATATATTCTCAGGTAAGGTTGTTCGATATACATTTTCGTTGTCATCCAAGGCTATATTACTCGGGCTGGCACGCTCCACGCTCAGCGAAGCCAAGTTCGCATCCGAACTCTCGATAAGTCTTACCGTCAAGACATAAGATTGGCTGCTCATTTGGTTCTGCGCCAGCACGAATATGGCAAACTCCTGCTCGGACATATCGACACTTATGGGGATATCGGATATGCGTGTGCTACGATCGGCGTTGATAAGGTTATCAATCGTCACCGTCGCAGTTGTAATCGTCACCGTCGCGCTCGGATGTAAGGCCGTCGCCTCTACGGAAAAGCTCGTCGTACCTCTATCGAGCTCGGCGATATACACGCCTCGCCGCACCAACCGCGCCGGATTACCCGAAACACTGGGGGCTGTTTCCAATTCGGTATTGTCGCTCAGGTTGCGAGTTATGCTCAGCGTATAGGTAGTCGATGTTATTCTATCGGGTGCGGTTACTTTAATTCTAATATCGTTTCGTCCCAAATCCAGATTGATGAAGTCGCTCGGAGTGATACCGCTACCTTCTGCATTAAAGTAGACGATTTCGGGTGTATCCCCGACTTTGGTAATTTTAACGTTTGCATCTCTGCGCTCGGTTGTCGGGTTCAATCTGATTCTATCCACCTCGTTGCGAAGAGACTGCTGCGACAATAGTTCGATAAACTGTCCGCTGTCTATCCTAAACGAAACAGCGGCGGAGTCTTGTCCTTCATTAAATTGACTAAGTTGCACATAATCGAGGTTGTCGTTGCTACTCAATGCACGATTGACTGTCACCGTATAGGTCTGCGAATTGATCCCGTCGTGTGCGATTATTTTCAGTCCTACTTCAACCGCCCCGCCTTCTATCAAGCCGGAAATAATTCCGTTAACCGAACCGGTGTCTCTCAGGCTACTCAGATCCAGTTGTCTATTCAGGCCACTCAAATCCAGTGATGTATTGCCCAGAGTAATACTAGAAACATTCGGATCCTGCGGTCTCAAGGTCAGCCGAAGGTCGGCAATACGATTGGGGACATCGATGGTATAGCGTCGAGTATCTTCATCGTAGCTTATAGAATCCGCCGTCTCGGGAACCAAACCGGCGGGCTGCGGCTGCAAATCGGGATTTTTACCTCTGAGTCGGGTAACCGTAATCGTGGTAACACGTTGCTCTCCGAGTGCCGAAGTCGTTAGTAAAATACGATTTTCGTCGAAGTTCAACGGCACCGATGCGGTGGTCTCTATCCGATCGTCGGCATCGTTGTTGCGTATCGTATTCTCGGTAATCACCGGCTGGATGGGCGCACTCAGAAGCGACCCTATGCCTAGGTCGGTTGCGAATGTCACCGTAACTTGCGTCGTCGTATCGGGAACCGTTGCGGTATATCGATTTTCCGTGATATATCTATCTCCCGTAGGAACAAGTGTCGGTACTAATTCCACTGCATTCGCCAAACCGAGGCTGCGCAGATTCAGGCTATATTCACGGTGGACGATAACCGTGTAAGTCGTATCTCGTTCACGCGGTGCCATCACTATCAGCTCGGCGGTGTTATCGCCTATGCGCAGAGGTAGCGTAGATGTGGAAGCTCTTGCCACATCGTTAACGACGACCGTTGTCCCTGCTGCCCCGCTAAAATCGATCCGCTCGGATGCACGGTGGTTGGCGGTGCGTGCCGAATATTCGGTTGTTTCGGAATCAAATGACGGCAAGAGTTGCTCCTCCGTAGCACTCGTAGTTAAGGCTTCCAGCTGAGCATTATATCTGCGCCAGACTGTTGCGGTATATTCCTCACTCTGCAAGCCGTCCGGAGACGATATAACAAAGCGAATGGTATTCTCCCCTAAGACTAAGCCGGCGACCGTCGCTTGCGCCACAACCGCGCCGGCCTCGGTCGAGGTGCCGGTGCTAACATTGCCGACATTGTCTTCGTTCAAATCAATGGCAATATTCACCGCTTCGGATATCCGTGCGGACACCGATACGGTTTGAATGTTGTTGGGGATGAACTCCGATAATATATGGTCGGTATCCGGCTGCGGCGGTGTTGCGGTAAAATCTATCGCAGTTTGCCCTTGCCAGGCAATGCGCCAGCTTTGTAGCGTCGTATTGTATGCACGGCGGACGGTTATCTCATAGGTTATCGGATTGTCGTCTTCATCTTGCCATTGAACGGTAATCACATTATTGCCGAAATTGAGCGGAAGGGAAATGTCAAAGGATCTCCCTCTGGGCATACCGTTTACGCTTACAACGGAGTCTGCGGATGCTACTGTAAGCGTGATTTGGTCGGTTTCGGTAGGGACGGTATAGCTTGTCGTATCTATGAAGAAACCCGCTCGCATATCACCTTCGGCTTCCCTTAAATTCTCTGCGTTGAAGAGGATAAGAACTCCTCCTATTGCAGTGGTTTCGGCTCCGGGTAGTGCTCTCAACAACAAACCCGACGAGGCTCGCGCCGGTGCCGACGGCACCTCAACTCTATAGCCTTGACCGTCGGTATAGCTTATGATCACCCGATAGAAATCGGCAATAAAGCCGCCTACGGTATACCTTAGATCGGTCTCACCGGCAATATCCGACCAAATACCCTCGAACTGCCGCTGCCATTGATAGCCGATGCTATCGATATCACCTCCCCGGTCGGGGTCCTCGGCCAACTGCGTCGCAGTGACGGTCGGGGCAGTATAAGTGAAGCCTATCTGCGTAGGTGTGCTGATTCCACCGATTGTGCCGTTGTTGTGTTTCATCACCGGCAACGACAGTTCCTCGGTCATGCTGATGCCTTCGGAATCTTGAACCGTCAACGACACACGCACCATCTCTTGAGAGCGATCTGCGGCGACGAAATCATCGGTCAAATAGAACGGAAGAATGATATTACCCGAACCGCCTACGACGGTGCCGACGAGCGTAGATTCGTCCAAAAGTGATACTTGAGTTCTATCCACCGTCCACCGGTAGCTCAAATCGTTACCGTTGATATCCGACACCCGGCTAGTCAAAACTATAAAGTGGCCTTCCCTTATCGGCACCGAAGCATTTAGCGGTGCCGATTGCGGATCTAGTGCCGCTTGATATTGAATGTCGTCGACCATCGGGAAAGCATTGAGCGTTAAACGATATTCAACTTTGAGGTTTTCCTTGCCTTCAATCTCGTACGGTTCGGACACCAGTATTTTCACCACCGTCGTGGTAGAAAAGTCCAGAGCAGGCGAATAATCTACCGTGCCTGCCGATACCGGACCGCCGTCCACGGCGATGACGCTGTCGCGGCTATTTGCAACCGCGTTAATTCCAAATTCGAGGGCATTGCTGTCCACATATAATCTATAGTCTCTGACCGCGGTCGCATCGGGATCCTCCTTATCGATCGTTGCATCGAAGGTCGGAACAATTTGTGCCTGCCTCGTTGCACCTAGTTGGCTTAATCGTATATCTCGCAAGCCGAGACGTTGACGCAACAACACCTCGCCGCAATTCGATGATGGTGTTGCAGTTCCGCAACTAGCGTCTCTGTATTTAAGGGCAGGATACTGCGTGTCGACACCGAAATCCCAGTTATCCGAACTCCAGGTGTAATACACTCCGTTTGCTGTCATGCTTGGCGCAGTTGCCGATTTAAGGACTTCGGATGCAAAGCCTCTTGCAACAACACTGCTTGTTGTACCGCTACGGTCAATGTCCCAATAACTGTTTTGCAATGATGCAGATCCGATACCGACCAAGCCTCCGACATCCGCTCGCCCGCTCAGGTTGCCGATTGCATAACTGTTTGATATTCCACCGCCGTTTGCATTACCGACCAAGCCGCCTATTCGAGCATCCCCGCTAACCGCACCGTTGGCATAGCTATTATTGATGCCCGAATTAGAGTCTCTCACCCAGCCGATCAACCCGCCCACATTTCTATATCCTTTTACATCGCCGCTTGCATAACTATTATCAACGGTCGTCGCGTTGAGGCGTCCGACCAAACCGCCCGTATTGAGGCTTTGCAAGCCGCTCGATACATCCACATTGCCGGTTGCATAACTATTTGATATCGAACCGCCTGCATCTCCGACCAAGCCGCCTACGAGATCGATACGAGCATCTCCGACATTGATTACATCACCTATCGCATAACTATTGTTAATCGAGGCACCAAACTCACTCCGGCCGACCAAGCCACCGACCCCCGAAGAGGAAAAGATCAAATTGTTCGTACTTTGACTTCGTATATCAACGGCTGCATAGCTATCCTCGATACGCCCATCGAGCAAGGTGGCAACCAATCCTCCGATCTCGATTGTGCGGCTTAGATTGGATAGCGGCAATTCTACAACCGCACCGGTTGCAAAGCTACGCTCAATTCCTGCAGAACTCTCACCGACCAAACCACCCACGGTATTGTATCCGGTTATCGTACAATTTACCGAACTATCACTAATAGTCGCGTTGCCGCCGGCACGGCCGATCAAACAACCGCCGATTTCACCGGTTACGACGACATCACCACTCAACACATGACTGTCGGTAATCGCACGACCGGTAAAATTACCGGCGAGCATGCCCACCCTGTTTGCGCCCTGCACACTGGCTTGTGCCAAGCTGATATTCCGAATTTCAGCCGCTTGTAGTGTTCTACCGAACAGACCTATATTCGAACTATTCGCTTCGCCGATTATTTTTAGATTTGAAATCGTCAATTCGTTGCCTTCAAAAACGGTATTAAAATTATCAATTCCATTCCAATTATCCCATTGTTCTATCACATCGGTCGCAGTACTGCTATAACTAGCGCGGTCGTCGAAATCCAAATTCCTAACCAATTCGTAACCGCGACAAGTCCCGCCCGGACAACCGCTACTATCGGATGCACCGTTCATTTCGGCTTTATAGCCGCTGCCGTCGGGTTGATGGCGGATGGCACTCAGTTGCTCTATCGTAGAAATCTCTATCAATCCGTCTCGGTCTTTATCGACCAAATCGGCAATCGTCGAGTACGGTTGTGCGTCGAAGGAAACGCGATTGAAATAACCTTGTCCGTCGGTATACCCGACTTGCAGACGATACCGACCGTCCCTAGCCTCCGGTGGCACTCTATAACTCAATTCGTTTGCACCTCCGATATCGACGAATCTTCCGTCACTTCCTCGGCGCCATTGATACTCGACATCGGTGAAAGGACCACCGTCGGGGTCGTTGATTTCGGATAAATACAGTACTGCATCACCCAACCAATCGACAGTCAAGCTACCTTGACTGTTGCGTTTAATGACATTCAGCGTGATACTTACTAATTTGAACAAATCGGGATTGTTTCTCTCTCCGAGTTCCAACCAGATAACAACTTGTGCGCTATCCGCATCGGCAGCTACGAAATCATCGGCGGCAGCGAGTTCGATCTCGGTGCCGGCAACCGGTTCGAGCAACAACATTGGACCGCTCGCCTGCCTCCATAAATAGTTCAAAGGCGCATTATTTGCCGAGATGCTCCGCAACGCATCCAGGGTCAGGGTCTCTCCCTCGTCTATAGTGATCGTATTCGGTGCGTTTAGTTCGGTTAGGGTGTCGCCGTCGACGGCATAGCGAATTCTCGCTTGCGGCGGGATATCTACCTGCAGAGGTGCCTCTAACTCGTCGGGTGCATTATCGTGGGGCGGTTGGCCAAGCAATAAATCACCACATTTAGGCAGTGAGGTGGTGTCGTCAAAATCGCAACCCGGATTATTTCTAACCAATCCGACAGCGTGTCTAATCGACGGATATTCATCACTCTCACCGAAGAACCAATCGTCGGTGCTCCAGTTTGTATAAGTCGTACAATCATACTGTGCACCGGTTCTAAGATCCTCACATTGGCCGTCTATCGGTGCCGCATTCGGAGCTGTAGCAAATATCAATTCGTCATTGCCATGCCTAGCTCTGAGCGGCGAATCAGCTAAGCCATAGTATCTATTAGTAGAATCACTAGAACACTGATAACCGTTGTATTCCCAATAACCGTGGGTTATATCGTCATTGTTGATACGCCCGGCAAAGCCGCCGAGACGAATTGCAATATTTCTTGTGATAGGAACACCGTCTACAGAGAAATTTTGGAGTGCTATTTGACTACTAGAACATGTGTTTCTATTGCCGTCTCTAAATGCCCTGGTCCCATTTCCTACATAGCTATTGGTAATGGGAGAATCGGCACTAAAACCGACCAACCCGCCGGCATACACGGTATTGTCGATCCAGTTTCCGCAACGAGACTCGGCACGGTTCAGTCGCACCCTAGCAGCAAAGACATAACTATTTCTGATTTCGCTGGTCAGCGACAGCGTATTCCGGTTCTCGGATCTTTGAACCCCGACCAATCCACCGACAGCGCAAGGTGCGAGGACTTCTCCGTTTGCATAATAGCTGTTTAGAATCTTACCGCCGCCGCTATTCTGACCGACCAATCCACCGGCGAACTTGACATCACTCGTCACCGGTGGTAGGGTCCCGCTCCTCGCATCCAAGCGTATATTAATTTGTGCATAACTATTGAGGATGTTACCTCGGTTCAAGCCGATCAACCCCCCCATAATTCCCAAATCCCCCGAGATTACTTTATCGGTATTGTTCCCGTCGGTATTACCGGTCACATAACTATTAAAAACTAAGCCGTCGCGGCGCAAAGTGCCGGCGATGCCGCCTATGTTTCTCCTAACCACGAAGCCTTTGATCGCAACATCTTCAAGCCGCAGATTTTCAACTTTTGCGTTTGCACCGATAACGGAGAATAAACCCACATTTGTTTGTATTGTTGGAACGCTACTATTTATTTGCAGATTTGAGATTTTGTTGTTATTCCCGTCAAACACTGCGCTGAATACACCCCCTATCGGTTGCCAGCTCAGATCTCTGGGATTTCCGAAATTGCCCTGCGCCACCGTCCACGCAGCCTTGAGTGCGTCGCGCGCAGTCGTATCCGTATCCGATGTACAGTAGCTTGCATCGTCCTCGAAATCGAGGTTCTGCACCAACTCGTAGCCGATACAACCACCAACCGGGCAACCGGTGGTATTGAGATCGCCATCGTCGCTGTCCTTATAACCTCTGCCGTCCAACTCATAGCGCACCCTGTTGAGGTCTTCCAAGCAGTGGATTTCTATCAGCCCGTTGTTGTCGTCGTCTATGTCGGGGTCATTGAAAATAAAGTCGCCGTCGGGGTCAACGGTTGAAATGATTGTGACCGAATTCGTTATTAACGATTCGCTATAACCCTGTCCGTCTCGATAAAAGGCAACGACACGATATTCATAATTTCCGGATTCAAGCGGCGCGGTATAGAGATCGGAGCCGGGAGACGATTCCGGCAGTTGAATGTCATTCCAAATCCCGCTTCTATCGTCGACGACGAGACGCCTTTGAAATTGTAGCATAGCCGGACCGAGGCCACCGTCTATATCGGTCGGTGGCGATAATACTACGAATCTTATTCCCCTATCCCTATTATCATCCAACTGAAGTGCGAGGCTTCCGGTAGGCGGTGCATTGTTGACCTTGTTGATACGCGCCGATATGTCTCTAACGATATGTACTTGATCTCCGATGCCGACTTCCAGCCTAAATGTGAAGATGCTATGGTCGGTACTCTCGGCCACCACATTTACCTGCGGTCTTAACCCGAGGTTTAAGCGATCAGTATTGACAATGTCTATGGTCGGACCCGCTATTTGCGACCATTTAATCGTGAAATTCGGCATCGTGCCGAGCCCTAAGTTATCCGGGTAGTCACCGATCACATCGAAGGTATCGCCTTCGTCTACGCGAATGTTATCGACATTGTTTAGGAACAATTCATCGTAGGCAACATCGAAATTATAATCCGACACTCGGTTGCCACGACGGGCGGTGAACCTAATCTGTCGGGTATCGGTAGTGCCTAAAATAACCGAGGTACTATCGCCGCGGTCTGCCAACAGACAACGGAAGCGGTCGCAGTAGATCTCAACTGCAATGTCGGCAACGACAGGATCCGTGTTAAGCGTAATCGGCTCAAGCAGACGATTGCCGTCGACTATCAGCTGTCGCCCTCTGAAAATGAATTGATCGAACATGTCCTCGTCGCTCAATATCAGCACTCTTGTCGGTGCGATATCGTCTACCAACATATCCCATACCTCGGGTGCCAAATCACCGTTGGCAGCTCTCAGCGTAGGATACTGCGTATCGGTGCCGAAATCCCAATGAGCCACACTCCATAGGTAATACACATCATTCTGCGTCATCCCCGGTGCGATCGGCATTTGTAATTCCGCAGTCGTCCGACGCCTGTCAATAGTCAGACGTCTTTCAGTCAGGCGGCGAATCTTGTTGTCGTTGAAGTTTTGATCCCAGTAACTATTTTCCGGAGCCGTTCCAAATCCCGCGGCTAATTCGTCAAAGAATATACGTCTTCCGCCACCTAATCCTGCTCTGGAAAAATCAAATTGGTTTAGAACAAACCGATTTGAAGCCAACTCCGAGCTATTGACGAACTCACCGGCTACATAACTATTTTTGACCGGAGGATTCGTGCTCTGACTATCAAAGCCGCTTATGCCGCCGATTGTACCACTGAAATCGTCCTGTTCACCGATTATGTTTAATTTAACCATCGCATAATTATTTTCAACGACATTATTCGCACCGCTTCGAATTCCCACCAAACCACCTATGTTATCTCCCGTCACCGTACCGATTGCGTAACTGTTAAGTATCCTTCCTCTTATTCTGCTGTTACCTACCAATCCGCCGGTCCGTAATTCCACGGTTGAAACATCGATATGTGCCGAACTATATCGGATAATGCCGCCTACTTCATTGGTACCGACCAAGCCACCGACACCTCGTCTATTCTCAGTCACAGTATTTTGGGATACCATGACCGGGGGTTGGTCTATTAAAATCTTGCCGTTGATTACACGGGTATTGGAAATAGTGCCTTCGTTCGTACCTGCCAAGCTACCGACTTGAACCGTCCTCGGTGCCAAATTTTCAATCGTAACATTTCTTAAATTCAGATTGCTAACGCGCCCACTCGGACCTATGGAATGAAACAAACCTGCTGCGTCTTTACCGACATCGGCACCGATACGCAGATTATGAATGGTATAACCGTTGCCGTCGAAGATTCCGTTGAAACAAGGGCTAGGGCTGTTGTCGCTTTGGATACATTCGAAATTCCTGGTGTTGGCTATAGGATCCCAGCGATTCACCCAGTCGAGGTTCACCGTGCCCGAGAGATAGCTGTCGGGATCGAGAAAATCCAAATCTCTCATCAGCTCGTAGCCCCGACAAGCGACAGTCGGGGTCGTGGGACAACCCGTTGCACTCCGTACCGATATACCATTGGGAAATGTGTAGCGATAAACCGTGCCGTCGACATCGTTGCGCACCGCATCCAAATCCTCCAGATAATTGATCTCTATCAAACCGTCGCCGTCGGCATCGGCTTCTCGATTCACGGCAATTGCTATCTCTCTGGAGAGATCGACGACAAAATAATCGAGCTCCAGCACATATTCAACGACCGATTTAGGGTTGGACCGGGTGTCCGGACTCGGGGTTCGCACGGTGATAATAACATCATCCTCGCTTGCCGGATCCAGCATGATTTCCGCGATGGCACCGCTGTCAACGGTGCTTTGCTCTCCGTTATAGGCAATATCGATGATCGCATCGGGATCCGCAGCAGTCGGTAATAATAACAGCAACCGCGTTCTCTCAACCTCTTCGTCAAACTCTACATCAACCCGATAACGCAACCTAGTCGGTGAAAATTGCGGCGACAACTGCGGAATTCCTAAACTAAGCAAACTGTTCAAACCGTAGCTCTGGAATGTTCGAGGTTGAGATACATTAGTGCTCCGACCGCATATTGCCAAGTCGGCGGGCACTCGTTCCGGGCTTTGTTGTAATATTATGGAGTCAACCACGCGACATGTCCGACTGCCGTCGATAGTGTATTCTGCATATTTGAGTATCGGATATTGACCTCCAAAGGATTGCCATCGCGCCAAATCCCAACGAATAAAGATACTATCGTTTAAACCGCCCAAACCTATTATGTCGCCGCGTAATTCAGAGGTGGGTTGACCGCTGCCACCGGCACTTTGCGTGAGTCCGCTCGTGTTGATATCCCAATAACTATCGGTGATGTTGCCGGTGCCGGTGTTGTAGCCGATCAAACCACCGACTTCGCTATCACCTCGCACTCGTCCGATAGCATAACTATTGACGATTGCATTATTGTTAGCATTACGGTTATCGCCGACCAAACCGCCGACCCTATCGCTTGCGACGATATTACCGCTTGCGTAGGTATCCTGTAGTATACCGAAATTCAAACCGACCAAACCACCGACCCCGGTGCTACCCGAAACTTCACCCAAAGCATAACTACTAAAAATTCTTGAATTGTCGCCGTTGCGCCCGACCAAACCACCGATATAATTTATACCCGACACACGATTGTTTGCATGGCTGTTGATAATATAACCGCCACGCTCGCTACGACCGACCAAACCACCGACATTGTTGTCACCCGATACGCTGCCGATCGCATAGCTGTTGAAGATCCTATCGGTGTTATAACCGACCAAACCACCGATGTTGTCGTTCTCGCCCGAGGTGTCTCCACCGACCACGACATCGGCAAAATTCTCTCTGATAAGGCCGTCGTTATAGCCGACGACACCGCCTAGGTAGGCTTTGCCGACCACCGTACCGTCAAACCCGTTATTCTCCAGAGTCCCGGCACTATAGCCGGCGATGCCACCGACACCCTCGCTGCCTTGTAGCGATACATTCGATAAAACGAGATTTCTAACCCCGGCTTCGGCAGCTAAATAAGCGAATAGTCCGACATTGTCGGCATCGGATGCGGCTATACTCAAATTGGAAATTTCATAACCCAAATCTCGGTTACCGTCGAATATCGCCGCAAAACACTCGCTCGTCGGATGATCACAACTAAAGCCACCGGCACCGCTCGCTCCTATGGGATTCCAATTTCTACCCGCGAAGTCGATGCTCGTCACCAACTCGTAGCCGATACAGCCGATTGATAAGGGACAACCTACGCTAATCTTTTCGGTTGCGGTCGACGCTCTATAGCCGCTACCGTCCAGCTGATAGCGCATCGCATTCAAATCTCTTAAATCGCGCACTTCTATCAAGCCGTCGTCGTCCTCATCTACATCGCTTAGCGTTAAATAGGGATGGTGGGTGACTCGTATACGATATACTAGGTTTTCGTCTTCGGTATTGATAATCGTAGTACCGGTGGCACGCACCATTATGTTCAGCCCGCTCACCGGCACCGTGATTGCAGCGGACTCTTGACCGCTGTTCACTCTCTGCGACGAATTCGTGCCGCCGGTATCGCTGATCGCAGCTTGGTGGTTGTTATACCAAGTCGGTGTCATTGTGAATTGCGTCTCGCCGGCTTTCAGCGTCAGCGCATAATCGAATAGCCTCGGGTTAAACTGTGGCTGCAGATTCAGAACTTCCTGCGAAAATGTCAAGTCCATCAAACCGGTATATTGTCCGGGCAATAGATCACCGCAACCCGGTCTCGTTCTTTCACTAATACCAATTTGATCACATTCGCCGGCATATCTGAGCCTCGGGTACTGCCTGTTAGTCATGAACCACCAATGATTTGGCAACCAGCCGGCATAGATTCCGGTGTTCCCGGTAGTCTGCCGAAGGTTTGCGGTGGTCTGACTGCTACCACCACCGTCGCTGGTGGAAACATTCGCGACATCGCTATCCCAGTAGCTAGTGGTGACGCTGAGCAAGCCGTCTTGCTCTTGGCTCGCCAAACCTCTGGCATCTTCGGAACTATTTCTACCGACCGCATAACTATCATCAATCGTCGATGTGCCGCCACGGGCAACGATGCCGACTAAACCGCCTCCCCTATTACCGCCGATCGAAACCGCCGCATAGCTGTTGGTGATGACAGCGGTTTGCATCGATCCGACCAAGCCGCCGGCAAACCTGCCTATCACCGCACCGCCGGCATAGCTGTTGTCGATATTGCCGCTCAATAAGCTACCGACTAATCCGCCGGCAGCACCGTCGGGTGCGGTCACCAAGCCGCTTACAAAGCTGTTGACGATAGTACCGCGATAGACTCCGACCAAGCCACCGGCATTACCGCGGTGGACTCCGGCTAAGCCATCGGCATCGTCGCCGAAAGCGCGTACCGTACCGGATGCATAGCTGTTGATGATTCGGCTATTTCCTCCTAGATCTACACCGACCAATGCACCGACACGGTTATTGCCGGCAATCTCTACATTGATTAAACCGATACCGCGAATTTCGGCACCGCGGACGGCACCGAATAAACCAATATCATCGGCACTGCGACGGCGGATAGATAGATTTGAGATCGTACGACCCGAAGAGACAAACCCGGCAGTAAAAGGATTTGTCCGGCTGCCTATCGGTTGCCACCCGGCACCGGTCGTCCATAACGGCATCGTAAGCTGTGCGTTGTCGTAGCTGGACTCGGTAAGAAAATCTAAATCTGCTACCAGTTCATAACCCGTGCAACCTACGATGAGAGGGCAGCCGCTGTTTATCTCGCTCACCGTCCCGCTCGCACGATAACCACTACCGTCCGGTTGATAGCGCATCGCATCCAACTGCTCCACCGACCTAACTTCCAGCAAGCCGTTGCCGTCGGCATCGGCAAGACGCTCACCTTCGCTGTTGATCGGAATTGAAAAAAGTAGACGATCCACATTAATGATATATTCAAAGCGATAGCGAAACCCGGAACTCACAGTCACCGTAATCGTCGTCATGCCGACATCGTTTAGCGGCACGCTGAAGAATTTTGATTCAGAGTCAACAGGGGAATTCAAGGCGGCATCCATCCCGCCGGCACCGGTGACTTCAACATCCGGTATAAAACCATCCACCGGGTCCATTGCCGACACGAGCAGACGCATGCGCGATGTGTCGGAATAGGCGGTCACGCCGTAGTCGGTTATATCTTGCGAAAAATCGGGGGACAAGTTCAAGCCGTCCAATGCCGAGATTTGTATTCCCATTCTCACCGCTTCCGGTACGGTTGCCGCTCTCAAAACAACCGTGTAGAGTCGCGTGCGGGTCGTAGCGGCGGCGCGCACCGCTAGGCTGAAGTCGTCTATATCGGCTATATCGAGCCGTCGGCTACGGGTGTTATCGGCAACGATATTTTCATCACTACCGGTTATCAACGAAACGGTGTCGGTTTGATAATAGGCGGTCGGCATGATATCAAATTCGGTAGTCCCCTCGTTCACCCTCAATTCATACGATTCCACTTCGGGACTGAATTCCGGTACCAGCTCCACACCGGCGGAAAATTCCAGTCCGATCAAACCGACCCGGTCTTGACTCGGCACCAACGCACCGCAATACGGCGGGTCTACTCTGTTTCTAGGCAAACGGTCGCGACAGACGATTGCACGGTCGGCTTCCGATAACCCGCCGGAAACCAAGCCGGCACAGCGTTGCAGTTGTATTTCGGTCGGCTTTCTACACAAATCGAGATTACCGTCTTGGTAGAGTGCCGTCGGGTATTGGTCGCTATTGCCGAAATGCCAACGCTCGGGATTCCACTGATAGTAGACGGTATCGGTACTATTATTTTGCGCAACACCGGATTGTAGCTCCACCGTCGTTCGAGAGCTGCCTGCCGAACCGGTAGTTTGACCGCTGGTGTCGGCATCCCAGTAGCTATTGAGAATATTACTCGACGACAATGGGGATGCTACCAGACCGCCGCCGAGACCCCTAATGTTCACGGTTGAGTAACTGTTTAGAATATCTGCGTTGTTGCGCTCCACCAAACCCGCTCTGGAACCATCGGCAACAAATGTAACATTGCCTTGCGCATAGCTATCGCTTATTATCGATTGATTATTGTTGGTATTAACCAAACCCGCAACGCTAAATTGGTTATTATTACCGGAGATCGAAATCGTCGCAAAACTGCCGCGAATGACACCGTTTGAATTCAAATGTACCAAACCTGCCAAGCTGCCGAATCCCGATGCCGTTATCATGGAACCGCCTGCCACTCCGCTGTTGACAATAACACCCCTGTTGTCGGCAACCAAACCCCCGACACCGGTATCGGTAGACGGCCGTTGAATATCAATTGTGGCATTTTCAACCCGACTATTAAAGATAATGCCGAAGTTGGTTGCCGCCAAAGTGCCGATTAAGCGATCGGGGCTATCAACCTGTGTTATGCGGATTTGGGGATCTATCAGTCGGATATCCTCTATCCTCGCATTCTCACCCAGAGTATGAAACAAGCCTATATCATCGGAAACCGGGCCATTCCAAGTCAGATTGGATAGGGTATAGCCGTTGCCGTTGAAGCGCGTGTTGAAGCCGGCATCGCTACTGCCTATAGGTTGCCAATCAACACCTGTCAAATCTATATCGGCGTTCAGTTCGTAGCCACGGCAACCGCTACGGCAATAAACTCGGGCACCGTCGGCACGCTCTCTATAAAAACTGCCGTCCAGGCTATAGCGCATCGCATTCAACTGTTCGGGGGTACCTACATCTATCAGTCCGTCGTCGTCGGCATCTATCGCCGTGGTGTATATTCTCACATCGAGATTGAATACGGTAAAGCGGTAACGGTAAGAAGTACGGTCGGCACTTTCCTTTACGACCACATCGACTATCGTTTCACCTCGCGTATCCACCGTAATTCTCGGCACGATACGGCCACTCGGCACTTCGGCAAGCATGACACCGTCCACGGAAACTGCAATCGTCGCACTCGTAGCGAACGCTTCGGGAATGAATTGCAAAATCTTTTGACCCAGAGGAACCGCGATCTCATAGTTAAATGTAGCAAAATCAAAAGGCGGATTGATACCTATGTTTTCAGGTAGTTTGAGGCTTTTGAGCAAGCCACCCTGATAAGGCAATACATTACCGCAAAATGCCGAAGTGGTTTCGTCGCATTGCGAGTATTTGATTGCCGGGTATTGTTCGCGGGTGCCGAAATCCCAGTTTTCGGTGCGCCATCGGCTATAGATACCGGTTGCACCGGTCGGCATCTGAAGTGCTTCGGTGCTTTGAACATCGGCTAGTTCGGCAGTTTGCAAACCGGCAATGTCACCGTCTATATAAGTCGCTCGAATGGAACCGTTACCGATGCCACCTCCCGACAAGCCCTGTGGCACCCCGGCACGGGTTGCCGACGCAGCAGCAAAACTACGGGCGATATTAAAATTATCCAAGCCGGTTGCCGCAAAGCTACCGACTTGTGCCACGCTACTGCCGGCGATTACTTTGCCGATGACATAACTATCGGAAATTTGCGGATGAAAATCGCCGGCACCTATAAAGCCGCCGGCAATGTGCCGCGCATTGACGCGACCGATGAAGTAGCTGTTGTGGATGGATATATCGGGCGACGATGTAGCCGATATTGAATATTCGTTGACGAAGCCGGCAGCACTTTCGGTGCCTTCTATGCGAGCGACGACATAAGTGTTATCGATACTACAGCGATTGCAATATCTCGCGATGCCACCGACGACATCGCCTTGAACATCTACATTCAATAAACCGAGTCCTCTAATGAAATTGCGCACATCGGTAGCCTCGGCTTCGCGATCGGAACCTATAACCCCGAAAAGTCCGCCGTTCGCTCTGACTTTTAAGTTGGAAATTGCAAAGCCGTTGCCGTTCAAAGTGCCGGTAAAGAACCGCACGGAGTCCCCTATGGGAGGCCAACTGCCGTCGTCATGCCACCGCGCCCGGTTATCGATATTTTCGTAATCGTCGGGATTGTTAAAGTCCAGATTTCCGGTCAATTCGTAGCCGCGGCATAGACCGTTCGGACAACCTGCCGAATTGCTAACCGTCCGAGCATTCGCACGATAACCGCTACCGTCGGCTACGAAGCGAATCGCATTGAGGTCTTCCAAAGAATCTATCTCGATGAGTCCGTCGTGGTCGGTATCAACCGCGAGCGCGTTATTCAGATGCTTTAGATAGAGGATATAGCGTACTGTCTCGGTTCCTTCTGTCTCGGTTCCTTCGACTTGAATGACTATGCGAGTCGCCTCGCGCTCGTTCAAAGTAATCTCGGTTGTCGTCGTGCCGCTTCGGGCATCGCTGAGCAACGGTATTTCGCGAGGACCCAAATAGACACTATAGGTCGCATTTGCTTCCATCGTCGTTGCGATCAGTTCGGTGACAGCGTCATCGGCGACGACGGCACCGATGTAGACACCGACCCGATTCTGTTGGTCAATATCGAAGCGCGGATACAACGCACCTTCTTTGACATTCAAGGCACGCAGACCCAGTCCGCGTGTGCGATAGCGAGTTTGCGGGGAGATCGGAGTGCCGCAGCTCGGTGTATCGTCGGTACCACAAGCGTCGGCATCGGGACCCGAGACATATCTAGGTATCGGGTATTCGTTGCGCCTACCGAAATCCCAAGCATCTGCATCCCAGTTGTAATAAACCCCGGTTTGCGTCGTCGACGGTCCCATGGCAGATTGCATCTCGGTGGTGGTCCGCATGGAAGAAGCCTCGATTTGACCGCCACCCCTCCCGGTGATGCCGATATAGGGATTTCTAGCGGCATCGGAATAAACCGAAGCGAGCCTACCCGAATGATCGCCGACTAAACTGCCTTTGCTTACAGCTGCACTTTGCGGGTAGATCTCGGTGACGGCGTAGCTATCGGTAATGGTGTCGTCGGATTTCGTAACCGCAGCCAGACCTCCTATAGATGTCACATTGCCGAAGGCACTCTCGGTAACGCGACCGCCGGCGTAGCTGTTGCTAATCGTGAACTTGCCCGATGCCGAATCGCTCACCAAACCGCCGACATACTGTCCGTCCGACGAAATCAGGCTGTTTGCGTAGCTATTGATTATTCTGAAATCCTCATTTCCCGGACCGGAGCCTATTCTACCGACGATGCCGGCGGCATAATTTCCGAAAGCGTGTATGATGCCGCCGGCGTGGCTGTTGACGATCATTCCGCTGCCGGACATATCGGTCGCTGTGCCGACCAAGCCGCCTACGCCGGTATTGCCGGTTATCACACCCCCGGCATAACTATTGAGTATTTTGCCGATGCTCTCGCCGACGAGCCCACCGACATCGTTGTTTGCCGAAAGCTCGGTGATCGCATAACTGCCGATGATGGTGCCTTCGCTAATGCCGACTAAACCACCGGCACTGTCGTTTGCCGAGAGTTCGCCGATCGCATAACTATCCATGACGGTACCTTTGTTGATGCCGACTAAACCCCCGACCGTGTCGTTTGCCGAGAGTTCGCCGATCGCAAAACTATCGATGACGGTGCCTTCGTTGCGACCGGCCAAACCTCCGACCGTGTCTCCGGCTTCTATCTTTAGGTTTGCCAAACCGAGTGCACGAACATTGCCGGTCCCGGCAATACCGACGAACAAGCCCTGATAATCGGCATCTCCATTAATCGATAGGTTGGATATCGTATAGCCGTTGCCGTTGAAAGTGCCTCCGAAGCACCTACTGTTAAAATCGTCGCAGTCGTCGTTGACGATGCCCCCTATCGCTTCCCAGCCGAAGTCGGTGGGGCTGTCAAATCTTTCTACCGTCCAGTCGCGATTGACGATACCCGACGCATAGCTGTTCGGGTCGTTGAAGTCCAAATCTCGGGTTAGTTCATAATCATCGCTTAAGGTATCGATATCGGCGCGTATGTCATAGAGTTCTTCTAAATTGTTGATCTCGGTAAAACCGTTGCCGTTTCTATCCCTGGGGTCGTAGCTGAGATAGACCGGGTATCGCACCGGCTCCGAACCGCTCGCTCGAATCTCCAACACGATGAAGGTAATCCCTTCCGTTAATTCAATCGGATCGCTGGGAATATTACTGAAAATCTGCTCTTTGTAAACGCCGTTGACATAGATATCAATCGTAGAACTGGGGTCTTTTGCCCCCGGGATTAAACGGATATCGGTTCGGGTAGAATTAAGGCTAAAACGGACCGCACCCGAATAATAGCCGAATAAATTGAGATTCGCATCGCCGAAAGGTGGATTGAGGCTTAAACCTCGAAGACCTCTTCCATCTTGCAAAGCCAAACTAACTAAACCATTTTCAAACGACGGCGATATCAGCTCACCGCAAATCGGTAATCGGGTTGCTTCATCCATAGTGCGATTGCGACACGCAGCGTTCCTTCTGCGTAATACATTGGTTGCGGCGGCATATTTGAGTATCGGATAGCTGTTCCTATCGCCGAAATTCCAGTCGGTTTCACTCCATTGGTGATAGGTATCGTCAGGCGATTCACCCCGCCTTATAGGATTTTGTAGCTGTTCGGTAGTCCTATTGAAAGAATTAAGGGTAGGGGTAGTTCCTATGAAGTTGTAGCGACTCCGATTGAAATCGGCATAGCTTGCAGATACGGTGATACCACTGTCGAGGAACGCTCCGATCAGGCTTCCGATTTGTATATTCTCCCTTTGTACCGCACTTGATTCTATTATGTTGTTGGCAGCATAACTGTCGGTGATCGAGCCTTTATTAACGAGACCGACCAAGCCGCCTACATATTGATTGGCATTGTCGGTTGCTGCGAACTCCGAAACTTCACCTCTAGCATAGCTGTTGCGCACCGCATCTCCGTCGACTGCAAGGTTGCCCACCAAGCCACCGACATGTCTTACCCCGGCAACCCGAACTTCGGCATAGCTATTGACGATGTTAATCGGCGCAGGGTTGAAACCCAAGCCGGTACTGCCGAGCAAACCGCCGCTATTTAATCCTCTATGCTCTAGGATGCCGCCGGCATGGCTGTTGACGATCGCACCGCCCGACGACACCACACCGACCAAGCCACCGATGTTGTTGGCTTCGCTTCTATGAGCCGTTAGGGTGACCTGCGCATAGCTATTGACGATTTCACCTCCGGCATTCTCGCCGACCAAACCACCGATATTTCTTCGATAGCCGCCCGATAGCTCGCCGATCACATAAGTGCCGATAATTCTGCCGCGGTTGACGACACTCAGACCACCGACATCACTGCGTCCTTGTATCCTGACATCCAGCAAACCGAGGTTGCGTACCACACCGCTCCCACCGATACTTCCGAATAATCCGCTGTCGGCACCCACAGTGTCATTGATTCGTAAATTGGCAATGGTGAAACCGTCGGCGTCAAACTCGCCTCTGAAAGGACGCACGCGCGTGCCGATCGGTTGCCAACCGCGGTCGGCGGGGTTGCTAAAGTTTAGTACCGTCCATTCGCGGTTAATTTCACCGGGTGGATATCTACCGGGCGCATAACTGTTCGGGTCGTCAAAATCCAAGTTGCGGACTAAGCGATAATTGCCGCTCAAGTTGTGGCGTATATTGTAGAGTTCGTTCAAATTAGCAATCTCAATAATGCCGTCTCTGTTTCTATCTTGGGTATCGAATCTAAGATAAACGGGGTAGCGTACGGTAGCGCGCCCGGGTGCCACAATCTCTAGAACGATGCGATTGATGCCGTTGACCAAAGTAATCGGTGTCGAAGTCGTGCCGCTGGCGATTTGCTGGTCGGGCGTTTGTTTTCCGCCGACATCGCCGACATAGATGTTAATCGTTGTGTTGCGCACCTTTGCCGTCGGTATGATGCGAAGGGTGCTTGCATCGTGGCTTAGATCGCCGAAATAACTGCCGCTTAAATCTCGATGCATATCACCGAAAGGTGGATCCAGCTCCGCACCGTCGGCTACGCTTAAATCCTGCAAGCCATCGTGAATTTGCGGCGATATCGGTGTGCCACATTCGGGTAGGTCGTCGCTTCCGTTGCCGCAGGCTTGAGCGAACCCGGTACCGGTGGTCGGGGCGTATTTGAGAATCGGATATTGCAAAGCGTTGCCGAAATCCCAGTCATCGGTACTCCATCGGTAATAAACATCGGTCCGGGTGATTGATTGCGCTGTACCTTGTCGTAGTCGGGCGGAGGTTTGAGTGGAAGAGTTCAGGAAGGATCCCGACCCTAGAGAAATCCCCGGATTCTCGTCGCTGTTCACATAGCTATTTTGAATCCGTGCGATTGTTCCGTTAGTGCGACCCACCAAGCCACCGACATTGCTATTTCCGTCAACTCGACCGGCTGCGTAGCTGTTGCGAAGTGAAGCAGATCCTAGATTTATTGTACCTATCAAGCCACCGGCACTGTCATTTCCGTCAACTTGACCGGTTGTGTAGGTGTTGTCGTAAAGTAAATTGTTTCCGCGAAAGATTGCACCTATCAATCCACCTATGTCTACTGTCTGGTTGCCGGTATGTGTGCTTGTAACATTACCGGTTGCGTAACTATTGACAACGGCATCGGCATCGTTCACCTCGTCGCCGGAGAAAGGGGGTATCATAGAGCCGACCAAACCACCTATAACCCTACCGCCGACAACTCTACCGCCGGCGTAGCTGTTATAGATTTTGTTGCCTGGGTTCTCCCCTACCAAACCGCCTACATTGGATACTCCGGAAACCATAGCTTCGGCATAGCTGTTGATAACACCCCCGCGCATACTAGCCCGAATCCGACTAACACCTATCAAGCCACCGACACGGGTATTTCCTTCGATTTCGCCGATGACGAAGCAGTTGATGACCGTACCGGAATTCTCACCGATTAATCCACCGGTGTCGCTGCCGGCTTTTATCCTTAGATTGAGCAAACCGAGATTGCGAATCATCCCCGAAGTGTCAAGTCGACTAAACAACCCGACATTATCGCTCGCTACTCTATTGATTTGTAGACCCGAGATCGTATAACCGTTGCCGTTGAATTCTCCGGCAAAACTTGCAGGTTGCCAACCGAAGTCTCCGCGGTCGTTAAAGTCTTCTACCGTCCACTCGCGGTTCACTACACCCGAGCCGTAGCTGTCCGGGTCGTTGAAATCTAAGCTGCGAAGCAATTCATAGTTTCTGGATCTATTATTTATTTCGGTGATTGCCCGAAGTTCTTCCAGATTTTCAATATCGATGAAGCCGTCGCCGTCCACATCATCGATGCGGCGAATATAGACCGGGTATCGCACCGTCGCAGTCGTCGCAGCGACGATCTCCAGCACGATGCGGTTGATGTCGTCGCTCAAGAAGATAACCCCACTGGTACCACCGCTGGCGAGTGCCGATTCCAGTAATGTGCTACCGTCGGCTGCGTAGATATTGATGACGGCATCGTCTTGGCTTGCCGTCGGGATTAAACGAATCGGATTGGCGGTTGCCGAACCGAAGTAACTGTTGCGGTGTCTACCGCTACTTGCGTCAAAGGGTGGAACCAGCCGGCTCGTGGATGCCAATTTTAGGTCTTCTAAGCTGTTGCGAAGTTGCGGCGTTAAAGGGCTACCACATTCGGGTAACCCGGCACTGCCACAGGTCGAGGGACCTTCGCGGTCCGGATTCGGTGCGTATTTGAGTGTCGGATATTGCTCGGCAGTGCCGAAATACCAGTTGCGTTCACTCCACAAGTAGTAAGGTCGGTTTTGTTGACCGCCGTTTGTATGCGAGGTAGCGGACTGTAAGATCATCGTAGTGGAACCGGCACCACCTGCGGAGCCGTTTTGACCTGTGGTGTCACGATCCCAATAACTTGCGGTGATTGCATCGTTTCGGTTGCCGTTATTGCCGATCAAACCGCCGACGAAATTCTGCCGTGTGCCGGGTTCTATAGCGGCAATCGCATAACTATTTATGACGGCCGATTCGCCGCGCAGACGACCGACCAACCCGCCGGCGTAGGGTCCCTCGCTATCCACTTCGGCAACGGCACGAACCGAACCCGCCGCATAACTATCGGTGATGACACTCGTCGCCGTGCTGTGTCCTACCAAACCGCCTACTTCGCTGTTTCCGGTGACTTCGGTCTCGGCATAGCTATTGATAATTCTACCCGCCGGCATAGAATTTTCACCGACCAAACCACCGCTGCGATTGCCGGCGGCTACAACCGCACCGCTTGCATAACTGTTGATGATTGTCGCCCCGGAACTGCCGACCAAACCACCGACGCTGCCGACTGCCGAGATAACGATAACGGCGTTGCTCCCGATAACCCAACCGCGGCTATTGCCGATCAAACCGCCGACGGTGTTATTGGCGTCAATCCGAGCGTAGGCATCGACGGCGACGACGGTGCCGTTATTGCGCCCCGCCAATACACCGACATTGTTGCGGGCTTCTATCATCGCACCGAATAGGCTGATATTTCGCACAACGCCTTCGTCGGCGATGACCGCAAACAGTCCTTGATCGTCCTCGGTGTCGCGGTTGATTTGCAGATTGAATATCGTATAGCCGTTGCCGTCAAACTCGCCGCTGAAATTATCTATCGGTTGCCAACCTTCATCATCGGAGGCAGCAAAGTTATCTACCGTCCATGCAGCTTTGTTGTCGGCACGATTTCTCAAATCTCCATAACTGTTATCGTCGTTGAAATCCAGATCTGCGGTCAAGATATAACTGCGACTCGTATTGTCGCGTATTGCATCCAAGTCTTCCAAAGTAGCTATTTCGATAAACGGATTACCGTTTCTATCGGAATCAATCTGCCGGAAACGAACCGATACATTGTATCGGTCTACACCGCCGGGATCATTTTCAACCGCAGGTGTTATGACTTCGACGGCAATGCGGTTTAAGCCGTCTTCGCCGAGCGTCATCGCCGCACTACTCGCACCGGCGGTACCGCTCACCGTGCGTTCACCGTGCTGTCTGTCGTTGAGGTAGAAGGTGATTTGCGCATCCGGATCGGTGGCAACCGCAAGCAGTTGTGTCTCGGCAACATTGTTGACTATCGTACCGATATGGTCGCGATAACGGAGGTCCACATCCGGGCTCTGTTGACCCGACAAGAAACGCAACGCACTCAAAGCCGGGTTGCCTCTCAATGAAGTTCTACACAGCGGCGTGTCGAAAGTGCCGCATGTTATAGCACCGTTACGGTCGGGGTTCGGTGACACTACCAGAATCGGATATTGTACGCTGGTACCGAAATCCCAATCTTGTCTCCAAGCCCCATAAAGCCTGTTAAATGTACTCGTATTCTCGGGTTCGAGTTGTAGGTCTACGGTGGTCAGCGCGGAAGCATTCGTGATTTGTGTGTCGTCGGCACGTTGTCCTACGATCGGGAACGATGCTCTGTCGGAGTTGAAATAGCTATCGCGCAGTTCGGCACCCCCCTCGAAGCGACCGACCAAACTACCGAAGCTACTGTCATCTCTTAACATGGCAGAGATTTCGGCGATGCTATAGCTCCTTTGTGATACGGTCGCAGTGGTGCTACCGATTAAACCACCGGCGTTGCGTTGCGCATCAATCCGACCGGTCGTATAAACATCGCTGATGTTGCCGGCCGAAGCGAAACCCAGCAAACCACCGACACCGTTGTCGCCGGAGACGCGGCTATTGACATAGCTGTGGTAGATGGCTCCGTTGCGATGATGCCCGACCAAGCCACCGATATTGGTAGTGCCGGCCACATCACCGGCAGCCGAACTGTTGCCTATATTGCCTTCGTTGTAGCCGACCAAGCCACCGATTTCCTCACCCTGCCCGTGCACGCTAACGACCGTATGGCTATTGACGATTTCACCGCCGCTCCAGCCGACCAAACCGCCCGAACGACTACCGCCGACGATGGTGCCTTGTGCATAAGCGGAGACAACCCGACCGTTATTCGTACCGACCAATGCGGCGGTATTCGCATCGCTGTTATCTACAATATTGACATCGAGCAAACCGATATTGCGCACCACCGCAGACGCACCGATAGTGCCGAATAGCCCTTTGTCTATGCGACCGTCGCTATTGTTGATTTGCAAGTTGGAAATCGTATGACCGGCACCGTTAAAAGTGCCGGTGAAGTCTGTTATTGCACCGATAGGCAACCAACCTAAATCGACGGGAGATTGATAATCGCTTACCGTCCAGACGTCTTTGTTGATCAAATCTTCATAACTGTCGTCATCGTTGAAGTCCAGATTGCGGGTTAATATATAATCGCCGTCCGGACGGTTGCGTATTGCGTCCAAGGCTTCGAGCGAGTCTATCTTGGTCGGTCCGACCCGATAACTTAGATACAGCGGATAGCGAATGGTCGGCACGGTGGGGTCGGTGGAGATTATTTCGACGATGAGACGGTTGATAACACTCGCATCCAATGTGATCGGTGCGCTGGTACCGCCGCTACCGAATGTCGCACCCACCTGACGCTCGCCGTTGCCGTCGATCACATAGATTCTGATCTCGGCTTGCCCATCGAATGCGGTCGGGATCAATCGGATGATGTCGGAGTCTTCGACGACCTCGCCGGAATAACTGCCGTTGTTGGTGAACGCCGGCAACAATTCACGGCCGTCGGCTAAGGTCAGATTTTTGAGTATACTGCGGGATGTCGGTCCGATCAAACTGCCGCAAACGGGTAATGGTCTTAGATCGTCGACGGTATTGCGGCAGCTTTGACTACGACCGTAATCTCGGCTTGAAAACAAGGTATGTTTGAGTACCGGATATTCGGTATCGGTGCCGAAATCCCAGTTGTCTTCGCTCCATTGCCGGTAGATACCGCTTGCGGTAGTCGGCATTCGGAGCATCTCGGTTGTTTTGCCGCTTGCATTGATGGAGACATTCGTACCGCTCGTCGTGGCAGTGTCGGTGTTCCAATAATTCGGAACATCGCCGAGCGCGGTCTCGGATTCGCGGCCACCGCCAAACCCATGGTCGGTCATCCCGACGGAGTAATTGGCATTGAGACTGCCGGCGGGACGTAGACTACCGAAAAATCCGCCGTCACCGACACCGCGCGCAACATTGGTTCTACCGACACTACCATTCGCATAGTTGTTGCTCAGGCTAAATCCGCCTTGCAAACGACCGACGAATCCTCCGATCGAAGCTACTCTAGGCCCTCTTCCTACGACCGCACCGCGCGCAAAACTGTTGCGAATGTCACACGCATCGCATAGACCGACCAAGCCGCCGGCTCTGAGGTCGGTCGTGGATAGCGAAACATCGGCATAGCTGTTGACGATCAGAGCTCTTTTTTCCGGAGCATTCAAGATGCCGGAAGCATTATTTGAACTGAAGCCGACCAAACCACCGATAGTGGAGACATTTTCAATCATAGGTCTTCTTTCCGGAGCATCTACTACGGTAATGCTACCTACCGCATAGCTATTAAAAATCCGGCCTCGATTATCGCCGACCAAACCGCCGATAGTAGGTGTTTGATTTCTGGAAGTACTGATATCAACCACTGCGTAGCTTCCGATAATCGTGCCTGCGTTCTGTTGTGCCAACGCACCGGCAGTGCTAATACTAAAGTTGTTATTAGCAATTTTTACATCGAGCAAACCCAAATTGCGTACAATGCCGGAAGGATTAACAACATTCCAAAGGCCTGCTTGACTGGTAAAACCGCTGCTTCTCAAGTTGGATAGGGTATGGCCGTTGCCGTCAAAAATACCTCGTAGATTTCGTCTGATAGGCCGCCAACCCATACTCGGTTGACTAAAGTCCACTACTGTCCAGACTCTATTCACTTCACCCGAGCGATAGCTGTCGGGATCTTCAAAATCCAAGTCGCGGACTAACACACTATTTCTAAACTCGTTACCCGGTTGATCTAATGCGTGAAGATCTTCCAAATACCTGATCGGTGTTGCTGCCATCAGATAAACCGGGTATCTGACGGTCGGCGCGGCGGGGTCTTCGGGGTCTATCTCGACGATCAAGTAGTTTATGGCACTTGCGTATCTTGAGATAGACCTTTGGTTCAATGTGATCGGCTCGCTGATGCCGCCGCTAGCGAAGGCACCGCCCAACTGCCGTTCGCCTTTGCCGTCGACTTGATAGATTCTAATCTCGGCACGGTCGTCGAATGCGGTCGGGATCAATCGGATTGCGTCGGGATCGGCAAAAGCGGTACCCAAGTAACTGCCGTAGTGTTCGCCGTTTTCTTCGGTGAACGCCGGGGTCAATGTGCCGTCGGCTATGTCCAGATTTTTTAAGCCGTAGCGGAGTTGCGGTACGATCAAGTCTCCGCAAACCGGTAGCCGTGTCGAATCGTCGTCGGCACGACGGCATGTCTGCACATCGGCATCGGGGTCGGGGTGTGCGGCGTATTTGAGGATCGGATATTGCTCGGATGTACCGAAATCCCAATTCTCTTCGTCCCATTGTCCATAGATGCCGTCTGCCGAAGTCGGTAATTGCAGTGCTTCGGTGGTTTGACCGATTGCATTGACATTTGAGTCTGTAAGCACTGTTCGGCTGGTGTCTATATCCCAATAATTCGCACCGCTCCTAAGTTCGACCGGTTCGGATTCAGTATAGCGACGCAAAAAACCGGATGCCGCAGTGCCGATTGCGTAGTTATTAAAAATAGAGATGTCTATATCCGAATTGAAAACATCTCCCAATAATCCACCGGCATTTAAGTTTTCAGCTATGTCAAAATAAGCATAGTTATTTTGAACCGTACCGCCCCGCTCCACGATCCCAATCAATCCTCCGAAACTAATATCAGAAACATTGACTTTATCCGACCGACCGACCGCAAAGCTGTTGTGTATATTACAATTCCGGCTGCTGCCGACCAAGCCACCGACATTGCGCGCCGCTCGATCAATAACTCTATTACCTATTTCCACATGTGCACGACTATTAACAATCGTGGCACCGAGACAAGAACCGACCAACCCACCGTTGAAATTCATTAGTTGTCCACTTTCGTATAAGGTGCCGACCGCATAGCTATTAATAATATGACTGCCGCGCTCGCTACGACCGACCAAAATACCGCTATTCCCCCCCTCGATAGTGCCAACCGCATAGCTGTTGATCACGGTGCCGCGATTGATTGCCGCTATCCCACCGCCGTTGGCAACCGGTCCGCCCACATAGGTATCTATTCTAAGATTCAACAACCCCAAATTACGCACGATGCCGCCGGCAGCAATCGTCGCAAATAAACCTATATTCACCGGGCTGCCGCTACGAGGGCCGACTATCTGTAGATTGGATATCGTATAGCCGTTGCCGTCGAAGGTACCGTTAAAATTCCTGATCGGCAACCAACCTCCCGTGTTACTGAAATTTGTAATCCATCTGTTTCTATTGCTCAAATCGCGATAGCTGGTGTTGTCTTCAAAATCCAAATTTCCGGCGAGTCTGTAGTTGAAATTCGGGGCATCGTTTATTGCCGCAAGGTCTTCCAAATAATTAATCTCTATTGTCGGTCGGTCAAAGAGGAGATCGAGCGTATATCTAAAAGGCGCAATACCGGGTAAGTTGGGGTCGATTTCTACATCGATGAGGTTTCTTCCGAGAACCAAGGGAATGGCTTCGGATTCTTGACCGCTTCGCAATGCCGCGCCCAGCGGTGTTTCGGAATCTCCGATATAGACCCTGACCGTGCTATCAGGATTCTTCGTAGTCTGTACCAGCCGGATGACATTGTTGCCGTCGGCATCCACGACGGTGCCGTTATAATAGCGATTTTCGGGATCCAAAGGCGGGTCCAAAAAGTCGTCGCCGCCCAGCGAAAGCTCTATGAAACCGTAGCGTGGTTCGGGTAATAATAACGCGTCGCAATCGGGGGTGAACTCGGTGCCACAGGCATCGCCTCTGCCGTCGCCGTCGTCATCGGGACCCGGTGCGTGTTTGAGTATCGGGTATTCGGTTTTGGTGCCGAAATACCAGTTGTCGGTACTCCATTGGTGATACACATCGCCCTCCATTGCTCCCGGTGCGGTCGGCCGTTGTAGCTGTGATGTCGTTAAGCTGGTACCGGCAGCGGAGGCAGTGACAGACGGCGAGGTGTCGGCAATCCTCCAGTAGTTTGCGGTATCTACGGATGTGCCTTGTAATCGTCCGATCAAACCGCCAACATTGATGTTGTTTGCGGTTGCTTTGACTTCGGCCCTAGTGTAGTTATAGAGATTTTCTGTGTCGAAGCCGTAGCCTACTAATCCACCGACATCGCCGCCGAGGCGACCGCGAGATTCTACACTACCTGCCGAATAACTGTTGTGAATATCGCCACGGATATTACGTCCGACCAAACCACCGATTTGTCGGATGCCATTTCCTCCGGATCCTCTCTGGTGTGTGCTGATGAGGCTAACATCGGCATAACTATTGAAAATTAAAAAATTACTGTGCGCGCCGACTAGACCTCCGATGTAATGGTTAAAAGTACCACCATCCCTACCGATAATGGTGCCTTTTACATAGCTGTTACCGATTGTCCCTGCATTTAAACCGACCAAACCACCGACTTGGTCGTCTCCCGTAACCGAACCGGTTACATAACTGTTGTATATTCTAGTTTTACCCGTATTACCGGCAATACCACCAACATTCAGACTGCCTTCTACGGTGACATTTAGCAAGCCGAGGTTGCGTATTACATGGAAACCAGTGTCGTTGGGAAAAATTACAGAAAATAGAGCTATATTAACATCATTATCTCTATTGACTTGCAAGTTGGATATCGTGTAGCCGTTGCCGTCGAAGGTGAATAGATCAGGCTGCGGGTTTCTAGGTCCTATCAGTATAGGTGCCCAGCCGGTATCGGTCGTATTACCGAAGTCTCGCACAACCCAACTACGGTTGATTTCACCCGAGCGATAACTGTCGGGATCTTCAAAATCCAGATTTCTGTTCAATATGTAGTTGTCGCGTTTGCCGTCGCGCATTGTGGCGCGGTTGCGTATTGCGTCGAGGTCTTCCAAATAGTTGATCGGCGTTTGAGAAGCAACGGCGTCCGTTGCCCCTTCCGATACGAGATAGAGTTGATATCTGAACGGTGGGGTTGCCGAATCCAGCAAGCTGACTTCGACGACGATGCGATTGATGCCGGCGACCAGAGTAATCTCGTCGCTGACATCGCCGACCGAAAACTCGGAACCCACCGGTGTTTCTTCGCGACCGGCAAAAATAGCGATGTTGCCCGCGGTGATAGCCGACGATCTGACTATCAGCCTGATTTTGCCGTCCGGGTCGAGGGTGACCGTCCCGTAATAGTATCTACGGCTACCGTTGAACGGCGGACTGAGCAGCTCGCCGTCGAGTGGCTCGATTTCACTCAAGCCGTAGCGTAGTTCGGGCGAGATCAAGGTGCCACACGCAGGCAGACCGTCATCGCCGCAACTCCCCCCGGTATCGCCTACGGCAGGGCTTTGGGTGTATTTGAGTATCGGGTATTGCGTGTTGCTACCGAAATCCCAATCGTCGGTACTCCAACCGGTATAAACGAATAAAGGTGCGGTCACATCCGGACCGATAGGTGTTTGCAAATCTCTCGTTGTTCGCCGACTGCGTTGGCTTCCTACATTTTCGTCTAGGTTACTGTTCCAGTAGCTTGCGGTGACTATCGGGCCACTATTATTATCGCCGATAAACCCGTCGTAATTGTTTCTGCCGCTATTAATTACTCTTTGTCTTATAACTTGGGGTATGTTGCCCGTTGCATAACTATTCCTAACAGTACCATTGCCAGGGTCACCAACCAAACTACCGAGTAAAATCGAGTCGCGTGCAGATACATCATCGTCGGTGACTGCGACATCACCGGTGGCATAGCTGTTGATTATTGTGCCACCTGTCTGATTCTCACCCACCAATCCACCTATGGATACCGTCATGTTGCCGGCATAGGTACTTGTAACCTTACCGGTCGCATAACTATTGATAATCCTGTCATTTGAAAACCCGACAAGACCACCGATAAAACGCTGGCCGGTGACATCGCCGGTGGCATGACTATTGATAATCATTGTAAGCTCAAAGAGCCCCCCCCCGAAAGCTTGGTTCAATGCGCCGACTAAACCGCCTACTCTGTCATTTCCTGAAACAGAACCCGTTGCATAGCTGTTGATGACTATCCCGGCAGCCGCTACGAGGCCGACTAACCCCCCTACCTCACTTTGCCCTTTTACGGAAACATCGGCATAACTGCTGATGATTTTGGCAAATTTTTCGTCATGGCGCCCAACCATACCACCGACTATATCCGTTCCTCTGACTGTACTCTCTCCGTCGCCACTGCCGATGACGAAACAGTTTTCTATCGTCGCACCGGTATTGTTATAACCCGCTAATGCGCCGACCAGGTTTCCACCTTCTATCTCGACATCTATCAAACCGAGGTTGCGTACAACGACATTTTCTCCTCCTAATGTACTAAATAAGCCCACATTATCGGAATTATCTCTATTGATTTGCAAGTTGGATATCGTATAGCCGTTGCCGTCTAAAGTGCCGCTAAAAGAAGCGATCGGCTGCCAGCCGGTACCGACGGAGGCGTTGAAATCAACCATTGTCCAGTCTGGATTGACTTCGCCCGAGGCATAGCTGTTCGCGTCGTTAAAATCTAAATCTCTGACTAAACGATAATTGTCGGATGAGTTGCGTATTGCGTTGAGATCTTCCAAAGAGTCGATAATGCTATAGAGGCGGCGATTGAGTGTGATGGATTGACGTACCGTTTCTACACCTTTGACTTCTATCACAAAACGGCGACTTTGCGTGGTTAACGGAAATAAGCTACTGGGTTCACCGCTTGCGAGATCGGATACCAACAATGTTTCACCGTCGGCTTCGTAAATATCGATGCGGGCATCGGCGTCGAAGGCGGTGGCAACCAAGCTGACAACAGGCGAATCCCTGGATAGATCGACGGTACCCGTATAGTCCGTACTCCCGCTTGCAAACGGTGGGAATAATTCGGTGCCGACTATTCTTAAATTCTCCAAGCCGTTGCGAAACAGCGGCGCAATGAGCGCGCCGCATCTGGGCATTCCCGGCGCATCGCAGATCGGGTCGCGATCGGCGTCGGGGTGTGCGGTGTATTTGAGTATCGGATATTGATTGACCGAACCGAAGTCCCAGTCGGCATCGCGCCACTCGAAGTACACCGTATCAAGGTCGCTGGACTGCGCTCTGCCTTGTTGCATCTGCACGCGTAGTTGTGCGATACCGGCTGCCGAGTCGCTCTGCCCCACGGCATCGGAGTCCCAATAGCTCGCTATGGTTGCCAACGAAGCATTATCGCTTATTTCCCCGACTAAACCGCCGATCTCTAAATAGTCACTCACATCGGCACCCGCTTGAGTGATTGTGATTTGGGGAGCAACGAGACCTGCCGCATAACTATTACTGATCGTATGTCCACCGCGACCTACTCTACCGACCAAGCCACCGATATCTACCGAGTCTAGGCTGTCCCGAGGAACATTGATTCGGGAGATGATTGCACCCGACGCATAGCTATTGTGGATAAGGGCACCCTCACCGTCTGTTCCTTCTATCAGCCTTCCCACCAAACCGCCTACCGTATAAAAAGCGTTATCTTGAGTCTGCGAGTCGAAGTCAACCGATGCATAGCTATTGATAATTCTACCCGAAGCGTTAGCTCCTGCCAGCCCACCTGCGGTGTTTATATGACCACCGCCGATACGACCGATTGCATAGCTATTGATGATCGTGCCACCGTCATTTCTGCCGACCAAGCCACCGACATAATTTAGAAAAACGAGGTTTTGTTCGGCACGAATGTCCAGGTCTGCGTAGCTGTTGATAATCTCTCCTCTACTCCAACTACTAATCCCGCCTACTACGGCACGTTCAACGACAATTCGACCTTGTATATAACTGTTGATAATTCTGGCTTCGTTGATACTTGCCAAACCGGCAACTTTAAGAAGAAAGGAACCTATGCTAGGACTAAAAGACTCTATCCTTGCGTTGACTAAACCGATATCGCGTATGACGGCATTATCGCCGGACACCCCGGCAAACAAGGCGATATTGGCATTATTCGTTATTCCTTTTCTGTTGATCTGCAAGTTGGATAGCGTATAGCCGTTGCCGTCGAAAATGCCGGTGAAACAGCTGTTCGGTGAAGGGTCGCAGAAATCCAAGTCCTCCTCGCCTATCGGTTGCCAGCCGGTATCGCTAAGGTCGTCAAAGTTCAGATCCGTCCAGTCTGAATTGACTACGCCCGACGCATAGCTGTTCGAGTCGTTGAAATCCAAGTCTCTGTTGAGTTCGTAGCCGAAGCAACCGTTGCCGGGACAGCCACCGGTTAATCCGGCATCACCCGGCCCTGTCGTATAAGCACTACCGTCGAGCCGGTATCTGACGAAGTTTAGACCTTCCAGATGATAGATATCTATCAAGCCGTCTCTATCTCCGTCTACGATCTGTTCGGACGCTTGCGATATCACGGTGTTATCGTAGCCTTGCTCGTCTATGTAGCGTGCTTGCAGTCGATATCGAGTAAGCGGCGGCACATTGCGCTCGGCGGTGTCGTAGCGCGCATTGCGCGCACCGGCTATGTCTTGCCACGAACCGTCTCTGTCGTATTGCCATTGATAGCGGATGTTTTGATCGGCATCGTCGGCTTCGCCGTCGGGGTCGGCGGCAATCGCTTGCATAAAATTAGGCACTTCCAATGCCGAAGTCTCTGCGACATAACTCGGCGCAGTTAAATTGCCGACACCGTTATCCACTTTTAGAATACGCAGTTGCACGGTGCTATTTTGCGGGGAGCCGGCAATCTCACCGCTCGCCGTTACTTCTAAGGTGATAGCGAGTTCGTTTTCCAACGCCGGCACGATAGCGGGAGGAACCGTGATAACAAACTCGGGTTGGTCGACGGTGATGCCCGTCTCCAGCGCCGCCACCAATAGTCTATTGCTCGGGGCGGTTTGCCGCCAAGTGTAAGTCAACGGAAGTGCATTGACGATATTGTCTTCAACGGTCAAGCGCAGGGGTTGACCTTCTTCTACGGTTCGGTCTTGCCGATCCGTAGCGATATTTACCCTCAACTCGCTAACGATTTGTACCCGATAACGTTGGGCGACGATAAAGACGGTGGGTTCAAGATCGGTGTTCAGAGTAATCGGTATATCACCACCACCCCGCACTTGGGTAGGTGGTGCGGTGTCGCCGGCTTTGACGATACCGACAACGGCATCGCCGGAGTTTAAGCGGATATTCAGTGTAGCTTGTTGCAAATTTTGGTTTAGCAGCACATAGTATTCGGATACGCCCGGATCGAAAGGTGGCGTTAATGCGGTATTGTTGAAAGTGATATCGGTCAACCCACTTTGCCGTAGGGAAACCTCGCCGCTAGCATCTCTGAGCCACGGATATTGCTCGGCAGTACCGAAATCCCAATCTTCATTACGCCAGCGGAAAAAAATACCGTCGGGAAGTCGGCTGGGCTCGGTTGCGACTTTGAGATCGCTAAAGCCTATCCCGGCATCGCTCGATGCGGTATCACTCTCGGTGATATCCCAGTAGCTATCCTCTACTTCGCCGTCGGTAAAGACTCTAACCCTACTCGCTTGGTTATGACCGATTAAGCCACCGACATCGCTACCGCTTGCCGAAACCCTGCCCGCCGCATAGGTGGTAGCAACCCGCCCGTTGTTATCACCGATCAAACCACCAACTCTGTTAATACCTAAAACCGAACTTCGGGCATACGCGATGCGCACCGAACCCCCGGATTTAATACCGATCAAACCACCGACTCTGTCGACACCGGATACCGTGGCATTGATAGCATAGCCGTTGACGAGAGAGATACCGTCTGCCCTACCGACCAAGCCGCCGACATTGTCTACACTATTATTTACACCGGGGCCGGCACCGTTGTCTCCTATCACCGAACCCGTTGCATAAACGAAGGTGATATTGCCACGGTTTAGATAGCCTGCCAAACCACCGATGTTATAAGCACTACCGTTTACATTGCCGATTGCATAGCTACGACCGATGTCTAATTGTTCGCCGATACCGACCAAGCCACCGATATGATAACTACCTCTAACATCGCCGGTTGCGTAACTGTCTTCGATGCGAGTGCCGTTTATGCTACCGACCAAACCGCCGACGTTATGGGCGGTACCGTTGACATCACCGGTTGCATAGCTGTCGCCGATCCTTGATTGTCCGGCATTGCCGACCAAGCCGCCGATGTGGAAACTACCTCGAACATCGCCGCTTGCACGGCTGCCGGTGATGCTACCGCTTTCTACTCTGCCGATCAAGCCGCCGACATTCTCGGCGTCGCTATCCATCGCCGTGACCGGAACATCCGCCGTGCTGTCGGTGACTCGCAACGCAGAAGCATGGCCGACCAAGCCGCCGATAACTGTATCACCGACAATACTGCCTTCGGCGACGGCATCGGTAATTACACTCACCGCGGTTGTTACTTCCGACATGCCGACCAGACCACCCAGATTGCTACCACCGGTCAGCGTAATACCGGTTGCCTTGCCGTTAATGATTTGCCTACCGGAATGAAAACCGACCAAGCCACCGACATAGTCCCTAGCCGAAACCCTGCCATCTTCGACGACACTATCGACGATGTCGTCGCTACTATAACCGACGAGACCACCGCTATAATCACCGCCTGTTACATTACCGCGTGACGAACCGCCGGTGATTGCGATGCTACTAAAACCGATTAGACCCCCGCTATAATCGCCGCCTTCTACATCGCCGCGTGACGAACTGCCGGTGATTTGAAGTGCCGAGCCGGCGGAATCCAAAACCTCGCCGGGCAATAGACACCGACGCGTGCCGGACCTGAGCCGGCAAGCATAACCGATCAAGCCACCGGCGTAGGAACCGTTAACCACGACATCGGCATTCGATGAACTATCTACGACCGAATGGATACTGTAGCCGATCAAGCCACCGGTGTATTCGTTGCCACGCACATTGCCGATAACCACATTGCCGCCCTGCACACCTGCCGAACTGAAACCGATCAAACCACCGACACGGCTCGCACCCAATACATCGATCGAGACGAAGTTGTTGGCAACATTGCCGTTGTTATCACCGATCAAACCACCGACATTGATGCCGTTTTCCAGAACCGTTGCAACTTTCTCGGCGTCGGCACAATTCGTTGCTTCAAGGTTATCTCGGCAGCGTCGCTCAACTCTGCCACCGCTAACCGCATCGAGCAGTATATTGACACCGACAACGGCTCCCTCGCTGATGCCGACCACGCCGCCGATGTTGTCGCCGCGACCGATCACACGCCCGTTTATGATGTCTACGGCACCGACGATGCCTTCGTTGATACCGACTAAGGCACCGACTCCCGACCGACCCGTGATATTGACATTGGACAATCTGAGCAGCCTAATCGTCGCCGACGGTGCAGTCTCTCTAAACAAACCGATATTGTTAATCGTCGGGCGGTTTATATAAAGATTGGCAATGTTGCGACCATTCGCTTCAAATTGCCCGGAGAACCTCTCAAGTATAGTGCCGATCGGTGGCCAACCCACACTCTCGATCCAGTTGCGATTTACACGACCCGAACGGTAGCTGTCCGCATCGTTAAAGTCTAAATCTCTTGTCAATTCATAGCCTCTACACACACCATCGTTATCCCCGTCCTCGTCGCAACCCCTGTCATTCAATGGCGCATCGGGACTCGCTTTATGTCCGCTGCCGTCTAGGGAATATCGGATTTCGTTCAAGCCGTCCAAATCGCAAATCTCTATCAAACCGTCGTCGTCGGCATCGACATCGATGATATAACCGCATTCGACATCCACGATAGCGATTGTTGCCGAATTGGGTTCGCCTAGAACATAAGTTTCGTTAGACGGAACGACTATGCTTGCGGTGACGCCGCCGACAGCCGAGCTGTTGCCGTCGTCTATCGGTGCGGTGGGAATCGTATATTCCGCTCGCGTACTACCCGCAGGAACGATAACGGTTTGGATCATGTCTTCGTATTGCGAGTCTATAAAATCTTCGTCTCCGCTTTCTACGATCCTCAGACCGACCGTTGTATTGTTTTCCGTAAGTGTGTCTAATTCCACCGTGAACACCGCATCCTCGCCTTTGTAGATTCCTTCTGCGGAGGCAGTGATGGATACTCTAGGCTCGTCGTCTAGAACGCTAACCGTAGCAACGCCCCGGATGATAGAGTCATAATCGGGTGGTGCGGAGATTTCGGCAAGTATTCGGTGCACCCTATCGTCTTGGTTGTTATCGACGGTACGAACGGTGAAAGAAGCTGTGACCGTGGTTTGTCCCGGCATCGTATTGAGCGCAACGGTGTGTCGGGTACTCTCGAATGCTTGCGGTATGAAATCGCTGCCCGGATAGTCCGAGACGGTGATTTGAATAGCATTCGGCAGCGCGGTCGGCGTTGCAAGTTCGCTGCTTGTCCTGCTGCGTAGCAAAATCGTGAATGTCACATCGTCGCCCTCGGCTATTGAATCCCGGTCTGCATCGATGTCGGCTGCAATTCTGTCGTCGTCGCGGATAGTGACTATCGCTTCGTCGTCACAAAGATCAACCGCAGTGATTCCAAACCTTTCGTCCGGCTCCGCCCTAGTATCGTTCGTTATCGGAATCCCCAAAGTATATTCGGTGGTTCCTATAGGAAGGTTTAAGTAATCGGACCTCGAGTGTATTGCCTGATAGTCTACCCGACGGGAAGGAACCGAATCAAAATTGTTGTATACGGTTTCGGTAATGTTTCGGTATCTAAAATTTATACTGCTGTCTCTGGGTAATCGTCTCTGCACCCCGTCCGGACCTGCAACCCGCAAACCCAATTCCGCCGTACCGATATTTTCATCGAATATATCGCTTGACCGATCGAAACAAAAAGTGTATTCATCGTCCAACAGTCTGACGCTGAAACGGTCGGCGGTGTTATCTCTGATAACACGAAGGGTATTCGTGGCACTCGTTGCCCCGATAACGACGCTCAGATTGATATCCTCTTCGAGTATATTGTCGTCTCTTATGCGCAACACTAAGCCGGCGGTTGTCGGACTTCCAACTCTGAAGCGAACATCAGGATTGAGCGTATCGGTATCGGCCAGGCTCACGCCGAAGCGACCGGGCGCAAGGGTCAAACTAGGTGTAACTAAATCGTTTATATCAAAACCATCCTCACCGACGATGTTCAACCCCACATCTAAGGCCTCGCCGCCGGTCAACGCACGACTTAAAGAAAGGATGAATCTTATTCTGTTGTCTCCGAGGGTGTAGTTGATTTGATTGCCTATTCGAGATTGCCGCTCAACCGTACTTTCGTATATAGAAGCAGGACCGTCGTACGAAACAGAAACCGTTATCGTAGGCGTAGATGTCTGTGCATAGCCTTCACCTGCAAACAGCGCGAATGAAAATAAAATGATATAGATAAATTTATTAAAACTATACATGGGGCAATAATTTATATTGCATCGTATTATACTATATTCCCCGTTTATAGTATGATTTTGTACAATACCATAATATCAGGCTATTGAGAATAAAACTGCCACTTGCTTCGGTTTAGCAAGTGGCATGATGATGTGCATCAACTTAATGTGGTCAAACGACAAAGGCATCAAATTAATAGATATCTGTAATGAGCTAGGCATCGCCGAACAGACATTCTAACACTTGCGTAGCAGGTATAATGACATGGAAGTGGCAGAAGCCAAACGCCTGCGTTGCATGCTGACTGTACAATGCCGATACGAAATTGGATACCGGCGATGAACCGATTAGCTATTGAATACGAAGGTAGATTTGACATTAAAGAGAGCGAAGCTACACAAAGTAATTAACAGGCTCGCTCACACAAAATAGTTAACAGTTTGGGGCTGTTGAAAAAGTATTTTATGGACCGTAGGGGCGGACTGGCATGTCCGCCCGTAACGCGTTGGTCGGCACGATTTATACATTCATCCACCCGATTCATGGAAACCAAAACCAAATGGCGCAGAGCGGTTGAATTTGTGCAGAACGGTACTTAAGGGCAGACATCAGAGTTGCCGATTGACCTACCGGCTCAATCGGCGGCTTTATACTGCCCCTACGACTTTGTGGTTATCATACATATGGCGAAAAGCGGTTGAATTCGTGCAGAGCGGTACTTTTTCAACAGTCCCAGTTTCTCCCATTATAAAAACTTTATCATCAATCCGACCGCCGCAATTACTACTCCGGTATTTACTGCAACTACCGCATAGATTAGTTTCGTTATCTTCGTTTCTAGCTCTGCTATAGTTTTTTCTACTCTAACTATATCTACCTTCGTAGCTACTTCCCTCGCACTCGCAATATCATTCACCGCCTCCTTTGCTTCGGCATCGGATACCTCCGGTATTTTTCTTAATGTGTCGTATAATGCTATCTCGGTCATCTCTATTTACTCCTTATCAACTCGTTTTGATGTTTATCGGCAACCGCTAATATCGCATCTAATGCCGTCGTTTGCAATGACTTGCGACCTTTGCAATCATCATCCACCCAAGCACGCATCTGCACACGCAATACCTCATCAAATAACTCTCCGTGTTCCAACACTGCTCGGATATTTATATTCCTTAATTTAGTCATTATTTCTTAAATATTCTTATTACTTTTTAAGTATTCCCATACTAACACATTCACAACTCAATACAAATTTCTTGTACTATGCCATAACATTGACGTTACCCCATTTTTATTACCATCTGCAAAGTTAGTTTTCACGCCTTACCATGAAAGGTAACGTCAGCACCGGCAGGTAAACATGGGTTTTATTGGAAAAGACCTTCTAAAAATACCCTAACATGTATCCTAATAGTCGTAGGGACACGCACCAATAGGTCGGCACTATCACTTGACCCTCTGCTGTCTTTTGCGGTGAAGGTAATCGTTGCCACCCCACCTCGCAAAGCGTTTATCGTAAAGGTTCTAGACGTATTGTCGGCAATGCCGGTAATCGTCGTCGGCGATGTCACCGACACAATCGCTGCAGCCGACGATATTGCCGTCAATGTGACCCTATCACCGTCGCCATAATTATTATCCGCTACCGAAACGATGATACTCGCCGTGCTATTGCGCGGTAGCGTCTGCGCGACCGACGGCGCAAGCGTAATCATCGGGGGGCTGCTCCCCGGAATTGACGGTGTAATCATAATTGGCGGTGCAATGTTCGCTTCCACTTGAGGGCTAATCATATAAATAGTGGTTATAGTGGTTCCGGCTTCGGTTACCGTGATGACTAATGCAGTGTTTGCATCTATAGGAATAGGCTCGCTTCGCCCATCGCTACCTTTGTTTTCAAAATAATCGGTATCCTCGCCTTGTCTAACTACTTTGATCGTCGCATCGGTATCATAGGCTCTCAATCTAAGGCTGATGTCGCTCGTCCTAGTAGAAAGAAAGTCTATAACATAATGGGTGGTTGTAGCCCCGAAAATCGGGCTCAATCTTACACCTGGTGTTAGCACCTCTAAATCTCTTAGACCTACTCCTTGACCCGACAACAGAATACCGCTACCTACAGATCTGAGGATCGGATATTGGCTATTAGTGCCGAAGTCCCAATCCGTAATACTCCATTCGTAATAGGGTTTATCGGGGTTCGTGTTTTGTGCGTTCGCCGCTTTCAATTCCACCGTGGTTTTACTCGTGCCACCGGCACTTGTCTGTATTTCACTAGTATTTATATCCCAATAGCTGTTC
Source organism: Candidatus Oxydemutatoraceae bacterium (assembly GCA_965219575.1). GTDB lineage: Bacteria > Pseudomonadota > Gammaproteobacteria > Poriferisulfidales > Oxydemutatoraceae > SP5GCR1. The sequence goes on along the minus strand of OZ244779.1, from coordinate 1,170,052 downwards.
GTGATAAAATCCATACTGACATCACCGACATCGAATGAATCACTAATGACACCGACTAAACCACCTAAACTGCCACTCCCTGAAACAAAACCCGTCGCATAGCTGTTCGCGATGAAACCAAAATAACTATCACCAACTAAACCACCTGCGCTGCCGAAAAAGAAACTCCCTGAAATAGATCCCATCGCATAGCTGTTCGCGATACTGCCGGAATTTACACCGACTAAACCGCCTGCACTGCCCCCTGAAACAGAACCCGTCGCATAGCTGTTCCTGATACTGCCAAAATTATTCTGACCGACTAAACCGCCTGCAGTGTCCCCTGAAACAGAACCCGTTGCATAGCTGTTCGTGATACTGCCGCCATTGCCACCGACTAAACCGCCTGCAGTGTCCCCTGAAACAGAACCCGTTGCATAGCTGTTCGTGATACTGCCGCCATTGCCACCGACTAAACCGCCTGCAGTGTCCCCTGAAACAGAACCCGTTGCATAGCTGTTCGTGATACTGCCATCATTGCTACCGACTAAACTGCCTACATTGCTACTTCCTGTTATATTTACATTTAGTAAGCCAACATTAGCGATTTCAGCACCACTTCCCGTGTAACCGAACAAACCTATCCATTCCGTTGTTAAACTTCTGTCAATCGTAAGATCGGAAATCGTGTGATCGTTGCCTTCAAACTTACCGGTGAAAGCATCAGAAGAATCCCCAATCGGCTGCCAACCTGCTCCCGTAGTCCATATAATTCTGTTGGCTGTTGAGCTATAGCTGTCATCGTCGTTAAAGTCTAAGTCTCTCGTCAATTCATAGCCTTTGCATCCGTTATTAGGGCAACCTATTACAACCTTGGGTGCCGTCGCGCTCTCTCTATAGCCCGTCCCGTCCGGTTGATAACGCATCGCATTCAATCCTTCTAAATTATCAATCTCTATCAAACCGTCATTATCCCTATCAACATCCCCGTTAAACTCATAATAATTAAGAGAGAGAGTATAAATAATAGTCTGTATTGTTTCACCACCATTCTCAACTTCAATTGTGATTGTAGTTATTCCGTCGGTGTTTAATGAAATCGTACCACTCTCATTACCACTCGCTATGGCCGTACCTCTAGCTTCTTCATCAGCCGTAATGTAAACCTTGGCATCGGGATTTAATGTTATCGGTCTGAACCGTATTGTGCCGGTACTATTAACTACCGTCCCTCTGTAGCTCGGCACGACCACATCAAAATCAGGCGACAGATTACCTGCCACTAATTGCAATTCACTCAAACCATATCTGAGTATAGGCGACAACAAACTACCACAGACAGGTAAATCTGTTGTGGTATCACTCACATTACGACATTCGCTACTATCCGTGTTAGGATTATCCGTATATTTGAGAACCGGGTATTGGAGGCTAGTGCCGAAATCCCAATTCGTAATACTCCATTCGTAATAAGGTTTATCGGGGTCCGTGTTTTGTGCGTTCGCCGCTTTCAATTCCACCGTGGTTTTACTCGTGCCACCGGCACTTGTCTGTATTCCACTAGCATTTATATCCCAATAGCTGTTCGTGATAGTGCCGTCATTCCGACCGACTAAACCACCGCTGCCGAAACTTAAACGCCCTGAAACAGATCCCGTCGCATAGCTGTTCGTGATACTGCCACCATCATTCCGACCAACTAATCCGCCGGCAGTGCTATTCTCTGAAACAGAACCTGTCGCATAGCTGTTCGTAATAGTACCATCATTGCTACCGACTAAACCGCCTGCATCACCACTATCTGAAACAGATCCCGTCGCATAGCTGTTCGTAATAGTACCGTCATTGCTACCGACTAAACCACCTGCATTGTCACTCTCTGAAACAGAACCCGTCGCATAGCTGTTCGTAATAGTACCGTCATTGCTACCGACTAAACCGCCTGCATCATCTGCACTGCCACTCCCTGAAACAGATCCCGTCGCATAGCTGTTCGTAATAGTACCATCATTGCTACCGACTAAACCGCCTGCATCACCTGCACTGCCACTCCCTGAAACAGAACCCGTCGCATAGCTGTTCGTGATGGTGCCGTCATCATTCCGACCGACTAAACCACCTGCATTGTCACTCTCTGAAACAGAACCTGTCGCATAGCTGTTCCTGATACTGCCAAAATTATTCTGACCGACTAAACCACCTGCATTGTCACTCTCTGAAACAGATCCCGTCGCATAGCTGTTCCTGATACTGCCAAAATTATTCTGGCCGACTAAACCACCTGCATTGTCACTCTCTGAAACAGATCCCGTCGCATAGCTGTTCGTAATAGTACCGTCATTGCTACCGACTAAACCGCCTGCATCACCTGCGCTGCCACTCCCTGAAACAGAACCCGTCGCATAGCTGTTCGTAATAGTACCGTCATTGCTACCGACTAAACCGCCTGCATCATCTGCACTGCCACTCCCTGAAACAGAACCCGTCGCATAGCTGTTCGTGATAATGCCGTCATTGCTACCAACTAAACCACCTACATTGAAAGTCCCCATGATATCCACACTTAACAAACCAACATTAGCGATTTCAGCACCGCTTCCCGTGTAACCGAACAAACCTATCCATTCCGTACCTCTGTCAATCATAAGATCGGAAATCGTGTGATCGTTGCCTTCAAACTTACCGGTGAAAGCATTAGAAGAATCCCCAATCGGCTGCCAGCCTGCTCCCGTAGTCCATATAATTCTGTTGGCTGTTGAGCTATAGCTGTCATCGTCGTTAAAGTCTAAGTCTCTCGTCAATTCATAGCCTTTGCATCCGTTATTAGGGCAACCTATTACAACCTTGGGTGCCGTCGCGCTCTCCCTATAGCCCGTCCCGTCCGGCTGATAACGCATCGCATTCAACCCCTCTAAATTATCAATCTCTATCAAACCATCATCATCTCTATCAACATCTCCGTTAAACTCATAATAATCAAGGGAGAGAGTATAAATAACAGTCGGTGTTGTTTCACCACCATTCTCAACCGCAATTGTGATTGTAGTTATCCCGCCGGTGTTTAACGAAATCATACCACTCTCATTACCACTCGCTATGGCTGGACTTCTAGCTTCTTCATCGGCCGTAATGTAAACCTCGGCATCGGGATTTACCGTTTTCGGTCTGAACCGTATTGTGTCGGTACTATTAACTACCGTCCCTCTGTAGCTCGGCACTACCACATCAAAATCAGGCGATAAATCACCTGCCACTAATTGCAATTCACTCAAACCATATCTCAGTGGAGGCGACAACAAACTACCACAGACAGGTAAATCTGTTGTGGTATCGCCCTCATTACGACATTCGCTACTATCGGTGTTAGGATTATCCGTATATTTGAGCACCGGGTATTGGATGCTAGTGCCGAAATCCCAATTCGTAATACTCCATTCGTAATAGGGTTTATCGGGGTCCGTGTTTTGTGCGTTCGCCGCTTTCAATTCCACCGTGGTTTTACTCGTGCCACCGGCACTTGTCTGTATTCCACTAGTATTTATATCCCAATAGCTGTTCGTGATGGTACCTAACTCAATGGGATCTAACTCACCGAAGAAACCGGAGAAAAAGCTACTGACAGCGACTAAACCGCCTGCAGTGCCACTCTCTGAAACAGATCCCGTCGCATAGCTGTTCGTGATACTGCCACCATTACGACCGACTAAACCGCCTGCAGTGCCACTCTCTGAAACAGATCCCGTCGCATAGCTGTTCGTGATGGTGCCGTCATTTCCACCGACTAAACCGCCTGCAGTGCCACTCTCTGAAACAGAACCCGTCGCATAGCTGTTCGTGATGGTACCTATCTCAATGAGACCTAACTCACTGAAGAAACCGCCATTGACACCAACTAAACCGCCTGCAGTTCCCCCTGAAACAGAACCTGTCGCATAGCTGTTCGTGATACTGCCACCATTTCCACCGACTAAACCGCCTGCAGTGCTACTACCTGAAACAGAACCCGTCGCATAGCTGTTCGTGATGGTGCCGTCATTTCCACCGACTAAACCGCCTGCAGTGCTACTACCTGAAACAGAACCCGTCGCATAGCTGTTCGTAATAATACCTCCGTTGCCATTGCCACCGACTAAACCGCCTGCAATGAAACTCCCAAAAACATCTCCCGTCGCATAGCTGTTCGTGACACTGCCACCATTACGACCGACTAAACCGCCTGCAGTGCTACTACCTGAAACAGAACTCGTCGCATAGCTGTTCGTAATAATACCTCCGTTGCCATTGCCACCGACTAAACCGCCTACACTATCACCACTCCCTTCAACAAAACCCGTCGCATAGCTGTTCGTGATACTGCCGTCATTGCTACCGACTAAACTGCCTACACTATCACCACTCCCTTCAACAGAACCCGTCGCATAGCTGTTCGTGATACTGCCGTCATTGCGACCAACTAAACCACCTACATTGAAAGTCCCCATGATATCCACACTTAACAAACCAACATTAGCGATTTCAGCATCACTTCCCGTGTAACCGAACAAACCTATCCATTCCGTTGTTAAACTTCTGTCAATCGTAAGATCGGAAATCGTGTGATCGTTGCCTTCAAACTTACCGGTGAAAGCATCAGAAGAATCCCCAATCGGCTGCCAACCTGCTCCCGCAGTCCATATAATCCTATTAGCCGTTGAACTATAGCTGTCATCGTCGTTAAAGTCTAAATCTCTGGTCAATTCATAGCCTTTGCATCCGTTATTAGGGCAACCTACTGCAACCTTAAGTGCCGTCTCACTCTCTCTATAGCTCGTCCCGTCCGGTTGATAACGCATCGCATTCAACCCCTCTAAATTATCAATCTCTATCAAACCGTCATTATCCCTATCAACATCCCCGTTAAACTCATAATAATTAAGAGAGAGAGTATAAATAATAGTCTGTATTGTTTCACCACCATTCTCAACTTCAATTGTGATTGTAGTTATTCCGTCGGTGTTTAATGAAATCGTACCACTCTCATTACCACTCGCTATGGCCGTACCTCTAGCTTCTTCATCAGCCGTAATGTAAACCTTGGCATCGGGATTTACCGTTATCGGTCTGAACCGTATTGTGCCGGTACTATTAACTAACGTCCCTCTGTAGCTCGGCACTACCACATCAAAATCAGGCGACAGATTACCTGCCACTAATTGCAATTCACTCAAACCATATCTGAGTATAGGCGACAACAAACTACCACAGACAGGTAAATCTGTTGTGGTATCACTCACATTACGACATTCGCTACTATCGGTGTTAGGATTATCCGTATATTTGAGAACCGGGTATTGGATGCTAGTGCCGAAATCCCAGTCATCGGTACTCCAGTTATAATATATCTCGCCGGGCGTACTGCCCGTGTCGGTTGCTGCTTGCAATTGCTGTGTGGTTCCACCCCTACCACCGGCACTTGTCTGTATTCCACTAGTATTTATATCCCAATAGCTGTTCGTGATAGTGCCGTCATTGCGACCGACTAATCCGCCGCTGCCGAAACTGAAACTCCCTGAAACAGAACCTGCCGCATAGCTGTTCGTAATAATACCTCCGTTGCCATTATCACCGACTAAACCGCCTACACTATCACCACTCCCTTCAACAAAACCCGTCGCATAGCCGTTCGTGATACTGCCGTCATTATCACCGACTAAACCGCCTGCATCACCTGCACTGCCACTCCCTGAAACAGAACCTGCCGCATAGCTGTTCGTAATAATACCTCCGTTGCCATTATCACCGACTAAACCGCCTACACTATCACCACTCCCTTCAACAAAACCCGTCGCATAGCCGTTCGTAATAATGCCACCATTATCACCGACTAAACCGCCTACATCACCTGCACTGCCACTCCCTGAAACAGAACTCGTTGCATAGCTGTTCGTAATAATACCTCCGTTGCCATTGCCACCGACTAAACCGCCTACACTATCACCACTCCCTTCAACAAAACCCGTTGCATAGCCGTTCGTAATAATGCCGTCATTATCACCGACTAAACCGCCTACATCGCTACTTCCTGTTATATTTACATTTAGTAAACCAACATTAGCGATTTCAGCACCACTTCCCGTACGACCAAACAAGCCTATCCGACTCGTGCCACTTCTGTCAATCGTAAGATTAGAAATCGTAAAATCGTTGCCTTCAAATTTACCAAAGAAAACATTAATCGGCTGCCAGCCCTCTCCCGTAGTCCATATAATCCTATTAGCCGTTGAACTATAGCTGTCATCGTCGTTAAAGTCTAAATCTCTCGTCAATTCATAGCCTCTGCATCCGTCATTAGGACAACCTACTGTAACCTTAAACGTGCCCCTCTCTCTATAGCCCGTCCCATCCGGCTCATAACGCATCGCATTTAATTCTTCTAAATTATCAATCTCTATCAAACCGTCATCATCCCTATCAACATCATTAACCTCATTATAATTAAGATACAGAGTATAAATAACAGTCGGTGTTGTTTCACCACCATTCTCAACTACAATTGTGATAGTAGTTATTCCGTCGGTGTTTAACGAAATCATACCGCTCTCATTACCACTCGCTATGGCCGTACCTCTAGCTTCTTCATCGGACATAATGTAAACCTTGGCATCGGGATTTACCGTTATCGGTCTGAACCGTATTGTGCTGGTGCTATTAACTACCGTACCTCTGTAGCTCGGCACTAATACATCAAAATCAGTCAACAGATTACCTGCCACTAATTGCAACTCACTCAAACCATATCTGAGTATAGGCGACAACAAACTACCACAGACAGGTAAATCTGTTGTGGTATCACTCATACTACGACATTCGCTACTATCCGTGTTAGGATTGTCGGTATATTTAAGGATTGGGTATTGGCTACCGGTGCCGAAATCCCAATTCGTAGTACTCCATTCGTAATAGGGTTTGTCGGGGTCCGTGTTTTGTGCGTTCGCCGCTATCAATTCCACCATGGTTTTACCCGTGCCACCGGCACTTGTCTGTATTCTACTAGTAGTTATATCCCAATAGCTGTTCGTGATGGTGCCACCATTGAGACCGACTAAACCGCCTGCAGAAACCTCTCCGCCAACCTCTCCCGTCGCATAGCTGTTCGTGATACTGCCGTCATTGCGACCGACTAAACCACCTACGCCGCCACCGAAAAAGAAACCTCCAAAAACATCTCCCGTCGCATAGCTGTTCGTGATGGTACCTATCTCAATGAGACCTAACTCACTGAAGAAACCGCCATTGACACCGACTAAACCGCCTGCAGAAACCTCTCCGCCAACATCTCCCGTCGCATAGCTGTTCGTGATAGTTGCAAAATTCAAACCAACTAAACCGCCTGCGCTGCCACTCCCTGAAACAGAACCCGTCGCATAGCTGTTCGTGATACTGCCGTCATTGCGACCGACTAAACCACCTACGCCGCCACCGAAAAAGAAACCTCCAAAAACATCTCCCGTCGCATGGCTGTTCGTGATACTGCCGCCATTGCCACCGACTAAACCACCTACACTAAAATTCCCTGTTATATTTACATTTAGTAATCCAACATTAGTAATTTCAGCACCATTTCCCGTAGAACCGAACAAACCTATGTAGTTTGTGACACCTCTATTAATCGTAAGATTAGAAATCGTGTGACCGTTGCCTTCAAACTGTCCGGTGAAAGCATTGGAAGAATCTCCAATCGGCTGCCAGCCCTCTCCCGTAGTCCATGTAATCCTATTGGCTGTTGAACTATAGCTGGCATCATCGTTAAAGTCTAAGTTTCTCATCAATTCATAGCCTTTGCAGATGTTATTAGGACAACCCTCGGTAATTCCCATCACCGTCTCGGTGGTTGTCGTCCTATAACTCGTGCCGTCCAGTTGATAACGAATTGCATTTAAGGTTTCCAAATCGTTGATGTCTATCAGCCCCCGTCAGTGTCTACGACGGTGTTAGTTTGAGCAACTATGTTCGTACTGAATAGTGCAAGTAGAATAATCAACAAGAAGGTTTTCATTTTTTAATAAACTATTATAGTTTCTTTAATTTTTTTGGATTATAACAATTTAGAAATAATAATCAACCGTAAGCACAAAACTTGTCAACCCAAAGTAGTAATGCCGGACTGTTGAAAAAAGAATCGGCGGTTCTTGCGCCTGCCACCCCTCCAGAAGAGGGGAATGTACCGACACTATATTCGTGCAGAACAGTACTTCTTCAACAGCCCCAGGTAAGTCCGCCCCTGCAAGGAGGGGAAGATCACTGCTAAATTTCCCGTATCAGGGTTTTCAATCGTATCGCCTTATCGTTGAGTTTGTAGTAATAGACAACCGTATAGAACAGGACGGCTCTGACATAACGACGAGTTTCGGTAAACGGTATCGTCTCTATCCATATATCGGCATCGGACACCGGTGATTGCGATTTCCACTTTTTAGCACGATGAGGTCCGGCGTTATACGAGGCAAGTGCCGCTGCCCAGTTTCGGTCGTTGACGAGGTACATTTGCCTTAAATAAGTACTGCCCAGCCGCATATTCAGCTTGGGTTGCAATAGCGATCGATTAGAGGCGTAGCCGAGTTTCACATCTTGCGCGACACGACGGGCGGTCGCCGGCATCAGCTGCATCAAACCCAGTGCACCCGCCGGTGATTTAATATCTTCTATAAACGCACTCTCGCGGCGCATCACCGCATAAATCCAATACGCCGGCAGATCGGCTAGACGAGCTTGCGCTCCGACGAGTTCGCGATACGGCATCGGAAAACGTAGCTCTAATTCTTTATGCCAAAACACCGGGTCGCTCAATGCTTCGATCGCACAAGTCGCCCAACCCCATTGTCTGCATAGCAATGCAATACCCAAGCGTTCATCTTTGCCCACCCTGCCCAACAGATATAACATTTCGCGTCTGGCATCGAAAATTCGCGCCATGTGATAAAACTCGTATATTCGTTTCATCGCAGCCAAATCTCCGACTGTTCTCAAGGTTGCTCGCTCGACATCGGGAAGGGCGGTTGACAACGCATACGGCGCACCGATGCGGTCGGCAGACAAATAACCGTAATAACTCGCCTCCGAGGCACTGCGCTTCCATATTGCGATCGCTTCTTCGTCGCTTCCCAAACGCTCGAGTGCCCGTGCTTTCCAATAAAGCCATCTGCTACTCGTGCGGTCTTGCTCGTCTAATACTGCAATGGTCTCTAAAACCGTTTTCCATTTCTGCAAGCGCAGCGCACACCGTATGCGCCAATGATGAAATTTTTCGTCGGCAACGGCGGTCTTCAGGGACGATAGATAGTACAGCCCCATCTCGGGTTCTAATTGCCAACACGCAGCGATACCCAAATCTTTGCGCGCTTGTTCGTATACCTCGCGATACGGTCTAAAAGATTGCGCCATGCTCCTCCACAATGCATGCGTTCTATCCAAATCCTCGTTGCGCGCCCGAAACAGGTTATACAAAAGCACTTGGTGCAGAAAAGGAGAGTCCTTGGAGTGGCTTTCTATTTCCGCCAATGCTTTAAACGGGTGATTATGCGCTCGCTTGAGCAAATCATACCACTTGCGTACGTCGGCATCTAATTGCTTTGCGAGATAATCGGCAAGTTTCAAGCGACCGCCTCTGACAACCAGCAGAATTCTCTGCCATATCAATTCTTGGTCGATCACTTGCGTCTGTTTACCCCACAAAAAAACGGCATCGCATTCCGAAGGCTGAGAGAAATTGACCAACCACAGTTGTTCTGTCAAAGTGCGTAGTTCGTCAAGACGGCCGCTTTGCAACAAGCTCTGCGCATAAAAACAAGCGAGTTCCTTATCGGTGTGATACGGGTTAGTGCGATAGTGTTGTGCAAATAGTTGCCGGTTGTTTCTAGCCGCCAGATGCTTCAACCATTGATAGCGCAATTTTTCGGCAACCGGCGTGCCGTCATAAACCTTCAGAAAGTCAACGATGGTGTCGGTTTCCACGGATGCGATGCGTCTTGCCATGTCCAAATACAGCAGATAGGGATATAGCGGGTAGGTGCTTAGCAAGTCGCGTTGTTGCAAAAAGAAAGCACCCTGCCCCTGCTTGAGCGTTTGTTCGGCTTTGACATATACGGCTCTTTGCTTGTCCAGTAGCTGGTTTGCGAAAACACTGTGACACGCAAGTAAAAGTATGCCCGATATAATGAACCGTCGTATTTGCTCGTTCACTTCAGGTGAGTTTCTCTATGAATTTGGTGCTGGACAATCCGTCGACATAATCCAATATCACCACTTGCCCTCCGTTGGCGATTACATGTTGATAACCGTCCACTTGTTCCACTTTATAATCCCCACCTTTGGCGAGTATGTCCGGCGTGATAGCCTCTATTAGCGCAAGCGGTGTCGTTTCCGCAAACGGGATGAGCCAATCTATGGTGTGCAACTCCGCCAATACACTCAGGCGATGATCTAAATTATTGAACGGTCGCTCTGCTCCCTTGATTTGACGTACCGAGTTGTCGTCGTTGACCGCGACGATCAAACAATCGCCCAAAGACGCTGCCTGCCTTAGGCTGTGAATATGACCGGCGTGCAGTATGTCAAAACAACCGTTGGTCATGACGATACGCAAACCTTTGCGACGCGCCGCTGCCACTTGTTCGAGTAGCGTCGGCAATTCTCGGACTATTTTGGTATCGGCTTCGCGTCGTAAGCTATATTCCAATTCGTCGGAACTTGTGGTGGCGGTGCCGGACTTCGCAACGACCAAGCTCGCCGCTTGATTGGCAAGGCGCATCGCTTCGGGCAGAGATAAACCACAGGCGTACGCAGCTGCCATGACCGCAATCACCGTATCACCGGCACCGGTAACATCGTAGACTTCTCGGGCTTGGGCGTGCAGGTGAAAGATGTGCTCGGCATCGTGTATTAACGACATACCCTCTTTGCCACGGGTCACAAGCAGCGCGGTCAGCGATAAATCTTTTTTGAGCTTGAGTCCCAAACGCTCGAGGGTCTGCAAATCGTCGCAGCAACCCACAATCGCTCTGAACTCGTCGTAGTTGGGTGTCAGCACGGTGGCACCCTTGTAGGAATAAAAATTCCTTTGTCGGGGATCGACGAATACCGGTTTATTCGCTTGGCGCGCAGCGGCTATTAATTTTTGTGCATCCTGCATCGTCCCGCTGGCGTAATCGGACAACACGACGACATCGGCATCGTCTAAACAAGCGGTATAGCAATCATAAAGCCGTGTGAGTTCTTCTCGGTCGTGGAAACCCCTTTCCCGATCCAGACGAAGTAGCTGTTGATGTTTGCTGAGAATTCTGGATTTGACGATCGTCTCGGCATTTTTGCTCTCCAGCAGTTCAGCTTTTATTGCGCTGTCGGCAAGCAATTCGCCGAGTTTTTTGCCGTCGGCATCGCACCCGACAAACCCGATCAGCGTCGTGTGTGCGCCCAACGCGGCGGTGTTCATTGCGGTATTGGCGGCACCCCCGGGACGTTCTTCGATGGATTCGGCCAGCACGACCGGCACCGGGGCTTCGCGAGAAATCCTAGATGTTTTGCCTTGTATGTAGCGATCTAATATCACATCGCCGACGATTAATACCCGAGACTTATGAAAGTCGGCAAGTGCGCTCATCTCACCGTATAGATCAAACGAAGTCCAGCCATTTTCGGTATCGCTCGTTGCGTCCGGTGACCACATCGGCATAAAGCGATTGTAATTTTTCTGTAATAGGACCGCGCCTACCGTCGGCAATCTGCCGTTCGTCGATCTTGCGTATCGGTGTGACCTCGGCTGCGGTGCCGGTGAAGAATACCTCGTCGGCGATGTAGGCTTGGTCGCGGGTAATTTTTTTCTCTACCACTTCCAAACCCAACTCGGCACGGGCAAGTTCTATAATCGTACGACGCGTGATGCCGTCCAACACGCAACCCAAATCGGGTGTGTAAAGCACCCCTTTGGACAAGATGAATATATTCTCACCGCTACCCTCGGCAAGATAACCGTCTACATCGGGCATCAATGCTTCGTCATAACCGTGCCGCTGCGCTTCCTGAAGTGCCAACATGGAGTTAATATAATAACCGTTCGCTTTGGCGCGACACATTGCGGTCTTAACCGAATAACGCGCAATAGAAGAGACCTTAACGCTAATCCCTCGGTGCATATTTTCTTCTCCCAAATAAGCACCCCATTCCCAAGCTGCGACGATGGCATGCACCTTCAATTCTTTAGTGTGCAAACCCATACCTTCGGCACCGTAAAAAATCATCGGGCGTATATAAGCGGTGTTCAAATTGTTCCTTCTCAGCACCTCCTTCTGCGCTTCGTTTAGCTGCGCATCGGTATAAGGTATCTCTATGTCCATCATCTTAGCCGAATTGAACAGTCTACGGGTATGCTCGTCTAAGCGAAAAATTGCCGTACCTTCGTCGCTTCGGTATGCTCTGACCCCTTCAAAAACCCCCATTCCGTAATGTAAAGTATGCGTTAGCACATGGACGCGCGCATCGCGCCACGGTACGAAATCTCCGTCGTACCATATCCAACCGTCTCTGTCTTCCATTCAAAAACTCCTTTTTACTTTATTTCAAATTGTTAGAACGCTATATAGTATCATCATTTGCCGTAGGAACGATAAATCATCGCTTACCTTGAGAGCACAAGTGGCGGCAATCATGCCTGCTACCCTAAAGGCGGATATATTTATATTGCCGATTAACCTATCGGGCGGACATCAGAATTGCCGATTGACCCATTGGCTCAATCGGCAGCTTTATTCTGCCCCTACAAGCTCAATCGGCGGTCGCTTTTTTGATACCGTTCGTCGGAAACGCGAAAAAGCATCCTATAGCCGAATTTATAATCCGATTACGATTAGACGGCTTGCTATAACGCAGGCTCTTTCTTATAATTCAACTTAAAGAGGTTAAAAATGGAAAATATAGAAAATGTAGATAACTTAACAATTAAGACCATTTATGAAATGGTACTCGAAATGAAGTCAAAGCTGGACTTTCTAGAATCGGAAACACATGCTCCACAGTCGGACAAAGCAGGTTTATACATGGAAAGTATAGACCTAAGATTAAGCAATGTTGATACCGATATAGAAAGCATGAAACTGAGACTAAACAATATTGAAGCCGACATCGTAGACATGAAAGCCGAGATGGCAGACATGAAAGCCGATATAAAAAGTATACAGCTGAGACTAAACAATGTTGAAGCCGATATCGTAGACATAAAAGCCGAGATGGCAGACATGAAAGCCGATATAAAAAGTATACAGCTGAGACTAAACAATATTGAAGTTGAGATGGCGGTTATGAAAACCGACATCTTGAATATAAAAGCTGATATTGTAGAAATGAAAAAGGACATTGCGACCATTGCAAGAGAACAATCTAAATTGAGAAATGACATCTTAAGAGAACAATCTAAACTGAGAGATGACATTTATAAATGGGGTGTTGGGCTCGCTATCGGCATTTTTGTTTCGGTATGTTCTATTCTCAGTGTAGTCGTGCTTTTGGTGAACTAATACCAAGCGCGTGGGGCTATTGCGCCTGCCACCCTAAGGGCGGACATGCAAGTCCGCCCCTACAAGGAGGGGAATTAAATTGTGCAGATTATAATTTATTACTACAGGTTGATGAGTTCGCTGATGGCATTAAACTCCGGGGCTACGGCTTGCATTGCTCGGGTGGCGGATTGATGGATTGCAACATCGGGGTCTTTGAGTCCGTGACCGGTCAAGGTGCAGACGATGCGACTGCCCGGCTCAATTTTGCCGGCGGCGATGTCTTTGATTAAGCCGGCGATAGAGATTGCCGATGCCGGTTCACAAAAGATGCCTTCCTTTTCGGCAAGCAGCCGTTGTGCCGATAGAATTTCGTCGTCGCTACATACGGCGAACCAGCCTTGCGACTCGCGGCTCGCACTCACCGCCATCTCCCAGCTTTGCGGATTGCCTATTCTGATCGCGGTTGCAACGGTCTCGGGTTTGTCTATTTTATGTCCGGCGAGGATCGGTGCTGCTCCTTGCGCTTGGTAGCCTAACATTTTAGGTCGTGTTGCGGTAATCACCGATGCCGATTTATAGTGATCGGATAGTGCCGTGCGTGCTCGGTCTATGCAGAAACTGTCTTGCCCTGCCGCCTCGCTGTAGCCCATCCAATACGCCGAGATATTTCCGGCGTTGCCGACCGGCAAGCAGTGGTAGTCGGGCGCACCACCGAGGACTTCTATAATCTCCAGCGATGCGGTCTTTTGACCTTGCAAGCGATACGGGTTAATCGAGTTAACGACGGCAACGGCGGATTGCTCGGTAACTTGCTTGACGAGTTCCATGCCTTGATCGAAGTTTCCTTTGATCTGTATCACCGTGGCACCTTCTATCATCGCTTGGGCAAGTTTGCCGGTAGCGATTTTGCCTTCGGGTATCAGCACGAAGCATCGCATTCCGGCTCGCGCCGCATAAGCCGCAGCCGATGCCGAAGTGTTGCCGGTGGATGCGCAGATAACCGCTTTTTGTTTTTGCGAAACCGCATGGCTAACGGCAACGGTCATGCCTCTATCCTTGAACGAACCGGTGGGATTCAACCCTTCGTATTTGACATACAATTCAAGCTCTATGTCAAAAAGTGCGGGAATGTTGCGCAGTTGAATCAGCGGGGTTGCACCCTCGCACAACGAAATTGCCTCGGCATCGGCAGGCAACGGCAAACAATCTCTATATTTTTCTATCAGTCCCGGCATCGGATAACTCAATTCATCTCCATACGATAGCTGATAACACGGTCGGTCACTTCGGGCAACGACTCCATCTGCGTTATCGCTTCTTGGATATCGGACTCTTTGACCGGATAAATCAACAATACCAGCGGTACCAGCGGGTTGTGCGCAGTCGCGGTATCCTTTTGCAATACCGCTTCTATACTGATGTCGAATTCGCTCAATATGCGGGTGATGTTGGCCAACACACCCGACTTATCTTCGACTTGCAGACGCAAATAACGCGCCGTCTTCGTCTGCCCTATTTCCGACACCGGCAGGTCGGACAGTTCGTCGGGCTGAAAAGCAAGATGCGGTACCCGATGTTCGGGGTCTGCGTTGAGGGCGCGGCTGACATCGATTAGATCGGCAATCACCGCCGAGGCGGTCGCCTCACCACCGGCACCGGCACCGTAATATAAAGTCGCACCGGCGGCATCGCTGTTTATCACTACGGCGTTCATCACACCCGAGACATTCGCCAGCATCGAGTGTAGCGGAATCAGCGTCGGATGCACACGCAATTCTATGCCTTCGCGATTGCCTTCGCTATTACGTTTGGCGATGCCCAAGTGCTTGATCTTGTAGCCCAGCTCTTCGGCATACGCAACATCTTGCACCTCTATGTTGCGTATACCTTCTATATGCACCGCATTGAATTGTAGCGGGATGCCGAATGCAGTCGCCGCCATAATCATCAGCTTGTGCGCGGTGTCGATGCCGTCGACATCGAAGCTAGGATCCATCTCGGCGTAGCCTAGCCGTTGTGCATCGGCTAAAGCCTCGGTAAAACTACGCTGCTTTTCGCCGACCTCGGTCAGTATATAGTTGGAGGTGCCGTTGATAATGCCGACTATGCTTTGGATGCGGTTCGCTGCCAGAGACTCTCGTATCGCTTTGATAACCGGCACACCGCCGGCAACCGCCGCCTCGTAGCTCACCATCACGCCCTGCTCACCGGCAACCTTGAATATCTCGTTACCGTGATTGGCAATCAATGCTTTATTCGCGGTCACCACATGTTTGCCGGACTCTATCGCTGCGACGATTAGGCTGTACGCCGGTTCGTTGCCGCCGATGAGTTCTACGACTATATCGATCTGCGGGTCGGTCACAATTTGCATCGGGTCGGCAACCAGCTGTATGCCCGACAAATTGACGCTGCGTGTTTTGTTCAGATCGCGCGCCGTTGCCGCAACGACCTCCAATCGACATCCGGCGCGACGGGCGATTTCCGGTGCGTTGCGCGACAATACTTCAATCATGCCGCAACCGACGGTACCCAAACCGAGTAGACCGATTTTCATTTGTTTCATATGTTTTGCTTCTTTAGTCTCGTGTTCGTTACAATATCCTTTTGATATTTCTGACCGCTTGCCTGATACGCTGTTTATTCTCTATCAGGCTAAAGCGTATATGCGAGTCGCCGTTCTTGCCGAAACCGATACCCGGCGACACTGCGACTTTCGCTTCTTTCAACAGCAACTTTGAAAACTCCAGCGAACCTTTGTCGGCGTAGGCTGCCGGCACCGGTGCCCAGACAAACATCGTCGCTTCGGGTTTTTCAAAATGCCACCCTATTTTATCCAAACCTTCGCATAATACATCACGACGGCCCTGATAGAGTGCCACGGTTTCGGCAACACACGCTTGGGAGCTTTCCAACGCACAAATCGCAGCAACCTGTATCGGTGTGAACAACCCGTAGTCCAAATAGGACTTGATCCTCGCCAAAGCCTGTACTAGGGTGCGGTTGCCGCACATAAAACCGACTCGCCAGCCCGGCATATTATAGGTCTTCGATAAAGAATAGAACTCCGCACCGATGTCGGTGGCACCCGGGACCTGCAGTAGAGAAGGTGCTCGGTAGCCGTCAAAGACGATCTCGGCGTATGCGTTGTCGTTGATTATCCACATATCGTGTTCGCGCGCGATTGCCACCGCTTTTTCAAAAAAATCAAGCGACACGCACTGCGTCGTCGGGTTGCATGGAAAATTGAGGAGCAGTAGCTTGGGACGCGGCCAGCTATTTTGTATCGCCTGTTGCAAGCCGTCGAAGAAACTTTCACTGTCGCTCAACGCAAGGTACTGCACATCGGCACCGGCAATCACACAGCCGTACGGATGTATAGGATACGCCGGCGTAGGCACCAGCACGCAATCACCGGGACCCAACACCGCCAACGCAAGATGTGCCAAGCCGTCTTTGGAACCTATGGTGACGATTGCTTCGCTTTCGGGATCCAACACCACATCGTATTTGCGCTGATACCAGTTGCATATCGCAGAACGTAATCTGGGAATACCTCTGGACATGGAATAACGGTGGGTATCCTTGCGGCTGCAGGTTTCTATCAGCTTATCGACCACATGCTGCGGTGCGGGTTGGTCGGGGTTGCCCATGCCTAAATCGATAACATCCTCTCCGCGCGCCCGCTCGGCTTGCTTCAATTCGTTGACGATATTGAAAACATACGGCGGTAGCCGTTGTATTCTATGAAATTCTTCGGTTGGCATAGTTCAACGAGTCGATATTTTAGGCTGTTGAAAAAATGCAGGCGTCGCAAAAATCCAATCGCTGTGCGCCACATAATTACCCAAACCACCTGTAGGGGCGGACTTATATGTCCGCCCGCCTCTACGATGCATGAAATACTTTTCTAACAGCCCTATTTTCAAGGCTGGTAAATAATTGACCGCTTTTAAGGATTTATTGCGATGTTTAATTTCAAAATACAGATTTGCGTCGGCTTGCGATGCCGGCAGCCGCGCAATCTCTTGTCCGACGGCAACCCGTTCTTTCTCTACTACCAGAAGTGCTTCGTTATTCCCGTAGACGCTGAAGATGTCGCCGTCGTGCTTTATGATAATCAAACCGTCGTAATGTTTCAAATTAAAACCACTATAAACGACGATGCCGGCGGCGGTTGCACGCACGGCTTCGGAAGGTTTACCTTTCATCAATAGTGCGTTGGAGCGAGGCAACGCTTTCACTTCGGGCTTATTCAACGGCCACTGCCACTCCGAAAGACGGATCGTCTTTGCGGCTGTTTGCTTGGCTTCGGGTTCGGATTCGGGTTCATCTTCGGGTTCGGTCGCCGGTTCGGGGATGTCCAACCGTAACTGCTGTCCGGGATAGATCAAATAATTCGGTGCCTTGATGTCGTTCCATTGCGCCAGTCGGCGATAATCGAGTTCGTAAAGCCAAGCGATGCTATACAGCGTATCGCCTTTGTCGACTGTGTAGGTTTTAGGAGATGAGGCGACTTTATCATCGCCTGTCCAGTACTCTTGAGTAGTAGCACAAGCCGACAGTACGGCTATCGCAAACAACATCGCGCAAAGTTTTAGTATAGGCTCGGTGTTAAACATAATAGATATAAATTATAACCGCTAAAATCACTACGGTTGCCCAGCCTAAGAGTTCGATGCGTTGTTCCAAATAAGGCACGATCTTCGGACCGGCGTAGCGCAACAATAATGCGACCAGAAAATAGCGCGCGCCTCTGCCGATTAGCGAAGCAATTATGAAAATCGGCAGGCTTTGGCTTAATACGCCGGCACTAATCGTGAACAGCTTATAAGGGATCGGGCTAAACGCCGCAACCAAAATAATCCATGCGCCCCACTCGTCAAACAATTCAACCGATTGCTGATATGCGGTGTAATAGCCGGCTGTTCTTATCCAAGGTTCTATCTCGTTGAACAAAAAATAACCTATCGCATAACCAATCAAACCACCGACAACCGAAGTTACTGTGACCCAAAATGCAATCCGTAGAGCATTGTTCGCTTGCGTTGCGCAGATAGGTATCATCAATGCCTCCGTCGGTATCGGGAAAAAAACCGATTCGGCAACACTCCACCCGTATAGATATTTGAGTGCATTCGGACGTTGCGCCCACGAAATTGTTTTTCGGTATAGCTTTGCGAATATCATTCGTTCATTGTTTTAGACCGACACCCTACCTGTGCAGATACGCCGGGGCTGTTGAAAAAGTATCCACGAACCTGAGGGGCAGTACATTCCCCTCCTTCGGAGGGGTGGCAGGCGAAGCCTGACGGGGTGGTTGTGTCGTATCTGTACTATGTTTATACATTCATCCATCCAATTTATGGAAACCATTATTTGTTGGCGCACAGCGGTTAGATTTGTGCGATGTCCGCACATTTTCAACAGCCCCATCGTATCTACACGATTTATACATTCATTCACTCGATTTATAGAAACCAAAACCAAATGGCGCAAGCGGTTACGGCTGTGCAGAACGGCACTTAAGGGCGGACATATAAGTCCGCCCCTACAGTTTTTTGTATGCATTGATATGGACTCATAGGTTTGACTATTGTTTTTGTATCAAAGGTACGAATTTTACGGCGAGCAAGGATTTTAATTTCGGGCCGCGTATTGTCGGTGTCACCAAAGTCAGTTGTTGCGTGCTACCTTCGCTGCCCAAAGGAATAACCATCCGACCTTTGGGAGCAAGTTGCAGGTATAGTTTTTCCGGTACCGAGGTTGCGGCTGCGGTCACGATAATCGCTTGGTACGGTGCGAATTGCTTCCACCCCGAACCGCCGTCACTGGTTCTAAAGTGAATGTTCTTATAGCCTAGCTTTTTCAATAAAGCACGCGCACCGCGTGTGAGCGCGGAAATTCTCTCTACCGTGAATACCCGTGGAATCAGTTGCGCCAAAACGGCAGTTTGATAACCGGAACCGGTGCCTATTTCCAACACCGTGTCTATATCTTGTGCCATCAGTGTCTGCGTCATATAGGCAACGACATAAGGTTGAGAAATCGTTTGCCGATGGTCTATAGGCAGCGATTGATCCTCGTACGCGAGATGTGCGTATTCCTTTCCGATAAATAGGTGGCGCGGCACATTGTGCATCGCTGCCAATACACGCTCATCGCTTATGCCTTTGTTGCGCAGACTGCGTATCAATTCCTGTTTGGCATAGGCGGACGCTTTAGCGGGTGCTTTAGAAACAGAGTGCATTGCTATTTTGTATTACTCCACGAGCGGCGCATCTCGTCGAGTAATTGATGGTGCGTCAAATCCACATCCAGGGGTGTTATAGAAACACGGTTGTGATTGACGGCATGAAAATCGGTACCCGGTCCGGCGTCTTGTTCGCTGCCTGCGGAACCGACCCAGTAAATAGGGTTTCCCTTAGGGTCGTTGGTCTTTATCACCGGTTCCGCCTTGTGGCGCGAGCCTAAGCGGGTAATTTCGATGCCTTCGATCCGTTCGTAAGGCAGGTCGGGTATATTGATGTTGAGTATTTTGGCAGGCACGGGGTCTTTTAATAGACGTTTAATCAGGTCGCACGCAGTACGAACCGCATCGCTCACATATTTGGGTTGTGTGTTGTTCGCCGATATTGCGATCGCCGGCAAACCCAAAAAACGCCCTTCCATCGCTGCGGCGACGGTTCCCGAATACAGCACATCGTCGCCTAAATTGGGTCCGTGGTTGATGCCCGATATCACTACATCGGGGGCAACATCTTTGAGTAATCCGGTGAGCGCAAGATGTACGCAATCG
This sequence comes from Candidatus Oxydemutatoraceae bacterium, assembly GCA_965219575.1. GTDB lineage: Bacteria > Pseudomonadota > Gammaproteobacteria > Poriferisulfidales > Oxydemutatoraceae > SP5GCR1. The sequence continues at coordinate 1,149,748 of OZ244779.1, read as the reverse complement.
GTGGGTGTGCCGTCTACCGCATAGTAGTTTTTGCCGATGTTATAAACGCGCAAAGGGCGATCCAAGGTCAAAGAGTTGCTCGCCGCAGAACGATTGCGGGTCGGTGTGACTGCGGTCACTTGCATGAATTCGGCTAATGCTTCAAAGAGTAATTTAGTGCCGGGGCTCAAATAGCCGTCGTCGTTGCTAATTAAAATATGCATATAAAATCTTAAACTTGTCGGAATTATATAGATAAATTGACAGACTTTTTAGCTTGTCTCACTACCTTATCTTTTTGACGCTTCACAGGTCGGGCAACCCCGCCACCTCCACGCCCGGTTGCGGTATTCCCAGCCGCCAATATGTTTGCGAATTGTTCTGTGAGCTTTCATTAGGGTATTTTATCTTTTCTTTGTTAAGTTATTTATATAATTCCCGAACTTGTTATAAAATCTGAATGACCATGCCCGATAAAGAATTAAACTTCAGCGAATTATTCGAAAGTTCTAAAAACACACTCGCTTGCGATACACCGAGGCACGCCTCCCACGCTACCCCGGAACAACGACAAGCTGTGCAGAATACTCATTATATAGAAAATATTTCTTTTGACACCATCGATCCGGTGCCTAAATCATATAAAAGTGCCGGCACCAATAGTGCGAGCCTGCGTCGTTTTAGAAACCATTTCGGCAAAATAAAATCATGTATAGACCTGCACGGTTATAACAAAGAACCTGCGGTTGAGGAATTGAATGACCATATCAAGCAATGTCGAAGCGAGGGAATACCGTACTTTTTGGTTATCTTCGGCAAGGGTTTATCCTCGCAAGAAGGACCGGTGCTTAAAAAAATAATCTGCTCGTATATGATTGCCAGCCCGGAAATACTCGCCTACGAGTTCGCAATGCCCAAGGACGGTGGCGACGGGGCAGCTTATGTAATGCTTAAAAAACGATGACTATCCAGACCGCCCCCAGCTGTGCCGACGATTACGACCCCGAAAGTTTAAGCGTAGATGTAGCACTGCATACGATCAAAGCAAGTGCCGCACCGATAAAAGATTACGAACAAGTCGCATTGAAAAATGCACTGCATCGAGTCCTTGCCGAAAACTTGAAGTCGTCTATCGATGTGCCCGGACACGACAACTCGGCAATGGACGGTTATGCGATACGCTTTGCCGACCTCAAAGACGACGGCAACACTTCGTTCAAAGTCATAGATACCGCGTTCGCCGGACACCCTTCGCGAAAATCGCTCGGGCGGTGCGAGACGATACGCATTATGACCGGCGGAGTAATACCCGAAGGTGCGGATACCGTGGTGATACAGGAGCATACGATTAAAGACAGCGATACGATAGTGACCGACGGCAAGCTGCATCGCAAGGCGCAAAATGTACGGCGCGCCGGCGAAGATATTGCCGTCGGCAACATTGTCTTGAAGCGAGGCAGAAAGCTGAATGCCGCCGATATAGGTTTGGCGGCATCTCTGGGCATCGCACAACTCAAAGTCTATCGTCGCCTCAAAGTCTGCTTTTTCTCGACCGGCGATGAATTGCGCACGGTCGGAAGTCCGCTGGAGAAAGGCGAAATATACGACAGCAATCGCTACACGCTATTTGCGATGCTCAAACGACTCGATGTGGAAGTCACCGACTTGGGTATCGTCGGCGATCAACCCGAGTCTTTGAGAACCGCCTTCGAGACCGCTGCATCAAATCACGATGTGGTTATCACCAGCGGCGGCGTATCGGTCGGCGAAGCCGATTATTCCAAATCGGTGTTCGAGGCGGTGGGAAAAATAAACTTTTGGAAAATCGCCATGAAGCCCGGTCGTCCGCTCGCTTTCGGAAGCATAGGCGAAAAACTCTATTTCGGTTTGCCCGGTAATCCGGTATCGGTGATGACGACTTTTTATATCTTCGTACAACCGGCACTAAAAAAAATGAGCGGAGAAAACGAACACAAGCCCCTCGAAGTAAAAGCGACGACGCTCGGCGATTTGCGCAAACGACCCGGCAGAACCGAATATCAGCGAGGCATACTCAATGTCTGCGACAACGGCGATCTGCAAGTAAGCACGACCGGTTCTCAGGGTTCGGGCATATTGAGCTCGCTCAGCAAAGCCAACTGCTTTATCGTGCTGGCACAAGACACCTCGAGGGTGGCGGCGGGCGACACGGTCACCGTGATTCCTTTTGAAGCTTTAATATGACAGAACCGCCATTGAACCGGTAAGTCAATCGGCGTAACACTGTGCAGAACTTAATACATAGTACAAAATGTAAAGCCTTTCCATGGGGTGGTCGCTAAAGGGGGCTGTTGAAAAAGTACGGGCATTGCTCAAACCCAATCGCTGTGCGCCATGAACATTTGCAAACCGCCGTAGGGGCGGACTAAAATTAAATTGCCGATTGACCTACTGGCTCAATCGGCGGCTCTGTTCTGCCCGTAACGCGTTATGCATGGACGATTTATACATTCATTCATCTGATTTATGGAAACCAAAACCAAATGGCGCAAGCGGTTGCGGCTGCACGCTGACGATACTTTTTCACAGTCTCATGTGCCGACACAATGTATAAGAACAGCGACTTTGCGTTGTTATTTGAGCCGTTTAATCTCCTCAGCGGATAAACCCGTCACTTCGGAAATTGCCAAAACCTTATAGCCCTTTTGCAACATATTCAAAGCGATATTTCGAGCCTCTTTAACCCTACCTTTTTCAATGCCCTGTTCAATGCCTTCCTCTATCAGTCCTTCCCTTTCCAAGTTGTATTCCAGCTTGTATCTGTCGTGGGCTATAGAATCCCACAGCTCTATCTCCTCTTCCGATACTTTCTCTAAATGCTCTAATGCCATCTTTATCTCTCCGTCTTGTGATAAATGCGCTACCTGCTCGGGTGTCAAGTCCTTTGCGTGTTTCATAATATAGCACCACCTATCAGCCATATCAACTAGCTCTAAGTAGCTCTTATTAAATTTGTTTAGTTCCACTATCATTATCGTTAAATCCATCTTGAGTTTCTTATTCAGATGCTTAATCGATTTGATTTCTAGTTGGTCTATATGTTCGTCTGTGTCGCCAAATACCGTGAAGTCGGTGAATGCCAGCAAGTAGGTCGGACTAATCTTGCTATACTTTTGTCCACGGTTTACGACATGCGTATGCAACTGTGCCCAATAGAGCAACATTCTACCCAGAAAGTGTTTCTCACGATAGACCTGCATTTCTATGCTAACATTCTCGCCACTATTCAATTTAACATTGAGGTCTAGTACGACTTGCTTGCTGTCCGGCGTGCTCGGTGGGATGACACTGTCTTCCAGATGCAACTTATCGTCCGATTGACTCTGTGGTTGCTTTGCAGACTCGGACTCTGTGTTGTTTTTTCCAGGGTTCAGTATCACCATATCCGAGGCACTATCGGAGATCGGCAGAAAGCTCTTGATCAGCGAGAGCAGTACCTGTTTATTAGTTGAGAAGTATCGTTTGAAGACGCGGTCTTTGGTCAGTGGTAAATATTTTTTCTGTTCTTTGTTCATGAAACCTCCTATGAGTTTTAGTTAAAACTCATAGGGTGAGCGAATATTTAGGGTGAGGGGAAACATTTCGATGAACGGTAGCAGATATTAGATAAGCGGTAAAATGTCGTGCAGATACACGGGGCTGTTGAAGAGTGCCGTTCTGTACAAACAGTCGCTTGCGCCATTGAATTTACGATAACCGCCGAGCCGTGGGGGCAGAGTAGAGCCGCCGATTGACCTACCGGTTCAATCGGCGTGACTTTGTGCAGAACTCTGAAATGTCTACAAAATGTAAGCCTTTCAATGGGGTGGTCGCAGAAGTATGTGCACCAGTACATTCCTTTCCTTCGGAGGGGCGGCAGGCGCAGCCTGACGGGGTGGTCGCTAAGGGTCTGCAAAATTTAATTCCCCTCCTTCGGAGGGGTGGCAGGCGTAGCCTGACGGGGTGGTTGTGTCGTATCTGCATGATTTATACATTCATCCATCCAATTTATGGAAACCATTATTTGTTGGCGCAATCGGTTAGTGTCGTGCAGAACCTTAACACATTGCTGACGCATACATTGCGAAATGCAGTATCCGCCGATTGAGCTTATAGGTCAGTTGGTTTCAAATACCAGATGTAAGCTCACCGGTATGGTCATCGGGATCTGCATCAACCCGACCAATTGCTTGAGTGTTGCAAACCCATCGAGCATACCGTAAGCGTTGGCATTGACCAAAACCGGCGTGGTGGTTTGTATGCGTAGTGTCCGAGGATCGCTACGCTCAATGATAACTTCGGCTTGCACGCCGTGGCTTTGACCACGCATCGTGAGTGTTGCCGCTATTTGCTTGCGCTCATAACTTATTTGTTCAATGCCGTCTATGGTGGCGGATACGGTCGCCTGTGGATACTGCTTGGTCAAGAATACATGTTCGGCAACACGCTCGTCGCGAATCGCTACCTTGGTATCCAAACTATCCAATTCCACCACAAGTTCAACTTGTGCACCGTCTATGGTTCCGGAAAATTCACGGAAAAGGTTGCTTTCAAACATCATCGGCGTCTCGACAGTCGCTTGCTTGGAAGAGAGATAACTAATCGCCGAGCGCTCGCGGTTTAATTGCCAGTCCGCCGCATCGGCAGGCAAGCAAAAGAGTATTAGCGAATAAATAATCAATAGTCGTTTGAGGTTTTTCATGTTTCAGCTCCTTTAGTATGAGGGTATACTCGCACCCGGCGTATTGACTGCAACCCAGTGCGTGCTTTGATCTTTGAACTTTTCTTTCTTCCAAAAAGGTGCTTTGGATTTTAGCTGTTCGACGAGATAGTGATTTGCCGCAATCGCATCGCTACGGTGCGCCGCCCAAACCGCAACAACCACGATGGTGTCTCCTGGATATACCACACCGACGCGATGCACAATACGAATATCGTTGACTTGATAGCGGCTATGAACTTCATCCAACTGCGCGGTAATATATTTATGCGTCATCTCTGGATAATGCTCAAGCCACATGCTCTGCACTTCGGCATTATGATTAAAATCACGCATCGTGCCTACGAACAGCGATAAAGCCCCGGATTTCTCGGCCGACACTTGCCTTTGATATGCTTTTATTTTTTCAAAAGCATCGAAAGGTTGTTCCGAAAGTTCAACTTGCTTGTAAAATTGTTTGTTTATATCATTAGAAGTATTGCCGGCCATAGTGCCTCCGATTAAATCAATAAATAGTATACACAAATATAAAGGAACCATGAACAAAGAACGAGATTTTATACCGCTAAATATCGCTTTATTAACCGTTTCCGATAGTCGCACGCCCGCCGACGATCGTTCGGGACAAGTGCTGAAACAACGGGTTACCGATGGCGGACATCTGATTCACGACCAGCAAATCGTGCGCGACGATATCTATCAAATCCGCGCCCAGGTCTCACAATGGATTGCCGATGCACAAGTGCAAGTCGTTATCAGTAGTGGCGGCACCGGGGTAACCGGACGAGACGGAACCCCCGAGGCAATTTCGGTATTACTGGATAAAGAGATTGCAGGTTTCGGCGAGACTTTCAGAGCTTTATCCTACCAGACGATTAAGACCTCAACCTTGCAGTCGCGGGCATTGGCGGGTGTAGCAAATGCAACCTACCTCTTTTGCTTGCCGGGCTCACCCGGTGCATGCGCCGAGGCGTGGGACAAAATCATCTGCCACCAACTGGATTACCGAACCCGTCCTTGCAATCTGGTCGAACTGATGCCGAGATTACACGAGCGTGCGTAGCGTGGTGGAACAAGCTAATTCCCTTCCTTCGGAGGGGTGGTCGTGGCGTATCTGCACTAACCAATTCCCCTCCTTTGGAGGGGTGGTCGTGTTGACGTTACCCATTTTTAGGACCACTTGCAAAATTAGTTTTCATGCTATTGCCTCCGCAAATACACTCGGGAGTTGATAACCCAATGCGCTGTGCGGACGCACTTCATTATAATCTATACGCTAGTCTTCTATAGTCTCTCTTGCCTCTTTTATTGAACGAAACCAAATTATATTTGTGCAGAAACTTCTGCAACCACCCCGTCAGGCTTCGCCTGACACCCCTCCAGAGGAGGGGAATTAAGCAGTGCAGATACGGCACGACCACACCGTCAGGCTGCGCCTGCCACCCCTCCAGAGGAGGGGAATGTACCAACACTGCACTTGTCGCAGACACGATGCGACCACCCCGTCAGGCACAGCCTGCCACCCCTCCGAAGGAGGGGAATGTACCGACACTGCCTTTGGCATCGGAGTTACTCCTATTCATAGATTACAGTATTATTTGCCTATGCGAGTGGATGGCAGTGTGCGCTTATACGAAATGCGTCTCTTGAATAGTCTGGATAACCACAAAGAAGGTCCGGAAAATAGATATAACAGCGATAGAAAAAGGATAACCTTGGGAATGTCCAAAGAGACTATAATCAGCAGGCTTACCGCCGCCAATATACCGGTCAAAGACACCCTGCTGATCTCTATTTGCTTGATGCTGTAGTAGCTCAGGTTGCTAATCATCGCGATACCGCTTAAAAGCAAAATAACACAGCTTAGACCTATGGCTTCGATACCGCTATAACCCATGTCTTCCCATACCCATACGAAGCTCATTAATAAGGTTGCCGCTGCAGGGCACGGCATGCCTCTAAAGTATTTCTTCAGGGTATCTTGCTGAGAGTTGAAACGCGCTAATCTTATTACCGTCATGGCAATATAAAAAAAGACCACCAGCCAGCCTATTTTAGCGAGCAACCAGCCGGTCTCGCTAATATGGATTAACGACCATTGATAAATAATCAGTGCCGGAATACACCCGAATACAACGACATCGGTCAGACTATCGAGTTCGGCACCGAAACGACTCACGGTATGGGTCAGCCGTGCGACATTGCCGTCTATGCCGTCGAGCAGAACGCAAAGCAAACCGAAAATCGCCGCGCGCTCGTAGTCTCCCGCGTATGCCATGATCATTGCATACACACCGCTAAACAAGGAAGCTATAGTAACCAAACTAGGCAATAAGAATATGCCTTTCTTTAGTGCCTTGCCTTTGACTTGTTGCATTATCGCTTAGTTTTTATCCTTGTCCACTAGCCGTTGATTTGCAATCCACGACATCATACCGCGCAAAGTCTGCCCGGTTTTTTCTATGGGGTGTTCGGAGAGACGACGGCGCATCGCCCAAAATACCGGCGCACCGGATTTGTTTTCGGCAATAAAATCTCGGGCAAACTCACCGCTTCTAATCTCTTCCAAGATCTTTTTCATTTCTTGTTTGCTTTGCTCGCCCACAACTCGAGGCCCTCTCGTGAAGCTACCATACTCGGCAGTATTTGATATGGAGTAGTGCATATTTGCAATACCACCCTCGTAAATCAAATCGACGATGAGTTTCATCTCGTGCAAACATTCGAAATAAGCCATCTCGGGTGCGTAGCCGGCTTCGACCAAAGTCTCAAAACCGTTTTGTATCAACTGCACTAAACCACCGCATAACACCGCTTGCTCACCGAATAAATCGGTCTCGGTCTCTTCTCTGAAGTTCGTCGCAATGACACCGGCTCTAGCCCCACCGATCGCTGCGGCATAAGACAATGCCAGCTTTTCGGTTTGCTTGGAGTTGTCTTGATGAACCGCAATCAGGGTCGGTACGCCCTGCCCCGATAGATAAGTGGAGCGAACCAAATGTCCGGGTCCCTTGGGCGCAGCCATAAAAACATCTCGGTGCGCATGCGGTTGAATTTGTCCGAAATGTATATTAAAACCGTGCGCAAAAGCGAGTGCGGCACCGTCTTTCAAATTCGGTTCTATGCTCTGCTTGTAGAGTTCGGGCTGGAATTCGTCCGGCACCAAAATCATAACGACATCGGCGGCGCGCACCGCCTCGGCAACCGACGCACAGTGCAATCCCGCCTCTTTGGCTTTGGCTTCGGAAGCGGAACCTTCGCGCAAACCCACGACGACATCGACACCCGATTCGTTGAGGTTATTGGCATGGGCGTGCCCTTGCGAACCATAACCTATAACCGCAGTCTTCTTGGATTTAATCAATGATAAGTCGGCATCCTGTTCATAATATATTTTCATTTTTTGTCTCCTAATATCTGTTCACTTCTACTCAGAGTAATCACTCCGGATCTCACAATCTCCAGAACATCCCGATGCGCTTCGATTGCTTTTATGAAACGATCTATTTTTGCATCAACCGCCATCATTTGTATCATGCAGTAGGTATCCAAACATTCTATAACCTCGGCATCGTGATCGTGCGCCAATTTATGAATAGCTTGTATGCTTTGCTCGCTACCATCGTGTGCGACCTTGGCCAGCAACATTTCTCTCTTTACATGCTTCTCACCGGCTAAATCCGATACCTCTATCACATCCACCAGTTTATACAGCTGCTTGACGATTTGTTCGGCAACTTTGTCTTCGCCGGTCGTAACGATCGTCATGCGCGATAATGACTCGTCGACGGTCGGTGCTACGGTCAGCGACTCTATATTGTATCCGCGTGCGGAGAAAAGCCCCGAGGCACGCGTCAACACGCCCGATTCGTTAGCCAGCAAAATAGAAAATATATGCTTGTGAGAGGTGCTCATGCACACTCACATCGCATCAGAATCAAACACCCCGATAAATTGATTATCATGCCTTTTTGATTAAAAAGTAAAATTTACCGCCCTCTTCTTTAGATTCAAGCAATTCGTTTCCGGTCTGCTTGGAAAACGCTTCAAAGTCTTTAACCGAGCCTGCGTCGGTTGAGATGATATGCAAAACTCGACCTTGTTCCATTTTTGCCAAAGTTTTCTTAGCGTGCAATATCGGCAAAGGACAATTTAAGCCACAAGTATCCAATTCTTGATCAAATTCCGACATAGTTATCTCTCCGTGTTTAGTTAGAAATCCTATATTTTCCATATTATCTAAAATAAAGCAAGGTGATGCTGCCGCAGTGTAAGCGCAAAGTAGTAATGTGGGGCTGTTGAAAAAGTATCGTCAGCGTGCAACGGTAACCGCTTGCGCCGTGAATTTATAATAACCACCAAGCCGTAGGGGCAGACCTGTGTGTCTGCCCTTAAGTACCGTTCTGCACGACACCAACCGCTTGCGCCGTATGGTTTTGGTTTCCATAAATCGGGTGAATAAATGTATAAATTGTGCAGGCGCAACGCGTTTCGGGCAGACATCATAATTGCCGATTGACCTACTGGCTCAATCGGCGACCCTGTTCCGCCCCTATAACTTTATGAAATACTTTTTCAACAGCCCCAACGACACAACCACCTCGTCAGGCACAGCCTGCCACCCCTCCACAGGAGGGGAATGGTCCGCCTAAAGTACAGAGACTATCGTATATCTGCTAAACTACGCTTTACGCATCCACAATCGCATCCTTTAATTATATAGTAGCAATGAGTTTAGCTGTCGTCGGTCTCAATCATCATACGGCTCCGTTTGCAATTCGCGAGCAACTCAGTTTGCCTGCGGACTCCATTCACGGTGCGTTATCCGAACTTGAGAAGCAGTTGCGCATCAGATACGGTGTGATAATTTCTACCTGCAACCGTTGCGAGCTTTATGTAGAGATGTCGGACGATGTTCAAGCGGAGCAGCTTATAAAATGGTTATGCGCCCGAAGAGGCATCGGCTACGCCGACAACGCAGAGTATTTTTTTCAGCTGGGCGATGTCGCAGCGGTGCGTCATTTATTTGAAGTTGCCGGCAGTCTTAAATCGGAGATTGTCGGTGAACCGCAAATCTTAGGGCAGGTTAAAACGGCGTATCAAACTGCATTATCGAGCAACCGCACCAATACCGTATTGAACAAGTTATTTGAATGCGCTTTGTACACCGCCAAGCGGGTACGCAGCGAGACGGCTTTAGGGCAATATAAGACTTCGTATCCTTCTATTGCGGTTGCGGTGCCTCAGAAAATCTTTGCGAAACTATCTTCGCGCCACGCCTTGATGATCGGTTCCGGCGACATGATAAAAGCGACCGCCTTGCAGCTCAAAAGCCAAGACATCGGCACTCTAACTATCGCTAGCCGCTCACTGCAAAATGCCGAAAAACTGGCATCACAGCTAGATGCGGACACTCTCCCCTTTAATGAAATTTCCGAGTCGCTGCACCGCTTCGACTTGATTATCAGTTGCACGGCGAGCAAGGATGCAATACTCGGAACAACGGCAGTCGAGCAAGCATTGAAACGGCGCAAGCAAAACCCTTTATGCATCGTTGACCTAGCGTTGCCTCGGGATATAGAATCTGCGGTTGCAGAGATAGAAAATGTTTATCTTTATACACTGGAGAACATAACCCAAATCGTAGATATCAACAAGCATCATCGCATAAGCAATGTCGGCGAAGCACAGAAAATTATCGAATACGAGATTCAAAACTTTATGCGGTGGCTGAACACCAGACAAGTGGCACAGATGATTGCCAAGCTCAAAGCCGAAGCCGACGAACAAAGTGCCGATGTATATCAAAAGTCGCTTGCGCTGATTGAACACGGTAAAAACCCTGCAGAGGCTTTAGAATATCTAAAACATACACTAACCGCTAAACTGATGCACCGAACAATTGAAACGCTCAATAAAGCTGCCACAAGCGGCGATGCCGATTTAATCCGCGCTGCAACCCGATTGTATAATGACCCGAGTATAGATCAATGAAGCCTTCGATACTCAAAAAATTAGATGCCGCATCCGAGCATCACAGGCAGATTGCCTCGCAATTAGCCGACCCCGAGGTCATACAAGATCACGCGCAGTATAAAAAGCTCGGGCAAGAATACGCGCACTTGGATGCAATCGTCAAACACTACGAGGCATATCGCGACTGCAACGATAAAATCCATGAAACCGAAGAGTTACTAAACGAACCGGACGATGCGCTGCGCGTTGTCGCACAGGAGGAAATCAAAGATTTGCAACAACGGCAAACAACACTGGAACACGAGTTGCTACAGTTGCTAATCCCCGAAGACCCACACGACCAAGCAAATATATTTTTAGAAATTCGAGCCGGCACCGGCGGCGACGAAGCCGCTATTTTCGCCGGCGACCTATTTCGGATGTACAGTCGTTATGTGGAAAAAAAGCGATGGCGGATAGAGATATTAAATGTCAACGAGGGAGACCACGGAGGGTTCAAGGAGATTATCTCCAGAATCAAAGGCGACGCGGTTTATTCTTGCCTTAAATTCGAGTCGGGCGCACATCGCGTGCAGCGCGTACCGGAAACCGAGTCGCAAGGGCGCATCCATACTTCGGCGGCAACCGTCGCAGTGATGCCCGAAGCGCAAGAAATAGACCACATAGAGATCGATATGAGCGAAGTACGCATCGATACCTTCAGGGCATCCGGAGCCGGCGGACAGCATGTCAATAAAACCGATTCGGCAATCCGCCTCACCCATCAACCGAGCGGCATCGTCGTTGAATGTCAGGACGAGCGTTCGCAGCATAAAAATAAAATGCGCGCAATCTCATTATTGCAAGCCAAGCTCCTAGACGCAGAGCGGCGTAAGCAAGAGCAAGAACACGCCGAGAACCGCCGCAATTTAGTCGGTAGCGGCGATCGCTCCGAGCGCATCCGCACTTATAACTTTCCGCAGGGTCGGGTCACCGACCACCGCATTGCCTTGACACTCTACCAGTTACCGCAATTACTGGAGGGCGACTTAGACATGCTAATCACGCCGTTGGTCAACGAACACCATGCCGATTTGCTAACCGCACTCATCAAAGAATGATGGACATACAAACCGCACGACACTATATACAGGCAGTACTTGATTACGACTCCGGCGAGGGCGATTACCTGTTGAGCCATGTTTTGGGCAAAGATCTTTCGTGGCTTTATTCACACCCCGAATATCAACTTAACTGCGCCCAAAGTAGTCGATTGAGCGAGCTTACCGACAAACGCAAAACCGGCAAACCCCTAGCCTACTTAAAGGGCTACCGAGAATTCTACGGCTTAGACTTCTTAGTCGACGAGACGGTATTGATACCGCGCCCGGAAACGGAGATTGCAGTTGAATGTGCGATTAACTCTATGTTGCCCGATGCACGGTTGCTGGATCTGGGTACCGGGTGTGGCAATATCGCAGTTGCCATCGCTTGCCACCGCCCCGATTTGCATATCGTGGCGAGCGACATATCCTCGAGCGCGCTGGATGTTGCACAAAGCAATGCACAACTTCATCGGTGCGATATCACTTTCGTGCAGAGCGACTGGTACCAAAACATAAACGGATGTTTCGATTGGATTGTTGCCAATCCGCCTTATATTGGATTCGACGATAGTGAGGCAGACCGAGACGCAATCGCAGCGGAACCCGACCTTGCCTTGTATGCAAAAGACAACGGTATCGCCGAGTTGAGCACAATTATCATCGATGCCGAACAGCATCTTCTTAAGCACGGCACGCTACTCGTAGAACACGGTTGCAGACAAGCCGAAACGGTGGAACGCCTGATGCGAGAGGCAGGCTTTGACGATATTGATTGTCTCGAAGACATTGCCGGACACCCACGATACACGATGGCGCGCAGTTAAGTTTGCACGAGGATCATATGTTATGTAAGATAATATACAAGCAATTAACGAATAATCAGTTATGCTATTAGCTTGACACCATAAAAGGAGAGAATAGAAATGTTCGAAATAGCCCTATATAATGCACTTACTAAGCTAGGTCTTGAACCCGATGAAGCGGAGAAAGCGGTAGCCGATGTTGCAAGCAATAAAAATGTAGCGACTAAGGCAGATATAACAGAGTTAAAAGCAGAAACTAGAGCTGACATAAAAGATATGGCTACAAAAAAAGATTTAGCAGAACTTGAGACTAGGTTAGCGAAGCTAATATACGCGGTTGCTGCAGTCAACATTATAGTAGTCATCGCAGCAGTTGGATTGATGATAAGGTTTCTATAGGTTTCGGTCGATATCAGTAGGTCAATCGGCGGTTCTATTCTATCTCTACGGCTGGTAATCGTAATAATTTTTTGCTAGATATTCTACGACGGTACGCGTTTGTTCTTCGCTCCAGTCGAGTTTGAGCTGATCCTTACAATAACGCACGCGCCGTTGCAATTCCTCATAATTTCTAGCAAGGCGATCCTTGCGCGTATATAAAACTTTTGCATCACCGCTTACCATTTGTTCATGACAAGCAACACATTCGGCACTATAGTGCGGTGGTATGCTGTCGTTTGCAGCTATGGCTATATTGAGCATGGCACATATAGTCGTATAAAGAATTTTTTTAATCATTGCTTTTTCATTTATAATGAGTTCCTATGGCGGTTGATAAGTTTAACCTAATTTGGATAGATCTTGAAATGACAGGTTTGGATTGTTCCTGCGATTATATAATAGAGATAGCGACTATAATCACGGATAAAGCATTGGATATTATCGGGGAGGGGCCGGAACTGGTGATTCATCAGTCCGATGATATACTTGAACAGATGGATCACTGGAACAAAAAACACCATACCGCTTCGGGCTTAGTGGACGAGGTCAGACAAAGTAACATCGATGCCAAACAAGCCGAGGCGCGAACGCTTAAATTTCTAAAGCAATACGTCGCTGCAAATTGTTCCCCCATGTGCGGCAACAGTATATGCCAAGACCGCCGCTTTCTCGCTCGCCTGATGCCCGAACTTGAAAGATTTTTTCATTATAGGAACCTGGATGTCAGCACACTCAAAGAGTTGGCATCTCGTTGGGATCCCGATATCGTCTATCAGAGCGATAAAATTACCAGCCATCGCGCAAGACAAGATATCTACGGTTCGATAGAGGAACTTAAACATTATAAAAAACATTTTATACAAGCAAGCACGAGTATTTGATTGATGCAAAACAAAACGAATGACACATTTTGGTGGCTTAAGCACGCAACCGTCATACAATGCAAAGACGGTGTCGCAACACTACGCGTCCATACCGATAACGACGGTTGCGAGGGCTGTGGTGGATCCAAGCAGAGCATCTGCGCACTATACACTTTCGGTGCCATTTTTTCACGTCATCGCGATATTTGGCAAGTGCCTACCAAGCATCTTTTTGAAAGCGGAACCGAAGTGCGACTTGCAATTCATTCGGATACTTTGCTTAAAGTTGCCGCATTTTGTTACGGCTTGCCCGTAGCGATGCTCGTGATTACCGCATCTGTCACTCATCTGCTGTTGGGCATGGAATGGCTGACTGCCGTCATAGGACTAGGTAGCGTTTCAGCCTCCTATCTATTGATAAAGCGGTGGCTGTTTTCTCTCGATTTATTCGGCATTCAATTAACCCGATGAAACGATATCTATATATTCTGATTGCCGTTCTAATCTGTCCGCCGCTATCGGCACAGACCTCGCTACCGGATTTCTCCGAGCTCGCCGAGCGCGCAGCACCGGCGGTCGTCAATATCAGCGTCATCAATAAGCCTAGCAAAAGAACAATACAAAAACCCGAAGAGTTTCCTAATAATATCCCGTGGGAAGACTTTATAGAAAGATTCATGCCACCCGATGAAGTGCCACAACCGCGCAATAAAAATTCGGTAGGTTCGGGTTTCATCATCAGCCCCGACGGAGAGATTATCAGCAATCATCATGTCGTCAAGAATGCAGATCAAATCATCGTCAAATTAAGCGACCGTCGCGAGATGCGCGCCGAGGTCATAGGTTCCGACGAACTCAGCGATGTCGTACTTTTGAAAATAGACGCCGAGAACTTACCGACCCTGAAGATGGGGTCTTCGGAATCCTTAAAAGTCGGACAATGGGTGCTTGCCATCGGTGCGCCTTTCGGCTTTGATTATACCGTCACCGCCGGCATCGTCAGTGCCAAAGGGCGTAGCTTGCCGGACAGCAACTATGTACCCTTTCTGCAAACCGATGTCGCGATTAATCCGGGCAACTCGGGCGGGCCTCTGTTCAATTTAGACGGCGAGGTTGTCGGCATTAACTCCCAAATTTATAGCCGAACCGGCAGTTATTCCGGTTTATCTTTTGCCGTGCCTATAGACCTCGCACTCGATATAGTCGGTCAATTAAAAGATACCGGTAAAGTCGTGCGAGGATGGCTGGGCATCTATATACAAGAAGTCACCAGTGACTTATCCGAGTCTTTTAATCTGGACAGACCGATAGGCGCATTGGTTAGTCGGGTTATCAAAGACAGCCCGGCGGAGAAAGCCGGTATAGAAGTAGGCGATGTTGTATTGCGCTTCAACGATACGGAGATTGAGTCTTCGTCTATGCTGCCGCCCACGGTCGGTAGCGTGCCGGCGGGAGAAAAAGCAATCGTAGAGATACTGCGAGACGACCGAGTAATCGACATAGAAGTCACGATTGAACAACTGCCGTCGAATAGGGCTGTTGCGATGGGCGCAGAAGCCAAACCCGAACATTCCGAGATACTCGGCATGAAATTGGGAGAACTGGATTCGGAACAGCGAGAAAAACCGAACTTCAGGGAAGGTGGTTTAGTCGTAGAAAGCATAGCAGACGGCGACGCTGAAAGAGCGGGTATACAGAAAGGCGACATATTGATTATGTTGGACAATCAACGTTTTGAAACCGTAGAGGAGTTTAAAGATATCGTAGACGAACTCCCTAAAGATCGCTTTGTTGCGTTGCTGGTAATCAGAAACAGCGAGAGCCCTCTGTTTATCGCACTGAAATTGTCCGACTAGTGTAACCCATGCGTGTCGGTTTTTTCAAAATAACTTTCTTATCGGTTATACTCACATTCATTTTATGCTCACAGCCACAAGCACAAAAGAACCGTCTCCAAAATGAGCAAGCGAAACCGGCGCAACAAATGCCGGCTGCTACCGGCACGAGCGCAGAAAACTATACTCGGCGCGGCATCGTGATGGCAAAAAACCGATTGAAAATAAATAGTCAAATAAGCGCAACCGTCTCCAAGTTACATACCGAGGAAGGCGCACAATTCAAAAAGAACGACTTGCTGATCGAGTTCGATTGCTCCATTGAGCGCACCGCACTCGAGGAAGCTAGATTCTCGTACGAAGTTGCAAAGTTTGACTACGATAAAAAACAACGCGAAGCGAGAGACACACCGGTGTCGCCGCAAACTTTGGAATTGCTGAAACTGAAAACCGAACTCGCGCTGACAAAACTCAACCACATGCGCGAGCGCACAAAGAACTGCCGATTGCTCGCTCCGTTTTCGGGGCGCGTTCTCAAAATACTGGTGCGCGAATACGAAACCGCTGCTGCGCTTGCACCGGTTATGGAAATTATCGACAATCAACCTTTTTATTTCCGGGTCTTTTTACCGTGGGTATGGCTGAAAAAGCTCTCGGTCGGCGATACCGCAGAAATTGATATAATGGGTGAAAACTACCCTGCCGAACTAGCCGATTTATCGCAAGAGGTTGACCCGCTAGACCAAAGCGTCAAGGCTTTGCTTAAATTCAAATCGCAAGACGGGCTGAAATTAGGAATGAGCGGCACTGCAAAGTTTGATGTAGCAGAGTAAAAATAGACAAGCGATGAAATTATCCGAACTAAAAACACAGCACTACGAACTACTATGGATAGGCCTCGTCTCAATAGTCGTCCTTTTCTCAATCATTGCTATAATAAAAGACGATTTATTCAAGGAGGGCGTTATAGAAAATAATTGGGAAATTGTTCATGATGAAACCTCCAACCATAACGACAAACTTGAAGCTCTGAAATACTTGCTAGCACAAAAAGAACCGGTGGGCGACAAACTTGAGTTCTCCGTAGCTAAAAATCTTTTCGCGGGCATAGATCTTTCTCCGAAAACACTGGATCTTAGAAAAGGTGTTGACTTGAAGCGTATATACCTTAAACAAATGGATCTTTCCGAGACAAACCTATCCGATGCAGACCTGAGCGATGCGATTCTCTCCGAGGCAAATTTCACCGCCGCGCGCCTACACGATGCAAACCTCACCGGCGCGGATTTATCGGGAGCCAATCTATCAAGAGCGAACCTTAGCGGTGCCAATCTATCGGGAGCGGATCTGAGTGGTGCCAATCTTTTCGGTACCGACTTCACTGCCACCAATCTCAGCAATGCGATTTTCTCCGACGCGAATCTTTTCGCGGTGAATTTTAGTGCCGCAAACCTTGCCGACGCGGTAATAGATAAAGGAACGGTGATTGACTACCCATGGTCATGGAAATCGCCTCCCGAACAACCTCCCGAAACCTTTCTTCCCATAGGAACTCCCAAAAATTGGGATACGACGCTACAACCCGATTATCTATGTAAAACATATAGTAGCCTTGTGGGCATTGAGACTACAAAAAAGGAAATGAAAAAGTTTATAGAAAAGCGATGCTCGCCTTATGTGCCACCGCCACCGGTGGAACCCGAAGCCGAGACACCTTAACTGTAGGAGTGGCAGGCGAAAAGCCTGACGAGGTGGTTGCTAAGGGTCTGCACGAGTCAATTCCCCTCCTTTGGAGGGGTGGCAGGCGTTAGCCTGACGGGGTGGTTGCTAAGGGGGACTGTTGAAAAATACCGTTTTGCACGATCGTAACCGCTTGCGCCACATAATTATGATAACCACAAAGTCGTAGGGGCAGACCTGTGTGTCTGCCCTAAAGTATCGTTCTGCACAGCCGTAATCGCTTGCGCCGTATGGTTTTGGTTTCCATAAATCGGGTGAATAAATGTATAAATCGTGCCGACCAACGCGTCACGGGCGGACATGCAAGTCCGCCCCTACGGTTCGTGGATACTTTTTCAACAGCCCCTAAGGGTCTGCACGAGTCAATTCCTCTCCTTTGGAGGGGTGGCAGGCGTTAGCCTGACGGGGTGGTTGCAGAAATATCTGCACAAGGTATAGCGTCGGTACATTCCCCTCCTCTGGAGGGGTGGCCTATGCATTTTGCAATGCATGCATTTAGTAGTCATGTTGAGGTTCTGAACAAAGTCACGCCGATTGACCTACTGGTTCAATCGGCGGTTCTATTCAGCCTGACGGGGTGGTCCCCGCATTTTGTAATGTATGCGCTACCGACACATCAACATAATCAAGTGGTATATTTGCACCGACACAGACAGACTAATACGAAACAGCCATGAAATGTAAAATAATAATCTTTATACTGCTCGGTTTATGCACGACGGTTGATGCAAACAAAATCGTCGTCGTAGACGATTGGCAAAGAACGATTTCATTGGAAAATCCGGCGCGCCGTATTATCACACTGGCACCGCATCTGACGGAGTTAGTCTACTCGGCAGGCGGTGGCGAGTATCTGGTCGGCGTGTCGGAACATTCCGATTATCCACCGCAGGCACTTGAACTGCCCGTCGTTGCCGATTACCGTACCTTTAACCGTGAATTACTGCTTAAACTTGCCCCCGATTTAATCCTCGTCTGGGGTGTGATGCTCAAACAACCGGTATTTCGGAGATTGAATGACACCGGCTACGATTTTTACATCTCCGAGCCGCGTGATTTTGAAGACATCGCAAACACACTGAAAGATATAGGCGTATTGATAGGACAACCCGAAAAATCATCTGCTTTAGCCGATAGATTCGAGCAAACTCTGACATCGCTAGGCCGCACCGTGCAGACCAATCGCAAAACCGCCTATTTGTTATGGCTCAAACCCACGCTCAGCGTCAACCGCACGAGTTGGATATCAAAAGCGATTAGCCTTTGCGGCGGCACCAACATCTATGCATATCTAGAGCCGCAAGTCGTGCGGCTCGGCAGAGAGGCACTGTTGTTATCAAAGCCCGATTATATATTCCATAGTTTTGAATCGGGCGTAGATAAAGGAACGATTGCCGATCTATTCGGAGAAGAAATACCGACCCACTATATAGAGTCGGATTTAATACAGCGACCGTCGCTGCGTATCGCCGAGGGCGTTGAAAAAATCTGCCGTATCTACGACCCGTAATCCGGCAAATTTCATAGATACGCACAACCCACCGAATATACACCGGCAAATACAAACCGTGTACCGCTGTGCAAGTGTAATAGAATAAGCCTCTGATTGCGGAGAGATGGCCGAGCGGTCGAAGGCGCACGCTTGGAAAGCGTGTATACGGTTATCCCGTATCGAGGGTTCGAATCCCTCTCTCTCCGCCACTGGTATCGTCGCTTGAGAAAGTAGCCTATAATAAGCAAGTATGGCTATGCTTGCGATGACTTCCCCCTTTCACTATATTATGACCACTCGGCGGAGGTTGGATTATGGTTAAATATCTATTGAGTATGTTGGTAATAGCAGGGGTGCTTGTTGCTTTGCCGTGCGTTGCCGAGACGCGGGAGTATTCCCTAGTCGTTGCCAAAGCGCAAGTTTATATCACCGGGAAACCGCTTGAGCGGGTTACTGTCAACGGAAGTATCCCCGCTCCGACCCTGCAATTCAACGAGGGTGAAGAGGCGGTTATTCATGTTAGCAATACGATGGACGAGTATACCTCCATTCATTGGCACGGGGTGTTGTTGCCCGGGCGAATGGACGGTGTTCCCGATTTTAACGGTTTCCCGGGTATCAAGCCCGGTGAGACATTTACTTATCGTTTTAGGATTCGGCAGAGCGGAACTTACTGGTATCACGCCCACTCTAAAGGGCAAGAGCAAGACGGTCTTTACGGGTCTATCGTCATTCATCCCAAAGACGAGGATTATATCAAGGTGGATCGTGACTATGTGATTTTGTTCTCCGATTTCCACGAGGACGATGCGAACATGATTATGGCAAACCTAAAAAAATCATCCGAATACTATGTTTATGTTCGGCGCACCGTCGGTGATTTCTTTGCCGATGCAAAGAAGCAAGGTTTCGGCAAGGCATGGGAAAATGCCAAAATGTGGGGCAGGATGCGGATGATGCCGACCGATCTCACGGATGTCGGCAATTATACCTTTTTGGTCAACGGTAAAACACCCGAGCAAAACTGGACAGGGCTTTTCGGGGTCGGCGAGCGTATTAGGCTACGCTTTATCAATGCCTCGGCGATGTCTTTTTACGATGTACGGATTCCGGGGTTGAAAATGACGATGGTCGCTACCGACGGTCAGCCTATAGAACCGGTGGTCGTCGACGAGTTCCGCTTCGGTGTGGCGGAGACTTACGATGCAATCGTTGAGCCATCGGAAGATAAGGCTTATACGATTGTTGCCGAACCGATTGATAGAACCGGTTTCGCACTAGCCACTTTAGCACCTCGCGAGGGAATGCGCGGAGAACCGCCTCGTCAACGCAAACGCGCAACACTGACGATGGCGGATATGGGCGTGGCGCATAAGATGCATCACATGTCCGGTATGGATCATAG
This sequence comes from Candidatus Oxydemutatoraceae bacterium, assembly GCA_965219575.1. Taxonomy (GTDB): domain Bacteria; phylum Pseudomonadota; class Gammaproteobacteria; order Poriferisulfidales; family Oxydemutatoraceae; genus SP5GCR1. The sequence continues at coordinate 1,129,391 of OZ244779.1, read as the reverse complement.
CCAACACGATATGACAGATATGAATCATAGCGAACACTCTGCGACAAACATGGATCACGCAGAACACGAATCACATCAGGAGCACGACATGTATCATCCGCCGGGCGACGACTTCGATACCGGTACACCGGGCAGTGGATGGGCCGATGCAGATACACCCGAAGGACATAAGGCATTGACATATAAAGACCTACGCTATTACGGTGTTCAAAAGGATCAGCGATTGCCGGGACGGGAAATTATCGTGCGCTTGGGCGGCAATATGGAGCGTTATATATGGACACTGAACGGCAAGAAATATGAAGACTCCGGACCGATAAACTTGGAACACGGCGAACGCGTCCGCTTGACCTTTATCAACGATACGATGATGGCGCATCCGATGCATCTGCACGGTATGTTCGTGCAGTTGGAAAACGGACAGCCGATATCCAAACTCCCTAACAAGCATACCGTGAATGTGGCACCGGGGGATACCTATTCGGCACTGCTCACCGCAGACGAAGCCGGCGAATGGGCATTTCATTGTCATCTTTTGTATCACATGATGTCGGGCATGATGAACAAAGTTATCGTTGCCAAACTGGATGCGGCCAAAGTGTCGGCTGAACTTTATTCACCTAAAGCACAAGAAGAGAAACATCACTCGCTCCACCGAACGGGCGATGCCCCGCTATAAAAACGATGTTCATTAAATATATGAGCGTTGCCGGCTTGGCGACGATCTTATCTTTTCCTTTAGTTCATGCCGACGATGCACACGGCGGTGGCACATTCCATACTTTTGACTTGGAAATAGGTATCGGTGCAACCGACGACGGTAGTAATTTTTCCGACTGGGATTTTGACGGCTGGATCGGCACCGACGAAAATAAACTATGGCTTAAATCCGAGGGTGAGCGTAGCGACAGCGAAACCGAACAAGCCGAGTTTTGGGCGATGTATAGCCGCAATATCTCTAGCTTTTGGGATTTTCAAGTCGGCGTACGGCACGATACCCAACCCCGTTCATTGACCTATGCAGTGGTCGGCTTTGACGGATTGGCACCCTATTTCTTTGAGACCGAAGCACATTTGTTTGTTAGTGAAGACGGCGACTTTAGCGCGCGCCTTCGACAGGAAAACGAACTTCTGTTCACGCAAAGACTTATCGCAGAACCTTATTTTGAAATAGAACTTTACGCACAAGATGTGTCGGAGCTAGATATAGGTGCGGGTTTTTCAAGCATTGAACTCGGCATACAAACGCGCTACGAGATTGCGCGTTCTGTCGCACCCTACTTGGAAATTAAATACGAACGCAAACTCGGAGAGACCTCGTCTATTGCCCGAAGCAACGACGAAGATAGTGGTGCTTTTATCGGCACCCTCGGTCTTGCTCTTTTGTTCTAGCCGGTATGGATAATGTCTTGTGCTACGATAGGTCTTATGTGATAACACTTTGAGGGAAATTTGATATGACTGTTTCGGTAGACTCTGATCGATTTCAATCGACAACATGGAAAGAGAACGGTAACTTAGCCGAACTCATATTGCTAATGATACTGGGAGGTGTCGTGATGGCAATAGCTTGGGGAAGTTTAGTAATAGAAGACCCCATCTATTATGCCGGTGGGTTGGTTCTGTTGGTTCTGACCATAGTACTCTTCCTCGTAAAGCTCATCAATGCTTTTATGAAATTAATAAATTCTTTCATAGACCTCAGAGATCGCCTCAAGAACAGAGACAAACAATCTACATCCGATCATTGAAAAAGTATTCCATGCGCTATAAAGCGGGCAGACATATAAGTCTGCCCCTACAAATTAACTCAAAATTAACGGCGGTTAAACGATATGCGCCTCGCGTATCGTTCACACTTCCCTAAAATGTGCGGGTAGCAGATCCAATAATCGGGCAGTTATCTGCTTTGCCTCGGCTGCGAGATCGACGGTGCAGAACTTGAACTCGTGTCCTTGAATAGTAACCGATTCGTTGTAATCTTCGCCAACCGAGGGATGCAACAACATCCCTGCCGTTGAACGCGATGACGGATCTTCGTATCGCTCTTGGCTTCTTACATAAGCGTATATTTGGTAGATATAACTGTTGCGCAGTGCCCTGTCCCTATGCCACCCTTTGGTGGTTATTTCGTTAAACTTGGTATCAATGATTAAACACTCGCCGGATGATTTATTTTTAATGCTTATGTCGGTTTGCATTTCCGGCAAGATGTCTTTAATTTGATCGGTTTCTTGTTGCCTATCCCATTTCAAATTTTCCGATTTCACCTCGCATATATCTTTAAGTCTAATCGCATAGAAACCGCGCACTGCGCGCTCAAATAACTTTCGCAACCAGCTGATATCTTTATCGGAAGATAGCAGGTAATGGTCGCCGTCTATGTCGGTCGGCAAGGCTAAGCTAAATGCCAAGTCGGCAGCGTATAGCATGGCTCTGTCTGCGTAGTCGTGTAAGCCGAAACGCTCGCTCCTCGCACCATAGTTGGGTGGTTTTTGCCGTCCCACACCTATGGCTTCAAGTTGCATAGCGAGCAAACGGCATTGGTGTTTTCGCTCTTTATCAAGCTGTTTTAGTGAGGCTAGATATTGCAATGCCGCATGCACATAGCGATTGCGCGGTGTATCAATGGTCAGTTCGGCAAAACGGCAACAGACCTCGGCTTTGCTCAATAGTTGACGAGACTCGGTATAGAGCAGGTCTATACGTCCTCGCACTCTGTTCAGAACGGCAACTTTATTTTGATAACCAAAACTCAGATTGCGCCTCAGCCGCCGCTCTACATGATGGCAAAGTATATCCGCCGCGATATCGGCAATGTCGTCGGGATTCTCTTCGAGGTTTTTTCTAGCCGTCTCGTCGTGGTGATGAAGGTCGGAAGCGTAGAATATCAGTAGCTATAAATTGCGAATAGGAATCTTGCCTACAATGAGTATAGCCTCAGTTGCCGACACTGCCACTAAATCCCTTCGCTAAGTTTTTCCGCCTCCTTCTTGGCAGTCTCCGGTGTATCAAACCAATATTCTCTAAGCAACGGTTCTATCTCGGTTTTTATCACCTCTCTATACCACGCCGTATGACTCCCTTTATAGTCCGCTTCTATCGTATTGCCGGTCGGTATCAAATAGCTATGCCCTATCTTAAATTGTTCACCCAAGCCGGAGGCATTTGCGATTGTATCGTTTAGTTCTCTCATCCGCTGTCCTATTTTTTCCAAAAATTCTTCGGGGATATCGATTTCCGCATGAACCCAGTTTTTCCACTTATCTCCAAAATTAGGCTTCAGATCTATAAAAGCAAACCTGCGACGCAGAGCAAAATCAACCAATGCCAACGAGCGATCGGCAATGTTCATGGTGCCGATAACGAAAAGATTGGGTGGTACGAACACCTTTTCCTTGCCGTAACTCAGTTGCAATGCTTCCCCCGCTTCTCTTTTATCGGCTTCCAGAAGGGTTAACATTTCTCCGAATACCCGAGCGGGATTCCCCCTGTTGATCTCTTCTATCACGACAACATAGTTATTGTTGTCGTCATTTTCGGCTTTGTCTATCATCTCTAGAAATGGACCGTGCTTCAGTTCCAACTTTCCGTCCCCCGACGGGCGGTATCCGATAACAAAATCTTCGTAAGATATGTTTGAATGGAATTGTACGGCTTTTAATTTATCGCTATCTTTGACCCCCATCAAAGCATACGCCAACCGTTTGGCTAGCCATGTTTTTCCGGTGCCGGGAGGACCTTGTAGAACGATGTTTTTTTGCTTCGTAGCGGTCCGAGAATGTTCTCCAATTCTGCACGAGTCATAAAGCAACCGTTTTTAACGATGTCGTCAACCCCATAGAGTTCATCCGAATCGGGCAGATCATCAGGCTTATATTCGGTTTCCTCTTCGGCTACATCTTCGGCTTCCGCCTGCGGAAGAGCTTTAGCTAAGGCTTCTTCTCTCGTATCGCTTAAGGCGATACGATCGCGGTCGTAGTCACAGCGTAGATCTTTAGGACGACCGCCCTTCTTTATATATTCCTCGTAGGAATCGCCGTCCGAAAGTAACTTCCAGCTGTAATAGCCGTTAGATTTGTTACGAATAGTCGCCTTGTCGGTCCGGCTTTCGTCCGGTGTACGTCTAGGATTAGAAGCGCGTAGCTTCGTAATAAACTTCCCCTCAAAAAGATAGCTACTCATCTTTCTTCGGCTTTGGTTCCGCCGATGGCTCTTCTCCGACGACCTCTAAAAGGGTCGGCTATTCCTTCGTAGAGTGGGATCCATCCGAATAATTCCTTATCTATAACATCTTTCATTGCTTCTCCTGTTCGGTATAAACGGCTATCGTAGCAGAAAGTCGCATCACTTGCCATATTGGTGGGTAGCGATTGGAATGGTGCAGATACGCTGGAGCCGTTGAAAGATGGTATCGGCCGATTAACCTATGACCTCAATCAATGGCTTCTGCAAGTTCATCCATATTTTTGATACCGTTCGTCGGAAACGCGAAACAGCACCCTCTAGCCGAATTTATAATCCGATTGCGATTAGACGGCTTGCTATAACGCAGGCTCTTTCTTATAATTCAACTTAAAGAGGTTAAAAATGGAAAATATAGAAAATGTAGATAACTTAACGATTGAAACTATTTACAAAATGGTGCTCGAAATGAAGTCAACGCTAGACTTTCTAGAATCGGAAACACATCCCCCACAATCGGACAAGGCAGGTTTATATATGGAAAGTATAGATCTAAGACTAAGCAATGTTGAAGCCGATATCGTAGACATGAAAGCCGAGATGGCAGACATGAAAGCCGATATAGAAAGCATGAAACTGAGACTAAACAATATTGAAGCCGACATCGTAGATATGAAAGCCGATATAAAAAATATAGAACTGAGACTAAACAATGTTGAAGTTGAGATGGCGGTTATGAAAACCGACATCTTGAATATAAAAACCGATATTGTAGAAATGAAAAAGGACATTGCGACCATTGCAAGAGAACAATCTAAATTGCGAGATGACATCTTAAGAGAACAATCTAAATTGAGAGATGACATCTTAAGAGAACAATCTAAATTGAGAGATAACATTTATAAATGGGGTGTTGGGCTCGCTATCGGCATTTTTGTTTCGGTATGTTCTATTCTCAGTGTGGTCGTGCTTTTTGTGAACTAATGCCAAGAACGTGGGGCTATTGCACCCGCCACAGTAAGGGAATGGGCAGACACCGTGCTTGTGCAGATACGACGGAGCCGTTGAAAAAGTATTTTATGAACCGTAGGGAGATAACATACCTTCTCGAAACGCACTGCGTTTGCACAAATAAAATCGTACACCAGTTAATTTATGGAAACCAAAACCATACGGCGCAAGCGATTACGGCTGTGCAGAACGACACTTTAGGGCGGACATGCCAGTCCGCCCCTACGGCGGTTTGTATAAATTCATGGCGCAAACGGTTACGGTTGCACGCTGGCGATACTTTTTCAACAGCCCCACGCTGCAACCACCCCATCAGGCTGAATAGAAACGCCGATTGAACCAGTAGGTCAATCGGCGTGACTTTGTTCAGAACCTCAACATGACTGCTAAACGCATGCATTGCAAAATGCATAGGCCACCCCTACAACGAAGGGAATGGCGCATCTCTATAGGTGGTTCGCAAATTCTACTCTATGAATATTCTTTTAAGCGCATTTTTCCAAAATAAACAATCCACCCCTTTGATATTTTTTTCGTTTTTATCCAACGACCAAATCTGGCTTATACCGCCGGGCTTCCAGTCTTTTTGAAAGGCACAAAGATGCGTCGTATGTTTGTCTTTGATTTGTCCGGAAGACTTTATCTCGACCAGAAGATCTTTTTGCATGGGTCTTTCTATAATCAGATCTATCTCCACTCCGTCCTTGGTTCTAAGATACGAAAACTTAAAATCTTTTCTCAAGTATGCGTTGAGACGAAAACACTCGGCGATAACCCAATGCTCGAAGGCTGCTCCGAAAGCATAGGTCCCTTCGCTAAGATCAAAGTTTAAGGTTCTATCCAGAGCTTTCTTTAGCCCGGTATCGAAGAAATAGAATTTAGGAGATTTACGCTGTTGTTTTCTGATGGATTTATGGTACGACGGCAACATAAAACCTAATAATGTATCCTCGAGAATTGTGAAGTAGCTCGCCACCGTTTTATGGTTCACCTGCACATCGTCGGCGATATTAGAGTAATTGATAATTTTTCCGTTTTGTTGTGCGGCGACCTCAAGAAATGTTTGAAAAGGATCGAAGTTTCTTATCAGTTGCTCTACTCTTATCTCCTCTTTCATATAGGTATGCACATAACTTCTTAAAAACTCGCTTTTCCGAGCCTTTGATTTTTTCTCCAGCAATCCCGGCAAGCTACCGAAGTTTAGTACTTCGGTGAGGTCAAAGTTGTTTTTTAATTCAAAGGTGGTTAACGGATAAAGATGATAGGTAAATGCTCTTCCGGCAAGCAGGTTGCTTTGATCTCTTTTAAGTTTTCTTGCACTGGAACCGGTCATGATGAATTGGATTTTAGGATTCTTTCCCATCTCCTTTTGAACGATATCCAAAAGTTTAGGCACTTTTTGAATTTCATCGATAACAACCCTGCGATAGCTACCTTTGGACAATCTATAAGATAGTTCATTGGGATTCCGGCGAAAGGCTTGCTCTTCTTCAAAGTCTAAAAAATCTATCCATAAGCATGCGCTTTTCTTGAATTTATGTTCAAGGAGAAAGGATTTTCCTACGCCCCTTGCGCCAAATAGAAAAAAGCTATCTTTTGAGCCAGGTTTTAAGATTCTCGATATCATACTCCCATTTTACACGATAAATTAGGAGTATGATATAAAAAAATTTCAAAAGAAATGGCATCGAAAAAGTACTGGCATCTCAAAAATCTAACCGCTTGCGCCATTTGGTTTTGGTTTCCATAAATTGGATGGATGTATAAATCGTGCAAATACGACGCGACTGTTGAAAAAGTGCGGGCATCGCTCAAACTCAACCGCTTGCGCCGTAAATATTTACAAACCGCCGTAGGGGCGGACTGGCATGTCCGTCCGTAACGTATCATGTTTGCACGATTAACGCGTTCACCCATTAATATTATGGAAACCATTATTTGTTGGCGCAAGTGGTTCCGGCTGTGCAGAACGATACTTAAGGGCAGACACACAGGTCTGCCCCTACGGCTTGGTGGTTATTATAAATTCATGGCGCAAACGGTTACGGTTGCACGCTGGCGATACTTTTTCAACAGCCCCACGACGCGACTACCCCGTCAGACTAAATAGAACCGCCGATTGAACCAGTAGGTCAATCGGCGTGACTTTGTTCAGAGCCTCAACATGACTGCTAAACGCGTGCATTGCAAAATGCATAGGCCACCCCTCCACAGGAGGGGAATACACCTACACTATACTTATGCAGACACGCAACTCTATTCTGTCCCTACGGTTCATAAAATACTTTGTCAACAGCCTGATATCGGCTTTGATTTCTCCGGCCGATAGGCTCAAGCCTGCCGTTCTTTACACCTTCTTTTAGATCGCGGCTGGCGGTTGCACTAGAGATGTTCTTGAACAGTTGCATATAATCTTTGCGCGCAAAGGCTTGGGTTTTGAAATGCAGGCAGGCTACTCTCAGGCGATCTTCGGTCGTATGGATTATACCTATGATATCTACAGACATCTCTTGCAAGGTTGCTTTTATAATATGCAGCATAAATTCCATAAACACGGTTGAATTACCCTCTTTATCGGCTGCTTTCAAAGTGGCGTAGTATTTTTTTTGATTTTTCTCTATGAGGCTTTCAATCGGAACATACCTGAAAAATGTATTAAATTCTTTCAGGATGAGCCCTTGCCAGAACCGCCCTATCCTTCCGTTTCCGTCTTCAAAAGGATGGATAAATTCTATCTCGTAATGAACAACCGAACCCAAGACTAGCGGATGTATTTTATTTGCGCCTTTTATCCACTCAAACAAACGATTCATGAGTTGTGGAACAAACGATGGTTTAGGGGCTGCATGTTTGACCTCTTGCTTATCAAAGATACCGACATTCCTCGTGCGGTAATGCCCGGCATCCGGTAGTAGTCCTTTCATTAAAATTTTATGCGCACGAAGAAAATCTTTAACTTTACAAGACCTGAATTGATCCATCGCTTCGTATAGGCGAAGTGCGTTTTGAACCTCCAGTATTTCTTTTCTCGTTCCTATCACCCTTTTTTTTCTAACACTGCGGTAACTTGAGTCTCGTTAAAAGAATGTCCTTCAATAGCCAAGGTGGACTTAATTGTGCGGATGCGATTCTTTTTGCGCAATTCAACCAAAGGTTTCTTAAAGGTCGTTGCGCCTAATTCACCCAATAGCTCGGAAATTTCTGCAACCAGACGGATTGCCTCGTCGGTGACACGATACGGCGGTTTATTCGATTTGGAAGGCATAGTTTGATAGTATCATACGATACTATCAAACTCAATGCGGAGGTGCGCTAAAAATAAAAGATATAGGGCTGTTGAAAAAGTATTTCATAGAGTGGTAGGGGCAGTATAAAGCCGCCGATTGAGCCAGTAGGTCAATCGGCAATATAAAGCCGCCGATTGAGCCAGTAGGTCAATCGGCAATTATTATGTCCGCCCGTAACGCGTTGCGCCTGCACGATTTATACATTCATTCATCCAATTTATGGAAGCCAAAACCATACGGCGCAAGCGGTTGGTGTCGTGCAGAACGGTACTTTAGGGCAGACACACAGGTCTGCCCCTACGGCTTTGTGGTTATTATAAATTTACGGCGCAAGCGGTTACGGTTGCACACTGACGGTACTTTTTCAACAGCCCCACGACACAACCACCGTGCTATGCAGCTAAAGTGCTTAGCCGAAGGTTTTTGCCATCCATCTGACTTCTCCGATAATCTCCGCAGAACTCGGAAAAGGTTCCGGCTTTGATTTCGGGTGGTCGGCGACTAACTGCCATTTATCTTTGTTTTTGCTAAGCCGCCTGACAATGAGATTATCGCCGATGCGTATTGCATAGATACGCTCCTGCCGTCGGCGGTATCGTGAAAGGTCTACCAAAACCATTGAGTGAGTTGCTATGGTGGGTTCCATCGAGTGATCTAGGATTTGTACGATGATGCAGTATTCCGGATTCAAACCTTGTCCGTTGAACCAACTTTCCTGAAAAGATATATGACCCACAGCGCGTTTTTCCTTATTGATCGAGGTATCATCCATAGCGGTATCCGTCTCAAAAACAGGAATCCGATATGTCAACCCAAAGTAGAAATGTCACCCCCTTGACCAAAGTAGAAATGTCACCCTTGATGCCGATAAAACCTTCAGGAAACTAGATATCTAAGATTACTTTATGTCCGTTAGTTGATTATTCGACTAGGTGATAAATTGGCTAATACTGCTTGTTTTTGCCTAAATCAGGCTTGCCGACTAAAAAACAAGCCCCATAGCGTGCCGTTAAGAGACGATCTCTAGTTGAGATGAACTCTACTACCTTCCAATTTCCAAGCATTTTAGAGCGTATGCGGTGCCAGTGCTTGTTTTTGCCTAAATCAGGCTTGCCGACTAAAAAACAAGCTCTATAGCGTGCCGTTAAGAGACGATCTCTAGTTGAGATGAACTCTACTACCTTCCAATTCCCAAGCATTTTAGAGCGTGTGTGGTGCTCGGTTGCTATCTCGTGGTTTGACGAATGATGCGTTTGCAGTGGCACAGGCATGTTAGACAGCCTGTGCGTAAGTCTGGGAAAACACCGGTTCTGATTACTTCTGCTTGGCACTGAGATAATCCTTATTGTAGCGTCTCCACGGGTGGGTCGGCTTCGGCTTATGACCGCGACGGTGTTTTGCCACAATCTCATCTACCGCTAGATTGATTGTTTTGTCGTTGTACGGTTGAGACAGTGGGGGTGTTCGCAGTAGATATCATGCGCCAACTCCCGCCCTTTGTAGAGTATGACAATCTCGCCATTGAGTAGCTCGCACACGGTGACCGATGCGCCACGCATCGCATAACCGGGTTTCTTGGTTTTGATAAGATACTGTATATTATGATGCTGACAGATGAGGTTTTTCGATAACTTTCTAGTACTCTGTTTAGACAAAGCCAGTGCTAATTCTCGCTGGGTGAGAGGCATTTTGCGATGATAGTCGTGGCTGTCTAGAGGCTTCGTGGCGAACTGCTGATTGTGTTTTGGGAGATACCATTGAGCAAACTGGTTAGCTTCCTCAATAGAGCAGATGTTGTGAAGCCTCATGAGTTTGACCCATCGGTCTTGCAGGGTTTTGAATGCGCGTTCAACGCGTCCTTTAGCTTGCGGTGTGCGTGCCAGGCATAGTTCAATTTCCATTTGTTGCAAAGCACTTTGGAACTGGGTCGGTTGTTGAAAGATGTGTTGCTCTTTGGCATTGTTGCTAAAGATGCTATGGCGGTCGGAATACAGGCACAACGGGCAGCCATGGCGTTGGATATGCTGTTTGAGTGTTCGCATATAATCAAAGGTGGTCTCGGCAGCACAGAAATGCAATGCGGTAATCTGTGAGGTGGCATCGTCAATAAATATAATGAGCGTGCAGGGGTCGCCTCGCCCTTCAAACCAATCGTGGGTCGAACCGTCAATCTGTATGAGTTTGCCGAAGCCAGTTTGTCTGGGACGGCTTTGATGCGTTTTGATTGCATTGCGTCGCTTACCCTGGTGTAGCCCCTCTGCAATCATCCACTTGCGCAAGGTTTCAACGCTGAATGAGCGGTCAAATAAATGCCCATGACATTCAAACAACTGCTCATGTGCAAAAGTCGGTCCGAAATCGTGATAGTTCTCACGAATGAGCTTAACGGCTAGTTGTTTGATTGTCTCCGGTATTTTATTGTTTGAAGGCTTACCGCGTCGTTTAGATATCAGTGCCTTGATATCTTGCTTGCGATAGGCACTTAATAATCGCTTCACATGGCGGACGCTGATGTTGAGCATCTGTGCGGCCTTGGCTCTCGGTAATTTTTCCTCCAAGCATCGCTTGAGGACATGGTGGCGTTCTATTTCTTTGTCTGACATAGAGTAAGTTCCTTCGTTCATTGCATCTTCTCCTAAGCTGGGTTAAAAATGCTTTATTGTCCCCTAAAGGTGACATTTCTACTTTGGCGAAAGGTGACATTACTACTTTGCGCTTACAAACAGGAATCCGATACGCACTACCTAATTTTGAGTCTTTATATGATTTGTCGGGCTTCGATGTTTGCTGCAGGATTTTACGAGGAGGTAATCGAGATATTATCTCTTCGAGCATATCGGACATGGTTTTTCTTTCGCTAACGGCACGAACCGAAGGTGATTTTCGATGGTATCTGGGACCTACATAAAACTCTAGGTCTAGGGTATCGCATAAAGCGTAGAATCTCTCCACCGAAGGCACACGCCCCCGACGCATATTGCGAATAAGTTCGGGAGTGCCGGTGGCAAGAATAGAGGCTTGGCGGGCAGAGATACCTTGTTCATCAAGCGCACGATCTATAATTTTTAAGAGGTCTGCGCTTGAAATACGTTTATTCATAACAAGGGAATTATCCCTTATTGTATGAAATATGCAAGTAGAAAATTATTCTAGCCGACAAATGGTTATCGCGAATTGGATGCGAAGAGAGAAATAGGTTTAGCTTTTAGGAGAACAATGCTGCGGTATTCTTTTGCAGCCACTCTGCCACCGATAGGCAAATAACTTTCACCGCTCTATCGTACATCAAACCGACGAAACGTTTGTCTACCAATTTTGTCAGAGAACCTGCCTGATCGATGGAAATTGCTTTTACCAAAACCAGATATTCGGCACCGATATAATCCGCCATGCAAATTGCGATTGAGTCCGAAGTAAAGTCCCAATCCAGTTGCCGATGGGGAATTTTAGCCAGACATGTCGGTGTCGGGCGGTCCGTCGGCAACCATATCGCACAACGTTCGCCGCCTTGTTCATCCGAATAATATACCGGCAATCGTGATAGACTTGCCAATAATCTGCCGTATTGACGCATTCCCAATATGGCCATTCGGTGTGCGGTTTGCTCGTCTAAGTGCCACTGTTTAGCGGCTGCCCGAACTTGGTCGGCGAACGGACCACCACCCGGTACGATCGTGCATCTTGCCGAGGCTCGGGAGAGATGTTTTGCTTGTGCCAGCACATCCGCCAACTCGGTATGCTTATACAAGCTGCCGCCGATCTTCAATACCCATTTCATTCGTTTGCGGCTTCTTTTAACAAGTCGGTCATAGACGACACCTTGTCAATCGTTTCCTGATATTCCAAATCGGCATCGGAGTCTGCAACAATGCCACCGCCGCCGTAAAACACGAATTGCCGATTTTGATATATCGCAGTGCGGATCGCAATATTGAGCATCATATCGCCGTTACGGCTCAAGTATCCTATAGAGCCGCAATATACGCCGCGCCGATGCGGTTCTAATTCCTCTATAATTTCCATCGCCCGTAGCTTCGGTGCGCCGGTGATAGAACCACCGGGAAAACAATCCTTCAACAAATGCAAAGCATCTTTGTTTTTATCGAGCTTTCCGCAGACCGTGCTGACCAGATGGTGCACATTATCGAAACTCTCGACATTAAATAAGTGTTTGGCAGTGATAGAACCCGGACTACAACTTTTACCGAAATCGTTGCGTAATAAATCTACGATCATCAGGTTCTCGGCTTGATCTTTAGCACTGTTGGACAACGCTTCGACTTGCCTATTATCTTGGTCGGGGTCATGATGCCGCGGGCGGGTGCCTTTAATAGGACTGGTCTCGACATAACCCTCGTGCAAATGTAGAAATTGTTCCGGAGAAATGCTCAAAACCTGAAATTGCCCGAAATCTAAATACGCCGAGTACGGAGCGGAATTGATCGAGCGCAAACGGCAATACAGCTGCCACGCATCGCACTCCATCGACATGGCAAATCTCTGTGCCAGATTGATTTGGTAGCAATTGCCCTGATAAATATGCTCTTTTACCGCGTTGAAACACTTGATGTAGGTCGCACGATCCATATTAGATTGTAACGCACCCAACTGTTTGCAAACAAATTTTTGCGCAGGGTGCGGGGCTTGATTTAACAATTCCTCCCACCGACTAAAGTCCTTTGTGCCGAATTGATCACTCGGATATGCGATTAAACAAGTTCGCTTGCGTAGATGGTCGTTGACAATCGCCCAATCGTATATCCCGAGCATCAGCTCCGGAAGCCTATCGGAGTCGCTTGCATAGTGCGGCAACTTTTCTATCCGACGACCCAAATCGTATCCGAAATAACCGATCGCACCACCATGAAAAGGCAGTTCGGTATCGCTTTGTATTTCATCAAAAGTGAGTTGTGTGCGCACGACCTCAAAGGGATCTTCGGTATAGCGTTGAGAGTGTCCATCGGCATATTCAACGGTCGTGATGCCGTCTTTGCTACGTATGAGGCGCGAAGGACACGCCGTCAGAACATCGTAGCGTGCATCCCGACGACGGCTTCCACTATCCAAAAATACCGCACCCGGCTGTCCTTTCAAACAATCAAATAGTCGCGCGCTGTCGCTCGCATAAGCCAAATCCTTGATCCATAACTTAGTCATATCTTTATAGGTGCTTTCGGTGCGCCAGGCTTGCAACACTCACGGCACTCGCACAACGGCATACGACATCTTCTAGATGTTCGGGCAAATTGTCCAGCAAACGATGATACGGCATAAAGTGTAGTCCTAAACGCTCGGCAATACATTGTACTATCTTATATCCCGAACCCGCACCGATAACATAAGCACCGTCGGATAACCGGGTTTTCCTTATCAAAGTGTCAAGCGCGCAACTAATTTTTTGCTGCTGTGCCTCGGCAATCGCTCGGGCTTTAACATGCGTCGCATCCAAATCCCCTGCCCAGTCAATACCAAACATTCTCTCTAAGCGCCTCGCACTTGCCGAGACTGTTTTAGCAGTATTATCACAGGTGGGATATAAGTCATCATTTTCGGATAATTGTCCTAAAATTCGGTAAACATCTGCGATTGTCGAAAAATTTTCTGCTATAATCGGATAATTAACGCTATCTATATTGAAATGATCCGAAATTGCCATGATCGGCGTTCTACTGATGCCGGTATAGATTAATTCTCCGTGTCGCATCCGCATCGCATCGTCATAACCTTGAACTTTTATAAACCCGTGCTTAAAAGGCACTAAATCGGTTGTCGTGCTACCCATATCCACCAATATGCCTTCTTCACAATTCATCGCAAGCCATTCGGCAGTCGCTTGCCAGTTTCGGGATGCAACCGACTCTATATCGGATACGCCGTCATGACTCAACATACCTTTATCACTTGCATAGACCTTATAAGGTTGCCCTAATAAACGATACATGGCATCTAAGATGCGATATACGCCCTGCTTTCTATCGCTGAAACTATCGGCTAATTCACCGGTCATCGTAACGATGTGGATAGGATCGGTGATACTGCTTGAAATAGACATCTCTCTGCATGCCTCTTGGTATGCCCGTTCCAGTTCATCGATACCCTGCCACAAAGGGCATGCGATTTGTAGCACCGCTTCTACACCGGCATCGAGTGATAACCGTGCCACCTTCAAGTGCGCGCCCCCTATATCCCACCCTATATAATTCTGTGGCTCGGCGCATATATCGGCTTTGGTCATTTGGGGCTGTTGAAGAAGTACTGGCATCGTGCAGATCCAATTGCTGTGCGCCACCTAATTACGCAAACCACCCGTAGGGGCAGTATAGAGCCGCCGATTGAACCGGCAGGTCAATCGGCAATTTAATGATGTCCGCCCGAGATGCATCATATTTGCACGATTGATGCATTCGCCCATTAATATCATGGAAGCCATTATTTATTGGCGCAGAACGGTTGATGTTGTGCATAACGGCATTTAAGTGATACCGACTTTATAGTCGGTGAACTCGCTTCGCTTGGGACACGGCAGTGGCTCACCACAAACAGCTGCCAGTAGCATCGCACACGGATTGACACCGGTGGTCTTGGCAAGACCGGCAAAAGAAGTCGTCAGGCGCGGGTTAATCTCCAGTACATAGGGTGTGTCGTCATGAATGATAATATCGATACCTACATGGCCGAGCAAACCGGTAAAACATTTCTGCACATCGGCAGCGAGACCTTCAAAATCTAGTTCCAGATGTGCAAGCGCATTGACATGACAAGTAGCCAACTGAAAACAATCCTGCTCTCCTACGGTGATTTCTTGGTGGTTGACACCTAAAATACACGGCTTGGAATCGAGGGCATAGATTACGCTCAAACTGGCATTCGTGCCTTGCATATAAGGTTGGCATATTTGTGCATGCTGCCTTTGTTCCGAGGTCGGCATATCGCCGGCGCGTATCAAAAAAGTATGCTCGCAAGCGAAGCCGTTATTCGGCTTGATAACCCAATCTTCGGACATCGGGAAAGTACATTGGTCTATGTGGTAACAACCGATGCAAGGAACACCATGCTCTGCCAATCGTTTCAAGGTATAGTGTTTATCGGAGGTCTCGCGTACCGTGTGCGCCGATGTATTCAATAAAGTGCAGTGTGTTTGTTCCGCTTTGAGGCACAAATTCTCCAGCAAAGCATCGCTTTCCGGGGCAAGCGGTATATAGGCATCCGCCTTGTGAAGTTCGTCTTCCAAGATAGCATGCCAATCATCGGTCCCGTCGAGCGGTATAATCTCGGCTTCGAATAACGGCGGCGGCAACGACGGGCTACGAAATAGCACTAAATCGCAGCCTGCTTCTCTCATCCTCTGCCCCAGCTCGTTGACCATTAAATCCGCCTCCTTGATTAGGTCGGGATATAATAACTCGGGTTTACAGATGCCGCTACTGGTATACTCGAATATGACTACTCTCATGACCTTATATTTTCAACGATGAAACTAATACCTGCAATAGATTTAATGGGCGGTGTAGTAGTTCAAGCACAAGGCGGAGTACGTCAAAAATATCGCCCGTTGCATAGCAAACTTTTTCCGAATGCTTCCGCCGTTAAAGTAATACAAACCCTATTAAAATTATTAGACACCGATATTATATATCTAGCAGATCTAGATGCGATTAACAAACAAGGCAATCATCATAATCTAATTTCCGATTTATGCAAACAATTTCCCGAGATTGAATTTTGGCTGGATGCGGGAATCGGCAATTATGCTCGGTTTAGATCGTTGGAGGTACCTCAAGCGGTAGTCAAGGTCGTAGGCACCGAAACCTTAACCGAAGACTTGGATCGCTTTGTCAGTGAACGCTACATTTTGTCGTTGGATTTTAAGAATGGGCGGTTGATCGGACACAATGTCTTAACACAAATACGCTACTGGCCGTTGCGCATTATCGTTTTGTTCCTAGATCGCATCGGTAGCCGAGGCGGTGCCGATATCGCTTGCTTAAAACAGTTGCGCAGCCGCTATCGGGGAGAGATTTATGCCGGCGGAGGTATACGAGACCGGGGCGACTTGAATACATTATCCGAGATAGGTATTGCCGGTGCGTTAACCGCGAATGCCATCTACACCGGCACGCTGGTGTCGCATGTGGCGCACACCCAATAAGATACTTGGGTTGTTGAAAAAATATCGTTTTACACGATCGTAACCGCTTGCGCCATTGAATTTACGATAACCACCGAGTTGTAGGGGCAGACTAACATGTCTGCCCTTAAGTACTGTTCTGTACAAACTCAACCGCTTGCGCCATTTGGTTTTGGTTTCCATAAATTGGATGAATGAATGTATAAATCATGCCGGTCAACGTTACGGGCAGAACAGAGCCGCCGATTGAGCCAGTAGGTCAATCGGCAATTTATATAAGTCCGCCCCTACGGCGGTTTGCGAATATTCACGGCGCACAGCGGTTAGGTTTGTGCAATGCCCGCACTTTTTCAACAGCCCCACGTATCATGTTTGCACGATTAACGCGTTTACCCATTAATATTATGGAAACCATTATTTGTTGGCGCAAGCGGTTGGTGTCGTGCAGAACGGTACTTAAGGGCGGACATGTTAGTCCGCCCCTACAAGTTCAATCGGTGGTTCTCTCATCTGCAATAAATAAAAGAATACCGAAACGGCACCGGCGGCAAAAATTATACTCATAATGACGATTTGATAGCGGACGGCTATTAGCGGAGAGACACCGGCGAGTATTTGACCGGTCATCATTCCCGGCAGAGAAACTAAACCTACTGCAAAAAATAAATTGAGCGACGGTATCAGCGAGGTCTGCAATGCGGTTTTACGCGCATCGATATAACCGACATTGTTTTTTATCTCGGTATCAAATCGTTCGGCGGCAAGGCTTACCGAATTCATCGCATTTGCATAAATCATACCGGCCAGTGGAATTAAATAATTCGGTGTCAACCAACGCTCGAGATCCAAAACGAACTCCAGCGTGAAAAATAAAATCAGGGTGCCGCTCAATGCGATTGCCGATAAAGATTTAAGATAAAGTTGGAAGTTTTTGTGTGCCAAAGGACGCAGAGAAATCCACGCCGACACCAGTATCATCACACACAATACTACGATAAGAATAATGTCGTGCTCGGCAGCGAACAGATAAGTCAATAGATAACCGACCAATATCAGTTGGAGAAGCATCCGACTGAATGCGTATAAAGTCGTGCGTATTCCTACAGACCACCAATAGAATATAATCACGCTGACCAGCATCGGAATAAAACTCAACGCCAAGTTGAATAACGAGATATTAGGAATGGTATTGCTCATGACAAGCTCCTTTTAATTAGTGAAATTTTGGATATTTATCGTGCGACTAGATCGCCGATCCATCGCCAGTAGTCTTCGCCGGCGCGGCGACTGATGCCGTGGTGCCCGACACCGTGTACCGTCCGAAACACCTTGTCGTCTACCGGATATTGTCGATATAAATCATAGCCGTGTTCGAATGGAATAATGTTATCCTCGGTGCCGTGTATAACGAGCAACGGCATAGTGAAATTACGAACTTTAGATGCCGAGTCAAAGGGATTGTTCAACCCCGGAACCCAGCCCAAACCTTTGTCTTCGGCCATTCTTAAGCCGCTATAAAACGGGGAAACTAAAATCAAGCCGCCGTAATCGTTATCGGATACCAAGCTGTCCAAAGCCCCTATCGCCACCGCACTCCCCAAGGATCGCCCGAAGATATAAGTCTGTGTAGTCGCAAAACCCAGCTGTTCGGATGTGTATTTTAATGTAGCAATCGCATCTTCATAAACACCCGCCTCGGAGGGTTCTCCGCTACTTTTACTATAGCCTCTATAACTCACGATAAAAACATTGGCAAGTTCGGCCAATTTTAGGCTATGCGACAAACGCCAATAAATATGCGCGCCGTTGCCGTGGAAATAGACGACGAGTTTGCGCGTATCGGGATTAGGGAAGAATAATGCGTGCAATCTGACCTTGGGGTCGAGCGACTGAAAAAATAATTCTTCGAATTCGGTATCCTCGCAATTTCGGTCTTCGACCCGATTAAAATATCGACACACCGATACATCGTCCGCCAGTTGCCTCGCCGGCGCAAATGCAATCGCCTCAAAAATGCTATCCCCGCAACCCGATAACGGTAATACGGACACTATAAAAAGAGAAACGAGTATTATTTTGGATACTATTGCTTTTACTTGAATTTCCATATTTTCAATATTCCTTCGGGCATATTATAGCCTGTTGCCGGTCCTATTGAAGCACGCGACATCTTTTTATAAGAAATTTTTGCAAAGACGGTTGGGCTTGGGCGGATATAATAATTTTATCCTTGTTTAATTATAGATGTAATGATAGAGAAATATGTGTCAACCCAAAGTAGAAATGTGGGGCTGTTGAAAAAGTGCCGTTTCGCACAATTGCAACCGCTTGCCCGTATGGTTTTGGTTTCCATAAATCGGGTGGATGAATGTATAAATCGTGCCGACCAACGCGCTACGGGCGGACATGTTAGTCCGCCCCTACGGTTCGTGGAAATTTTTGCAAAGACGGTTGGGCTTGGGCGGATATAATAATTTTATCCTTGTTTAATTATGGATGTAATGATAGAGAAATATGTGTCAACCCAAAGTAGAAATGTGGGGCTGTTGAAAAAGTGCCGTTTCGCACAATTGCAACCGCTTGCGCCGTATGGTTTTGGTTTCCATAAATCGGGTGGATGAATGTATAAATCGTGCCGACCAACGCGCTACGGGCAGAACAGAGCCGCCGATTGAGCCAGTAGGTCAATCGGCAATTTTGATGTCCGCCCCTACGGTTCGTGGAAATTTTTGCAAAGACGGTTGAGCTTTGGTGGATATAATAATTTTATCCTTGTTTAATTATGGATGTAATGATACTATGCTTCCACATTATACTGACAAATATAAAAGACCATGCTCAAAAGAATTTTTTCTCTTTTTTCGGATGATTTATCCATAGATTTAGGCACCGCAAATACGCTGATTTGTATGAAGGGTCAAGGTATCGTGCTCGACGAACCGTCGGTGGTTGCAACGCGCATCAACAGCCACGGCTCTACGGTGAGCGTCGAGGCTGCCGGACGCACCGCCAAGGAAATGCTCGGCAAAACACCCTCCAATATAAAAGTCATCAGACCGCTGAAAGACGGCGTGATAGCCGACTTCACGACGACCGAAAAAATGCTTCAAATGTTTATACACAAAGTCCATAAAGGTAAATTGCTTAAATCGAGCGGTCGAGTTCTTATCTGCGTTCCGTGCGGTGCAACCCAAGTTGAAAGACGCGCAATTCGGGAATCGGCACTTGGTGCCGGTGCGAGCAAAGTCTATTTAATAGAGGAACCCATCGCTGCTGCGATAGGGGCGAACCTCCCGATTAGCGAAGCCCAAGGTTCGATGATTTTGGATATCGGCGGTGGCACATCCGAGGTCGCAGTGTTATCGCTAAACGGCATCGTTTATTCGGCTTCGGTCAGATTCGGGGGTGATAAGCTGGACGAGGCAATTATAGACTATATGCGTCGCCAATACGGTGTGATGATCGGCGAGGCAACCGCAGAACGAGTGAAAAGTTCTATCGGTACCGCTTACCCGGCTGCGGAAATTATAGAAACCGAGATTCACGCTCGCGAGGTTGCCGGCGGTATCCCGAAAAACATCACCGTCAGTAGCAACGAAATCTACGACGCAATGAAAGAAACACTGAACAACATCATCTTGGCGGTCAAAAAAGCACTCGATGAAACACCACCGGAATTAAGTTCCGATATAGCCGAGCGCGGCATCGTCTTGACCGGCGGCGGTGCTTTATTGAAAAACTTGGATGTCTTGATTAATCAAGAAACGACCATCCCTGCGGTCATCGCCGACGAACCCCTAACTTGCGTCGCCCAAGGAGGAGGAAAAGCACTGGAATTATTAGACGAAAAGAAAGTCACTTTCCTCTATGAAGAATAAAGTCGGAGCATCTAAAGATTAAAGAATTATTCAGTCCTCGCAATCTCACTTCCAAGCTGATTCTCTTTATAGCTTTATCTATCGTATTGATAATAACCGATTACCGATTTAGCTATTTGGATAGGGTGCGATACCACGCAGACATGTTCGGCTACGCAATCCGCTATATTGCAAATCTACCTTATGCCACCACACTTCTGACATACGATTACTTACAGGAGCGCTCGGAATTGTTGGACAAAAAAAACCGACTGCAAGACGAAAATGTCAGACTTCTTGCCGAATTGTCCGAAATGTCGGCACTCAAACACAGAAACAATCATTTACGAAATTTATTAAACCTACTCGAAAGCAACGACGATAAAAATTTTACGGTGGTCAAACTGATCGGAGTATATTCCTCTTCAATAGAACAGAAGATTATTATCGACAAAGGCAGTTCGGACGGTGTCTATGTAGGGCAGCCGGTGTTGGGCATAAACGGTATTATCGGACAAGTCGGGAAATTGACCCCGATTAGCGCAACGGTGATATTGATCTCCAGTCCGGGTTTCACGGTGATGGGAGAAATCGAACGTTCCAGTTTGCGAGTGGTCGTGCGCGGCATCGGCAATGCAGAGCGACTACAATTGCTTTATGTACCGACAACCGCAGATATCAAAATCGGAGATCAAATCGTTAGTTCGGGACTAGATCATAAATATCCTTACGGCTACCCGGTAGGAACGGTACTGAGTATAGAAAAACCGGCAGGA
This sequence comes from Candidatus Oxydemutatoraceae bacterium, assembly GCA_965219575.1. Classification (GTDB taxonomy): domain Bacteria; phylum Pseudomonadota; class Gammaproteobacteria; order Poriferisulfidales; family Oxydemutatoraceae; genus SP5GCR1. The sequence continues at coordinate 1,108,147 of OZ244779.1, read as the reverse complement.
AACAGTTTCTCTACGATTTACATCAAACCGAATGCCAAACTCAACCACAACCTAGAGATGCTACTCGTTTGGCCCACCGGAAAAATAACGCACGCCGATGAAGACACTTAAAGAAAAAACAAAATTCATACGACGCCAATACATGCTCGTATGGGGGAGCATATTCTTTGCTCTAACGATGGATGCGCTGCCGTTGCCGCAGTGGGGATATTTTTATTGGCCTAGTTGGACTATGCTCGCCGTTATTTATTGGGTACTCGCCCTGCCCTACCGATTCAACATCAAATTTGCATGGTTTACCGGATTATTGGTCGATTTTATATCGGGTACTTGGCTGGGGCAAAATGCACTGCTTTATACTTTAATCGCTTATGCGGCAATTTTACTTTATAAGCGATTACGCTTTTATATCCCACAACAAATGTTGTTTATCGCCATGGTACTCGGTCTTTATATACTTGTTAGTCTATGGATTGAAGGTATACGCGACGCACCCGAAGGCAGTTGGAAAAAGTTATATTCGGTTGCCACCGGTATGTTCGCATGGCTTTGGGTCTACGCGGTATTGCGCCATTTGCGGCGTAAATTCTATTATTCGGCACACGGATAAGAGCCTAATAATTTATAAAATGCGGCTTGTGCCCGAAGTTCGGCAAGCCCTTTTTTGATGTGCGGCTCTTCGCAGTGTCCTTCCATGTCCAGAAAAAAAGCATATTCCCATTTGATGCGTCGCGACGGACGCGATTCTATACGCGTCAAACTGACACCTTGGTCGGCGAGTATCTGCAACAAACCGACAAGCGTCCCCGAATGATTTTCGGTCGATACCAGAACGCTGGTCTTGTCGCGACCACTGGGTTGCGGATATTGATTACCCAAAATCAAAAAGCGCGTCGTGTTTTGTACATTGTCTTCTATGTCTTCGGCTAGGATGTTGAGTTGATATAACTCCGCTGCGTGGGCACTCGCAATCGCCGCCGCATCGGGGTCTCGCTCGAGTTGGCGAATGGCTTGGGTGCTACTCTCGGCGTTGACCTGCATGCTGTCGGGCAGATAGGTATTAAGCCAGTAGCGGCACTGGGCAAGAGATTGAGAATGTCCGTAGACTTTTGCTATATCCTCGATACGGCTTCGGTTGCCGAGCAAGCAGTGGTTGATGCGCAATTCCACCTCGCCGACTATTTTTACATCGGTCTCCATGAAGCAATCCAAAGTGTTGCTCACGCTACCTTCACTGGAATTTTCTATCGGCACCACACCGTAATAGGCCCGGTTCGCCGAGATATATTGAAATACCTCTTCTATCGTCGCACACGATTCCAACGAGACGGCATGTCCGAAATGCTTAAACACGGCTTGTTCGGTATAGGTTGCGGCAGGACCTAAAAAAACAACGGTGAGTTTTTTTTCGAGTGCCCTACACGCCGATATGATTTCTCTGAACAGCATCGACAAGGTGGCATCGGGCAACGGTCCCGGATTCTGCGATAGTAGCTCTCTTAAATGCGCCGCCTCTCGGTCGGGACGATAGGTGCAGGTGTCTTTATCTTCCCTTTGCTTTGCATGTCCTATGTCTATCGCATGTTGTGCGCGCTCGCCGAGTAGCTTTAGTATATGCGCATCCACTGCGTCTATCCGTGCTCGTAGTTTCTCTATCTCGTCGTCTTTCATTACACTGCTTGCCTTTTAAATTTTGCGTTCAAAATCTCTCATAAATTCCACTAAGGTTCGGGCTCCCGAAATCGGCATTCCATTATACAGGCTTGCGCGTATACCGCCGGTATGGCTATGCCCTTTCAACCCCCACAAACCGTGTTGCTCCGCTTGACCTATAAATTGCTGCTCGAGCGCACTCGTCGGCAAATTGAATAATACATTGACCCGAGAACGATATCGCTTAGCAATAGGATTTGTATAAACTGAAGAGCCGTCTATGCAATCGTATATCAAAGCCGAGCGTTGCCGGCATCGCTTTTGCATTTCCACCACACCGCCTTGCGCCTCTATCCATTCCAACATCAGATTCGCAACCAACCACGAAAAAACCGGCGGTGTAGTCGGTCTGGAGTTTGTTTCATACAATTTATTATAGTCGTATAACGCCGGAGTTGAGGGATGAGGCAGTGCCGATAAGGCTTCGCGTGCGATGACGATATAAACCAAGCCGCCGACACCGGCATTCTTTTGTGCGCCGGCGTATATCATCCGATGCGAGCGTATGTCGATCGTGCGGGTTAGAAAATTGGATGTCATATCGGCTACCAAGCTACCGTCGTCTATATGCGCTTCGGCAAAAAATTCAAACCCGGTAAGCGTTTCGTTTGAAACATAATGACGATACGCCGCCGCTTCGCCGAGCTGCCACGCTTCGGGGGCGGCTAAGGACAACGGTGGCTGTTCGGAGACTGAAGCGACGATTTTGAGCTTGTTATCGGGAATATACTTTTTAGCTTCGGCAACGGCGTACTCCGACCAATAACCGGTATTGAAATAATCGACACGCTTATCGTGGGCGAGGTTCATCGCCACCGCCGCGTATTGGGCACGGGTGCCGCTCGACGAAAATAATACCTCGTAGTCATCGGGGATATCCAATAGCCTGCGTAGCCTATCGCGCATGCTTTGAACGACCTCGTCGATATAAGCGGTTCTATGCCCTATCTCTAGGAGTGGCACCGGATGCCTTTCGCAAACGAGTTGTCGGGATTTTTCCACTACGACTTGAGGTAAAACCGCAGGGCCGGGGGAAAAATTATAAAGCGGCATATAGATTGCGTGTTGCTTGGGCTCGACTGTTGAAAAAGTACTGGCATCGCACAAATCTAACCGCTTGCGCCATATAATTACCCAGACCACCTGTAGGGGCAGTATAAAGCCGCCGATTGAGCCGGTAGGTCAATCGGCAATTTAATGATGTCCGCCCGAAACGCATCATGTTTGCACAATTAACGCGTTTACCCATTAATTTATGGAAACCATTATTTGTCGGCGCAGAGCGGTTGGTGTTGTGCAAAACGATACTTAAGGGCAGACATGCTAGTCTGCCCCTACGGTGGGTAAGCATAAATTTGGTCGGTAAACACATTATTCATGCAAAACGGTATTTTTCAACAATCCCAAGTTCGAGCTTTGCGCTAAGCGACGATCATTCCTTATCTATGCGCACTATTTCCGATAGCTTTGCATTGTTGTCGAGCCGTATCAGCCTGACACCTTGCGTATTACGGCTTACGGTAGAGATGGTAGACACTCGGGTGCGAACCAGCACGCCTTTATCGGTAATCAACATGATTTCGTCGACATCGGCAAAGGGTAGCGCACCTATTACTTTGCCGTTGCGCTCGCTGGTTTTTATAGAAATCGTTCCCATACAACCGCGCCGCTTGGTAGAAAACTCTTTTGCATAGGTTCGCTTGCCGTAGCCGTTTTCGGTTGCGACCAAAATTTTAACTTTTCCCTCATCTCTTTCCGATAAACAAATCAAAGAAATAATCTTCGCACCCTCGGGCAGTCGCATTCCTATGACACCACGGGCTATTCTACCCATCGAGCGTATGTCGGATTCCTTAAAGCGAACCGCACGCCCCACATCGCTGAACAGCATGATTTCTCTCGCACCGTCGGTTAACACCGCACCTATCATTTTGTCGCCTGCTTTCAGATTGATCGCCCTGATACCGTTGCTGCGCGGTCTGGAAAATGCCGTCAACGGCGTGCGTTTGACGATTCCTCTCTCGGTTGCCATCGTAATATACAAACCTTCTGCATAAGACTTTATCGGTAGTATCGTAGTGATACGCTCGTCCTCACCGAGTTTGAGCAGATTGACCAAGGGTTTGCCTCTGGCGGTGCGTCCGGCTCGGGGTAATTTATAAACCTTGATCCAATAGAGTTGTCCTAGGTTGGAAAAACATAATAGGGTGTCGTGCGTACTCGCAACGAACATCATTTCTATGAAATCTTCTTCTTTGACGGCGGTTGCCGTCTTTCCTCTGCCGCCTCTGCGCTGGGCGCGATAATGATCGGGCGGTTGTATTTTGGCATAGCCGGCGTGCGATATCGTCAACATCATATCCTCTTCGGTAATCAGATCTTCCTCGTCTATGTCAACCGATTGGTCTACTATCTTGGTCTTGCGCTCGTCGCCGTAGTGCTTCTTGATATTCTTTAACTCGTCGCAAATCACCTTCATCAAACGATCGGGGTTGGAGAGTATTTCGAGTAGATCCAATATCAATGCAATAAGCTCCTCGTAATCGGAGACTATTTTGTCCTGCTCCAATGCGGTCAAGCGATGAAGTTTCAGGTCTAGTATCGCTTGCGCTTGCTGTTCGGATAAATGATAACCGTCTTCGTGTAAGCCGAATTCGGCAGGCAGAGTGTCCGGTTTGGATATCACCGCATCGGCTTTCTCCATGAGCTGCATAACCGCCCCCGGTTTCCACGCCCGCCCGCTGAGCGCACGTTTGGCATCGGCCGATGTCTGCGAACTTTTTATCAGCGCAATCACTTCGTCTATATTGGCAAGCGCAACCGCCAACCCTTCCAAAAGATGTGCTTTGTCCTTGGCTTTGCGTAATTCAAACACGGTGCGTTTGGTGACAACATCACGGCGATGCCGCAGAAAGGCCTCTAGAATTTCCTTGAGGTTAAATAGCTTCGGCTGACCTTGCTGTAGCGCAACCATGTTGATGCTGAATGTCGATTGCATCTTGGTATGTTTGTACAGATTATTGAGTATGATTTCGCTGTTCTCTCTACGCTTTAATTCTATAACGACGCGCATGCCTTCCTTGTCGGTCTCGTCGCGTAATTCGGAAATACCCTCAATTCGTTTTTCTTTGACCAAATCGGCAATTTTCTCGAGCAACTGTGCTTTATTGACCGCATACGGCAGTTCTTCGATGATAATACGCTCGTGCTCTCCTTTTTTTATGGGTTCTATTTTGCACTTGGCACGCATCACTGCGCGTCCACGCCCACTACGATAGGCTTCGTGCAACCCCTCGCGCCCGTTGATAATGGCGGCGGTCGGAAAATCCGGTCCCGGAATGTAGCGAATCAAATCGTCTATCGATATATCCGGGTTCTTCGCAAGTGCCAAAACGGCATCGATTACCTCACCCAAATTATGGGTCGGGATATTCGTCGCCATACCGACTGCAATGCCTGCAGAACCGTTGACCAGCAAATTCGGCACCCGCGAAGGCAAGACTACGGGTTCTTTCTCGGAATTATCGTAATTGGGAATGAAATCGACCGTTTCCTTATCTATGTCGGCAAGCAGTTCGTGTGCTATTTTCGCAAGCCGGACCTCGGTATAGCGCATCGCCGCAGGAGCATCACCGTCTATAGAACCGAAATTACCTTGTCCGTCTATCAACGGATAGCGCAAAGAGAAGGTTTGTGCCATCCGTACTATGGTATCGTATACCGCATTATCGCCGTGCGGGTGATACTTACCTATCACATCACCGACGATGCGTGCCGATTTCTTATACGCTTTGTTCCAATCGTTATGAAGTTCGTGCATCGCATAGAGTACGCGTCTATGTACCGGTTTCAAACCGTCGCAAATATCGGGCAAAGCACGGCCTATAATCACACTCATTGCGTAATCCAAATAGGATTTACGCATCTCGGCTTCTAAACTAACCGGAAGAATTTCTTTGGCAAAATCGGGCATGGTTATTTAAGACACGCAAGGGTGATTATGCGGCCTTACTTCAAGAGTCAATTTCAATCTCGAACAAGGTAGGCCAGTTCTTTCCGGTCACATAAAGTCTTTTACCTTTTTTATCGTAAGCGATGCCGTTCAAGACACCGGTCTTCGTTTCGGCTCTCACTTCGTCCAATAATTCCTTGAGGTCCAGATAAGAAGTGACCACGCCTGTTCTAGGATTGATTATGACGATTTTATTCCGCAACCACACATTGGCATAAATTCTTCCGTTTACCCATTCGAGCTCGTTCAGATATTTAAGCGGGCGGCCGTTCTCGGTCACCGATATGCGCTTGGTTTCCTTAAAGTTATTAGGGTCCATATATTTCAATATATCGGAACCATCGCTCATAATTAATTCTTTACCGTTGCTCGTTATCCCCCAACCCTCACCACTATATTGAAGTTGACTGCTCAATTGCAGCGTGTCCGCATCGTAGACCATCAGCACTCCTCTTCTGTAGGTAAGTTGATAAAGAGAGCCTTTGAGACGCGCAACACCTTCGGCAAAAAGATGCGGCGGTAATTCTTCTTCCGCCAACACTTCGCCGTCTTTGAGGCTCACCTTACTCAACGACGACTTGCCGTAACCACCACTGCTTGCTATCAATGTATCGCCGTCTACTATCAGCCCCTGGGTAAAAATCTCCTGACGATGCGGAAAACGATTAACTACATCGTAATCGAGTAGTTTGGCTTTTCTAGCTCGGTTTTCTCTAGCCTCCATCCGCCGCATGATGGCTTGAATATCTCTTTCCATGCGCTCGTCCTCTCCGACAGGCTCTTCTTCGGCAACATCCCGCTCACCGGTATCCGCCTTTTCGGCTTCATTTTTAGTACTTGCGGAACTGTCTCCTATATCCTCGGGCAACAGGCGAATTTCGGTTTGAGTCGTACCCTGAACATCCTCTTCTTCTTGAGCGTACAAAGAATTCAACTGGATTAGGCCCAGAAAAAGAGATGTCAAGAATAAATAGTAGATACGGTAATATGTCATTTAACGATATTATTGAATAATCCTAGTATTATAAGCTATTTTGGGTAATGTTTGGCAGAATATATAACCTTTCCATGGAATGGTTGTGCCGTGGGGCTGTTGAAAAAGTATTTCATAAAGTTGTAGGGGCGGACTTCAAAATTGCCGATTGACCTACTGGCTCAATCGGCGGCTCTGTTCTGCCCGTAACGCGTTGATCGGCACGATTTATACATTCATCCATTCAATTTATGGAAACCAAAACAAAATGGCGCAAGCGGTTGGGTTCGTACCGAACCGCAATGTAAACGACATGTGTAGGGGCGGACTAACATGTCCGCCCGAAATACATCATGTTTGCACGATTAACGCGTTCACCCATTAATATTATGGAAACCAAAACAAAATGGCGCAAGCGGTTGGGTTCGTACCGAACGGTAGTTAAGGGTGGACATGCAAGTCCACCTCTACGGGTGGTTTGCAAAACTTGGAGATGAAGTTTTAACTTGGGGTGACAAAAAATTACTTTTTAATTATCGCCCGACGGCGATAAGGAATTAGGGCGGTTGCGCCAATAGCGTTGCTCGTGCATGCGATACGATTGCAAATCGAAGTTTCGGTCGGTCGGAAAATCAAAAATCAATGCGCCGGCCTGCGCGGTATCCAATACCTGAATACCTCGCTCGTAATAGCGCGCTACGATATCGGTCCTCGGCAACGCAAAGCGATTGCGATAACCGGAGGTGACTACCGCAAGTAAAGGTGAGACCGACGATATAAACTCGGGTGTCGACGAAGTACGGCTACCGTGATGCGGAACGAGTAACACATCGCTCGGCAAAGACGGGTGATGCGATAAAATGCGCTCTGCAGCTTTCTCTATGTCGGCGGTCAACAACAGCGAGTGGCTGCGGTTGGAAATGCGCAACACGCACGATGCATTATTGCCTTTATAAATAGTGCCGGATCGAGGATAGAGTATTTCAAAGCGCACATCGTCCCAAACCCAAGATTGACCCTGAACGCAAGGTTCAAAAGTACGGCTGGCAACCGTTAAGGGTTCGCCGCCGAGCAAACGGTGCGGTGAAATATGCCGCATCAATACTTCTGCACCGCCGGCGTGATCGTTGTCGGCGTGCGATACGACCAGGGTGTCGATCGTATCGATGCGGCGCGAGCGTAAGTACGGTAAAACCACGCTATCCATCGTGTTGAATCCCGAACGATAATACGGCCCGGTATCGTAGACCAAAGTATGTTCTCGTGTGCGTACTAAAACCGACAAGCCTTGCCCTACATCAAAAAATACGACCCGAAAAGCACCCGACGGCAGCGACAACGGTGTGCTGAAAAACGGCAACAGCGGAAATAGTAACAATACTGCCAGACTACGCACGAGCTTTTTTCTCAACACGATAAACAACAAAATACCGGTCAAGGCAAATAATGCCGTCAAATTATCTATGTGATGAAACCATCTTAGGGTATGGCTTGCAAACCAGCCGTTGATTTGCCATAACATCTCGAACAGCAAGTCGGCAGCCTGCATGAAAAATGATGCGATCGGTTCACTCATCATAAAAGAAGCGACGGCAATCAACGAACACGGCAATACCAAAAAGGCGGTTAGTGGAACGATTACCATATTGGCTAGCGGCGAAATCGGTGCGCCTTGGGTAAAAAACAGTAGAGAAGGTATTATCATTACCGTGGCAATATACGCTTGCATGCCGAACCATAATTTCCATCCTTTCAGGTTCGGTGCGATCAACAAAAAAAATGCAATCATCGCAACGGCGGCAAACGACAACCAGAAGGAAATAGACAGAGTTGCCGAAGGGTCGTATATAAGAATCAGTAATAAGGCGACGGTCAAAGACTGCGATAAAGATATCTTGTATCTAAAGAAGTTGGCACAGACGACACATACCAGCATAATCAAAGCCCGCTGCGTCGGCACCGAAAAGCCGGCGAGTGCCGCATAGGCGATTGCTACCGGCAATGCACCCAGTAAAGCGACATCACGAGACGGGTATAAATAACGGCTCAAAAACAAGTAACGCCATAGACGTTCTATCAACACGAAAAACAGACCGAAAACCATACCGATATGCAAACCCGAAACGGCAAATAAATGATTCGTGCCGGTGGCACTTAGAATTTCTCTTTGCCGATGCGACAGAAGCGAACTCAAACCCAACGTGATGGCAGCGATGGAATCAACTTGGGCGTACAGGTGCTTGTACGATTCCAGTTTATCAAAAAGCCGTTGTCGCCATCGCTCGAGGCTATATCCCGATGCCGTCGCCGATGCCTCGAGCTTTTGATAAGACACTATATATCCGATAGCTTCTATGCCTTGCATCGTCAACCAGCGTTCATAATCAAAGGTATTCGGGTTGGCAAAACCGTAGCGATCTTTTAATTTGATCCGGGCGCGTAAAAAATCCGAGACCTTTATCGGCTCTTGATAACGATAAATGCTCGCTCTAACACGCTCGGGGAAAGGCTGGTCCGCATCGGGATGTTCTATCACCTTCAGTATAAATTGTGTGCTGTCGGTTCGCCGAATAGGAATTGTTTCAACTTGAGCTACGACTTCAACGGTCTTCCCTTCCCAAGTATTTGCGGCTTCGCCTTCGGTATCCAACGGCACGGCGTAAGCAGTCCAGAACAAACCCAAACAAAAACCACCCAATAAACGCCACTTTAACTTAGAAGAAAATAATAAAAAACCGAAAGCCAAAAAAATCAGACTATGCACTTTCGGGAGTACCGGCAAAAATTGCAGAGATAAATTTCCTGCCAAAAAAGAAAACGCAAAAATATAGATTGTAGATAGCATGAAAACATCATAAGTAGCTTAAAATATGCGTGGTTAATAAAACTGCCGAAGATGCCTAAAAAACTGATAAAACGACTTTCCCCGAAAATGCACGAGATGCGAACGCACCCTCAGCTCAAGTACCTCGATACCCTGATCCACAAAGAAAATCTGTGGCATGTCAACCGCAACTCGATCGCCAACGCCTTTGCCGTCGGGTTATTCTGCGTATTTATCCCGATACCTTTTCAAATGATCCCGGCAGCATTGATCGCGGTTTGGATCGGTGCGAATATCCCGGTGTCGATATTACTCGTGTGGATTAGCAACCCGCTCACGGTCGCACCGATATTCTATCTATGCTACAAAGTGGGACAGCTGATATTACAAACACCGATGAGCGAATTTCATGATTCGTCGGATATGAATCAAATTTTGGAAATTAGCCATCTATGGCAACCCTTCTTATTGGGTTGCTTTGTCATGAGTTGTATATCCTCCATAGTCGGATATACAACGGTTAAAGTTTTATGGCGTATACATATACTTTCTTATCTAAAGCAGCGTCGCATTAGAAGAGATAACGGGGTGAACGCATATAAAAGCAAGTGAAGTATTTATTACTCGATATAAAAAAACCGCTTAGAAATATAGAGCATGCACTCGATATATTAAGCGATGCCGTCCGAGAAGCGGTGTACCTGAATAGAACGCTCGTTGTCGGAACATTTACTATCGGTGCCGGCGGCAACTTCGGCCGTACGCTCAAAAATACCGGTTTCGATCGTTATGTGGACTTAAACAAAACCCGAATATGCAGAATAATAGACGGCGATATCGAACAACTTAACGAACCGTTTCACTATATCAATGCAGAAGATTTCGATCTAAAAGCATATTCCGACAACGAAGTGCTGTCGGTGAAAAATAAATCCATTTCTGCAGAACCGAGTCATCAATACGAAGTGATCGTACGAAAAATAACCGGCGATAAATATAGCCATCGTTATGCGGATATTTTAGTACACCTTCCCGCTTCGGAAGAAGTTGATCGCCTCAGCGATATCGTGCTAAATGCCATGGGAACCGGCCTTGAAGCGGTAAAACAATGTGCCGAGATTCACTACGGTGTCGATTACGCAGCGAACTCCGACTTTTACCAAACGAAAACGCCTGCCGGTCCGGCTCATTATGCCTGCCTATGTTTGCAACACGGCGATACTACGGTTACACCCGAAAAACTATACGCAACCAGCATCCGTCAAATCCGAGCAATCTTCAAAAGAGCTAGAATAACCAAAGATAGAACCGTTTATGTTATATCGGATATCGATGATGCCGATTATTTTGAACCGCTTAAAAAACAATGTACCCTATATCGGTACTACGACTTCCCGGAATTAAAAGCTCTGGTTTCCGGCAAAAATAAAAAGAGAATCAATAGCGCGATGCTCTACTCGGTAGAAAAAAATATTCTGCAATACGCCGCTATTAAAATGACTCCTTTTGAAGATCTATCCGGTTTTCCTATAATCTATAGCAACGCTTCCCACACGACCCCTTGGCGATACAAGTTTCTATCATGGTATCAATCTTTAATCGGGCACACCACGCAATACGATGGAAACAAGCGACAACTATCTGATATTTGATACCGCGAATTGCTTTCCGGCCGGGCTGGATCACAAGCTCAGTACCCTAAAATGTGCTATTAAAGAAGCCGTGCGACTAGATAGAGTCCTTGTTCTGAGGAAATTCGCTATATGGCACTACCAAAATCTCGTATATAGCCAAATTACCGCCGCCGACATCAAAAACAAACCCGAATACAAAAATATCGAATTTGAACGTTATATCAATTTAGCAAAAACCGAAATATGCGAATTAGAAAATAATGGGGGTATGCGAAGAGTAGAAAAACCTTTGCGCTATATCAGCGAGGAGGATTTTGATTTAAGCACCTATACCGATAATCCCGAAGCCGTTCTTAAAACCGGCAACTTCGTGGGCGAAGACTCTAAGCACGCCCCTACACCGATCAACGAAAACCTACTTATCATGGAAAACAACGAGTGTATTACTGCGCAACAAAACGATCAATATAAAGTCATAGTACGAAGAACGAATCGCTATCGCTACGACGACGGTGCCGACCGTCTGTTGGTAAGTCTTCATCCTTCAAGCAAAGTCGAAGGTCTAAGCGACATCGTCCTAAAATCTATAGGCACCAGCCTCGATAGCGTGAAAAAACGCTTTTTCTTTTACCACAATGCGCCGCTACAACAAGGACAAAATAACTATAAAGTAAATTTTTCACAGGAATATCCGCTTTATTATGCTTGCTTGCATGTACGAGGTAACGACTCACTCAAGCATATTAGTAATCAATACGGTGCGAACCAAAACAACCTCAAGCGCATCCTGAAACACGCAATACCCGAAGGCTCGATAATATACCTGATGTCGGATATTACTGAGCCTCGCTATTTTGATTTTCTAAATAAAAACTACACCGTATACCGATATTTCGATTTTCCGGAATTAAAGGCTTTGGTTATTAATAAAGACAAAAAAGAGAGCGACAACGCAATGCTCTATTCGGTAGAAAAAAATATCCTACAATACTCGCACATTAAGATAGTACGAGCAAGGGCATGCCCTAAACTTCTATATACAAATTCTTCACATACAATCCCTCGGTGGTTCAAATTTATAGCTATTTATAAATACCTAACAACCGATTTTGTCAAACGAGATTATTTCTATAAACCCGATTTACTATTTAGACATATCATAAAAGAGCTGGGAGCCAATACACCTCGACATTGAACATGATACATTCCCCTCCTTCGGAGGGGTGGTAGGCGGAGCCTGACGGGGTGGTTGCAGAAGTGGGGCTGTTGAAAAAGTACCGTTCTGCACGAACCCAACCGCTATGCGCCGAATAATTATCCAACCCACCCGTAGGGGCGGACTAACATGTCCGCCCTAAAGTGCCGTTCTGAACAGCCGCAACCGCTTGCGCCATTTGGGTTTGGTTTCCATAAATTAACTGGTGTACGATTTTATTTGTGCAGACGCAACGCATCACAATTCTACACAACGCTACGCCGATTGACCTACTGGTTCAATCGACAGTTCTGTTTTTCAATAGCCCCATGTCAACCCCTTGCAACTTTATTTTCTGTATTCAATGTATCGGTTGACCATTTCTGTGGGTTATATTTGATGTATTTACGGATTTCATGTAAAAATATCTCATTATCGATAATACCATCCCAATAACTGCGCTGCCATAGCTTATTATCGAATCTCTCCCAGCCGTATCGCTTAACACCACGAATATAATCTGTGGTTGTCATAGTCTTCCACCATCGCACAATACAACTTAAAGATATTTTTTGGTTATCATACGCAACGATAGAATGGCATTGTTGCTGCGCTTCTGTAATAGCAATAATAAAATGAATGTGATTCGGCATCACCATGCACTCATCGCATTTTATACCGGCAAACTGATGCTCAATTTGATAAAACCAAAACCATAGCATATTACCGGCATCATTACATTGCATTTGATTATTGATAATATCGCCGAATAAATATAATTTATTCCGAACACAGATTGTGACGAAATACATTCCCGGTTGAGCATAGTCGTATCCTTTCAATCGCATAGATTGACGACGGCGAGCATAAGTTTTAGGTTTGACATTTTTGTTTCTCATAAATAATCCTTGTGGGTTAAGAATTGAATAGATGTGTATATCAAAAATTTATCAGGATAGTGAGTTTGTCTATTTAGCAATTCGACAGACGGTAGCAAATAAACGACGAGTGGTTGTCGTAATTAGGTGGCGCAAGCGGTTGGGTTTGTGCCGAACGGTACTTTAGGGCGGACATGCCAGTCCGCCCCTACGGCTCGGTGGTTATCGTAAATTCAATGGCGCAAGCGGTTACAGTTTTGCAGAACAGCATTTTTTCAACAGCCTCACGACACAACCATCCCGTCAGGCTGAATAGAACCGCCGATTGACCTACCGGCTCAATCGGCGGTTCAATAGCCCACCGTCAATTCTATACACTTCGGGTAAGCGGCTCACCAAATCTTGATCGTGCGTGGCAAATATCAATGCGGTTCGGTTATCGGCACTCAAGTTCAATAGTTCGGTGGTGACGGCTTCGGCACTATTTCTATCCAACTGCCCGGTCGGTTCGTCCGCCAAAATAATGCTCGGCTGGGTTATCATCGCCCTACAGATAGCAACCCGTTGACGTTCCCCGCCCGATAATTGGTACGGTTTGTGTTTTGCCCGTTCTTTAAGACCGGTCTTGGCAAGTAGTTGCGCGCCTAGGCTTTCTACTTTAGCAAAAGATTGTCCCCGCAACAGCAACGGCATCACCACATTTTCCAGTACATTAAAGTCGCCCAGTAGATGATGAAACTGGTAGATAAAGCCGATATGCCGATTCCTGAAGCGGCTACGCTCGGTCTCCGACATCGTATCGATGCGCTGCCCTTGAATTGTGATATCGCCTTCGTTCGGCGTGTCTAAACCACCCAGTAGATGCAATAAGGTACTCTTGCCGGAACCCGATACACCGACGATTGCCAGCGTACTACCCGGCATCACCTCTAAATCCAATCCTTTTAGGACTTCGGTACGCGACACGCCGTCGTCGTAATATCGGGTGATCGCCCGACATTCCAGCAACGGGTTCATCGTCATCCGCCTCTCAGAACTTCCGCCGGCCTCAAGCGCGACGCACGCCACGCCGGATAGAGCGTAGACAACACCGTCATCACAAAAGTCAGCACCGCAACAACGATAACATCCTCGGCTATCAACTTAGACGGTACTTCGGTAATCGGATAAACATCCGGCGACAAAAACTTGACCCCCGTTGCGCGTTCTATCGCAGTCACCAAATCTTCTACATAGCTTGCCAGCAGTACGCCACCGACTATACCGGTGATGTTGCCCATAAAACCGATCAGACAACCTTGGGTTATAAAAACTTTCATGACTTGAATAGGCTGCATTCCCATCGTTCTCAAGATGGCAATATCGGATTGTTTCTCTATCACCACCATCACCAGCATCGAGATGATATTGAATGCGGCAACCGCAATAATCAGTGCCATGATCAGGAACAATAACAGTTTTTCCATCTCCAGAGCCCTGAAAAAATTACGGTGGTTGCGCGTCCAATCGGTAACCCAATATTGCGGACCCAAGCGCAAATTGAGACGGTTGCTGAGTTCGGGGGATTCGAATAGATCGTCCAATCGCAGGCGGATACCGTTGACATTATCGTCCAAGCGAGCAAGACGGCTTGCGTCCTCCAGATTTAACAATACGACACCGCGGTCGAACTCCGACAATCCGGTATCGAATATCCCCGACACGACGAAGCTCCGCATTCTCGGTAATACACCGGCCGGGGTGACCGCCGCTTGCGGACTGATCAAGGTGATCTTATCGCCGAGCTCGGCTCTCAACGAAAAAGCGAGCGAGTGTCCTAAGATGATATGATAGTCGTCGGCTGTCAGACTTTCAATCTCACCTGCTTCGAGATAACCCTCTATGTTGGATACTTGCTTCTCGAGTTCGGGTACCACCCCGCGTGCATAAGCCCCTCTGACCTTATCGCCTTTCATCAGCATCACTTGCATCTCGACGAAGGGTGCCGTCGCAGCAACACCGGGCTCGTTCTCAAGCTCGGGACGAAGCACTTGCCAGTCGTCAATGGTACCGTCCAGACTGCTCAGAGTATTATGCGAAACCACATCGAGTATCTTATTTCTGATCTCTTCCTTGAAGCCGTTCATTACCGAGAGTACGGTAATGATAACGGTAATCCCGACCGCGATACCCAAGATAGATATCAGCGATACGAAAGAGATGAAGTGGTTATGTTTTTTGCCGCGGGTATACCGCCAGCCGACAAGATATTCTACGGACACCGTTATTCCAATATCTCGTCGATCGACAAAGAAACCGCACTACCATTTTTTGTCGGCAACGGTTCGCTTGCAGCTTGCAGATCTCCCGGTTGTGGTGCCGCCAAACCCGATTTTGAGATGCGCGCAATAATTTGAATCGGATCAAAATTGTCGATGGTCATACCTCCTATCATCGCATCGTCGGGTCCCAAGCAAGTTTCCAGCGGCAAAGCATCCGCGGTGAATTGCTTAATCGCAAGCGGCATCGGCGGCCCCGTTGCCGCTTTTGCATAAACGAATAATGTGTCTTGCGGCGATATTTTTGAATAAAGTTCGGCATCCAAGCCGACACCGACGCGTATAAAACAGGGTGCTTCCTCGGATGTAGATTGTCTCGCCTCCGAGTCCTCGGCTTGCTTATCCGATGTGTCTTGCGGCGGTTGGTTGCGACTCGTCTCGGGCACTTCGGCGGCTAATGCTCTGACTTCGACGAGCTTCTCCTCCACCGCATTCGCCAAGGGGTTGTCGGCTTCCAACAATGCCAGCAAACGTTCCCAATAAGAAATAGTTTGCAAATAATCTGCTCGCTCCAGATGCGCAAGCCCTATCAAAAATAAACCCTGCGGGTCATCGGGTCTGCTCGCTACGGCCACCTCCAACAAGTCTTTGGCTTTGGCGTTCAACGAACCTTCGGCAACAAGCAGTACTTCGGCATAGGCAATCTGCGCCCACGCTTCGAGTTCGGTATAACGTTCCGCCTGCTGATAAGCGGTCACGGCTTTATCGTATTCTCCCAGTGCGGTGTACGAATTAGCAAGTAATAACCATCCTTGCGGATTATCCGGAGATTGTTCCAGTTCTTGAGCCAGCTGTTCGGTCAATTCCACCATATTGCTCTCTCTATCGGAAGAGGCGATGAGCAGCGAATAGCCGTTTGACCAGTATACATAAAGCGAGGCACTGGAAACGACGATAAAAACCGCCGTCGCTACCGAAACAAGCAGACGTCTTTTGTAGGCACTCGGCTGATGCGGTTGGTTCGCGCCGTGCCGTCTAAGCAGCGGCTTCAACAAAACAAGCAACAGCAATAGCCATGTTAGTGCCGCAACACCCCAGAATACCAGCATTAATCAGCCTCGGGTTTTATCGCACGGTTTTGCTGCGCAACATTTCTAATTAATACCGCCAGACCTATCAACAATAATAGAAACGGCGCAACCCACAATAGATAATTCTGTGGCTTGAACGGTGGCTGATACAAAACAAAATCGCCGTATCGCTCGGTCATAAACTTAAAAATCTCGTTGTCGTCGGCTCCTTCCATTATCATCGCCTTTACCTCGTCTCGCAAATCGACTGCCAAACCGGCATCGGACTCGGCGAGCGATTGATTCTGGCACACCAAGCAACGCAATTCTCTAAGCAAATCATGATAGCGTTGTTCTTGTTCGGGCAATAAACCGGTAGTCGATAAGGCAACGGCGATAGAACATACCGAAGACCACAATAAAATTATATTCAATATGCGAAAAATGATTTTAGCCTGTGGTTTCATCGTATTGCTCGGTGCGTAATCTTTGCAGTAGCGGTAGCAGTGTTTCTTGCATCAGTATCTCGTTTATAGGACCTATATGTTTATAGTGTATAACACCGGTGTGGTCTATCACAAAAGTTTCCGGCACACCGTACACACCCCAATCTATCCCGATGCGCCCGTCGATATCGTGCAAACTCATCGCATAGGGATTGCCGTGCCGTGCCAGCCATTGTAGCGCGTCTTCGCGAACATCCTTATAACCTATACCGTAGATAGGGAATGCTTCGCGTCGTGAAAATTCCATCAGCAACGGATGTTCGTTCAAGCACGCCACGCACCAACTTGCCCAGATGTTAACCAGCGCAGGTTGTCCCAACCAGTCGCTCTGTTCTATACGCTGCGTCGGTTGTTGCAGATCTTCGGCTGCAAAAGCCGGCATCGTTTTACCGACCAACGGCGACGGCACATGCGAAGGATCCAACTTCAAGCCGACGGCAAATAGTGCCAGCATTGCAAAAAAAGCTGTCAATAACACTATCAATCGCATCGTTCTGTTAAGGCACTTTTAATACCCTTAAAAATTTTAGTCATAGAAACTTAGGATACGGCAAGCGGCAATTTTATTTTTCATCGTCATATAGTGTGATTTTACTATATTCCTTTTGATTTACCGATGAAAATCCTTGTATAATGCCAGATACATATTGGACTCTTTAGAACCTAATTTTTCCGCTAGGAAAAGTGCTTTTTCTAGCGGGAAAATATCTCCTAAATTAAAGTAGCCGACATGCGCAATCAGCACATCGGCTACCGCATTATAGGTTTTTATAAAATAGCCTCTTTTCCCAACAAAATGGAGGCTATGATGGCAACAGATGCCAAACAAAAACTTAATGCACTAGACATGGAACAAACACGGCTTAAACGCAACCCAAGACTTTGTCGGAGTGAGCCGTTCCACTCTATACCGCTGAAAAAAGTGCTTTGACGAGTTCGGTGTATCCGCTTTGCGAGACGCAAGTAAATCCCGGAAGCACCGTCGCCGTCGCAATTGGTCTGACCTTCCCCCATTTTCAAGACCAAAACTTAAATGAAATGTGGGGCTGTTGAAACAGTATTCCATACACCGCAGGGACGGACTGGTATGTCTAACCTTAGGGTGGCAGGCGCAACAGAACCGCCGATTGAATCAGTAGGTCAACCGGCGTAACGTTATGCAGAATCTTAGCACATGGTACGAAATGTAAAACCTTTCCATGGGGTCATGGGGTGGTTATATAATTATGTGGCTTACAGCGGGCAGGTTCTGCACAAAGTCACGCCACTTGCTCTACTGCGACGATATCTTAATAAGTTCCATAATGCTACTCATGGCTTCTATACCTTCATAACTAATCTTTTGCTTTTTTATGTAATTGGTTTCTAAATCGTCTATCTTTTTATCGATCTTATTTCTGGCTGATTTTCCAATATATTGATGTCTACCTTTGTAGGCATCTCGCACATTAGCATATATCTTAAACAACTCATTAAAATTCTGTTCAGAGAGTTCCTGTGAAAGTACGGCGGCGTTAAGAATACCATTAAATTTGCCGGTATCGGAGGTTACAATTTCTTGTAATTCTTGTAATTTCTGTATAGCAATTTCATTCTTCGGTCGCTGCATATTGTGTATATATGTTGCAATCCCTATTAGCAAAGCTAGGCTTGCTATAACAAGTGAAATTTTCTGATAATTATTCATAATATAAAAGTTCTCCTTTATTAGTTTGGTGTTGCCACCTAGTTTATCTTAATTTGAACTTACACAATTTAGATTAAAGTCTCAAAAAAGTATTTCTGTTTCTATCCATTACATTCTACAAATATTTAATCACTCCAATAACCGCTAAACCAATACCGACTATCCACATAATCATAATCCGACCCATTCTCTCTATATCCGCTTTCAACTCACCCTTTAGTTCGGCGATAGTTTTATCTACCCTCGCTATATCCGCCTTCGTAGCCACTTCCCTTGAACTCGCAACATCATTAACTGCCTTCTCTACTTCGTCATCGGTAGCATCAGGTATCCGCCGCAATAAATTATACAAAGCAATATCGGTCATCTCTATTTACTCCTTATCAACTCGTCTCAATGTTTATCGGCAACCGCTAATATCGCATCCAATGCCGTCGTTTGCGACGGCTTGCGACCTTTGCAGTCATCATCCACCCCAAGCACGCATCTGCATACGCAATACCTCATCAAATAATTCTCCGTATTCCAACACTGCTCGGATATTTATATTCCTTAATTTAGCCATTGACTCACCAATACTCACATATTAACACATTCACAACTGAATGTATGCCTTAGCTAATAATACGCTAAAGTTCTGCGCAATATCATGCCGATTGGCCTATCGAGCAGACATGCAAGTCTGCCCCTACAAGCTCAATCGGCAGTTCTATTTTGCTGTTTTTGATTTATTGAAATAACCCTATTGGTGTCGTCGGTAATGCGCTCCGCTTAGTCCGAGCGATAACGTCTATCGCCGATCGACCACAAACCGCCGAGTGCCATCAGCAATGCACCGATCCAAATCCAGCGTATAAAAGGTTTGTAATAAACCCGCACCCCGAAACGGTCGCCGACCGGTTCCGCCAACGAAACATACAGGTCTCTTAATAAAGTTGCATCTATCGCCGCCTCGGTCATCGGGTTTGTCTGTACCCGGTAGACGCGTTTTTGCGGATAGAGCGTTGCAACTTGCTTGCCGTCTTTATAGACATCGAGTTCGCCCTCCAGTGCGCTATAGTTCGGACCTTCTTTGTTGCCGACCCCGTTGAATACAAAACGATAACCGGCGATCGTGATCGTCTCCCCCTCGCCGAGTAATGCGTTTTTCTCCTCGCTATAAGCACCACTGAAGGTAACCCCCAAAACGAAAATTCCCATCCCGATATGTGCCATGTTCATGCCGTAAAAAGAAGCCGGCAAGCTCCGCAACCGATTCAGAGTGAATGATCCGGAGAAGGTTTTATTATCCAGCTTAAACAACGTATTGAGCATTGCAAAGATAATCCACACTCCGGCAATAACGCCCAGCACGGTCAACAACGAGAAATGGTCGCCGACCAAAAGTAATAAAATTGTTCCGACGACGATTGCAATACCGAGTACGCCTCGTGTCGCTTGCCACAACTGCTTCAGACTTGCTTGCTTCCACTGCATTTTGGGTCCCAATCCGGCCAAGAACACCAACGGCAAGGTCAGTGGCACGAATACCGCCGAGAAATACGGCGCACCCACCGATATTTTATCGAGACCCAACACATCCATCGCCAAGGGATATAGGGTAGCGATCAAAATACACGCCATTGCCACCACCAGCAATACATTATTGATCAATAATAGATGCTCGCGTGAAACCAATGCGAATACGCCGCCGCTTTTGATCTGCGGACTGCGTGTCGCATAGAGTAGCAGAGCACTGCCGATAACGACGGTAAGAAATGCCAATATATAAACACCTCGCTCCGGGTCGTTTGCAAATGCATGCACCGATACCAACACACCGGAGCGCACTAAAAAAGTACCCAGCAAACTCAACGAGAACGCCAATATCGCAAGCAACAAGGTCCAGCTTCTAAACGCATTTCTTTTCTCGGTTACGGCAAGCGAATGAATGAGTGCGGTGCCGACCAACCACGGCATAAAAGATGCATTTTCAACCGGATCCCAAAACCACCAACCGCCCCATCCCAGTTCGTGATACGCCCACCAGCTACCGAGTGTAATACCGATCGTTAAAAACACCCACGCTGCCAGTACCCACGGTCTGGACCACCGTGCCCAACTCGAATCAAACTTGCCGCCGAGCAACGCTGCAATTGCGAAAGCGAAAGCAACCGAAAAGCCTACGTAGCCCATATAAAGCATCGGTGGATGAAAGATCAAACCGGGGTCCTGCAACAACGGGTTCAAATCCTTGCCGTCGGCGGGCATCGGAAATAGCCGCTCGAAAGGGTTGGAGGTTGCCAGCATAAACAGCAAAAAGCCGGTGGCAATAAGTCCCATAACACCCAACACTCTAACCGAAAAAATATCGGGAAGTTTACGGCTCAATAATGCGACTGCAAATATCCACGCCGCTAACACAAATGCCCATAGCAATAAAGAACCTTCGTGTCCACCCCAAACCGCAGATAACTTGTAGTAGATAGGCAAACTCGTATTGGAATGGGCGGCAACATAAAGCACCGAAAAATCGTCGGTTGCAAAAGCGTAACTCAGTGCGAGATACGACAGCAGTAATAACACGAATAACGCATAGCTCGCCGGGCGGGCAACCGCCATCAGTGCAACACTGTTGAATTGCGCGCCGGCCAAACCGACGAAACCCTGCAGCAAGGAAACGCTCAACGCAAGCACCAATAAAAAATGTCCTAATTCTACAATCATCGATTCTAAGATTATTTTTGTTTCAAAGGAATGGGCATATTCAGTGCTTCGGCAACATCGGGTGGCATGTAGTTTTCATCGTGTTTTGCCAGTACGGTATCGGCGACGAAAATACCCTCGGGGTTTAAGCGTCCGGTTGCGATGACTCCCTGTCCTTCACCGAATAAATCGGGCAAAATATCGCGGTAGACGACATTGACGGTGTCTTCGTAATCGGTCAACGAAAAATAAACCGCATCGCTATGACGCACGCTACCCTCTACAACCATTCCGCCTAGATTGAAGCTGCGACCTTCGGGCGGTGCGTGTTCCGCCAGTTGACTGGGAGTATAAAAATAAAGCAGGTTCTCCTCCAGTGCGTATAACACCAGAACCGTAGCCGCACTAAACGCAAGTAGCAAAATAGTGACAAAAGCCAGTCTTTGTTTGTGCCTCGATGTCATCGGCTACTCGGCGATTGCTTGAGTTTCTCGATTGTGCGCCGATGGCGGCGATGCGGCGACACCGCAAGCCACAACAATATCGATACACATGCTATATAAGAGGGCCATACAAACCATGCATAACCACCCATTAAAAACCAGTTCATTAATTAACCTCTATTAAATCATAGTATCGCTTAAACCAATGTTGCTCGCGACACGCATCGGCAATCCGCATCCGGATGCGGGCAAGCAGCGTGGTGATAAAGTATAACTTAAATACCACTGCCATATAAAGTAGCGGTAGCACAATACTAACATGCGCCGACGGTGCATCCAATTTGGTAATCGTAGGTCCCTGATGCAGGGTGTTCCACCAGATAACCGAATAATGAATAATCGGGATATTGACGACACCGACGATTGCAAGTACTGCGGTTGCACGCGCCGCTTTTTCGCGGTCGTCGATTGCAGAACCCAATACGATAACGCCTAGATACAAAAACAGTAGTATCAACTCCGAAGTCAAACGCGCATCCCATACCCAAAAAGCACCCCACATCGGCTTTCCCCACAGCATCCCGGTCAGCAAAGTGATTGCGGTAAACGCTGCGCCGATCACCGCACATTCACGGTGTATCAACTCGGCGAGCTTGACTCGCCACACCAACAAGATTAATCCGGCGAACGCCATCACGATATAAACGAATAAAGACATCCACGCTGCCGGCACATGTATGTAGATAATGCGATAGGCTTCTCCCTGTTTATAGTCGGGTGGCGCAATATACAAAGCCCACAGTAAGCCGAATGCAAATAATATCAATGTGACCGAAAACAACCACGGTTGCGCACCGGTCGTCCAGCGGTAGAAAAAAGGCAGAGTACCCCACCTATAAAAAGTTCTAATATCCATATCAAATCAATCCAACACGACCCGCAACGCACCGTAAACGGCAATCGGCACCAAAGCGATACCGATAATCAGCATGGCACCCAGAAAAGCCAGAGGTGCATTCGTCGGCAATCCGCTCGCCGCCAAATCGATCGCATTCGTTCCGAATATCAACAAAGGTATGTAAAAAGGCATTATCAGTAATGCCAACAACATGCCCCCTTGCCTCAAGGAAACGGTCAACGCTGCACCCAAGGAACCTAAGATACTCAGGGTCGGCGTACCTAATAATAAACCGAAGATTACATCTGTCAAGGCATTAATAGGAATACCCAGAGCATAACCGTATAACGGGGCAAGTATCGTGAACGGCAATCCGGTAGTACACCAGTGTGTGAAAACACGCGCCCCCACTATCGTATAGATGTTACGAGTACTCAACATCAGTTGCTCCAAAATACCGTTGTCAAAATCATCCTTGAAAACTCGCTCCAGCGACAACAAACCGGACAATAACGCGGCAATCCATATCGCAGTGGGTGCAAAGATACTCAACACCGAACTCTGTGCATCGACACCCAGTGGAAATAAACTGACGATAATCGTAAAAAAAATAATCGCAATCATCCAGTCGCTACGCTCCCGCACCACCGACAACAAATCCCATTTAAGTAACGCAAATAAGGGCTTAAACATCGGCGGTCAATCTCAGTTGGTGCGCACTCTGCAATGCGTCGTGCGCGAACGGCTTGTGTGTTGCGACGACTGCCATGCCACCTCTGTCCAAATGTGCGCTTAAAAGTTCCTGAAAAATATTATGGCCTCGATTGTCCAATGCACCGGTAGGTTCGTCGAGTAACCACAGTTGGGCTTCTTCGGTCATCAAACGACACAATGCACCGCGCTGTCGCTGACCGTGCGACAAAGAGGCATAGGGACGGTCGGCTACATTTTCGAGTCCCAAGTGATCTATCGCTTCGTCAATACCGGCAACACCGCGCCGATTTCTTAAATCACGATAGAACCTCAAATTTTCTTTGACGCTCAAACCACCTCTAAATCCTAACTTGTGTCCGATATAGATAAAGGTTTGACGATAACGCTCGCGGTAATAGCCGATAGCAAAACCTCGCCAACCTACAAACCCCTTACGCGGTTCCGACAAACCGCATAACACCCGCAGCAAAGTTGTCTTACCCGATCCGTTTTCTCCACTCAACACACACCACTGCCCGGCACGCAAGGCAAAGTTTAGTGCATGTTCGACTGCCGTACCTCGCCTCAGATGCAATGCGCGCACCTCGAATAACACCCTGCTGTTCACTTTGTTTTCATAAAATAAGGCGACTAAACTCGATAATTGATATATAATTATAATCCGTATACGGACATTTAAATGAAATACAAAGGAATTATTTCAATCGGTGTGGTTTTTATTGCCGGCATCGTTGCAACCGGCGCATTTACAACCACCCTAGAAGCGACAAACACCACCGAGTTCTGTACCTCTTGCCACTCTATGCAGTGGGTCGAAGCGGAATGGAAAGAGTCGGTTCACTACTCAAATCTACAAGGCATACGCGCCCAATGTAGCGATTGTCATGTACCCGATCAGCTCGATCTAAAGCTACACGCCAAACTGATGGCGGCAAAAGATGTGTGGCACGAAATACTCGGCACTATAGACAGTCAAGAAAAATTCGAGGCACACAGATGGAGAATGGCAAACAAGGTATGGGGCAAGCTCGATTCGTCGTACTCGACAACGTGCCTGAGTTGCCATCAATTCCAAGCTATGGATCTCGACGAACAAGATAGAACCGCAAAACGCAAACACGAACGCGCCCACGCCGAAGGCGAAAATTGTATTTCGTGCCATGTCGGTGTCGCCCACAAAACACCGAAAAAACCCAAACAACCGAGCGACAATCAAAGTGCCTCGCTCGATTGACGAAAACCGAAACGAGATATTGAATCGCCGGCTCGATAATCTACCCCTATTGGTTGCTTGCAGAAATTGAGAATGACATACATAAACCACACCACTTGCACAAAACCACCAATCGCTGTATGATACCCTAAATTTAACGACCGACTTTTTAACGAGAACGAGGCTTTCAAAATGATCAAAAGACTTAATTTTCTATTTCTTGCTTTAACTTTGCTATTCGGAGTAACGACGGTTGCTCAAGCGCAGACGGCATCGGCACAAATGCTACTGAATAGTTGCGTAGCGTGCCACGGTGAGAACGGTGTCAGCAGCGGCCCGGCAATCCCGTCTCTCGCCGGGATAACCAAAAACTATTTTATAGGTACCATGCTCGCATATAAATACACCGACGACGAAGCCGGCTTAGACGCTGCGCTCGAGATATTGTATCAAGACGAGGAGTACGAGTATGTAGAAGCATATCCTCGCTTTAGCACGATTATGTCTCGTATCGCATCGGGCTATACACTCGAAGAGATTATCACGATGGCGAATGCATTGGACGGCTCCGAGGTCGTAGTCGTCGAACAAGATTACGATAAATCAAAAGTTGCCATAGGTGAGGAACTGCACGAGGAGTATTGCGGTAAATGTCATGAAGACGGTGGTCTTTCGACCGCCGACGATGTCGGTCTGTTGGCGGGACAATGG
Organism: Candidatus Oxydemutatoraceae bacterium; assembly: GCA_965219575.1. Taxonomy (GTDB): domain Bacteria; phylum Pseudomonadota; class Gammaproteobacteria; order Poriferisulfidales; family Oxydemutatoraceae; genus SP5GCR1. The sequence continues at coordinate 1,082,733 of OZ244779.1, read as the reverse complement.
ATACCTTATCTGCAGTATACTCTGGAGGATTATATAGAAGACCGTCGTGAGATGCCTAAAAAAATGCGCACCAAACTCACGGAAATGCTTGAAGTACACGGCGACGAGAGCATATACAACTTGTTGCAGTACTACGCCAGCGTACGTAATTAAGCCCAACAATTATCAAGGAGATAGTGAAATGTCGAACATCAACAGAAGAGATTTTATCAAACTAAGTGCTTGCGGCACCGTTGCCGGCGGGGCCACAATATTAGGTTTTCCTCAACTGGCTTTGGGTACCTCGCACGAGGTTGCGGTTATCGGTGGGGGCGCAGGCGGCGCGATCGCCGCTAAGTACATCAAAATGATGGACCAATCTATCAATGTGACACTGATAGAAGCAAACCCGAATTATTATACCTGTTTTATGAGCAATGAAGTTATCGGCGGCGGGCGCGATTTAGCCACCCTACAATTCGGCTACGATGGCTTGAGGGCACGCGGCATCAAAGTGGTTAACGAAACGGCGGATACGGTCGATCCCGAGAAAAAAATAATTACTACCGCAAGCGGTGCCAAGCTACCTTACAATAAGCTGGTATTGTCACCCGGCATAGATTTTCAATGGGATGCCGTAGACGGTTATACGCAAGCGGCAAGCGAAGTCATGCCACACGCGTACAAAGCGGGCGAACAAACGATGCTCTTGAGGCAACAACTCGAAGCGATGCAGGACGGCGGTGTGGTCATCATCACACCACCGGGTAATCCTTTCCGGTGCCCGCCGGGTCCTTACGAGCGCGCCTGCCAAATAGCCCACTACCTAAAAAACAACAAACCCAAATCAAAAATCATGGTTATCGATGCCAAAGACAAATTCTCCAAACAGGAACTTTTCATGCAAGCCTGGGAAGAACGCTATGCAGGAATGATCGAGTGGGTTTCGGGGGCGGATACGGGTAGCAGAGGTGTCGTTGCGGTTGACACCACAAAGATGACGGTCTCCACCGAGTTCGACGACTTCAAGGGCGATGTGATCAACCTGATACCCCCTCAAAAAGCAGGTCGGATTGCTCAAAATAGCGGCGTTGCAGACGATTCGGGCTGGTGCCCGATACATTTAGACACTTTTGAGTCAACCCTGCAAAAAGACATTTATATCGTCGGAGATGCGAGCATTGCAACCGGATTGCCCAAATCGGGTTATGCGGCAAACTCCGAGGCCAAAATATGTGCCATGGCGGTTGTTGCGAGCCTCCATGAAAAACCGACGGAGGTACCCTCTTATGTCAATACCTGCTATAGTATCGTCGCACCGGATTACGGTATTTCGGTAGCCGCAGTGTATAAGCTTTCCGAAGACAAAAGCAACATAGAAAAAATAGCCGGTGGGCTAACGCCTATGGATGCAACCGACTTTGCCAGAGAAAGAGAAGTTGAATACGCGCATAGCTGGTTCGAGAATATCGTCCAAGATATGTTCGCTTGATAATATTTTGCTTTAATTTGTGGAGGGGTGGCAGGCGCGGCCTGACGGGGTGGTTGCAGCGGCAGGCTGTTGAAAAAGTATTTCATAGAGTGGTAGGGGCGGACTTATATGTCCGCCCATAACGCGTTGCACCTGCACGATTTATACATTCATTCATCCAATTTATGGAAACCAAAACCATACGGCGAAAGCGGTTACGGCTGTGCAGAACGACACTTAAGGGCAGACATCAGAGTTGCCGATTGATCTACCGGCTCAATCGGCGGCTTTATCCTGCCCCTACGGCTTGGTGGTTATTATAAATTCACGGCGCAAGCGGTTACGGTTGCACGCTGACGATACTTTTTCAACAGTCCCAGCGGAGTCTGCACTATTTTATATATTCATTAATTTGATCTATGGAAACCAAAACCAAACTGTGATTGACCTTAATCATGTCGTCCACACAACCATCGAAACAAGAACACACACTGCTGCGCTGGGGAGAATTATTAGGCTGTAGTTTCGCCTATCAAACCGCAAACTTTTACTATCGACACAAACGCCCGCTACTGCTCGTTTGTACCGATACTACGACTGCCGGCCGTCTATACGATCAACTGCAATTTTTTTTAGGCACGGACGATACATTACTGCTGTTTCCGAATTACGAGACTCTGGTTTACGATCAATTTTCTCCCGACGAGAATATCCTTGCCGAGCGTCTCGGCATACTATCGCAACTGCGCGCCGAAGACAGCTGGATTTGTATCGTAGCGATACCGACTTTATTGCAGCGTCTGCCGCCGCGCAGTTTTGTCGAAAACAACAGCGTCAAGATTTCTATAGGCGATCAACTCGATATAGAGGATTTTCGCTCGCGGTTATTCACTCTGGGTTATACCTCGGTCTCGCAAGTACAACGGTACGGAGAATATGCGATACGCGGTTCGATCATAGATTTTTATTCTCCGTCGTCCGATTATCCTACGCGCATAGATCTATGGGACGATCAAATAGATACTTTACGATCGTTTAATTCGGACTCCCAACAAACGATAGAAAAAATAAACTCTACGATATTGTTACCGGCGCGAGAATTCTTAATAGACAAGCAGACCATAAAATCGTTCAGATACAAATTCCGCTTGCACTTCAGCATACAACCGGATCAATGCTTCGTTTATTCGAGCATCAGCGAGCGCATCATCCCGGCAGGCATAGAATATTATCTGCCGTTTTTTCACGACACAACGGCAACACTGTTCGATTACCTCGGTCCCGACACGGTTTGCATCTATACGAAAGAAGTCCTCGAGACCGCGGCAAAACATCTGGAATATGTAGAGGAAAGATACCGATTGCTCGCCCGTGCCGAAGCGCGCGCCCTACTAAACCCCGGTCTACTCTACCTAAATAGCGATGAACTAGCGCAACGCTTAAAACACTTCGACAACATTGAAACCCAAGCCTTTAAGTATTACGCAGATTCCCGGCAGCACGGTATCCGTAATTTCAAAACTCGCTTGCCACCACCCGTTGCATTAGATCCGCAACAGAAATCACCCGCCGCTAAGCTGGAGGATTTTATACGCACCTATACGGGACGCATCCTACTCCATGCACCCACACAGGGCTATTCGGAACAACTTTCCGAAATACTCGCACCCTATCGCATACGCCCCAAAGTAGTAGAAAATTGGCAAACATTTCTTAAAAGTTCTGCAAAACTTTGCATTTGTTGCGCCGACCTACATCAAAGCGTTATCCTCGAGGAACCGAACATCGCACTACTCGGTTATCACGATATTGTCACGAAACCGACAAGCACCGGCACACAATCGAAGCAAGCGCGTAATGTTGCGGCGTTGATACAGAGCATAGGAGATTTGGAAATCGGTAGTGCGACCGTACATCAAGACTACGGTGTAGGCCGTTTCGTCGGCATAAAGGCGATGGAGGTAGGGGGTTATCTATCGGAGTTTTGCGTATTAGAATATGCCGATAAAGATAAACTTTATGTCCCGGTCACCGCACTACATCTACTGAGCCGTTACACCGGCAATCCTTCACAACATATCAAACTCGATAATCTCAACGGCCGAGCATGGAATACCGCAAAACGCAAAGCGGCAATCAAGGCACACGATGTTGCAGCCGAACTGTTGGATATACAAGCGCGCCGCAACGCTTCGCCCAATATACGCTTTGAGATAGACCATTCGGACTACCACGCTTTCGCCGCCACCTTTGCTTATAGAGAAACGCCCGATCAAAAAAGCGCAATAGACGATGTGCTACGAGATATGAACAGCGATAAACTCATGGACCGGATCGTCTGCGGCGATGTGGGCTTCGGCAAAACCGAAGTTGCGATACGCGCCGCTTTTGTCGCCGTACACAACCACAAACAGGTTGCCGTATTGGTGCCGACCACACTGCTTGCGATACAGCACTTCGAGGCATTCAGAGAGCGTTTTGCAAAATGGCCGGTACGCATAGAGATGTTGTCGCGCTTCGTCTCGGGTAAACGAAAAAAACAAATCTTGAGCGCAATACAAAAAGGCGATGTCGATATCGTCATCGGTACGCATACCCTACTGCGCACGCCGCCCGATTTCAAGAATTTAGGACTGATCGTAATAGACGAAGAGCACTGCTTCGGTGTCAAAGACAAAGAGCAGATAAAATCCATACGCACATCGGCGGATGTATTGACATTGACCGCCACACCGATACCGCGCACCCTCGGCATGAGCCTCGGCGGGCTCAGGTCTTTGTCTATCATTGCAACACCGCCCCCGGGACGCCGAGCGATTAAAACCTTTGTGACACAATGGGACGATGCCTTAATCTGCGAAGCGTGCAATCGAGAACTCCGTCGCGGCGGGCAAATCTTTTTCCTACACAACGAAGTGCGAACCATAGACGATACCGCAGAAGCGTTAAGATCGCTACTACCCGATGCAAAAATCGTGGTGGCACACGGGCAGATGAACGAAAAAGACTTGGAACGAACGATGATGGATTTTTACAACCACAATCATCATGTCCTCGTCTGCACGACGATTATAGAAAGCGGCATAGACATACCGAATGCGAATACGATAATCATCAATCGTGCCGATCACTTGGGGTTGGCACAACTGCACCAACTCCGCGGACGCGTCGGGAGATCGCACCACGCCGCTTATGCGTATCTACTCATTCCGACGCGCTCGGAAATTACCGACGACGCAACAAAACGTCTCGAGGTGATAGAGTCTTTGGAAGATTTAAGCATCGGTTTCACTATCGCAAGCCACGACTTGGAAATCAGAGGTGCGGGAGAATTATTGGGCGAAGAGCAGAGTGGGCATATACAAAAAGTCGGTTTTGCGATGTATAACAAACTATTACGACGCGCCGTAGAGACGCTCAAATCGGGACAACTTCCCGACCCCGATAGACCGCTCGATACGGTAGCCGAAATCAACTTGGGCGAACCCGCACTAATCCCGCCGGATTACATCCCGGATGTCAATCTACGCCTAGTGCTTTATCGCCGCATCGCTGCGGCGAGCGACGAGGAGAGCCTAGCAGAACTCAAAGTAGAAATGATAGATCGCTTCGGCGCACTGCCGGATTACACCAAAAATCTATATATCAATGCAGCGATTAGAATAATATGCCACAATATAGGTATACGAAAATTAAGAGCCGACGAATCCGAATTGAATATACACTTTGAAGAACAACCCAAACTCGATCTGGATAAACTGATTGAAATGGTGAAAAAAGAACCCGAGAAATATCGCTTTATAGGCAATCAAAAACTCATCGTAAGCGAGAACGACGACGGCATGGAAACCATTGCCGTACGGGAATCGAAAATAAAAGATTTTATTAAACTATTATCGCTAAAGGAGGTGGCTTAAATGAAAATTCTATTTTTATCGATATCGCTTTTAATATGCTGTAGCGATGCAGGTGCACAAGACACCGCCGAACTATACCAAGCAGAGATTATCGTCTTCAAGCAAATAGAAGCCGATATCGCAATAGACAAACTCAAAGACCTAAGCCATATGCAGACAAGCCGGCATGCGGAACGCGCAGCTTTGGATCTATCTCAAACCGATGCCTACGACGATATACGGGCGGTAACCGAGGGTCAGTTGAGATTAACCGACGAAGCACAAAAAATCGAGCTAGACAGCCGCTATGAATTACTCTATCACGGTGGGTGGCGGCAACCGCCCTTAAACCGCGCCCAAACACCCTACATCGATATCTTAAACGAACCTCAAAACGGATTACTCAAAGCGACTGCTTGGATGAGTTTTGAGAGTTATTTCAAACTGATATTAGATTTTCAATACGACCCCGCCTTCGACGAAGCACCTCGATTCGTAGACACACCACAAACTTTTTCTATCCCTATACACTTAGAAAGAATTATGACCGATGAAGAACTATTCTATATAGACCACCCGGTCATCGGAGTGATCGCCGTCATCAACCCAATATGATGGACACACATCAACTAGCCCTACGCAAGATAGTTGGTTAATGATGAGGTACTATTGCAGGGGGCCTTCCAAGAATACTTTGACGCGAATGCGGATGGCATTCATGGCATCCGTACTCGGCAAACGTACTACCGTAATCGTATAGTCTTCGAGGGGGGTTGTGCCGTCTTGCGCGGTTACCCGTACGATGATGGTCGTCGTCGTTCCTTGATCTAAGGTAATCGATCGACGAGGCATTCTCGGCGTGTTATCCATAATTTCGGTTTTTGCGATTTGAATTGTCGCCGCGCTTTGCGTTGCCGTCGTGTTTATCAAAATCGTCTCTAAATCGTTTCGCACTCGTGCCGTATATTCGGTTTCACCCGTAGAAAAGTCGGGATCCAATTCTATCGTGCCACTAGTGCCTACTATCTCCAATGCTTCCAAGCCGGCAACCGTACTCGGCAGGCGTACTACCGTAACTACATAGTTTGCGGTGGTTGTTCCGTCTTGCGCAGTTACTCGTACGACGATGGTTGTCGTCGTTCCTTGATCTAAGGAGATCGATCGACGAGGCATTCTCGGCGTGTTATCCATAATTTCGGTTTTTGCGATTTGAATTGTCGCCGCGCTTTGCGTTGCCGTCGTGTTTATCAAAATCGTCTCTAAATCGTTTCGCACTCGTGCCGTATATTCGGTTTCACCCGTAGAAAAGTCGGGATCCAATTCTATCGTGCCACTGTCGCCTACTACCTCCAATGCTTCCAAGTCGGCAACCGTACTCGGCAGGCGTACTACCGTAACTACATAGTTTGCGGTGGTTGTTCCGTCTTGCGCAGTTACTCGTACGACGACAGTCGTCGTCGTTCCTCGATCTAAGGTAATCGATCGACGAGGCATCCTCGGCGTGTTATCCATAATTTCGGTCTTTGCGATTTGAATTGTCGCTGCGCTTTGCGTTGCCGTCGTGTTTATCGAAACCGTCTCCAAATCGTTTCGCACTCGTGCCGTATACTCGGTTTCATCCGTAGAAAAGTCGGGATCCAATTCTATCGTGCCACTAGTGCCTACTATCTCCAATGCTTCCAAGCCGGCAACCGTACTCGGCAGGCGTACTACCGTAACTACATAGTTTGCGGTGGTTGTTCCGTCTTGCGCAGTTACTCGTACGACGATGGTTGTCGTCGTTCCTTGATCTAAGGAGATCGATCGACGAGGCATTCTCGGCGTGTTATCCATAATTTCGGTTTTTGCGATTTGAATTGTCGCCGCGCTTTGCGTTGCCGTCGTGTTTATCAAAATCGTCTCTAAATCGTTTCGCACTCGTGCCGTATATTCGGTTTCACCCGTAGAAAAGTCGGGATCCAATTCTATCGTGCCACTAGTGCCTACTATCTCCAATGCTTCCAAGCCGGCAACCGTACTCGGCAGGCGTACTACCGTAACTACATAGTTTGCGGTGGTTGTTCCGTCTTGCGCAGTTACTCGTACGACGATGGTTGTCGTCGTTCCTTGATCTAAGGAGATCGATCGACGAGGCATTCTCGGCGTGTTATCCATAATTTCGGTTTTTGCGATTTGAATTGTCGCCGCGCTTTGCGTTGCCGTCGTGTTTATCAAAATCGTCTCTAAATCGTTTCGCACTCGTGCCGTATATTCGGTTTCACCCGTAGAAAAGTCGGGATCCAATTCTATCGTGCCACTGTCGCCTACTACCTCCAATGCTTCTAAGTCGGCAACCATACTCGGCAAACGTTCTACCGCAACGGTATATTCCTCTTCGGTTGTGCCGTCTTGCGCAATAACCACGATGGTAATCGTCGTCGTCCCACCTTCTTCCAGCGGTATGGCGTCGCTGGTCACCGATAACGCATTGACCGCTATATCGTCGTCGGAGCTACTCCCTATTCTTATTAGTCTAATGTTTGCCGGGTTTTGTGCGGTCACGCTTATCGTGGTATCACCCACCGAATTTGCAACATTTGCTATGCTATAACTTCTAACCGCAACCGCAGGATCAAAGGGCGGTGACAATGGACTGCTCTCGCTCTCTACCGATAGGCTCAAACTCATTAATTGTGCCGTATTATCTAAATCTCCGGTCTGCGCTACGGCACTTCCGTTGCTAACACCGGTAGCGTCCAAAAAGCCGGAGGACGACCCGATAGGATCTTTACCCGATAAATCTTGTAGCGATGTATCGCTCGTTCTTCTCAGCGTAAAACCTCTGGTGTTCGTAACATCCGACACCGGAACCTCTATACCACTGTAGCTCACTGTCACTTGATTCGTCCCCGATACCGTTGTTGTACTCGGCACGGCATTTTCTACGAGCACCGCATCACCGGTATCCGGGACTCGCAATAAGCTGTAAGAACTTGTCGTATTCAAACCGACTACGGGTTCGTTGGCAGAGACCGTGAAACTCATACCGTAAGTGATGCGCGTATGCGTTTGTGTTTCTATATTCGCCGTACCATCGACCGCCGATACCGTGATCGTCGGTGCCACAACATCCGGTATCGTTATCGGGTCTCTCAATGCGACTTGATACTCTTCAACCCACCTGTAATCGGTTCCCAATAACGCACCGCGTCTAAACTCTATGCGAGCATCTCTTGCCACCTGCTCGGCACTACTTATACCTACTTGCAACACGCTGTTGTCTTCCATCAGTACCACCGAGGTAATACTGCTTCCCGTTGCTTCGTCGTCGCCGGCACAAAGACCCTCTTCATCGGCCAAACATAAGGCTTCTATGCTCACCGTCGCCGGGTTTAGAGGCTTGTTAAATATTATGTTTCTCGTTGTTTCTTGAACCACGGTAACACTTTCAACCAAACGCTCGACCACCGGGGCTTCGCTGTCGTATGCCAATTCGGCAGCAAAACTGTCATGTGCCAATGCCTCACCTTGCATTATTGCGTCGTCGACATCGTAGATTATGCTTGTCGATGTGCTGACCAGCCTCAATATATTATTCACCACCACTCGGTCAAACTCGATATTGACATAGCGGCTACCGACCACATGGGTCACGGTACTAATCGCCGCATCGGTAGACATAGCTAGACTAAAATTGTCGGTCGTCAAAGCGACTGCATCCGATTGTGTGCCACCGCGCACATCGGGAAATACCGCCACACCTTTGGAAAACTTCAAGCGTACGCCCTTGCCGTCGCTGTGACGCATATACGCCTCCACATAGCTCCTGTCGTCGGCTCTCAATCCTCGCAAATCGTTGTTTGCCGACAGCAACGCCACACTCGGTATCGCATCACCGTCGCTGTCGTACCTATATAAGACAACTTGTCGGGCAGCGGTACCGGCTATTGCCGCTCCCAGTTCGTTCTCCCGATTCGGTATCGCACAGGTCAGCGTTACCAAATCTTTCCATGCCTCACCCAACGCACTAAATTCGTCGGAGCCTGCATTTAGATCTATACCTGTCTCGGCTATACGCAACTCATCGACATCGGTATCGGAAAACGAAATAGCGTAATTATCGGTAGCGGTGAAGAAATCCGAACGTTCATGGGTACATTGGCCGAAAACGGCGGGGTTATATCTCAAACCTAAACCGGCGGAGGCAATATAGCGACTATCGCCATCACCACCGAATAGTCTTCTAAATTGGAGCTTAACCCGTATGCTATCTCCACTTTGCGATAAGGTCTCGTCGGCAAAGCGTATCTGCACAACACCGTCGACGGTCGGATTGCAGTTTCTGCATTGTGGGTCGGCGGGCCGTCCTGCAAAACGGCTAGGCACAAAACCGGCGATCTCCGACTGCTTTACGATGACGACGGTATAGGTTGTAGCATCCTCTACGCTTGCAATCGTAATTTTAGTATCTTCGGTCTCGGCTAATTTTACGATACTACTAACATTACCCGATGCCTCAACGCCGTTTATATTTATCGGTGTCATTACGTTATTTGAGCTCACGACTATCATGACATTCGTCGTCTCAACGGAAACACTCGCAGAATAGTTGTTTATCGCAGAATTGAAATTCGGGAACAGTTCGACTCCGACTAATTCTATGCGCTCCAGTCCAAGTCTTTGATTCGCCAATAAGGTGCCGCAGTTCGGCAGTTGCGTATCCGGCGGCGGTGTCTCGCACGCAGGATTATCGGGATCGCCGCCCTCGGCATACTTCAGTCCCGGATACTCACCGTCGGTAAAATCCCAGTTCGCCGACAACCATCCGGGAAACGAAGCCGACGCTTGCAGTACTTCCGGCATCAAACCGATACCTCCGTCGCTACTGCTTACCGTATCGCTTCGTTGCCAGTAACTATCGATGATAGTACCCTGATTAGTCTCCACCAAACCGGCTATAGGAAAAAATGAGTCGGGAACAGCATAGCTATTCCTTATAACACCTTCGTCGTCGTTCAAAGCGACCAGACCGGCAACCGAAAAAACACCACCGATTGAGACTCTCGCATAGCAGTTTTCAAAACGACCTTGATTAAAGCCGGCCAGACCGCCTACATAGTTGATGCCGTTCACACTACCCAGAGCGTAACTATTTCGGATGTCGCTACCCTTTGTTGCAACACCCACCAAACCACCGATCGTCGTGTGTCCGAATACGCTCGCTTGCGCATAGCTGTTGACGATTGCACCGTTATTAGAACCTACCATACCGCCTATCCAGCTTGAACCCAACGAATTAATGACCGGGCTTCCCGCTACAATGCCTTCTACAGAACTATTGATTACCGTCCCACCGTCGCTCCGCCCGACCAAACCACCGACTACAAATCTGCCCCTTACATCTATAGCGGACAAATCGACCCCGTCAAGTTGCGCACGCGCCCCTATATGCCCGAAAAGACCTGCGTAATCTCTGCCGTTTGTGTTGTCGTCTCTGTTGGTCTGCAAACCCGAAATCGTATGACTGTTCGCCTTGAATGTGGCATTAAACGAGACGGCAAAATCCCCTATCGGTCGCCAGCCTTTATCGCTATCGTCGGCGTAATCGGTAACCGTCCATATCGCTCGGTTGCTACCATCCCTATAGTGGTCGGGATTACCGAAGTCCAAATCATTCATCAATTCATAGCCTATACAGCCACTCTGCGGACAACCGCTGTCAATCTCCGCTGCCGCACTGCTCGCTTTATACGCACTGCCGTCCAAACGATAGCGCATCGCATACAGTCCCTCTATGTCGCAAATCTCTATCAGGCGGTCGTCGTCTTGATCTACATCCGTCAGACTACAGGGTTCTTTAGGTATGCCGGCCAGCGACGGACGGTTGGCGGGCAATACGACCGTATAGGTTGCCGTGCTACGCCCTGACACCGTCACTCTGATAACGATATTATTTACCGTATCCGTTATTCGGGTAGCCACTGCCAGATTGCCCGTAGACGCCGTTTGACTATCTACTTCTATAGAAATAACTGCATTTTCCGCTGCCGTCGTCGCCGTCATCGTCGTCTGTTCGCCGGCTAGATCCAATAGCTCGTAGCTTGTCTTAGTCGGGTCAAACGGCGGTTCCAACATACCGTCCGATAATTGTAATCCGCTTAACACCAGCGCACCGAGCCCGAGCGATGTACCCAGCCGAGTCTCGAGCAACGGTAAATCGTTGCCGTCCTCGTCTTTGAGCGTCGGATATTCGGTCGTACTACCGAAGTTCCAAGCACTATCGCTCCATTGGTAATAAGTCATATCCGCCGTCGCCCCCGGTTCGGTCGGCATTTGCAACTGCACGGTCGTCCTAGGGATCCCACCGTCGGAGGTTGCTTGCCCGGTCGTGTCAATATCCCAGTAGCTGTTTGTAATCACACCCTCGTTGTCGTTGAAGCCGACCAAACCACCCGAACCACCGCCTCCGATAACGCGACCGATCGCATATCCGTTGTTTATATCGCTGTCGTTATAACCTGCCAAGCCACCGAGATAAGTGCCACCGATGACATTGCCGGTCGCATAAACATTTTCAATTACTCCACCTCTGCCGATAGCATCTATATAACTATCGTTGTAGCCGATTAACCCGCCGGCGTAAAAGGCACTCTCAACGCTACCACTCGCATAGCTACGAGCTATAGGGCCTTGGTTAAAGCCGACCAAACCACCGCCGAAGATCCTTGCTTTCACATCACCGAAGGCATAGCTATCGGCTATGGTTCCGAAGCTATAGCCTACCAAGCCACCGACCGAACTATACCCCGACACATCAACCTGTGCGTAGCTGTTCTTAATCTCATTCCAATGGGTGCCGACCAAGCCTCCGGCCCATGTGTCCACACTTTCCACGGAACCGGTTACCGAACCGGCGGTTATTTGACCTCTATTGGAACCCACCAAACCACCGACTACGCTATATCCTCTAACCGATACATCGCTTAAACGAATATCGGTTATGCGACCCGACGACTCACCGAACAACCCTACACCCGACTCATTGCGCCTATCTATCGTCAAATTAGAGATAGTCAAGCTCTCGGTACTCGCCATGAATATCGCACTGAAAGGATTATCAAAATCACCGATCGGCTGCCAACCCGTACCCGTCGTCCATCTCTCTTTGTTTGCAGCAGCATCAAGGTAGTGTGTATCTTCGTTAAAGTCCAAACTCCTACTCAATTCGTAGCCCCTGCAACCGCCGTCGGGACAACCCGAGGTGTTCTCATCTACGATGATATTGCTGTATCCGGAATTTATGCTATAACCGCTACCGTCGAGCTGATTACGCATCGCATCCAAGTCTTCCAAATAATAAATATCTATCAAGCCGTTGTTATTGCCGTCGATGCCGGCAGGAAACGGTCCAATCAGATAGGTATTGCGATATCCCTGCCCGTCGGTATGGTCTATTGTCACACGATAACGAACCTCGCCAGGAGTATCGGCAGGTATCGAAACACCAAAAGTCGTAGAGACCTCCATCCAGCTAACATCAATCCGCTCTCGTCGTTCCCAGCGATATGTAAATGTACCGGCACCATCGACATCGGCTACGGTAGAAGTTGTGCTTAGGAAAGTAGGCGTGATGCGCAATTCCAGTTGCGGCTCGCCGTTATTCTCTTTATTCGCAATGAGCTCAAGTTCGGCGGACGCAGTGCTAAAACTATCGTCAACCGTTATCGTATAGACGATGCTCTGTGTCGTCAGGTCGGCTTGCACAAAATCCAACGGTATGACGGCGGTAAAAGTAGGATCATTACTTTGGGCAATCTCTCTGCCTGCTTGTTGCAACGAATAACGATAATTTACACTACTACCGTCGGCAACCGCAAAAGTTAAAGTAGCAGACTGTCCTTCATCCACAATGCTACCGGCTACCGGATCACTGACAAAGTTCGTAATTCTAACCGGATTCTCGGGGCTCACTCTTAGACGCAAAGTATAAGCAACACCGTCCACCGTAATCCTTATGACTTCGGTTATACCCTCCGATACGGGAATGTCAAGACTAGACTCACCGCTAAGCCTGCCATCAAAATAGTCGGTACTCGTATCTGCTACTTTGACGATTGAAATCGTTGCCTCGCTGTCGATAGCATACGGTCTCAGTTGAAACTCCGCAGTATTCGGGATCACTACATCGTAGTCAAACACCAACGATGAAAAAGGCTGATTGCCGAATATGCGATCATTATCCTGCTCGGCACTGTTTATCACGAAAAACAATGCGCTCAAACCCTCGTCGCGACCGGCTTGATCGGATAGCAACGCACCGCAACGCGGCAACGCCGTATTCGCATCGCTATCGCAAGCATCGACACCGTCAACCTCGGCATAACGCAGCGCAGGATAACTCGTCGTACCACCGAAGTCCCAATCGGCAGTGTTCCATTGTGCATAGATGCCGATTGCCGCAACCGGCGACTGCAAATCGGTGCTGATCCTGGCATTGGTATCGGTGGTAAGACCGCTATTCACCGTGCTATCCCAATAGCTGAACTCAACCGTGCCGGTTGCCTCGGCATCGCCAATCAAACCACCTATAGTGCCGCTACCGCTAACACGACCGCGCACATAACTATTCCTTATCAATCCTGCATTATCGACAACTAAACCACCGACGCGATTCCGCGTGCCGTCATCGCTACAGCTTCCGGATCTACTTATCTCACCCGACACATAGCTATTGACAATTTCACTTTCACTTCCGTTTTCGGCAACCAAACCTCCTACATTACAAGAACCACGCACATTACCCGCCGCATAGCTGTTTCTAATCTTGCCGTGATTGTTGCCGACCAAACCACCCGATAATAGCGCATCGGTAGACATTACCGTTGCGTCTGCATAGCTGTTGACAATCACGCTAGTCATAGAACTGGAATTAGACGCAACCAATCCGCCGACGCTATGCTGTGTTCCCTTGACTTCCCCTCGCACATAGCTATTGACGATTTCACCCTCGTTTTGCGCAACCAAGCCACCGACATGACCTCTGCCTTCAACGGCTACATTCAATAGGCCGACATTCTCTATCCTCGCCGACGACGACAGCACTGCAAACAATCCGATATCGGAGTCGTCGACCGTATCTCTGTTGATTTGCAAATTGGAAATGTCGTAGCCGTTGCCTTCAAAAGTACTAGTAAAACAATTGCTGCCCGAGTCTTCACAGTCGTTGCTAACAATAGAACCGATAGGTAGCCAACCGCTATCCGAGTCATTCATGGGATCATCCACCGTCCATTCGTCTCTATTCGTCGTCGCATCTACATAGCTTCGGGTGGTTGCAAAATCCAAATCTCTACGCAACTCGTAACCCGAACAGGTCTCGGTATTATCGCCGGCTAACCGGCAGCCTCGGGTGATGCCGACCGTAGCAGTACTTATGGTATAAGCACTGCCGTCGGTTTGATAACGCACCGCATCCAAATCCTCCAAATAGTAGATATCTATCAAACCGTCGTCGTCGTCGTCTATCTCGGCTCTAAAAGGACCTAACACTTGACTAAAAGGGTTGCCTTGTGCGTCGGTGTGGCTTAGTCGCACACGATAGCGGAAACTACTTGCGTTTTGCGGTGGTACCGTATAGGTATTGGATGTATTAGGGACACCGGGAATCGGCTCCCAAACCACATTCGCGATACTGCGCTGCTCCCAAGCATAAACAGTAACACCGATGCCGTCGGGATCATCCCCTACCGTTGCGATGCTTATCTCCGCTGCGGTCACCGTCGCCGTGAAGTTCGGATCACCGTCGTTAACTTTCTCTACGGTCACGGTCTCGGTGGCACTACTTACCGAAAAACCGTCGCCGACGGTCAGTTTGATTTCGGCATCCCGACTTAATACATCACGGGATACAAAATCCAGGGGAATACTAAAACTTAAGGTACGACTCGTGATATCCGCTTCCGACAAGCCGGCCAACAGAGAAGCCGGCTCCGAGGTCCAGCGATAACTATAATTATCGCTTATACCACCTTGCACCGTTGCACTCAAACTAACGGTTTCTCCCTCTCGGCGCATAGTGAAATCACCGGCGACATCCGTTACTTCTACCGCGCTCACCTCGTTGTTCACGATAAAGCTATAGTCCACCGTGTCGGGATCGTCACCGACTCGAACCGTCACAACCGACTGCCCTCTTGAAATGGGAATCGGTGCGCTCAACTCACCACTGCGCCTATCCTCGAAATAGTCGACGCTCAGTGTGTCTCCGGTTTTGAATATTGCAATCGTCTCACCGAGAACATCGATCCCGTACGGCAATAAGCGGATCAAGACTTCGTCTACCGTGTTGACCGTATAGCCGGATAATACCGAGAGAGAGAAAGGCGGATCTAGTTCCGCTTCATTCAAAGTATCGTCGCCGGCAAAGAATAATATACTGCTTAACCCGATATCTCCCTGACCGAGCAATACACCACCACACTGCGGTAGTGGCGTGTCGAGGTTGTCGTCGCACGCCGGTTCGCTAAGGATATCGGTTGCCGTCGTGTATCTAATTATCGGATAGTTTAGCGAAGTGCCGAAATCCCAATCGGCAGTACTCCAGTTGAAATAAACCTGGTTTGCTATGCTCCCCGGTGCGGTCGGCATTTGCAATTCGGCAGTAGTTTGAGAGGTGCCACCTGCCGAGCGCATCTGCATACTCGTCTCAACATCCCAGTAGCTGAACGTAACCGTGCTGTTCTCGGCATCGCCGACTAAACCCCCTTTCGTGCCGCTACCGCTAACACGACCGCTCCCATAACTATTCCTTATCAATCCTCGGTGATAGCCCACCAAACTGCCCACACTATCCAGTGTTCCGTCATCCATACAGCTACCCGCTCTGTGTACATTGCCCGACGCATAGCTATTGACGATTTGACTTCCGACAAAACTCTCGGCAACCAAACCACCGACATCGCAAGGACCGCTGACATCACCCGTTGCATAGCTATTTCTAATCACGCCTCGGTTGCTGCCGACCAAACCGCCCGGCGAGAACACTTCGGTAGAAGTCGTCGTCACACTCGCATAGCTATTGATGACCACGCCGGTCATACTGGAATTGGACGCAACCAACCCGCCTAGGCTATGTTGTGTGCCGGTAATTTCTCCTCCCTGCACATAACTATTGACGACGACACCTTCGTTTTGAGCAACCAAGCTCCCTACATGACCCCTGCCTTCGATAGCGACATCCAATAGACCGATATTCTCTATCCTCGCATTTTGCGACAACGCGGCGAACAATCCGATATGCGCATCGTCAACCGTATCTCTGTTTATCTGCAAATTAAAAATCTTATGATTGTCGGCCCTAAATAAGGCGGCAAACGGAGTATCGCCGCTTCCTATGGGCAACCAGCCGCTATCCGAGTCATCGGTAGGATCATTCACCGTCCATTCGTCTAGTAGCGTGGTTTGACCTTGAACTTGCGCGGTCGCATCTACATAGCTCTGCTCGGTCGTGAAATTCAAGTCCCTTAACAATTCGTAGCCGACGCATGTATCGGAAGGGCAGCCCAGAGTGATTTTATCTACGCTAATACTATCGGAACCGGGATCTACGCTGTATCCGCTACCGTCCAGGCGATTGCGTATTGCATCCAAATCCTCCAGATAATAAACATCTATCAAACCGTCGCCGTCGCCGTCGACATTGATAGGAAACGGACCGATGATATATTCTCTGCTATGTTGTTGCCCGTCGGTGTGGTTGACTATCACGCGATAGCGGACCGTGCTAGCGGGAGTGCCCGACACCGTATAGCGATTAGTTGCAGAAATATCGGTCCAATCATTCGCACCCTCGGCACGACTTTGCCATCGATACCTAAATGTGCCGACACCGTCGATGTCGGCTACCGTAGGTGTTATCTCTAATGAATTAGCACCGACATTGAATTCCAGCTGCGGTTCGCCGTTGTCGGTTTTTCGCACGACCAGCATCAGTTCGGCAGAAGCCGTGCCGAAGCCGTCGTCAACCGTTATCGTATAGGTGATGCTTTGTGTCGTCGAGCCGGCTTCGACAAAAGTATCGGGTATGACGACGCTAAAAGTCGCAGTAGTCGCTACTCGGCTAATCTCTATGCCTCCCGGCTGTAGCAAATAATCGTAGTCTCCGCTACTCCCGTCAATCTCTATGTTTAAGCTGACAGAATCCCCTTCATCGACGGTACTTCCGGCGACGGGCACACTACTGAAATCGGTAATCTCGACCGGATCCTGGGGACCGACCCTTATATTCAAAGTATAATCGACACCGTCTACCGTAATCGTCAGGACTTCGGTCATATTTCCTCGTAGCGGGATTTTATCGCTTAACTCACCACTCGCATCGTTGAAATAGTCGATGCCTTGCGTATCCCCTGCTCGGGTAATTGAAATCGCCGCAGTGCTATTGATAGCGTACGGTCTTAATCGGAAGTTCTCGGTATACGGGATCGTCACATCGTAGTTAAACAACAGTGATGAAAAAGGCTGGTTGACAAATATATCGGCATTATCCTGTTCCTCATCGTCTATTACGAAAAACAAAATGCTCAAACCTTCGTCGCGCCCGTTCTGTTCGGGTAGCAACGCACCGCAACGCGGCAACGCCGTCTCGGGATTCGCAGCGCAGGCATCGACACCGCCGTCGGTATAACGCAGCGCAGGATAACTCATCGTATTACCGAAATCCCAATTATCGGGACTCCAGTTGTAATAAACTTCGGTTGCCGTTGTCCCCGGTATAGTCGGCATTTGCAATTCGGCGGTCGTGCTAGAAGTGCCGCCTGCCGAGCGCATCTGCATACTCGTCTCGACATCCCAATAGCTATCGAAAACACTCGCATTGGATGTACCGACCAAACCACCTGCAGAAGCGGTCATTGTTGTCACCTCGGCAGTTGAATAGCTGTTTCTAATATTTGTATTTTGCGCTAAGAAACCGACAATGCCGCCCTGGCTGCCTTGGCTATCCTGCGCACCGACAGAACCCGTCGCATAACTATCGGTGATGATTGCATCAATTTCGTTGATTCTGCTCATCAATCCGACTAAACCACCTGCAGAGCTATTATTTGCCACCACCTCGGCATCGGCATAGCTATTGATAATTTCGCCTCCGCTATAGCCACAGATGCCACCTACAAAAGTATTAGCTCTCACATCACCACGCGCATAGCTGTTGATGATTAACCCGTTATTGGCAGCGGCTAAAAGACCCACTCTGAGTGATCCTGTAACCGACCTGTCCACTCCGGCTACAGAGCTATCTACATGACTGTTCATCAATATCCCGTCATTGGAAGCGACGATGCCACCGACCTGATTCCCGCCTTCTATCCTTATTTCCGATAAACCGAGATTTCTAATGGTTCCGTTGTTCCCGGCGAACAGACCTACGCCATCAAGGTCTCTATTGATCTGCAAATTGGAAATACTATAGCCGTTGCCTTCAAAAATACTATTCAAACAATCGCTACCGGTGGCATTACAATCTACAAAAAGACCACTAGGAATTTCCCCTATCGGTTGCCAGCCGTCGCTACCGGTGGCAAAGTTATCGACCGTCCATTCGCCTCTGTGCCTTGCCGCATTCACATAGCTTCGGGTGGTTGCAAAATCCAAGTCTCTACGCAACTCGTAACCCGAACAGGTTTCGATATTATCGATCGGCCGACACCCGCGAGTAATTTTGACCGTAGCAGTACTTGTGGTATAACCGCTGCCGTCGGTTTGATAACGCACCGCATCCAAATCCTCCAAATAGTAGATATCTATCAAACCGTCGTCATCGTCGTCTATATCGGCTCTGTACGGACCGAACAGGCGATCAAAATCATAACCCTGCGCATCGGTATAGCTTACTCGCACACGATAGCGAAAACTACTTGCGTCTTGTGCCGGCACCGTATAGCGATTGGACACGATCGAAGTCGACATCCAATCGTCATCGTCTATGCTACGCAGTTCCCAAGAATAATCCACCGTGCCGTCGCCGTTGCCGTCGGGATCATCTGCTACCGTCGCAATGTTTATCTCCGATGTTGTCACCGTCGTCATAAAAAGTCGAGCACCGTTGTCGACCTTCTCTATGACCACGGTTTCGGTCGCTCTACTTTCCGACAGGTTGTCTCTTACGGTCAGTATAATCATGGCACTTCGGGTTGTCGCCTCTAGTGATACGAAATCGGGAGGAATACTAAAACTCAAAGTAGGACTCGTGATGTCGGCGTTCGACACACGGCCCAATAGCTCGGCCGGCTCGGCAGTCCATTGATAGCGATAATTGAGTCGGGCACCACCACTCACCGTCGCTTCTATGTTGATCGTTTCTCCTTCTTCCAACATAGTAGCATTGCTGGTTAGATCGGTTATCTCTACCGTAGTTACCTCATTGTTCACGGTGAAGCTATAGGTGACCGGATCGGGATCTCCGGGCGCATCTCCGACGACGATTGTCAGAACCGACCTACCTCTCGGAATACGAATAGGTTCGCTCAACTCGCCACTGTGCTTTTCGTCAAAGTAGTCGCGGCGCGGTGTGTCTCCCATTCTGAATATTGAAATAGACTGACCGCGAGCATTGAGCCCGTACGGCGATAACTCAATTAAGGCTTTATTCTCTAAATTTATAACATAGCCGGAGAATACCGAGAACGAGAAAGGCTTATTCAGTAGCGACATATCCAGAGGTTCGCCGTCAACAAAGAAAAATAGACCACCCAGTCCTTTTCTATCCGCGCCGCCCTGATCAAGCAATAAAGCACCACACGGTGGTAGTGGTGTATCGGGATCTAGATCGCATGCCGGGTTGTCGCTGTCGTCGCCTCCGGCATAGCGCAACACGGCATAAGTGCGCGAAGTGCCGAAATCCCAATCGGCAGTACTCCAGTTGTGATAAATCTGGGTTGCTATGCTCCCCGGTGCAGTCGGCTCTTGTAACGCAGCGGTGCCGGTCGCAATACCGTCATCGGCATCGGCGGTAATACCACTATTAACCGTACTATCCCAGTAACTGGACGTAACCGTGCCGGTCGGCTCGGCATTGCCGACCAAACCACCAACCGCACCGCTACCGCTAACACGACCGCTCACATAACTATTCTCTATTGATCCTGCGTTATATGCGACTAAACCGGCAGCACGATCACGGGTGGCATCGCTACAACTTCCCGACCTGTTTACTGTACCCGACGCATAGCTATTGACGATTTCACTTCCATTGCCGTTCTCGGCAACCAAACCGCCTACATCACAAGAACCACTCGCATTGCCCGACGCATAGCTATTCCTAATCACGCCGCGATTGCGACCGACCAAAGCACCTGTCGATAGCACGACGGTAGAGATTGTCATCACACTCGCATAGCTGTTGGTAATCGTTGCGCGTGTTGAAACACCGCTGTCGTTAATTGCAACCAAGCCACCCAGGCTATGTTGTGTTCCGGTGACTGCTCCTCCTTGCACATAACTATTGACGATAACACCTGCGTTTCTAGCAACCAAACCGCCTACATAGCCCCTGCCTTCAATAGCCACATCCAATATCCCGACATTCTCTATTCTCGCATCTTGCGACACTGCGGTGAACAATCCGATATGCGCATCGTCAACCGTATCTCTGTTTATCCGTAAATTAGAAAGCTGATTATTGTTGCCCTCAAAAATACTATTGAAACAATCGCTAGCCGAATCACCACAGTCATCATTACTAATACTTCCTATCGGTTGCCAACCCGCTCCCGTCGTCCATGTAATTTTGTTGGCTGTCGAGCTATAGCTGTTATCGTCGTCGAAATCCAAACTTCTGCTCAACTCGTAACCTATGCAGCCACCGTTCGGACAACCCAGAGTATTCTTGTCTATAGTGATATCGTCGCGTTCGGTGTCTATATCATAACCGCTGCCGTCCGAAGAATTGCGTATCGTATCCAAGTCTTCCAGATAATAAAGATCTATCAAACCGTCGCTGTCGCCGTCAACGATAACGGGAAACGGGTTTATCCGATAGGTATTACTATCTCCTTGTCCGTCGGTATGGCGCACCGTCACGCGATAGCGAATTTCACTGGAGGAATTAGCCGGCACCGTAGCACTGGCGCTGGTAGAATCGTCTATCCAACCGCTATCAACCCGATCTCGTCGTTCCCATTGATACATAAATGTGCCGATACCGTCCGCATCCGCAGTAGTGCTTATGCTCAATAGTGCCGGACCGATATTTAATTCCAGTTGCGGGATGCTGTTATTGATCTTTCGAGCAATTAGCATCAGTTCGGCAGACGCAGTGCTAAAACTATCGTCAACCGTTATCGTATAGACGATGCTCTGTGTCGTCAGGTCGGCTTGCACAAAGTCCGTCGGCACGACGGCGGTAAACGTAGTCGTATCGGTACTCCGAGCGATCACTCTGCCCGCCTGTTGCAACGAATAACGATAATTATCGCTACTACCGTCGGCAACCGCAAACATTAAAGTGACGGACTGCCCTTCATCCACAATGCTACCGGCTACCGGATCAGCGACGAGGCTCGTAATTCTAACCGGATTCTCGGGGCTCACCCTTAGATTCAAAGTATAAACAACACCGTCGACCGTAATCCTTATGACTTCACTTATACCCTCCGATACGGGGATGTCAAGACTAGATTCACCGCTAAGCCTGCTATCAAAATAGTCTATGCTCGTGTCTGCTTCTTTGACGATTGAAATCATCGTAGTGTTATTGATAGCATAAGGTCTTAATTGAAAATTCATGGTATTCGGGATTACCACATCGTAGTCGAACAACAACGATGAAAAAGGCTGGTTTCTAAATATTCGGTCATTATCCTGCTCGGCACCGTTTATCACGAAAAACAGTGCGCTCAAACCTTCGTTGCGACCGGCTTGATCGGATAGCAATGTAGCGCAACGCGGCAACGCCGTATTCGCATCATTATCGCAAGAATCGACACCGTCAACCTCGGCATAACGCAGCGCAGGATAACTCGTCATATCGCCGAAGTCCCAATCGGCAGTACTCCAGTCGTAATAAATCTCGGTCGGTATTGTCCCCGGCATAGTCGGCA
Source organism: Candidatus Oxydemutatoraceae bacterium (assembly GCA_965219575.1). Taxonomy (GTDB): domain Bacteria; phylum Pseudomonadota; class Gammaproteobacteria; order Poriferisulfidales; family Oxydemutatoraceae; genus SP5GCR1. The sequence goes on along the minus strand of OZ244779.1, from coordinate 1,060,309 downwards.
TTTGCAAATCGGCGCTAATCCTAGCATTGGTATCGATAGTAATACCACTATTAACCGTGCTATCCCAATAGCTGGACTCAACCGTGCCGGTCGCCCCCACAGCAAACAAACCACCTATAGCTCCGCTACCGCTAACACGACCACGCACATAACTATTCCTTATCAATCCTGCATTATCGGCTACTAAACCACCGACACGATTCCGGTTGCCGTCATCGATACAGCTTCCGGATCTGCTTATCTCACCCGACACATAGCTATTGATAATTTCACTTCCGCTACCGTTCTCGGCAACCAAACCCCCTACATCACAAACACCACTCACATGACCTGCCGCATAGCTGTTTCTTATCGTGCCGTGATTGTTGCCGACCAAACCACCCGACAATAGCGCACCGGTAGACATTACCGTTGCGTTTGCATAGCTGTTGACAATCACGCCGGTCGTAGAACTAGAATTAAACGCAACCAATCCGCCTACGCTATGCTGTGCTCCCTTGACTTCCCCTTGCACATAGCTATTGACGATTTCGCCCTCGTTTTGCGCAACCAAACCACCGACATAGCCTCTGCCTTCAACGGCTACATTCAATAGGCCGACATTCTTTATCCTCGCCGACGACGACAGTACCGCAAACAATCCGATATCGGAGTCATCAACCGTATCTCTGTTGATTTGCAAATTGGAAATGCTATAGCCGTTGCCTTCGAAGGTACTACCGAAAGAGCCTCCTATAGGGGGCCAACCGGTATCCAAGTCGTTCATGGGATTATCAACCGTCCATTCGTCTCTATTCGTCGTCGCATCTACATAGCTTTGCATCGCCGTGAAACTTAAATCTCTACGCAACTCGTATCCCGAACAGGTTTCGGTATTATCGCCGGCTAAGGGGCAACCTCGGGTGATTTTGACCGTAGTGGTGCTTGGGGTATAGCCGGTGCCGTCAAGTTGATAACGCACCGCATCCAAATCCTCCAAATAGTAGATATCTATCAAACCGTCGTCGTCGTCGTCTATCTCGGCTCTAAAAGGACCCAGCACACCGCTGGTATAAGGATAACCTTGTGCATCGGTATAGCTTAGTCGCACACGATAGCGAAAACTACTTGCGTCTTGTGCCGGCACCGTATAGCTATTAGAGGGATTGAGAATCGGTTGCCAACCGGCGCGCGCGATACTACGCTGCTCCCAAGTATAAGCGACGCTACCGGCACCGTCGGGATCATTTTCCAATATCTCGATACTTATCGTCGATGTCGTCACCGTCGCCGACAAGCTCAAATTACCGTTGTCGACCTTCTCAACCGTAACGGTTCCGGTCGCAGTGCTCTCTATCAAACCGTCGCCGACAGTCAGTTCGATCACGGCATCCCGATTTGAGGCTTCGCCGAGTACAAAATCGGTGGGGACGATGAAACTTAGAGTAGGATTGGCGATGTCCGTCTCCGATACGCCGGCGAGTAGAGACGCCGGTTCCGACGTCCATCTATAACTATAACTATCGCTGTTGCCACCCATAACCGCCGCACTCAAATTAATGACATCACCTTCATTCACCGTTTCGGGAACCGTTATATTCGTTATTTCTATCGGGAGTACCGTTGCAATTTGACCCGGCAATAAATCACCACACTGTGGCAAGGCGGTATCGGGATCGGCATCGCAGCCGGGGTTGGCATTATCGTCGCCGATGGCATAGCGCAATGCAGCATAAGTCTGCGAGGTGCCGAAATCCCAATCGGCACTATTCCAGTTGGCATAGATACCTATTTCAGCAGTTCGATTAGTCGGCATTTGCAATTCAACGGTTGTTTTAGAGGTGCCACCTCCCATAGAGGTCGTCTGCATACTCGTGTTGCTATCCCAGTAGCTGTCGCTTATCGCCGATGCGTCTACAGCTTCTGTCCTGTCCCCGATTAAACCGCTAATTATATTGCCGGTTGGATTATCAGCTGTCACCGCAACGGTCGAATAGCTGTTGGTAATACTTGGCTCGTTAAAGACAGCCATTACACCTACAAGACCACCTACGACTAGGCCACTGTTCGCATTTGCAGTTAAACGCACAGAACCCATCGCATAACTATTGCGAATAGGTCCTAGCGTGTCGCCTGCTAATCCGCCTATGTTCCCCATTGCCGTAACATCGACGATTGCATAGCTATTGGAAATTCCACTACCGAGTGTTGCGCCACAGATGCCTCCTGCAAAACGACCTGCCGAGAAAACAGTACCACGCACATAACTATTGATGATTAATCCCTCACTTCTGCCGGCTAAAAGCCCCACGCCGTTATTTCTTCCTTCGACCTCACCTTCGTCCACATAAACATTTATTAGATTACCCGCATTGAGACCGACCAAACCACTAACCCTTCGATGACCGTGTACTTTTATTCCCGATAACCCTAAATTGCGAATAGTACCGGTATTTCCAACAAACAAACCTATATTATCGCTCAAGGAACCGGTCGTGCTGTCTCTATTAATCCGCAGATTGGAAATGCTATAGCCGTTACCTTCGAAAACACCGGTAAAACAATCACTACTCGTATTGCTACAGCTATTGCCGTCAATAGACCCGATAGGTTGCCAGCCGGTATCGGCATCGGTACCAAAGTTATTAACCGTCCATATCGTTCTATTCATCGTCGCAACTAAATAGCTTCGGGTAGTCATGAAATCCAAGTCTCTACGCAGTTCATAACCCGAACAGGTCTCCGTAGTGTCGACCGGCATACAACCTCGGCTACTTCTAGTCGCTTCATTGCTCGCTCTATAACCGCTACCGTCGGTTTGATAGCGCACCGTATCCAAATCTTCCAAGTAATAGATATCTATCAAACCGTCGTCGTCGTCGTCTATATCGGCCCTATAGGGACCTAAGACACTACTCGTATGACTATAACCCTGGGCATCGATATAGACCACCTGCGCTCGATAGCGGGTGTCACCCCTGTCTTCGGTCGGGATGCTATACATCGCCGATGTCTGGCCGGGAATCGGCATCCATTCGACATCATCCACGGTGCGCCGCTCCCAACTCGCACCGGTAATCATACCGTCGCCGTCGGGATCGCTTCCCGGCACAGCCTCTATGCTTATCGTCGATACGGTCACTTCGGTTCTAAAGTCCGGATTACCATTGTCGTCTTTCACGATGTTCACGGTCTTAATCGCACTACTTTCCGAAAAACTGTCGCCGACGATTGATTTAATGACTACGCTGCGACTTGTATTTTCACCCAACACAAAATCGGTGGGTACATTAAAACTTAAAGTCGCATTAGTAACGGTTTGCCCGTCTAGAAAATCTGCCGGCTCCGAAGTCCATCGATAGGTATAATTTACGCCGATGCCACCCGTAGCTGTTTGACTCAGACTAATGGGGTCACCTTCAACCGCCGTATCGGGACCGGTTACATCTGTTACTTGTACCGGGCTTACCATATTATTTACGGTGACACTATAAGTGACCGGGTTGGTATCGGTGGGATCATTCCCGACGGAGATTGTCAGAACCGACTCTCCCTTTGAAATAGGAATCGGCATACTCTGCTCACCACTAAGCTTGCCCACAAAATAGTCGGTGTTCGTTGTATTTTGGGTGATTGTAATAGACTCGCCTCGTGGATTGATCCCGTACGGCAATAACTCTATTGTGGTTTGATCCTCTACATTAACCGTGTAGCCCGAAAGGAGCGAAAGAGAAAAAGGCCGATTGAGTGCCACGGCATCATCGCCGGTAAAGAATAATAGATTGCTCAATCCTTTCTCTCCTTGAGCCAACAATATACTACCGCAAGGCGGTAGTGCCGTGTTGAGGTCGTCATCGCATACCGCTGCGATAGCAATGTCGGTCGGCGAAGTATATCTTAACAGCGGATATTGCATTGCGGTGCCGAAATCCCAGTCGGCACTATTCCAGTTAGTATAGATACCCGTTTCAGACGGCAGACTTAGCAAATCAGCGGTCGTCTGAGCCGTAGAGTCGGCGGTAATATCACTATTCACCGTACTATCCCAATAGCTGAACTCAACCGTGCCGGTTGCCCCCACAGCAAACAAACCACCTGCCGTGCCACCACCGGCCGAGATAGGCCCACGCACATAGCTATTCCTTATCAATCCTGCATTATCGGCAACTAAACCGCCGGCACGGTTGCGGGTGCCGTCATCGCCACAGCTTCCCGACCTGTTTACCGCACCTGAGGCATAGCTATTGACGATTTCACCTTCGCTACCGTTTTCGGCAACCAAGCCACCGACATCACAAGCACCGCCGACATTACCTGCAGCATAGCTGTTTCTTATCTTTCCATCGTTGTTGCCGACCAAACCACCCGATAATAAAGCACCGGCGGACATTAACCTCACATTTGCATAGCTGTTGATAATCACGCCGGTCGCAGTAGAATTGAGCGCAACCAAGCCACCGACGCTATGTTGTGCTCCTGCAACTTCGCCCTGCGCATAGCTATTGACGATGACACCCTCGTTTTGCGCAACCAAGCCACCTACATAGCCTCTGCCTTCGATAGAAACATCCAATACGCCGACATTCTCCAGTCTTGCCGACGGCGACAGCACCGCAAACAATCCGATATCGGAGTCGTCAGCCGTATCCCTGTTTATCTGCAAATTAGAAATGTTGTTATTGTTGCCGTTGAATAGACTCGCGAACGGGACATCTGCGGTTGCTAAAGGCAACCAACCGGTATCCGAGTCATTCATAGGATCATCCACCGTCCATTCGTCTAGTACCGTGGTTTGATCTTGAACCTCTGCGGTTGCATCTACATAGCTTCGGGCAGTCGTGAAATCCAAGTCTCTTAACAACTCGTAGCCGGTGCATGTATTCGCAGGACAACCCGAGACGATTTTATCTGCAATGATATTGTCCGACTCGGGATTTATCGTATAACCGCTACCGTCGACCTGATAGCGTATTACATTCAAGTCTTCCAAATAATAAATATCTATCAAACCGTCGTCGTCTCCGTCCACATCCCTAGGGAACAAACCTATCGTATATTCTTTGCCGTGTCCTTGCCCGTCGGTATGATTGACGATGACACGATAGCGGATCGTATTCGCAGAATTGCCCGCCACCATCTGGGAATTAGTAACCGAAGGAAGATTGTTCCAACCACTATCGCCCTCGTCACGGCTCTGCCATTGATAGCTGAATGTTCCGACACCGTCGATATCGTCCACACTAGAAGTTATGCTTAACATAGTAGGACTGACACTCAATTCCAGTTGCGGTTCGCCGTTGTCGATTTTGTTGACGGTTAGCATGAGTTCCCTGGAAACTATGTCAAAGCTATCGTCCACCGTTATCGTATAAATAGTTTGCGTTGTTTCTTCGCCGGCTGCCACCAAATTATCGGGTATGGTGACGGTGACAGTCGCAGTGCTATTTTGCCCTTGACCGAGTGCCGTGCCGCCCTGTTGCAACGAATATTGATAGTCCTCGCTCCCGTTGCGAAACACCGCTTCAAACACAATATCGTCACCTTCGTCAACGGTGCCGGTCGGGGGTATAGTGCCGAAGGAGACAATCTCAACCGAAGGCTGTGGTCCTCTAATCAGATTAAAATTATAGGTTAATCCATCTACCTCGACCATCATCGTTTCGTTCGTATTCGCTTGCAGAGTGATAGGACGGCTTTCCTGACCACTGCGCCTGCCCATAAAAAGGTCGTCGTCCTGGTCCGATGCGCTAAAGACCGAAATCGTTGCAGTGTCGTTGACAGCATACGGTATTAGTTCAATCGTAGTTTGGAGACTCGGAAGTTTTATATCGTAGTCGAACACCAACGGTGAAAAGGGCCGGTCTCGGAATACTCTGGTATTATCTTGCCGGTCACCGTTTATTACGAAAAACAAGGTATTCAAACCCCGATCGCGACCGGCTTGACCGGATAACAATGCACCGCAAGGCGGCAGTGGCGTATCGGGTTCTACATCGCAGCCGGGGTTGTCGTTGTCGTCGCCGATGGCATAGCGCAGTGCAGCATAAGTCTGCATGGTGCCGAAATCCCAATCGTCGGTACTCCATTGATAATACACATCGCTCGCCATTGTTCCCGGTGCAGTCGGCATTTGCAATCCATCGGTCGTCTGAGGTGTGCCACCTCCCGGAGAGGCTGTTCGCTCACTCGTCTCGGTATCCCAGTAGCTAGCGGTTATCAGTGGGTCGGATATGTTTGTATTGCCGATCAAACCGCCGACGTTGTTTCGCGCTAAATTGCCTGTCACTCTGACGGTCGAATAGCTGTTTGTAACGCTCGGATTAGGGTTTGAGTCACTGACTCTCCATAATACAGCGAGCAGACCCCCTACGCTGCGGCGATTTTCACTGTCGTTAGCGGTTATATGCGCAGAACCCATCGCATAACTATTACGAATAGTCCCGTGTTGATTTTCAGCCACTAAACCACCGACTTCCCTCACGCCACTTGCCATGACCTCGGCATAGCTATTGATGATTCTGCCGAAGTTTAGGCCACAGATGCCACCGACCCAACGAGAACCTTCCACAGTGCCACGCACATAACTGTTGATAATTAACGCACTCGGCCGGCTTACGCCGACTAAAAGACCGGCGTTGTTCGCTGATCCCTCAACACGGCTGTCAATCACATGGGCATTGATTAGATTACCCTCGTTGCGACCGACCAGCCCACCGACCCTATTATTACCTTCTACTTCTATTTCTCGCAAACCGAGATTGCGAATGGTGCCGGTATTGCCGGCAAACAGACCGATCTCGTTAGCACCGTCTCTATTGATTTGCAGATTGGAAATGCTATAGCCGTTGCCTTCCAAAATAGCGGCGAAACATCTGCTACCCGAATCGCTACAATCATTGTTGGCAACAGAACCGATAGGATCCCAGCCTTGTCTCGCAGTACCCATAAAATCGGCAGCGTTAAGTATCCAGTTGCTGTTGACTACACCCGTCATATAACTCTGCGTCGTCGTAAAATCTAAATTCCTGACCAACTCATAGCCGTTGCAACCACTTGTAGGGCAACCTTCAGCCAGTGTTGCAGTCCCCCGCCGTAGACCGGTGCCGTCACGCTGTATCGCAGCGACATCTTCCAGATAACACAGTTCTATCAAACCATTGTCATTGTCGTCTATGTCTTCGGTATTACATGCCATCTCAAAAGAAGGGGCTTGTGCGAATAGCGGTTGCGCAACGAGCAACCCTAAACACAGTAAGAGAATAGATACCCTAAAATCTACTTCTATTTGACGCTTATGAATCATAAAAATATAGAAACTTATAATAATTTCAATCATTATACATACCTCAATTATTTATTCAATTTTCGGTATGCGCCCCTGTAAGCCTCAAGCGGTTATGTAGTATACTATGGCACAAAATGCACCTTGATTTACAAAATACCGATTTGACATTCTTTTTGTGATGCCACCCCGTGAACAGCTCGCCAATGCGATTAGAGTGCTCAGCATGGATGCCGTACAAAAAGCGCGCTCCGGGCACCCCGGCATGCCTATGGGCATGGCCGATATCGCCGAAGTATTATGGAACGATTATCTGAAACACAACCCCGGCGATAGCACTTGGTTTGATAGAGATCGCTTTATACTCTCGAACGGTCATGGTTGCATGTTGCATTATGCATTGCTTCATCTCAGCGGCTACCCGCTCGGCATAGCAGACATTACCCGCTTTAGACAGTTGGGTTCAACGACGCCCGGACATCCCGAGTTCGGTATCACCGTAGGCGTAGAAGCCACCACCGGACCGCTCGGACAGGGGCTGGCAAACGCAGTCGGTATGGCGATTGCGGAACGCACTCTGGCACAACATTTTAACCGTGGCAACTTTAATATCGTCGACCATTACAGCTATGTATTCGCCGGCGACGGCTGCCTAATGGAAGGCATCTCGCACGAAGCGTGCTCGCTGGCAGGAACCTTAAAACTCGGCAAGCTCATTGTCTTTTACGACGATAACGGCATCTCCATAGACGGACCGGTACAAAAATGGTTCGGCGACGATACACCCAAGCGTTTCGAGGCATACGGCTGGCATGTGATCCGCAAAATAGACGGACACGACCCCATCGCCGTTGCCGAAGCGATCGAGGCCGCACATTCAAACCCGGCTCCCAGCCTGCTGTGCTGTAAAACGATTATCGGCTACGGTTCACCGATGCAAGGCAGTGAATCGGTACACGGTACGCCTTTGGGCTTTGAGGCAATCGCACAAGCCCGAGCAACATTAGATTGGCACTACCCACCGTTTGAAATACCGGACGAGATACGCTCGGCGTGGGATGCCAAAGAGAAAGGTCGCATACAGCAGTCAAATTGGCAGGAAAAATTAGCTGCGTATCGGTCGGAATATCCCGAACTGGCAGAGGAATTCGAACGTCGCATAGGCGGACAACTGCCGAGCAATTGGCAAAACCATGCAACGCAGTGGATCGAGCAAAATCACAAACAAAAGAAAGCACTCGCAACTCGCCAAGCCTCTTGCCGAACACTGGCATCGTTCAGCGAATGTTTGCCGGAATTAATCGGCGGCTCCGCCGATTTGGCAGGCTCGAACGGCACACTGTGGGAGGGGAGCCGAGCCATAGGTGCCGAACAACACGACGGCAACTACATTTATTTCGGGGTGCGCGAGTTTGCGATGTCGGCGATTGCCAACGGCATCGCACTGCACGGCGGGTTCATTCCGTTTGCGGCTACCTTTTTGGTATTCTCGGACTACGCTCGCAATGCATTACGCCTTTCGGCAATGATGGAAGCAAAAGTCGTCTTTATCTATACCCACGACTCTATAGGTCTGGGCGAAGACGGCCCTACGCATCAACCGATAGAACATTTGGGCAGTCTACGCTTGATGCCCGGCTTGGATGTATGGAGACCTTGCGACTCGGTAGAGACCGCAGTCGCATGGAAAGCTGCGATAGAAGCCGAAAACCACCCGAGCGCACTGGTTCTGTCTCGACAAACTTTGGCGCATTGCGATAGATCGGACGAGCAATTACAACTTATATGCAAAGGTGCTTATCTATTGCGCGAAACTACGGAGCCTGCGTTGATTGTTATTGCAACAGGTTCCGAAGTCGCATTGGCATCACAGCTTTGCGAGCGGCTAATCAAGGACAATTATCGGGTCAATTTGGTGTCGGTACCCTGTGCCGAAGTCTTCGACCGCCAACCGCAACGCTATAGAGAAACGGTGTTGCCGCCGACGGTTCCGAAATTGGTGATAGAAGCCGGCAAAGGCGATTGGTGGTACCGATATGTAGGAACAAACGGCGCAATAATCGGTATAGACACCTACGGCGCATCGGCACCGGGCAAAGATCTATTCGAACACTTCGGCTTCAGCGTAGAAAATATCTACACAACGGCACAATCTTTAATCAACCAACAGCATGGGAGTATCAATGATTAACATCGCGATTAGCGGATACGGGCGCATCGGGCGTTGCATCGTACGGGCTTTATACGAATATCGCCGCACCGATAACATTCGCTTAGCTGCAATCAATGCAAGCACCGATCTGGAAACCGTATTGTATCTGACACGACACGACACGACACACGGCCGTTTCAACGCCGATGTGCGGATCGCCGACGATAAACATTTGAGCATCAACGGAGACTTGATCAGAGTCTACTCGGAGCGCGATCCGACCAAGATTCCTTGGCATGAAGTCGGTGTGGATGTAGTTTGCGAATGTACCGGCAAGTTCAAGAGCAAGGCACTTGCGCAGGCACACTTGGACGGCGGTGCGCGCAAAGTATTGATATCGGCACCCGGGCAAGACGATGTAGATGCAACCGTGGTCTACGGTGTCAACGAATGGCTGTTAAAAGCCGACGATTGCATCGTTTCGAATGCCTCGTGTACCACGAACTGCTTAGCCCCGGTTGCCAGAGTGTTGTACGAGGCAATCGGCATAGAACACGGTTTATTGACCACGATACACGCCTACACCAACGATCAGGTATTGATTGACTCTCCGCATAAAGAACTGCGACGGGCGAGATCGGCGACGACTTCTATCGTTCCGACCAAAACCGGTGCGGCCAAGGCGGTCGGGTTGGTGCTACCGGAATTAGCCGGAAAATTGCACGGTTATGCGTTGCGTATTCCGACCTTAAATGTATCTCTGGTCGACTTCACTTTTACCGCCTCCGGTCCTACGAACAAGCAAGCGGTGAACGATGCCGTGCTTGCGGCGGCGCAGGGTTCGATGAAGGGTATCATCGCATACAACGACGAACCTCTGGTGTCTTGCGACTTCAACCACAATCCGGTATCGGCAGTTTATGACTCGACCCTCACCCAAGTGATGCAGGATACTCTGGTCAAGGTGTCGGCGTGGTACGACAACGAGTGGGCTTATGCGTGTCGGATGATCGACATGTCCGAAGTATTGATGAACGCAAAATAGGTGAGACGATAATTCACCTTCAGACCTATATGGAATTTCTACGCATGGATCAAGTCGCACTCGCAAACAAGCGGGTGATGATGCGCGTCGATATGAATGTTCCCGTTGACGAAGGCATGGTAAGCGACGATCAAAGAATTCGTGCTTGCCTGCCCGATATAAAAATGGCTCTGGATGCAGGTGCCGCATTGTCGCTGATCTCGCACTTGGGACGTCCCGAGGCAAGCGATAATAACCGGGCATTTTCCCTGCAGCCGGTGGCATCGCACTTGTCCGAGTTGCTGGGTAAAACCGTATCCTTAGTTTCCGATTATTCGAGCGATGTCACCGTGCAGCCCGGAGAACTTGTGATGTACGAAAATATTCGTTTTCAATCGGGTGAGATCGAAGACGACGATACACTGGCGAGCCGCTTGGCAGATCTTTGTGATATCTATGTGATGAACGCCTTCGGGTGTGCGCACCGCGCCCACGCCTCCACGCACAAAGCCATAAAATATGCAAAAACCGCTTGCGCAGGTTCGTTGTTCGCACGAGAAGTTCGCGAGATTCGCAGTGCCTTAGGAAATATCGAAACCGACGATCCGCTCTATCTACAGCGCGTTGCCGTTGTCGGTGGTTCTAAAGTATCGGGCAAGCTAGAACTGCTATCGGCTTTATCGGAACATGTAGACACCTTGATTATAGGCGGCGGCATCGCAAATACCTTTATTGCCGCAGCCGGACATAATATAGGACGCTCGTTGTATGAAAAAGACCTCGTCTCCTTCGGGGCCGAGTTGCAGTATAAAATGAAAGAGCAACACAAGCGGCTGTTGTTGCCGTCCGATGTGATATGCGCAAAAGAATTATCGGAAAGCCAAGACACCGTATGCAAAACCATAGATAATGTGCAGGCAGACGAAATGATACTGGATATAGGCACGGCAACACAAACCGTCTACGGCGATGCAATAGCCGAAGCCGATTGCGTACTGTGGAACGGTCCGCTCGGTGCCTTTGAATATGCGCCTTTTGCCGGCGGCACTCGGGCACTCGTGCAAGCGATTAAACAAAGCTCGGCACATGTCGTCGCCGGCGGCGGAGATACGCTTGCGGCAATAAAAAAGTTTGAACTGCAAAGAGATAATATGTATATCTCTACCGGAGGCGGTGCTTTTCTGCAACTTGTCTCGGGACAGGAACTGCCCGCCTTGACGATGCTGAACCACAAAGCGGCAAACGATGTATAGTTTGCAAAAATCAATGGCACACGACGGTCTCATTTCTGCACCAACGGTACTTTTTCAACAACCCCACTCGGCGCATTAACGATGACCGAAATCAATCTTGCAAAAAAATCCAGAACCACAAAAATCATCACGACCTTAGGTCCTGCTACCGACAACGAGCAAACAATCGAAGAACTCATAGACGCCGGTGTAGATGTGGTCAGAATGAACTTCTCGCACGGCGATGCCGAAGAGCAACTTCGACACGCCCAACTGGTACGCAAGATAGCGGCACAAAAAAAATACCATATCGGCATACTCGGTGATTTGCAAGGACCTAAAATAAGAATACAACGTTTCGTCAACGACCGAATAGAACTCGAAACGGGACAGTGTTTTGTTTTGGATGCTGGGTTGGAACAGAACGCCGGCGACGAGAGTCGCGTCGGCATAAGCTATGCAGACCTCTATAAAGATGTCAAAAAAGGAGACGAACTACTACTCGACGACGGTCGCATCACCCTGGAAGTAGAACAAATAAAGGATCGGCAAGTAATAACGACGGTTAAAATCGGCGGCGTGCTATCGAACAATAAAGGTGTCAATCGGCGCGGCGGCGGTTTGTCGGCACAAACCATCACCGATAAAGACAAACTGGACATCGAACTCGCAACAAAGATAGGAGTGGATTATCTGGCGGTTTCCTTTCCCAAGAGTCCCGAGGATATGCTTTACGCAAAAAAACTGATGCAACGAGCGGGTGGAAATGCCGCACTGATTGCCAAAATAGAACGCAGCGAGGCACTCGATTGTATCGACGACATACTCGAAGTCGTAGACGGTGTGATGATTGCCAGAGGCGATCTCAGCATTGAAATCGGAGACGCAGCTTTGACCGCAGTACAAAAACAACTCATCGTTAAAGCACGCGCACACAACTGCATCGTCATCACTGCGACCGAGATGTTGCAATCGATGATCGACAGCAGTGTCCCTACCCGGGCCGAAATATCGGATGTCGCAAATGCCGTCTTGGACGGTTCCGATGCGTTGATGTTATCCGCCGAATCGGCAATCGGCAAACATCCGGCACTGGTCGTGAAAACGATGAGCCGTATTTGTCAAGGTGCCGAGCAAGGCGATATCACCCAACACAGCAACGACTATCTATTGAACCAACAGATATATAAATTCGATCAAGCCATTGCGCTTTCGGCGATCTACACCGCAAACCACTTAAATGTCTCGGCGATTGCAGCGATGACCGAGTCGGGGTCTACCACCAAATGGCTTTCCCGCCTCGTCTCTAAGATACCGATTTATGCCCTCACCCACCATGTAGAAACCTGCCGTAAAGTAACGCTCTATCGCGGTGTCTACCCGGTACTATTGCAAGGCGATTATTCCGGCGACATCAATCAAGAAGTCGTCAACGCCTTAAAACCCTATCACCGCTTCGATAAAGACTCGGTAGTCATCATCACCAAAGGCGATAAAAAAGGACAACACGGCGGCACCAACGCAATGAAAATCATCCGTGTCGGCAGAACCGCCGATTGAGCCGATAGATCAATCGGCGTGATGCTGTGCAGAACTTCAACATGCTAGAAGTTTCGAGCTAAGCCGATAGAATTGGAGAAATATGCTAAAATTGGAATTTTAGTAGGAGTAAACAAAGATGTCAGAAATAGCCCTATATAATTTATTTAAGCGTATACCCGATGCGACCGATTCGGAAATAAAGGAAGCGATCGCCGATGTTGCAAGTTCAAAGGACGTGGCAACGAAGGCGGATGTAACAAGGCTAGAAATGGAGCTTAAATATATGCGCTGGGTGTTAGGCTTAATATTCGTTATGAATGTCGCTATACTGATAAAATTATTTTTTTAGTTTTTATTCCTGCCGACACCCTTATTCCGCCCCCGATCATTTCCCTTGAGGGTGGACTTTAACTCGTGGTTCTACAAACATTGAAAAACTTCGTCAAATTCGTATAATCGTCTGTTATGAATTCGGAAACACTGCACGCAACCGCCCAAGCTATGGTCGCACCTACCAGAGGCATTTTGGCAATGGACGAAAGCAAGCCTACCTGCGACAAACGTTTTGCAAAGCTAGGCATCCCTACAACCGAAGAGAACCGCAAAAGCTATCGTAGCGTTTTGGTCACCACACCCGACATAGAACAATACATATCCGCCGCTATCCTCTTCGACGAAACGATACGCCAAAAAACCGACGATGGTGTCCCTTTTGCAAAACACCTTGAATCTAGAGGCATTATTCCCGGAATTAAAGTAGACCAAGGTGCTAAAGCACTCGCCGGCTACGAAGGCGAAAAGATTACCGAAGGCTTGGACGGGTTGCGCGAGCGTCTGAAAGAATACGCCGAGATGGGCGCACGTTTCGCAAAATGGCGCGCGGTCATTACTATCGGCGGCGATATGCCGTCTTCGGCTTGTATCCATGCAAATGCCCATGCGCTGGCGCGTTATGCGGCATTATGTCAAGAACAAAATATAGTGCCTATCGTCGAACCCGAAGTACTCATGGACGGACACCACAGTATAGAAGATTGCTATGAAGTCAGCGAATGTACCCAAAACGAAGTGTTTAGTGAATTACGTACTCAAGGTGTCCAGCTGAACGGAATTGTATTAAAACCCAATATGGTTTTATCGGGAAGCGATTGTCCGGATCAAGCCGATGTGAATACGGTTGCCGAACATACTCTTGCCTGCTTGAAATCTACCGTGCCGGCAGCGGTGCCCGGCATTGCGTTTCTTTCCGGCGGACAAAGCGATGAAAAAGCAACCGCCCATTTGGATGCAATCAATCGTCTTGCATTGCGCGAAGGTGCGCCGTGGCGGCTCACTTTTTCGTACGGTCGTGGACTGCAACAGCAAGCGATGAAATTGTGGGGTGAATCCAAAACTGCAGAAGCACAACAAACATTTGGAGAACTGGCATATCGCAATAGCCAAGCATCCGAAGGCACTTACCAAAGCCCGCAGAATTAAAATCTCGTAGATTGACCTGACGTTCTCCCCGAATTTAGTATCTAATGCTAAAATGAGTTTTTCCGATAAGCTAGAAAAGTCAAAAAAACTTAATCCAACGATACAAGAGTGACCATAAAAAATCAACATAGAAGTCATAATGAAATCCCCCCGCACGGTCTATTAGCCTATCAGTCCTCCGGCATATCCGAAGAGGCGATAGCATGAGAACTTTCTTCAAATATATCTCTAAAAATCACAAACAACCTTATAAGCATATCCGGATAATGCCGTTAACATTCGGTTTTCCTAGATCAGGTGGTTCATTACTAGGTTATTTGCTGACGGCACATCCTAATATCGTTATGGCCGATGAGGCATTTTATCCTATTCAATACATACAAAAGCACGGAATAAATGACTTAAACAGAATATTTGATCGGCTTTTAAAGCATGATTTAAAGATGCTGTCACTTCATAATATGTATCATAATAAAAATAATGATACATACATACATACATACATACATACATACATACATACATACATACATACATACATACATACATAACACACAGAAAAGGTCCCTATGAAAACAGAATAGCAAGGTATATTTTAGTTCCCAATCAGTATCAAGGCCTTTTCAAACAGTTGAAAGTCATAGGAAACAAAGACTCTGAATGGAACTTAGAGGATTTCAAAGTTTCTATGCTAAAAGACCTAAGAAAAAAATTAGCGGAAAGAGATATAGGCCTAAAATTTATTTTCACAATCCGTAATCCTTACGATATATACGCAACGATGCAAAGATATAGTGTTGACATGTGGCATACTAAAGGAACCATTTACGGTAAATACGCAACAATGCAAAGTGCAGATATACTTTTAGATCTTTGTGAGAAAAATGTGGAAATTCTTAAAAACAGCGACCCTCAGGATGTATTTATGTCTAAACATGAAGATATGGTTGCGAACCCCCGTTCACAATTAGCTAAAATTTGTGATTTTTTACAAGTACCCGTCTCTCCCGATTATCTGGATGATTGCGCCTCCGTAGTTAATAAAGAAGTTCATAAGAGTCGCATGGACTATGACTGGACGAAAGACAAAAAACGCAACATCGCATCGCTTATTGGAAAATATGATTTTTTCTCGGGATACGATTGGAATACCTAGAGAATATCAACGGATAATTGCGTCCGATTGACCTACCGGTTCAATCGGCGGTTCTATGCGACAAACGGCGGGGCTACTTTGTCCCGATGCTCCGGTGGTTCTCTCCGACATATCTTTCTATGAGTGCCTTGAAGTCGGCTACCAAGCTATCGCCGGATAGAGTCAGTTCATGTTTGCCGTCTATATAAACGGGTGCTACCGGACGTTCGCCGCTGCCCGGCAAGCTGATGCCTATATCCGCATGCTTACTTTCCCCGGGTCCGTTGACTACGCATCCCATTACCGCAACGGTCATTTTTTCGGCACCGGGGTATTGTGTTTTCCAATCGGGCATTCTCTGCTGTATGTAGCTTTGTATTTCGGATGCGAGTTTCTGAAAATAATCGCTACTCGTGCGCCCACAGCCGGGGCAGGCGATTACCGAAGGGATAAAAGCGCGTAACTTGAGGGCTTGCAAAATATCTTGCGCAATGCGTACCTCTTCGCTACGGCTGCCACCGGGTTTCGGGGTGAGCGAAACTCGTATCGTATCGCCGATGCCCTCCTGAAGTAAGATTGCCAACGCTGCACTGGAGTTAACCGTCCCACGCCGTCCCATACCGGCTTCGGTGAGACCCAAATGAAGCGGATAATCGCATTGTTTGGCGAGCATTCGGTACACGCAAACCAAACCTTGCAAATCACTGAGTTTGCACGACAAGATGATTGCGTTATGCGCTAAACCTAAGTTCTCGGCTCGTTCGGCACTTTGCAATGCCGACTCGATCATCGTCTTGTAAGTGATTTCGTCCAACGATAGCGGGTTTTGTAATTTGGCATTATCGTCTAGTCTGCTTTTTAGCAGGTCTTGATCCAAACTTCCCCAATTCACACCGATGCGAACGGGCTTTTGATGTAGACACGCGTATTCTATCATTTCGGCAAACTGCGTGTCGTGTTTAGCACCGCGTCCCACATTACCGGGGTTGATGCGTAGCTTGTCCAGATGTGCAATACATTCGGGATATTTGCGTACTAGTTTATGACCGTTGTAATGGAAGTCGCCTACTAACGGAACACGATTGTCCGAGGCATCCAATTTTTCTACGATTTCGGGAATTGCGCGGGCTGCCGCCTCGTTATTGACGGTGATACGCACCAATTCCGATCCCGCCTGTGCGAGTTCTATAATTTCCGCAGTGGTTGCTTCAATGTCGGTGGTGTCGGTGGCAGTCATCGATTGCACCACGATAGGTGCCGTACCACCGATCGTGATATTAGCAACCTGCACCGGCACGGTGCGTCGTCTATGTATCGCGGGAAGTTTTATGTTTTGTGTCATTTATAGCGCAACTCGTATAAAATGTATCGGATATTATACAACGACAGCCAATTATAAGATGACATTTTTAGGAACTATATCGTGCGAGACCGAAGGCAAAGGGTTATATGACTTAAGTCGCGACGTTCAGAATCTATTGCCTACCGATGCCGAAGGCTTGTGTCATTTGTTCGTTCGGCATACCAGTGCGTCGTTGGTTATCACCGAGAATGCCGATCCCACCGTTCATTCGGATTTGGAGAATTTTATGAGTAGACTGGTGGTTGACGGAGATCCTTTGTATCGGCATACCGCCGAAGGTCCCGACGACATGTCCGCGCATATACGGTCGGTACTTACTAAGAGCGAATTAAACCTACCGGTACAAGCGGGACGGTTGATGCTCGGTGTATGGCAAGGTATTTATTTGTGGGAGCATCGTAGCCACGCTAAAAAACGTTCGGTGGTTTGCACACTCATTGCTTAGGTAATCATAAACCATACTTAAGTCGCTGCTAAAACAATCTACTAATTTTAATTTTTTATGAGCACCGACATCCCTATTTATGTAATCAGTCTAAGGCGAGTACCGGAGCGTAGATTATCCGTACAAAGACAGCTCGATGCTCTGAATCTGAAATATCAAATTATAGAAGCATTTGACGGGCGCGATTTTTTCTCTAAAGATTACCGCCTCAAGGTTGCCCGAGAATTCGGCATGAACGAAGATGCCATAGAAAAAAATGTATCTATATGGTCATCTACATGGTCCCCGTATGCAATTTTGTTCAGTCACATTAAAGCCTACAATTCGATGATAAAGAATAATATCCCGCTAGCCTGTATATTAGAAGATGATACCGATATATCCCCCGTATTTCCCGAGATATTAAATAATGTGCAGCAATTTCCCTGGGACATATTAATGCTCGCTAATCATTCGGATAGTGTCGGGAGACTAATAAATACTCTAGTGAGTATCATGAGACATAAGTCATATCGTTCCGTGTGTCGGAAATTGATAAAACATTATATGCACAAGCCGCGGTTGAGTCTAAGGCAACATTTGATAGCGATGCAATGTGCTTTTAATATCGTTAAACGCCATTGGCATTTATATCCGTATAGTATAGTCCGCAAAAGTAGTTTTGATATAAATCGAGTAGTAATAAATTTTGAAAATGTACAAGAGAAACAAGCTTTTTGGCAATATTATGTATCCAAAATGGGTGCTGCCTTCTCTCACGACAAGGCATTCAAGCACCACATTACGGATAACTACTATATAGCGAGTAAGTTGCCCGAATATTGTCAGGGAGGTATGGGTTATATGCTTAGATTAGAGACGGCTGAAAAGTGGAAAAAGGAAGCATTAACCGATAAGCATGGACATATTGATTTCATTCCTAAGGCATTAGCCGAACGCAACGAGGTCAGGTTGTCTATTGTGACACCCCCGTGCATAACAGCTTTATACAGCTATTTGGCATATTCAACGAGGCGACATGATCTTCCTCTGCGACACCACCGTGTATAACAGCTTTATACGGCTATTTGTCATATTCGGCGAGGCGAAATTAGTATTGCTGAATCCGGTGGGTATTCTCGGTGGTGCCCGGGGCCGGAGTCGAACCGGCACGAGCATCACTGCTCGAGGGATTTTAAGTCCCTTGCGTCTACCAATTTCGCCACCCGGGCATGCAATCGTGGGCTTCGGTGTTTTTTGTCGGCAAAGGCTAGTGCCGGAATCGAACCGGCGTAAACGGCTTTGCAGGCCGCTGCATGACCATTCTGCCAACTAGCCGAAACTCTATCGGCAGACGCGGGTCTGCCTTTAATTTAATCGCATATTGTACTATGTATAGCATAAAAAAATTATTTTAATAGTCGGCATCTATTCATACGGACCGAGGCTTTGCGCTTTGAGGATAAGGTCGCAGACTTGACGCGCAGCACCGCGTCCACCGTCCGCTGAAGTGATCCAGTCGGCTTGTTGCCTGACTGTTTCGTGCGAGTCGGCAGGAGCTAAGGCAAGACCCACCGAGTTCATCGCCGGCAAGTCTATAAAATCGTCGCCCGTATAAGCAACCTGCTGCAGGGTGATATCCAACATGACGATCAGGGCATCCAGAATCGATTTTTTATCAAAACAGCCCTGAAATACATGCTTGACACCGAGATCTTTCATTCTGTTTTCGACGATGATAGATTTTCGCGCACTGATTACCGCAACTTCTATGCGGTGGGCGAGCAATAAGCGTATGCCGGTTCCGTCTTTGACATCAAAACTTCTAGCCTCTCCGCCTTCGTTGGTCCATATGAGTCTGCCGTCGGTCAATACACCGTCTACATCAAAGGCTACCAGTTTTATTTGCGAGGCTTTTTCTATAATTTCTTTATTCATCGGGTGCGCCTCGGTCGGGCATAGTGATAAAATAAGTAATCAATCGTAATCGTGTTGGAAGATGTATTATAGACTAAGCCTACTGCATTTAGATAAAATACGAAGCCAAACAAGGAGAAATCTATGGAAATTCAAATATTCGGACAAGGTTTTGATGTTACAAAACCTATAGAAACGCATATCAACGAAAAATTAGAGAAAATACGCAAACACTTCGACCATCTGGTGACCGCACATGTCGTACTAAAGATAGAGAAAAATTTGCATATTGCGGAGATAACCGTGCATGCCAGCCACCACGATTTTTTTGTTCGTGCCAAATCCGACGATATGTACACGACGATAGATAGGCTTATTCCTAAGCTCAATCGTCAAATAGTCAAACATAAGGAAAAATTAAGAGACCACCACTCCAAAGAAGTTGTGCATCATAATATCAAAGCTAAAAGATAGCAATGAATTTTAGCGATTATCTAGATTCGGAACACATAAGACTGATAGTCTCGGCAACCAAAAAGAAATCTTTGGTGATATTGTCCGAGATGGTGTGTCAATCTACGCCGCTAGACCCCCATGTCGTACTGGCAAGTCTATTCGAGCGCGAGCAGTTGGGTAGTACTGCGATAGGCAAAGGAGTTGCGATTCCGCATTGCCGCATCGATGGTTTGAGCAATCCGATCGTGGCATTATTGCGAGTATCGCAAGGGGTAGATTACGAAGCACCCGATGGGTTGCCGGTGAAACTCATATTTGCTTTGCTTTTTCCGTCGGATGCAACACAACAGCATTTGGATATTTTGGCAAGCCTAGCAAGCCATTTTAACGAGACGGCTAATGTGAACGAACTATTGTCGGCAAAAAATGAATCCGATTTATTGCATCGTCTCAAGATGCCCGTCTCATGAGTGCGAATATCCCTACGGTCGGCGAACTATTCGACCATCTGAAGGATCAGCTACAACTGCAGTGGGTTGCAGGACGAGGGTCCGCCGATAAACGTTTCATCAAGCACGGAGAAAATCAGCCCGTTGATATCGTAGGTTATTTCAATCCTATACATTCGAGTCAGGTACATATATTGGATAATGCCGAGATGGCGTATCTAGAGTCGTTGAAGGGTAGTGTGTTGGACAACGCATTACATAATTTATTCAGCGAGACTTGTTTGGCGGTACTCGTCAGTAATGCACAGAAACCCATGCCGGATATACAAGCCTTAGCAGACAGACGAAATATCGCCTTATTTATTTCCTCGCTGGGTGGAGAACCCTTAGTCGATGATTTGCGCTATTATTTATCTCGAACACTTGCCGAAAAATTAACGATGCACGGTGTATTCATGGAAGTCATCAGCATCGGCGTATTGCTTAGCGGCGATAGCGGGGTAGGGAAGAGCGAACTTGCATTGGAATTGATTACCCGAGGACACCGTCTAATAGCCGACGATTCGCCGGTGTTCACTCGTATCGCACCCGATATCGTACAAGGCACCGCCCCGCCGACGATCCAAGATTTTTTGGAGGTGCGCGGTTTGGGTATTTTGAACATTCGCCAAATGTACGGCAACAGCGCGGTCAAAGAAACTAAATATCTGCGTCAGATTATAGATCTTAAATTTGCCGGCAAAGACCCGAGCGTCAATAAAGACCGCCTAAAAAGTGCACAACGTACGATGAACGTACTCGGTCTGGAGATTCCGGTTTTCACCTTGCCGGTTGCGCCGGGGCGCAACCTAGCCGTGTTGGTTGAAGCAGCAGCAAGAAATCATATTCTTCGTGTCGGTGGCTACTACGCCGAAGAGGAAATCGCCGCTCGGCAAAGAAACTATATGGATGCCGGTCGATGAGATTTGTTATCGTCGGCGGTCTATCGGGTGCCGGCAAGTCGGTGACATTGCAGACTCTGGAAGACCATCACTTTTACTGCATAGACAACATGCCTTTGGAATTTCTCGACGAACTGACTAAGCGCTTGCTCGCCGAGCAAATCAAACTCGGCGATAGAATCGCAGTCAGCATAGATACCCGCAACTTAATCACCCAATCCACCGATATTAAATTGATACTGGAACGGTTGGAAAATGCCGGGTTTGATACAAAACTCATTTTTTTAAGAGCATCCGAGGAGGTATTGGAGCATCGCTATAACGAGACGCGTCGTCCGCACCCGTTGTCTATATACGAGAGCAAGCCGTTGAAAGCCTGCATAAAAACCGAGACGAACCTGCTCGACAAGATTGCCTCGTGCGCCGGTATTTGTATAGATACCACGAGCATGAACCAATACGAATTGCGTGACATCGTCGCCAAGCAGCTAGAATTAAATAAAGTGCCACTCTCTATACTACTGAAGTCTTTCGGTTACAAAAAAGGTGTTCCTTCAAACTCGGACTATATTTTTGATGTGCGTTGTTTGGCAAATCCGTATTGGATACCCGAATTGAGACGGCACTTGGGCACTGATTCGGAGGTGCGAGCTTTCCTGGATAAGTCGCCCAAGAGCATAGAGTTATTCGACGATGTTTTTGCTTTTTTGGAAAAATGGATACCGTACTACGAATCCGACATACGTTCTTATTTTACGGTATCCGTGGGATGTACCGGTGGGCGCCATCGTTCGGTGTATATGGTAGAAAAACTCTATCTAAAGTTATCCGAAGAGAAGCCCGAATACGATATCAATAAAGAGCATAGAGATATATAGCGATGTCTCGACTCGCACGGTGTAAATAAGACGATGGCAACTTCTATTTTATTGCTTACCCATAACGGTATCGGTGATAGTCTTGCGGCGACCGCCGAAAGATTGATGCCGTCTTCGTCTACTCGTATAAGCGTTTATGCGGTATCGTACGACTGCGTGCCGGAGAACGAAGTTATCGGGTTAAAGCGATATTGTGCGGAACTCGATCAAGGCTCCGGTGTGTTGCTATTGACCGACTTGTACGGTGCAACGCCCTCTAATATTGCGATGCAGTTTCACGGTGATGCGAATAGATGGTTGGTGGGCGGACTCAATCTAGCGATGTTACTCAAAGTGCTGAATTATGATTATTTGGAAGGCGAAGCACTTGCCCGGAAAGCATACGAAGGGGGGCGCGATAGCGTGGTACGACCGTGGTGAAGCTCGAGGCTACAATTATCAATAAGCTGGGGTTGCATGCCCGAGCTGCGGCGAAGTTTGTTTCACTTGCGTCGAGCTTCGCAAGCGATATAAAGATAAGCAAAGACGATCAAACGGTCAACGGCAAGAGCATCATGGGCGTTATTATGTTGGCTGCGGCAAAAGACACGCCGCTGTTGCTGACCATAAACGGCGAGGACGAAGAAGAAGCGGCAAACGGGCTTTGCAAACTTATAAACGACCGTTTCGGGGAGGAGGAATAAACATGGCGATGTTGTTGAACGGTAGCGGTGTGTCTAAAGGCATAGGCATAGGTCCGGTACATCTGTTCGAGCACGGTGAAGGTGAGATTACCCATTATAAGATAAGCAAAAGTCGAGTACGGTCGGAAATCGCTCGTTTCAATAGAGCGCACAAACTTGCGGTGGCGCACTTGAAGAATGTTAGAAAACTGATTCCCGGTGATGCGCCCGAGGAAATCGCTACATTCATAGACTCGCATTTATTGATGATAGCCGATGTACCTCTGAAGCAAGCTCCGATACAGATTATAAGAGAGCAATTATGCAATGCCGAGTGGGCTCTCGATATACAAAAGAATAAGTTGGTTCAAATCTTCGACGCAATGCAAGATAGTTATCTAAAGACCAGACGCAACGATGTAGAGCATATCATCCGCTTGATACAAACCGCGCTGGAGAAGGATAAAGTCGTCGACAAAGACGGCAAGCAGACCGGTGACAAACAGACGAAGCAACTCAAAGGTTATATTATAGTCTCGGACGATTTGGCACCCGCCGACACCATCATGTTCGAACATCAAAAGATAGGTGGTTTTGTAACCGAATACGGTGGCACAACCTCGCACACTGCGATTTTGGCGCGTAGCTTGGGTATACCGGCAATCGTTGCCGTAGCGAATGTACGCAATCTACTCTGCGAAAACGAAACCGTCATCATAGACGGGAACACCGGTGCACTAATCGCAGGTGCCGATAAGCAAACGATACAGTTGTATCAACAAAAAATTAAAGCCGATAAAGCGCATCAAAAGCAGCTGGCGGTGTTGAAGAACAAACCGACCCGTAGCCGCGACGGTGTCGATATCAAGCTGATGACCAATATAGAGTTGAGCGAGGAGGTACGCGCTTTTAAGCATAGCGGTGCCGAGGGTGTGGGTTTGTATCGCACCGAATTTCTTTATACAGACCGCTATAAAGAGGTGGGAGAAGAGGAACATTTCACCGCTTATAAAAAGATATTGCGGGTTGCCGCCGATAGGCCGGTGACGATACGCACCTTGGATTTGGGTGCCGAAAAAGAATTCGATCCGGATTACGAGGGACCGATGGCACCCAATCCGGCTTTGGGTTTGCGTGCGATCCGTCGCTCGTTGAAAAATCCCGATTTGTTTTTGCAGCAGTTGCGAGCGATATTGCGCGCCTCAGTTTACGGAGAAGTGCGCATTTTGATTCCTATGCTAACCAGCATCGACGAGTTGGAACAAATTATGGCATTTTATAAATCGGCGCAACGGCAATTGAGGGATAAAAAAAGACGTTTCAAGCAGAACATCAAAATAGGTGGGATGATAGAAGTACCGGCTGCGGCACTCGCCGCCGAGGCCTTCGCTCGTAAGCTCGATTTCCTATCCATAGGCACGAACGATTTGATTCAATACGCGTTGGCGATAGATCGCATAGACGAAGAGGTCAACTACTTGTATAATC
Organism: Candidatus Oxydemutatoraceae bacterium; assembly: GCA_965219575.1. Lineage (GTDB taxonomy): Bacteria > Pseudomonadota > Gammaproteobacteria > Poriferisulfidales > Oxydemutatoraceae > SP5GCR1. The sequence continues at coordinate 1,035,906 of OZ244779.1, read as the reverse complement.
CGCTACACCCCGGTGTGCTCAACTTGATATCGATCGTTTTGGATGCCGGGCGGCGATTGAATGTGCCGGTAGCAATGTGCGGAGAGATGGCAGGCGATAGCCGTTATACAACGCTGCTGTTGGCGATGGGATTGAGAGAATTTAGCGTACACCCGAATAACTTACTTGAAATCAAACAAATTATTATGGACAGCGATGTCGGTGGTCTACAGCGTAAATATCAGCGGATGCGAACACATTCCGACCCGGCGCGCATAGCCGAATTTTGTTCTTAACGGGCACGAGTATGGAAGCACAAAACACTCCGGAATATCTATCCGAGACACTCCGAAAAGGCAAAGTAGATCAAGTAAAAAGATTACTGAGCAATTTGCATGCCGGTGAAATTGCCAATCTTTTGGAAGCCCTACCTATCCCGGAGCGCCGTATCGTATGGAAACTGACCGATGTCGCTTTAGAGGGCGATATCTTATTAGAAGTCAGCGAGGATGTACGCGAAAACCTGATCGAACTGACCCGAGACGACGAATTGCTACTTGCAACCGAAGGTATGGAAATAGATGATCTTGCCGCCCTGATAGACCCCTTGCCCGACACCGTGACCCGACAGTTGTTGGCAGGCATGGACTCACAGAGTCGTCGGCGTTTGGAACAGGTGTTGTCTTACGATGCGGATACCGCAGGGGGATTGATGAACCCCGATGTTTTGACGCTGCGTACTAATATCACCTTAGATGTCGCAATACGCTATATCAAAATGAAAAAAACACTACCGCAACATACCGATAATTTGATCGTCGTCGATTATTCGAACCGCTATTCGGGGGTTGTATCGATCGGCGATTTGATCACCTGCGATAAAGATACGCTGATTGTCGACTTGACGAGCACCGAAGCAACTGCGATACCCGTCTCGATGCCGGCGAGCGAAGTCGTTGCGTTGTTCGAAGATAGAGACTTGGTATCGGCTGCGGTCGTAGATACGGATAACAAAGTTGTCGGTCGCATCACCGTAGACGATGTCTTGGATGTACTGCGCAAAGAACCCCGGCAAGAGCGTATCGGTTTTTCCGGTGCTTCGGGCGAGGAAGATCTCTATGCACCGGTTTTAAGTTCGGCTAGAAAACGTGCATCTTGGTTGGGGGTTAATTTACTCACCGCGTTTATCGCCGCTTGGTTCATCAGTCTATTTGAAGATACCCTACAGCAAATCATCATACTTGCCGTTCTAGTACCGGTCGTTGCAAGCATGGGTGGGATAGCCGGCATTCAGACTTTGATGATTACGATACGCGGTCTGGCAACCAAACGTTTAAACGAAGGCAATCCTACCATGCTGTTGCTCAAAGAAGCGTCGGTGGGTTCCTTGAACGGTGTCATTTGGGCGATCATCGTCGCTAGCATTACGATTTTGTGGGTTGACGATATCGGAGTGGGTATCATCATTGCCGTAGCAATCATCGTCAACTTGATTTGCGCTGCAGGTGCCGGTGTGATAATCCCCATTGTGTTGAAGAAATTCGGTGTAGACCCGGCACTTGCCAGTAGTGTGGTGTTGACGACCATCACCGATATTGTAGGTGTCGTAGTCTTTTTGGGATTGGCGACGGTGTTTTTGATATAGGTTGGTGACAGAGATATTAACGGGGCAGTATAAAGCCACCGATTGAGCCGGTAGGTCAATCGGCAATTTAATTTTAGTCCGCCCCTATGGTTCGTAGATACTTTTTCAACAGCCCCACATTCATCCATTGGGTTTAATGATTCGCTCCTACAGGTGGATTAGCAATATTTTTTCGACAGCTTCATGCACGCAAAAAGCGTATGACGCTTAGTGCGGCAACAACGGCGGTATCGCTACGAAGCACATAATTCCCCAAACCGGCAGGTTCAAAACCCAGTGATATCGCATGGGCAATTTCATCGGCACTAAAATCACCCTCCGGGCCGATCATCAAATGTAGCATCGCTTTGCGCTCAAATAACTTTGTCAAAATCTTGTCGGCTCGGTCTTTGATTGAGATCGGGGTGTCGAGACAGCAGATGACTGCTTTATCGCCTCCTCCGATTTTCGTAATTTCTCGTAATGCAATAGGTTCTGCTATTCGGGGAATAATCGCTCTGCCGCATTGCTCGCAGGCACTTTCCGCAACACCTTGCCAGTGCAACCGTCGCCTATCGGCGGCACTTTGCGATAGACTACGCTCGCTAATCAGCGGTTGTAGTTCGTGCACACCCAACTCGGTTGCTTTCCGTACCGAAAAATCCATGCTGTCGTTTTTACAAACCGCCAAATAGAGCTTAACTTTAGGATCGATTTCCGGGAGTACTTCAACTTCGTTTTCACACATAAAGGTACTACTTTGTCTACCTTTGTCTGTCAGTGTGCATAGAAATTCGCGTCCCTTATGATTAAAAAAACGCACCGATGCCCCGGTATTAAGGCGTAACACTCGATTCAGATAGTGGTGTACTTTAGCGTCGACCTCAAACCTTTGCCGAGGCTTCATCTCTATCGGGTAGTAGACTCTAGACACTCTCATCGGTGTCCGACGATATTTTTAGTAACGGTAATACTCGGGTTTGTAAGGTCCTTCCACAGGTACTCCGATATATCCTGCCTGTTCGGGACTCAATCTCGTTAATTGCGCACCTACTTTAGCCAAGTGCAACCGTGCAACTTCTTCGTCGAGTACTTTAGGTAACGTATGTACGCCGACACCATAGCGTTCGCTATGCTGCCAGAGTTCTATTTGTGCGAGTACCTGATTGGTGAACGAATTGGACATAACAAAACTCGGATGCCCGGTCGCACACCCTAAATTAACCAACCGTCCTTCCGCCAATAGAATAATACGTCTGCCGTTGGGTAATTCAATTTGATCAACCTGCGGTTTGATGTTGATCCACCGATAATCTTTTAGGCTTGCCACATCTATCTCATCGTCGAAATGACCGATATTACAAACAATCGCTTGGTCTCTCATTACCGAGATGTGGTCGTGATTGATTACATGATAGTTACCGGTTGCGGTAATGAATATATCGGCTTGCGGTGCAGCCTCTTCCATCGTCACAACCCGATACCCTTCCATCGCCGCTTGCAGTGCGCAAATCGGGTCTATTTCGGTCACCCATACCCTGCAACTTTGACTACGCAAAGCCTGCGCAGATCCTTTGCCGACATCGCCGTAGCCGCAAACTACCGCAACTTTTCCGGAAATCATCACATCGGTGGCGCGCTTAATTCCGTCTATCAGAGATTCTCGGCAACCGTAGATGTTATCAAACTTTGACTTGGTAACCGAGTCGTTGACATTGAACGCAACCGTCCCTAATTCTCCCTTATCGTACATATCGTACAGTCGTCTAACACCGGTGGTGGTCTCCTCCGAAACTCCTCTCACTTCCTTGAGCAACTCGGGAAACTCGTCGTGCATCATTTTGGTTAAATCGCCGCCGTCGTCGAGCAATAAATTGGGTGTCCAACCGTCTTTGCCTCTGATCGTTTGCTCTACACACCACCAATATTCGGATTCGCTCTCACCCTTCCATGCAAAGACCGGTATGCCGGCTACCGCCATCGCCGCAGCGGCGTGGTCTTGGGTGGAAAAGATATTGCACGAAGCCCATCTAATCGATGCGCCCAATGCAACCAAAGTCTGTATCAACACCGCAGTCTGCACGGTCATGTGCAAGCAACCGGCGATACGCGCCCCGGCAAGCGGCTGCTGCCCGGCGTATTGTTCTCGCAATGCTATCAACCCCGGCATTTCGGTCTCGGCGATCGCAATCTCTTTAGCCCCCCATTCGGCCAGGCTTAGATCGGCTACTCTATAATCTTGTTCCAATTCTTTCGCTGTAACACTCATTCGTAAATCTCCTTTTATCGGTTATGTTCACTTTAACAATTCTACCTTATCACATCTTTCCCACGGCAATTTTATATCGTCTCTGCCGAAATGTCCGTATGCCGCAGTCTGCTTGTATATCGGGTTTAACAAATCCAAATCCTCGATGATTGCCACAGGTCGTAAATCAAAATGCTTTTTCACCAAAGATGCGATCTCCGAATCGGCTAAATTACCGGTTGCAAAGGTATTCACCGAGATTGAAACCGGTTCGGCAACACCGATTGCATAAGACAACTGAACCTCGCAACGCTCGGCTAGACCTGCTGCAACGATATTTTTGGCAACATAACGCGCAGCATAAGCTGCCGAGCGATCTACCTTGGACGGATCCTTGCCCGAAAAAGCACCGCCGCCGTGTCGTGCCATGCCGCCGTAGGTATCGACGATAATCTTACGCCCGGTCAGCCCGCAATCACCGACCGGTCCACCGACCACGAAACGTCCGGTCGGGTTGATATGGTAACGGGTATCGGCGGACAACCATTCCGATGGTAATACTTCTTTGATAATCTGCTCTCTCACCGCTTCTTCGATATCGGCAAGCGACACCGTTTCGTCGTGCTGGGTAGAAAAAACAATTGCCGATATGCCGACCGGTTTGTCGTCCTCGTAGCGAAAACTGAGTTGGCTCTTGGCGTCGGGACGCAGCCACGGTAATGTCTTTGCGCGTCTCAATTCGGAATGTCGCTTGAGCAAGCGATGCGCATAAGTAATCGGAGCGGGCATTAATTCGTCGGTCTCGTTGCTGGCATAACCGAACATCGAACCTTGATCTCCGGCTCCTTGCGACTCGTCTCGTTCTAAGCCTTGACTGATATCGGACGACTGCAAACCCAGCAAAATTGATATACCACAGTGTTCGGCATCGAAACCCAAGCCGGGGTCGTCGTAGCCTATTTCGGCAATAATGCTACGAATATGTCTTTCATAACAAATATCGGCACTGCTGGAAATCTCACCTCCGACAACGACATGGTTATTCTTGACCATCGCCTCGCAAGCGACGCGACTGTTGCGATCTTCGGCTATCAAGGCATCCAAAATACCGTCGGATATCTGATCACAGATCTTGTCGGGGTGACCTTCGGAAACCGATTCGGAAGTAAAAAATCGTGTCATTAAGTTCTCGTTTTGCCGGATTTCTCTATTCTAAGATTTGATAATGCGAAAAAATCGGGTAATATACTCATGCATTCAAGCACATTCAGTAGATAAACGACTATGGTAGCAAAAACAACACCGGTTTGCAATTTCGGAGAAGCGATGCACGACTTCAGCTTGCCGGCAACCGACGGTAAAACATACAACGCACGCGACTGCATGGGAGCAAACGGCTTGCTGGTCATGTTTATATGCAATCACTGCCCGTATGTAAAAGCGATCCAAAAAAAACTAAGTATTCAAACCAAACAGTTGCTCGATTACGGTATCAATTCGGTTGCGGTTATGTCCAACGATCCCGCCGAATATAGCGAAGACTCATTTGATAATATGAAAAAAATAGCCCAAAAATTTGCCTATCCTTTCCCCTATTTATACGACCAAAGCCAAGCGGTCGCTAAGACCTACGGAGCGGTTTGCACACCCGATTTCTTCGGTTATAACAAAGATTTTGAACTTCAATATAGAGGACGGCTCGATGCAAGCGGTCCCTCGAAGAGCAGCGGCGACTTAAAACAGGAGCTACTGGAAGCAATGATTCTAATTGCCGAAACCGGTCGTGGACCCGAACACCAAATTCCCGGTATCGGCTGCTCCATCAAATGGAGATGATTCATCATAAATTGCTATAAACTACTCGTAGGTTAAACCTAAAACTCTGTTTTACCTAACTTACGGTGATATTGGGGACGACGCATTGTATATTTTAGGTAACCATAAATAGCCGTCGCACAAGGCGGGCTAATTATGCTTAGTTTTGCTTGCCCATTTTTGTATAACTGCCAAGGAATCTCATCTATACCTAGAAAGTTCTCGGAGAGTAATTCTTGTTTCCATTCGGCTATAGCCGATTGTCTTACTAAATACGCCGTGGTCGACCCAATTCTCTCTCTAGGCTTAGCAATGCAGTGATGCTCGGTTATAAGGGTTGGATCGGGTTCCTCGGGAAACATACCTAGTTCAATCATAGTATTGAGTTTTAACAATTTGGTAGTATGGCTGATGTTATTTATAAGTAGTAAACGACTTTTAGAAACCAAGAATTTCCTAATGATGCCGGGAATGAAAATACTTATGATAATTTTGGGAATTAGAGGTTTGGTAATGCTTTTGTACCTATTACGATATCGTTGCATGGTTTTTGTTATATAGGTCGCCGGCTTTGAATATTTCGGATTATCAAAACCATACTCTCTTATTATCCGTCTGTCTATCTTGTTATAGTTGTTAGGAAAGAGTAACCGAAGATTACTAAATTTTAGGAAATCTATTCTGCAAAAATTACGGATCAAAAATGAGTCAAAGCGAAATTGCCAAGGCTGGTGACAAAACTGTAATATATCCCACTCTAGATCGGGGGCGATTTTAAGCACCTCGGGGAAAGTCGGCAATAATTTAGCATCATCTTCTAATATACACGCCATCGCATGATTATTTTCTCTCATCAAGTTATAGACTTTTATATGACTCAACCCGATAGCAAGTAATGCTAATCGATGGTATTTATTTCTACGATGATTTTTCACATAATCTATCACCGTAGCATATTTATTTTCCAAAGCCTGCTCGTCAATCTCCAACATGCGAGCAACACGGATGCGGTACGCCTTGGATTCCAATTCGTATTTATCAAAAACATCTACCTCTACAAAGCTGTAATCCAAGCCGAAGGCATCCAGTTGTCTTTGCATATAAAGCCGCCGTTCCGGATTACGCTTCAGATGGATAATATATATAGGACAGGACATAGCTATAGTTAATCAGTTGCAGTAGGTATCCGGCATCGTACAACCACATAGATACGCGGGGAACCATAAGTCTTGCCACTGTCTTCCCATACGTCTCTAATCCGCATACATTCCCGATGCGCCTGTGCCCTCTTGTCGGCCTTTTGACTACGCCACTTGTAGTAGCCACTGCGACTCACTGCTAACATCTTGCAAGTTGCCTCCAAACTCAAGTCCTGATAACGAGGTCGCTCTATATACCGATACGTCACTTGTTTCTCTCTTGGCAAAAAAAAGCCATGGTTTCGGTCAAAAACTCGACCTTCCTTTCAAGCTCTCGGATCTTTTTGTCCTGGCTACGAATAATCTCATCTTTCTCCATAGCCTCAACACGCTTTAACTCACCTGCCGATGTCGGTTTCTCATATTGGCGCGCCCAGCGTCGCAGGGTACGATCATCAATGCCCAATTCCCTTGCCGTGCCTTTTAAGGAACCATTAAGTCTCACTAAATCGAGTGCATTTCGCTTGTACTCTTCTGTGTATACTTGTCTTGCCATAATATCTTCTCCGGTTAATATAGTTAACTTAAGCGCGCTTAATTATATAAGCTGACCACCAACTTTTTTGTCCACTTTGGGAGGAAGATCATTAGATTAAACCTAAAAATTTGTTTTACTTATGCCAAAGTGAATATCCGAGCGACGCATTGTATATTTTCGGTAACCATAAGTAGCCGTCGCACAAGGCGGGCTAATTATGCGTAGCTTTACCTGCCCGTTCTCGTACAACTTCCAAGGAATCTGATCTACACCTAGAGGGTTTTCGGAAAGTAATCCTTGTTTCCATTTAGCTATAGCCGATTGTCTTACCAAATACGCCGTAGTCGATACAACATCTCCTCTAGGCTTAGCAATGCAGTGATGCTCGGTTATAAGAGTTGGATCGGGTTCCTCGGGAAGCATACCTAGTTCAATCGTAGTAGTGAGTTTTAACAATTCGGTAGTACGACTGATGTTTTTTATAAGTAGTAAACGACTTTTAGAAACCAAGAATTTCCTAATGATGCCGGGAATGAAAATACTTATGATAATTTTGGGAATTAGAGGTTTGGTAATGCTTTTGTACCTATTACGATATCGTTGCATGGTTTTTGTTATATAGGCCGCCGGCTTTGAATATTTTGGATTATCAAAACCATATTCTCTTATTATCCGTCTGTCTATCTTGTTATAGTTGTTAGGAAAGAGTAACCGAAGATTACTAAATTTTAGGAAATCTATTCTGCAAAAATTACGGATCAAAAATGGAACAAAGAAAATGCGCTTAGGCTGGTGACAAAACTGTAATATATCCCACTCTAGATCGGGGGCGATTTTAAGCACCTCGGGGAAAGTCGGCAATAATTTGGCATCATCTTCTAATATACACGCCATCGCATGATTATTTTCTCTCATCAAGTTATAGACTTTTATATGACTCAACCCGATAGCAAGTAATGCTAATCGATGATATTTATTTATACGATGATTTTTCACATCATCTATCACCGTAGCATATTTATTTTCCAAAGCCTGCTCGTCAATCCCTAACATGCGAGCAACACGGATGCGGTATGCCTTCGATTCCAATTCGTATTTATCAAAAACATCTACCTCTACAAAGCTGTAATCCAAGCCGAAGGCATCCAGCTGTCTTTGCATATAAAGCCGTCGCTCCGGATTACGCCTCAGATTGATAATGTATATAGGACAGGACATAGCTATAGTTAATCAGTTGCAGTAGGTATCCGGCATCGTACAACCACATAGATACGCGGGGAACCATAAGTCTTGCCACTGTCTTCCCATACGCGTCTAATCTGCAGACATTCCCGATGCGCCTGTGCCCTCTTGTCGGCCTTTTGACTACGCCACTTGTAGTAGCCACTGCGACTCACTGCTAACATCTTGCAAGTTGCCTCCAAACTCAAGTCCTGATAACGGGGTCGCTCTATACCGATACTTCACTTGTTTCTCTCTTGGCAAAAAAAGCCATGGTTTCCGTCAAAAACTCGACCTTCCTTTCAAGCTCTCGGATCTTTTTGTCCCGGCTACGAATAATCTCATCTTTCTCCATAGTCTCAACACGCTTTAGTTCACTTGCCGATGTCGGTTTCTCATATTGGCGCGCCCAGCGTCGCAGGGTACGATCAGCAATTCCCAATTCCCTTGCCGTGCCTTTTAATGAACCATTACGCTTCATTAAATCGAGTGCATCTCGCTTGTACTCTTCTGTGTATACTCGTCTTGCCATAATATCTTCTCCGGTTAATATAGTTAACTTAAGTACGCTTAATTATATAGGCTGACCACCAACTTTTTTTGTCCACTTTTTGGAGGAAGATCATTAGATTAAACCTAAAAATTTGTTTTATTTACATTAAAGTGAATATCCGAACAGCGCGTTGTATATTTTAGATAACCATAAGTAGCCGTCGCACAAGGTGGGCTAATTATGCGTAGTTTTACTTGCTCATTTTTGTATAACTGCCAAGGAATCTGATCTACACCTAAAGGGTTCTCGGAAAGTAATTCTTGTTTCCATTGGGCTATAGCCGATTGTCTTACTAAATACGCCGTAGTCGACACAATTTTTCTTCTAGGCTTAGCAATGCAATGATGTTCGGTTATAAGGGTTGAATTGGGTTCCTCGGGAAACATACCTAGTTCAATTGTAGTATTGAGCTTTAACAATCCGATAGTCTGCCCAATATTATTTATTTGTAATTGACTTTTAGAAAACAAGAATTTCCTGATGATGCCGGGAATGAAAATACTTATAATAATTTCGGGAATTAGAGATTTGATGATGCTTTTGTGCCTATTACGATATAGTTGCATGGTTTTTGTTATATAGGTCACCGGCTTTGAATATTTCCGCTCAGCAAAACCATATTCTCTGATTATCCGTCTATCTATATCGTCATAATTCTTAGAAAAAAATAACCGAAGATTAGGAAATTTTAGGAACCCTATCCTAGAAAAATGACGGATCAAAAATGGAGCAAAGAGAAAATAACTAGGCTGGTGACAAAACTGTAATATATCCCACTCTAAATCGGGTGCGGTTTTAAGAACCTCGGGGAAAGTCGGCAATAATTTAGCATCATCTTCTAATATACACGCCATCGCGTGATTATTTTCTATCATCAAGTTGTGAACTTTTATATGACTCAACCCGATAGCAAGTGACGCTAATTCATGGTATTTATTTCTACGATGATTTTTCACATCATCTATCACCGTAGCATATTTATTTTCCAAAGCCTGCTCGTCAATCTCCAACATACTAGCAACACGGATGCGGTATGCCTTCGATTCCAATTCGTATTTATCAAAAACATCTACCTCTACAAAGCTGTAATCCAAGCCGAAGGCATCCAACTGTCTTTGCATATAAAGCCGTCGCTCCGGATTACGCCTCAGATTGATAATGTATATAGGACAGGACATAGCTATAGTTAATCAGTTGCAGTAGGTATCCGGCATCGTACAACCACATAGATACGCGGGGAACCATAAGTCTTGCCACTGCCTTCCCATACGCGTCTAATCTGCATACATTCCCGATGCCCCTGTGCCATCTTATCGGCCTTCTGACTACGCCACTTGTAGTAGCCACTACGACTCACTGCTAACATCTTGCAAGTTGCCTCCAAACTCAAGTCCTGATAACGAGGTCGCTCTATACCGATACTTCACTTGTTTCTCTCTTGGCAAAAAAAAGCCATGGTTTCGGTCAAAAACTCGACCTTCCTTTCAAGCTCTCGGATCTTTTTGTCCCGGCTACGAATAATCTCATCTTTCTCCATAGTCTCAACACGCTTTAACTCACTTGCCGATGTCGGTTTCTCATATTGGCGCGCCCAGCGTCGCAGGGTACGATCAGCAATTCCCAATTCCCATGCCGTGCCTTTTAAGGAACCATTAAGTTTCACTAAATCGAGTGCCTCTCGCTTGTACTCTTCTGTGTATACTCGTCTTGCCATAATATCTTCTCCGGTTAATATAGTTAACTTAAGTGCGCTTAATTATATAAGCTGACCACCAACTTTTTTGTCCACTTTGGGAGGAAGATCATTAGATTAAACCTAAAAATTTGTTTTATTTACATTAAAGTGAATATCCGAACGGCGCATTGTATATTTTAGATAACCATAAGTAGCCGTCGCACAAGGTGGGCTAATTATGCGTAGTTTTACTTGCTCATTTTTGTATAACTGCCAAGGAATCTGATCTACACCTAAAGGGTTCTCGGAAAGTAATTCTTGTTTCCATTGGGCTATAGCCGATTGTCTTACTAAATACGCCGTAGTCGACACAACTGCTCCTCTAGGCTTAGCAATGCAATGATGTTCGGTTATAAGGGTTGGATTGGGTTCCTCGGGAAACATACCTAGTTCAATTGTAGTATTGAGCTTTAACAATTCGGTAGTATGGCTGATGTTATTTATAAGTAGTAAATGACTTTTAGAAACCAAGAATTTCCTGATGATGCCGGGAATGAAAATACTTATAATAATTTCGGGAATTAGAGATTTGATGATGCTTTTGTGCCTATTACGATATAGTTGCATGGTTTTTGTTATATAGGTCACCGGCTTTGAATATTTCCGCTCAGCAAAACCATATTCTCTGATTATCCGTCTATCTATATCGTCATAATTCTTAGAAAAGAATAACCGAAGATTAGGAAGTTTTAGGAACCCTATCCTAGAAAAATGACGGATCAAAAATGGAGCAAAGAGAAAATAACTAGGCTCGTGACAAAACTGTAATATATCCCACTCTAAATCGGGTGCGGTTTTAAGAGCCTCGGGGAAAGTCGGCAATAATTTTGCATCATCTTCTAATATACACGCCATCGCGTGATTATTTTCTATCATCAAATTATGAACTTTTATATGACTCAACCCGATAGCAAGTAACGCTAATTCATGGTATTTATTTCTACGATGATTTTTCACATCATCTATCACCGTAGCATATTTATTTTCCAAAGCCTGCTCGTCAATCTCCAACATACTAGCAACACGGATGCGGTATGCCTTCGATTCCAATTCGTATTTATCAAAAACATCTACTTCTACAAAACTGTAATCCAAGCCGAAGGCATCCAGTTGTCTTTGCATATAAAGCCGCCGTTCCGGATTACGCTTCAGATGGATAATATATATAGGACAAGACATAGCTATAGTTAATCAGCTACAAAATTTATAGGCATTACGGAACAATCCGAACCACGGTGCAAGGTGTTCCCATTCGGAATCGTGCCACGAGTATTGGTCGGTTCTGAATAGGCGTTCGGGGTGAGGCATCATAATCGTTACCCGACCGTCAGTATTGCAAAACGATGTCATGCCTTGTCGGCTACCGTTGGGGTTGGCAGGATAATGTTCGGTGCTACGGTCGTAGTTATCTATATAACGCAGGCATGTGTACGGAATTGCATGCTCCGCTGTTTGTTCGGCGGTGAATAGCACTCGGCCTTCTCCGTGAGAAACAACTATCGGCAAACGGGCACCGACCATCTCTGCCAACAATACCGACGGTGAAGGTGTTATCTCTACTTTTACCAAGCGCGCTTCAAATTGCTTTGAACGGTTGCGCACAAATACCGGCCAATGTGAGGCACCGGGAATGATGTCCTTGATACGCGATAGCATTTGACAGCCGTTGCAAACACCGAATGTAAAGGTATCGGTGCGGTTGAAAAATTCTGCAAAGGTTTCTCGGCTACGGTCGTGCATCAATATAGAATGTGCCCAACCCGCACCTGCCCCCAACACATCTCCGTAAGAGAAACCCCCACAGGCAGCCAAACCTTGAAAACACTTCAGGTCTGCCTCGCCGTTGATCAAATCGTTCATGTGTATGTCGTAGGCGGCAAAACCTGCCTGCTCGAATGCTGCCGCCATCTCTTTATGACCGTTGACACCTTGCTCTCTGAGGATAGCGACTTTGGGTTTTTCGGCTTTGATAGCAAAACTCTGTGCATCAAACGAGGTCGTAGGCTCATAGTTCGAATCATCGGGCAGAGCAAAATCCCATTCGGCGCGCAAACCCGGATTATGTGCATCGCACAAAGTATCCATTTCCTCTTCGGCACATTGCGGATCATCGCGCAATGCTTGTATATGCATGCCGGTCTCGCTCCACCATCGTTTCAGATGCATCAAATCCCAAACCCACGATTGATCCTTGTGGTGTACTTCAAAGTTCTTCTTTTCCAAAATGTGAGCGATCTCGCGAACCCTCAATGTATCCTTATATCGTTCTATAAGTTCGTACATTTGCTCGGTGCCGTCTTCGCTGATCTGTATCAGCACACCGGGTGCCTCGCCGAATAATGCCGGTAGCAATTCGTCTTGCTCGTTCAACTCGCAACGCACACCACAATGTGCCGCAAATGCCATCTCCATCAATGCAACCAGCAAGCCACCATCCGAACGGTCGTGGTAAGCCAGTATGCGACAATCTCTACGATCGGCAGTACGGCCATCACGCAATTCGCGCATCAACTCAAAAAAATCGATCAGCCGTTGCGGGTTATCCAAATCGGGCGGTTCCGCTTCCCGTTTATACGCTTGCATCAAGCACGAACCACCCAAGCGATGATCCCCGCCCGACACATCGATCAGAAAAATGCGATTCGCCGATGATCGGGTATCGAGCTGTGGAGTCAAAGTATCTTTTACGCATGCGACCGGTGCAAAAGCGGAGACTATGAGCGATACCGGCGAGTTGACTTGGTAATGTTGCCTTGCGTCTTGCCAACGGGTTTGCATCGATAGAGAATCCTTACCGACCGGTACTGCGATACGAAGTGCTTTACACAGATCCGTCACCGCCTTCACCGTGTTGTAAAGATCGAACCTTTGTTCCGCCGAGTCGCACGCTGCCATCCAATTTGCCGAAAAACAGATATGATTTAATTCGCGTATGTCGGCCGCCGATATATTCAATATCGCCTCGGCAACCGCAAGCCGTCCGGATGCCGCTGCGTCGAGTACCGCAACGGGCGTGCGCTCTCCCATCGCCATCGCCTCACCGCCATTCCCGGTATAATCAATCAACGATACCGCAACATCGGAAACCGGTACTTGCCACGGCCCCACCATCTGGTCGCGATGTATCAAACCGGTTACGCTACGGTCGCCGATAGTGATCAAAAAAGACTTCGAGGCAACCGCAGGCATTTTGAGTACTCGTTCAATCGCATCGTTGAGGTCTATATCTTGCCATTGACAAGGAACCGTAGGCGTGCGGGTTATTTGCTTTAGCGGACGTTGATCGTCGGACGGTTTTTCAAACAACACCGCCATCGGTATATTCACCGGCATACGCTGCGCGGTGCCTTCGGGATAGAGGCGATCCTCCAATACCAGAATCTGCTCCGGCACTGCTCGTCCGACTACCGCCATAGGGCATCGCTCACGTGCACAAAACGCCTTGAACCTATCCAACAAATGCTTATCTATTGCCGCAACATATCGTTCCTGCGATTCGTTACACCAAATCTCCATCGGCGACAAGGTGTCGTCGGCACACGGAATCGCACGCAAGTCTATATGCGCCCCTCTCCCCGCACCGTGTGCCAACTCGGGTAGCGCATTGGCAAGCCCGCCGGCACCTACATCGTGTATCGCGTGTATCGGATTATTCGACTCTTCGATGCACCGTTCTATCACACCTTGACAACGACGTTGCATCTCGGCGTTATCGCGTTGCACCGATGCAAAATCCAATTCGTGCGAAGCACTACCGCCACCGACCGAAGATGCCGACCCGCCGCCTAAGCCGATACGCATCGCCGGACCACCGAAAACAACCAAGGGTGTATCGGCATCGAAATGCTGCTTGGCGATATGTTCCTTGCATATACTCCCTAAGCCGCCGGCAATCATGATCGGCTTGTGATATCCCCATCTGTAGGTCTCGGCTTGTCCCTCGTAGGTTCTAAAATAACCACACACGCAAGGGCGACCGAACTCGTTGTTGAAACGGGCGGCACCGAGCGGACCTTCGCTAATTATTTGCAACGGTGACGCAATGTGTGCGGGATATACCGGCGCATCTTCCCAAGGTTGTTCAAAACCGGGAATACGAAGGTTTGACAAGCTAAAACCGACCAAACCCATGCGCGGACATCCACCCTGTCCGGTTGCGCTCTCATCCCTGATCTCACCACCCGACCCGGTTGCCGCACCCGGAAACGGAGAGATCGCCGTCGGGTGATTATGGGTCTCCACTTTGATCGAATAAAACCGTTCCTCGTTGCCGTAAACATAGTGCCTATGAGACGGATCTATTTGCAAACGATTGATACTTGCGCCATGCCGAATGACCGAAGCGTTGTCTTCGTAAGCCGATACAACATTATCGAGCGCGTGGCGAGTACTCTTTATCATCTCGAACAATGTTTGCTCTTGAAGTTTTGAATCCAGTAGCCAATGTGCATTGAATAGCTTGTGTCTACAATGTTCCGAATTGACTTGCGCGTACATCATTAACTCGGTGTCGGTAGGCATGCGCTCAACCCCGATATAGTATTTTGCAAATCGGGATAGTTCGGCTTCCGATAAACCTAAACCGTTCGCGTTCTCGTTCACGAAAGTCGATATACGCTGTGCCGAGACCAGTGTTTGACGATGCCGAATAGCCGCTGTCCGGTTATCGACCTTTTTGTTTTGAAGCGTATTCCCGTGTAATCGTGCGGCGGTCAACCAAGCGTCTATCTCTTTGCGAGTGGAGTAAACCGTCTCCACCATACGGTC
This sequence comes from Candidatus Oxydemutatoraceae bacterium, assembly GCA_965219575.1. Lineage (GTDB taxonomy): Bacteria > Pseudomonadota > Gammaproteobacteria > Poriferisulfidales > Oxydemutatoraceae > SP5GCR1. The sequence goes on along the minus strand of OZ244779.1, from coordinate 1,020,287 downwards.
GTGCAACTGCGCTTTTATCGCATCGCTATATGTAAATTTCCGTGCAGCCAACTGCAAACGATAACAAAAACCGCGCTCTACCCGAGCAACCGAATCCATATTGCATATATTGAAAATATCGGTCGCTTTGCTGGACCAAGACGAAATCGTTCCTTGCCGCGGAACAACATAAAGCAGATTATCTATCTCGGACGGCCACGGCCACCCCTGCCCACCGTGTGTGTCTTGAATATCCAACAGACTGTATACCTTCGCTATATCTATGGTCTCGGCAGTATCGTCTTTGGACAGCAGAAAATAAAGTTCGGCAACTTCTATGCCGATGATGTTGCGGTCTATAAACCGCAGTTGTTTCAATAGACGTTGTTGTTCGTATGATTGCGGTTCATAATTATGGACTAAAAGCATGACGCAATTATACAAGGTAACTAAAAAATCCCTTTGTAGGAGCGCACCATTCTGTCCCTACAAATGGTTATTATAATTATGTGGCGCAAGCGGTTGGGTTTGTGCTAGTACTAAACTTTAGGGCGGACATGTTAGTCCGCCCCTACAAATTTCGAGGTCTGAACAACGTCACGTTGGTCGGTCCCTACAAATGGTTATTATAATTATGTGGCAAGCGGTTGGGTTTGTGCTAGTACTAAACTTTAGGGCGGACATGTTAGTCCGCCCCTACAAATTTCGAGGTCTGAACAACGTCACGTTGGTCGGTCCCTACAAATGGTTATTATAATTATGTGGCAAGCGGTTGGGTTTGTGCTAGTACTAAACTTTAGGGCGGACATGTTAGTCCGCCCCTACAAATTTCGAGGTCTGAACAACGTCACGTTGGTCGGTCCCTACAAATGGTTATTATAATTATGTGGCAAGCGGTTGGGTTTGTGCTAGTACTAAACTTTAGGGCGGACATGCCAGTCCGCCCCTACATTTTGAGACGCGCTTTGAATAACTCGGACAGTTTGCCGGGGTTGGCTTTCCCTTTGCTGGCTTTCATCGCTTGCCCGATAAAATAAGCAAATACTTTCTCCTTACCCGAGAGGTATTGTTGCACTTGTTCAGGATTATCCCGTAGTATTTCATCGACGATGTCGTCGAGTTGCGAGTCATCGCCGATTTGTTCCAATCCCAGTTCGTCTATCACATCTTCGGCAGAACGTTTTTCCGCCCACATTTTTTCCAGTACGGCTTTTGCGTTATTGGCGGATATCTTCTGCTCGGCTATGTTGTCTAAAAGTTCGCCGAGGTCCTCGGGTCTTATAGGCGCGTCTTCTACACCGAGTTTATCTCGGTTCAACAGCGCGGCAAACCGGGTGGTCATCCAATTCGCAATTAATTTAGGTTCGGCGGCGGATAGATCGACACATCGTTCAAAATAATCCGCCGTTGCTTTTGTTTTGGTCAGCTGTTCGGCATCGTCTTTACTCAAGCCGTAGTCTTCGCTAAACCTTCGGCATCGGCTATGTTTTAATTCCGGAAGACGCTCGCGCAGCACTTCAATCCGTTCATCGCTCAACCGTAGCGGCAACAGGTCGGGGTCGGGAAAATAGCGATAGTCTTCGGCCTCCTCTTTGCTGCGTAGCACCCGCGTCTCATCCAACGCCGGGTCGTATAGTCGGGTTTCTTGCACAACCCGTCCGCCGTGTTCCAGTACCTCGATCTGACGATCGATCTCATACAGTATGGCTTTTTCTATAAAGCGGAACGAGTTTAGATTTTTGGTCTCGGTGCGAACACCCAGTTTGTCGTCTCCTTTTGCTCGGATAGACACATTGGCATCGCAGCGCAGCGAACCTTCCTGCATATTGCCGTCGCAAATGTCCAAGTAACACCCTATCGCATGTATTTGCTTCATATACGCAACCGCTTCACCGGCACTGGTCATCACCGGCTTTGAAACTATTTCTATCAAGACCGTCCCGGCGCGATTTAGATCTACACAACTGAGTTCTCCGTAGGTGCCGTGAATCAACTTGCCGGCATCTTCTTCCAAATGTGCGCGCTCCAACAAGATATAGCGAACGCTGCCGTCCTCCAATTCAATCGGAACGCGCCCCCCGGAAACTATCGGGTTTTCGTATTGACTAATCTGATAGCCCTTAGGTAAATCCGGATAAAAATAATTTTTGCGGGCAAACACGGTGGTGGTAGCGATATTGCCTTCAACCGCCAAGCCGAAAGCGATTGCCATATCTATTGCAGCCTCGTTGGCAACCGGCAATACTCCGGGCAATGCCGCGTCAATCATGCATGTACGCGTATTCGCTTTGCCGCCGTAACGCACTTCGGCAGCCGAGAACAGCTTGCTACGAGTGTTGAGCTGCATGTGTATTTCTAGACCGATGGTCGCTTGCCAATGATCGGTATTCATGCGTTTTTATAGTGTTCGGGCATCGTCCGATGCCAGTCGGTTTGTTGTTGATAGCGATGCGCCAGCTTAAACAAAGTAAGTTCGTCGAAATGTCTACCTATTAATTGTACGCTCAACGGTTTATTGTCGATAAAGCCGGAAGGCAAAGCAATCGCCGGCACCCCTGCCAAGTTCACCGCAATCGTATAGATGTCGGATAAATACATCGTCACCGGATCGGAGATTTTCTCTCCTATCTTAAATGCGGTGGTCGGCGATACCGGGGCGATTAACGCATCGGTTTTTTCCAAAGCGTTCATAAAATCGTCTCTGATTAGGCGCCGCACCTTTTGCGCTTTCAAATAATACGCATCGTAATAACCTGCCGACAATACATAGGTGCCGATTAGAATACGGCGCTTGGTCTCGTCTCCGAAACCTTCGGCGCGTGAACGGGTATACAAATCCGACAGATCGTGTGCGTCCTTACATCTATAGCCGTAGCGTACCCCGTCGTAGCGCGCCAGATTAGACGAACATTCGGCCGGCGCAATGATATAGTAGGCGGCTACCGCATAATCCAGTGCCGGTAGATTCAAATCCACAATCTCACATCCCAGGTCTTTGAATACCGCTATCGCTTCAACGACATTGTCGGCAATCTGCGGTGCCAAATCCTCGGACAGATATTCCTGCGGCACACCGATACGCAAACCTTTGAGTCCGTCACCCAAAGCCTGTGCATAATCGGGTACCGGGTGCGAAGTGCTGGTAGAATCTTTCTCGTCAAAACCGGCGATGGCTTGCAACAATAACGCACAATCCTCGGCACTGCGCGCCAACACGCCGGCTTGATCCAAACTGGAAGCATAAGCAACCATGCCGTAGCGCGAGACTCGCCCGTAGGTGGGTTTGATTCCGGTGATGCCGCAAAATGCTGCCGGCTGTCTGATGGAGCCTCCTGTATCGGTTGCCGTTGCACACGGTGCCAACGAGGCGGCAACCGCCGCTGCCGATCCACCTGAGGAACCCCCCGGCACGCAGTCCTCGTCCCAAGGATTATGCACCGCACCGTAAAAACCGGTTTCGGTCGAAGAACCCATTGCGAATTCATCCATGTTGGTCTTGCCCAGCATCGGCATGCAAAGCTGTTTTAATTTGGTTGTTACGGTTGCATCGTAGGGGGCAATAAAATTATCGAGCATTCTGGAAGCACAGCTGGTACGCACACCGCGAGTGCAAAATAAATCTTTATGCGCAAACGGGATGCCGTGTAAAGGGTGGGTTTGCTCGTCGTACGATTGCCGATCGGCTAGTTCGGCACATTGCAACGCTTGGTCGGCGGTCACCGTGATAAACGCATTTAAGGTGTCGTTGTGATTTTCAATGCGGTCAAGAAAAAAACGGGTCAGTTCGGTGCTTGAAAAATCACCCTTGCGTAGTCCTCGGGCAAGTTCGGTTAGTGTATAGCCCAGCATTAAAATCCTAATCCAATACTTTGGGAACGGTATAGAAACTATCGTGCCAATCGGGTGCAATTTCTTGCAACCGCTCGGACTCGTCGGGTTCTGCGACCTCGTCCGACCGCAACCTTTGATGCATATCCAAGGGATGAGAAAGCGGCACTATGTCTTCTATTTCCGCGGTATTCAAACGTTCCACAAAACCCAATATCTCGTTGAGGGAATTTACCAACGCTTCGTGTTCGCCGTCTGCTATTTTCAAACGAGCCAGCTTGGCTAACTTTTCTAAATCTTTGTTGTCCATTGCATCCTCATAAAAAGATAATTGTATCATCTCTAATTAAACTATTGGCTCAATCGGCGTGATGTTATGCAGATTTAACATGTTTACAAAATGTAAAGCCTTTTTATGGGGTGGTTGTGTCGTGGGGCTGTTGAAAAAGTGCGGGCATTGCACAAGTCCAACCGCTTGCGCCCCCTAATTACCCAAACCACCTGTAGGGGCAGTATAAAGCCGCCGATTGAGCCGGTAGGTCAATCGGCAACTCTGATGTCTGCCCTTAAGTGCCGTTCTGTAAAGCCGTAACCGCTTGCGCTGGATGGTTTTGGTTTCATGAATTGGATGGCGTACGATTTTATTTATGCTAACACGACGCGTGTTCGGGCGGACATATAAGCCCCTCATATGGATGACCAGCTTGTCAAGTTAAATTTTTACCGAAGTCTACATTCCCAAAAGTCACCAGAACTCAAAGGTTAAATGACGGCACAGATGATGCCAACAAGGAGCGAGCGATAGCAATGCGCCACCCCTCTTAAAGCATGCCTTATGTATGTGTATGCGCCACTTGCCGTGGCGGCTTTCGTGCACCTGCTTTATCTCTTTGTTAACGGCATCATGCTATGCCGATGAGAGACAGAACGAAGTGCCGCTAAAGTACTCAACTAATGAGTCAGTATTATCAACCTCATATTCGTGTACTCTGTTTTCACATTACCATATGATAAGTCAATTGGATGAACTGTGCCCCTTAATCTACGGTCAGTTGCCTTGCCACGCATGGCAGTTTACTATGGGCGAACACTCTAGGACGGCATCTAAGTTCGGAACTTGTCATTGACTTTAGCTTCAACTCCCTCGGTCTCTCAGAACTCTATCTGGCAGCCTCTTGCTTAGCGAGCTTACTCAACCACCGGTGCGGCGTGCAGTGAATGCCCAGAGCATCAAATTGTCGCTTTAATGAAAAGCCTAAATAGCTCGCCTCATAACAGACTTTGATCTGTTCATCCGGCAAAGCGATTTTGGTGATTGCCTTATGCAATGATGCAAAGTCCGGACGCGTTTTAATGGAATGATAATTATTGTGTTTAGAAATGGCTGTGGCAGTGAAACTCTTATCATCAACATCAATGCCAACATACAGTATACTAGTCATGGATGACCTCCTTTGTTTAGTGGTTAATTAAACCCCTCCCAAGAGGGGAACTAAAATGAAAGTTTAACCAACTTTCAGCAAAGCTGGTCATCCATACTATCTAGGGCTCGTGGATACTTTTCCAGCAGCTTCTCTTAGCATTGGGTTGAGCGTTGATATTGGAGAGATTTTTTCCATTGAAATTCAAAGGCTTATAGGGATTTTGGAAATAAATGCCCTTACAACTCTATTTTTTAGTAAAAAAGTGTCCTTACTATTCTATTTTTTGCGCTAAAATAGAACCATGTATAAGAGGCTATTTACTCCTCCCAAAAAATCTAGTTTTTTTCTCTTCGGTCCAAGAGGCGTGGGAAAAACTCATTTTATAAGGTCTTTCTACAAAAAAGCCCTCTTTTTTGACCTTCTCCAGTCCTCCCTGTACCAGAGCTTCCTTGCCTCTCCCGAGAGGCTATCGCAACAAATTCCCTCCGACTATACGGGATGGGTTGTTATTGACGAGGTTCAGAAAGTTCCTGCTCTTTTAGATGAAGTGCATAGGCTCATAGAAACAAGGAAACTTCTTTTTGTTCTCACCGGCTCAAGTGCAAGAAAGCTAAAGAGAGAGCAAACTAACCTCCTTGCCGGTAGGGCTTTAAGATGCCTCATGTATCCCCTTAGCGTAGCAGAGTTAAAAGATGACTTTGACTTAAAAACTTCTCTGGAGTTAGGTCATATACCTAAAGTATTCTCATCGGAAAACCCGAAGGCTTTTCTAAAAAGTTATATTGAAGTCTACTTGAAAGAGGAAATCCAACAAGAAGGATTAACCCGAAGTCTTCCCGCTTTCAGTCGCTTTTTAGAAAGTGCGAGCTTTGCTCAGGGTTCTCCTCTTGTCATGACCAATATCGCGAGAGATTGCCATGTGTCGGCAAAAGTCGTGGAAAATTATTTCTCCATTTTAAGGGATACTCTTTTATCTTATGAACTTCCCATTTTTTCAAAAAGAGCGAAACGGGCTCTAATGAATAAAAGGAAGTTTTATTTTTTTGATGTGGGTGTGTTCAGGGCGATACGACCGCAAGGCGTTTTAGATTCTAGTTCTTATCTAAATGGAATTGCACTAGAAACCCTCGTTTTGCAGGAAATTTCGGCACACAATGAAATTCACCAATTAGGCTACGAAATTTTCTACTGGAGAACGAGGAAACATTTAGAAGTGGATTTCATTCTCTACGGGGAGAAAGGGTTTAAGGCCATCGAAGTAAAATGCCGAGAAAGGATTAACCAAAAGGATTTTAAGGGACTACTCGAGTTTAAGAAAGATTACCCTGAAAGCGACCTTCTGTTTCTTTACACCGGTCCGAAAGATTATAGCTATCAAGACATTCAAATTCTTAATGTAGAAAGGTTCTTGAAAAATTTAAGCACCTGGGTTTGTTGAAAAAGTACCGTCAGCGTGCAACTGTAACCACTTGCGCCGTATGGTTTTGGTTTCCATAAATCGGGTGAATGAATGTATAAATCGTGCAGGCGCAACGCGTTACGGGCGGACATGCTAGTCCGCCCCTACATTTCGTTTTACATCGTGGTTTTGCATAATGTTACGCCGATTGACCTACCGGCTCAATCGGCGATTTTATATTGTTCCTGCAAGCAGTTCTTTTAATTTGGCACTTCGGTCGGGAGCGGTCATCAGGGCTTCGCCTATCAGGTAGGCGTGTATATGATGTTCGGCGAGTGTTTGTATGTCGGCAGGGGTGTTGATGCCGCTCTCGCTAATCACGACTTTGTCTTCGGGGATTTGTGACGCAAGCGCAATACTGGTTTCCAGTTTGGTTTCAAAAGTACGGAGGTTGCGGTTGTTGATGCCGATGAGTTCAATGCCGTCAAGTTTTAGGGCGCGTTCCAGCTCGGCTACATCGTGTATTTCTACCAACACATCCATATCGAGTTCGCGTGCCTTGCCGTATAGAGCATGTAGTTGTGCGTCGTCGGGCAGCGCGGAGACAATCAGCAAGATGCAGTCGGCACCGATGGCTCGGCTTTCGTATAGTTGATATTCGTCTATGATGAAGTCTTTTTGCAGGGTTGGTAGCATACAGTGACGGCGCACTAGATCGAGTATCGGTCCCGAACCCTTAAAGAATTTTTTATCGGTGAGTACGGATAAGCAGCTTGCCCCTGCCATCATGTAGTTGCGGGCAATTTCCAGTGGGTTGAAGTCTTCGCATAGCAAGCCTTTACTGGGAGACGCACGCTTAATCTCGGCGATGATTGCGGTTTGTTTATTTGCCACGCGTCCCTTTAATGTACGGGCAAAGCCGCGCGGCGCACCCTGCTCTTGTGCGTAGTCCTTGAGTGTGTCTATGCTGTGCCGTTCGCGCAGTTCGGCAATTTCTTGTCGTTTATGTGCGAGTATCTCAGGCAGTATGGATTGCCGCTCAGGCATCGTCCGCTGCCTCTGCTCGACTGGCTTCGATCAATGCTTGTAGTTTGTCCGAGGCTTGCCCTGAGCGCATCGTACGCATCGCCGTCTCGGCACCCTCTTTGACATCGGCTGCCAGTTGCGCAATATAAAGTGCCGCGCCGACATTCATCGCAATTGCTTGTGAGGCGGGTGTATTGCCTTCAAGTGCGGCTTTGAGCATTTCTAAGCTATGTTGCGGCGATGTAGTTTGTATCGCCGATAGTGCTACTGGGTCGTAAGCAAAGTCTTCGGGGGTCAATGTGTATCGTCGGGTTTTGCCGTCGGTGATTTCTACGATATGTGTCGGTGATGCAGGACTTATTTCGTCCAAACCGTCCTCCGAATGTACCACCATCACCCGCTTAACATCTAGTGCAACCGCTGCTTGTGCCATCGGCTCAAGCCAAGCACGGTCAAATACTCCGATGACCCGATACGGTGCGCGTGCCGGATTGGTTAGCGGACCTAAAAGATTGAACACGGTGCGCACACCGAGCGATTTGCGGATGCCGACAACATGGCGCATCGCCGGATGAAAGTTAGGGGCAAACAAAAAACCTATGCCGACTTTTGCTATGCACACGCGCACCGCAGCGGCGGATAAATCAATGCGTACTCCTGCCAATTCCAGACAATCGGCACTACCGCAATGGCTTGAAACCGAACGGTTGCCGTGCTTGGCTACAACCGCGCCGGCGGCTGCGGCAACCAATGCCGAGCCGGTGGATACATTAAAAGTCGTAGCACCGTCGCCGCCGGTACCGCAAGTATCCAGTAGGTGGTCGGCTTGAATGTCCAGTGTTATCGCAAAGTCAAGCATCGTTCGGGCGGCGATCGTCAGTTCCTCCACGGACTCACCTTTGGCGCGTAGCGCAACCAGCAAAGCACCGGCTTGAACGGCATCCATCTCTCCGCGCATCAAGGTCTCCATCACACCTCTCATTTCTTCCGGCGATAGGTTACGACCGCCGACAAGTTTGTCTATCAGCTTGTTAAATTGCATCTTCAAGAAAGTTTTTCAGTAATTTGTGACCGTATTCGGTCAATATAGACTCGGGATGAAACTGCACACCCACCGTAGGATAACTACGATGCCGTATCCCCATAATCTCTTCTTGTTGATGATCGTCTAATTCGGTCCACGCACTCATCTCCAAACATTCGGGCAAAGACTCCGCTTCAATCACCAACGAGTGATATCGGGTTGCCTGAAAAGGGCTGTCTATACCGGTGAACAGACCTATTCCGGTATGATGAATCTGCGAGGTTTTACCGTGCATGATACGCTTCGCATGGCTTATGGTGCCACCGAAAGCCTGACCGATCGCTTGATGACCTAAACAGACCCCGAGTATAGGAATGTGTTCTGCAAAACGCTCTATCACCGCAAGCGATATACCTGCGGAGTCGGGCATGCCGGGACCGGGAGAGATTAAAATCCGCTGCGGCTTGATGTCGTCGATCGCATCGGTGTCTATGCTATCGTTGCGCACAACCCGAGTCTCCACACCCAGTTCCCCTAGATACTGCACTAAGTTATAAGTGAAGGAATCGTAATTGTCTATAACCAGTATCATCTCTCAACCAGCCTCAAACAAAATCTTTTGCCGTTTGTGCGGCAGCGAATAATACATTCGCTTTGTTCATCGTCTCCATCCATTCTTTATCGGGTTCGGAGTCGTAGACCAAACCGGCACCCGTCTGCACGAATAATGTCTGCTCCTTGATGACCGCAGTGCGTATCGCAATCGCAGTATCCATAATGCCGTTCCAACCTATATAACCGACCGCACCCGAATAGATATTGCGCTTGATCGGTTCCAGTTCGGCGATGATCTCCATCGCCCGCACTTTGGGCGCACCCGAGACGGTGCCGGCGGGGAAAGTTGCCCGCAATACTTCTATGGCACCGATATCTTGCTTCGCTGTGCCGACGACATTGGAGACGATGTGCATAACATGCGAGTAGCGTTCTATCAACATTTTCTCGGTTACCTTTACACTCCCCGCCCTTGATACGCGCCCGATGTCGTTGCGCCCTAGGTCTATCAACATCAGATGTTCGGCAAGCTCTTTGGTATCCGACAACAACTCTTTTTCCAACCGCAAGTCTTCGGCATCGGTCTCGCCTCGGCGACGGGTGCCGGCGATCGGTCTCACGGTGAGGCAGTCGGCCTCTTTGCGCACTAAAATCTCCGGCGAAGAACCCGCTATTTTGAAATCATCAAAATCAAAATAAAACATATAGGGCGAAGGGTTCAACCGTCTTAACGCACGATACAGATTGAACGCATCACATTCAAAAGGTGCTTGCATGCGCTGCGATAAAACGATTTGCATCGCCTCGCCGTCAATAATATAACGGCGACATTGTTCTACGGCATCCATATAGGCGGCTCGCTCGAAACCGAAAGCAAAGCTATCTTTATCCGGCACCTTAATCGTTGCGGACGGCGGATGTTTAAGCGGTTCGTGCAACCGAGTCTCTAGTTGTGCCAAAGCATCTACCGCATGTTGATAGCCGTCGGTCTTTGACGCATCGGCATAGACTATCAACGACAACGTGCCTCTGAGGTTATCAATCACCGCAATCTGCATAGACACCAATAGCAATATGTCGGGCGTGCCGAGTTCATCGGTCTTGTTGTTATGCCCTAACTTGGGCTCTATATAGCATACCGTTTCATAACCGAAATAACCGACCAAGCCGCCGCAAAAACGCGGCAACGACTCTACCTTTGCAATTTTGAAACTAGCGAGATAATCGTCTATCCACGCCAACGGATCGGACACCGTTTGTTTGGAACTCAGGCGACCGTCCTCGTATAAACTAACGGTGAAATCGTTCACGCAAATATAATTACTACAGCGGGTTCCGATGATTGAATACCGCCCCCAGTATCGCCCTTCGCTTGCAGATTCAAGCAAATAACTATTGGGGTCGTTTGCCAGCTTTAGATAAACCCCGACCGGCGTGTCCAAGTCCGTAGGCAGTTCCCGCACCAAAGGAATATGGGTGTAACCCTGCGCTGCCAGCTGCTCGTATTCACTACGGCTAATCATTGCATTTTATCGGCATTGTTGATGCGGTCGCGCATCTCGGTAATGGTGCGCCGGTAATCGTCGCTACCGAATATCGCCGAGCCGGCCACAAAAGTGTCGGCACCCGCAGCCTTCACTTCGGCAATGTTCTCCGTTTTAATGCCACCGTCCACCTCCAGCCGTACCGATGTTGCATACCGATCCAGAAGCTCACGCGTTTGCCTGACCTTATCCAAAGTCGAAGGAATGAATTGTTGGGCAGCTCGCCCCGGCACGACCGACATCAGTAAAACCATATCCACCCGATCAATGACTCGCTCCAGCCCGTCTATCGAAACATCGGGATTGAACACCAGCCCGCTCTTGCAACCCTGCTCGCGAATCAACTGCAAACTCCGCTCGCTATCCTCACTCGCTTCGCCGTGAAAACTGATGTAATCGGCACCCGCTTCGGCAAAATCCGTAATAAGCCGATCGACCGGCTGCACCATCAAATGCACATCAATCGGCGCGGTAATACCGTAATCACGCAATGACTTACAAACCATCGGTCCGAAAGTTAGATTAGGCACATAGTGGTTGTCCATGACATCAAAATGAATCATATCGGCACCCGCCTCAAGCACTGCGACAACATCCGCGCCCAATCGCGCAAAATCGGCGGATAGTATGGATGGACAAATTAAATCCTTCATTTGCTTTAACTATTTTTACTAGATACCTCTATGAGAAACCGGTGAGGTTGCTATTATGACATATCGGGGGCAAAGTAGAACCGCCGATTGAGCCGGTAAGTCAATCAGTGCTTCTATTCATGTTACGTTCTCCTGTAATGTTTTTAACTTCTCTAGTTTATCGGGAAAACTAACTTTAGCATTGGTACTAAATTTGAGGAAAACGTCACCGTACTATGCATGATACGATGACTGTTTAATTTTCGATCTTTTCACAAGACAAATGACTGCCGATTGAGCCGGTAGGCCAACAGGCGACACTATTTTCAGTAATCTTACCTAATTCCACAATAAAAAAATAAGTACATAGATTATAATAATCCATCCGCATGGGTGCATTGGGGTGTTAAATCCCCAATGCATCTTTGAGAGCGACGGTGTGAAAACCCACTTGGCAGGTTGTTCTAAAATGGGGGCACGTCATCTATACCCTTCACCTGCGAGATGGCTTATAATGATAACTTACTTAAGCCTTGACCCTAGAGATATATGCCTATACAACTTCTTTCAAATCAGGATTACCCAATCGGAAAGATCATCAAACAAGAACTGCAAGATGCAAATGGCGTGCAAATTGCCGTAGCATTCTTAAAGTATTCAGGCATAAAAGAAATTGATAACTCCTTGAAACAGTGTTTGGACAACGACGGAAATATTGAGTTGATTGCCGGTCTTGACTTCAAGACAACCGATCCGGAATCAATTAGCTATTTTTTAAATTTGAGGAAACAATATCGCAAAATTAATTTTTACTGCTTTGGTGATAAAAATGAGAATAAAACTGACGTTGTTTTCCATCCAAAGATTTACCTTTTTGAAAACGAGAAAGAAAAGACAGGAATCGTCGGGAGTACAAATCTAACAAAAGGAGGTTTGATGTCAAACTTTGAAGTTAATACGATCATTAAAGAAAAAAAACCAATTTATTTTTCTCAACTGCAAGCAATTTATAATTCAGTGAAATTTACCGATTCAGTTTTTGCTCCCGATGAGGATTATTTGACAGGATATTCTGATATTTATCGTGTATTTTCTAAAAATGAAGATCAGGCAAGAAAAGATAAAGGATTGCAAAAAGTTATCAAAGAAATGCAAGATAAAAAAGAGACCTTGCCCGGTACTGTTCCCACAATTAAATCACTAATTATTAATGTCATAAAGGAAAAATTAACCGGTGATCAAAAGTGGGTGCCGTTGTCAGAAATTTATGAGGGAGTGGAAAAAATTTTAAAAGATGAAGAATTGCCTCACAAAATGGATACCTTAGACAACACTATTCGTGGTGAACTGAATTATAACGAAGATGAAAGCAACAGCCCTAGAAATATGCACTTATTTATTCGTTCAAAAGACCAAAGAGGCCTCTATACCTTGACTGAAAAAGGCAAAAATTATCAAGGTCGTTAATTTTTAAGTAGTATGGCACAACATATTTCAATCATGAACTTGGAGCAGAAAGGTTTGCAAAAAATCGCAAAAAGTTTTTTGGAAAAAACCTCAAGAGGGATTTGGGTAATTTCCGGGTCACTGAAATTTGAAGAGTTACCATACACGGAACACAAGATAACTTTTCATGACAGAGTTTTTGTAACCGAACGAAATGTGAACGGGAAAAAAGAACAGTTTGAACTACATTACGATACAAAGGCTGAAAAAATATTAGATGTATTTCTTGTGAAATAAACTTATCCTACGACTAATAAAGATCTCATTTAAGTTTTAGCCCTGAAAATTGGGGAAGGTCAAGGTCAAGGCTACTCATTTATATGTGAATTGAACTTATATTATCATTTTCGCCCTTAAATGATAATATAAATATCCATATTATCGTTTTGGCCTCTAAATGATAATATGGAATTCTATATTGTCACTTTTGCGCAATATTGGCAGTGCGGGACGGATTCGCTCCCAAATCGCTTGCGAGATCTTCGGTTTTCAAGACTGATGCCTTTGGCCATTTGGTCGCCTCTTCGTTAAAACTTTAAGAAATCATAAAAGGATACTAAATATTCGTCGCCTACTCAGCTGTAATAAATACAAACCGTTTAGCTAGACTTTATCCAATATGCTTTAGATCAGTGTATTTTTCTCTAAGATTTTTAAGAAATTTTTAAGTGTATAGACATCTAATGAATCGGCTTTTAGATTTTTATCACCTAAATAAACTCCGATAGCTCTATCGATAAATTTCTGCGCTTTGACTTTGTTAAGATATTTGCCGAATTCCCTCTTCCAAACCTTAGAAGATTTAAGTTCTATTCCGATTCTTTGCGCGTTTATTTCTACAAGAAAGTCTATTTCGGAATTATGGTATGTTTTACAGAAGCTGATTTTTGCACCCCAGTCATGAATCTGATTCCATGCTTTCAGTTCATGGAGCAGATAAGTTTCCAAAAGAAACCCTTTATCGTAATCGTGTATGGGCTCTCTCAACTGCCCTCTCAAAGCTCTGACGACACCCGTATCAAAAAAGAAAAATTTAGGATGAATTGCCGTTTTGACTCGTGCTTTTGTCCTCCATGCAGGGAGCCAAAAACCAATGAGCGTGTCTTCCAGTGCTTGAAAGTATCCCATAACGGTAGTTCTGGCAACACCCGAATCTCTTGCCAACGAAGCTATGTTGATTGTTTGGGCATTGCATAGGGAGGCGATGTCTAAAAAATTAGAGAAACTGCTCACGTTTTTTACTATGGCTTCTTGTTGTATTTCTTCTCGCAGATAGATTAGCGAATAAGATTCTAAAAATTCTATTTTTTGTTTCACTGTTTTTAGGTTAAGGCTTTCGGGTAGAGTCCCGAATCGTAGGACATCATCCCATTTATCTATTTGATGCTCGGAATAAATCAGAGGATAAAAATAGCTTTGACTGGCTCGTCCTCCCAGTAAATTAGTCGAAGTTTTTTTGAGTTTTCTAGCACTAGAACCCGATAGGATGAATTGTTTGTTGTTGTCCCTTTGTGCCAGAAAATGATGAACATCGTCCAACAGAATAGGAAGTTTTTGGACTTCGTCGATTATAACGATTGAATCTTCGGGGATAGCGGATATCTCTTGGCGGAATAATTCCGGGTTTCTACGAAGTTTTAGATAAAGAGAAGGATTGAGGAGGTCATAAAAAATGGCTTTTTTATAGCGGTTTTTAAGCCAAGTGGATTTACCCGTTCCTCTAGGTCCTAAAACAAAGAAAGATCTGTCTGAGGGGGTAAAGATTCTTTTGTACATAACGAAAGATTAGCACAAAAGTTAAAAAATGTATAGTTTGATGTCAAAATTACCATAAAAATGACATCTGATATAGCATTTGTAAGGAAGAGATAATATCGGTACCAGCACTATACTAGCGCAGATACGCCACAACCACCCCGTCAGGCTGAATAGAACCGCCGATTGAACCAGTAGGTCAATCGGCGTGACTTTGTTCAGAACCTCAACATGACTGCTAACGCATACATTGCAAAATGCATAGGCCACCCCGCCACAGGAGGGGAATGATTGTCTCTATAGATGTTGGCGCAGGGTAGTAATCACGGGGGTGATTTGTGGGGTAACGCCGCGCCACAGATAAAATGATTCGGCTGCCTGTGCGACGAGCATCCCTAATCCGTCGAATACCGAGTCCACACCCCAATCGCCGAGCCGTTGCATAAACACGGTCGGCTTTGCGCGATAGACTAAATCGTAGCCCCATTGTGTTTGCACGGATTGCGGTATCGCCGGCATTTCGTCGTAGAGGCTCGCCGAAGTTGCGTTGACGATGCCGTCAAAGTGTTTGTTTTGTAGTTCGGCAAAGGTGTATAGTTCTAGATCGCCTATGTCTTCAAATTCCCGAGCGAGTTTGCGCGCACGCTCCATACTGCGATTGGTGAGAGCCAATTTTAATACTTGCGCTTGCAACAAGGGTGCGATGATGCCTCGGGCAGCACCGCCGGCACCGATTACTAAAATTGTTTTGCCGGCAAGTTCAACGCCGCAGTGTTCCGATAAATCTTTGACGAAGCCGATGCCGTCGGTATTATCGGCGTATAGTACTTGCTCGTTATGGATAAAGAGTGTGTTGGCAGCGTCGGCAATACGCGCCCGCGAGCTGACGGTTTCTGCGATGCGGCGCGCCTGTTCCTTGAAAGGTAAGGTGATATTCGCTCCTTTTGCACCTCTTTTTATAAAACGATGTAGGGTTCCGACAAAGTCGTCGGGCGAAGATTCAACCAACTCGTAGCGTATCGCTTGTTGCGTTTGTTCGGCGAAATAGTTGTGAACTTTAGGGGAGATACTATGTTTGACGGGTGAGCCTATCAGCCCGTATAAATCCGGGATTGTTGAAAAAGTACCGTTTTGCATAACTGCAACCGCTTACGCTATTTGGTTTTGGTTTCCATAAATTGTGCAGATACGACACAACCACCCCGTCAGGCTGCGCCTGCCACCCCTCCACAGGAGGGGAATGTACCGACACTGCACTTGTGCAGATACGACGGGGCTGTTGAAAAAGTACTGTGTTTGCACAATTGCAACCGCCCTGCGCCACATAATTATCCAACCCACCTGTAGGGGCAGACCTGTGTGTCTGCCCTTAAGTATCGTTCTGCACGACACCAACCGCTTGCGCCAACAAATAATGGTTTCCATAATATTAATGGGTGAACGCGTTAATCGTGCAAACATGATATGTTTCGGGCGGACATGCTAGTCCGCCCCTACTATGTCTGCCCGTACCGTTCGGCACAAACTCAACCGCTTGCGCCAACAAATAATGGTTTCCATAATATTAATGGGTGAACGCGTTAATCGTGCAAACATGATACGTTTCGGGCGGACATGCTAGTCCGCCCCTACATTGTATGAAATACTTTTTCAACAGCCCGTATAGATCTTTAGCCGGTTGTTCATTCATGCGCGCCGGCGAGCGTTATCGCAACTGTTTTAGCGTAATAACTTAAGATTGCATCGGCACCGGCGCGCTTGATCGCATACAAACTTTCCATCACACAATCGCTTTCGGATAGATAATCTTGCGTAGATGTTGATTTCAGCATGGCGTATTCACCACTCACCTGATAGGCGAATAGCGGAACCTCAAAGCGGTCTTTGACCCGTCTGATAACATCGAGGTACGGCAATGCCGGCTTCACCATAACGATATCGGCACCTTCCTGCAAGTCAAGTTGCACTTCGGCTAAGGCTTCGTCGGAATTGGCAGGATCCATCTGGTAGGTTTTTTTGTCGGCTGACCCGAGGTTTTGTGCCGAACCTACAGCTGCTCTGAAAGGTCCGTAAAAAGCCGAGGCGTATTTAGCGGAATATGCCAATATCATCGTATCGACATAGCCGTTTGTTTCCAGCATTTCTCGGATTGCGCCGATGCGCCCATCCATCATATCCGACGGTGCGACGATGTCGGCACCGGCTTCGGCATGCGATAGCGCCTGTTTGCATAATACGCTTACAGTCTCGTCGTTTAGCACATAGCCGTCTTCGGTTAAGCCGTCCTGCCCGTCTTGCGTAAACGGGTCTAGGGCGACATCGCTGATGATGCCCATCTCGGGGATATGTGCTTTCAAAGTGCGTATCGCCCGCTGCATCAGCCCTTCGGGATTCCATGCCTCGGATGCCTCGGTGTCTTTGCGCTCCGTCGGTACGACCGGGAATAATGCAATCGCAAGAATACCCAGCTTGTGCAGAAGCTCGGCTTCCTTAACCAGCAGATCTATGGAAAGGCGATTGATGCCCGGCATCGCTGCGATAGGTTGCGAGGTATTTTCTCCTTCGCATATAAAGATGGGATAAATCAAGTCATCCGTAGTCAACACGGTTTCATGGCAAAGCCGTCGGCTGAAGTCCCAACAGCGTTTGCGCCTCATTCTGGTTTTAGGATAGTGTTGTGTCATTGCGTTTTAGGCTCCACACCGAGCCAATCTCGGGGTTTTAAGTAATTCAAGTACAAATCTTCTTCCTCGCTGTGCGCTTCGGGTTGCCAATCGTAATTCCAGCGGACTTGCGGCGGCAGCGACATCAATATAGATTCCACACGCCCGCCGGATTGTAGTCCGAACAGTGTGCCGCGGTCATAGACCAAATTGAATTCCACATAACGTCCGCGTCTATAAAGCTGAAACTCCCGCTGCCTCTCGCTATAGCGGGTTTTATAACGTCGCTCAACGATTAGAGGATAGATTGTAGCAAAACTATCGCCTATTGCGCGTACAAAATCAAAACTCTTATCAAAGCCCCACTCGCTCAAGTCGTCAAAAAACAAACCACCTACACCGCGGGTCTCCTTGCGATGCTTGATATAAAAATATTCGTCGCACCATTTTTTGTAGCGTGGATAAACATCGTCTCCGAACGGCGCACATGCCGAGCAAGCTGCCCGATGCCATGCGATTACATCTTCCTCGTACGGATAATACGGGGTTAGATCGTAGCCACCGCCGAACCACCATTTCGGTTCTTTTTCCTTTTCATCCAGCTTGAAGAAGCGCAGGTTGCAATGCACGGTAGGCACATGTGGGTTGAGCGGATGAACAACTACGGATATGCCGGTTGCTTCAAAAGCACCTTCGCTAGCGTGTGCGCGTGCTGCCGACAACGCCGCAGGCGGCAATCGGTCGCCATGCACATAAGAGAAGTTAACCCCTGCCCTTTCCAGGACTTGTCCGTCGGCGAGTATATGCGTGCGACCCTTGCCCAGCTTGCTTTGCCAGGGATCCTCGTTAAAACATGCGATTTTTTCAAACCGACCCAGCGTGTCGCAAATTCGGTTCTGCAAGTTGAGCATATAGTTGATAACAGGTTCTATGTCCATGCTAATAGATTATAAGGTATATAAAGGAGTTATCGAAAATAGAATCGCTACTTACTCAACTGGCTAAATCAGTGGTTCTATTACGCCTGACACCTCTCCAAAGGAAGGGAATGTACGAGCACTATACTTTGTGCAGATACGACGGGGCTGTTGAAAAAGTACTGTTTTTGCAAAATTGCAACCGCTTGTGCCGTATGGTTTTGGTTTTCATAAATCGGATAAACGAATGTGTAAAATAGTGCAGATACGCAGGGGCTGTTGAAAAAGTACTGTGTTTGCACAATTGCAATCGCTTTGCGCCACATAATTATGATAACCACAAAGTCGTAGGGGCAGACCTGTGTGTCTGCCCTAAAGTACCGTTCTGCACGGCTGGAACCGCTTGCGCCGTATGGTTTTGGTTTCCATAAATCGGGTGGATGAATGTATCAATCGTGCCGACCAACGCGCTACGGGCGGACATGCTAGTCCGCCCCTACGGTTCGTGGATACTTTTTGCAGATACGGCGCAACCACCCCGTCAGGTTGCGCCTGCCACCCCTCCACAGGGGGGAATGCAAAGTCTGCCCCTGAAATCATTATCTGATTCTCTCGCCGCTCGTCGCATTGCGAATAATCGTAGGTTTTCCGGTCGGGTCGGAGACATCGGCACAAACGATATAATCAACCGTATCGTTGAATGTCGCTTTTACCTCTTGCCATGTTTTAGCGGGTGGTTCGCCGCTGAGATTGGCACTCGTAGAAACTAAGGCGTGTCCACAAAGATTGCATAATGCAGCTGCAACGGGGTGTGCGGTCACCCGAACCGCGATACCTATTTCTTTATCGCAAAGCCAACGAGGGCATAATTCGGTTGCCGGAAACACCCAAGTATACGGTCCCGGCCAATCCCGTTTAACTTGTTGCCATCGTGAGTCGTCTATAGTCGCGCAAAAAGGATGCAATCGGGCAAAGTCATCGGCGATTAGAATGTAGCTTTTGTCTTGCGGTCGCTTTTTAATCTCCGATACACGTTGTACGGCGTGTTCGTTCATAGGATCGCAGCCCAAACCGAATACCGCTTCGGTCGGATACGCAACGACACCGCCGCTTTTAATCAGCTCGCAGGCACCGTTCAGTTGTTCGTGTAAATTCACCGGCATAATAATTTAGGGTTGTATAAGAGTATCCTAGTATAAAGCTACGGCGACATCATGCAATGATTAACCGCCGTCGGGACGCTCGAAATATTTGTAGTCAAACACGGTAGATGTTAGTTTATAATCCGATGATTAAACATTGGATAGTGCGATGAGCGAAAAACAAACAAAAGACAAATTATGGGGGGGGCGGTTCTCCGAATCGACCGAGCGGCAGGTTGAGCTTTTCACCGCCTCGCTGGAACATGACAAACGTTTCTATGCCGAGGATATAGAAGCCTCGGTGGCACATGTCAAGGTGCTACTCAAGGCGCAGGTGTTGACCGACCAAGAGGCAGAGTCTTTGATTTCGGGTTTATATCAAATTAGAGAGGAAATAGCGGAAGACCGCTTTAATTGGGACACCTCGCTTGAGGATATACATACGAATATAGAGGCTTGTTTGACCGAGCGTCTGGGGGAAGTCGGAAAGAAATTGCACACCGGGCGTTCCAGAAACGATCAGATAGCAACAGACTTTAGACTTTATTTACGCAGTCAAATAGACCTGTTGCTGGAAGCAACGCATAAACTTCAGCAAAGTCTGGTTGACCTTGCCGAGAACGAGGCGGAAACCGTGATGCCGGCGTATACGCATTTGCAAGTTGCTCAACCGGTTAGTTTCGGACACCATCTATTAGCGTGGTTTGAAATGTTGAAGCGCGACACCGCCCGCTTGCACGATGCGCGCCGTCGCGTCAATGTGTTGCCCTTGGGAAGTGCTGCTTGTGCCGGAACCAGCTATGATTTGGATAGACTCTACGCAGCCGAATTACTCGGTTTTGAAGCGATCTCGGATAATTCCTTGGATGCGGTCTCGGATCGCGACTTTGCGATAGAGTTCTGCTCGTGTTGTGCGTTGTTGATGTCGCATCTATCACGCGTCTGCGAAGAGCTGATATTGTGGTCGTCGCAACAATTTGATTTTATCACTTTGGCGGATCGCCATTGTACAGGTTCGTCAATCATGCCACAAAAGAAAAATCCCGATATAGCCGAACTGATACGCGGCAAAAGTAGTCGTACCACCGGTGCGTTGACGGCATTGCTGGTATTGATGAAAGCACAGCCTTTGGCGTATAACCGAGATAATCAAGAGGACAAAGCATGCGTCTACGATGCGCTCGATGCAACCTTGCCGTCGGTTTTGATTCTCGCCGAGATAATACCGGCACTCGAGGTGAATCGTGAAAACATGCTCAAGGCGGCACAGAGTGGTTTCTCCACGGCAACCGATCTAGCAGACTATTTGGTCGGCAAGCAAGTTCCGTTTCGGGATGCGCACCGAATAGTCGGGCAAGCAGTCAAGCTGGCAATACAGGAGGGTTGTTCTTTAGATGCACTTCCCGTAGAAAAATTGCAGGTCTTACATTCGGCATTGGATAGTAGCGCATTTAAGGTGCTGAATCCTAAAACCGCATTGCAGAATAAACGCACCCACGGCGGTAGCGCAGGTGTTCGGCAACAAATTGCGAATGCCCGCGCGTATCTTGCACAAAAACTTCCCGATTAAGCGATAGCACAGGTGGCGTAACATTGTGCAGAACCTTAACGAATGGGGAATAGACTGGTGCGGATACGACACAACCACCCCATGGAAAGGCTTATATTTTGTATATATGCTAGGGTTCTGTACAATGTGACGCCGATTGACCTACTGGCTCAATCGGCGGTTCTATTGCGCCTGACACCCCTCCACAGGAAGGGAATTAACCAGCACTATATTTGTGCAGATACGATGGGACTGTTGAAAAAGTGCGGCATCGTACGAATCCAATCACTTGCGCCATTTGGTTTTGGTTTCCATAAATTGGATGGATGAATGTATAAATCGTGTAGGCACAACGCGTTACGGGCGGACATGCTAGTCCGCCCCTACGGGTGGTTTGCAAATATTCACGGCGCAAGCGGTTACGGTTGCACGCTGACGATACTTTTTCAACAGTTGCATCGTATCTGTACAATTTATACATCTATCCAATTTATGGAAACCAAAACCATACGGTGCAAGCGGTTGCGACTGTGCAGAACAGTACTTAAGGGCAGACATCAGAGTTGCCGATTGACCCACCGGCTCAATCGGCGGCTTTATACTGCCCCTACGGCTTGGTGGTTATTATAAATTCACGGCGCAAGCGGTTACGGCTGTGCAGAACGGTACTTTAGGGCGAACATTAAAATTGCCGATTGACCTATCGGGCGGACATGCTAGTCCGCCCCTACCACTCTATGAAATACTTTTTCAACAGCCCCACTTCTGCAACCACCTCGTTAAGCAAAGCCTGTCACCCTTCCACAAGAAGGGAATAGACTAGTGCAGACGATTTTACGACCAGCCGGTCAAGCAAAGCCTGACACCCCTCCACAAGAGGGGAATAGCAAATGGCATTTTTGGATTGATAGAGGCGGCACTTTTACCGACATCGTTGCGAAAAATACCGACGGCGAATTAGTCGTCCATAAACTGCTTTCGGAAAACCCGCAACGCTATTCCGATGCGGCTTTGCAAGGTATCAGGGATGTGTTAGGGGTTCCCGACGCACCCATACCCGGCGAACGGATTGCTGCGGTGCGCATGGGTACGACCGTGGCAACCAATGCATTGTTGGAACGCAAAGGCGATCGAACTATGCTACTTGTCAACCGAGGCTTCGCCGATGTATTGCGCATCGCTTATCAGGCACGCCCCGAACTATTTGCACTCGATATCAAACTGCCCGACCCGCTTTACGAGCGCGTCGTAGAAATAGATGCGCGCATAGATGCAAACGGCAATGTGCTGACCGAGGTGGATACGGTGGCAGCAAAGCACCTGCTCGAATCGGCATATCGCGACGGCATACGCACTTGTGCTATCTGTTTGATGCACAGCTATAAATATCCGTCTCACGAGAAAATCTTGTGCGAAATTGCCGAGCGGATAGGATACACACAAATCTCGGCATCGCACGAAGTGAGTCCAATGATAAAGTTCGTCGGGCGCGGCGGTACGACCGTAGTTGATGCGTATCTATCGCCGGTATTGCTACGCTATGTGCGCCGCATATCCGAGGCACTGCCGGGCGTGAAAATTTCATTCATGCAGTCAAGCGGCGGGCTGAGCGATGCCAATAACTTTAGAGCCGTGAATAGCTTATTATCGGGTCCCGCCGGCGGCATCGTCGGTGCGGTGGAAACCGGCTTGCAATCGGGATTTAAGCATATCATCGGCTTTGATATGGGCGGCACTTCAACCGATGTCTCGCACTACTCGGGACACTACGAGCGTACTTTTGATAGTCAAGTTGCCGGCATCCATTTGCAATCGCCGATGTTGAACATACATACAATCGCAGCAGGCGGCGGCTCTATTATCCAGTTTCGCAACGGGCGTTATCAAGTGGGACCGGAGTCGGCAGGAGCCGACCCGGGACCTGCGTGTTATCGCAAAGGAGGTCCTCTAACCGTAACCGATTGCAACCTAATTTTAGGTCGCATACAAGCCGATTATTTCCCGTCTTTGTTCGGCGACGACGGGAAACAGAGTTTGGATTTAAACATCGTTTTGAAAAAATTTCTAGCCCTAAGCAAAAGGATCAACGCTGCCGACGACGAACACCGCACTTACACCGAGGTCGCATCAGGCTTTCTTTCGGTTGCGGTCAACAATATGGCACAAGCGATAAAAAAAATATCGGTGCAGCGCGGGCATGACATACGCCGCTATACCTTGTGTTGCTTCGGAGGTGCCGGCGGGCAGCACGCGTGTCGTGTTGCCGACCTATTGGGCATCAAGCAGATATTGATACATCCGCTTGCAAGCGTGCTATCCGCCTACGGCATAGGACTTGCCAACTCAAGCGCACTGCGCACCTGCAGCGTTGAACGACCGATAGCGGAAGCCGACAGCGCAGCATTGGATCCTATATGGCAGACACTGGAAACACAAGCTAAAACTGAAATCACCGCACACAACACCGACTCAAATCCGGTCCGTATTATTAGGCGTATTCACATCCGCTATCAAGGCAGCGACTTTAGCTTAGAACTTGATTTCAATCGGCATGACAATTTACGTACGGCATTTGAAGCACTGCATCGACAAAGATTCGGTTTTACATTACCCGATACCCCGCTTATTATCGCCAGCCTATCGGTAGAAGCAATTACCACAATGAGCGGCGAGGTAAAATCGCACACCGCTTCGGCAGATCGTCCAACAAAGGCAATAAAACCGGTGCAAATCGGTTTTCATACGAGCGACGGTCTGCAGGAAGCTACACTATACGAACGCAGCGCACTGTCTCCCGATCAATCTATAAAGGGGCCTGCCTTGATCGTAGAACAAACCCAGACCATCGTGGTAGAACCACAATGGCAAGCGGAAATTACCGGCCGAAATAATCTATTGCTCAAAAGTCAAAAATCGTTAAGCAAACATTCACCGAGCCTAAACAAAGACGATACGGCTAAACCGAATCCGGTAAAGCTCGAAATTTTCAATCACCTTTATAGGTCCATCGCCGAACAAATGGGCATCACGCTTGCAAACACCGCACATTCGGTTAATATCAAAGAAAGACTTGATTTTTCTTGTGCGATATTCGATCAGGACGGTGGTTTGGTAGCAAATGCACCACATGTGCCGGTGCATTTAGGTTCTATGGGGGAGACGGTACGCGCAGTCATTGCGCAATGCCGGGCAACGATGCAAGACGGCGATGCCTATGTCTTGAACAGTCCCTATCAAGGCGGCACACATCTGCCCGATATCACCGTTATCACGCCGGTGTTCTATCAACAAAATAACACCTCCGATAACACAAAGCCGTTATTTTATGTTGCTTGCCGCGGGCATCATGCCGACATAGGTGGCATCACACCGGGTTCTATGCCACCGAACAGCCGCCGCATACAGGAAGAAGGCGTTTTGATAGATTGCTTTTTAGCGGTACGCAACGGTTATTTTGACGAACAGGCACTTCGGGAGATGCTGGCAAGCACTGCATGGCCGGCACGCGATATAAACACTAATATAGACGACTTGAAGGCACAGATTGCGGCAAACCAAAAAGGTGTTAGCGAACTCAAAAACATGATAGACGATTTCGGTCTAAAAACGGTTTGCTCGTATATGCGACATATACAGGATAACGCCGAGATTGCGGTGCGCAATGCGCTAAAGACTTTGCATAGCGGACAATTCGTCTATCCTTTGGAACACGATGCTGTCATCAAGGTTCAAATTTCCATTGCCGAGGATAAACGATCGGCAATCGTCGATTTTACCGGCACATCCGGGCAAACCGATACTAATTTCCATGCGCCGGCTGCAGTCGCTCGGGCAGCGGTATTATATGTCTTTCGCACCTTGGTCAACGCCGATATACCGCTAAATGAGGGTTGCCTAAAACCCATACACCTCGTTATTCCCGAAAATAGCCTGCTGAACCCGAACTATCCGTCTGCGGTCGTCGCCGGTAATGTTGAAACCTCGCAAGCAATTGTCAACGCACTGTACGGTGCGATGGGTATCCTCGCCGCCTCGCAAGGCACGATGAACAATCTGAGTTTCGGTAACCGACAATACCAGTATTACGAAACATTATGCGGTGGTGCCGGTGCCGGCGCAGGCTTTAACGGTGCGAGTGCGGTTCACACTCATATGACGAATTCCAGACTCACCGACCCCGAAATTCTAGAGTCACGGTTCCCGGTATTATTAGAAAACTTCGGTATACGCATCGGTAGCGGCGGCGACGGCAGATATCGTGGAGGCGACGGTGTCGTTCGCAAAATAACTTTTTTAGAAGCTATGAGTGCGTCGATATTATCGAGTCATCGTACAATAGCACCTTTCGGACTAAACGGAGGCAACCCCGGATTATGCGGACAAAATAGCGTACGGCGCAAAGACGGAAGCATAGAGCTATTAGCGGCAAACACCACCGTTGCAATGCAGGCGGGCGACACCCTAATCATTGCAACACCCGGTGGCGGCGGATTCGGTGAACCTCGATAATGAATTAACATATAAAGGACTTAGTTATGACACAAACATTGAACACTACAAACCCCAAAGGAAATTGGCAAGGCATTAAACAACCTGCCGAGCAAAACGCTATCGGCGGCATCATTCTGTTGCACGGCTTGGGTGCTTCCGCCGACGATTTCGCTGCCGGTCTCTCTATGCTCTCTTTTCCCGATAAAGACCGAATTTCTTTTTTCATACCACAGGCACCGATACAGCCGGTGACATTGAACGGCGGAATGAAAATACCGGCATGGTTTGATATCATTGCATTGGAAGACGCTCAGCCGCAAGAAGACAAAGTGGGTCTGGAGAGATCCTTAAAACTGATCAGGCAATTGGTCGATGAATTGATTGCCGACGGAGTGCCCGAAGATAAAATTATCGTCGGAGGTTTTTCACAAGGCGGTGCACTTGCAATGTATAGCTTATTCAACGAAACGAAACGCTTCGCCGGAGCTTTCTCATGGTCGGGTTATTTGCCACGCGGAGAGCCGATACCCGACGATAGCGGCACACCGGTGTTATTAACCCACGGCACCCTGGACCCGATCATCCCGCACACAGCCGTAAGCGCAATGCCGAAGCTGCTGGAAGACGCCGGCTTTCATGTGCAGTCGCACATATTCGACGAATTGGCGCACAGCATAGACCGACGCGTATTAGATGCTTGGACACGCTGGCTTGCCGAAATTTTTTAGTAGGGAAATTACGGTTAGCGTAAATTTGATAGATAGATATTTTAATCAAAATTACTTGGTATTTTGTTTACTTTCTTTGTTTATAAGATGTGCTTGAGGCACTGAAATGAAGTTATCAATTTTCCGATGATAATTAAATTTCGATAAAGAAATAATTTTGACCGACGGATTAAAAAATCTAACTACATCTACAAACCATGACCCTGTCGTATAAATTAGTTTTGCCTTTGATAGAATCAAGATATCCATGAATGCGTCTTTCATTTGTTCGGTGCCACGGTATTCTTTATCTTTATGTAAGGGCCTACTGTCCCGAGATCGAATAATCTTTCTACAAAAAACTCTACCGGGGAATGCCTCTTTTATTTGTTCAATGAATTGCGCCTGATCGGAACAGGCAAAGATATTACAACGATCATCCAAAACCTCCTTTAAATAAGCAATATAGGATTCTCTCTCTATCAATCTATGTTTAACTACTACTTTACGATCGGATCCTCTGTAGTGAACAGCCACCCAATCCTCTTGCAGATTGCTATCAACCCATTCGTCGGCTTGGCTAGAAAATTCCTCCTTAATTGCCAACTTTGAGATCACTTTGTAGCCGTACTCGGACGGAATCACGGTTTTTGCATAGATTTCCCATAGTATCGTAGCGTCAAGCCCAAGTTGTCTGTTATCTACAAATTGATACCTCTGTGAATGTGTTAATGCAAGGTTCTCAAAAAGATTATCCAAACCGGGAGAATCCACCTTGATATTGATACCTATTTTTTCGCCAAACCATGCTACTCCGATTATCTTATAAAATTGAGTCGATAAGGATAGGTTTTTTGACGGTACTTTGAAAGATTCTCGATAAGCTGTTCTCGCAGAAGATATAACGGCTCGTATGAAAAAAGAGAAAAAAAATCCTTTATTCGGTCCCTTGAAACGAGACAAAATGACACCTATGTACGAATTTCTATAGTTATAAAATTCTCGTAGTACGATGTGAAATATATAAATAGCAAGGATTAAAGCCTTAAAGCTACGCCAAAGATTACATATAATTCTAATCATTATGTTGACAGTAAAATTTTAGAATAAAAGATTTTATCACTTTGATATGAACATCGTGATATAGCATTATAACGAAAACCTAATCATTCCAATGCTAAGTCTCTGCACAATGTCACGCCGTTTGTGCTACTGCAACAAACGGCGGTTCTCTTTGTTATACTTATCAGTCATGAAAAAGTATTTTCTATACATATCATCGTTCGCTTTGTCGGTTGTAATGTTCTCCGGCATTATTGAAGCACAGGTCTCGCCTAAAAAACCGACGACACCTATTACGATTAGCTACTTATCGCCCGACACCAAGGACGATCTAATATACCTGAACATGCAGGCGAGTTTTGATTTGCCCGATTTTCTGATTACCGCGGTTAATACCGGGACCCAATTGAATTTTATTGCCGATGTCGAAATCTTTGAAAAAAGGAGGGTGTTGCCGAATAAAAAATTACTAGACGAGGCGTGGCGTAAAAAACTACATTTTCATGCCTTGACTCGACACTATGTAGTCGAAGACCTAGACTTAAATCAACAGGCGAATTTTAATTCCTTAAGCAGTGCTCTGATGTTCTTGGGACGTTATAGCAACATGGCTATTATCGAAAAGTCGTCGCTGATTTTATCGCAAGCAACGCATATGCGAGTTCGCATCAAGCTATCCAGAGCGGACTTGCCGCTATTACTACGGCTTAAAAGTTATCTATCGTACCCCGAGCCCTTATCGTCGGATTGGCATCAATGGTCGCTCTAGATAAATTTTCAAAACCGCTTCTGCCTGTTTTAGGCCTTTTTTTACTGGTGCTGATCTCTTTGTTCTCTCTCGGTGGTTTGGTTCAAAATTCCAGACTCTTCGATCAATATCACGGCTGGTTCCTAGCCTTTAATGTGTTGATGCTGATCGTACTCGGCGGTTTGGTCATAGTGAATCTCGTAAAGTTGATCCGAGATTTATATAACCATAAACTCGGAGCAAAACTTCGCTTGCGTTTAAGTTTTATACTGGCTTTATCGATATTGGTGCCGGCAATCATCGTTTACATGTTTTCCGACCAAATGCTGGAAGACGGCATAGACAGCTGGTTTAATGTGGATGTAGAGAACGCATTGAATAATTCTCTTGAACTGGGAAATTGGTCGCTGAACATGCAGTTGCAAAGAATGAAACAAGATGCGGTGGCGATGGCAGAAGAGATATCCGACACGCCTGCCGAATTATCGTCTTTTGTTTTGCGCTCTCTATCCGACGAGCGCGGTCTGAGCGAAATTACGCTACTGAATACCAACCGTGAGATCATAGCTTCTTACGGCGGGGACATGGAAAATATGCTACCGGTTTTATTGCCCGAAGCCGTAGTACACAGGGTATTGCAAGGCAGTCCCTATGTTAGTTTAGATCTGATAAGGAATAATTTTTATGCACGCTTGGTATTGCCCGTAGAACCCGAAGAGATACTCGGATCCAAGCGATTATTGCAGGTACTCTATCCTATGCCCGAGCGCATCAACCGCTTAACCAGGAATGTTGAAGAGGCTTACGACGAATACAATAACCTGATTTTTCTACGCGACGCACTCAAGCAAAGTTTTAGACTCACTTTGATTTTAGTCTTGTTATTCTCAATACTTTTTGCGATATGGGCGGCATTTTTCTATACGCATCGGCTCATTGCACCTATCTTGCAACTTGCCAAAGGCACCAGAGATATCTCGGCGGGTAAACTCGACACGCGTATTAAAGTTCCCGTTAAAGACGAACTCGGTGAATTGGCCATGTCGTTTAACGGCATGGCGCGTAAATTAAGTGAAGCGAAAGAGGTTGCCGACACTAACAGGATGCAGCTGGAGAAACAACGCGCTTACTTGGAAACCTTACTGAAGCATCTCTCTTCGGGCGTTTTGAGCTTGGACAAAGATCTCAAATTAAAGACCGCTAATGTTGCGGCATCGGAGATATTGTCGGTCTCCTTGGGCACTTTGATAAACCAATCACTGCAACATACAACCGCCGAAGAGTGGCTGAAGAAATTCTATATTGCCCTAAAGGAGAATTTAGCCGAAACCGAACAGCAACAATATTGGGAAATCGATC
Source organism: Candidatus Oxydemutatoraceae bacterium (assembly GCA_965219575.1). Classification (GTDB taxonomy): domain Bacteria; phylum Pseudomonadota; class Gammaproteobacteria; order Poriferisulfidales; family Oxydemutatoraceae; genus SP5GCR1. The sequence continues at coordinate 990,977 of OZ244779.1, read as the reverse complement.
TATGTGTCGCAGAAAAGAATAAAACCCTATTTTGTAGAGGTGCACAATTGCCCGACGGCGGCTATGTGGTAGTCGTCAACGACATCAGCGATTTAGTGCAAGCGCAACGAGATCGGGCATGGAAAGATGTAGCGCGCCGTATGGCACACGAGTTTAAGAACCCCCTGACACCGATACGACTGTCCGCCGAGCGTTTAAAGAACAAACTAAACACGCAGCTCGACGAATCGGACTCGGCTTTTCTCGAACGCTCGGCGGACACCATCATTCATCAAGTCGATGCGATGGGTAAAATCGTCAATGAGTTCAGACAATTTTCTCAAGGCGACGCACCCTTGGAACTAAAAGAGATCGATCTTCACGCGCTAATCGGCGAACTCGTCGATTTCTACGGTTACTCCGGAAAAATAAATATCGAATGGCAACCGTTCGAACCCTCGGCAATGATCAACGGCGACGAAACACGACTACGGCAACTACTGCATAACCTTTTAACCAATGCCCTGGAGGCTTTGGAACAAACACCCGACCCGCAAGTCCGTATTTCAACGACGATGCCCAAACCCGATACGATACAAATCACTTTGCAGGACAACGGTCCGGGTTTTAGTCGCAACATTATTGAAAATGCTTTTGAACCTTATGTCACCACAAAGGAAAAAGGACAGGGTTTAGGGCTTGCTATTGCCAAGAAAATTGTGGAAGAGCATTGCGGTGAAATTCATATCGCTAACACAAACGATGATATAGGTAGTATCATCGGTGTGACATTGCGTACAACCTTATCTTTGAACGATACACCGACGAATAGAAAATGAGAGAAAATCATATTTTAGTGGTAGACGACGAACCCGATATCCGTACCCTGGTTAAAGAGATATTGGAAGACGAGGGCTATCAGGTGAGTACCGCCAAGGATGCGGACGATGCGCGTAAGCAACTAAAACTTGCACTGCCCGATCTTGTTTTACTGGATATTTGGATGCCTAAAGAAGACGGGATTAGTTTGTTGAAAGAATGTAGACGCAATTATGAGAATAAACTTCCTATCGTTATGATGTCGGGACACGGCACGATAGAAACCGCTGTTGAATCTACTCGTCTGGGGGCTACAGCCTTTTTGGAGAAGCCTTTGACGATGGCTAAATTATTAAAAGCCGTCAAGCACGCATTGTCCGATAATAGCACCTCAACCGTGCGCACTTTCGCAGGCTCGAGCGCAACCGCCCTGCATCTACGCCAACAAGCTCAAAGCCTAGCCAAATCGGATACGCCGCTATTTATTTACGGAGAGGTCGGAACCGGCAAGGTTAATTTTGCCGAATACATACACTCCTTGGGGAAACGAGCAAACCATACCGTTACGATATTGGCATCGCCTTGTGCGCTTTCCGACATCAATGCCGACTCGCTCGGCGATATTACACACGACGCAAATAGTACCTTGCTCATCAGAGATATTACGGCAATGGGCACGCAAGTGCAAAAAGCCTTAGCCGAGATGCTGTCTCAAAAGATTGTCGGGCGCATTATCGCAACCGGCGATAGAAAACCCGACGAACTCGGGAACGACGGTACGCTGATCAAACCGTTGGTCAAGCTATTTAATCGAGAAATTTTATATCTCCCTCCGATTAGAGAACATATAGAAGATATTCCGGAGTTACTCAACGCCTGCATAGATTATAACTGTGCGAATAAAATGCTCAATTACAGAGGCTTCTCTATTTCTGCACAAAATTATCTGCGCCAGCATACCTGGCCGAACAACATGAAGGAACTCGACGATTTAGTGATTTATCTATTGCAACAAAATAAAGACGAAGCGATCTCAACCGGCGAAGCACGTCTCGCATTGAAAAAAATACGCAGTAGCGACACCCACATGGATTTACTTTTGCAAAAACCGTTGCGCGAAGCGCGCGAAGCATTCGAGCGTATTTACTTTGAGCAATTATTGCGTATAGTAGACGGAAATATATCAAAATTGGCAACACGCACCGGCATGGAACGAACGCATTTGTATCGTAAATTAAAATCCTTGGGTATAAGCCCGACGGTGAGGAAAAAAGCATAGTGAAAGTTATCGTTCTAGGTGCTAACCACTTGGGCATTGCGCTGGCACTCAATTTAGCCGAAGAGAACAACGATGTCACCTTGGTTGATAAAGATTTCCGATTATTCCAAGACATACAAAGCGTATTCGATCTGAGAACAATCGTCGGACAAGGGTCGCATCCGGAGGTTCTGGCACAAGCCGATGCCGAAAATGCCGATATGTTGATCGCATTAAACGATCGCGATGAAGAAAACATCATCGCTTGTAGAATTGCACATACCATTTTCGATATTCCAACTAAAATCGCAAAAGTCACCACACGAGGATATCTGGAGGAAAAAAACAGACTGTTCGGTAAAGATGTTGTTCCTATAGATGTGCTCGTCAGCCCGGAACTCTTGGTTGCGCATAACATCAAACTGCTGATAGAAAACCCGGGTGCCATACAAATTGCCGAATTGGGGGGCGGTCGTCTGCTGATGGTTTGCGTCAAGGCACGGCAGGGCGGTTCGTGGGTCGGTAGCTCAGTATCGCAAATTATACAATCGGCATCCGAAATCCCGATGCATCTCTCGGCTATCTTCCGAGACGAAGAAATTCGTTTTGTAGACGGACAAACGGTGATAAAAGTCGACGATGAAGTCTTTTTCGTGGCCCCTAAAACACATGTCTCACAAATCATGAAAGCACTGGGTTGCGATTATCACCCCCTTAAAACGATTATGATCTCCGGCGGTGGGCGCATCGGTATGAGCCTCGCCGAACTTTTGCAAGACGACTACAAAGTTAAACTACTCGAACCCGATATCGCACGCGCCAAGATGCTTGCCGAACAGCTGGACAATAAAGTGATCGTGCTACACAGCGACGCAACCAACGAAAATATCTTAATAGACGAGAATATTAAACGCACCGATATGATGTGCGCGGTAACCAGTAGGGAGGAGGACAATATCTTAGCCGCCCTACTTTGCAAGCACTTGGGTGCGAGCCATGTGTTGGCATTGATAAATCGTCAGAGCTATTTGGAACTAGTACATTTGAATCATGTCAACATAGATATAACCTTATCACCGCAACAAGCCTCTTTCGGTTCGTTGCTATGCCATCTTAGAAAAGGAGATACGGTTGCTACACATACCTTGAAACACAGTGACGCCGAAGTCATAGAACTTGTGGTTCACGGTGATGCCCGTTTATCCAAAGTCGTCGGACGACCCTTGAATCAAGTCCGTTTGCCACCCGGTGTTATGGTCAGCATGATTCTAAGAGACGAGCATATATTATCGGTAACTCAAGATAGGGTTATCGAAGCCGAGGATCATGTGATCGTGTTCGTCAAAAGTAAAAAGCACATCCCCAGCGTGGAAAAACTTTTTATGGTTGCAGCAATTTACTGATGATACACCTGCCGTCTATACAACGCACATTAGGCCTTTTGTTGATGCTATTCAGTATCGTCATGCTGGTGCCGTTACCTATAGACATTTGGTACGGGGAACAGAGCAACCGTGCTTTTATTTTGTCCTTTGCCGTCGTTCTTGCCGTAGGCTTGCTATTATGGTTTCCGAACCGCAATAGCCGTGGCGAAACGCACTTGAAAGAAGCTTTCTTGATGGTTGTGCTGGCGTGGGTGGTATTGGGGATGGCAGCAGCATTACCGCTTTATCTCAGCGACAATCCACGAATGACCCTACACGATGCGGTGTTTGAATCGATCTCCGGTTTGACTACTACCGGCGCAAGCGTACTGCCTACTTTAGACACCGTCCCTCACACTATTTTGTTCTACCGCCAATTTCTACAATGGATAGGCGGAATCGGCATTATCGTCATTGCGGTTATTGTTGCCCCGATGCTCGGTGTCGGTAGCATGCAGTTGTACCGTACCGAAATGTTGTCCTCGGCGCGTAAAACGAAGCCACTGCCCAGAGTCAGCGAGATTTCCAGAATGTTGGTCTATATCTATTTATCCTTAACCGCGCTGTGTGCGGTAGCCTATTGGGCGGCGGGCATGTCAAAATTCGATGCCTTGTGCCATAGCTTCTCTACCGTCTCGATCGGTGGTTTTTCCACGCACGATCAAAACTTCGGATATTTCTCGGGCAACCCGGCAGTATTGATTATTGCGATGATCTTTATGTTGATTGCCGGCATTAATTTTAGTTTGCATTTCTTAGCTTGGCATCGCCACACTTTAACCAACTACTGGCGAGACACCGAGTTTAGAGTGTTTCTATCGGTCATTTTAATCGTTGCGATACTCACCGTATCGTTTTTGTACACCGCACATGCGAGTACACTAAAAGAGTCTATTTTGATAGGTGCTTTCAGTGCCGTCTCTTTTGCGACAACGACCGGATACACCGTGGCACCGCACTATATGTGGGTGGGATTTGTACCCTTGCTACTGTTATTCGCGAGTTCCATAGGAGGGTGTAGCGGTTCCACCGGTGGCGGCATGAAAGTAATCCGTTTCTGGCTGTTGTTACGCCAAGGTATTAAAGAGATGAAACAACTCGTCCATCCCGGTGCATTTGTGTTGCTGAAGATAGACGATATGGCATTGAGCGACCGAGTAATACAATCGGTATGGGGTTTCTTTTCCGCGTATATAGGAAGCATCATCGTCATTTTGTTATTGCTGATGGCAACCGGGCTGGACCAAGAAACCGCATTCTCGGCGACGATGGCAATGATTAATAATCTGGGTCCCGGGCTCGGCACCGTCGGTGAACACTACGCTATACTCAGCGATGCCAATAAATGGATCTTATGCTTTGCGATGATTCTAGGACGGCTTGAAATTTTTGCATTGTTGATATTATTCACCCCGATGTTTTGGCGCAAGTAGAACCGCCGATTGCTCCAGTTGGGCAATCGGCGTAACATTGTGCAGAAACTTAACACAGTTGTGTGAGGCGGACAAGCTAGGGCTTGTCCTCATGATTACATCTTGTAAATGTTTATTGATACTAACCCTATCGTGTATTAGGACTAATTAACATCGGAACCTTCAAGGTTAATCAATGACCGCCGATTGCGCTTGTAGGGGCGGACTAACATGTCCGCCCGATCAATCGGCGTAACATTGTGCAGAAACTTATCACGGTTGCGTGGTCGGACGGGAGGACATACCAGTCCTCCCCTACAAAAGGCTTGTCCTCACGATTACATATCATGCCTGTTTATTGATATTAACCCTGTCATGTACTAGGACTAATTAGCATCGGAACCTTTAGGGTTAATCAACGACCACCACTTGTTGCGGTAGCACAAACGGCGGTTCTATTTGTTATAATCAGCATTTTTATCTTGAACATAAGGGGAATTTAATCAAAATGAATATAGGCATTATAGGCTACGGCACGGTCGGCAAGGCGGTTGCCAAGGGATTTGAGAAAAAGGCACAGCTCTATATATACGACCCGCTTTATCCCACCGACAGCGGCGAGAGGTTTTGCAACTCGACTGCAGAAGTTTATCGTGCTTGCGAGTTTAGTTTTATCTGCGTGCCTACTCCCCAAAAACTAAAAACACCCGATGATGTTTACGGGAAATTTGACTCAACCATACTAGACGGCTGTATGGAGGCGATAGCGCAAGAGAAATCTTCGGGTTCTAAAATTGTTGTGATTGCAAGCACCGTGCTGCCTTCTAAAGTAAAGGCGTATCTCGTGGCATGGCCGGATATGAATATTGTTATATCACCCGAGCTGTTGACGGAGAAAAATGCGATACATGATTTCTTGAATCCCGATTGCAGAGTGATCGGCGGCAACCCCGAGCATAGTCGTGCATTACAAAAATTGTATGAAGATTACAGCGAATGCCAACCGTGTAGGGTGGGATATTGTAGTGCGATTAATGCGGCTTACATTAAGTATATGCGGAATACTTATTTGGCAATGAAGGTCAGCATGATGAATCAGTTCTACGATTTATTCGAAAAGATGGATAGCACCGACAGTTGGGAAGACATCGCAACGATATTACATTATGATTCGAGGTTGGGCGGCAGTCACTATAATGTGCCGGGACACGACGGCGATCGGGGCTGGGGAGGAAAATGTTTGCCTAAGGACTCGGGTGCTTTATATCATTATGCCGTGGAGCAGGATATTGAAATGACCTTGCTCGAGGCGGCGTTGGAATACAATAAAAAGATCAGAAAAAAAATCGATTGGGTTAAGTAGTTTGTCGGAAGCACGATTGTGAACCACCCCGTGGAGAGGCTTTACATTTTGTAAGCATCTTAGGGTTTTGCACAATGTCACGCCTGCCCTTCTCCACAGCAGAGGGATAATTTGTTACTACGGTTTGACGATGATAGCTTGGGCGACCGCATAGCTTGCTTCGTCGCTGATGCTCACTAGGATGGTTCGTTCGGTTGTTTGTTTCTCGCTTTGATCTAGTGTGGCATGCGGTTTGCCGTATCGGTCGCGTTTAATCAGTATCGATTTAGGGTACAGGTTTTCGGCAAAACCGCTACCGATAGCTTTGCTAACCGCTTCTTTGGCGGCAAACTGACGGGCAAGAAAAGCCGCCTTGTTTTTGCGCTCGCTATAGTCGGTATACTCTTGCGGGTGAAGAATGCGTTTAGGAAATCGCTTCGGGTATTTTTCCAGTATGCGTTTGATTCTGTCTATGCTAACAATGTCTATGCCGATGCCGTAAATCATTTTGACGACTCGTCGGCTAGCATTATGGTTCTCTTGAATGCTCGCACCGCTTCTTTAAGACCGATAAAAATGGCATCGGCAACAATGGCATGACCGATATTCAATTCTTGGATTTGCGGAATCGCGGCGATAGCTCCTACATTATCCAATGTCAAGCCGTGTCCGGCGTTGACTTGCAATCCGAGTTCCGTGCCTCGACGAGCGGCATCTACGATACGCCGATGTGCTTGCTGTCGTGCATCGCCCGTTGCCACTGCGTATTCGCCGGTATGTAGTTCAACGATCCCGGCCCCGCACCGCACCGCCAACTCTAAAACGGACAAATCGGGTTCTACAAAGAGCGAAACGGCAATACCTGCGGCACGCAGCGTCTCGCACATATCTGCAATACGCTTGCGATGTTTATACACATCCAACCCGCCTTCGGTGGTAAGTTCTTCGCGTTTCTCCGGCACCAAGCAGCAATAATCGGGTTTGACCCGAAGCGCAATCTCAAGCATCTCGGCCGTCGCTGCCATTTCCAAGTTCAGGTGTGTGCCGACACATTCACGAGCGAGATAGACATCGGCATCCTGTATGTGTCGGCGGTCTTCGCGCAGATGAATCGTAATCCCGTCAGCCCCCCCTGCTTCGGCTTCGGCAACGGCGCGGCGAAAATCCGGGTAGGGTGTGTAGCGAGCTTGACGCAAGTTTGCGACATGGTCTATATTAACGCCCAGAGTGGTTCGAAAATTTTTCATAGTCCGTTTGTTTCGGGTTGATTTTTTAGCATCGCGATATCATCCTCGGCTCGTTTCCGAAGCATACGTTTACCGTGTTGCTTGCTTTGAGTCTTAACATTTAATTTCAAATAGGTCGGCAGGCTAAGCGTACTCTCTATCGCCTTTCGCGCGGCGGTTCCTATTGCCTTAAGCCGACTGCCTTGCTTGCCTATTACGATGGCACGCTGATTATCTTTCAGCACCCATAAAAAGGCTTCTATATGCAACCGGTTTTCCTGTATTTCAACCGTTGAAACTTCTACATCCATCGTATAGGGAATTTCTTCGTGCAGATAGCGCATGACTTGTTCGTAGACCAATTCCTGAGCAATCACTTTAGGTCTCTGATGGTTATTCGGGTTTCCTTTGAAGATAAAATCGGCTTGCGGGAGTAGTGCTTTAATCTCGGCTTTGAGCTTGCCGAAATCTTTATCCTTGCGCGCCGAGAGCGGCACGATTGCAGAAAAACCATGCTCGCGAATTTTATCTATTGTAGTCAGCAGCGATTGTTTTTCTTTGAGCAAGTCCGTTTTGTTAAGCACCAAAACACAAGGTGAGACACCCGATTGTATAATCTTCAATGCCGAATCGTCGGCATTCGTCCACATTCTACTATCGACAACCAGCATCACTAGATCGACACCCAGCATCGCTGCCTTGGCATTGCGATTTAGCATTCGATTCCAGGGATGGTGTATGCTCTCGTTCAACCCCGGTGAGTCTATAAAGATCATCTGGGCATCGCCTTCGGTCAATACACCTTGTATGTTATGGCGGGTGGTTTGCGCTTTGTGCGTTACCGCAGCCCAATGGTGCCCGATCAAGCGGTTGAACAGGGTTGATTTCCCTACATTCGGTCTGCCACACAAAGCGACAAACCCGCAACGGCATGTAGTCGGTATATTCGGTGTAGCTTGAGTGCCCATTACTTACGCTCTAGCTTATGCAACATTAAATGAGCTGCCTGTTGTTCGGCACCGCGTTTAGTCTTCCCCTTACCTTCGGTTTGTCCTTGTCCAACCTTGCATATCATATGAAAGCCTTGCTTGGTAGACTGTTTGAGTTGATACTCGGGGAGAGGAGAACCGCGTGCTTGTAGATATTCCTGCAACCGGCTTTTAGCATCGCTAAAGTTGTCGGAACCGGACAATTGCTTGAGGTGCTCGGCATAAATTTGCCGGATAAACTGCCATGTAGGCTGCAAACCTCGATATAGATAAAATGCGCCTATGATTGCTTCTAAGGCATCCGCCAATATGGCATTGCTTAATTGACCGGTTCTTTGTCCGCGACCTAATTGGAGCCATTTTCTTAGATGGAGTTCGCTCGCTATCTCGGACAATGTTTCTTTGCGTACCAAGCGCGCACGCATTCGGGTAAGTTGTCCTTCCGGCTTGTCGGAAAAATTATTATAAAGATACTCCGAAATTAATAGTTGCAGAACGGCATCGCCGAGAAACTCTAGACGTTCGTTATGTTCTTTTGCATAGCTGCGGTGCGTGATTGCTTGTTTGAATAATCGGTGGTTTCTAAAATCTTCGCTTAAAAGTTTTTCGAGTTCCATATTCGAGTTGTATTTACCGTATGCTGTTGCCTATTCTGGAAAATCCGATTTCTCCTTTTTGATGATTCCAGTTCATCCAAATCAAGAATGCTTTCCCTACCAGATTTCGTTCGGGAACAAATCCCCAAACTCGGCTGTCGTTGCTGTTATCTCTATTATCTCCCATCACGAAATAATTGGCTTCGGGAATTTGCCATTCATTTTCTAATCCTCTCATAGAAATATCGGCAACGAGGATATTGTGCTTAACATCCCCCAAATACTCGGTTCTCTCGAATAAGTCGGTACCGTAGATGCTTGTGTAGGGTTCGTTGCCGTCCTCCACTTGGGTAATCGGGACACCGTTGATCTGCAGTTGTTTGTCTTTGTAGACGACCTTGTCGCCGGGAATACCGACAACGCGTTTGATATAGTCCTTGGTCGAGTCTTTAGGATAGCGAAAAACCACAACATCGCCTCTTTGTGGCGTATCCATTCCTATCAGCGTGTTGTGTAGCACCGGTAGCTTGAGTCCGTAAGTGAACTTGTTGACCATAATAAAATCTCCGATTTCCAAAGTCGGTAGCATCGAGCCCGAGGGGATTCTAAACGGTTCTATTATGAAACTTCGTATCAATAGAACGATCAGTAGAATCGGGAAGAAAGAAGCTGCGTTATCGGCGATGCGAAAAGATAAGCCGGGTGTTTGTGCCGATTTCTTATCATAGCCGTCGGACTTGCGATAGACTTTGAGAGCCAAAGCGAGCAAGCCGGTTATGACGGTGGCAAGCACCAAAAAAAATTCAAGGTCGTAGTCCATAAATCTTAGAACAAAAAAGAAAACTCTGCTTATCCATACGGTAGCAGCGTATTAAATAAACGCTTGGCGGTGTCCTACTCTCACACAGGGAAGCCCTGCACTACCATCGGCGATACGCCATTTCACTTCCGAGTTCGGGATGGGATCGGGTGGTACTAACGCTCTATGGCCGCCAAGCAAATAAGCCGTTTGCAGTCTTTGCAACAATATCGTATCAGTAATTGGCTATAAGATATACCAAGACGACAAAAACTGCGATAAAAGAGACTGTGGCAATTAAGTTGGTTATAGCAGGTTTCATATATTTCACTCCTTAAATATTTTCGCTAATTATAGCATGGTTATCATAAAAAAAGAGGGCGGAATTTGTAGATTATCGCATATCATTCTGCTTCCTTTCCCCCATGCTATCCTATTTATAACTCCCAGCTGTATCCCGAGAAGAAGTCGTATTGTTCTATCAACGATGCGACCTTTTCTTTTTGCTCCGATGTCCAGTCAAATTCCAATCGCCTTCTATTAGGTTCTCTAACAACCCAAGAAGTACAGCTATCTAGATAATCGGAAGATGCCGACACTTGTGCAAATTGGCATAGTTTAGTCAATTGTAGACTCGGATCTGCAACCATTTCTTCATGTTTAGATACAAATATATCTTGGGAAGCTACCTGTTCGACAAGCTTTATATTCTCTTCGGACAATTTCTCGTAAAACGATATAGCATTTGTTGTTATTGGCTTTTGGCGGGAGTCTTTGTATTGAATCGTTTTGTTTGTTTTATTGGCGATCATATCGTAAGGATTGCGAACCGCTAGAATGAATTTCAAACAAATACCTTTTTCTTCAAGCCTTTTTTTGAAGGTCGTAAATATGTCCTTGTTAGATAGACTCTTTAAATTTCCTAGAGCGCGTTTTATTCCTAAAACTTTCAGTTTCTCGAAACGACCTTGATATTGATCGGGTACCAATATATAACGCTTTTTTCTACCACCCCTAGCAAAAAAAGCAGTCTTATTTTCCTTTGAAGGTTTTCTCTTTTTTGCCACTAGCCATCGCACATAATCTAAATCTAAAATTACATTGAATATCTTATTTAAGTCCGCCGAATATAGACAACCTATATCCTGTAGGTCTATTCCATTTATATCATTTATATTTGATGCAACCGGGTCCTTGCAATTATTAATACTAGGTTCATCGGCAACAGCCATATTGGCATGTGCGGTTAGTAAATAGCCGATTAACGATGACCCGGAACCGGAAAAACCTATGGTTAATAGCCTCATCCGTACGTCGTCAAAAGATTTCTTCCATAAATCTCTTTTCGGTTGTACTAATTCTAATAGTGTTTGCTTATTCATGGGGCATACCATCTCTTTAGCCTTCCCTGCTATCCTATTTATGACTCCCAATCGTATCCCGAGAAGAAGTCGTATTGTTCTATCAACGATGCAACCTTTTGTTTTTGCTCCGATGTCCAATCAAATTCCAATCGCCTTCTATTAGGTTTTTCGTCAACGCAAGAAGCACAGTCGTCTAGATAATCGGGAGATGCCGGCACTTGTACAAATTGGCATAGCTTAGTCAACTGTAGACTCGGATCTGCAACCATCTCTTCATGTTTAGATACAAACACATCTTGGGAGGGCACTTGTTCAACAAGTTTTATATTCTCTTCGGACAATTTCTCGACAAACGATATAGCCTTTGTGGTTATCGGCTTTTGGGGGGCGGCTTTATATTGAGTCGTTCTGCCTGTTTTGTTGGCAATTATATCGTAAGGATTGCGAACCGTTAAAATGAATTTCATGCGAATATCCCTTTCCTCAAGCCTTTTTTTGAGGGTTGCGAATTGACGCTTATCGGATAAAAATTCTGCGGTTTGCCTAGAGTTTTTAATTCCTAAAACCTTCAGTGTCTCAAAACGACCTTGATATTGATTAGACATTAATATATAGCGTTTTTGTCTCTTAGCTTCAGAAAAAAGCGTATTATTATTTTCTCTTTTCTCTTTAACTGCTAGCCATCGTATATAATCCACCCCTAAAATCACATTAAATATCTTATTCAAGTCTGCCGAGTATAGACCATTTATTTTATTTACTCCATTTATATCGTTTATATCCAATGCAACCGGCTCACCGGAAAAAATGACAGGTTGATCGGCAACAGCCATATTCGGGTGTGCGGTTAGTAAATATCCGAGTAGCGACGACCCCGCGCCGGAAAAACCTATAGTCAATAACATCACTCGTACATCTTCAAAAGACCTCTCCCATAAATCTTTTTTCGGTTGTATAAGTTCTAAAAGCTCTTTTTTATACGAGTGTCGTGCCATCTTTTTAAGCTACTTTTTGTTGCTCTATTTACGATTCCCAATCGTATCCCGAGAAAAAGTCGTATTGTTCTATCAACGATGCAACCTTTTGTTTTTGCTCCGATGTCCAGTCAAATTGAAATCGTCTTCTATTAGGTTTTTCGTCAACGTAGGAAGCACAGCTATTTAGATAATCCGAAGATGCCGGCACTTGTAGAAATTCACATAGCTTTGTCAACTGTAGCCTCGGATCGGCAACCATTTCCTCGTGCTTAGATATAAATACATCTTCGGAGTCTACTTGCTTAAGGATTTCCACATTATTTTTAGATAACCTTTCAATAAACGATATAGCGTTTGTTTTTACTTCCTTTTGAATAAAATCCTGGTAGGATATAGTCTTTCTCAGTCTAATGCTAATCATGTCATAAGGATTTCGGGCCATTAAAATAAATTTCAAGCGAACTCCTCTTTCCTCCAACCTCTCCTTGAAAATTTTCAATACTTTAGCCATAGATAAACATTCCACATTATCACGAGAGTGTTTGACTCCTATAACCTTCGGTGACTTAAAACAGCCTTGATATTGATCAGGTATTAGAATATATCGTCTTAATATATAGGAGTCCCCTGCGTATTTCTTAGCAAAAGAAATAGGCTCATTTTCTTTCGGGGAGTCCCTCATTTTTGCCCTTAACCATCGCACATAATCTAAACCGAAAATTACATTAAACATCTTACTAAATTCAACTGAATATAAACAATCCGTACCCTCTAGTTTTATTCCATTTATATCATTTATATGAGACGAAATACGTTTCCCGTGCTTATAAACAAGAGGTTCGTCGGCCATAACTATATTGGGGTGTGCCGTTAGTAAATAACCGACTAACGACGACCCGGAACCGGGAAAACCTATGGTCAATAACATCACTCGTATATCTTTAGAAGATTTCTCCCACAAATCTCTTTTCGGTTGTACGAGTTCTAAAATAGTTTGTCTATCCATGATACAGTTCGGGGCGAAAACAACAAGACACAAAGATGCAAATGATTGTAGCCACTGATTGGTTTGTGTAATTCTGGACACACATTATAATACAACTCGTGATACTTCGTACGATATTTACCACTTTCCCTTCAACGAGAAAATAAAATTATGACCGTAGATCCATTTTCGCCGTTTGATCCGATTGACGGAACACCGGTGACAATCGTGTTCGGAACTTTTAACTACCGAAATGTTATAAGTAAATGGATTAACCATGCCCGGTCAACTTGCGACCATTGGCGAATTATCTGCCTAGACCAAAAATTGGTCGGTTGGCTAAACGAAATGGGACATGACGATCGTGCAGTATATTTCTACGATTTATTTCCGGATATGACCCCTCACAACCTGAATAACCTAAATAAAAAATCCAAAGAAAAAATGATTTTCGGGCTACGCAAAAAAATTTTCTATGCACTTGCCAAGTCGGGGCGTGATTTTATCCATAGCGATGCCGATGCGTTTTGGTTGCAAGACCCTCGCCCTTGGCTGGCACAGCATGCCGAGTTTGACTTACTTATATCTCAAGGAACATATACACCAAAGGCACATTTTAAGTGCTATCGTTTCACCCTTTGTGCAGGCTTCTTTCTTTGCCGTGCCAATGCTCAAACTCAAAACTATTTTCGACAAGTAAAGGCAATCGAAAAATGGAAAGATCAAGAGACCATGAACAAATTACTCCTAGAGGACTCGCAGGCACGTTGGGAAATACACCGACCAGCTCTTTTCTTTAGTAGTACGGGCAAATGGTCCGGAAAATGGAGAAAAATACCGATGCCACTGTGTGTTGCGCTCGCATGGGGAAAACTATTTCCACCATTGCTGCTATACCGCATTATTAAAGCGAAGTTATCTCAACTACGCTGCCCCGGGAGACTATGCTGGTTGCGCTCGCTGCTTAATTATATCCGCATAAGTCCGAGTATTATCAAAGGTAAGTTCAGCAATGGCTTGACCGTCGGTATGATTCCAATGCATATAGTAACAAGAATTGATTACCGGTGGCCGACCTCTCCTCTTGTCGTACATATTGATGGTAACAAGAAAAAATCATGAGAGATGCCGATTACGGTGTTATGTTCTAATACTTGAATGATAGTTATTTTAGGATGTGTAGATGTCGTGGTATATAAAACAAATTAGACCTCTCTAACTAAAGAGTTTCAAAGGAATAACCCGGCATTTGTGTTTTGGATTATAGATGAAAAATAAAATTATGGTTGTAGATCTATTTTCGCCGTTTGATCCGATTGACGGAACACCCGTGACAATCGTGTTCGGAACTTTTAACTACCGAAATGTTATAAGTAAATGGATCGACCATGCCCTGTTAACTTGCGACCATTGGCGAATTATCTGCCTAGACAAAGAATTAATCGGTTGGCTAAACGAAATAGGACATGGTACTTGCGCAGTTTATCTATACGATTTATTTCCGGATGTGACTCCTCACAGCCTGAATAACCTAAATGAAAAATCCAAAGCACAAATAATTTTTTCACTACGCAAAAATTTGTTCTATGAACTTGCCAAGTCGGGGCGTGATTTTATCCATAGCGATGCCGATGCGTTTTGGTTGCAAGATCCTCGCCCTTGGCTAGCGCAGCATAACGAGTTTGATCTGCTTATATCTCAGGGCACCCACGGACCAAAATCGCATTTTATTCGTTATCACTTCACCCTCTGTGCAGGCTTCTTTCTTTGCCGTGCCAATGCTCGCACCCAAGACTATTTTCGACAAGTAGCAGAAGCTGAATGGTCTCTAGATCAAAAATCTATGAACGAAATACTTTTACAAGATCCCGAGGCGTGCTGGGAAATGCACCAACCAACTATCTGGTGGAGTAGCGCAGGCAGAGTTGAAGGGAAATGGCGGAAAATACCGATACTACCGGGAGTCTTGGCATGGGGACAAAGATTTACACCACTGTTGCTACACCGCATTGAAGCGAAGTTATTGCAACTACGCTGTCCGGGGAAACTATGCCGGTTGCGTTCGTTGCTTAATTATATCTACATAAGTCCGCAGATTATCAAAGGTAAGTTCAGCAACGGACTCACCGTCGGTGTGATTCCAATGCATCTGATAACAAGGATTAAACATCGATGGCCAACCTCTCCTTTTGTCGTGCATACCAATGATAACAAAAAATATCAGGCTGTAGAAAAATAGAATCATCGGCAGTAGGGACGATACATTCCCCTCCTTCAGAGGGGCAACCTATGCATTTTGCAATGCATGCGTTTAGCAGTCATGTTGAGGTTCTGAACAAAGTCACGCCGATTGACCTACCGGTTCAATCGGCGGTTCTATTCAGCCTGACAAGGTGGTTACGTCTTGGGGCTATTGAAAAAGTGTTTCATACAATGTAGGGGCGGACTAAAATTAAATTGCCGATTGACCTACTGGCTCAATCGGCGGCTATGTTCTGCCCGTAACGCGCTGATCGGCATGATTTATACATTCATTCACCCGATTTATGGAAACCAAAACCATACGGCGCAAGCGGTTGGGTTCTTGCAGGACGGGACTTTTTCAACAGCCCCAAGCCTTCGCTTGTCCGTCCTACACATCCATGCTAAGTTTTTGTACAAAGTAACGCCGTTTGTGCCACTGCAACAAACGGCGGTTCTTCTCGTATATTGATTCAATTGTTATGTGTTTTAAGCTCAAAATTGTTTGAGCGTTATAAGGCCAAGCCTCACGGACAATTAGTACTGATTAGCTTCACGTGTTGCCACGCTTCCACACTCAGCCTATCAACCTTGTAGTCTTCAAGGGTCCTTCAGGGGGATCGAGTCCCCGGTGAGACCTTATCTTGGGAAAGGCTTCCCGCTTAGATGCTTTCAGCGGTTATCCCGTCCATACATAGCTACCCGGCAATGCCACTGGCGTGACAACCGGAACACCAGAGGTATGTCCACTCCGGTCCTCTCGTACTAGGAGCAGCTTCCCTCAAGTCTCAAACGCCCACGGTAGATAGGGACCGAACTGTCTCACGACGTTCTAAACCCAGCTCGCGTACCACTTTAAATGGCGAACAGCCATACCCTTGGGACCTGCTTCAGCCCCAGGATGTGATGAGCCGACATCGAGGTGCCAAACACTGCCGTCGATATGGACTCTTGGGCAGTATCAGCCTGTTATCCCCGGAGTACCTTTTATTCGTTGAGCGATGGCCCTTCCATACAGAACCACCGGATCACTAAGACCTGCTTTCGCACCTGCTCGACGCGTCTGTCTCGCAGTTAAGCATCCTTATGCCTTTACGCTAAGCGTACGATTTCCGACCGTACTTAGGATACCTTTGTGCTCCTCCGTTACTCTTTGGGAGGAGACCGCCCCAGTCAAACTACCCACCATGCACTGTCTCCGATCCAGATAAATGGACCTGGGTTAGAACTCCAAACATATCAGGGTGGTATCTCAAGGTTGGCTTCACCGAAGCTTACGCTTCGGCTTCAAAGCCTCCCACCTATCCTGCACGGATATGCTCAAAATTCAGTACAAAGCTGTAGTAAAGGTTCACGGGGTCTTTCCGTCTAGCCGCGGGTACACTGCATCTTAACAGCAATTTCAATTTCACTGAGTCTCAGGTGGAGACAGCGTGGCCATCGTTACGCCATTCGTGCAGGTCGGAACTTACCCGACAAGGAATTTCGCTACCTTAGGACCGTTATAGTTACGGCCGCCGTTCACCGGGGCTTCGATCAAGAGCTTCGTCCGAAAACTAACCCCATCAATTAACCTTCCGGCACCGGGCAGGCGTCACACCCTATACGTCCTCTTGCGAGTTTGCAGAGTGCTGTGTTTTTAGTAAACAGTCGCAGCCACCTGGTTATTGCAACCGGCTCAAGCTCCGGAGGCAAGCTCCTTCACCCGAACCGGCACACCTTCTCCCGAAGTTACGGTGCTATTTTGCCTAGTTCCTTCACCTGAGTTCTCTCAAGCACCTTGGGATTCTCTCCCCGCCTACCTGTGTCGGTTTACGGTACGGTTCCACACGACCTGAAGCTTAGAGGATTTTCCTGGAAGCATGGCATCAATCACTTCATTCTCTAAAGAGAACTCGTTATCGAGCCTCGGAATTATGCTTCCGGATTTTCCTAGAAGCACTTCCTACACTCTTGAACCGGGACAACCATCGCCCGGATGATCCAGCCTTCTCCGTCTCCCCATCGCAGTCGTGCAAAGTACAGGAATGTTAACCTGTTTCCCATCGGCTACGCCTTTCGGCCTGACCTTAGGAGCCGACTCACCCTGCGTCGATTAACGTTGCGCAGGAAACCTTAGGCTTACGGTGTGCAGGCTTTTCACCTGCATTATCGTTACTTATGTCAGCATTCTCACTTCTGATACCTCCAGCATGCCTCACGGCACACCTTCATCGGCTTACAGAACGCTCCCCTACCATGCCTTGCGGCATCCGCAGTTTCGGTACATGACTTGAGCCCCGTTGAATCTTCCGCGCGAGCCGACTCGACTAGTGAGCTGTTACGCTTTCTTTAAAGGATGGCTGCTTCTAAGCCAACCTCCTAGCTGTTTGTGCCTTCTCACATCGTTTCCCACTTAGCCATGATTTAGGGACCTTAACCGGCGGTCTGGGCTGTTTCCCTTTCCACGACGGACCTTATCACCCGCCGTGTGTCTCCCGCACTGCACTTCCAGGTATTCGGAGTTTGCCATGGTTTGGTAAGCCGGGATGGCCCCCTAGCCATAACAGTGCTCTACCCCCTGGAGTGATATGCGAGGCTCTACCTAAATAGATTTCGGGGAGAACCAGCTATCTCCGGGCTTGATTAGCCTTTCACTCCTATCCACAGCTCATCCCCCCATTTTTCAACATAGGTGGGTTCGGGCCTCCAGTAAGTGTTACCTCACCTTCACCCTGGCCATGGATAGATCGCCCGGTTTCGGGTCTACTCCCTGCGACTATGCGCCCATTTAAGACTCGGTTTCCCTACGCCTCCCCTAGACGGTTAAGCTTGCCACAGAAAGTAAGTCACTGACCCATTATACAAAAGGTACGCAGTCACCCCATAAATGGGGCTCCCACTGCTTGTATGCATACGGTTTCAGGTTCTATTTCACTCCCCTCCCGGGGTTCTTTTCACCTTTCCCTCACGGTACTGGTTCACTATCGGTCGGCAGGGAGTATTTAGCCTTCGAGGATGGTCCCCCGATATTCAAGCAGAATTCCACGTGTTCCGCTCTACTCGATTTCACCTGTATCGTACTTTCGTGTACGAGGCTATCACTCACTATGGCACGACTTTCCAGCCGTTTCCACTAGTCGGATACAGGCTTAAGGGCTGTTCCCGTTTCGCTCACCGCTACTCAGGGAATCTCGGTTGATTTCTTTTCCTCCGGGTACTTAGATGTTTCAGTTCCCCGGGTTTGCCTTCTCACCCTATATATTCAGGTGAGAATACTTACTAAAGTAAGTGGGTTTCCCCATTCGGAAATCTTCGGGTCGAAGTTTGTTTGCCAACTTACCGAAGCTTATCGCAAGCTACTACGTCCTTCATCGCCTCCTGCCGCCAAGGCATCCACCGTATGCACTTATTCACTTGACCTTATAACCTCAAACAATCTCGTGTCGTATAGCGACAAGCTATAGATCGAAATGTTTGCCATTATCATCTTAAGAACTAACAATTGAAACTAATAATTAATTAGCAATATACATGAATATACATCATTAGTATATCCTTGACTATAATATTCTATTGTTAAAAAACCTTCACACTCGAGAATGTGAATAAAATTGTTGCCGCATCATTGCAAAAACAGTTTTATTCGCACTCGCTTAATGGTGGAGCCGAGGAGGCTCGAACTCCTGACCTCCTGCGTGCAAAGCAGGTGCTCTCCCAGCTGAGCTACGGCCCCGCATCGCATCACTTTCAAACCCGAGCGACTTAATGCTTCAAACCAACGCACTCAAACGCGCATTCCTAATTTGGTGGGTCTGGGTGGACTTGAACCACCGACCTCACCCTTATCAGGGGTGCGCTCTAACCAACTGAGCTACAGACCCGTTGAACAAATCGACACAATTCGTGTTAGTTGTTAACGGATAACCATCGTGCTACATTCAGTCCGTAGCCGGCAACAACCGAAGTCTAAACCCTCATTATCGGCATATGAGGCGAAACCCGAAGCCATCATCTATGCGAGGAGGCTTATTATATACAAACATAAATTATATGCAACCGGTTTACGCTTGCTCTATTATGACAAACAATGTCACACCGGTTAGAAAACTATCCATAGAGGGAATCACTATGGGTGTTATAATTTACAAAAATTCTCATGTTTAACGGTTATGCCAATTACAATCAAAACAGACGACGAAATTGAAAAAATGCGGTCTGCCGGACAGGCTGCGTCGCAGGTGTTGGAAATGATTACTCCGTCGGTTGAACCGGGAGTCACTACCGACGAACTCAATCGGATATGTCATCGCTATATCACCGAAGATCTAGGGTGTATTCCGGCACCTCTGAACTATAAAGGTTTTCCTAAATCTATCTGCACTTCCATAAATCATCAAGTTTGCCACGGTATCCCGGATGAACGCAAATTGAAAAACGGCGATATTTTGAATATTGACGTAACCGTAATCAAGGACGGCTATCACGGCGACACGAGCCGAATGTTTATGGTCGGCAAACCGAGCGTGTTGGCACGCCGTTTGAGCGAAAAATGTTACGAGGCTTTGCGTATCGGGATTGCCGAAGTCAAACCCGGAAAACGTCTGGGCGATCTGGGACATAGCATACAAAAATTCGTAGAACAACACCGCTATAGCGTTGTAGAGGATTACTGCGGGCACGGCATCGGCACCGAGTTTCACGAAGAGCCGCAGGTGTTGCACTACGGCAAACCCGGTACCGGCATAGAGCTTAAACCCGGCATGACTTTTACGATAGAACCGATGATCAATGCCGGCAAAAAAGAAACCCGTCTATTAACGGACCAATGGACTGTCGTCACCAAAGATCATAGCTTGTCTGCGCAATGGGAGCATACGATTCTGGTCACCGAAAACGGGCATGAAATTTTAACCCTACGCTCCGACGAGACACCCTGATAGACTATGTAACCCTAAATTAAAATTACTATTCAAGGATTACGACTATGGAAGAAATCAAAAACATCATAGAGCAGTCGTTTGCGCAGCGCGACACGCTAAAACCCGAAAATGCGAGTAGTGAACTCAAAGATGCCGTGGCAAAATGCTTGGCAGGTCTGAACAACGGCAGTCTGCGTGTTGCCCACAAACTCGACGGTCAATGGCATGTGGAACAATGGCTGAAAAAAGCGGTGCTGTTGTCGTTTAGGCTGAACGACAATCGGCTCATCGATGCCGGCTACACCCGCTTCTATGACAAAGTCGGTGTGAAATATCGCAACTGCAATGAAGAGGCACTTAAAAAATCCGGAGTGCGTATCGTACCGGCAGCAACTGCGCGCTATGGTTCGTATCAAGCACCCGGGGTTATTATGATGCCGTGTTATATAAACATCGGTGCTTATGTAGATCAAGGCACGATGGTTGACACTTGGGCAACCGTAGGCTCTTGTGCGCAGATCGGCAAGCATGTGCATCTGTCGGGTGGGGTCGGCATCGGCGGTGTGTTGGAACCCGCTCAGGCAATGCCGACAATCATAGAAGACAACTGCTTTATCGGGGCGCGCTCCGAAATCGTAGAAGGCGTTATCGTAGAGGAAAATTCGGTTATTTCAATGGGCGTTTATATCGGTCAAAGCACCCGTATCTACGACCGCCGCAGCAAAGAAATCAGCTATGGGCGTATTCCGGCAGGGTCGGTGGTAGTCTCCGGCAATCTGCCGGCAGCGGATAATAGCCATAGCCTGTATTGCGCGGTCATCGTTAAACAGGTTGACGAAAAGACCCGTAGCAAAGTCGGATTAAACGAACTACTAAGAGACATAGATTGAGTCTGATCGATGGACCGAACGCTCAACCTTGCCGTAGACTTAATCAAACGTCGTTCTATCACACCGAATGACGACGGTTGCCAATCTTTGATTGCCGAACGATTGGCAAGTAAAGGTTTTGTTTGCGAAACACTCGACAAAGACGATGTGTGTAATGCGTGGCTCAGACGCGGCACCGAGGAACCGCTATTTGTTTTTGCCGGTCATACCGATGTCGTTCCGGTCGGCGACGAGAACGCATGGAGTCACCCCCCCTTCTCCGCGCATGTAGAGGATAATCTGCTATACGGACGTGGCGCTGCAGACATGAAAGGCGGCATCGCCGCAATGGTTACTGCGTGCGAGGCTTTTGCGGAACAGCAGCCCGAGCATCAAGGCTCTATCGCAATATTACTCACCAGCAACGAGGAAGGTTATACGCGCAGCGGTACCGCTTATGCGATAGAAACCTTGCGCAAACGCGGTGTCAACATTCATTGGTGTGTAGCCGGCGAACCTTCGGCTTCTACGCAACTAGGCGATACGATTAAGAACGGCAGAAGAGGCTCATTATCCGCCAAGCTGAGCGTGATAGGCAAGCAGGGTCATGTTGCTTATCCTCAACACGCAAAAAACCCCATTCATTTAGCATCCCCTTTGCTTTCCCGACTATGCGAACATCAATGGGATCAGGGCAATAAATACTTCCCGCCTACGACTTTTCAGATTTCAAATATACACGCCGGTAGCGGAGCCGACAATGTGATACCTGCTCGGCTAGAGATAGAATTCAACTTACGGTTTTCCACCGAATGTAACGACGCGCAGCTACAAAAAACTATTTTGCAAATGCTCGAAGAAGAAAATTTGAATTACGAAATAGACTGGTATCTCTCGGGGCAACCTTTTTTAACCCCGGCAGGCGAATTGACGACCGTCACCTGCGAAGCGACACAAGAGATTGTCGGACTAATACCCGAACTTTCAACGGCAGGCGGGACTTCGGATGCGCGCTTCATTGCCGGCAACGGCACCCAAGTGATAGAACTCGGACATATCAATAAAACCATACACGCGGTCGATGAGCGTATCCCCGTCGACGATCTGCAAAGACTATCGGATATTTATCTAGCTATTCTGAAAAAACTATTAACTCCCAAGCCGTAGAAACGGGGCTGTTGAATCAATACCGCCATTTACCGTATCGGATAACGCATGCATTACAAAATGTAATATCCGCCATGCGCCATTTAATTCATGATAACCGCCTACAGAGATGATTGAGGTCGACACCGTTTATTAAGCATAATAATCCTGATAGTTTTATGCTATTGTGAAATAATACTATTTGAATCAATAAAGGAGCATAACAGATGTCTGACATAACCTTGTATAACATATTGAAACGGATCCCCGACACTACCGACAAGGAAGCAGGGGAAGCTGTAAAGGGACACGGTGATCTTAGATGGCTAGAGGGTCGTATAACAAAGGTGGAAGCAGATGTGGGCGCGATAAAGTGGATGGTAGGTCTATTACTAGCAATCAACGTTGCCTTTATCGTATCGGCAGTCGGTATGATGATAAAGTTTTTATGATAGAAGCATATTAAATGAAAAAGACAAACAGTCTTAACCGTAGTCATAAAAATAAGCTAGCGATACTATAAATATTTACAACCAACCCCAAAGAAAAGCCTTACATTTTGTAATACATATTAAGATTCTGCTCAGGCTAATTCCCCTCCTCTGGAGGGGTGGCCTATGCATTTTGCAACGCATGCGTTTAGCAGTCATGTTGAGGTTCTGAACAAAATCACGCCGATTGATTTTGATATATGTAATATCCCTAATGGACACGATATTTAGATTTTGTACGGAGTTACGCCACTTGACCTACTGGCTCAAGTGGCGGGTTCACTCGGCGATAATCGGCGGTTCTATTCAGCCTTACGGGGTGGTCGCAGCGTAGGACTGTTGAAAAAATACCGTCAGCGTGCAACCGTAAACGCTTGCGCCAACAATTTATAATAACCACCAAGCCGTAGGGGCAGTATAAAGCCGCCGATTGAGCCGGTAGGTCAATCGGCAACTCTGATGTCTGCCCTTAAGTACCGTTCTGCACGACACCAACCGCTTGCGCCAACAAATAATGGTTTCCATAATACTAATGGGTGAACGCGTTAATCGTGCAAACATGATACGTTACGGGCGGACATGTTAGTCCGCCCCTACGGTTCGTGGATACTTTTTCAACAGTCCCAGCGTATCTGTACAAGTTAATTCCCTGTCACCGAACATTCTACTCAGGGTTGGCAGTGAATTGGTGCAGGTGCTTGTATTCGGGTTGCTCCAACACTCGGTATAGTCGTTTTAAGCGGTCGTCGTGGTCGTCGTGTGTGATCTTGCCGCGTATCAACTGAAAACGTAAATAAACGAGGTAGGTGTTAACCACATCCGCCTCGCAATAATTTATGATCTCTTCAAGTTTGCCTTGTTTATAAAAATCCCAAACTTGACTGCCGTCGATCCCGGATTTGCCGGGCGTGCCGATGAGCTTGGCAATTTTATCGAGCGGTGCCGCCGCATAGCTATCGTAGCCTGCCAGCACATCCATTAAGTCTAAATGCCGCCAGTGGTAGCGGTTGAAATAATTGTTGTAGCGAAAGCTGTTATTGTTATCTCCCACTTCCCAATAGCTCGGTGAGACTACCCGATGTAGCAGACTACGATAATGCAATACCGGCAAATCAAAACGCCTGCCGTTCCAACTCACCAATTCCGGTTGGTATTTTTCCAATCCTTTGAAAAATTGCCGTACTATTTCTTTTTCCTCTCCTTTGAGCGAACATATCTTAATATCGTGCCCGGATATATGTATCAACGAGATAACCAGAATTTTATGCAGATAATGCGGCATAAAAGTAGAACCGTTTTTCTGATATTGTAGTTGTTCCAGCGCACGTACCACATCTTCGTCGGAGAGTTCCTTAAAGTCGTACAAACGACGCCCGGCATCGGCATCGGGTATGGTTTCGATATCGAATATCAGTGTATCCATAGGTAGTTTAGGGTAGTTTAACTCGGGTAAACCCCGGTAGAGATGTAGCGGTCACCTCTATCGCAGATAATCGAGACGACGGTTCTACCGGGTTGTTCGTTGGCAACACGCAACGCCGCATGCGTGCAACCACCCGACGATATACCACTGAATAAGCCTTCCTCTTTCGCAAGGCGGCGCATAACCTCTTCGGCATCCGCTCGCGATACCGTCAGCGTGCGGTCTACATATTGCGCATCGAATATCTTAGGTTGGTACGCAGGCGGCCACGCCCGTATGCCGGGAATTTTAGAACCCTCGGTGGGTTCCACACCGATGATCTCTATTTGTGGATTTTTAGATTTTAGAAAACGCGACACACCCATGATAGTGCCTGTGGTACCCATGGAACTGACGAAATGTGTTAGTTGACCGTCGCAGGCATCCCATATCTCGGGTCCGGTGGTGCGATAATGCGCCAAAGCGTTATCGGGGTTTGAAAATTGGTTGAGTACTTTGCCTTTGCCCTCCGCTTCCATTTTGTCGGCTAGATCGCGTGCGCCTTCCATACCCTCCGCTTCCGAAACCAAAATAATCTCGGCACCGTATGCTTTCATGCTGGCGCGCCTTTCCATACTCATGCTCTCGGGCATAATCAAGATCATGCGATAGCCTTGAATCGCAGCTGCCATCGCCAATGCAATGCCGGTATTGCCGCTGGTTGCTTCTATTAAAGTGTCGCCGGCTTTAATTTCGCAACGCTTAGCAGCTTCGGCAATCATATTGAACGCCGGACGATCCTTAACCGAACCCGCCGGATTATTGCCCTCCAGCTTGACCAGCAATTGACTGCCGCTACCTTCCGCCATACGCTGCAGGCGGACTAGGGGAGTCTTCCCTATAAAATCGGCAATGGTAGGAAACGCTTTCATAATTACATATCTTACAACAAACGAACTTGTGCGATGTCCTCGGTACGCGCTTTGCACATCGATAAACGCTCTATGCCTATGGAAACACCGGCACAATCGGCTAATCCGTATTGTTTTAAGGTTTGCATAAAATCCTCGTCCATAGAAAGCGGCGTTGACAACTGTGTCTGTCGTATTCGGTTGTGCAAATGTATGCGTTCATAATACTCTTCGGTTCGGGTTAATTCACCGTAGCCGTTAGCTAATTCTATACCGTTTAAGAATATCTCAAAGCGTTCGGCAACACCCTGCGCCGAGATACGAGCAAAAGACGCTTGCTCAATCGGAAAGTCGTAAATAGCGACCAATGTGTTCGGATGCTCGGCAGCACTATATCGGTGGCTTGCAACCTCAAATAAAAAATCAAGACATTCGGCGCGGGTCGGAGATGAACTTTGATAACCCAAATCGCACACCAGCGTGGTTAAGGCTTCGGTTTTGCAATCAAACGGGTTGCGGTCAAAAATATCCTCAAAAAGTCGTCGGTAGCAAAGGGTGCGTACCTTTATATCGGAGTCCGCCATCACAGTCCGTAGATATTCCAAACATTCGTCCATCAAGCGACGATAATCCCAACCTAGACGATACCATTCGAGCATTACGAACTCGGGTCGGTGCTTTTTTCCGTATTCGCCTTTTCTGAATACCGATGCAATTTGATAGATATCGGTTCGTGCCGTCATCAATAATCGTTTCATTTCATATTCGGGCGAGTTTCTGAGATTGCGTTGCATCGGATCTATACTAAAACTCTCTATGCCGTATTCGCTATGCGCTTGCGAAACAATACACGGCGTAATAACTTCTTGTATATCACGCGCCCGAAAAAAAGCATGTGTGGTAGCCAACAATCGGCTATGTAGACGCAGTCGTTGTTCGGGTGTCACCTGATTCGGTCTTGAGAAAAGATCAAAAGGATCGGTGCTACGAGAAAGGTCTGCCCATTGTGTCTCAGTCTTTTATGCGACCCATGTATTCTCCGCTTCGGGTATCTATTTTCAAAATATCGCCCTCGCCCACGAACAAAGGGACTTTGATTACCGCCCGAGTTTCCAATGTCGCCTGCTTGGTCGCACCGCTGACCGTGTCGCCGCGAATGCCCGGTTCGGTTTCTATTACTTTGAGTTCGACAAAATTGGGCGGCACCACCAAAATGGGCTGTTTGTTGTACAAGGTTACCTCGCATAGATCTTGTTCTTTAATCCATTGTTTTGCGTATTCAACCGTGCTGTGCGGAGCGGCGTATTGTTCATAACTATCGTTATCCATGAAATGCCACTGCTGCCCGTCGTTGTATAAATAATTCATTTTTAGATCGACTACATCGGCTGCCTCCACACTCTCGCCCGATTTGAAAGTTTTGTCTATCAGTTTGCCGGAAATCAAATTTTTGAGCTTGGTACGGTTGAATGCCTGCCCTTTACCGGGTTTGACAAATTCATTTTCTACAATGGTGTGCGGTTCTCCGTTGAGTAGAATTTTTAATCCACTCTTGAATTCATTCGTGCTGTAAGTTGCCATGCTGTCTTAATTATAAAGTTGCTATTATACCGATAAAACCGCCGATTGAGTTTGCAGTTCACATCGTGGTTCTGTACGACGGTTACGCCGATTGAGGGAAATATCGGGATGCACAGCCGGTTTTACGGTGCCTCGGATTTTACAAATCTAATCTCAACGATCGCATCGGATCCTCCCGATATTCTGAAAACTCCCCTAAACCGATTATCGGAAAATCTGAGATCACTCTTAAGCCTTAAGAAGCGTTTCTCTGCTAAAGGCAAAAAAGCGGGTGCGCTTCCGACAAGCTCATTCAAAAACATTTTATCTCTCTCATCGACCTTATCTATAAGTATCGGTATAGACTCCAATTTCGTAGACCTTAATAACCAGTATTTTTGATTCTCGCTGTAGGGAATAACGGTCGCATAATAACTTGCCGCAGGTTGAGATTTTGCTCGCTCGGCGTGAGCCAGCAATCCATCTCTCAGTGCGATTAGAGCCTCGGGCAGGTGAAATCGCTCGTCGGAGTTATCGCTATATGCAAACGCATCCCTTAATACTATCGATTTCATCAACCGTCCGTCGTCAAAAAAAGAAAGTGCTACGGTTTCGGGGTTACCTTCTATGAGGCGACCGCCGCTGTTCTCGTCGTCTCCGTAAAAATCTTTGTATCGCTTATATTCGTGCGCCCAATGTGCAAAATTATCGCTATCGTATTCAAATAGTGCCACCTGCAACACCTCGGATTGCTCCATGTCTTCGTTCACCACCACCACTTCCCCCGTCCCCTTGCCGTCAATGGTGATATGGCGAATTTCCAAAGCACGTCCCGGTGCCCACTCGGGTATCTCCTGCATAGAAATAACAAAGTCGGCATAGACTAGGCTACTTGCCGAAACCCAAACGGTGAATAAAAGGCAACCAAAACGCCTAACAAGCATTCTGACGATCCTTTCTCCGGTTATACGGCACGACAAAAGCGATTATTAGAAGTATCAAAAACAAGGCACCGGCAATGCCACCGCCACCACTTCCACCACCGCTGTTCGTCGCACTACTAAGTTCGTGGGCGGATAAAAGATCGTTGCCGGCACTCACCGTAAGACCGTAGACACCTCTACCGCTATCATTTGCGTGGCCCACCTCCACCGAATAGGTCTCACCCTCCTCCAACATATATTCGATGTGAGAAACATTCGTTTCTCTATATGCTACATTTTCCGCCAAATACCGGCGGTCGCTCGGGTTTGAAGCCCATCTATATAACCGAACATGGGTTGCCATTGTGATATCCTCGTCATAACCCAATAGATTACTAGTCTGTATATAGTGCGTACCGGTACGGTCTACTACAAAATGATGCAAGTTGATATCGCCGGGATTTTCTATAACTCCCCAATGTAAGGTGCCGTCGGTGGTGATACCGCGTGCCGGGTTTTCGCCGGAGGGATTGGGCGCAGGTACGATTATTTGCATCAGATGATACCCGACGACCTCAAACGGCGGTGCCGAACTCGGAGGCTCCAGTGCGGCACCGCCGAATGTGGCAACGCCGGTATCGTCGAATATCGCCTCACCGTCGGGATTGCTTGCGGTCACTTTCATCGTATAGATACCACTACCGTATCTAGAATAATCCTTTAGAACACCCGTATAGATACCGTCTCCGGATCTGAAATCGGGTGCCTTGCCGTCATCCAAAAGCGTAATAGTCATAGAACTGTTGTTCGGTGCCGTAATTTCCGCCTCTACATTTGCGCTGAGCACCGGCAGACGACCGTGAACACGTGATCTAACCATTACCGGAGCGGGATACACGCTCAAACTAAGTTGAGGTATATTAAGAGAAAGACACTGTGAGGGTGATTCCGGATTGGGTATAGAACCGTTGGGACACATCGGAGCCGAGTCCGATGTCTGCGGCAGCGGATCGGGACACAGTATAGGTTTAAGCTCATCGGGTACGCTGTCGGAACACGATGTGTTCGGATTGGGACACGCTATAAACCTTAAATTATCGGGCACGAGATCGGAGCACATCGGTGCCGGAGTTAAAATCGTCCGAGGAGCAACCTGGTTGCCCGAATTAATATCCAAAGAAAGAGGCGGATGAGTAAGAAACGAAAAATTAAAGGTGCCGGTACCGGTAATCATAACTTCCCAGGGACCCGATACAGGATTGGATACGGAAATACCACCGATCGCCGACTCAATTATTTCGGCATTCACGGAACGACCTTCCGACGGTATCGCAGTAACACTGTTCAAAATACTCCCATTGTCTCCGGCCACAACAAAAACTGCAACCGAAGAACCGTCGGGCACGGATACAAGTTCTCGGGCGGAGTTGCCGTTAAGCGTAATCGTTTTGTTGACAGAGCTTACGCTACCGGCATCGCCGGCGGCGGCACTTCTTGCGACTGCCTGTCTAGCGGCTGCAGCCGGCTGTTTCGGCGTTATCGTATAGTAATCCCCACCGGTCGAGATTGCCAGTTCGTACAAGCCGAGGTTGAAGTCCTCACTTATTCCTATCGTATGTATAGGAATATTTTCATCTCTGAAAAAGGTGAGTGCGGAAGCCGAAGCCGATGTAGGCGTATCGGAAATCACTATGACAACATTATAGTCGTTCATATAGGAACTTTGACCCTCAATGGTTGCCCTTACCGAACTCAAACTTTGGTCTATGCTGCCTCGAGTTCGAGGGTTATTCGCCAGTATACTCGCGAGCTGCCGTCTCAGCACTCGGTTATTTGCTCTAACTTCCATAAAGCTCGGTGTCCCGCCGGCGTTAAAATCCAGCAGTGCCAATCTTTTTTCAACTGCGTCTTGATCGCTAACTAAATTTTGATTCAGTATGTCTTCTATATCTACACGTCGAGCAAGGAGACGAATTGTGTCATCCACTATCCCCGCTATCGTTTGTTTATTCGTATCGTCGATTGCGGAGTCAATCACTATCACTATATTCTCGGAACCCGAAAGAAATCTTATATTCGATTCGGCTCGTGTCATAGCCACACACTCGCTTACGGCAGGTTCTACATCGGGATGGCTTAGTGTATTTATAGAGGGAACAGAAGGCTCACAAGTCGCGATTTCGGCGAAATAATCTTGCCTAGGAAACCAAGCGTTTACTTCAAGGGATAAATTGCTATCGCATCGCTCGGGTTGAAGCAGAACTTCCCATGCCGACTTGCCGTAGCACCGATGTTGCGCGGTGGCAGGAGTCGGGATGCCCAGATAATCGTCGGGATGACTGTATCTCGTATTAGGCCGTCTATGATCGCTCATTATCGTCTGGCGAGGGTTGTCGCTTTGAATAGGATCTATACAATTATCGGACGAGGTTCTACCGAATTCTCTATATTCGTCATAAATTTTCAGCACGGCATGAGAGAATTCGTGCGCAAGTGCCCTACCCAAATAGCGATCGACTTCGTCATTGCCGAAGTAACTATCGTAATACATAACGATGCTCGGGTTCATTCCGGTAAAGGCTCCGACATACGCATAAGAACGTCCGGCGCGATGATAGAGCGCAACATCGGAGGACGATTTTTTGTATCCTCTTAAAACCGAAATGTTGCGTATTCTTGATTTCCCCAAAGTCGTCCTACACCAGGTTTCGCTAAAATCCCGAAGTTGCCTTTCAATGTTGCCGCGTTGGGTCGGTGTCGGTTCCCACGCTACTTCTAGAGTTACTTCGCGGTCGGTGGTAGGCATTTCTTCTATCAGCGAAACCGATAAATCGCATAATAGAATTCCGTCGCCGTCTATCCGACATTTTGATTGTGCCGAAATAGTCTGCACGCATAAGCCTAAGAAAATAAATGCGGTGAATCTCAATAATACGAGTCCGCAGGTAGGCAAATAAGTGCCTAATTGATAGTGTTTTTTCATTATCCCCCCCCCCCTTTTATATGGTCTAAAATAAACCGGTAATTTTGTTAAAAAATATACCGAATAAATTATATACTAAACGCCGACGAAACAAAACCTTCTCGAGATGAACGATACGCACAATCAACCGTCGTCCAACTGGCAACAACAGTTAAACAATGCGATTACCGACACCGCCGCGCTACTCGCGGCACTCGAAATCACACCGGCGCAAGCTAGAAGCCTGGGGGTTGACTACGGATCCAAGTTTCCGGTAAAAGTGCCGCAAAGCTATTTATCGCGCATCAATAAAGGTCAAGCCGATGACCCCTTGTTGCGCCAAGTGTTGGCTTTGGAACGCGAACAGATAGCGGTGGAAGGTGAAACCGACGACCCGGTCGGCGATCTGCAAGCTCGCCGATTGGCGGGATTGATTCATAAATATCACGGGCGCGCCCTGCTGATTGTATCGGCAGCATGCGGAATCCATTGCCGTTATTGTTTCCGTAAAAATTTTCCGTATAGCGAGAATATCTCGGCAAACAATCTAGATGCGATATACGACTATCTGATGCAAGCACCGGAAATAGACGAAGTGATATTGAGCGGCGGCGACCCGCTTAGTTATAGCAATAACAAGTTGTTTGCGCTTTGCGAACGCTTAGAAAACATCCCGCATCTCGATCGGATACGCATCCACACACGGCTGCCCATCGTTCTACCGGCGCGCATAGACGACGAACTGTCGGCATGGCTGAAATCACGCCCTAAACACTATGTGATTGTTTTTCACATCAATCATCCGAACGAGATAGACGACGCGGTGGAAGCGGCAACGGCAAAGCTACGTCATTTGTGTCTGCTCAACCAAGCGGTACTATTGCGCGGTGTCAACGATCGATCGGCAATATTGAAACGGCTCGGCACGCGCTGTTTCGAGGTCGGCATTTTACCCTATTATCTGCATTTATTGGATGCGGTCAGCGGCACTTCTCACTTCGGAGTGCCCGAAGAGAAAGCACTTGCGATAATCGAGCAACTCAATGCCGAATTACCCGGCTATTTAGTACCCAAGCTGGTTAGAGAATACCCCGGCGAAGCCTCCAAAACACATATCAATCCCCGGTAAGAAGATAGTATTCCTCTCCTTCGGAGGGGAATTCGCCTATTGAGGTTTATAACATTCCGTCGCTCCAAAAATACATCACCAGGGTGACCACAACCATAGCGAATAGGTTGATAACCAACCCGGCTTTGACCATATCTCTAATTTTTAGATAACCCGACCCGATCACAATCGCATTGGGTAGCGTCGCAATCGGCATCATAAAAGCGCAACTGGCACCGACCGCAGTTGCGGTGATCGCCAATATCGGATCTAGACCCAAAGTGACGGCTAAGGTAGAAATAATCGGTGCTAAGGTTGCGGTCGTTGCGGTATTGGAAGTAACCTCGGTCAATAGAACAATCAACGCAACAATCGTGAACATGATTAAAAGATCCGGCAATCCGACCAACCCGGTAAGCTGTCCGCCGATAATCACATCTACTTGATAGGTTTTGATCGCTTGTGCCAATGCCAACCCACCCCCGAATAGAAAAATGATATGCCAAGGTAATTTCTTAGCGGTATCCCAATCCAGAGTCGGCTGTCCTTTGCCGGCGGGTAAAACGAATAGCAGGATTGCCGCAAGCATTGCGATGCCGGCGTCGGATAAGCCTGCGAAAGGTTTGATGATGCCCGAGTCGGTGCCGAAACTCAGTGCTTGTATATGTGTTCTGCCGAGCCATAAAGTTATGGTCAGTGCAAAGACCGCCAGCGTGATTTTGCCGCCGCGAGCGAGCGGCGGCAACCGAGTATATTGTTCGTGTAGCAATTCTCGGCTGCCGGCAATCGGCCGACCGGAAACCGGAAAAACGAAATAGGTCAATAATAACCAAGTGATCGGTAGCATAAGCAAGACCACCGGCAATACCGCAATGCTCCAGTCGGCAAAAGAGATTTCATAGTCCAGCATATCGTTTGCGAAACCGACGACAAAAGCATTCGGCGGCGTTCCCACAATCGTCGAAATACCTCCGATATTGCAAGCATAGGCAATGCTCAACATCAAACCGATAGAAAAGTTGCGTTGTAAATTATCGTTTCCCGTCGAGTGTTGTTTCTCCAGTAACGCAATAACGGTTAATGCGATAGGCACCATCATCGCTGCGGTTGCCGAATTTGAAATAAACCCACTCAACACCGCACATAACAGCATAAACCCCAAAATCAGGATTCTCGGCTGGCTACCTATATTAGATAAAATCAGCAAAGCGATACGCCTGTCCACATGCCATCGTTGTAGCGATAAGCCGATCGAAAACCCGCCTATCAGTAGAAAAATGACCGGAGAACTATAGGCTTGGGCAACGGTTTTGATCTCGCTGGGCGTTAATAGCGGGAACAACAATAAAGGGAGTAGACCGACAACGGCAATATGTACCGCTTCAAAAACCCACCATACGATCATCCATATCGCAAGCGCAATGATGATTTTGGCAGGATCGGTAAAAACCGTCCGTACACCGTCTACATCGTTGTAAGTGTCGGGCAATAGCCAGTATACGATTGTAGCCAGCATCGGACCGAGTAGCAAAGCCTTGAGCTTGTGCGGACCGGTCACGCTATTTACTATCGGTTTATAGTTCGGTGTTTTCTAATGCAGCTATTCTATCTTCTATCGGTGGATGGCTACTGAACAAACGACGAGCTAAAGAGCCACCCACATTTCCGGAAATACCGAAAGCTGCCATCTCCTTGGGCAAGTCTTTCGCTTCGCTCTTTGATTTTAGTCGCTTCAACGCTGCGATCATCTTATCTCTACCGGCCAGTTCGGCACCCCCGTAATCGGCACGAAATTCTCGACGGCGGGAGAACCACATAACGACGATACTCGCCAGCACACCCAATACCATCTGCGCAAACAAGACGGTCATAAAATAACCGAGGCTATAGTTATTGGACCTGAGTATTACCCTATCGACGATATGTCCTATGATGCGAGAGAAGAAAATGACAAAGGTATTCAACACCCCCTGAATCAAAGTCAAAGTCACCATATCGCCGTTGGCAACATGGCTGACCTCGTGTCCGAGTACCGCCTCGACTTCGTCGGCATCCATAGTCATCAACAAACCCGTACTGACCGCAACCAAAGCATTGTTGCGGGACATGCCGGTAGCAAACGCATTGGGCTGAGACGAATCAAAAATGCCGACTTCGGGCATGCCGATAGCGGCTTTTTCGGCTTGGGCAGCAACGGTATCGAGCAACCATTTCTCGTTGCGGTTGCTAGGTTCCTCTATAATCTTCACTCCCATCGTGCGTTTCGCTATGGTTTTAGACAGCGCAAGCGATATCAACGACCCGGCAAAACCGAAAATGAAAGAGATGACCAGCAAACCGGTAACATTGAGATCACTACCGCTGGAACTCAGCCAGTCTCCTATGCCGAATAACTGTAAAACGATGTTCAGAATGAACAAAATAGCCAGGTTAGTGCCTACCAGTAGAAATATTCTTTGCATTAGCTTGTCCTCATATCAGATGTCAATACGGCAAAACGGATATGCCGTGTATTCATTTGCTTATTATACATAGGCGGAGGGCTGTTGAAAAAGTACCGTTTTGTACAAATAGAACCGCCGATTGAGCCGAGAGGTCAAGCAGCAATTCTCTTTTCAATAGCTCTACATTACTATTTTGCTCCGACACAACAAGATTGTAAAATAGACGAACCAATGCAAAATCCGACCAAGACAATGAAACCCATACGAGAGTCAAACGCACCGGTCATTGCCGATGTTTTTAACAGGAAAGCAAAATACACAAGGTGGCTAAAAGTACCAAACTCACAAAAGGAGTGGACATAATGACAAAGAAAAAAATTTCTCCGAAAGTATTTCATAGGACAAAGCACGGAAAAATAATCCTTGGAGACTCTTTAACCGTGTTAAGTCAAATGAAAGATGAGTCTGTAGATCTCGTTATGACTAGTCCCCCTTTCGGCCTTGTCCGCAAAAAGGAATACGGAAATGTTCCTGCAGATAGTTATCTAGATTGGTTTCGTCCTTTTGCGGAGCAATTCAACCGAGTAATCAAAGATACGGGTAGTTTTGTTATTGATATTGGAGGTGTTTGGAATCAAGGTATGCCGACACGACACCTGTATCACTTCAAATTGCTTATTATGCTTTGTGAGGAATACCAATTCCATCTGGCACAAGACTTTTACTTGTGGAATCCATCAAAACTTCCGACACCGGCGGAATGGGTGACAATTCGGCGTATTCGAGTAAAAGACGCAATTAACTGTGTATGGTGGCTTTCAAAAACACCATGGCCAAAAGCCGGTAACCGCCGTGTGCTACAACCTTATAGCAGTAGCATGATAGAACTTTTGGATAAAGGTTATAATGCCCGAAAACGTCCATCCGGTCATGATATTAGTGGAAAATTCAGCATTGATAACGGTGCGTCTATTCCGCCAAATCTTTTAGCCCTTCCGAATACGGAGAGCAATAGCTATTACTTGAGATACTGCAAAGAACACGGCATTAAAGCGCACCCGGCAAGATATCCGGTAGAACTGCCGGAATATTTTATTCGAATGTTGACAGATGAATACGATGTCGTTGTTGATCCATTCGCAGGCAGTTGTGTTACCGGAGAGGTATCACAACGTTTGAAGCGAAAATGGATTTGTATTGAACTTAGAGAAGATTACTTGATAGGTGCACTCGGTCGTTTTGCACGACGTAGAACTCCGAATGACGATGGCAAAACACCAATGAACGGGAACCAGACACATTACCGAGTAGCACGTCCCGGGTTGTTGTGGAATGGGTCGACAGATGAAAAACTTCAAACCGACGGAGGACAAACACGACCAACTTTCGTTGGGAAAAACGAACCGAAGAATACAAAAGGAAAAGTCGCAATCACTCCGAAAACCAAATCGTTTGATTTGCATCAAAAAAGTAAAAAGAGGTTATAACATAATAGGAGGTATGCCATATATTGTATGGTGTTAAACGAGAATCAATATGCCGTCGGTCAGTGCGAATGAAATTACTAAAGCCATAATAGATGCGTTCCGGCAATTGGGGGCGACGGCGTATTATGTCTCCGATACATTGCAGACACATCCACGCAAATTTGTTATTTCATATTATGGCGAGATCTTCTCGGTGTGGGTTTATATTTGGTCTCTCACTCATGGTGGTCGACATACATTACCGAATGAATATCGTATACAAATGACATCGGTTGCATCACCACTAAAGACAAATCCAAATGGATATACGGTGCTACTCGGATATTACTCGGATTTGGGAGTATTTGCAGGATTTGACTTGGCCAAACATCGGACGTTTACGGCAGGTTCGCCGTCAATTCAAATAAACATCAATGCTATCCACACAGCTTTACAGAATGGTTGGTCGTTTCATACAAAAACAAATGATGAAATAACTGTTGGAATACGGTCTGATTTATTACTGAACTACATTATGAACGCAGCGGAACTTCACCAATATGGCGCAGATAAGGATACATTGAGACTATTGAACAGAAGCACCGAAACACCGCATTTAGAACAGAAAAATATCAATAGCTTAATTAAAGAAAGAAGGCGAATCGTGGCAAAAATAAACCGGTATTCTAGAGATGCGAGATTCAGAAAGATAGTTTTAAGTGCTTATGAGAACAGATGTGCCGTAACACGTGTCCAGTTGGGGCTTGTAGACGCAGCACATATTCTTCCGGTGTCATCGGATAGTAGCAGCGATCATATTAGTAACGGTATCGCACTTTCGCCGACACTACATCGGGCGTATGACAATTGTCTGATCTATCTTGATGACAATTTAGTGATGAGGCTTAACCAAGAAAAAATGGATGAGTTGGCAAGCCATCGTTTGGATGGAGGATTAGAACAATTCCGACTACTGCTGGACAGGCGAATACATTTACCTTTTGATACGGAGCAACATCCTAGTGCTGAATTTATTCGGTTGGCAAATCGGTATAGGCGAATACCTAAGCAACGATAACGAATTCCTCACGCAATCTCAAACATTGATGCGTTGAATATGTGCAACCAGTTCCTTCTATAGATAGTTAGTAGCTCGGTGCCGGAGAAACGCTTTGTTCTCGCTTTTGCTCTCGCTTTTTGACGATCGAGTCGGCAATTTCGCGAACCGTCGCCTCGAGCCAACGGGCGGCGGGCTTATTTTCCCCATAATCGGCTTCCTCCATATTATCGACACGCTCGTCTCGGCGCAACTGGAATGCGTCCTTGTATTTCTTTGCGCTTTTCGGATTGTAGACACCTAAGGTTCTACCACCGTGTTTATTGATGACCGAAAATACCGGCACATCGCTGGGACCGTCGGCGATGTAAATCATATGTTCTATAGGCACGCGACGTTGATCCTCTTTAATGGAGTCGTTGACCCGAATGTTGCTGTCTTTGTTTACACCTTTATTGATTTCAAAAATCGCCCGTGTTTTGGTCGTATCGTCCAATACATAAATAACACGCTCTATACAACCCCGCTCGTTCTCGATAAACTCACAACCCCATATATCGGTCAAGTTCGATGCCACATCGCTGCCTTCAATCAGTTTTTTAAGCCCAGTGCTAACCACATAATGTTCAAGGCTCAACTGATAATTTGAATACGGCGGTTCTTTGACTATCTTTTTGAGATTTTTTAAGAGGTCTACCAACCCCGAATAGAATTCGATACCCTTGCCCAATTTTTTGAGGCGCGCATTGGATAGATCCTTGAATTTACCTTCCTTCACATAATCTAAAATGTGATTCAAATATACCAATGTGTTGGATACTTGGTTGCAACCTCTGGCTTGGTATTCGGCAGGTAATCTATTGACTTCATCCCAAAAGGTCTTGCTGTCCTGCCCATAAGCGTCAAACAATACTTTTTGCATAGGTTCGGGTGTCATCGTCTCGTCGAAATCCCAAATAATTGCAATGATGTTTTGCGGAAATACATTCTGCATAGTGTCGATTATTATAGTGGATAACTTGCTATATAATGGTTTGATATTTTCTCCGAGTGTTGACAACAAATTGTATAAATGCAGATAAATTTTAGAAAATACGGCTTTCTACTCTGTTTGGGGTTGTTCGTCGTGCAACCAGTCTTCGCACAAAATGAAAGTATCGATGATTGCGCTGCCGAAATCGATAACGATCCCGACACCCCCGTAGACATAGACGACGATGACGACGGTTTGATAGAGCTGTGTTATTTGGAAGATGTGAGGGGGATACGGGATGATCTTGACGGTACCAGTATACGGCGTGTGAATCTAATACTTCGCGCCGGTTGTCCTACGGGCGGCTGTAACGGTTATGAATTGGTCAGAGATTTAGACTTCACGACGACGCAAAGTTATGTATCGGGTGTAGTCAACGACGACTGGGTGCTCAGCGACGATGATTTTAGAGGTAGTGTCAAACGAGGCTAGCCGCCTATCGGTTCTGTTTCTAACAATGATTGTACAGATTCGAGTAGCAGATACTTCGCCGGTATTTTGGAAGGTAACGGATATCGCATCTCCGATTTGCATATCAATAGAGACAACTCTCAAGATTTAGGCTTGTTTGCCGGCAATACCGGCACCATGCGCAATCTTGGGTTATCGGCGATAAAAATAGAGGGTTCTCAAAGAGTGGGTGGTTTAGTCGCTAGCAACCAAGGAAATCTAATAAATGTTCATGTTGACGAGGGCAACATTTTAGGAGGAAATAACGCAATAGGTCTTTTAGTCGGCAGAAACGAGTCAAATGGGTTAATTATCAACAGTTATGTGCGTGGTAATGTTTCGTCGGCAGGTAGTTTTGTAGGCGGTATCGGTGGTTTAACTTTAGGTAGAATTATCAATAGCTATGCAATCGCCGAGGTTTCGGCAGTGAGGAACATAGGGGGTTTAACAGGCGATATTCTAGGGTTTGTTGTCAACAGTTATGCAATGGGTTCTGCAAATTTAACTGCAGATGCGAGGGCTGACCGAAACATAGGTGGTCTTGCTAGTACATTATGGGTCGGTGGCACAAACCCGAGTATCACAAACAGCTATTCAACCGTTGCGGTGACAGCTACCAATCCAACCGGAAATAACCTGGGCGGTTTAATCGCCAGAAAATTTTCGGCAACACTTGGAGTAGACTTACCGGTAAACGATAGTTATTGGGATATCATGATGAGCGGAAGAAGCACCTCTAGGGATGGCATCGGTCGGACTACCGAGCAGTTGCATATACCGACCGGTGCCACCGGTATTTATGCCAACTGGAGTAGCGACGATTGGGATTTCGGCGATGCATCGAGTTATCCGGCATTGCGCTATGTGAGAGGCGACGACAGCGACAACCCGGCATGCGATGTAGACCCCGACACACCACTGCCGCCTTGTGGTGCGGTGTTATCCGGGCAAACTATTCGTGATAAAGGTTTGAGTATTTTGTTTTTTGTAGTGGACGACAGACGGCAGGATAATGCCGGAGTATTCCGAGATCAGCCTTTTTCACCCTTACAGTCCACTTACGATATAAAAATGCCGCCTACCACGAGGTTTCAATTAAGACCCTATGCTATCAACAGTACCGAGACGATTTCAATTACCAAACAAAGCGATACCGAGAATACCGACTATTTTGCCGGCAAAAACAGTGGTGAGTTAAGCAACGACATCATGTTGCAAGCGGCTACCACCGAGGTTGTGACGATCACGGCAGGAGATGTCACTTATAGGTTGAACATAGAGGTGGGTCCCGCAAATAGGTTGAGGATTGTGCGCTTTGATAGTATGCCCGGAGCGAATAATCCCATTGATGAGGAACAACCGATCTCGTTAACGGTTGAGGTTGCCGGCGGCAGAGGAAACTATGCGTATTCGTTGCAACAGGGCGACACGGTGCTCGAGCAAAGGCAAAGCACGAATGTTGCCGAAACTTTTAATGTCATTATATCGCCCGACTTTGTGGCAGCCGAGCGGACGACGCAGAATATCGTCTATACGATAACGGTTGCCGATGAGTTCGAGACAGTACCCGCCGACCTTAGGCTCATTGCCAATAAAGAAAATAACGGTATCCCACAACTGAAATTCGTTAATGCACCCTTGTTAAGTGCGATCTCTATCGCAGACGACCCGGACGGTGCCGGTACATTTAGCTATCGGTGGCAACGGCAAATCACCAGTGGTGGTAATTGGATGGATATTTCCAATACTAATTTTTCCACATTTGCGATCAATGCAGCCGGCGCAATCCGTTATCGTGTGATGGTGGACCATACCGACGGACAAGATTATATGTCAAGCTATACGCTAGGTCCGTCCGTTATAGATGTGGATCGCGACGACGACGGTTTGATAGAAATATATTATTTGGATAATCTGAATGCCATTCGCAACCAGTTGGACGGCAGCGGTTATACGGCTAGCGATGGCGCGACCAAAATCACCACCGGTTGCCCCGACACCGGTTGCAACGGTTATGAATTGGTGGGGGATTTAGATTTTACGACAACGCAGAGTTATGTATCGGGTATAGTCAACGACAACTGGGTGCTGGGCGACGACGATTTTAACAATACCGTGAAACGAGGTTGGTCGCCCCTAGGGGGCTTTGCTTCTACTGCTGTTTTTGAAGGCAACGGATATAGTATTTCTAATTTGCCGATCAATAGAGAAAGTACCAACGATATTGGCTTGTTTTCAAGGAATAGAGGCACCATTCGTAATGTCGGGTTGTCGGAGATACGAGTAGAAGGTAATATTAGAGTTGGCGGTGTAGTCGGTGTGAATGAAGGTAGGCTGATGAATGTCTATGTAGATGGGGATAGTTCGATTGCAGGATTAAATGGCAATACAGGTCTTTTAGCCGGTGACAACGAAAGTGACGGGTTAATGATCAACAGTTATGCCCGTGGTGCCGTCTTATTACCCAGCAATGAGGCGGATTTTGGTGGCAGCATCTGTGGTAACAACCAAGGCAGCATTATCAATAGCTATGCAGATGCTAATGTTTCATCGCAAGCCGGTGACTCAGGTGGTCTAGTGGGGCGTATTGATCTAAGAGGATCTGTCATTAACAGTTATGTAGTAGGTGTTGTCTTTGATACTAATAATAATAGCGATGTGGGAGGTCTTATTGGTGTTATTAATGTTGCAGGCGGAAGAGTTAGCAACAGTTATTCCATCGCCGAGGTTGGAAATACCAATGGAGGTGGTTTAATCGGTGAAAATTCCGGATCGGTGCGTGATAGCTACTGGGACACCGAGATGAGTGGAAGAGGCACTTCTAGAGGTGGCACCGGTCTGATGACCGACCAGTTGCAGATGCCGACCGGTGCCACCGGTATTTATGCGAATTGGAGTAGCGACGATTGGGATTTCGGCGATGAAGAGAGTTATCCGGCATTGCGTTATGCCAGAGGCGACGACACCAACCACCCTGCCTGCGATGTAGATCCCGACACGCCACTGCCGCCTTGCGGCGCAGTGTTATCCGGTCAAACTATCCGCAACCAGGGTTTGAGTACTTTGTTTTTTGTAGTAGACGGCAAACAGCTTGATAATGCCAGAGTATTTCAAGATCAGCCTTTTTCACCGGTGGTGCTTGACTACGATATAAGAGTCCCCGGTCGCAGCACCGAGATTGAACTAAGGCCCTATGCTATCAACGACACTGCGACGATTTCGGTCTTGAGAACATCCGATAACACCGACTATTTTGACGACAAGCGTAGCGGTGATTTAAGCGATTCCATCACACTGCAAGCAACTACGACTGAAACGATGATAGTTAGGGTAGATGGATTGACATATAATTTTAATCTGATCAAAGGATCACAGGCTCCGGTTGAGATTGTCTCCTTCGGCACGACACCTTCTACTGCCACCGTTAGCGAGGGCGACGATATTACGCTTCAAGCGGTGTTTCGCAACGGTAGCGGGAGTTACCAATACTCACTACAACAACAAGACACGGTGCTTGCGCAAGGGCAAGACACGACTGCGAGCATCGCTGTCACCGTACCCGACGCCTTTGTAGCAGCCGAGCGGACGACACAAAGTATCGTCTATACGATAACGGTTGACGATGGCTTTGACATAGCCTCCGGAACACTTATGCTAACCGTTAGCAAAGAGGACAACGGTGCGCCGCAATTAAGAATCAGTGTCAGCCCGACTGAATTGCGCATCACATCCGCCGAGGATGACCCAGACGGTGTCGGAACATTCAGCTATCAATGGCAAAGCCGTGACAAGGGCGATAGTAATTGGACAGATGTTTCCGGTGATAATCCCTATACGGTGTCGGGCACTCCTGCGAGTACGGTCCGCTATCGTGTCATCGTCAATCATACCGACGGGCAGGAATACGACAATACCTATCGGATAGGTCCGTTTCCTATAAATGTGGACGGCGACGACGACGGCTTGATAGATGTTTATTATCTGGAGGACTTGGATGCGATCCGCTACCAACCGGACGGTAGCGGTTATGGCTTGGCAACCGTAGACAGCAAAATCACTTCGGGCTGTCCCGCCGACACATGCACCGGCTACGAGTTATTGAGAGATTTGGATTTCACGACCACCCGAAGCTATGTCGATGTGATGTCCAACAAAGACGAGTGGACGGTGGATGATCCGGCCGTTGCTACCGATACCGGTTGGTTGCCTATAGCGACCGTCGATACCCCGTTTACGAGTCTATTCAACGGCAACAATAACAACATTTCTAATTTGCAGATCAATAGAGATACGGTTGATGATGCATCTATCGGATTGTTTGCGGCACTGTCGTCGGAGGCAAGGCTGGGGAATGTCGGCATCCTGAATGTTGCAATCGGCGGTCGCGGTACTGTCGGTAGCTTGGTCGGGCAGAACGAAGGTGTTATTGCCAATAGCTATGCGCAAGGGGAAGTTGAAGGGGCACAACACAGCGTCGGTGGCTTGGTTGCGTTCAATTCTACTGCGACCGGCGTGATTATCAACAGCTATGCGAATGTAAGGGTCATGTCCGCCGCTGCGTTATTATCGGGTGGTTTGGTCGGCACCAACCACGGCAAGATAAGAAACAGCTATGCGGCAGGTGATGTCGGCGGTGCTTGCGATGTAGGTGGCTTGGTTGCCGAGAACGGTAGCGGCAGTGAAATCATCAATAGCTATGCTGCGGGTGCGTTAAGCAGGTCGGGAAGCTGTAGCGATGACGGCACCCGCAACCGTGCCGGCGGTTTAGTCGCCGTTAATGCAGGATCGATAAGGAATAGTTATGTGCGCGGACTTATCTCGGCAGGTGGTGGCACGGCAGGTGGTTTGGTTGCCGTGGGGGCAACCGGCACGGTTGAGTTCAGCTATTGGGATAGTACGGTGAATAGTGCTATTACTACCGACTCTATGGCAATGACGACCGATGATTTGCAAATGCCGACGAATGACAATGCTGCAACCGGCATCTATGCCGGTTGGCTTACCGCCGATTGGGATTTCGGCACTGAAATGCAATACCCGCTGTTAAGATATACCTCACCGACCGACATTGCTATAACACCGGTGTGCGATGACGACCTTGATACTGCGCTACCGCCGTGTGGTAGTGTATTGTTGGCTCAAGCACAAAGCGGATTGAGCAACCTACTCTTTTTTGTCCGCAGTAATGCGGTGGCACTCAATCCAACTTTTTCTCTGTCGGGCTTAGGCTATACGGTCGGTGTAGAGAGTGCAAACACGATCGAGTTACTGCCGTACGGCATCAATCCGCAAGGTGAATCTATTGCAATCGGCAGAGTAGGAGAGCAAACAGCCACCGACTATTTTGAGGGCAAGCGCAGTGGCGAGCGTAGCCTACCTATCCCGCTTCCGGGGGGCACATCCACTCTAGCAGTCGTCGTCGGGACCGACCCCGACGATATGAGTTCGGTCACTTATCGCATCACCGTTACTAACACTGTAGATCAGGTCGTAGTAGAAGAGATAATCGCGCCCGATAGGGTATCCGAAGGGGATGCCATTAGTCTAAGTGCAACGGTTATGGGAGGGGCACGCGCAGTTTATAGGTATCGATGGACTTCGGACCCGGTGGCTTTTCTAGACGGTCTAGCCGAGCAAGAACTAGCCGCTGCCATGTTAAGTTTCAATGTGCCTACCGATTTTGTATCTCGTGATGCCACCG
Organism: Candidatus Oxydemutatoraceae bacterium; assembly: GCA_965219575.1. GTDB lineage: Bacteria > Pseudomonadota > Gammaproteobacteria > Poriferisulfidales > Oxydemutatoraceae > SP5GCR1. The sequence continues at coordinate 947,142 of OZ244779.1, read as the reverse complement.
GTCGCGATGTGAAAATCACACTGACCGTCGAAGATGGTTTTACGAATAATAGTGCGACCCGGACGGTGACCGTCGCTAAAGCCGACAACGGTCAACCGAGCTTTACCGAGACGGTGACCGTATCGGCAATAAGCATTGATATCGTGCCGGGAAGCGATGCCGACGGCGACGGCACGATCGATAGTTATACTTGGCAGCGACGCAATGCCGATGATACCGAATGGACGACGATAGGCGGTCAGACTTCGGCAATGTTTAACATCCCGACACAAGACAACGGTGGCACTTTGTATCGTGTGCAGGTGATGTCTACCGATGCGCAAGGGAACGGTTTTACTAGTCTATTAGGTCCGTATAGAAATAGAACCGATATAGACGATGACGACGACGGTTTGATAGATATCTACTATTTGGAAGACTTGGATGCGGTGCGTCATCAAACCGACGGCAGTGGCTATGGGACCACCGATATCACCCGAGGTTGCCGGTTGGTCGGTGGAAACGAGACCTGTATGGGTTATGAATTGCGTAGAGACTTGGATTTTGCAAGCACCCCGAGCTATGTCAATGTAGCAATGAATAGAGCGGCGTGGACGGTGGATAATTTTGCCACCGCCGGCGATAGCGGTTGGCAACCTATCGGTTCTGTTGCCAACAATAATTGTAGCGATGCGAGTAGTGATTGTTTTGCCGGTGTTTTCGAGGGCAACGGCTTTAGCATTTCCAATCTGCAAATCAATAGAGACAACACCAACGAGATCGGCATGTTTGCCGGCAATAGCAATACCGGCACCATTCGCAATCTCGGTTTGCGAGAAATAGAAGTAGAAGGTAATGTCAGGACCGGTGGGCTGGTCGGTCGCAACGAGGGTAATCTAATCAATGCCCATGTGATTGAGAGCCGCGTTCAAGGAGGAAACAATACCGGTCTTTTAGCCGGCGTAAACGGGTCGAGTGGGTTAATCATCAACAGTTATGTGCGTGGCACTGTGGTAGGTTCTCGTTGGGTTGCCGGCATCTGTGGCATCAACACCGGCAGAATTATCAATAGCTATGCCGAGGTCATGGCTCGCGGCGTAAGAGAAGTCGGTGGTTTGGCGGCCGAGAATCAAGGAACTATTCGCAATAGTTATGCGATGGGTTCTGTGCGTATCACTTCTACCGATACTGATAATCGCCGAAGCGTCGGAGGTCTGCTCGCTGTATTATGGACGGGCACTAATCCGAGCGTTACAAACACCTATTCGACCGTCAGAGTGACAGCCGATTCAAGTGATAATAACATCGGTGGTCTAATCGGCAGTAGACACTCATCTAACCCACCGGTAACCGCTAGCTACTGGGATACCGATACGAGTGAGCGAACGACTTCTCCGGGAGGTGGCACCTCTCAAACGACCGTTGGATTGCAAACGCCGACGAATGCCGATGCTGCAACCGGCATCTATGCCGACTGGGATCTCGCCGATTGGGATTTCGGCACCACCGAGCAATATCCGGCACTGCTGTATAACGAGGTTGACGGTGTCGATGCCTGCGATGCCGATGCGGCAACACCGTTGCCCCGCTGTGGTAGCTTACTAATCGATCAGCGAACGACACCGGGGACTTCAGTCGTCAGGATACGCGCCAAAGTATTTTTAGAGGGTCCCCTCCAATAAAAATGGCCGATTGACCTACCGGCTCAATCGGCGGTTCTATTTTCGACAGCCCCCCATGGGGCTGTTGAAAAAGTATCCACAAACTTTAGGGACGGTACATTCCCCTCCTTTGGAGGGGTGGCAGGCGTAGCCTGACGGGGTGGTTGTGTCGTGGGACTGTTGAAAAAATACTGTTCTGCAAAACCGTAACCGCTTGCGCCGCATAATTATCCAACCCACCTGTAGGGGCGGACTAACATGTCCGCCCGTAACGCGTTGTGCCTACACGATTTATACATTCATCCATCCAATTTATGGAAACCAAAACAAAATGGCGCAAGTGATTGGATTCGTACGATGCCGCACTTTTTCAACAGCCCGGTCGTATCTGCACTATTTATTCATTCATCCAATTTATGGAAACCAAAAACAAATGGCGCAAGCGGTTGGTGTCGTGCAGAACGGTACTTAAGGGCAGACATCAAAATTGCCGATTGACCTACCGGCTCAATCGGCGGCTTTATACTGCCCCTACGGCTTTGTGGTTATTATAAATTCACGGCGCAAGCGGTTACGGTTGCACGCTGACGATACTTTTTCAACAGCTCCCCATTACTACTTTGTGCTTACACAGCCGTACAAGCTATTGCATAAATAGACGAATTGTATATAATCGGAAAATATAACTATAAATTCGTCCGAACTATCGGGCCTATACACAATCCCCCTCTTTCCCCCCTAGCAACGTAACAAGATTGTTTGCGGTTGCATTTTTCCTTTTGCGAGAATGTAATGGATATAGGGTTTAGTAAATACGGTTTTCTACTCTTTTTAGGTTTGTTTATTGCGCAACCGGTATTTGCACAAAATGAAAGTATCGATAATTGTGCTGCCGAAATTGATAACGATCCCGGCACCCTCGTAGACATAGACGACGATGACGACGGTTTGATAGAGCTGTGCTATTTGGAAGATGTGGATGCGATACGACATAGTCTTAACGGCACCGGTCTACGGCGCGGGAATGTAACACTGAGTGCCGGTTGTCCTACGGACGGTTGCAACGGTTATGAATTGGTCGGGGATTTAGACTTTACGACGACGCAAAGTTATGTATCGGGTGTAGTCAACGACGATTGGGTGCTTAGCAACGATGATTTTACCGGTACTACGAAACCGGGTTGGTCGCCTATAGGTTACGTTTTCGCTAACTGCACGCATCAGGTTAGTCGTTGTTTTACCGGTATTTTTGAAGGCAACGGATATAACATTTCCAATTTGCATATCAATAGAGATAGTGCTATAGATCTAGGCTTGTTTGTCGGCAATCAAGGCACCATTCGTAATTTCGGGCTGTCGGAAATAAGAGTAGAAGGTTTTACTAGGGTTGGTGGTCTAGTGGGTCAGAATCAAGGTAGGCTCATGAATGTCTATGTAGACGGAGGTAGGGTTACAGGCGCGGATAATACTATAAGTCTTTTAGCCGGTATCAACAGAAGTAGCGGGTTAATTATCAACAGTTATGCGCATGGTACTGTATTAGGCAGCTTTACTGTTGGCGGCATCACCGGCTACAACGTAGGCAGAATTATCAATAGCTATGCGAATATCGATGTTTCAGGAAGCAGAAGCAATGTAGGTGGTCTAGTAGGGGAAATTGAGATGACAGGTTTTATTATTAACAGTTATGTAGCAGGTATTGTTTTTGGTAATTCCGGTTTAATTAAAGTGGGAGGCCTTATTGGTGCCATTGATGATACACGCGTAAGAGTCAGCAACGGTTATTCGATCGCCGAGGTCAGAAATATTAATGGAGGTGGTTTAATCGGTAGTAATATTAATAGTGCACCGGTGCGTGATAGCTACTGGGACACCGAGATGAGTGGAAGAACGACAAGCATCGGTGGCATCGGTCGGACTACCGCACAGCTGCAAATGCCGACCGGTGCCACCGGTATTTATGCGAATTGGAGTCGCGGCGATTGGGATTTCGGCGATGAAGAGAGTTATCCGGCATTGCGCTATGCCAGAGGCGACGACAACAACAACCCTGCCTGCGATGTAGATCCCGACACATCACTGCCGCCTTGCGGTGCGGTGTTATCCGGTCAGACTATCCGCGATCGGGGTTTGAGTATTCTGTTTTTTGTAATAGACGGTGTACAGCAAGATAATGCCAGAATATTCCGAGATCAGCCTTTTTCACCGGTGGTGTTCGACTACGATATAAAAATCCCCGGTCGCCGCCCTGAGATTGCACTAAGACCCTACGCTATCAACGACACTGCGACGATTTCGGTCTTTAGCGCATCGGATCAGGACACTAACTATTTTAACGGCAGGCATAACGGTGATTTAAGCACCCCCATCATCTTAGAAGCAGACACGGCGGAGGTGTTGCGGCTTAGAGTAGATGGACTGACATATAATTTTAATCTGATTAGAGAACCACAGCTTCCGGTTGAGGTTGTCTCCTTCGGCATAATACCTCCTATTGCCACCGTCAACGAAGGCGACGATATTACGCTTCAAGCGGTGTTTCGCAACGGTAGCGGGAACTATCAATACTCGCTACAACAACAAAATATGGTGCTTGTGCAAGGACAAAACACGACCGGGACGATCACCGTCACCGTAGCCGATGCCTTTGTGGCAGCCGACCGGACAACGCAAAATATCGTCCAGACGATAACGGATGACGATGGCTCCAACATAGCCTCCACAGCACTTACGCTTATCGCCGTCACCGTACCCGATGTCTTTGTGGCAGCCGACCGGACAACGCAAAGTATCGTCTATACGATAACGGCTGACGATGGCTTTAACATAGTCTCCACGGCACTTACACTGACCGTTAGCAAAGAAAACAATGGTGCACCACAACTAGAACTCAATGTCAGCCCGACCGCACTGCGTATCACTTCCGCTGCCGACGACCCGGACGGTGTCGGAACATTCGGCTATCAATGGCAACTACGGGACGAGGGCGATAGTGATTGGAGCGGTATTTCGGTTGCTAATCCCTATACGGTGTCGGGCACTTCTACGGGTACAGTCCGCTATCGTGTCATCGTCAGTCATACCGATGGGCAGGGATACGGCAATACCTATCGGATAGGTCCGTTTCCTATCAATGTGGACGGCGACGGCGACGGCTTGATAGATGTTTATTATCTGGAGGACTTGGATGCGATCCGCAACCAACCGGACGGTAGCGGTTATGGTTTGGCAGCCGTAGACAGCACAATCACTTCGGGTTGTCCTGCCGACACATGCGCCGGCTACGAGTTGTTGAGAGATCTGGATTTCACGACCACCCGAAGCTATGTGGATGTGATGTCCAATAGAGACGACTGGACGGTGGATGATCCTGCGGTTGATACCGATACCGGTTGGTTGCCTATAGCGACCGTCGATGCTCCGTTCACGAGTCTATTCAACGGTAACAATAACCACATTTCTAATTTGCAGATCAATAGAGATACGGTGGATGATGCGTCTATCGGATTGTTTGCGGCACTGTCGTCGGAGGCGAGGCTGGAGAATGTCGGCATATTGGATGTTGCAATCGGCGGTCGCGGTTCCGTAGGTAGCTTGGTTGGGCAGAACGAAGGCGTTATTGCCAATAGCTATGCGCAAGGGGAAGTTGGAGGAGTACAACACCGCGTCGGGGGCTTGGTTGCGTTTAATGATGCGACCGGCGTGATTATCAACAGCTATGCGAATGTGATGACGACCTCTACCGCCGTGCTATCGGGTGGTTTGGTCGGCAACAACGCCGGCACGATAAGAAACAGCTATGCGGCAGGTGGTGTCGGCGGTGCTTGCGATGTAGGTGGCTTGGTTGCCGAGAACGGTAGCGAAGGTGAAATCGTCAATAGCTATGCGCAGGGTGCGGTGAGCAGGTCGGGGAGCTGTGGCGATGACGGCACCCGCACCCGTGCCGGCGGTTTAGTCGCCGATAACGCCGGCTTGATAAGGAATAGTTATGTGCGCGGACTTATCTCGGCCGGTGGTGGCACGGCAGGTGGTTTGTTTGCCGTGGGGGCAACCGGCACGGTTGAGTTCAGCTATTGGGATAGCACGGTGAATAGTGCTATTACTACCGATTCTATGGCGATGACGACCGCTGAATTGCAAAGGCCGGAGTCTGCAAGAGACATCTATAAGGAGTGGGATGGTTCCGATTGGGATTTCGGTACTCGGACAAACTATCCGATACTAAGATATACCTCGCCGACCGACATTGCTATAGCACCGGTGTGCGATGACGACCTCGATACTGCACTACCGCCGTGCGGCAGTGTGTTGCTGGCTCAAGCACAGAGCGGATTGAGCAACCTACTCTTTTTTGTCGGCGATGATGCGGTGGCACTCAATCCACCTTTTTCTCTTTCGGTCTTAAACTATACGGTCAATGTAGAGAATGCAAACACGATCGAGTTATTGCCGTATAGCATCAATCCGCAGGGCGAGTCTATTGCAATCCGCAGAGTAGGAGATCAAGTAGCCACCGACTATTTTATGGGCAAGCGCAGTGGCGGGCGTAGCTCGTCGATCCCGCTTCCAGGGGGCGAGTCCACTCTAGAAATTGTTGTCGGGACCGACTCCGACGATATGAGTTCGGTTACTTATAGCATCACCGTTACTAACACTGTAAATCGGGTCGTAGTAGAAGAGATAATCGCGCCCGATAGGGTATCCGAAGGGGATACCATTAGTCTAAGTGCAACGGTTATGGGAGGGGCACGCGCAGTTTATAGGTATCGATGGACTTCGGACCCGGTGGCTTTTCTAGACGGTCTAGCCGAGCAAGACCGAACCGCTGCTACTTTAAGTTTCAGTGTGCCTATCGATTTTGTGTCTCGTGATGCCACTGGTCGGGATGTGAAAATCACACTGACCGTCGGAGATGGTTTGACAAGTAGTAGTGCGGCCCGAACGGTGACCGTCGTCAAAGTCGACAACGGTGTACCGAGCTTTACCGAGACGGTGACCGTATCGTCGATAAGCATTGATATCGTGCCTGAAAGCGATGCCGACGGCGACGGCACGATCGATAGTTATACTTGGCAACGGCGCAATGCCGGGGATACCGAGTGGACGACGATAGGCGGTCAGACATCGGCGATGTTTAGCATCCCGACACAAGACAACGGTGGCACCCTGTATCGTGTGCAGGTGATGTCTACCGATGCGCAAGGCAACGATTTTAATAGTCTATTAGGTCCGTATAGAAATAGAACCGATATAGACGATGACGACGACGGTTTGATAGATATCTACTACTTGGAAGATTTGGATGCGGTGCGTCATCAAACCGACGGCAGTGGCTACGGGTCAACCGATATCACCCGAGGTTGCCGGTTGGTCGGCGGTAGCGAGACCTGTATGGGTTATGAGTTGCGTAGAGACTTGGATTTTGCAAGCATCCCGAGCTATGTCAATATCACAACGCGTAGTGCGATGTGGATGGTGGATAACTTTGATACCAATAACAGTACCAGTACCGGTTGGAATCCTATCGGTTCTGTTGCCAACAATAATTGTAGCGATACGAGTAGTGATTGTTTTGCCGGTGTTTTTGAAGGGAACGGCTATAGCATTTCCAATCTGCAAATCAATAGAGACGGCACTAACGAGATCGGTATGTTTGCCGGCAATACCGGTACCATTCGCAATCTCGGTTTGCGAGAAATAGAAGTAGAGGGCAATACTAGGGTCGGTGGGCTGGTCGGTCGCAACGAGGGTAATCTAATCAATGTTCATGTGATTGAGAGCCGTGTTGAGGGAGGAGAAAACATTACCGGTCTTTTAGTCGGCTTAAATTCCGGGTTAATCATCAACAGTTATGTGCATGGCACTGTGTTAGGTTTTCGTTGGGCAGCCGGTATCTGTGGCATAAACTTTGGCAGAATTATCAATAGCTATGCCGAGGTCATGGCGAGCGGATTCAGGGAAGCTGGCGGCTTGGCGGCTGAGAATCAAGGGATTATCAGCAATAGTTATGCGATGGGTTCTGCGCATATCACTGCTAATGATGCTAATAATCGCCGAAGTGTGGGAGGTCTGCTCGCCGTATTATGGACGGGCACTAATCCGAGCGTTACAAACACCTATTCAACCGTCAGAGTGACAGCCGATTCAAGTGATAATAACATCGGCGGTCTAATCGGCAATAGACATGTATCCAACCCACCGGTAACCGCGAGCTACTGGGATACCAATACGAGTGAGCGAACGGCTTCTCCGGGAGGTGGCACCGCTCAGACGACCGTTGATTTGCAAATGCCGACGAATGACAATTCTGCAACCGGCGTCTATGCCGGTTGGAGTACTGCCGATTGGGATTTCGGCACCACCGAGCAATATCCGGCACTGCTGTATAACGAGGTTGCCGGTGTCGATGCCTGCGATACCGATGCGGCAACACCGTTGCCGCGTTGTGGTAGCTTATTGCCCGGTCAGCGGGCAGTGCCATTTGGAGAAAACACCACACCGACGATTACACTGGCACCCTCAACAGCGCAATTATTACCGCTCGGTACTATGCCCGATATCATGGTTTCGGTAGCGGATAGTAATTATGGTGGTGGTGATCGAGTCACATTGACGGCAATGTCGTCAAGCCGAACCATTGTGTCGGTGACACCGTTGACGATTACCGACATCGCAGATAATACGGTTAGAACCTTTACGCTAAACGCTCTGCAGGGTGGTGTAGCAACGATTACTTTCACCGCAACCGACAGCGTAAATTTAAGCAGTAGTGGCACTTTGGAAGTGGTTGTCAATACTCCGCCGACACGCAGTGCTCGGGTGCCGACCCGAGCTATCATCGCAACGGTCGGCGTGCCGTTTGAGCGAGATATCAGCGAGTTTTTTAGCGATGCCGACGATGATACATTGACATACGGTATCGCAATAGCACCGCCGAGTGGTTTGATAGACGGCTTCAGCACAGCTAACGGCACATGGACATTCACGGCAACCGATGCCGATGTCAGCCAAACCACGGCAGGGTCGACGGTGACGGTGTCGGCGGATGACGGCAGAGGCGGTCGCGTGCAGGCGAGCTTCACACTATTGATAGACGCGCCGCTGACCGGTGCTGTGCACATAGCACCGGTCAGCGACGATAGATGGCGGTTGCGTACGATATCAACGCTCGCCGATGCCAACGGGATTGCGACAACCAGCTATCGTTGGTTTATCAACGACACTTTGATAGACGGCGCAACCGAGAATGACTATCGCATCCCCGACGATAGACCGTCGCGAACCGCCGGCACACGCTATAGGCTGGAGGCAACGGTTGTAGATAACATCGGACAATCGGTGACGACACGATCCAATGTGTATATGGTGGCGAATATCGCTCCGATGATTACGCTGGTTAATGTCGCACCGTCCCCGGTAAGCGAGGGTGGCACGGTTAGTATGACTGCCGAGGCATCCGACGAGAACTTCGATAGCTTAAGCTATAGGTGGCGCGTGAGTAGCATCAATGCCGACGAAGCCGATGTGTCGGGAGCTACGGCACCGTTAACTATTCGCGACTACTTTGTGACCGATGCGACTGCCGATACGGCGACGGCGAGCTTTATGGTGGTAGTGAGCGACGGAACGACTGCGACGACAGGCATGTTCTCGGTGATGGTGAACAAGGAAGATAACGGCGTGGTATCGGTAAACGACCTCGTCAGATCTCCTACCACCGAGACACGATTGATCTTTACCGGCATAGACGAGACGGGTGAGACCGACGGTGGGGCGCGCGGCGATGTGACCTATCACTGGCAGCAATGCTTGGGAAGTCGAGGCGATCATTGTTCGATAGATGCGGGGGACGGTTCGGGTTGGCAGGACATTGCCGGGCAGACCGGCACTTTGGGCGATAGCGATATTTTCTATGAGGTTCCGGATATGTTGTCGTCACCTCAAAACCATCGGGTGCGCGCAGGCGATAGGTTCCGTGTCAGGATAGCGTATACCGACTTGCAAGCCTATACGAGGACTGTATACTCGCCTAATCTAGGTGCTAGGTTGGGACAAAACACGACACCGACGATTAGGGTTGATGACTCCCAAGACACCGATATCACATTGCTTGAGAGGGGTCGTATCACGGTGGATGTGTCGGTGGACGATGAAGACGGCGGCACATTGAATGTAGAAGTTGTTTCCGCCGACGATACGATTGCAAGCGCAACGATTAGCGGCGACGGTGCCGATCGCACGCTTGAGATTAGCGGAGAAAGTCCCGGTGAGGCGATGATTACCGCAACGGTGGACGACGGCACCGGCGAAGTAAACTCTACGGCTTCATTAGTGTTTGATGTGACAGTGGTGGAGAACACCGCCCCGGCGATATCGGTTGCACCGTCATCGGCTCAAACGCTACCGATCAACGGTATGACCGATATTGTCGTCTCGGTTGCGGACGGCAATTTCAATTTAGACGATGTTGTTACATTGACGGCGGTGTCGTCAACTCCATCGGTGGTATCGGTGCTGCCGCAGCGCATTGCCGATATAACGACCGATACGAGTAGAACCTTTATGTTAAACGCCCGGCAAAGCGGGGTAGCAACGATTACCTTCACTGCGACCGACAGCGTAAATTTAAGCAGTAGTGGCATCTTGGTAGTGACCGTCAATACCCCGCCGAGACTCGGCGATCGGGTGCCGACTCAAGCCATTGTCGCAACGGTCGATGTGCCGTTTGAGCTACAGACCGCCGACTTCTTTAGCGATGCCGACGACGATGTCTTGACCTACAATATCGCAATAGTACCGCCGAGCAACTTGACAGACGGCTTCAGCACCACTAACGGCACATGGACATTCACGGCAACCGATACCGATGCCAGCCGAAACATGACGGGCTCTATCGTGACGGTGTCGGCGGATGACGGCAGAGGTGGTAGTGTGCAGACAGGCTTCACACTACTGATAGACGCCCCGCTGACCGGTGCTGTGCGCATAGAAGCAGACAGCGACGATAGATGGCGGTTGCGTACGATTTCAACGATAGCCGATGCCAACGGGATTGCGACGACGAGCTCTCGTTGGTTTATCAACGACACTTCGATAGACGGTGCAACTGAGAATGAATATCGCATCCCCGACAACAGAGCATCACGAGCCGCAGGAACAAGCTATAGAGTAGAGGTTATGGTTATCGATAACATCGAACGAGAAACGACCCGATCCAGTGTGTATACGGTGCCGAACATCGCACCGATGATTACTCTGGTTAATGTTGCACCTTCACCGACGACCGAGGGGGGCACGGTGCTTATGACTGCCGAGGCATCCGACGAGAACTTCGATAGCTTAAGCTATAGTTGGCTTGTGAGTGGCATCAATGCGAACGCACGCGATATGTCCGGAGATACGGCATCATTAACTATTCGCGACTACTTCGTAACCGATGCGACTGCCGATACGGCGACGGCCAGCTTTGTGGTGGTAGTGAGTGACGGGACGACTGCGACGATAGGAATGTTCTCGGTGGTAGCGAACAAGGAAGATAACGGCGTGGTATCGGTAAACGACCTCGTCAGATCTCCTACCACCGAGACACGATTGATCTGTACCGGTATAGACGAGACGAGTGAGACCGACGGTGGCGTGCGCGGTGCTGTGACCTATTACTGGCAACAATGTTTGGGAAGTCTAGGCAATAATTGTTCGATAGATGCGGGGGACGGTTCGGGTTGGCAGGACATTGCCGGGCAGACCGGTATCTTAGGCGATAGCGAGATTTTCTACGATGTTCCGAACACACTATCGGTGCCTCCGAACCATCGGGTGCGCTCAGGCGATAGGTTCCGTGTGCGGATAGCGTATACCGATCTGCAAGCCTATACGAGGAATGTATACTCGTCTGATCTTGCGGTGCAGGTGGAAACCTCCGAGGTCATCAGGATACGTGCCAAAGTATTTTTAGAGGGTCCCCTCCAATAGGATAGCCGATTGACCTATCGGGCGGACATGCGAGTCAGCCTCTACAAGCTCAATCGGCGGCTCTGTTCTGCCCGTAACGCGTTGATCGGTACGATTTATACATTCATCCATACAATTTATGGAAACCAAAACCAAATGGCGCAGTTGGTTTGCGTAATTGGGTGGCGTAAGCGGTTGAATTTTTGCGATGCAAGCACTTTTTCAACAGTCTCACACTACTACTTTGCGCTTACAGGAACGTCAAAGCTATTGCATAAATAGGCGAATTGGATATAATCGGAGGATATCACTATAAATTTGTTCGACTTATCGGGCATATACATAATCCTCTCTTTTTTCCCCTTCTAGCAACGTAGCAAGATTGTCTACGGTTGCATTTCCCTCTCGAGCAACTTAGCAAGATTGCTTGCGATTGCATTTTTTCTTTTGTGAAAATGTAATGGGTATAGATTTTAGTAAATACGGTTTTCTACTCTTTTTAGGTTTGTTTATTGCGCAACCGGTGTTCGCACAAAATGAAAGTATCGATGATTGTGCTGCCGAAATTGATAACGATCCCAACACCCCCGTAGACATAGACGACGACGACGACGGTTTGATAGAGCTGTGCTATTTAGAAGATGTGGATGCGATACGGCATAGTCTTAACGGTACCGGTCTACGGCGTGGGAATGTAATACTTAGCACAGGTTGTCCTACGGACGGTTGTAACGGTTATGAGTTGGTCGGGAATTTAGATTTTACGACGACGCAGAGCTATGTATCGGGTGTGGTCAACAACGATTGGGTGCTTAGCGACGATGATTTCAGGAGCACCGGGAAACCAGGCTGGCCGCCTATAGGTTCTGTTGTTAGTAGTGCCTGCACGAATCCCAATAATGATTGTTTTGCCGGTATTTTTGACGGCAACGGATATCGCATTTCCAACTTGCAAATCAATAGAGACAACAATGATTATGTAGGCTTGTTTGCCGGCAATAGCGGTACCATTCGCAATCTCGGACTATTGAAAATACAAGTAGAAGGTGATACTTGGGCCGGTGGCATAGTCGGTAGGAATGAAGGCAGACTCATGAATGTCTATGTTAGCGATGACAGCTCGGTTGCAACAAGAGGTAGATATGCAGGTCTTTTAGCCGGTAGAAACCAGAGTAGCGGCTTAATTATTAACAGTTATGCACATGGCACTGTTTCAGGTGGGTCCGATGTTGGCGGCATCTGTGGCTACAGTAGAGGCAGAATTATCAACAGCTATGCGAATATTAATGTTTTATTGCACAGTGTCGATACGGGTAGTCTGGTGGGCGAAGTTGATAGAGTGGGGTCTGTTATTAATAGTTATGCAGCAGGCGTTGTCTTTAATACTGAAAATTGGGGCAGTGTAGGAGGTCTTATCGGTGACATTGACAATGCACGCATAAGAGTTAGCAACAGTTATTCCATCGCCGAAGTTAGAAGTACTGCCGGAGGTGGTTTGATTGGTGAAAGAGATAGTGATTCATCGATAATTGATAGCTACTGGAACATCATGACGAGTGGAAAAACGACAAGTGCCGGTGGCACCGGTCTGACTACTGCCCAGCTGCAAATGCCGACCAATCAAAATGCTGCAATGGGCATCTATGCGAATTGGAGTAGCGACGATTGGGATTTCGGCACCTCTCGGACTTATGCTGCATTGCGCTATGCTAGAGGCGACGACAGCGACAACCCGGCCTGCGATGTAGACCCCGGCACGTCACTGCCGCCTTGCGGTGCGGTGTTATCGGGTCAGACTATTCGTAATCAAGGTCTGAGTATTCTGTTTTTCGTAACAGACCGTGTGCAGCGCAATAATGCCAGAGTATTCGCCGATCAGCCTTTTTCGCCGGTGGTGTTTGACTACGATATAAAAATGCCGTCTACTACGAAGCTTCAATTAAGACCGTATGCTATCAACAGTACCGAGACGATTTCAATTACCAAAGAAAATGATACCGAAGATGCCGACCACTTTGCCGCTAAGCGTAGCGGCGAGTTAAGCAATGACATCACGTTGCAAGCGGATACGACCGAAGTTGTGACAATTACAGTGAGGGATGTCACTTATACGTTGAACATAGAGGTAGGTCCCGAGGATCGGCTGGATATTATGCGCTTTGATAGTACCCCCGTAGCCGGCAGTATCGTCGATGAGAAGCAACCAGTCAACTTAACGGTTAAGATTGACGGTGATAGCGAGAACTATGCGTATTGGTTGCAACAGGGCGATACGGTGCTTGAGCAAAGGCAAAGCACGACTGTCACCGAAACTTTTAGTGTTGTTATACCACCCGACTTTGTAGCAGCCGACAAAACGACACAAAGTATCGTCTATACGATAACGGTTGACGATGGTTTTGAGATAGCCTCCGGAGCACTTATGCTAACCGTTAGCAAAGAGAATAATGGTGCGCCACAACTAGAACTCAATGTCAGCCCCACTGTATTGCGCATCATTTCCGTTACCGATGATCCAGATGGTGTCGGAACATTTAGCTATCAGTGGCAACGACGAGATGAGGGCGATAGTGATTGGAGCGATATTTCGGTTACCAATTCCTATACGGTGTCGGACAATTCTACGAGTACGACCCGCTATCGTGTTATTGTGAACCATACCGATGACCAGGGATACGTCGATACCTATCAGGTAGGTCCGTTTCCTATAGATGTGGACAGCGACGACGACCGCTTGATAGATGTTTATTATCTGGAGGACTTGAATGCGATCCGCTACCAGTTGGATGGCAGCGGTTATAGACCAAGCACTAGTGCGACCAAAATCACTAGCGGTTGCCCTAACACCGGCTGCAACGGTTATGAGTTAGTTAGGGATTTAGGCTTTACGATGACGCAAAGTTATATCTCGGGTGTGGTCAACGACGATTGGGTGCTTAGCGACGATGATTTTAGGGCTACTGCGAAATCAGGCTGGTCGCCTATCGGTTCTGTTGCCAACAATGACTGTAGCAATACGAGTAGTGATTGTTTTACCGGTGTTTTCGAAGGCAACGGCTATAGTATTTCCAATCTGCAAATCAATAGAGACAGTGCTAACGATATCGCTATGTTTGCCGGCAATACCGGTACCATTGGTAATTTCAGGTTGTCGGAAATACGAGTAGAAGGTAATTCTAGAGTTGGCGGCCTAGTGGGTAGGAATGAAGGTAGGCTCATGAATGTCTATGTGGATGGAGATAGTTTGATTACAGGGAGGAATAACTTTGCAGGTCTTTTAGCTAGTCTCAACAGCGGGTTAATTATCAACAGTTATGCGCAAGGTACTGTATCAGGTGATTTTAATGTTGGTGGCTTCATTGGCGAAAACAGCGGCACAATTATCAATAGTTATGCCAATACCGATGTTTCGGGCTTAGGCACTTTTATAGGGAGTCTAGTAGGATTCAGTAAAGGATCTTCGCAAGTCATCAATAGTTATGCGATAGGGAGTGCTGCTAATTTGGCTAATCAAAGCGCCACAGGGGGTCTTATCGGTGCGTCATCCGGCATATCTTCTATGGTTAGCAACAGTTATTCCACCGCCGAGGTCAGAAATACCAATGGCGGGGGTTTGATCGGATCAGGGAATATAACCGTGCGTGATAGCTACTGGGACATCGTGACGAGCGGAAGAATGGGAAGTGTCGGTGGCAGCGGTCTGACTACCGCCCAGTTGCAGATGCCGACCAATCAAAATGCTGTAATGAGCATCTATGCCAACTGGAGTAGCGACGATTGGGATTTCGGCACCTCTCGGACTTATGCTGCATTGCGCTATGCCGGAGGCGACGACAGCGACAACCCGGCCTGCGATGTGAACCCCGACACGCCACTGCCGCCTTGCGGTGCGGTGTTATCGGGTCAAACCGGTAGCGATAAAGGTTTGAGTATTTTGTTTTTTGTAACAGACGGCGTGCAGCGCGATAATGCCGAAGTATTCGCCGACTTGCCTTTTTCACCGGTGGTGTTTGACTACGATATAAAAATTCCCAGTCTCGGCACCGAGATTGAACTAATACCGTATGCTCTAAACAACACTGCAACGATTTCGGTCTTTAGAGCATCGGATCGGAACACCGACTATTTTATGGACAAGCGCAGTGGCGAGCGGAGCCTGCCGATCCCTTTTCCGGAGAACACATTGACCCTAGAAATCGTCGTCGGGACCGACCCCAAAGACACCAGTTCGGTCACTTATAGCATCATTGTCACTAACACTGTAGATCGGGTCGTACTAGAAGAGATAATTGCTCCCGACAAGGTGTCCGAAGGGGATGCCATTAGTCTAAGTGCAGCAGTTATGGGGGGCGATACCAATAATTATAGTTATCAATGGACCTCGGACCCGGCGGCTTTTCTAGCCGTACAAGACCGAACCACTGCTACTTTAAGTTTCAATGTGCCTACTGATTTTGTATCTCGTGATGCTACCGATCAGGATGTGAAAATCACACTGGCTGTCGGAGATGGTTTGACAAGTAGTAGTGCGACCCGGACGGTGACCATCGCCAAAGTCGACAACGGTGTACCGAGCTTTACCGAGACGGTGACCGTATCGTCAATAAGCATTGCCGTCGTGCCGGAAAGCGATGCCGACGGCGACGGCACGATCGATAGTTATACTTGGCAACGACGCAGTGCCGGGGAGGCCGAATGGACGACGATAGGCGGTCAGACATCGGCAATGTTTAGCATCCCGCCGGAAGATAACGGTGACACCCTGTATCGTGTGCAGGTGATGTCTACCGATGTGCAAGGGAACGGTTTTACTAGCATATTAGGTCCGTATAGAAATAGAACCGATATAGACGATGACGATGACGGTTTGATAGATATTTACTATTTGGAAGACTTAGATGCGGTGCGTCATCAAACCGACGGCAGTGGCTATGGGATAACCGATATCACCCGAGGTTGCCCATCGGTCGGCGGTAGCGAGACCTGTATGGGTTATGAACTGCGTAGAGATTTGGATTTTGCAAGCACCCCGAGCTATGTAGATACAGCGACGCATAGTGCGATGTGGACGGTTGATAATTTTGCCGCCACCAACGACAGCGGTTGGGATCCTATCGGTTCTGTTGCCAACAATGACTGTAGCAATACGAGTAGTGATTGTTTTACCGGTGTTTTCGAAGGCAACGGCTATAGCCTTTCCAATTTGCAAATCAATAGAGACAGTGCTAACGATATCGCTATGTTTGTCGGCAATACCGGTACCATTGGTAATTTCAGGTTGTCGGAAATACGAGTAGAAGGTAATTCTAGAGTTGGCGGCCTAGTGAGTAGGAATGAAGGTAGGCTCATGAATGTCTATGTGGATGGAGATAGTTTGATTACAGGGAGGAATAACTTTGCAGGTCTTTTAGCTAGTCTCAACAGCGGGTTAATTATCAACAGTTATGCGCAAGGTACTGTATCGGGTGATTTTAATGTTGGTGGCTTCATTGGCGAAAACAGCGGCACAATTATCAATAGCTATGCCAATACCGATGTTTCGGGCTTAGGCACTTTTATAGGGAGTCTAGTAGGATTCAGTAAAGGATCTTCGCAAGTCATCAATAGTTATGCGACAGGGAGTGCTGCTAATTTGGCTAATCAAAGCGCCACAGGGGGTCTTATTGGTGCGTCATCCGGCATATCTTCTATGGTTAGCAACAGTTATTCCACCGCCGAGGTCAGAAATACCAATGGCGGGGGGTTGATCGGCTCAGGGAATATAACCGTGCGTGATAGCTACTGGGACATCGTGACGAGCGGAATAATGAGAAGTGTCGGTGGCAGCGGTCTGACTACCGCCCAGTTGCAGATGCCGACCAATCAAAATGCTGTAATGAGCATCTATGCCAACTGGAGTAGCGACGATTGGGATTTCGGCACCTCTCGGACTTATGCTGCATTGCGCTATGCCGGAGGCGACGACAGCGACAACCCGGCCTGCGATGTGAACCCCGACACGCCACTGCCGCCTTGCGGTGCGGTGTTATCGGGTCAAACCGGTAGCGATAAAGGTTTGAGTATTTTGTTTTTTGTAACAGACGGCGTGCAGCGCGATAATGCCGAAGTATTCGCCGACTTGCCTTTTTCACCGGTGGTGTTTGACTACGATATAAAAATTCCCAGTCTCGGCACCGAGATTGAACTAATACCGTATGCTCTAAACAACACTGCAACGATTTCGGTCTTTAGAGCATCGGATCGGAACACCGACTATTTTATGGACAAGCGCAGTGGCGAGCGGAGCCTGCCGATCCCTTTTCCGGAGAACACATTGACCCTAGAAATCGTCGTCGGGACCGACCCCAAAGACACCAGTTCGGTCACTTATAGCATCATTGTCACTAACACTGTAGATCGGGTCGTACTAGAAGAGATAATTGCTCCCGACAAGGTGTCCGAAGGGGATGCCATTAGTCTAAGTGCAGCAGTTATGGGGGGCGATACCAATAATTATAGTTATCAATGGACCTCGGACCCGGCGGCTTTTCTAGCCGTACAAGACCGAACCACTGCCACTTTAAGTTTCAATGTGCCTACTGATTTTGTATCTCGTGATGCTACCGATAAGGATGTGGAAATCACACTGACCGTCGGAGATGGTCTGACAAGTAGTAGTGCGACCCGGACGGTGAACATCGCCAAAGTCGACAACGGTGTACCGAGCTTTACCGAGACGGTGACCGTATCGTCAATAAGCATTGCCGTCGTGCCGGGAAGCGATGCCGACGGCGACGGCACGATCGATAGTTATACTTGGCAACGACGCAGTGCCGGGGAGGCCGAATGGACGACGATAGGCGGTCAGACATCGGCAATGTTTAGCATCCCGACACGAGACAACGGTGGCACCCTGTATCGTGTGCAGGTGATGTCTACCGATGTGCAAGGGAACGGTTTTACTAGCATATTAGGTCCGTATAGAAATAGAATCGATATAGACGATGACGACGACGGTTTGATAGATATTTACTATTTGGAAGACTTGGATGCGGTGCGTCATCAAACCGACGGCAGTGGCTATGGGATAACCGATATCACCCGAGGTTGCCCATCGGTCGGCGGTAGCGAGACCTGTATGGGTTATGAACTGCGTAGAGATTTGGATTTTGCAAGCACCCCGAGCTATGTAGATACAGCGACGCATAGTGCGATGTGGACGGTTGATAATTTTGCCGCCACCAACGACAGCGGTTGGGATCCTATCGGTTCTGTTGCCAACAACAGTTGTAGCGATGCGAGTAGTGATTGTTTTGCCGGTGTTTTCGAAGGCAACGGCTATAGCATTTCCAATCTACAAATCAATAGAAACGCTCATAACGATATCGCTATGTTTGCCGGCAATACCGGTACCATTGGTAATTTCAGGTTGTCGGAAATACGAGTAGAAGGTAATTCTAGAGTTGGCGGCCTAGTGGGTAGGAATGAAGGTAGGCTCATGAATGTCTATGTGGATGGAGATAGTTTGATTACAGGGAGGAATAACTTTGCAGGTCTTTTAGCTAGTCTCAACAGCGGGTTAATTATCAACAGTTATGCGCAAGGTACTGTATCGGGTGATTTTAATGTTGGTGGCTTCATTGGCGAAAACAGCGGCACAATTATCAATAGTTATGCCAATACCGATGTTTCGGGCTTAGCCACTTTTATAGGGAGTCTAGTAGGATTCAGTAAAGGATCTTCGCAAGTCATCAATAGTTATGCGATAGGGAGTGCTGCTAATTTGGCTAATCAAAGCGCCACAGGGGGTCTTATCGGTGCGTCATCCGGCATATCTTCTATGGTTAGCAACAGTTATTCCACCGCCGAGGTCAGAAATACCAATGGCGGGGGTTTGATCGGATCAGGGAATATAACCGTGCGTGATAGCTACTGGGACATCGTGACGAGCGGAAGAATGGGAAGTGTCGGTGGCAGCGGTCTGACTACCGCCCAGTTGCAGATGCCGACCAATCAAAATGCTGTAATGAGCATCTATGCCAACTGGAGTAGCGACGATTGGGATTTCGGCACCTCTCGGACTTATGCTGCATTGCGCTATGCCGGAGGCGACGACAGCGACAACCCGGCCTGCGATGTGAACCCCGACACGCCACTGCCGCCTTGCGGTGCGGTGTTATCGGGTCAAACCGGTAGCGATAAAGGTTTGAGTATTTTGTTTTTTGTAACAGACGGCGTGCAGCGCGATAATGCCGAAGTATTCGCCGACTTGCCTTTTTCACCGGTGGTGTTTGACTACGATATAAAAATTCCCAGTCTCGGCACCGAGATTGAACTAATACCGTATGCTCTAAACAACACTGCAACGATTTCGGTCTTTAGAGCATCGGATCGGAACACCGACTATTTTATGGACAGGCGCAGTGGCGAGCGGAGCCTGCCGATCCCTTTTCCGGAGAACACATTGACCCTAGAAATCGTCGTCGGAACCGACCCCGGAGACACCAGTTCGGTCACTTATAGCATCATTGTCACTAACACTGTAGATCGGGTCGTACTAGAAGAGATAATTGCTCCCGACAGGGTATCCGAAGGGGATGCCATTAGTCTAAGTGCAGCAGTTATGGGGGGCGATACCAATAATTATAGTTATCAATGGACTTCGGACCCGGCGGCTTTTCTAGCCGTACAAGACCGAACCACTGCCACTTTAAGTTTCAATGTGCCTACTGATTTTGTATCTCGTGATGCTACCGATAAGGATGTGGAAATCACACTGACCGTCGGAGATGGTTTGACAAGTAGTAGTGCGACCCGGACGGTGACCATCGCCAAAGTCGACAACGGTGTACCGAGCTTTACCGAGACGGTGACCGTATCGTCAATAAGCATTGCCGTCGTGCCGGAAAGCGATGCCGACGGCGACGGCACGATCGATAGTTATACTTGGCAACGACGCAATGCCGGGGAGGCCGAATGGACGACGATAGACGATCAGACCTCGGCGATGTTTAGCATCCCGACACGAGACAACGGTGGCACCTTTTATCGTGTGCAGGTGATGTCTATCGATGTGCAAGGGAACGGTTTTACTAGCATATTAGGTCCGTATAGAAATAGAATCGATATAGACGATGACGACGACGGTTTGATAGATATTTACTATTTGGAAGACTTGGATGCGGTGCGTCATCAAACCGACGGCAGTGGCTATGGGACAACCGATATCACCCGAGGTTGCCGGTTGGTCGGCGGTAGCGAGACCTGTATGGGTTATGAACTGCGTAGAGATTTGGATTTTGCAAGCACCCCGAGCTATGTAGATATAGCGACGCATAGTGCGATGTGGACGGTTGATAATTTTGCCGCCACCAACGACAGCGGTTGGGATCCTATCGGTTCTGTTGCCAACAATAATTGTAGCGATGCGAGTAGTGATTGTTTTGCCGGTATTTTCGAAGGTAACGGCTATCGTATTTCCAATCTACAAATCAATAGAGACAGTGCTAACGAGATCGGCATGTTTTCCGGCAATACCGGCACCATTCGCAATTTCGGTTTGCGAGAAATAGAAGTAGAAGGTAATTTCAGGACCGGTGGGCTGGTCGGTCGCAACGAGGGTAATCTAATCAATGCCCATGTGATTGAAAGCCGTGTCGAGGGGGTAGGAAATGTTGTTGGTCTTTTAGTCGGCGTAAGCTCCGGGTTAATCATCAACAGTTATGTGCGTGGCACTGTGTTAGGTTTTAGTTGGGCAGCCGGTATCTGTGGCGTCAATGCGCGTGGCAGAATTATCAATAGCTATGCCGAGGTCATGGCTAGCGGCGCAAGGGCAATCAGTGGCTTAGTGGCTGAGAATCAAGGGACTATTAGGAATAGTTATGCCATGGGTTCTGCACATATAACTTCTAATGACATTAATAATCGCCGAGGCGTGGGGGGTCTGATCGCTATATTATGGACGGGCACGAATCCGAGCGTTACAAACACCTATTCGACCGTCAGAGTGACAGCCGATTCAAGTAATGTTAATATCGGCGGTCTAATCTCCAGTAGACACTCATCCAACCCACCGGTAACCGCTAGCTACTGGGATACCGATACGAGTGAGCAAACGGCTTCTCCGGGAGGCGGCACCGGTCGGACTACCGCCCAGTTGCAGATGCCGACTGCACCGGGGGTAGTGGCAAACGATGTTTATTACCAATGGAGTACCGACGATTGGGATTTCGGCACCACCGAGCAATATCCGGCATTGCTGTATAACGAGGTTGCCGGTGTTGATGCCTGCGATGCCGATGTGCTAACACCGTTGCCGCGTTGTGGTAGCTTATTGCCCGGTCAGCGGTTGGTGCCAATCTCAGAAAACACCGACCCGGCGATTACACTGACACCCTCAACAGTGCAGACGCTACTGCTCAATAGCACGGCGCATATCGTCGTCTCGGTCGCGGATAGTAATTATAGTAGAGGTGATCGTGTCACATTGACGGCAATGCCGTCGAACCGAACCATTGTATCGGTGATGCCGATGCAAGTTGCCGATATAACAACCGATACGAGTATACGCTTCGTACTGAATGCCGAACAAAGTGGTGTGGCAACGATTACCTTTACCGCAGAGGACAGCAGAGGGCTAAGCCACAGTGCGGTTTTGTGGGTGCAGGTGGAAGCGAACACCGACCCGACGATTACACTGATACCATCAACCGCACGGACGCTACCGCTCAATAGCATGGCACATATCGTCGTCTCGGTCGCGGATAGTAATTATGTTAACGGTGATCGCGTCACATTAACGGCCATGTCGTCGAGCCGAACCATCGTGTCGGTGATGCCGATACAAGTTGACAATATAACGACCGATACGAGTATACGCTTCGTGCTGAATGCCGAGCAAGGTGGTGTAGCAACGATTACCTTTACCGCAGAGGACAACAACGGGCTAAGCCACAGTGCCGACCTGTCGGTGCGTGTCAACGCACCGCCGACGCTGAGCGGTATTCCCGAGCAACCGCTCAGGCTGTTGGAAGGTATGAATACCGAATTGGAATTGACGCTAGCCGATGCCAATGCCGACGATACCCTCGATATAAGCATCGACACCGACGACAGCATGATTGCAAATGCAACGATTATCGCAACCACCGGTGACATTCGCACGCTTGAGATTGTCGGGGTCGGTGCCGGCAATACGACAATTACGGTGACGGTCAACGACGGCAGAGGTGCGACAAACTCGCAGGTCTCGGCACAATTTGCGGTGCAGGTAGAAGCGAACACCGACCCGGCGATTACACTGACACCTGCAACAGCGCAAACGCTACCGCTCAATAGCACGGCGCATATCGTCGTCTCGGTCGCAGATAGTAATTATGTTAACGGTGATCGCGTCACATTGACGGCTATGTCGTCGAGCCGAACCATTGTGTCGGTGATGCCGATACAAGTTGCCGATATAACAACCGATACGAGTGTACGCTTCGTGTTAAGTGCCGAACAAGGTGGTGTGGCAACGATTACCTTTACCGCAGAGGACAGCAGAAGGCTAAGCCACAGTGCGGTTTTGTCGGTGCGTGTCAACGCACCGCCGACGCTAAGCGATATTCCCGAACAACCGGTCAGTCTGTTGGAAGGCACGAATACCGAATTGAGACTGACGCTAGGCGATGCCAATACCGACGATACCCTTGATATAAGCGTCGACACCGACGACGGCAGGATTGCAAGCGCAACGATTATCGCAACCATTGGTGCCGTGCGCACGCTTGAGATTGTCGGGGTCGGTGCCGGCAATACGACGATTACGGTGACGGTGAACGACGGCAGAGGTGTAGCAAACTCGCAGGTCTCGGCACAATTTGCGGTGCAGGTGCAAGCGAACATCGCACCGACGATTACATTGACACCCGTAACAGCGCAAACATTACCGCTCAATAGCACGGCTAATATCGTCGTCTCGGTCGCAGATGGTAATTTCAATTTGAACGATGTTGTTACATTGACGGCAATGTCGTCAAACCCATCGGTGATATCGGTGATACCGATGCAAGTTGCCGATATAACGACCGATACGAGTATACGTTTCGTGCTGAATGCCGAGCAAAGTGGTGTGGCAACGATTACCTTTACCGCAGAAGACAACAACGGACTAAGCCACAGTGCGGCTTTGTCGGTGCGTGCCAATGCACCACCGACGCTGAGCGGTATTCCCGAGCAACCGGTTAGTCTATTGGAAGGTATGAATACCGAATTGAGATTGACGCTAGCCGATGCCAATGCCGACGATACTCTTGATATAAGCGTCGACATCGACGACGGCATGATTGCAAGCGCAACGATTATTGCAACTATCGGTGACATTCGCACGCTTGAAATTGTCGGGGTCGGTGCCGGCAATACAACTATTACGGTGACGGTGAACGACGGCAGAGGTATAGCGAACTCGCAGGTCTCGGCACAATTTGCGGTGCAGGTAGAAGCGAACATCGCACCGACGATTACATTGACACCCTCAACCGTACAGACGCTACCGCTCAATAGCACGGCTAATATCGTCGTCTTGGTCGCGGATAGTAATTACGGCGACGGTGATCGCGTCACATTGACGGCAATATCGTCGAGCCGAACCATTGTATCGGTGGTGCCGATGCAAGTTGCCGATATAACGACCGATACAAGTATACGCTTTGTGCTGAATGCCGAGCGAAGTGGTGTGGCAACGATCACCTTTACCGCAGAGGACAGCAACGGGCTAAGCCACAGTGCGGCTTTGTCGGTGCGTGTCAATGCATCACCGACGCTCAGCGGTATTCCCGAGCAACCGCTCAGACTACTGGAAGGTATGAATACCGAATTGAGATTGACGCTAGCCGATGCCAATGCCGACGATACTCTTGATATAAGCGTCGACATCGACGACGGCATGATTGCAAGCGCAACGATTATTGCAACTATCGGTGACATTCGCACGCTTGAAATTGTCGGGGTCGGTGCCGGCAATACAACTATTACGGTGACGGTGAACGACGGCAGAGGTATAGCGAACTCGCAGGTCTCGGCACAATTTGCGGTGCAGGTAGAAGCGAACATCGCACCGACGATTACATTGACACCCTCAACCGTACAGACGCTACCGCTCAATAGCACGGCTAATATCGTCGTCTTGGTCGCGGATAGTAATTACGGCGACGGTGATCGCGTCACATTGACGGCAATATCGTCGAGCCGAACCATTGTATCGGTGGTGCCGATGCAAGTTGCCGATATAACGACCGATACAAGTATACGCTTTGTGCTGAATGCCGAGCGAAGTGGTGTGGCAACGATCACCTTTACCGCAGAGGACAGCAACGGGCTAAGCCACAGTGCGGCTTTGTCGGTGCGTGTCAATGCACCACCGACGCTGAGCGGTACTCCCGAGCAACCGCTCAGGTTGTTGGAAGGTATGAATACCGAATTGGAATTGACGATAGCCGATGCCAATGTCGACGATATACTGACGATAGCAGTTGAGTCCAATGACACGCAGATTGCAATGGTCAATGCCAGTGGCAGTGGAGCCATCCGCACGCTTGAGATTGTCGGGGGCGGGGGCGGCAATACGACGATTACGGTGACGGTGAACGACGGCAGAGGTGTAGCAAACTCGCAGGTCTCGGCACAATTTGCGGTGCAGGTGCAAGCAAACACCCCACCGACGATTATATTGACACCCACAACAGCGCAGACGCTAGCGATCAATAGTACGACTGGTATTGTCGTTTCGGTTGCGGACAGCAATTTCAATTTGAACGATGTTGTTACATTGACGGCAATGTCATTGAGCCGAACCATCGTGTCGGTAATACCGATACAAGTTGACGATATAACGACCGATACGAGTATACGCTTCGTGTTGGATGCCGAGCAAGGTGGTGTGGCAACGATTACCTTTACCGCACAGGACAGCAACGGGCTAAGCCACAGTGCGGCTTTGTCGGCGCGTGTCAACGCACCACCGACGCTGAACGGTATTCCCGAGCAACCGCTCAAGCTGTTGGAAGGTATGAATATTTCGATAGATGTGACACTAGGCGATGCCAATGCCGACGATACCCTGACGATAGCGGTTGAATCCAATGACACGCAGATTGCAACGGTCAATGCCAGTGGCAGCGGAGCCGTGCGCACGCTTGAGATTGTCGGTGTCGGTGCCGGCAATACAACGATTACGGTGGCGGTGAACGACGGCAGAGGTGTAGCGAACTCGCAGGTTTCGGCACAATTTGCGGTACAGGTGGAAGCAAACACCGACCCGACGATTATATTGACACCTTCCACCGCGCAGACGCTACCGCTCAATAGCACGGCGCATATCGTCGTCTCGGTCGCGGACAGCAATTTCAATTTGAACGATGTTGTTATATTGACGGCAATATCGTCGAGCCGAACCATTGTGTCGGTGGTGCCGATGCAAGTTGACGATATAACGACCGATACGAGTATACGCTTCGTGTTAAGTGCCGAACAAGGTGGTGTGGCAACGATTACCTTCACCGCAACCGACAGCAGAAGGCTAAGCCACAGTGCCGACCTGTCGGTGCGTGTCAACGCACCACCGACGCTGAGCGGTATTCCCGAGCAACCGCTCAGACTACTGGAAGGTATGAATACTTCGATAAATGTGACGCTGGGCGATGCCAATGCCGACGATACCCTGACGATAGCAGTTGAATCCAGCGATACGCAGATTGCAACGGTCAATGCCAGTGGCAACGGAATCATTCGCACGCTTGAGATTGTCGGTGTCGGTGCCGGCAATACGACGATTACGGTGACGGTCAACGACGGCAGAGGTGTAGCAAACTCGCAGGTCTCGGCACAATTTGCGGTGCAGGTAGAAGCAAACACCGACCCGACGATTACGCTGACACCCTCCACCGCGCAGACGCTACCGCTCAATAGCACAACGCATATCGTCGTCTCGGTCGCAGATGGTAATTTCAATTTGAACGATGTTGTTACATTGACGGCCATGTCGTCAAGCCGAACTATTGTGTCGGTGATGCCGGTGCAAGTTGCCGATATAACGACCGATACGGCTAACACCTTTACGCTAAATGCACTGCAAAGTGGTGTGGCAACGATTACCTTTACCGCAGACGACAGCAACGGGCTAAGCCACAGTGTCGACTTGTCGGTGCGTGCCAATGCACCGCCGACGCTCAGCGGTATTCCCCAGCAACCGCTCAGACTACTGGAAAGTATGAATACCGAATTGGAATTGACGATAGCCGATGCCAATGCCGACGATACTCTAACGATAGCGGTTGAGTCCAGTGACATGCAGATTGCAACGGTCAATGCCAGTGACAACGGAACCATGCGCACGCTTGAGATTGTCGGGGTCGGTGCCGGCAATACGACGATTACGGTGACGGTCAACGACGGCAGAGGTGTAGCGAACTCGCAGGTCTCGGCACAATTTGCGGTGCAGGTAGAAGCAAACACCGACCCGACGATTACACTGACACCCTCCACCGCGCAGACGCTACCGCTCAATAGCACAACGCATATCGTCGTCTCGGTCGCAGATGGTAATTTCAATTTGAACGATGTTGTTACATTGACGGCCATGTCGTCAAGCCGAACTATTGTGTCGGTGATGCCGATGCAAGTTACCGATATAACGACCGATACGAGTATGCGCTTTGTGCTGGATGCCGAACAAGGTGGTGTGGCAACAATTACCTTCACCGCAACCGACAGCAGAAGGCTAAGCCACAGTGCTGACCTGTCGGTGCGTGCCAATGCACCACCGACGCTGCAGGGTATTCCCGAGCAACCGGTTAGTCTATTGGAAGGTATGAATACCGAATTGAGATTGACGCTAGCCGATGCCAATGCCGACGATACCCTGACGATAGCAATTGAATCCAGCGATACGCAGATTGCAACGGTCAATGCCAGTGGCAACGGAACCATGCGCACGCTTGAGATTGTCGGGGTCGGTGCCGGCAATACGACGATTACGGTGACGGTGAACGACGGCAGAGGTGTAGCAAACTCGCAGGTCTCGGCACAATTTGCGGTGCAGGTAGAAGCAAACACCGACCCGACGATTACACTGACACCTTCCACCGCGCAGACGCTACTGCTCAATAGCACAACGCATATCGTCGTCTCGGTCGCAGATAATAACTATAGTAGAGGTGATAGTGTCACATTGACGGCCGTGTCGTCGAGCCGAACCATTGTGTCGGTGGTGCCGATGCAAGTTACCGATATAACGACCGATACGAGTATACGCTTTGTGTTAAGTGCCGAACAAGGTGGTGTGGCAACGATTACCTTTACCGCAGAGGACAGCAGAAGGCTAAGCCACAGTGCCGCCCTGTCGGTGCGTGCCAATGCACCGCCGACGCTGCAGGGTATTCCCGAGCAACCGCTCAGACTACTGGAAGGTATGAATACTTCGATAAATGTGACGCTGGGCGATGCCAATGCCGACGATACCCTGACGATAGCAGTTGAATCCAGCGATACGCAGATTGCAACGGTCAATGCCAGTAGCAACGGAACCATGCGCACGCTTGAGATTGTCGGTGTCGGTGCCGGCAATACGACGATTACGGTGTCGGTCAACGACGGCAGAGGTGTAGCAAACTCGCAGGTCTCGGCACAATTTGCGGTGCAGGTGGAAGCGAACACCGACCCGGCGATTACACTGACACCCTCAACCGCACAGACGCTACCACTCAATAGCACGGCTAATATCGTCGTCTCGGTCGCAGATGGTAATTTCAATTTGAACGATGTTGTTATATTGACGGCCATGTCGTCGAGCCGAACCATTGTGTCGGTGGTGCCGATGCAAGTTGACGATATAACGACCGATACGAGTATACGCTTCGTGCTGGATGCCGAACAAGATGGTGTGGCAACGATTATCTTTACCGCAGAAGACAACAACGGACTAAGCCATAGTGCGGCTTTGTCGGTGCGTGCCAATGCACCACCGACACTCAGCGGTATTCCCGAGCAACCGGTTAGTCTATTGGAGGGTATGAATACTGAATTGGAATTGACGATAGCCGATGCCAATGCCGACGATACTCTAACGATAGCGGTTGAGTCCAGTGACATGCAGATTGCAACGGTCAATGCCAGTGGCAACGGAACCATGCGCACGCTTGAGATTGTCGGGGTCGGTGCCGGCAATACGACGATTACGGTGACGGTCAACGACGGCAGAGGTGTAGCAAACTCGCAGGTCTCGACACAATTTGCGGTGCAAGTAGAAGCGAACATCGCACCGACGATTACATTGATACCTGCAACAGCGCAAACATTACCGCTCAATAGCACGGCGCATGTCGTCGTTTCGGTCGCAGATAGTAATTTCAATTTGAACGATGTTGTTATATTGACGGCAATATCGTCGAATGAAACGATTGTGTCGGTGACATCGCCGACGACGATTACCGATATAACCGATGATACGGCTAACACCTTTACGCTAAATGCACTGCAAGGTGGTGTGGCAACGATTACCTTTACCGCAGAAGACAGCAACGGGCTAAGCCACAGTGCCGCCCTGTCGGTGCGTGCCAATGCACCGCCGACGCTGAGCGGTATTCCCGAACAACCGGTTAGTCTATTGGAAGGTATGAATACCGAATTGGAATTGACGATAGCCGATGCCAATGCCGACGATACATTGACGATAGTGGTTGAATCCAATAATACGCAGGTTGCAACGGCCAATGCCAGTGGCACTGGTGCCGTGCGCACGCTTGAGATTGTCGGTGTCGGTGCCGGCAATACGACGATTACGGTGACGGTCAACGACGGCAGAGGTGTAGCAAACTCGCAGGTCTCGGCACAATTTGCGGTGCAGGTGCAAGCGAACATCGCACCGATGATTACATTGACACCCACAACAGCGCAGACGCTAGCGATCAATAGTACGACTGGTATTGTCGTTTCGGTCGCAGATAGTAACTATGGCGATAATGACAACATCACATTGACGGCAATATCGTCGAATGAAACGATTGTGTCGGTGACATCGCCGACGACGATTACCGATATAACCGATGATACGGCTAACACCTTTACGCTAAATGCACTGCAAGGTGGTGTGGCAACGATTACCTTTACCGCAGAAGACAGCAACGGGCTAAGCCACAGTGTGGCCCTGTCGGTGCGTGCCAATGCACCGCCGACGCTGAGCGGTATTCCCGAACAACCGCTCAGACTACTGGAAGGTATGAATACTTCGATAAATGTGACGCTAGCCGATGCCAATGCCGACGATACATTGACGATAGTGGTTGAATCCAATAATACGCAGGTTGCAACGGCCAATGCCAGTGGCACCAGTGCCGTGCGCACGCTTGAGATTGTCGGTGTCGGTGCCGGCAATACGACTATTACGGTGACGGTGAACGACGGCAGAGGTGTAGCGAACTCGCAGGTTTCGGCACAATTTGCGGTGCAGGTGCAAGCGAACATCGCACCGATGATTACATTGACACCTGCAACAATGCAAACATTACCGCTCAATAGCACGGCTAATATCGTCGTCTCGGTAGTCGATAGTAACTATGGCGATAATGACAACATCACATTGACGGCAATATCGTCGAATGAAACGATTGTGTCGGTGACATCGCCGACGACGATTACCGATATAACCGATGATACGGCTAACACCTTTACGCTAAATGCACTGCAAGGTGGTGTGGCAACGATTACCTTTACCGCAGAAGACAGCAACGGGCTAAGCCACAGTGTGGCCCTGTCGGTGCGTGCCAATGCACCGCCGACGCTGAGCGATATTCCCGAGCAACCGCTCAAACTATTGGAAGGTATGAATACTTCGATAGATGTGACACTAGCCGATGCCAATGCTGACGATACCCTGACGATAGCGGTTGAGTCCAGTGACACGCAGATTGCAACGGTCAATGCCAGTGGCGACGGAACCATGCGCACGCTTGAGATTGTCGGGGTCGGTGCCGGCAATACGACGATTACGGTGACGGTCAACGACGGCAGAGGTGTAGCGAACTCGCAGGTTTCGGCACAATTTGCGGTACGGGTGCAAGCGAACATCGCACCGATGATTACATTGACACCTGCAACAATGCAGACGCTACCGCTCAATAGCACGGCGCATATCGTCGTCTCGGTCGCGGATAGTAATTTCAATTTGAACGATGTTGTTACATTGACGGCCGTGTCATCGAACCGAACCATTGTGTCGGTGATGCCGATACAAGTTGACGATATAATGACCGATACGAGTATACGCTTCGTGCTGGATGCCGAACAAGGTGGTGTGGCAACGATTACCTTTACCGCAGAGGACAACAACGGGCTAAGCCACAGTGCCGACCTGTCGGTGCGTGTCAACGCACCGCCGACGCTGAGCGATATTCCCGAGCAACCGGTTAGTCTGTTGGAGGGTATGAATACCGAATTGGAATTGACGATAGCCGATGCCAATGCCGACGATACCCTTGATATAAGCGTCGACATCGACGACAGCAGGATTGCAAGCGCAACGATTATCGCAACCACTGGTGCCGTGCGCACGCTTGAAATTGTCGGTATCGGTGCCGGTAATACGATGATTACGGTGACGGTCAACGACGGCAGAGGTGCAACAAACTCGCAGGTCTCGGCACGATTTGCGATACAGGTGCAAGCGAACATCGCACCGATGATTACATTGACACCTGCAACCGCACAGACGCTACCGCTCAACAGCACGGCGCATATCATCGTCTCGGTCGCGGATGGTAATTTCAATTTGAACGATGTTGTTACATTGACGGCAATGTCGTCAAGCCGAACCACTGTGTCGGTGATACCGATGCGAGTTGCCGATATAACGACCGATACGAGTATACGCTTCGTGCTGGATGCCGAACAAGGTGGTGTGGCAACGATTATCTTTACCGCACAGGACAGCAACGGGCTAAGCTATAGTGCCGCCCTGTCGGTGCGTGCCAATGCACCACCGACGCTGCAGGGTATTCCTGAGCAACCGCTCAGACTACTGGAAGGTATGAATACTTCGATAAATGTGACGCTGGGCGATGCCAATGCCGACGATACCCTGACGATAGCAGTTGAATCCAATGATACATTGATTGCAACGGTCAATGCCAGTGGCAGCGGAGCTACCCGCACGCTTGAGATTGTCGGTGTCGGTGCCGGCAATACGACGATTACAGTGTCGGTGAACGACGGCAGAGGTGTAGCGAACTCGCAGGTCTCGGCACAATTTGCGGTGCAGGTGCAAGCGAACATCGCACCGATGATTACATTGACACCTGCAACAATGCAAACGCTACCGCTCAATAGCACGGCGCATATCGTCGTCTCGGTAGTCGATAGTAATTATGGCGATAATGACAATATCACATTGACGGCAATGTCATCGAATGAAACGATTGTGTCGGTGACATCGCCGACGACGATTACCGATATAACCGATGATACGGCTAATACCTTTACGCTAAATGCACTGCAAGGTGGTGTGGCAACGATTACCTTTACCGCAGAGGACAACAACGGGCTAAGCCACAGTGCCGACTTGTCGGTGCGTGCCAATGCACCACCGACGCTCAGCAGTATTCCCGAGCAACCGCTCAGACTACTGGAAGGTATGAATACTTCGATAAATGTGACGCTAGCCGATGCCAATGCCGACGATACCCTGACGATAGCAGTTGAATCCAGCGATACGCAGATTGCAACGGTCAATGCCAGTGGCAACGGAACCATGCGCACGCTTGAGATTGTCGGTGTCGGTGCCGGCAATACGACAATTACGGTGACGGTCAACGACGGCAGAGGTGTAGCAAACTCGCAGGTCTCGGCACAATTTGCGGTGCAGGTGCAAGCGAACATTGCACCGATGATTACATTGACACCTGCAACAGCGCAAACATTACCGCTCAACAGCACGGCGCATATCGTCGTCTCGGTAGTCGATAGTAATTATGGCGATAATGACAATATCACATTGACGGCAATGTCGTCGAGCCGAACCATCGTGTCGGTGGTGCCGATACAAGTTGACAATATAACGACCGATAGGAGTATGCGCTTCGTGCTGGATGCCAAGCAAGATGGTGTGGCAACGATTACCTTTACCGCACAGGACAGCAACGGGCTAAGCCACAGTGTCGACTTGTCGGTGCGTGCCAATGCACCGCCGACGCTGCAGGGTATTCCCCAGCAACCGCTCAGACTACTGGAAGGTATGAATACTTCGATAAATGTGATGCTTGGCGATGCCAATGCCGACGATACCCTAACGGTAGCAGTTGAATCCAGCGATACGCAGATCGCAACGGTCAATGCCAGTGGCAACGGAATCATGCGCACACTTGAGATTGTCGGCATCGGTGCCGGCAATACGACGATTACGGTGACGGTCAACGACGGCAGAGGTGTAGCGAACTCGCAGGTCTCGGCACAATTTGCAGTGCAGGTGCAAGCGAACATCGCGCCGATGATTACACTAACACCTGCAACAGCGCAAACGCTACCGCTCAATAGCACGGCGCATATCGTTGTCTCGGTCGCGGATAGTAATTATGTTAACAGTGATCGCGTCACACTGACGGCCATGTCGTCGAGCCGAACCACTGTGTCGGTGATACCGATGCGAGTTGCCGATATAACGACCGATACGAGTATACGCTTCGTGCTGGATGCCGAACAAGGTGGTGTGGCAATGATTACCTTTACCGCAGCGGACAACAACGGGCTAAGCCACAGTGCGGCTTTGTCGGTGCGTGTCAACGCATCACCGGCGCTGAACGATATTCCCGAGCAACCGGTCAGGCTATTGGAAGGTATGAATACCGAATTGGAATTGACGATAGCCGATGCCAATGCCGACGATACCTTGACGATAGCAGTTGAGTCCAATGACACGCAGGTTGCAACGGTCAATGCCAGTGGCACCGGTGCCGTGCGCACGCTTGAGATTGTCGGTGTCGGTGCCGGCAATACAACGATTACGGTGGCGGTGAACGACGGCAGAGGTGTAGCGAACTCGCAGGTCTCGGCACAATTTGCGGTACAGGTGCAAGCGAACATCGCACCGACGATTACATTGACACCTGCAACAGCGCAAACATTACCGCTCGATAGCACGGCTAATATCGTCGTTTCGGTTGCGGACAGCAACTTCAATTTGAACGATGTTGTTATATTGACGGCAATGTCGTCGAGCCGAACCATCGTGTCGGTGGTGCCTATACAAGTTGCCGATATAACGACCGACACGAGTATGCACTTCGTGCTGGATGCCAAGCAAGGTGGTGTGGCAACGATTACCTTTACCGCAGAAGACAGCAACGGGCTAAGCCACAGTGCCGCCCTGTCGGTGCGTGCCAATGCACCACCGACGCTCAGCGGTATTCCCGAGCAACCGCTCAGACTACTGGAAGGTATGAATACTTCGATAAATGTGACACTAGGCGATGCCAATGCCGACGATATACTGACGATAGCAGTTGAGTCCAATGACACGCAGATTGCAATGGTCAATGCCAGTGGCAGTGGAGCCATCCGCACGCTTGAGATTGTCGGCATTGGTGCCGGCAATACGACGATTACAGTGACGGTCAACGACGGCAGAGGTGTAGCGAACTCGCAGGTCTCGGCACAATTTGCGGTGCAAGTGGAAGCGAACATCGCGCCGATGATTACATTGACACCGTCAACAATGCAGACACTACCGCTCGATAGTACAGCGCATATCGTCGTCTTGGTCGCAGATAGTAATTACGGCGACGGTGATTGCGTCACATTGACGGCAATATCGTCGAATGAAACGATTGTGTCGGTGACATCGCCGACGACGATTACCGACATAATCGATGATACGGCTAATACCTTTACGCTAAATGCACTGCAAGGTGGTGTGGCAACGATTACCTTTACCGCACAGGATAGCAACGGGCTAAGCCACAGTGCGGTTTTGTCGGTGCGTGTCAACGCACCGCCGACACTCAGCGGTATTCCCGAGCAACCGCTCAGACTACTGGAAGGTATGAATACTTCGATAAATGTGACGCTGGGCGATGCCAATGCCGACGATATACCGACGATAGCGGTTGAATCCAATGATACGCAGATCGCAACGGTCAATGCCAGTGGTAGCGGAGCCGTGCGCATGCTTGAGATTGTCGGGGTCGGTGCCGGCAATACGACGATTACGGTGACAGTCAACGACGGCAGAGGTGTAGCAAACTCACAAGTCTCGGCACGATTTGCGGTACAGGTGCAAGCGAACATCGCACCGACGATTACATTGACACCCTCAACCGCACGGACGCTACCGCTCAATAGCACGGCTAATATCGTCGTCTCGGTCGCGGATAGTAATTTCAATTTGAACGATGTTGTTACATTGACGGCCATGTCGTCGAGCCGAACCATTGTGTCGGTGGTGCCGATGCAAGTTGACGATATAACGACCGATACGCGTATACGCTTCGTGCTGGATGCCGAACAAGGTGGTGTGGCAACGATTACCTTTACCGCAGAGGACAACAACGGGCTGAGCCACAGTGCGGCTTTGTCGGTGCGTGCCAATGCACCACCGACGCTGAGCGGTATTCCCGAGCAACCGGTTAGTCTATTGGAAGGTATGAATACCGAATTGAGATTGGCGATAGCCGATGCCAATGCCGACGATATACCAACGATAGCGGTTGAATCCAGTGACATGCAGATTGCAACGGTCAATGCCAGTAGCAACGGAACCATGCGCACGCTTGAGATTGTCGGGGTCGGTGCCGGCAATACGACGATTACGGTGACGGTCAACGACGGCAGAGGTGTAGCAAACTCGCAGGTCTCGGCACAATTTGCGGTGCAGGTAGAAGCGAACATCGCACCGATGATTACATTGACACCGTCAACAATGCAAACATTACCGCTCAATAGCACGGCTAATATCGTCGTCTCGGTCGCGGATAGTAATTTCAATTTGAACGATGTTGTTACATTGACGGCCGTGTCATCGAACCGAACCATTGTGTCGGTGATGCCGATGCAAGTTACCGATATAACGACCGATACGCGTATACGCTTCGTGCTGGATGCCGAACAAGGTGGTGTGGCAACGATTACCTTTACCGCAACCGACAACAACGGGCTGAGCCACAGTGCGGCTTTGTCGGTGCGTGCCAATGCACCACCGACGCTGAGCGGTATTCCCGAGCAACCGGTTAGTCTATTGGAAGGTATGAATACCGAATTGAGATTGACGCTAGCCGATGCCAATGCCGACGATACCCTGACGATAGCAGTTGAATCCAGCGATACGCAGATTGCAACGGTCAATGCCAGTGGCAACGGAACCATGCGCACGCTTGAGATTGTCGGGGTCGGTGCCGGCAATACGACGATTACGGTGACGGTGAACGATGGCAGAGGTGTAGCAAACTCGCAGGTCTCGGCACAATTTGCGGTGCAGGTAGAAGCAAACACCGACCCGACGATTACACTGACACCTTCCACCGCGCAGACGCTACCGCTCAATAGCACAACGCATATCGTCGTCTCGGTCGCAGATAATAACTATAGTAGAGGTGATAGTGTCACATTGACGGCAATGTCATCGAATGAAACGATTGTGTCGGTGACATCGCCGACGACGATTACCGATATAACCGATGATACGGCTAACACCTTTACGCTAAATGCACTGCAAAGTGGTGTGGCAACGATTACCTTTACCGCAGAAGACAACAACGGACTAAGCCACAGTGCGGCTTTGTCGGTGCGTGCCAATGCACCACCGACGCTGAGCGGTATTCCCGAGCAACCGGTTAGTCTATTGGAAGGTATGAATACCGAATTGAGATTGACGCTAGCCGATGCCAATGCCGACGATACCCTGACGATAGCAGTTGAATCCAGCGATACGCAGATTGCAACGGTCAATGCCAGTGGCGACGGAACCATGCGCACGCTTGAGATTGTCGGCATCGGTGCCGGCAATACGACGATTACGGTGACGGTCAACGACGGCAGAGGTGTAGCAAACTCGCAGGTCTCGGCACAATTTGCGGTGCAGGTAGAAGCGAACATCGCACCGACGATTACGCTGACACCTGCAACAATGCAAACATTACCGCTCAACAGCACGGCGCATATCGTCGTCTCGGTCGCGGATAGTAATTATGTTAACGGTGATCGTGTTACATTGACGGCAATGTCATCGAATGAAACGATTGTGTCGGTGACATCGCCGACGACGATTACCGATATAACCGATGATACGGCTAACACCTTTACGCTAAATGCACTGCAAAGTGGTGTGGCAACGATTACCTTTACCGCAGAGGACAACAACGGACTAAGCCACAGTGCCGACTTGTCGGTGCGTGCCAATGCACCGCCGACGCTGCAAGGTGTTCCCGAGCAACCGCTCAGACTACTGGAGGGTATGAATACTTCGATAAATGTGATGCTTGGCGATGCCAATGCCGACGATACCCTAACGATAGCAGTTGAATCCAGTGACATGCAGATTGCAACGGTCAATGCCAGTGGC
The DNA here is from genome assembly GCA_965219575.1 of Candidatus Oxydemutatoraceae bacterium. GTDB lineage: Bacteria > Pseudomonadota > Gammaproteobacteria > Poriferisulfidales > Oxydemutatoraceae > SP5GCR1. The sequence goes on along the minus strand of OZ244779.1, from coordinate 909,993 downwards.
AACGGAACCATGCGCACGCTTGAGATTGTCGGCGTCGGTGCCGGCAATACGACGATTACGGTGACGGTCAACGACGGCAGAGATGCGACAAACTCGCAGGTCTCGGCACAATTTGCGGTGCAGGTAGAAGCGAACATCGCACCGACGATTACACTAACACCTGCAACAGCGCAAACGCTACCGCTCAATAGCACGGTTAATATTGTCGTCTCGGTCGCGGATAGTAATTTCAATTTGAACGATGTTGTTACATTGACGGCCGTGTCATCGAACCGAACCATTGTGTCGGTGACATCGCCGACGACGATTACCGATATAACCGATGATACGGCTAATACCTTTACGCTAAGTGCACTGCAAGGTGGTGTGGCAACGATTACCTTTACTGCAACCGACAACAACGGACTAAGCCACAGTGTGGCTTTGTCGGTGCGTGCCAATGCACCACCGACGCTCAGCGGTATTCCCGAGCAACCGCTCAGACTACTGGAAGGTATGAATACTTCGATAGATGTGACGCTGGGCGATGCCAATGCCGACGATACCCTGACGATAGCAGTTGAATCCAGCGATACGCAAATTGCAACGGTCAATGCCAGTGGCAACGGAATCATGCGCACGCTTGAAATTGTCGGTGCCGGTGCCGGCAATACGACGATTACGGTGTCGGTGAACGACGGCAGAGGTGTAGCAAACTCGCAGGTCTCGGCACAATTTGCGGTACAGGTGCAAGCGAACATCGCACCGATGATTACATTGACACCCTCAACTCCACAGACGCTACCGCTCGATAGTACGACGCATATCGTCGTCTTGGTCGCAGATAGTAATTACGGCGACGGTGATCGCGTCACATTGACGGCAATGTCGTCGAGCCGAACCATCGTGTCGGTGGTGCCGATACATGTTGCCGATATAACGACCGATACGCGTATACGCTTCGTGCTGGATGCCGAGCAAGAGGGTGTGGCAACGGTGACTTTCATTGCGAAGGACAGCAACGGGCTAAGCGACAGTGCCTCCTTGTCGGTGCGTGTCAACGCACCACCGACGCTGAGCGGTATTCCCGAGCAACCGCTCAAACTGCTGGAAGGTATGAATACTTCGATAAATGTGATGCTTGGCGATGCCAATGCCGACGATACCCTAACGGTAGCAGTTGAATCCAGCGATACGCAGATCGCAACGGTCAATGCCAGTGGCAACGGAATCATGCGCACACTTGAGATTGTCGGCATCGGTGCCGGCAATACGACGATTACGGTGACGGTCAACGACGGCAGAGGTGTAGCGAACTCGCAGGTCTCGGCACAATTTGCAGTGCAGGTGCAAGCGAACATCGCGCCGATGATTACACTAACACCTGCAACAGCGCAAACGCTACCGCTCAATAGCACGGCGCATATCGTTGTCTCGGTCGCGGATAGTAATTATGTTAACAGTGATCGCGTCACACTGACGGCCATGTCGTCGAGCCGAACCATCGTGTCGGTGGTGCCTATACAAGTTGCCGATATAACGACCGACACGAGTATGCACTTCGTGCTGGATGCCAAGCAAGGTGGTGTGGCAACGATTACCTTTACTGCAGAGGACAACAACGGACTAAGCCATAGTGCGGCTTTGTCGGTGCGTGCCAATGCACCGCCGACGCTGCAAGGTGTTCCCGAGCAACCGCTCAGACTACTGGAGGGTATGAATACTTCGATAGATGTGACGCTGGGCGATGCCAATGCCGACGATACCCTAACGATAGCGGTTGAATCCAGCGACACACAGATTGCAACGGTCAATGCCAGTGGCAACAGAGCCATGCGCACGCTTGAGATTGTCGGCGTCGGTGCCGGCAATACGACGATTACGGTGACGGTCAACGACGGCAGAGATGCGACAAACTCGCAGGTCTCGGCACAATTTGCGGTGCAGGTAGAAGCGAACATCGCACCGACGATTACACTAACACCTGCAACAGCGCAAACGCTACCGCTCAATAGCACGGTTAATATTGTCGTCTCGGTCGCAGATAGTAATTACGGCGACGGTGATCGCGTCACATTGACGGCAATGTCATCGAATGAAGCGATTGTGTCGGTGACATCGCCGACGACGATTACCGATATAACCGATGATACGGCTAACATCTTTACGCTAAGTGCACTGCAAGGTGGTGTGGCAACGATTACCTTTACTGCAACCGACAACAACGGACTAAGCCACAGTGTGGCTTTGTCGGTGCGTGCCAATGCACCACCGACGCTCAGCGGTATTCCCGAGCAACCGGTCAAGCTATTGGAAGGTATGAATACTTCGATAGATGTGACACTAGGCGATGCCAATGCCGACGATACCCTGACGATAGCAGTTGAATCCAGCGATACGCAAATTGCAACGGTCAATGCCAGTGGCAACGGAATCATGCGCACGCTTGAAATTGTCGGTGCCGGTGCCGGCAATACGACGATTACGGTGTCGGTGAACGACGGCAGAGGTGTAGCAAACTCGCAGGTCTCGGCACAATTTGCGGTACAGGTGCAAGCGAACATCGCACCGATGATTACATTGACACCCTCAACTCCACAGACGCTACCGCTCGATAGTACGACGCATATCGTCGTCTTGGTCGCAGATAGTAATTACGGCGACGGTGATCGCGTCACATTGACGGCAATGTCGTCGAGCCGAACCATCGTGTCGGTGGTGCCGATACATGTTGCCGATATAACGACCGATACGCGTATACGCTTCGTGCTGGATGCCGAGCAAGAGGGTGTGGCAACGGTGACTTTCATTGCGAAGGACAGCAACGGGCTAAGCGACAGTGCCTCCTTGTCGGTGCGTGTCAACGCACCACCGACGCTGAGCGGTATTCCCGAGCAACCGCTCAAACTGCTGGAAGGTATGAATACTTCGATAAATGTGATGCTTGGCGATGCCAATGCCGACGATACCCTAACGGTAGCAGTTGAATCCAGCGATACGCAGATCGCAACGGTCAATGCCAGTGGCAACGGAATCATGCGCACACTTGAGATTGTCGGCATCGGTGCCGGCAATACGACGATTACGGTGACGGTCAACGACGGCAGAGGTGTAGCGAACTCGCAGGTCTCGGCACAATTTGCAGTGCAGGTGCAAGCGAACATCGCGCCGATGATTACACTAACACCTGCAACAGCGCAAACGCTACCGCTCAATAGCACGGCGCATATCGTTGTCTCGGTCGCGGATAGTAATTATGTTAACAGTGATCGCGTCACACTGACGGCCATGTCGTCGAGCCGAACCATCGTGTCGGTGGTGCCTATACAAGTTGCCGATATAACGACCGACACGAGTATGCACTTCGTGCTGGATGCCAAGCAAGGTGGTGTGGCAACGATTACCTTTACTGCACAGGACAACAACGGACTAAGCCATAGTGCGGCTTTGTCGGTGCGTGCCAATGCACCGCCGACGCTGAGCAGTATTCCCGAGCAACCGGTCAAGCTATTGGAAGGTATGAATACTTCGATAGATGTGACGCTGGGCGATGCCAATGCCGACGATACCCTAACGATAGCGGTTGAATCCAGCGACACACAGATTGCAACGGTCAATGCCAGTGGCAACAGAGCCATGCGCACGCTTGAGATTGTCGGCGTCGGTGCCGGCAATACGACGATTACGGTGACGGTCAACGACGGCAGAGATGCGACAAACTCGCAGGTCTCGGCACAATTTGCGGTGCAGGTAGAAGCGAACATCGCACCGACGATTACACTAACACCTGCAACAGCGCAAACGCTACCGCTCAATAGCACGGTTAATATTGTCGTCTCGGTCGCAGATAGTAATTACGGCGACGGTGATCGCGTCACATTGACGGCAATGTCATCGAATGAAGCGATTGTGTCGGTGACATCGCCGACGACGATTACCGATATAACCGATAATACGGCTAACATCTTTACGCTAAATGCACTGCAAGGTGGTGTGGCAACGATTACCTTTACCGCAACCGACAACAACGGGCTAAGCCACAGTGCGGCTTTGTCGGTGCGTGTCAACGCACCACCGACGCTGAGCGGTATTCCCGGGCAACCGGTCAAGCTATTGGAAGGTATGAATACTTCGATAGATGTGACACTAGGCGATGCCAATGCCGACGATACCCTGACGATAGCAGTTGAATCCAGCGATACGCAGATTGCAACGGTCAATGCCAGTGGCAGCGGAGCCGTGCGCACGCTTGAAATTGTCGGTGCCGGTGCCGGCAATACGACGATTACGGTGTCGGTGAACGACGGCAGAGGTGTAGCAAACTCGCAGGTCTCGGCACAATTTGCGGTACAGGTGCAAGCGAACATCGCACCGACGATTACATTGACACCCTCCACCGCGCAGACGCTAGCGATCAATAGCACGGCGCATATCGTTGTCTCGGTCGCAGATGGTAATTTCAATTTGAACGATGTTGTTATATTGACGGCAATGTCGTCGAGCCGAACCATCGTGTCGGTGGTGCCGATACAAGTTGCCGATATAACGACCGATAGGAGTATGCGCTTCGTGCTGGATGCCGAGCAAGATGGTGTGGCAACGGTGACTTTCATTGCGAAGGACAGCAACGGGCTAAGCGACAGTGCCTCCCTGTCGGTGCGTGTCAACGCACCACCGACGCTGAGCGGTATTCCCGAGCAACCGCTCAAACTATTGGAAGGTATGAATACTTCGATAGATGTGACACTAGGCGATGCCAATGCCGACGATATACTGACGATAGCAGTTGAGTCCAATGACACGCAGATTGCAACGGTCAATGCCAGTGGCAATGGAATCATGCGCACGCTTGAGATTGTCGGTGTCGGTGCCGGCAATACGACGATTACGGTGTCGGTGAACGACGGCAGAGGTATAGCGAACTCGCAAGTCTCGGCACAATTTGCGGTGCAGGTGGAAGCGAACATCGCACCGATGATTACATTGACACCTGCAACAATGCAAACATTACCGCTCAACAGCACGGCGCATATCGTCGTCTCGATCGCGGATAGTAATTTCAATTTGAACGATGTTGTTACATTGACGGCAATGTCATCGAATGAAACGATTGTGTTGGTGACATCGCCGACGACGATTACCGATATAACCGATGATACGGCTAACACCTTTACGCTAAATGCACTGCAAGGTGGTGTGGCAACGATTACCTTCACCGCAACCGACAGCAACGGGCTAAGCCACAGTGCCGACCTGTCGGTGCGTGTCAACGCACCGCCGACGCTGAGCGATATTCCCGAGCAACCGCTCAGACTGCTGGAAGGTATGAATACTTCGATAGATGTGACACTAGGCGATGCCAATGCCGACGATATACTGACGATAGCAGTTGAGTCCAATGACACGCAGATTGCAACGGTCAATGCCAGTGGCAATGGAATCATGCGCACGCTTGAGATTGTCGGTGTCGGTGCCGGCAATACGACGATTACGGTGTCGGTCAACGACGACAGAGGTGCGACAAACTCACAAGTTTCGGCACAATTTGCGGTACAGGTGCAAGCGAACATCGCGCCGATGATTACACTAACACCTGCAACAGCGCAAACGCTACCGCTCAATAGCACGGTTAATATCGTCGTCTCAGTCGCAGATAGTAATTATGTTAACGGTGATCGCGTCACATTGACGGCAATGTCGTCGAGCCGAACCATCGTGTCGGTGGTGCCGATACAAGTTGCCGATATAACGACCGATACGCGTATACGCTTCGTGCTGGATGCCGAGCAAGATGGTGTAGCAACGATTACCTTTACCGCACAGGACAGCAACGGGCTAAGCCACAGTGCCGCCCTGTCGGTGCGTGTCAATGCACCGCCGACGCTGAGCGATATTCCCGAGCAACCGGTCAAGCTATTGGAAGGTATGAATACTTCGATAGATGTGACGCTGGGCGATGCCAATGCCGACGATATACCGACGATAGCGGTTGAATCCAATGATACGCAGATTGCAACGGTCAATGCCAGTGGCAATGGAATCATGCGCACGCTTGAGATTGTCGGTGTCGGTGCCGGCAATACGACGATTACGGTGTCGGTCAACGACGACAGAGGTGCGACAAACTCACAAGTTTCGGCACAATTTGCGGTACAGGTGCAAGCGAACATCGCGCCGATGATTACACTAACACCTGCAACAGCGCAAACGCTACCGCTCAATAGCACGGCTAATATCGTCGTCTTGGTCGCAGATAGTAATTATGTTAACGGTGATCGCGTCACATTGACGGCAATGTCGTCGAGCCGAACCATCGTGTCGGTGGTGCCGATACAAGTTGCCGATATAACGACCGATACGCGTATACGCTTCGTGCTGGATGCCGAGCAAGATGGTGTGGCAACGGTGACTTTCATTGCGAAGGACAGCAACGGGCTAAGCCATAGTGCCGTCCTGTCGGTGCGTGCCAATGCACCGCCGACGCTGAGCGGTATTCCCGAGCAACCGCTCAGGCTGTTGGAAGGTATGAATACCGAATTGAGATTGACGCTAGCCGATGCCAATGCCGACGATACCCTGACGATAGCAGTTGAATCCAGCGATACGCAGATTGCAACGGTCAATGCCAGTGGCAACGGAACCATGCGCACGCTTGAGATTGTCGGGGTCGGTGCCGGCAATACGACGATTACGGTGGCGGTGAACGACGGCAGAGGTATAGCGAACTCGCAAGTCTCGGCACAATTTGCGATGCAGGTAAAAGCGAACATCGCACCGACGATTACATTGACACCCTCAACCGCACGGACGCTACCGCTCAATAGCACGGCTAATATCATCGTCTCGGTCGCGGATAGTAATTTCAATTTGAACGATGTTGTTACATTGACGGCCATGTCGTCGAGCCGAACCATTGTGTCGGTGGTGCCGATGCAAGTTGACAATATAACGACCGATATGAGTATACGCTTCGTACTGAGTGCCGAGCGAAGTGGTGTGGCAACGGTGACTTTCATCGCGAAGGATAGTAACGGGCTAAGCGACAGTGCGGCTTTGTCGGTGCGTGTCAACGCACCACCGACGCTGAGCGGTATTCCCGAGCAACCGGTCAGGCTATTGGAAGGTATGAATACTTCGATAGATGTGACACTAGGCGATGCCAATGCCGACGATATACTGACGATAGCAGTTGAGTCCAATGACACGCAGGTTGCAATGGTCAGTGCCAGTGGCAACGGAACCATGCGCACGCTTGAGATTGTCGGTGTCGGTGCCGGCAATACGACGATCACGGTGTCGGTGAACGACGGCAGAGGTGTGGCGAACTCGCAGGTCTCGGCACAATTTGCGGTGCAGGTGGAAGCGAACATCGCACCGACGATTACACTGACACCCTCAACCGCGCAGACGCTAGCGATCAATAGCACGACTGGTATTGTCATCTCGGTTGCGGACAGCAACTTCAATTTGAACGATGTTGTTACATTGACGGCCGTGTCGTCGAGCCGAACCATTGTGTCGGTGACATCGCCGACGACGATTACCGACATAACCGATAATACGGCTAACACCTTTACGCTAAATGCACTGCAAGGTGGTGTGGCAACGATTACCTTTACCGCAGAAGACAGCAACGGGCTAAGCCACAGTGCCGACTTGTCGATGCGTGTCAATGCACCACCGACACTGCAGGGTATTCCCGAGCAACCGCTCAGACTGCTGGAAGGTATGAATACCTCGATAAATGTGACGCTGGACGATGCCAATGCCGACGATACCCTGACGATAGCAGTTGAATCCAATGATACATTGATTGCAACGGTCAATGCCAGTGGCAGCGGAGCTACCCGCACGCTTGAGATTGTCGGCATTGGTGCCGGCAATACGACGATTACGGTGACGGTCAACGACGGCAGAGGTGTAGCGAACTCGCAGGTCTCGGCACAATTTGCGGTGCAGGTGCAAGCGAACATCGCACCGATGATTACATTGACACCTGCAACAATGCAAACGCTACCGCTCAATAGCACGGCGCATATCGTCGTCTCGGTAGTCGATAGTAATTATGGCGATAATGACAATATCACATTGACGGCAATGTCATCGAATGAAACGATTGTGTCGGTGACATCGCCGACGACGATTACCGACATAACCGATGATACGGCTAATACCTTTACGCTAAATGCACTGCAAGGTGGTGTGGCAACGATTACCTTTACCGCACAAGACAACAACGGGCTAAGCCACAGTGCCGCCCTGTCGGTGCGTGCCAATGCACCGCCGACACTCAGCGGTATTCCCGAGCAACCGCTCAGACTGCTGGAAGGTATGAATACTTCGATAGATGTGACACTAGGCGATGCCAATGCCGACGATACCCTGACGATAGCAGTTGAATCCAGCGATACGCAGATTGCAACGGTCAATGCCAGTGGCGACGGAACCATGCGCACACTTGAGATTGTCGGCATCGGTGCCGGCAATACGACGATTACGGTGTCGGTGAACGACGGCAGAGGTGCGACAAACTCGCAGGTCTCGGCACAATTTGCGGTGCAGGTGGAAGCGAACATCGCGCCGATGATTACATTGATACCCTCAACCCCACAGACGCTACCGCTCGATAGCACGGCGCATATCATCGTCTCGGTCGCGGATGGTAATTTCAATTTGAACGATGTTGTTACACTGACGGCAATGTCATCAAGCCGAACGATTGTGTCGGTGACATCGCCGACGACGATTACCGACATAACCGATGATACGGCTAATACCTTTACGCTAAATGCACTGCAAGGTGGTGTGGCAACGATTACCTTTACCGCAGAAGACAGCAACGGGCTAAGCCATAGTGCCGCCCTGTCGGTACGTGTCAATGCACCACCGACACTCAGCGGTATTCCCGAGCAACCGCTCAGACTGCTGGAAGGTATGAATACCTCGATAAATGTGACGCTGGGCGATGCCAATGCCGACGATACCCTGACGATAGCAGTTGAATCCAATGATACATTGATTGCAACGGTCAATGCCAGTAGCAACGGAATTATGCGCACGCTTGAGATTGTCGGTGTCGGTGCCGGCAATACGACAATTACGGTGACGATCAACGACGGCAGAGGTGCAACAAACTCGCAGGTCTCGGCACAATTTGCGGTGCAGGTGGAAGCAAACACCGACCCGACGATTACGCTGACACCCTCAACCGCGCAAACGCTACCGCTCAATAGCACGGCTAATATCGTCGTCTCGGTAGTCGATAGTAATTATGGCGATAATGACAACATCACATTGACGGCAATGTCATCGAATGAAACGATTGTGTCTGTGACATCGCCGACGACGATTACCGACATAACCGATAATACGGCTAATACCTTTACGCTAAATGCACTGCAAGGTGGTGTGGCAACGATTACCTTTACCGCAGAAGACAGCAACGGGCTAAGCCACAGTGCCGACTTGTCGGTGCGTGTCAATGCACCACCGACACTGCAGGGTATTCCCGAGCAACCGCTCAGACTGCTGGAAGGTATGAATACCTCGATAAATGTGACGCTGGGCGATGCCAATGCCGACGATACCCTAACGATAGCGGTTGAGTCCAGTGACATGCAGATTGCAACGGTCAATGCCAGTGGCAATGGAACCATGCGCACGCTTGAGATTGTCGGTGTCGGTGCCGGCAATACGACAATTACAGTGACGGTCAACGACGGCAGAGGTGCAACAAACTCGCAGGTCTCGGCACAATTTGCGGTGCAGGTGGAAGCGAACATCGCACCGACGATTACACTGACACCGTCAACAATGCAGACACTACCGCTCGATAGCACGGCGCATATCGTCGTCTCGGTTGCGGACAGCAACTTCAATTTGAACGATGTTGTTACATTGACGGCAATGTCGTCGAGCCGAACCATTGTGTCGGTGGTGCCGATGCAAGTTGCCGATATAACGACCGATATGAGTATACGCTTCGTACTGAGTGCCGAGCGAAGTGGTGTGGCAACGGTGACTTTCATTGCGAAGGATAGTAACGGGCTAAGCGACAGTGCGGCTTTGTCGGTGCGTGTCAACGCACCACCGACGCTGAGCGGTATTCCCGAGCAACCGGTCAGGCTATTGGAAGGTATGAATACTTCGATAGATGTGACACTAGGCGATGCCAATGCCGATGATACCCTGACGATAGCAGTTGAGTCCAATGACACGCAGATTGCAACGGTCAATGCCAGTGGTAGTGGAGCCGTCCGCACGCTTGAGATTGTCGGTGTCGGTGCCGGCAATACGACGATTACGGTGACGGTGAACGACGGCAGAGGTGCAACAAACTCGCAGGTCTCGGCACAATTTGCGGTGCAGGTGGAAGCAAACATCGCACCGATGATTACACTGACACCGTCAACAATGCAGACACTACCGCTCGATAGCACGGCGCATATCGTCGTCTCAGTTGCGGACAGCAACTTCAATTTGAACGATGTTGTTACATTGACGGCAATGTCGTCAAGCCGAACCATCGTATCAGTGATGCCGATGCAAGTTACCGATATAACGACCGATAGGAGTATGCGCTTCGTGCTGGATGCCGAGCAAGATGGTGTGGCAACGGTGACTTTCATTGCGAAGGACAGCAACGGGCTAAGCGACAGTGCCTCCTTGTCGGTGCGTGTCAACGCACCACCGACGCTGAGCGGTATTCCCGAGCAACCGCTCAGGCTATTGGAAGGTATGAATACTTCGATAGATGTGACACTAGGCGATGCCAATGCCGACGATATACTGACGATAGCAGTTGAGTCCAATGACACGCAGATTGCAACGGTCAATGCCAGTGGCAATGGAATCATGCGCACGCTTGAGATTGTCGGTGTCGGTGCCGGCAATACGACGATTACGGTGACGGTGAACGACGGCAGAGGTGTAGCAAACTCGCAGGTCTCGGCACAATTTGCGGTGCAGGTGGAAGCGAACACCCCACCGATAATTACACTGACACCTTCCACTGCGCAGACGCTACCGCTCAATAGCACGGCGCATATCGTCGTCTCGGTTGCGGACAGCAACTTCAATTTGAACGATGTTGTTATATTGACGGCAATGTCGTCAAGCCGAACTATTGTGTCGGTGATGCCGATGCAAGTTACCGATATAACGACCGATAGGAGTATGCGCTTCGTGCTGGATGCCGAGCAAGATGGTGTGGCAACGGTGACTTTCATTGCGAAGGACAGCAACGGGCTAAGCGACAGTGCCTCCTTGTCGGTGCGTGTCAACGCACCACCGACGCTGAGCGGTATTCCCGAGCAACCGCTCAGGCTATTGGAAGGTATGAATACTTCGATAGATGTGACACTAGGCGATGCCAATGCCGACGATATACTGACGATAGCAGTTGAGTCCAATGACACGCAGATTGCAACGGTCAATGCCAGTGGCAATGGAATCATGCGCACGCTTGAGATTGTCGGTGTCGGTGCCGGCAATACGACGATTACGGTGACGGTGAACGACGGCAGAGGTGTAGCAAACTCGCAGGTCTCGGCACAATTTGCGGTGCAGGTGGAAGCGAACACCCCACCGATAATTACACTGACACCTTCCACTGCGCAGACGCTACCGCTCAATAGCACGGCGCATATCGTCGTCTCGGTTGCGGACAGCAACTTCAATTTGAACGATGTTGTTATATTGACGGCAATGTCGTCGAGCCGAACTATCGTGTCGGTGATGCCGATTCAAATTACCGGCATAACCGACAATACGGCTAGAACTTTTATGCTAAACGCTTTGCAAAGTGGTATGGCAACGATTACCTTTACCGCAACCGACAGCGCAGATTTAAGCAGTAGTCGTACTTTGGAAGTAGCAGTCAATACTTCGCCGATACTTAGCGATCGGGTACCGACCCGAGTTATCGCAACGGTCGGTGTGCCGTTTGAACGAGATGTTAGTGAGTTCTTTATGGATGCCGACGGCGATACATTGACATACAATATCGCAATAGCACCGATGAGTGGCTTGATTGACGGCTTCAGCACTATGACCGGTGTATGGACCTTCACGGCAACCGATGCCGATGCCAGCCGAAACACGGCAGGCTCGATTGTGACGGTGTTGGCGGATGACGGCAGAGGTGGCAGTGCGCAGACAACCTTCACACTACTGATAGATGCGCCACCGACTGCGCTACGCATCGCAACGGTCGTTAATGATAGATGGTTGTTGCGTGCAAGTGGTCTAGACGATGCCAACGGGATTGCGACGACCAGCTATCGTTGGTTCATCAACGACATTTTGATAGACGGTGCAACCGAGAATGCATATCGCATCCCCGACAATCGTGCGTCGCGAACCGCCGGCACACGCTATAGGCTGGAGGCAACGGTTGTAGATAATATCGGTCAATCGGTGACGACGCAATCCAATGTCTATACGGTTGCCAACGAAAGCCCGGTGATTGTGAGCATCACCGACCCGCAGACGATAGACGAGACAACTGCGACACAAAACATCACTGTCGTTGTGACTGCGAGCGACCCGAACTACGATGACTTGACTTATAGCTGGCGCACAAATACCGGGACATTAAACGATGCAACCTCAGCGACGGTAACCTTGATTGTTCCGCCCAACTTCGTAGATGCGGTATCTAGCGACACGACGGTGAACATAAAAATCGTGATAAGCGACGGGACGACGACTACGATAGGGATGACCTCGGTGGTGGTGAATAAGGTAAATAACGGTGCTATCACTATAGGTGTCTTGGTAGGGACAGGAAACGATGCGACGACACTCACGGCAGCGATACTGAGCAGCGACCCCGACGGTGATCCCAGTGAGGCTGTGATGTATCAATGGCAAGTCTGCTCGGTGAATGTAGATTGCTCGGTAAAAGGGAACTGGAACGATATTGTGGGCGCAATGACAACACCGTATTTAATCGTATCGGGTTCCGAGATTTTAGTAAGGGGCAACAGCTTCCGTGCCGAAGCAAGCTATACCGACGAACAAGGTTATAGAGAGATAGTCTATTCACCGGCGCAGGTTTATACCCCATTGACTTCAGTTATCAGAATACAGGTCAGAGTATTTTTAGAGGGTCTCCTTCAGTAGGTCAATCGGCAATACAAAGCCGCCGATTGAGCTTGTAGGTCAATCGGCAATACAAAGCCGCCGATTGAGCCAGTAGGTCAATCGGCCATTTTGATTTGCCTAAAGTATTGTTATGCACGAGCCCAACCACCCTGCGCCAACAAATAATGGTTCCCATGAAAAATCAGTGAACAATTAATCAAACATCCCTCTCCGATGCTATAATCTAGTTTGTAATTTAAGCATTTCAACAAGAAATAACACTATGTCATCGGAAAAACCACAAACACCTCAACAATCCGGAATGGAATTATCTCAATATGAAGAATATATTGACAATGTACGCGAAGCTGTCTTCACCGTAGGCTTTAACAGAAGCGGTTCGTCCTTAATCGGTGATTTACTGAGTGCCCATCCTAATATCGTTATAAGCAACGAATCAGGAATAATTAGAAGATATGTGAATGGAGAATTCACCTCGCGTGAATCTTTGCTCTCTTTTATCATCAAACATGATATGGATAGAACATACAAAGGCAACTATATTGCCGGGCAATATCAAGATCAATACGATCACAATATTGAAGTAGTGGGCGATAAACACTCTCCACATAATACTAAGTTTTTGACGAAAACCGAGTCCAACACCATAGAAGAACTTGAAAATTTTATTAAACTGCCGATTAAATTGCTGTTTACCGTGAGAAATCCTTACGACATGGTCGCCTCGATGGTCAATGCCATTCGTGGTCAAAAAAAGAGTCTGGACGGAAATATCAAAAGGGCAATTTCATTTTTCACAAAGTGTAGCGCAAACAATATGAAATTGATTGGTAGAGTGTCCACCGATCGGATTTTCATGATCCGTCTTGAAGATTTTATAGCCTCACCCGAAAAGATACTCGCGAATTTATGCGACTTTCTGAGCGTTGCTAAAACACCCGAATATCTCTCTAGCTGTGCAGAAGTAGTATACAAAATGCCCAATATTATTCGCAATACATTAAATTGGAGAGAAGAATACGAAAAAGAAATAAACGCATTGATAGAAAAATACCAATTCTTCGACGGCTATAGTCGGGATGCTTAAAATCTATTTTGGATTACCCTTTAGAAAATATGATGAAAGTATGCGTCAGATGGATGAACCCCATGTTTTTCGTGGCGGAAACCGGTTCCGGGCATAGCGTGGTGATGGACGGTGCACCCGAAGCGGGCGGGCGTGATTTAGCTGCAAGACCCATGGAGATGGTACTGGCAGGTTTAGGCGGATGTAGTAGTTTTGATATTGTCAAGTTATTAAAAGATGCCGGACAAAAAATACACGGTGTGGAAATAGCATTGAATGCCGAACGAGCGAATAGCGAGCCTGCCGTTTTCACGCGTATAGACGGACATTTCACAGTGCGCGGTCGCCAACTCGATGAGAGTGTTGTTGCACAGGCGGTTGAGGACTCTGCCGAAAAACACTCGTCGGTTTCCAAAATGTTGGAACGCACCGCCGAGATTAATTACAGTTACGAAATTATAGAAGAATGAAACCACCGAAGCCTATAGGTTTATGTCATGTTGCACTCAACGTGAAGGATATAGAAATTTGCAAGCACTTTTATGTAGACCTACTCGGCTACACAGTTGAATGGCAACCCGATTCGGACAATTTATATCTGAGCTTGGGACCGGATAATTTAGCATTACATCGAGTCGACGATATTGAAGGCATGGGGGCTTTAGATCATATCGGTATCGTATTGAAACAAGCCGAAGATGTAGACCTCTGGCACGAGTTTTTATCAAAGCATAATGTGAAAATAGATAAGCCACCGAAAAGCCATCGCGACAATGCGCGCAGTTTTTATTGCTTTGATCCCGAAGACAATCGCGTACAAATAATTTATCATCCACCTATCTCAAACGTATGAACCGGTCAAACTCGGCTTTGTGGGATGACACAATGCCGGCGTTTGACCGCCGCCATCTACGCCATCCGTATAGTGCCTTGTACAGCGAAGCAGAAGTTTGGCCGGTGGTAGAAGCACATGGTGTTCATTTGAGGCTCGCCGACGGACGGCAAATCATAGACGGCATGTCGTCATGGTGGGCTGCAATCCACGGCTACAATCATCCCCGATTGAATACGGCATTACAAACACAGCTTGACAGGATGGCACATGTGATGTTCGGAGGTCTAACGCATCCGGCGGCGGTCGGGCTGGGACAGGCTCTGTGTGAACTACTGCCCTCACCTCTGGACTGCATTTTTCTTTGTGACTCGGGTTCGGTCTCGGTAGAAGCTGCGATTAAAATGGCTTTGCAATATCAGCAAGCCAGAGGCGCGAAAAATAAAACCCGATTGTTAACGATTCGCGGGGGTTATCATGGCGATACTTTCGCAGCGATGTCGGTTTGTGATCCGGAAAACGGAATGCACCGATTGTTTTCGGATATCCTTCCCAGACAAATTTTTGTGTCTGCACCGCGCTATAAAGAACACGAAGATCGAGATGCCGTCGATGAACTCGAACGAACTCTAGAGAAGCATGCAGATAGTATCGCCGCAATGATACTGGAGCCCGTAGTGCAAGGTGCCGGCGGCATGCACATATACCATCCGAGTTATTTGCGCCATGCCCGAGAGCTTTGCAGTCAATACGATGTGCTGTTGATTTTTGATGAAATTGCAACGGGGTTCGGCAGAACAGGTACTATGTTCGCTTTGCAACACGCCGATGTGGTGCCGGACATTATTTGTATCGGCAAAGCCCTAGGTGCAGGTTATCTTACTATTGCAGCGACGATAACGACCGAAACAATCAGCCATACTATAGACTCGGGAGAAGCCGGTGCTTTCATGCACGGGCCGACCTATACGGCAAACCCACTTGCATGTGCGGTTGCGTCGGCTAATATAGAGTTGCTGAAACAGAATAGATGGCAACAACAAACCTCGGCAATAGAACTACAACTTATAAACGAACTCGGGGTTTGTAATCAATACGATTCGGTACGCGAGGTGCGCGTCATAGGTGCGATCGGTATCGTTGAATTGCATAAACCTGTTGATGTGGCTAGGCTATGTAGTATGTTCGTGGCACAAAATGTATGGATTCGACCGTTCCGAAATTTAGTCTATATCATGCCACCTTATATCATCGGAGCAGACGAATTGTCACAACTCACTCGTGCAATCGGTAAAGTGCTACGGCATAAAATCGCCGCTTGAACCGTTGAGGGAAAGCTAGCATATTATCAACCCAAGTTAGAATTTCAACTCTAATTTTTGTAAACCACCTGTAGGGCGAACTCACGCGCCGCTCAATAGATCAATCGGCGTGACGTTTTGCGGGACCGAAGTAGCCCGATGTTTTTGCTCGGGAAGCGCATGATTTTGAACAATATTTCACTTCGTGCCATACCCTCTCCCATTTCTTACGCCATCTAAAAGGTCGATGACATACCGGGCATGTTTTTGTCGGTAGATCGAACTTTTTCCTCATTTAAGGCTATTCAGAAATTGTTCACTCTCGTGTGTGATGGCTTTTTTCTTCTCTTCGTTCATTCGGTCGTAGGTTTTGTACATCATGGCTATGCGATGATTGAATTGAAGTTTGTCGCGATTGCGAGCCAAGAAGTCCCAATAGAGATAATTAAACGGACACGCATCGGGTCCGTTTTTCTTTGTGACCTTGTAGTGGCAATTTTTACAGTAGTCGGACATTTTGTTTATGTAAGAACCGCCGGCAGCATAAGGCTTACTGGCCAGGTAACCGCCGTCGGCGAATAATATCATGCCCGAAACATTGGGTAGCTCGACCCATTCATAGGCATCGGCGTAGACAATCAAAAACCATTCATTGACTTGTTCGGGATCGACTCCCGCAAGTAGCGCAAAATTGCCCAACACCATTAAACGCTGAATATGGTGGGCATAAGCGTTCTGCTTGGTTTCCGAGACACACCGAGCCAAACAATTCATTTTAGTGTCGGCTGTCCAGTAAAAATCGGGAAGGTTACGCTCGGCCTCAAAAAAGTTTTGTCGCGCATAATCGGGCATTTTAAGCCAATAGACACCGCGCACATATTCGCGCCAGCCGACTATCTGGCGTATAAATCCTTCTACTGCATTGAGCGGTGCTTTCCCTCGACGATAGGCATCCTCTGCGGCTTCGACACACTCGAGAGGCAACAACAAACCACAATTCAGATAGAAACTGATATGCGAATGATACATCCACGGTTCACCTTCGAGCATCGCATCTTGATAATCGCCGAAATGACCGAGTCTTTGTTCGATAAACAAGTCAAGTGCTTGTAGGGCTTGATCGCGCGTAGCGGCATAATAAAAAGGTTCGAGGTCGCCAAAATGGGCGGCAAATCGTTCTGCAACCAGTGTCATGACATCACGCGTCATATCGTCTATATCCTCGGTATAGGGCTTAGGAATATCGAGTCCTTGTTTGGGAGGTTTTCTGTTTTCTGCGTCATAATTCCACTTCCCGCCGATGGGTTCGTCGCCATCCATCAAAATAAGATATTTTTTTCTCATCTCCCGATAGAAGTACTCCATCCGTAGTTGATTACGGCCCGCTGCCCATTCGGAAAAATCTTCCGGAGTGCAAAGAAATCGGTGATCGGGCCTGATTTCAACGGGAACGGCAAAGCGGTCCTCCCATTGCTCGATGTCGGATAGAACACGGTATTCACCCGGATGCGTTACCACGATACGATCGATATCATGTCGCTTTAGCGCGCGCCTCACTTCGTCTGCGAACGACCCCCCGTTATTCGGATCGTCGAGTTTTGTATATTCAATCGTGTATCCGCTCGCTTCCAACGACTTTGCAAAATGACGCATGGCGGAAAAAAGAAAAGCAATTTTCTTTTTGTGATGCTTGACATAGCTTGCCTCGTCCGATACTTCACACATCAGAACGATATCCTCGGTCGGGTCGTAGCCTCGAAGGCTTGTAATCGAGTGCGAGAGTTGATCGCCCAATATCAGACGAAGTGTTGTCATAGAGTATTCTTTTGCAAGCTATAGGTTATTCGCAGCGGTCTCGGAAACAATACTTATTATGCAGCAATTCCTGAAATAACGAGTGCCGAAATGACAATAGCGGTTGCAAAGCAACGCATTTGAAAATATCGGCGAGTAATGAGATTGTGTCGGAAAAGTCTTTGATCGATGACCAACAAGGCTAGGAACACCAATACGAAAATTGCGAGTAACGCACTAAAGGGCAATACCAAAAAACCAAACCAAAGCGCAACAACGACGACATTGCTCAGTATCGGCAGATAGTATTGCCATTTATTTTTCATATCGAGATGCTGTCCCCAGTGGTTGCCGGCTATAAAGGTTGCAATGATCAGCGCATATACACTTAGGACTTGTTCTGTTGCACCTAGTAGCGGTATAAATCTTATCTCGAATGCCAGACAAACGGCACAAATAATAAACGGCAACGCGCCGGCATATGTGAGATAAAGATAAAGTTTTTTCATTTCATTTGAACTCGTGTCACTCGAATACCTATACAACGAACAAAAAGCGTTGAACGGTTTTATACGCTTTGCCGTATCATAGATAAGCTCCGGAAATCCGAGCTTAGCGATAAAACGGCTATGGCGGAGAGAGAGGGATTCGAACCCTCGATGGAGCTACAAACCCCATACTCCCTTAGCAGGGGAGCGCCTTCAGCCGCTCGGCCATCTCTCCGCAATCGGGAAGCAAACTTCTTTTAGTGGGGGGCAACGGCATCGGATTCCTCTTTTTCGTTTTCGGCAGATTTTTTATCGGCATTTTTCCTTTTATCGTAAATCTCTTCACGATAAACATCTATACCTCTAGGCGCGGAAATACCAATTCTTATTTGACTTCCTCGCACTCCCAAAACGGTAACGCTAACGTCATCTCCTACTTTAAATGTTTCTCCTATCCTTCTCGTCAAAATTAACATAATATTATTCCTCCTTTCGGCATATTATATAACACTACTAACACATTGATATTAGGTTATTTCTTTTACGCTTGCCAGGCCTCTATAAAGGAGGCTGGCGTGTCTCTCCTTGAGGGAAGTCACCGTGCCTCCGGGTGCTTAACTTTAGCAAGCCCAAAAGCGCAATGCAAGGTTTGCACCGCTTTTTGCATCATATTCTCTTTTATCACAATAGAAATTTTTATCTCCGAGGTGGATATCATGCGTATATCTACGCCGGCTTCGGCAAGTGCGCTAAACATTTTAGAAGCAATGCCGGCGTGCGAGCGCATGCCGACTCCGACTAAAGAGACTTTGACGATTTTGTCGGTACCTATAACTCGTCCCGAACCTAATTTTTCAACCGTTGTTTCGAGAATTTTCATTGCCTTTTGATAATCTCTGCGGTGCACGGTGAATGTGAAATCGGCAATACCGTCACGCGAGCCTACATTTTGAACGATCATATCTATTTCTATGTTTGCTTCCGCAATAGGCTCCAGTATACTCGCAGCAACGCCCGGTTTGTCGGGCACGCCACGCACGGTGAGCTGTGCTTCGTCTTGATTGCAAGCAACACCCGAGATTCTTATTTCTTCCATTGAATTTTCCTCATAGCTAATCAGTGTACCCCGACCTTCTTTGAAAGTAGACAACACCCTGAGCGGTACATTATACTTGCCCGCTAATTCCACCGAGCGGATTTGTAGCACCTTCGAACCCAGACTTGCCATCTCCAACATCTCCTCGAAGGTGATCGAATTGAGGCGGCGAGCTTTAGGTTCTACACGCGGGTCGGTGGTATAAATACCGTCCACATCGGTATAGATCCTACACTCTTCACACTTGAGTTTTGCCGCAACCGCAACCGCAGTGGTATCCGAACCACCTCGCCCCAGCGTGGTGATGTTGCCGTGTTCGTCTACACCTTGAAATCCGGCGATGACTACGACTTTTCCTTGTTTCAAGCGACGCTTGATTTTATCCTCGTCTATAGACCGAATACGCGCCTTGCTGTGGCTTTGGTCGGTCATCATGCCGACCTGCCAACCGGTCATTGAGATCGCCCCGACCCCCCGCTTGTTCAAAGCGATTGCCAATAATGCGGCACTGCTTTGCTCGCCGGTTGCCAATAACGCATCGAGTTCTCTACCGCTATAATGTGCGTCTATTTTTTGAGCCAATCCTATCAAGCGGTCGGTCTCACCACTCATCGCCGACACGACGACGATGATTTGATGCCCCCGTCGTCGAGCACGATGGACTATCGTTGCGACATGCTCTATCAATTCAACGGAGGCAACCGACGTGCCGCCGAATTTCTGGACTATGACGGACATTAAACTATGTTTTGATAATTATTCACTAAAAGTTCGGATACACCGCCTCATCGGGCAAGCTATAACAGGTATCGTATTCTACCCTAACTAGATATAAACCGGTACTCGGTGCGGTGACCCCGCCTTGTGTACGATCGCGTTTCGTCAATACCTCGGCAACCCATTGTTTGCGGCGAGTGCCGTCGCCGACCTCGATCAAAACGCCTACGATATTACGCACCATATATTGCACAAATGCGTTTGCGCAAATGTCTATATAAATCAAGCGGCGGTTTCTGCACACGTCGATCGTATAAACGCGTCTAATCGGTGTTTGAGATCGGCATCCGGCACTGCGAAAGCTACTAAAATCATGCTCGCCGATTAAAGTTTGTGCCGCCCGATGCATCGCCTTCGCATCCAACGGTTTATACATATGCGCGGTCAGATCGTTCAACAAAGCCGAAGATTGCGATGTATTCAAAATAATATATCGGTAGTGACGTTTGACCGCACTTTTGCGCGCGTCAAAGTCGATATTGACCGGTTGTATCCACCGCATACGAATATCTTTACTCATGTTCGCATTGCAGCCGCGCAACCATGCGTTTTCCGGACGCATTGCGGCGGTCTCGAAATGAACGACCTGACCGGTAGCATGAACACCGCTATCGGTACGTCCCGCACAAACGGTTCGTACCGGGCTGTCCGCTACTTTTGTCAATGCTCGCTCTAGACAATCTTGTACATTGGGTGCATGCGATTGGCTTTGCCAACCGTCAAAAGCAGTACCTTTATATTCGATACCGGCAGCAAACTTCATCAACCCATCGTATCTCGCAAAGTGCGCACACGCGCTAGATGTTGCGAATTGGGGTTTTGTTGCTCTATCTCTTCGAGCAAGCGGCGCGCCTCCTTGTATTCCCCCATTTCTACATAAGCCTCGGCGCGGTTGAGCATGCCGACGATTACATCGCCGTCGCTTTTTTGATCTTTGTCCTTTTTATCCACAGGACCGGTATACACTCGCGGAGTGCGTAATTTGGCCAAGTCGTTTTGTCCCGGCAAAGATATTTTAATGCGGCTCGCTTTGACAGGTCGTCCTACCGCTTGTTTTTTCTGCCCTAGAAATAATCGTATGCTCGATAGCAATAACAAAACGCCCATAAGTGCCGAAACCGCAACCCAGACTTTAGCATTGGACAATAGCGGTTTCTTGCCCCACTCCAGATAAGTCAACCAACTCCTATAATCCAACCAGTCTATTATTACGACCTGTTCGGGTTTCGACTGTGATTCTTCGGCGCGCTGCCGTACTGTCAAATCCTCCTGTGTCTGCGCATAGCTCAGTTCGTAGAGTTTATTTTCGAGTATCGCCGCACGTTCTCTCTCAAAATCCAGTTGACTGCTTTTAGTCGTTCCTTCCTCCAGAGTATGTTCGGTTGCCTGCTTAAACAACGTTTTTAATATCAAAAAATCCCGCTGGCCGAATAACGCAGCGGCAACCGCACGCGCATTGCCGGACTCTGCCTTGATGCGGTTAAAAAATGTCTTTTGTCGGTCGTTGAGTAGCGCAATGATACCTAAAGTAAAACTTAAACTGAGTTCGGCGGAATTAATATTCGCAATCAACTTCTGTTCGCCTTCTTGATTTGTCTCGGTGACCAAAGACCGTAGTTGACCCCACGCTTCCGCGCCCGATATATTTTGTGCGGTAGCAAGTTTATTCGTTAAATAATTTAGCATTTCGGCAGGTGCCATTTCTCTGATCACCTCCACAATCGGGACCGGCGGTTCTTTCAGTACGACTTGATAAATCTTTTGCAGATTTCTCTTGCCGTTGCCGATACGAACAATCAAATCAAAGTTACGCCGGTTGATCGATACGATGCTACTGACGGCAATATAAGGTGCGGGGGCGGATGTCACGATTTCCATCACGAGGCGGTCATGCAAGCCATTAATATATTGAAGACCTTGTGCTCGATACTTGTCTCGATCGACAGAAATGACATACCAATCGCTTAAGTTATCGGAACCTATGTCGCTCAATGCAATCTCGGCATCGAGTATCTGTTTCTCCTCGCTACCGACCGTGATTTCACCCAATTCGAGTGCCGTCGCCGAACCGAGTGCCGAGCACCCGAACACAAACCATAAAAATAAGCGATATTTAGACATGGCTCAAGTATTCGCGAATTATCAATTCCGCTATCTGCACGCTATTGGTCGCAGCACCCTTGCGCAAATTGTCGGCAACCACCCACACATTGAGCCCGCAAGGATGAGAAATATCTTTGCGTATGCGCCCAACCCAAACTGCGTCTTGATTATCGGCTTCGGTTGCAGCCGTCGGATAAGCACCCTCCATGCGTTCGTCCAACACGATAACGCCGGGAGCATCCTCGAGTGCTTTGCGGGCAGCGACTTCGTCAATCTCCTGCTCGAACTCGATGTGTATAGCTTCCGAATGTCCGTTGGCAACCGGTATGCGCACCGCCGTGGGATTGACTCTAATACGCTCGTCCTCCAAAATCTTTTGTGTTTCCCATACCATTTTCATTTCCTCTCTGGTATAGCCGTTCTCCATGAAGCAGTCTATCTGCGGCAATGCATTAAACGCAATCTGCTTGGGGTAAATCTCGGGATGCACCGCCTCGTTATTGAGCTTCATGCGGGTTTGCAACAGCATCTCTTCTACGGCGCGTCTGCCGGCACCCGATACAGCCTGATATGTTGCAACATTGACGCGACTTATTTGAAACAAATTATGTAGCGGTTTTAGGACCATAACCATTTGTATCGTAGAACAATTAGGGTTGGCTATAATACGATGCTTTTGATAATCGGCGGCAGCGTGCGGGTTGACCTCCGGCACCACGAGCGGAATATCCGCTTCGTTGCGAAAACGCGAAGTATTGTCTATTACGATATTGCCGGCTTTTGCCGCACGCGGCGCATAGATATCCGAAACCGAAGCACCTGCCGAAAATAGCGCGAGGGTCGTACGCGTGAAATCAAAATCGTCCAATAGACCGACCTCGTAGGCTTGACCTCCGAATTGAACCACACCGCCCGCGGAACGTTTGCTCGCAAGAGGATATAAATCGTTCACCGGAAAGCTACGCTGCTCTAAGACTTTGAGCATCATTTCGCCGACCGCTCCGGTCGCACCTACCACCGCTATATTTATCTTTTTCATCTTATATCCCTATATTATCGGCATGTTTTATGTATTAGCCGAGCGTATCATTGTATCCGAGTTCATCGTAATATCGCACTACGGCATCACCCAACTCGGTAGTCGATACGGCTTTATCCGCAGCGGCGATATCGGGTGTGCGATGGGTCTCTACGGCGAGCGCAACCGCTTGCTCGATGCGCTTCGCCGACTGTAGCATATCCAAAGAATAGCGCAATAGCATTGCCAACGATAGAATTGCGGCCAGTGGATTGGCGCGCCCTTGTCCCGCTATATCGGGTGCCGAACCGTGCACCGGCTCGTACAGTCCCTTACCCGATTGATTCAAAGATGCCGACGGCAACATGCCGATAGATCCGGTCAACATCGCCGCTAAATCCGACAATATGTCACCGAATAAATTAGAAGTAACTATCACATCGAACTGCTTGGGTGCGCGCACCAACTGCATCGCCGCATTGTCCACATAAAGATGGCTGAGTGTTACATCGGGATAATCGGATGCCAAACGCTCTACGACCTCGCGCCACAACTCGGACACCTCCAACACATTCGCCTTGTCAACCGAACACAAGCGACCGTTGCGCAACTGTGCCGCCTCGTAGGCAATACGCGCAATACGCTCTATTTCATCCTCGCTATATATCATCGTGTTGTAAGCCTCGCGACGGCCTCCGGCATCGATCCGCAAACCACGCGGTTCACCGAAATAAATCCCACCCGTCAACTCTCTGACTATCAAAACATCGAGTCCTTCTATCAATTCGGCACGCAAACTGGAACGGGTAGCCAACGGTTTGAATAATAACGCCGGCCGCAAATTGGCAAACAAGCCCAGCTCCCTGCGGATGGCTAATAGTCCTCTTTCCGGACGCAACTCCCGCTCGAGATTTTCGTATTGCGGCGCGCCTACCGCACCCATCAATAAGGCATCGCATTCCTCGGCCGCTTCCAGTGTCTCGTCGGGCAACGGTTTATCGTGAACATCGTATGCGGCACCGCCTATTAACGCCTCCCGATATTCAATCGCATGCCCCTCGGATTGCATACATTTAATCAGCTTGATCGCTTCGGCAACGACCTCGGGACCTATACCGTCGCCGGCTAACAACAAAATACGCTTGGATTGAGACATGGTTTACGGTATCGGGCATTCTAAACACGATTATTATACATAGCCTAACGATGTATTAATCCGATTAAATACTCTAGAAACCAAAATCAAATGGCGCAGGGCGGTTGGGTTGGTTTTCATGAATTGGATGAATGAATGTATAAATCGTCCATGCATAACGCGTTACGGGCGGACAGATATATTAAACCCTGGCTTATTTAATATAAGATAAACGCTTAGGTAGATGCAGTACCTAGGAAGTCGGAGGAGACACGCTGTAGGACGGACGAGGCATTAAAAGCCTGTTTGCATGAGAAGCACTCCTCCGGCGTTATGACTATAGAGCTCGAAAGGCAGCTTGGGACTTTAGATCTCGTATTCATCTGTTTGGGCGGCGTAGTCATACTTTCCTAAACTGTGTTTGATACCTAGTATTTCATTCATTAACCAACCCTTATGGAGTAATTTATTATGGAAAACAAACAACCCGTCACGATTGGCGTTGATGTCTCTAAAGACACTTTAGAGGCGGCTATACTATTCACCGATAATAGTTTTGCCGAACAACAATTTAGTAGTGATGCCCAAGGCATCAAGCAGTTGTTAGCTTGGGCGAGCAAACACTGCGCACAGCAGTGTCGCATCTGCGTTGAGGCGACCGGCGGTCTTGAACTAGACCTGTGCATGGCCGGCTATGATGCCGGGCATCCAATCACCGTTGCAGTACCGGTGCTGATCTCTAGATTCCGCGACTCGCTCGGCATACGCAGTAAAACCGATCGCGTGGATGCGCGTATCATCGCACGCTTCGTATTTGCTATCCCGCCTGAAAACAATTGGCAAAAGCCCTCACCGGCTGTGCAAGCCTTGCGCGACGCACTGAAATGGCGTAGGGAATTAGTCAAGTGTCATACGATGTTAAGCAATTGCGCTAAAACTCTGCGCGATGCGAAGCAAAAAAAGGTGGCAGCCACTAGCCTGAAGAACCATGAGAAGCAGATCGATAAGATTAATGCCTCAATGGACAAAATCATCGCTCAAGACGAGCACCTCACACAGCTTCACCAGTTGCTGTGTTCCATTCCTGGAATCGGAACTCAAACTGCGGCTGCCCTGTGTGCAGTACTGGATGATAATACGTTTCGCCATCCAAAGCAACTCGCCGCCTATATCGGCATCACGCCCAAGCACAAGCAATCCGGCAACTGCGCATCGCCCACGCCCATCTCTAAACAGGGCAATGCCGACCTGCGCACCCTCCTATTTATGGCAGCACTCTCGGCACGGGTTCATAACCCAACCATCCGTGCATTTGCCGACCAATTAAGTCGCCGCCGTCCGGAGTTAACTAAAAAGCAGATTATTGTTGCTTGCGCGCATAAGCTCACGCGTATTATTTACGGGGTCACCACGCACAAGCAACCGTTTGACACGAATTATTGTTGAGCATCTGTGTCCTAAATCAATACTCGCAAAAGGAGATAAAAAATGAATAAAACGACTTGATTTTTAATAAGGCATCATGCAAGTCCGCCCCTACATTGTATGAAATACTTTTTCAACAGCCCCCCGGTTCTGCACAATGTCACACCGATTGACCTACCGGCTCAATCGGTGGTTCTATTCTGCCAGCAGTTTAACTATTGCTTTTTCTATGGTCGTAGCACGCCGGGTACCTTCGTGCGTTTCGCCGACAAACCGATGCCGTATGCGCCCTCGCTTATCTACCACATAAAATGCCGGCCAATAGCGATTACGCATAGCCCGCCAGTAAAGACTATCG
The DNA here is from genome assembly GCA_965219575.1 of Candidatus Oxydemutatoraceae bacterium. Lineage (GTDB taxonomy): Bacteria > Pseudomonadota > Gammaproteobacteria > Poriferisulfidales > Oxydemutatoraceae > SP5GCR1. Next base: position 883,514 of record OZ244779.1, on the reverse strand, counting down.
TTATCTATAACAACGGGGTGGTGCAGATCGAATTCCTCGACTTTCTCCGCCACCTTGCGTCGGTCTCGTTCGTGATCGAACTCCGGTGTGTGAACACCGATTACGATAAAATCTTCATCCTTCAAGCGAGCCTCCATAGCATTTAACCACGGAAAAGAACGATAACAATTCCAGCAACCGTAAGTCCAAAAATCAACCAATACGACTTTTCCTCTTAAGTCCTCTACTCGCAACGGAGAAGAATTAATCCAATCTTCCGTCGCTTGAGTATGGAATTGCGGCAATACATCGGGTTGGTTGAACGGCGAGATTGATAGGGAAGGCGGCATCGTGCCGACAAAAATAACCGCTACGCACAAACACAGAACCGGGATTTTGATTAAATAAGAAATATTCATGATTGTTCCTCCTAAGGCCATTATACCAAACTATAATCGATACCACTGCAGTTTGTTATACAGTTCTACGACTTTGCCGACGATAACCAAGGTGGGTGGTTTGATTTCTTCACCACGCACTTTTGTTATGATGTTTCTCAGGTCGGAGACTATAACTTTTTGGTCCGTCAAAGTGCCGTGCATTATCAATGCGATGGGAGTTTCGGGCGGCATGCCATGTTCGATTAGCGATGCGCAGATGTGTTCCAATCCGAGCAAACCCATGTAGAAAATCAAGGTTTGATTTTCTTGTGTCAAGAAATCCCAGTTTAGATTAACGGTTCCGTCTCGGCGGTGTCCGGTCACAAAGACACACGACTGAGCGTAGTCTCTGTGGGTCAGAGGAATGCCGCTGTAGGCGGCGCAACCTAGTGCCGCAGTGATGCCGGGAACGATTTGAAACGGAATACCCTCTTCGAATAGAGTTTCTATCTCTTCACCACCTCTACCGAAGATGAAGGGATCGCCGCCTTTTAGACGTAACACTTTTTTCCCTTGTTTTGCCAATTTAACCAATAAGCGATTAATTTCTTCTTGCGACATTGCATGTTGCGAAGGTTGCTTGCCGGCATAGATTTTCTCGATGCCGGGTTTTAACAATCGATGTATGCTGTCCGAAACCAATCGGTCGTAGACAACCACATCGGCTTGCTGCATCAAACGCAAGGCTTTTATCGTCAATAAATCGGGGTCGCCGGGGCCGGCACCGACCAGATAAATCTCTCCCGTGTACTCCTCGATTTTTTGTTCGTCGTTCAGCAATGCAAGCAAGCTCGCTTCGGCTTCTTCGTATCGTCCGGCAAAAATCGCATCGGCAACCCGACCTCTCAAAACAACATCCCAAAAAGAACGACGCCGAGCCGGTGTTCGATATTTCTCTTTGACTCGGCCTCGGTATCGTTCCAACAACTCGGCAAGTTCGGCATAACCCGAGGGTATGAAACCTTCTAAATAAGATCGTAGTAGGCGCGACAACGACGGTGAAGCACCGCCTGCCGAAATTGCGATTTGTAGAGGACTACGGTCTACCAAAGACGGAAATAACAGATTTGCCTCGTCGGCATCGTCGGCGATATTGACTAAACTACCTTGTGCCTTAGCCAGTTCGGAGACGCGATGATTGACCGTTCTGCGGTCGGTTGCCGAGACGACTATGTATGCGCCTTTGACATCGTCATCTTCAAAGGGGCGCTTCTCTATCACACACGATGACTGCGCTCCTAATTCTCGCATCGGCTCGGAAATTTCAGGGGCAACTATTTTAAGTTTCATGCCACCGTCGAGCAATCGGCGCGCCTTACGCGTTGCGATTTCACCGCCGCCGACCACTAAACCCCGCTTCCCTCTCAGTTCCAAAAAAAACGGCACATATCGCATGGTTTGCTTAAAGTAATTTAGCAAGCACTCGCGCGTCTTCCCTATCGGTCTCGGCAGGATAATAGTTGTTTCGTAAACCGATTTGTTGAAAACCTAATTTACGATAAAGGTTGAATGCTTTATGATTGCTTGCCCTGACCTCGAGCAACATACGCTTGGCATTTCGCACTATAGAAATATCGGATAAAAACCTAACCATATAGCAGGCATAGCCTTGTCTTCTAAAGTCGGAATCTACGCAGAGATTCAATAAATGACTCTCGTCTATACCGATTGCCATGATGCCGTATGCAATCACTTTGTCCGATCTCTTCATTACCCAGCACTCGTATCGGGAATTGATACAGTCCGAAAATATCAGTTGCGACCACGGGAACGAATACGAGCGGCTTTCCAAGGCATGCACCTTCGCAATATCCGCATCGGTCATTCTAGACAGAAAAACTTTAGTCGCCCCGAGATGATTATGCTCACCTTTTTTATTTAAGGTATCGGTAGCGTACGCCTCCGGTAGAGCCTCTTTGACCAGTGCGCTCATTTTATAACTCCCGCCCTATTGTTTTGCAGGCAAACTGTAAATCTTCCCACGCTGCCGCTTTTTGGTTCGGAGACCTAAGCAAATAAGCGGGGTGGTAGGTCACGATAACCGGAGCTCGGGTATTTTCTATACGGTGTATCCGGCCGCGCAAGCGCGACACCGGTGTTTGCTCTTTTAATAAAGCGTTTGCCGCAACCCCGCCTAATAAGACGATAATCTCGGGTTGCACTAGTTGAATTTGACTATACAAATAGAAGAGGCATTGCACTATCTCCTCGAGGCGCGGGTTGCGATTATCGGGCGGTCTGCACTTAATGACATTGGCGATATAAACCTCGTGCCGCTCAAAACCGATCGCTTTGAGCATTCTGGTCAATAACTGTCCGGCACGACCGACGAACGGTTCGCCTTTTCTATCTTCTTCGAATCCCGGTGCCTCACCGATAAACATCCACCGAGCGTTTTTGTCACCTACACCGAATACGGTTTGCGTGCGGGTTTGATGTAAAATGCACTTTTTGCAGTTCACAACTTCTAGCTCCAGACTCTGCCATTGCGGTGCTGTAAGCCGATTGTCCGGTCGGGACAGTTGAGCAACGGGTTGACCGATATCGGGAGTCGCTTGCAGCGGCACTTCGGTTTGGTCTTCGGCCGGCAGCATAACTTGTTCCGCAACTGGTACGGACGAACGAAGTATATAAGGTTCTATACCCATGTGTTGCAGATAAAGTGACTTTTTTACCGGCATTCGCTTCAGATATGCCCGAGTTGAGGATGCGCCTTGCCGCCGACGGATAATTTATTCAGCGCATTCACATAGGCTTTAGCCGACGCAACGACGATGTCGGTATCGATACCGAGGCCGTTGACTACACGCCCGCCTTTGGACAAACGCACTGTAACTTCACCCTGAGAGTCGGTACCGGTGGTGATATTATTCACCGAATATAACAGCAACTCACTGCCACTTTCAACTACGGACTCTATCGCTTTGAATGCGGCATCAACCGGACCGCTGCCTTGCGCTTCGGCTCGGTGTTCGGCATCTTCCATGCTTAGAGTGATCTTCGCACAAGGCTGCGTGCCGCTTTCCGAAGTGACATTGAGCCAATTCAAACGGTAGTACTCCTCTGCATTTACCGACGCACTATCGGATACCAACGCTTGCAGGTCCTCGTCGTAAATCTCTTCCTTTTTATCCGCCAATAATTTGAAACGTTCAAACGCATCGTTCAAATCATCGGTATTGGAAAATGTAACACCCAATTCCTGCAAACGCGTCCTGAATGCATTGCGTCCGGAATGTTTGCCCAATACGATACGGTTGGAACTCCAACCCACATCTTCGGAGCGCATGATTTCGTAGGTCTCTCTATACTTGAGCACACCGTCTTGGTGTATGCCCGACTCGTGTGCGAAGGCGTTTGCACCGACGATCGCTTTATTGGGCTGCACCGGAAAACCGGTGATGCCGGCAACCAGTCGTGATATCGGCACGATTTGATGCGTATCTATATTCGTCGTGCAATCGAATATATCGGAACGAGTATGGACTGTCATCACAACCTCCTCGAGTGCTGCATTGCCGGCGCGCTCGCCCAAACCGTTGATGGTACATTCCACTTGCCTTGCACCTTGTCTGACCGCGCTCAGCGAATTCGCAACCGCCAAACCCAAGTCGTTATGGCAATGGGTTGAAAAAACCGCTTTGTCGGCATTCGGCACTTTATCCAATAGGGTGCCGATTAGATTGCCGAATTGCTCGGGCATGCTGTAGCCTACCGTGTCCGGGATATTGATGGTTTTGGCACCTGCCGCAATCGTGCTTTCGACCAGACGACATAAAAAATCGATTTCGGAACGCCCGGCATCCTCCGGAGAAAACTCCACATCGTCGGTGTATTGCCGTGCAAGCCGAACAGCCGCTACCGCCCGCTCCAACACCTGCTCGGGTGTCATACGTAACTTGTTTTTTATATGTATGGGCGACGATGCGATGAAGGTGTGTATGCGCCCGGAGGCGGCACCTTTCAATGCTTCGGCAGCCTTTTTTATGTCTTTCTCCAGTGCACGCGCAAGCCCACAAACCTTGCTATGCTTGATCGTTCGGGCAATTTCTTGCACCGCTTCAAAGTCTCCCGGGCTGGCAATCGGGAAGCCCGCTTCTATAACATCTACTCGCAACTTCTCGAGGGCTTTTGCAATCCTTAACTTTTCATCTCGGGTCATAGATGCGCCCGGGCTTTGTTCACCGTCTCTTAAAGTGGTATCAAATATAATTAGCTTGTCTTTAGCCGACATAAGTCTCTCCGTTATTAAAAATTAGAATGTAAAGTGATTGTGCGTCTCTAAGCTCGCCAGCTATTGTTCTGCCGCGTCAGTGCGGCAATCGCGGAAGTAGGCATCGCAACAATGCCTTATGTTGCCCGTATCGGTTGTTAGGATTTATGATTAAATAATTCATGAGGGCATTATAACCCATAAGTATAGAAATATACATTTTCTTGATGTGGCAGGAATTTATCACTTGGACGAGATTAGAGTCTATGTAAAGAATTCCATCAGCAACATTATGAAACTAATCGAGGCGATGACAGTCCCTGTATGAATTATTTGCTGTCTCATCATTCGGGTTTCTAGTTCTGCAATTTCTACTCTAAGGCCATCGATATCCCTTTTTGTAGCCATGCGCGATTCTATATCCTTGATATCGGCTTTGGTTGCCATATCCTTGATATCGTCCTTGGTTGCCATACGCAATTCTATATCTCTGATATCATCCTTAGTTGCCATTCTCAATTCTATATCTTTGATATCGGCTTTGGTCGCCATGTCCTTGATATCGGCTTTGGTCGCCATGTCCTTGATATCATCTTTGGTTGCCATATTCTTGATATCATCTTTGGTTGCCATTCTCAATTCCATATCTTTGATGGCTTCCTTGATGGTTATATCGTTGGCATGAACCAAACTATCTGTTGTCATATGTGCTTCCTCTTTACTTACGCCGGGAATTTTTGCCAGTGTTTTATGTATAATCGCCTTATGAACCATAATCAATTTACCTCCGTATATTATATGAAAATTGCCATTTTACAACCCTCAAAACCCTAATTTTCGGCATTCCGATAAACCGACCTATCTTTCCGACGAACGGCATAACCACCACTCGGTATTTCAACCTTAGATAGACAATGTGCCATTTGATTATGGTTTCCATAAATTAAATGGATATAATATAGATACTAGTCGGCGCATGGTAGAGAAGCACTAAACATTCGCTTGACTGTGCCGGCGAGTACTTTATTTACCGATTAATGAGGAGATATAACTATGTCTGAAATATCTTTATACAACGCATTAAGAAAAATTCCCGAGTTGTCCGACGACGAAGCAAAGGAAGCGGTAGCCGATGTTGCAAGTTCAAAAACTGTTGCAACGAAGGCGGACTTAGCAAATCTAGAGGTTAGGCTAACCGATAAAATGACAGTACAAACGCGATGGTTGTATGGTTTCATAGTGCTTAATTCTATGTTTGTTATTGCTGTAATTAAATATCTATAGCAGTCAACAATCTAGTGGTAAAAAATATTCTTAAACCACTTCTATAGGAGACCGTAAATTTAGTGGATGAGTGTTTTGATTGTGCGAATACGATGCATTTGAAGACCACTTCGTCAAGCGAAGCCTGCGACCCTTTCGGGCAGAATCATAATTGCCGATTGACCTACTGGCTCAATCGGCGGCTTTATATTGCCGATTGACCTACTGGCTCAATCGGCGGCTCTATTCTGCCCCTACAAGATTAATCGGCAGTTCTATTCTGCTCTAACAGTCTCTAGAGGTAGTGTGTAGCTTGTTATCGGCAAAGCGGTGGCAGTATTGAATTCGGCACTTGCTTCGATGGCAATGCGCGCAATAGTCTTTACATCTGGCTGTTCGTCATAACAGGCATACATGGCACCGAGTGCAATCTCGGCACCGGAACCTATAGCCCAGTATTTTGAATAAACGCAGACTTCTCTAAGCGCAAATACGCCGAATATGCCGTAAGGGTTTGCAATCAACGCATCGATACGGCTGGATTCGTACGGTGCTTGTAGTTCTCCGTCGCCCTCTTCTTTGGTGTTCAGATAATAACGTTCTTTTAATATCTCGTGTATCGTACGAAAGGATTCAAAAATAGCCATCCGCGAACCGAAATCGTATCGGGCATTGTCTTCCGCGAGCAGGCTTCTGAGTACCACATCGTGCGCACTGCTACCGGTGATGCCTATATAGTTTGATTGATAACACAAAATTTTTTCATGTGCCAAATCATAAGTACTGCTTTGCTTAAGATCACCCATCGTAGCCAATGTGTCGGCAGCGATACACGCCCGGTCGTGCTTGCGCACTACGACAATCGTCGACACGGTTCCAACAATACGCGAATATCTTTGCCGATATTCATCACTTCTTTATAACTAAAATTAATACGCTCTTCCATCGTTTGTATAATGTCGTCAAACTCCGCCAGCTTTTTACTCTCTGCGCCCAACAAGCAGGGTGCTATATACAACAATAATTCGTCGCATAAACCGGCTTCTACGATAGCACCGAATAATACGCCACCGGCCTCCACTTGTATTTCGTTGAGCTCGTATCGGTCGGCCGAGGTTTCCAGTAGCTCCAATAAGGGGATACGGGGTTTTGTGGTCGGCATCGATAATACCTTGATACCACATCGCTCAAATTCACTTTGCTGCGCTTCGGTGGCAATACTCTCGCAACAAACAACAACGGTTTCGGCATCGGAATTATAGATCTTCGCTTCGGGCGAAGTGAGCAACCGACTATCCAATACGATGCGCAGCGGTTGTCTGACAGTGCCTTGTATACCTAGATCTTCGGCAGAAATACGCACGTTCAACTGCGGATCATCGACCTGTACCGTACGACTGCTGGTCAGTAGCGCACTGCTTCGGGCGCGCCAGAATTGCACATCGCGTCTTGCTTCCTCGCTGCTAATCCATGCACTTTTACCGGAACCCAATGCAATATGTCCGTCTAGGCTGATTGCCGATTTAAGACGCACCCAAGGTCGTCCCCGCTCGATACGCGATACAAAACCGCGATTCAATCCTCGCGCTCGGTCGGAAAATAAACCACATTCAACTTGTATGCCGGCAGCTTTTAATTCGGAGATGCCCTGCCCGTGCACTCGAGGATTGGGGTCTTGCATTGCGATTACAACGCGTTTGACTTTTGCCTCTATCAGTGCCGGCACGCACGGCGGAGTACGCCCTCGATGTACACAGGGCTCCAGAGTCACATAGACCGTAGCATCTCTGGTATTCTCTCCCGCTTGCGCAAGTGCCAAAGGTTCGGCGTGCGCTTCACCGGTGCGACGATGATAGGCCTCGGCGATAACCTTATCGTCTCGCACAATGATGCAAGCAACCATGGGATTGACACCGACCGTGTAACGTCCGAGTTCCGCCAAAGCCAATGCCTTGGACATGTAGTGTCGGTCGCGCTCGCTGAATTGCTGCATCTTCGCTTATCCGACAACCTCCCCTATATATTTACGACACATTGCGGTTTTTCCTCAAACCGTTGTCGGATTATTGCGATCAGTTATAGACCGGATAACGTCTGCATAAACTTAAAGCCTGTTCTTTGACTGCTTTGATTTTATCCTCATCTTCGATATCGTCCAATATATCGCAGATTAGATGGGTCAGCTGCTCCACGGCCTCGCCGTCAAAGCCACGCGTCGTAATCGCCGGAGTGCCGAAGCGCAAACCGCTGGTCACAAAAGGCGACTTGGGGTCTTTGGGCACACTATTCTTATTGACGGTGATATTCGCTCTTCCGAGTGCGGCATCGGCATCCTTACCGGTTATTTCTCTAGAAATCAAACTGACCAACATCAGATGGTTCTCGGTGCCGCCCGATACGACTTCGTAGCCTCTGTCGATCAGAGTTTTTGCCATCAGCTTGGCATGGCTCTTAACTTCGGCGATATACGCTTTGAAATCGGGCTGCAACGCTTCCTTAAAAGCAACGGCTTTGGCGGCGATTACATGCATTAAGGGACCGCCTTGCATGCCCGGAAAAACCATAGAATTTATTTTTTTCTCTATCTCTTCGTTGTGTCTACAGATAATAAAGCCGCTACGCGGACCTCTTAAAGTCTTATGGGTGGTTGAAGTAACCACATCGGCATGAGGTACCGGATTGGGGTATGCGTCCGCTGCCACCAAACCCGAGACATGCGCCATATCAACTACCAAGTAAGCACCGACTTGATCGGCTATTTGCCTCATCCGTGCCCAATCCACAATCTGCGAATAAGCGGAAAAGCCGGCAATCACCATTTTCGGTTTATGTTCCAACGCTAGACCCTCTATCTCGTCGTAATCGAGCAAACCGTCATCGTCTATGCCGTACTGTACCGCATTGAAAACTTGACCCGAAAAATTTACTTTAGCCCCGTGCGTCAGATGACCGCCGTGAGCCAAGCTCATACCGAGTATGGTGTCGCCGGGTTCGCACAGTGCCAAGTAAACTGCGGCGTTGGCTTGCGAACCGGAATGGGGTTGCACATTCGCATAATCCGCACCGTACAGTTCCTTCAAACGCTCTATTGCAAGCTGCTCTGCGACATCTACATGCTCACACCCACCGTAATATCGCTTATTGGGATAGCCCTCGGCATATTTGTTGGTCATGATAGAACCTTGCGCTTCCAATACGCGAGGACTTGCATAATTTTCGGAAGCAATCAATTCTACGTGATCTTCTTGCCGCTCACGCTCGGCAGAGAGTGCTTCGGCCAACTCGGGGTCAAACGAAGCTATGGTCATATCTTTTTTGAACATCGGTCATTCCTATACTGTTTATGAATAATTGATAAAAGCACACCTGCTTTAATGGATAAGGTTCTTATTATAGGCGATAACCGTGCATAAACCCAAAATTCAAGTAGGGCTTTTGAAAAATATCGGGGCTGTTGAAAAAGTATTTCATGCACCGTAGGGGCGGACTAAAATTAAATTGCCGATTGGCCTACTGGCTCAATCGGCGGCCCTGTTCTGCCCGAACTGCGCGCCGTGTCTGCATAACCCTAACCGTCATGCGTCAACAAATAATGGTTTCCATGAATCAAATGGATGAATATATAAATCGTGCAAGCACAAAGCATTAAAGGTTTATGGAGTAAGGTCGCGGGCAACTCGAAACCCAAGGCTGAATCTGCGATAATTCTCACTTTCCCTATAGCGATATGCGGATCTCACTAGGTCCGGGTTTATAGTGTCCCATCCACCGCCGCGTACCATTCTTTTTCCTTCACATCTGTTAAGCCACGCACTACCGTCGGTTGGTGCATCTTTGTGCTTGATGTGCCAGCAATCCTCCACCCATTCCGATGCGTTGCCGTGCATATCGTGTAACCCGAATGCATTTGCAGGAAAACTACCTACTGCCAGCGATCCGTCGCTGTCATACCGGGCCTGATTAGGAGAAATCATTCTACCGAAATGATACGCCGTCGTTGTTCCGGCACGAGCCGCATATTCCCACTCCGCCTCGGTTAATAACCTGTATTTATGCCCGGTCTTCGTTGATAACCAAGAAGCGTATTCTGAAGCATCATACCAAGAAACACATACTATCGGATGATCACCGGTTTGATTAAAACCCGGATCATCCCAAGATTTGCCTCTCAGAAAATTACAATTTTCGGTGTTGTGGTTTGTCTCCCGAACAAACTCTTCATATTGCCCTACGGTCACCTCATATTTGCCCACCGCAAAAGGTCCGGGAATAGTAACTTGACGTTGTGGTGCTTCTTTATCGCCTATTCCTCTCTCTCCTACGGGAAAACCCATCGTGAACTCTCCTGCCGGCAACACGACCATCTCCGGACAGGTTGCACAATCGCGAAAAGTCTCTTCCGCCTCATACGCACCGACAGGTGTTAGTGCCAATAGCGATAATAAAAACAACACGGTAGCGATGTCGTTCACTGCCCGTTTACCATTTGATTGCATCGCTTTCTTTGAAATATACCGCCTCATTTTTCCTTCATCCATTCGAATTGCAAAAGTTCATTATAAACGACAGTCTAAATAAGATGCTGTGTATGTATGCGCTCTCTACGGATGTGAACCTAAAATAGAGTAGCGTCATGAAAATGCCGTTGGGAATTATATAGATAACTTGACAGGCTTATTAGCCTGCCTTGCCATCCTCTCTTTTTGACGCTTCACAGACCAGCCAACGCTGCAATCTCCACGCCCGGTAGCGGTACTCCCAGCCGCCAGAATGTTTAATGCAGCATTGACATCTGCATTGTCCTCGTGTCTGCAGTGCCGGCACTTAAATATCGCTTGTGTTTTGCGGTTCGCTTTAGCTACGCTTCCGCGCTTGTTGCATATTTGACTTGTATAGGCCGGATTGACCTTTTCTATATATGCTTTGTAGCTTAAGCATTGTTCCGGTTTATACCAACCACTTTTTAGTATCTCCCTATTCAAACCCGACTTTGCTCTCGCATTCTTGCCCGGTGCTTCTATTGTCCCCTTCGCCGACTTCGTCATGCCTGCCGTACTCAATCCTTCCATATACACAATGTCGTACTGGTCGGCTATTAACCGGCTGGTTTGATGACACCAATTCGCCCTCGCAAACCGCTCCGCTTGATACGCTTTCCGTAGCCTATGCTTTGCTAGTTTGCGCCTGTTGCTCCCCTTCACCCGTCTAGCAACCATTCGCTGATACCGCCTACGCCTTGCCTCCTTACGCTTTAAGTCGGGTAGGTGATACATCGTTCCGTCCGACAATGCGACCTGACCACAATTCCTATCTAGTCCTACCGCTGCCACTGGATGTGGCTTGTCAGGCACTTCCACTTCATAGGTGATATACGCATACCATTTACCACATTCATACTTGACTTGACCGCATACAAACTTCTCACCTTGACACCTATCGCCACCGGCAAACTTCATCCAGCCGACCCTCTGTATATACAAATGACAACCCGATATCTTTACCGATTGATAATTGATCGGGAATGACGGACTATGCGTATATTTGCCGTGAAACTTCGGCAATCCGTTGTCGCCCTTGAAAAATCCTTTGTATGCTATCTCTATCGGTTGTAATGATGATTTGACTATATAAGCGGAATAACCTTGCAACCACCGGTCGCAATACTTTCGCAAGGTCGTAAATTGCTTACCCAGAGTGAAATAGCTAAACCGGCTCTCGCCGTAATACTCGTATTCGTCCTTCAACTTAGCTACAAAGTGATTCCGGACATAGCGGCATGCGCCTGCCGTGCCATGTAATTGTCGGTGTTTTTTCTGTGTCGCCGGATATAAATGATATCTAATTGTTCTATGGGTTTGCATTGATATAATTTAACATTTCTTTGTCAAGTTAACTATATAATTTCCATGCCGGTTATATCAACGGTTTTATGGAATGAGTGGTGAAAAAAGCTAAAACGCTTTAAGCTAACTGTGAGATGCCGATACGGAATTGGATATCGGCGATAAACCGATTAGCTATTGAATACGAATTACACAAAATAGTTGATAGTCTCGTTAGCGACTATAATTTTTTGCATAACACTTGTTTGCACGCCCAACGCTCTACTACGCATAATGCCACTTCTCCCTCGGTTTTGGCATTAGCTTTACAGGCTTTGTAAGCTATATCACAAAGTAATTCACAAACACCTGGTGTGCCGATAGCGTCCAATAAACCTGCTTCGGCTATAGCCTCATATATCTTTTCCAGCTCTTCTTCGGTAAAGTTTTCTAAGCCTTTATATTTGCCTTCTTCTACCAGATTTCTAATTTTGTCTGCTTGTGTTTTGATGTCATCTTGCTCCATTGTTCTGCTCTCCATAACTTAGTTAATCGTATCTTTCCTTATAAAAATTTTGCTGTCAGCGCAACTGCCGCTATTATTACTGCTGCAACCGCATACATTCGATTTGTCGGCCTGGTCTCTAGATTTGCTATATCCACTTTAGTCGCTACATCTCTCGTGCCGGCGACTTCGGCAACGGCTTTTTCTACCTCGCCATCGTTTGAGTCGGGTATACGTTTCAATAAATTATACAACGTTATTCAGGACATACTTATTTATTCCTAATATTGGTTCCAGTAATATATCAAGGCATAGCATAAAAGCCGTCGGGACTCTGACATTAGCGATATTGGTATGATTGTCGCAGATAGAGTGCAAAGCGATAACCCAACAATAAAGTCAGTATACTCAAATAAATCCACGCCTTTAAGTAATCGGCGCGTATCAACCACCAGTAGTGAACCAAACCGACGGCAGCAATAACATAAACCAAGCGATGTAACAAAGTCCAGCGATGCTGCAAATAGCGGACTGCCCGATTATTGGAGGTTATCGCCAATGGAACAAGTAGCACGAAGGCGGCAAAGCCGGCGAAAATAAAAGGACGATCTAGAATATCGATAACGATGGATTGCAAATCAAAAAATTGATCCAGCCATATATAAGTCGTGAAATGGCACGATGCGTAAAAAAAGCTATACAAGCCTACCGCACGGCGATGACGCAACAGCCAACGCATATTCGTTAAATGCACCCAAGGTCTGAACGCAAGCACTATCAATAACATTTGCAAGGTCCAATCACCGGTGAATCTCGTAATATATTCTATGGGGTTGGCACCGAGATCGTTGTTGAAACCCGCATAGAGCAGATATAAAAAGGGCAGCAAACACGCGCCGTGTATGGTTATCCTGCTCGGCAATAAAGGTGGCGCAGGCAAGGTCATTGTTATTGTTTTAGAAGTATTTATTCAAATCCATTCCGCTGTATAAACCGGCAACTTCTTCTGCATAACCGTTGAACTTCAAAGTGTCCCGTTTGCCGAACTCGCCGATACGTCGTTCGCGCCGCTGCGACCATCTAGGGTGATTGACCTCGGGATTAACATTCGAATAAAAACCGTATTCTTGGGGTGCGGATCGGTTCCATGCGGTAGGCGGTTGTTGTTCGGTGAAATCCATTGCGACGATGGACTTAATACTTTTGAAACCGTATTTCCACGGCACGACCAACCGCAAAGGCGCACCGTTTTGATTGGGTAATACCTTGCCGTAAAGACCTACCGAGAAGATGGTCAACGGATGCATTGCCTCGTCTATACGCAAGCCTTCTTTATACGGCCAATCCAATACATTACGACGCTGACCGGGCAGATTCTCACGATCCAATATAGAACGAAAAGCAACATATTTGGCGTTGGAAGTCGGCTTGCTTTTTTCGATGATGCGGTTGACCTCGAAGCCTATCCACGGTATCACCATAGACCAGGCTTCTACACAGCGCAGGCGATAAATTCTATCTTCCAACTGATGCGGTTTGACAAAATCCTCGAGCATATAAGTGCCCGGGTTTTCGCACTCGCCGCCGACCATAATGCTCCACGGCTGCGTTTTCAGAGATTCTGCATTTTTATGCGGATCGGATTTACCGTAGCCGAGTTCGTAGAAATTATTATAGGTAGTAATCGAGCGTTCGCTGGTGAGCTCTTCGTCGGTGCTATACGGACTATCGGGAAGATCGTCAAGCGGACCTAATGCGGCATGCGCATAAGTCCCTAGCGACAAACTAACGGCGACGGCACCGCTATGTTTAATAAAGCTGCGGCGATTTATATAAACCGACTCGGCGGTAATTTCCGACGACCGAGGGGTCGAATAAAGTTTAGATTTAATAAGCATAAGTCCTCCTATGTTCCAGCCTATTATACATATAAATCGGAGATTTCTATACAGTTAAGTGTGGGGGTGAACTTTGGGGTTTGTGCAGACACGAAAGGGGCTGTTGAAAAAGTATCGTTTGGCATGGATAATGTGTTTATCCACAAAATTTATGTTTACGTACCGTAGGGGCAGACTAACATGTCTGCCCGTAACGTGTTGCGTCTGTACGATTTATACATTTATTCATCCAATTTATGGGAACCAAAACCAAATGGCGCAAGCGGTTGCAGCTGTGCAGAACGGCACTTTAGGGCGGACATACAAGTCCGCCCCTACGGCGGTTTGCAAATATTCACGACGCACAGCGATTGGATTTTTGCGATAGCAGCACTTTTTCAACAGCCTTACGACACAACCACCCCGTCAGGCAAAGGGTGCCACCTCCACAGGAGGGGAATGGCATTAATGTGGGAAAGGCCAGGTGCGCAGTTTTTCTTTGTAACGCCCCCACAGTGCAGCGAAACCGCCCGGTTCTTTAATCAGCAATATAATGATCACAACCCCGGTTATCACCTTGCCTAGATTCTCTACGAATGCCGAATTAAATGCGCCTCCCAGCATCTTATCGCCTACGAGGCTGATGACTATATCGAACAAATAAACGAAAGCGGCACCCATAAACGATCCTGCGATAGACCCCAAGCCACCGATAATAATCATGAATAATACTTGAAATGCTCGATCCAGTTCGTGCGTCCTCAAATTGATGTCGGTCGTATACGAAAAAGAAAACAGAGCACCCGCAACCCCGATATAAAAGGTGCTGATAAAAAACGCAATGAGTTTGGTCACCCCGACACGGATACCTATCACACTCGCAGCGATATCCATGTCTCTGACCGCCATCATGTTGCGTCCCAATGAACTTCGGACTATATTTTTGGCGGCAATCGTAAGAATGATTACGGTAACCAGCACCAAATAGTATTTCCCTACATAAGTGTTTAGATTGAGTGTCGTCAATTCGGGCAAATAAAAATTATTCGGATTAAAATGAAGCCAGGTGATCTCGTAATATCTGGATGATAACAACACGACACCGGCATGGTCGTAATTAACAAAGTAGCGATAAGAATTAAAAAACCATAATATGAAAAAGTGCGCTGCCAGCGTAGACACAAGCAGATAAAAACCTTTGATTCTGATACTGGGTAAGCCGAATAAGACACCGACGAGACCGGTTACGACACCGGCAAAAAATAGTGCCATAGGCAACGGCATGTTAAAAGGAATAATCTCTCCGTCGAAGCGGTATAGAAAGTTGAAGGTTGCGACCGCGCCGAGTAGCATAAAACCACCCGTACCTAAAGACAGCTGCCCGGTATACCCTGTTAGTAGATTCAAACCCAGCGACGCGAGAGAGAAAACCAGCAACGGAATTAGAATAGCCCCCATCCAGTAATCGTCGGCGATATAAGGCACTACAAACAATATGAACAACAAAAATGCGTACAAAAACCAACGATCCTGGCGTAGCGGTATCATGCTACGATCTTGCATGTAATTGGAGACTATATGACTTGTTTCCCTATAAAACATTGCGATATCCGGATATTAAACTCTTTCAATTTCTTTTTCGCCGAACAGACCCGCCGGACGCATCAGAATAAACAACATCGCAATCGTATAACCGAACCAGTTCTCTATACCTTGCCCGCCGAACCAATCGGCAACATAGACCTCGCCCAATTTCTCCGAAACCCCGATGATAAAGCCGCCGATAATCGCGCCGGGAATAGATGTTAGACCGCCGACCAATATCACCGGTAAACCTTTTAACACGACTTGCGTCAAGGTAAACGATACACTGATGCGGTCGGCCCACAACAAGCCTGCGATCAAACCGATCACGCCGGTCACCGCCCAAACCACCGCCCAGATACGAGACAAAGGCACACCCACCGCCATCGCCGCCAGATGGTCGTCGGAAACCGCTCGCAACGACATGCCGGTTTTGGTTTTTTGGAAGAAAATAGATAGACCTATAATCATCGTGCCGGCAACAATCGCAGCGAAGATATCGAATGCACCGATGAGGACATCGAAGCCTTCTATATAATCGCTCAAAAAGATGGGGTTAGGCGATAACAGCAATGCCAATAGATTGATAAACTTGGCATAAGTGCATGCAAAAAAACCGCTTTGGCACGCAAGTTCGGCATCTATTTCTTCACCGAGAAACTCGCCGAGTTTGAGACCGTGAACCGCGGAGTCCCAAATACCTTGCGAGGCACCCTCTAAAAATATACTCAGGCCTACGGTTGCCATAAACAACGAAAGCAGAGACTGATTCGCCAACGGTCGCATAATAAATCTTTCTATCAGTATGCCCATCATTATCATCGCACCCATAGTCAGCACGAAGGCATACCAAAAGGATACGCCCTGTTGGGTCAATTTAACGAAAGTCAAACCTGCGAACAACAACATCGTGCCTTGTGCAAAGTTGAAAACCCCGGAAGATTTATAGATTAAGACAAAGCCGATAGCGACCAAAGAATACATCACGCCGGTCAGCAAGCCGCTAATAACTACTTCGGTAAAATACAGCATCTCTTTATCCTCTATGTCATTTCACATCGTTCCGGCCGTCGTGGCTTACTCCTAAATAGGCCTCGATGACCGCTTTGTTATCGCGGACTTCCTCGGGCGTGCCGTCGCCGATTTTTTCGCCGTAATCCATGACTACCACATGATCCGATATATCCATTACGACGCTCATATCGTGTTCTATTAAAACGATAGTCGTGCCTAGTTCACGATTGATTTCACCGATAAAGCACGACATGTCTTTCTTCTCTTCGAGATTCATGCCGGCCATAGGTTCATCGAGCAACAGTAGTTTGGGTTCCATTGCCAAGGCGCGTCCCAATTCCACACGCTTTTGTAATCCGTATGCGAGTTTTTTAACCGGCGTGTTGCGTATCGCTTCTATTTGTAAAAAAGTAATAATCTCCTCTACTCTGTGGCGATGTTCAATTTCTTCTCGTCTCGAGCGACCGTAGAATATAGCATGCTCCCAAAAAGTCGATTTCATTTTGAGGTTGCGCCCGGTCATGATATTGTCGAGTACCGTCATGCCTTGAAACAATGCGATGTTTTGAAAGGTTCTCGCGATGCCGTCTATTGCCATTTTACGAGGTTTCATGCGCGTATAGACTTTGTTGTCGAACACGATGCGTCCTTTCTGGGGTGTATATACTCCGTTGATAATGTTGAGCATAGAACTTTTACCGGCACCGTTAGGACCTATGAGTGCGCATACCTCTCCTTTATATACATTGAAACTAATATCGGCGATCGCTTGAACGCCCTTAAAAGACAAGTCTACGTTCTCAACGCTCATAAAAACTTCTTTGTTCATTGTGTCGCCATAATAATATCTCGGGATCGCAAAAAGTCTTATACGCTACAGACTTTGTATTCAACTTCGGTACCCATCGTCGGGTCGTCATACTTAATAATAGATTCTCCACTTTCCAAGCTATTCAATATCATTGCAAAATTTTCCTTTATGACATGTCTGCACAATTTATTGGTCCATGTCAATTCGCCCAAACTGCCGGAAAACCCTCTTGCCAGTAATACGAAACTTTGTAATTTAACTTTTCTCTTATCGGTGGTCAAAGATGCATTGGCTTCTTTAATTTGCGAAACAATTAATTCCTCTACTTCTTTTTTAGATACCAAATCCTGATAGCCGGTATAACGTACATCGTGATATTCGGCCCAATACCCAACCGTATGTTCATCGGCAACAATCAATGCACAGACGTTTGCGTCGTCGGTAGCCCACACATAAGCGTCTTGAATATACGGAGACGACTTAATTGCATTTTCCAAAATCTTAGGCATCAATTTTTTGTCACCCCCTAAATCTTTAACCAATTCTTTTCTATCCTTCACATATAATTCCTTGCCTTTGATCACTCCTAGATCGCCGGTATGAAACCAACCGTCCTCGTCTAGGGTGGCGGATGTGCCATCGGTATACGCTTTGAAAACATTAGGACCCTTACACAAAATTTCGCCGTCGGCACTAATTTTAATTTGACTTCCGGCTATGGAATGTCCTACCGAATGTGCTTCTTTCTCTTCCGCAGTCTGCATAGTAATAACACCGCCGGTTTCTGCACAACCGTAGATTTGTTTTATATCGATCCCCAATTTACGAAATGAGTTGAAGGTCTTCTCACTGATTGCATCGCCGCTCGTCGCCGCTATTCTCAGATGACTAAAACCGTAGACATTTTTAATCGGTGCGGTGATTAATAAATTACCGATCATAGAGGACTTTCCTATTCGAGCACTTTCATAATAGCGATCGTACAACTTGTATGTTAGATTGCCGGCGAATGTAACCCTATTATGGATTAAGGTCGTTATGTATTTGTAGACATGCGCAGAAGCAAAAAATAATGTAGGGCCGATTTCTCGCAGGTTCTCTAAAACCGTCTCGCTACTCTCGGGGTAACTCACACAAAAACCGCATAGAAAAGAAACCGCTTGTCCGTACATAAAACTAGCCGGCATTGCAATCGGCATAAACGACAATAATTCGTCGTGTTCGTTGATTTGTTCTACCTCGGCAATATAGCGCGCATTATGTAGCATATTGGCATAACTCAACGGCACTAATTTAGGTTCGGCATCGGTGCCGGAAGACAAAAAAACAAAGGCGATATCGTTCGGCGTAATGGCGTTGATCGCAGACTTGAATGCATCCGGATGCGAAGCCGCATGTTCGTCACCGCGCGCCCGAACCTTTGCTATATTTTGCAATAAGTTTTGGTCATACGATGCCAAACCGCGAGGATGGGTATAGAAAATATATTTTAACTTGAGTGATTGTTCCTGGGCATCGAGTAAGGTGTCGACTTGTTGTTGATCGTGCGCATAAGCATATTGGATATTTAGGTTTGTGATTACATGTGCCAGAAGTTTCGCCGATGCGTTTGCATTGAGCGGCACCGGAATAGCTCCACACCCTTGAAGCGCGGAGGTCATGAACATAACTTCGGGCGTGTTGTCGCTGACTACAATCACTTTGTCCCCCTTCTGCACACCCATAGCCGATAAACCGCTTGCAATACTCTGCACATGTCGTGCAAAATCACTCCATGTGTGAGTTTTCCACAAACCAAGCCGTTTAACTCGTAGTGCCGGCAAACTTGCATGCATATCGGCTCGGTGCATTAGTAATTGAGGGAAAGTTTCCATATTTCGTAAAGCGTTAAAATTATTATCCGATAAACTGCTTATCATACAAAAAATTACAGCTAAAGCAAATTTTAGTTCTAAAATGTAAGCGCAAAGTAGTAATGTGGGCTGTTGAAAAAGTACTTCATAGAGTGGTAGGGGCGGACTAAAATTAAATTGCCGATTGACCTACTGGAGCGGACCTTCTAAAAATACTTTGGCGCGTATCCTGATGCCTGAAGTCAACGGGGTACACTGTGCCGGCGAATTAACTACCTCCATATAGCCTTGTCCGTCGGTATAGCGTGCTTGGACACGGAAGCTGTTGCCTCCGGAATCCGATGTGATTAAATACGATCTTGTGGTCGCATCGGTAATGTTGTCCCAGTTCCCTTCCGCCGAGCAGATTTGCCATTGATACCTCACATCATCACTCGGGTTGCCGTCGGGATCATCGGTCAATCTCATCGCCGTGAGTGTCGTCGCCTCGCTTCCTACTTCTATCGACGCATCTATGGTGATGGTGATCGCACCGTTATTTACCTTATTCACCACCACCGAGGTCATACTTGTCATAGTAGCCGTCCCGTCGCTTACCACGACCGCTATGTTCACCGTCGTGTCGCTGGATGCCGCAGCCACGAAGTCGGGCGGAACAACCAAGGTTGCCGTCGGTGAGGTTGCATTGTTTAATGTCTCGGGATCTGCACTCCAGCTATAAGTCAAGTCATCGTAGTTCGGGTCGCTTGCAGTCACACTGATATTGATGTTTTGTGTCGGAGTTGTCTCGTTTATTGTCTGCGGGGCGGTGATGCTCACAATCACCGGGCTTTCGTCGGCAACCGTATACACATTGGATCGCGTCGACACCAATTGACCGATATTATCTACAACCGTTGCCTCCAGCCTATAGCGTGTGCCGGCGGCTCGCGACGCTCTGTTGTCGGGGATGCGATATGCATTCTCGGTTGCACCGTCTATCAAAATGTCGTTGATAAACCAACGAGAGCTCGTCGTCGCAATCCCGTTGGCATCGGCTATCGTTGAAATCGTACGCAACAACCATCTATCGTCGCTGTCCGGTTCTATGCGTACATCGCCAGTCGGTGGTGCATCTATCAGCAGTGTGAAGGTTGCCTGCACGCGACCGTCTCTGCCGTCATCCGCCGAAACCGTCACGATAGAACCCGTCATGTTTTGGCTGGCATCGGTATCGGTTGCCGTGAATGTCCATGTACCGTTAGTGGTGCTGAAGCCGTCTGTCAAGTCGCTCGGCGGTACTATTGCGATATTGTAGGTCAAGACATCGTCGTCGGCATCGCTAAAGAAGTCGGCGGTCTGTAGCTCAAACCGCACGCCGATCGTTGCGATGATGGCTCGGGTCGGCACTCGCTCCGACACCACTTGCGGTGGTGTATTGACATTCACCATCACGGTCTCGCTACTGCGCAACCCCTCGCTGTCGGTTGCGGTCAATATAATCTCTGCGACACCGGCTCTGTTTGCCCTCAATGTCAAGGTTTCACGCCTCTCCGCCTCGATATCGTCAATCTGCTCTGGCATCACCGATACAATCGTTCGGCTAGATGACATTGCCGTCAGTGCGACACGATCGCCGAAATCAAAATTAGCGTCCGACACCCGAACTACGATGTCGGCGGTGCCACCCGGTTCTATCACCTGCCGGGGTGCGGAAATAATGTCAATCATCGGTGCTTCGGAGGCTTCTACCTGCACCGCAAATTGTCTTGATACTTGCGAGTTTGCCACACTTCGGCCGTCGTTCACCGTCACCGTAATCGTCGTATTGCCGGCACGCTCTCCGCTAATCTCAAGCGTGCGCATGGCACCGGTGGTTGCGATAATCGTTGCGCTCGCAATCATGCTATCGCTACTATCAATTCTTATATCAAGGCTATCGTCGGCATCGGCATCGGCTATCGTCAAGACCAATTCACGATTAACTCCTCCCAATAGCCTAATCGGTTGCTCGGGAATACCGCTCAGCGTCGGTGTCGTATTGACACGCACCGATAGCTCGGCACGAGTGTCCGATCCGGCTCGGTCGGTTGCAACAAAGGTAATCATTGACACGCCACCTTGCTCGGCATTCAGCACGAAGCGCACACTCGTATCGGTCGTTATATCGACTTGCATCGGCATCACCGAGACCACCGATGGGGTTGACGATACCGCCGTCAATGTGACAACATCGCCTAAATCAAAATTGTCGTCCGCAACCGAGACGATGGTATCGGTCGTGGTATCGGTCGGTAGCGTTAGAGCCGATGACGATGCAAGCAATAGCGTCGGAACGGTATTCTTCTCCACCGTCACATCAAACACCAAAGAAGCCGTCGCATTGGCTTCGCCGGTGCCGTCGTCTACCGTTGCGGTAATCATCGTCTTACCGGCACGCTTTCCGACAATCGTAAGCGTGCGGGTGATTCCATCTCCGCTAATCATTGCACTTGCAATCGTATCGTCGGCTGGGAGGGCTTTTACATTCAATACACCGCCGTCCGTATCGCCCACCGACACCGGCACCGTGATGCGACCTCCCTCCAGCAGTCTCAGATCACGCGCCGCATTGCTCATAATCGTCGGTGTCGTATTTTGTCCCAGCCTTGCACCTAGATTAGACGAGTAGACACTCCTCGTATAGGCTTGCAAGTCGGTATACGCTATCCTGACACGGAACCTATCGCCCGAACGCACCCGATGGTTTGGATTTGAAGGTGCCGACAGTGTGCTCGGGACCTCGTAGAAAATATCGCTGCTGCCTAAAGTGCCGGTCTGTCCGACGATGTCCCGCCAACCCGAACCGACACCCACATCTATCGAGCAATCATCACCTAGACTGCCCAGACACTGTTGCCAGTGATAGGTCGCACTTCCGCGCACGCCACCGTCGGTCTCAGTCGTCTTGTCTATACCGGTAAAAATCAATCGGGTCTCGGTCGTAGGCGATCTGGTGAGGTTGTTTACCGACACCACGCCGTTATCTTCCTTGTTCACCTCCACCGAGAACATTCCTGTCGTCTCGATCGTTCCGTCACTTACTGATACCACAAAGATCGCCGTCGCCGTAGCGGCATTCGCATCGGTCACAAAGTAGTCGCGAAGAGTTAACAGTGCCGTAGCTCCCGACACATCGGCTTCGGTGGCATTGATGCTACTCACACGCCACCTATAGCTTAAGCTATCGAAGTTCTCGTCGGATGCCTCGGCAGTCATACTAACCGTACCACCCTCGCTCACCGGGGACGGTACAACATTAACCCGCGTAATCATCGGAGCGATATTCGCCACCATATACACATTGGATTGTGTTGTCACCGATTGTCCGATGTTATCTACAACCGTTGCCTCCAGCCTATAGCGTGTGCCGGCGGTTCGCGACGGTCTATCGTCGGGGATGCGATAGTCATTCTCGGTTGCGCCGTCTATCAAAGTGTCGTTAATGAACCACCGATAGCTCGTCGTCTCAATCCCGTTGGCATCGGCGAGCGTTGATATCGTACGCAACCGCCATCTATCGTCGCTGTCCGGTGCTATGCGCACAGTACCGGTCGGCGGCGCATCTATCAATAGTGTGAAGCTCGCCTGCACGCGACCGCCTCTGCCGTCATCCGCCGACACCGTCACCGTCGACCCTGCCGTGTTTCGGCTGACATCGGCATCGGTTGCCGTGAAGGTCCATGTGCCGTTAGTTGTGCTGAAGCCGTCTATCAAACCACTCGTCGGTTCTATTGCAATGCCGTATGTCAGTGTGTCGCCGTCGGCATCGCTAAAAAACTCGCCGATATCTCTTTCAAACGACACGCCGACCGTTGCGATGATAGCTCGGGTCGGCACCCGAGCACTCGGTGTCGGTGGGGTATTGACTACCACTTCCAAGGTGCCACTACTGCTTAAATCTGCACGGTCGGTTGCGGTCACTTCGATTTCCGCGACACCCGCTCTGTTTGCCATCAGCGTCAAAGTCGCACGCGTACCCGACCTGATATCGTCAATCTGTCCCGGCATCACCGATACGATGGTTCGGCTCGACGACATCGCCGTCAATGTGATACGATCGCCCAAGTCAAAATTACTATCCGACACACCGACCACTACTTGTGCGGTGCTACCCAGTTGTATCGGCTGTTCGGGTGCGGCAACAATCTCGAGTATCGGGGCTATGCTGCCTCCCACTTGCACCGTAAATTGTTCCGAAACCACCGAGTTTGCTACACCTCGACCGTCGTTCACCGTCACGGTAAGCGTCGTATTGCCGACACCGACACCGACAATCTCAAGCGTGCGCACGGCACCGGTGGTTGCGATAATCGTTGCACTCGCAATCGTGCTATCGTCGGTGGCGATTCTTAAATCAAGAGTATCGTCGGCATCGGCATCGTCCGGCGTCACATCTATCGAGGTATTCATACCTTCCAACAGCCTGACCGGTTGCTCGGGAATACCGCTCAGCGTCGGTGGTGTGTTGACACGCACCGATAGGTCGGCACGAGTGCCCGATCTGGCTCGGTCGGTTGCGGTAAAGGTAATCATTGATACGCCACCTTGATCGGTATTCAGCACAAAGGTTGTACCGGTATTGGTTGTTATACCGGCTTGCATCGGCATCACCGATACCACCGATGGGGTGGACGACACTGCCGTCAATGTGACAACATCGCCTAAATCAAAATTGCCGTCCGCAACCGAGACGATGGTATCGGTCGTGCTATTGATCGGTAGCGTTAGAGCCGATGATGCAAGCAGTAGCGTCGGAACGGTATTCTCCACCACCGCCACATCAAACACTGATGAAGCCGTCGCATTGGCTTCGCCGGTACCGTCGTTCACCGTCACCGTAATCGTCGCATCGCCGGCACCGATACCGCGAATCGTAAGCGTGCGCGTGGTTCCACCGGCACTGACACTCACCCCGGCAACTCCGGGTGTATCGGATGTAGCACGCACCACGAAATTAGCAGGCATATCGTCGGTATTCGCATCGTCCGGTGTCACGACTATCGAAGTATTCATACCTTCCAGCAGCCGGACTGTTTGTTCGGGAATACCGCTCAGCGTCGGCGGCGCATTGACACGCACCGATAGGTCGGCACTGTCGCTTAATCCGTTGCTGTCCTGTGCGGTAAAGGTAATCGTTGCCATCCCACCTCGCATAGCGTTTAGCCTAAAGGTTTCAGCCGTATTATCCATGATGCCGGTAACGGTCGGTGGCATCACCGACACAATCGTCGGGTCCGACGACCTTGCCGCCAATGTCACCGTCTCACCCTCGCCATAATTAGCATCCGCTACCGAAACCATGATATCGGGCATACTACCGAGCGGTAGTGATTGATCGGTTGCGGGTGCCAGCGTAATCATCGGTCGCGGGTCTGCCGACACCGACACATTAAATACCAACGATGCCGTAGAGTTTGTTTCACCTCTGCCGTCGTCCACCGTCACAGTAATCGTCGCATCGCCGACACCGACACCGCTAATCTCTAGCACTCGGGTGCCACCCGCACCGCTAACCATTGCCGTTGCAATCGCCTCATTGCTCGAAACAATGCTGACTCTCAGCACATCATCATCTTCATCGTTAATTACGACATTCAATGTAGTATCAGCATCTTCATCCAAGCTAATCGATAAAGACGCATTGGTTTTAATCGTCGGCGTGGTGTTTTCTCCAACCGGCACCGCACGCTGACCGGGCAATAAGCTACGACAAAGCGGCAGTGGCGTATCGGGATCTACATCGCAGCCGGGGTTGTCGCTGTCGTCGCCGCTGGCATAGCGCAATGCAGCATAAGTCCGAGAGGTGCCGAAATCCCAATCGTCGGTACTCCATTGGTAATACACATCGGTCGGTGCGGTTCCCGGCGCAGTCGGCATTTGCAATTCAGAGGTCGTCTGAGCGATGCCACCTCCCGGAGAAGCCGTTCGCTCACTCGTATCGGTATCCCAGTAGCTCGCGGTTATCGGTGGGTTGGATGAGTGTCTACTGCCGATTAGACCGCCGATGTTATTAGCACTTAAAACGGCTGTCACTGCGACGGTCGAATAAGTGTTTGTAACGCTCGGATTAGTGCCTGTCCATAATACAGCGATCAGACCCCCCACGCTTCGGCGATTATTAGTATCGGTAGAAGTGATACGCACAGAACCCATCGCATAACTATTGCGAATAGTTCCTTGATTCTCAGCCACCAAACCACCGACTTCCCTTACGCCGCTCGCCATGACCTCGGCATAGCTATTGATAATTCTGCCGGTGTTGATGCCACAGATGCCGGCAACCCAACGAGAACCTACCACAGTGCCACGCACATAACTGTTGATGATTAACCCACTTGACCCGTTTACGCCGGCTAAAAGACCGGCATTGTTTCCTCCTTGAACGCGGCTCTCAATCACATGGGCATTGATTAGATTACCCTCGTTGCGACCGACCAGCCCACCGGTCCTGACATTACCTTCTACTTCTATTTCTCGCAAACCGAGATTGCGAATGGTGCCGGTATTGCTATTGCCGGCAAACATACCGATCTCGTTGGTGTTGTCTCTATTGATTTGCAGATTGGAAATGCTAAAGCCGTTGCCTTCGAAAACACCGGCAAAACAATCACTACTCGCATCGCTACAATTATTGTTGGCAACAGAACCGATAGGATCCCAACCGCTATCGCCGGCGATGGCAAAATTATCCACCGTCCACGCCGCTCTATTTGTCGTCGCATCTACATAGCTTTGGGTCGTCGTGAAATCCAAGTCTCTACGCAGCTCATAACCCATACAACTATTCGATGGGCAACCTCGGGTGATATCGGTTGTCCCATAGCCACTACCGTCGGTTTGATGACGCACCGCATCCAAGTCTTCCAAGTAGTAGATATCTATCAAACCGTCGTCGTCATCGTCTATATCGGTTCTATTTCTATACGGACCTAATATACCGGTAAAATCGTTGCCTTGCGCATCGGTAGTCATCACCTGCACACGATACAGGGTGCCACCGTTGTCTTGTGTCGGGATGCTAAACATTGCCGATGTCTCACCGGGAATCGTCGTCCATTCGCTATCATCGGCACTGCGGCGTTGCCAAGTATAACTATCGATCGTGACGACGCCGTCGGCATCGCTCCCCGGCACGACGGCAATGCTTATTGACGATACGGTCACCGTCTCGGTAAAGCTCGGTTGACCGTTATCGGCTTTGGCGACGGTCACCGTCCGGGTCTCACTGCTACTCGTAAAACCATCATTAACGGTCAGTGTGATTTCCACATCCCGACCGGTATCGTCACGAGATACAAAAACGATAGGCACATTGAAACTTAAAGTGGCAGCGGTTCGGTCTTGCTCGGCTAGAAAAGCCGTCGGGGTTGAAGTCCATTGATATCTATAAGCTGTGCGTGCGCCTCCTGTGACCGTTGCACTTAGATTAATGGCATCCCCTTCGGACACCCTGTCGGGCGCAATGATCTCTTCTACTACGACCCGATTTACAGTGTTAGTGACGGTGGTGCTATAAGTGACCGAACTCATATCGTCGGAGTCGGTCCCGACGACGATTTCTAGAGTAGATACGCCCTCCGGAAGCGGGATCGGCAGGCTACGCTCGCCACTGCGCTTGCCCTCGAAATAGTCGGTGGCTGTTTCATCTCCTACTCTGCGGATTGCAATAGACTCGCCTAGCGGATTGATGCCATAAGGCAATAATTCAATCGTGTTTGTATTCTCTACTGTGACCGTATAGCCTGACAAGACCGAGAGAGAAAAAGGCGGCTCCGGTGCCACCGCATTACTGCCGACAAAAAAGAGTAGGTTGCTCAATCCGCTCTGTGCTTGAGACAGCAATGCACTGCCACACGGCGGTAGTGCGGTATCGAGGTCGTCATCGCATACCGCTGCGATAGCGATGTCGGTCGGCGAGGTATATCTTAACAGCGGATATTGCATTGCAGTGCCGAAATCCCAATCGTCGCTACTCCAGTCGGCATAGATGCCCATCGCCGACTGTGGTGTTTGCAACGCAACGGTGCTTGCTGCGATACCGTCCTCGTCATCGGCAGTAATATCACTATTCACCGTACTATCCCAATAGCTCGACTCAATCGTACCGCTTGCCCCCACAGCAACCAACCCACCTGCCGTGCCACCACCTGCCGAGATAGACCCGCGAACATAACTATTCCTTATCAAGCCTGCGTTATCGGCAACTAAACCGCCGGCACGGGTGCGGGTGACGGCATCGCTACAGCTTCCCGACCTGCTTACCGCGCCCGCAGCATAGCTGTTGACGATTTCACCTCCGCTGCCGTTCTCGGCAACCAAACCACCTACATCGCAAACACCGCCGACATCACCTGCCGCATAGCTGTTTCTTATCGTGCCGGTGTTGTTGCCGACCAAACCACCTGCCGATAGCACGGCGGTAGAGGTCGTCATCACATTCGCATAGCTGTTGATAATCACGCCGGTCGCATCATTAAACGCAACCAAACCACCGACGCAGTGTTGTGCTCCTTCAACTTTCCCTTGCGCATAGCTATTGGCAATAACGCCTTCGTTCTGCCCAACCAAGCTACCTACGGAACCGCGACCGCCGATAGCAACATCCAGTATGCCGACATTTTCCAATCTCGCCGACGACGACAGTGCCGCAAACAATCCGATAGATGCATCATCAACCGTATCTCTATTGATCTGCAAATTAGAAATGTTGTTATTGTTGCCGTTGAATAGACTCGTGAACGGGGCATCGACGGTCGCTATCGGCAACCAACCGGTATCGGTAGCAACCGCAGGATCATCCACCGTCCACTCGTCTCTATTGGACATCACATCCACATAGCTTTGGGTGGTCGTGAAATCCAGATCTCTCAATAACTCGTAGCCGACGCATGTATTCGTAGGACAACCCGAAGTGATTTTGCTCTCTGCGGCTGCCAAACCATAACCGCTACCGTCCGGTTGATAGCGGATCGCATCCAAGTCCTCCAGATAATAAACATCTATCAAGCCGTCGTCGTCGCCGTCCACATCAATAGGAAACGGACCTATCCGATAGGTAGTATCGTATCCCTGCCCGTCGGTATGATTGACGATGACACGATAGCGCACCGTACTCACAGAAGTACTTGGCACCGTAGCAGAATCATTAACCGAAATATTGCTCCAACCACTATCGTCCTCGTCCCGCCTCTGCCATTGAAAGCCGAATGATCCGGCACCGTCCGGGTCGTCCACAGCGGAAGTGATACGCAATTCGGTCGGGCTGACATTGAGTCCTAGTTGCGGCGCACCGTTGTCCTCCCTGCTAACGGTCAGCGTAAGTGCTGTAGATGTTGTGTCAAAGCCATCGTCAACCGTTATCGTATAGACGATATTCTGCGTCGTCCGCTCGGCTGCCACAAAGGTGTCGGGTACGGTGACGGTGATAGTCGCAGTCGTGTCTTGCCCTTGCGCAATCACCGTGCCTTGTTGTTGTAGCGAGTATCGGTAGTCGCCGCTACCGTTGCGAAACACCGCTTGAAACCTAATAGCGTCGCCTTCGTTGACGGTGGCAATAGAAGGTGTCGTGGCGAAGGAGACAATCTCAACCGGAGATTGTGGTCCTCTGATCACATCAAAATTATATGTCAATCCATCTGTCCTAAGCTGCAACACCTCCGCTATGCCTGCTTCTAAAACGATGGGGGCACTTAAATCACCGCTGTGCCTGCCGTCAAAATAAGATGTGTTATCCGATGCTCTCAAAACCGAAATCGTCGCAGTGTCGTTAATCGCGTAGGGCCGTAGTGCAATCTCGGTGCGGCGACCGGGGGTTGTTATATCGTAGTCAAACACCAACGGTGAAAAAGGCTGATCTTGAAATACTCTGGCATTATCGAGCTGTACACCGCCTACTTCAAAAAACAGAATACTCAAACCCCGGTCGCGGATAGTCTGACCGGATAACACCGCACCGCAAGGCGGCAGTGATGTGTCGGGAGCTACATCGCATGCCGGGTTGTTGTTGTCGTCGCCTCCGGCATAGCGCAATGCCGGATAACTCGATGCATCGCCGAAATCCCAATCGTCGCTACTCCAGTTGGCATAAATACCGGTGGCACCGGTCGGCATCTGCAACTGGGCGGTAGTCCGACCGCTGCCACCCCTAGAAGTGCTTCTTCCGCTCGTCTCGGTGTCCCAGTAGCTATCACGCACTGTTCCAATAATGTTTCCAGCTAATAAACCCTCTGCATTGTTACTTGCTGCGACTGTGGCGATTGAATAACTATTTCTAATCCCTCGTACATCAAGGACTCTACCAATAAGACCGGCCGAACTCGATGAACCACCGGAAACAGAGCCTGTAGCATAACTATTGATAACAAATCCGTCGTTAATATTCCCCACTAGACCACCCGTACCAACTCCTGTTCCTGAAACCTCGGCATCGGCATAACTATTGATAATTGCGCCGTTGTTTTCGCCACAGATACCACCAACAAATGAAACACCCGAGGCAGTACCACGCACATGACTGTTGATGATTAACCCGCCACTTTCGTTTCTACCGGCTAGAAGACCTATGCTGCCACCTCTCACTGTAACCGAACTATCCCCATCTACATAGACATTCATGAGCCTACTTTCATTACTACCGACCAGGCCACCGACCGCAGAAAGACCTTCTACTCGTATTTCCGACAACCCGAAATTACGAATGGTACCGTTGTTATTTGAAAACAAGCCAATATTGTTAGTGTTATCTCTATTGATATGCAAATTGGAAATGCGATATCCGTTGCCTTCAAAAACGGCAGTGGAAGCAAAGGTTCCTAGGGGTGACCAGCCTGGTTTCATAGTATCGGTAAAATCGTCGTCGCTAAGCACCCAATCGTCGTTGACTATACCCGATATATAACTTTGCGTCGTCGTAAAGTCTAAATCCCCGACCAACTCATAACCGTTGCATCCGGTGTCGGGGCAACCGGTGGTGATTCTGGTTGCACCACTGCTTGACCTATAACCGCTGCCGTCGCGCTGGTGGCGAATGGCATCCAGATTATCCAAATAATATATTTCTATCAAACCGTCGTCGTCGCGATCCACATCTATAACCGACGGACCTAGCGTATAGCTTGACATATTCCCTTGCCCGTCGGTATGGTCCACCATCACACGATAACGGATGGTGCTGGTCGTATTGCTTGATAATGCATAGCGGTCGGTGTTGGCATCGGGAATATCGGTCCAATTAGCACCGCTGGTGATTTGCCGTTGCCACCGATAGGTAAATGTGCCGACACCGTCCGGGTCATCCGTAATATGGGCTACGACCAACGAGCCGGTGCCTCTATTCAATCTCAGTTGCGGGGTGCTGTTATTGACTCTCTCGGCAATGAGTGCAAGGTCGGCGCGTACTGTCTCAAACTCACCGACAACCGTTATCGTATAGACAATAGTTTGCGTCGTTTGGTCGGCTGCCACAAAGTCGGGCGGTATAACGACATTAAAAGTTTCGGTCATATTCATGCTTTGCCTCTGCTCAAGCACCGTGTCGCCCTGTTGTAAGAAATACGCATAGTTCCCGCTACCACCGGCAATCCCAATCGTCAACGAGACCGGTTGCCCTTCATCAATGAGATTACCCGCTCCGGGCATACTATCAAAGCGCACAATCCTCAACCTATTCGCCGGACCCACCTCTATGTTCAATGTATAAGTGACATCCCCTGCCGTAATCGTCAGAGTCTCGGTCGTAGCCGCTTGCAACATGATGTCATCGCTTAACTCGCCGCTGTTCTTGTCGTCAAAGTAGTCGGTGTTCTCGGTATCGCCTTGTTTGGTAATTGAAATCGTCTCGGTACTGTTGATAGCGTAGGGTCTTAATTGAAACATCATCGTAGACGGCATTTTTATATCGTAGGTGAACTGTGCGGGTGAAAAAGGTTGATCTCGTAATACTCTGGTGTTATCTTGTTGTACACCGTCTATTACAAAAAACAAAATACTCAAACCCCGATCGCGAATAGTTTGACCGGATAACACCGCACCGCAAGGCGGTAGTGGCGTGTCGGGGTCTACATCGCATGCCGGGTTATCGCTGTCGTCGCCTTCGGCATAGCGCAATGCAGCATAGGTCCGAGAGGTGCCGAAATCCCAATCGTCGCTACTCCAGCTGGCATAGATGCCCATTGCAGCATTTTGATTGGTCGGCATCTGCAACTGCTCAGTAGTCCGACCGCTGCCGCCTCTAGAAGTGCTTCTTCCGCTCGCCTCGGTGTCCCAGTAGCTATTACGCACTAATCCGGAGTTTTGACCACTTAAACCACCTCCGGCAACACTTCCGACCTCGGTGATGGAATAACTGTTGCTGACTCTTGCGCGTGCATCATCAATATCACCAATAAGACCACCTGTATTACTTTGATTAGCGAAATTAGAAACAGTCCCTGCTGCATAACTGTTAATAACAGACCCCGCCTCCTCAATTTCCCCCACTAGACCACCTACAAAGAAGTCTCTCCCTGAAACATCGGCATCGGCATAGCTATTGATGATTCTGCCTTCACTGTAGGCACAGATGCCACCAACTTCAGATAGGCGAACTGAGACAGTACCACGCACATGACTGTTGATGATTAACCCGCTACTTTCGTTTCTACCGGCTAAAAGACCTGCTGTGTTAAGTGCTGTAACTGAACTATCCTCGTTGACATAAACATTCATAAGCCTACCTGCATTGCTACCCATTAGACCACCAACCTCATTACGACCCTCTACTCGTATTTCCGACAGCCCGAAATTACGAATGGTGCCGCGATTGCCGACGAACAAGCCTACCTCGTTACTGCCTTCTCTATCGATATGCAAATTGGAGATGCGATATCCGTTACCTTCAAAAACGGCACTAGAAGCAAAGGTTCCTAGGGGCGACCAGCCTAGTTTCGTATTATTGTTAAAATCTTCGTCGCTGATCACCCAATCGGCGTTGACTACACCGTCTACATAACTTTGCGTCGTCGTAAAGTCTAAATCCCTGACCAATTCATAACCGTTGCATCCGGTATCGGGACAACCCATGTCAAGTGTTGTTTCGCCGGACCGTTGTAGATTAGTGCCGCTAAGATTATTCCGTATCGCATCCACATCTTCTAAATAACACAGCTCTATCAAACCGTCGTCATCGTCGTCTATGTCTTCGGTAGTACATGCCATCTCGAAAGAAGGGGCTTGTGCAAAAACCGGTTGCACGGCGAGCAACCCCAAACAGAGTAGAAAGCCATATTTTCTAAAATTTATCTGCATTTATACGATTTATTGATGGAATATATTGAGGAATATCAAGCTATTATAAATAAAAATCGGTATGGTGATTATTCTCCTCCTATCTACATAATATAATAATACTTAAACTTTGTCGTTTATAGTAATAGCTATGCCCTCAATCCGGATTTTAACATATACCGCTATTTTATTCGCATTGGTAGCTTGCGAGGATGCCCCTAACACCGATATGCCGCCTTGGCATCCGAGTGCCTTAGAAAACTCTGCCACCATCAAAGCTGCTATCAGAGTAAATCCTGCGAGTTATTATCGGCAAGACGGCCAAGCAACCGGTTTTGATTACGAACTTCTGCAGTCTTTTGCAAACCGCATACAAACAAAAATTGAGATTATCCCCGTTGCAACCGCCGCAGAGGCGATCGACTTGCTAAAAGAACAGAAAGTAGATATGGCTACCGGTGCCTTAGGCGCAACACAACTGTACGCCGAACACTTTGGAGTATCAAAACCCTATTACCGAAGCAAGCAATATATGATTTATCGCTATCCCGACACCAAGCCTCCCCGTTTCGGCGAAATATCGCTGTCGGATATAGATATCGGCGCAAACCATAATCATATGGCATTATTGAGAAAACTCGCCCGTGAACACGACAAAGAGTCTACCTATCCGAACTTAAATATCAAACTGAACGATGCCGACGACATCCCTTGGTACTTACATTCCGACACGCCCTCTTATAAATTAATAGAAATGGTTAATCTGGGTTTGATACGCTACACCCTGGCCGATGCCCACGAACTCTCGGCAACCCAATTTTTATATCCCTATGTCAAAATTGCTTTTGAGGTGTCCGAAGAAGTCCCTATTGTTTGGCTATTCAATCGCGAACCTACGCAAGCAAGCTCGACGCATCTAGTCCATCTCGCTAACGACTTGTTTGCCGAGATGCAAGAGAGCGGAGAACTCGATCGTATTACGAGGGCGCACCCGGGACACTTAAAATTACTCCCCTATGCCGATAAATTGACATTCATAGAATCGGCTTACCGAAAACTCTCAAAACATGAAAGATATTTCCGAATGGCCGCCGATAGGTATCACTTAGACTGGAAACTTCTTGCAGCTGTCGCATATCAGGAATCGCATTGGGATCCATTGGCGGTATCGCCTACCGGAGTAAAAGGCATTATGATGTTAACTCAAGAAATCGCACAACTCTACGAAGTGCACGATCGTTCGGATGCTTATCAAAGCATCATGGGAGGAAGCAAACACCTAAACGAACTGATAAACAAAATACATTCCGAAATCCCCGAACCGGATCGGGTATGGATGGCACTGGCTGCGTACCTGGCAGGCTACGGACACTTAGAGGATGCTTTTAGATTGACGCGTAAAAGAGGAGCCACTATAAACTCGTGGATAGAAGTAAGCCATTCGTTAAAACTGTTGCAAAAACCGGAGTGGTACCAAAATTCAAGGCACGGCAAACCGAACGACAATGTCGTTGCATATATCAACAACATTCGTAATTACCAATTTTTATTGAGCTTGCTGGAAGATGCGATTTCCACCGACATACCCCCGGCCGATCAACCCGAAATCATAACGCCTATGTAATACGCGAGCCACGTTTTCGCTTAAAGAAGTCGATTAATAATACCCCGCAACGCACTTTTAGTACACCGCTCGTGACTTCGAAGCGATGATTGAAAGTAAAGGTTTTTCTAAGATCGAAGGAGCCGCCTACCGAACCCTGTTTGGGGTCGCTCGCACCGAACACCAAGCGTTCTATGCGAGCATGAACCATTGCCGTAAAACACATCGCACAGGGTTCCAGCGTTACATAGAGTGTCGTATCGGGCAGGCGATAATTCGATAGGTGTTGCGCTGCCGCACGCAATGCGAGCATTTCTGCATGCGCCGACGGGTCGTTCATCGCAATCGGACTGTTGTGACATCTCGCTATGACTTCGTCGTTTAAGGTCAGCACCGCACCGACGGGAATCTCGCCTTTGCTTTGTGCGATAGCGGCTTGTTCTAAAGCAAGCTCCATAAAAGCAATATCGGTTTCATCGCATGCGGACATTTTTATACACTCGCCTTTAGACTGCGGGTTTAGGAATGCGCCGGCACCAAATCAATTTTGCGCTCGTCGGGACGAGCGGATTTGATTGAAACATCGAGCACATCCCCTATTTTATAGGTGTCGCCGTTGCGCATACCTTTTAGATATCGACGCTCCTCGTTGAATTGATAATAATCATTTCCCAGATGTTTTATATGTAGCAGGCCGCTGGTATGCAAATCGGTTAATTCAATAAACAAGCCGAAAGCTACAACCGTCGTAACAATACCGCGATAGACCCGACCTACTTTAGTTTGTGCCAGTTCGCATAGAAAATACTGCTCTATATCCCATACCACCTCATCCGAGCGTCGTTCGGTCATCGAGCAATACTGTCCTTGAGATTTAAGTTCATCCTTAGCATAGCAATGACCGCTCGCCGAGCCTAAGGTTGCGTGTATCGCACGGTGTACCGACAAATCCGGATAACGGCGTATCGGTGAAGTGAAATGCGTGTAATGTTCCAGAGCCAACCCGAAATGCCCTTGCTTTGAATACGCGTAGAGTGCGCGTTGCAGCGATGATAAAATCATCGTATGTATAACCTGCTTGTTTTTGTGTTCGGAAGTTTGTTCTATCAAATGCGCAAGGTCGGGCACCTTCGTGCCTTTCAAATAGAGGCCCGAAGCACGCAGGAAATCATCCAATGCAGGCAAGGCCTCGCGCTTGATACCCTCATGCACGCGGCTCAAAAAACACATGTCGTGCGACGATAAATGACGCGCAGCGGCAATGTTCGCACAAATCATAAATTCCTCTATCATACGGTGCGCATCGCTTCTTGCCAACGATATTACCGATTTGATCCGTTGATTTTGGTCAAAACATAAATGCCTTCTCGGAATATCCAAATCCAATGCGCCCCGTGCTTCACGCAACTTTCTGAGTGCCTTATAGAGTTTTTCGGCTACTCGTAGCATTGCCGGCACCTCGCCGAGACAACAAGTCATAGGCGAGCCATTTTCAAAAAAAGTTTGTACCTCTTGATAGGTCAGTCGGCAGTGCGAGTGAATCATCGCCTTGCTGAAACGATAATCGGACATTAGCATTTGCTTGTCGAAGACCATACGGCAAGCCATCACCGGACGATCCTGTTTGGGCAACAAAGAACACAAATCATTCGACAGCAGCTGCGGCAACATCGGTAATACACGGTCGGGCAGATAGGTTGAATTACCTCGTTTGAATGCTTCTCGATCGAGCATGGAACCGACTTGTATATAACTCGCAACATCGGCAATCGCAACCCATAAGATGATGCCTTCGTCGCTCTCCTCGCAACAAATCGCATCGTCAAAATCCCTGGCATCCGAACCGTCTATGGTTACAAAAGGCAATTTCCTCAGATCGGTCCTATCGGCTTCGCTGCCGACATCGTTAGCCTGCTCGACGCATTGCTTCAGCTCGGCATCTATATCCTTATGCCAATCGCACGCCAAACCCATGCGATGTATGACTCTATCAATCTCCGAACCGCTATTAGACCGTGACATTGGTTTTTATAATGAATAAATTAAAATCTTTATCTGTTGCAAAACAGAACATCCACCATGACCGAGGATGTTCTGTATGGATTTTAACACGGCAGGCTATATGGTTTACATATGGGGCTGTTGAAAAAGTACCGTTTTGTACGAATCCAATCGCTTTGCGCCGTATGGTTTTGGTTTCCATAAATCGGGTGGATGAATGTATAAATCGTGCCGACCAACGCGTCACGGGCAGAATAGAGCCGCCGATTGAGCCAGTAGTTCAATCGGCAATTTTGATGTCCGCCCCTACGGTTCGTGGATAATTTTTCAACAGCTTGAGGTGTCAGAACAAAAAACCTACACGGAAAGAGCTAAATACCCATTTTAAGCCCTCTGCTATGCCCAAGATTTTTGGATATACAACGGTAAATAGTAAGCAAAAATTCGCATATATTAATTAATTTTTAAGGTACACTAAAAGTTATAATCTTGTATAGAATTAGTTTAATTATTCCGGCAACTTTCATCAATATGAAATTTAACCCCTCTTCTCTAATAGCGTTCTTTTTGCTCGCAACCGCGCTATGCTCGCCTGCAGCGGCACAGACCGAGCAACCAACACAATGTAAGTTAAGTGACATCGATCAAGATGACGACGGTTTGATAGAACTGTGCTATTTAGAAGATGTGGATGCGATACGGAATAATCTTAGCGGGACTGGAACATCTGCCGAAGGTTGCCCGGAAAATGTTTGTATAGGTTACGAGTTGACAAGAAACCTAGACTTCAAAAAAGAATCCGATTACAGAAATAATGTTGAAAACAAAATGCAATGGACCGACGGAGGATGGCAACCGATAGGTAGCATTAATGTTAGCGTCTCGGGAAAAGAAGTACGAAATGGATTCAGCGGCGTATTCGAAGGCAACGGCTATACCATTTCCAACCTGTTTATCAACATGGAAAATATCGAGAATAAGGATGCGACCGGATGGGGACTAAGAGGGGTAGGTTTATTCGGCTTTACCTCACAGACTGCCGTAATTAGAAATGTCGGCTTATTAAATCTAAGGATTGAGAAAAACGATTCGCCACAGGCAAGACCCGATGCGCGACGCGACGATATCTATTACCTCAAAGGTGTAGGTGGTCTAGTCGGCATAAACGGCGGAAAAGTCATAAACAGCTATGTTTCCGGAAGCGTAAACGGAGGAACCTTCGATGGCACATTGGAGGCGAACAACCGGCAAGGAAGAGATAAAGTAGGTGGGTTGGTCGGCACCAATCTCAACAAGATTGTTAATAGTTATGCAGCCGCCGATGTCACCGGAAAATTCACCGTAGGTGGGTTGGTCGGTGAAAACTGTTTTAGTTTCCACATAGGATGTCCGGCGAATAGTGCCGGGGAAATTATTAACAGCTATGCGCGCGGTATAGTCTCGAGCTTAGCGGATGGCGGTGGGCTGGTCGGTGCCAACAGACATAGGATTACCAATAGTTATGCGGACCCTGTTATTACACATATTACCCATACTCTAAACGATGGGCTTGAAGATGATGATTTCGGGGGTTTAGCCGCTATCAATGGATATAGCCGAGAAGGTATCCTGTCGACGCATAATTTGCCGGCACCGACAATCACTGCAAGTTATTGGGAAAATAATGATTCCTCACTCTCCGATATAGGCAGGGCGGGCAGTGAAAGATCAACACTTTCGTATACCGCAGGGCAATCGGCTTCCGACCTTAAATTCCCCGACGACGCAACCGGTATATATAGTGGTTGGCGTGTTGCCGATTGGAATTTCGGCACGCCTAATCAATACCCGGTTCTCAAATATACGGCGGATGAAGACTCGTCAACATGTAGTAAGCAGCCGCGCCGTATGGATATAGACCCACCCGAATGTGGTTCGTTATTGCCCAACCAAGGTACCGGTTTGAGAGATATAGATATTCCGGGTGTGGCATGGATACCGTACTTTAGTTCCGACGAAACCGACTACACCGTATTGGTTGACGATAGCGTGCAAAGCATTAGCCTACTGCTGAACGCATACAATTCTACGGCAAATATCACAATCGGCGATATAGGCACGGCAATCGGCAGTACCGAAACCACAATCCCGTTATCGGGAAATACCGCAATAACCGTTACGGTGAGCGATAGCAATTCTATTTATAATCTGCGCTTTGAGAAGCGGTCTATTGCGATAAGGGAAGAAATTGAACTCCGCGCCGGAAATAATATAGACATAAACGCAGACGGCACGGTAGATGAGAATAGCGAGATCATGCTATTGGTTGTTGCCGGTGGAAATTATGACTTTAGGTGGAAACAGCTTCCTACATTTGATTACCCACAGTTATATGGAAGTAACCCTTCGATAAGCGTTTTTATACCTCTAGACTTTGTGGACGGCGAGAGTGCGTCAACTCGTAGCCTCACATTCACGCTAACCGTATCCGACGATTCCGATAGCATCACTTTAAGTAAAACCTTAATCGTTAGGAATGTACCCAACGAAACTATAGGGCCGCTCCGAGTAGATATAGACGCAGACAACGACGGACTCATCGAGATTTACTACTTGGAAGATTTAGACGCAATCCGTTATCGACCGGACGGAAAAGGCTATAGAGCAAACGCAATTGCTAAAACAATCACCGACGGCTGCCCGAACACCGGCTGTGTCGGGTACGAGTTGGCTAGAGATTTGGATTTTGATAGCAACGCAAGCTATTTCTCAATATCCAATAAAAAACGATGGACGGTTGACGATTACGAGGATAGCGGCGATGAAGGCTGGTTGCCGATCGGGGTCGTAAATCGGGCTTTTCACGCTACCTTCGAAGGCAACGGCTATACGATTTCCAATCTGCAAATTAACAGAACTAACCCCGACACTTCGGATAATGTGGGGCTATTCGGTCGGGCAGGACAACAAACTAGAGACGGCACTTCCCGACACGCCAGGATAGTCAATCTCGGCTTGCCCGATATCAACATCAGAGGAAAGTTAAATGTGGGCGGATTAGCTGCCGGTAGTTATGCAGGTTTGATCGCTAACAGCTATGCCACCGGCACTATTGTCGGAGATGCAAACTTAGGCGGGTTAGTCGGTGATGCCGAACTAACGACTATTGCCAACAGCCACGCAATAGTCGATGTCATCGGAAAAGAAGAAAGAATAGGCGGTTTAATCGGCCGTGGTGATTTTATCAACATCGCCAATAGCTATGCGAGCGGTAATGTTCGTGGAGCAACGCGCGTAGGCGGATTAGTAGGGACATTCGTCGGCAGAAGAGGTAGCTCATTCGGAATTAGCAACAGTTATGCGAGCGGTTGTGTCATGGGTGATAATTTCATCGGTGGCATAGCCGGCACAACGAGCGCGGGTGGTTCAATTACCAATAGCTATACAACAGGCTGTGTGATAGGCTCCGAAAGCAGACTCAACTACTTTGTAGGCGGATTAGTAGGCAGGAATATACCCGGTGATGACAGAATAGTTACCGGCCTAAACCGAAGCTATTGGGCAAGAAAACCGGACTCCTTGTTCAATGATATAGGACTCTCTAGATATGTCTTTTATACGGCGGGACTAACTGCCGAAAGCCTTAAATCACCGACCGATGCAAGCGGTATATACGGGCAATGGAGTACTACCGATTGGGATTTCGGAAACAGTACAATCTATCCTGCCCTCCGCCACGCAGATCCTATCAATACGGCAGACACATGCGATACCGACCCTCGAACCTCGCTGCCGCAATGCGGCACCTTGTTAGCCAATCAACGTGACAGCGGGCTGAGTGCTTTATTTTTACTAGAAAACGGCGAGATAAGCAATAAGGATTTGAGATTTCGCGACCGGTCTTTCTCGTCTTTGATCTACGATTATATTATCCCCAACCTAGACTCGGATAAATTTCAAATCCTGCCGTTCGCAGTCAACGGTGACAACGCAACGATTACCATTACCGAACAAGGAGAAGATATCAATTATTTCGGCAATAGAAGTAGCGGGGACGCAAGCGAAGAAATTGCATTAAAAAATACAGTAAGAATTTTAACCATTGAAGTTATAGATGCAGATATTAGTACACTTTATACACTCATAGTGCCCGGTCCCAACCTTTCAATATCCGAAACATTCGGCATTGAGCCTGCGAACGAAGATGGCACGGTCGATGAGGGAAGCACGATTACTCTGACACCCGTAGTCACCGGCGGCACCGAACCCTATAGCTATGCGTGGACACGCTCTCCGGATGAACCGATAAGCGTATCGGAACTAACCGCCCCTACCTTAAGTTTTAAGATACCCGAAGATTTCGTGGGAACCGATGATAATCGTGATGTCACATTTACGCTGAGAGTCGACGACGGTGACGGTTCCTCAACCAGCCGTAGTACGGTATTGAGAATCAATCGCATAGATAACGGGCCTCCCGATGTAGAAACAGAAATAAGTACCACCACCATCACCGTCCGAGTAAAAACCGATGCGGACGGTGACGGCGACCGAGATTTCACATATCAATGGCAAGAAAGAAAATTGGGCATTGACTGGACAGACATTAGTGATGTTAGCACCAACACCTTCGCCATACCGCAGAATACTCCCGGTAGTACTCGCTATCGCGTGTTGATAACACACACCGATGCCCAAAACCATACGGTAACAACACGAATAGGTCCGTTTAGGATAAAAGCCGACGACGACGGCGACAATCTGATAGAGATTTACTATTTGGAGGATTTAGACGCGATTCGCTATCAATTAGACGGCAGTGCTTATAACACCGGCAACAATTCGGCCGGCAAAGTCACCTTCGGTTGTATGGAAAATCGTTGCCGAGGCTACGAATTAAGCAGAGATTTAAACTTCGGCGAACCCGAACATTATAACGATAGCACGAACATGAATACATGGCGTACTAATCCAGGTTGGCAACCAATCGGCGGGCTGGACGGTGGTTTTAGCACGACCTTTGAAGGAAACGACCTGACGATATCCAATCTGTTTATAAATTCCCCCACTTCATTATTCGTGGCTCTATTTAATCATCTGACGAAGGACGGCAAAATTCGGAACTTGGGTCTATTGGATGCAAATATACAAGGACTTGCTGCGATAGGTGGATTGGTGGCAAGCAACGCCGGTTTGATTCTTAATAGTCATGCGAGCGGTTCAATAATCGGGTTCCGCATACCGGATCGGATTTCGGAAGATAGTCGGATAGGCGGCCTCGTCGGTATTAATCTTAGCGACGGGCGTATTATCGATAGCCATGCAAATGTTGCGATAGTCGGTAGCGGAGATTTAGAAAGAAGGTTAAGGTTAACGGTCGAACCTTATTTAGGTGGATTAGGCGGGCTGGTCGGTGTCAACCAAGGAACAATTAACGGTGGTTATGCAAGCGGCGACATTGTAGGAGAAAATATCACCGATGTAGGCGGATTGGTCGGCGGTAACAGAAACTATATTGCCAATAGTTTCGCAACCGGCAATGTCTCCGGTATCCTCAATGTAGGGGGACTGGTCGGATCAAATGACAACCCTGATTCCGGGGCTCCGACTCCTAGAATTTCCAACAGTTTCGCAACCGGCAATGTTCAAGGTGGCGGGGACAATAGTCAAAACCTAGGCGGGTTGATAGGTCGTCATACAGGACTAAGAAGTGCTATCGCAAACACTTATTCCAGCGGCTCCGTATCGGGACATACAAACTTGGGTGGTTTAATCGGAACTATGGAAAATGTCATACTGCGAAACAGTTATACAACGAGTCCGGTTATAGGAACTTCTACAACCTCCGTCGTAGGGGGTCTAATCGGCAACTACAATGGCGGTTCAGCTACTATAAATGCAAGTTATCGGCAAAACGACGGCGGCGGACTTCTCGATGTAGGACGAGGAAATATAAGTTTTGGATACGAACCAAAACAATCGGCGACAGACCTTAAAACACCCACAACGAATACCGGTATTTATAGTGAGTGGTCTATCGAAGACTGGGACTTCGGCACGAGCAATGAATATCCTATACTCGGATACGGAAAAGGCATCGCACCCATAGGTGACCCTCAATGCGATACGGATCCTAATACCGAATTACCCGATTGTGGGTCGATATTGGGTGGACAGCAACCTACTCTGGTGGCATTGCGGCTCGAGGAAAGTAACAGCAGCGGCGATTTCATAATGTATAAAGAGAGAGAATTAGACACGGATTTTGATCCTGAAATTTTAGAATACGAAGCGGAATTTGATGTAGCAACTATCCGAATTAGATTAACCCCTATCGCAAATAACAGTAGCAATACTATCAGCTACAAAATAGGCACCCAAAACTTCCAAGAATTGCCTAATAATGCCTCTTTTGTCCATACACTAATGAGTGACGAACATGATGTGACGATCGTGATAAAAGTAAGTTCACACGCTCGTTACATCCTGCGCGGAACACGCGAATACACCATTGTATTAAGTGAATCCAGCCCTGAATCCAGCCCTGAATCCAGCCCTGAATCCGGCCGTGAATCTACGACCGGATCACTAAACATCAGAGTATTCTTAGAAGGTCTGATGCAATAACCGTTAACCCTAACTTCTTATATTTCGATTAGTTCGGATGCCTACAAAATTGACGGCTAAACGATTTTAGCAGCCTCCCCGTCGGCAAGGGAATGCCGGACGGCATTGTCACAACTCGGCAAATAGGGCATAATAATCGTCATTATTCCCGTTGTTTGTAAACACAATCATACAGGAATATTAAAAATCCATACATTACAACAATCAATCGGACTATGAACAGCTTTGATACTAAAACGACTCTTAAAGTGGGCAGCGACTCTTATACTATCTTTGATATATCGCGACTCGAGCAGGCGCGCAGTTTGCCGTTTTGCTTGAAGATTTTATTGGAAAATTTGTTGCGCTACGAAGACGGAAACACCGTGAATAAAGCGGATATACAGGCTTTGCTCGATAGAAAAGGCGAGAACAAAGAGATCGCCTATCGCCCGGCACGGGTATTAATGCAAGATTTTACCGGTGTGCCGGCGGTGGTAGACCTTGCAGCGATGCGGGCTGCAATGCATCGTTTGGGACTAGACCCCGATAAAATCAACCCTTTGCAACCTACCGAACTCGTCATAGACCACTCGGTTCAGGTAGACAAATTCGGCAACGACAGGGCACTAGACCTCAATACAAAAATAGAATTTCAGCGCAACCGCGAACGCTATAATTTTCTGAAGTGGGGACAAAAGGCATTCTCCAACTTCAAAGTCGTGCCGCCCGGTTCGGGCATCGTGCATCAGGTCAATCTGGAATATCTGGCACGGGTTATATTCGTGAACGAAGATCAAGGCGAAAAATTAGCGTACCCCGATACATTGGTAGGCACCGATTCGCATACCACGATGATCAACGGCATCGGCGTGTTGGGATGGGGTGTCGGCGGCATAGAAGCCGAAGCCTCTATGTTGGGACAGCCTATCTCCATGCTGATTCCCGAGGTCGTAGGTTTTGAGCTATGCGGAAAATTGCCCGAAGGTTCAACCGCAACCGATCTGGTGTTGACGGTCGTAGAAATGTTGCGCAAACTGGGCGTAGTCGGCAAGTTCGTAGAGTTCTACGGCGACGGCTTGAATGAATTGTCGCTGGGAGACCGTGCAACCATCGCCAACATGGCACCCGAATACGGTGCGACCTGCGGCATCTTTCCTATAGACCGAGAGACCTTAGACTACCTATCTTTGAGCGGTCGCAGCGACGACGAGATCGCTTTGATAGAAGCCTATGCCAAGCAGTGCGGTTTATGGCGCAACGATAAAAATAAGTTGCAATACGATGAGACGATCGGCCTTAACCTGAGCGAAGTCGTGCCGAGCCTTGCCGGGCCGAAGCGTCCTCAAGATCGCATCCCGTTGAACCTTGCACGGGAAAAATGTCGCGAAGCCTTTGAAAAAATCAACCCGATACCGAAGCATGCCGACATCGAGATAGCCGGCGAGCGAGTAACTTTGCGCGACGGTTTCGTTGCCATCGCTGCGATTACCTCTTGCACCAATACTTCAAACCCCTCGGTGATGCTGTCGGCGGGACTGCTGGCAAAAAAAGCTGCCGCACTCGGACTCAAGGCCAAGCCGTGGGTTAAGACATCGCTTGCCCCCGGCTCGCGTGTCGTCACCGATTATCTGCAAAGCGCAAAACTAAGCGATGCGTTGCAAGCACTCGGTTTTTATAATGTAGGCTATGGTTGCACCACATGCATAGGAAACTCGGGTCCCTTGCCCGAGGTGATTGCCGATGCCGTCAAAGAACACAAGCTCGCGGCAAGTGCGGTGTTGTCCGGAAATAGGAACTTCGAGGGGCGGATACACGCGCAAGTGCAACTGAACTACCTCGCTTCTCCACCACTGGTAATTGCCTATGCACTCGCCGGCACGATGGATATAGATTTATATAAAGAACCTCTTGCGACCAACGAACAAGGACGGCAGGTCTTTCTAAAAGATATTTGGCCGAGCCGCACGGAACTCGATGCACTGCTTAAACAGGCATTGTCGGCGGATCAGTTCAGGGCTATTTATTCCGAGATATTCG
This sequence comes from Candidatus Oxydemutatoraceae bacterium, assembly GCA_965219575.1. GTDB lineage: Bacteria > Pseudomonadota > Gammaproteobacteria > Poriferisulfidales > Oxydemutatoraceae > SP5GCR1. Next base: position 838,640 of record OZ244779.1, on the reverse strand, counting down.
ACGGCACCGAAGATTGGCGCAACTTGGAAAGCCCCGCCGATACGCTTTACGATTGGGCAGATTCTACTTATGTTGCGCATCCACCGTATTTTGAAAACCTCTCTTTAGAGGTGCAACAACCGGCACCGATCGAGAATGCAAGAGTGCTTGCTATCTTGGGCGACTCGGTGACCACCGACCATATCTCGCCGGCCGGTGCGATTGCACCCGATAGCCCGGCGGGAGTATACCTGAAATCGCAGGGCGTGCAGGTGCAGGACTTTAATTCCTATGGTTCACGGCGAGGCAACCACGAAGTGATGGTCAGAGGCACATTTGCCAATATCCGCCTGCGCAACCGATTAGTACTGAATGTAGAGGGAGGTTATACGCTTCATTTCCCGTCCAAGGAACAAATGACTATTTACGATGCGGCGATGCGCTATTTGCAGGAGTCGGTGCCGACTATCGTCGTCGCCGGCAAAGAATACGGCAGCGGTTCATCGCGCGACTGGGCGGCAAAGGGGCCTAGACTACAGGGTGTTCGGGCGGTCATCGCCGAAAGTTTCGAACGCATACACAGAACCAACTTGATCGGGATGGGCATATTGCCTCTACAATTTTTAGAGGGCGACAGTGCTCAATCTTTGGGGCTTGAGGGAAATGAAGTTTATACGATTCGCACCGATAAAGACGGCACCGCAGATGTCGGTGTGGAGGACGGAAACCGGCGAAGCAAAACCTTTAAGGTACGCATCCGCATAGATACACCGCAAGAGCAGGATTATTACGACAACGGTGGGATTCTGCACTATGTGCTACGCCGGCTCGCCGCCTAACATCGTCCGCACAGCGAATTACGATAACCACTCGTAGGTCAATCGGCACAGGATTGTCGAAAAAGTATCCACGAACCGTAGGGGCGGACTAACATGTCCGCCTCTCCGAAGGAAGGGAATTAACTTGTGCAGACCCGCTGGGGCTGTTGAAAAAGTACCGTCAGCGTGCAACCGTAACCGATTGCGCCGTGAATTTATAATAACCACCAAGCCGTAGGGGCAGGATAAAGCCGCCGATTGAGCCAGTAGGTCAATCGGCAATTTTGATGTCTGCCCTTAAGTACCGTTCTGCACGACACCAACCGCTTGCGCCATTTAGTTTTGGTTTCCATAAATCGGATGGCGTACGATTTTATTTATGCTGACACGACACGTGTTCGGGCGGACATATAAGTCCGCCCCTACCACTCTATGAAATACTTTTTCAACAGTCCCACGCTACAACCACCCAATGGAAAGGCTTTTTAGATGAGTTTGGCAGGGTCCAACAACGCTTGCGCTTCTTCTCTACTCAGCTCGGTTTGCTCTAAAACAACATCGAGGATCGGACGACGCTCCCGATACGCCTGCTTGGCAATCGCAGCACCTTTCTCGTAGCCTATTACTCTATTGAGCGCGGTCACCAATATCGGATTTCTTTCTAAGGCGGACTTCAAAGTGTCTTCGTTGACTAAAAAATCGGCAATCGCCTTGTCGGCCAATACGCGCGCCGCATTGCTCAACATACCGATACTTTGCAACAAGTTATACGCAATAACCGGCAACATCACATTGAGTTGAAAATTGCCCGCTTGTCCGGCAATCGTAATCGTCGCATCGTTGCCTATGACCTGGGCGCAAACCATCGCAACCGCTTCGGGAATAACCGGATTCACCTTGCCCGGCATAATGCTGCTGCCGGGTTGCAATACGGGCAGAGTAATCTCACCCAAACCTGCCAGAGGACCGGAATTCATCCACCGCAGATCATTGGCAACCTTCGTAAGACCGACGGCGACGGTCTTTAGTTGTCCGCTACATTCCACCGCCGCATCTTGGGTCGCAAGTGCTTCAAATTTATTCGGCTTGGAAACAAAAGTTATTCGGGCTTGCTCGGATAAAATACCGCAAAATAAATCGGCAAAACCGTCGGGGCAATTTACACCGGTACCGACCGCAGTACCACCTTGAGCCAACTCACGAAGCCGCTGCATCGCAGAATCGACGCGTTCGATCGCATAACGCACTTGCGCTTCCCAGCCGCTCAATTCTTGCTTTAAGCCGATCGGCATCGCGTCCATCAAATGGGTGCGTCCGGTCGTCAATTTATCCGAGACTTCATCGGCTTTGGTGGCGATACAATCCGCCAGATGTTTCAGTGCCGGCTTCAATTCTTCCTCGATCGACAGACAGGCACTCAAGTGTATCGCCGTCGGTATCACATCGTTGGAACTTTGACTCATATTGACATGGTCGTTAGGGTGTACGGCCGAAGCGGCGATCTCCGAAGCGAGCTTGGCAATCACCTCGTTGGCGTTCATGTTCGAACTGGTACCGGAGCCGGTCTGAAATACATCTATGGGAAAATGTGCATCGTGCTTATTCGCTGCAACCTCGCCGGCAGCTTGTGCAATCGCCTCTGCAATGTTGCTATCCAATAACCCCAAGCGCGCATTGCTTTCGGCACAGCTATATTTAATCAATCCCATCGCGCGTATAAAGGCGGACGGCATGGTCAAACCGCTGATCGGGAAATTATCTACCGCCCGTTGTGTTTGAGCTCCGTATAACTTGTCCTCGGATACTTTAACTTCGCCCAAGCTATCTTTTTCTATTCTGTATTTACTCATTGCTTTATGAAAAAAGGGTTGGTTCAATCATTTTTTAATTGTCGTTGCCGTTTATTATATTACATAGAACCGCCGCAGCTACAAGGAGGGGAATAAGCGGTATTCTGTGCTACTATAGATTAAATTTTTACAATACCACAACCGACGATGTTATCTAAAATTACCGCAATCAGTCCCATAGACGGACGCTATCGAGATAAGAACGAAGAACTTGCCGATTTTTTCAGCGAGTATGCGCTGATGCGTTACCGTTTAACCGCAGAAATAGAGTGGTTTAAGTTTCTAGCTGCGCATAAAGAAATAAACGAAATCCCCGAACTCTCCGAACAAGCGAAAACATTTTTAACCAAACTGGTAGACGACTTCGGAGAACAACAAGCGATTCAAATCAAAACCATAGAAAAAACCACTCAGCACGATGTCAAGGCATTGGAATACTATATCGTTAGCCAAGTGCAGGCGATGCCCGAGCTCTCCAGACTATCCAACTTTTTTCATTTTGCATGCACATCCGAAGATATTAATAGCACCGCCTACGGCATGATGTTCATAGATGCTCGCGGGCAGTGCTTGCTACCTTATATGCATCGCGTCAGGGACAGTTTGAAAAATATGGCAACGCGTTATGCCGATGTCGCACTGTTAGCCAAAACCCACGGACAACCGGCATCGCCGACCACGCTAGGCAAAGAAATGGCAAACTTTTGCTACCGCTTGCACGAGCAAACCGAAAAATTCGCTGCGATTAAAATAAATGCTAAAACCAGCGGTGCAAGCGGCAATTACAACGCGCACCATGTTGCCTATCCCAAAGTTGATTGGCATCGCCTGAGCGAAGAGTATCTGGCATCGTTGGGATTGGTTCGCCACCCCTACAGCACACAAATAGAACCGCACGATCAACTTGCCGAATTGATGGATGCGACTGCGCGTATCGCACATGTCTTGTTGGACTTATGCAGAGATATCTGGCTTTATATCTCATTCGGAATATTCGGGCAGAAAACTATAGACCAAGAAGTAGGCTCTTCGACGATGCCCCACAAGGTCAATCCCATACATTTTGAGAATGCCGAAGGCAATCTAGGCCTTGCAGTTGCATTGGCAAGACACTTGTCGGATAAGTTACCGGTGTCTCGTTGGCAGCGGGATTTATCGGATTCAACGGTGTTGCGGTCGTCGGGTACGGTCTTTGCTTATATGTCGATAGCACTCGATTCCATAACCACGGGATTGAATAGGCTCAAAGTAAATCGCAAACGGATTGCGGAAGAATTATCGGCACACCCCGAAGTACTGGGAGAAGCGATACAGACAATGTTAAGAAAGTACGGTATGCAAAATGCCTACGAACAACTTAAGCAGCTGCAACGCGGACAAGCTGTGTCGTTGCAGACGCTCAGACAATTTATAGAAAATAGCGATTTGCCGGATAGCGAGAAAAAATTATTGCTTTCTATCGAACCGAAAAATTATACGGGTATTGCCGAGCGTTTAGCCAGAGATGTGTAAGCGTACGGGTGGTTTGCGATTGGACCACCCCGTCAGGCTGCGCCTGCCACCCCTCCACAGGAGGGGAATGTACCGACACTGCACCTTGTGCAGATACACTGCGCCTGCCACCCCTCCACAGGAGGGGAATGTACCGACACTGCACCTTGTGCAGATACACTGCGCCTGCCACCCTTTCACAGGAGGAAAATAGTTCTCTACGGGTGATTATTCTTCTTCGGTAGTCAGGTCGTCAAGCTCCATATCCAACGAGTCGTATGTGGGGCTCAGTAGCTTGTAGTACCAATTTGCATAGAGTTGCGATAGGTATTCGTTGTCGCTTTGTATCGCTGCTCTTGTTTCTGCGAGGGTGTCGTATTGCGATGCAATATCGTCGTTGAAAGCAACCGACACGGTCGCATAAGATTCCTCGTCTAATTGGTAACTCTGTATGCCGAATTCCAAGCCGTCAAAAGTGGTGAATGTTGCGTTTATGTGCCTATCGGGTAACAAAAAGCTATCGTCCTTCGGAAATACTTCTTTGAATTGCAGATAATCGACCGCAGCGGCGATTTGCTGTATCAGGTAGTCGCTTTTCATCTTACGATTTTCGGATAAATTCTCCAGCTTGAAGTCGCCTCCTTTTAGCGGTCTCACCAAAGTCATAGTGCTTACGGTCTCGTCGTCGTGCCGCACTATGACAATACGATGCAGGTCCTCGGGTGGAATATGAACGATATATTTATCCAACCAGTTATCGATCTCCATGTCCAATTCCATACGGCGGTTGATCATCCAATTACGATTTTCATCGGGAAGCCGTATATATTGTCCTTGATCCAAGTGCGGGGCGATGTTGCCTGCGATAAGCTGCCAGCTACGATCCGCATCGCTAATCTCCACTAAAACACCCGCCCCTTCTTCCGCATCGGGGTCGGCAACGCCGAGCTTAGGGAAATCTTCCGGGCGCGAACTCATCTCCTCTATTTTTTCCGCTTCGGACAAAGCGCGTAGCAGACTGCGTATCATCGTCACATCGGCGGGAAAATAGTCTTTTTCGACAACCTGCCAAATATCCTCGTCACTTTTTTGTATACTCAGGGTTTGCCCGCCTTGCTCAAAGTGCAATTCGTTCAGTCTGCCGATTACATTGACCGTATCGGTCGCGATATCGGGAAAAAGTTTTTGCGGCTCTTGCGTTTTGTCTTGTTCACGAACCAGCATAACAACGGCAGCGGCACAAACCACAATCGTAAGCACGATAAAAACCAGTGGCTTGGATTTCATCGTCTTTGCCGACGTCGTTTAACGAATGCAAAAATCAGTGCCAGAGCGGTGATTACCGCCGGCACTGCGGCGATATTGATGATTTTAAGGTCGCGTCCCAGCTGGTCTATATCTTTAGCCAGATTATATTGAACGTCACGAAGCTGTTTGCGGGTTTGCAGTCTCTGGTTTTGGAACTTTTGGTACTCTTGCATCTGTTCGGCACTCAATAGGTTGGCACCTTTCTTGCGGTCGGTGCGTTGCTCCTGCAACTCTTGCAGTTTGGCTTCGGTTTCTCTGAGCTTGCTTTCCAATTCCTGCTCTGCTTCTCTGTATTTGACCACAGCCCCTCGCTCTATTTCCGATACCTTGGTGAAGGGGCGGTTGAAACTTGCGCGACTACGTATTCCTATTAAATCCTTACCCCCGGTCATATTGTCTATGGCGTTGATTATGAAGTCTCGGTTGTTTGCTATCGGCTGATACAGACGCTGCCCGAAGAAGTTCTGCACGACAACCCACAGACGGTCGCTCAGAATATCGACATCGGCAACGACGAGTAGATTTACCGGACCGTCCGATTTCGCTATATGCGGTGGCAAATCGGATTCGCTCTCGGCTATTTTCTCTTCTTCGGCTTTATCTTCCTCGGCACTTGCATCATCCTCTACGCTTGCACCCGCTTCGCCCTCTTCCTCTTCCTCCTCTTTAGGCGGACCGTCAAAAGCACTGTCGACTTCGCCTTTGATACGGGCGGCAATCGGATATTCTTTTTCGGAGGCACTAAATCCTTTTTCCAGTTCCGACGGATCGCTCATAAAACGCAATATGTTCAACGGCACCAGCGAAGACTCCTTGCTGGTATAAATCAGTGGTGTCATTTCTATCTTTTCCTCATCCAACACCTGCACATGCGAAGCTATCGCAAAATTGACCTGCTCCAGTGCCGAAGTAACCACATCGTCTCGGTCTATGCTATCTTTGTTCAAACCCAAATAAAGAATGTTCCGTTGGGGTCGCTGTCCCGAGACGCTTATCTGCAAACCATGATTGAAGTCGGTCACCACGGTACGCTCGGCTACTTCGAAGCCCCACTTCTTAAATAAAGGGTTCAATGTCGAACTCTTGACCGTTAAATCCTGCATCGGTATACCGTCGGGTAACGGGATTTCGTCTACTTCGGCGAAGGGGTCTACAAAAAAGATTGCGTTGCCGCCGCGCATCACATATTGATCTATTGCGTAGAGCGTTTTATCTCCCAAGTTTTTGGGGTGCACTACCATCAGCACATCGATATCTTCGTCTATACGCTCGGTGTCGGTAAAGACCAATTCAACCTCGAAGAGTTGTTCTATTTGTTCTATAACCACCCACGGATTCTGTTGACTCCCGGCACCCAAACCTTCTACCGGATACATAGGTAGCGTAGACATCAAGCCTATCACCGGTTTTTCCGGATTCATCAGCGTGTAAAGCAGTTTGTCTATATCGTATTCCAGAAAGACTTCGCGGCGCGGGTCCAAGAAAGGAATTGTCTCTACATCTCCGACTGCATTACTGCCGGCTAGACCGAAGTACAATACATCGCCGCTATCTTCCAGAGGGATTCGTTGTATGCCGAAACCGGCAGCGCGATCCTCATCCTCCGAAAAAGGCTCCGGGTCTATGAAATTGAGCCGCAACTTATCGTCGGAGTAAAGTGTGTATTCTTCCAAAATCTCGCGCACGCGTTGATAGTATTTACGATAAAACGGGTTGTTGCTACTCGATTCCTGAGTGAAAAACAAGTACAGGTTCAGCGGTTGATCTACCGCCGATACGATGTTGCGGGTACTCTCGGACAGGGTATATATTTTATTTTCGGTGAGATCCAGACGCGTGTGCTTGAACAGCATATTGGATAAAGTGATCAGCACCAAAAACAATACTGCCAACAATATGCAAATGCTTTTAGAAGAAGATAAAAATTGCATCGCTTGTCACTCTTGCTTTCTGTTTTCCAAAATAACGACATTGGCGGCGAGCCAAAAACCTATCATCAACATAAAATAAATCAGGTCTCTAAGATCTATCACGCCTTTGTTGATGGAGCTAAAATGAGATAAAAAGCTCAACGAAGTAATAGTGTCCAGTAAGACTTGCGGTAACCACAGCTTAAAGAAATCGATCACGAAGGGAAAATTCGTAGTAATAAATAAAAAACAAATAACGATGCTGATGATAAACGCAATCACTTGATTGCTGGTGGTTGCGGAAATACAAGAACCGATCGCCAAAAACGCACCTGCCATTAAAAAGCTGCCCAGATAAGACGAGAATATAACGCCGTTGTCCGGGTCGCCCAAGTAATTGACCGTTAACCAAACCGGAAATGTTAGCACCAACGCCAACCCGGCGAATAACCACGCCGCGAGATACTTGCCCAGCACCGCCTGCGTGATGCTGATCGGCAAAGTCATCAGCAACTCTATGCTACCGTTCTTTTTCTCTTCCGCCCACAAGCGCATCGATATAGCAGGGATTAAAAACAGGTAAAGCCACGGGTGATACTGAAAAAAAGGCACTAAATCGGCTTGCCGACGCTCGTATAGGTTGCCCAAATAAAAAGTAAAGGTCGCAGCGAGCATCAAAAATATGATAATGAATACATAAGCGAGCGGGGTCGTGAAATAGTGCGACAATTCCCTTTTCATAATCGCATAAATCGTCTTCATGCCAAACTGCCCTCGGTTATTTTTCTGAACACATCGTCCAAGCGGCCGTGTTCAAACCTCAAGTCGTCAACCTCGGGGGTTCTGCCCGACATCCAGCTTTGAATTTGATTATAGACATTCATTTTTTCTCGATTCTTTACGAACACCAGCCAACGTTTACTGAGTGTGTCGTATTCCAACGATTTTACACCGGACATGGTTTTTAGATCCGCCAAGAGTGCCTCGTCTTTAGCATATAAACTGAGCGTGTTCTGATAACGAGATTGGGTTAATAATTTATCGGGTGTGGTGTTGATCAACAGTTTGCCGTTGGCAATAATCAAGGTTCGGTTACAAACGGCGGTAACCTCCTCCAGTATATGGGTGGAAATAACGACTATTTTGCTCGTGCTTAAGGAATTGATCAAAGTCCTTACATGGTGTTTCTGATTCGGGTCTAAACCGTCGGTGGGTTCGTCCATAATCAAAACTTTAGGGTCGTGTATCAGTGCTTGCGCCAAACCGACACGGCGCTTAAAACCTTTGGATAAGGTGTCTATGGGTTGCATCAATACGTCTTGAAGGGCAAGTTCTTCTATCACATAGTCCAAGCCGTTACGGGTCTGCTCTTTATCCAGTTGACGGACTTCGGCAACGAAGCCGAGAAAATCTTTAACGACCATATCGCCGTAGGTCGGCGCACCCTCGGGCAAATAGCCTATCAGCCTCTTCGCTTCTATGGGATCGGTATCTATATCGTGATCGTATATGCCGACACTGCCCGAAGTCGGTTTGAGATAGCCGCAAATCATCTTCATCGTCGTCGATTTACCGGCACCGTTCGGGCCGAGAAAGCCTAAAATATCGCCGGCAGCGACATCAAAACTAATGCGGTCTACCGCAACAAAACTATCGAATCGTTTATGTAAATCTTTTACTCTTAACATTGTTTTTGCTTATCAATCTAAGCGTATTTGAACAACCTTATCTAGGGTCGCATCTATATATTTTCAAGACCTCTGCAACATTTTTTCCAGTTTGGGCACATCCGCCTCGGTGTCCACCGAAACATGCGACGATGCCGAGACGATTCCCACATAAATCGTGCCACCGTACCATAACACCCGCAACTGCTCGAGACTTTCGCTCAGCTCTATTTCCGGCTGCGCAAGCGAGGCAAAATGCTTGAGGAAGTTACAATAATATACATAAATTCCTATGTGGTGCAAACCCGTTTCGCCCCCCGCAGGTAACCCTGCACGGCTAAAGTATAAAGCAAACCACTCGCTATCGCAAACCACGCTCACCACGCTATCGGATGATAGGTCTTTCGCCGACACCTGTGCGGCAAGGGTTGCAACATCGGTGCCGGGATGGGCGCATAAGCATTGAACCGCAGTACGTATGTCTTGCGGACCGAGTAAAGGTTCGTCGCCTTGCAAGTTGACGACGATTTGCTCGTCGTTCCAGTTTCCGGTCTCGGCTATCTCGGCACATCGGTCGCTACCGGTTTTATGTGCCGGCGAACTCAGGCACGCAACACCGCCGAAATCATGAACACAATCAATGATCCTTCGGTCGTCGCTTGCAACGATCACTTCGTCGGCACCGCTTCGTATTGCATTTTCGTAGGTATATTGTATTAACGGCTTAGAAAAAATTTCGTGTAGCGGCTTACCGGGAAAACGTTGCGACGCATAGCGCGCCGGGATGACAACCTTGAAATCAGGTAGCGGGAGTTCGTTTCTTTTTATAGTGCTCATATTCCTCGTCGGACAACTGTCGCGCCTCGTCCGATAGCATCACCGGCAAACCGTCGCGTATTTCATAAGCGAGCTTCGCCGACAACGAAATCAGTTCCTGCTTTTCCTTATCGTAAATCAACGCACCTTTGGTAAGCGGGCAAACCAGAATATCAAGCAACTGTTTATCCATAACGATGAGAATTATATACCCAAATCCGCTCTAAAGGGTATTTCCCTTTTTGTAAGGGCAGGATAAAGCCACCGATTAAACCAATGTAGGTCAATCGACGTAACATTGTGCAGAACCCCAACATAATACAAAATGTAAAACCTTTTCATGGGGTAGTGGTAGCATGTCTGCATGAGCGCAGTATCTGTACATTCCCCTCCTGTGGAGGGGTGGCAGGCGAACCCTGACGGGGTGGTTGTGTGGTGGGGCTGCTGAAAAAGTACCGTTTTACACGAATTAAACCGCTTTGCGCCACATAATTATGATAACCACAAAGTCGTAGGGGCAGACCTGTGTGTCTGCCCTTAAGTAACGTTCTGCACGACACCAACCGCTTGCGCTAACAAATAATGGTTTCCATAATATTAATGGGTGAATGCGTTAATCGTGCAAACATGATACGTTTCGGGCAGAACAGAGCCGCCGATTGAGCCAGTAGGTCAATCGGCAATTTTGATGTCTGCCCTTAAGTACCGTCCAGAACAACCGTAATCATTTGCGCCATTTGGTTTTGGTTTCCATAAATTGGATGGATGAATGTATAAATCGTGTAGGCACAACGCGTTACGGGCGGACATGTTAGTCCGCCCCTACGGGTGGTTTGCAAATATTCACAGCGCAAGCGGTTAGATTTTTGCGATGCCAGTACTTTTTCAACAGCCCCCCTTAGCGACCACCCTGTCAGGCTCAACCTGCCACCCTTCCACAGGAATGGAATGATTAACTCCTATGGGTGTTTTTGCGATATTCCGAGTTCGGCAAACAACGCTCGTTCAAATGTCTCGTCTATTTGTAACTGTGTTTCAAGTATCCAAACATCGGCTGCTATTTTATGACCTTGCTCGGCAAGTTCCAGCCATTTCACACCGTCCTTGGCGGTCATTACCACCGGCAAGTTGTCCTCAAACTTGAAGTCCACCACGCGATAAGCATGATGATCTCTAAAAGCGTGTTTGATCGGCAACATGCCGAGCGACTCCAGGGTTTCAAAAAAACGTTCGGGATTTGCCAGTGCTGCACATGCGTGTACGCGCTGCCCGTTGAAATGATCGGTCGGGTAATGCTTATCGTAGACCGGTGTATATAAGCTCGTCGCCCTCAACTGCATACGATAACGATGTCGATGCGATGACAATTCGTCGTTTCGCTCCGACTTCACATCTCCGTTGACGACCACAAACGAAACATCCTCGATTCTGGATACCGGTTCGCGCAAAGGTCCGGCAGGCAACACATAGCGGTTGCCGAAACCTCTGCTACCGTCTACGACGGCAACCTCTACCGTTCTTGCCAAATTGCGGTGTTGCAATCCGTCGTCCGATACAATCAATTCAACGCAATGCCGATCTATTAAAAGCTGTGCCGCTTGAGCAAGTTTTTTGCCGATCGCAAGCGGGCATCCGGTCTTTCGATAAATGAGCTTCGGTTCGTCACCCACCACTCGAAACGAGGTATCGTCGTTAACTTCTATAGGGGCACCCGTACTCCCCGAACCGCCGTAGCCACGGCTCACCACACCGACCTTGACACCGTGCGCTTGAAAGCGTTCTGCCAAGTGGATTACCAGTGGGGTCTTGCCGGTGCCGCCGACGCTTAAATTACCCACTACGATGACCGGCACCGACCGTTGTTGCGGTGTTTTGAATCTATAATAATACACCCTGAGGAATAATGCGATGCGATAAAGCAACGATAACGGCAACAACGGCCACGCCCAATAACGCGGTGCACGATACCAAAGGCGGTCGTACCATCTCAAGCCGCTATTCTCCGACCGTGTCCGGACATATAAAGATTATGATAAGTCTTTTGTGCGGCGATTAACTCGTCATGGCTACCTTGCTCTACGATACGCCCGTTTGCCAAAACCACGATGCGATTTGCCAACCTAATCGTAGAGAAACGATGGGCAATTAGAATCATCGTGCATTGATCGGAGATCTCCTCCAGTGCCAGTTGAATCATGCTCTCCGACTCTGAATCTAGTGCCGAGGTTGCCTCGTCAAAAATAATAATCGGTGCGCGCTTCAACAAGGCACGAGCGATCGCAATACGCTGCCGTTCGCCCCCCGATAAGCGACCGCCGGCATCACCGATTACGGTGTCAAATCCTTGTGGTAACTTTTTTATGAAATCTATCGCGTGTGACTTCTGCGCAGCGTCTTCTATTTGCGACGGCGAGGCTCGTGTGCCGTACGCAATGTTGTTGGCGACGCTATCGTTGAACAGCACGATATCTTGCCCGGCATAAGCAATCTGCGCACGCAACTGAGACAACGGCAGGTTTTTTATGTCGTGACCATCGAGTTCAATATGCCCTGCGCTACATTCGTAAAGCCGAGGAAGCAAGCTAACCAGAGTGGATTTACCCGAACCCGAAACACCGACCAGTGCCAGTGTCTCTAAAGGAGTAATCTCTAAATTGATATGCGACAATGCCGGTTGGAGGTTTTCGGCATGCGGCTGTGTATACGAAAACGACACATCGTTATAGCGAATGTGTCCCTGCCAACGATGCGCCACATACTCGTCATTATCCGATTCCGGTTTTATATCCAAAAAATCAAATACGCTCTGTGCGGCAACGATGCCTTGTTGCAAAATCACATTGATTTGGACTAGACTACGCACCGGTCTAAACAACAATATCATCGCAACAATGAAAGAAACGAAAGTCCCCGGCGACACTTTGGGAAGTAGCTGTTCGGCATTCATCAAATAGACGATCGCCGCCAAACTCAACCCTAAAATCAACATCATAACCGGCGTGCCTATAGACTTGACCGCCGATGTGCGCATTAAGTAGCGGCGCACATTCTCGTTGTTGGTTTCAAAATGTGCGGTTTCGTAATCGTAGCCGTCAAAGATTTTAATCGTGCTGTTGCTTCTAACCGCCTGCTGCACATTGCCGGTTAAATTAGCCATTAACTCCTGATGACGATGATGCAACGAACGAAAACGTCTATTGATATAACTCAATATGAACAGGATGACCGGCACCAGCACCAACATCAGCAAAGTCAGTTGCCAGCTGATATAAAACAGCCACGCCAAAAGACCCAACACCGTCAAAGTATCTCTAACCAAAATCGTCAACGCTCTGGACGATGCACTCGCGGTGATGTTGATGTTGTAGATTATTCTTGAGGTCAGTTCACCTTCGGGATTCTGATCGTAATAAGATGTCGGCAACCGCAATATATGGGCGAATGTCTCGGAGCGTAGCTGCTTGACTACATAGTTGCCGACATAATCCATATAGTACGAGCCCATGAAACTGCCGACACCTCGGGCAAGCAATACCAATACGATGAGTAGGGGCAACCATTCCAGAAAGACATATTGGTCTTTGCTATAAAAACCCTCGTCTATCAAAGGTTTCATCAACATAGCAAAACCGGTGTCGCTCGCCGCATAAATCAACATCCCCGAAATCGCAATCACAAAATAGCGCGAACGTTGCCAGCTATAACTCAGCAAGCGATAAAAAACGGCTCTATCTACATCAACATCCTTCATCGTGTTTATTCATCGTCGCTTGTGTTAAGTGCGGAACGAATCATCTCTTCGGAATAACCGCGTTGCCAAAGAAATCGCCGTTGTTTGGCGAGTTCTTGCGCATCGCCGGGTTTTTGAGGAAATTTCTTCTGCAGACAAATTCGCGCGTTGTGTTGCCAATCGGTGTCCGACTCTGCAAGCATTTGCTCGACGCGATCGGGATCGAGTTTTTTCTGTAGCAGTTCCATTTTGATACGCATCGGACCGTAGAGCCTGTTGATACGAGAGGTGATAAAGGATTCTATATAACGCATATCCGATAATAAACCTTCGGCTTCCAGACGATCCAATACCGCTTCTACGCTAGCCTCATTGTATGCTTTGCTTCTAGACAGCTTGGATTTTAATTCTGCTCTATGGTGCTCTCGCCGGCTTAAATAAGATAGTGCTTTCGTGACTAAGGCAATGTTGCCGTCCGCCATCAAGCTGTAGAACCGGCGGTGGTTTTCTTAGGGGATTCGCCGTTGGTTTTTTTCGCCTTTTCATCCGCTTCGCTTTCGGCTTTGCTCGCCGGTGTATCGCTCAACAGTAGCATACGCAGATTTTTTTCAAGCTCTTCCGCCACTTTAGGGTTCTCTTTTAAGTACAGACGCACATTATCCTTGCCTTGCCCTATTTTCTCATTCTTATAACTATACCAAGAACCCAATTTCTCCACCAAATTATGTTTCACACCCAAATCGATTAACTCGGCATCGTGCGAGATACCTTCTCCGTATCTGATCTCAAAATTAGCAACTCTGAACGGCGGTGCCAATTTGTTCTTTACGACTTTCACACGAGTCTCGTTGCCTACGACCTCGTCGCCTTTTTTGATCTGCCCGGCGCGCCGTATATCCAAGCGCATCGAGGCATAAAACTTTAATGCGTTGCCGCCGGTCGTCGTCTCAGGGTTTCCGAACATCACCCCGATTTTCATCCGTATCTGATTGATGAAAATAACGATTGCTTTTGAGCGTTGGATATTAGCGGTCAGCTTGCGCAGTGCCTGCGACATCAAACGCGCCTGCAAACCGACATGGGTGTCCCCCATGTCACCTTCTATCTCGGAGCGCGGTGTTAATGCAGCGACCGAATCGACAACCACCAAATCAACCGAACCCGAGCGTACCAACATGTCGGTGATCTCCAAGCCCTGCTCGCCGGTATCCGGTTGCGATATCAGGAAATCGTCGATATCGACACCCAACTTGCCGGCGTAGACGGAGTCCAGGGCATGCTCGGCATCGACAAAAGCTGCCGTGCCTCCGGCAGCTTGACATTGCGCAACCGCGTGTAATGCAAGCGTCGTTTTACCCGAAGATTCGGTGCCGAAAATCTCTATAATCCGTCCTCTGGGAAAACCGCCTATACCCAATGCCAAATCCAAGGCGATAGACCCCGACGGTATCACCTCTATATCGTAAGTCGCCTTCGTGTCACCAAGACGCATAATAGAACCCTTGCCGAACTGCTTATCAATTTGCGCTAGCGCAGTTTCCAACGCTTTTCTACGACCTTCTTCCATTGTTATTTCTCCTCTGATTTAATGGACTTGGCTAAGTAAAAACCAATTTTCAAGCTATTCTATACCATAAACAGGCACCTTAAAAATAAAACCGACGAAGCAACCAAAATTTGGGTATGAACTGCATCTGTAGAGGTAGACCCTCCGCTCCACAAACTTCATAATATTAGACCTTAATATCGTTTATGCTATAGTGTGAACATTCTAAAAATGTTGATGAAGGAAATAGGTTATGAAAAACAAGAAAATGACAATAGACGAAGTTTATAGAGAACTTAAAGACGACATTCAAGGCACCCAGATTGGCTTGGACGAACTCCGTAATGAATTCAAGGCCGACATGAACGAACTCCGCAACGAGTTCAAGGCCGACATGTCAAAGATGCGTACCTGGGTTATTAGTTTGTTTATAGGTACAGTAGTCATCATGGGGACGCTCGTAGGTGTATACGCCACCATGACGATCGCGCTACTCAAATAGAATTGTTAAAAAAATATTACATATAATGTAGGGGCGGACATCAAAATTGCCGATTGACCTACCGGCTCAATCGGCGGCTCTATTCTGCCCGTAACGCGTTACATCTGCACGATTTATACATTCATTCACCCGATTTATGGAAACCAAAACCATACGACGCATAGCGGTTGGGTTCGTGCAGAACGGTACTTTTTCAACAGCCCGATACTGCAACCACCCCGTCGGGCTGCGCCTGCCACCCCTCCGAAGGAGGGGAATGATCTACTCCCAATAATAGTTAACATAAATTAGCGAGGGAAGCATAAAGCCTAGTTTTTCATAAATTTATATTATAATGTTATTTATGAGTATAAATAACATGATGTACTATAAAAGAGAGGTTGATATCGGTTCCCATCCTTCCTCTTTGTTCCTTTTAGGGCCTCGGCAAGTCGGAAAAACTCATCTGATGAGCCAATTAGATGTTGCCGCTTATTACGACTTGCTGGACGCACAGTTAGAAATGGACTTTCGACTTCGCCCTCGGTTGTTCTGGGAAGAAATCTTTTCCTTAAAACCGGGAAGCCGAGTTGTAGTAGATGAAATACAGAAAGTTCCCTCTCTCCTAGACTATGTTCAAATGGGTATCGAGAAAAAGCAGTTGCAATTTTTTCTGTCGGGGTCTAGTGCCAGAAAACTTAAGAAAGGTAAAGCCAATCTCTTGGGCGGTAGAGCCGTCGACTTTAAGCTCCACCCACTCACAAAGAAAGAATTAGGTGCGCATTTTGATATGGCTCAGGTTTTAAGTTATGGTTCTCTACCTTTTGTTTCAACACTCATCGCTAAGAAACAAGAAAACCTTGCTATAGATCATTTGAAGAGTTATGTCACGACTTATCTCAAAGAGGAAGTGAAAGCCGAAGCCTTGGTAAGACAATTAGGCTCTTTCCAAAGGTTTTTAGAGGTGGCAGGTCAATGCAATGCGCAGATGATTCAATTCAGCAATATCTCGCGTGAGTGTTCGGTGCCGGCAAGTACCGTTAAGGAATATTATTCTGTTTTAGAAGATACCTTAATAGGATACTTCCTTTGGCCTTTCGCCCGTAGCGAGCGCAAAAAGGCACGACCCAAGTTTTATTTTTTTGATTGCGGTGTCGTGCGGGCTTTGCAGAGAAGGTTAAGCGGCAGCCCCTCACCCGCAGAACTCGGAACACTTTTTGAAACAAATCTTGCTAACGAACTTGTAAGAATCAAGGACTATACGAGAAGCGACCATCAAATTTCGCTATGGCGTTCGGGGAAATGGAAAATTGATTTTCTTATTGAGTTAGAGGGCAAACCCGTCATGGCGATTGAGTGTAAAACATCTTTGCAAATAAAAAATAAAAACTCAATCAAAGCCTTCAGAGAGAACTTCCCCAATGTGCCTCTGATTATCTGTTCGCTCCAAGAAGAAAGAACAAGAAAGCTGGACGATAACCTTTGGATTGAACCTTTCGGGAAGACCCTAGAAAGATATAGAGCACTTCGGCAAGAATCGTAGCGGTGGTTGGCAGATATTCTTGGCGCATGGCGGTTAGGTTTGTGCAGATCCTCCACAACCAACCCATGGAAAGGCTTTACATTTTGTACTATGTATCAAGGTTCTACACAACGTTACGCCTGCCACTCCTCCAAAGGAGGGGAATATACCGACACTATACTTGTGCAGATCCGCTGCGACCAACCTGTCGGGCAGCGCATTGAATCAATGTCCTTCCAGTAATCGCAAGATACCTTGAACGGCTTCGGCTACGGTTGCACGCCGAATGTGGTCGCGCGTGCCGGCGAAGTTACAAAGCCGAATGTGCGGTGTGCGGTCGCGCAGTTGCCAGCCGATCCATACCGTACCGACGGGTTTATTGCGAGTGCCACCGTCGGGTCCGGCGATACCGCTCACCGCAACTGCGATATCCGCATCGGCTACTTTCAACAGCGTTTTTCCGAGCATCTGTGATACGACTTCACGGCTCACCGCACCGTACTCTCGGAGTAGCGACTGATCGATGCCGAGCGTGGTTGCTTTCGCCTCGAGACTATAGGTCACTAAGGCGGCACTGAACCATGCAGAGCTGCCGGGCAGGTCGGTACAGGCTTTGGCAATCCACCCACCGGTGCATGATTCTGCCGTTGCCAGCCTGATATTATGCTTGCACGATGCGGATGCGAGCTTTTCGCACATTGTATAGATTGATTTATCGCTTAAAATATCGGTCATGGCGGTCATCGGGCTTTGGTTATATCTCTTTTATAGACAAATCTATAGACTGACATCATTCATTAACATAAAACGAACATTATATGTCAAAGACTAAACATACACAGAGCATGCAACAGTATCTGGATATTAAGGCTCAGTATCCTAAGCTATTGTTGCTCTATCAAATGGGCGACTTTTACGAGTTGTTTTACGACGATGCCGAAAAGGCGGCGCGCTTGCTCGACATCACCCTAACCTCGCGCAACCGTTCCGATAAAGAACCTATTCCGATGGCCGGTGTGCCGGTACATTCGGTTGAGTCGTATATTGCCAAGCTGGTGCAACGCGGCGAATCGGTAGTGCTATGCAATCAGATAGGCGACCCTAAGGCGAGCAAAGGTTTAGTCGAACGGCAGGTGGTACGCATTATCACTCCCGGCACTTTGACCGAAGAGAGCCTGTTGCAAGAAAGAAAAGAAAACCTGCTCGTCTCCGTACACCGAGACAAAGGGAACTACGGCATCGCAACCGTCGAACTCAGCACCGGAAACTTTAGGCTTTGCGAATGTGAGGATATCGCAAGTGTCAACGCCGAACTCAAGCGGATGCAGCCTTCGGAAATCTTGTTGGCGGAGCATCAAGGATTAGAACTTTCCGTGCCGGCGCAACGAACGATACGTCCGCTCTGGCATTACGCCCACGATTATTGTCACCGCATCCTTTGCGAGCAGATGAACACTCGGGATTTAAGCGGTTTCGGCTGTGAGCAACTGCACAGTGCGATTTGTGCATCGGGCGCATTGCTTCATTACTTAAAGGAGACCCAAAAAAGCATACTCCCCCATTTATCCAAACTAACCGTAGAGCATCTGCAAGATTACATCGCAATAGATGCCGAAAGTCGGGCGTGCCTAGAGATAGACAGTGCGCTCTCGGGTCAAGATCGGCACAGCTTGGTTGCGACCTATGACAAAACCGGTTCGGCAATGGGGAGCCGTTGTTTGCGACGATGGTTCGGGCAGCCGCTCAAGGATCACAAGCGTATTGATAACCGGCTCGATGCGGTTGAATGGCTGATGCAGCACGGCGATACCGAGGCGATTGTGCGGCAATTCAAAAAAATCAGCGATTTGGAGCGTATTATTTCCAGACTCGCTCTATTGACCGCACGCCCCAGAGACTTATTGGGGATGCGCGAAACACTGGAAATGTTGCCCGATATCAAAGCACTATTGAACAACACCGATGTGCGACTGTTGCAAAGGATTGATGCGATGCTCGATGTCAAGGAAGCCATCACCGAGACTTTAGCAAAGGCGATAAAAGATCAACCGCCTGCAACGATACGAGACGGCGGCGTTATCAAAACCGGCTTCGATGTCAAGTTGGACGAATTACGCACCTTGAGTAGCCACGGCGACGACTATTTACTCAAGCTGGAAAAAGACGAACAACAACGCAGCGGTTTGTCCAATCTGCGCCTCGGCTACAACAAAATACACGGCTACTATATAGAAGTCACCAAAGCACAAAGCCAACATGTCCCTGCCGATTATCAATGTGTGCAAACCTTGAAAAATGCCTCCCGCTTCACCATCCCTGCGCTGCAGCAATTTCAAGGGCGTATTCTAGCTGCGCAGGAACAGGCGTTGGCTTACGAAAAAAAACTTTATTTGGAATTATTGCGAAGCTTTGTGCCGGATCTGGTTTCATTGAAAGAATGTGCGCAAGGTCTTGCAACGCTCGATGTACTCAATAGCCTCGCCCGTTGCGCACAACAGTACCGATATTGTCGACCCGAGTTCTCGCAGCAGATCGGAATCAAGATCATCGCCGGTAGACACCCCGTTGCCGAGCGTACAATGGAGAATGAATTCATTTCCAATGATTTATACATGAATGAACAACGGCGCATATTGATTATTACCGGTCCCAATATGGGTGGCAAATCAACCTACATGCGGCAAACCGCATTGATCGTGTTGCTCGCCCATATCGGTGCTTATATCCCCGCCGACAAAGCCGTCATCGGACCTATAGATCGAATTTTTACGCGCATCGGTGCTTCGGACGACATTTCGTCGGGGCGGTCTACTTTTATGGTAGAGATGACCGAAACCGCAAACATATTAAATAATGCAACACCGCATAGCCTGATCTTAATGGATGAGATAGGGCGCGGCACCAGCACCTTTGACGGCATGAGTTTGGCTTGGGCGTGTGTGGCGTATCTTGCCGAACACAATCGCGCACTCACCTTATTCGCAAGCCATTATTTTGAATTGACATCGCTAGACCGACACTACGAAACGGTGCACAATGTACATATAGATGCGATTGAACATAAGGAGAAAATAATCTTTTTATATAAAGTTAAGACCGGTCATACCGATAAGAGCTACGGACTGCAAGTGGCTCGGCTAGCCGGCGTGCCCGAAGATGTCATCGGGGTTGCGAAACAAAAGCTACAAATGCTGGAAGCACAACAAAAACACAACAATAGCGATCCACAAATCGCATTGGAATTCTCGCAACCAACAACGCAGGTAGTTGAGTCCGAGAAAAAACTCGCAAACCTAATTTCCGCTTTAGACCTCGATGCGCTCAGCCCGCGTGAAGCACATGCCAAACTCTACGAAATCAAAAGCGAAGCCGAAAAAATCTAAGCCCGAATATCCCATCCTCGGTTGGATTTTATCCGCTTCTGTGATGTTGCTCGGCATTGCCGCCGTACTCAGTGTTGCGGCGCGATGGTTTGTATACGATATAGAACAATACCGTGGAGTGATTGTCTCGCAGATTTCCGATACATTCGGATTGGACGCATCCATAACCGAGATCAACGGACGAGTGGATTTCATCAACCCGATTATTTACGCACGACAAGTGGAACTCTCGAACCCCGAGGCTGCCACGCCGCCACTGATCGTCGAACAAATGGAAGTCGTGATAGATTTATTGGGCTCGCTACTCGATGGCAAACTACGCTTTGATTCGCTACGAATGTCGGGGATAGAACTTGCAATAGCTACCGATCCGGAAAATAACTTGTTACGCCTGCCGCAGATTAACCGAGAATTCCTTATACCCGAGCGAACGCAACAATTCAACCTCGGTGAGTTGCTGAGCAAAGCCGTAGCGATCGACTATGTTGATATAGGCTTTCACGATGTGCTGATACATTGGGATCATAACGATAGCGAAGACACTCGGAGCTTTAATGTCGAACACTTCATACTCAACCCCCGATACGATACAACGCAGTTGGCTTTGGTCACCGAATTACCCGAAGTATTGGGTTCAAAGCTGACCTTGATAGCCGAGCTCGAACACGATATATTCGATCCGAAAGGTGATTTTTATATCGATGCCGAAGATCTGAATTTAGCCGCATTCTATCAACTGATCGATGTGCCTCCCAAGCACCGAGGGCTGCTGCAAACCGAGTTATGGGGACAGGCATCGTACCGGCAAGGTTTGGAAAATTTAACCGGCACATTGTCTCTGAAAGACTATCTAAACCCCGAATTAAATCGTGCCTATGCGATATCGCATCTACAAACCGAATTAAACTGGCAAGCAGACGAGAATGGCAGAGAACTCGGTTTTGCCGGTTTGTCCTTACAAAGCGACGATGCGGTTTTAGAAAATGTCGATTTGGCAATCGTTCAAAACCGAAATGAAGCCGGTTACTTCAGCAATTTAAGATTTCAAACGAATCACATTGCCCCTTCGATATACAATCGGTTGCTCTCTTATACGCAAACCGATCTTAGTATGGAACAAAATCCCACCCAAACTCCCGATGACGAACGAGCCGTTGATTTGATATTACATACCGCGCACTCCGACCGTTGGTTTACATCGCCGCGTGTTTGGCCACCGATACGATTATCGGAACCGCTAACATCGACCAACCTGCCACAGCCGTTGAGCGGACAAATCGAATGGGTGTTGGACGATGTCCGTTTGCATCGCGATCAATGGGTTTCGCCGCAAAATTTAGAACGGATAGAATTAAAAGGAAATTATAAGCGAAACGACGAATACACAGAATGGAATCTGAACGACCTCTCTATCAAAGGTTCCGCCGATACCCGCATCGATGGAAACCTTTTTTACAGGATAACCGGTGGCAAAGATAAAAACCTGCGGTCGTCGATGCATTTACACAATCTCAAGGCAACCGAAATCCCGCAGTGGATACCACCTCAAACGCTCAAACCCAGACTCGAAAACTGGCTACGCAATGCGATACGCGGTGGCACCGTCCGATACGCCGAACTCTCCGTAGACGGAAACCCGGATACCCCTTTCGGTAAGGATGCCGGTCTTTGGCGGCTACAAGCCCAAGCCGATGATGTCACTTTATTCTATCGCAAACAAGACCCCGAAATTACGGAACTCAATCTGGATTTGTCACTGGAAAATAAAGTACTAAAGGTTCAAAGCGATAATTTACGGACAATGAACTTTCACGCCAAAGACACTACCGTTTTGCTGGAAGATATTGCCGTGCCCTATATCAAAATCGATACTCGAGGACGCGGGCCGCTTGCCGATGTTTTGAGCTATGCAAGAAACACCGGATTGGTAGACCCCGAAAGTATCCTCATCTCGAACATAGAAACCGACGGCGATGTGAATATGAGCTTAAAGGTGAATACGAAAATGGTTCCAACCTTAGAACGAGAAACCTACGTAGGAGGTTATATCGACTTGGACGGCGCAAATATGAAACTGAACACCTTGGGTTTAGATTTCAACCAACTGGAAGGACGATTGCATTTTGATAAATTCGGTGGACGCTCGGACAATATTAAGGCTCTTTTGAACGATACTTATCCGTTGACCGCAACCGCCGAAGCCGACGCAGGTTCAACCTTGCTCAAAATGGAAACCCGCATCCCTTTCCCTACCGATTATTTGCCAATACGCGCATTGCCCGAGACTACTTTCAATACCGCCGCCGATACTTGGGATGCGGAATTACTAATCCCGCCGTTGCGTGCCGACTCTAAAGGTGCGTTGCGATTGAAATTGAACTCCGACTTGAAAGCCTTAGCGGTCAATATGCCCGACCCGCTGTATAAACGCGCCGGCGAGGTTGCCGACTCGACATTCCTTGCCGAAATCACCGATACCGGTAAAAATTATCAATTCGACTACGGCGACCGCGTGCGTTTGGTTTTGCAGACTCCGAATACCGAAACCGCAGACCAAACACCGACCGGTTTGTTGCAATTTTCACCGAAAATTGCTTATCCGTTTGAAGCGAGCGACGATGCGCGCTTCACGGTACGCGGCGTAATCCCGCATCTCCCTATCGACGAATGGCTCGATTGGACGGGGAGCTATCAGGGTGGCGATGGCGGCTCCGAACTTTATGCACAAGACATAGATGTGCTGATAGACCAGCTGGTTTGGAATAACTCCACCGCCAATCAAGCACATTTGACAATCGAACAGCAGCGAGACAAAACTCTGCTAACGATAGACTCCGAAACAATCAAAGGCAATGCATCGATTCCCGCAGATCGAAGCCAACGCGTTTATCTAGATTTGGAACATCTAATACTAGAGGGCAGTGCCCTGTCATCCGAGACGGACGAACTGGATCCTGCCACGTTTCCCCCGATATCGGTCAAGATAGATCGATTCAAATCGGGACGTTTCGATATCGAAGATGTCAGAATGGCACTCTCCCCCGACACCGACGGGGTTCAAATAAGCAAAATGAACTTCAACAAAAAGGACGGCGATAAAATTTTAATCCAGATACAACTGCAGGGCGATTGGAAAAAAATAGACGGGCAAGACTATAGTAGCTTCAGTTTCCAATTAAACAGCGACGACTACGGACAGTTATTGCGCGACTGGAATTTTTTTAGAGGACTACGAGGAGGACAAGGACAAATCAATGTGAATCTGAATTGGGACCACAGCCCGATGGGATTTGAACTAGACCAACTTCAGGGGCCGGTTAAATTACAAATAAAAAACGGCTCTATAGAAAATATAGAACCTGGAGTAGGCAGATTATTCGGCTTGTTGAATGTCGATGTACTCGCACGACGCCTGTCGCTCGATTTCAAAGATGTCTTTGATAAAGGCTTCGAATTCGATAGTATGCAAGGTGAGCTGGAATTTAATAAAGCCAATCTAATGACTCAAAACCTCGATATCAACGGCCCTGCCTTGGACATGAAAATTACCGGACGCACCGGCATCACGCAACGCGATTACGATCAAAAAATTTTGGTGACACCGCATGTAGGTACCAATGTGGCATTGGCAACCGCTTTTCTAGGCGGGCCACTGACGGCTGCCACCGTGTTTCTGCTCGGTAGAGTCACCGAATTGGATAATTGGGTCGACAGAGTCATCACTTTGGAATACACACTAAAAGGAACTTGGGACAAGCCCGAGGTTCAATTTACCAGTGCCCCGGTTGCGAGAAAATTAGATCCCACGAATACGCTCAAAGCCCCGGGCAGACGTATTAAAGGTATCCTCAATAAGATATTTTCACGCAAGGATAAGTAAAACCATCCGAAAGTGCCGTCCTCGCAGAACTAATGCGTTTACGCAAACCACCCCGTCAGTGTGCGGTGACAGGGAAAGTATCCGACAACGGCATCCATACCTCGCCTTCCGGTGCTTGTTCGGATTGAAAGGCTTCCTCGATACATCTGCCAATACACCGGCAATCGCTTGCATTGCAGGCGATAGGTCATCGCTGCGACGCGCCAAAATATTTAATGTCCGCAATGCTATTTTATCTTCAATTTTAATATCTATTTTCATTGTGATATACTTTCTATTGGGTGAGCGGGGGTTGATACATCGGCTAGGTTAGGCTAATTAACGATTATCAATCCACTACTTGGTGCCTAACAGCCTTATGAGACTCAAGCTCACCCCCTATTATCTTTTTTCATAAAGCAAAGTACCTATGCGCTGCCCATCAATATATTTTGATTTTGCCGGTATCGCGTTCCAAAATAAGCTACCATCTAAGTTCTCTCGCGCAACAATTAACATATTCTTTCCCTCTTTGAATACTTTAATGAAACGCCTGCGAAAACCATCCTCATATGCGGTTAGCCAAATTTCATTAGGTTCTGTTAATGTCGGTATTATCCAGTTAATAAACTTCTCTCTCTGCTGATCTCGTTTTATCAGTATATGATCAATATGTCGCCGGTGAATAATAACCGGTTCAAGCGGTGTATTAACCCGTCTCCATTCTTGTCCTCTCAGAAGAAATTCATTAACTTTTTCTAGCGCACTTTCTAAAGATTTTTCGCCAGCTAAAACCTCAGGTGTTTGCTCTAATAAATCAGGAGAATAATCTTTTACGCCGGGCAATCCGTAGTCTTGATAGTTTGGTTGACCGGGCTTTGTTTTGGCGACACTTTTGCCACGACTGCCGACTTGATCGGGCGATGCGCCGAACTTATCCCACAAAGCTCAACCAACGCACGACCGAGCACATAAATGAATCGTCTAATAAATGCGCATCAGCCATAACTTTCTCATCGCGCACGGTGAGATGAACTTCTGCTTGGCTATGGCTTGAACCGTGGTCGATAGTCATCGTTTGACCGACGACGACTTTGGAGATTGCATCGTTCATCTTGTCGCACGCATATTCGAGTCTGCCGGCGCGGCCGGCTTCAACTAGTTCAACCATCATGTCTTCGGGTAATATCATTGCCGAGTCGTTTCTTATTTGCTGCACGGTGCCGAGCAATGACTGCTGCTGTTTATCTGTAGCATCCTCCGGATACTTTGCAACAAGCGATGGTTCTATTTAGAAGCGGGTTCCATTTCATTCATTAAATTCTTAATCATTTTTGCGTTCCGTAAAATAGTATCTACTTCCGGTTGCGACTCGGATGCGTCGGGGATATCGGAAAAAGAGTCTGCGGGAACATCATCGTTTCGGCTATCTATCGCTTTGAACTTAGAAGAGTGACGGTAGTCATACGATCTAGGTTCTTTCTCGGCAACTAAAACAACCGCTTGCCCGGGATAAAACAGTGCTTTTAGTTTGATCTCCTTGAACAAAGACGATAAGGCGTTTCGCCTGCTACTTTCGGCATGGGAAACCAATTTTTGATTCAATACGGCCTCGGATACCTCGTAGTGCACGACCCAACCTTCGGGAATCAGTATCTCTATCAGTTCTTTCACCGATATCGAACTATAATGCACGATAACGGCTTCATCCAACGAACCCACACCTTCCTTCGCTTTGATAACCGATTGCATCGACCATAGGTCGCGGGCGGAACTGTGTTCTTCGATAGGTGTCTGCCGATCTATCTTCGATAAATCCGTATAGGGCGATAAGTCATGCCCCGGCATGTATTGAACACGATGTATATTCGGTATCTTATCGGGCGAGTCCGCATCACTCCGATAAGACATCTTTGTCGAGTGATAAGGTTTGATATCTCCTTGAGTATATTGATTATCGGGTCTATCCGGTATCTCATAGTATGAGTCTGCGTTATCCGGCACGGGTATCTCGGCTTTTTCGAAATACACGGAATCGGCAACCGCTTCATTCTGTATGACCGTGTTTTCGGGAGTATCACCGTCGGTTCTATCGGTATCCGAAACCGATTGTTCTACGGACGAGGCGGAGTATTCATGTTGAAAATGACCTCGCCTCGTTTGTGTAGGCATAAAATCATCTTTGAGATTGCGGTTTGTTTCCGTTTGCGATGCAAGCGATATAGACTTTTGAGGATGCAATCCAAGTGTACCATCGCCGTCGGAACCGTCCGCCGTTTGCCAAGGCACATAAGCATGTAGCTGGATAACGAGCTTACGATTTACCGAATCCACCAACAGTTGCCATGCCTCGCCCGCCAGAGTCGCTATTGCGTCTTTGAGCGTCATTAGGTTGAGCTTTCTATGCACCGCCGGTATGTACAATTCGGAGAAAATGTCGTACGCTTCGGCACTTTGCCGCCAATCCACACGATAACCCGAGCGTTGCAGCGCGTGATCGATCGCCTCTTGCACCGTTTTAACGGTGGACGGAAAATTAATTTGTGTCAACACCAAAAGTGGGTTGATTTCTTCCGGTGCGGCATTGGCTTTATAACCGATATAGCGATCTACTTGTAATCTGCGATCGTGCGCACCTTGACCGACCAAGTTTGTCTCGGCTGCGACTGGGGTTGCAACCCAGATATTAATCAATAAAAGTAATAAATTTCCGATTTTTTTCATATCAAGTCTCCTGTGTGTTTATCTTTGTAAATCAAGCCGGTTTTGTGGCTTGTTTCCGATAGCATACCGATTTTTAGGCACACGGTTCGGCTTTCCGACGAACGAACACGATAATCGGACAAACGGTTAGTAGTGTTAGAATATCCGCTTCATTAAACTACTTTCTCGTGATGAATAAACTCAAATGCGCAGTCATAGGAACAGGTTATTTCGGCAAGTTTCACGCGCAAAAATATGCGACTCTGGACGATTGCGAACTCGTTGCCGTAGCCGACACGAACCCGACGGCAGGCGCGACGATTGCGTCAGAAATGAACACCCGAAGCTGTTCCGATTATCGTACATTGATCGGAACCCTGGACGCGGCGAGCATCGTCACTCCGACGGCTACGCATTATGCAATCGCTCATGATCTATTGAACAACGGTATCCATGTGTTGCTGGAAAAACCGATGACGACCTCGCTCGAAGAAGCCGACCGGCTAATTGAAATCGCCCGTCAAAACGATGCAGTATTGCAAATCGGACACATAGAACGTTTCAACCCGGCACTCACTCGTATCAAACATACGATTAACAAACCTGAGTTTATAGAAGTTTTGAGGTTGAGTGGGTATCAAAGCCGCAATACCGAGATAGGCGTAGTATTTGATTTGATGATACACGACCTCGATATAGTATTGAGTTTGGTCGGTTCGGAGGTAGAGACTATCCATGCCAAGGGCGTGCAGGTATGGAGCGAGGAAGTCGATATCATAAATGCCCGTTTGATATTCGCAAACGGATGTGTAGTCAATATCACCGAAAGCCGCATCAGCCTGAAGTCCGAGCGTAAAATCAGGATATTCAGCAGGGATGACGGTTATCATTCCATAGATTTGCAAAACGGCACGAGCGAGCACTATCGAATTAAAAATCGAAACCGTCGAGACTTCAGCCGACAAAGCTATCCGAGCATCGCAGATGCCGACCCGCTGCTCGACGAAATCAAACACTTCGTGGATTGCATCAAAAATAAAACACCCCCCAGAGTCGGAGGTTCGGAAGGACGCAGCGCATTGGTGCTGGCACAACGAGTGCACGATTCCTTATTCGGTAACGAGGAAAGCAATTTATAATCAACTTATGAATACCGTGCAAAGTATGTCCGAGATCGGAAAGACGAAGATAAGATGATACCCACCAGTAAGCCACGCCTCCAACACCAGCGCCTCAAAGCCGAATTGGAGCGAGCGGTCATCGATGTCATGCGAAGCGGGAACTATATATTAGGGCAGCAAGTAGAAGCGTTCGAATCCGAAGTTGCCAACTTTCTGAATGTTCGGCATGCGGTATCTTGTGCCTCCGGTACCGATGCTTTATTACTGAGCATGAAAGCACTCGGTATAAAAGCAGGCGACGAGGTCATCACACCTACATTCAATTTTGTATCGGTAGCCGAGGTGGCTTGTTATTTAGGTGCGACTCCGGTGCTGGTCGATATTTCACCTTATAGTTTCAACATAGACCCGGAGAGTATAGAAGCGCACATTACCGAGAAAACTCGGGCAATCGTTGCGGTGCATTTATACGGTCAAACCGCCGATATAGAGTCGCTTATACAAATTGCCGAACAGCACAGTCTGCTTTTAATAGAAGACTGTGCGCAAGCCTTCGGCGCAAAATACGACGACGACTATGTCGGCACATTGTCCGAGGCCGGCTGCCATAGTTTCTATCCGACTAAAAATCTAAGTGCATACGGAGACGGCGGATTGATTAGCACGAATAATACCGATTTGGTGGCACATTTACGGGCGTTGCGCAATCACGGTTCTTACACCCGCTATCAACACGACGAAATCGGTTATAACAGCCGTTTGGACGAGATACAAGCGGCAGCACTACGGGTCAAACTAAAATACATAGAAGATTTTAATAACCAAAGAACGGCTATCGCAGCACAGTACGACACCCTGCTGAAAGACTTTGTTACAATCCCGGCGCGCGATCCGCACGGCACCCATGTGTTTCATCAATACACGATTTTGAGTTCCGAGCGAGATCATATTAAACAAGCACTGCTCGATAACGACATCGTCGCCGACATCTACTATCCGCATCTACTCGGTGAGCAACTCGCACTCGCCGAGTGTTGTAAAACTACACCTTGTCCGAACGCCGAAGCGGTAGCCAAACAATGCTTATCGCTGCCTATTTACCCGGGTCTAGATTCGGATACAATAGAGCGTATCGCTTCTATTATCATTGAAACCGTAAAACAAACCGATAATTAACCATACGAGGTTTAACTATGACAACTTTATTCACCAAAATCATTAATCGCGAAATACCCGCCGACATCGTCTACGAAGACGAACAGTGCTTGGCATTCCGAGATATAGATCCCAAAGCACCGACCCATATCCTAATCATTCCCAAAAAGGAAATTCCTAAAATATCCGAAGCGACGGCAGCGGATCAAAAACTGCTCGGACACCTGCTCCTAAAAGCCGGTGATATAGCTCGGAGCGAAGGTGTCTCCGACAATTTCAGGCTTGTCGTCAACAACGGCGAAAGTGCCGGTCAAACCGTCTTTCATCTACACATACACCTAATGGCGGGCAGAGCCTTTAATTGGCCTCCGGGTTGATTATCAAAGCAATATCGGCAAATACAAAATTTGCATAAAGACGGGATATTAGAACATATAGGTCATTGCTTATGATGAATAAAAAATATCTGATGACACAACCTAAGTATCTAGAGGGTAAAGAAAGGGATAAAATAGAAGGATTAGACGGCAAGATCAGGGATGTGAGTTCTCTCTGGGGCAAAGCACTGACATTAAAAAGAATACCGGTCATCCCCAATCAACCTCCAAACACCATGACACATAATTTGGGAAAATCACTGGACAATTTTACATGGTTAAGATATTTAGATCTAGATAAAACAGAAGCCTATAAGTTAAGAAAAGATGGAACCATAAAAAAGGAAAAGTCTCGGTTAAATTATGTTTTAAGGTCTGATTTTAATATAGAGTCTTATCCACAAAATCAAATACACACGGTTGATTTAGACAAACTCTACGATAGAGATAACGAAAAATATAAAGTGTTGCGTGTAGCACCTTCTATAGGATTCCCCACACCACCCTATTACATAAGATTTATCGCTTCACAAGCTGTGAACGATTTAACCGATAGTGTCCTCGCCCGTTTCGGCACCGGCAGATCTACTATGCGGGATGCTCAAGAATTGCTTTATAATCGTTGCTCTACGGTAAACTTGTTCGAGAAAATTAAGCATGAAAAATTCTTTTATTCGTGTCTGCATATACGTGCCAACGATATGCTTTTCTTTGATGCTCGTTTTTTTCGCGCGGCCTTACCTAGCAATATCAAGAAACTAGTGTACCGGGCATGTCCACACGGCACGAAGCTTTACATTATGTCGGACATACATGATGCCGGGTATTTCGATTTCCTGAGAAATAGATACGATGTTTATACATATCGAGATTTTCCGGAACTTAAGTGCTTAGTCGACAACGCAAGTCGTGCCACAGATAATCATTTGCTATACGCGGTTGAAAAAAACATCATGGATCATGCTTTGGTGAAGTTAGTGGCCAACCGAAGAAGCCTTTACCATTTCCAATCGGATTTTATATATCGTACTCCTCAAACTATCCGGGATATTTATGAGTATATAAAACGACATAGCGAAGGCGATACAATGAAAGCCTACACTATGATGACAAACCATACGAGGATAAAAATGATGTTGCTTTCGAACCCATACAAGAGGCTAATAAAAAAAATATGGTATAAGTTTGCGGCGAAGCCGGTATAAATTCCAATAACGCGGCGGTTCGGACACAGTCGTATAAAAAAGTTGGTTGGCACCGGGGGGATATATTTTTACCACGGCGCAGTCAAATAGGTCTTTTTCTACGGAATATAGTAAGTAATTGTTCGAGGCAATAGCATTGAGTTCAGGAAAATCATGATAGGTGTAGATTTTGAGTTGGTGTCCTTTGCATCGGTAAAGTCCAGGAAAACGAAGATCTCTATTCTTTGATATTAAATAAAGGTACTTGACTAGTTTAGGGAGTACGATTTGATAAAATAACTAGTAATGACAACACCTAACAGACATTTTAGAAGGGCACATATTTCAAACAGGAAAATAAGGCAAATTGTGAGGTATTTTGCCCTTGATCTGAGTGCAACCCAAATCGCACAAGCAGCCGGGGTCAATAGAAATACCGCGAATAGATATGTCAATATAATCCGAGAAAGAATTGCACAACACTGCGAGCAGACGAGCCTATTCTCTGGCGAGGTAGAGTTCGATGAGTCCTACTTCGGTGGTCGCAAAAAGGGAGACAAAAGAGGTAGAGGTGCACCGAACAAAGTACCGGTATTCGGCATATTAAAAAGAGATGGGAAGGTCTATACGCAGGTGATACGCAATGCTTCAAAGAGCGAGATACGACCTATTATCAAGCGTTTAGTGGGACACAGGAGTACTATATACACAGATAAATGGAGAGCTTATGACGGGTTGGTGTTGAATGGATACAAACACTACCGCATCAATCATTCAAAGACACTGGGCAGTGGTACTAGACATATCAATGGCATTGAAAACTTCTGGGAATGGGCCAAAAGGAGATTAACAAAGTTCTGCGGCGTGTCGAGAAAACATTTCCACCTTCATCTAAAAGAATGCGAGTGGCGATTCAATCACAGACACCTTTCAGCCTCCCAAAAGTATGAGATGCTAATGAAGATGGTAAGGGATATTTGAGTGGGACTTTGTCCCTAAACTAGTCAAGTACCTAAATAAATATTCCTGAACGATTTATTGAGTCCTATAGCGTGGCGAAAAATATGCTCAACTATGCTTAAAATTTTTTTAGGTTTGCCGGCATATATAGAAAACTGTTTGTCGTATAGATTTAAGCAAGCATAGGGAACCAAATTATAATCTTTATGTAAATAGTGAGTTTTTTGACTTTTGTATAGCAAATTCTGAGTATCAAATAAACTTTGTCTGTTGGTCTTGAAATGCTCTAGTGCCTTGTCCGTCAAACAGTTAACTTTTTCCGAAGGAATTGTCTTTACATAATAGCGAGGTTTAGAGTGTGTGTGACTTTTCTTATTGTTAGTCAAGGATAAAGCCTTATGTTCGCTATTATCGTTTCTATAAAGTTGTTCTATATCGATAAGCGGTATTGAAGGTTGACCGGATAATTGCAATTCGGCATCGGCTTCGGAAATCCAGTTCAAAGAGGCGGTTTGTTGTTTAATCATCCCGTCTGCTTCAACTTTGTATATTTTTGTATTTGTCAGAGCCAGGTAATCTTCTAAACGAAAATCCGGAGAATTTTGCAACTTGTCACGCTGGTTGCTCGATGAAGTCGGAATCACCGGAACTCTATTTACATTGAGTGCGATACAAATAAAATCTTCTAATACATCAAGCCAATAATCTAAACCTTTATCATTGGGTTTAGGCCAGTTTTTATAAAATAGATATTTTGTTTCGTTTCGTGAGAGCATCGTGAATCTTGTGTCTGTCGGTATGCTATATATTACAGATCGTATCAATAGTCTATAACTTTGTATCGAAACGATTTTCCCTAATAATGCCCCTTAAGATCCCCACCGTATCCCGAGAAAAAATCGTATTTTTTAATCAACGAGCCTACCTCTATTTTTTGAACTTCTGTCCAGTCAAGTTCAAAGCGGCTTCTATAAAGTAGCCTTTTGTACACCGGTGAGTACAGCCGAAATGACTCTCATATAACAGAACGTTTAACCGGCAGGCTGTGCGATGCTTTGCGGGTCTAGTCGGCGTTCAAACCAGTTTATACGCCAATCCAAGTGCGGTCCTGTAACCCGTCCGGTCGCACCGACTTCGGCAATAATTTGTCCTTGTTCCACGCGTTCGTTCAGCGCAACGCTAACTTTGCTTAAATGCAAAAAAGTTGAGGATAGCCCGTAGCCGTGATCTATAACCATCGTGATTCCGGAAAAATACATATCTGTTATCATTCTCACAACACCGCCTGCCGGTGCCTGTATATCGGTGCCTTCGGGGCAGGCAATATCCACTCCGTAATGCGGGCTACGCGGTTGTCCGTTCAATATACGGCGACTACCGTAGACCCCGGTAATAATGCCTTCAACCGGCCAGATAAACTCGTCGAAGGCATCTAAATTAGGAGAACTGATATCCCGTATTTTAACAATCATCTCGACTTCATTAGCAATACGCTCGTAGACTTCGGGCGGAGGACTAACCTTGTTAGGATCTAAACCGTCTATGCGTTGAACCTCGTAGCTACGACCGGCGATTCTCAGGTTCTCTTCTATACGCCGACCATCGGGCATATGCACGGCGAGGCGAGCGTGCTCGGGAGCATCCGATGTCAAGCCGAATATAAAATCACCGTTTTCCGATACTTGCAATAATCGCCCGTCTAAATAAACTTTAGAGCCTGCTATTGTTCGGGCACGTACGACACCACCCTGTATTAATTGACCACGGAATTCAAGCGACGGAACTTCAGCCGATGCCGTACCCATAAACAAAACAAACAATAGAACGGTATTCAAAAATTATGTTCTCATCCGTCGGGCGCGCCGCTATCGGGCTTTAGGTGTGAAAGTTTGGCTTGTAACTTTTCTTCGTCGCTTAGGTCTTTGGCATAATTCAAAATTGCACTTTCCCAGTTTCCGTATCGGGGGTTGCTAAGCAATATCCATTTAGTACCCCAATATTCCTTGTAAGGTTCTACCTCGGCTCTACGTGCTTCCGGAGACGGGGAATCAGGTAAAAATCTGAAGTCGTTGTAATCGTCTCCGAACATCATAATAATCCGATGTGTCTCCGCTATCGCCGCTCTACGGCTACTTTTATCACTCACCCAATCATCCCGCTCTTGTATGCACAGTACCTGATCTTCGTTGACCTCGGGGTCCACCGTCATCCTGATATTCTTGACGGTAGCTTCTTCTAAGGCTTTATCCCTGTTCGTAACATAGAACACAGCCACACCTTTAGATTTGATTTCCGAAATCAGCTCTTTGACACCTTCTATAGGCTGTGCTCTCGCCGCCTTTGCCCAAACTTCCCAAGTGTCATAATGATATGTCTGACCGCTTACGAGTACATAGGCCTCATAAGAGTTAGTGTCCAATACCGTCTGGTCGACATCAAAAATTACCGCAGGTGGCAAGTTTTGATAGTCTTTGCGCTGCTCCAAGGCGGCAGTCCAATTTTTATCCTGCAGTGCTCGGTCCAAATTCATACGCGCTGCATTGAATGCCTGCTCGGTTGCAGCAACGAATTCTGCCGACGATTGCATCCACAAAGTGCTATTCAAAACACTGTGGTCTACACCGCGTGAGTCACAACCGAAAATCGGTAGAATCAAAAATAAAATGGTTATCTTTTTCATAATAAGTTTTCCTCCTCAAAATAAAAATGCATAGTCAAATTGACTCTCGCATTATTATACAACTACCGAGAAAAGAAATGAGGCTATTGAAAAAGTATTATTAAAACACCTTTAGGGACGGTTATCGTAGTTCTACCAGACTCCACCAGTTCGGGCTGGACAATTCCACTGCTTCCATACCCGTTAATTTGTTCGATAACTCTAAACCGACCACACCCGGCTCGGTCTCCACGAGATAAGCGTTCTCGGTAAAATTCATTTTAGATACTCGATCGAGATTCATCTCGGCAAAGAAAGCATCTATGTCGGCTTGTTTCATCTCGGGTGATAAAACGACGATCACATCTCCCGGCAGTGCTTTCCACGCACCGTTTTCGGTTACCAAAACCGGGAACACATCGTCGCCCATCCGATGCCAACTCTGCTTTTTGATTACCCTCAACTCGCCGTTATCGGCCAACACATCTTCCGCTTTTATCGCCGACGGCTGTCCGGACTGCTCGCCGGCATCGTAGCGTTCCATTACTAAATTTTCGGCTTCCCATAGGGAGATTATGTAATCTCCGTCTTGCCAGCTATGTACCCTGCCATCTTCGTCTGGAAGCACACGAAATCCTCCGCTGTCTTGCATTTCATTCTGCGCAATAGCCGGTGGTGTACTCAAGCCGATAATAATCGTAGCTAAAACTAAAAAATCCTTATATTTCATGACCACTCCGATGACTGAGCCCGACCGAAGCACTTTATTTATCGTATTTGATATAAGCAAAGCGAGCATCCGACGGTGTGCCGGTTAGGGAACTCTCCTCTTCGCCGGGCTGCCATTGTATAACTTCTTCTATCTTCTTAGCCAACTCAAAGTCTTTATTCGTCACACCTTTGGTGGCGTGGTTCATCAGCTTAACAATAACAAAAGCATAAGAAACGGTTAAGTCGGGATGATGAAAGGCTGCTTCCGATAAGTGCCCGACGGTATTGACTACCATCAGGGTACTCTTCCAGCTATGGGTACGATATTTACGGCGAATCCAACCGTTTTCATAATACCAGTGCGGTAGTTCCTCTTCGAGGCGTGCTTCTATGTCCGCCTCGCTATATGCCTCTTCGTCTTCGTGTTGTCTCCAACCCATGATAATCTCCGTTAATTTGGTTAAATATACATCATTGTAATACAATATCCGAACTATAGGGGATGTCACCGATATAAATTTTTTGTATTAAAATTCCGTCCTAAAGCCACATAGTTTATACCTATAATGGCTATGGTTTGTAGTACAATGGCTTAAATCCTAATGGACAACACAGATTGAAAATGACTCTCTTTCAATGCAAAACTACATTTGATATGCTTTACAAAGTGCAATGACTGAAACGATAATCAAACTAAAACAAAGCAAGCGACACAAACGCAAGCGCGGTCAACCCAAAGGCAGACAGGTCTCGGATACCGCCTTGGCGGAAATCAGAGATTTGTTGGGAGATCATCCTAGGCGTCGCGATCTTCTGCTCGAACACTTACATTTAATACAGGATCGTTACGGCTATATCGCCTCCGACCATTGCGTCGCCCTCGCACACGAAATGAAAATATCTACATCGGAAGTCTACGAAGTTGCGACCTTTTATCATCATTTTGATGTGGTGAGCGACGAGCAAACACCGCCACCGCCATTAACCGTTAGAGTATGCGACTCTATTAGCTGTGAAATGG
This sequence comes from Candidatus Oxydemutatoraceae bacterium, assembly GCA_965219575.1. GTDB lineage: Bacteria > Pseudomonadota > Gammaproteobacteria > Poriferisulfidales > Oxydemutatoraceae > SP5GCR1. The sequence goes on along the minus strand of OZ244779.1, from coordinate 802,389 downwards.
ACGGTTGCGAGGCATTGATAGAAGCATTAGAAAAAAACCTAAATGCCGACGAAGTCAGAATACAACGCGTGCCTTGCGTCGGTCGTTGCGGGGAAGCACCGGTTGCGGTAGTCGGTACGAACCCTATTGCAACGGCAACACCCAAAACTATATCGGCGGCGATACAACAAAAATCAACCAAGGCACCCACAATCACAACGCATATAAGTTATGCGGCATATAAGAAAAAAGGCGGTTATCAACTACTCGAGGCTCTGCACGACGGCACCCGCGACACCGAGTCGGTGATACAAGCCCTAGACGATTCGGGATTACGCGGCTTAGGCGGTGCCGGCTTCCCGAGTGGGCGCAAATGGCGTATCGTCAAAGAACAACCGGCACCGCGTTATCTGGCGATCAATATAGACGAAGGCGAACCCGGCACATTCAAGGACCGATACTACCTGGAAACAGACCCCCACCGTTTTTTCGAAGGGATGTTGATTGCAGCATTCGTCGTAGGACTTGAAGCGATTTATATTTATTTGCGAGACGAGTACGCCGGGGTGCGCGAAATGTTGGCCGAAGAACTGGAATTATTGCAAAAAGAATCCGAATTGCCGTTGCCGTATATAGAACTTCGACGCGCCGCAGGGGCTTATATCTGCGGTGAGGAGTCGGCAATGATAGAGTCCATAGAGGGCAAGCGCGGGATGCCTCGTTTGCGCCCTCCGTTTATCGCCGAAGTCGGTTTGTTCGGTAGACCGACCTTGGAACATAATATGGAAACCTTGTATTGGGTGCGAGAAATCGTAGAAAAAGGCGGCGAGTGGTTTGCTTCAAAAGGACGCAACGGACGCAAAGGTTTACGCTCGTTCTCGGTGAGCGGACGCATCAACAAACCGGGCGTACATCTCGCACCGGCCGGCATCACCGTAAAAGAGTTGATCGACGAATTCTGCGGCGGCATGCAAGCGGGACATACATTCTACGGTTATTTTCCGGGCGGTGCTTCGGGCGGTATTTTGCCGGCGTCGCTCGGAGATATCCCGTTGGATTTTGACACCTTGAACGAATACGGTTGTTTTATCGGATCGGCAGCGATTGTCGTGCTTTCGGATCGGGATGGGGCGCGTACGAGCGCACTCAATGCGATGCGCTTTTTCTCGCACGAATCGTGCGGTAAATGCACACCGTGTCGGGTCGGAACCTCTAAAGCGGTGATGCTGATGGAGAAAGAAAAATGGGATGTGCCTTTGATGAACGAACTGAGTAAGGTGATGGCGGATGCATCTATCTGCGGATTGGGTCAAGCTGCACCCAATCCTTTACAATGTATCATTAAATACTTCCCATCGGAAATAGAGTAACAACGGAGAAGATTATGGCGGCGAATCCAGAATATTTTGCAAACACACAAACGGTCGAGTTCGTATTAAACGGACAAACCATAAGTGCTTTTGAAGGCGAGACGATTTTACAAGCGGCGAAACGATACGGAATAGACATTCCACATCTGTGTTTTAAGGAAGGCATGCGTGCCGACGGTAACTGCCGTGCGTGTATGGTCGAAATAGAAGGCGAGCGGGTGTTGCAACCCGCATGCGTGAGACAACCGACTGACGATATGAAAGTCACTACCGATAATCCTCGCTCCCTACACGCACAACGTATGGTGCTGGAGCTTCTGCAATCCGACATGGTGCAGCAAAGCTATACATTAAATAACGAATTAGACCGGTGGAGCCGTCATTTAGACCTCGGCTTGCCACGTTTTGAAAGCCGAGTTAATCCGCCTGCCGATAATTCTCATCCGGCGATCGCCGTCAATCTCGATGCCTGCATACAATGCACCCGCTGCTTGCGCGCATGCCGCGAAGAGCAAAATAACGATGTGATCGGCTATGCCCAGCGCGGTGCGAGTTCGGAGATTGTCTTCGATTTGGACGACCCGATGGGGATAAGTAGCTGCGTGGGTTGCGGGGAATGTGTACAGGCTTGTCCCACCGGTGCGCTCATGCCGTCGCACGAAGTCGGGATGCAAGAACTCGATCGTAAAGTTGATTCGGTTTGCCCTTATTGCGGTGTCGGATGCTTGTTGAGTTTTAACATTAAAGACGACAAGATTATTTATGTCGACGGGCGAGACGGACCTTCCAATCACAGCCGCTTATGCGTCAAGGGGCGCTACGGCTTCGATTATATACACAATACGGATCGACTCACAAAACCATTGATCCGAGTTTCGGGCACCCCTAAAATCGCCGAGATAGAATCACTGAGCGACGATGATATCTCACAAATGTTTCGCGAGGCGAGTTGGGACGAGGCTTTGGATTATGCTGCCGAAGGCTTGAAAAAAATATACGCCGAGGGTGGCCGCTCGTCGGTTGCGGGTTTCGGGTCGGCTAAAGGCACGAACGAAGAAGCGTACTTATTTCAGAAATTGATACGTACCGGCTTTGCAACCAATAACGTAGACCATTGCACGCGCCTATGCCACGCCTCTTCGGTTGCCGCACTTCTGGAGGGCATAGGTTCCGGCGCAGTCTCCAACCAAGTGTGCGATGTTAAAGAATCCGAGGTCATCGTCGTTATCGGCGCAAATCCGACCGAAAATCATCCGGTCGCTGCGACCTTTATTAAAAACGCGGCGCGTTCCGGTAAGTCTCTAATCGTTATGGATCCACGTGCAGTGGAGCTTTCCAAGCATGCCGATTATTATTTGCAGTTCAAACCCGACACCGATGTCGCATTGCTAAACGCAATGATGCACTCCATTATCAAACAAGGCTTGGTCGACGAAAAATTCATCGCCGAACGAACCGAAGGTTATAGCGAGCTGGAAGCACATCTAAAAGATTATTCTCCCGAGGCGATGGCGCCTATTTGCGGTATAGATGCAAAAACCATAGACGAAGTCGCAGCTTTGTATGCGGGATCCAAAGCCTCCATCATCTTCTGGGGCATGGGCATCTCACAGCATATACACGGAACCGACAACGCGCGGTGCTTAATTGCGCTATCGCTGATGACCGGGCAAATCGGTAGACCGGGTACCGGATTACACCCGTTGCGCGGACAAAATAATGTGCAGGGTGCTTCGGACGCAGGTTTGATACCGATGGTATTTCCGGATTATCAGCGCGTAGACAACGATGCTGCAGCGGATCGCTTTGAAAAATTATGGGGTTGCGAACTGGACAAGAAACCCGGCTTGACCGTGGTCGAAATCATGCACGAAGCCGAACGAAAAAAAATCCGCGGCATGTATATCATGGGCGAAAATCCGGCGATGTCCGACCCGAACCTCAACCATGCTCGCAAGGCACTCGCAACACTCGACCATTTAATCGTCCAGGATATTTTTATGACCGAGACCGCACTGTTTGCCGATGTTATTTTGCCGGCGTCGGCTTTCCCCGAAAAAACCGGTACCGTGACCAACACCGATCGTCGCGTGCAGCTCGGCCGGCAAGCCTTAGACCCGCCCGGCGATGCGCGTTTGGATTTATGGATTATACAAGACATCGCACAACGCATAGGTTTGGATTGGCACTACGAAAAAGTCTCCGATGTGTTTGACGAGATGCGCGAATGTATGGATAGCATCAAAGGCATTAGTTGGGAACGATTGGAGCAGACGGGTTCGGTTACCTATCCGTGTAGCGATGCCGAAGACCCCGGACAACCCATTCTATTTAAGGAGAACTTTCCCACCGCAAACGGACTCGGTCGCTTCGTGCCGGCGGAGTTCACCCAAGCGGACGAAATGCCCGATCAGCAATATCCTTTTATATTCATCACCGGGCGTCAATTAGAGCATTGGCACACCGGAGCGATGACGCGGCGGGCGTCGGTATTAGCGGCGATAGAACCCCACCCGGTTGCATCGGTACACCCCGACGATTTGGCTGCCATCGACGCGCAAGCCGGCGACACCATTAGGCTGACTTCCAAACGCGGCACCGTAGAATGTTTGGCACGCAGCGACAGAGGCTTGATACGCGGACAAGTCTTTATGCCGTTTTGCTATAGAGAAGCTGCCGCCAATTTGTTAACCAACGCAGCCTTGGATCCCTACGGGAAAATACCCGAGTTCAAGTTCTGCGCATTGAATCTGGAAAAAATAGAGTCATCACCTGCATCGTAAAACAACACACTTGCTCTATTCGGGGTTTTAATTGAGCATGATAATCACTACTCTATAGCACCACCGACGGACGATGCGTCACACCGAAACCCTCTATTATTACGACTGATGTGCCGACTTGCCGCATATTTAGGCAAAGCCATTCCTTTGCGCAAACTCCTATTAGATCCCGAACATGGCCTTTATGTGCAGTCTTGGCAACCCGAGGAATTGCAATATGCCAAGCTTAACGCCGACGGCTTCGGTTTCGGCTGGCATTATCCCGACGGCCGTGCAGCCGTCTATAGAAATGCGCTACCTATATGGTCGGATGTCAATTTGAACGACTTAGCCGACAGCCTATACAGCGAACGATGGTTGGCGATGGTGCGTAGTGCGACCGCAGGTTTTGCTACCGGCGTTGATAATACACAGCCCTTCAGACACGGCCGCTATCTTTATCTACACAACGGTTATATAAAAAATTTCAATCAGACCATGCGCCGAAAGATCAGCAACGAATTATCCGATGAAATCATCGCTACGCTACGCGGATTGAACGACTCGGAATATCTATTTGCATTGTTGCGTCAATTCATTGCCGACCACCCACAGGAAAAGCTCATTCGGATTATCAAAAACTTAATTCAATGGTTGACGACACATATAGCAGGCAACGAAGCTTTGCTCAACATGGTTATCAGCGATAGTCAATCTCTGTATGCGCTACGCTATGCTATTAATCACCAAGCACCCTCTTTGTATTTTCTAAGTGAGATCGACGCACTTTGGATTGCTTCCGAAAAACTGGATAACAGGTCGGCATGGGAAACATTTCCCGAAAAGAAATTGATGGTGGTAGACCCCGAGTACGCGATTAGATGGGCTGAGTTATGAGATACGAAGAACTCGTAGCAAAACTTTCGCAACTACACGATAAGGTGCAATACCTAACCGCATCTATGGATGACAATGCGTATCGTCAACAATATCATCCCGACTTGAGCCCGCTAGGCTGGCACTACGGACATATAATCTATATAGAGAACTTATGGTTGCGCGATACCGTACTAAACGAGGGCATGCTGAAAGAAAGCGACCACCAACTCTACAACCCACGGAATACCCCCAAACATTTGCGAGGCAAAGCCCTGACGCATAACAATACGCTTTTAGAACAAGGGCAACGACAATTCAACAATAATATCGTGTTGCTCGAAAATTTGCCGACCCGGGTCGGCAAACATCGCTTGATGAAAGATGCATACTTGCTAAAGTTTATTCTGCAACACCATACGCTACACCTAGAGACGATGAAAATGATTATCACCCAAAAGCATATTCAAGAGACGACACCGAGCAACAACGGTTGCACTCTCAACGGCGGTAGTCTCAAACACGCCACGCAAGTTAATAAAGAACCTTTGTTATTTGAGCGCAAGCGATACCGAATCGGAGGCAAAGACAACTGGTCTTTTGATAACGAATTACCTCATCACTCGGTAAATTTGGATACTTTCGCAATCAATCGCTCTCCGGTTAGCAACGCCGAATATTTAGGGTTTATCGAAGCCGGCGGCTATCAAGACAAGCGGCACTGGAGTACGGAAGGCTTTTCGTGGCTACAAAAATCAAAAGTAAAAGCACCCGACGGTTGGTGCTATCAAAACGGGTGGTTTCAAGCAGACCCCGAGGGTTATCGAAGTCTCGATGCCGATGCTGCAGTCTGTGGTATTTGTTACTACGAAGCACAGGCTTTTGCGAACTATGCAAACACAAGGCTTCCGCACGAATACGAGCGGGAAGTCTCACACCCACAACTAGAAAAGAATACCGATACTTGGGAATGGTGCCTGAATAATTTTCACCCGTACTCGGGGTTTAAATCTTTTCCGTATCGCGAATACTCTACACCTTGGTTCGACAAACACCATCATGTGCTACGCGGCGGCTGCCGCTTCAACGAAGTCAATTTTCATTTGCGGGCGAGCTTTAGAAACTTCTACGAAAAACATAAACGGCATATTTTCTCGGGGATTAGGCTCGCTTACGATATTATCTGAGACACACCAAACTTTTAGCCGTTGCCTTATTTTTCTTCTTAAAATATGGTTATTTAGAGAAAAACAAGAAACTCATAGTATAAGATTGTGTAAGTCTCGGGACTGTTAACTATTTTGTGTAAATTCGTTCTCTTTGATATCAAATCTACCTTCGTATTCAATGGCTAATCGGTTCATTGCCGGTATCCAATTCCGTATCGGAAGCGTCGTCGCCGTAATTGGTCTACTCGCATCAGCGATGAGATTAGGCGACTGCGACACAGCTATCCGAATAGGGGTGCGCCGAAGATTTATTACTTCTTAAAGCCGTGGTGTGATGCACGCGAACTGCAGTGTCCGAAGCCTCGCACCATTGCACGGTTGATTGCCGATGCCTCGGACAACATGCGCTGTGCGCCCTCTAAACTCTCTAAAAAAACACGCAAACGCAAGGCTTCTCAACCACGCAATCGTATCGGCAAAGATGCCAAAGCGCAATTTCCCGGATGCTGCGTGGCTATAGATACCATCCATCTTTTCGTTAATCGGACACGCTATTATCTGTTCACCGCAATTGACCACTACAGCCGTTTTGCCGTTGCCGTCGCCTGCCGACGCGCAACCGGTAAAAATGCTGCAACATTGGCCAGATTAGTGCAAACGGTATTTCCCGGCGACCTCTCTCAAGTATTGACCGACAACGGTAGCGAGTTTGCCGGCGAGTTCGATGCTTATCTACAACAACACAACATTAAACACTGTTATACTTATCCTCGCTGCCCTAAAATGAATGCCATAGACGAGAGATTTAACCGTACCATTCAAGAGGAGTTTGTAGCACATCATGAGGATATTTTAGTGACCGATTTAGCACGATTTAACGACGTATTATTTGCATATCTCGGACGGTATAACTTCAGGAGACCGCACCAAAGTTTAGCCTATAAAACACCGGCACAACAGCTTGCTTCCTTTTGCCCTCATTTGTCCGATATGTCATGGCATCGTAAAGTGCCTCTCTAAAATATCTCCTATATGTTATCATTGTTAGCTATTTTATCAAATCGTGCCTCCTAAACTAGTCAAACACCATATGAAAAAACTACTTCAACTTGATCTGTAAATACGGCATGATATTGGGGAGGAAAATGATATATCTTTGGAGAAAGTTGAAATTCAGAATATTTACCTTTTACGTACTTTGTACTGCTAGTATTTGTAATCAGAGATTTCTTAACGAGTTTTTATCCTTTAAGCCAATTTTAGAGCATTATAAAATTATCAAATTTTATGAATTAGAGGATATTTTTATTTATAGAAAATATCTAGTTGTACAATTTTCAGATGATTGGCCTAGTTTTCCAGTTTTACTTTATTTTGTTTTCAGTGGTGCATGGTTTTGTGAAAAATTCAAAGTAAATTTGGAATTTACTTCTGATAGTGATGCTAAGGGAGTAGAAACTTTTTTTGAAAATTATATTGATGTAAAACAGTACCGAAAAAAACACCCCTCAGCTCATATAAAGACAAGACAGAATCTCAAGGGAGTCTTTGGAGAAATTTCTAGTGCACTTATCGGACAATATCTAGTTCCTCCTAAATCCGGTCATAGAACATTACTAAAACTATCAATCAAACCTAACCTTGAGAAATATGCAGATGAGTATATTAATCTTAATACTAACGAGGATTGGGTGGCAGTTCACTTTCGTGGTACTGATGTAATAACAGAGAAACACCTTCGGTTTAGATATGTGATAACTCTTGAATCTTATATTGTTTACTTAAAAGAGGTATTAGATAATCACTGCCGTATATTTGCGTGTTCCGATCAAGCACAATTTATTGATGAGATGAATGTTGCATTTCCGGGCAGAGTGTTCGCAAGAGGTATTCAGCGATCAATTAATTACGAAACTCTGCATTTAGGTGAGAGTAATCTTCAGCAGAAGAGAGATGCCTTTATGGATTTATTAGTTTTGGCAAGAGCCAAGTTGATATATACAACAGGTTCCGGTTTTGTAGATATAGTAAGATTCTTTAACCCTAAAACTAAAATCGTATCACTAGACGGAAGGAAAAGGTCGGGGAATAATTACATGCCTATTCCTAAAAAAGATTTATACGATAGCCTTTCTCGTAAAAAGAAATAATTCCGGCTGGTTTGTCTCTAAAAACTGAGCCATGACAAAGATGAGATTTCCGATATCGACTTAACCAATCAACCAAGCACATCACTCATCTCCTGTTGGGTCTTTACGGCATAATTCTTTCCCTGTACTTTTTATATCTTTCATAAGTTCTCTTTTATTAGTTCAGTGTTGCCACCTAGTTTATCTTAATTCAAACTTACACAATTTAGATTAAAGTCTTAAAGTAGTTAACAGTCTCCCTACCGGCTCAATCGGAGATTCAATAACATGTCAACCCAAAGTAGAAATGTCACCCCCTTGACCAAAGTAGAAATGTCACCCTTGATGCCGATAAAACCTTCAGGAAACTAGATATCTAAGATTACTTTATGTCCGTTAGTTGATTATTCGACTAGGTGATAAATTGGCTAATACTGCTTGTTTTTGCCTAAATCAGGCTTGCCGACTAAAAAACAAGCCCCATAGCGTGCCGTTAAGAGACGATCTCTAGTTGAGATGAACTCTACTACCTTCCAATTTCCAAGCATTTTAGAGCGTATGCGGTGCCAGTGCTTGTTTTTGCCTAAATCAGGCTTGCCGACTAAAAAACAAGCTCTATAGCGTGCCGTTAAGAGACGATCTCTAGTTGAGATGAACTCTACTACCTTCCAATTCCCAAGCATTTTAGAGCGTGTGTGGTGCTCGGTTGCTATCTCGTGGTTTGACGAATGATGCGTTTGCAGTGGCACAGGCATGTTAGACAGCCTGTGCGTAAGTCTGGGAAAACACCGGTTCTGATTACTTCTGCTTGGCACTGAGATAATCCTTATTGTAGCGTCTCCACGGGTGGGTCGGCTTCGGCTTATGACCGCGACGGTGTTTTGCCACAATCTCATCTACCGCTAGATTGATTGTTTTGTCGTTGTACGGTTGAGACAGTGGGGGTGTTCGCAGTAGATATCATGCGCCAACTCCCGCCCTTTGTAGAGTATGACAATCTCGCCATTGAGTAGCTCGCACACGGTGACCGATGCGCCACGCATCGCATAACCGGGTTTCTTGGTTTTGATAAGATACTGTATATTATGATGCTGACAGATGAGGTTTTTCGATAACTTTCTAGTACTCTGTTTAGACAAAGCCAGTGCTAATTCTCGCTGGGTGAGAGGCATTTTGCGATGATAGTCGTGGCTGTCTAGAGGCTTCGTGGCGAACTGCTGATTGTGTTTTGGGAGATACCATTGAGCAAACTGGTTAGCTTCCTCAATAGAGCAGATGTTGTGAAGCCTCATGAGTTTGACCCATCGGTCTTGCAGGGTTTTGAATGCGCGTTCAACGCGTCCTTTAGCTTGCGGTGTGCGTGCCAGGCATAGTTCAATTTCCATTTGTTGCAAAGCACTTTGGAACTGGGTCGGTTGTTGAAAGATGTGTTGCTCTTTGGCATTGTTGCTAAAGATGCTATGGCGGTCGGAATACAGGCACAACGGGCAGCCATGGCGTTGGATATGCTGTTTGAGTGTTCGCATATAATCAAAGGTGGTCTCGGCAGCACAGAAATGCAATGCGGTAATCTGTGAGGTGGCATCGTCAATAAATATAATGAGCGTGCAGGGGTCGCCTCGCCCTTCAAACCAATCGTGGGTCGAACCGTCAATCTGTATGAGTTTGCCGAAGCCAGTTTGTCTGGGACGGCTTTGATGCGTTTTGATTGCATTGCGTCGCTTACCCTGGTGTAGCCCCTCTGCAATCATCCACTTGCGCAAGGTTTCAACGCTGAATGAGCGGTCAAATAAATGCCCATGACATTCAAACAACTGCTCATGTGCAAAAGTCGGTCCGAAATCGTGATAGTTCTCACGAATGAGCTTAACGGCTAGTTGTTTGATTGTCTCCGGTATTTTATTGTTTGAAGGCTTACCGCGTCGTTTAGATATCAGTGCCTTGATATCTTGCTTGCGATAGGCACTTAATAATCGCTTCACATGGCGGACGCTGATGTTGAGCATCTGTGCGGCCTTGGCTCTCGGTAATTTTTCCTCCAAGCATCGCTTGAGGACATGGTGGCGTTCTATTTCTTTGTCTGACATAGAGTAAGTTCCTTCGTTCATTGCATCTTCTCCTAAGCTGGGTTAAAAATGCTTTATTGTCCCCTAAAGGTGACATTTCTACTTTGGCGAAAGGTGACATTACTACTTTGCGCTTACACGGAGATTCAATAACATTCGCCTACCTGAGGTATTGTTGTACAATAGCGCAATGGCTAAAAACATTAGACCGCACTCTTCGATAATCGTCGACGGCGACGCGCGTGCCCCCAGTCGCTCGATGCTGCGCGCCGTAGGTTTCAAAGACAAAGATTTTAACAAACCACAAGTCGGGGTTGCTTCGACATGGGCCGAGGTCACACCCTGCAATATGCACATTGATCGTCTGGCTAGACGGGCGGCGAGCGCGGTTGACGATGCCGGCGGCAAAGCTCTGATATTCAATACGATTACCGTTTCCGACGGCATTTCTATGGGCACCGAGGGTATGAAATATTCTCTGGTGTCGCGTGAAGTGATTGCCGACTCGATAGAGACGGTTGTAGGATGCGAGGGTTTTGACGGTCTCATCGCTATCGGCGGTTGCGACAAAAATATGCCGGGTTGCATGATGGCAATCGCCCGTCTAAATCGTCCGGCGATATTCATATACGGCGGCACCATTTTACCGGGCATTTTAGGTAAACAAAAACTAGATATCATCAGTGTATTTGAAAGCGTGGGAAGTAAAGCAAAAGGCAAAATGAGTGCCAAACAATTCAAGCAGATTGAATCTTGCGCGATTCCCGGTCCGGGTTCTTGCGGTGGCATGTACACCGCCAATACGATGGCTTCGGCGATAGAGGCTCTCGGCATGAGCAGACCCGGAAGCTCGGCACAAAATGCGGTATCGCGCGCCAAGTCCGAAGATTGTACCGGTGCCGGAAAGTTGTTAATCAATTTAATCAAAAAGCAAATACTGCCACGCGATATTATGACCAAAAAGGCATTTGAAAACGCAATCACAGTCGTCACTGCGTTGGGTGGTTCGACTAATGCAGTATTACATCTGATTGCGATGGCGCATAGTGCCGGTGTAAAACTAAAACTCGACGATTTTTCGAGAATAGGATGCAAGGTGCCGGTGCTTGCCGATCTTAGACCCAGCGGTCGCTACCGCATGTCCGAGTTGATTCGCATCGGTGGCATACGCCCGTTGATGAAACGGTTGCTCGAAAAAGGATTGCTGCACGGCGACTGTCTAAGCGTTACCGGTAAAACCTTGGAACAAGACCTAGAAGATACTTCCGACTATCCTAAAAAGCAACAAATTATCCGCGATTGGGACAATCCGATAAAAGCCGACAGCCACCTCGTGATTCTGCGAGGCAACCTAGCACCTCGGGGTGCGGTCGCCAAAATCACCGGCAAAGAAGGCACGCAATTCACCGGGACTGCTCGGGTATTCAATTCCGAAGAGGAGGCATTGCAAGATATTTTGTCGGGAAAAATTAACAAAGGAAATGTTATCGTAATTCGCTACGAAGGCCCGCGTGGAGGCCCCGGCATGCGAGAAATGCTATCGCCGACTTCCGCAATTATGGGGCAAGGATTAGGGTCCCATGTTGCGTTGATTACCGACGGGCGATTTTCCGGAGGCAGTCACGGCTTTGTCGTCGGACATATCACTCCCGAAGCGGCAACCGGCGGTCCCTTGGCTATCGTCAAAAACGGCGATTCTATTACCATCGACGCAGTAGCAAAGACTATAAATCTCAACTTGTCCGAAACACGGATCAAACAGCGACTAAAGCAATGGAAAGCCCCCAAAACCGAGCAACGACGAGGCACACTGGCTAAATATGCACGGCTCGTAGCTTCCGCTTCCGAAGGTGCGGTGACCGAATAGAACCGCCACTTGCCCTAGTGGGGCAAGTGGCGTGACATTGTGCGAAGGCGGACATGTTAGTCCGCCCCTACGCATGGGTATGTAGGTCGGATAGACTATAAAACCACCACTTGCTCCGGTTGGGCAAGTGGTATCACGTTGTGCAGAAACTCTGCGTAGATATGCAGGTCGGATAAACTAAGGTTTATCCTTATAAGTGCGAAACAGTGCAGGTGTGTCAATTTGATACTTTACATAATGCAGTGATTGTGTAGGTTCACTCCTACAAGTGGCTCGCAAAAATTGATGGTTAAACATATTAATAATTAGATAGATACGATGCTTGAGTTTTGGACATCCGGTCCTATTTGGAAAAAGAGCGCATATAACACTTGGTGGTGTTTGATCGGCTGCGCAACCGGTGATTTAGGCACGATTGCATATTTCCAGATTGCCGGTATTCGGTGGCCTACACTGTTTATTATGTTGCTCGCAATGGTCAATGGTTTGATTAGTAGCATTTTATTAGAGACTTTTATTTTGATTAAACGACAAAACTTCCCGTTTGTAACCGCATTGCGGACGGCACTGGGGATGAGTTTTATTGCCATGTTGGCAATGGAGATAGCGATGAATACCACCGATTTTATTATCACCGGAGAGGCAAGGCTGACGCTTGCGGCAATATTGCCTATATTGGTGGCAGGCTTTGTCACACCATGGCCGTATAACTATTGGCGGTTGAAAAAATTAGGGCTTAGTTGTCATTGACTAATCGTTTATAATAGCCTACTTAAACAAAACCCGATATTCGTGAACTAACGAAAATGATTAATCCCACTTCAATTTTAAGGAGTTTAATATGCCATTAACACAAGAAGAGCTAAAGGCTCTGATGGAACAAAAAAACATCATGCGGCGCAAAGCATACGACGCAAGAGCAGCGCAAGAAAACAAAGATGAAATTAGCGAAAGCATCTGCGAAAAATTCATTGCTTTGCCGGAATACCAAAATGCGAAAACCGTAATGTGGTATATAGATTGCCGTTCCGAGACGCGCACTAAAAAACATCTGCAACTAGAAATCGATAAACAAGACAAGAAAATTATCGTCCCCTACTGCACGGTGGACGAGAAAGGCGACAATAAGTTGGGACTTTGGCATTTGAGCAATTTCGACGAGTTGATCGTCGGTAAATGGAACATCTTGGAACCACCACGCGAATTATGGGGTAACCCCGACAAAGAGGTAGAACCCGAAGAACTTGATATCGTTATGGTGCCCGGTGTCGGTTTTGACCGCAACGGCGGGCGCATGGGCAACGGTCAAGGATACTATGACCGCCTGTTGGAAAGGGCACGCAAAGATTGTCCGCTGATAGCTATCTGTTACGAATCACAGTTATTCGAAGAAATACTGGTAGGACCGCACGATATATTCATGGATAAAGTCATTACCGAAAAAGACATCTACGAGGGCCGAGGAAGGGACTAATGACCGCCAAAATAGACGATACTTATGCAGAAGCCTTTAAGAGTCTCTATGTAGAGTTTTTAATCACTGCCAGAGATCGTAAATGGTTAGACCATGCGATTAACGCCTGCACCGGTAATGCGTCTAGTTCTATACTCTGCGATTGCGAAGCCGGCATGGATCGTTATGTAGGCCCGGGCGGCGACGAGCGTGCGCAAACCCCTGACGGACGTCCGGGCGCAATTATCCAACTACATGTGCCGCGCTTCTGGAAGGATCGTGTCGCACGGCTTGAACGAGCGGCGTTGGTGCGTATCAGCCAAAATGTCTTGACTTGCCCGACTGCGTCTTGCTTCAATACGCTGGAGGATAGCGAGGACTATTATCAGATGGGACGCAAAGTCGCTTACTTCGGCAACGGTTATCAAAAACGTATAGAACGTTTCGGGCGGAAGATGTGGTGGATACCGATACTCGGAGGAGAATTTATATTAGATCGCCGTCTCGGCTATAGCGAAGGTTTGATGGGCGGGAATTTATGGTTCTTCGGCAAAGATACCGATTCGGCACTCGACGCCGCCGAAAAAGGTGTTGCAGCGATTGCTCCGATGCCCGAGGTCGTCACGACTTTTCCGGGCGGTATTGCCGGAAGTGGCTCTAAGGCAGGTAGCCGCTACGATTTTACGATTGCCAGCACCTACGAAAAATTCTGTCCGATGCTCCAACAAAACCCCGATGTAGAATACGGGTTGCCCGAAGGAGTTGCCTCGGTGATGGAAATCATTATGAACGGTCGAAACATAGAAGCTATCATCGATGCCACCCAAGCGGCGATATCGGCATCCAAAAATACCGAAGGTCTAATCATGATTTCGGCAGGCAACTACGGCGGCAAGCTAGGCAAAAGCCTAATCTATCTACACCCCGACAAGCAACCGACTTAAGGCAAGTTCACCGAGATCACAATCATGCAACAGGCGATTATTATGGATGGACAAAGTCTGTCGCAAAAGATCGCTCAAAATTGTGCAGAGCAGTTAGCCGAATTAAACTATCCCGAGATTGTTTTAGCTACCGTACTAATCGGTGATTATGCACCGAGTCGCCTTTATGTGAACTTGAAGATGCGGCTCGCTAAAAAAGCGGGGTTGACACCTCGTTTAGTTGAATTATCCGCCGATGTAAGCAACGATCAAGTCGAAGACACACTACTGAATCTTGCCAACGATGATCAGGTACACGGTATCCTACTACAATTACCTCTGCCCGAACACTTAGACACCGACCGTCTGTTAGAAATGATTCCACCGGAAAAGGATGTTGACGGCTTGACCATACAAAGCATGGGACGCTTGATTAAAGACGAGGTCGGCATGGTGCCTTGTACGCCGTTGGGTGTCATGCGATTCATCAAAGAATACAACATTACAACCGAAGGGCGCACCGCCGTTGTGATAGGACGATCGTATCTGGTCGGCATACCGCAAATGCTACTATTATGCAAGCACGGTATCGATGCGAGCGTAACGCTGTGCCATTCTAAAACCGAAGCTATAGAAGATATTTGCCGTAATGCCGACATTATCGTCGCTGCCGCCGGCATCAACGGACTGATCGGCAAATCCGCCGTCAAACCGGGGGCTGCCGTTTTTGATGTAGGTATCACTTCGGTAGACGGAAAAATCATAGGCGATGTCATTTTTGACGAAGTCAAAGAGGTTGCCGGAGCGATTACACCGATGCCGGGTGGCACCGGCCCGATGACGGTTGCCAGCCTCATTGAAAATACGATCAAAGCGGCACGAATGCAGGGCGTGATAGAGGGAGACTCGCTAAACCGAGTAAACGAACCTTAATTAGGTGTACTAACCTTAAATATGGCAATGGCTAATCGGCAGATAGAAAATATCAACCCTCAAATTCTGCGTCAATGCCGAGAACAAATCGGATTGAGTATAGAACAAGCCGAGAAAAAAGCTGGATTGCGTACACTTGCCGGCATTGAAGCAGGTGAAAAATATCCCACCATTAAGCAAATTGAAAAGCTCGCTAAGCGATACCATGTACCAGCGTGGGTTTTTTTGAGGAGAGAACTACCTGCTAAATACCGTTTTGAAAATTTTGCATCTTATAGAAAATTCCGGAATAGTCCTATTAGTGGTTATGAAATAAGGTCTGTAATAGCAAACGTGGAACGGTTCAGAGAATTGTTATTAGAATTCAGAGACGACATGGAAGAACCCGTACAACCTTTCTCGCCACCGCAAATAATGGAAAGTGACTTCAAAGCTACCGCAGAGATTACTCGCAAGTGGTTAGGATGTACGGATATGTCGTACCCACTTATTGAATGGAAGCGTATGCTTGAAGATAATAATGTCTTCATTTTTACAACCAGCAAATACTCGAGCTGGTCAAAAGTTGAGCCTGATAAATTTCGAGGGCTGTCCGTATATTATGACACCTTACCGATTATCGTCATCAATAACTCCGATACATATAAAGCACAATCATTTACATTGTTTCACGAGTTGGGACACTTACTTAAAAAACAAAGTGCTCTAGACGAGCAAAAAAAAATAGAATTACAGGAAGACGAAGAAAAATGGTGCGATATGTTTGCCGGGGCGGTTTTGATGCCCGAGGAAGATTTTTTACGCGAAGTGGAAACATTCTCTCACGAGGAACCATTAGAAAAACAAATGAGACAAATCGAAAAACCGGCAAAAAAATTCCAGGTCAGTTCTTATGCTTTTTTAGTGAGAATGAAACATCTGGATGTTATCACTCAACCACAATACAATGCACTTGAAAATCAGTTGAGAAAAAATTATCTTGCTTACAAAAACAAGCTACAAGGGGGAAGGATATCAAGAAATATAGTAAAAGAGGCTCTGGAGCAGTACGGCACTATTTACTCTAAAACGGTTGTGCAGATGTATCGAAATCAAGAAATCGGTTTGCATAAATTTTGTAAATTGGTCGGGATCAAGAAAGTGTCGGATGCGTTGGAATTAGAAACCCTACTATGAATTATTGTATAAACACCAACGTGCTTATTACTGCTGCCCCCTCCTTCGGAGGGGAATTAGCTTGTGCAGACACGACGGGGCTGTTGAAAAAGTATTTTATGAACCGTAGGGAGATAACATACCTTCTCGAAACGCGCTGCGTTTGCACAAATAAAATCGTACACCAGTTAATTTATGTAAACCAAAACCATCCGGCGCAAGCGATTACGGCTGTGCAGAACGGTACTTTAGGGCGGACATGCTAGTCCGCCCCTACGGCGGTTTGTAAATATTCACGGCGCACAGCGGTTGGGTTTGAGCGATGTCCGCACTTTTTCAACAGCCCCCCATTGCAACCACCCTGTGGAAAGGCTTTACATTTTGTACTATGTGTTGGGGTTTCGCACAATGTCACGCCGATTGACCTACCGGCTCAATCGGCGGTTCAATCCTGCAGTCTTTGTTGCAGTTGTGCTTCGTCGATGATTTCAACCCCTAAATCTTCGGCTTTCTTGAGTTTGGAACCGGGCTTATCGCCGGCGATTAGTGCGGTGGTCTTTTTGGTAATGCTACTACTAACTTTAGCACCGTGCTGTTCGAGCATCTGCTTAATCTCTGCTCTAGGGCTGCTCAGTGTGCCGCTGATAGCATAGACTTCGTTTTGTAGTTTTTGTTCGGTTTTAAGAGGTTGAACCGTATCTATCACCATCCCTGCTTGCTTCAAAGCTTCAATAACCGCTTTGTTCTTCTCGTCGCTAAAAAAGATATGTATCCATCGGGCGGTAATCGGTCCTATCCCGTCGACCTCGCATAATTCGGCTTCATCGGCAGCCATCAGTTTTTGCAGGCTACCGAAACGGCGAGCTAACAGTTGTGCGCCGACTTCGCCGACTTCACGAATACCCAGTGCATAAATAAATTTTGCCAGCGTCGGTTTGCAACTTGCCGCTATCGCTTTTAATAAATTATCGGCACTCAGTTCCCCCATCTTATCGAGCGATACGATGTCCGCCCGCTTGAGCTTATATAAATCGGCTATATTTTGCACCCAACCTTTGTCTACCAACCGGTCTATAAGTTTTTCACCCAATCCCTCTATATCCATCGCCGCACGCGAAACAAAGTGCCTTATTTGCTGCTTGCGTTGTGCAGGACAGCTCAGACTCTCGACACAACGAACGACCGCTTCTTCAATCTGCATTACTACTTTGCCGCCGCATATCGGACATTGTGAAGGAGGCTTGATCAGTTTAGTGTTTGCAGGTCTTTGCTCCACAACGACTTTGACGACTTGGGGGATTACATCGCCGGCGCGCCTAACGAACACCGTGTCGCCGACACGTACATCCTTTCGTTTGACCTCGTCCATATTGTGCAATGTTGCATTGCTGACTACAACTCCACCTACCGAAACCGGTTTAAGCCGAGCTACCGGGGTTAAAGCCCCGGTTCTGCCAACTTGAAATTCTATGGCCTCGACGATTGTCGTACGCTCCTGGGCGGGAAATTTGTAAGCGATTGCCCAACGCGGTGCTCTGGCACGCATCCCCAGTCTATCTCGCTCGGCGATGTTATCCAATTTATAAACAACACCGTCTATTTCGTAAGCTAATTGCGCTCTTTGCGCCATGACTCGGCTATAAAAATCCAGACATGCTTCCAATCCTTTTATACGCTCGGCATCGGGGCATATCGGGATACCCCACGATTTGAGACGCTTTAGGTTGTCGGTATGCGATGCTAAGGAGTCCAATTCTCCACTTTGTTCTACACCGTAACAGAAAAAAGACAAATGTCTGTCGGCAACGACTTGCGGGTCTTTATTTCTTAAACTGCCTGCCGCCGCGTTGCGCGGGTTGGCAAAAATCTTAGCCGATTTCTTTTGCAACCGGGCATTGAGTTTTTCAAAATCGTCGCGACGCATATAAACCTCCCCGCGTATTTCCAGCAGAGCGGGTGGCTTTGCCAATTTTAAGGACTGGGGTATAGACTTAATCTCGTATACGCCGAGGGTGACATCCTCGCCGGTATAACCGTCTCCACGCGTCGCAGCAGTGGTCAAAAAACCATTCGTATAGATTAACGATATAGCCAAACCGTCCAGCTTGGGTTCGGCACTGTAGACAACCTCATCGGACTCCAGTGCTTCTTGCATACGCCGGTCAAACTGCTTAAACTCCGCTTGATCCTGTGCATTTTCAAGCGACAGCATGGGTGCTCGATGCGACACCGGTTCAAAAAGGTCGCCGATAGTTGCGCCCACATGCAAAGTCGGAGAGTCGGTAGTTTGTAGTTCGGGATGCGCCGCTTCTATTTCTTGTAGTTCTTTTAATAAAGCGTCGTATTCTAGATCGGCAATGATAGGGTCGTCCAAATTATAGTAGAGATGGTTATGTTTTTTAATTTGCCATTGCAACCACGCTACCCGCTCGGAAAATTTCTGACTCATCGTTGAAACTTATCATCCATATTCCTGCACAATCGGTGTATTTCGTCTACGACATCTTGTGTTAAAGGCTTATAAGACCGATCTAGAATTTCACCTCCTAATAAATTGCTAAGCCTCTGGGCACAAGCGTGCATCAATAAGAAAGCTTCGTATGCCGTGCAGAAGACAGGTAACTCCATAAATAGACTCACGCCCCCTATCTTTGATTGTTGCATCCGATCCCATTCAAAGGTTCCCGGCTCATTTTTGTCGGCAACATAGAATAGCGGGCTCGTGCTATTGTTTTGATGAATATATTCAAAGATGTTTTTATCGCTCGGTGTTAAACCGGCTTTATCGGCAATCTCCATCAGTTTTTCTCCCTTCCAATATTGTCCCGAATGTGCCCACACATGCAGTATAACCAGCGTCGGTTTACGCTCGGATGATTTTTCGGAAGGTGTACCGAACCGAAGGCTTAGGGTTTTATCGGATATTTCGGCGGACATCTCCGGCAATAATCTGTTGTCGTCTTCGGTCTCGGAGTCTTTGATGTACAAAGAAGGGATGTCGCCGGCCTCGGAGTTTCGCTCACGCATCAAGGAGTCTTCGGGCGGCGGCGTGCGGAACAATGTTTTCTTATCTTTTGCGTCATGCTGGCGTTTGCTGTAAAAATAGACTGCGACGATAATCACGATTCCGATAATTATCAATAACCAACGTAATTCCATCGTTATCCGCTTGTCATTTGCACCGCCTCTTCGACATTAACCGAAACCAGCCTAGAGACACCCGGTTCCGCCATCGTAACACCGATCAAGGCATTGACACTCTCCATAGTCAAGCGACTATGGGTGATAACCATAAACTGTACTTTCTCACTCATGTCGTCTATCAGCTTGCAAAAATTTAATATATTATTTTCGTCCAACGGCGCATCTACTTCGTCCAATATACAAAAAGGTGCAGGCCTTAACTCAAAAATAGCGAATACCACCGCAAGTGCCGACAATGCTTTCTCTCCTCCCGATAACAAGCGTATCGAGGATAATTTTTTACCCGGCGGGTATACCATGATCGATACACCACTTTCCAGCCAGTTTTGCTCGACCAGTTCTAAGCGTGCGTAGCCACCGTTGAATAGACGCTTGAATAGGGCACCGAGCTTATCGTTGATCTGCTCGAAGGTGTTTTTGAATTTCTCTTTGCTCTCACGATCGATCCTACCGATCGCTTGCTGTATGGACTCGAGTGCCGAAACCAAGTCTTGATTTTGATCGTCTAAATACGATTTGCGTGCGCTCAATTCCTCGAATTCCTCTATCGCAATTAGATTGATCGAACCCATACGGCTGATTTTCTGTTCCACTTTTTCGAGCTCGGCTCGAACCTGTGTTATATCCTCGGCTGCCTCGGTATCGACGAGTTGTTCCGGTGCCGAGTCGACATTCGATAGTTTTTTTCTTAAATCGTTGCAACGCATCACTGCTGTTTGGTGTGAACCGTGCAGTTGCTCGTGTTGTGCTTGCATATTTTCTCTAGTTTCGTGCAACGATTTATGTTGCGCTTCCAATTCGTGTATTTGTGATTGAACATCTTTTAGTGTCTTATTACACTCCGAAATCGTCGCTCCGAGTTCCTCTCTTTTATCGATCAGTCCTTGAATTTCCGCTTGCTTTCGGGCAATAGGTTCACGCGAGTTTTGTGTAGCCTCGTGCATCGCTTCGCGTCGATGTATTAAATCGGTGTGTTGTTGTCGGTTTTGCTCCACCGCTTCGTCCAAGCCCTTGAGTTCGGTAATCAAGGAATGTTGCTCTATGTCTATTTCGTGCATCTGCCGTTGCTGTTCGGAGATCCGATTTCTGGTTGCTGCAACCGCTTCTTCGCTTTCTACGCGCTGTTGCTCGAGCGCGCTACCGCTGGTGTCGTGTCCGGATGCCACAGCCGTAGCCCGTTCGTAATTCTTTTGCAACACCTCGCTTTGTTTACGCATATCGATTTCTCGCTCACCCAGCCGAGTCAATTCATTGTCCAGACTCTGTATTAAATCGTTTTCTTGTTTGATCCTGATTTCGGTTTGCTGTATTTGTAATTTAATATCGGAAATATCGTTCATACAAGTTTGAAGTTTAAGGCGTATCCGCTCGCGTGCTTCCTCACAAGCCCGCAAGCGATCGCGCAACGACGATGTTTGCGTCTGTAAATCGCTTACTTTTTTATCCGCAGCCGTTATCTCGCTTTGTAGTTGTTCTATTTCACGGCGTCTAGACAACATTCCGTTCTGCTCGCAGTTTCCGTGCAGTTGCATCCAATGTCTGCCTAGCCACAAACCCTCTGCAGTTATCAATGATTCATAGGAGGCAAGCCGATCACGTCGCTGCATTGCAAGTTCCGAATTATCCGCTATATAGATATGAGCCAATAAAGCCTTTATCGCAGTACTGTTTTTGATTTTAACGGCAAGAGAGTCTTGCGGTATGTCGGCAGGTGGCGTGGCGGATTCAATCATCGTCAATCGTCCGGACTTTATTTGCGAAGAAGTCTTCGTATAGTTATCGAGCGCATCTACCTCTATACCGCTTAGCATATGACCGAGTACTTGTTCCACAGCTCTCTCCCAACCCGCTTCTACCTCTAAATAATCCACTACCTTTTTGATATCGGATAGATTATTTTTTTTCAGCCAATCGGTAAAACCCTCCGGTGCTTGTCCCACCGCTTCTTCTTGTAGTGCTTTCAGCGACGCGAGTCTGCCGCGTAGATTCTGCACATAAATACCGGCTTCGTGGGTATCTTTCAAAGTGCCGTCAATCCGAGATTGCAGTTGTGTAACGTCGTCGGTATGATCGCGAATATCTTGTTCGTATAGCGATAAAGTTTGTTCTAAAGTTTGTAGTTCGTGCCGTTCTTGTGCGAGTTGCGCTTTTGCGGTATCCGGCTGTATCGCCGCCCGCCGTTCGGTTATCTCCGATATTCGGCTTCGTGTATTATCGAGTTCTTTGACGCAATAGTCTATCTTGACGAGATAGACCTCTACATTATCCAATACTTCCTTGCCACTGCTGTGGTGACTATCCCATTCGGATCTGAGTTGGCTTTGCTTTTGCTCGGCCTCGTCGAGTTGCCGTTGATACGCCGCCATCTTATCGTTTGCTTGTACGATAGCTTCCTCCACGGCTTGTAGTTTCTGCCGTAATTGCGACCTTCTTCGCGCTTGCGCTTCATCACGCGCCTCGCATTTCTGCATTGCCTGTTCTATCGCTCCCCGCTCTTGAGAAAGTTGCTCGGCATTTTTGCGGCGATTTGCGATATCTTGCTCTACGCCGGCGATGTCTGCGTTGAGCGCATAGAAACGTTCGCGGGTTTGATTGAGCTTTTCGTTCCATTCGTCTTGCGTTAAACGAAATTCTTGCGTTCGGGTTTCCGATGCAGTAATCTCGGTTTGATTGCTCTCCAGCTGCAGCCGAAATTCGGATAGCTGTTTTTCGTGATGCAAACGCTGTTTGTCGTATTGACGATATTCCAAAACAAGCATCCGGATACTTAGTTTATGCTGTGTATCTTTTAACTTCTTAAATCTCTCGGCATCTCCGGCTTGGCGTTTAAGTTTTCTCAGTTGCTTATCGATCTCTTCGCGAATATCGCGTACTCGTGCAAGATTTTCGCGGGTATGACGCATGCGAGTTTCGGCATCACGCTTACGGTCGCGATATTTAGATATGCCCGCTACCTCTTCTATATACAGTCGCATTTCGTCGGGTTTAGCTTCTATGATACGAGATATCATGCCTTGTTCTATAATCGCATAGCCGTGTGTGCCTAAACCGGTGTTTGCAAAAATATCGTGTATGTCGCGTCGGCGACAACGTGTGTTGTTTATAAAGTACTTCGATTCTCTGTTACGATCGACACTACGGCGTATCGAAATCTGATTATACGAAGCGTACTGTCCGCCGGCGTTGTTGTCGGCGTTGTCGAATAATAATTCCGCCGAAGCCAAGCCCATCGCCTTGCGGGCACCGGTGCCGCTAAAAATAACATCGTCTGCGTAAGCTGCCCGTACTTCGCGTGCATCGTGTCCCAATGCCCAACTCACCGCATCGACGATATTGGATTTACCGCAGCCGTTAGGACCCACGATGGCGGTCACATTTGATAGAATATCAATTGTGACTTGATCGGGAAAAGACTTAAACCCCACTAACTTTATCTTTTCAAGTTTCATTTTCGTTGTATTAAAATAGATAACCAAAGGTTAAGAATTATGTCGAATCGCAAGCCCACCAAAAATATAGAAACTTTTGAAAACCCTAGAGTTGACCGTGATTATACCATTGATATAGATATTCCCGAGTTTACCTGCTTATGCCCGCTCAGTGGGCAACCCGATTTCGCCCATTTATATCTGAGTTATATACCCGACAAATTGTGCATAGAACTAAAAAGCCTAAAAAACTATATGTGGACTTTCAGGGATCAACCGGCATTTCACGAAGCGGTTAGCAACGAGATTCTAGATCATCTCCGCTCGGCGATCGAACCTCGGTTTATGAAACTTATTGCCGATTTTAACGTGCGCGGCGGCATACAAACTTCGGTGACGGTAGAGCATTGTCAAGACGGCTATGTACCCTCCACAAACCAATCTCTTATAGAATAACCACGATGCCCCTGTAGCTCAGTTGGATAGAGCAACGCTCTCCTAAAGCGTGGGTCGGATGTTCGAATCATCTCAGGGGCACCACAGAACCGCCGATTGACCTTTGACATTCGGGTTATTTCTAATAGCCATAAATAATTAAACCTCGTATAACGTAACGTTCCTTGTGCTACTGCAACAAGGAACGGTTATTTGGCTCAATCGGCGGTTCTATGCAACAAGTGACGGTTCTGTGCTACTATATCTATCTTAAATATGGAGTATCCGAGATGGCAGAACAAAATTTAGTATTTACCGAAGCAGCTGCTACTAAGGTAAAGCATTTAATAGAAGAAGAGAAAAACGACAAATTGAAGTTGCGTGTCTTTATAACCGGCGGCGGTTGCTCCGGTTTTCAATACGGCTTTACCTTTGACGAGAACCTTCAAGAAGGCGACGCTTCGTTCGAAAAATGCGGTGTCACTTTACTGGTAGACCCGATGAGCTACCAATATCTAAGGGGTGCGGAAATTGACTACAGCGAAGGTTTAGAAGGAGCGCAATTCGTTATCCGCAATCCGAATGCGGCAACGACCTGTGGTTGCGGTTCGTCTTTCTCGCCCGCTTAAATAGTATTTTACGCTTGCCGGGTGCGGTAAATAGCACCCGATAATGTCGCCTCATGCGCCCCCGTAAGTGCCGAGATGATCCCGCTACGATTTTCTATGCGCCGCTTGGCAAGCCACGCAAACAATATCGCTTCAACCCAATCCGGATCGACACCCCTATCCGCTGTGCTAATGACATTCATTCGGGTATGTCTACGCAGGCAATCCATTAAATGCCTATTGTGTACTCCGCCGCCACAAACCAGCACTTCGTCGTTTTCGGTCATGCATGTTTTTAGTGAATCGGCAATCGTAATCGCAGTAAGCTCGGTCAGGGTTGCAGCGATATCACCGAGGCTCGGCGAATCACTTTTTTTGATATAACCCTCCAACCAATCTAGAGAGAAATAACCTGTGCAGGTACTTTTAGGCGGAGTCTTAACAAAAAAAGGATCTGTCAACATAGCCTCTAACAATTTCGTGTCGGGAACATGCGCAGCAGCCCATCGACCGTCTTGATCGTAACCTTGCTCGTTATGTTTCCAACACCAAGCATCCAGCAAACAATTCCCGGGACCGGTATCAAAACCGACGACTACCTGCTCGCCGTCGAGTACGGTGATATTGGCAATCCCACCTATGTTGACGACAGCCTGCTTTTTATCGATTTCTGCAAATAGTTGTGCGTGCAGTGCGGGAGCTAGCGGAGCCCCTTGCCCTCCGGCAGCGATATCGGCTCGCCGAAAATCCGCAACAACGGTGACCCCGGTTTGATAGGCGACAACATTCGGGTCGGCAATCTGCAGTGTCAAAGGCGATGCATGCCGAGTGTCGTGCAAAACCGTCTGCCCGTGCAATCCTATCGCCACAATCGCCGGCCTCGGAAGTTTTTGGCGAGCTATAAAGTCGTTGATGCAATCGGCAAATAATTTCCCGAATTTATAATCCAATTGCACATATTCGCTTAGACGACACGCATCGGATTGCATACTTTTTGCATGCGCAATTAAATCTTCGGCAATCGGATAGTTCGCATGTGCCGACAACAAAGGATACTCGGCAGAGAAATCAACCGCAGCGATATCAATCGCATCCATGCTGGTACCGGACAATGCGCCTATAAACACTTCGTTCATAACCGTCAAAGTGTCCGCAGCTGCTAAGGATTTTTGCCGGCTATATAAGCGTCGTCTAAAAGATGCAGTTTTTCTATAATAGGTTCGATATGCTCGTTAAAGCGAGGCATTTCCGATTTTGCCAGCGGTACGGCATCCGGTAATTTTACGGTCAACGGATTTTTATGTACACCGTTGACTCTAAACTCATAATGTAGATGCGGTCCGGTTGAAACACCGGTTGAACCCACATAACCGACAACCTGTCCTTGCTTAACCCAAGAACCTATGCGTTGCCTATCGGCAAACTTTGAAAGGTGGGCATAAAGCGTACTATAACCACCGCCGTGTTGTAGGACAACGGTATTACCGTAACCGTTATGAAATTGCCGGGTAGAAATTCTTCCGTCTCCCGAAGCACGCACCGGAGTTCCTCGTCTCGCCGCATAATCTACACCTTTATGGGCGCGTACTCTATGCAGTATGGGGTGCATGCGCCTGGGGTTGAAACGCGAGCTGATATAGGCAAACTCGAGCGGGTTGCGCAAAAAAGCCTTGCGCACCTTTCTCCCGTCAAGAAAATAGTAATCGGTGTATTCCTCGGAGTCGGTATAACGAACGATACGATAATCTTTGCCGTTATTCGTGAAGCGCAAAGCGAGTATAGGGCCGTCGTCTATTTTTTTGCCATTCGCGTAATTCTCGTAGTAAATAACCGAAAAATGATCGCCTTTGCGTATGTCGTAGGCAAAGTCTATATCCCATTCCATAATGTTGGCAATAGAGATAATCAGTTTGTCGGATAAACCTATGCGCTTTGCAGATAAGTATAAAGAGTCGGCAATTTCGACGGTGGCGTGTGTTTCTAATTTCTCAATTTCCGATATCTCTTCGACGATTTTATAGCTACCGTCTTTTTGTAGGCTAATTTTATAACTCCGCAGAGGGGATATTTGATAATCGATATCCGATAAAACTTCGCCCTTTTTCGTGAATATTATTTTTCGGCCCACTATCAAAGAATTAAAAGGCCCTAATTTTGTGTTAGTTTCCATGAGTTTTCTGATCACGCCGTAGTTTCCGTATTCCTCCAATATGTGCGAGAAAGTCTCACCGGTTTTAACGGTGTGTGAATATACGATATCGGGTTTGGTTTCCGTGCGTGTTTTCGATGATTTCGACAAGGCGGGTTGTGCCAATGCCAAAGCCCGAGAGTCATTCGCTTGTTCTGCAGTATACACGGTTTGTTCGTCTGCCGGTGATTCTACTATATCTATATCCGACAAACCGCCGCCCATTGCCGGTGTGGGACCCATGATGTTCGGCAATGCTTCTACCAATTGATTGTCGAGCAAAGCGACGAATGCATGCTTCTCAAAATTGGATTCCGATGAATTCATCGCGAGTATGAACACGGTTAGAGACAACAATAGTGTAAGCGTAATAAAAAACCTCGTTGCGCCTTTGTCCTTTTGGTGCCGATGCTGTAGAATTCGTTTATTAATCATTAGACTGAATAATTTTTTTCAGATTATAACAGAGAACGATGGATATTAAAGAATTATTACGCGGCATCGAGGAAATCATATCCCTCGAGGAACTAAAACAACGTCTTAAACTTAACAGACCTTTAATCGTAAAAGCTGGTTTTGATCCGACTGCGCCCGATTTACACTTGGGACATACCGTGCTAATCAATAAGCTACGCTATTTCCAAAAACACGGACATATCGTAAAGTTCCTCGTCGGAGATTTCACTGCGCTAATCGGCGATCCGTCGGGCAGGAATGTAACCCGAAAACCTATGTCCGCGGAGCAGATTAAAGAAAACGCAGAGAGTTATAAAAAGCAGATCTATAAGATACTCGATCCCGACAAAACAGAAATTCTTTTCAATTCTCGATGGCTCGGGAAGTTATCGGCGGCGGAGATAGTCAAACTATCGGCCAAACATACGGTCGCTCGGATGATGGAGCGCGACGACTTCAAAAAACGTTATAGCAAAGAACACGCTATAGGCATCCACGAGTTTTTGTACCCGCTATTTCAAGGCTACGACTCGGTTGAATTGAAAGCCGATATAGAACTCGGCGGCACCGATCAAAAATTCAATCTACTGGTAGGCAGGGAGCTACAAAAAGACTGGGAACTCGCACCGCAGATTGTCATGACGATGCCCATTCTAGAGGGGTTGGACGGTAAACAGAAAATGTCCAAGTCGCTCAATAACTATATCGGTATTGCCGAATCGCACAAAGAAATGTACGGGAAACTGATGTCGGTCTCGGATCAATTAATGTGGCGTTATTTTGAACTATTGAGCTTTAAGTCTAAAACGGAAATTGACGATTTGAAGAAATCGGTAGCCGACGGAGTAAATCCGAGAGATATTAAAATGACGCTAGCCGAGGAAATCGTTGCTCGTTTTCACGACAAAGCTACCGCCGTTGATGCCAAAACCGATTTTCTTGCGCGCTTCAGCCACGGACAAATACCGGACGATATTGAACATTGCAAAGTTCATGTCGACAGCGACAGCTTGACCCTCCCAAAATTATTAAAAGAATCGTCTATGATGCGCTCTACATCCGAAGCTAATCGCATGATTGCACAAGGTGCCGTGCGTATAGACGGGGTCAAAGTAATATCCAGAGATGTACAGATTAAGGTAGGAACCGAACATATATATCAAGTCGGCAAGCGTAATTTTTGTCGTATCCTATTGTGCAGAAGTTGATAGTTTATAGAATAATTGTACGAATGATTATTTCACACAAACTAAAAGTTATTTATATAAAACTAGTCAAAGTTGCCGGCACATCGTTTGAACTGGCCTTATCGAAATACTGTGGTCCCGACGACATTCTCACACCGATAAAAGGAGACGGTAAAAAATATCGAGGACGTTTAGGATTGCTTGAAGCACAAAATTATATGGATCCCGAAACGCAAACACCCAAGTTTGTAAACCATACTTCGGCAAGAAAAATAAAAAGATTGGTACCGGAACCTATTTGGAATGATTATCTAAAAGTTGCGACCATTCGTTGCCCTTATGATATGTTAATATCGGCGTACTATTTCTTTAACAGTAAGGGAAAAAGAGCAAAAAAAGGAGCCTTCGAAAAATACTTAACTATAACTAATCCATGCTTCAATGTAATACGTGGTTTGCACCAAGATGGAGAGATACTAGCAGATTTCTTGATCAGATACGAACACCTAGAGGAAGATATCAAAAAGCTAGAGGCCAAAATAGATTGCCTCGGACTTCTAGAGACATTTCAAAGTATCACTGCCAAAAAAAATTTACGTTTTAAAGAGAAAGCATCCAGTTGTGAAATGTATTCTAAATATCCAAATGCAAAATTAATAATAGACCAGCGATGTTCCGAACTGGCCGACGAGTATGAATTCTTCCAAAAATACTGGCCTCCATATAAATCTAAATTAGAGAGAGATATCGAAGCATATCGGTTGACCAAGACCTAATTACCGACATCACTTTACATAAATTTGCTCGGTGTAAATCCTCCGATGATATGGCCTCACTGCCGATTAAATACCGAAATTATTTTTTACGAGAAAGACTATCGTATAAATCTTTTTTAGGAATAGGCATGTAATTATTCCCCGCCATTTTCCTTCCGTCTAGTGATACGATTTTAGTTTTAGGGTTAAAGAATCTTACTATATCTACAAAAGCAGAACCTGTTGTATATATCAGCTTGGCTCTTGCCAAGACTAACAGATCCATAAAGGCATCTTTTTTCTGCCGACGATCATTTTTACTTTTATGTAGAGGTTCATAATCGATTGATCGTTGAATATCTCTTGCGAACACCCTGCCCGGAAATGCAACATTCATCTTATCTATAAATTGTGCTTGATCGGAACACGCAAATATACGGCAGTGATTATCTAATACCTCTTTTAAGTAAACAATATAAGATTCAAGAGTTATCACGTATCTGAACGATGCTTTGTCCCATGATATTATATCGGTACCACGAAAGTGAACTGCAACCCAGTCCTCGTTAGTACTAAGATCAATATACTCATCCGCATGTTTCTCAAAGTCGGATCTAATTGATAGTTTTGATAATATTTTATGACCGAATTGAGGAGGAACTAGATATGCTCCGATACGAGTGATATTTATCTTACGAAAGCCCTCATCGAAAATATTTGCTTCCATTTTATAAAATTCGGGGTGTTTTTTGCGATGTTGCTCTACATCGATATAATTCTCAAAAAAAGTTTCTGTTCCCTTAGCATTACTATCACAAGTAAATTCAAAATTTACTTTAAATTTTTCACAAAGCCATGCATAACCGATTGAATAACGAAATAAAGCCGTAGTACTACGGTCAAAATCCGAGAATTCTATGATGACACATTTTCTATAAACAAAAACATCCTCTAATAATTTGCTTTTTTTATAATGCTTTAACACCCACTTCTTAAAGGTCCAGCTGTTTCGCCTACGAAAATTCTGAATATTAATATAAAGAACACTAAATAAATAAAAAGTAAGTATTCTGAATTTCAGCTTTCTCCAGAGATATGTCATTTCCCTCCCAAGTATCATGCTGTATTTATAAATAAGGTAGAAGTAGTTTTTCACAAATAGCTACATGCTTGTTATACTTAAGCTATTGATTAAGTTCTAATTTCAAGTGATTATATCTCATAAAACAAAAGTAATATATATAAAACTAGTCAAAGTTGCCGGTTCATCTTTTGAAATTGCACTTTCAAAATACTGCGGGCCGGACGACATTCTTACCCCTATATACCCCGAAGGGAGGCTATGGAAATCGATGGGATACTACCGTGGCGCGCAGAATTATAAAAATATAATATCAGAACCTAAACAAGCTGCCCATATTGAAGGGTCAACGGTGAGAAAACTTATACCAAAAGATGTTTGGGATAGTTACTTGAAAATAGCTACTATTCGCTGTCCTTACGATGCGTATATTTCGTTTTATTATTTCAAAAAACATAGACTTCAGGAAAAGAGAAAAAAACCACTCAATAAAAATTTTGAGGAAGTTGTTATTGAAGATAAACAAATATTAGAAAAATTATGTGGTTTGCATGAAAATGGAGATATATTAGCCGATTTCTTAATCAGATACGAAAATCTAGCGGAAGATATAAAAGAACTGGAGACAAAAATAGATTGCCCCGGACTTTTAGAAACATTTCAAAGTATCACCGCCAAAAAAAATATGCGCCCTGAAGAGAAGGCATCCAGTTATGAAATATATTCTAAATATCCGAATGCAAAATTAACAATAGACCAACGATGCTCCGAACTGGCCGACGAGTATGAATTCTTCCAAAAATACTGGCCTCTGTATAAATCCGATTTGGAAAAAGCTATGCAAAACTACGCCACAGACACCCCACAATAGTTACACGATACATTACCTTTGAAAACAATCTTTAATATTCAACTTGAAAGCAACAAAACCACCTATATAGTAGTAGGCAAACATCGTTAATATCAAAAAGGAACCACATAAATGGAAGACACAAAATCATCCTCTGGTGAACAGGTCGGCGATCAACCTGAGGCGAACAATTCCGACGAAGCTGATCCGCACAAGCAACCACAGAAAGGTGCAGATCTAAAAAAACAACAAAACCCGGAGACACTGACCCAACCCGAACCCGATTTCACTGCCGAAATAAAGAAACTGGAAGGTCAAATAGCGGAATATTATGACCAATTAATGCGTAGTCGCGCCGAATTAGAAAATTTCAAGAAACGCACGGAACGAGAAATTACACAAATACGTAATTATGCCAACGAGCAATTCGCAGTCGAACTACTAGCAATCAAAGATAGTTTGGAAATGGGTTTGCAGGTCAATATCAAGGAAGATGCCAAAAAACTACACGAAGGTATAGAGTTGACATTAAAACTACTCCGACAGACTTTTGAAAAATTCGGAATCAAAGAAATTAATCCCGAGGGAGAGATTTTTAATCCGGAACACCACCAAGCCATGATGACGCAGACCGATACGACTAAACCACCCAATACGATATTAAATGTGTTACAGAAAGGCTACTTAATGAACGACCGCCTGTTGAGACCGGCGATGGTCTGCGTCTCCAATCAACCCGAAGTATCGGCACCCTCGGAAAATCCGATTTCGGAGAAACAATCCGAGGAAAAAGCAGAAAACACGGTAAAAAATAATAAAAACAAAGTTAAAACAAGCTCGTAACCTTGAAAGTTTCATTTAAGCCCATATTTAGGTTCATTATTCAATATGGAGAAAAGC
This sequence comes from Candidatus Oxydemutatoraceae bacterium, assembly GCA_965219575.1. Classification (GTDB taxonomy): domain Bacteria; phylum Pseudomonadota; class Gammaproteobacteria; order Poriferisulfidales; family Oxydemutatoraceae; genus SP5GCR1. The sequence continues at coordinate 770,615 of OZ244779.1, read as the reverse complement.
GAACATGAGTAAAATTATAGGTATTGACTTAGGCACAACCAATTCGTGTGTTGCAGTCATGGAAGGCGAAAGTGCAAAAATCATAGAAAATAGCGAAGGTGGTCGCACCACCCCTTCAATCGTTGCTTTTTCTAAAGAAGGCGAAGTTTTAGTAGGGCAATCCGCAAAACGGCAAGCGGTCACGAACCCGTCGAATACGCTATTTGCAATCAAACGGCTAATCGGACGTCGCTACAACGAAGAAGCCGTTAAAAAAGACCTAAAAATGGTTCCTTATAAAATCGTCAAATCAAAAAATAACGATGCTTGGGTTGATGCCGGCGGCAAGCAAATGGCCCCGCCGGAAGTATCGGCTCGTATTTTGATGAAAATGAAAAAAACCGCCGAAGATTACTTGGGGGAAGAAGTAAAGGAAGCGGTAATCACGGTTCCTGCGTATTTTAACGATTCGCAACGACAAGCGACCAAAGATGCCGGCAAAATTGCAGGCTTGGAGGTGAAGCGTATCATCAACGAACCGACTGCGGCAGCCCTCGCTTACGGTCTCGACAAAGCAAAAGCCGGCGACCACAAAATAGTCGTCTTTGACTTAGGCGGCGGCACCTTCGATATCTCCGTCATCGAAGTCGCCAGCGTCGAGGGCGAACAACAATTTGAAGTGCTTTCTACCAACGGCGATACTTTTTTGGGTGGAGAAGATTTCGACACCCGTTTGATGGAGTATTTAGCCGACGAGTTCAAAAAGGATCAAGGCATAGATTTGCATAACGATCCACTGGCTCTGCAGCGTCTCAAAGAAGCTGCCGAAAAAGCAAAAGTAGAACTATCATCGAGCCAACAGACCGAAATCAATCTGCCCTATATCACTGCCGATCAATCCGGACCGAAGCACCTCAATATGAAATTGACTCGTGCCAAACTCGAATCCCTAGTAGAAGATTTAGTAAAGCGAACCATAGAACCGTGCAAACAAGCCCTAAGCGATGCCAAAGTCAAAGCATCGGACATCAGCGATGTGATTTTAGTCGGTGGGCAAACCCGTATGCCGTTGGTACAAAAATATGTTGCCGATTTCTTCGCTGCCGAACCGCGCAAAGATGTCAACCCCGATGAGGCGGTTGCTATAGGAGCTGCGATACAAGGCGGCGTTCTGGGCGGCGGCGTTAAAGATGTGTTGTTGCTCGATGTAACACCGCTATCCTTGGGTATTGAAACACTGGGTGGCGTGATGACCAAACTGATCGAAAAAAATACCACGATCCCGACAAGTGCCTCGCAGATTTTCTCGACCGCCGAAGACCAACAATCGGCAGTAACCGTACATGTATTGCAAGGTGAGCGCGAACGCGCTGCGGCAAATAAATCGCTCGGTCGTTTTGATTTGACCGATATACCACCGGCACCTAGAGGCATTCCACAAATAGAAGTCAGCTTTGACATAGATGCCAACGGAATACTCAATGTCTCGGCCAAAGATAAAGCGACCGGAAAAGAACAATCTATAATCGTTAAAGCATCGAGCGGTCTGTCCGACGAAGAGATTGAAAAAATGGTTAGCGATGCCGAACTACACGCAGAGGAAGATAAAAAATTCCAAGAACTCGTCGGCACGCGCAACCAAGCCGAGGCACTGATACACGCGACCGAGAAATCCATTAAAGAACTGGGAGACAAAGTTGAGGCAGGCGAAAAAGAGCGCATAGAAAGTGCAATAAGTGAATTAAAAGAACTCGTTAAAAATGACGACAAGGCCGCGATTGATGACGGCATACAAAAACTTGCCGAAGCATCGGGCAAACTTGCCGAGCGAGTCTATGCGGCACAACAAGAAAAACAAACCGAAGAACCCGTGTCTCAAGCCGAATCGGACAACTCATCGGATGACTCGAATAAAAAATCCGATAATACGGTAGATGCCGAATTTGAGGAAGTTGACAACTCCAAAAAATAAAGCCGCTTGCAGATATCAAACATCCCCACCGTTTTGAACCTGCTCGGTTTTTGATTAAGCAGACGGGTTAAACGGGAGCAAGTTGATGGCAAAAGAATATTACGAAACACTGGGTGTCTCTCGACAAGCCGATGTTGATGAAATACGGAAAGCGTACCGCCGTTTGGCGATGAAATACCACCCCGATCGTAACAAAGACGACAAAAAAGCCGAACAGAAATTCAAAGAAATTAAAGCAGCTTATGATGTCCTTTCGGACGACCAAAAGCGCGCTGCGTATGATCAATTCGGGCATGCAGGTTTAGGCAATAGTGGTGCAGCAAGCGGAAGCGGTAATTACCAAGATATATTCGGTGATATATTTGAAAATTTCTTCGGCGGCGGCACCTCGTTCGGGCAACGTGGTGGCGGTAGCACCGCATATCGCGGCAACGATCTTGAGTACGCGCTTGATTTAACGCTTGAAGAGAGTGCTTACGGCACGGAGAAAAAAATCAGAATAAAAAGCATGCAGGCCTGTGACCGTTGCGACGGCACAGGCGCAGAACCCGGTAGCGGCTTAAAAACCTGTGGGACCTGTCGTGGTAGCGGTCGGATTAATATGCAACAAGGTTTTATATCGTTCCAACAAACTTGTCCGACTTGCGGAGGGCGCGGTCAAATAATAGCCGACCCATGTATAAAATGTCATGGGCAAGGACGAATAGAAGTATCCAGAACGCTGTCGGTTAAAGTGCCCGCAGGAATAGACGACGGTGATAGTGTAAGATTGTCGGGCGAAGGAGAAGCAGGCATGGGCGGCGGATCTCCCGGCGATTTATTTATACGGACACGAATACGCCCGCACGAAGTATTCAAACGTCGCAACGGTAATTTGTTTATTGAAGTTCCCGTCTCTTTTCCTACCGCTGCCTTAGGTGGCGAGATAGAAATACCGTCTCTGGGAGGAAGACTTAAACTCAAGATACCCAAAGGCACACAAAGTGGAAAGAACTTTAGAATGAGAGGAAAAGGGATTAAACATTTACGCGGCGGTGGTAGCGGCGACTTGATTTGTCGTATAAATGTAGAAACACCGATTAACCTAACATCTCGTCAAATAGAATTATTAGAAGAGCTCAACGGTTCGTTATCGGGTGCCGAACACTCACCTCGCTCGGAAAACTGGTTAGACGGCATCAAGAAGTTCTTGAATAAATTTGACCTCAATATATGAGGTTATAATTTTAATAACAACGATACGACTTCTCTATAAAAATGGAAAAAAAACAAATCAAAGTTGCGATCAACGGTGCGGCAGGCCGTATGGGGCATGCGATTTCCGAAGTGATAGACGGACGCAAAGATATAATTATTAGCCATGCCTACGACCGCCCCGGTTCTAAGGCTATAGCTAAACACTTAGGTGATATCTTCGGCAGTCAATCTCAAGTGCTCGTAGAGCCGTCCAATACGATAAGCAAAGGTCGTTTTGATGTATTGATTGATTTTTCTATACCTTCCTCGGTAATCGATTCGGCGCAACATTGCCTGCAAGTTAAACGGCCTATGGTTATCGGTGTAACCGGTTTTAACGATACCCAAAAAGAAGAGTTGCAAACATTTGCCGAAGAAATTCCCATATTAGTGTCGCCGAATATGAGCATCGGTGTTAATCTATGTTTTGCGCTACTGGCGCGTATAACGCAAACAGCTTGGGGTAAAAACGCACAGGTTGAAATTATAGAAACACATCACCGAAACAAAAAAGATAAGCCATCGGGAACCGCACTTAGAATGGGCGAGATTATTGCCGAAAAAAAAGGTGTTGATTTACGTGACATCACTATAGAATCTTATCGGGAAGGCGAAATAATGGGAGAACATAAAGTCTTTTTTTCCACAAACAACGAGCGTATAGAACTGAAACACGAAGCCACGGATCGTTCTCCGTTTGCCAACGGCGCAGTGCATGCCGCAGGGTGGGTCGTCGAAACCCGACCAAAACCGGGAAGAATCTATACGATGAATGATGTTATTGCGACATCCGACGAAGCATAAACTTATCCTATACGATTAAATTAATTTCTCTAGAATCAACCAACGTGATCGGTATGATCAAGAGGCTTGTTAGAACTATACTTCAAGTATTTATTTATCATTAAAGCACAGGGTGGAACAAGAATGTGGAGATTTATCTCTCGCTTTTGGTATAAGTAATAAGGTATTTGATCTATAGTGCAGAGCAATCCTGCTTTTTTCCATTTAATTGCCCCGTCAAGTGTCAGCATGTACCCCATGCCCGATCCCATTAAAATATTCGACCTATGTGGTCGGGCAGTATAGTGCTTAAATGAAGTCTTGTACCAAAATGATTTTTCTGTCTCGGGTATTGCTCCTATCCGAGATGTATAAGAATATTTTACTTGACCGGTAAAAAGTCTTTCAAAATAAAAAGCCACAGCTTTCAAAATCATTAAACGAACAATATATGAGTTTAATTGTGGATAATATTTTTTATAGTGCATTAATTTGTAAAGGGAGAAGGTACGAGAATAGCCTGATTTTAGAGGTTTAATTAGGTCGAGGAGCATTTTTGAATAATGAGAAAACATCAGTACGTCATAAGAAAATTCATCTGAAGCAGTTAACATTTTGGGGAAAGTAGGCGTTAAATAAGCATCATCTTCTAATACGCAAGCGACAGGAATATTGTTTTTTATCATCAAATTGTAGATTTTTAGATGACTTAATTGGCATGCTAATTTTCCACAACACCAATTATTAAATAGATATTCCATCTTAGATTTATCAATACCTGCCTGATCGGCAACCGCCGTACGATAATCTTTGTCGTATAGTTCAAATCTATCAACGGCGTCTATAAATTGGTAGCTTAAATCAAACACATCTAACTGTCTTTGAATATTTAACTTTCTTTCCGGTGCGCGTTTTAGATTGATGATATAAATTGGAGGAATAGACATATTATGTAGATACCGGCTTTATTAAAAACAAAATATCGTAAAGCTCTTTGACCTATATCATTCTAACATATAAAATAAGCAACTTAATGGTTGAAAAACTTCCCTTGGTGGTTCGGCCCGGCACGTTGGCACAAAATAGGACAAAGGTTAAAGGCTATTTGGCACTAGAAAAATTACCCAGATTGTCGCTTGTATGTCCGTCTTCCCGAACGCCTATAGAGGCAATACTTGATTTTGGGTTGAATGAAGCTTACGATTGCGTGTCGCTAAAAATAGAGATTGCGGCAACATTGATTTTGGAATGCCAGCGATGTTTATCACCGATGCAGTGGAAAACTCGGTGTGAAAATCGACTGTGTATTGTTGAAAGCGATGCACACGCGCGTCGCTTGCCGAATAGTACGGACTATTATGTTTGTACTTCGGGTAAAATATCCATAGCCGATTTAATAGAAGACGAATTATTATTGGTGATACCGCAAAACCCGATGCACAATAGCAAGGACGAGTGCAACCCGGAGTTTATCGGTTATTTAAGTCGCTACCGTAGTCAGAGCAAAAGGAAAAACGTTAAAGAAATAGAGTAATTATTTTTAGGAGATAAACATGGCTGTACAGCAAAACAGAAAAACTCGTGCCAAACGAGATATGCGCCGCTCGCACGATAAAGTTAAACCTGCCACTTTATCGATCGACTCTACGACCGGTACCAAACATCGCCGTCATCATATCAGCGACGATGGTTTTTATCGCGGTGAAGAGGTGATCGTTCAAGAAATATATAGCGAAGAGGAAGAAGAAAAAGAATAGGCAAGCGAGTATTGCCTTCTTTGTTCATATCCTGAAATTATGAACGATCGCGTCAATGTAGCCATAGATTCAATGAGCGGTGATCACGGTTTAGATGTGACCGTGCCGGCAGCAATTTCTGCGATTGCCAGATACAACGATTTGCATCTATTACTGGTAGGCGATACCAATTTGATAGAATCGAAGTTGTCCGGGCTCGATATAGACACTAGACAACGCGTAGATTGCGTCCATAGTACGCAAATCATAGAAATGCACGAACCACCCACCGTTGCACTACGCACGAAAAAAGATTCCTCTATGCGCATCGCGATCAACTTGATCAGAGAAAACCGCGCCCAAGCCTGCGTGAGCGCGGGAAATACCGGTGCATTAACGGCAATATCACGCTATATATTGCGCACTCTAGCCGGTATCGACCGGCCGGCAATCATTACCGCTTTGCCGACAACCGAAGGGCATACTTACATGCTGGATTTGGGGGCAAACGTAGATTGCAAAGCGGAACATTTATTCCAATTTTCGGTCATGGGTGCAGTACTAGCTTCGGCGGTAGACGGATTGGAGACTCCTCGTGTCGGTCTACTCAACATAGGAGAAGAGACTATCAAAGGCAACGATCAGATCAAAGAAGCCAATCGTCAACTACGCGCCAGTAAACTTAACTATATAGGTTATGTCGAAGCTAATCGCATCTACGAAGGTGTCGCAGATGTAGTCATCACCGACGGTTTCGTCGGCAACGTTGCCTTGAAAACAGCCGAGGGTACGGCTGCTTTTATTTCACATTCTCTCAAGCAAGCATTTAAGCGTAACTTAATGACCAAATTCAGTGCCATGCTCGCTCAGCCTACGCTTAAACTGATTATCCAAACCATGGATACGCGTAGTTATAACGGTGCCAGTTTGCTGGGCTTGCAAGGTGTCGTAATCAAAAGTCATGGCAGTGCCGACCGATTAGCTTTTGAAAAAGCGATAGAGGTGGCACGATTGGAAGCTATGAAACAGGTACCGCAAATGATAGACAAACAACTCGAAGAGATGCTCGTCGACTAAGACTATGACCATTTATACAAAAATAACCGGTAGCGGGTCCTATTTGCCCGAGAAAATTCTAAGCAACAAGGACTTGGAAAAAGTCGTCGACACCTCCGATCAGTGGATACGCGAGCGTACCGGAGTTAAACAACGACATATTGCGGCAAATGAAGAAACCGGCAGTCAAATCGCCTACTACGCCTCACGCAAGGCGATGGAAATGGCATCGGTCACCAACAAAGACATTGATCTGTTAATTTGCGCAACAACCACCCCCGATAAAATATTTCCCAGCAACGCCTGTGTAATACAGCGCAGATTAGGTGTGCATCGGTGTCCGGCTTTTGATATACAAGCAGTCTGCACCGGTTTTATTTATGCTCTGGATATTGCCAATCGCTTCATTAAAATGGGCAGTGCCAAATGTGCTTTGGTAGTCGGATCGGAGATATTGTCTCGCATCCTAGACTGGAGTGATCGTTCAACCTGCGTGCTTTTCGGAGACGGTGCCGGTGCGGTCGTATTGCAAGCCGATACCGCGCCGGGTATCTATTCAACTCACATACACGCAGACGGTCGGTACGAGGAATTATTGTATGTAGACGGGATGCCGGCATCGGACCATTGTTACATCAGAATGAAAGGAAGCGAAGTGTTCAAGACCGCGGTTCAGACTTTGGGACAAATCGTAGATGAAACACTGGAGGCGAATAATTTAGACCGCAGTGCTATAGATTGGCTGGTGCCTCACCAAGCTAATTTACGAATTCTTGCCGCAATAGCCAAAAAACTCGCACTACCGATGGAACGCGTCGTCGTCACCGTCGACAAGCACGCAAATACGTCGGCTGCGTCAATACCATTAGCACTTGACGAGGCAGTCAGAGATCAACGCATACGGTCGGGAGACACGGTGATGCTGGAAGCCTTCGGTAGCGGTTTTACTTGGGGGTCCGCACTACTAAAGTTTTAAGCCGATATAGATCATGACTCGCTTTTTTAGCCCTAGCTGTAGACGGTGTAGTCGCCTCAGCGAGTATCTGATGCGAACCAAGAAAATATATCCCGATTATCATTGCGCACCGGTAGCACCTTTAGGACCTCTGGATGCTCGGCTGGTTATCGTCGGTCTAGCACCCGGCAAACACGGAGCGAACCGTAGCGGCAGGGTTTTCACCGGCGACTATGCGGGCGTGGTGCTTTATAAAACACTCTATAAATACGGATTCAGCAATCAACCTACATCAATTTCTCATGACGACTCTCTCGTATTAAACAACTGTAGAATTACCAATGCCGTCAAATGCTTGCCACCGGACAATAAACCCAATCTTGAAGAAATTAAAACTTGCAACCGTTTCCTCAAAGCGGAAATACGGGCGTTGCGACCCAATACGATTTTACTCGCCTTGGGGCATGTCGCACATTCGGCAATCATGCGCGCCTATGGCTTAAAGCAATCCGAATATCGCTTCGAGCACGGTCGTGTATGTGCACTCCCCGATAACAAAAAGTTAATAGACTCTTACCACTGCAGTCGCTATAACATTCAGACCCGGCGTTTGACCCAGAGGCAATTCGAGGCTATTTTTGCAAAGGTTGTTAAACTAATCTCTCGCCACGATTAAATATGTTTTAGACGCAACGACGAAGTATATACCGATGAGTGAGTTTGATGCCAAAGAATTCATAGCCACCCTGCCCCATGTGTCGGGCACTTATCAAATGCTCGATACCACGGGAGAACGGCTTTATGTAGGCAAAGCAAAAGACCTCAAAAAGCGTGTCGCCTCGTACTTTAGGAAACACGGTTTGTCGCAAAAAACCAAAAGTATGGTCGATCAAATTGCCGATATCAGGATTACGGTAACCCAAACCGAAGCCGAAGCCTTATTACTGGAAAATAACTTAATCAAAAAATACATGCCGCGCTATAACGTGCTGTTGCGCGACGACAAAAGTTATCCTTATATCTATATATCGAATAACGAGAAATTTCCACGCATCGCTTTTTATCGCGGAGCCCGCAATACAGACGAACATTACTACGGACCGTATCCCAGCATCGCTGCGGTAAGACTCACGATCAACCTGCTCCAGAAACTATTCAAGCTGCGCACATGCCGGCCCTCGTATTTTAAGAACCGTACCCGCCCGTGCCTGCAATATCAAATCAAAAGATGTAGCGCACCTTGTGTGAACTATATCGCTCGACAAGATTATCAACAAGAATTATCTCACGCTATACAGTTTTTGGAGGGTGATAGCCGAAACCTCATCGAAACCTTAATTAAACGTATGGACAAGGCTGCACAAGCCTTAAATTACGAGGAGGCGGCGCACTACAGAGATCAAGTTGCCCTGCTGCGACAAGTCTCCGACCAACAACTCATTACCGGCGAAGGCGGAGATACCGACATCATCGCCGGAGGAATCAAAGAAACACATGCTTGCGTGCAAGTGTTCAACATTCGCGGTGGAATGAATATAGGCAATAAAGCCTTTTATCCGAACTTGCCGAATAGCGATATCGGTATGGCGAGATTGCTGACCACATTCGCCGGACAGTATTATCTCAAGCACCCCATCCCGGATGAAGTTATTTTCAGCCATAAACCGGATGACCAAATAACTTTAGCGAACATGCTAAGCAAAAAATCCGGTCGTAAAGTGAAATTGATTACTCAAACGGTGCGTGGCAAGAAGAAAAAATATCTGGAACTTGCGACTAAGAATACCGATATTGCGTTGAAAGCCAAATTACTATCTCGAGCCGGCATGCACAAACGGCTACAAAGCCTGCAAGAGGCACTCAATTTATCGGAACTTCCCGTGCGTATGGAATGCTTCGACATCAGTCATACTATGGGTGAAAAAACCGTAGGTGCTTGTGTGGTGTTCGATCAAACCGGTGCACTCAAACAGGAATATAGACTTTTTAACATCACCGACATCATCGGCGGCGACGACTACGCAGCGATGAAACAAGCACTACAAAGACGCTATCGGCGCGTCAAATCAAACGATGGTAAAGTACCTAATTTACTTTTTATAGACGGAGGCAAAGGACAAACCAAAGAAGCACAAAAAGTTCTAAAAGAACTTAATCTGCCCGATGTAACTATCGTCGGCATCGCTAAGGGAGTTGAAAGAAAACCCGGATTAGAAACATTAATACACGGCGACCTCGGCATAGACATAAAACTAGACGCGGATTCGCCGGCATTACATCTGATACAACAGATACGAGACGAAGCGCATCGTTTTGCCATCAGCGGGCATCGTCGGCAACGCGACAAAGCCAGACGGCACTCACCGCTGGAGGATATACCGGGGCTAGGAACGAAACGACGCCAATCTTTATTACGCTATTTCGGTGGATGGCAAGGTGTCAATAGAGCGAGCATAGAAGAACTCGGGAAGGTGCCGGGGATCAGCCTAAAACTAGCGGAATCCGTATATCAAAGATTGCACGAAGAGTGAATGAACGCTAAATTACCGAACATTTTGACATTATCGCGTATTTTGCTAATACCGCTGTTGATATTGTTTTTTTATCTGCCCTATCGCTGGAGTTTATATTTTTGTACGCTGATATTCATACTCGCAATGCTGACCGATTGGCTGGACGGTTATCTAGCAAGACGCTTTAATCAACAAAGTTCTTTCGGGGCATTTTTGGATCCCGTTGCGGACAAACTGGTAATCAGCACTGCGCTAATCCTCATCGTCAGCCGACAACAGGACTGGGTCGTCACCCTGCCGGCATTGGTTATCGTAGGCAGAGAAATCGCAGTCAGCGCGCTACGCGAATGGATGGCCGAGTTAGGGCAAAGGTCTTTGCTCGCAGTCTCGGTTATCGCCAAGATAAAGACTGCCGCACAGGCTGCCGCAATCGCTACACTACTATGGCACTATCCGATACTCGGCGTAGATATACATCGCCTGGGGTTGATACTTCTATATTTTGCCGCAATACTCACGCTGATTTCCATGTTTGACTATCTAAAAATAGCATGGAAATCGATGCGTAATAGAACCGCCGATTGAGCCAGTAGGTCAATCGGCGTGACATTGTACAGAACCCCGGCATATACAAAATGTAAAGCCTTTTCATGTGGTAGTTTCAAACACGCGCTGTTGAAAAAGTATTTCATACAATGTAGGGGCGGGCGGACTTGCATGTCCGCCCGTAACGCGTTGGTCGGCACGATTTATACATTCATTCACCCGATTTATGGAAACCAAAACCATACGGCGCAAGCGGTTACGGTTGTGCAGAACGGTACTTAAGGGCAGACATCATAATTGCCGATTGACCTACTGGCTCAATCGGCGACTTTATATTGCCGATTGACCTACCGGCTCAATCGGCGGCTTTATACTGCCCCTACAGGTGGGTTGGATAATTATGTGGCGCAAAGCGGTTGGGTTCGTGCAGAACGGTACTTTTTCAACAGTTTCAAACGCGCTGCACTCGCACAATAAATATATTCATCTATCAAATTGATGGTCACCTATCATGGCCTACATTATGATTATGGTATTGGTGGAGCCGAGGGGATTCGAACCCCCGACCTCGACAATGCGAATGTCGCGCTCTCCCAACTGAGCTACGGCCCCGTGAGTCATTCTTGTATTGTATGACGATCTGATATGTAGGTCTAGCCTTATCCCGACACCGGTAACCGAGTATTGCGCAATGTCCATCGCCTAGCCATAAGTACATGTAGCATACCAACGCATACTACTAGAATTGATAATTAAATAATTTTATATCGCGTGCGTATTTGCGAGCAACGATTTCTCGCATTTCATCGGTGTAATAGTCTTTGTAATTTCTCTTTTCAAGGCTGTTACTACTCTGATAAGTTTTCGGGATCCGGTTAATTCTATGCCCCGGTGCAATAATGGTCAGCAACTTTAACATGTCTGCTTCGTAATTCTCAAAACGCCCTATAAAGTCTATTTTTTTTGCATCAAAAAAGTAATGTTGGGGTGAAAAATGATTATCCAAAAACCAATCGGGTGTTTTCACGATGTACTTAACAAAGTCTTCAAATGTCATCGTATTCAATGCCATGGTATGCCTCCCATACATCCAATATCTCCAAATTGAAGGGCTACTAAGCGCATAAGGCTCTTCATTATTGCGAATACGATCGTGAATCAGAAAACGGTAACAAGAAAATAATCTATCCCAGGGATTTCTAACAAATGTCCATGAATAATAATCATGCTTGTACCTTGAACGATATAAAAAATAATCTAAATATTTAATCCTTTCATATAATCTGGTTTTTCGCTGTTTTTCCGAGTCCATATGCAAGGTCAACATTATATTGAGTTGTGTAGTTGAGGCAACTTTAGGAATTGGGAAAGAAATAAATCTATACCTATGAGAAATATCTATATCGCAATATGCAGGAAAGGTCCTGAAGCCCGATCTATACAAACATTTCAGCATCTTAGCTTGATGTTCCAAATTTATTAAATTTTTTACTAACAGTCTTCGGAAATGCGCATTATTGAGATTTGTTATCTTTATCAGATTGAACATAATATGCTTTAATTTATAAAACTATTGATTATGACCTCCGAGTAAGATGGCAGTAACCGAAAGATCCCAAAGTTCCTTGGGCAATCTAAATGTCACCGTTTCCTCAATGCCCGCTTGTTCTACAACTTCGTTTGCTCCGTAATCTTTGAGTTTCCGTACAACCTGCCTGACCAAAGTCTCGGGTGCAGATGCACCCGCCGAAAGCCCTATACATTTTTTACCGACCAACCACTTCGGGAGGATTTCGTCGGGCATATCAATCAAATAAGATTCAACGCCTCGCTTAACCGCAATTTCGTGTAGGCGATTGGAGTTTGAACTATTCTTGGAACCTACGATTAACATTAAATCGCATACTTCAACCAGTTTCTTGACTGTGTTTTGGCGGTTTTGAGTCGCATAACAAATATCGTCTTTGCGAGGTTTGCGTATGCCCGGAAAACGTTCCACCAATATCTTTATGATCTCGGCAGTATCGTCCAACGACAATGTCGTTTGTGTCACCATCGCAACTTTATTTATGTTGCGAACTTGTACCCGTTCGGCATCTTGGGCGGATTCCACTAAAAAAATAGCGTCGGTTGAGGTTGTGTCGTATTGCCCCATCGTCCCGTCGACTTCCGGATGCCCGCGATGCCCTATCAGAATCGTCTCATAACCGTCTTGTTGATTTTTCAATACTTCTAGATGTACTTTGGTAACCAGTGGGCAGGTAGCATCTATCACTCGCAGTCGGCGGCTGCGAGCTTGCGCTCGCACATCCCGAGAAACACCGTGCGCACTGAAAACGACAACCGATTCTTCGGGTATTTCGTTTAACTCCTCGACAAAAACAGCCCCCTTATTTCTAAGTTCCGTCACCACATAGCGATTATGCACGACTTCGTGCCGCACATAGATAGGCTTACCGAGCATAGCCAATGCACGCTCTACTATCTCGACGGCTCTATCTACACCGGCACAGAAACCTCTGGGGTTGGCTAAAAGAATTTTCATTGCTTATTCGGAGCCTTATCGCAAAGGGCTACGATTATAATCATCAGCGCACCGACGGTGATGCCTATATCCGCTATGTTAAATGTCGGCCAATGATACGACCGATAATAAACATCTAGAAAATCGACAACCGCGCCTCTGAACAAACGATCGACCAAATTACCCAACGCACCTCCCATTATCATCACTATGCCGATAGCCGACATAACCGCACCCGGCTCTCCGGGTTTCAACTTTTTGAGTAGAGACCAAAGAATACCGCATACGACCACCGTCACTACAACGAAAAACCATCGTTGCCATCCACCCGCCTCGCTGAGCAAACTAAAAGCGGCACCGGTGTTGTACCACAAAGTCAAATTAAACGACGGCATAACAGGATAAGGCTGACCTTGGAGTAGCCACGACTCCGCAAACCCTTTGCTGATTTGATCTAACAATACGATGAATAAGACAACCCCGAGCCATTTATAGTGGTAATTTTTCAATAATGCTTGTCGGGCGGTATCGGTGGAAACATCCATTCTGTGCAGTAGAAAACTCTAGCCGGACAGACTTTTTCTTTTTATCAATCTCCAATGCACAATAAACAAGATGACCTGAATCAACAAAACAATGGAATACTGCACGATGTCCTGCAAGCCTTCTCTTTGTTCTCCTTTGAGTGCAATGCGATACGCCGCTTCACGTGCTTGCGTGATCTCTTGCTCCGACATATTTTTTAATTTGTCGGCAAAACTTTCGGTATCCGGACGAGTTGCGATAAATTCGTCGTTACTTTGGTATTTTGAATGTTCCCAACTAGCCAAGGTCAACTCGGGTGCGGCTATGCTCGTCATAGCATAAATAAGAATCCCGAGGGCGACGCTACCTATCAGCACATTGATAAAGCAAACCGCAAAGGCATAAAGTTCAAGAAATGTTCTTTTAGTCATTGCTATTTATTCCTCCTTTTCTAAGATCTTGTTCATAATACTATTATAACGGCAGTGGTTGCTTAAAAGTGTCAACAACCCTCAAGGCATTATCAATATCGGAGTGCCTTCCTTTACAAGCTGCCAAACTATCTGCATATCTTCATCCTTCATAGCGATGCATCCCTCGGTCCAGTCGTCTGCGAGATTTCTCCTTTTGATCGGGTCGTTAGGTTCTCCGTGTATCATAATATCACCGCCCGGGTCTTCGCCTCTAAGTCGGGCAAAAAAACTGTCGGTGTCATTCGGAAAAGAAATGCCGAGCGAACGGAAAAAGCGACTATCGGGATTACGCCGATCTATATAATAAAGTCCTTCGGGGGTGCGAAGATCTCCCGATTTTTGCTTATGCCCTATCGGGTTTTGTCCCAGTGAAATTGCAAATGTGTGGGTGATTGTCCAATTTGTCAACAAATGCAGTTTACGCTCCGATTTCTTTACCCAAATCGCATTGACCTCGTTTTGTGCAGACACCGATCCTCCTATCGTTGATAAGATGGCGAAAGTAAAAATGAGTATTGCCTTTTTCATTATTGCTAACCGTCTAATAACTTCCTTCTCTGTCTGACCAGTGCGATTCCCGTACCCGACAGACATATCGTAACGGCAACACCTAAAGTTGCCACACCTATTATAAGATAATTTAAGCCCGCCAGACTCCCTCCGTAATAAAGCGTAATCAGTTCTTGTAGTTTTGCATGCACCAAAGTACATACGATAGCGATGACAAGCGTAGCCCCGAAACCACCCAATAAGCCGTAAGCCCAAGCCGTATAGAGAAAAGGGCGTCTGATAAACATTGCGGTTGCCCCCAATAACCTGAGAATCTTTATTTCATCTAATCGTCTCGTTATTTCCGTTAGCATCAGCGTAGAAATCATCAATATTGCGGCACTTGCAAACAAAATTGCCAATAACCAAACAGAAGTGCCGATAAAAGCAACCAGCGCATCCATACGCTCGAGCCATACAACGTTCGTTTCTACTCTTTCTATATATCTTTGTTGTTCAAGATTAAAAAGTAGTGTGTCCAAGGCAATGCCACGGCTATGTTCTAATTTTGCCGATATTTCAATAACCGCAGGAAAAGGATTTTCATCGAATAACACCAAACTCTGTTCCATGCCGTATTGGTTTTTGAAATAATCCAACGACTCCTCGGCACTGATGAGCTGCACCTGCGCAACGCTCTCCATTGCCGATATTTGACTAGTCAATTCCGCTATAGTCGCATCCGAAGTACGCGGCGCAATATACGCCGATACGGAAGCAGGACGCTCTAAATCCGAGACGATCCCCTGAGTATTTTGTAATATCACCAACAAAATCCCCGGCAACGACAACGCAATAGTGATCAACGCAACCGATAATGCGGTCAGCAAAGGACTTGCTTTTAGGTTTTGCACCGTCTGACGCAATGCCAAGCGATGGCTTTCCAAGTAATGACGAATGGCTAATAACATCGACAAAAGCCGGCTTTTTTATTTTATAAAACCAAGTAAGTAATTTGAACCCAAGGACTGAGGGGTATGTTCCCTTGAAATAAAAACTAAAAAAACAATTTTATCAGTATAGCGATATTCATAACGAAGATTAGACCTAGCACCCACCGCATATACTTAAGCTCCGTCTCTATCTTCGCCACTTCTGCCTTTAACTCTGCCTTTGTTGCCAAATCACCGGTGTTCGCTATATCGGCAACGGCTCGTTCGGCTTCATCCAGCTCCACACCTAATTTAGTTAGTGTGTTATATAAGGCTATTTCTGACATCTCTGTTTACTCCTAGTTAAAAGTTTAATTTTATGCTATCTTAACATAGAGCCAATGAAAAGAGAATCGCCGTTCGTTGCAGTTGCACTGACCTTAGCCCATTTTTAGGATCACTGGCAGGGGGGGGCTAATATTCCTCCTCGAAAAGTAGCATGTGTCAACCCAAAGTAGAAATGTCACCCCCTTGACCAAAGTAGAAATGTCACCCTTGATGCCGATAAAACCTTCAGGAAACTAGATATCTAAGATTACTTTATGTCCGTTAGTTGATTATTCGACTAGGTGATAAATTGGCTAATACTGCTTGTTTTTGCCTAAATCAGGCTTGCCGACTAAAAAACAAGCCCCATAGCGTGCCGTTAAGAGACGATCTCTAGTTGAGATGAACTCTACTACCTTCCAATTTCCAAGCATTTTAGAGCGTATGCGGTGCCAGTGCTTGTTTTTGCCTAAATCAGGCTTGCCGACTAAAAAACAAGCTCTATAGCGTGCCGTTAAGAGACGATCTCTAGTTGAGATGAACTCTACTACCTTCCAATTCCCAAGCATTTTAGAGCGTGTGTGGTGCTCGGTTGCTATCTCGTGGTTTGACGAATGATGCGTTTGCAGTGGCACAGGCATGTTAGACAGCCTGTGCGTAAGTCTGGGAAAACACCGGTTCTGATTACTTCTGCTTGGCACTGAGATAATCCTTATTGTAGCGTCTCCACGGGTGGGTCGGCTTCGGCTTATGACCGCGACGGTGTTTTGCCACAATCTCATCTACCGCTAGATTGATTGTTTTGTCGTTGTACGGTTGAGACAGTGGGGGGTGTTCGCAGTAGATATCATGCGCCAACTCCCGCCCTTTGTAGAGTATGACAATCTCGCCATTGAGTAGCTCGCACACGGTGACCGATGCGCCACGCATCGCATAACCGGGTTTCTTGGTTTTGATAAGATACTGTATATTATGATGCTGACAGATGAGGTTTTTCGATAACTTTCTAGTACTCTGTTTAGACAAAGCCAGTGCTAATTCTCGCTGGGTGAGAGGCATTTTGCGATGATAGTCGTGGCTGTCTAGAGGCTTCGTGGCGAACTGCTGATTGTGTTTTGGGAGATACCATTGAGCAAACTGGTTAGCTTCCTCAATAGAGCAGATGTTGTGAAGCCTCATGAGTTTGACCCATCGGTCTTGCAGGGTTTTGAATGCGCGTTCAACGCGTCCTTTAGCTTGCGGTGTGCGTGCCAGGCATAGTTCAATTTCCATTTGTTGCAAAGCACTTTGGAACTGGGTCGGTTGTTGAAAGATGTGTTGCTCTTTGGCATTGTTGCTAAAGATGCTATGGCGGTCGGAATACAGGCACAACGGGCAGCCATGGCGTTGGATATGCTGTTTGAGTGTTCGCATATAATCAAAGGTGGTCTCGGCAGCACAGAAATGCAATGCGGTAATCTGTGAGGTGGCATCGTCAATAAATATAATGAGCGTGCAGGGGTCGCCTCGCCCTTCAAACCAATCGTGGGTCGAACCGTCAATCTGTATGAGTTTGCCGAAGCCAGTTTGTCTGGGACGGCTTTGATGCGTTTTGATTGCATTGCGTCGCTTACCCTGGTGTAGCCCCTCTGCAATCATCCACTTGCGCAAGGTTTCAACGCTGAATGAGCGGTCAAATAAATGCCCATGACATTCAAACAACTGCTCATGTGCAAAAGTCGGTCCGAAATCGTGATAGTTCTCACGAATGAGCTTAACGGCTAGTTGTTTGATTGTCTCCGGTATTTTATTGTTTGAAGGCTTACCGCGTCGTTTAGATATCAGTGCCTTGATATCTTGCTTGCGATAGGCACTTAATAATCGCTTCACATGGCGGACGCTGATGTTGAGCATCTGTGCGGCCTTGGCTCTCGGTAATTTTTCCTCCAAGCATCGCTTGAGGACATGGTGGCGTTCTATTTCTTTGTCTGACATAGAGTAAGTTCCTTCGTTCATTGCATCTTCTCCTAAGCTGGGTTAAAAATGCTTTATTGTCCCCTAAAGGTGACATTTCTACTTTGGCGAAAGGTGACATTACTACTTTGCGCTTACACTCGAAAAGTAGCATGTCTGCATAAGTGGGGTAATTTTGTGCTTAACTTCAATCATTAAATAACGCATACATCACAAAATACAATATCCGCTTGCGACTATTGTGGAGATATGGTTAGCGTGCATAACCATGAATTTTTATGGAAATCATGATCTTCGTAATTGTGTGGTACGAGGCGATTGGGGTTGTGCAAGATCAGACGGGTGGTTTTAGTAATCATGTGGCACAGAGCACTTGTCAACCACCCCGTCAGGCTTCGCCTGCCACCCCTCCACAGGAGGGGAATAACTACCCCTACGGTTGGTCGAAAATGTTTTTTATGCCGTCTTGCCAATGAATAATTTCTATACCGTCTACTTTTCTAGCTCGTTTTTCCAAGCAAAGCACATACTCCTTTTTAGAGTTTATCGCTTCTCTCACCGATTTAAGACTTTTAAGGTCATGGCTTAAAACTTTGTTTTTTGATTTGATCTCAACGAGTATAACTTCTTTCCCTCTTTCAAGGATAAGGTCGATCTCCACGCCGTCTTTAGAGCGGAAATAAGAAAACTTATATCCGCTTTCGGAGTACTCGTTAATCCTATACGCTTCGGAAATAACCAAATGTTCAAAAGCATTACCGAAAGCATAGTTTGAAGGTGTTATGGTTTCGGCGAGCAACCCCGACAAGGCTCTAGCTACGCCCACATCAAAGAGGTAAAACTTGGGGCTTTTGATTTGCCTTTTTCTAATTGATTTGGCGTAAGGGTATAGATGAAAGCCTAAAAAGGTATCTTCCAATATCTCAAAGTATCGTTGGCAACTCTTATAATCGATGCCGGCTTCTGCGGCAATTCTGGAGTAATTAAGAATCATCCCGTTGCATTGACCTGCCACATCCAGAAAAAATCTAAACGGTTGGATATTCCTGATAATCTGTTCATAAATAATCTCTTCTTTCAAATAAACCTGCACATAAGAATTTAAGTAGCGATTTTTTTCCTTTTCATCTTTTAGATTGAAAATCTCGGGCAGACTTCCTCTTTGTAGTACTTCATGGAGGTCGAACTTTTCACCTAATTCTAAAAAGGTTAAAGGATAGAGCTTGTATAGAAAAGCTCGTCCGGCAAGCAAATTGGCTCCACCCGATTTTAGTTTTCTGGCACTCGACCCGGTCAAAGCGAAATTTAACTTCTTTTTTGCTATAAGACGATGGACTACATCCAATAGTTTGGGAACCTTTTGAATTTCGTCAATCACTACGAAACGAGGCTTTTCTTTCAGGGCTTCAATCTCTTGTTCTAAAGCAGACGGATTAAGGGATAGTGTGCGCTCTCTCTCAGGTTCAAGCAGGTCAATCCACAGAAGGCTATGTTTGCCTCTAAAGCCTCTGCTCCAGAAACTCTCCAGATAGCTCGACTTTCCCGTAGCCCTTGCCCCGAAGAGGAAAAAACTTTTATTTTTTGAACATTTAAGTAATCTTTGGAACATATATCTAAATTGTCCGACAAAATAGATATAAAGTCAACAAAACCACCGATTAACCTATTGCCTCAAACGGTTGGGTATGTATGAAAATAATAATCCGGGAGGAAATGTTAGCTCTCCCCTATAAGCCGAAACTCGGCTATAATGGCGTTTTCTATCTACGATTATGAACTTACTAAAACCAAGGGGATATCTCTGATGCCGATTTACGAATATATCTGCGAGTCTTGCGAGGAACGTCTAGAGGTATTGCAACAAATATCGGACCAACCTTTGCGCAAATGTCCGGCGTGCCACAAAGACACATTAAAAAAACTTGTCTCGGCGGCAAGTTTTAGGTTGGCAGGTCAAGGTTGGTATGAAACCGATTTCAAGACCAAAAATCAGCGTAATTTAGCAAAAACTCAAGAACCTAAGGCTGATACGAGTAAAGCTAAAGATGCCTCTAAAAAGACCGACGGCACACCGAATAAAACTGCGAATGCCAAGAATAGCACGCCTAAACCACAGACCACTCAGTCGGCTAAGACCTCAACCTAATACGACTCAATTAACGATGCGAAGTCATTATTGCGGAGAAATCGACCAACATTCAATCGGTGAAGAGATCAGTGTTTGCGGCTGGGTCAATCGTCGCCGCGATCACGGTGGCGTGATATTTATAGATTTACGCGACCGCGAGGGCCTATTGCAATTAGTTGCCGACCCCTCTAATTCCGAAGTATTTGCGATTGCCGAAAAGGTGCGCAACGAGTTCGTGTTACAAGCAAAGGGGGTGTTGCGAGCGCGCCCTGAAGAAACCGAGAACCCCGACCTCAAAAGCGGAAAGGTTGAGTTGCTATGCGAGTCTTTGATCATTCTCAACGAAGCCGATACACCACCGTTTCAGCTGGAAGACCGGGATGTCAACGATGAAATACGCCTGCGCTATCGTTATGTGGACTTGCGACGCCCACAAATGCTTGAAAATTTGAAAATGCGTGCCAAGATTTTGAAAACACTGCGAGTATTTTTAGACCGACACGGTTTTATAGAAATTGAAACACCGATGCTAACGCGTGCCACACCCGAAGGCGCACGCGATTATTTGGTTCCGAGCCGCGTCCATCCCAAGAGTTTTTATGCGCTACCGCAATCTCCTCAATTATTCAAGCAGTTATTGATGATGGGTGGTTTAGACCGCTATTACCAGATGCCGCGTTGTTTTCGCGACGAGGACTTGCGCGCCGACCGCCAACCCGAATTCAGCCAGCTTGATATAGAAACTTCGTTCATGGATGAAACCTCTATTATTGAACTGATAGAGCAGATGCTAAAAGACCTATACCGTTGTGTGCTGGATGTAGAACTCGCCGATTTTCCGCGCATGTCGTATGCCGACGCAATGGCTCGCTACGGTTGCGACCGTCCCGATCTGCGTATTTCGTTGGAACTCAGTGAGTTGACGGATTTGATGCGCGGTGTGGAATTCAAAGTGTTCTCCAAACCTGCCGAGGATCGAGCAGGACGCGTTGCGGCGTTAAAAATCCCGCAGGGAGGTCGCCTAAGCCGCAAACAAATAGACGATTACACCGAGTATGTCGCACGCTTCGGTGCCAAAGGACTCGCTTACATTAAATGTGAGTCCATCGCATCGGGCAGAGCAGGCTTGCAATCTCCTATACTGAAATTCCTTTCCGACGAGGTGGTTGCGCAAATTATCGAACGAACACAAGCCCACGACGGAGATTTGATATTCTTCGGTGCCGGACATAAAAACATAGTCAACGATTCGCTGGCTGCGCTACGCGTGCGGATTGCCCACGACCTTGACCTCGTAGCTAAAGAGCCTAAATGGAAACCGTTGTGGATTATTGATTTTCCGATGTTTGAATACAACTATCAGGCTAAACGATGGGATTCCGTGCATCATCCTTTCACTGCCCCGGCGACGAACTCGGATAGCTTGCTGGAGAACCCCGGCGATTGCTTGTCGCGTGCCTACGATGTAGTGATAAACGGTATAGAATTAGGCGGAGGTTCTATACGCATACACGAACAATCCACACAGCGCAAGGTGTTCAAGGTTTTGGGTATTGACGAAGCCGAAGCCGAAGAGAAATTCGGCTTTTTCCTGCAAGCACTAAACTACGGCTGCCCGCCGCACGGCGGTATCGCCTTCGGCTTAGACCGTATTGCGATGCTGATGAGCGATAGCACCTCAATCCGTGATGTGATTGCGTTCCCGAAAACCCAGAGCGCATCGTGTCCGTTGACCGATGCGCCCACTTCGGTTGGCGAGACTCAATTAAAAGAACTTCACCTAAAACTCGGCAATAGAACCGCCGATTGAGCCGGTAGGTCAATCGGCGTGACCTTGTGCAGAACCTTAACATACCGGGTTCGGTACTTACGGCTTATAAGATGCAAAACCATGAAGCCTGCCGATAATCGATACGGTATAACGCAGTGCCTGTCGTCCTTGCAGTCGTAGAACTTCTATCAAAATTCCTGCTACCGGCTTCGATAATGCGAGTACCAAGTTTTTAAGTGCCCACGCCGGTTTAATGCGTAGATACTTTCGCAACATTGCGCCGCGTCCCATACCGTAAAGATAATGCTTGCGTATCCAAGCATGCAGCGACATTCCTTCCGGCTTGAGACTCGGATGCAACACCTCGTAGCGTGGCTGATAGAGCAACCTGCCACCGTGTTCAAGTATACGCAAAACTAAATCGGTTTCTTCGCTACTACCATAACGCGTCCCGGTACCCAAATGCTCATCCAACAAACCAACCTCGGATAAGACAGTCCGCTTGATTGCCATTGCAGATGCCAAACAGCAATCGTAATTTCTAAAATTTACACCTTCGGGTTCAGGGCCGGAATAACGCGAATAAGGCTTGCCGTCCTCTATATTAAGGCAAATGCCACAAATCACATCGCAATCCGGATTATCCTCGGTAATCCCATCTAGCCGATGCAGCGTATGCTTCTTAAAACGAGCATTAGCATCGACCCAGACCAAATAATCTCCGGTTGCATGTTTAATCGCCAAATTACGCGAACGGGAAGCGCCGGCACCTTCCATACGCAACCATCGGCAAGGGCCACGCGATACCTCTATAGGTGCTTCTTTGTTATCCGACTGATCGACGATAAGTGTTTCAAAAGGCTCTGCATAACTTTGCCGTTCAATCGTCTGTAGCAAGCCGATCAACTCGGAACGGTTATTTCGTACCGGGATAATAACGGAAAATTTCATAAGCGGAGTGTCCTTAT
Source organism: Candidatus Oxydemutatoraceae bacterium (assembly GCA_965219575.1). GTDB lineage: Bacteria > Pseudomonadota > Gammaproteobacteria > Poriferisulfidales > Oxydemutatoraceae > SP5GCR1. The sequence goes on along the minus strand of OZ244779.1, from coordinate 747,749 downwards.
TTTCGCTTTATTTATCCAACTCGGAAGCATAGACGCTTATAATACATTACCCGAATAAGGAAATTAAAAATAAAACTGCGATTAAATATGCGTATGCCCCAAAAAGACCGACACTACAAACGTCCCGAGTCCGTACTGATTGTGGTCTATACACGCAATAACGAGATTTTGGCACTGAGACGCAAACAACCGAATTATTTTTGGCAATCGGTGGCCGGCAGTTTGGAATGGGACGAGACACCGGAACAGGCTGCGCAACGAGAACTCTACGAAGAGGTTGGATTGTCCGATACCGACCTACTGGTCAACCGACATAGTTATAATGAATTTTTGATTTACCCCATGTGGCGACATCGATATGCGCCGGGTGTCATTTCCAATAAAGAGCACCTATTCAGCGTAGAACTAGAGGCACCGTGCCGTGTCGTGCTGGATCCGAGAGAACACAGCGAATATCGCTGGCTCTCTTTATCACAAGCCATAACGCAGATTAGTTCCCATACCAATCGTGACGCAATCGCGCACTTATTAACCGACTAGCCTACAATTAGTTTAGAATAGACCGCAATAGCAGAGGAGTAATCAATGGCAGGGCATAGCAAATGGGCAAATATACAACACCGGAAAAAAGCACAAGATGCCAAACGAGGTAAATTATTTACTCGTCTGATCCGTGAAATCACCGTCGCTGCGCGCATGGGAGACGCAAACCCGGAGAGCAACCCTAGATTGCGTCTCGCAATAGACAAAGCACTCGCTGCAAATATGCCGAAAGATAGCATTGCGCGTGCCGTCAAACGCGGTAGCGGAGAAATAGAAGGCGCAATCTATGAAAATATCAGCTACGAAGGTTACGGTCCCGGTGGTGTTGCCGTATTGGTAGAGTGTACCACCGATAATAAAAACCGAAGTGTATCCGAAATACGACACGCTTTTACTCGATTCGGCGGTAATTTAGGAACCTCGGGATCGGTTTCCTATTTGTTCAAGCAGTGCGGCGTGTTAAGCTACCCTGCAGGTGCGAACGAGGAAGCGATTTTAGACGCTGCAACACGAGCCGGCGCAAAAGATATAGAAAGCGAAAATCATATAGAAGTTTTGACAAATCCCGAAAATCTACTGCAACTCAAGCAGGCAATGACAAGCTCGGGCATGGAACCGGATTCTGCCGAGATAGAAATGCGCCCTACAAATTTAGTGCCGTTGGACGAAAACGATAGTGGTAAATTACTGCGTCTTTTGGAAGCACTGGAGGACTGCGACGATGTACAGAATATCTATTGCAATGCGAGTTTTGCAGACTCGGTCGTGAACCGGGAAGCAGATTAATGATGCAGCGTATTTTAGGTATAGATCCCGGTTCGATATCCACCGGTTATTCGATTATAGAAAGCGACGGGCATACGAACCGTTATATTGCCAGCGGTCAAATTAATACCGCCTCGTTAAATTCCGTGGAACGGCTGGCTACGATCTACGACGGTGTCGCCGACATTATAGAGACTTATCAACCCTCGATGATGATAGTAGAAAAGGTGTTCATGTCAAAAAATGCCGACTCGGCACTCAAATTAGGACAAGCACGCGGCGTTGCGATTTGCGCCGGTGTTAAGGCCGGACTTGCGGTGCATGAATACAGTGCGCGTTTTGTTAAAAAGACCATTACCGGCAACGGTGCCGCCGATAAAAGACAAGTCAAATACATGGCGTGCCGATTGCTTAGCATTGCCGAGCGAGACCAAAACGACGAAAGCGATGCACTCGCGATTGCTTTATGCCATGCTTTCGTAACACCATCCGACGGAATACCTAAACTACGCCAATGATTGCTCGGCTAAGTGGTGAACTCATTCTAAAATCACCACCCTATCTATTGATTGAAGTCAATGGTCTCACATACGAACTGCAAGCCCCGATGTCGACTTTTTACAAACTTCCCGAGGTGGGTACGCCGGTTGTCGTATTAACCCATCTGATTGTGCGCGAAGATGCGCATACCCTATACGCCTTTATCAACGAATACGATAAAGCCTTGTTCAAAGAATTGCTCAAGGTGCGCGGTGTCGGTGCTAAAATGGCACTGGCAATTTTGTCCAGCATGGAAGCGGATATATTCAGACAATCCATAGAAAACGAAGATGTAGGCGCATTGTCCGATTTGCCGGGGATTGGTGTGAAAACGGCACAGCGATTGATCGTCGAGATGAAGGATCGCTTTAAGGACGAGTTTTGGCAAAGTTCCGTTACCACCGCTACCGCCTCCCACAGCGACCAATCGCAAGCTGCATCCGGGGCTTTAATCGCACTCGGCTATAAATCCGGCGAAGCAAAAAGTCTGATTAAAAAGGTGGACACCAAAGGTAAAACGGTAGAAGAGATTATCCGCGAAGCACTACGATTAAAAGCCTAGATAATACGATACACTCGAACGATGGATGAAGAGACGAACAACTCGTTATTGCGCGGCGACCCGATAGCCGAAGAAAAACAAATTGACGACGATGTGCGTCCTCATCGATTAAAAGACTATATAGGACAATCTTCGGTCAAAGAACAGATGGATATATTTATCTCGGCAGCTAAAGAACGGGGCGACGCATTAGACCATGTATTAATTGTCGGGCATCCCGGTTTAGGCAAAACAACGCTCGCACATATTATCGCCAACGAAATAGATGTTAAAATTCGGCAAACCGACGGCTACATTTTAGAGAGAGCCGGCGACCTCGCCGCCCTACTGACCAACTTAGAACCCAAAGAGATATTGTTTATAGACGAGATTCACCGCCTCAATCCTGCCATAGAAGAAATACTCTACCCTGCAATGAAGGATTTTCAGTTGGATATCGTTATCGGCGAAGGTCCGGCATCACGCTCGATTAAACTCGAGTTGCCACCATTCACCTTAGTCGGGGGAACAACACTCAACCGTTGGCGCAACCGTTTGCGTACTTTACCTTTGCGAGACCGCTTCGGCATAACCCTGCGGCTGGACTTTTACCAAAAAGGAGAACTCGCGCAAATCGTAAAACGCCATGCAAATATACTTAATGTGGCTATAGACAAAGCAGGTGCCTTTGAAATTGCCCGCCGTTCACGCGGCAGGCCGCGTATCGCCAAACACCTGCTTCGTAGGGTACGCAATTACGCACAGGTCAAAGCCGACGGAATCATCGATCAGATGATTGCAGAGAGGGCACTTGATATACTCAATAAACCCTTGTTCAAAGAATTGCGCAAGGTGCGCGGTGTCGATGCTAAAATGGCACTGGCAATTCTCTCCGGCATGGAAGAGGATATATTCAGACAATCGATAGAAAACGAAGATGTAGGCGCATTGTCCGATTTGCCCGGGATAGGTGTGAAAACGGCACAACGACTGATTGTCGAGATGAAGGATCGCTTTAAGGACGAGTTTTGGCAAAGTTCCGCTGCAACCGCGACCGACGCTCGTAGCGACCAATCGCAAGCTGCATCCGGGGCTTTAATCGCACTCGGCTACAAATCCGGCGAAGCAAAAAGTCTGATTAAAAAGGTGGACACCAAAGGCAAAACGGTGGAAGAGATTATCCGCGAAGCACTACGATTAAAAGCCTAAATGATACTATACACTTGAACAATGGATACAGAAACGAACAAATCGTTATTGCGCGGCGACCCGATAGACGAAGAAAAACAAATTGACGACGATGTGCGTCCTCGTCGATTAAAAGACTATATAGGACAATCCTCGGTCAAAGAACAGATGGATATATTTATCTCGGCGGCTAAAGAACGAGGCGACGCATTAGACCATGTATTAATCTTCGGACCTCCCGGTTTAGGCAAAACAACGCTCGCGCATATTGTCGCCAACGAAATGGATGTCAAAATTCGACAAACCGCCGGGCCGATTTTAGAAAGAGCCGGCGACCTCGCCGCCCTATTGACCAACTTGGAACCCAAAGAGGTATTGTTTATAGACGAGATCCACCGCCTCAATCCTGCCATAGAAGAAATACTCTATCCTGCAATGGAAGATTTTCAGCTGGATATCGTTATCGGCGAAGGGCCGGCAGCACGCTCGATTAAACTTGAGTTGCCACCGTTTACCTTAGTCGGAGCAACAACACGCGCCGGTCTGCTCACTTCACCTCTGCGAGACCGCTTCGGCATAACTCAGCGGCTGGACTTTTACCAAAACGAAGAACTCGCACAAATCGTAAAACGTAGTGCAAATATACTCGATGTAACCATAGACAAAGCAGGCACCTTTGAAATTGCCCGCCGTTCGCGCGGTACGCCGCGTATTGCCAATCGCTTGCTGCGTAGGGTACGCGATTACGCGCAGGTCAAAGCCGACGGAGTCATCGATCAACCGATTGCCGATAAGGCACTCGATATGCTCAGTGTGGACACACACGGTTTTGACTCGATGGACCGCAAACTACTGGAAACGATCATAGAAAAATTTTCGGGAGGTCCGGTCGGCATAGACAGCTTAGCGGCAGCGATTAGCGAGGAGCGCGGCACCGTCGAGGATGTGATAGAACCCTTTTTAATACAAAGTGGATTTTTAATCCGTACCGCACGCGGCCGATTGGCAACCCGATCGGCATACCGACATCTAGGTTATCGAGTGCCTCCTTCCACACCACAAGCCGAAACCTCCAAACAGAGCCTGTTTTGATCTTTTCGGTAAATCTCAAACTCGCATTGACCTTAGACGCTTGTGCATTTAGGGTGATTGGAAGCGACTACACTAACTCCAATTCGGACAATGCTACATTGTCAATCATGCAGAATAGGGTATTATAGGCAGTTGGAGTACCTATAATTTAAGTTTATTTAGATGTCTAGCCTGTGATATTCGGTATTAATATCTGTCAGACTTTATGGAGAATTAAGAAATGCAATCTGAAATTGGCTTCTTCTCATTGATTAGCGATGCGACTTTCATCGTGCAGCTGGTTTTGCTCGTATTGATCATAGCTTCGGTTTTGAGTTGGAGTGCAATTATTGCAAAGTGGCGCGAGTTTCGGCATATAAGGAGACAGGCTATTCAATTTGAGGAGCGTTTTTGGTCGGGCATGGAGCTGAGCGAACTTTACAAGGAGATCGACATTCATGAACAAAGCGGCATGGCAAAAATATTTCACACCGGGTTCGACGAATATATACGCTTGCACAAACAGGGTTCGTTATCACCGCTTGCCATTGCGGATACTGCGGTGCGTTCCATGAAGGTTGCGTTGTCCAGAGAGGTCGATAGTTGGAATAAACACTTGAACTTTTTATCGGTGGTGGCTTCTACCTCGCCGTATATAGGTCTGTTCGGTACTGTTTGGGGCATTATGCACGCCTTTCTCGCATTGCAAGATGTGCAACAAGCAACGCTCTCTTTGGTTGCACCGGGGATTGCCGAAGCCTTAGTGGCAACCGCACTAGGTTTATTTGCAGCAATTCCCGCAGTGGTTGCATACAATCGTTTCAGCGAGCATAGCAATTTATTGATCTCGCGCTACGATAATTTTATAGAGGAGTTTACTGCGATATTACATCGTCAGGCTTTACATAAAAACACTTCGGAATGATGCCATGAGGATATTAGCCCGCAACAAAGCGATTGCCGAAATTAACGTTGTTCCGTATATAGATGTGATGCTGGTATTGTTGATCATATTTATGGTTACGGTGCCGTTGATACAGCAAGGCGTGGAAATAGAACTACCCGAGAGCAATAGCGAAACGCTCCCGCAAGACACCGAACAGGAACCACTGATTATTACCGTTGACAAAGTCGGCAATTTTTTTATCAACCAGGGCAATCGCGCAAATCAAGCACTGCAAGAAGAAATTTTGATCAAGGAAGCTGCCGTGCTGCTCGAACAAAATCGATATAGCACAATCTATGTGCGCGGCGATCGCAATGCACCGTACAGATACGTAATGCAGGCAATGATTGCACTGCAGAAAGCGGGAACCGAAAAAATAGGTTTGGTCACCCAGCCTCCTGCCGAGTGACTACGATGCGCAAACAGCGCGGTTTATATTTAAGTTCTACGGTTTTTTCCGTACTGCTACATCTTATATTTTTTTTCACGATCACAATTTCCCTGAAAACCTGTGCCGGACCTGTCTCTTTGGCGACACAGTCACCGCCACCGCCGATGGAATCGATAGAGGCGGAAGTCATCACACAGGAGGAAGTGAATACCTATTACGAACAAAAACAACAACAAGCATTGGCGAGAGAACGCGCACTGCAACTTGAAAAAGAGCGACAAAAACAGGCGCAACGTTTAGCCGAAGAAAGAAAAAAAGCGGAGTTGTTAAGGCAAAAGAAATTACAAGAAGAAAAGAAAAAACAGGAAGAAGCTCGACTAGAACAACTGCGTGTGGAAGAGAAAGAAAAGCAGCGGCAAGCCGAACTGAGGCGTAAGGAGGAAGCGGAACAAGAACGCAAAGAGCAAGAACGTTTAGCCGAAGAGAAAAGGAAACAGCTGGAAGAAGAACAAAGACGCATAGCAGAGGAGAAACAAAGACAACTGGAGGAGGAACAAAGGCGCATAGCAGAGGAGAAACAAAGACAACTGGAGGAAGAACAAAGACGCATGGCAGAAGAGAAAAAAAGGCTGGAAGAAGAGCAAAAACGCATAGCGGAGGAGAAGAAACGCCTGGAGGAAGAGAAAAAGAGACAGCGGGAAGAAGAGCAACGACGCTTGGCAGAGCATAGAAAAAAAGAAGAAGCCGAACGATTAAAAATGCGCAAGAACCAAATTGCAATTTGGCAACGGCAATACGAGCAGATGATTCGCAGTAGCGTAGAGCAGCATTGGAAGAAACCTCCCACCAGTGTCGAAGGTGGCAAATGTGTACTCAAGATACGTCAAAATGAAACGGGTGCAATACTGAATGTCGACTTCTTACGCTGCGAAGGCGATAAATTATTCGTACGCTCGGTTGAAGCAGCGGTATGGAAAGCCGACCCGCTTCCGACGGCACCCTCACCGGAAGTGTTTGACTCGGAAATTGAATTTACCTTTAAGAGGGACTATTGATTATGCGTATACTACATAGTATAGCGAGCCTGCTGACATTACTGTTCGCTTTTGCAACCGCGCAAGCCGAATTAAAAATAGAAATCACCGAAGGTGTGATCGGTGGGGTTCCGATTACAATACTGCCGTTTACGGGAGAACCTCAAGACGTGCCTCGCAACTACAGTCAAATTATCGCATCCAATCTAGCGTACAGTGGCTTATTCAGTATCTTAGACGCACAAAACTTTTCCCAACTGACTCGCCCGAACGATACGACCGACTACGAGGCTTGGTTGACAAACGGTGCCGAAAAAATAGTATCGGGTACCGTCGACGACGATGCTCTGATTGTTCGCCTAGACGATGCCGTCAAAGCGACTAAATCGAAGGAATGGAAATTAAGCCTTGAGGATAATCTAATCAAAACCATTGCACACTATGCAAGTGATTTGATCTATGAGGAAATTGCCGGTGTGGCGGGAATTTTCAGTACCCGACTGGCATTTGTCAGTTCGGAGAGGCTGGGTCCCAAAGAACGAAGATTTAACCTGAACATAGCGGATGCCGACGGACAATATGTCTCGGCCATTTATTCCGCAGACGCGACACTGATGTCGCCGGCGTGGTCGCCCGATTACAAAAACCTTGCTTATGTCTCTTACGAGAACAACGAACCACAGATATTCATACAGGTATTGAGCAGTGGCGAGCGTAGCAATCTATCCGAAATAATAGGTCCTGCCAACACGCCTGCTTGGTCCGAAGATAACAATCAATTAAGTTTTGTCGCTTCGCGCAACGACAACTCCGATATTTATATCTACCGCTTCGACACCCAAAGAATTATAAGGGTAACCCGAAGTCTGGCAATAGATACGGAGCCCGCTTGGATGGGTAACGATGCCTTGATCTTTACCTCGGACCGCAGCGGCACACCACAACTGTATCGGGCATCGATTGCGGACAATGATATTACGCGTCTAAGTTTCGAGGGGAACTACAACGCCGATGCCGATGTCTCGCCCGATCAAACCAAGCTCGCTTATATCAGCGAGCGCGGTGCCGGATTTTCCGTAGTCATACGCGATCTAATCGACGATAGCGAACTTGCTTTGAGTTTCGGTAACCTAGACGAAAGACCTCGTTTTGCGCCCAACGGACATCTATTAAGCTATATCACAACCCAAGACGGTGAGTCTGCACTCGGATTGCTAACCATAGACGGGGCATTAGGAAAACTGATTCAGATAGAAGCCGATAATATCAGGGGGATTTCATGGTCGCCACTCGTACGATAGCGGTCTTAGACGGCAATATTAAACAATGGTTAAATACCTGCTTTTAGTTTTTGCATTGTTTGCCGGCATCGATGTGTCGGCGCAAGAACAAAACAATGCCCTGCTCAATAGAGTACTGGATAAAGTGCAGCAAATGCAAAACGAAATAACCGAATTGCGTAATCAAAACGAACTTACGCAATTTGAACTAAAGACGCTACAAAAAAATCTAGACCAGCAGTTGGGTGAACTCAAATCTCAAATCCATCGATCGCTTACGACACCGACCGTGTCGGTGAAATCTATGGAGACTGCTCCCACCGAAACTCAACTAGGGCAACTAAAAAGTAATTTTCAAAAGTTAGAACAGCAAATCACTAAAACAAATAATCGCTTAGATGAACTCGCTCGTGTCGTAGAGGAACCGCAATTACGAACACCCGAAGTACCTGTCATAGAACCGGCGGCACCCGTCATAGAACCGGCAGTACCTGTCGTAGAATCCGAGGCACCTCCTATAGAACCCGAACAACCTCAAGCTATATTACAACCCGAAGAAAAGCCCTCACTTATAGAACCCGCCGGATTACCCGACGAAGATGAATACGCCGCTTATAGCAAAGCGATGGGGGCCTTGGACCGTGCCGATTATATTCGTCTGCGCGACAACCTAACCCGTTTTTTACAAGATTATCCCGAGGGGGATTATGCCGACGACGCAAACTACTGGGTTGCCGAATCGTATTATGCAGAAGGTGACTTAGAACAAGCGACCGTATATTTTACACAACTCATCGAGAATTACGGCGATAGTGAAAAACGCGAACCGGCATTGCTCAAGATTGCTTATATACGGCTCAACAAAAAGCAGTGGGAAGACGCGCGTAAGATCTTAGAACGTTTGAAAAATGAAGCCGAAGACGAACAGGTGCGCAAACTGGCAATAGAACAACTGGAACAGCTGGGAAACAAAGGACGCTAAGCGATGGCACCGGCCGACGCACTGAAAATCAGCGAAATCTTTTATTCTCTGCAAGGCGAATCGCTAACAACCGGCATCCCGACGCTTTTTATTAGGCTTACCGGCTGCCCGCTTCGTTGTAGCTATTGCGACACCGAATACGCATTCAAAGGCGGCGAATGGATGACCATCGACAATATCCTTGAGCGTGCCGAAGAGAGTAAAACCGACTATGTTACGGTAACCGGCGGCGAACCTTTGGCACAAAATCGCTGCTTGGATTTATTACGCAAGCTGTGCGATGCAGGATATTGCGTCTCTTTAGAAACCGGCGGTGCACACGACATTGCGAAGGTGGATCCTCGGGTAACGGTTGTGATGGATATCAAAACACCGTGTTCCGGAGAGGTCGATCGCAACCACTACGCCAACATCACCCGATTACGCGCCGACGATCAAGTTAAATTTGTGATTTGCAACCGAGAAGATTACGATTGGGCTAAGACATGCCTACAAAAACACGCATTGAACCGACGGTGCAATATATTGTTTTCGCCGGCGTGGCAACGCCAAGACGCAAGCGAGCTCGCCGAATGGATACTTGCCGATAGACTCGCGGTGCGTATGCAAGTGCAATTACACAAAATACTGTGGGGAGAAACACGCGGAAGGTGAACACCAATGCATCATTAAGTGCCGTGGTGCTCCTATCTGGTGGGCTGGACTCGGCAACGGTATTAGCACTCGCTAAGTCGCAAGGTTATCTTTGTCGTGCACTGAGTTTTGACTACGGGCAACGGCACGCAGTCGAAATCGACGCTGCCCGACGAATTGCAAATCACCTCAAAGTAGAAAAACACCTGATATTTCCTCTCTCGCTCGACTCGGTAGGAGGCTCCGCTTTAACCGACTCAAAAATTGAAGTACCAACCACACCACAGTCTGCCGCCCATGCAGAGAATACCATCCCTATAACTTATGTGCCGGCGAGAAATCTGATTTTTTTATCGATTGCATTAGCGTGGGCAGAAACTCTGAATATTCATAACATTTTTATAGGCGTGAACGCAATAGACTATTCGGGTTATCCCGATTGCCGCCCGAATTTTATAAAGCACTTTCAAAACATCGCAAAATTAGCTACCCGAAGCGGCGTGCAACAAAATGAATTTCACATTAACGCGCCTCTGATATCGATGCGTAAATCCGAGATTATAAAATGCGGCATACAACTGGGATTGGACTATTCGCTCACTGTCTCGTGTTATCAAGCAAACGACGAAGGCAAAGCCTGCGGAATATGCGACGCTTGCCGATTCAGACAACAAGGTTTTAAGGAAGCCGGTATTGCCGACCCTACTTGCTATTACTAAAATAATCTTCATTATGTAGAACATGATTATTTCCCACAAATATAAAATGATCTTTGTAAAAATAATGAAAACTGCCGGCTCATCGTTTGAAATGGCGTTTACAAAGTATTGTGGCCCACACGACATCATTACACCGATTGCAGTTGATAAAACAATTGATGAAAGAAAAAGGGTTGGATACAACAAAGGACAAAATTACACGGCACCTTATGAGTATAAACTCAAGCATCGTAGAATTATATTGATGGATCCCCCTAGGTTTGTTGAACATAGTGGTGCTAAAAAGATACAACGACTAATTCCCGAGCAAGTTTGGAACAGCTACTTAAAAGTAGCTATCATCCGTTGCCCATACGATATGTTAATTTCTCATTACTATTGGCTTAAACGCCTCCCTGAGAATGAAATCAAAGACTTTGAGAACTATGCATTAGAACGAGGGATTAAATGGCTTATTAAGAATTACAAAAAACTCCAAATTGACGGGAAATTAGTAATTAATTTTATGATCAGATATGACAATTTAAACGAAGATATTAAAAAACTTGAAATAAGGATAGGTTGTGACGGTTTGCTAGAATCCTTATCAAACATCCATACAAAAGGTGACTTCCGTCCTAAAACAGAAAACACCCTCTGTCATAAAATATATTTTGAACACCCCAAGGTAAAGATAAAAACCGATAAAGCACTTCATGAAAACTTCAGCCGAGACGAGTTACAAAAATATTTTTCAGCCTACAAATCCGGGTTAGAAAAAGCCATAGACGAATATAGAGATGCTGATATAATTACCCTCTGACACAAATATCAGGTAGATGGACTTAGTACAACAAACCCTATTATGGGCATTCCTAATCGCATTACTCGTAGGTGCGGTTGCCAACAAAACCAATTTCTGTACGATGGGGGCGGTTTCCGACTGCGTCAACACCGGCGACACCGGACGAATGCGGGCGTGGGTGTTTGCTATCGGCACGGCAATCGCCATCGTCGCATTGCTGGAAATATGGGCACAAGTAGATTTATCGCTGGTGGAAGACGGTAAAACCGGCAAACCACCCTACACAACTCCGCAATTCGTATGGTTACGCTACATACTCGGTGGGTTGCTCTTCGGTATCGGCATGACCTTAGGTTCAGGATGCGGCAACAAAACTTTAGTGCGCATAGGTGGCGGCAACCTAAAATCTATATTCGTCTTTTTGATTATGGGCGTAGGTGCCTATTTAATGATTTATACCGATTTCGGTTTTTATGTATTTTTGCAATGGATGCCGGCGATAAATTTCAACGATTACGGTATACCGAGTCAAGGTATTAGTGCAATACTGCTATACGGACTGCCTCTGGGCATGGAGAATACCGTAAACGGCAAACTTATTATTGCCTTGATTATCGCTATCGCACTCTTTATATGGTGTTTTAAGTCCACCGATTTCTCTAAAAACACCGATAACATCATCGGCGGCACGATTATCGGCGGTGCGGTTGCACTCGCATGGTATGTCACGGCAGGACCCCACGGTCAAGAATTACTGGAGGAGGTAGAATTTCTAGATCAAATCCCGTACGATGTGGGCGCGCAGTCGCTTACTTTCGTAAAGCCGAGCGGACACTTTTATTATTGGATACGAGAAGGTTTTTCATTTCAGTATCTCTCTTTTGCACTGATAGCAGCGTCGGGAATTATCGTAGGTTCGTTTTTTTATGCGATATTTACCAAGAGCTTTCGTATTGAATGGTTTGCCGACTTAAAAGACTTTGCAAACCATTTCGTAGGCGGCTTGCTGATGGGCATCGGCGGGGTACTATCCTTGGGCTGTACTTTCGGACAGGCGATTAGCGGTGCATCTACACTCGCACTCGGTGCTTTGCTCACTTTCACCTTTATTGTCTTGGGTTCGGCAACGACAATGAAAGTCAGCTACTATAAACTTCTATACGGAGACGATGCGAGCTTTCCTAAAGCTCTGCTGGCAGCCTTAGCAGACCTCAAACTAATCCCTAATAAGTGGCGTCAATTAGAATCAATTTGAGGTCTGATAGGGTGATCCGTTGATTATCTCTCATAAACTAAAAGTTATATTTATAAAAACCTATAAAACCGCCGGTTCATCTTTTGAACTTGCACTGTCAAAATATTGTGGGGCGGACGATATTTACACTTCAATAAAAACAGATGAGAACATCAGACAATCTTGGAATATCCCGGAGTATCAAAATATCACCCTGAAAGGCAAAAAAATATTCCGTCGTCATCTTTCTGCACATGCCATAAAAAGAGAATTCTCAAATATATGGGATAACTACCTAAAAGTATCTATTATTCGCTGCCCTTACGATACTATGATTTCCAGATACTACTGGAAACAATCTAAAGATAATTTTAGCTTATTTGTATTAAATGAAATGATGCTCAGAAACAGGCTTGGAGATTATAATCTGCTATGTATTAAAAATCGTTTGGTCACCGATTTTTTAATCAGATACGAACATTTAGACGAAGATATTAAAAAACTGGAAATAAAAATAGGTTATCCCGGTTTATTAGAAACTTTTCAAAATATAAAAGATAAATCTGATTTTCGTCCTCCGAGAAAAGATATTTATACAGTCTATTCTCAAAATCCTATGGCAAGGGCAATAATAGATAAAGTATATGAGAGCATGATGCAAAACGATTTAGTAGCAAGGTACTATCCGATATACAGGGAAAGGCTGAATCAAGAAATCGGTCACCCCAGTCCAAAATATCTTTTGTTCGCAGCCGATTTGATGCGCAAAATACTCCTATTCAAGGAGTTTATCGGAAGAGACCGCCGATTGAGCCGGTGGGTCAATCGGCAATTCTGATGTCCGCCCGCCGGTAGGTCAATCGGCGTGATATTGCACAGAACCACGATATGACCTACAAATTAGCAAACGCCATTTCAAAGTCTATGTGAGTTTGAACTTGCCGGGGTGGCTCCCTAAAATCGGAGGCGGTAAAGAAATAGACTATCAAACGCGAAGGACTAGCGGATAATCTGGGAAAAATATCTCTATTTACCGAAATTCTTATCATTTGGTAGTTCCTAGGAGGAGAAAAATCCTCCATATAATAGCCGGTCTCGGATTGATACGCTTTGAATTCTTGACTGTTGCGGGTCATCGACAGAATATTTTGTATACCTTTGTAGAGCTCCTTAAAAGGTGCGTACCATCTATTCAAATCCGCTTGCCGGTAGTTGCGAGCTAATGTAGCCCAAGTCGCAAACATAGGTAAATGAAAACTTGCCAACCCACCGATGATGTTCACATGCGATTTGGTCGTGCTCAATAGATAATGATTATGGTACATTGAGATAGGAATAGATAATTTCTCCATTTCTGCCAGCATCTGTTTTTTTTCCTGCATTTTTTCCTGCAAAAAAATTTGGTCGACCCGAGGTTGCTTCTCCAGTTCTCGTAGCTGCTGGTGCTGCCAGTTTAAGTGTTGCATAATCTCGCTACGCATATCATTGTTCGTATTAATTTCAATCAAACTATGCACCAAACGCAGGATATCTATTACCGCATAATCGTGCTCAGCCGACAACCTTGTTTCAATTTCGTTGATCAGGTATTCATAGCGTAGAAAATGTCTCATTCTACTGTTGAGTGGAATCTCATAAATCGTAGTCGCTCTATGCTCTTGTCCCGAGACTTCTATTTTGTCCATTCTTTATGTAGCTTATGCACTTGTTGTTTTAGATGATTCATATCTAAGCTATTATCAATCACCTTGTCCGAAACTTCCAGTCTCTGTTTGCGAGTGGCTTGAACACTAACGATTTGGGTTGCTTCTTCTATACTTAAATCATCGCGAAGAGCGATTCTTTCAATTTGAGTTTGTTGCGGACAATCGACCACAACGACACAATCGACTAAATCCGTCATTTGTGCCTCCAGCAACAACGGTATGACAACCACGCAATAAGGTGCCACCGTATCATCGATACGCCGCTTCAATTCCATACGGATGGGCGGATGCATAATGTTATCGAGTTGTATTCTAGCCGCTTTATCGAAAAATATAATTCGCCGCAACATCGCTCTATCGAGTTGATTATTCTTGACGATCTCGGTACCGAAGGCAGTCATAATTTGTCGCAGCTGAGGACTACCGGGAGTCACAAGTTCTCTGGCAATAATATCGGCATCTATAATCGGTGCACCGAAATTCGCAAATAGCTCGGCTACGGTACTTTTGCCGCTACACGCTCCGCCGTATAATGCTACCTTCAACATTTATGACTCACCACATCGGAGAAACGATCTCAAAAGGCATTTTGAGTTGCGGATAAAATAAAAAAGATACTATACCCGAGAAAACCAAGTGAGGCCCGAACGGAATTGCATCCGAGAGCGCATAATGTTGTCTCAGACGTATCATGCCATAGAAAACCAAACCGCTCAGCGATGCAATCAAAACCAAAGCGGGGAGTACTTCCCAACCCAGCCAAGCCCCTATGGCAGCCAATAATTTCATATCACCCCGGCCCAATCCGTGACGACCACGAACCAGCTTAAACGCTTGATTTAACAGGAAAAAAGACAAATATCCCAACACCGCACCTAAGATCGCCTGCTCTGCCGCTACGATGGTATCGAAGCAATTTAACAATAGCCCCGCCCATATCAAAGGGATAGTAATCTCATCTACTAGATAACCCTCTTTTTGATCGATGCAAGCCAATGCGATCAAACTCGAAGCGAACAACACACCGAAAATACTCACATACGAAACGCCGTATATCGCAAAAATGATTAACCAAATAACCATTGTCGATAATTCTATGAACGGGTAGCGCATACTAATAGACTCATGGCAGTATGCACACGATCCTCTTAACAATATAAAACTGAGTATCGGAATTTTATGCCGCCACAATATCGGTGTTTTACACCGGGTGCAGTGAGAACTCGGATAGAGTAAAGAAAAATTATGTGAAACCTGCTCATACTCCGCCTCTGCAAGCACTGCTCGCGCATCATCGTGCCACCGTTGTCTTAAAATTAAAGGCAATCTATAAATAACTACATTCAAAAAGCTACCTACAATCAAACCTAAAACGGCGATCGAAATCCACCACGCAAGGTCGGGAACAAGGGCTACTTTATACATTGGCGGGAGACCGAAACTTCATTCGGTCATTATACAATGTGTAATCTATCGTATGGATACATGCCTGCTCTGTTTTTATAATGCAAAACCGAGCGTAAAGATAGGGATGTACATTGCCGCAATAATCCAGCCGACTATCGCTGCCACCAAGCAAATTAATGCAGGTTCCACCCAGTGCATCATGTTGCGCATTTGAGCATCGAAGCGGTCGTTATAATAAGTCGCTATTTGTGATAAGGACTGCGCCAGTTGACCGCTCTCTATGCCGACCCGTATCATTTGCTTCATAAATTGTTCAAAAAAATCTATTTTGCAAATCGCATCGTATAGACTTGCCCCTTGGTCTATATCGTGTTTGAGTTTCTCTAAAGCACTTTTGAATACGGCATCTCGCGTTGCCGACGGCAACCATTCCATCACTTTATCTATAGGAACACCGGCCTGATAAGCCAAGCCCAAGGTGGTCGCAAAAAAACTTTGAAAATAGCTACGCCTAAGAGAACCACAAAGAGGAAGTCTCAAGAGCACATACGATGTGATGTATCTAAATGCCACGACCGTACGGTGTAGCAATAAACCGATTATATAAACCGACAACAACACAATCAGCAATGCACCACCGTGTTGTTCCAACCAAGACGAAAAATCCAAAGTCAACTGTGTATAGTTCGGTAATGCACCGCCGAGTGCCGCATAGCTCTTCTCGAACTGAGGTACCACCGTTTTCAGCAACAAAACCATCACCGCTATTGCCACACCTAATATCAACGAAGGATACGCTAAGGCGCGCTTTAAGCTACGCAATGCAAGAATTTGCTTTTCCTTTTGTGCCGCAAGTTCATTCAGCAATGCAACCAATTTACCGCTATCTTCTCCGATGCGAATCATGTTGACTAGGTATTGCTGTCGACTATCCAAATGAGGTTTTAAGCCCTCGGATAAACTCAACCCCGACTTGAGGCAATGCAACAACCGAGCGAGTACCGCTTTGAGCTTGGATGGTGCTTGTTCATAAAGCAGCTGTAATGCCGAATCCATAGGCAACCCGGCGTTTAACAATGTTGCCAACCGCTTCATCAAAAAGCCTAATAACTTTGTATCCAGATGTTGCACCGAGTGAATAGCTTGCGCCTTGACCAAAATAATCCCTTGATGTTCCAAGTGTTGCAAAAGCACACTCTCGTCTTCTGCCACATATAGACCGTCGATAGTACCGCCGTCGGAACTAATGCCCCGCCACTTAAATAATCGGGTCGGTGTTTGCATTACTTCAGCGGCAGTTTGACGGCAAATACTTGGAGTCTATAGGGTCGGATTCGCTTTGATCGTGGCTGCAAACCCAACGCAAGGATCCCGCTTCGGGTACCGCCGTCAACAATAGTGCTTTACCGGCAACCGCTTCGGAAACATTTTCGGACAAAGTCAATTCGATCATCGCCCTGCTATCGTCGTCTCCTTCCTTCCGATAGCCGATTGCAGAAATATATTCGGTATTAAAAGTAGTGTCTATTCCTGCCACATCGGCATTCTCCGGCAATTCTGCCATCGTGATATAGTACTCGGAAACCATTACTTTTAAGGAACTCGCAACATTCATAGCTTCGGAAATTTTGGCTCGCACGGTATAATCTTGATATGTCGGTATAGCTAAAGACAACAGTATGCCTACTATCGCTATGGCAATCATCAATTCTATTAATGTAAAACCTTTAATTTTCATGCCTAATCTCCTCATAAAGTCAACAGTCCTATTATCCGATTTAGAGGGTTATTTGAAGCCCAATAAAAATAAACGGTCATATATTTCCGACGAACGGTAGTTAATTCTTCAAAAGACCCCCGAAAATGCGTATCGCTTTAGCACAACATCCTTATAAAATGGCCGATATAGACGGCAACACACTACGCATATTAAAAGCCATGCGAGAAGCGCATACTCGAAATGCGCGCTTAGTTGTATTTCCGGAAATGGCAATTACCGGATACCCCGCCGACGATCTTTTGTTGCGTGCCGACTTCCTGAATAAGACGACGCAGGCACTCGAGTTTTTAGCAAAACAATCACCCTCCGATACCGATATTATCGTAGGTGCACCGTGGCAAGAAAACGATAATTTATACAATGCAGCGGTGCATATCTCGAACAATCGTATCATCGCTTGCTACTATAAACGTCACCTACCCAACTACGGTGTGTTTGACGAACACCGACACTTTAAGCCCGGCGATAAAAGTTATGTATTCAAAATAAACGATTTATCGATAGGTGTGACGGTTTGTGAAGATATCTGGCATCCCATGCCCGCGCTCGAAGCCGCACGATCAAACGCAGACCTTATAATCAATATCAACGCATCACCTTTCGACATCGGCAAACAAGACCAACGCGACCGAATACTACAAGAGCGAGTGGTTCAAACGAAAACACCCATCTTGTATCTGAATCGCGTCGGCGGACAAGACGAACTCGTGTTTGACGGAGATAGCAGAGTGATTTCCGCACAAGGTCGAAACATACTACGCGCACCGACCTTTGAAGCAGATGTTTATTTCTTGGAAATAGACAACGGTCGGTTATCGTCGCAAACCCAAGCCCGAACACCGAGCCGAATTGTCAATATACGACGCGCACTGACTATGGGACTCAAAGATTATGTAGAAGATCACGGTGCCGCAGGTATTGTTATCGGATTATCGGGAGGTATCGATTCAGCCGTCACACTGGTAGTTTCGGTTGAAGCCTTAGGCGCAGGTAGGGTACGCGCCGTGATGATGCCGTCTCCGTTTACCGCCACAAGTAGCATAGAAGATACTCGTATCTTGACAAGTAACCTAGGGGTCGCCTTGCAAGAAATTCCGATTACAGACTTATTCGAAACGATGAAACAAGTGCTCAAACCGGCCTTCGAGGATTTACCTCCCGATAAAACCGAAGAAAATATACAAGCCCGCCTGCGAGGCAACCTGTTAATGGCAATCGCTAATAAGCACGGATTGATGGTTGCAGGCACTTCCAACAAAAGCGAGATCGCAATGGGTTATACCACGCTTTACGGTGACTCGGTAGGTGCGTATGCGCCGCTAAAGGATGTATCTAAAACTCTAGTTTATGAACTTGCGCAAGATTACAATAAAGACGAGACTATCATTCCGCAACGTATCATAGACAGACCACCGACTGCCGAATTAGCCGAAGGGCAACTAGACACCGACAGCCTACCACCCTACGAAATACTGGACCCCATACTAGAAAAAATAATAGATTGCGATGCCACCGTAGAATCACTCGTCTCGGAAGGCTACCGATACGAGTTGGTTTCAACGGTATGGCAGGCTGTGCTTGCCAGCGAATACAAACGTCGCCAAGCACCGATAGGACCGAAAATCACACCTTGCGCTTTCGGTAGAGAACGACGATACCCTATTACTTGTTACAATTATTCCGATAAATAAAAAATCTTATGGTCAAAAGAATTTCTGTTTATTGGTATACTCTGAAAGCCACTTTGGTGCTGACTTATATTTTTCATCCGAGTAGAATATACAGACCATTGCTTAAAAAAATTCTAACGATAATACGCTCTATTTATAAGCCTTCTCCCCGATTAAATCACCATGAAATTCCCACTCGAGAAAAAGAACCCATTAAAGATAAGAAAAAAACCGAGCAACTAAAGAAAATTAAAAAGAAAAGACCCAAACTCACAACAAAAACATCAACATATAATTCATTAAAAAAATACTTTTTAGCATATATATATCTTATAGGATATCTCAAAGACGGTATAAGATACGGATGTATTACCGCAAAAATATTACAATACGGCAATGTGGGAACCACCCTATTTACCTTAGTCGGAATAGCATGGATTTGCGAAAAATTAAATATCAATCTCAAGCCTCTTCGGAAAAATTCCGGCTATTACGATATCTTTAACTCTACCTTGAATTACTCGGAGCATTGTCAATGTGAAGAGTTTATGAAATCAAGAGAGCCGATAACGCATATAAGCCAAATAAAGCACTACAGAATGAACTTGAGAGATATATTAGCCGAATTTTCAAGAAATAGAATTTCTAGTGAATTCGGGCATAAAATAATATCGGCATTATCGATAAAACAAGAGCTACAACAGCAAGCCGACCGGTGGTACAACACGAATGTTAAGGGGGACTGTATCGGAGTGCATTATCGCGCAACCGATGCCTTATTCCAGAGGAAAATGACTATTGAGGCTTACATCACATATTTGGAAAAAGTATTAGACAAAGATAGCTATATTTTTGCATGCTCGGATAAAGAACAATTTATCACGCAAATGAAAACAACGTTTGCCGGCAGAGTCATTGCCAGAGGTATCAAGCGATCGTATACCCATCAACCTATACACCATGGTTATGACTCTGAACAAGTACAAGACGCCTTTATCGACCTTTTGATATTGTCTAAAACCGAATTAATATATACGGTGGGTTCAAATTTCACCGATATCATTAGATTCTTAAACCCTACTATCAAAATTATCTGCTTGGAACCCAGAGCTAAGCGTATTCCTAATTACCTTCCTATTCCTAAGAAGGATTTAGTAGAAAAAATGAAACAGGAGTATGTAGACGCACAAACTACCATCCGATAATCAATACCGATAGTATCGTTAATATCTCCTCTTGATGCGCAATTTTTCTAGAATCACATCGGTCAGGTCGCCAAATCCGGACATCCAATTTCTTTGTTCCTGCTCGCTAACTTGCGCCAATTCTCTTAAGTTGGAGGCAGCGTAACTCGGGTAGTTGTATTCCAAAACTCTAAGCGTATCGCCGGCGAGGTCGTCGGCATCTATCTGCCTATAAGCTTGCGCCATGAGTAGCAGACCGTCGGGTGTATGCTGGGCACCGTCGTATCTCTCGAGCATATATTTCATGCGATTGATCGTTGCTACATAACTGCCTTGTCTGTAATAAAAAAGTGCGACGCGAATCTCGTGAACCGCCAACATGTTGCGTAGTACGACCAGGCGTCTTCTAGCTTCTTCGCGATACGCACTATCGGGAAAACGTTCGTATAAGGTTTTGAAAGTTTCAAAAGACTCCTCTAAAGGTTTGGTGTCTCTTGCGGTGCGGTCGCGAGGAATAATAAAATCCAAAAAATGCTTGCCGTAATTAAAATGTGCCAAACCTTTCAAATAATAAGCGTAATCCAAATAAGAGTGGTTGGGATTATTTTTTATGAACTGATCGGCCATCACCGCAGCGGTTTCGGCATCGTCGGATTTATAACTTGCATAAGCCGTTTCGAGCAACGCCGCGTTTGCAAAAGGACTAAAAGGATAATCGTTTTCCAGTCTTTGGTATTTCTCCAACGCAGCGGGGTAATTACCTTTCTCTAAACTCTCTCTAGCCGTGCGATAGATAACCTCGGCTTCTTCGTCCTCGCTCTTTTCGTCGAACCAAGAACAACCCGAAACAATCAGAGCCAGGTTCAGTGAAACTATAAAAAGTAGATATGATAATCGCATCTCTCACGGTAGAATAATATTAATAGTTGTATTATATCGCTTCTTGCTATGTCCGATAAAAAATTAACCGCCACATTACCGGCACATTGTACAGGATTAAGGCTAGACAAGGCATTGTCCGAATTGTTTGCAGATTATTCGCGAAGTTTTTTGCAACATTGTCTGGTAAAAGGCTTGATTCTAGTGAATGGACATACTGCACAAGCGAGCGATAAAGTATCGGGTGGCGAGCAGATCTCTTTTGAATTGCCTACATCTCCCCCCGAGAGACCGGTGGGCGAAGCACTTCCCCTAAACATAGTCTTTGAAGACGAACACCTGATAATTGTCGACAAACAAGCGGGGGTTGTAGTGCATCCCGCTGCCGGACACCGTTCCGGGACACTACTAAATGCACTGTTGCATCACTGTCCGGAATTAGCAATGTTGCCTCGTTGCGGCATAGTTCATCGGCTGGATAAAGACACCAGTGGCTTATTGGCAGTAGCAAAAACCCGAGAAGCACATTGGGAATTGGTCAAGCAGTTACAAAATAAAGAGATGGGACGTTGCTATATTGCCTTGGCACGAGGGCAATTTATCAGCGGTGGAAGCATAGCGGCTGCAATTGGTCGCCATCCGGTAGATCGCAAGCGCATGGCGGTAGTGAAAACCGGCGGCAAAGCTGCAATCACTCACTACCGTATCGCACATAGGTATACCTCGCATACCAGACTTGATATCACGCTTGAAACCGGGCGCACTCATCAGATTCGTGTTCATCTATCGCATATACACCATCCGTTATTCGGCGACACACTATACGGAGGTGCCTATCGTCCGATTAAAGGGTGGCAACAACAACACCTAAACATACTAAGAAATTTCAACAGGCAGGCTTTACATGCAAGCCGATTGAGCTTAAAACATCCGCAGCGCAGTGAATTGTGCCACTACCAATCCGATCCGCCCGACGATATGAAAAACCTATTCGGATTATTCGACGAAAATGAAAAAAGCACAACGGACTGACGATTATTTTTCCGACGGTTTTCTGTGGCCGAATTGGCCGGTCTCGGAACGCGTAAAAGCATGCATCAGCACGAGATTGGGCGGGCATAGCCTACCTCCTTACGACACCATGAACATCGCTTTGCATGTAGGAGACGACGAACTCAATGTGATCAAAAACCGTTGCCAACTTAAAAAGTGCCTCAATCTGCCCTCCGAGCCTGCTTGGTTGGAACAAGTCCACGGCAATCAGGTCGTTGTAGCCGAACAAAGTCATTTCCCCTGCCGAGCCGATGCCACCGTCAGCTTCGAGACAGGTTATATATGTGCCGTTATGGTCGCAGATTGTCTGCCGGTATTATTTTGTGATCGATCGGCAACCCGTGTCGGTGCCGCACACGCCGGCTGGCGCGGTCTGGCTTCGGGCATTTTAGAAAATACGGTTGCGGCACTGGATTGCGATCCTGCACAACTCCATGCTTTTCTAGGTCCGGCGATAGGTCCGGATGCCTATCAAGTCGGTGATACGGTGCGCGACACATTCCTAAGCCGGCACGATCAATACACACTCTGTTTTTTGCCTGATAACCGCGGTGCATGGCGCGCGAATTTATACCGCTTGGCACAACTAAAGCTACGAAGCATCGGTGTGCGAAACATCAGCGGCGGTCTACACTGTACCTATTACGACCACAAACATTTTTTTTCCTATCGGCGCGAAACCGATACCGGGCGTATCGTTGCATTGATCTATTTGTCAACCTCTCGTTAAGATGTGATGCACTCTCTTCTATAGGAGAGGAATATCGAATCTCACTTGAAAACAATAATCCGAACGCCATATTAAATTGTCGGAGAATAATATGCGTTTCGATAAATTGACAAATCGGTTCCAAACGGCGTTGCAAGATGCCCAATCGTACGCGTTGAATCATAACCATCAGTTCATTGAACCTTTGCATCTGTTGCATCACATGTTGAATGAAAACGACGGCACGGTGACGCGACTGTTGGCACAGTGCGGCACCGACATAGAACAGCTGCAGCAAAAGGCCGAAGATGAAATCGACAGGTTGCCTACCGTCGAAGGTGTGCCCGGCGAAGTCCATATCTCTCAGGATTTAGCCAAAGTGCTGAATGTCTGCGAACAACTGGCAGGGCAATACAAAGACAGCTATATTGCTTCCGAATTATTTCCGTTGGCATTATTAAAAGCCAAGGTCAAGGAAAGCCGCTTGCTCTCTCAAGCGGGGTTGGAAATTACCAACTACGAACAAGCATTGCAACAAGTCAGGGGCGGCGAGTCGGTTGACGATGCAAACACCGAAGATCAACGCGAAGCATTACAACGTTATACGCAAGACCTCACCGAAAGTGCCGGACTAGGCAAGCTAGATCCGGTGATCGGGCGCGACGACGAAATACGCCGCGTCGCTCAGGTACTGCAGCGTAGAACCAAAAACAACCCGGTTTTAATCGGTGAACCGGGAGTCGGGAAAACCGCCATCGTCGAAGGATTGGCGTTGCGTATCGTCAACCGAGAAGTACCCGAGGGTCTAATAGGCAAAAAACTACTGAGCTTGGATATGGGCGCATTGATTGCCGGTGCCAAATATCGCGGTGAGTTCGAAGAGCGGCTCAAGGCGGTGCTAAAAGAATTGCAACAAGAAGCCGGCAATGTCATTCTGTTTATAGACGAACTACACACGATGGTCGGTGCCGGCAAAAGCGAAGGATCTATGGATGCCGGTAATATGCTAAAACCGGCACTGGCACGCGGAGAACTACGCTGTTTGGGAGCAACCACGCTAAACGAATACCGTCTTTATGTAGAAAAAGATGCCGCTCTAGAACGTCGCTTTCAAAAAGTTTTAGTAGACGAACCGAGCATAGAAGATACCGTTGCAATTTTGCGCGGATTAAAAGAACGCTACGAAGTACATCACGGTGTCGAGATTACCGACCCTGCCATCATCGCAGCGACGCGCCTTTCGCATCGTTATATCAGCGATCGCCAATTACCTGACAAAGCGATAGATTTGATAGACGAGGCAGCTTCTCGCATCCGTATGGAAATTGATTCCAAACCTGAAAGCATGGATAAACTGGATCGCCGATTGATACAGCTTAAGATAGAGCGAGAGGCCTTGAACAAAGAGAGCGACGAAGCCTCTAAGAAACGCCTCAAGGACTTAAACGAGCAGATTACCGAACTTGAAAAAGAATACGCTGATTTGGAAGAGATATGGAAATCCGAAAAAGCCGCGATGCAAGGCACGACGACAATTAAAGAAGAACTGGAACAAGCGCGCATCGCTTTGGATGCCGCCCACCGCGAAGGGGATTTGGCAAAAATGTCCGAACTCCAATACGGGACGATTCCGGAACTGGAGAAACGTCTGGAGACTGCGCGTAGCGAACCGCAATCATCCGACTCGCAAACAACGCGCCTATTACGCAGTCGAGTGACGGAAAACGAAGTAGCCGATGTGGTATCCAAATGGACGGGTATACCGGTGAGCCGTATGCTACAAAGTGAAAAAGAAAAATTACTCAATATGGAACAAGAATTGAGCCGCAGAGTAATCTCGCAACAAGAAGCGATAACGGCAATATCGCAAGCGACCCGTCGCGCCCGTGCAGGCTTGGCGGATCCTAATCATCCAAGCGGTTCTTTCATGTTCTTAGGTCCTACCGGTGTAGGGAAAACCGAGTTGTGCAAAGCGTTGGCAGCTTTTTTATTCGATAACGAACACGCGGTGGTCAGACTTGATATGTCCGAGTTCATGGAAAAACATTCGGTCGCCCGCATGATCGGTGCGCCACCCGGCTATGTAGGCTACGAACAAGGGGGTTATTTGACCGAAGCGGTGCGCAGACGACCTTACTCGGTCATCCTGCTGGACGAAATTGAAAAAGCGCATCCCGAAGTCTTTAATATATTCTTGCAAGTTTTAGACGACGGACGCCTAACCGACGGACAAGGCCGAACCGTAGATTTCAGAAATACCGTGATCGTGATGACTTCCAATCTGGGTAGCGATTTGATACAAGAAAAAACCGGTGCCGACTACGACGAAATTCGTCTAGATGTAATGCGGATTGTCCAGAAAAGTTTCAGACCGGAATTTCTCAATCGTATCGACGAGATTTTAGTTTTCCATTCGTTGAATATGGAAGATATACGGAAAATCTGCGTCATACAGATTGAACAGTTAAAGCAACGCTTGAGCAACCACGAACTCGGATTAGAGATCAACGATGCGGCGATAGACTGGCTCGCTCAACGCGGCTTTGACCCGGTATACGGTGCGCGCCCTCTCAAACGCACGATACAGCACGAATTAGAGAATCTGCTATCGGAAAAACTACTCAAAGGCGACTATATTGCCGATGATGTCATTAGAATCGAGGTCGAGAACAACCGACTGGCCATACGGTAAAGTAGGCCAATCGGCGTGGGACTGTTGAAAAAGTACTGTTCTGCAAAATCGTAACCGCTTCGCGCTATTAAATTTACGATAACCACCGAGTCGTAGGGGCAGACTTATATGTCTGCCCTTAAGTGCCGTTCTGCACAGCTGTAACCGCTTGCGCCGTATGGGTTTGGTTTCCATAAATCGAGTGAATGAATGTATAAATCGTGCATACGTAACGCGTTACGGGCAGAACAGAGCCGCCGATTAAGCCGGTAGGTCAATCGGCAATTTAATGAAGTCCGCCCCTACGGTGCATAAAATATTTTTTCAACAGCCCCACATCGCGGCTATGACTATGAACCGATTAGCTATTGAATACGAAGGTAGATTTGATATTAAAGAGAACGAAGTTACACAAAATAGTTAGCAGGTTCCGATAGCTCATCTAGAGATATTTAATTACCCCGACGGCAATGCTAACTACAATCACAATCAGCCAACGCAAGTACTTCAACTCAATTCGTATCTCTCGTATGTCGGTTTTTACCTCCGTTATATCAGACTTTACCTCGGTTATATCAGACTTTACCTCGGTTATATCAGACTTTACCTCAGCTATATCAGCCTTAGTCGCCATATCTTTGATATCCGCTTTCGTTTCTGCTTTTAGTTCTATTATATCTATCTTAGTTGCTACATCCTTTGAGCTAGCAACATCGGCTACGGCCTCCTTTGCTTCGTCATACTTCAGTCCTAATTTAGTCAATGCGCTGTATAGTGCGATTTCTGACGCCTTCATTTACTCCTGTATTTATAATGTTTACTATTATAGTCATTACAACTGAGAAATCGTAATCGTACATAACTCTCTCCAGTGTATTTGCGGAGGCAATAGCATGAAAACCGACTTTGCAGGCGACTCTAAAAATGGGGTGATGTCACTACAAAATGTAAAGCCTTTCTATGGGGTGGTTTCATCCCTCCGTGCCGGCGATTAAGTTTTTTATGTTTTGCCGGTGGCGTATAACAACCAAGACCGACATTAGAACCGATATGGCAATCAGTTGATAGGCGGCGGATTGCCACCCTAGTAGCAACGGGGCTGCGGCACACATCGTCATACCGCCTACCGACGAATGTCTAAAGATACCGACCAAGGCAAGCCACCCTCCTACCCACATCAACGCCGCCAAAGGTTGCACGCCGATTAAAACTCCCAAATAAGTTGCAACACCCTTACCTCCTTTGAAGCCATGATAAATAGGGAAGAGATGACCCAAAAATACAGCCAAAGCAATCCCGGCTATAACCGAATCGTCCATACTCAAATGGACGGCAATACCTAGAGGTATTGCAGACTTTGCCGCATCACCTACGAATGTCGCCACCGCTGCCGGCCATCCCCCTACACGCACTACATTAGTGGCACCGGGATTACCCGAACCTACACGCCGAGGATCCTCCGCACCCGACAATCTACACACTATAACGGCAAAAGTAACGGAACCTATCAGATAGGCCCCGACTATATATGCTATTTCAGTCCACACATTCAACTCCGATTTTCAAAGGATTATACTGCTACTTTTGAGGTTGGCAAACACAGGCGATAATTCATGTAAAATATGTCCGTATTGTTTGATAACTTAAACAACCTAGAGCATACGGGTATCCTACATAAATCATATCTTGATCGGAAGAATATAAAGCAATGTTTATAGAGCGTAGTGGCGAAGGACCGAATATAGTTTTATTGTCCGGTTGGGCGATGACTCGTTATTGTTGGCATCGGTTGATACCGGTTTTGGAGAGACACCATAAAACGATACGGGTGGATCTACCCGGACACGGCGACGGCTGCGGTAGTTGCTTTTCCTTTTCCAGAATGGACGAATTGATTACCGAACTGTCCGATCTATGCGAAGCGGAGGCTACGTGGATCGGATGGTCGCTGGGCGGGCTGCTCGCACAACGTGTTGCACAAATATATCCGCATAAAGTCAAACGCCTGATTTGTGTCGGAAGCGCAGCCTGTTTTTTGCAGAAGAACGACTGGGCAGAGGGAATCTCGGAAGAGAACTTTAACCAATTCTTGAAAATCTTCAAGGCCGATAACTCCATTGCACTAGAACAATTTCTGACTTTGCAAGTCGTGGACGCCGAAAACGCAAATGAAACTTTCAGGATATTAAAACTACTGCTGGCGAATAACTACGAACCTAGGGAATTAATCGCTGCCCTCGAGCTACTGCGCAGCCAAGATATGCGTAAAGCGATTACAAATTATAAATGTCCGGTATTATTCGTAGGCGGTGATGCCGATAGATTGGTGAGTGCAAACAACCTTAAAGCATCCTCTACGCTCGCCCCTCGAGGAGAAGTTAATATTATTGCAAAAGCGGGACATGCCCCGATGATCTCTCACTTCGAGGAGTTTAGCGAGCAATTAATCGAATATCTGGATAGAACCGATGCATATCAATAAAACGGGAGTAGGTCGCTCTTTTAACAACGCTGCCGAAAATTACGACAGTCACGCAGGCTTGCAACAAAAGACCGCTTGCGACTTAATCGCTTTGGTAGAGGAGTATGCGCCGGATGCGCGTATTGCTATCGATGTAGGCTCGGGAACAGGCTACGGTGTACGGCTACTCGATAACAAGCTCCCCGATGCGATGGTGGTTGCCGTAGATATAGCACCGGCGATGATACAACGATCTTCCGGTGTACATAAAGTCTGTGCCGACGCAAACCAACTACCGTTTAAGCGTACCTGTGCCGACTTAATCTATTCGAGTTCTTTCGTGCAATGGTGCGATACACCTAAACAGCTGTTTGCACACTTAGCGGAATTGCTCATTCCCGGTGGCTGGTTCATTTTTTCTACCTACGGTCCTAAAACCCTGCATGAATTAAAAACGAGTTGGGCGGAGGTAGACGACTTCCCGCATACATTGGAATTTCCATCGGCTGCAAAACTAAGAAAGATACTTGCGATGAGCGGCTTCATAGTCTACAACTGCAGACGTAGCATGGAGATTATTTATTACCAAGGCGTCGATGCCTTACTCGGTAATCTTAAAGGTTTGGGGGCACAAAATAAACGCAGCGACCAACGACAAGGATTAACACCGTCGTCTAAACTGCAACGGATGAAAGACTATTATCAAAAGCACTACGGCATACAAAATTTAGTGCCTGCCAGCTACGAGATCCTACTATTCTCGGCTCGTCTACCCCACCATAAATAAACGATGGCTCGTTCGAGCAAGTAAACTTATGCTCTTTTTGCACTGATTTGTCCAATATGTCATGGCATCGTACATGGCATTGTAAATTAGCGCATATGAGGTATCATACAGCTTGAACGGCCTTGTAACATCAAGTCAATAAGTCGTTTTATTTTCAAATATGCTATTTAATGTTGCTTTTAGGAGAATAATTTGTTTATTAAACCAGAACAAATTCGTGCAGTTCGTGCTTTATTAAAGTGGTGAGCTTCCGACCTTGCCGAACATGCAGGGCTAAGCTTCGCTTCCACTCAAAAGGATGGAGCAAGATCACGGCACAGACAAAGCATCTGCAAAAAATGTTGAAGCTGTGCGGAAAGCACCGGATGATGCGGGAGTAGATTTTATACCTGAAAATGGTTCCGGAATTGGGGTGAGATTAAAAAAGCAACCTCTGAAAAAGGCTTCATAATTTGAGGAGAGAGTTAAATGAGTAAATTATGGATATTGCTATTAAAGCCACAGGTATGGATTGCAAAAGTTTTACTAGCCTTTCTTGTTTTTGGCTTCTTTTCACTTGTTTTTTTGGATTACCTCCAGCCAATTAAGACATTTTTGGACTCGGATGATCTCTCTTTCAAAATCGGAGAAGCACGCTTCTCTGCGTACCTAGTGATTAAAGCAGCGATCACTGTGATGATGCTCTTTTGGTTTGCTGTTATATTTTCTGAATTTTGCGAAAAACGCATCAAAACCATTAAAGGCATCAAAACCAGTAATAAAATACTTATCACTAGGGCACTTCAGGTCTCTATATATTTCTTTGGATTCATTATCGGACTTGATGTGCTGGGCATAGATTTGACAGCCCTCGCTATTTTTAGTGGTGCCGTTGGTATCGGGATTGGTCTCGGCCTGCAAAAAATCGCATCTAACTTCATTAGCGGTTTGATCTTATTATTTGAAAAATCAGTTGAGAATGATGACTTGGTAGAACTTGCCGATGGCACTTATGGCTTCATACGGCACACAAGTGCACGCTACACATTGATTGAAACCTTTGAAGGAAAAGAAATTATGATCCCCAACGAAGATTTTATCACCAGCCGTGTCACAAACTGGACATTTAGCAACAACAAAGGACGCGTGGAAATCAACATCGGTGTTTCGTATGAATCCGATATCGAAAAAGCCATGGAACTAATCCTCGAGGCTACTAGAGAGCATCCTCGTTGTGTCGATGACCCTGAGCCTACCTGCTATTTAAGAGAGTTTGCCGATAGCTCCGTTAATTTCTTACTCTTTTTCTGGGTTGCGGATGTCACCGAAGGGCGCTTTGAACCTCGGAGTGATGTGCTGCGAAGTGTTTGGAAGAAATTCAAAGATCACGATATTGCCATCCCTTACCCACAAAGGGATCTTCATATAAAAAATGCACAGGTTCCTAAATGAATGAACATATTTTATTAGCATATGGCTTTGACGGTAATCGTTTTAGTACAAGTGATGATCTTTAGACGAGTTTAATGGTTTTGATATGAATTCAGATAGTGTTTTGCAAATAGATGGTATTTGTATCGAAGCCGGGGAGCGCAAAAAGATCAACATAAATGTTGCCCGCCTTTATGACTTTACAGAGATGAACATCCCTGTGGAAGTCATGAGAGGTCGCGAAGATGGACCTCGATTATTTGTATGTGCAGCGATACATGGTGATGAAATTAATGGCACTGAAATCATAAAGCGTCTGCTAAAACATAGGGCACTTAGGAACATAAAAGGCACTCTTATTGCCGTGCCAATTGTTAATGTATTCGGTTACAATACCAAATCGCGTTATTTGCCTGATCGACGAGATCTGAACCGTCACTTTCCGGGATCAGAGCAAGGTTCGCTTGCCGGTCAATTAGCTCATACGTTTATGACCGAAATCATTGATCAGTGCACTCACGGTGTTGATTTTCATACGGGCGCAATTCATCGCTCAAACCTCCCGCAAATTCGTGCCGACTTGGATGATCCTAAAACGAATGAGCTCGCTCATGCCTTTAACGTACCGGTGATGATTAATTCCAAACTGCCCGACGGCTCATTGCGTGAGGCTGCGAGAGAGCGCAAAATCCCAATACTTTTATTTGAAGGAGGCGAAGCACTGCGTCATGATGAGCATGTCATCAAATCCGGCCTTAACGGCATCCTAACACTCATGAATGAAATCGGCATGATTGATTTTGATAAGGGGAAAAAAGCCGAAGATGATCAACTTTTTATTGCTTTATCCAGTACATGGATTCGTGCTCCACAGAGTGGGAGTTTGAGACAAATCAAATATATTGGAAACAGGGTCACGAAAGGTCAGTTGCTCGGGGTTATTTCAGATCCTTTCGGTGTTAACAAGGCGGAAATCAGAGCAAGTTGTACGGGTATCATCATTGGTGCCGTCACGATGCCATTGCTCAATAGAGGCGATGCTGTTTTTCACATAGCATCCTTTGACAATTCCAGAGAAGTAAAAGAACAGGTTGATGATTTTCTTGATGAGAATCTAGAGCCGGTAAAACCATAATAATGAGATAGGATATGACGAACAAAATTATAATAGGAAAGGAAGAGTGGTGCGGACTGAACGAGCTGGGACTGCCGGCGATTAAAGCACGGGTGGACTCGGGAGCTAAAACATCATCACTACACGCATTTAATATCCATCAGTTTGAGGAAGATGGGAAACGCTATGTGCATTTTGACATCCATCCTATTCAGAATGACCGTAAAACCATTCAAAGCTGCCGTGGTTTGGTCGTTGATAAACGTGAGGTAAAAAACTCAAGTGGCGATAAAGAGCGTCGCCCGGTTATCAAAACACCAATTACGCTCGGTAATGAAACATGGGAAATTGAAGTCACGCTCACTAACCGTGACCCAATGGGTTATCGTATGCTTATCGGGCGTGAAGCGATGACTAATCGCGTATTAATCGATCCGGATAGTTCTTTCTGTCTTGGTACGGTTTCCACCGATGAAGTGAAAAAACATTATGGTACGGTAAAGCCAAGAGAAAACGGTCTGCGTATTATAGTGCTTGCCAGCAACCCGGAGCTTTATTCGAACAAACGTTTAATTGAAGCAGGTGAGGAGCGTGGTCACGAAATGCGCTTTGTAAACATCAGTCAGTGTTACATGAACATCAGCTCAGACAGACCGGAAGTGCATTATCGTGGAGGTCAGCTATTAGATGATGTAGATGCTATTATCCCACGCATTAAACCTTCAATGACATTTTATGGCTGCGCTGTTGCTCGTCAGTTTCAATCTACCGGAGCCTACTGCCTGAACGATTCAGTTTCCATTTCCCGATCACGCGACAAGCTACGCTCGTTGCAGCTACTATCTACCAAAGGAGTTCCTATGCCGACAACAGGCTTTGCAAATTCTCCGATGGATACTTCTGATATTATTAAAATGGTAGGCGGTGCCCCTTTGGTAATCAAGCTATTAGAGGGAACACAGGGAAAAGGCGTAGTGCTGGCTGAAACAGCGAAGGCTGCAGAAAGTGTGATCAATGCCTTCAAGAGCTTACGAGCCAATATTTTAGCTCAAGAGTTTATTAAAGAAGCGGATGGCAAGGATTTACGATGTTTTATTATAGATGGTAAGGTAGTTGGTTCCATTCAGCGTGAGGCTGCGGCAGGAGAGTTTCGTGCCAACCTTCATCTTGGTGGATCTGCAAGTTTTGTCAAGATTACCGCAGAAGAGCGTAAAATAGCAGTAAATGCTGCTAAAGCTATGGGGCTTCAAGTGGCAGGTGTTGACATCATACGCTCTAAGTCCGGACCCAAAGTTTTGGAGATAAACTCCTCTCCTGGATTGGAAGGAATTGAATCTATCACTGAAAAAGACATAGCGGGTATGATGATTCAGTGTATTGAGCGCAAGCTAAGAGAAGCACCTTAAGATCTTCGTTTATAAACCGTTCATCATGAACCGATAAACAAAAAAACACTCACTAGCAGAACCAGCTCCACACTATGACTTATCCAAAAGCCGTAATCATATTTTCCGGCGAGGAAGCGCAAGAAACTAATCCGCACTAGGCAACGATGGGCATTGCCCGAACCGGTATGAAATTATCCTCAAATTTACTATCAATGCTGAAGTTAGTTTATCGGAAAAATTGACTTAAAACATTGGTACTAAATTTGGGGTAACGTCACCCTAACCAAGTAAAGTGGGTCGTATAGGATTCGAACCTATGACCATCGGGTTAAAAGCCCGGTGCTCTACCAGCTGAGCTAACGACCCACCGAAAACATTGGTGCCGAAATAAAGCGCGAAACCGCTTACTCGGGAGGCAACCATGCTTTTCCAGCGATGAGTATAAAAGCATTTTTATTATTGTCAAATGGTAATAAGAATTTTAATATAAAATCCTCGTTGCCGGAAAAGTATTCCCCTCCTGTGGAGGGGTGTCCTATGCATTTTGCAATGCATGCGTTTAGCAGTCATGTTGAGGTTCTGAACAAAGTCACGCCGATTGACCTACCGGTTCAATCGGCGGTTCTATTCAGCCTGACGGGGTGGTTGCAAATGTGGGGCTGTTGAAAAAGTGCAGGCATCGCTCAAACCGAACCGCTTGCGCCACATAACTATGATAACCACAAAGTCGTAGGGGCAGACCTGTGTGTCTGCCCTTAAGTACCGTTCTGCACGACACTAACCGCTTGCGCCGTATGGTTTTGGTTTGCATAAATTGGATGAATGAATGTATAAATCATGCAGATACGAAACAACCACCCCGTCAGGCTTCGCCTGCCACCCCTCCAAAGGAGGGGAATGTGCCGCCCCTACGGTTCGTGGGTACTTTTTCAACAGTCCCAAATGTGTTAGCACAATCAATGTATCCATCCATTTGGTTTACAGCAACCAAAACCAGATGGCGTACGGACTACGGATAAGATCGATTACTCGGATGTATTATGATTGTCTCTCTTCTTGAAACGATCTATGAAATCCCAAATAGCAATTGAAAATTTCATTGTGATCCAACCAGCAGCCGAAAATTGTATAAGAAAGCCCAACCATTGAGAAATCGGGTTGTTTGTTTCTATTCCTAACTCCGCTAAGAACATACCGAATATTCCTATCGCTATTGCTGCGAGTAATTCAACAAAACTCATAGCATCATTGTTTGTGTTCCTTCGCCGATATTTATCTTCAAAGGTGCCGGTTGTCTCCATTGATAATCTCCCTTTACAAACTCTTTCCACTATGTATAAGATACAGAAAATCATAACATAACACGATGCCACATACTTCAATTTCTTGACACCCCCTCCCTATATCAGCTATATTTACATATACTATGACAGTTCAATGCGCTCCCCGGACATAGGCTGTTATAATTTAGACTTTAGAACCATCACATCAGTAGAGGTATTTTCATGTTTGATTTTTTGAAGAAAAAGCCCGGTAAATTTAATGTAACCATTGCCAACACAGGACAGACTTTCGAAGTGGAAGGCAAAATAAATCTTTTGCAAGCTGCATTGAATGCAGGCATCAAATGGCCACACGACTGCAGGGTCGGGAGTTGCGGCACTTGCAGGTGTATCTTAAAAGAAGGGAAAATAAAGCCACTCAACGATTTCAGTTATGTACTAGATAAGGAGCAGACGGACAAGGGCATGATTTTAGCCTGTCAGAGCAGGCTGACCAGCGATATTACAGTTGAAGTTGATTTTGACCAAGGCGCATTGCGCTAAGCAACTCGGCTTCGGCTATTGCCTATAAGGTGCATTCGCCGCTTCCCCTCAAAACAACCGCTAAACGCAGATTTATTTTACTGCTGGTGTTTTCACTGCCGGTTGTTTTTTTAATATCCCTCAAACAAGGCACCGTCGCCATCGGGTGGCAAGAACTTCTTTCGGTATTCGGCCTAGCTCATCAATCGGTGGATAAAACCGCCCGCATTATCCTGTTGGAGCTTAGACTGCCCCGACTCCTAATCGTAGGCACTACGGGTGCGGCACTCGCTTTATCGGGTGCCGTGATGCAAGGGATATTCAGAAACGCACTGGCAGACCCCGCCTTGCTGGGTATTTCATCGGGTGCTGCCCTAGCCGTTGTTTTGATCCTCGTCACCGGCATCGCACCGCTATCGTGGACTGCCGAAAGTGCTCTGTTTCTGCCTAGTGTTGCCTTTTTAGGTGGCATCGTCGTCGCCGTATTTATCTATCGGGTAGCAAGACGACACGATTTTTTGGACAACACCATCCTCTTGCTAATCGGCATTGCAATCAACGCACTGGCTGCCGCAGCCATAGGTTTTATCACCTTTATTAGCACCGATGCAGCGTTGCGCGGTTTCATTTTCTGGATGTTCGGTAGCTTTGCCGATATCGGTTGGACATATCTCTTTCCGGTTGGCGTATTGATGTTGCCTGCGCTTATTTTTCTCTTAGGTATGGCGCGCCCCTTAAATGCATTGTCGCTAGGCGACGAAGACGCCGTCTATCTAGGGTTTAATATTGAGCGCATCAAAAAAACGGCTTTGCTATGTGTTGCTCTATGCGTCTGCGCATCGGTTGCCGTTGCCGGCATCATCGGTTTCGTGGGGCTGATCGTGCCGCATCTGGTTCGTCTGGTTATCGGTGCCGACCACCGTTTTCTGTTACCGGCAACCGCCATAACCGGCGCATTGTTTCTATTGCTTGCCGATACGATTGCGCGTGTGATATTACAACCTTCCGAATTGCCTATCGGAATATTAACGGCAATGGTCGGCGTGCCTTTTTTCGTTTTGTTAGTACTAAGACGACACGGTGAGAAATTATGACGCATTATTTGACATCGCACGATTTGAGTTATCGTGCCGGGCGAGCTTGTCTGCTTGACCGAATCAATAGCCGCTTCAACAAAGGTCAAGTCAATATGTTGATCGGAAATAACGGTGCAGGTAAAACAACGTTGCTGCGCCTATTGGCGGGCTTTTTGAGACCCGGTTCGGGCTCAATTTCCATAGACGGAGATAGTCTATCCGACCTGAGCCGTGGAGAACTGGCGCGCCGTCGAGCGGTGTTACCGCAACACGATGCACTCAATACGGTTTTTAGCGTAGACGAGGTTATGAGTTTTGCCGAACTGCCTTTTAGCGATCAATCGGCAAATCAATACGCTACAACGCATGTTCGGAAATTAAAAGAGGAAATTATAGAAGCACTGGAAATTAAAGATTTACAAGATCGGTTATACCATACTTTGTCCGGTGGTGAGAAGCAGCGTGTGCGGCTTGCGCGCGTGATACTACAAGCCAAACTAAGTGAACAAGGTAGGGGTTGGTTGCTACTCGACGAGCCGCTAACTTCTCTGGATTGGGGGCATTGCCATAAATTGCTCAATTATCTGCACCACCTAGCAACCGAAGGTTTAGGGATATTAGCGGTAATACACGATCTCAATTCGGTATTACAATACGCCGATGAAGTTTGTATGCTTCATCAAGGACGAGTGTATGCAACCGGATGCAGTACCGATGTGCTAAGCGAAAAAAATGTGAAAAATGTTTTTAATGTTGCCTGGGGCTGTTGAAAATGTATTGGCATCGCAAAAATCTAGCCGCTTGCGCCATTTGTTTTTAGTTTCCACAAATTGGATGGATGAATGTATAAACATAGTACAGATACGACGGGGTTGTTGAAAAAGTATCCACGAACTATAGGGCGGGTACATTCCCCTCCTTTGGAGGGGAATCACAGTATTCTATCTAAGAGCCTGCTCTAAATCGGCAATGATGTCCGAAGGGTCTTCTAGTCCTATAGATAATCTTACGACTTCCGGTCCGGCACCTGCCGATATTTTATGTTCTTCGGACAGTTGGCGGTGGGTGGTAGACGCGGGATGTGTTATCAGAGAGCGTGTGTCGCCTATATTCGCGAGATGAGAGAGTAGCGTACTCTGCTCTACTAGTTTAACCCCCGCTTGATAACCCCCTTTGAGGCTAAAAGTAAAAACCGAGCCACTACCCGCGGGACAATATTTTTGCGCTAATTCATAATAAGGGCTGGACGGTAAACCGGCATAAGAGACCGCTTCAACGGCAGGATTATTTTCCAGCCATTGCGCAACTTCCAAAGCGTTAGCACTATGTTTTGCCATGCGCAACGGCAAAGTTTCAATACCGGTAATCGTCAGATACGCATTCAACGGTGCCATCGTCGGACCTAAGTCCCTCAAGCTCACCGCTAGAGTATATATCGCATAGGCGGCAGTGCCGAAGTTGTCCGTAAAACATATACCGTGATAGGCCGAACAAGGTTCGCCGAGTGCGCGGAATTTATCGTTTTGCTTCCAATCAAAATTGCCTCCGTCGATCACTACACCCCCCATCGCATTGCCATGACCCGATAAAAACTTCGTCGTTGAATGTACGACGATATCCGCGCCGTACTCTATAGGGCGCATCAACGCAGGTGTTGCCAGCGTATTGTCGGTGATGCACGGGATACCGGCTTCGTGGGCAATTTTGCCGATGGCCTCTATATCGCATACCACGCCGCCGGGGTTGGCGATTGTTTCGGTAAATACTGCTTTGGTATGTTCGTCTATCTCTTTACGAAAATTTTCAGGGTCGTCGGGATCTACGAATTTCACTTGCCACCCGAAACGCTTGAACGAATAACCGAATTGGTTGATTGAACCACCGTAGAGTTTTTTAGAAGCGACAAAATTATCACCGGACTCCATCAACGCAAACAATGCCAGCAACTGAGCCGAATGTCCCGAGGCGGTGCATACCGAAGCCACACCACCCTCCAAATCGGCAAGTCTTTTCTGCAGTACATCAACCGTAGGGTTTGTGAGCCGAGAATAAATAAATCCCTCGGCCTCCAAGTTGAATAGTTTCGCTGCGTGATCTACGTTTTCGAATACAAACGCAGTAGATTGATGTATCGGCGTGATACGCGCACCGGTTGCAGAATCGGGTTTAGCTCCGGCGTGTATCGCTCGTGTCGCAAATCTTTGTTTTTTATCGGGCAATGTTTATCCTTTTCAAATTTTAAGTGAATCAAGTAATTCTCTGGAAGGTGTAAAAAACATCGCACCGGTCGTAGGCGTGGTGTAATCCATTAGATGGTCATGTAGCTCATCCGCTTTGTTATACATACGCGCTAACATTTTATCTATGATGTCTAAATCCTTCGTATATGCTATAAATACTAGTCCTTTGGCACCTTTGACACTAAAATACGGCATGCCATGACGCACAATCTCGAGTTCCTCGCCGTCTTCTTTTATGACGACGCGACTAATATGCGCATTACTCGGTTTTCTGTCTTCGCACAGTTCCAAGCTCGCTTCTTTGGTGCGTCCTATTATATACTCTTGCTGTAGTACCGTAAGTGCTTTCCATTTATTGAGTTTATGTTTGTAACCCTGGACAAAAACAAAGCTACTTCCGGCTAATAACCGGTTGCTATCGGCAGTACTCAATAGGGCAACTTCCCGGCGTGTTTTTGCATCCTCCGGATTTTCGGTACCGTCGATAAAACCGGTCAAGTCCCTTTCATCCAAATAGCGTGTACAGGCTTGTTCGTGGATAATTTGTAGTTCATTCTTGAAGGGTTCGAACCAATTATGCGCAACCTCGTAGTTCAAATCGGCAAATCGGCTATTCAAATGCAAAAATAAATCACCACCGGTTGCCGGCGCGGAATAATCTCCCTCTATACCGGCGAAAGTTCGAATTCCTTCGGGTATCGTTTCGGGCGTAGGAGCAATAGCCTTCCAGTATGCCTCGCCGAAACTCAGTGCATTATTCACTCGGGCAATTTTTTTTAGCTTGGCTACATATTTATCTATACCGACGATAGTTGACGCAAACTTTTTGCTTTTGTCTTTAACGGTAAATGTCAGTAAAAGACTGTGCGTAGCAGATTTAGGAATGATAACCGATTGAGGACGCATTATTTAAGAAATAGTCGAATAGGTTCTACAAAATCGGATATTATAACAAATCGTATTTGTTAAACGATATTATTTTGTCGATATGGGGCTGTTGAAAAAGTACCCACGAACCGTAGGGACGGTACATTCCCCTCCTGTGGAGGGGTGGCAGGCGTAGCCTGACGGGGTGGTCGCTAAGGAAGGCTGTTGAAAAAGTATCCACGAACTATGGGAACGGTACATTCCCCTCCTTTGGAGGGGTGGCAGGCGCAGCCTGACGGGGTGGTTGTGTCCTGGGACTGTTGAAAAAATACTGTTCTGCAAAACCGTAACCGCTTGCGCCGCATAATTATCCAACCCACCTGTAGGGGCGGACTAACATGTCCGCCCGTAACGCGTTGTGCCTACACGATTTATACATTCATCCATCCAATTTATGGAAACCAAAACCAAATGGCGCAAGCGGTTGCGGTTGCAAGCTGACGATACTTTTTCAACAGCCCCTAAGGGTCTGCACAACTACAGTATCGGTACATTCCTCTCCTGTGGAGAAGAATTAACTTGTGCAGACACACCACAACCTCCCGGACATGTCATATTATTTCTCCGTGGCTCAAATGGATAATACGGCAATCAAATTTCCCTATCAAAGAGAGGTCGTGGCTTGCAATTAGTACCGTCACACCCACGCCGTTGAACTCCATAAAAAGCCGTATAATCTCCTCCGATAGCTGCGGATCCAAATTGCCGGTGGGTTCGTCGGCGAGCAATATTAATGGGCGGTTGACTATAGCCCGTGCAATTCCGACACGTTGTTGTTCACCGGCCGATAAAACTTTCGGATTCAGGTTCCCTTTATCGTCTAAACCTACTTTTCTAAGTGCAGCGCGTGCCCGAGATTCCGATTGCTCCGGTGTAGTGCCGCAAATTTGTAGCGGTAACGAAACATTGTCAAACACCGAACGATCGAACAACAAACGGTGTTGTTGAAAAACAAAACCGATACGCCGCCGCAAATGCGGGAGGCGGCTTTCTTTGAGCCGAGCTATATCGTTGCCGTCTATGATGACTCTACCTTGATCGGGCTTTTCTATGCCGGGAATTAAACTCAACAAAGTGCTTTTGCCGGCTCCCGAATGACCGGTGAGAAAAGCCATCTCTCCCGCTTCCATGCTAAAACTAACATTGACCAGTGCGGTTTGGTCTTGATATTTTTTACCGACTTTCTCGAAACTTATCATAATCTTCGGTTGGTCTATACTTGCATTATCGCAGCTGCATATTCTGCGGCATCGAATAGATGCAGTTCATCCAACGCCTCACCGACACCTATAAACCGTATAGGTATCCCGGTCTCTCGTGCAACGGCAACGATAATACCACCTTTAGCACTGCCGTCCAATTTGGTGACAATCAGACTATCTACTCCCAAAGATTTATGGAACTCGGCAACTTGTTTTTTTGCGTTTTGTCCGGTCGTGCCGTCTATGACTAAAATGATCTCGTCGGGTGCGTTCTCGTTTTGCTTTGTCGCAACTCGCTTGATCTTTTGCAATTCTTCAATCAGATTTTTATCGGTATGCAACCGCCCGGCGGTATCGGCAATAACCATATCGACACCTTTGGCTTCGGCGGATGCCATTGCGTCGTAGACGATAGCGGCACTATCGGATCCCGGAGACTGTGCAACCAACGGTATATCGCAACGTTGTGCCCATATCCGTAGTTGCTCTATCGCTGCCGCACGAAAGGTATCGGCTGCTGCCAGCATCACTGTTTGCCCTTGCCGCTTATGATGATACGCGAGCTTAGCTGCGGTTGTCGTTTTGCCGCTACCGTTGACTCCTACCAT
The DNA here is from genome assembly GCA_965219575.1 of Candidatus Oxydemutatoraceae bacterium. Classification (GTDB taxonomy): domain Bacteria; phylum Pseudomonadota; class Gammaproteobacteria; order Poriferisulfidales; family Oxydemutatoraceae; genus SP5GCR1. The sequence goes on along the minus strand of OZ244779.1, from coordinate 707,021 downwards.
CAAAACCACATAAGGTCTGTTGCGAGCCTGCATAGCCGATGCACATTCGCATGGTTTAAGTATCGTCGCAATTTCCGCTTCGACCGTAGCCACCAATTGTGTCATCGAGCTAATGCGCTCACGCTGTGCGTGTTCTTTGATATTCGCAATGATATCTCTGCACGCGACCATCCCGACATCGGCGGATAGCAAACGACGCTCGAGTTCTTCCAAAAACTTGCCGTCCGGCTTCGCACCAAACAAAGCACTCAAGCCCGAACCCAGACGGCTTCCGGTGCCGTGCAATTTTTCTTTAAGTTTGTTATGCCATTTCATTTTTTTCAAAATTAGCCATTTTTGCTTTATACTACGCTATAAGTAAAGTCGTATTGTATCAATCATGATGTTTTTTAATCCAAAAATTCTGCTATACACCGCTATATCACTATCGGTATCACTATTGCCGGCTTATGCAGGGGCGCAACAGCAAAGCCCCCCTGAGCAAGACCCTGCATCTTCCGCACTCACCGCTTACGGCGTACACGAGTTTAATTTGGATAACGGCTTGAAGCTACTGGTGAAAGAGGATCACCGAGCACCGGTGGTCATTTCTCAGATCTGGTATCGCATCGGTTCTGCCGACGAATACGGTGGGATAACGGGCATCTCTCATTTCTTGGAACACATGATGTTCAAGGGTACCGATAAATATCCGCGCCAAGCGTTCACCGAAACTATCAAAAAACACGGCGGACGAGATAATGCTTTCACGAGCCGCGATTACACCGCCTATTATCAGCTATTCGAAAAGAGTTATTTGGAAAAAAGTTTTGACTTGGAATCCGACCGCATGATCAATTTACAATTAAAACAAGACGACTTTGAAAAAGAACGCGAAGTCGTCAGAGAGGAAAGACGGTGGCGAGTCGACGATGACCCCGAGTCTCGGCTCTACGAACAACTCTATATGTCGGCGTTCGATGCCGCACCCTACCGCCAACCGATCATCGGTTGGGACAACGATTTGGTCAACCTCAAGCTACAAGATTTATCGGATTGGTACGACCGCTGGTATGCGCCCAACAATGCGACCTTCGTTGTCGTCGGCGATGTAGAAGCGAACGAAGTCTATGCGCTGGCGCAACGCTATTTCGGAGACATTGAACCACGCCCGCTACCCGATAGAAAAGCGCGCGAGGAGACACCGCAGCAAGGTGAGAAACGCATTACGCTATCGATACCCGCAATCCAGCCGGCACTCGCAATCGCGTATAAAGCACCTCACCTCGGACATACAAAGGAAGCATGGCATCCTTATGCGTTATCGGTATTGGCGGCGGTATTGGCAGGCAACGACAGTTCCAGATTTTCCAAAAACTTGGTCCGAGGAAAAGGTATCGCATTCTACGCGAATGCCTACTACGGTGTATATAACCGCTATCAAGATCTATTCGTGATATTCGCCGCACCCAACACCGATAGCGATGTGGCACAACTCGAGCAGGCTATTGAAGACGAACTACAGCAACTTAAAACAGAAGTCATAAGCGACGACGAATTACAAAAAATTAAAACTCAACTGCTCGCTTACAAAATATATCAGCAAGACTCTATACAAAGCCAGGCATCCTCGTTAGGACGTCTGGAGACCATCGGTGTCGGATGGCAGGAGCACTTTCGCTTTCCGCAGCATATACAAGCTGTGACCGCAGAACAAGTTAGGCAAGTTGCCGTTGAATATCTAGTCGAGTCCAAACGCACCGTGGCGGAGCTTAAACCCTTGCCGATGCAGAGCGAAGTCACTATCATACAATGATCAGCGTTATATACAACTTGCGATTTTTGCCATCACTCTTTATGTTTTGCGTTATCGCATGGGGTGGTTCGGCGCATGCCAATTTTGAGATCGAGCGTTGGACTACCGACAACGGCGTGCAAGTCTATCATGTGTATCAAAGCGAATTGCCTATGGTGGATATAGAACTCATTTTTGACGCCGGTAGCGCACGAGACGGCAAACTCTATGGCTTGGCGCATTTGGTCACCGAACTATTGGCTTACGGGGCCGGCGGCATGAATGCCGATCAAATCAGCACCGCGTTTGATAGTATCGGGGCCGAATACGGTACCGAAACCGGCAGAGATAACACGAGTATCAGGCTTAGAACCCTAACCGAGCAATTACGAAAATCCACCGAACTATTGACAACCGTCGTGTCGTCACCCGACTTTGACGAACAAATGCTCGAGCAAACTAAAACGCGTACGCTCACGGCAATACGCAAGCAAGACCAAGAACCCGGTGCAGTCGCATCAATCGCACTCTACCGAGCACTCTACGGTGATCATCCGTACGGACACCCACGCATCGGTCTGGAAGAGACCGTCTCGGCAATTACACGCGCCGATGTGCAAGCCTTCTATCAAAAATACTTTGTGGCGCGCAACATGCAGTTGTCTATCGTCGGCGACATCGATCCGCAGCAGGCCGAACAACTCGCCGACGAACTGAGCAAAAAGTTCTCGGCAGGTTCTAAACCGCCACCGATACCGCTTGCCGTGCAGGCATCCTTAGGCGATGAAATACGCATCCCTTTCGATTCAAAGCAAGCACATGTTTATGTTGCACAACTTGCAATCGGTTTTAAGGATGAAGATTATTTCCCGCTTTATGTCGGCAACCATATCTTGGGGGGTAGTGGTTTCGGTTCCAGACTTTTAGAAGAGGTACGCGTTAAGCGCGGATACGCCTACAGCGCATGGAGTTATTTCGTGCCGCAGCGAATGCGAGGCCCCTTTATCGTCGGTTTTCAAACCCGCATCGATCAAGCCGACGACGCGCTCACGCTGGCGCAGCGATTGATTGCCGAATATATTGAAAACGGGCCCGATGCCGACGAATTGCAGCTCAGCAAGCAACACATCAAAGGCAGTTTCCCGCTACGCGTTGCCAGTAACGCGCAAATCTCCAGCTGGGTCAGGCGCATTATCGTAGAGAAACTCGCACTCGACTATACCCGCACCTTTACCGACAAAACCGAGCAGATAAATCGAGAACAAATCATCACAGCTTTTAAGAAACATATAGACACGGACAAAATGGTAGCGATCATCGTCGGGGGATAAGGTGTCGCCCAAAGTGCGCATCATTGCCGGACAATGGCGCAGTAGAAACATAGAATTTCCGAACTTGAAATCGCTACGCCCGACCCCCGACCGCGTCCGAGAAACACTATTCAACTGGTTGTCCCCGTCTATTGTCGGGGCGAAATGCCTAGACTTGTTTGCCGGTAGCGGCGCACTCGGCTTTGAAGCATTATCCAGAGGAGCAGCCCACGCAGTTTTAGTGGACAACAACGCACGCGTTTGCAAACAACTCAAGGAACAAGCCCGAATCTTTAACGCCAACAACATTCGCATTGTGCATCGAGAGGCAACCGAATTCATCGCCGATAACCGAGATAGTTTTGACATCGTCTTTATAGATCCGCCCTTCAACTCCAAGCTGGCTTCCACACTTGCCGATCTGTTCTTAGAACATCCGATACTCAATAGCGAGGTACTGCTCTATGTGGAAATACCGATATCCGAGAGACCGAAAACTCCCGAAACATGGAGAGGCTGGAACATAGTACATATCGGGAAGACTTCGCAGGTATGCTACCTTCTACTAACAAAAGTAGTTCTCATATGATGAAGTATAATAATGGGTAGAACAAAATTCTATCAACGATATGTACCTAATTAAATACTTGAAACGCACCTCGCTCCATATCGGTTTGTGCCTATTGCTGACCTGCTTTGCAAATGTCGCTTCTGCACAATCCTTTGAGCTCAACCTAGCGAACCTTCAACAGAATGGTCTTACAATACGGTTTGATGTTACCTTTGGTAGCACACTTACAGGAGTCCAACGAATAGTGCCGTTGATTTCAATTAACGGTATCAATGATGATGATGACATCAGGAGTTTCGAACCTTTATCTAATCTTCAATGCTCCACCGACTTTTTTAATGTGCGTAGAACTGGAACCCGCTTATACCAATTCTGCTTGGGTGAAGGGACAAGAGCAACCTTAGAATTAAAATTGAAGAATCCCAACACAACCAAAAATATAGTGATTAGCATTGCTGGTATTAGTAGTGAAAATCTTTCCTCCCCGCCTTCTCGAGGCATCGGTATTTTTTTGAGACCTACCGTGAACCCGGCTATTCGCGTCCGTAGCAAAGTTTTTCTGGAGGACCCCTCCAATAAACTGCCGATTGACCTACCGCAACAACCAGTAGGTCAATCAACAATTCTACGCTCCAGCCGTTTGATCTCGTTAGCGGATAAACCGGTCCCTTCGGAAATCGTCGAAACTTCATAACCTTTTCGCAACATATTCAAAGCAATTTTTCGTTATCCTTTTGACATTCGGCTATTTTTAGAACCACCTGCAAAGTTAGTTTTCATGCTATTGACGTTGCGTTTGCACAGGAAATCACGGACTTAAAAAAATCTATTAGTATGATTATAATAATCAAGTAGATATATGAAACAAACATCGCTAAAATATCTATCAATTTCACTACAGCAAACATGTACTATATGAACGATAGGAGGTAAAACGAATGGATAGTATTACAAAATGCCCGGCAATGCACGGTGGTCTGACAGAAAGCGGAATGTCAAATGTAGAATGGTGGCCCAAGACACTTAACCTTGATATTTTGCATCAGCAGGACAACAAGACCAACCCGATGGGCGAAAACTTTAATTATGCGGAAGAAGTTAAAAAACTTGACTTTGAAGCGTTCAAAAAAGACCTGCGCGACTTCATGAAGGACTCACAAGACTGGTGGCCGGCGGACTGGGGACACTATGGTGGCCTTATGATTCGCATGTCCTGGCATGCTGCGGGAACCTACCGCATCGCTGACGGTCGTGGTGGTGCCGGCACCGGTAACCAGCGCTTTGCTCCCATTAATTCTTGGCCCGACAACACGAATCTGGACAAGGCACGGCGTCTGCTTTGGCCGATCAAAAAGAAATACGGCAATAAAATCAGCTGGGCTGACCTGCTTGCCTATGCCGGCACCATGGCTTATGAATCCATGGGACTCAAGACTTATGGCTTCGGCTTTGGTCGCGAAGATATCTGGCATCCGGAAAAAGATATCTACTGGGGATCGGAAAAAGAATGGCTGGCTCCCAGTGGCAGCGAAGGCACCCGCTATTCCGGTGAACGCGATCTGGCAAACCCGCTTGCGGCAGTGATGATGGGGCTGATCTATGTAAATCCGGAAGGCGTAGACGGTCAACCGGATCCACTTAAGACAGCACATGATGTGCGAGTAACTTTCCAGCGCATGGCGATGAACGATGAGGAGACCGTCGCCCTGACCGCCGGCGGTCATACCGTTGGCAAAGCACATGGCAATGGCGATGCCGAATTGTTGGGAGCGGATCCCGAAGGAGCCGATGTTGACGAGCAGGGTCTCGGATGGAATAACAAAAGCAAGCGCGGTATCGGTGGTGATACCGTCACCAGTGGGCTGGAAGGTGCTTGGACGACCCAGCCGATCCAATGGGACAACGGCTACTTCGACATGCTCCTGAACCATGAATGGCAATCGGTTAAAAGTCCGGCAGGTGCTTGGCAGTGGGAACCGGTGGATATCAATGAAGCAGACAAGCCGATTGACGCTGAAAACCCGTCAATCCGTCGCAATCCTATCATGACCGATGCCGATATGGCGATGAAGGTGGACCCTGTATACCGCAAAATTTCCGAGCGATTCCATAAAGAACCCGAATACTTCTCCGAGGTATTTGCGAAGGCATGGTTCAAACTGACACACCGCGATATGGGACCGAAAGCATGTTACATCGGCCCGGATGTTCCGCAGGAAGATCTGATCTGGCAAGACCCGGTACCGGCAGGAAACACCGACTATGATGTTGCGGCTGTCAAAGAAAAAATTGCGGCTAGCGGATTAACGACGAGTGAGATGGTCTCCACCGCCTGGGATAGTGCCAGAACTTTCCGCGGCTCGGACAGACGCGGTGGTGCCAACGGTGCGCGTATCCGCTTGGCACCGCAGAAAGACTGGGAAGGCAATGAACCCGAGCGCCTGAACAGAGTGTTGGCTGTACTTGAGCCGATTGCCGCCGAGAGTGGTGCCAGTATTGCGGATGTAATCGTGCTGGCAGGCAATGTCGGCATTGAGGCAGCTGCGAAGGCAGCAGGCTTTGACATAGAGGTCCCATTTTCACCTGGTCGCGGTGATGCAACGGCAGAAATGACCGATCAGGAATCCTTTGCCGTGCTTGAACCGCTACACGATGGCTATCGCAACTGGGTCAAGGAAAACTATATTGTCAGTGAAGAAGAGATGATGCTTGACCGCACTCAGTTAATGGGGCTTACAGCTTGTGAAATGACTGTGCTGACGGGCGGGATGCGTGTGCTAGGCACGAACCATGGCAATACCAAGCATGGCGTGCTAACCGACCGTGAAGGTGCCCTGACAAACGATTTCTTTGTCAATCTTACAGACATGAACTACATGTGGAAGCCGTTCGGCCATGATCTGTATCAAATTTGCGAGCGTAGCACCGACACTGTCAAGTGGACAGCGACCCGCGTTGACCTTATCTTCGGTTCCAACTCCATTCTTCGTGCCTATGCCGAAGTTTATGCTCAAGACGACAATAAAGAAAAATTCGTTCACGACTTTGTCGCAGCATGGACAAAAGTAATGAATGCCGATCGTTTTGATTTAGCCTAGTCGTAGTCCGCCAAACTAAAGTAGAACCGCCGTTTGTTGCCGTTGCAACAAACGGCGCGATACTGTGGGAACCACAACATAAACTACATATGTAGGAGCGAACTATTCCCCTCCTATGGAGGGGTGGCAGGCTCCGCCTGACGGGGTGGTTGCCGAGGGGGGCTGTTGAAAAATTACTGTTTTTGCACAACTGCAACCGCTTGCGCTGTGAATATTTGCAAACCACCCGTAGGGGCGGACTAACATGTCCGCCCGTAACGCGTTGTGCCTACACGATTTATACATTCATCCATTCAATTTATGGAAACCAAAACCAAATGGCGCAAGTGATTGGATTCGTACGATGCCGCACTTTTTCAACAGCCCCCGAGGTTCTGCACAAATATAGTGTTGGTCCATTCCCCTCCTCTGGAGGGTGACAGGCGCAATAGAACCGGCCGATTAAGCCAGTAGGTTAATCGGCGTAAAGTCGTGCAGAATCTTAGTACATATTACAAAATGTAAGGCCTTTCCATGGGGTGGTTTTATCAACCGCCACGTGCCCCGGACATATGTAAACCGGCACGTCGCTTTTGCACCAACTCAACCACCCTGCGCCTCAATATTTCCTAGCTACTGCCTCTTTATTCGTTCCTTGATTACAGTTCTCTGGCACTGCTAAAATTAGGGTTGTATGACACCGCCCGAATATGTTGCATAATAATCCCTTTAATCATTCATAAACTACGGCGATGGCAAAAAACAATACAAAAAAAGTTGAAAATATAGAGGCGCAATTATTCAAAGTAGCCGATAAGCTACGCAAAAACATTGACGCGGCGGAATACAAACATATAGTACTCGGCTTGATATTTCTCAGATACATATCGGATTCTTTCGAGACACAACATCGCGAATTAAACCGCAAATTAAAAGAAACCAAAGTGGAATTTCCACCCGACCCCGAAGATCCCGATGAATACGCATCTAGGAATACCTTTTGGGTTCCTGAAGAGGCTCGCTGGTCGTACTTGAAAGATCGTGCCAAGCTATCGAATATCGGCAAAGATTTAGACTCGGCAATGGAAAAGATAGAAAAGGAGAGTCCCAACCTCAAGGGTATTTTACCTAAGGTCTATGCAAAACCGAACCTTGACAGGACCACCCTAGGCGGTCTGATTGATTTAATCAGCGATATTGCTTTAGGTGAAGCAGCCGAGCAGTCGAGGGACATTCTAGGCAAAGTCTATGAGTATTTTTTGGGAGAGTTTGCTTTAGCGGAAGGCAAAAAGGGCGGTCAATTCTATACGCCTAAATCCATTGTGAAGCTCTTGGTTGAGATGATAGAACCTTATCACGGCAGAGTTTTTGATCCTTGCTGTGGTAGCGGCGGTATGTTTGTGATGAGCGAAAAATTTGTTGAAGAGCATAGCGGGCTAATCAAAGACATTTCTATTTACGGACAAGAGAGTAATCAAACAACCTATAGATTATGCCGAATGAATCTGGCAATTCGGAACATTGACGGTTCACAGGTGCAATGGAACAACGAAGGTTCATTTTTGAAAGATGCCTACCCCGATTTGAAAGCCGACTTTATACTTGCCAATCCACCGTTTAACGATAGCGACTGGAGCGGCGACCTACTACGAGACGACCCGCGTTGGAAATACGGCACGCCGCCGGCGAGCAATGCTAACTTTGCATGGGTGCAACACTTCTTATATCACCTAAGCCCTAAAGGTGTGGCAGGCTTTGTTTTGTCCAAAGGCTCGCTAACTTCTAAAACTTCCGGCGAGGATGTCATCCGAAAAAACTTAATCGACGGCAGTTTTGTAGACTGCATCGTCAACCTGCCGACAAAATTATTCCTCAATACACAGATTCCTGCGTGCCTCTGGTTCATATCCAATAAACGATACGGCTTTAACGGCGACAGAAGTCGTAGCGGAGAAATGCTATTCATTGACGCACAGCACTTGGGATATTTAATAAACAGACGTACCCGAGAATTTTCCGATGAAGACATCGGCAAGGTTTCCGACACCTACCACCAATGGAGGAAAACGGACGGTCAATACAAAGATGTTCCGGGCTTTTGTGCATCGGTAGCGATTGAGAGAGTAAAAGAATTGGATTATGTGCTGAGCCCGGGACGTTATGTAGGCACCGTAGAAACAGAGGACGACCATGACTTTGCCGAGCGTTTTTCAGAACTAAAAGTAGAGTTTGAAACACAGGTGAGAGCAGAGGCTGGATTGAGCAAACGGATTTTAGAGAACTTAAACAAAATTGAATATGAGAAATAAACCGAAACCGTCAAGAGGGGAATCATGGATGATGATTTGAGATGGAAACAACGTTTTCAAAATTTTGAAAAAGCCTTTGAGGCTTTGCAGAGACGGATAAATCAATACGAGCAATATCCTAACGACGAAGGTTACCAAATAGCATTGATAAAATCTTTTGAATTTGTGTATGAACTCAGCTGGAAAGTACTCAAAGATTATTTACAAAACGAAGGCGTGGATGTGAACAATAGCACCAAGAATGTATTCAGAAATGCATTTCAAAACGAACTGATATTCAATATAGAACCATGGATGGAATCAATCGCCCAAAGAAATAAAACGGTTCATACCTATCATGAGGATACTTTGCGAGAAGTCATTCAATTTATTACCGAGACCTTTTATCCTATTGTTCGGGATCTGTATTTTCAATTGAAAAAAGAACTATGAAATACGGTTTGTCCGAAGAACAACTAGCGGAGATCTGTAATATCATCGGTTCATATCCTCAAATAGAAGCAGCGGTTATTTACGGTTCACGAGCTGATGGTGCTTATAAAGAAGCCTCGGATGTAGATATTGCCATCAAAGGAGAAAAAACCAACGAATCCCTTGCCGCAAAACTAAAATTCCATTTAGAAGAAGAAACCTATCTGCCTTTCTTTTTTGATGTCATCGCCTACAACGCCATCACCTCCATCGAACTGAAAAACCAAATCAAGGTCAAAGGCAAAACGATCTATCGGAGAGGGTGGCGTGAAGTTAAATTGGGAGATGTTGTAGAAATAATAGGCGGAGGAACACCCAGTACCAAAGAACCTAAATATTGGAATGGTGACATTCCTTGGTTAACACCCAGAGATTTATCTGATTTTAAGTGTAGATATATAGCTAAAGGTGAGAGAAACATATCCAAATTAGGATTACAAAATTCAAATGCAAAATTACTTCCCGTAGGAGCGGTGCTTTTAACTACTAGAGCACCAGTTGGTTACTTGGCAATTGCTAGAGATGAGATTGCTGTCAATCAGGGATTTAAGGGATTAATTGCAAACAGACATATTGATAATTTATTTTTATATTATCTGTTGAAACACAATGTTGATTATCTTAAAGCACATTCAAGTGGAACAACTTTTGGTGAGTTATCTAAAGCCTCCTTAACATCTATACCATTTTACATTCCCTCTCTTCCCGAACAAAAAGCCATCGCCGAAGTTTTGAGTAGCCTTGACGACAAAATAGATCTTTTACACCGACAAAACAAAACTCTGGAGAACATGGCACAAATCCTATTTCAAAAATGGTTTATCGACGATGCAGACGATACATGGGAAAAGAAAAAATTAGTTGAAATTATGGATATTAATCCTAAATATAACCTGAAAAAGGGGACCTTAGCACCCTATCTTGAAATGAGTAATATTGACGTAAATTCTCATACTCCATTAAATTGGTGTAACCGAGCTTTTAAGTCCGGAATGCGGTTTCAAAATGGAGATACACTTTTTGCAAGAATCACGCCATGCTTAGAAAATGGTAAAGCATGTTTTGTAGACTTCTTAAAAGAAAACGAAACAGGATGGGGGTCAACCGAGTATATTATTATGCGTTCAAAACCTAATTTGCCACCGCTTTTATCTTATGTTATTGCAAAAAATAACATTTTCCGTAACTACGCAATCGGCACGATGATTGGAACAAGTGGAAGGCAAAGAGCCCAAGCAACAAGTCTAGAGGAATATCCAATATATATCCCTCCTCCGATAATACTGGAAAAATTTAGCAAGCAGTGTGAAGATATAACCCTTAAACTTAAAAATAATACTTTACAGCTTCGCGCGCTCGATGCTACACGAGATGCGCTTCTTCCGAAACTGATGAATGGCCAAGTTAGGGTAGGAGGTTTCTGATCATTAAAAAAGAAGTACACTTAAAAACTTATAAAGAAATTCTGAAACAGTTAGGCAGTAATTCTTCTAATCATTTATTGCTAGGCAATGGTTTTAATAATTCCTTGGGTATTGAAACCAGTTATCAAAGTATTTTTGAGAAAATGAAGGAGAAATATCCTGACTATAGAAAAGTAGAGGCTAATTTTGAACAACGAGGTCATAGTATTGAGGCTTTGATTGAATACTTAAAAAATAAAGTTTTGGATGACGATTTTTTACCGCAATATATTGAAAGAAAAATCAAGAGAGATTTTATGCATGCGGCGTTTGACCTTGCTAAAAAACAAATAAAAGAGGTATATCCTTGCAAAAATAGCGGAATACATGTCTTACTAAAAAATTTTACTAACTACTTTACCCTCAACTATGATCCTTTTTTGTACCTTCTTTTGATGAAATATAAGAAAGATGATAACAGTGATGTTATCGCATCCAAACAGACTTCTCTTTTCCAAGCGGAAGACTTAAATAAAACTCACAATGACCTCTATAATGAAGTAGAGAAAATTCATGAAAAGGGAAATTTTTCACTCACAGTTGAAAACGGTAAAATCCAAAGAGATGTAGATAAATGTAGAAAAGCTCTATATGAAGAGTTAGCTAAAGAGTACTTCAAGGGTCGAGGTCAGAATAGCCGAGCTATTAAAGAAGCTATTAATATTGTATTAAACAAAAATAAAGAATATTCAGGCTTACATGTTAATGATGGATTTTTAGGTAATGAATTTAAACCAAAAATACTAGCGATGCAGAATCTTTTTTTCTTACATGGAGCTTTTCATATATACAAGAATAAACAACTGGTAGAGAAAATAACACAAAGTCAAGATAAGGCTTTGTATGAAAGATTAGAGGAAATTATTGATAGTGAAGAAATGGATATAATATGCGTGTTTGCCGGCACTAGTGAAGCTAAAATAAAAGATATTAAAGAAAATGTATATTTAAAAAAATGTTTTGAGGAATTGTCGGCTTTAACCGGGCACTTAATGATTTTTGGCAGTTCTCTTAGCGAAAATGATAGGCATATACATGAAGGGATTAATAAAAGTGAAATATCCGATATCTATATTTCTAGCTGTGAGAAGGATAAAGACCGAGATGATGAAAGATCTAGGGAGATATTTCCCAATAAAAAAGTGATTCTTTTTGACTACAAGACCGTTTCATACGAAAATTGACATTTCCTCATTCCTAGACTGCTACCTAAGCACCAATCTTCACAATCAACCTTCATGCTTTCCCTCTACGAATCCGCAACTGATGAACGGTGAGGCACGGGTAAAACAGCTTTAATGTCGGATAAGAAAACACCTACAAAATAAGGTGTAAATTTATCTTATCAAAGTGTCGTTTAATCTATAATGTGTTTTTGCCCGTTGCTTTTGGCACCGAATATAATTTCAATACTCAATCGGAAGTTTTTAATATACAGAAAAATGGATGACAAGGGAAAATATCTAGCCAGAATACTCTTTAAGCTAAAAATACACGAAACCGAAGGAAAATCTTTTGAGGATCTATTCGCTCGTATTATGAACTATGCAGAACCGGATTTTCAACGGATAAAACCATGGGGCAATATCGGTGATTACAAAACTGATGGTTATATTCCGTCACAAGGGATATATTTTCAGGTCTATGCTCCGGAAGACATACGCAAATCTCTCGGTAATGGGGTCAAGAAGCTAGAATCCGATTTTGCCGGTCTTTTAAAAAAGTGGAAAGAAATCAAAGCATATTATTTTGTTATCAACGATAAATATCACGGAGTGCCGCCGCATCTGTTACAAGCCGTCGAGAAAATTGCCGGCAATTACGATATAAAAACAGAGGTCTGGGGTGTTAATAAATTGGAAGATTTAGTCTTCTCTTCTTTAGATGATGACCAAATATTAAGTATTACCGGTTCATTTCCCAATCCTGAAGAAATACACTTAGACTATTCTGTTTTAGACGAAGTAATAACACATCTAATGAAAATAGATATTAGCGACACTCAGGATGGTGACATTAAATATCCGAATTGGGGTGAGAAGATCGAATTTAATGGTTTATCGGAGGCAGTGAAAAGATACTTGGAGCAGGGTTTTTTACATGTTGCCGAACTGGATGAATGTCTTGACAACAATAGTAATTTTTTTGCGGAACAGGTCAAGGATCGGGTCAGAGAAATTTATATCAATAAAGCGAGAGAGTTTTCGGGAGACAAATTATTTATGAAAATAATGAATACTATTAGTCATAGGCAGGAACAACTATTCCAATCTGCAGCGATTATAATAATGGCTAAGTATTTTGAAATTTGTGATATTTTTGAGGAGCCTAAATGATATTACCCACAAAAAATATTAATTTTTCCAAGTCCCTATTAGGGTTCGGTTCCTATGTGTTGTCATTGCTTGATAGTTCCCGAAGTATTGATGATTTATGGCAACAATATCGCAAGGACTATAAGAAGAAGAAATATCCCGGGAAACATACTTTTGATAATTTGATTATGACTTTGATTTTTTTATATGTTGCAGATTGTATTCTTGAACAGGACGGGCTTATAAAAAGATGCGTTTAATTTCAATATCGGCAAACCAAGAGAGTTTCAAAAAAATAGACTTTAATCCATCGGGTGCTAGCTTTATTATTGCCGAACAGAAAAACCCCGGACAGAGTGATAAAAAGAAGACCTACAATGGTGTCGGTAAATCTCTTTTAGTTGCGTTAGTTGATTTTTGTCTGGGTGCCGGTGCGAGTAGTGGCATCACTAAAACATTAAGTTCGTGTGATGACTTAAAAGATTGGAAGTTCACCTTGAAGCTCAGCATAAAGGGTAAGTCCTACATTATTACAAGATCGGTTGATAATCATAACTTAATTGAGTTGAACGATGAAACTTTGAAACTGACAGAATTTTACCAACGAATGCAAGAGCTATGTTTTGATATAGAGGAAGGTTTCAAGTTCTTGACTTTTCGTTCTTTGCTGCCGTTTTTTCTGAGACCATCAAAAACTTCATATACAAATTATGATGAACCTCAAAAATTTAAGCAATCGTATCAAAAACTACTTTACAACGCTTTTTTATTAGGCTTGGATGTCTTTTTAGCCGATAAGAAAAAAGTACTAAAAGACGATTTAACGATACGAAGAAATAGCTTACGAAACACAGAAAAGGATCCTATCATGAGAGGGTTTTTCGGTCACAATCAAAATGTGAGTAACGATTATCTATTACTGCTTACGGATATAGAGGAGAGAATTAAAAAGTTGGAGAAAGATCTAAAAAACTATAGGGTTGCCAAAGATTATTATCAGCGTCAGGAAGAAGCGGATCAGTTGAAAAAATTGATTGATGAGAAGCAAAAGCAAATTTATCTACATAAAAGTACCATAAAGCGGATCGATCAGAGTTTACGCTTTGAAGTTGATATAGATCAGAAGGACATTAAAAAAATATACGAAGAGTCTAAAAAGGTATTTCTAGTTAAAGTAGAAAAGAGGTTATCGGATTTAGAAAAATTTTATATGGATTTGAAGACTAATCGTACAAAAAGATTAGCGGAGCAAAAACGGTCAATTATGAGCGAGTTAGAAAAGTTAGAAGCAGAGGCGGCAAAATCACAAACACAATTTGACGAAACCTTGGCGTTCCTCGGGGCACATGGCGCATTGGATGTTTTTGTTGAAAAGAACAAACAATTAAGCGAGCTAAAACAAAAAAGAGAAAAGTTGGTTTCTTATCAAAAATTTCAGAAAGAATGTAAGAAGGAAATAAAAAAATTAGAACAAAGTCTAGTAGACGAAAACGGCAAAACAACCGAATACTTGGAAATAAACGAATCTTTTTTAGAATCTATTAATAACGATTTTAGGACTTTGGCAAAGAAATTTTACCCCGATGAACTAGCCGGTATCACGATTGTCAATAACGAAGGGGAAAATCAAATTAGATATAATATAGAAGCAAAAATACAATCGGATTCTTCCGATGGAATTAATAGTGTCAAATTGTTTTGTTATGACTTATGTGTGCTATTCGGTGCTAACAATCATCATATAGATTTTATTTTTCATGACAGCAGGTTATTCAGCGATATTGATGAAACACATTGTGAGGTGTTGTTTGATATTGTTCGCGATAAATTTAAGGATAAACAATATATAGCGAGTATCAACCAGAAGGACTTAATAACCTTAGCTGAACCGGTTCAGGCTTTTATAAGACAAAACACGGTTTGTAAACTAAACGATGAATCCGAAGAAGGTAAGTTATTAGGTAGGCGGGTAGAATTGGAATACGACTAGTGTCGTAGTTTGTTCTCTATCGGTGTATGCTTGCCCTAAATACAGCACCAATCTTCACAATCAACAATCATGCTTTCCCTCTACGAATCCGAAGTTGAAGAGTGGGTGATAGAGCTTTTGCAGGCGCAGGGGTATACCTATCTTTCACCGGAGGAACAGGAGCGGGCGCGTGGTGATTTTTCGGAGGTTGTTTGCCGAAAGCATCTAAAGGATGCCGTCACTCGCCTTAATCCCGATATTCCCGAAGATGAGCGGGAATATGCGCTACGAGAAGTTTTAGGATTATCCAGTCAGAGCATGATTGAAAACAATGAGACTTTTCATCGGTACTTGATTGAGGGTTTTGCGTTGGAATACCAAAAAGAAGGCGACACGGTCGGTGGTAAGGTCATGTTGGTTGATTTTGAAAACCCGATGAACAACGATCTCATCGTTTGCAATCAGTATACCGTCGTAGAGAATAAAAATAAGACAAAGATACGCCCCGATGTGGTTTTATTAATCAACGGTTTACCTTTGGTTGTGATTGAACTCAAAAACCCTACCGATGAGAAGGCTACGGTTAAAAAAGCATATACTCAGTTACAGAATTATAAGAAGGCTGCGCCGAGTTTGTTTTACTACAACGGGGTTTTGGTTGCGTCGGATGGTCTCGATGCCAGAGCAGGTTCGCTCACGGCAGGCATGGACCGTTTCATGGCATGGAAAACCGTTGACGGTGTCAGAGAGGATAAAAGCACGACACCACAGGTAGAAACGCTTATTAAAGGGATGCTTCGTCCCGATGTGCTTCTTGACCTTATCAAGCAGTTTACGGTTTTTGAAAAATCGCAAGCCGAAACCAGCAAAAAAATTGCTGCATACCATCAGTATTACGCAGTGTGCAAGGCAGTGGAGTCAACCATTCGGGCGACTGCTACGGGAGTTTCCGAAGCAGCGAAGAAAGCACCCAAGGACTCCGATTTGCCGATGGTCGATACCCAACCGGCGGGTGATAGAAAAGTCGGTGTTGTTTGGCACACGCAAGGCAGCGGCAAATCGCTTTCTATGGTTTTTTATGCCGGCAGGTTGATGGGAGATGCGCGTATGAAGAATCCGATCTTGCTCGTGCTGACCGATAGAAATGATCTTGACGACCAGTTGTTCGGGGCATTTGCGGCGAGTCGGCAATTACTAATAAAAGAACCGGTGCAAGCGCAATCTCGCGATCACTTAAAAAAACTTTTGCAAACACGAGGCAGTGGCATCGTTTTTACAACGATTCAAAAATTTTCTCCCGAAGAGGATAGAGAGCAATTTGAACTACTCTCAAAACGCGAAAACATCGTTGTTATTGCCGATGAGGCGCATCGCTCTCAATACGGCTTCAAAGCGATAACCGGCATAAAAGATAATCGAGTATCTATACGCTATGGTTTTGCTAAGTATCTGCGGGATGCCTTACCGAACGCTTCTTTCATCGGCTTTACCGGAACACCGATTGAGAGAGCGGACATTTCAACACCGGCAATTTTCGGCAATTATATTGACATTTATGATATTCAACAATCGGTGGAAGATGGGGCAACTATTCCCATTTACTATGCGTCGCGTCTTGCGCATGTGCATCTGAAGCCGGAGGAAATGCAAAAGCTGGATGATGAGGTTGAACAGATTACCGAAGATCAGGAGTTCACCGCTACGGAGAAAGCGAAGGCAAAATGGGCGCAAATGGAAGCGATCGTAGGTAATGAGGAACGGCTGAAAGTAGTTGCACAAGACATCGTTGAGCATTCTGAGGAACGACAAAAAGCACTTGAAGGCAAAGGCATCATTGTTGCAATGAGCCGGCGTATTGCCGTTGCGCTATACGACATGATTACTAAGTTTCGTCCGGATTGGCATGATACCGATCTTGAGAAAGGGCGGATAAAGGTCATTATGACTTCTAATTCAAGCGACCCGTCAAGTTATCAGCCGCATCGCACAACCAAGAGGCAAAAGAAAGAATTGGGGGATCGGTTTAAGGATCCCACGGATTCTTTGAAGCTGGTTATCGTGCGGGATATGTGGTTGACCGGTTTTGATGCACCGTCTTTACATACGATGTATATAGACAAACCGATGCGTGGGCATAATCTTATGCAGGCGATTGCGCGCGTCAACAGGGTCTATAAAAATAAACCCGGCGGACTTGTGGTGGATTACATCGGAATTGCTCACGACTTGAAACAGGCACTTGCGATTTATACGAATAGTGGTGGGCGAGGGAAACCTGCATTGGAACAGGAAACCGCAATTGCAACGATGATGGAAAAATACGAAATCGTTGTGCAGTTGTTCAATGGTTTTGACTACAAGCGATACTTCGCTGCCGATACTGGGAGAAAACTGACCATCATTTTGGAGGCGCAGGAGCATATACTCAATTTGGACGATGGCAAGAAAAGGTATATAGAACAAGTCTCGGTACTAGCAAAAACATTTGCGCTCTCGGTGCCTAGCGACGAGGCAGCGAAAATCAGAGATGAGCTAGGCTTTTTTGAAGCGGTGAAAGCTAGACTAATAAAACTAGAATCGTCGGATGACGGGAAAAGCGATGTCGAGATAGAAACGGCAATTAAACAAATCGTTGATAAAGCGATTGCGACCGACGAGGTTATCGACATTTTTGATGCAGCGGGAATCAAGAAGCCCGACATTTCTATTCTTTCCGACGAGTTTTTAGAGGAAGTGTCAACCCAAAGTAGAAATGTCACCCCCTTGACCAAAGTAGAAATGTCACCCTTGATGCCGATAAAACCTTCAGGAAACTAGATATCTAAGATTACTTTATGTCCGTTAGTTGATTATTCGACTAGGTGATAAATTGGCTAATACTGCTTGTTTTTGCCTAAATCAGGCTTGCCGACTAAAAAACAAGCCCCATAGCGTGCCGTTAAGAGACGATCTCTAGTTGAGATGAACTCTACTACCTTCCAATTTCCAAGCATTTTAGAGCGTATGCGGTGCCAGTGCTTGTTTTTGCCTAAATCAGGCTTGCCGACTAAAAAACAAGCTCTATAGCGTGCCGTTAAGAGACGATCTCTAGTTGAGATGAACTCTACTACCTTCCAATTCCCAAGCATTTTAGAGCGTGTGTGGTGCTCGGTTGCTATCTCGTGGTTTGACGAATGATGCGTTTGCAGTGGCACAGGCATGTTAGACAGCCTGTGCGTAAGTCTGGGAAAACACCGGTTCTGATTACTTCTGCTTGGCACTGAGATAATCCTTATTGTAGCGTCTCCACGGGTGGGTCGGCTTCGGCTTATGACCGCGACGGTGTTTTGCCACAATCTCATCTACCGCTAGATTGATTGTTTTGTCGTTGTACGGTTGAGACAGTGGGGGTGTTCGCAGTAGATATCATGCGCCAACTCCCGCCCTTTGTAGAGTATGACAATCTCGCCATTGAGTAGCTCGCACACGGTGACCGATGCGCCACGCATCGCATAACCGGGTTTCTTGGTTTTGATAAGATACTGTATATTATGATGCTGACAGATGAGGTTTTTCGATAACTTTCTAGTACTCTGTTTAGACAAAGCCAGTGCTAATTCTCGCTGGGTGAGAGGCATTTTGCGATGATAGTCGTGGCTGTCTAGAGGCTTCGTGGCGAACTGCTGATTGTGTTTTGGGAGATACCATTGAGCAAACTGGTTAGCTTCCTCAATAGAGCAGATGTTGTGAAGCCTCATGAGTTTGACCCATCGGTCTTGCAGGGTTTTGAATGCGCGTTCAACGCGTCCTTTAGCTTGCGGTGTGCGTGCCAGGCATAGTTCAATTTCCATTTGTTGCAAAGCACTTTGGAACTGGGTCGGTTGTTGAAAGATGTGTTGCTCTTTGGCATTGTTGCTAAAGATGCTATGGCGGTCGGAATACAGGCACAACGGGCAGCCATGGCGTTGGATATGCTGTTTGAGTGTTCGCATATAATCAAAGGTGGTCTCGGCAGCACAGAAATGCAATGCGGTAATCTGTGAGGTGGCATCGTCAATAAATATAATGAGCGTGCAGGGGTCGCCTCGCCCTTCAAACCAATCGTGGGTCGAACCGTCAATCTGTATGAGTTTGCCGAAGCCAGTTTGTCTGGGACGGCTTTGATGCGTTTTGATTGCATTGCGTCGCTTACCCTGGTGTAGCCCCTCTGCAATCATCCACTTGCGCAAGGTTTCAACGCTGAATGAGCGGTCAAATAAATGCCCATGACATTCAAACAACTGCTCATGTGCAAAAGTCGGTCCGAAATCGTGATAGTTCTCACGAATGAGCTTAACGGCTAGTTGTTTGATTGTCTCCGGTATTTTATTGTTTGAAGGCTTACCGCGTCGTTTAGATATCAGTGCCTTGATATCTTGCTTGCGATAGGCACTTAATAATCGCTTCACATGGCGGACGCTGATGTTGAGCATCTGTGCGGCCTTGGCTCTCGGTAATTTTTCCTCCAAGCATCGCTTGAGGACATGGTGGCGTTCTATTTCTTTGTCTGACATAGAGTAAGTTCCTTCGTTCATTGCATCTTCTCCTAAGCTGGGTTAAAAATGCTTTATTGTCCCCTAAAGGTGACATTTCTACTTTGGCGAAAGGTGACATTACTACTTTGCGCTTACAAGTTTTTAGAGGAAGTGCGAGGTATGCAACATAAAAATCTAGCCCTAGAACTTTTGAAAAAAATTCTTAACGATGAAATCAAAGCAAGGATTAAAAAGAATTTTATTCAAGGTAGGAAACTTTCGGAGATGTTGGATGCTGTGATTAAGAAATATCGGAATAATTTGTTAACCACGGCACAAATCATCGAAGAACTGATAAGAATTGCCAAAGAGATAACAGATGCCGATAAACGAGGTGAGAGATATGGGCTTTCGCAAGAGGAATTGGCGTTTTATGATGCGCTTGCCGACAATGATAGCGCAAAAAGGGTGCTGGGAGATGACACACTGCGAGATATTGCAAGAATTTTAGTTGAAAAAGTGAAGAAGGGAGCTACTATTGATTGGACTGTTAGAGAAAGCGTGCAAGCGGGGCTTCGTGTTGCGGTGAAAGGCGTGCTGCGTAAATACGGTTATCCGCCCGACAAACAAGAGATTGCAACACACAATGTTTTGAAGCAAGCAGAGAGTTTTGCCGACGAATGGGCTTCCGATCTGTAGTCGATTTACCGCCTAGGGTCATTGCACTTGCCACCCTCCACAGAGGGGGAATTAAATAGTGCGGATACGACGGGGCTGTTGAAAAAGTACGGGCATTGCTCAAACCCAATCGCTGTGCGCCATGAACATTTGTAAACCGCCGTAGGGGCGGACTTTCATGTCCGCCCGTAACGCGTTATGCATGGACGATTTATACATTCATTCATCTGATTTATGGAAACCAAAACCAAATGGCGCAAGCGGTTGCGGCTGTGCAGAACGGCACTTAAGGGCAGACACACAGGTCTGCCCCTACGGCTTGGTGGTTATTATAAATTCACGGCGCAAGCGGTTGCAGTTGTGCAGAAACAGTACTTTTTCAACAGCCCCACGATACAACCACCTCGTCAGGCTACGCCTGCTACTCTCTGAAGGGGGGAATGTACTAGCACTATAATAGCCTACCACTACGAGTAGTGGTACAATCGGCATAGCATCGTACCGAATTATCATAGACACAAGGAGAACATTATGGCACTAAAGTGGACGGACAGTCGTGAGATTGCGATTGCTTTGGACGAGGCGCATCCGGATGTGGATCCGCAAGGGGTGCGTTTTACCGATTTATATCAATGGGTCTGCGAGCTTGAAGACTTCGACGACGATCCTAAACATTCCGGTGAGAGGATTCTAGAGGCGATTCAAATGGCGTGGATAGAGGAAAAAGACTAGAGGAGAACAACGATGGCAATAGAGAGAACTTTGTCTATTATCAAACCCGATGCGGTTGCGGCGAATCATATCGGCGAGATTTACGCTCGCTTCGAGGCGGCGGGCATACGGATTGTGGCGGCGAGGATGATGCAGTTGTCCGAGTTGCAGGCGATGGGGTTTTATGCGGTTCATAAGGCGCGTCCGTTTTTCAAGGATTTGGTGAAATTTATGACATCGGGTCCGGTTATGGTGCAGGTGTTGGAGGGCGAGAATGTTATAGCGCGCAACCGTGAGTTGATGGGAGCGACGAATCCGCAGGAAGCGGCTGACGGCACTATCCGAAAGGACTTTGCCAGCAATATCGATCAAAATGCGGTGCATGGTTCCGATGCACCCGAGACTGCACAAACCGAGATCGCCTTCTTTTTTAATGAAGCGGAGATATGCAAGCGGACTTTTTGAGTAATAATGTTGCTACTCGCACACCGATAAACCCGTTGGCATTAAGGCACGAAGAACTAGCCGACTTATGCTCGGCTTTGGGTGAAAAGGCGGTGCATGCAAAATCGGTAATCAAATATATACACCGTTTAGGGGTATGCGATTATAACCGGATGCACGATCTTAAAGCAACACTGCGCGACAAGCTCGCCCGAGTGTCGGCTTGGGATTTTCCGACGATTGTCAAAGAGCAACGCGCTGCCGACGGCACCTATAAATGGTTGCTTAGACTAAAAGACGGCAACCCGATAGAGACCGTATTAATTCCCGAGAAGCGGAGAAACACATTGTGTATTTCTACCCAAGTCGGATGCGCACTAAACTGTGCTTTTTGTGCGACCGCACGTCAAGGCTTCAAGCGCAATCTGGATTGCGGCGAGATTACTGCCCAGTTGTGGCTGGTTAATCGTCGTTTGCGTGCGGTGGGTGAAACCGAGGTTAGCAATGTGGTGTTTATGGGAATGGGTGAGCCGTTATTGAATTTTGATGCGGTTATTCGCGCCGCATCTTTGATGACCGACGACCTTGCGTACGGTATTCCGGGGCGCAGGGTCACCGTAAGCACATCGGGTTATGTCCCCGGCATCCTGCGCTTGAAGGCAGTGCCGAATGTTGTGCTCACGGTTTCTCTGCACGCACCTACCGATTCTTTGCGCAACCGTCTGGTGCCTATAAACCGCAAATATCCGATTGCGGTTTTGATGAATGCGGTGCGTCAGTTTTTGGATGCTCGCCGGTCAAACACCGGCTTAACTTTCGGTTATGTCATGCTCAAAGATGTCAACGATACCGTGTCGTGTGCGGAGGCACTCGCCCGATTGATTGAGGGAATTCCCGCTAAAGTCAATTTAATCCCGTTCAACGATTTTGCGCAAAGTGGTTTTTTGTGTTCGGATGCCGAGACAATTGCTCGTTTTCGCAGTATCTTGTATGAATATGGTATTGTGACTACCCTACGCCGCTCGCGTGGTTCGGATATATCGGCTGCTTGCGGACAACTAAGCGCATTGCCTAAAAATAACAGTCCGAGCGACGATGTGAACACCGGCCAGCGGATTTATATGGGATAATACTTAATTGAAAAGAGATCTAGCAGAGATTAACAATATGGACGAAGAACATATAGACAAACCGACAAAGCCCGGACAATATCTAGCTTACGAGCGAGAGAAAAGAGGCTTTACTGTTGAAGATATTGCCGGAAAATTACGCTTGTCTCCGCGCACCATTCGTGCGTTGGAAGAAGAGACACACGACAAATTACCCGAGTTGGTTTATGTGCGCGGTTATATACGCTCGTATTGTCGGTTGTTGCATATAGATTCGGTTCCCGTACTTGATATGTATACCGCTAATATACCTCAAGAAACAGACCAATTACTTGAAGACTTGTCGTCGAGTTCGCCGCTCAACGAGCGACAGCAGAAATATATAATATTTTGGGGAAGTGTCGCTGTGGCGTTTATATTTCTGGCATTGGTTATCGGTTGGTGGCAAGAGAATCGACCGACAACCTACCCTGTAAGTGAATCCTCGGTTTCGCAAGAGGAAGCAGCACCCGCCTTCGTAGACGAGCCTTCGGTTTCGCAAGAAGAAGCAGCACCCGCCTCCGTAGACAATCCTTCGGTTTCGCAAGAAGAAGCAGCACCCGCCTCCGTAGACAATCCTTCGGTTTCGCAAGAAGAAGCAGCACCCGCCTCCGTAGACAATCCTTCGGTTTCGCAAGAAGAAGCAGCACCCGCCTCCGTAGACGAGCCTCCGGTTTCGCAAGAGACAGCACCCGCCTCCGTAGACGAGCCCTCGTTTTCGCAAGAGGAAGCAGCACCCGCCTTCGTAGACGAGCCTCCGGTTTCGCAAGAGACAGCACCCGCCTCCGCCGGCGAGGCTTCGGTCTCACAAGAGGAAGCAGCACCCGCCTCCGCCGGCGAGGCTTCGGTCTCACAAGAGGAAGCAGCACCTGCCTCCGCCGGCGAGCCTTCGGTCTCGCAAGAGGATGTCGCCGAGCAACCGGAGACCCCCGATATTCCATCGCCGCAAGAGGAGGCACCGCCCGTCTCCGACATTGAAACCATAAATGTACCGAATGACGAGGTACAACCTGCCGTGGCCGACACCGAAGCGGATGCCGAGCCCGACAACGGACAGTTTGATGTAATCGATGATGCGTTGCAACCGGTGACATTGGTTGTTATGTCTACCGGTGAAAGTTGGGCGCGTGTGAGAGACGGGGGTGGTGATATTTTCATCCATAGGATTTTACCCACCGGATACAATAAGATTTTCATGGTCAACTTGCCGCTGAAATTTGAATTCGGCAATGCCTACCAAGTGAGTATTATGATTGACGGCAGAGATTATGATATGTCATCGTACATTAAATCGAACAGAGTAGCTGTTTTTGAGGTAACCGAACTACCCTAGAGACCGGCGTGACAGTTTCAATAAAATCTATTCGCGGCATGCACGATGCTTTAGCCGAGCAGAGCATGTTATTCCGAACTATAGAGATGTGCAGTATCGGGATACTGCGTTCTTTCGGGTATGCGGAAATACGGTTACCGCTGCTCGAGAAGACCGAGCTTTATGCGCGTTCTATAGGCGACCATACCGACATCGTCACCAAAGAGATGTACACCTTCGAGGATCGCAACGGGGATTCGTTGACATTGCGACCGGAAGGCACTGCGGGTTGCGTGCGTGCCGCACTGGAACACGGTTTGGTTTCTACGCAGCAACGGTTGTGGTATGTAGGTCCGTTCTTCCGCCACGAGCGTCCGCAAAAGGGGCGGCTCAGACAATTCCATCAAGTCGGCGCAGAAACCTTTATGATGGAAGGTCCCGATATAGATTGTGAGTTGATTGCCGTTTGTAGTCGGATATTCGAGAGTCTGCAAGTGGATAATTTATGCTTAAAGATTAATTCCTTGGGCGGATCGGAAGCTAGACAAAGCTACACCGAGGCGTTGGTAGAATGGCTCGAACCCCGTGAGGATCGGCTCGACGACGATTCGCGCAAACGGTTGAAAGTGAATCCTCTGCGTATACTCGATAGTAAAAATGAGGAGACACAGAAGTTGCTGGAGGATGCACCGCAATTATCCGAATATATAGACGATGGTTCACGCCTGCACTTAGAGAAGCTGAAATCAATGCTGGAAGATAAAGGTATAGCGTATCAACACGACCCCTTTTTAGTTCGCGGTTTAGACTATTATAATAAGACGGTGTTTGAATGGATCGTCCCGGAAGATGTCGGACAACAAAACACTGTTTGTGCAGGTGGTCGTTATGACGGTCTCGTCGCTTTGTTGGGCGGCAAGCAAACACCGGCGGCGGGTTTCGCCTTGGGCATAGAGCGTCTTGCGTTGCTACTGGAAGATCGGCACGACGACGAATTCCTCGGTGCCGATATTTATATGGTTGCGGTGGGTGAGAAAGCCGAACGTAGGGCATGTATGTTGTCGGATAGAATCCGCGAACTTTTGCCTACCGAACTGGTGTTCATAGATAATTGCGGTGGTGGCAGTTTCAAAGCTCAGCTCAAGCGGGCGGACAAGTCGGGAGCTAGCTTCGCAATAATTCTAGGGGAAGACGAAGTAAGCACGGGAACCGTTGCAATTAAGGATTTAAGAGGAGATGAGGGACAAGCAAAATGCACAGAAAGCGAGTTGTTTTCTTTTATTCAAAGGTATTTTCCTCTTAAATAGACGATTTATTAAACCGATTTAGTACTGATAGAGATTAAAACATGGCAAAAAAGAAACAAGCAAAGCAATCCGCCGGGATACAAAAAACACCGAGCAGAACACCGAAAACACCGAGGGTTCAATCGGGAGACGAAAGCAAGGAAATGCTTTCGGAATGGTGGCACGATAACGGCAAGTATTTTATTGCCGGTGCCGTACTGGGCATCATGGCTATCGCCGGTTGGAAAGGTTGGGACTACTATACCGAAACCCGAGAGACCGAAGCTGCAATGCATTATGAGGAAATGCTCGATTATATTGCACTGGAGGACGCGCAAGATGCAAATCAAGAGTTGAGTACGCTTCGCGACGAATACGCCACGACCGCCTACGCCGCTTTTGCTTCGTTTGCGATGGCAAAATTCAAGGTTGAACAAGAGCAACTGGAGGAGGCTACGGCAGACCTAAGATGGGTTGCGGAGAATTCGCAACACGAAGAACTCAGATCGCTGGCGTGGGTTCGTTTGGCGCGTGTACTAATGGAATTAGAGCAAACCGACGAAGCCCGAGAAATTGTCGTCAACTACATTTTCCCGCGTGGTATAGAGGAACTTGCCTCGGAGGTTCACGGCGATTATTTAGCCCGTCGGGGTAATTATGAACAAGCGCAAGATGCCTATCAAAGAGCCGTTTCCACCTCCATGGTTGACGATTATAACTTTGTTATGATGAAGATAGAGGAGATCGGCGGCACATTAAAACCACCCGAGGACGAAGACGAAGAGGGTGAAGACGAAGGATAACGATACTATAATGTTGTTTGTGAAACCACGATGTAAATTACGAAATGTAGGGGCGGACTTATATGTCCGCCCTTAAGTCTAGTACTTGCACTAATAACGGGGCTGTTGAAAAAGTGCTGTTTCGCACAATTGCAACCGCTTGCGCCGTGAATATTTGCAAACCACCTGTAGGGGTGGGCGGACATGTTAGTCCGCCCCTACTATGTCTGCCCTTAAGTAGCGTCCAGAATAACCGGAACCGCTTGCGCTGTATGGTTTTGGTTTCCATAAATCGGGTGGATGAATGTATAAATCGTGCCGACCAACGCGCTACGGGCGGACATGCTAGTCCGCCCCTACGGTTCGTGGATATTTTTTCAACAGCCCCATAACATGTTTTTCCATCCAATTACGATACCCACCGCAAGTGTCCTCGTCGCATGCGTTTCGCTCTTATTGAGTGCTTGTTCTACCATCACCAATGCGCTCATGGGCAAAGAAGATCGTTATTTAGATGATGTTCCGTCTTTTCTCGTCGTGAATACTCTGTGGTCGGTTTCCGCGGTGGGCAGCTTTGAAGACGACTATTTGTTTTTCACTCCGTTATTGGAAGGCGATCGGATTTATGTTTGCGGGCCGGGCGGCAAACTCGTGGCATTTGATTTGAACGAAGGCAAACGCGTCTGGAGTGCGGTCGTGCGAGAGGAACTGGTTGCCGGCATTGGTGGTGGCGACGGCATATTGCTAATCGGTACGAATAAAGGTGAAGTCTTAGCCGTTGCCGAAGATTCTAAAGAAATATTATGGCGGCGCGGTTTGGGTAGCAAGGCTTTGGTGATTTCCGAGAATTACAAAAATACCGTGATTGTGCGTACCGAAGACAACACGACTTTTGCTTTTCGCAGCGACGACGGTAGGCCGCTTTGGCGACGCAAAGACCCGCCCCCACCGCTAACGATTAAAGGCACAAGTATTCCGGTGTTTTTTGAAGATGTGACCTTTCTAGGTTTGGACGACGGGCAGATATTGGCACTTGCATTGGACGACGGTAAGGTATTGAATCAACTCAAGCTCGGTGTAAGTTCGGGTGAATCCGATTTGGATCGTATCGTCGATGTAGACGGTCGTATGTTGATATACGACGATATTTTTTTTGCTACGGCGTACCAGGGGCGTGCGATCGCTTTAGATCTCCGGGACAATAGATTGTTGTGGTTGGCAGATGCGCCTTCTCATGTGGGACTCGATGTAGGGCGCAAAGGTGTTTATGCGACCACACCGGAAAACCAAGTCGTAGCGCACGACCGTCAAACCGGTGACAGACTATGGTCTAACACTCGATTGCTGGATACCGAGTTGAGTGCGCCGCTGTCGGTAGGTGCGCTGGTTGCAGTCGGGAGCGATCGCGGCGATATTTACTGGCTATCACACAAAAGCGGAGAAGTGCTGGATATGAGCGATGTCGGTGGTTCACCGATTGTGTCGTTGGTGTCTTTTGCAAATGGGAAGCTGATCGCTTTCGATAAAAGCGGTGATTTGACCGCACTTCATGTGAAAGGCTACCGCAAAAACTAAAAGTGTGAGATGAAAAAATATTTTATACACTGTAGAGGGAGTGGACATATCAGTCCGCTCTACGGCGTGTCCGCTCGTAATGCGTTATATCCGCACAATTTATACATTCATTCATCCAATGTATGAAAACCAAAACCATCCGGCGCAAGCGGTTACGGCTGTGCAGAATGGTACTTAAGGGCAGACATATAAGTCTGCCCCTACAGGTGGGTTGGATAATTATGCGGCGCACAGCGGTTGGTTTCGTGCAGAACGCTACTTTTTCAACAGCCCTATGTGTGCGATGAAAAAGTTGGCTTTGGTAGGACGCCCCAATGTCGGCAAGTCGTCTTTATTCAATGCCCTATCTTATAAGCGCGACGCAATCGTAGCAGCCAGTCCCGGGTTAACGAGAGATCGTCAATACGGCGTAGTAGAACACGAAGGCCTTAGTTGCATTATCATAGACACCGGTGGTCTTGCCGATGAGAACGAGATAGATCGGCTGATTGCAGCACAAACGCAGCGTGCTATAGCCGAAGCCGATGCCGTTGCATTGATTGTCGATGCCACACACGGTTTAACGCCGCTCGATCAATCTTTGGCAACGCAGATGCACAAAACAGGCAAAGGCTTATGGTTGGTAGTCAATAAAATAGACAAGCAAAGCGAGGCGTATTACCGAAGTGAATTTCTGTCGCTGGGCATACCGCGTTGTTTTTATACGGCTGCTACCAGGGGTCGTGGGACACGGATACTGCTCGAGGCAATCGCCACTGAGTTGGGCGAACCTTTGCCGAAAAAGAGCGACCCCGGTCGCATACATCTTGCCATTATCGGTCGTCCCAATGTCGGAAAATCTACACTTGTCAATACCTTGATTAAGGAGCAACGCATATTGACCTCGTCGACACCCGGAACGACGCGTAGCGCAATCAGTGTGCCTTTTTCTTTTAACGGAAAAAGTTTTTCTTTGGTGGATACCGCCGGTATACGGCGGCGAAGCAAGCTCAAAGACGATGTTGAAAAGTTCAGTGTCGCACAATCTTTTGAGCATATCGTGATGGGTGATGTTGCGTTATTAGTCTGCGATGCCGCCGAGGGTGTCACCGACCAGGACGCACATCTCTCGATGCACGCGATAGCGCACGGTTGTGCACTCGTGATCGCATTAAATAAATATGACTTGCTAAGTACCGATAATAAAACCGATCTTAAGCGTAGCTTGGACACGAAGCTGCGTTTTTTGGATTATATAGAACACTATCGCATCTCGGCGTTGAAAGGCACCGGCTTATCGGCGGCGATGAAAGCGGTGGTGAGGGCTTATCGCAATGCTTGCATTAAAATCTCCACAGCCGAGTGTAATCGCGTCTTGAAGGCGGCACTCGCTCGACACTCGCCACCACTGGTGAAAAATCGACAGATCAAACCTCGTTATATTTGCCAAGTCGATAAATTACCCCCGCGTTTTGTTATTTCGGGTGGCAGAGTGGACTGTCTACCGCAACATTACAAACGTTATTTAGCCGCTTATATCCGACGTTGTTTTAAGCTCAAAGGCACACCCATTTCTTTAGAATTTCGCAGAACCCCGAACCCGTATATCTCCGATTAGCATGCCCACCCAATGTATTCCACGCAAGTATTCACAGGAGGCAGTTCTATTGATTTTTTTATATAAAACTCTCCGGTTTTATGCTATTTTAGTTCTGCACGGGTGACTAATCGGCACTTATATTTTTCATGTTACATTTAAGCGATAACCGAACTATTTATTTGACAGCTTGGATTTTGTGCCTGCTGGCACTGATGATTTCGGTTTTTTTCATGCAAGGATACCTCAACCTCGAACCGTGTCCGTTGTGCCTTATCAGTCGTTATATAGTCGCCGCACTCGCATTGTTGTTTTTACTGATCGTGCTACACAACCCCGGTGTTTTAGGATATAGACTGTATGCAGGTCTATCCGTACTACTGATTGGGGCAGGCATTGCCGTCTCCGCCAGACATATCTGGTTGCAGAGTTTGCCACCCGAACTTGTTCCCGGTTGCACCCCCGATATGGGATATCTATTCGACCGTTTCCCGTTGTTCGAGGCACTGGAGACAATTTTCAATAGCACCGGAGAATGTGCCGATATTAGCTGGACTTTTCTGGGGTTAACGATACCACAACAAACATTATTGTTTTTTATTGTTTTGTTGGTGCTGGTATTATTTGCGTTTGTTACAAGTTATAGACGAGTGCAATGAGCCGTATCTTATCCATTAATGTATCGAAACCGGTGCCGTTGGTTTATAAAAAGCGTTGCGTTCGAAGTAGTATTCGCAAGCAGCCGGTCACCGGTGCCGTCTCGCTGGGAATACAGGGTTTGGACGGTGACCGGCAAGCCGATCTTCGTAATCACGGCGGGCAGGCCAAAGGCGTTTATATTTACCCGTCCGAACACTATAAAACTTGGGAGAAACATTTGAATAAGCAGCTGGCATACGGCACCTTGGGC
Organism: Candidatus Oxydemutatoraceae bacterium; assembly: GCA_965219575.1. Lineage (GTDB taxonomy): Bacteria > Pseudomonadota > Gammaproteobacteria > Poriferisulfidales > Oxydemutatoraceae > SP5GCR1. The sequence goes on along the minus strand of OZ244779.1, from coordinate 676,847 downwards.
GAGAACTTGACCGCCGAAGGTTTGTTTGAAACCGAGCTGTGTGTCGGAGATCGTCTCGGCATTGCCGATGCCGTCGTTGAAATAACGCAGCCGCGCATCCCTTGTTATAAGCTCGATATGAGTGTGCAACACGACGGTTTTTCTAAAACTTTCGCACAAAGTTGTAAACTAGGCAGTTATGCAAGGATTATTAAAGGTGGTACTTTGGTAGCCGGTGAAGAAATCGTGTTTGTGCGTCGCACGCCCGAGCGTATTAGCGTACACCAAATCGCACATCTTTATTTTATAGACAAACAAAATTACGATGTTCTGGAGCAGGTTGTCAAAATCAAAGCATTACCGTATTCCGTACGACATGTATTCGAGCAGCGATTGGCAGCTTCCAATATGCAAGGCAACTTGATACGAGATTAAAGGTGACCGACCGAACGATAACACCGATTGCGTTAATCGGCTACGGCAATATCGCACATAGCCTGTTGAAGGGCTTGCTCGCCGCCGGATACGAAGCCGGTAATATACGCATATCGGATCCGATAACCTCTAAATTGTCGGAGATCAACGAGCAGAACGACGCAACACACACCTACACCTCTAATCCGTCGGCGATCGAAGATGCGACGATAGCCATTTTATGTGTGAAGCCCGATGTCGTGCCGGTGGTGTGTGGAGAGATTAAAGATGCGTTGACGAGGCAATCGGTGTTGTTGGTTTCGGTTGCTGCCGGTGTGTCGGTGGATTTATTGCAAAGGTGGACTGCGAACACACAGCCTATCGTACGCTGCATGCCTAATACGCCGTCTGCGGTAGGTTGCGGGATGACCGCGCTCTATGCCAATCAAAATGTTTCCGATATGCATAAAAAGTTGAGCGAGGACATTTTTGCTACGGTAGGTTCTACCGTTTGGTTGGAAAATGAAAAAGATATGCACATCGTCACTGCGCTCTCGGGTAGTGGCCCCGCTTATTTTTTTAGATTTACCGAAGCCTTCGAGAAAGCTGCAAAGGAATTGGGTTGCTTGCCGGAAATAGCTCAAAAGCTGGCAGTACAAACTCTATACGGTGCTGCGACGCTTGCCTCGAAAAACCATGGTGCTTTGTCGGTATTGAGAAAGCAGATCACTTCTAAAGGCGGGACTACCGAGCGAGGCTTGCAAGTTTTAGAACAAGTGAACATAGATCAAATTGCGCACTCGGTACTAACTGCGGCAGCGTTGCGTTCCAACGAGATATCAGATCAACTGGAGGACTCGTGATGAGTGGCGCACAGCAAATCGCTTTGTTTTTGGTCGATACGGTGATGACCTTGTATATTCTCTTTTTGATCGCCCGAGCAATACTGGAAGCGAGCGAAGCGGATTTTTACAACCCGATATCGCAAAATGTTTATACGATAACTCAGCCGGTACTGAGGTTGATCAGGTTTGTGATACCGGTGAAAGGAACCTGGGATATAGGCTGCTGGTTATTGATCTATGTTATGCGGGTATCCGAACTCTTTTTGATTGCGCTGATACAAGGTGTCTCTTGGCCTGTGGATCTGTTACTGAAGGTAGGTGCTTTTCAGGTTGTAGAATGGTTGATTCAATTCTATGCGATTGCGATTTTCGTTTTAGCGATTGCGAGCTGGTTTGTGAGACCTACGACGATGATACAAAACCCCGCCCTGTCGTTGCTCAACCATGTTGTCGCACCGCTGATAGCACCGGTTAGGCGTCTGATGCCTAGCGTAAGCGTGGTGGATTTTAGCCCGATGGTTGTGTTGTTGGCACTGTATATATTGCTCAATGTAATTCGGGCATTGTACTAAATTGCGCCTAGATGGGAGCCTTGGTTTTAGGTATAGAGACCTCTTGCGACGAAACCGGTATAGGTTTAGTCGACTCGCAATCGGGCGTGGTGGGAGAGGCTCTTTTTAGTCAAGTCCCTCTGCATCAATCTTACGGCGGGGTCGTTCCCGAACTCGCATCCAGAGATCATGTGCGTAAATTATTGCCGCTGTTGGAGAAAGCCTTAGGTGATTATCGTATCGAACAGCTTGATGCGATTGCTTATACCGCAGGTCCCGGTTTGATAGGCGCATTACTCACCGGCGCAGTATTCGGACATAGTTTGGCATGGTCATTAAAAAAGCCGGCACTGGGCATACATCACTTAGAAGCGCATATACTCGCTTGTATGCTGGAAATGCCTTCCTTACAACCTCCTTATTCGGCATTGTTGGTGTCGGGCGGACACACCCAGTTGATAGAGGTACTAGGTTTGGGAAAATACCGATTGTTAGGCGATACTTTAGATGATGCCGTAGGAGAAGCATTCGATAAAGTTGCCAAGATGTTGGGCTTGCCCTACCCGGGCGGGCCGGCAATCTCCAAACTTGCCGAGGAGGGCGTATCGGGACGTTTTAAGTTCACCAGCCCTATGGTGGATAGACCGGGTTTGGATTTTAGTTTTAGCGGGTTGAAAACACAAGTGATGAATCATGTTGCAAAATGCGCAAATGACGAACAGACACGCGCCGATATCGCACTGGCTTTTGAGACCGCTGCAATTAACGCACTCATCGTGAAAAGCAAGCGAGCATTAGAGCAAACAGAACATAAACAATTTGTGGTTGCCGGCGGTGTTGCGGCAAACTGTCGGCTGCGCAGCAGGTTAAAAGAACTGGCGAAAGATGCCGTTCAGGTTGTCTATCCTAAACCCGATTTGTGTATGGATAACGGTGTGATGGTCGCCTATGCCGGCATGGTGCGATTTTTGGCCGGGCAACAAGCGGATTTGTTGCCACAAGTCAAACCGCGTTGGCAACTATCCGATTTGTGCCATCCCATAGAACCCTAGCTTATAGTAGAATAAGTAGCTTGTAAAACTAACTATACGACGAGGAATTAATTTTGATTCAAGTAATTATTCAAACTATTCAGCTATTGGGGCGTCGTGTCATACTTAAGATAAACTATCTTGCGGGGGCACTTATAATCTCCGGGTTGTTTCAGATAATACCTCTGTTGCTCATCATGCCGCTTATACGAGTAGTGGCCCGACCTCATAAACAAAGTGAAGGCTTGCCCAAAAGAATGAAAAGATTGCTTCCGGAAGACTTTGCAAATTACTTGGATAATCTGATAGCAAATACCGAAACAACCATGCTGATAACTTTTGTTGTGTTGGCTGCATTATTATTATTCGGTATACAGGCTTTGATGACTAGATATATAAAAAAATATACCACTAACTTTTTGAATAAGCAAAGCAACGTATTAGCAAATAAACTGTTTAATAATTACCTCGAGGCAGATATATTCAGCTATGCTAATCCGATGAATAAAATACAGTCCGGATGCGGTGCTTTGGCAAAAATGTTGAATAGCGCAATTATATGCGTCTTAAGTATCAGCATGTTTTTCTTATTGGCTTTTATTTTGATCTATATATATCCTTTACCCGGGCTTACTAGTATCGTAGTGAGTATCACGGCTATTTGTCTATTGGCTTTTGTCATTCAACCTAAGATGGATCGTTTGATCAATGAGGCCACTTTAGCCATGAGCAAGGACACACAAGCATTAAAGGATAGTATGGGTGCTATTAAAGAGATCAAATTGATGGGTAGAGAACAATTCTTTTTTAAGGGCTATATGAAAAATCAAGAAAACAAGCAGGCTCAACAAGAACAAAAGGAGAGATTTCAAGGCATATCAACTATGATAGCTATGATTATGCGATATTTAGGGCTTATTTCAGGTATTATGCTGGCTATATACACCCTTCCCAAAGAAGAATTAGCAGGTTTTGTAATGATTTTTATGTTGCTTTCAACGAGAGCAACTGCGTACGCAGAACAGATAATTTCAGAAACTTCAAATGCATATAAATCGCTTCTGGTGCTCCAACTGCACTATAAAACTTTGTTAAAGTACGATAAACAAAAATCAAATTTCGGCGACACTCAGGTGATATGCAAAGAAGATATAGAATTTAAGGACATCTATTTCCGACACGGTAACACACCGGACGATGAAGAGGAGGATTACGAAACCGCAGTATTGGTAGCAAAGGACAAAAAAGAAGAGGAAAAAGAAGAGAAGGAACTCCCGTATGTGCTGGAAGGCATAAATTTCAAAATAAAACAAGGGCAATTCATCGGATTAGTGGGGAGAAATGGTTCGGGGAAAAGTACCATCCTCGATTTATTTACCGGTCTCCTCATCCCTACTCAAGGCGGTATATTAATAGACGGGAAGAAATTAGAGTTATCCGATCGGAAAAACTGGCGTCGGCAAATTAACTATGTAATCCAAAAGCCGCATATCATATCGGAGACTATTTTATACAATGTAACGCTAGGTTTGGAAGAGGAAGAGGTAGATCAGCAGTTATTGGAAAGAGCACTTAAGCTATCTATGCTCGATCAAGTCATTGAGCAATTGCCCGAAGGTTTGGAAACTCCGGTCGGAATGAGAGCAACAAAAATTTCCGGAGGACAAGCACAGCGTATAGTTCTCGCCAGAGCAATCTATCAAGATCGCCCGGTATTATGTTTAGACGAGGCAACCCGTGCTATCGATGCAGCGACCGAAGCCGAAATCATGGAGAAAATTTCTGTTATGCGAGGTCAAAAGACACTTATCATAGTCACACATCGAGTGCAGTCGCTTAAACAGTGCGATAAGATTTATGTTTTGGACGATAGAAAAATAGCTGCCGAAGGTGATTATGAAACACTGTGCGAAACGAGTGAATTGTTTAGGTTATTTGCTTTAGGGGAAAGGCAGCCGGAAAAAAAGAAAAAAGAAAAAATTCCCTCGGTTGCCTGATAGGATAACCTACTTTTCCCACTCTTTTAGTATCGGCGGTGTGCGCTTTTCCTTGAGTCTGGCTTCGGCTCCTTCCCGATTATCGGCAAAAATAATTTTCGCAATAATCGTATCGTTTTTCAAACTCGCCCGTATTTCCCGAACTTTCGTCTTTGCTTCCTTAAAAGAGACAAAGCAATCCAATGGTTCTATACTATCTGCTTGCTTATCTATCTTATATATGAAATACGGCATGTCGATCGAATAGTCTTAAACCTTGGCGATACCGTGGTATAGATTTACGACGTGTCGTGCCTCCGAGAAAAATAACCAGCGTTCTATCAATACACCTAAAAAAGAAGATAAGAACCCTATAAGCATTAAGGGTAGTGCGCTAGGTACCTGTGCCATCGTACCGATCAATAACAATGCCGGCAGTATGAACGCCAGCATAAAAACCGAAGAGCGTAGCAATAAACTCTTATTTTTCGTTATCGTATAGCCGAACTCGTCGGTTAAAAAGGTGCCGGAAGTATGCCCCACATCGAGTAATCGCACCGGTTCGCGCGTGAATCCGGTTGCGGTGGCAATCGTGGAACTCTCGGGAATACCTATCCACGCGTAATAAATAAGTTTTGATATGGCAGCCAGCGAAACAAAAGTCAGCGCGAGGATTAAAACGGTTAAGGAATAGGTGTCGGTCGCTTCCAATATCGCAAGTATCAAAAGGCTACCTGTCGTCAATGCCAAAAAAATATAATTCATCGGTGTCATTGCGGTATGCCACTGCGGAATGGTCTTCAAACAAGCGTATATCATTGCCGTTGAAAAAACCGTAGCCAATGCCAAGCCCAGAGTTGATAAAGAAGCGACTATCCATAAGGTATACGACTGCTCGGCAATACCTAGCCACCATCCGACTATCCAAAGTAAGGCAACGGGGAAGAACACGACGGCTATCACGGCTTCTCGCGCCAGCCACGATGTTTTGAAACGGCTAAATGCTCGCCACGCATTTTTAGGGTTTGCCAAGTGCAAGGTAGACGAAAACAAACCCAAGATGATCAATATAAAACCGACCCCGCACATTGTTGTGAATAGCGTAGCATCGGGCTTATTAAATAAGGTATAAGCCGATAGAACCATGAATAAACCAAATCCCGCACCGGAGGCGGTAGTAAAAAATATAATCGATAAAGCGGGTTGCATCGTAGCTTTAAGATCAGTAGTCTATCGCTCGGTTGACCCAATCTTTGACTTTGCCGACTAGTCCTTTATTGCCGCTGTTCCGTGAAGTTGCTTTTGGATACTGTGGTGTCGGCTTGACTTCGCGCGGCGGTAAGTATTTGTTAACCGGGTTATAACCGAGTTCCGGCATCAGTTGTGCCCCACCGCGTTGGCGTGCCATTTTGGATACCTCCGAGTCGGGGTCGTCGAAATCGCCGAAAAAACGGGCATGGGTAGGACAGGTTAAGACACAAACGGGTTTTCTTTCCTCCTCGGGTAATGCTTGATCGTAAATGCGGTCTATGCATAGGGTGCATTTTTTCATAACGCCGTCTTCTCGGTCCAACTCTCGCGCACCGTAAGGACATGCCCAAGCGCAGTAATTACACCCCATACATTTCTCTTGATCTACCAATACGATACCGTCTTCGGGACGTTTATACGATGCCCCCGTAGGACAGACCGTGACACAATCGGCGTCCTCGCAGTGCATACACGACATCGGGAAATGAATCGTTTTACTATCCGGATAATCGCCTACCTCGTAATTTCGGATACGATTGAACCACACGCCGGAGGGGTCTTTACCGTAAGGGTTATAGTCGGTGAGCGGCCCGGTCATACCCGAAGTGTTCCATTGTTTACAAGCAACCGCACACGCATTGCAACCTACACAAGTATCTAAGTCTATTGCTAATCCTAACTTCATTTGAGTCCTCTGGTTATGATGTCTTTGAAAGAACGTTTTAAGTGCACCGCCTTATGCGATTGGTAGCGCAATGTGGCATCCTTATCCTGCCGTATCGCTTTAATCCGTGGCTCGTAGAGAGGTTGTACGCCATCGTCGCTTCCGTTTGCAGGACTGATTTTGACGCATAAATCGTACCACGCCGCTTGCCCGGTAACGGGGTCGGCATTAGCGACCGGACGATCGTACAAATCCTTGGGCAGCAATTCGTCTATTAAATGGTTCAGCAAAAATCCTTCGTTGGCTTCGTTGGCATCCTCGGATAATCCCCATGTGCCACGCGCCTTGCCTATGGCATTCCATGTCCATACGGTGTTTTCCTGAACACCCTCCATCAATTTTATCTGCACACGAATTTTAGCGTTGCGAGATTCCACCCACACCCACGATAGATCTTCGATGCCCATCCGTTCGGCACGCTTGCGATTCATATAGAGAAAGTTTCTGGCAATGATTTGTCTGAGCCACGGGTTTTGTGAATCCCACGAATGATACATCATCATCGGTCGTTGCGTAATGGCATAAAAAGGATAATCGCGACTATCATGTACTTGCGGAGTTTGCTCCAGCGGCGTGTAGTGTGAAGGTAGCGGCGAGCAGAAGGTTTTGATACGCTCCCGATCCTTTTGTTGCGGCGGTTGTGGTCCGTCGTATAAACCCATCGCTGCCAAGCGGAATTTTTGCAAAGTCTCCGAATAAAGCTCTATGACGACAGGCTCGGAGCTTTCGTTAAAGCCGACCTCTTTTGCAAACTCTAGGTAGTCCCGGTTCGCAAAACGATAAAAGCGCATGTGTTCGGGTAACTCGTAATGCATAAAACATTTGTTTTCAATATATTTTGCCCATTGTTCGGGGTTGGGTTCGCCTCGCAAGTGTTTGCTTCCGTCCGCCCCACGCCAGCCTGCCAGAAAACCGATTCCCGGAGCTTTCTCAAAATTGACTATGAAATCTTTGTAGTCCTTATATTTGGCACCGCCGTCTTCGTTGAGGAATGCCGGGAATTTTAATCGGGATGCCAGTTCAATCATCACTTCTTGCCAGGGCCTTGCGTCGCGATCCGGCTCTAGTACCGGGGCGCGTATAGAGTCGCAAACGGCATCGGGATCCGAGATCGGTCTATCCAACAGCGATATAGCATCGTAGCGTTCCAAATAGGTCGTGTCGGGTAGAACCAAATCGGCAAATTGAACCATCTCCGAGTTAAAGGCATCTATGACGACCAAAAACGGGATTTTATATTCTCCGTCGGCATCTTTAGTCTTCAGCATATTTTGTATCTTGGCAACATTCATCGTTGAATTCCAACTCATATTCGCCATAAACAGCATCAGAGTATCTATAGGATAGGGATCGCCGTTGGCAGCATTCGTTATCACGGTGTGCATCAATCCGTGGTTGGCCAAAGGTGCCTCCCACGAGTAGGCTTTATCTATGCGCAAAGGCTGACCTTTGTCGTCGATGACCAAGTCCTCGGGGCAAGTAGGAAACCCCAGCGGAGGTGCGGGAAGGGCTTCGCCGGCTTTGCTTTGCTGTGCGGGTTTAATCGACGGGGGAATATGCTTAGGATAGGGCGGCTTGGCCCGATATGCTCCGGGACAATCTATAGCACCGAGTAAAATTTGCAACAGATGGATCGCTCTGCAGGTTTGAAAGCCGTTGGAATGTGCCGAAATACCTCGCATCGCATGCATAGATACCGGCCGCCCGATAAAGCTATCATGCTGTCTCCCGGCACTATCAACCCATTGGCACGGCACCTCTACGGTCTCTTTGAAAGCGATATGTGCCATTTCAAGTGCCAAGCGTTCTATCGTGTCGGCGTTGACACCGCAAATGGCGGCTGCGTGTTCGGGAGCATATTTTTCGTCGAGGTACTGTTCGGCAAGCGTTGTCAATACGGTTTTTAATTTAATTCCTTCTTTGCTGCGGTATTCGCCGAACAATGCGGGTTGTGTGCCACGCAGTGCCGCCGCCGCAACGCTTTCTGTTTTTAGGTCCCAGATATACGGTTTGCCCTCGGTGTTGCGATAGACCAAGCCATCGTCGGAGCCGCCCGGATTATCGATTAGCAAATAAGGCGCATTGGTATACCTCACTAAAAATTCCCAATCAAATAATTCGTTTTTTAATAGTACATGCACCATAGATAAAGCTAACATCGCATCGCTACCGGGAACGATAGGAACCCACTCGTCGGCAATCGCTTGGTAGCCGGTGCGCACCGGATTGACGGCAACAAACTTACTCCCGCGTCGCTTGAGTTTTTCCAATCCGATCTTAATCGGGTTGGAAGCATGGTCTTCGGCAACCCCCCAAAGCATGAAATACTTGGCACGATCCCAGTCCGGCTCGCCGAATTCCCAAAACGAATATCCCATCGTATACAAGCCGCCGGCTGCCATATTGACCGAGCAGAAACCACCGTGGGCTGCCCAGTTGACTGTCCCGAATTGTTGCGCCCATAACCCGGTCAGAGCCTGCATTTGATCGCGGCCGGTGAAATAAGCAAGCTTTTTAGGATCGCTTTTCCTGATTTTATCGAGCCGCTCGACCAAAATATCGAGTGCTCTCTGCCAACTAATTTCTTCAAATTCCCCGCAACCTCGGTCTGCGGTTGCCTTGCGTAGCATAGGCTTTTTGAGTTTGGCAGGCGAGCATTGTTTCATGATGCCGGCGTTGCCTTTGGCGCACAACACGCCGCGGTTCACCGGATGCTCTCGGGTGCCTTGTATGAAACGAATTTTGTTATCTTCCAACGTCACCTTGATCCCGCAACGACAGGCACACATATAGCAGGTTGTGTGCTTTATTTGTTGTTTAGCGTGATCTTCAAAATAAGGTAAGTTGCCGTCTTCGGCGGTATCGCCTGCAATGACTTTATCGGGCAATGATTTCTCTCCACTCAAATGATTATCTAAAGCATTGAATTTTACCTATTAGCAGAGATTAAAGCAAGGCAACATTCTCCTATTGCAATGTATGCGTTATCCGATGACTGCGGTTCCGCACAATGTCAAGCCACTTGCCCAACCGGAGCAAGTGGCGGTTTTATCTGTGCCGATATACCCTATAATAGAACTTTTGATGTACACAGAAAAATGCCGTTACTCAATATAACTTTTTGGTTTTTAGCCGGACTCATAGTCGGGTGGCTTCTAGCTACGGCACAAGATGACGGCTTTGACAAAACGATGTCGGTGCTACCGGATAAGACCGAACAAAACACGGAGAACTCTCAATTCGTAGCTTTGGGTGATAATCAAACCGAGAGCATCTATGACGAAGAAGCCATTGAGAAAAACAGTATCGTAATAGAGAAATTCGAAAAAGCGATAGAGGAAAATAACCAAGAGGCAGTCCTTATATATAGGCAAGAACTGCGTGCCGGCGGCGACCTCACAAAGCAAATGCGTAGTCGTTTGATTGCCCGCATGGTCAGATTGATACGGTTACATCGCCACCAAGAGGCTCAACAATTAATCGGCGCATACCTCGATTCCAACGCCTATGACTCCGAAGTCTTAATGCTACAAGCTCGGCTAAATAATATCTTAGAACACCACTTCGACGCACTCGGAAATGTCTATGACGCAAAAATTTACGGAGACCGCAGCATAGAAGAGAAAACTATAGACCAGTTTATCGACAAAATACTCACCGAATACGAAAAGCTATTGATAGAAAAAAAGGAGTGGGACTCATTGGTTTCTCTCTACAGTCTGGTGGTGGAAAAAGATTATAGCGAACGCCAATCCTCTTATTATTACAAGTTGTCGCAGGCACAATTCAAACTCGGCGATTATTACAATGCACTTGCCAGTCTAAGCCAAATCGTCGGCAACCCTTTGTGGAATAGAAAGGCGCAATATTTCCAGTTAACGATAGAGAAATTTATCGAAGGCGACGGCATTGTTGCCATTCCCGTCAAATATATAGAGCCGCATAAATTTTTGGCGATAGTGACCATCAACGATACGATTGAAGCCGAACTCTTAATAGATACCGGTGCCTCTCTCTCGGTGCTCAGGCAAAAGTTTATAGACGATGTTGAATTGCCGGTCAAAGACGAGAAGCCGCTCACGCTAACCACCGTCAGCGATGTTGTCGAGGCACGCACTATCACATTGGATAGTTTCGGCATCAGCGATATTAAATTCGCCGATATGTCTATAGGGGTGACCGAAATGCCCGATGATTTTGTTCCCGACGGCTTACTCGGTATGGATTTTCTAAGTAAATTCGAGTTTAATCTGGATCAAGAAGATCTAACTCTTTATCTATATAGTCTATAGTTCGGCGGCTTTATCTTGCCCCTACAGGTGGTTATAATGAATTTAACGGCGCAAGCGGTTGCGGTTTTGCACAACATCACACCACCTGTGCTACTGCTACAATTGGCGGTTCTATTTTCAACTGCCCCATCCTTCTACTCGGGGTGAACAATATTAAAAAATCCTAGACATAATGCGTTTATGCAAGTATTATGGGGCATTATGTTTATAGTTTGCTCTGCACGAACGGAGCAATCTATCAAATCAAGCCTTAACTTCAACATAAAGTTATAAAGTATAAGGGAATTATATAGATAACTTGACAAAGAAATGTTAATTTATATCAATGAAAACTCCTAGAATAATCAGATATCGCTTGTATCCAGGGACCTATCAAAAGCATCGGTGACGTTACCCCATTTTTATTACCATATACAAAGTTAGTTTTCATGCTATAGCCTCCGCAAATACACTTGGGGGTTGATAACCCAATGCGCTGTGCGGACGCACTTCATTATAATCTATTCGCCAGGCTTCTATAATCTCTCTCGCCTCTTTTATTGAACGAAACCAGAACTGGTTCAGACAACCGTCTCGGAACTTGCCGTTGAAACTTTCTACAAAGGCATTCTGGGTCGGTTTGCCGGGTTGGATAAAGTCCAATTCCACCTGCTGATCTCGGCTCCAGTGAAACATCGCCTTGCATCTAAACTCGGTGCCATTGTCGCAGACGATGCGTGCCGGCTTCACACCGAGCCATTCTATCAATTCGGATAGATAGTTTGCTACGCGTTGACCGGTGATCGAAACATCAACAATCTGTCCGACACATTCACGGCTGAAGTTATCTACTATGTTCAATACCCGAAAGCATCTGCCGTCGCTAAACTGGTCATGCACAAAGTCCATTGACCAGCACTCATTCACCGTTGCCGGTGTTTTCGGCACGCCACGCGGATGACACAGCTTCTTGCGCTTCTTGGTTCTCAATTCGAGCCTGAGCTTCTTATAAAGCCTATAGGTACGCTTCACATTGACGACCCGGCCTTCGCTCTTCAAAAGCGCATGCAACATCTTATAGCCATAATGTGGATATTGCTTTGCCTTCTCCAATAACGCAACTTCCAGTTGACGATCTTTATCGGCTTGATTGCCCTGATAGCGATATGCAGTGCGACTAATACTGGCAAGGGCACACGCAGTGCGTTCACTATGCCGACCCGCGCTCACTAGATCTTTGACAATCTGCTTGCGTTGCGCCGGCTTTACCACTTTTTTGATAATACCTCCTTAAGTGTTTCACACTGCATCACCGATTCAGCCAATAGCTTCTTGAGCTTGCTATTATCGGCTTCAAGCTCTCGCAGGCGTTTAGCTTCTGCCACTTCCATGCCATTATACTTGCTGCGCCAGCGATAAAATGTCTGTTCGGCGATGCCTAGATCACGACAGATATCGATTACTTTCATGCCGGCTTGATTTGACTTTAATGCCTTAATGATTTGTTCTTCACTAAAACGTTTTCTCTTCATGTTAAGTTCTCCTGTAATGTTTTTAACTTCTCTAGTTTATCGGAAAAACTAACTTTAAGCATTAGTACTAAATTTTGGGAGAACGTCATCGGCAATTACACGGAACTGCCGGAGCGTGTCGTTATGTTTGGAATCACTTTGTAGCCAAGTTAAAGGACGGATACGAGTATTGCGGCGAGAGCCGGTTTAACTTTTTCACCTTAGGCAAGCAATTTACGACATTGCGAAAGCATTGCGACAAGTGGTTGCAAGGTTATTCCGCTTATATCGTGAAATCATCATTACAACCGATAGAGATAGTATATAAAGGATTTTTCAAGGGCAACAACGGATTGCCGAAGTTTCACGGGAAATATAGGCATAGTCCGTCATTCCCGATCAATTATCAAACAGCAGGCATGACTAAGTCGGCGAAAAGGACAATAAAAACACCGGGCAAGCATGTGAAAGCAAAGTCGGGTTTGAATAGGGAGATATTAAAGAGTAGTTGGTATAAACCGGAACACTGCTTAAGCTACAAAGCATATGTAGGAAAGGTCAATGAAGCGTCAAAAAGATAGGATGGTAAGGCAGGCTAATAAGCCTGTCAAGTTATCTATATAATTCTCGGTAATAAGATATAATAGGTAATTATGAGTAACAATATAAATCAAGTTAAAGACGGTAACTTTCAAGAAGAAGTATTAGATTCGGATTTACCCGTTTTGGTGGATTTTTGGGCGGAATGGTGCGGCCCTTGCAAGGCAATCGCACCCTTGATAGAAGAAATTGCACACACATATCAAGGGCGGATTAAAGTTATTAAACTCAACGTGGATGAAAATCAACAGACACCGCCTAAATACGGCATCAGAGGCATCCCGACTTTGATTTTATTCAAAGACGGCGAGGTCAAAGATACCAAAGTTGGTATGTTGACACACTCGCAACTGGTTGCTTTTATAGATCAAAACATCTAACAATTCGGCAGGTTCCCCTAATCACCCGATCGCACCGTAGGCGCGTAGCTCAGTTGGTTAGAGCACCACTTTCACATAGTGGGGGTCGTTGGTTCAAATCCAATCGCGCCTACCATCCGGTCTAATTTGAGCCGACCATCCGGCAATCAATAACCGCCTTTGCGACGACTTTCGGGCAACCCTGCAAAACGTCCGCCCTGCTTGCTCGGGTCTTGGGGAAAAAGGTCGTAGAGATCTTTGGATGAAAGTTTGTCGTCTCCCCACTGCTCCTGCATCGCTTTAAGAATCTTGCGTGTATTGGGTTGATCCTCGTTAAAGTTGAAAAACCTGTCGCGCAAATGCACGATGATATCCATGTGTTTTTCGGTGATGGTCAAACCTTCTTCTTTGGCAATGATGTCCGCTACTTCTTGACTCCAGTCTAAGGGGTTGAGAAGGTAGCCGTTCTTATCTCTTTGTATTTCCCTTTGCTTATGAATTATAGTTTTTGACGGATCTGCTTCAGCCATTTTGTTCTCCTGTCTAAAATTTTAATTTGCCGTAGCTTTTGCTACATTTATTCCGATAAAGCCGATATTATATACAATATCTCAGAATGATGAAACCTTTACGCTAGGTTATGAATTATTACAATATAATAGTAAGTCTATTTTTGAGCCGCCTTACTTAGCATAATGTCCGAAAAAAAATACTCCAACTCCGTAGGCATAGTAAAGTCTCAACAGATGGATTTTGACGAAAGCCTAACTTTAGATTGCGGTCATACGCTTTCCGAGTTTACTTTGGCGTATGAGACCTACGGCGAGTTGAATACGGCACGGTCTAACGCCGTTTTGATTTGTCACGCACTGTCGGGCGACCAGCACGCCGCCGGCTATCACAACACCTCGGATAAAAAACCCGGATGGTGGGATAATTGCATAGGTCCCGGTAAACCTTTCGATACGAATCGTTTTTTCTTTATTTGTCCGAATAATCTAGGCGGCTGTAGCGGTAGCAGCGGACCTAATACGATCAACCCTAAAACCGGTAAACACTATGCACTCGATTTTCCGATAGTTACCGTTAAAGACTGGGTGCATAGCCAAGATATGCTAAGAACCGCTTTTGAGATACCGCGCTGGGCAGCGGTGATAGGAGGTAGTCTGGGCGGCATGCAGGCTATGCAGTGGGCAATAGACTATCCGGACAAGGTGGCGCATGCTTTGCTGATAGCAACCGCACCCAAATTGTCGGCTCAAAACATTGCGTTCAACGAAGTCGCAAGACAAGCGATTGTGTCGGATCCGTCGTTTCATAGCGGTAATTATTACGAGGACGGCATTCCTCAAAAGGGGTTGATGTTGGCGCGGATGTTGGGACATATCACCTATTTATCGGACGATGCGATGCGCGAGAAGTTTGGGCGAGAACTCAAGTCGACCAAACTTAATTACGGATTTGATGTTGAATTTCAGGTGGAGAGTTATCTACGCTATCAGGGTGAGTCTTTTGTCAACCGCTTCGATGCAAACACTTATTTATTGATGACTAAGGCACTGGACTATTTCGACCCGGCAGCGGAATACGACGGCGATTTAAGCAAAGCGTTTAGACAAGCCAGCTGCGGTTTCTTGGTAGTTTCTTTTTCTGCCGATTGGCGTTTTTCAAGCACACGATCCCACGAAATAGTTAAAGCCTTGGTGCATTCAAATCGCCGTGTAAGTTACTGCGGAATCAAAGCACACCATGGACACGATTCCTTTCTGATGCCGGTGCCTCGATACCATAAGGCCTTGCGGGCTTATATGGAGCAGATAGCAGCGGGGCTATAATGCGTGCCGATTGGGAATTAATTGCCAACTGGATTAAACCCGATACGCGAGTATTGGATTTGGGCTGCGGGCGGGGTGAATTGTTGAAGTATCTGCGCGAAGTAAGGAATGTATCGGGGCTGGGATTGGAAATAGACGACGACAATATCGCACATTGCATAGAGAACGGCGTCGATGTAATACAAGCCGATCTCGAAGGACGGTGGCACGATTATTTCTCGGTACAAAGTTTTGATTATGTGCTGATGACCCAAACCCTGCAAGCGGTACGCCATCCCGATCGGGTGTTGGATGAAATGCTACGCATTGCTAAGGAGACGATTATCACTTTTTATAATATGGGGTATTGGGAAAACCGTATGCAGCTATTTCGCGGGCGTATGCCGGTCACAACCGTACTACCCGCACAATGGTACGAAACCGAGAATGTTCATCTCTGCACACTCTCGGATTTTGAAGAACTGTGCAACAAGAAAAAAATTCATTGCAAAGCGCGCGCCGGAGTCAATCACTCGTACGAAGTCTCCTTAAGCACCCGTTTGCTGCCCAATTTGATGAGCGAAGTTGCCCTCTATTTGCTGACGCACGACGGTTAATATCGTGCAATCACCCTGTCCATTCCCCTCCTTCGGAGGAGAATAAACCAAAACTATACTTGTGCAGACACTTCGGGGGCTTTTGAAAAAGTATCGTCAGTGTGCAACCGTAACCGCTTGCGCCGTATGGTTTTGGTCTCCATAAACTGGATGAATGAATGTATAAATCGTGCAGATGTAACGCGTTACGGGCAGAATAGAGCCGCCGATTGCCGGTAGGTCAATCGGCAATTTTGAAGTCCGCCCCTACATTGTATGAAATACTTTTTCAGCAGCCCCATTTCTGCTCAGGTTTCGGCGGTCAATTTGGTCTGGATGAATGATTTATGCGACAAATGAAGCTGTTCGGCTAGTTTTCTGATGCGGTGCTCCTCGTGTGCAACGACACGTTCATCGGCGTGTGCAACTTTCCACAAAGCGAGCAACAAAGTTTCTTTTTGCTTCACCGAAAAGTGTTCGTTCAATAGTTTCGTATAATCGAAAAGCGAAATTACTTTTTGGTGTTCGATTAAAGTTTGCTCGAGCAGAGTCTGTGCTTTAGGCTCCGACAATCCGTACAACGAAACCAGTGCCGAGGCGGCTGCGTCGAGTTCATTCTGTTGTATATCGAAGTCGGCATAACAAACTTCTATCAATAGAATAGCGGCTGCTCTTAACTCGACACCGAACTCATCCGCCTTTTGCTCGGACTTGTTTTCAAAGAGTCTTTTTAAGTGTCCGAGCATTGCGTTTAAGTTTTGGGCGTATTGGATGTATATCGTTTTGTATCGTTGCCGTCAAAATACATATTGAGCATAGGATGGTCAATCTCTCTATACTCGCAATGTTCAAGGTTGCGTTGTGCAACATAGGTCTCGTGTACATGACCGTCAACCAGCACGCAGTACCACGGCTGATCTTTAGGAGGACGAGTTTTTGCAATCTGCTCGTACCATAGATCGTTTCCCATAAAGACAGCATCTACATCATAGATCACACCGTAGTAATAGAACAGCTTATGCTTTACGACTTCGCCTATTGAAAATTCCGCTTGTTTCATAATCACCTCTTCTAACTTAGATATTAACCAATCGTATAAGTTTGTACGCAAACAAGTTATAATACAACCATTCACCGAATAAAACTATGACCGAAGACTTATCCGTAGAACAGCGTATATTAATCATGATGCGCAAAACACTGGCGAACGTTGTCAAAGATACGGCACCGCCGGCAGGTATGCGTCATCCGTTAAAGGATAGCACAATAAAAGATATTCGCGATTGTTTTGCGTTAATTTCCGCACGCGAGCAGACCCTGCAACAAGCATCGGGAAAACCAAAAGCTAAAATGCGTCCTCGATTTGCCGACGAACCGCGTACCAGTCAAGTGATACCTTTGGCAAAAATCAAAAAATCCAAATCTCGAACCGACACTTAAAAGACCTCTATAAAATGCCACAGACACTTTCCATACCTATCAAAGTTAAAACAAATTCCCCCAATAAAATAACCCCGGAAAACAAATGTAGTTTTTGTAAGAACAGCATATGCTGTACTTATGTAACACAAGCTATAGACACACCGCGCAGCAAGGTGGATTTTGAATACCTGCTGTGGCAAGTCTCGCATCACAACGTAAGCGTCTATAAAGACGAAGACGGATGGTGTTTATTGTTCGACACAAAATGCAGTCACTTGCTCCCCGACGGGGGGTGCGGTATCTATGAAAATAGACCCCAAATCTGTAGGGATCATTCAAACGATTATTGCGAGTTCGACGCGCCCGCAGAGGACGGTTTTGAACTTTATTTTCCCGATTACAAATCCTTATTAGCGTATTGCAAAAAAAGGTATAAACGTTGGAGCCGAGGATGAATACACCCTATGAATATTTAGAGCAGGCCTGCACGATTGCAAGGCAAGCCGGGCTTGAGATTATGGATATCTATAAAAACCACGAAATCGATGTGGAATACAAGGAGGATAAGTCTCCGGTCACCGTTGCCGACCTAAAATCGGATACTTTGATTACCGAACAGCTAAACATTTTGAGCCCCGATATTCCGGTGTTGTCGGAGGAAACCTCGGCCGAGCATCCTTATGAAGAGCGCAAGCAATGGCATCGGTATTGGTTGGTAGACCCACTCGACGGCACTAAGGGATTTATCAATAAAAACGATTATTTCACCGTGAATATCGCGTTGATAGATAATAACACCTCCGTTCTCGGAGTAATCTATGCACCTGCTATGGATCAACTTTTTTATGCCGCCGAAAAACACGGTGCTTTCCGCCAAGACCCGGACACAAAACCGGTCAAAATATCGGTACGCAAATATCCGCGAGCGAAACCCATCGTTGCCGTTAGCCGTGCGCATATTAATGTGCCGACAAAAAATCTACTCGATAAAATCGGCAATCACGAGTTGGTGCGCGCCGACAGTTCTCTAAAATGCTGTTTGATTGCAGACGGCAGTGCCGATCTCTACTTGCGCGTAGGGCCTACCTGCGAATGGGATACCGCAGCAGGTCAGTGCATCGTAGAGGAAGCGGGTGGACAGCTGAACGATTATGCAGGACAGCCGCTACGATACAACACACGAGACTCTTTAATCAATCCCGCATTCGTAGTACATTCGCCCGCATCACCCGAATGGCGACCTTTTGTTTCGAGCGATGTATAAAAATCTGCCGATACCTATTTCCCGGATCACACGATAGCGATTGCTCGTTGTCGCGTAGTACAGAGTGAATACGATTCGTATCGTCACACGCAAGAGCCCGCTAGCCTTAAAACAAACGAATATAGTTGCCGAACATCTAGCGACACTGCATCCTAAAATCAAGATAGAAATTATCCCCGTAATAAGCGAGGGAGACCAACGGCTTGAAAGTTCGCTGAACGAGATAGGCGGCAAAGGCTTATTCGTTAAATCCTTGGAAAAAGCCCTGATAGAGGGCCGAGCCGACATCGCGGTTCATTCGATGAAGGATGTACCGTGCCAATTGCCCGAGGGTTTTATCATCGCCGCAGCATTGACACGCGCAGACCCGTCCGATGCCTTCGTGTCTAAAAATTATGACGATCTCGAACAATTACCGAGGCATGCGATTGTGGGGACGGCAAGCCTACGCCGGCAGTGTCAGTTAAAACATCGTTATCCGAATATAAAGGTGCTACCTTTACGAGGCAATGTCGGTACGCGCCTCGGCAAGCTCGATAGAGGCGAGTGTGATGCTTTGATATTGGCTGCCGCCGGGCTCGAGCGCTTAGGTCTCTCTCGGCGTATTCGTTATTTGCTACCGCACTCTATCAGTCTACCGGCGATAGGACAAGGGATTATCGGTATAGAATGTTTGCACGATCACCCGATGTTGTCTTATATCACCGCACTAAACGATACGACGAGTTATGCTTGTCTGCAAGCGGAGCGAGCATTGAGTTTTGCATTGGGAGGTGACTGTAGGATGCCGATTGCGGCGTATGCGCAACACAATAACGGCAACCTTCGTTTGCGCGCTCTAGTCGGTGATATAGACGGAAAGAAAATACTAAGAGACGAACGGCACGGCACCCCGGAGCAAAGCGAACAACTCGGCATCGCAGCTGCAAACGCCCTGCTCAGCCAAGGCGCAGCTGCGCTGATTGCACCCTTCCGAGATAATGGATAAACCCCCTAAAACCCTCCCTTTGCAAGGTTGTTGTGTTATGGTCACACGACCTGTTCAACTCGCCGATAGACTATCGGAGCTTTGTGCCGAACAAGGTGCTACGGTCATCCGCTTCCCGTGTATGGAAATCGTAGATACCGCACGCAGCGAAGCCAATTTGAACAAGATCGAGCAGCTCGATCTGTACAATCTGCTGGTTTTTATCAGTCGCAGTGCGGTGTATTACGGTACTCGGCTATTGCACGAGGCGGGCATTTACCGAATCAATAGACCGGTTGCCGCAGTCGGCATTAAAACCGCAGAGGCATTGGCGGAGGCAGGTATCGCCGACGCAATACATCCGCACGAAGCGGCGAGTAGCGAGGCATTGGCAGCAATGCAGTCCATAAAAAATATAAAACGCGGGGCAGTATTGATTTTTCGCGGCCGAGGAGGAAACCCGTATTTAGCGAGAGAACTCACCCGCCGAGGGCTGAAAGTAGATTATGTTGAAGTCTATCGTAGGCAAAGACCGTCGAAGCACCTGCGATTGGACGAACAACATACGGTACCCGATTATATTACCGTGGCAAGTGGTGAGACTTTGGCAAACCTCCATGCAATGACCGCGGCGGATTCTGTTGCTATGTTGCTCGACAGACAGTTGGTTTTAGGAGGTCCCAACATCAAAGAATTGTGCAACAGACTGGGTTTCAAGCGTCCACCCATCGTTGCCCGTAGCCCGATTGACGAAGATATGTTGCCGGCGATTATAGGGCATTATTGCAAGCGATAAGATTGCTCGGAATATGTCGTGTCGGCATGTAATATCGTCCACCATCTGATTTACTGCTAAAATAAACCCACCGACAACTAATCGCCTTAAATACATAGGGAGTGAAATATGAAAAGATTTTTATTAACACTATCGGCTTTATCACTGCTGATATCATCTACCTCGTTGCAGGCAGAATTAAAATCCGCCGAGACGACCCAGGCCGCAGGGCGTTTCGACAAGGGATTGTTTTGGTCTATATCAAAAGCGGGCGAACACATAGGCTATCTATTCGGAACCCTACATTCAAACGACATGCGTATCTCCGAGTTAAAAAAGCCGGTCAAATCGGCTTTGTTGGAAGCGGATAATTTTTGTATAGAAACCTTCCCGGGAGTACGTTATTTCAGCCCGAATTCCGGCTTCAGGAGCATCGTCAAAGATATGATGCTCGACGAGGGACAGCGGCTGAGTGATATGGTCGATGCTAAAACATATCAATCGATACGCAAGCAACTACTAATGAACGGCTTTAAGGATGAGCGCATAGAAAAATTGAAGCCGTGGGCTGCGATGCACGCACTATCCGGAATTTATAGAACCCAAGATGCCCCCAATAAAAGCAACACTAATAATTCGGTTATGCTCGATTATCTGCTTTTTCAAATGGCACTGGATAATTCGGCAACGGTGTACCAATTAGAGACGCTCGAGGAATTGATGGCTGCGTATTATGCTTTCCCGGTTGATGCACAGATCGCTCTGCTTAAGGATCGCGTCGAGCATCTCAACGAACTATCGTCCGTTGCGGAAGCGATGATTGAATTTTATCTAAAAGAAGATTTGTCGGAGATGCTGTCACTTGCCACGCAATTTATATCCCAAGAGTCTACGGATAAAGGATACAAAAAAACCTACCTCAAGCATGTTTTGTATATTCGCAATATCGTAATGGCACACTATATGTTGGCACCTTTGCGTAGAAAAAATACTTTTATCGCCGTCGGTGCCCTGCATTTATACGGCAAAGAAGGCGTGCTGAGCCTGCTGGAAGGATACGGCTATCAGGTAAAAAGAGTTTCTATGACCTAATGTTTGTAGGACTACGGTGTAACTACGAACCGTAGAGAAGGTATGGGGCTGTTGAAAAAGTATTTCATAGAGTGGTAGGGGCGGACTTGTATGTCCGCCCGTAACGCGTTGCGCCTGAACGATTTATACATTTATTCATCCAGTTTATGGAAACCAAAATCAAATGGTGCAAGCGGTTGGTGTCGTGCAGAACGGTACTTAAGGGCAGACATCAGAGTTGCCGATTGACCTACCGGCTCAATCGGCGGCTTTATACTGCCCCTACGGCTTGGTGGTTATTATATATTCACGGCGCAAGCGGTTACGGTTGCACGCTGACGATACTTTTTCAACAGTCCCGTATTCCTCTCCTTCGGAGAGGTTCAGGTGTAGCCCGGCGAGGTGGTCGACAAAAGCTACATCATCCGATTTTGATCTTGGGCATGCTATACTCGTGCCTCGCAATTATCTGTATCAACAAGGAGAAGAGTTATGGCAATGAAATATCTTTCGGACGCGCAAGGTAAAAACATCAAATCATTGGGAATAGACGGCATAAACGCTTTCTTGGAAGATGTTGTTTCCTCCAACAATGAGGAAGCACCGATTAGCGCAGGATTTTTTAGAATGGAAGCCGGTAACCCACTGGAATACACCTATAGCTACGATGAATGTAAAATTATGCTTGAGGGTGAAATGACGATTACCGAAGCAGGAGGAGAGACGGTCTCCCTGAAGCCCGGCGATGTCGTCTATTTTGATGCCGGCACGAAGGTAGTTTTCTCGTCCGAGACCTCCGGCACTGCATTTTATGTGGGGCAGAGGAAGCAAGGTGTGCTATAGATTTATCGCTATCAGCCGAGTCTAGCCGCCCATTTAACGAACAAAAACACCGACTTATGTTCTCTGCTTTCTATTAACGCACACTATGTTCGTTATTTTTCACTAGCGAACAAAAACACCCATTTATGTTCTTTGCTTTCTAATAACGCACACTATGTTCGTTATTTTTCACTAGCGAACAAAAACACCCATTTATGTTCTTTATTTTATTGGAAAACAACAAATAGGCATTATAATCTCCTAAAATATGTTTATTAACGAACAAATTATTGTATAAATATTCTTTATGATGGAAAAAGCCGACAGAATAGGTCAAATAATTAGAGGTTCTGCCGTAGCAGGTGAAACCTATCAGGCTTATATACCTAATCCGTTGCCACCCAATCCACCGCTAAATTTAGACAATTTCTACAAAATGATTGAGCAAGCTAGCAACACTTTAGGTCGGTTGGACGGTATGAGTGCAATTTTACCCGATATATCACTTTTTTTGAAGATGTGTGCGCGCAAAGAAGCGGTTTTATCATCACAGATTGAAGGAACGCAGTCTTCGCTTTCCGACCTATTATCATCGGAAAGTTTGAAATTACAAAAAACCTCTGCTGATGATGTGGAAGAAGTGAAGTGTTACATAGCGGCGATGAATTACGGTTTAAGCAGACTGAAAGAAATACCTTTATCGTTGCGCTTAATCCGAGAGATACACGCAAAGCTCATGCATAACTCTAGAGGTAGAAATAAACAACCAGGAGAGTTCCGAAAGTCGCAAAACTGGATAGGAGGAAGTAGCCCGAGTAAAGCAACCTATGTTCCACCACCGCCCGAACGGCTGATGGAATGTTTAGATTGCTTTGAGAAATTTTTACACGACGACAACATACAATTGCCTGTATTAGTTAAAGTCGCTCTGGTGCATGTCCAGTTTGAAAGCATCCATCCATTTTTAGACGGCAATGGGCGGTTAGGACGATTACTTATTACTTTCATGCTATGTGTGAAAGGCGTGATTAAGGAACCGCTACTCTACCTAAGCCTATATTTTAAGACTTATCGCCAAGCGTATTACAATCATTTGCAAGCTGTGCACGAAACCGGTGATTGGGAGGGGTGGATTAGATTTTTTCTAGAGGGTGTTATTGATGTGGCGAATGAGACAATGGAAGCGGCACAAAACATCATGAAGTTATTTAGTGATGATCGTAGGCTTATTGAGGGTTTGAACCAATCGGCGGCATCGGTTTCAACTATTAGTACGATATATGCCGATTTGCAACGACACCCTATATCTAACACTGCATCAATACGTAAAAATACGGGATTGTCGCAACCTACTGTGATGCGTAGTCTCTCTGCATTAGAAAGACTCGGTATTATTAAGGAAATCACCGGCAAATCGCGCCACAAAGTATTTGTTTACAGTGTCTATTTAGACATACTGAACAAAGGCACCGAATTATGACACTAAAGTTGTTGTTGTTATCAAGTATCTTGCGCAATAGCCAAGTTCGACGCAGTTCTAGAAATAATAAACCAACAGCAACACCGAAAGCACGATTCCCATAACGATTATCAGTGTGGTGGTGGATACATCTCGTCCGTATGCATGGAGGTATCTCCCGCCTCTCTCCAGCGTGTATAGTCCTTGCTCGTGGATACGGCAATATAGTTTTTCTATACGCAAATACGGTGGTTTGAGATAATGCCATAGGCATGTCGGCAGACGACGATACAACCAATCAAGGTCTAGGGTGATGGTTTGTGTTCGTTTGAGCAACGGCAACATGATGATGAAGCCGATTACGGCGAACAGTAATAGCTGGGATTGCGACACCACACGGGCAAAGGTATACGGCTGATAGTCGATAGGGTAAGGAAGTAGTTGGTAGAACAGGTGAGGGAATACACCCACACCGATACATAGCACCGAGAAAAAGACCATTGCCGCTTTCATATTGGTCGGCACTGCAATAACCGAATGGGGTTGTGGCTTGTTTTGAAAAAAAACGAACCATGGGAACATAATGCCGGCGTGCATAATCCCGGCCGAGGCAATCAGCAAGGCACCCCAAACCCAAGTCATTCCTGCTTCAAGCGCAGCGTCGCCGACCAGTGATTTTATAACGAAACCCGAGGTCAAAGGTACTGCCGAAATAGAGACGGCACCGATTAGCCCGCAGATCATCGTTAGGCGCATGACCCGATGCAGTCCGCCGAGATTGGAGCATTTTCTTTGTCCGGTTGCGTATAACACGCTACCTGCCGACATAAACAATAAAGCCTTATAGAGGATATGCACCGAGGCATGGGCAGCTGCGCCGTTGATTGCCATCTCGCTACCGATACCCGTACCTGCCACCATAAAGCCGACCTGATTGACGATACTATATGCAAGGATCCTGCGCATATCGTTTTCCAGTAGTGCGTAGATGATGCCGTAGAAAATCATATACAATCCGATCGGAATCAAAATCGTCGTTCCGGCAAATACGATCAGCAAGGCGAAGACTGCCGATTTTGTCGTAAACGCCGATAGAAAGACACTCCCGCCGATACTTCCTTCGGGATAAGCGTCCGCAACCCACGCCGACAGCGGTGGTGCGCCGGCGTTGATCAGAAAACCTATGAGTATCAACCACTCGTAAATGGACGATAAGCCGAGCAGACGTAAACCGGCATCGCCGCTGTGTTCGATCAAACCGACGATGCCCCACAGTAACAGCATGCCGGAAAATAAATGTATCAGGGCATAACGCATCGCCGCATTAAAAGAGGTAGCCGTACCGGTCGAGAATAGAATCCAAGTTGAACCGATTGCCATAAGCTCCCAGAATATAAAGAATGTGATGAAGTCGCCGCAAAGCACCAAGCCGATTGAGCTACCTGCGTACAGCTGTGCGGCGGATAATTCGGTGCGAGATGCTTGTTTCAATGCGAACCATAAGCCGCCTAAAGCCATCACTGCGAAGGTCGTCGCAAAGAGTAATCCCAAGGCACTTTTTTGGACGAGGATCAATTCATATCCCATCAACTCGACGACCACCGAGTCCTCACCCAGCCAAATCATTGCCAGACACAGCAACGGTAGCAACAACAAAATAACCCTGCTGCGCCCTCTTAAATAGTAGGCGAGAACGGCACCACCGAACAAGATCAGCCCCGGCGACATTAACCAATCAACGCTCATAATGATTATCCTTTCGCTTTATTATTTTCCCGAGCAGTAAGGCGGTTGCGATTAATCCGATGCAAGCTAGAAAACCGACCCCGGCATAAAACCCGGTAATATTTTTGGCGTGTTCACCGAGTTGGAATTCCAACAGTAGTAGTAATCCGGCAAACAGCAATAAAATAGAGAGCAACCGACGCACGCTACGCGACCAATGTTCTTTCATAATATGTTCCCGACCAAAGAGATAATATTCCGGTTATAAAAGAATAGCAGTATGCAAATCAACACCGGAACAAGCATTGCAAATCGCATCACCAGCGGTGCCTCGCCGCCGCTTAGATTAACTCTAGACCTGAAAAATGCTCGATGAATAATCGGCAATAAGTAGGCGGCACTCAAAACGCTACCGACGACAAAAACGCCGATTGCAACATAGGTCTTGGAGGCAACGGCACCTTCCAATAAAAACCATTTACTGGTCAATCCTATCAGCGGCGGCATCCCGATAATGGAGAGGGCTGCCACCGTGAACAATCCCATCGTCCACGGCATCGTGCGCCCGATACCGTCGAGTTCTCGCACCTGACTATAACCGTTTGCCGTGTAAATCGCACCGGCACCGAAAAACAAGGTGATTTTGGCAAAACCATGGGCGACCAGATGTAGCGTGGCACCCAGCAATGCGACAGGATGCAATATCGCAATGCCCAAAACGATATAAGAAAGCTGGCTGATCGTCGAGTATGCCAATAATTTTTTTAACTGCGCTTGTCGCATCGCAATAACCGATGCTGCTAAAACGGTGAAGCCGGCAAGATAAACAAACCAGTCGGTTTCTACCGCTGTTAGAGTATCTATCCCGAATGTATAGACCACGAGTTTCATAATCGTAAATACACCTGCTTTGACGACTGCGACGGCGTGGAGCAGGGCACTGACCGGCACCGGTGCCACCATCGCACTCGGCAACCAGCGATGCAACGGCATAATCGCAGCTTTAGACGCGCCCAAGACGACCAAAAGTAGCAACACGGTAATCTCCAAGTCGCTCGCATTACCTTGCATAATACCGCCTTTCTCGAAATCCAAGGTGCCGGTGTTGAAGCCGATCCAAATAATAGCGATTAGTAAAAATAGTGCCGTGCCGACCAGTGTCAGCAAATAAAGCCACCCGGCTTTTAGGGCTTCGGCACTACGGCTATGAACAACCAACGGGTAGGTACTGAAACTCAATATCTCGTAGAATATAAAGAGCGTGAGTAAATTGTCGGCAAACGCAATGCCCAGAGCACTGCCTATCGCAAGGCTATAACACGCAAAGAAGTGCGTAGTCCGTCTCAGCTTATTCCTATACATATAGCTCATTGCGTACAGCGAACTCACCGGCCACAGTATGCAAACCAATCCGGCAAATATCAATCCCAAGGGTTCCGCCGAAAAAGCAATGCCGATATTGCCGACGATATCCAACAACACAATGTTTGAGTCGAGCATCGGCGTATAATCCATTGCAAACAATATCAAAGCAAGCAGCGAAATAAACGGTGCGACGGTATTGATCGTATTGATCAGGTTCGGTTTTTTATAGCTCAATACAATCAACGCAGCTGCCGCAAACGGCACTGCAAGACACCACAACAAGGTTCCCGATGCCATCATTGCCTCCACAGCTGATTACCGACCTGCAGGCAAATCTCGGTTAGCCAAGTAGGCAGGATGCCGATATTGATGATAATGAAAACCAGCGCATAGACGGCAATGTTCATGCTAATCGGAGCCTCTTCGACGGCAACCGACGGCCCTTTTTCAAAATAAGCGGCTTCTATCAAACGCCAGACATAAACCAAGCCGAGCAAAGAACCTACCAGCACTACGATTACGATATGCCAAGCATCCGCCTCCAGAGCGGCGGCGATTAAATACCACTTGCTTATGAAGCCCGAGGTCAACGGGATACCGATGAGTCCCAAACCGCCGATTACCAATGCCGCAGTAGTCAACGGCATTTGCGTGGATAAGCCGCGCAGGTCGGCGATTGTACAGTCTCCCATACGATACACCACACTGCCCAACGCTAAAAACAGCATACACTTTATAATTGCATGGTTAAACACATGTATCAATGCCGCACCGAGTCCGGCAGCACTCAGCAGTCCTATCGCAACGACGATATAACCCAGTTGTGCAATGCTCGAATAAGCCATCATTCTTTTGAGATGTTGTTGCCGGCAAGCGACGAACGAACCGAATAAGATAGAAAGGCTACCCAAAAGCAATAGGATGTTGCCCAAGTGCGCCGAGAATGTAGAGCCGCCGAACACATCGAAATAAAAGCGGATTAACAGATAAAGCGCAACCTTGCTACTTATCCCGGAAAATAGTGCGCTGATCGGCGACGGCGTGTGCGTATAAACACGAGGTAACCATAAATGCAAAGGAAAGATGGCACTTTTTAACAATAAACCGACGCCGATAAAGACCAATGCCGCCAGCCCCGCCTTTGTGTCCAGCAATGCCGGTATACGCATCGATAGGTCGCTCAGATTTAGTGTGCCGCTCAACACATACAAATAGCCGATGCCCAGCAATAAAAATACTGCGCCCAAAGTGCCCAACAACAGATATTGATAAGCCGCATTCAAGTCATCCGGTTTGCCTCTGGCAGCGGTCAACCCATAGCTGGCGAGCGATGCCATTTCCAAAAAGACATAGATATTGAACAAATCGTCGGATACGACAACACCCATAAAGCCGGCTTGCACTATGAACAATGCACTGTAGACGGGATACCGATGCCGTTCTGCAAGTTCTACCGCAAAACTCTTGGGAATATACAAGAATACCGCCAAAAAGACGATGCTTAATACGAAAGCCACCAATGCGTTGAACAAATCAACCTGATAAGCGATGCCGAAAGGCGGTACCCAGCCGCCTAAGTAATAAGGTATTGTTACCATATCGGGGATGTATGCCAGCATCCAATCACACGCCGCAAACGACACGACGCCGACGACCAAAGACAAAATGTAAAGATGTTTAGGGTTGCGTAACAATAAGCACAGCGGTGCGCAAAGCAACGGCAGTGCAACGACCAGCACAGGGATGTATATCAGCATCGGGATTTAGGAAACGGCTCCTAATCGGAGGTATAATTCTTTTCGGTCTCGGATGGTGCCGTTTGCGCCTCTGCCGAAGAAGATTTTTTTATTTTGATAATCAAGGCGAGCCCGACCGCAGTCATCGAAACATTGACAACGATCGCAGTGAGTATCAGCACATGGGGCAAGGGGTTTGCATAAACATCATAGTCGGGAGACAATAGCGGTGCGGTGCTGCCGACGACGGTGCTTGCCGATATGAAAAAAATAAAAACGGAGGTTTGCAATATGCCGATGCCGATTAATTTTTTAATCAGATTATCGTAGGCTATCGTGATATAAAGCCCTATTGCGAGGAGTGTTGAGATGAGCAAGTGCATATAAGGTTGAAAAGAAGCATCCATAGTTATTTGTCGACCTCCTCCATTAATAAGTAAAATATCAACATTACAACCCCGACTATGGTGATGCCGACCCCGAGTTCAATCAGTACGATGCCCAGATGTTGTGCCGAAAGCGGCTGCTCCATTAGCACCGAGTAGTCTAGGAACTGTCCGCCCATCACCATGCCCGCAAAGCCGACTAATATATAAAGGCTGAGCCCAAAACTTGCCAATATCTGTGCGGTACGTATAGAGATAACGCGCCGAGCCCTTTTTACACCATAGCTTAATGCGTAAAGCACCAAAGCGATTGCGAATATCACGCCGGCTTGAAAACCGCCACCCGGTCCGTATTCGCCGTGGAATTGCACATAAAGTGCGTAGAGCAATATCGTCGGTACCGAGGTATGTACGGTTTCTCGAATTATCGGATTTTTTCTAATGATCATTATGTTTACTCTTAACTATACGGCTACCCAATATAATCAATACACCGACACCGGCGGTGAAAATAACCGCGACCTCTCCCAGCGTATCCATGCCGCGATAACTTGCCAATATCGAAGTCACCACATTCGGGATGCCGATATCGTGCATTGAATGTTCCAAATAATAGCGCGCGACATAAGCGTGCAGTGCCGCGTCTGCATCACCCAATGCGGGTAAATCGAGCATAGAATAGTAGACCAAAGCACCGACGGCAAAAGACAAGATGAGTGCAGGAATTTTCATCGCTACAACATAAACTCGCTCCTCTCCTACGGCAGCGATTGCCTCCAGGAATAGTACGGTGCTGATGCCGGCTCCCACGGCAGCTTCGGTAAAAGCGACATCGGGCGCGTGTAATATCATATAAAGCGATGACGCCAATAGACTCAAGATGCCGGCTAAAAAAGCGACCGAGAACAGATTTTTTGTGCGGGCGATAATAAAAGCGGTTGCCACGAGTAGCAACAAGATCAACAAGAATATATAGTCGTCTATCATTCCGGTCTCCTGGATTGGTGGATATTGAACAATGCGTGTATTGCAACGGGAGAGGTGATTACTAGGAACAATATAATCAAAGCGAGTTTTAGCGAGACTATAGACCAACCGTATTGTAATATCACCGCAATGATAATCAGCGATGCGCCCAATATATCCACGAGGCTTGCGGCGTGTGAGCGAGTTTCAAAATCCGGCATGCGCAACATACCGACGGCACCAATGACTACGAGTATGCCGCCGGCTATGGCAAAACCCCAACTTAACATCTCAATCATCGGATGCCCTCTCGTGTTCGGTTTCGGAAAACGATAGCCAACCCCGTCCTTTCTTATCGAACAGCCGCAACAGAGTAACGATGCTTACAAAATTGACCAGTGCGTACAGCAATGCGATATCTATGAAATAATCGCGTCCCGACAACCCGCCGATGACGACAATCAATAATATAGTAATCGTGCCGAAAGTATTGATTGCAAGCACTTGGTCGAATATCTGCCGGGCAAGGGTGGCGTGCAGTAGAACCAGCAACATCGCAAATAGCAACAAGCCCGCCATCACCTCAATCATCATGCTTTCCTTGTAGCCATCGTATTTTCTCCGTCATTTTGCCGTCGAGCAGATCACGGACATTCGCATCGCTTAACGCGTGCACATGTATAAAGCCGTCTTCAATATCTGCACTGATCGTGCCGGGGGTAAGCGTGATGGAGTTTGCGTGTATTAGATGTAATAAGGGATGCTTACCGACGAGTTTTACTTTTAGATATTGCGGCTTTATAGGTAAGCGTGGATGCATGATGCTATATGCGACTCGCAGGTTGCTTAAAATTATTTGCCAAATCAGCCAAACGGCATAGACGGGTAGCTTTAGATAGAGTGTCGGGCGATGTTCACCGGTACCTATGACGCGCATACGCGTCGATAAATAGATAACGAGGGCTACGCTTGCGATACCGAGTGCTATCGTTAAGAAACTATAGTATCCCGATAGTGTCAACCAAAAGATAAAGAGCAATATAGCAATTAAGAACTGTGCGCGCATGAAATCTTTTTAGTGTATTATGTTATATTTTCTGTAATTAGGTTTATTCATTATCAACTCAGTATAAAATATTTTCGGCAATCTTACATATTTAAGTTTTTCGTCGCTGATATGGCAAGTGCCATAAACTAATATGATAATAATCTATTCTATCGTAGTATCAAATGTTTCAGAAAAACTCTAATCTGAAGATTAAGCTTAAAATTAAACGTTGGATTTGGGTTGCTTATATTTTATTCCATTCGTCCAAATATCAACTGTATCTGGATCAGTTTAAGCAGGAAGCCCGAAAGCCTAAAAGAGGAACTCGATCCCCGATTGAACAATACTCTAGAATAATTAAAGGACTCTATGGTCGTTTGCGAAACTTTGGTTTACGCAACAGACATTTTATCAATGAAAAACATTTTATTTTTATAAAAATAAAACGGGACTCTTTATCAACAATGCTTTATTTAGTAATCGGGATTAAATGGTTTTGTGAAAAGGCACAAATAAATGTCGGTTTCCATTTTGTCGAGTGTGATGATTTTTTTGAAAACTCTCTATTAGCATCTTCAGAAAAAAAGTGTCGTGAAATTTCTGGAAATTTCACACATTTCAGAAATACTAACCTATTAATATATTGTGCAAGAACTATGATTCCTTCCGAGTACGGACATAAAATAATCTCAAAGCTAAAAGTAAAAGAAGAACTTCAACAGCAAGCGAGTGTATGGATTGATAATAATTTGCGAGGAGACTGGCTCGCTGTTCATTATCGTGGCACCGACGCTAGAAAAGCTAATAAATATAGAGTAATAAGAATAGAGAATTACATTGCCTATCTTAAAAAGGTTTTAGACGACCATAGTAGTATTTTTGCTTGTTCCGATCAATCACAATTTATCGATCAAATCCACGCTGCATTTCCCGGTCGGGTTTTTAGCAGAGATATTCAACGATCCGATGATACAACTCCCTTACACAGAAAATCTGAATACACAGGCAATCAACAAAAGCAGGATGCTTTAATAGATCTTTTGGTTTTATCGAGAGCTTCGCTGATTTATGCTACAGGTTCGTATTTTATAGATGTGAGTAGGTTCTTAAATCCGGCAATCAAAATTATTTCTTTAGACGGTAGAGGAAAATTTTATAAAAATATACCGAACTATCTACCCATTCCTAATTTATCTGCGTTAAAACGTTGTAAGCGTAAGCGACGGGATTAGCTCTCATGAGCAGATATTGCGTTGCCTGCTAAAATAACCGCTTTGACGAGTTTTTATTATGTCATTTATCATGTCCGACGACCGCCACCTACGAGCCCGCTCAAGCTATTGGGCAAGATGCCGGGCGATGTCATTAAGGAAAATAACGATGTGCGTATATTTTAAGTTTTTCGTAGGCTGACATGAAAAGCGATATAAACTAATATAGCCACAATCTATTCTATCGTAGCCTCAAATGTTTCAGAAAAACTCTGATGTTAGGCTTAGGCTTAAAATTAAACGTTGGATTTGGGTTGCTTATATTTTATTCCATTCGTCCAAATACCGACTGTGTATGAATAAGTTTAGGCATGAAACCCGAAAGTCTACGCAAGGAATTCAATCCCGGATTAGAAAATATTTTGCAATAATTAAAAAATCATTTAGTCGTGTACGAAGCTTTGTTTTACACAACAGACATCTTATTAATGAAAAACGCTTTATTTTTATAAAAATAAAACGGGACTCTTTATCGACAATGCTTTATTTAGTAATCGGGATTAAATGGTTTTGTGAAAAGGCACAAATAAATGTTGGTTTCTATTTTCCCGAGCGCGATGATTTTTTTGAAAACCCTCTATTAACATCTTCAGAAAAAAAGTGTCGTGAAATTTCGGGAAACCTTACACATTTCAAAGATACTAAGATATTAATATGGTATGCGAGAACTATAATTCCTCCCGAGTACGGACATAAAATAATCTCAAAGCTAAAAGTGAAAGAGGAACTTCAACAGCAAGCGAATGTATGGATTGATAATAATTTGCGAGGAGACTGGCTCGCTGTTCATTATCGTGGGAGCGACACGAATGAATATAGATTCATAGAAATAGAGAACTATATTGCCTATCTTAAAGAGGTTTTAGACGACCATAGTAGTATTTTTGCTTGTTCCGATCAATCACAATTTATCGATCAAATCCACGCTGCATTTCCCGGTCGGGTTTTTAGTATAGATATTCAACGATCCGATGATACAACTCCCTTACACAGAAAATCTGAATACACAGGCAATCAACAAAAGCAGGATGCTTTAATAGATCTTTTGGTTTTATCGAGAGCTTCGCTGATTTATACCACAGGTTCGTATTTTATAGATGTGCTTAGATTCTTAAATCCGGCAATCAAAATTATTTCTTTAGATGGTAGAGGAAAATTTTATAAAAACATACCGAACTACCTTCCCATTCCTAATTTATCTGCATTAAAACGTGAGGGCTGTTGAAAAAGTATCGTCAGCGTGCAACCATAACCGCTTGCGCCATGAATTTATAATAGCCACCAAGCCGTAGGGGCAGACCTGTGTGTCTGCCCTTAAGTACCGTTCTGCACGACACCAACCGCTTGCGCCAGCAAATAATGGTTTCCATAATATTAATGGGTGAACGCGTTAATCGTGTAAACATGATACGTTTCGGGCAGAACAGAGCCGCCGATTGAGCCGGTAGGTCAATCGGCAATTTAATTTTAGTCCGCCCCTACCACTCCATGAAATACTTTTTCAACAGTCCCACGCGGTATGCACGAGCAATCGTTTTAGCCCATCGTGAGCATATACTTCATTGTCTGCTAGAATAACCGCTTTAACGAGTTTCTATTATGTCATTTATCATGTCCGACGACCGCCATCTGCGAGCCCGCGTCAAGCTATTAGGCAGGATGCTCGGCGATGTTATTCAGGAAAATAACGATGCGCGTACATTCAACACCATAGAAAAGTTGCGCAAAGAATTTATCAGTCTGAGCAAAAAGAAAAACGATAAAAAAACCCGAGACCTTGTTGCCTTAATCGACACCTTAGAACCGGATATGATTTTTACGATTATTCGGGCCTTTTCCACTTATTTTAATTTAGCGAATATCGCCGAGGAGATTAGTCAGTATAAAGGTGTTCATCGGCGTCTATCATCGGTCGACAAATCCGGCTTAAAGACCGGCATACCCGTTGCGGTACTCGCATCACTTAAAGAAACAGGCATTAACGCTGCCGACATGCAGAAACTTTTTAACAAACTAAAATATATACCTGTCTTTACTGCGCATCCGACCGAGGCGACGCGACGCACGATTATGCAACTGCAAAAGCGTATCTTCGAGATTGCCGAACAAATGGAAAAGAACCTATATAGCAGGGAGGGAAAAGAAGAAAGAGATCACCTATCGCGCAAGCTATTCAATTACATACGGGTTTTGTGGAAAACGGAAGAGGTTCGTTTGAGCAAGCCCAATGTTGAACTGGAGGTTACCAACGGACTCTATTATTACAAAACCTCCCTATTCGAAACGGTGCCCCGTGTATATAGAATGTTGGAAACCGCAGTTGCCGAAGTTTATCCGGGAGAGGAAATCACAATTCCCAGTTTCATCAATTTCGGTTCGTGGATCGGCGGCGATAGGGACGGCAACCCCTATGTAACACCGACGGTGACCATACACACCGTGAAACTACAATCTATGTTAATACTCGAACATTACATAGATTGCGTCGAGCAACTCCTAGGCACTTTGACGCACTCAATCAACCTAGTCGACCTTTCCGAGAATTTTATACTCGAGCAACGCAAGGATAAGGAAGAAGGTGTGGTAGAAAAAGCATATAAGGATACCGGATATAATTTTGTCAAGGAGCCTTATCGTTGCAAATTATCCGTCGTCCTTTATCGGTTGCGATGCAAATTGCGATTGATTAAAGGCCGGAGTTCGAGTGCCGACGATAGAAAGTATGCGTACCGATACGAACACGAAATGCTCGACGATTTAAGGTCAATATCCGAATCCTTATTTCATCACGGTGATCGTATTATTGCCGAAGCCGAGTTGAAAGACCTGATACGTCTGGTTGAAACCTTCGGTTTTTATCTGGCACGTTTGGATGTCCGAGATGAATCCAAACAACACGCAATGGCGATAACCGAGATAGCGAAACAATGGGGGTGTTCCGACTATTTGTCAATGACTGCGGCACAAAAGGCGGATTATTTAAGCAAGAAAATAGACGAAGATGCCGAACTGCGCATCGATAAAAGCCGCTTGAGCGACGACGCAAAACGTATTCTGGAAGTCTTCGAGTGTATGGTAAAAGTGCAGAACGAGATTAGCCCCGGCGCAATCGGCAACTATGTCGTATCTATGACGCACAACGCCGGCGATGTATTGGAGGTGATCCTGTTAGCTAAAATGAATGGTTTGGTCGGGAAAAACTCGGATGGCGATTTTTATTGCAACATCAATGTTTCACCGTTGTTTGAAACGATAGACGACTTATCGCGCACCAAAGACATACTGGAGGATTTATTCGGTAATCCGGTCTACAACAAACTTTTACAAGTCTCGGGTGGCTTGCAGGAAATTATGTTGGGTTATTCCGACTCGTGCAAGGATGGCGGTATTCTTGCATCTAAATGGCAACTATACCAAGCGCAGAAAAGCATCATCGGTTTGATGATTAAATATAGGATTACTTGCCGCTTGTTTCACGGACGCGGCGGCACTATCGGGCGCGGCGGCGGACCGACATACGAGGCAATTACCTCACAACCCCCCGGCACGGTGAACGGCCAAATTAAAATTACCGAGCAGGGCGAGGTGTTGTCTTATAAATATAACAAGCGGGAGGCTGCGATTTATCATTTGTCTACCGCAATCGCCGGATTAATCAATGCGAGCCAGCATCTGGCGAGATCACATTCCTTTGACCTTTCGTCCAAGCCTAGAGACGAACAGGAACATCTGGAAATCATGTCTCAAATATGCAAATCGGGCGAGCATTACTATCGCGATCTTATCGATAGTACCGAAGGTATAATGGATTACTTTTACGAAGCGACACCGGTTGTTGAAATCGGTCAAATGAATATCGGGTCTCGCCCCACGCATCGTCGCACTGCCGATCGGTCGCGTCAATCTATACGCGCAATACCTTGGGTATTCGGTTGGTCTTTATCTCGCCATACACTTCCGGCTTGGTTCGGAATCGGTAGCGCACTGGAAGATTTTGTAGCAGGTCGAGCCGATAAGATGGAAAAACTAACGAGCCTGTATAAAGAATGGCCTTTTTTCCATAGCTTGATGGAAAATGTGCAGATGGCATTGGCCAAGGCCAATATGGATATTGCCGAGGAATATGCAAACCTGTGTTCCGACCGAGAAAATGCCATGCGAATATTTAAGATTATTGAAGCCGAGTATCACAAAACGGTCGATTATATATTGCGAGTTAGTGGCTGTGGACAATTATTGGAACATCAACCCTCTCTGATGCTTTCGCTACAAAGGCGCGAACCCTATATACATCCTATTAATTACATACAGATTATGTTGCTTAAAAAGTACCGCCGCACGCAACAGCATGCCGAAGCACGCGGTGAGGAACACGAATACCTAGAACTCGTACTACGCTCCATCAGTGCAATCGCATCGGGTATGCGCAATACCGGCTAAGCGAATGATATTTTAATCGGGCATTGCCGATAAGTGCCGATATGCAATGTCGGAGTTGATCTTGATGATCTGATTTTCTTTGTCCAAGTAGACCAATATCGGCTTGTGTGTCTCCGCTTCGGCTTCGGATAGCCGGGCATAGGCACATATAATAATACGGTCGCCTACTCTGCCGCGATAAGCAGCGGCACCGTTTAGAGAAACCGTGCGACTACCGGCTTCGGCCTTAATCACATAAGTCGTAAAACGATTTCCGTCGCGCAGATTATAAATTTCTATTTGTTGGTATTCGCGAATACCCGTAGCCGACATGAGTTCGGCATCCAAAGCACAAGAACCGTCGTATTCAACTTCGGTTTGTGTGACGCAAGCTCGGTGTAATTTACTTTGCAGAAAAGTTAATTCCATATTCGGATACCCCATAAGTGCGTTTATTCTAACAGACGATAGAATTCATAACCGGTAGCGGGGGCAGGATTTGAACCTGCGACCTTCGGGTTATGAGCCCGACGAGCTTCCAGACTGCTCCACCCCGCATCGGTAAATAGAAAGGCATTTTATCATACAATGCGACATGGGGCTGTTGAAAAAATAATGTTTTTGCACAACTGCAACCGCTTGCGCCCCTCAATTACGCAAACCATCATCCCTTCCCAAGAAAAGAAATAATCCGCTCCGAACACACTATTTTTCAACATTTAATACCATTTATCGGATATTTACTACTGTTCATCCATTTGTCTAAAAACACCTTAAATATTCGCGCAAACTATGGGTTTTAACTAAAACTTACCGGAGATTTCATGGCAAAAAAAACTCACCCTAAATACTTAGCACTGACAAAAGACATTGTTTTTAAACAATACTTTACCGGCAACAAGCGATTACTGCTCTCGCTCATTAAGAGCTTCTTGCCGATCTCCGACAATGTCTCCGATGTCGATGTCCTAAACCTCAAAACTTCTGCCACCTCTACAAAAGCAGCCGAACAACAGCAGCAGCAATCAAGTGATAAACTATGGCTCAAAGACACCTCTATTCCACCAAACAAACCACACGGCAAGCAGGTCGTCCTCGACCTCAGCGTCAAATTAAGTGGCGGAGAAAATGTCAATATAGAAATGCAAGTCGCCTTCCAAAAAAACTTCCTACTGAGAATGTTCGCCTATTGGGCTTTGCTGTTTATTCAAGATCTAAACCGTGGCGATGACTATGCAAACCTCAACCCGACCTACTCGTTGGGATTTACCGAGTTCACGGTATTCAAAGGAAAGCACAACTTTATCACCGAAATAGGATTTGTAGATCGCAACGAGATAGAATACCATTTTGATATCGGTGCAAAGATCGTCATAGTGGAATTGAATAAGTTCAAGAAGAGCTACCGCGACCTTGTTGATATGAAGGATAGGTGGTGCTATATTATTAAGCACTCGGCGGAATTGACCCCCGAGCAAGTAGCGTATTTATCACAAGACGGAGAGACGAAAATGATATTAGAACATTTAGAGGAGATATCAAAAAGCAAAGAATCACACTGGGAGACTATAGATCGCATGAAGTATGAGATAGGGATTCAGTTGGAGAGGCGCGGCGCGTTAAAGGAGGGTCTGGCAAAAGGCATGGAGGAAGGCCGAGTTCAGGGCATGCACGAAATCGCCTTAAATATGCTGCAAAAAGGTTATGAGGTTTCGGAGATTTCCCAAGTCACAGGTTTATCTGTCCCCGAAATTAAAAAGCTAAAGAGATAGACCGCCGTTTGTTGCAAATAACCGTTCCTTGTTGCAATAGCACAAGGAATGTCGCCTTATACAAGATTCAGCTATTTATGGCTATTAGAAATAATACGAGTAGCAAAGACAAACAGCTTGACATTGTGCAGAAACTTAGCATTAGTATGTAGTTCGAACAAGCTAGGGCTTGCTCTTATAAGTCCAAAGTGATTGGATTGTGTGATGACGGTACTTTTTCAACAGCCCCTGCGTATCTGCACAAAGTCACACCACTGGAACAAGTGGTAGTTCATTTTAAGCAAGTAGTGGTATTCTATTGACTTGAGTTATAGAGTTGCAGAAAATAAGAGCGTAAAAAACTACGAACTGATTATGATTGTTATTATTTCACCGGCGAAGCGTCTTGATTTTGATAGCGGTAAGATACGCAAACACAGCGTGCCGCTATTTTTAGAGGATGCAAACCATTTAGTTACGCGCTTGCGGAAGTTGTCTACCGAGCAACTGCAGGAGTTAATGTCGGTCAGCACTAAAATTGCCGATTTGAATACCGACCGTTTTAAGCTATGGGACAATTCTACGACGACCCCAAAAGCCAAGCAGGCACTTTTAGCCTTCAACGGCGATGTGTATTCGGGTTTGGATGCCACCAGCTTTGAGGCTAAAGATTTTGATTTTGCGCAGAAGCACTTGCGCATACTATCGGGCTTGTACGGTGTCTTAAAACCGCTGGATATGATACAGCCTTATCGGCTTGAGATGGGCACCCGTCTCGAAAACAAACAAGGCAAAGACCTCTACGATTTTTGGGGTGCTCGCATCACCGAAGCGATTAATGCCGAACTTAAAAAGATGCGCAATGCGGTATTGATCAACTTGGCATCCAACGAGTATTTTCATTCTATCGTTCCGGATCATCTCAATGCCAAAATCATCACGCCGATATTCAAGGAGAAAAAAAACGGAACCTATAAGGTCATTAGTTTCACCGCCAAACGCTCCCGAGGTATGATGGCGCGCTACATTATCAAAAACCGTATTAAGACACCCGAATTACTGAAGCGGTTTCGCGAAGGAGATTATCGTTACCAAACCAAGCTATCCAACGAAACACAGTGGATTTTCACGCGCGATTGAGCGCATTAACCCCACTGCCGATACGAGTGCACGGATTGAGTAAATCATGAGATAGTCTCAAGCACAAACAATCTTAGACAAACCCCAAATGAAATTAAGAATTAGGTAGTTTATAATGTTGTTTGAAAGTGTTTACTCAAAAAACCTGAATATTTGAAAAAGGAGGATGTTAATGATTTACTTATCTCGGTTAGCCATTGTGCTGATAACTTTATTTATTTTAAGCGGTTGTGCTTCCGTTTCTGAAAGCCGTACTAATTCAATCTCGGTTGATACGCCTGGTTGTCCTGAAGCCCTTTGTACGTTAGAAAACGATGATGGCAAATACTATATCAAGGAAACTCCCGATACGGTAACAGTGGAACAGGCTTACGGCGATCTTAGCATTACTTGTGAAAAGGATGGAAAGACGAGCGTTATGCAAGTAGAACCAAAAGCAAAGGATGTGTGGGGTAATATCTTGCATGATAGTATAATTGGACGGCGAGTTGATGCTACCACCGGTGCCGGTTATGAATATCCGAGGTTTATCATACACCCCCTAGAATGTTAATTTTTATACTAAAATTTTAAGTAAGGATTTCGTAGTATGGTAGTTCACACTATCGTTGCTCTATGTTTTATAAAATATAGAGGACTGTTGAAAAAGTATTTCATACAATGTAGGGGCGGACTTGCATGTCCGCCCGAAACGTATCATGTTTGCATGATTAACGCGTTCACCCATTAATATTATGGAAACCATTATTTGTTGGCGCAAGCGGTTGGTGTCGTGCAGAACGGTACTTAAGGGCAGACACACAGGTCTGCCCCTACGGCTTGGTGGTTATTATAAATTCACGGCGCAAGCGGTTGGTGTTGTGCGATGTCCGCACTTTTTCAACAGCCCCGTCGTATCTGTACTATTTATACATTCATCCAATTTATGGAAACCAAAACCAAATGGTGCAAGCAGTTGTGGTTATTCCGAAGGGCGGACATCAGAATTGCCGATTGACCTACCGGCTCAATCGGCGGTTCTATTTTTCAATAGCTCCACACTTTTACTTTCGGATTATAGTTGAGTAAATTATGAGATCTTTGTTGATACTATGGGAGATATTGATGGATTTCATCGTTATCTTATGGCACCTGATACTACTGCGGGCAACCCCGCAACAGTTACCTGCATACAGAAAGTTACTTATTTTGTCTTGTGCTTTTATGGTTGCTATGGGCATCCTCTCGGGTCTTGCAACGGGCTTGGCCGAAGTTAATTTGCTGGAAACCGTCGTAGATTTGTTTTTCCTGCTTGCCTTCTTAAAAGTCATGTTATGGTTATTCCGCTTTCCTACGCGCTTCACACAAACTGCAATAGCGATTACCGGCAGTATCGCTTTGTTCAGCGTTTTGTTTATACCGTTGAACTTCGTTGCTGCCGACCTTGTCGGTTTCGGTGGCGAGGCTCAATCGGAGATGCAGAGCTCCCCTGCCGGGGCGGTGATTGCATTGGTCTATTTGGCGTTGTTTATATGGATGTTGAGAGTCTTGGGGCATATTTTTCTGCACGCATTGGAGGTACGCTTGCCCTTTGCAATCGGTATCGCAATGCTCTATTTAATGAGTAGCCTGTTCGTATCATTGATGGTTATGTGATCTGAACTATGCCTGCAGGCAAAGTTTACTTACTCGGGATATGCGGCACCTTTATGGCCGGTCTCGCCGGTCTCGCCCGCGAACTAGGTTATTTCGTTCACGGCTGCGATAAAGCGGCTTGGCCGCCGATGCGCGAGCAGTTGGTAAACCATAACATCGCTTTCGATCAACCTTGTAGCGCATCGTCGCTAGACGGTTACGATGTTTATATCGTCGGCAACGCAATGTGTAGAGGCGACGAGTCGGTGGAAGCCTTGCTCACCCGGCGCATACCTATCTACTCCGGACCGCAATGGCTTTACGAACAGGTGTTGCAATACCGTCGTGTGTTATGCGTTGCCGGCACCCACGGTAAAACGACGACCGCTTCTATGCTCGCATGGATATTAGAGTTTGCCGGCATGCAACCGGGGTTTCTAATCGGCGGCGTGCCGATCAACTTCGGTGTTTCTGCGCGCTTGGGACAATCCGATTTGTTCGTTATAGAAGGCGACGAATACGACACCGCTTTTTTTGATAAAAGATCGAAGTTTATCCACTATCGCCCGCAAGTCTTAGTACTCAACAACCTAGAATTTGACCATGCCGATATATTTAAGGATTTAGATGCCATAAAGATACAGTTCCATCACCTACTCAAAACACTATCAGCGGATGCCGTTGTGTTAGTGCGCGCCTTCGATACCGCATTGCAGGATGTTCTGGGACAAGGGCTTTGGTCGCGATGCGAGTATTTCGATCTAGGGGATAAAACTGCCGATTGGCAGGCGCGTAAGCGAGACGGCGGTTTCGAAGTATCCCATAAAGGTACCCGACAGGGATGTTGCCGCTGGAAGCTATCGGGTGATCATAATATTGCCGATGCCGTAGGCGCAATCGCAGCCGCAGCGCATGTCGGTGTGCCACCGCAAACCGCATTGCAAGCACTAGAGAGTTTTGAAGGGGTACGCCGTCGACTTGAGGTTTGCGGAACCTATAAGGGAGTTACCGTCTACGATGATTTTGCCCATCATCCGACTGAAATCAAGGCAAGCATAGAAGCCATACGTACCCAAAAAGTTCCTCGTGTATTGGTTGCTTTTGAACCGCGTTCAAATACGATGAAAGCAGGCAAACACAACCGAGTACTCGGTGCCGCTTTTGACGAGGCGGACCGTCTTTTCTTTTATAGTCCTCCGGATTTAGATTGGTCGGCGGAACCGGTGTTAGAGAAAACTAAAACTCGGTATTCGTATCATAACGATATAGCACAACTAAAACATGCGATTATCGAAGAGCTGGCAGAAGGAGACCATCTGCTGATTATGTCCAACGGCGATTTTGGCAGGCTGAAGGACCAATTGATAGATTCACTGCGATAATTAAGCATTTCCTAACCTTTAGATACCAGACCTCGCAGAGTGCCGCACAACATATTTCTAGCATTTTGTATATTTATGTTATGCTATTAGCCACATGTTTGGCGAACTTCGCTTGATTTAATGGACAATGACAACAAATAAGATACTTATCATCAACGGTCCCAACCTAAATTTGCTGGGAAAGCGCGAGCCTGAAATCTACGGCACGCAAACCCTAGCACAAATTATCGAGCAAGTTCACTCAAAAGCGAAAGCGCACAACGTTGAGATAGATCATTTGCAGTCAAACTCCGAGGCAGATATTATCGAGCGTATTCATCGAACGATGGACGATAAAACCGATTTTATTATTATCAATCCCGGCGCATTGACACATACCAGCGTCGCCCTACGCGATGCGTTCCTCTCGGTTTCTAAACCATTCATAGAGATACACCTATCCAATGTGTTCGCTCGAGAAACATTTCGTCGACAGTCTTTCCTATCGGACATTGCCGTCGCAATCATATCGGGTGCCGGCGCGCAAGGCTACAAACTCGCATTGCAAGCGGCAGTCGAACATCTACAGGGTTAAACAAATGGATATACGTAAGGTTAAAAAACTAATAGAGCTTTTGGAAGAGTCGGGCATCTCCGAAATAGAGGTAAAAGAAGGTGATGACACAGTAAGAATCAGCCGCGCAAGCAGTATCGCGCCACCGGTAGCCGCACCGCAGATAATATCGCCCCCGGCACCTTCGCAAGATACGCAGCAAGCGAGTGGTGAAAAACTTGCCGGTGCAGAGCGCGACGCATCTTCGTCGAGTTCATATCATGTTGAAGCTCCGATGGTGGGAACTTTTTATAGATCTTCATCGCCCGATACCGCCCCCTTTGTAGAG
The DNA here is from genome assembly GCA_965219575.1 of Candidatus Oxydemutatoraceae bacterium. Classification (GTDB taxonomy): domain Bacteria; phylum Pseudomonadota; class Gammaproteobacteria; order Poriferisulfidales; family Oxydemutatoraceae; genus SP5GCR1. The sequence continues at coordinate 633,461 of OZ244779.1, read as the reverse complement.
GTTGGAACCACGGTTGAAAAAGGTGAACCTCTCTGCATTATAGAAGCGATGAAAATGATGAACCATATCGAAGCGCCTATTTCCGGCACCGTTGAGGCGATTCTAGTAGAAAACGCAGAACCCGTTGAGTTCGGGCAAACCCTCATTCGGATAGAACCTTCTGTAGGGGCGGACTAACATGTCCGCCCTAAAGTACCGTTTGCCACGACCGCAACCGCTATGCGCCGAGAATATCTGCAAACCAACCGTAGGGGCGGACTAACATGTCCGCCCTAAAGTACCGTTTACCACGACCGCAACCGCTATGCGCCGAAAATATCTGCAAACCAACCGTAGGGGCGGACTAACATGTCCGCCCTAAAGTACCGTTTACCACGACCGCAACCGCTATGCGCCGAAAATATCTGCAAACCAACCGTAGGGGCGGACTAACATGTCCGCCCTAAAGTACCGTTTACCACGACCGCAACCGCTATGCGCCGAAAATATCTGCAAACCAACCGTAGGGGCGGTTTTGCATTTTGTAATATTTCAACAACCCTAAATGATGCTTGATAAAGTATTGATTGCCAATCGCGGGGAGATTGCGTTGCGCATTTTACGCGCGTGCCAAGAACTTAATATCAAGACGGTGGCAGTGTATTCAAAAGCCGACCAAGACCTGATGCATGTCAGGCTGGCGGACGACTCGGTATGTATAGGACCGCCGCCGGCACAACAAAGCTATCTGAATATTCCGGCAATCATCAGCGCGGCCGAAGTCACCGACACAATGGCAATCCATCCGGGCTACGGCTTTCTCTCCGAAAGCGCGTCCTTCGCCGAACAAATAGAATCGAGTGGCTTTATTTTTATAGGGCCTAAGCCGGCGACTATCAAGGCGATGGCGAACAAAATAACCGCTAAAGAAACCATGCTGGAAGCCGGCGTGCCTTGTGTGCCGGGAGTCAATAGCCCACTGCAAGGCGGAACCGAAGAGAGCTTTGAGATTGCCAAGGGCATCGGTTATCCGGTCATCATCAAAGCAACCGACGGCGGTGGGGGTCGCGGGATGCGTGTAGTACATTCCGAAGGTGCCTTGGCGAATGCGCTGGCGTTAACCCGAGCCGAAGCCAAAGCGGCGTTTGACAGCGACGAAATCTATATGGAGAAATATCTGCAAAAACCGCGTCATATTGAATTTCAGGTATTAGCCGATTCCCACGGCAACGTAATCCACTTGGGAGAACGAGACTGCTCGATGCAACGCAAACATCAAAAGGTGATAGAGGAAGCACCTGCCCCCGGTATTAGCGAGAAACAACGCGCCGAGATAGGCAATATCGTAACCGAGGCTTGCCGACGCACCGGGTATCGTGGTGCCGGCACTTTTGAATTCCTTTACGAAGACGGTAAATTTTATTTTATAGAAATGAACACCCGAGTGCAGGTTGAACACCCGGTCACCGAAATGATTACCGGTATAGACATCGTTAGAAAACAACTGGAAATCGCCGCCGGTCTTAAGCTCAATATAAAACAAGAGGATGTACGCATTGAAGGACACGCAATAGAATGTAGAGTTAATGCAGAAAACCCTAAAAACTTTATGCCGTCGCCCGGCGTGATAGAACATCTGCATTTACCCGGCGGCCCCGGTATACGCGTAGACTCGCATATCTACGGCGGCTATACCGTGCCGCCGTTTTACGATTCAATGATAGGCAAACTCATCGCATACGGCGACAACCGAGATATTGCCATCAAACGTATGCAAATCGCACTCAACGAAATATACATCAACGGTATTGACACCAATATCATGTTGCATAAACAGATATTGGACGACTCGGCTTTTGCCGACGGAAAATTAGACATACACTACCTAGAAACCAAGTTGCCGCATTACAACCTCTAGGAACATTTCCCTCCTTCGGAGGGGTGGCAGGCGCAATAGAACCGCCGATTGAACCAGTAGGTCAATCGGCGTAACATTGTGTAGAACCTTAGCATATATACAAAATGTAAGCCTTTTCATGGGGTGGTTGCAGAAGTGTCTGTACAAGGTGGAATGCCGGTACATTCCCCTCCTTCGGAGGGGTGGCAAGCGTAATAGAATCGCCGATTGACCTACCGGCTCAATCGGCGGTCATTTGTCTTGTGAAAAGATCGAAAATTAAACAATCACCGTATCATGCATAGTACGGATTTGCACAATTTCATCGCTCTGCATCCGTGAGGACAAGCCCTAGCTTGTCCGACCTACATACCCGTATTAAGACTCTGTAAAACGTTACGCCGATTGACCTACCGGCTCAATCGGCGGTTCAGTTTTTTAATTTCGGGGACGGATAAACCTGTGACTTGGGAAATCTCCGAAACCTCATAATCTTTTTGCAGCATATTTAAGGCGATTTCCTCCATACCTTGAACTCGTCCTCTCTCCATGCCTTCGATCCGACCTTTTGCCAAGCCTTCCTTTAACGCGCCGCGCCTCTCCAGCTGAATCCCTATCTCATACTTCATGCGATCTATAGTCTCCCAGTGTGATTCTTTGCTTTTTGATATCTCCTCTAAATGTTCTAATATCATTTTCGTCTCTCCGTCTTGTGATAAATACGCTACTTGCTCGGGGGTCAATTCCGCCGAGTGCTTAATAATATAGCACCACCTATCCTTCATATCAACAAGGTCGCGGTAGCTCTTCTTGAACTTATTCAATTCCACTATGACGATCTTTGCACCAATATCAAAATGGTATTCTATCTCGTTGCGGTCTACAAATCCTATTTCAGCGATAAAGTTGTGCTTTCCTTTGAATACCGTGAACTCGGTAAATCCCAACGAGTAGGTCGGGTTGAGGTTTGCATAGTCATCGCCACGGTCTAGGTCTTGAATAAACAGCAAAGCCCAATAGGCGAACATTCTCAGTAGGAAGTTTTTTTGGAAGGCGACTTGCATTTCTATGTTGACATTTTCTCCGCCACTTAATTTGACGCTGAGATCGAGGACAACCTGCTTGCCGTGTGGTTTGTTTGGTGGAATGGAGGTGTCTTTGAGCCATAGTTTATCGCCTGATTGCTGTTGCTGTTGTTCGGTTGCTTCTTTAGAGGCGGCAGAAGTTTTGAGGTTTAGGACATCGACATCCGAGACATGATCGGAAATAGGTAAGAAGCTCTTAATGAGCGAGAGCAGTAATCGTTTATTGCCGGTAAAGTATCGTTTGAAGACAATGTCTTTTGTCAGCGGTAAATATTTAGGTTGTTCTTTTATCATGAAATCTCCTGTGAGTTTTAGTTAAAACCCGTAGTTTGCGCGAATATTTAAGGTGTTTTTAGACAACCGGATGAACCGTAGTAAATATCCGATAAACGATATGAAATGTTGGGAAATAGTGTATTTGGGGCGGAGTATTCCTCTTCTCCGGCGAGGAATGATAGCTTGCGTAATTATGGAGTACAAGTGGTTGCAACGACAACAAACGGCGTGATTTGTGCAGAACCTCAACATATCAAGTGGCACATACATTAAAAAACACAGCCTCCGAAGCACTTAAAAACCCGAAATTACGGTGCCGTATGTGCTAAAATATAACGATTGAAAAAAACTAAATTAAATCTCATTATCAAGCATGTTTTTAACCTCTAAACCCCTGAATCATGGCATACGATTCGTCTAGCATCAAAGTCTTAAAAGGCCTCGAGGCGGTAAGAAAGCGTCCCGGCATGTACATCGGCGACACCGATGACGGCACCGGGTTGCACCGCATGATTTACGAGGTGGTAGACAACTCTATAGACGAAGCACTTGCCGGTTTTTGCGATGAAATACATATTGTCATAGACGAAGCCGGCGGTGTTATTGTCACCGATAACGGGCGGGGTATTCCGGTGGATATCCACAAAGGAGAAGGCTGTTCTGCCGCCGAAGTGATTATGACGACTTTGCACGCCGGTGGGAAATTCGATGAAAACTCCTATAAGGTTTCGGGCGGTCTGCATGGTGTCGGTGTATCGGTTGTCAACGCACTGTCCGAACATTTGAAATTGACGGTTTGGCGCGACGGCAAAACCTATACCCAAGAGTATGCGATGGGCAAGCCGCTCAGCGAATTGACCGAATCGGAGGGGAGTGAAAATAAAAGCGGCACCCGCATCAGATTTATTCCGAGCAAAAAAGTTTTTAACAATGTTCGCTTTGAATACAAGCAACTGGTTTTTCGTTTGCGCGAACTGGCTTTTCTCAACTCGGGTGTCAAAATCAAATTAGAAGATCAAAGTAGCGGACAAAGTGCCGAGTTTAAGTACGAAGGCGGCATCGCCGCTTATGTCGAACACCTCAACAAAAGCCGCACCAATCTGCACCCTACCATATTTCATAGCCAAAGTATCGAGACGGAAATAGAAGTTGAAATTGCAATGCAATGGAACGATAGCTATATTGAAAATATACACTGCTATACGAACAATATCCCGCAGCGCGACGGCGGCACCCATTTGTCGGGGTTTCGCACCGCATTGACTCGCACGCTCAACCGCTATATCACCAAAGATAGCACCTTTGCCAAAGATAAACTTTCCATTTCGGGCGAAGATACCCGAGAAGGATTAACCGCAGTGGTATCGGTCAAAGTGCAGGATCCGAAATTCTCGTCGCAAACCAAGGAAAAGCTCGTTTCGTCCGAAGTGAGCGCGGCGGTCGCCTCGGCATTGTCGCAAAAGTTTTACGACTTTTTACTTGAGAATCCTCCCGAAGCAAAAGCAATCGTCGGCAAAATCGTCGAAGCCTCCCGGGCACGCGAGGCGGCGCGTAAAGCCCGCGAGATGACGCGCCGCAAAAGTGTATTGGATGTTGCCGGTTTGCCCGGTAAATTGGCGGACTGTCAAGAAAAAGACCCGGCTTTGAGCGAGCTGTTTTTAGTCGAGGGAGACTCCGCCGGTGGTTCCGCAAAACAAGGGCGCGACCGTAAAACACAAGCGGTACTGCCGCTCAAAGGGAAGATCTTGAATGTAGAAAGGGCGCGGTTTGACAAGATGATTGCGTCTGCCGAGGTCGGCACCTTAATCACTGCGCTCGGGTGCGGCATCAAAGACGAGTATGACTTGGAGAAGCTACGCTATCATCGTATCATCATCATGACCGATGCGGATGTCGACGGTTCTCATATTCGCACCTTGCTGTTGACTTTTTTCTTTCGCTATCTGCGCGAATTGGTTGAACACGGTTATCTATACATTGCGTTGCCGCCGCTATACAAACTCAAAAAAGGCAAACAAATACAATACCTAAGAGACGACGACGAACTAGACGCGTTTTTGCTCAAACTTGCGGTCAAAGATGCACGACTGGTGCTATCAAGCGGTAAAAAAGGAGCCGTGTTGGAAGGAGAATCGCTGAAATCTTTAATCTCCGAATACTTGGCGGTTAGCAAAATTATAGAACGCTTGGCGCGACGGCACGACCGTCTCGTTCTAGAGCAAATGCTTTTTATCCCCTCGTTATCCGCAGACGCAGAGAAGCAAAAGGAGACGATGCGGGCTTGGGCGGAACACCTGCAAAAATTGCTCGATCGGTGCAGTCCGCCGGGTGTGCGCTACACGGTAAAAAGCTCGGCATCCGATATACCGCTTACGGTGGTACGCGAGGTTCACGGCTATCGGCAACAGGACAACTTCCACGAAGCCTTCTTCCATTCCAGCGATTTCAATATGATACGCAATATGGCGGAAAGCGTGGCTACCCTCATCGGTGCCGATACTTATGTGGAGTGCGGAGAAAAACAGCAGAAAGTGTCGGACTTCGGCGAAGTGGTCGATTGGCTGTTTGCACAAGCCCGCTCGGGCTTGACGGTGCAACGCTATAAAGGCTTGGGTGAAATGAATCCCGACCAACTGAGAGAAACAACGATGGATCCCAAATCCCGACGCATGATGCGCGTCAAAATAGACGACTTCTCTATGGCCGATGAAGTATTCTCTCAACTGATGGGCGATGAAGTTAAGCCGAGGCGAGACTTCATAGAAGACCATGCGCTCTCGGTGATCAATCTAGATATTTAACACCTCAGAGCCTATATCCGTGCATAAACAGAGATTTACGGTGGCATCGTGGAATGTCAACTCTATACGCACGCGGCTCACACAGTTATTGGATTGGCTCGAACAGACCCAAGTCGATGTACTTGCCGTTCAGGAAACCAAAGTCACCGACGAGCAATTTCCGATAGAGGAAATAAAAGCGGCAGGTTATCAAGCCATGTTCAGCGGGCAGAAAAGTTATAACGGAGTCGCATTGTTATATCGCGACAAAGCGAGCGATGAAAAAACCGAGGTAGCAAATATAGACGACGAAGACAAGCGGGTTTTAGCCGCAACCATAGACGGTGTCCGTATCGTCAACCTCTATGTGGTCAACGGCTCCGAAGTGGATTCCGAACGCTATCACTATAAACTGAAATGGCTGGAACACATCAGAACCTTCATCGCCGCCGAGATGCAAACGCACCGCCACATTATCGTCTTGGGAGACTTTAATATCGCCCCTGCCGATGCCGATGTACACGACCCTAAAAAATGGGCAGGTCATATACTCTGCACCGAACCCGAACGCCGAATGCTTGCGACCTTCTTTGACTTAGGTCTCGCCGACACCTTCCGCCTGTTTGAACATAAAACCGAAGATACCTTTAGCTGGTGGGATTATCGCAACAATAGCTTTGATAAAAACGCAGGTCTGCGCATAGACCTGTTGCTCGCCGACACCGCACTTTGCGAACGCTGTCTGTCAAGCACCATAGACAAACACCCTCGCACCCTAGAACGCCCGTCCGACCATGCCCCGATAATTGCCGAGTTTGATAACCGTCCGTAGAGGCAACATGGGGCTGTTGAAAAAGTACGGGCATTGCTCAAACCCAATCGCTGTGCGCCATGAACATTTGTAAACCGCCGTAGGGGCGGACTTGCATGTCCGCCCGTAACGCGTTATGCATGGACGATTTATACATTCATTCATCTGATTTATGGAAACCAAAACCAAATGGCGCAAGCGGTTGCGGCTGTGCAGAACGGCACTTAAGGGCAGACACACAGGTCTGCCCCTACGGCTTGGTGGTTATTATAAATTCACGGCGCAAGCGGTTGCAGTTGTGCAGAAACAGTACTTTTTCAACAGCCCCACATTCCCTTACAATGCTATGGAATACGATTCCATGCATTGATGATTTTTCGTATAACGAAGTATAATGGCAGGTACAATAAAATTCCATAAAGGGTATATACATAATGAAATATCTGCAACGCGCACTGCTCCATATTGGTTTGTGCCTATTGCTCGTCTGCTCGGCAAATGGGGCTTTTGCTCAGGATGATCAAGTAATCGGCTTGACGGCACCTTCAAGGAATGGTGCCATGATAAAGTTCACCATAAACCTTCCCAGCATAATAGAGTTTGCTGCCTTGGCAAACGTGCAGATTCAAATTGATGGTATCAGTATTAGCGAAATTGGAAGTTTGAGTGCCATGGTGGATAATCGATGCAACTTTAGTGTTGCTAAAGAACAAGATACCCCCCCTTATACGCAATCTGCACAGGCTATAGCCAAAGCGTAAGCGTAACATTAGAATTGAATAATCCTGATAGAGTTGGAACCGTAACTGTTACTCTCCGCGCATTTAGTGATCTCTATACGACTCCTATTAACGAAGTTAATGAGGAGAATCGCTCTCGGGAGTTTGGCCCGCCTATTCGTATCCGCAGTAAAGTTTTTCTCGAAGGTCCGCTCCAGTAAACTGCCGATTGCGTCGGCAGACCAATCGGCGTGACGATGTGCAGAACGCTAACACATCACAAAATGTAAGGCTTTTCCACGGGGTAGTTTGAAATCGTTGCGCCCAAATAATATTTGTAAACTACCCTACGGCACTTGGCTTACATTGTGATTGTACGAACAGAAGTAGTTCTAGGTCACTAGTTTCAAAGATACAACAAACACCGAGAATTAAAAATTAACGATTATAGAAACCTAATCATTAAGCCAACAGCGGCAATAACTATCGCCGCAACACCTAATCCTACAATTATCATGCGCCATGTTAATTGGTCTTTTAATTCCAATAAATCCATTTTTGTTGCCATATCTTTTGAATTTGCAACACCGGCAACGGCTTCTTTTGCTTCGGCATCGGTGACACCGTCTATTTTTCTCAATGTGTTATATAACGCTATTTCAGACATTTTTAGATCTTCTTATATATAAGTTATCGAATGCTAATCAGTAAGCAGGGTCAATATCATACATACCTCTGCCATACGCCGACCAGTATCTATAATATATCCACAAAAGATCTAAGTCCAATATGTATCTGGCATTATACAATATGTCATGGCATCGTACAACAGCCGTAGGAAGCCATGTTTTGTGGTATAATTTACTTTGATTAATCTAATTTAAGGGAGAATAAATGCGAGATACTGCACACTTTAATGTAGCGTACCGCCAACATGAAGTAACTAAAAATAACACTAACAGTTTTATTGATTTATTGGCGGTGCTAGTGATAGGAGTGATTGCTATGATAGCAACGTTGCTTGGTATTTTATACGATAATCCATATATCTTTATCCCAGGATTTATAGGGTTCATAGCTTTTGTAGTGGGGGTGATTGCAAAAGCTACCGGTTCTGTAGCGAATGCAGGAAAAGCTATTGTTGAATTTCTGATTTCGTATCGAGATTATAAAGATAAGAGAAAGGACAAAGATCAATAGTTATCGCCTGCTAGCGTGTAAAGCATTTCAACGCACACATCAAATAAAGCCGGATTAGTTCTCAAGTATTACCAAGTTGGTATATCAGCATATCAGTAGCACTGATTTCAGTAATGTCAGCAGGCCAGCTTGCTGTCAAACTCTCCTCTCTTGGTGACCACGCGGTACCCGAAGTCATTGACGGCTGTCGCCGGAGCGTACGCGAAATTAATAATCCTACTCTGGAGTTGGCCCACCTATTTTTATCCGCAGTAAAGTTTTTTTGGAAAGTCCGCTCCAGTGAACTGCCGATTGCAGAACCACAAGTACGATACTGGTACATTCCTCTCCAGAGGAGGAGAATTAAATAGTGCAGATACGACGGGGCTGTTGAAAAAGTATATACGAACCGTAGGGGCGGACATCATAATGGCCGATTGACCTACTGGTTCAATCGGCGGTTCTATTCAGCCTGACGAGGTGGTCTGAGCGCGTCGCACCTGCACAAACAAAACATTCATCCATCTAATCTACGATAACCCGCTACACATGTAGGTTGTATTGTGGGTAATCGGATCTATGATTTCATGCACTGATGAATCTTCGTATAACAAGGTATAATGACAGGTACAACAAAGTTCTATAAAGGGTGTGTACATAATGAAATATCTGCAACGGGGACTGCTCCGTATTGGTTTGTGCTTATTGCTCGTCTGCTCTGCAAATATAGCTTTTGCTCAGGGTGATCAAGTAATCGGCTTGTCGGATCCTTCAACGGGTAATTCCACAATAACGTTCACCATAAACCTGCCCAGCGTGATTAATACTCCAGGGACAACAGCACAGACTCAAATTAATGGTGTCAGTTTTAACGGAATTAAGCGTTTGAGTGCTATGACGGATAATCAATGTGACAACGCTTCAGTTATACCATTCAGAAAGAGAGCCTTCCCTGAATACTCAATCTGCACAGAAGGTAGGCCAAGCGTGAGAGTAGAATTAGAATTGAATGATCCTGATACAGTTGGAACCGTAACTGTTAGGCTCCTCACATTTACTGATAACTATATGACTCCCATTGACCGAGTTAATGAGGAGAATCGCGCTTTGAAGTTTGTTATAAACCCATTTATTTTTATCCGCAGTAAAGTTTTTTTGGAGGGTCCGCTCCAGTGAATTGCCGATTGTAGAACCAAAAGTACGATACTGGTACATTCCTCTCCAAAGGAGGGAAATAGCCTGCCTGTCCTCACGCATGTAGGTTATCATGTAAAATAGGCTTTTCAACTGATGAGGTTTTGGTATGACTTTTGTGGTTACAGAAAATTGTATTAAATGCAAATACACCGATTGCGTAGAGGTGTGCCCGGTAGATTGTTTTCACGAGGGCCCTAACTTTTTGGTGATAGACCCCGAAGAGTGTATTGATTGTTCTCTTTGCGAGCCGGAGTGTCCTATAGATGCCATTTTGTCCGAAGACGATTTGGAGGAGGCACAGAAACAGTTTCTTAAATTGAACGACGAGCTTTCGCAAAAATGGCCGGTGATAACGGTTAAGAAGGATGCCCCACCCGATGCCGACGAATGGAAAGATAAACCGGACAAATTGGGTTTGTTGGAATACTAAATGTGCCTTCGTATATTTTGCCTTTTCGTAGCGATCTCTCGGCATTTTGTGCCGAGACCGTAGTCGCGGATTTTTCAGAACAATTACCCGATTTATCAAACGCAGTTATACTCGTCCCCGAAGCGACTGCGCGTATCAGAATACAGTTCCTAACACTACGCAAACACTTATCGGATGAAGCGCGGCGGCGAGGATACGAAGCACTCATCCCGCCGACGATTGCAACACCGAAGCGGCTGTTCTCGGCGCGTTATATAACGACCGATAAAACAACGAAGGGTTTATGTGCCGGATTAAGTCTGGCAACCGCGCTACATCGATATAAAAACCTATTCCCCAATGCGAGTAGATGGCAATTAGCCGACGAGATCATTTCGGTCTTCGACAAAATCAGCGAATACGATTACGCGACCGAGCAAGCCGACGGCAGCTTGGAAAAAAATATCGAGACGCTCGCTGCAACATGGCAGGACGATACGCGCATACTTTTAACCTTATGGCAAACATGGAAAAGTCTATACGATGAAAAGAACTATCCGACCTTTGCTTGGTATAAGATGCTCAATACGGACACCTACACCGAACCCGACGAGCATGTCTATCTATGCGGTATGAATCACCTATCGCCGTGCTTTGAGAAATGGGCGTGCAATTTATATAAGCAGAATCGTCTAACATGGATTAGCAAAGCAAACGCCGCCGCTATTCCGGTTGCTTATAATCCCGTACTACACACCGCCGAGCAACTCACTGCGGAAGTCGGGAAACCGCCTGCTTTCACCGCTAGCGATACCGACTACAGCCGTTTGCTGGACAGCATATTCTCTGCCCGAGTTTCGTCCGACCCGAAAAGCATCCCTTTTGCGGAGCGTGCGCGGCGGTTTGCCGAAACATCCGCCACAAGTCCTTTCAGCGAGAGAGTGCGGTTATTTTTTCCGATGACCACCGAAGAACACGCATGGGGTATTTATATTGCGGTGCGTCGTTGGTTGGAGCTAAAGCATCAAAAAATAGGGCTGATAAGTTTGGACCGTAAATTGAGCCGGCGCATCGGAGCGATTTTTGAAAGATACAATATCCCGTTGATAGATTATTCCGGCTGGGAGCTTTCCACCACCAGCAGTGCGTCGGCTTTGAAGCATGTTTTAGGTAATACGGAGGGTGTGGCGGACATCAAAACGGTGTTGGAACTGATGAGATCTCCGTATTGCGATTTAGAGGTAGAGCATAGCGATGCGATTGCATCGGCAGATTATATACAACACCTGCTCGGCAGTCGTCGGATACGGCATAGTCCTATTGATAAAGCCTTAGCGCAGATCAAGACTGTCGCTGTCGGCAACCCGCTATCAATCGTACTTGCCGAAAAAATTGTCGCAGCGTTGATTCCTATAGTACGGTTAAGAGATGAGGCAGAGCATCCGTATACGGATTATTTTGGATGTTTGTTCGATGCGATGAACAAACTGGGCATGTATAAAAAGTTATCCGCAGACCACGCCGGGGAGCGGATAATCTCCGAGTTACAACAGCTGTATAAGGCAGTCAAAATAGAGGGCGAGCGAGCGAGCTTCGGTGTATGGCAGAGTTTGATTTTGTATCATCTGGAGCAGAGCAACTTTATGCCCGATTGTCCCGAACACGGTGTCTTTTTAATGAACCCCGGACAAGCCGAACTGATGCAATTTGATGCACTGGCTATCGTCGCACTGGATCATAGTCATTTTCCTCACCCGCCGCAAACCGGCGGCTTAATCAACGAGAACATTCGCCGTGAATTAGGGCTTGAGACTTACGAGCAATCCGTGGGCACCCAATTCATGCTGTTTAGAACCTTGTTGGAGAGTGCCGAACATCTATTGCTGAGTTGTCAGCAATACAACAAAGACAGGCAGATGATGCCGTCGGCTTGGCTCACCGCAATTCGTGATTTTCATAAAATCGCGTACGACGATTTGAGCGATTATGCGTTGCAAAGTATGGCGCAGCGATGTTCATCGCTCAATTTGGCGACCGAGCAGGGGTTTGAAGCGCAGATGCAAAGTATTGCAACACCGACTGCACCCAAGCGGTTATGGCCGCAACGGCTCAGTGTGGGCGGGTATCAACGAATGATAGATTGCCCATACCGATTCTACGCTCGCGACATCTTGAAAATCTATAGTCGCCGCGAAGTATCCGACTATTGGGATGCAATGGACTATGGCAATTATCTGCACCGATGTTTGCAAGAATTACATGCCGGACTCAACGCGCGTTACGACCCGCCGATTTGGGTTGCTGAAAAACGCTACGAGATAAGTTCCTTCGCGCTTGAGATATTACGGGAAGAATTTAGGGAATCGAAATTCGGTAATTATGTAAATTATTTCTGGTTCACCGATGCGAACGAAGCGATGACCTACTACATAGATTGGATGATAGAACGGCAACGAGAACAAGCCATATCGTCAACGGGCACCGAGCAGGAACTGGAAGAGGAACTATCGGAAAATCTATCTATGCGGGGTATCGCAGACTTGATTTTACAAACCGAAAAAGGTTCTATGTTGGTAGACTATAAAACCGGTGGCTTAGCGAGCAACAAAGACATAAAAAACGGCGAACACATACAGCTAACCAGCTATGCATTGCTCGATAAAAACATCAATACCGCAATCTACTTGGCATTGGGTGCTAAAAATAGAGGCGAGCAACGTACTCTGCACGGCGAAGAACTTGCCGAATACCGCAATAAAAACCTAAGCAGGCTGTTAAGCATTAAAACCGACTACGATTCCGAACACCCCCTGAATGCGTGGGGCAATAAGCAGAATGTATGCAAATATTGCGATTATGCGGGTCTTTGCAGACGTCCCGCATGGGACGAATACCACGATTGGACGACGACATGAGATATATTTTTGCATTAATTCTGTACGGCACACTTGCCGTTCAAAGTATAGGGCAAGAGTTATCGTCGTTCAAAGCGATTTATAAAATCGGCATTCCTAACATCACCGCTGCCGAGATGGCTGTTGCCCTCAAACGCGAAGACCATAAGTTCTTGTATAAAAGCGCGGTAGAACCTAGGGGATTAGGACACATTCTCAACATTCGGGCGCATAGTTACAGCAAGATCATTAAAAAGAGCGACCACTGGCTACCGTTGGTCTATGAAAAAGAGGTTCCGAACAAAAGCAAAAAACAAGTGTACCGTTTTGATTGGAAAAACTATAAAGCCCAAGTGCTGTATAAAGGCGAACAATCTACTCTGGACATTAAAGAAGGTACGGTAGATGAAAACACCTTTCAGCTCAAACTGAGAGACGATGTTGTCAACACACTGGACTCGGATTTTGACCGAAATTACACCCTAATCTCCGATGGACGATTGAAAGAGAGACGTTTCGTAAAACGAGGCGAGGAGATAATTGAAGTTGCAGCAGAAAAGTTTGATACGATTCGCATAGAGCGATACAAAAATGAAAAACCGGATCAAATATACTGGCTCAGTCCGAAGCATGATTATCTGCCGATAAAGATCGTAAAGTTGGACGGCGATAAAATCAAAACCACACTGACATTAAAAAGCTGGATGCCGCACCGATAGAACTGCAATGGAACCGACATATTGCGCCGTATGGTTTTGGTTTCCATAAATTGGATGGGTGAATGTGTAAATCATGCAGATACGACGGGGTTGTTGAAAAAGTACTGTCTCTGCACAGTTGCAACCGCTTGCGCCATGAATATTTGTAAACCAACCGTAGGGGCGGACTTATATGTCCGCCCGAAACCGTATCATGTCTGCACGATTAACGCGTTTACCCATTAATATTATGGAAACCATTATTTGTTGGCGCAAAGCGGTTAGGTTTGTGCATGACGCTAGTTAAGGGCAGACACACAGGTCTGCCCCTACGGCTTGGTGGTTATTGTAAATTTACGGCGCAAGCGGTTACGATTGTGCAACGATATTTTTTCAACAGCCCCCCCCCCCGCTGCAACCACCCCGTCAGGCTGCACAGGCCACCCCTCCACAGGAGGGGAATGAATACCTTGCTTTTGCGGTGATTACACCCTATAATCACCGCATATTCTGCGGTGATTATTATGTGGATATACGAACACGACAACTGGCCGAATTTCACTTGGGATAACGACACTTTGACTTATAAACTTGCGGATGTACGTCATAGTCAGGGGATGTTGCTCGGTAGAATGAAAAATCTAGGCTTTGATTTAAGACTGGAGGCAAATCTTAATACACTCACCAAGGATGTTGTGAAGTCTTCGGCTATTGAAGGAGAAAATTTAAATCCCGAAGAGGTACGTTCCTCTATTGCTCGTCGCTTAGGAATCGATATTGCCGGGCTCGTTCCTACCGGTCGCGATGTTGAGGGTATCGTAGAAATAATGCTCGATGCTACCCGACAATTCGCTAAACCTTTAACCAAAAGTCGTTTATTCGACTGGCACGCTGCTTTGTTTCCGACCGGGCGAAGCGGGATGCACAAAATCACAGTGGGTGCTTGGCGTACGGAGAAATCGGAGCCGATGCAAGTTGTCTCCGGTGCCATAGGACATGAAAAAATACATTTTCAAGCACCGCCGGCGGACAGAATCAATCAAGACATGCAAGATTTTATAAAATGGCTAAAGCACGACACCACCACCGATGCAGTTTTGAAAGCGGGCTTGGCTCATTTTTGGTTTGTGACCATTCACCCTTTCGAAGATGGTAACGGTCGTATTGCCAGAGCCATCGCCGATATGGTGTTGGCTCGTGCAGACAAAAACCCCGACCGTTTCTACAGTCTTTCTACTCAAATAGAGTCGGAACGCAAAGAATATTATAAGCAACTTGAAAATCAACAGCGCGGTTCGCTGGATATTACCGGCTGGATGCGATGGTTTTTGGATTGCCTAAAACGTGCGATTGCAAATGCCGAAGATGAACTGAATGTCGTGTTATTCAAAGCGCGCCTTTGGGAAAAAATCAATCGACAGCCGGTCAATATGCGTCAACGTTTGGTTATAAATCGTATGCTCGAAGATGATTTTCAAGGTTATATCAATACATCCAAGTATGCGAAGTTGGCTAAGTGTTCAACGGACACGGCTTTACGAGATATTCAAGAACTAAAAGGGCGTGGCGTTTTCATACAAAATCCGAGCGGCGGACGTAGCACCAGTTATCGTTTGCCGGATATTTCTATGGAGTAGTGTAGAATACTCCTTTTGATATTAATTAAACATTTAGCGGAGATATGGATAAAGTAGTAGTTGGCAAAAAGGTGCCTAATTTTAAGCTGTCCGCCACCGGCGGTAATGAAATTAGTTTATCGGATTTTAAGGGTTCTAAACTTGTGATTTATTTCTACCCTAAAGATAATACGCCGGGTTGCACTATGGAAAGCAAAGATTTCAAAAGCAAGGCGGATAGTTTTGCGAAACACAATATCAAAATCGTCGGCGTATCGCGCGACAGCATCGGTTCTCACGAGAAGTTTAAGGACAAGTATCAATTTCCTTTTGACCTTCTATCCGACAACGACGAAAAACTCTGTACGCTATTCGATGTCATCAAGCAGAAGAGTATGTTCGGCAAAAAGGTGCGCGGCATCGAGCGTAGTACTTTCCTGATAGACGAGAAAGGTATCTTAAGACAAGAGTGGCGCAAAGTTAAAGTGATTAATCACGTAAACGAGGTATTGGAAGCCGCCCTAAATATCTAATTGCGGTGCCGTCATGCACACACAAGTTCGGATTCAAGTCAACGGTACTGATCGTAGCTTAAAAAAAGGCACGACCGTATCCACTTTAATACGGATGCTTGCGTTGACCGAGCGTAAAATCGCGGTAGAAATTAACCGAGAAATTGTGCCGCAATCTTGGCACGAACAAACCGAGTTATGCGACGGGGATCGGGTTGAGATTATAGAAGCAATCGGCGGCGGCTGACACACCGATAGCCGATGGCTAAAAGAGCGGACACGACCCTGAACATTGCCGGCAAAGACTATGGCTCTCGTCTGTTACTCGGCACCGGTAAGTATCGAGACTTCTCCGAGACTTTAGATGCGATAGAAGCCTCGGGTGTCGAGATTGTGACGGTCGCTATCAGGCGCACGAATGTCGGTCAAGAAAAGGGTCGGCCCAATCTACTGGATATCGTGCCACCCGATCGCTACACGATATTGCCGAACACCGCAGGTTGTTACACAGCCGAGGACGCAATACGTACTTGCCGACTTGCACGCGAGTTGTTGGATGGTAATCGATTAGTGAAGTTGGAAGTCTTGGGCGACTCCGAGACCTTGTTCCCACATATCGTTCAAACCCTACACGCCACCGAAGTTTTAGTCAAAGAAGGTTTTGATGTGATGGTATATACCAACGACGACCCGATTGCAGCGAAGCAGTTCGAGCAAGCCGGTTGTGTTGCCGTTATGCCTTTGGCGGCACCCATAGGTTCGGGTTTGGGTATACGCAATCCGTACAATATCTTAAGTATCGTGGAAAATGCACAAGTACCGATTATCGTAGATGCAGGTGTAGGCACCGCCTCCGATGCCGCAATCGCAATGGAACTCGGTTGCGACGGTGTATTGATGAATACTGCGATAGCCGAAGCCGAAGACCCCGTATTGATGGCAAAGGCAATGAAAAAAGCTGTGGAGTCGGGGCGCATGGCATGGCTCGCCGGGCGCATGCCCAAGCGTCGTTTTGCATCGGCATCGTCGCCCTCCGAGCAATTATTTTTCTAAGCCCTAAAACGATACTCCGAATGTTGAAATCTGCACCGCTGCACTATCCGATACGCAGCTATGTGTTACGCGGCGGACGCGCCACAAAAGCGCAACGATATGCGTTGCAGGCATATTGGAAGGATTACGGCATAGATGTCAATAACCACTTGCCGCTCGATCTAGAGACTATTTTCAAGCGCAAGGCTCCGAGGGTGTTGGAGATCGGTTTCGGGAACGGCGAAGTATTGGCAGCTATGGCGGAAACCGACCCCGATACCGATTTTATAGGGATAGAGGTATATCCGCCCGGGATCGGCGCATTGCTGAATAAAATTAAAACCAAGGCACTGAGCAATATAAAGATAATACGCGAGGATGCGGCAGTAGCGGTGCCGCAATGTTTTACGAACGGTAGCCTGAACAAAATTTTAATTTTGTTTCCGGACCCGTGGCCTAAAAAGCGGCACCATAAGCGTAGACTGATACAAACGAGTTTTGTCGATATGCTAGCCGATAAACTCTGTCCGGACGGTGTGTTACAGCTAGCTACCGATTGGGATGATTATGCCGAAGAGATGCATACTGCGATTGCCGAGAGTAATCGCTATCAAAAAATAGACACACCGCCACTGCGTCCGATTACCGGATTTGAACGACGCGGAAAAGCGTTGAATCACCCCATTCATGATTTGCAATATAAAGTGCCAGTACATTCCCCTCCACAGAAAGGGAATGATTGTCGCTAATTAGCCGAGGTGCTATGTTTGGGTAGCCCGCTTCCCATCATTCTTAGTAATTGACTAGGCACACGGCGATTTTTTCTCAAAATACAACCCGACATATCTTTGGCTTTGCAGTCTTCCACCGAGCAAGTGCGTTTCTGTTTGGCTAATTGTGTCCATGCGTATTGCAGTGCTTGGTCGCGAGAATTAAAGAAATGATCGGCCCACTCTTCGCTAGCGAAACCGCTGCGTTCAAAAGTATTCATCACTTCCATAGGTGGGCGGGCGAATAAAAATTCTATGTCTTGTTCCACCAAAGTGCGTGCCAACTCGTATAGCATCTCCTGTCCCGTTGCGTCTATTTCGTTCATCGAAACCGCGTCTATGATAATGAATCTAAGTTCCGGCTGGTTGCTAACTCGCTCCAGTATTTTGTCGTGGAAATAACCCGTATTTGCAAAAAATAAACGACCACCGAAGCGCACAATCGCGATTTGGGGACATATTTTGAGGATATATTTAGCGGCATCCCTTAAACTGCCGTCGGTGTGTCTGCCGAGTAAAGAAATATCGGGACGCATCGTGCGGTATAAATAAAGCCCTAAGGACAGCACCACACCGATTAAAATACCGTTTTCCAGATGGGGCGCAAAGAGTAATGTAAGCACAAAAGTTACTATCGCAACGAGGCCGTCCTGATATTGTATGCGCCATATATTTTTGAACGACTTGATCCGCACCAGCGAGGCAACGGCTAGAATGATCACCGACGCCAAGGTTGCTTGCGGCAAGTGGTATAGCAAAGGTGTTAGAAACAGCAGTGTGAAACCGATTAGTATTGCGGTCACGATAGAGGAAAAACCGGTAACCGCACCGGTATTTATGTTAACCGCCGACCGCGAAAACGACCCCGAGACCGCATAACCTTGAAACGCGCTGGAGGTTATATTGGATAAGCCTTGTCCGATGAGTTCCTGATCTGCATCCAGCCGTTGCCTGGTTTGAACCGCCATTGCTTTGGCGATCGATATCGCCTCCATAAAACCGATGAGCGCAATCGCCAACGCAACCCCTACCATTTCTTGTATCATCGCCAAGCTGACGATTGGAAGTTCGAAAGACGGCAACCCTTGCGGAATGTCACCTACGACGCGACCGCCGTTCGCCTCAAAATCAAACAACCAAGAGACTAAAGTAGCTATAATGACTGCAATCAAAACATAAGGTAATTTAGGCAGGTATCTCTTTAGTGCTATCATCAATGCCAAAGAACCTACCGCGACCGATAAAGTCGGCAGATGAATATTATCCCATGCAGCTTTTAACGTATCCCAGACGACTTGATAGTGATATTCGGATCTATCTACTTCTACACCGAAAATATTGTTGAGTTGAGAGGTTGCAATAATAATCGCCGCAGCGTTGGTGAAGCCGGTGACCACCGGATGGGAGAGAAAGTCCACCATCATGCCCAGACGTACTATACCTAATGTCAGTTGTACGATGCCGACCATCAATGCCAACATCACCGCATACACAAAATAACCCTCTCCACCGCTCACCGCAAACGGCTCTATCGCAGATGCGGTTAATAGCGATACTACGGCAACCGGACCTGTCGCCAGCTGGCGCGAAGAACCGAATAAGGCGGCGATAGCAACGGGAAGGCAAGAGGCATACAAACCGTAATACGGCGGCAATCCTGCGAGCTGTGCGTACGCCATAGATTGGGGTACCAACACGAGTGCTACCGTTGTACCCGCCAGTAAGTCGGCTCTGATTACTTGCGTATTTTTTAATTCACCGACCCAGCCTAGAAAAGGTGTTATGTTTTTATAAAGTCCTAGTAATACTTTGTTTGTTCTTTTTAGGATCGGTAAATTGTGAAGCATATAGTTTGTATTGTCATCGTAAAAGGTTATACTAGCATAGCACACACACCAACTTTCTTATTGAAGCTAAAAAAATGGAATATCGCCCACTCTCGAACACCTCCGTTAAGGTCAGTGTGATTTGTCTAGGCACGATGACATGGGGTGAACAAAACACCGAGCAAGAAGCACACCGACAGTTGGATTTTGCCGTTGAACAAGGTGTTAACTTTATAGACCTAGCCGAGATGTATCCGGTGCCTCCTAAAGCGGAAACACAAGGATTAACCGAACATTATTTCGGTAGCTGGCTCGCCGATTACTCCGATAGAGAGAGCTTGATTATTGCCACCAAAGTATCGGGGCCGGGGATGCAGAGTTATATACGGGGCGGACCGGAATTGACACGCGATCAAATCATCGAAGCATTGGAACAAAGCCTACAACGTATCGGAACCGACTATATCGATTTATACCAAGTCCACTGGCCGTCTCGCAAGACTAACTTTTTCGGTGATTTGGGTTATACACACAAAGAAACCGATGACTCCACACCTATCGCCGAGACCTTAGAGGCATTAAACGATTTGGTAAAAGCAGGCAAGGTGCGCTATGTGGGGATATCCAACGAAACACCGTGGGGAACGATGCGCTATCTGAATCTTGCATCGCAGCATAACTGGCCGAAAGTAGTCAGCGTGCAGAACCCGTACAGTCTATTGAATCGTACCTTCGAAGTCGGACTGGCAGAAATTGCACATCGCGAACAAGTCGGTTTGTTGGCTTATTCGCCTTTGGGTTTCGGTGTGTTGAGCGGCAAATATCTGGGCGGTAAAAAACCCGATAAGGCGCGCTTAACGTTGTTTGATTTCTTCAGCCGCTATAGCAATGACTTGGGTG
The DNA here is from genome assembly GCA_965219575.1 of Candidatus Oxydemutatoraceae bacterium. GTDB lineage: Bacteria > Pseudomonadota > Gammaproteobacteria > Poriferisulfidales > Oxydemutatoraceae > SP5GCR1. The sequence continues at coordinate 612,881 of OZ244779.1, read as the reverse complement.
TAGTCGCAACCGAGCATTACTGCAAGATTGCCGAACAGGCAGGATTGGATCCGGCACAAATGGCACTTGCGTATGTCAATACGCGCTCTTTTTTGACCAGCAATATTATCGGTGCAACCACGATGGAACAGCTCAAAGCCAATATCGACAGCGTAAATGTCGAGCTATCGAAGGATGTGTTGGAAGAAATAGAGAAAACGCATCACCGGATTCCGAACCCTTGTCCTTAATTTACACGAGTCAATTCCCCTCCTTTGGAGGGGTGGCAGGCTCAGCCTGACGAGGTGGTTGTGTCGTGGGACCGTTGAAAAAGTATTTCATGCACCGTAAGGGTGGACTAGCATGTCCGCCCTAAAGTACCGTTCTGCACAGCCAGAACCGCTTGCGCCATTTGGTTTTGGTTTCCATAAATCGGGTGAATGAATGTATAAATCGTGCCGACAAACGCGTTACGGGCGGACATGCCAGTCCGCCCCTACGGCTTGGTGGTTATCGTAAATTCAATGGCGGACGGCGGTTGGATTTCTGCAATCACAGTACATTTTCAACAGTCCCATGCCTTTTGAAATACGGCTTGAAAAAGAACCCTTGTCGTTTGACCATCCACGCCGCCTCGCCAGCATTGCCTTGAAAGCATACGCACCCGAAGGTGTTATAAAAACAAACTTGATGCCTTTGCGGCAGATACAGCCTTTTGAGAATTGGTATGCCGACCAACCGGTTCGTCTCGGAAAACGCGGGAAATTGTCTTATGCCTTCAACGATGCCGTCTTATTCGGGCACGCCGAACTCGATCAAAAGCGTATTGCCGAAGATTTACGAGAAACATACAAAGACATAGTGCAACTATTAAACTCGGAGCATTATTCGTTGTTGAGGGTTTGGCACTATCTGCCACAACTTGCCGACCCACCCGATTATCAAGTGTTTTGCGATGCAAGGGCGCAGGCTTTTTCCTCGCACGAAGAAGATTCTTATTGTGCAGCGACTGTAATCGGAACAGGGTCGGATTACGGTGTGGTCTATTTTATTGCGGCTCGCAAAGCGGGTATCGCCGTCAACAATCCTCGTCAAGCCTTACCGCATTTGTATCCTAAACACTATGTAGAACCGGCACCTATGTTTGCACGCGCAACGCTAAAACAATGGGGTGATCAAAACCATCTTTATATTTCCGGCACCGCTGCAATCGTAGGTCATACGAGCCTGCACGAGGGTGATGCAGACGCACAACTAAACGAGATAGTGAATAATCTAAACTCGTTATTGAGCGAAGCGGCCAAAACGGAACATCGTTATAGCAAAATGCCGATTGACCGATTGCGACACATCAAACTGTATGTAGACAAGCGCGTATCGGCAAACATCGCCACATTGATTGATAAACATTTAGGTTCGGATAACGAATTACAAGTGTTCGAAGGACAGATGTGCCGTACCGAACTACTCCTGGAAATAGAGGCGATGGTTCTATCCGACCCTATAGATGAGTGATGCCCGAACTTCCCGAAGTAGAAACGGTGCGGCGAGGTTTGTCGTTGCATTTGATAGACAGATGTATACACAAGGTCGTCGTACGTCAAAGGCGTCTGCGTTATCCAGTACCTAAAGGACTGGAACAAAGAATTAACGGACTTTGTATTAAGGCGGTAGAGCGGCGCGCAAAGTATCTGCTAATCAGGCTTGAGTCCGGTTGCCTGATTTACCATTTGGGTATGTCGGGTAGCCTGCGCATACTTGATAAAACATCTACCGCCGGTCCGCACGACCATGTAGATATCGGCATGAATGATAACCGTGTGCTACGCTTTTGCGATCCTAGAAAGTTCGGTTTGATTCTGTGGACGGCAAAAGACCCGATGCAGCACAAGTTATTGCGAGCTCTCGGTCCCGAACCGTTGAGTGCGGACTTCAACGGTGAGTATCTATACCGGATGTCTCGAGGGCGTAAACTTGCCGTTAAAAGTTTTCTTATGGATAGTCGCATTGTTGTCGGCATCGGCAATATCTATGCAAACGAAGCCCTATATGAGGCGCACGTGCATCCCGGGCGTTCTGCCGGGCGCCTCTCTCTCATTCGTTATGAATCTATAGTTGAGGCAGTCCGTGTCACATTAAAAAACGCCATCAAAGAGGGTGGCACTACACTGCGGAATTTTGTCGCCGAAGACGGGCAACCCGGTTACTTCAAGCAAGCACTCAATGTCTATCAACGAGCCGATGAACCTTGTCTATCGTGTAAAACACCGATACGGCTAATCCGCATCGCACAACGTTCAACCTTTTATTGTCCGCGTTGTCAGCGTTGAATGTCTGGTCAATGAATAGATACAATGTTCGTATCGGCGTAATGCATCAGTATATATTCGTTTCCTTACCTTAAGATGGTAAAATATGCGCTATATCAAAAATTGAGTTATTATACAGGTACTTGGCAAATGTTTTCTAAAATCACTAATTACTTTCACATACTTAAAGCCAGAATAATAATTGCCTATGTTTTTTTCTGTGTTTCCGAGCAGTGTTCCGGTGCTAGCTATAAAAGAATCCACAGACAATTGATTAGGAACACCTTGTTTTTGATGCGACATCCTTTTGCTTGTTTCAATAATGGATTCCCTCGAAAAATAGAGTTTAAATTTAGATATAATTATGAGCGCCTCAAAGAGGCATATGATTTTTTATATAAGGATTTCTTCAAACAATATACTGCACACCGCAAAACCTCTTTAGCCGATTATGCTTATGTAGAAATACTGTGTCCTGCGCTAGGAAGTTATTTTCCTAGAATAATCGGAGTAGCTTGGTTGTGTGAAAAACTAGGTATTAATGTCAAGTTTACTTTTCCCGATACTTATATCACTAGTGGTAGCAATTTCTTTGAAAATCCTGTTTTGAATTATGCAAAAACATGCCATCCGAGGAATTTTACACGATTAAAGAAACCGCTGGTGGATCTGAATTATAGAAAACAGAGATACCCCAGCCTATGGGAAGAATTCACTAAGTGTGAAATTTCCAGCGAATACGGATATAAAATAATTTCAAAGCTATCTATCAAGCAGGAAATACAGCAGCAAGCGGATCAATGGAGTAATGAGAATATTAGGGAAGACTGTGTAGGAGTACATTATCGTCAAACCGATGTTACCCACGAACACAGAATAATTAGCATAGATAACTATATTAATTATCTTAAAAAAGTAATAGATGACCATTATCAGATCTATGCATGTTCGGATAACGCAGATTTCATCAATGCGATACACGAAGCATTTTCCGGTAGAGTGGTTAGCAGAGATATAATACGGTCTAAGGACTTTCGATCACTACACCGCCATGAACCGTATGCAGGGCATCAACAAAGGCAAGATGCTTTGATTGACATGTTAACATTGGCAAAAGTCAAAATGATCTACACTGTAGGTTCTTCTTTCATAAACACTATTAGATTCTTTAATCCTGCAATAAAAATTATTGCTCTGACTAAAATAGAACAGCATCATACTTCAAATTATATTTCTATTCCTCAAAACAATCTTATACGGAAAGCTAGAGCAGACCAGGCTTGGAAGAAACTGCTTCCATTCGACATGGATGTTCCCAATATTGAAAATAAAAAATAGAACGGCCGATTGAGCCGGTAGGCAATCGGCATGGCGTTGTTCAGAACCTTTAAAGCATTATGCCAACCCGGAATACATTGATGAATTATCACGAATCAAAGAAATGATAAAATATGAAAAGGTACTTGACTAGTTTAGGGAGTACGATTTGATAAAATAACTAGTAATGACAACACCTAACAGACATTTTAGAAGGGCACATATTTCAAACAGGAAAATAAGGCAAATTGTGAGGTATTTTGCCCTTGATCTGAGTGCAACCCAAATCGCACAAGCAGCCGGGGTCAATAGAAATACCGCGAATAGATATGTCAATATAATCCGAGAAAGAATTGCACAACACTGCGAGCAGACGAGCCTATTCTCTGGCGAGGTAGAGTTCGATGAGTCCTACTTCGGTGGTCGCAAAAAGGGAGACAAAAGAGGTAGAGGTGCACCGAACAAAGTACCGGTATTCGGCATATTAAAAAGAGATGGGAAGGTCTATACGCAGGTGATACGCAATGCTTCAAAGAGCGAGATACGACCTATTATCAAGCGTTTAGTGGGACACAGGAGTACTATATACACAGATAAATGGAGAGCTTATGACGGGTTGGTGTTGAATGGATACAAACACTACCGCATCAATCATTCAAAGACACTGGGCAGTGGTACTAGACATATCAATGGCATTGAAAACTTCTGGGAATGGGCCAAAAGGAGATTAACAAAGTTCTGCGGCGTGTCGAGAAAACATTTCCACCTTCATCTAAAAGAATGCGAGTGGCGATTCAATCACAGACACCTTTCAGCCTCCCAAAAGTATGAGATGCTAATGAAGATGGTAAGGGATATTTGAGTGGGACTTTGTCCCTAAACTAGTCAAGTACCTATGAAAAATATGGAAAACTGGTTTACTTAACAAAAATGTTTTCTAGAATCTCTAATTATTGAATGGGAACCTATGGCACTTGATTTGAGTAGTTTTAAGAAAACTATCGTAGCATTGGAAGAGTCTCTGACTATCTATAACAAATATAAGGGGACGGACGAAAAACACGAGCGCTCACTAAAAAGAGGGGCTATTCAGGCATTTGTTATTAGCTATGAAATGGCGCGCAAAATGCTGGTTCGTTACTTAAAGGAATATTACGACGAAAACTTCGATCAAATGCCTATTCGGGATATCTTTCGTTACGCTCAAAGAGTAGGGATTTTATCGGATGCCGAGAAGTGGTTCGGCTATAAAAATAATAGAGATAACAGTTCTCATACCTATGATTTAAGCATTGCCGATCAAGTTTTCTACGCAACCGATGATTTTCTGCAAGAGGCTCAATATGTCCTCAAACAAATGGAACGCAAATTAAATGATTAGCCTGCGTCCCCACCACGAGGAAATTGTTCGGCGTATTCTTAAAAAGCATGTTCCCGATGCAACGGTTTGGGTATTCGGTTCGCGCGTAAAGCAGACCGCCAATAATAGTTCCGACCTTGACTTAGCCATCGTTTCACAAAACAAAATACCTTTGCAGGTTATGAACTTGCTTAAATTTGACTTTGAAGAATCGGATCTTCCTTTCAAAGTAGATATTTTAGATTGGCAAAGCATATCGGATGATTTTAAGAAAGTCATCAAGGAAAAGTATGTTGTTTTCGACCCTAAGCGGGCATCCGTCAATGAAGCCACCGCCGGTTATAAACCTAAATAGATATACTTGATTTCAGTATTCTTTGCTCTTTTTATTTTTACTGCGTTGTTTGTGCGCGCGCGGGTGCGCTTGGTCGTAGACTTTCGCAAGGTGTTGAAAATCTAAGTGCGTATATATTTGTGTCGTACCGATATCGGCGTGTCCCAATAGTTCCTGCACGGCGCGCAAATCACCCGACGATTCAAGAATATGCGTTGCGAAAGAATGGCGAAGTTTGTGGGGGTGCAGATGTTGCTGCATCCCTTGAGATTGCGCGTACTGCTTGAGGCGCAACTGCACATTGCGCGCACTCAGGCGTTTTCCGTTGCGACTCAAAAATAGAGCCCTCTCGCCACTACAACTCATCGTTCGGCGTATTGTTAGCCATCTTTCAATCGCTCTAATCGCACGACCGCCGACCGGTATCTCGCGCTCTTTGCTACCTTTTCCCATCACGCGGATCATTCGGTTGCCGGTATCGATGCTATCCAAATCCACCGAGACCAGTTCGGACAAGCGCAAGCCCGATGAATAGATCAATTCCATAATCGCTATATCTCTAATCAGCAACGGTGAGCAGTTGCTCTGCTCTCGATCGAGTAATTGAGAGACTTGGTCGACACTCAATGTGTTCGGCAATTTCTTCTGATCTAAAGGTGCTTTGATGCCGTCGAACGGATAATTACAGTGGTAGTCTTGCGCTATGCAATATCTAAAAAAGTGTCGCAGCGACGATAACTCCCGGGCGAGTGTCTTACCCTTGATACCGGAAGTATGACGAGACGAGAGATAGTTTAATACCTGTGTCTCCTCCAGTTTGCCCCAGTCTGCGCCGATTTCCGAGATATACTTCAGGAAGCGTAGAATGTCACGACGGTAATTACCGATAGTATGATCCGAATAGTTTCGCTCGGCTTTTAATACCTTAAGAAACTGCTCGCACGCTCGGATAGGGTCGTCCATCAATCCTTTCGTGTTTCTGCACAAGCTGCGATTGCCGTTGCGATCAATTCACCGTACTGCACCAATAGCATTGTGCTTTGACCGGGGACATAGACATCGGGGCGAGGACTGCCGAACAATAAAAGCCCTAACTTTTGATTATGGAATCTCAACGGCATGACGACAGACGAGCGTATGCGTTGCGCGAAGTTTCCGAATAGTGCTTTTTGAACTGCGCTACCGAACGGGCCGCAATCGGGTTTATTGATCTTAAATACCGATGTGAGCAGTGTCTTCAATATCGGGTCTTTAGTATCGAGTGTGCGTGCTGTTTTAGATGAATTAGAGTACGGCGGCAATAGACTAATAATGATCTGATTGGAGGGAAATTGTGCTCTCAATGTTTTTATCGTCTCGGAGACGATGGGTTCAATTTCTCGTTTATGAAGTAATTTTAGCGACAAGCGATGTAAACAAATGCTAAGCCGCTCGTTTTCCTTGACGATATCTATTTGTGTCGTGATTTCCTGCTCTAGTTGGGAATACTTTTTTTGTATCGAGGCGGCTTCGGTTCGTAAAACTTCTGCTTGCTTTTGAGATAGAGATAACACCTTGCCGTCTTTGTACGGCAATGATAGCTTGAGCAATAACTCGGGGTACTCGTTGAAAAAATTAGTATGTCGAGTTAGAAAGTCTACGACCTGTTGTTCGTCTATACTTGTAGTTTTATCCTTTGTTGACATAAGCTATATCTTAATACGACCCTCGAACACCGATTCCGCCGGTCCTACCAGTGTAATTCTATCCTTCTCAAATCGTATGTTCAACAAACCTCCGGATAATCGTACCGGCACCGAATCAAGAGTTTGAGAAACCCATCGTCGGCTACGAGCAATCACCGCAACCGCACAAGCACCGCTTCCGCACGATTGAGTTTCACCTACCCCGCGTTCGTAGATCCGTGCGTGCAGAACATCGTCTCGTACTTCCACGAAAGACACATTGACGCCGGCCGGAAAACAGCGATGCGTTTGTAAAGCCACACCAATCTCGGCAATCGGTACCGCCTTTATATTTTCGACTTTGATGACCGCATGCGGATTGCCGAACGATACGGTTCCGAAACACACATCTAGTATGGGAAGTTTAACCGTGTACATTTTCTCTTCTATCCGTTCACCGACCGCAACCAATCCGCCGGGATTAAACGGGATACGCTCGGGGTCGAATACCGCCGCACCCATATCAACCGCAATGTTATTGTCGTCTTGGACGGTGATCTCTATGATGCGCTCCGCCGTGCGCACCCGTATCGTTTTCTTATCGGTCAAACCCTTTTCGGTAACAAAGCGAGCTACACACCGCGCACCGTTACCGCATTGAGCCGATTCGCCACCGTCGGCATTGTAGACGCGATAATCGAAATCAGTACCCGATTGTGAAGGATTATCTATTACTAATAGTTGATCGAAGCCGATACCGGTACGGCGATCCGCCCATCGGCGAATGGATTCTTCATCCACGGCAAACGGGGGAGAATATTCGCAGCCGTTGATTAGCATAAAATCATTGCCGCAACCGTGCATTTTCGTAAATCTGATATTCATCTATGTCATGTAAATAATACGGGTATCGGTTTCTCGGTGTGGTGCGTACAAATCAATAAAGCAATTTTATACTACTTTGTGGTACCAGTTGCTTCTAATGTCCTATGGCGAGAGTTACTACCCTCTTGTGAAAGGATGGCAGGCGCAATAGAACCGCCGATTGAGCCAGTAGGTCAATCGGCGTGACATTGTGCAAAACCCTAGCATATATACAAACTGTAAAACCTTTCCATGGAGTGGTTGTGGCGTGGGGCTGTTGAAAAAGTATTCCATAGAGTGGTAGGGGCGGACTTGCATGTCCGCCCGTAACGCGCTGGTTGGCACGATTTATACATTCATTCACCCGATTTATGGAAACCAAAACCATACGGCGCAAGCGGTTACGGCTGTGCAGAACGGCACTTAAGGGCAGACACACAGGTCTGCCCCTACAGGTGGGTTGGATAATTATGTGGCGCAAGCGGTTGGATTTATGCAGCGCCAATACTTTTTCAACAGCCCCGGCGTATCCGCACAAGTACAGTGTCGTTCTATTCTCCTCTACTTTAGGTTGATATACCTTTATAATAAGCAACATTAATTCATCTTACTCCGTATACGAATGAAAAACATCGAAGATATTAAATGCGCCGGCTTGATTCTGAAATATAGCGAGCGTAGCAAAACGCAGGCGGTGGCAGCACATTTGAGCGATTATCTGTTGCAACGTTTCGATTCTATAGTCGTAAGGGAAGAGGATAAAGCTATTGCGCCCGATAACAAAAGCATAAGGTTTGTATCCACCGAAGAATTCAGGCAACAGTGCGAACTCGCTTTCTCCATAGGGGGCGACGGTACTTTATTACAAGCGAGCCATATATGTAGCGAACACGATATTCCTATCATCGGTATCAACTTGGGGCGATTGGGATTTCTCGTCGAGATATCGCCGGACGATTTTCACAACCGGCTGGATGCTATCTTTGAAGGAGACTATCGCATGGAAGAAAGAATTATGCTCGAAGTAATGTTGCACGGTAGCGAGGGTGGCACCGAAAACTTTATCGCTTGCAACGATGTTGCAGTACGTAATAAAAACACCGTGCGGATGCTCGAATTAAATACCCAAGTAGACAATGTTTATCTGAACACCATACACGGCGACGGACTTATTATTTCTACACCCACGGGTTCTACCGCCTATGCTTTGGCGAGCGGCGGGCCGTTGTTGGAACCGACTATGGAAGCGATACTATTGGTGCCTATTTGTCCGCATACACTAAGCCAAAGACCACTGGTCGTAGACTCGAGGAAAGTTATAGAAGTTTCGGTGACCGAGAGGTACCAAAGCGATGCGGTCGTGGCTATAGACGGTCAGATAACCCGCAACCTCGAAACCGGTAGTGAAATTGCTATCAGACGCTTTCCCGGTACACTAAAATTGATACAAACATTGGAACACGACTATTTCACCACACTGAGAAATAAGCTCATGTGGAGTGCCAAACCTTAGATTGATGCTAAGCGCATTAACGATAGAGAATTTCTTAATCGTAGAACGGATAGAAGTTTATTTTGAACGCGGCATGACGGTTTTGACCGGCGAAACCGGCACCGGCAAGTCTATACTGATAGATGCATTGGAACTCGCTTTGGGTCGTCGCGCACAAAGTCATTTGGTGCGGCCCGGTGCCGATAAACTCTCGGTAAGTATCGGTGTGGATCTCTGCGAGCAGCCGGTTGCAGCCCGATGGCTAGAAGAGCGAAGCATGGAAAGCGAAGGCAACGACTGCATTATCAGAAGAGTCATCAATGTCGAGGGTCGTTCTCAAGCATTCATCAACGGGGCACTTTCAACCTTGGAACAGCTGAGAGAATTCACCGCACTATTGATAGATGTGGTCGGTCAAAATAATCAGCAACAGCTATTGGATCGTTCTCGCCATTTGGCTTTATTAGACCTCTACAGCGACCATCAACCGCAGTTGGCAGAAATGCAAACGATCTATAAGCAATGGAAAACGATTGCCGATCAACTAAACGATAAACAACAACAATCGCAAGAGACGGAAATCAAGCACCGATGGTTATTGCAGCAATGCGAAGAATTAGCACAGGCGGAACTTAAGTCGGGTGAGTTTGAACAGATAGAGCAAGAACATCGAGTACTGTCACAAAAGGAAAAACTCAAGCAGGCACTTTCTACGGCATACGGTGCTTTGGATACCGAAGCCGAACAAAACGCAATACGCCTGTTAGGTGTTGCATATAACGAACTTCGTTCTTTGGGCGACATAGATCCCAATTTACGAGAGATCGCCGGATTGATTGACAGTGCCCTTGAACATAGCAATAACGCAGCACACGAGATCGGACAATATCTAGACCACATAGATACGGCGCAAGGCGATTTTGAAGCATTGGAAAAACGGCTTGCTACTTTGACAGAACTCGCCCGCAAATATAAAACACGCGCCGAACTATTACCCGAGAAATTGGAACAAACACGCGCCGAGTTAAAGGCATTGGATGATCCCGAGCAAAGTATAGAGCAACTCCGGAGCAGAAAGTCGGTACTGGAAGAAGATTATAAAAAAATTGCCGGCAAGGTGAGCCACACCCGAAAACAATCCGCACGAATACTGGAAAAAGAGGTATTGAAACTGCTAAAACAACTGAATATGCCGCAAGCACAATTCAAAATAAACTTCAGTGCCTCGGATTCCTCCGACCCTACACCGAGCGGTATTGAGCGCATTGAATATATGCTGTGTGCCAATCCCGGACAAAAATTACAGAGCTTGGCAAAAGCGGCATCGGGTGGGGAGCGATCCCGTATCAGCTTGGCATTGCAGGTTGCGCTTTCTAATCAGCGCATGATGCCGGTGCTTATATTCGATGAGGTGGATAGCGGGGTCGGCGGTGCTACCGCAGAAATTGTCGGTCGCCTGCTGAGAAAGTTATCCACCCAAGCACAAGTATTTTGCATCACCCATCTAGCTCAAATCGCAAGTCAAGCAGACCATCACTTTTATGTGCAGAAAAACACCGAAGACAAAACCACATCGGTATCACTGAGCAAACTAGACAAACAACCCAGATTGCAAGAACTTGCGCGAATGATAGCAGGCACAAAAATCAGCAAGCAATCGCTAGCGCATGCCCGACAGATGCTCGAAGCGCATACCCGGTAGGGTCCGACCATTCCTCTTGAGTACTGTTATGCGCAGCACCAACCACCCTGCGCTAACAAATAATGGTTCCCATAGATCAAATGGATGAATGTATAAAATAGTGCAAATACGACGGGACTGTTGAAAAAATACTGTTCTGCAAAACCGTAACCGCTTGCGCCGCATAATTATCCAACCCACCTGTAGGGGCGGACTAACATGTCCGCCCGTAACGCGTTGTGCCTACATGATTTATACATTCATCCATCCAATTTATGGAAACCAAAACAAAATGGCGCAAGTGATTGGATTCGTACGATGCCGCACTTTTTCAACAGCCCGACGACACAACCACCCCGTCAGGCTGCGCCTGCCACCCCTCCACAGGAGGGGAATGGTCCGCCCTACATACCCATGCTAAGTTTCTGCACAATGTTACGCCGATTGACCTACCGGCTCAATCGGCGGTTCTATTGCTTAGATGTTTACAATTTTTTGCGTTGCAATCGACATACATCACCAAAGAATGGTCGTTGAGTGTAAAACCGTATTTCTTGGCAATAGCGTCTTGGCGTTTTTCTATCGTTTGATCGACGAATTCGACGATTCTACCGCACTGGGTACAAACCATATGGTCGTGATGTTCGCCTCGGTTAATCTCGTAACAGGCTTGTCCCCTCTTCAGATAGCGGCGTAGTATCAGTCCGGATGCTTCGAATTGGGCAAGCACATTGTAGATGGTTGCCAAACCGACATTCTCTCCCTTCAGGGTTAGCTTGCGATGTATGTGTTCGGCGGTTACATGCCGAGAGTCCGCGCCTTCCATGATTTCCAGTATTTTGATTCGCGGTACCGTAACCTTAAGTCCGGCACGTTTTATATCTTGCTGATTCATATCATTTACCGATTTAAGCCATTTATATTATCATTGTGCAATGGGCAAACCAAATTTTAAGTTAATTATCGCAATTTTGAGTATATCGCTTTGTTCTTGCGGCAGCCAAATAGGCGAGGAGTCAACCGGTTTTTTTACCCGCTTATTCAATCCCGACACTTATAGACTCTATAGAATTGAGATTACACAAGGCAATATATTAGAGCAATCAAAGGTTGCGCAAATAAAAATGGGCATGAATAAAAATCAGGTGGTCTATCTGTTGGGGGAACCGGTGTTGCCGACTGTTTTTCACGACGACCGCTGGGACTATATTTATTACAACAATGTCTCAAGTGCAGAAATAGAATTTTATCGTCTGACATTGTTCTTCGACGGCGACCGCATAGAGCGTTTTCGTAAAACGAAAAATCTCATTGAAAATAAATCCGGAAAAACCGATAGAAATTAGGTGCCCTCGAAGGCACGACGGCGACGGGCTTGTTGCGGGGAACATTCCAGAGGGCGATAAATCTCTACGCGATCGCCTGCGTTAAGCGTTGTATTCAAAGATACTTTACGACCGAATATGCCGACTGCGTTTTGTGCCGTGTCGATTTCCGGAAATTCTCTCAATAAACCGGATAAGCGGATTGCATCTACGACTCGCATCGCAGGTTTGAAATCGATGTGTACCACCTTTTGGCTGTGCGCCGAGGCATAAACAATCTCTATCCGCCCTTCAGACGGGTATTCCGTATTTTTGCTGTGCACGTATGCGAAAAGCATCCAACAAAGATGTCGATACCTCGTTGAAAACTCGTTTGACTACCAAGTTTTTCAAAGATTTATTAAATTCGTAATCCAATTGAAATACGATTTTACAGCCGCGTTCTCCCAAGGGATTAAAATACCAGTGACCGCTCAATCGGCTAAACGGACCTTCTGCCAATTTCATTTCTACCGACCGATCGGGTGTGTTGGTATTGATCGTCGTAAAAGACAAGTCTACGGTTTTCTTATAAAGTATTCCCAGTCGCACTTTAATCGAGTCTCGGTCTACGGTTTCGGTATCAACACGGTCGCACCATGAAATAAATTCGGGATAGCTTGTCACATCGGTGACTAAATCATACATTTGGCGGCAGGTGTAAGGCACTATGGCTTCGCGTGCAATACGACTCATCGACTACCTAAGTTATCCAACTGGCAATCATAATAGCCAATATCAAGATCGGGCAAAAATAGCGTACGCTCCATCGCCATATCCGATAATACGATTCGGAACCTAAATTAAGTTGTCCTCTGCTTGCCACCATAGGCAAAAACCAACCGGCAAACAGAGCAATCAGCAACCCGCCTAAGGGTAGTGTGATATTGGCGGTGAATTTATCCAGCAAATCAAACAGTGTCATTCCTCCCAATTTAACTTCTTGCCATATATTAAAAGAGAAGACGGTGGCAAAGCCCAATAACCAAATAAAAACGGCGACGACTGCGGCAGCTTGGCCGCGTGTCCAACGGGTATGTTCTATCAGCCACGCAACGGCAGGTTCCAACAACGAGAAAGCCGAGGTCCATGCAGCGATAAAAAGCAGTACGAAAAATGTGAATCCTATTAAATCGCCTCCCGGCATTTGTGAGAAAGCAATAGGAAGAGTCTTAAAAATCAAGCCCGGTCCTCCTGCAGGTTCCAGACCGAAGGAAAACAAAATAGGAAAAATCATCAACGACGCAAAAATAGCGACCAGCGTGTCGGCTGTGGCGATGATAGCGGTTGTGCTTAATAACGGTACTCGGTCCGGTAAATAAGAACCATATATCATTGCCGCACCCATGCCGATACCTAATGAAAAAAATGCGTGTCCTAAAGCCACTATAACCATCTCGACACTGAAGTCGTCCCAACTGAATCTAAAAAGAAAGTCTATGGCTTGTGCCATATCGGCTTCATAAGCATTGTAGATCATCATTGCGATTATCAGTAGCAGTAGCAACGGCATAAAATAAGAGACCACTCTCCCTACACCGGCATTGATGTTGCGCATAAATACGACTGCGGTGATTATCATAAATAAGGTGTGCCACAAAATCATACGACCGGGGTTTGCGGTGAGTTCATCGAAGATGCTCGCAATACCCTCGACCGATTGATTTTCAAAAACACCTTGCACCGAATAGGATATATAAGACAAGACCCACCCGGCGATTACGCTATAGAAGGATAGAATCAAGATACCCGTTATAATCCCCATTAAACCGATGACTTTCCAGAATGAACCGGTTCCGTATTCGGAGCGAAAACGTGTAAAAGTATCTATGGTGTTGTGCTTGCCCAGACGACCTAGCATGATTTCGCTCATCATCGCCGGCAAGCCCATCAATACTATAAAGAATATATAAAGCAATACGAACGCACCACCGCCATACTCTCCGGCGATATAGGGAAAACGCCATATATTACCCAGACCAACCGCAAAACCGGTTGCTGCCATAATAAAAACGAAGCGAGAACTCCACTGGCTGTGTGTATAATTGTTATCTTTTTCTTTCATTGTATAGAATATGCCCCCCGCAAATAAAAAGTAGACCCTTATTATAGTAGAACTATGAAAACTAACAAAACGGCACATAACCCTAAAGCAAAACGGGACTATTTCATAGACGAGCGTATAGAAGCGGGTATCGTACTCGACGGCTGGGAAGTTAAAAGTCTAAGAGCCAATCGCATACAGTTAAAGGAAAGCTATGCGATATTGAAAGATAACGAGGCGTGGTTAATCAATGCGCATATCAGTCCGTTGCCGAGCGTAAGCGATGCGCAGGCAAATCCTACCCGTACACGAAAGTTATTACTCAACCGCCGTGAACTGCGTAGCTTGCAAGGAAAGCTCACCCGCAAAGGCTACACCTTAATACCGCTGGATCTACACTGGAAAAATAACCGAGCTAAACTGCAACTGGGGATCGGCAAAGGAAAACATAAATACGATAAACGCATGGCTGAACGCAACCGTAGCTGGGATATGGAAAAGCGCAGGCTACAGAAGATGCGATAACACAAACGGTGTAACTTTTTGTAGAACCTAAGCGCATTACAATGACGCATAGCTTTCCCCTATAAATGCTAAAATAATGTTTAATATTATTTATCGGATTATACATGTTTCGCAAATTATTCAATAGACTTGTATTCAATAGATTTGATAGTAACTCATTTTTTTCAAAAAGAATCGCAGACTTATTATTTTATTTATTTTTAACTAATCCGAATAAGATAGATTACTATGGCTATTTTACTAGTAACCTTGCCTTCAATCATAGGGCACTATGGTCGTCTCCTCAAAGCGGCAATCATTGGGTTCGTTTTATAGCCGAATATCTCACCAATTCCCCTACTCATGGTGGCATAGGTAATACAAAAGATATTCCTATTTATCTAAATATTTTCCCTAGCAAAGAACATCCCTTAGCTCATGTAAATCCAAAAAATCCCTTCATTTTTTATAAATCTCATTGGGCTTATAAAACGACTTTCGTATCGGCTATTTTGCTGATAATTAGAGATTATCATGAACTTATTAGTAGACATGAGGACACTATAAATTTTGTGGGCATGGCTTTCGATTATTTAGATTTAATAGTTGCCTACGATCGTTTTAAGGGAGACAAAATGGTTATATACTATGAAGATTTAATAACATACCCGGAAAGAGAAATATCCCGCATTAGATATTTTCTGAATGGATCCTATGAGCGTTACAAGGCTTTTATAGAAAACTATGACTACTATAAAAAGCTCTCGCAACAAGGAAGAAACAGAGATTGGCAAGGCTTTAACTTTTCCGGTAATCTTAAGTTTTTTCAAAAAAAATTAAGCGAGCAAAATTTAATAACTAGAAAAAATGCCTTTCAGAAATTCCTTACCATTAAGCGATACCGAGGCGTAAAACCTTATCTTGCTAGATACGGATAATTACACTGTAAGCCTACCTTATAACGTCACGCAGGGCTGTTGAAAAAGTGCGGCATCGTACGAATCCAATCACTTGCGCCATTTGGTTTTGGTTTCCATAAATTGGATGGATGAATGTATAAATCGTGTAGGCACAACGCGTTACGGGCGGACATGCTAGTCCGCCCCTACGGGTGGTTTGCAAATATTCACGGCGCAAGCGGTTACGGTTGCACGCTGACGATACTTTTTCAACAGCCCCACGCCACTTGTGCTACTGCAACAAGTGGTGGTTCTATTTTTTATAGCCTCACAGCTTCAATTCCGAATCACATCTACATCTTCCGGTAGCTCGATACGGAAATAGTCTTTCTTAAATTCTGGGTTTGTTTGTATATCGTAAAAACGGATCTGAGTGTATTGATCGAAGTGGTCGTAGAGTATTAAATGCGATAGACGCTCTCCCTCAAACCCTATATCGAAATAAACAAAGTCGGTGTCGTCTACTTTGGGCACCAACCTCAGCCAACTCACCCCCTCTATGTTCGGGTAGGCGTTGTCGGCTATGATGTCTATATAAAAATCGTCAACCGCAGTACGCTTATCCAAAAGGAGCATCAGCGGTGCTTTTCCCAGCGTGTTGAGTGTAGGGCGCAAATACGCTTGTTTTAACGGCACATCGTAGATAAGCAGACTTAAGCCGTCGGTCAAAATCAGATAAGGTTCCGGGGAGACATATTCCCAACGAAAGCGGCCGGGCCTATGAAACAAGGTGAATCCTTTGGACTCGTCGATTTTTTGCCCCTCCGAACTATAAACTTCCTGATCGAAATTGGCGCGAAAAGTCTCGGATTTGAAAAAAACATCCAAAGCAGCCAAATTGTCGGCGCGTGCAGGCACAAAGATAACGAACAAACAAACGAGGCAAGCAGCCTTAATATATCGCTTCATCATTTTCTAGACGACGAGACCAATACTTCGCGAGATCCGCTCGATTGTATGCTGGAAACTATCTTGGCACTCTCCATTTCTTCTATCATGCGCGCCGCTCGGTTATAACCTATTTTGAGGCGGCGTTGTAGATGAGAGATAGATGCCTTGCCCGATTCGGTTACGATTTCCACCGCTTGTTTGTAGAGCGGGTCTTCGGTTTCGCCGGTATCAAAGGAGGCCACCCCGTTGTCCGATGTATTTAGGCTTTCTATATAATACGGCTCGCCTTGTTTGCGTAAAAAGTCGGTGACCGCTTGCACTTCGCTATCCGATATGAAAGCACCGTGTACGCGCATCGGCGTTGCGTAGCTCGGCATCAGACATAGCATATCGCCTTGCCCCAGCAGTTGCTCGGCACCGTTTTGATCCAATATGGTGCGCGAATCGACCTTTGAGGAAACTTGAAATGCTATTCTCGCCGGCACATTCGCTTTGACCAAACCGGTAATAATATCGACCGAAGGTCTTTGTGTAGCCAGTACCAGATGTATTCCTGCGGCGCGTGCTTTTTGAGCCAGTCGGATAATCAGTTCCTCTACTTTCTTGCCCACCATCATAATCATATCGGCGAATTCATCGATGACGATGACGATATACGGTATCTCGTCGAGTGGTGGGGCTGTTGCGGCTTCGTCTTCGCTCTTGAAGAGCGGGTCGGCAATTGGTTCCTTTCTTTTTTTAGCCTTAGTAACTTTATTATTATACGATGTGATATTGCGTACATTGAGTGCTGCCATAAGGCGGTAGCGACGTTCCATTTCGGCAACCGCCCACCGTAAGGCACCGGCGGCTTCCTGCATATCGGTAATCAGAGGTAACAATAAATGCGGGATATCTTCGTACGATTTGAGTTCGAGCATTTTAGGGTCTACCAAAATCAAACGGACTTGCGAGGGGAGATTACGAAATAATAGGCTTGCCAGCATAGAATGTACCGCAACCGATTTGCCCGAACCGGTGGTGCCGGCAACCAGCAGGTGGGGTAATTTTTCTAAATCGATGAATATCGCTTGACCTGCAACATCCTTGCCTAAGGCGAGCGTTAACGGCGAGTGCTGTTTCTCGTACTCTTCGGATTGCAAGAGTTCACCGAATTTGACAACCAAACGCGTTCTATTCGGCACTTCTATGCCGACCGACGATTTCCCCGGAATCACTTCCACTACTCGGATGCTGGGGAGCAATAAAGATCGCGCAAGGTCTTTCTGGAGGTTGCTGATACTGCTCGCTTTGGTGCCGGGAGACGGTACAACTTCAAAACGGGTTACCACAGGACCGGGCTGTGCCTCGGTCACTCGAGATCCAATGCCGAAATCTTCTAATTTAATTTCAAGTTGTCTGGCAAGTTTTTCCAGTTCGTCTTTAGAGTAACTCGAGACCGATGCTGTTTCTCGATCCAGTAGACTCAACGGAGGTAATTCCTCCCCTCCTTCGATCGGCAATGTGATTTGTTGTTTTTTCGTACTTTTTGTGCCGGGCGACAGGCTGTTGAGCATATTCCCTATTTTGGGCGGGGTTCTGTTGACGAGTTTTTGCTTGCGTTTTGAAACTATTCGGCTGCGTTCCACGGAGCGTTCGTGAACCAGTAGACGGCTTTGCATCCACCGCTTGGTATCTACGAACCATTGCGCGATCGAGAATAAAGCCAAACCGACCGCATCCGCTATCTTCAGCCATGCGATATCCACCATCACCGTCAGGCTAGCCACGATCAAACCCAGCAATAACACGGTGGAACCTATCATGCCGAAGAGCGGAAAAAAACTTTGTATAACCAATTCACCCAGCCGACCGCCGCTACTGGTAGGAAGATCGGGTGCGACAAAATGTAAGGTTGCCAATCCACAACATGCGATTATCGCCAGCAACGCCGCCAACCAAATGATTAGATGCCTATTCCATATAGAAAGCTGTGTGTGGCTAGGGTTGAATAAGCGGCGGGCACTCGAAAAAATAGCCATCGGCAACAGCACGAGTGCCGGCATCCCGAAAAGAAAATAAAAAGTATAAGCAACCCATGCGCCGACGATCCCTCCCAAGTTTTGCGTCTCGTCCATACCGATATTGTTTGCCCACGACGGGTCGTCCGCTCGATAACTCAACATCGAGAGTAGAAAATACATACCTACGAAAATAAGCAACCAGCCACTGCCTTTGCGCAGATACATCGAATCGTGTCCCGAGATGTTTGCGGTAGATTTTGATCTCTTGGCGACTGTTCGGTATTTCACATATTCCTCTTTGAACGATATAGACTTTTAGTATAAATCAACAAGCCCTGCCGTTTCATCTATGCCGAACATCAAATTCATATTCTGCACCGCCTGACCGGCAGCCCCCTTGATTAAATTATCGATTACCGAAAACACGACTGCAATATTCCCGTATTGCGGTTTATGCACCGCAAGCAAACACACATTGGTGCCGCTCACATCTCGGGTTTGTGGATGACTATCGGGTGGCATGACCCGTACGAAAGGTTCATCTGCATAAGCCTGCTCTAAACAGTGCTGAAGTTCCGATAACTCGGCAGCCGTCTTAATATACAGGCTCGATTGCAAACCACGGAAAATCGGTAGCAAGTGGGGCGTAAAGCTGAATCCGACTTCGGCACCGGCGATTTGGCATAATTGTTGGCTGATTTCCGGCCAGTGCCTGTGGGCGGAGGCTTTGTAGGCTCTAAAGTTTTCGCTACATTCTCCGAATAGCAATTCCACACTCGCTTGACGACCTGCCCCGCTTACACCCGATTTTGAATCGGCTATCAAACATGAAATGTCGGCATAGCCCGATTCTATCAAAGGCTTTAAGCCGAGTATCACCGAAGTCGGATAACAGCCCGGGTTAGCCACCAAAGTCGCATCGGCAATAGGGTTGCGATTCATTTCGCTTAGACCGTAGATTGCTTTCTCCAATAAATGTGGGCAGGCATGACCCTCTCCGTACCAATGCTTCCATTCGTCTGCGTCGCTCAATCTAAAATCCGCTGCCAAATCTACGATACGTATTCCCGAATCGAGCAACATTTCGGCTTGCTTCATTGCCGTTCCGTTCGGTGTCGCGAAAAATACTAAATCGGCACCGAGGTCGGGATCAAAACTTTGCGTATAGCACAAATCGGTATGCCCCTTCATTTTGGGAAATACTTCTGCTATGGCGCAACCCGCCTTGCTACGAGATACAACTTGACCAAGTTTAATATGCGGATGACGCACCAAAATACGCATCAATTCGTACCCTGTGTAGCCGGTACCGCCTATGATCGCTACGGAATACATTGTTTAACTTCGCTGTGAATGTTTAGTGCCGTATTTTATCACCAATAGCGCATACACGCCGTTTTATTCCTCGCCTGTGGTGAGGTGGCTTATGCATTCTGCAATGTATCCGTTTAGCAATCATGCTGAAGTTCTGCACAATGTCACGCCGACTGACCTGTCGGGCGGACATCATAATTGGCGATTGACCTACCGGCTCAATCGGCGGCTCTATACCGCTCTATGTTACCCGACTAATGGTTTTCAAAAATTTTTTAGACTAACTTGACTTTGGACTGTGAAGAGGAAATGTGACGAGAATGGTTTGTTCCCCTGAAATACTCTCTTAGAACCGGATACTTTCTATAATTATATAAAGAAAGTAGTAGTCTCGCTGTTTTTCTGGGAAGATATCCCGGTTCCGGAATTTTTCCGCCTAACCTTTCTTTATACAGCGGGTAGTATTTTTGAATAAGCTCGTTATCGTTCATAGCTTGGGAAAAATGCATGTCGATTAGTGCTCTCGCCACCGGATACCGGGAATAAACTTTTACACTATCCTGCCCGGGAGCACGAAAGTCTCTGAAAATACGCATAGATTGATATTTGTTTAGTAAGCCGATACAACCTATTTTCTCTTCCAAAGTCTTAATGTCCTCGTCTGCATTTTCATATCTAATAATAAAATCAATGACGCATCGTCCATCAATGCAGAGGTTTGAAAAATTTCTCTGTGCGTGTCTAATCCCTATTCTCAAAAGGTATTTATTAAAATTCTTCGGGAAAAGTCCTCTAAACCCTCGGTCATTATGGTGATAACAGTATGAAGAAATAATAACATCGTAAATATCTCGGACAAAGGATACTTTAAGGTAATTATTCCAGATATTATCCGGTATTTTAGATCTTAGCATCTCAGAAGAAATATGAAACTTTAAATGTTCGCCATTATAATGATCCGTGAACATATCCTTAATCCCTCTATCAAGCCATGATGATATATCACCTTTACCGCAATAACTTCTCAGTGCTGTTTCAAATGACGAACCACTAACTTTGTATGGTTTTATAAATATGACTTGCAATTTGTGGGAAATTATCATAAGAATGAATTTTTCTGTATCCCTAAATCCGCTGTGACCTCACCCCAAAAAACTGGGCTATGACAACGATGAGATCCTCAGTTAAATTAGTAAACAACAGTAACCTTCCCCCATCTTGAGGGCCAAAACTTTGCGTATAGCACAAATCGGTATGCCCCTTCATTTTAGGGAATACTTCTGCTATGGCGCAACCCGCCTTGCTACGAGATACAACTTGACCAAGTTTAATATGCGGATGACGCACCAAAATACGCATCAATTCGTACCCTGTGTAGCCGGTACCACCTATGATCGCTACGGAATGCATTGTTTAACTTCGCTGTGAATGTTTAGTGCCGTATTTTATCACCAATAGCGCATATGTACCGTTTTATCCTCCTCCCATGGTGGGGTGCATTCTACACTGGGCTATATGTGTTCCGTAGATTATGAAAAATCTATCACAAAGGGGGCATAAAAATTAGTCTACTATTTGGGGGAAGATCTTTTTTTTCAGTATAATAACCTCGCGCTTTTTGCAAACAGGCTTTTTACTATTGCTAATTAGTTTATTTTTTGGTTCTCTTTGCCGGCAATCCTATTCATAAAAACTTAATCATCAATCCGATACCGGCAAGAATTATCCCAACTGCCGCATAAATACGCTGGGTTAGCCTTGTCTCCAAGTTTGCTAAATCTACCTTCGTTGCCACATCCTTTGCGCTAGCAATATCGGCAACCGTTTCCTTTGCTTCGTCATGGTCTAACCCTAACTTTGTTAGTGCATTGTAAAGTGCGATTTCTGACATTTTTAATCTCCTTTTATTGTCTGTAACTTACTATTATAATCGGTGCATAACTTCGGCGATCGTGATTTTACATAAAAACGCTTATTCACACTGATCCAAAAACTTCGCCGATATACTAACTTTTTTCAGCGGCCGCTAAGACCTCTTTTTTGTACTTTTGGGCAACTTCTAGGATTGCATCCAGCGCAGTGGTCTGAGACGGCTTACGGCCGGCCATACCGGCCTTTATCGCAAGATTTGGTCTGATGCTCCTGCACTTGACGCAGAAACTCGCCGTGCTGTAGCACGGCATTGATATTAATTTTCATTAAAATAAACATTTTAGCTCTCAAGTATTACCAAGTTGGTATATTAGCATATTTATAGAGTAATTGTACGATGCCATGACATATTGGACAAATGGGGGAACGTAACTATGTTATCCGGCTAATGGTTTTCAAGAATGTCTTAGACTAACTTGACTTTGCGCCGTAAAAAAGAAGGGCGACGAAAACGGTTTCTTTGTCTGAAATACCATTTTAGAGCCGGATACTTTCTATAATTATATAAAGAAAATAGTAGTCTCGCTGTTTTTCCGGAAAGATATCCCGGTTCTGGAATTTTTCGGCTTAACCTTTCTTTATACAACGGGTAGTATTTCTGAATAAGCTCGTTATCGCTTATAGCTTGGGAAAAATACATGTCGATTAGTGTTCTCGCTACCGGATACTGTGAATAAACTTTGACACTATCTTGTCCGGGAACACGAGTTTTTACGTTAACACTCGTAGATTTATAGATATTTGCTAAGCCGACACAGCCTATTTTCTCTTCCAAAGCCTTAATGTCCTCGTCTGCATTTTCATATCTAATAATAAAATCAATGACGCATCGTCCATCAATACAGAGGTTTGAAAAATTTGCCTCTATGTGTCTAATTCCTGCCGTCAAAACGTATTTATTAAAATTCTTCGGGAAAAATCCTCTAAACTCTCGGCTATTATGGTGATAATAGTATAAAGAAATAATAGCATCGTAAATATCTCGGACAATGGACACTTTAAGGTAATTATTCCAGATATTATCCGGTATTTTAGATCTTAGCATCTCAGCAGAAATATGATATGTTAAATGTTCGCCGTTATAATGATCCGTGAACATATCTTTATAAATCCCTCTACCGGGCCGTGATGATATATCACCTTTACCGCAATAACTTCTCAGTGCTATTTCAAACGACGAACCACTAACTTTGTATGGTTTTATAAATATGACTTGCAATTTGTGGGAAATTATCATGAAAATGAATTTTTCTGTATAAGTACTTTTAGTGACCGTTTATTGTACTCTATTGTTTGACTTGCTCTCCTGAGAATGCCCGCTTATTTATGTCGCATCTGTACAGTGAGTAGAATGTTTTGATGCAGAATCGCTAGTGCGCCTCGTCCCAATTATTGCCGATACTTGCGTTGACTTTTAGCGGCACCGAAAGTTCCGCCGCCGACTCCATCAAGTCACAGCATTTGTTCATTACATCGTCGGCATGCGGTTCTGCCACTTCTATAATCAGCTCATCGTGTACCTGCATAATCATCACCGCATCGTTCGGGTTGTCCTTGAATTGTTCGGCAATGCGTATCATCGCTCGTTTGATGATATCGGCAGCCGACCCTTGCATCGGCGCATTGATTGCGGTGCGCTCGGCGTAGCGTCTACGGCGAGCATCCTTGGCGTTGATTTCCGGCAAATACAACCGCCGACCGATGATGGTTTCCACATAACCTTGTTTGCGTGCTTGTTTACGCGTGTCGTCCATATAGGTGCGCACACCGGCAAACCGCTCAAAATAGGTTTTCACATAATCCGCCGCTTCTCTATTCTCTATATTGAGTTGTCTGGCGAGACCGAATGCCGACATTCCGTAAATCAGTCCGAAGTTGATGGCTTTGGCAATGCGTCGTTGCTCGTCGTCGACCGCTTCCGGTTCGCAACCGAAGACCTCGGCTGCGGTTGCGCGGTGCATATCCATACCTTTTTGGAATACATTCAATAGCCCCGGATCTTGGGATACATGTGCCATGATGCGCATTTCTATCTGCGAGTAGTCTGCGGCGATAAGGCAGTAGCCTTCGCGAGCGATAAAGGCTTGGCGTATGCGCCGTCCTTCGGCGGTTCTGATAGGAATGTTTTGCAGGTTGGGGTCGGACGATGATAAGCGTCCGGTTGAGGTAACCGCTTGGTGATAAGAGGTATGTACTCGCCCGGTCTCGGCATTGATCAGCTGCGGCAGTTTGTCGGTGTAGGTTGATTTTAGTTTGCTGAGCGAGCGGTGATGCAAGATCAATCTCGGGAGTTCATGGTCGTGGGCGAGTTCTTGTAGCACGTCTTCGGAGGTAGAGGCTTGGCCCTTGGGGGTTTTGCTAATCACCGGCAGTTTCGCTTCGTCGAACAGTACGGTTTGTATTTGTTTGGGTGAGGCGATATTAAAATCGTGTCCTGCCAGTTGATAAATTTGTCGTTCGGTTTGCGAGATTGCCTCTTGCAATTCACGGCTGTGTTCGGACAAGCGGTCGGCATCGATCAACACGCCGGTGCGTTCTATCTCGGCGATTACCGGCAACAACGGCATTTCTATTTCCTCGTAGACCTTAAGCAACGGTGCGGTTTTTTTCAATCGGGGGTGAAAATATTCATGTAGTTGCAAGCTATAATCGGCATCGGCTGCGGCGTATTCTGCGGCGGTTCTCACCGCAATCTGTGCAAAAGGCCTCTGCTTGACACCTTTGCCGGTGATATCTTCGTATGTTTGCATCCGAATATTGAGGTATTTGTATGCGAGCTCTTTTAGGTTATGCCTGCTTGCAACCGAATTATAGGCGTACGACTCCAACATAGAATCGTGTCTGATGCCCTGTAAACAAATGCCGTAGTTCAGCAGTACTTCCATATCGTATTTAAGGTTATGTCCTAATTTGCCGATTTTTCGATCTTCTAATAAGGGACGCAGTTGTGCTAAAACCGAAGCCACGGACAACTGCTTAGGCGCACCGCAATAATCGTGTGCCACAGGCAGATAGGCGGCTTCGCCGGCAGCAACCGCAAACGATAATCCCACGATCTGCGCTTGCATATAATCCAGACTCGTCGTTTCTATATCGAGTGCAAAGCAGTCTGCTGACTTTAGTTTTTTCAACCAATCGTCCAATGTGTTTTGCGTCAAAATCAGTTGATATTTAGGATGTGCGGTCGGTGCGCTCGGCTCGGCGACCGAGTTGACAGGTTCGTCGGATTCCTCTTTGAGCCATTGGGTAAATCCGTATTCACGGTAGAAAGCGATTAACCGTTCGTGTGCGGGCGCAGTAATTTTTAACTGATCAATCGTGTGATCCAGAGTTATATCGCAGCGTATGGTCACCAAATCTTTATAAAGAGGTAGCTTGGGCAGCGCATCTTGCAAGGCTTTGCCGCCCTTGCCGGTGATGGAGTCTGCGTGTGCGATAACTTCGTCTAGGTTTTGATATTCGCAAAGCCATTTCGCCGCGGTTTTAGGTCCCACACCGACAACTCCGGGAATATTATCGGCACTGTCTCCTGCCAAAGCTAGGTAGTCGATTATCTGCTCCGGTAGCACACCGAATTTCTTTTGTATTGCATCGGAGTCGATGCGTTGATTTTTCATCGTATCAACTAAGGTGATACGCTCGGAGATCAACTGAGCCATATCTTTATCGCCGGTAGAGATTAGTACCTCCCAACCTGCCGCTTCGGCACTGCGAGCCAGCGTGCCGATGACATCGTCCGCTTCTACACCGGCGACTTCCAATAAAGGGTAACCTTGCTCTTCGATGAGGTATTTCAAGGTATCCGATTGGGCAATTAAATCCTCCGGTGCCGGTGGTCTTTGCGCTTTATACGGGGGGTACAGCTCGTGTCTGAAGGTTTTGCCGTGCGCATCGAGCACGACCGCAAAATAATCGGGTGTCTCTTGCCTAATCAGTGCTTTTAACATTTTCCCTACGCCGAAGACCGCCCCGGTCGGTTGTCCTGCAGGCCCGGTTAAAGGTGGCAGTGCGTGATACGCACGATATAGATAAGCGGTGCCGTCTACCAATACTAGTTTTGTTGCCATTTCCTTACTTCATTTTATAGTCTATAAATGCACCGGGTCGGATAGTCGCAAACGGGTTTCACAACGATGGTGGCCAGAGGTGGAATCGAACCACCGACACGAGGATTTTCAGTCCTCTGCTCTACCGACTGAGCTATCTGGCCGTGCCGTTATGGTTGCCGAATATTTAGCATCATCGTCCAAGACGACTATTCATTCGGGTCGACAAACTCCTTGGGTTTTTCGGAGCCTTCACCGAACAGAAATTTTTCCATCTCATCCTCGAGGAATTTGCGCGCTTTAGGTTCCATCGGGGTGAGACGATACTCGTTGATCAACATGGTTTGATGGTTGACCCATTGTTCCCACACTTGCGCGCTGATATTATCGTAAACACGTTGTCCGAGTTCACCCGGATAAGGCACATAATCCAAGCCTTCGGCTTCTTTCCCTAGTTTCAAACAGTGAACTTTGCGGGTCATCGTCTATCTTTTAGTTTTTTGCAGTTGTGTTATCAGTTTCTTAACGGGTGCAGGCACACCGTTGATTGAGGATAAAAGTTTACACCAAACGAGGTGATTTTCCTCGCTTATTTGCGAATGAATTTTTGAAAGCCTTGCCTCTAAAGGTGTTATGGTCAATGAGAAATGGGTAAATTGATGTTTGAACGACGGCAGACACCTTGCGTTTCGAATGTATCCGAGCCGTCTTCGACACCATGCTCTGGCTTCCTTTTCGCTACCCATCTCCGGGAAACTCAATAATCCACCCCATATTCCCGACATCGGTCTGCGCTCGAGCAAAAGACGGTCTTTGTATATTGCCATTAACATAAATATATGGCGGTGTGGTTTTATTTTTGTCGGCGGTGGCTGAGGACGTTCGGCTATACGCCCGGCTTTTCTGGCAAGGCAATCCGACGAGATCGGGCAAAGTGCGCATCGAGGTTGTGTTTTTGTGCATATCATTGCCCCCAAATCCATCAGTGCTTGCGTATATTGTGCTATGTTTTGTTCCGGCAAATATTCCTCCGCTTGTTCCCACAAAGCACGGTTCACCGATGCCGTTCCCGGCCACCCTGCAATATCGGCATGACGGGCGAGTACGCGTTTGACATTGCCGTCCAGAATGGGATGCCTTTGGTTATAGCTAAGTGCTAGGATTGCACCTGCGGTAGAACGACCGATACCGGGCAATTCCATCAAAGTATTTTTATCTTTCGGAAAACGACCACCGTGATGTTTTCTTATCAGGCGCGCCGTGCGGTGTAAATTTCTAGCGCGCGCATAGTATCCCAACCCTGCCCAGTGTTCGATCACCTCCGACAAAGGCGCATCGGCTAGCGATCTGAGACTCGGAAAACGATTGATGAAGCGACGATAATACGGTATGACCGTTTGCACCTGCGTTTGTTGAAGCATGATTTCGGAGACCCACACCCGATAAGCCGACACCTTGCGTTGCCAGGGCAAATCGGTTCGCCCGGCACGGGCATACCATTTCAATAAACGATCCGAGATGACCACTTAGGCTTTAGCTTTTTTCTTTGGCGGTGCTCGCTTGCGTTTCTCGGGTGCTTTAGCTATAAGTTCTCGACATTGCTCCAGAGTCAAAGTCGACGGTTCTTGTTCTTTGGGTATTTTTGCATTTTTAGAACCGTCGGTGACATAAGGACCGTAGCGTCCGTTTAATACTTGTATTTTGTGTTCGGAAAAATCCGCAATAATTTTGTCTGCATCCGCTTGTTTTTTCTCGGCAATTACCACCAATGCGCGTTTAAGGTCAATTTCATGCGGATCATCTTCCTTGAGCGAAACATATTTTTTGCCGTACTTAATAAACGGTCCGTATCTCCCGATCCCCGCCGACACCGGCTCTCCGTCCGGAGTTTCGCCCAAATCACGAGGGAGTTTGAACAATTCCATCGCTTCTTCAAAACCGATCGTCTCTACTTTTTGTCCCTGTCTGAGCGATGCAAAACGCGGTTTCTCTTCGTCGTCTTTGGTGCCTATTTGAACATAGGGACCATAACGCCCATAACGCACGCTCACCGGCTTGTTGGTTTTGGGGTCAACCCCCAAGACACGTTCATTCGCTGCTTCGGCTTTTGTTACCGTCTCTCTTTTTTCGTCCACTAGTTGCTTGAAGGGTTGCCAAAATTCTTCGAGTACCGGAATCCATGTCTTTTCACCTCGTGATATCTCGTCCAGAACATTTTCCAAGTTTGCCGTGAAATCATAATCCACATAATCCGAGAAGTGATTAGTTAGAAACTTGCTGACGATCCGCCCCGTCGATGTCGGATAAAAACGACGTTTTTCCAGAGTTGCATATTTCCGATATTGTAGCGTAGAAATAATGCTTGCGTAAGTAGAGGGGCGTCCAATCCCGTATTCCTCCAGTGTTTTTATCAACGATGCTTCACTGTAGCGGGGGGGTGGTTCGGTAAAATGCTGCGATGCGGTTAATTCTTTCAACGGCACTTCCTCTCCTTCGTTCAACGGTGGCAGTTTCTTCTCCGTTGCAGAAACTGTTTTACCGGTTTTTGCATCGTTGTTTTTGTCGCTGTCCTCGGTGTAGACGGACATAAATCCCGGGTCTTTGATAGTAGAACCGGTCGCTCTAAAGATGCAGTATTCCCGGCACGACAAGTCGGCGGTCACGGTATCCAAAGTTGCATGGATCATTTGACATGCAACTGTCCTTTTCCAAATCAAGTCGTACAACTTATATTGGTCGGTATTCAGATAGGCTTTGACTTGTTCGGGAGTGCGTTTTACCGAAGTCGGACGGATGGCTTCGTGCGCTTCCTGTGCATTTTTTGATTTAGTTTTGTATTTCACGGCTTTAGGCGGTAGCCTATCCGCGCCGAATTGCGATTTGATGTAGGCACGCAGTTCGCTAACCGCTTCATCCGCAAGCGTCACCGAATCGGTGCGCATATAACTGATTAACCCCACGGGGCCGGAACCTAAATCAATACCTTCGTACAACTGCTGCGCGATACGCATCGTGCGCGACGACGAAAAATATAATTTGCGTACGCTTTCTTGTTGTAGTGTGGAGGTGATAAAGGGCGGCGACGGGTATCGTTTGCGTTGCTTTTTTTCGCAACGGCTAACTTTTAAGCGGTGTTGTGCTTTTTCAAGAATGGTTTCGCGTATTTCGTTTGCCTGTGCTTCGTTGTCGATATCGAATTGTTTGAGCTTTTGACCTTCTAGTTCGAATAACTTGGCATTAAAAGGCGTGTTTTCTTTTTCGGAGAGTGCCTCCAGAGTCCAATACTCTTGCGCCTTAAATTTTTCTATCTCTTCTTCTCGCTCTACCAATAGGCGCAAGGCAGGGCTCTGCACACGCCCGGCGGAAAGCCCTTGTTGCACTTTACGCCATAAAAGTGGCGACAAATTGAAGCCGACCAGATGATCCAAAGCTCGCCGCGCTTGCTGTGCATTAACTAAATCATCCGACAGTTGGCGGGGATTTGCAATTGCATCGGAGACGGCTCGTTGTGTAATCTCATGGAACACCACGCGATATACTCCCTTGTCTTTGATTGTTCCTTTCTCTTTGAGTATCTCGTAAAGATGCCATGAGATTGCCTCGCCTTCACGATCCGGGTCGGTTGCCAGATAAAGATTCTTCGATTTCTTTAAGGTCTGTTCTATTTTACGAACATGTTTGACACTATCTTTGATCACTTGATAGTTCATAGCAAAATTATTGCTCGGGTCTACCGCGCCTTCCTGCGACACCAAATCCCTGACATGGCCGTAAGATGCCATTACCTCAAAGCTGGGTCCAAGATACTTTTTAATGGTCTTGGACTTGGCGGGGGATTCTACGATTAAAAGATTCTCAGCCATAGCTATCCATATAAGGTTATAATTGTTCGGAATATCATGCGAGAGGGATTATAGTATAAAGTATAACGAAGTATAGGGTAATTTTGTAAAAATATTAAGTATTTTAGTCCTAATCGCTGTTTGAATTTGACAGCCTCGGACTGAAAAGTTATTTCATTGGTATTAAAATATCTGTAGCGTATTGTGTGACAACCGCATTTCAGACAGATATTAATGAATCTAAAACGGGATATTTATATAATTACCGCAATCGCATGGAGAGATATTATTTCTATCGTTTGACATAGACCGAATTTTTTCTTTTAATGGACTCGATTACACAAGCGGCGCTAGGTGCCACGGTGGCCGGTATTAGTGCCGGCAAGCAGACCTCTAAAAAAGTATTGCTTTGGGGCGCATTGGCCGGCACGCTTCCCGACTTGGATATCATCCACAGCTTTTTTGCCGACGATGTAAGCAGGCTGGTTTCCCACAGAGGTGTGACGCACTCGTTTATCGTCGTTCCTTTTGCCGCCTATTTGTTCTCTAGACTGTTTGTGTGGCTCGCGCCGCAAACCGCATTATCCGCCAAACAATGGTTCTGGTTGTTCTTTTGGTGTTTTACGACGCATATCATTCTCGACTTGGTAACAGTTTACGGCACGCAAATCTTCTATCCGTTCACCCGTTATCCTTATGCATTGTCGAGCTTATTCATCATAGATCCTTTTTATACCATCCCTTTGATTGGCGCGCTTGCATACTTCGCTCTATCAAAGACACCTATCGGGCATCGTCGCCATGTTTTGATCTCCATAGCCGCATTGACCTCTTTATATATAATGACGGCAATCGTGTTTAAGACTTACGCAAACCACCGCTTCGAGACCGCACTAGATCGGCAAGAAATTGATTATCAACAACTAAAAACCTTTAATTCACCTTTTAATATCCTAATCTGGAGGGCTGTGGTGATGACCGAAGATGCAAACCTTAATGCTTGGTATTCGATAGTGAGTCCGAATAAACCTATAGTGTTCAATCAAACCATAGCCTACCCGGAACGAGAGAAACTGAATACATTTGCCACCCCCGGTTCCGATTTAGCCAAACTGATTAGCTTTTCCAAAGGATTTTATCGTTATGAAGAAGACACCGAAGGGGTCAAGTGGATCGATTTACGTTTTGTGGCCGGCGGCAGGCACCCGTTTCGTTATTTGGTTGCCGTGCGCAATGACGAAGGAGAACTGCAACCACTAACAACCGCAACGCGTCTCCCAATGGGAGAACGCCCTCCGATGAAAGTAATTTTTGACGAACTCTACGAGCATATCTAGCCGGTTGATATGCTCACCCGGCGATCAGGGCACTTTGATATCGGGACTGTTGAAAAAGTATCCACGAACCGTAGGGGCGGACTTATATGTCCGCCCGAAACGTATCATGTTTGCACGATTAACGCGTTCGCCCATTAATATTATGGAAACCATTATTTGTTGGCGCAAGCGATTACAGCTGTGCAGAACGACACTTTAGGGCGGACATGCCAGTCCGCCCCTACGGCTTGGTGGTTATCGTAAATTCAATGGCGCAAAGCGGTTACGGTTTTGCAGAACAGTATTTTTTCAACAGCCTCATATCTACGATAATTTATACTCTCTGATTTCCTTCATTCTGTTTATCATGGTTTGAAAATACTCTGCATTGTTCTCAAAGCCTATATATTTCCTATTTTTATTTATTGCGGATATTATTGTGCTACCACTTCCGGCAAAACAATCCAACACCACATTGCCTTCGTTACTAAATATGTCTAATATTCTGTCCATCAGTTGCAAAGATTTCTGTGTTGGATGATTAACTCTTTCCTTACTCCAAGGGACAATGGGCGAGATGTCCGTCCATACATTAGACATCGCTCTGTACTCGTTGCCGTTCTTCCTTCCTATGGTGCCACCGGTCTTCTTTTTTATGTTCGATGATATTTTGTTATAGGTATAGTTGTCTCTATCATTGACAAACCATAATATATCTTCTCTGGTAGAAACAAGGTTTGTTTTTGTTCCGCGACCTTTGACTCGGTCGTAAATAATCCAGTTTTTCAGATAAAAATGCCTAGAGAGGTGGGCTATAGTTTTTGAAACATTAGACCAGCCTTGGAATATAACCAAACTACCGTTGGTTTTGATAACTCGCTTAAATTCTTCCGCCAAGTAATCCCAATTCAATTTGTTTTTTGCATCCCATGCGTAATTGGAATAGCCGATTTCATAAGGGGGATCTGTTGCTATTAGATCTATAGTCTCCTCTTCTACCTGTTTTAATAATTCCATACAGTCCCCTAAAACCACTCGGTCGGGTGATATTATCTGTTGCCTTTTTTTTGTCGTAAACTGTTCGGGGTTGGTATGGGAAATTTCTGTTTGCATAGTCAAATTATAGCATCTATAGGGGAAGTGCTATGGGCTGTTGAAAAAGTATCATCACTGCACAACTGTAACCGCTTGCGCCGTGAATTTATAATAACCACCAAGCCGTAGGGGCAGACCTGTGTGTCTGCCCAAAACGATACCATTCTGCACAAGCTCAACCGCTTGCGCCATTTGGTTTTGGTTTCCATAAATCGGGTGAATAAATGTATAAATCTTGCAGGCAAAACGCGTTACGGGCAGAACAGAGCCGCCGATTGAGCCAGTAGGTCAATCGGCAATTTAATGTAAGTCCGCCCCTACCACTCTATGAAATACTTTTTCAACAGCCCCACTTCCGCAACCACCCCGTCAGGCTACGCCTGCCACCCCTCCACAGGAGGGGAATTGTCGGGGATTGATTTACCGTCGACCTCGAAGCGGGTTAGGGTGATATCGCCGGTGGTGTCCAAGTCTATATGCTTTACGCCGGGCAGACGACTTAGTATATACGCTGCTGCCAGTCCGACCATTTGATTATTTTTTGTTTGTATGGCGGTGAGCATTCGGTCGGCAAGAATTTGACATCGTTGAACGGTGTCGGGATTTTCTACCCACCGGCGGCTCATTTGCCAACCGCAATCCATGTCGGAATCCACTTTGGCAAAAAAACTCTCGCCTTCCTCCAGCATATAACGGGGAACTTGGATGGGATAGTTGTCTTCCCCTATGGTTATATTTAATATCTTGACGGGATCCACGATGATTTGAGATTTAGCTAAGCATACTATTGATCTCTATCATACATCATTATTGATTATGATATAACGATACAATACCCCTTTTATATAATCCGATGTTATGACTTCCGTACTGCGAATTGCGATCCCTTCCTCGATGCCCGCTTGCTTCGATTATTTGCCCAATGAGCAGAAGGTGCAACCAGGGATGCGGGTAAAAATCTCCTTACGAGGCAGAGATTGTATCGGCATAGTGATATCTCAACAACAAAATACCGAAGTGCCGGTTGAAAAACTAAAGCCGATCATTCGGGTGGTGGACAAAAAAGCCGTAATCCCCGTCGGCTTGTTGTCGTTGCTGAAATGGGTATCATGGTATTACCATTATCCGCTCGGCGGTGTGCTAAAAGTCGCTTTGCCGCGTTTGCTTCGTTCGGATAAATCTTTGCCGGCCGATACCATAGAAGTTTGGCGGGTTTGTCGCGATCGAGCGCAAGACACCAAACTTTCCAAGCGCGCATCCAAGCAACGCGCACTGCTTGAATGGCTCGCTAAAATAGAAGGTGCCGATAAAACATTGCTCGATATAGAGTTTAAGGGCTGGCGCGCCTCGCTTAAAAGTCTGGAGCAGAAAGGTTGCGTTGAAAGGCGGCAAGTAAAGATAAAAGAACAAATCACCGTACCATGCTCGGCACTGCGCCACAAGCTCAACGCCGACCAACAACGCGTGGTGAAAGCGATGCTTGCCGAATGTGGCAATTTTTCCTGCACCTTACTAGAAGGGGTTACCGGTAGCGGGAAAACAGAAATCTATTTGGAACTCTGCGAGTTTATCCTCGCACAAAAAAAACAAGTACTCGTTTTAGTGCCGGAGATTGCGTTGACGATACAAACGGTGGCGCGATTTAGAGAACGTTTCGGTCAATCGGTGCAGGTTTTTCATTCCGGGTTGAGCGATAACGAGCGGCTACGTATCTGGAGCTTTGCATTGGACGGCACCGTGCAAATCGTTATCGGCACACGCTCGGCATCGTTTTTGCCGTTCAAGCAACTGGGTTTAATCGTTGTCGACGAAGAGCACGATAGCTCTTATAAACAAATGGAATCGTTGCGCTATCACGCGCGTGATATGTCGGTTAAGCGCGCACAGCTCGAGGAAATACCAATATTGTTGGGCAGTGCAACGCCTGCCCTCGAGACCTTGCACAATGCACTCGGTAATCGTTATAAACACCAACGGCTTATGCGGCGCGCCGGTAATGCGGCGATGCCGAACTTCCGCATTATCGATGTGCGCGGGAAATGGCTGGACGGTGGCTTGTCCGAACCACTCATTCGCATGATCGACGACCGCATAAAAAAGCAAGAGCAGATTTTGCTGTTTATCAATCGCAGGGGGTATGCACCGCTGATGATGTGCCGTCAATGTGGAGAGGCGTTGACCTGTACACATTGCAACGCCTATCTTGTCTATCATAAGCACATCGATAAACTCGTCTGCCATCATTGCGATGCAAGATTCGCAATACCGCAACGATGCCCGAAATGTCAATCGGATACATTAGCAGCTATCGGGGTAGGCACCCAGCAAATAGAAGAGAAAATACAAACACTTTTCCCGAATGCGCGCACGGTTAGGATAGATACCGATGCCGTCCGTCGTAAAGACGTACTAGCCCGACAGCTCGAGCAAATTCATGCAAAACAGGTTGACATTATCGTCGGCACTCAGATACTGACCAAAGGACACCATCTGCCGGCGATCACACTAACCTGCATCGTGGATGTGGATCAAGGATTGTTCTCGCCCGATTTCCGCAGCACCGAACGATTGGCACAGCTGATTACGCAGGTCGGTGGTCGCTCGGGAAGGGGCAATGTGGTCGGCGATGTGGTTTTGCAAACTCACCACCCCGAACACCCTTTATTGCGTACCCTATTACGGAAGGGCTATTCGGCATTATCGGCAGAGCTGTTGGAGGCGCGGCAACAGGTGGGACTACCGCCGTATTGTCATTTAACATTGCTCCGTGTGAAAGCGCGGCAGCCGAACTTGAGCATTGAGTTTCTCAATCGTGTTGAACGATACGCAAAACAGTTGGCGCAAGACATGCAGGTACATGTTTATCCACCGATACCGGCAACGATGGAGAAAAAAGCCGGCTATCACCGTGCGTGCATGTTGTTTGAAGCACCGCGTGCCGCCGTGCTAAACCGCTACATCGCCGCACTCATGAAAAAGGTGGAAGCCTTGCCCGTGCAGAAAGATATGCGCTGGCATTTTGATGTAGACCCGCTGGAAATAGATTAACGCATTGTGACCGCCTCGTTAGGTGTAGCCTGACATCCCTTCAAAAGAGGGGAATGTACCGATACTGTATTTGTACAGACACTTTTGCGACTGTTGAAAAAGTACTGTGTTTGCACAATTGCAATCGCTTTGCGCCACATAATTATCCAACCCACCTGTAGGGGCGGACTAACATGTCCGCCCGTAACGCGTTGTGCCTACACGATTTATACATTCATCCATCCAATTTATGGAAACCAAAACAAAATGGCGCAAGTGATTAGATTCGTACGATGCCGCACTTTTTCAACAGCCCCACTTTTGCGACCACCCCGTCAGGCTAACGCCTGCCACCCCTCCAAAGGAGGGGAATGCTACCGTTCGTCGGATTGCCGAGTCGTGCTTAATCAGTACCGAAATATACTGCTTTTTCTAAGCAGCATCTTGCTTTAGCAAGATGTTTATTTATAATTTATTAATAGGAAAAAACAGATGAAAATAACTAATGAAAAACTATACGAAATGATAGTTGAAATGAAGGAAGCTCAGTCGGCATTTCATGCGAATATTAGTAAATGGGGAGTTGCACTATTCATCGGAAGCATCGTTGCAATGACCTCGATCATCGGCGTGTTCTTGGCAAGCGTCGTGTTGATAGTGGCAAAGTAAGAACTCAGTTTACCTTCGATAAAGCTACGCCAAACGCGCCGTATTCTTTCAATGTTGCACCTCTTTACTCGTGCAGACACGCCACGACCACACCGTCGCAGGAAGGGAATGGTGGTTCCCATAAAACAAGATTTCCATTTGAACATGCCGACGATTATTGAATAACTGGTAAAATGTCCGTTCCATGCATGCACAAATTAAACAATGGATCGGCGATAGCCTAATAACTCTGCACAGGGCGGGTATTCTGCCTACGGTAATTGAACCCGAGGTGCAACTAACACGAGAGAGTGCCCACGGTGACTATTCCAGCAATATCGCACTAACACTTGCGTCGTCGGCAAAGATGGCAGCGCGTGATTTAGCCGACCGTATTATTGTCGAATTACCCGAGTCGGATTTTATAGAGCAGGTTGCAATCGCAGGTCCCGGTTTTATCAATTTTCACTTAAAAGAAAAAGCCTATGCAGAGGTGGTTTTGGAGATCGTTCGTCGAGGGGCTCAATACGGATGTGCGCCGGCCGGCAGCCGAGGTCGTGCATTACTGGAGTTCGTATCGGCGAATCCTACCGGTCCCCTGCATATCGGGCACGGGCGCGGTGCCGCCTTCGGTGCCGCCCTTGCCAACATACTCAAAGCAAATGGTTATTGCGTTGAATGTGAGTATTATGTCAACGATTGCGGGCGACAGATGGAAATGCTGAGCCTCTCCGTATGGTTACGCTATTTGGAACTGTGCGGTGGCAAGTCCGAGTTTCCGGCAAAAGCCTACCACGGCGACTATATCTGGGATATGGCTGCCCAGCTCCATCGCCAACAAGGCGAACAATTTTATGTCGCAAATTGGCAACCCGAAACGGCGAGTGATACCGATGATGAAGCGCAGGAGAAACATTTGGATTGTTTGCTGAGCTGCATGAAACAAGAACTCGGAACCACGCGCTATTCAACCGTCTATACAGAGGCATTGAACATGATGATGAAAGTTATCAAGGCAGAGTTAAAACTATTCGGTATCGTCTATGACAATTGGTTCTTCGAGTCCTCGTTGCGTTCCGAGGATCAAATAAACAAAACGATTGCGCAACTGGATGGGCGCGGCATGCTCTACGAAAAAGAAGGTGCGCGGTGGTTTCGCTCAACCGATTTCGGCGATGAGAAAGATCGGGTTTTGGTGCGCTCCAACGAACAAAGCACCTATTTTGCCGCCGATATCGCATACCATTTAGATAAATACCAAAGGGACTACGACCTCGTTATTAATATCTGGGGTGCCGACCACCACGGTTATGTGGCACGGTTGCGCGCGGCGATTGAAGCCTTAGGGTTGGATGCCGACAAACTGCATGTCATATTGGTGCAATTCGTCAACCTTTACCGGAGCGGTCTAAAGACCGCAATGTCTACCCGCGGCGGACAATTCATTCCGCTGTCCGCAATTAGAAAACAAATCGGCAGCGATGCGATGCACTTGTTTTATATGATGCGCAAATATACCCAACACATAGACTTCGACATGGAACTTGCCAAATCCCAAAGCAACGACAATCCACTCTATTACTTGCAGTATGCGCATGCCAGAATTTGTAGCGTGTTCAGACAAATGAAAGAGCAAGGTTATAGCTACACCATCGTTGCTGCCGAACTCGATCGCTTAAAAGAAGCCGAAGAGCGTACACTGATGAAGTCGCTATTGCGCTATACTTCGGTATTGCCGGCGGCTGCCGAGACCAAAGAACCACAAGTATTATTGGAATACTTGCGCGGACTGGCAACCGATTTTCATAGCTACTATAACCACTACCGCTTTCTAGTGGACGACGAACAACTGCGCAACGCTCGATTGTTATTGATTGCGGCGGTGAAGCATATACTATTCAACGGACTGACTATGCTCGGAGCATCCGCGCCCGAGCGTATGTAAGCATTTATAGATGGCAATGAAAGACTACAAGAAGAAATCATTGGCTACGCAACCACCGACGAAGAAAAACACAAGCGGTGACAGTACATTCAAGAAGACGGCAAGCATTTTCGGGGTGGGCTTTTTGTCCGGATTGCTTGTTGCAGGTGCACTTTTTATAACATACCTAAACAACTATCATTCAACTGCCGGTGGTAATAGTGCATATACCGAGTCGGCTGCTTCCGACACAGCCGATAACAAGACACAGCCGGAGGCCTCTGCTTCGACCGAAGCATCTAAAGATCGACCCAATAGTCAATCTATAGATTATCAATTCTATAAGGAACTAGAAGAGTTTGAATTGCCGCCGGCACCCACCGCCGATACACCCCCTCAGGATCAGACCGAGCTGACAATTATTCCAAGCGCGGTAGGCGAAGATTTTTCCGGAAATGACGCAAACGATAGAGTCGATGGAAAGGCAGGCAAAGACGATGCAGGTAATGGTAATAACGAAGACACATCACCGACGCGCTATATCTTACAAGCCGGCACTTTCACAACTGCGCTACAAGCACAAATACAACGACGCAAAATTGTCGACTTGGGCTATAAAGATGTGCATATTTTCCAAGCTGCCTACAAAGACGCACAATACCATAGAGTGTGGCTAGGTCCCTACAGTGAACTGGAGCAAGCCCAAAGAATAGGAAGCGCACTGAAGGCTTCCCAAATAGAGGTCGTGTTGCGCCATAACTTGCGGAGCTTTGACCCCCAATAATGATATACCGAATAAACGCATTACTCTCTGCCGACGATTTAAGCAAGATTAACGAACTGCTCAGACAGGCTCGTTTCGTAGACGGTCGCCTGTCGGCAGGCAAATATGCCCGCCCGAATAAAAACAACCAAGAGGTCTCAAACACCGATGCCACCCTAGAAAAACTCAATGCAATCGTTATGCCCAAACTCATTACCCACCCCGAGTATCAAGCGATTGCCTTGCCGCATAAAATTGCCGAACCCTACTACGCTTCATATCGTCAAGGAGACTATTACGGCGATCATACCGATAACCCGGTGATGGGACAACCACCGCATCTCTATCGTTCCGATATCGCAATGACTATTTTTCTAAATAACCCGGGCGAATACGAGGGCGGCGAACTGCTTATCGGCATACTGGAAGACGACGATACGCATACCGCCAAATATCCCGCCGGCGATGCCGTGCTATACACGGCAACAACCACCCATCGGGTTGAACCCATTAAAAGCGGTTGCCGTCTGGTTGCTGTGACTTGGATACAAAGCCTAATACCGAATCCTCTACACCGTGAACTAATATATAGAATCGGCAAAGTGCAAAACCGCATAAAAGCTAAAGCCCCCGACTCTCGAGAGAGTAAAGAACTAGAATGGCTATATACGAACCTGTTTAGAATGTGGACACAGATTTAGGCTGTTGAAAAAGTATCGTCAGCGTGCAACCGTAACCGCTTGCGCCATGAATATTTGCAAACCACCCGTAGGGGCGGACTAACATTAAATTGCCGATTGACCTACTGGCTCAATCGGCGGCTCTGTTCTGCCCGTAACGCGTTGCATCTGCACGATTTATACATTCATCCATCCAATTTATGGAAACCATTATTTGTTGGCGCAAGCGGTTGAGTTTGTACAGAACGGTATCGTTTTGGGCAGACACACAGGTCTGCCCCTACGACTTTGTGGTTATCATAATTATGTGGCGCAAGCGGTTACGGTGTTGCAGACCTTCGGGGACTGTTGAAAAAGTATTTCATAGAGTGGTAGGGGCGGACTAAAATTAAATTGCCGATTGACCTACTGGCTCAATCGGCGGCTCTGTTCTGCCCGTAACGCGTTGCATCTGCACGATTTATACATTCATTCATCCGATTTATGGAAACCAAAACCATACGGCGCAAGCGGTTACGGCTGTGCAGAACGGTATCGTTTTGGGCAGACACACAGGTCTGCCCCTACGACTTTGTGGTTATCATAATTATGTGGCGCAAGCGGTTATGGTGTTGCAGACCTTCGGCAACCACCCCGTCAGGCTGCGCCTGCCACCCCTCCAAAGGAGGGGAATGTAGCAACACCGCAGTTGTGCAAAACGGTACTTTTTCAACAATCCCATGTGCCGATACAACGCACATGCCAGACTTCGGCGATAGATGCCTAGGGTTTCGATCCAACCTCCTGATGTGCATCCGCCACTATCTCCATTGCGATTTTCATATAATTTTCGCTATAACCATGAAGTTCGGATTGCTTATCGGGAGAGAAATACTCCTGCATTGAGACACCTGTATTCTGCTCTTTTTCAATGAACTTTTTTTGCATCTCTATCAGCTGCTGGATTTTTTCTTGCTTGGTCATGTCTTTTACCTATGTTTCGAATTGAAATGTTGAGGTGTTAATAATAACAGAAATCAGCGATATTTTCAGAGGAATGTGCCGCAACGGCATCGGCTCGCGATACTTGCATCTATTGTAGCTTGCGTATAATAATCAGCATAAAATCCTAGTCTTTGGGGAAATCATATATTGAAAAATTAAAAAGGGTATTGATATTAATGAGTGATCTAAAACTTTTCAAATTGAACAACGACAAGGTTGAAGAATTAACGACAGTCTCTTTTGCTTTGGAGAAACCTTTGCAGACTCTGATAGAGCATAACTTGGAAGAGATATTCGGTATCAAATTTTTAGCGACGGAATATTCTACGGGTAAAGAACATAGAGGGCGTATCGATACACTCGGCATAGACGAGGATAATTGCCCCGTGATTATTGAATACAAACGCTCGCAATCCGAGAATGTGATCAATCAAGGACTCTTTTATCTTGACTGGCTGATGGATCATAAGGCTGCGTTTGAACTTTTGGTTCTGAAAAAGCTCGGCAAAGATCATATCGAAAAAATAGAATGGTCGGCTCCGAGGCTTTTGTGTATCGCCAGTGATTTTAAGAGATATGACGAGCATGCGGTCAAGCAAATAAACCGTAATATAGAGCTGATTAGATACAGAAAATTCGATGAGGATATGCTTTTATTTGAGTTGGTTAATTCACAAACCGCAACCGGGCGCATGGAAACAGATAATAGAAAAAAGAATACGACTCAGAAGATTTTCGGGGAATATCTAGAGCAGGCAGATTCAGAATTAACGGATTTGTATCATTTTATTGAAAATTTTATCTTGGATCTTGGTGATGATGTGCAGGTAAAAGAACTGAAACATTATAAGGCATACAATAGAATTAAAACCTTCGTTCGCCTGAAAATAAAACCTCAAGCTAGGCACATTCTGCTTTATTTGAGACTAGACCCTGCAAAAGAAAATTTAGAAGATGAATTGTTAAAAGATGTCGGGAGTACCGGCCACTATGGTGCCTGCGGCTTAGAATTAAAAATATCAACTACCGATGACTTTGAACAGAGAAAAGCCTTAATCATCAAGAGCTATGAGATGGTCTAGGCATCCAGAAGTGTCCGCACGATTATAGTGCCGGCCCATTCCCCTCCTGTGGAGGGGTGGTCGCAAAAGTGTCTGCACAATTATAGTGCTGGTACATTCCCCTCCTTTGGAGGGGTGGCAGGCGCAGCCTGACGGGGTGGTTGTGTCGTATCTGTATGATTTATACATTCATTCATCCATCCAATTTATGGAAACCATTATTTGTTGGCGCAGGGCGGTTGGTGTTGTGCGATGCCCTCACTTCTTCAACAGCCCCCAAAATGTCTGCACAATTATCCATTTATCCACCTAAATAGTTAAAAGGCTCGTCTCGTCTCTGTCGATTGACCTATCGGCTCAATCGGCAGTTCTACTCTTTAGCTGTTTAATCTCGTCAGCAGATAAACCTGTCAATTTTGAAATCTCAGAAACCTCATAATTCTCTTGCAACATGTTCAAAGCAATTTCGTGCTCTCTTTTTACTTTACCTTCAGCCAACCCTTCTGCTTTGACTTCTTCCATGATCTCTTGCTCTCTCAAGTGCCGTTCCCACTCTCGTCTCTCTATGGATATAGCGTTCCAGCAATCTATATCCTCTTTTGATATCTCCTCTAAATGTTTTAATGCCATCTTCGTCTCTCCGTCTTGTGATAAATGCTTTACTTGCTCAGCCGTCAATTCCGCCGAGTGCTTGATGATAGCACCACCTATCCGTCATATCAACCAACTCAAGGTGGCTCTTGTTGAACTTGCTCAATTCCACTATCACCAACCCAAAGTCCTTAGTCAATTCCTTATGCCGATGCTTACGCAGAGTGATTGTGGTCTCGTTTATATAGTCCTCTTCATCAAACACCGTGAACCGGGTAAACACCAGTAAGTAGCTCGGATCAATCTGATCAAACTTCTGTCCACGCCTCATACCATAAGAGTGCAACTGCACCCAATAAGCCAACATTCTACTAAAGAAGTCCTTTTGAGAATAGCCCTGCATCTCTATGTCGATATTCTCACCGCTATGTAACTTGACATGGAGGTCTAGCACAACCTGTTTGCCACCCGGTGTGTCCGGTGGGATAGAACTATCCTGCAGATGTAGCATATCGCCCGATTGGTTTTGTTGATTTGCGGTTTTGGATGCAGGGTTGAGTATGCCGGGGTTGAGTATCATCATATCCGGCGCATTATCGGGGGTCGGCAGAAAGCTCTTAATCAATGAGAACAGTACCTGCTTATTGATCGAGAAGTATCGCTTAAAGGAAATATCTTTTGTCAAGTCTAAGTATCCGAGATGTTTTTCATTCATAGTAAATCTCCTATAAATTGGGTGTAAAACATCTACCCTAAACCCGGTATTGAGTAGGAGGAGAGACAAATGGATGAACGGTAGTAAATACATGTTGAACGGTATATTAGAAGGTGATATTCCCTCGCGAAGGAGGGGAATATCCACCCTAAAGGTGTCTTGAGAATACTTTTTCAACAGCCCCCGAAGTGTCTGCACTGATCAATTCCCCTCCTTCGGAGGGGTGGCCTATGCATTTTGCAATGCATGCGTTTAGCAATCATGTTCAGGTTCTGCATAATGTCACGCCGATTGACCTACTGGTTCAATCGGCGGTTCTATTCAGCCTGACGGGGTGGTTGTCAAAGTGTCTGTACAAGGTGCGATGCCGGTACATTCCCCTCCTGTGGAGGGGTGGCAGGCGCAGCCTGACGGGGTGGTTGTCAAAGTGTCTGTACAAGGTGCGATGCCGGTACATTCCCCTCCTTCGGAGGGGTGGCAGGCGCAGCCTGACGGGGTGGTTGTGTTGTATCTGTACTATTTATTCATTCATCCAATTTAGTCGCCGTTACCCATTAATCTTTTCGTCAAAGAAATCCCTAATCCTTTTTTTATTCGTTGCCAAACTAGAAAACTGCCGGCCGCAAACATCCGTTAAACGAGCCAGAACTTTGCGGTTGATGGTTTCTTGATCCTCAAAAATTGCCATGCTAAAAAAATCGAGTTTCCACTTTTCATGTTGCAGAATAGTAATCGTTGTATCACGACATCTGTCGTCGTTGCCTATGGCATATATGTGCAAAGGGCGAGACATGCCGTTGACTCTGCAATCTACTTTATATTTTCCGTCAGGATCATTTGCTTCTTCTTTATAATCAAATTGAACCCTCTCTTCGGCAACCGATTCACAAATAAAAGATTTGAAATCCTCCATAAATGTAGACCTCACTATCTCTCGGCTGAGATAAGAAACATCGATAATACTCATCAGACACTGAATGAAATTGTAGAGGGTGTTCCCTGCATTGGAAATTTCATCAATCGTAGCAATAAGTTCCCCTTCTATTTCTTTAACACCATATTTTTCCAAAGAGCTTTCTATAATTTCATTACGGTTTCCGTTGTCCAGAGAAGACAAGTCCATATAGTAGCTCATGTGCATATAGGTATGTCCTTCGTCCGTTATAATCCAGCTACCTGATTCATCTGTCTTTAATATAACAACAAAGTGGTCTCCGTCATCAAAATGAAAAGGGGTAGCTATTTGATAGTTGTTATCCCCATGTGGGAAAAGTTCAACCGACTCGGCGACGGATTCCTTGAAAGATTTCTGTATTGATTCTGTATTCATTAGAACATCTCCTGTTGTTCTTCAATTTCCCCTTCTATTTTACAATCCTCAAAAAGGCATTCAGGATAATATCGCTGGTCTTGTGTAATTATAGGAAAAGTGTCTTGCTTTTTGCAGCTCGTTTACCCAAGCAGAGGGACATTCCGCTACTAACACAGGCAGGGCAACAAAGGATTTACCGACCGAATATTTCAAGCGGAATTGGCTGCAAGCGAGGCGGCTTTACTTTTTTCGGCTTTGGTTCAGGTATCTTTGGAAGACTATCGAGTATTTTTTCCACCTCTAGCCATTGCCTAAACAAATCCATGTCAACATTTGGATTCCCGTAAGCGGCGGACTCAACCTCCTTGATAAAGGGATTCTCATTCTCTCTTTTTTTGCTCATAGTAAACTCCCGATTGTGTTTAGAGGATAGGCTCCTTGAGTATTGTAACAGAGCCTAGAAATATCTGGCTGTTAAAAAAACCGCACAATTAAAATGTTCACCCATCATTCCCCTCCTCTGGAGGGGTGGCAGGCGCAGCCTGACGGGGTGGTTACGTATCTGCACTGATCAATTCCCCTCCTTTGGAGGGGTGGCAGGCGCAGCCTGACGGGGTGGTTGTGAACATGCTTGCACAAACCCAACTGCTTGCGTCCCCGTGTATGGTTATGATTTTCCGTACTTGATTCCTGATCGTTTTATTTCAATACTCCTGT
This sequence comes from Candidatus Oxydemutatoraceae bacterium, assembly GCA_965219575.1. Lineage (GTDB taxonomy): Bacteria > Pseudomonadota > Gammaproteobacteria > Poriferisulfidales > Oxydemutatoraceae > SP5GCR1. The sequence continues at coordinate 568,149 of OZ244779.1, read as the reverse complement.
CCTGTTTCTTCGCCTGTTCCTTGAGCCACTGCTCCCACTCCTGATAACGCTCCGTTTTTGGCCCGAGTATAACCTCGCTAAACTGGAAATTTTCCGGAGCTTCCACATAGAGACGCGGCGGGATACTTTCCGCGTCAACCTCAACTTTAGATTCTGAGGACTCATCCTTCTCACCATAATTCCACTGGATAACGCGCACCTCATTTTCTTCACGATAATGGCTTTCTTTGAAGAGAAAGCGGATACTGTCCAGTAATTCGCAAACAAGTCGCCGCAATGCATCTTCTGTTTTTTTTCTTTCCTCCATTTGTTGCCACACACTTTTTATTTTCTCTGCATGTACTTTTTCTATAAATTGGTTTATATTCATGAGTTGACCTGCTAGTTTTTCTAATTCTTTCTCTAGTTTATTATTTGTTTCTCCTCGGTAATAAATTTTATATAACTCAGGTTTCTTCACATTATTGTGCTCTTTTATTTCATCACTCCTCGTTATATTGACCAGTTGCATTTCTGCCATAGTACCGAATTGGTATCGCATATCTTCCGCAAAGCATTGCTTATTATTGAAAATCAAGCAAGCACCAGCCGCTTCTTCGTTATCATGTTTTCCATAGGTTCGCCACAAAAACAGTTTGTCTTTCTGTTTGTTTCCCTCTTCAAACTGAACAAAACTACCGATATAAGCAGGTGAGCGATAAGACTTATCTTTATCCTTGTAAAACCATTCCTCTATGTCTATCCGCTTTTTTATGTTTGTCTGATATTCGTTCATTATTTTGAAAAAAACTTGTCCTTCTTCCGGGTCATTCATATAGTCTGCGTTATAAAGCCGGAAGCGGCTTTCTATTTCAGAGAGGTTTATAAGGGTATCAAGAGAAGTGTAATGGGCAGCTTTAGACTCTTCTTTACAAAAAAGTTTGTGCTGTATCTGAATAATTGTACCCCATAAGTTACTATAAATTTTAAAAGCCTTGGATTGTTGGCTTTTCCCTAGTTTATCTATCGCTAAAATTTGTGAGGCAATATAAGCAAATGGAATATGAGATTTTAGAGATGTATCACATTTTATAGCTTTACTAAGGTTCTCCAGCACAAACTCATATTTTTCTCTTTTGTCATATATGTGGGCACTACCGAGGTATGGAAGCGGGAAACTAGGCTCCAGATCTATGGCTTGAGTATAATTTTCAAGTGCACGGCTATCGTCCCCCTTTGCTTCATAGGCACGACCGAGAAAAAAGTTTGTTATCGCTTGCTCATAAGGCTCTGCTTTAAGATCAATAATTTCGTTAGCTACCTGAATTAATTCATCCCACTTTTATCCTTAAAAAGCTGTTCTACTTTTTCCTTTCTTTTTCTAATTTCTTCATTCATTATGGAAACTCTTATAAATTTGCTTTCAGGCTATGATAACTCATATAGAAATCTGCACCGCTTCGGAAGCCTCAACCTGCAAAGCGATAGTCAAAAACTGCTCGTCCTCATTCAGTAGATGAAGCTCTATTAAAGATTTAATTTGATTCGCTGCTGCCATTTTATATACCAATGGAGGGTTTGACGTCCCTCAATTTTTAGAATCACCTGTAAAGTTAGTTTTCATGCTATTGCTTGCGCAAATAAAGAGAAAATTACGCCCTTGGTTCAATCAACATGTAGTGATGGGATTTTGATAATAAAGAATGATAAGGCAGCAAAATACAGCGAACCATCATCCCATGGCGTTATTCCTTAGTCGGGGGTTTCGTAGTTAATATCTGTAGCTCATCTTTGACCTTTTGTTTTATCATTTCAAATCTGACCTCTAAAAATCTATTTAGATTATAAGATTTATCTGGATTTATAAACTTTCTTTCCGTTGGTACAGGGATCATATTTTTATCACAATTTAATTGATTCTGATTATCTTTATAATCATTTACTCTTAGTATTTGCCAGTTTGCTTTTTGGCTGATGATGACTTTATTCAGCATACTGTTTACAGGATGCTCTTTATTCTCTCTAAGTTTTTTAGTCTCCATACCTTCTTGCTTTGCTATTTCATTAAGTGGAATAATGTGATGTATATTTTTCTCAAGATTAATGTCCTCTTTTGCAAAATAATAAGCTGATAATTGATAGCGGTCTCTGTTTGTTCTTAAATCCCAAGGCTCTTGTGACAATACATATTGAGTAATAGCTTTATCCAATTGTGGTTGCCTGCTATATTCTCTTGTTCTAATTAGAGATTCTTTATCGGAATAGCCTATGGCTTGAAAGATTGTGTCAAATCTATCATGAAACTTTTCATGGAAGTCTTTGTTTTCAATGATTGTGTTACTATCTTTAATCACCCTAGTTGATTGCTTTTCACGATAACGTCCACAAAATATTGATGCCCAATACCAAAACTCTATTTTATCTACATCTTCTTTGGTAGGCTTATTCTCATTTTCAATAAAAAACACAAATAATGGAACAACTAGTAGCTCATAAGGTATATCTTCTAATTTTACTACTCCGCAGCGAAAATGTAAAAATTGTAATACTGAAAATAGGGTTAGTACTGTCTCTTCGTAGTTGTCATATATCTCTTCATCAGTTAACTTAAGCAAGTGATTTTCTTTGATATATTTATCAGATAGATGATCGCGAAGTCCATACGTATTTTTTAGGTTGCAAATTGCTAGACAATTTTTAAATACTTTTTTGAATATTTTTTGAGGAATATTATCTTCCTTATTCCAAATGTCCATATTTCTAGGATCAAAGCCATCTTTCTCGCCATGATATATTTTCTCATTTATGCTCTGTGTGTCTTTGCATAGCTGCTCTATTTTTTTTGTTAAATTTACATTTTTATTAGTGTCTTTATGACAAAGTGCCATTCTGGCTACTAGTAAATCGTAAATATCTAATTGAACCCCGCCTCTATTGACTTGTTCAAAGATATATATACCAACTTCCATTCCAGTTTGCCCTTCTAATATGATGCTGGAAATTCCAGTTTTTAATGTCATATCCTCCAAAAAAGTCGTAACTTTTGATACCCACATCTCTATTTTCTCTTTGTTTTCTTCGTTTTCTTCATTTTCTTGTTCCACAAAATATTTATGATCTGCAATATGTGTTAGTATTTTTTTCAACAGATATGGGTTTGTACCTAAAAGATATAATGGTACTAACTTCTCAGAGATCGCCCATTTTACTAAATCTTCTTTTGAACTATTAGGATGGTATGGTGTCTTTTTTGTTTTATGTACTCTCTCACACACTATGTATTCTTGAAAATCTGTCGGGCTAAATGATTTGTCATTCTCATGAGTTTCCTTAAAATCTAGGTTTTTAATACCCCAAATATCATTTTCGTCTTCACTATCTAGGTCAATTTTCAAGCACCATCTATAACGTAGTTTTGAGGGTAAATCCTCCCATAAATCTTGCCAGCTATCTTTTTGTAGTTTTTCAATCTCTGTTTCAGAAAACAAGTCACAAAACATGGATTTTAGAGTTGATATTCTTTGCTGTCCATCTAGTAGAAATGTGCATTTATCTCCCTCTATTTTTGGTTCAAATTCTCTAAAGCAAAGTGGTCGGCTAGCATAAGATTTTTTTGTGTCCTCTAGTAATAAGATGCTACCAATTGGTATTCCGGCAAGCATTGATTGTAGAAGGGATTTTTGCTTTTCTTTATCCCATACGAAGTCTCTTTGAAAGTGTGGGAGTACCAATGAAAATTTTCTAGAATCTTTAAGGAAATCTTTTAATGTACGCTCATCATATTTATATTTTCTCTCACTCATAATCCATCCTACTTTCTATAAACTACATATCGTACAAGATTGATTTTCATCGTCTTGTCCGTCTTCTATTAAAATCTCTTGCCATGAACGAGTGTCTTTTTTACTACATGCTTTTCGTTTTGCGCTATTGGCTAAAATCTCGTCCTTCCGTTCCAGTAATTCTTCCAAGCTAATTCCTCTAATCCATGTATATCTATTTTTGAGTCCGTCAAATCTTTTGTTCACATCTTTTTCCATTTCTACGGCTCTTTGGAATAAATCCGGATGTCTTTCGTGGAGTCCCAGCCATTCCTCGTAGCGTTGGAAAAAGCAAAAAAAGCAGCCGGAACGGGAACGCCACTCGTAATATTCGGGGATACCAACCGTTTCCTCCAGTATATTAAAAATATCTTTTCTGACCAAGCCATCTTCAATAAACGGATACGCTGCCTTTATGTTGCTTTTAAGGCTTAAATAGCCGTCTCTAAATTCATCTGCCCGAATACCGACATAAGTGATTGCTTCATCATTACCGATAAATTCTTCTAATGGTTTGATTTTCATATCTTTGGTGCACCATCTTCTTGTTGCTTGAGGGAGCATATTATCGTGCATTTTGAGAAGGTGTAGGAAATCTCTATCGCCGCCTAATCTTTTAATTGGTTTGCCGAGATAGGTTTCTAATTTATCCAAAAAGGTATAGACCTCAGGCAGTTCCATACCGGTGTCGCAAAAGAAATATTCTATATCCGGCACCTTATCTTGTTGTTTGAGATAAATCGCTAGTGCTGCACTGTCTTTTCCTCCCGAGAGTCCTAGCAGGTGTCTAGTTTGTTCAGTCATAACATTTTACCAGTGCTAATTTTTCAAAAGATTGTAACACATATCTAGTTTTTTTTCTTTTGGTGATTAGTTTGGTTCTTATTCAGAGTTGTATTGTTGGCTAAATCCTGCAGTAAATCAACGACAATACGATATTGTTGCTCGGCTGACACATTATTTAGATTCTCTTTCATTAGGTTTTTAATTTTCTCCTCATCGTGGTTAAGTTTACCCTTACGGTGGTATTGCTCTATCCTATATAAGTTTAGTAATAATTTACTATGCTCCAGTATCTTTTGTTGGACGGTGGCAATAGTGTCATCATTCCACTTCGTCGGTTGCGTATAAGCGATATGGGTTAAGATTCTCTCAAAATAATTATTAGTATCGCTATGATCAGTTGCAATTTCTCGGATAAATCTTTTTGTTTCTTTATCTAAATCATAGTTTTTTAGTGTGTTGCCATGCTTAACAAGTTCGTTTTTAATTTGTTCTTTGTCTTGTGTATTTATCATTAGTTTTTGCGCCATTAAATTAATTTGCTTGTCAAGCATTTTAGGATAGGCATCTTTTATCTCCTGCAATGCTATTCTTAATTTAGCTCCAAAGCCTTGTGTTTTTTTGCCGGTGAAGCCACAAGCTGACGGCAACTTCTTGAACAGCAGGTCTTGTGGGCTTTTATTATTCTTAAATGCAACTATAATTTTTTTTGCTATATCTGATATTTCTTGTGTTTGTCGTGTATATGGCGGAAGTTCTTGGATAAATAGAGCAATGGCTCGAAATATAGCTTGTGCGTTAGGGGCGGAACCATTTAGTAAATGTGTTTCGTACTCTTGCATCAATTCTTGATTTAGTCCTTTAATCTTAAACTGCTGAAAAGTAAAAGTATCCGGGCGCTTCAGTAATCTCTCTAAATGTTGCTCGGTAAAAAAGGGAACATAAATTCTATCTTCATAAATTGCTATTTCATTTTTGTTATACAGATAATTTGCTATATAAAAAATAGGCAAGACTGGTTTTTTTATACCGAATGGCGGTGCGGTCAAGATTTCATCTAATTCTAATAAACACTTTGGTTGTTCCTTTGTTTGTTCGAAGAATCTATCTATTTCGTTCCAGACCCCTCTACATTTTCCATTTGCCGGACGACGGATTTGCCATTTGCCATTTATCTTTTTGTGTATCTCGTTTTCTTTAATGATTGCAACATACATGCCTTTCTCTGCCGGATATTTCTCAATGGCTAAGTCTTCTTTGTCGTGATGATTTAACAGATGCAGTAGTAATTTTCTGCGCCCTGCATTTGCCTGCGCCGATGGATTGTCGCGATTGATTAATTCATTTTTTATAGTAGGTGCATCGGGGTAGACGCTTTCTAAAGTTTCCGATAATAATGTTTGTACCGCTCTTTTATTGTTGCACTTCATTTTTTTTGCTTTGTTATACCATAGACACTTCTCAGGGTTTTCTAATATCTTATTAAATTGGGTATGTTCTTTTTGTTTTGCATCAATAAAGTACTGAATAAATTCACGATGAATAATAGGGTCGTTTTGAATGATATCGTTCTGCCTTTCTATATTTTCTAAAGCAATACGGTATTGGGCAGCGGTTCGTATGTTTTTGCTATTATCAATCAGGACGCAAATATCTTGTTCACCGAAATGCTTGATAATTTTATTTTGAAATATATTCTTGTCTTCGTTATTAAAGTTAAAGCAAAAGATTATTCTTGGTTTGTTGTTTTGGGGATTTATGTTGGCATATTGATCGGCGTAGATAAAAACAGGTTCAAAATAAAACAGACTATGCTTTTCTATGGAATAGCGTTTGGCAACAAAAGGTAAGAACACTTGGTTTTTGTTTAGATGTTCTGCAATATTGAAGGTTGTTAATTGGGTTAGTTGTTCCTCTATAGCTTGGTTCAAGTCAAAGTCGCTGCCTTGCCAGACTCTATATTCACCGTTAAATTTACGATAAGTAATGATTGATTTATCTAATAAGAGTTTAGTGTTTTTGGTGTAATTTTTATCGCACAGTTCCAATATGGTTTTTGAAGCGATGATGTGACTATTGGCGATATTAAACAAGGCGATTGTTTTTAGTAGTTGGATTTCCTTTGCAGAGGCGTTTGCTATCCTCTCTAATGCGATCCACACTTCGGATAATGTTCTACTCGTGTGAAAGGTATTAGATAGTGTTTCACTATTGATAAAGTAATCGTAAATATGATGAGGGTAAATAAAATCTCCCGGTGCTAGATTGCGCATGGTTTGTGTTAGTGAAAATGGTTCATCACTTCCTAGATAGTTAAACAATGTGCGTTCGTTTTGGGAAATCTTCTGACACAATATAGGAAGTAATAACAATGTTAGCGGATGCAAAGGATAGCATTTGACAAATAGCCCATTTGCCGTTTTTTCAGTGAGAGAGGGAGGGAGAATCTCATATTTTTTTAGTTTTTTAGTGATAGCTTGAATATCGCTGGTAATCTTTTTTTGGGTTTTAGACGAGAGCTTTTGATTAAAAACTTGGGCGATAATCGGTAGAGATTCTGCTGTTGTGTCAACAAACGATAAGGTTTGATAACGGCCTTGTATTTTTATCCATTCGTTTTTTAATTTGCTACTGAGGTTTTTCCCATACTGTTCAAAAGATTGGTGTAGCAAAACAAATAATAGGATGTTTGCATCACCGGTTTGATGTGTTTCCTCCGCTAGCACTTGTAGCAAAAAAATGTCATCGTTTTCGTGCCGAGCTGTATATTCTAAAAATTTCCCGAATTCGTCAATGATAATCAACAAGCCTTTGCTGCCCGCTTGTGCAAGTTCCATGCGTATTTTTTTTATTAGATTCAAAATTACCTTAGTGCTTATTTCATCGGATTTTAATAGCCGGTTGATAGTTCTATGGTGATTTTGATGTTTAAGTTTTAGGCTTTCATAGTAAGGTGTAATACTGATCTTCAGTGCCTCTAAAAAGGATCTATTAAGCGGAGCCGGTGTGCCGGATAGCAATATATTGCAATAACCTTGTGAATTATTAAGGTGTGTTTCAACTGATTTTTTTAGTGTTGACGGTACTTTTTGAATTGCTTTTTGATCGTTATTGAGTAAGTGAGATAAATAGACGGCAAACGATGATTTCCCTGATCCGTATGGTCCGATAATTGAAAAGGCTTTGTCGCTATTGGCACCATTCCGGCAAACATTCATCACATTACGGATCGCCTGTGTAGCATTATTGGTCAGAATATAATGGTTGAGTGTCTCTTCATTCAAACAATCCCTTTCTATATTAACCGAGCGGGATAATTCCGATTTGATACTTATAAATTGATCAAGTTTGTCCATAGTATTTTTTTAGATAAGCTAATGCTTTTTTCTTACTTGAAATGTGTAGTTGAAAGATGCCGGCATCTTCTCTTAGTTGGTAGTCTTTGGGATATTTGCATATCAAATCCTCTAAGAAACTAATCAAGTCATCCTCCGATATTTTCAGTACTTTGTTTAGTGCTAATTGGTTTCCGTACATTAATTCCTTAACCGGGATGATGTTTTTACCCGGGAAATATTCTCTGATGGCGTAGGCGATCACTTCTATAGGGATTTGCTTTTTTTTAGGCTGCAGAAAATGATACCTACCGTCATGGTACTCTATTAGCTTAAGCAAGGATAACGGTGACTCCAACATGTCGTCTATTCTAGTTTGATTTGATTTATGCGGTGCGTACATTCTTAAAATAACGCTAATATCCATTTTCACGGTATTCTCCGACGCTTGTATATTCGGGTTCGTTGCTATGAATTCTTGTAACGCAATAAACGCTTCGTTGGTTGTGAAATTTGTCTTATGAAAATGATTAAACAGCCAATAAATAGAAGTCGATAGTTCCTTATTTTGTGAAAGTTTTAGATGTAATAGCCATAGTGTTGCATCATCCTCTAAGTAGGGGTCAAACTCTCCGAGTAATTTTTCACCGAAATCAGTAATGTTTTTATGATTGATAATATCTGTTGCTTTTAACCAATAAGAAATGGAGTCGACCATATTTTTCCCGACACCTAAAGTAACGGTTGCATCATTCAAAGAAAAAATATCAGGATTTTGCCTAAACGCCCTGAATCCTTTGGTGAGCCAGCCGTAGCGTAGCTGGAAAGAACCGTGGCGACCGAAAGTATATTTACTGAGAGTGGGATTCATGCTTGACCATTTTACCGCTTGTCGTTACCATTGGCAAAAATTGGTTTTTGGGTATTGTTACAAAACGCTTATAGCGTATGCTTAATAGTGTAAAAATCTATCGATTTTTGGTGGTTTGAACAAATAATACATAACGAGGAGGAAAAATGAATAAAGCTAGATTAATAACACAACTATTTTTTTCTGTATTAATAATCATATTAATCGGAGGATGTGCCAGCGATAATCAATATCAGCCAATAATACCTGTTGATATGTCTCCAAAAGAGGGAATATATAGAGGTACAGCAACTCAAGCTGATCGCCGGTTGATTTTAACGACAATTAAGGTAGGTAAAGAACTACCTTCTATTTGCGCAGAACCTTTTCCAGAAGGAGCGTCGGCACTTGAAACATTGCGTAAATATAATTTAACTGCGAGAGAGCAAACGACGGAAATGGAGGACAGCCTTAAATTTGCTACAAGCATTCCTTTTAGCGTTCATCCTGCCGTGAAGTTTTATAGGGATGGTGTTTTCGCACTATGTCAAGGAGCGATGAATGACTGGGTAAATACAAAGCCTGGAGATAAAGAGTGTGATGATACAGTTAATGAATTATTACTCAAACCTTTGCTTAAAATTGAGATGCAGTCATATCAGTCTTTTGATATCGCCGCAGCAGAACAAGTATCAAAGTCTAGAGACACAATATATAATCAAAAACCGTGTATAAGTGAATTTGAATATCAGCTAAATGAACTCCGGAAAACTGTTGGGGAAATCTTTAAGGCTGAAGCAAGCAAAGCTGAAGCAAGAAAAATAGAAGCAGAACTTGAACTAGAAAAAATAAGAAAGGCAAAAGAAAAAGATTAAGTTTAAGATTGTTAAGCATCAGATAATTGTTTGCCATTATACTTGGCTGGCTCAGCAGATATTACAATGTTTTCGCTTTAAGGATTACTCCCCCAACCTCTCTATAATCGCTGCCTTCACATCCGCCGGTGTGATCTCGGCAATTTTGTTCAGGTCGTTTTTGTCGTCGGTGGGTTGTCCTTTGCAAAGTACTGTTACGCGTTTGCCTATGGGTTTCCAGCGCCCGGGGTGTTGAGGGCGGACGGGTGCGTATAGGCCTATGGTGTTGATGCCGGCGGCGGCGGCGAGGTGTAGCGGGCCGGTACTGTTTGCCACGAGGCAGTCCGATTGTTCGACGATGTTGATGTAGTCGGCTAAATTGTGTTGCCCGGTAAAGTCGGTGACATGGGGGAGTTCAAACAGCTGGGGGCAGGTTTTCTGCATATATTCTTTTTCGACTTGCGTGCCGCTTAATATCACATTGAAGTGTTGTGGATTCAGTATATCGGCGAGCCGATGGTAGTGTTCCAGAGGCCATTCCGGTGCCGAGCCTTTTGATTTGGGATGCAAGATGATGTTGTGTTTGGTGTCGGAGATAACATCGGGGACGGGGCGGTTTTGTTCTTTGTGCCATCCGTAATAGCGATATAGTCCATCTATGTCGGTGGGTTCTTCGATTCCTAATGCCGGCAAAAAAGAGGTAACCAATTGCGTTTCGTGTAGGTTGACGGCACGTTTTTTTAGGAAGGTTCTGCGATTTGCATATAACCAATGAAACCATTTCCTTGCAGCACCGACGCGAACGGGGATTTTTGCTTTCCACGCAGCTTTTGCTATCTCCAATCTCGGGGAGAGCAGTAATATCGCGTCCGCATCGGCTTTGCTCAAGTCCTTAAATTTGTTCCAGTTATAAAACTCGTCTATAAAGGTGCTTTTTTCGATAATGGCTTTGGCGTATTCGGTAGACCCTAGAAATGCGATTTTGACATTCGGCAGATTGGCTTTTAATATCCCTGCTAGAGGTAGGGTTAAAATGGCATCGCCTATCCTAATTTCGGTTCGCACGATTAGGATTTTTTTTATTTTGTCGAGTGGAGGATTCATGTTTAATTTATTGGTGTCGTTTGGGGCTGTTGTGGTTTTATAAACATCAAATTCTACTATGAATTCAATGGATGAATGTATAAATTATGTTGGTGTGGTGGGTTTGTTAACCACCCCTCCGAAGGAGGGGAATTAGCTAGTGCAAAGCCTTGACGACCACCCCGTCAGGCTACGCCTGCCCCCTCCGAAGGAGGGGAATAGGCTGGTTTAGTTGGTTAGTCCCTCAAACAATACTCTTACCCGTACTTGTATTAAAGTGCATCCTAATCAAGGTCTGACATAGTCTGCATTTGGAACAAGATATAGTTCATCCTTTATCACACTTAATGGATTTTCGATGAAACCTATATGTTCTCCTTCTTCGTTATATTTATTTAAGCACTCAACAGATAGTCTTCCTAAACCATGCTCAAAGTCAGGACCGGCGGGTCCCATGTCCACTGCACAGCTTTTAACTATTGCCACAGCAGTGACTGCAGCCTGTAGATCCGTCATGGGTTCTTGCCACTCATACTCGGGGTAGTTTCTTATGAAGTATGAAACTGCCCAAATGACACCACCCATGTATGCAGTTGCAAGTGATGTTCCTGCACCTGGTACATTTGGAACTTGGTATGGTCCGAGTAAGCATAGATTTTTTGCTTGTGTCCCGCAGACACTGGCTCCTTGTATACTTCGTACTGCACTAGCACCCGGGCAAGAATACCGACTTGCTCTATATATTCTACACAAATCAGAGGGGAATACATTATCCGGGTCGGGGTATTTGCAGGCACGAAGCCATCCACTATAATCATACCCACCAGCCGCTAAAGGAAAAGGTAGATTTCTATAGTCATGATTTTCACTTACAAGACCTCTAAGTGTTTTACTAGGAGAATTTCGATCTCTGTTTCCCGTACCGGTGACAACAACAGCTTGAACATTTTCAAAGTCAAACGGAGTTTCTGGAAAACGATTCATAAAATTGAAAGTATTCGCCACAGTAGCCACAGCCCCGGGGAAGAGGTTGTCATATACATCTCTTCTACTTATTCCTAGATATTGAAAAACCTCACCGGCGACAAGGGGGTTTAATATACTTCTTTGAAATGCCGGGTGTCCATATATACCACCACTAGTTTCAAGAGAAAACATGGTAGTAGTAGTTTCACCATAGATACGGAAGTTCTCTTTATTCCAATCAAGGATTTTATGAATACCGGTAAGTCGATTTAGACAATTGTTCCCGGCTCTGTTTTCATCTGAGCAATAGTCATCAAACCAGTAGGGTTTAGGGCCATAGGTACAGGCGAAAGAATCTTGATTTTGAGCAAAGACTTCTGCGCAGGTACAAACCAGCAAAGAGAACAAAAGTATTTTTTTCATCATGAATTATTTAATGGCAAACAGAAATAAGAGATTATAGCTGAATAAACAGTTGTACATTATATTTTTACGGGAGGGCGGGTGAGCTTCGCCTGCCACCCTTTCGCAGGGGGGAATGTACCGGCACTGCACTTTTTGCAGACCCTTAGAGGCTGTTGAAAAAACACTGTTCTGCAAAACTGTAACCGCTTGCACCATTTGGTTTTGGTTTCCATAAATTGAATAAATAAATGTATAAATCGTGCAGGGACAACGCGTTACGGGCGGACATGCCAGTCCGCCCCTACAGGTGGTTGGGATAATTATGTGGCGCACAGCGGTTAGATTTGTGCGATGTGGATACTTTTTCAACAGTCCCACGACACGACCACCCTTACGAGGAGGGCAGTGGCTCAAATCATGCCCAGCGAGGCGTTATTAATGTCATATCCGTTTGCGAGGGCGGCAGCGGGCATGGGTTTGCCGCCGGCTAATTGCACTTCTAAAAGTTCCAAAACACCTTTGCCGCATCCTGCGTAGACTTTTCGCTTGGTAGTTTTGAGCCGTGCGGTTTCCATATCGTTGTCGCAGCTGCGTGCCGACCATATCCTCAATATGCGTTTGCCTAAATAGGTTTGTGCAATAGGCCATGGATTATAGGCGCGGATTTTGCGTGCGATATGTTGCGCCGAGTTGTTCCAATCTATCCATGCTTCTTGTTTTTTAAGTTTGGGAGCGTAGGTGATGCCTGTTTCGGGTTGCTTGCGGGCTTGTTTTATATGTGTGTGTATCTCGTCGTCGTCATGGCGTAGCAAGTCGGCAATTTTCTCGACACTTAATGCGGCGAGTTTTTTCTCCAAGCTGTGGGTCGTATCGTCCTCGCTAATTGAACATCGGTATTGGTTGATAACGGGGCCTGCATCGAGTTCGGGGATTGTGCGCATCAGGCTGATTCCGGTTTCGGTATCCCCGGCTTCAATAGCACGGGCGATGGGTGCGGCACCGCGCCAACGCGGTAGTAGCGAGGTATGAATGTTGACACAGCCTACGGGTAGGCTTGCGAGAATTTCATCGGGTAATAGCATGCCGTAGCTCATCGTGATCATCAGGTCTGCTTGCAGGGCGGTGATGTTATTTATGGTTTGCGATGTGTAGGCTTCGGGTTGTATTACCGGCAAGCCGTGTGCTAGGGCTTCTTGTTTGACGGGGCTTTGGCTTTGTTTCAAGCCTCTGCCGGCGGGTCGATCCGGTCGGGTGAGAATTGCGGCGATGTTGTGTTTAGACGATACGACGGCGTGTAATACCGGCAGTATAAACTCGGGTGTTCCGGCAAAGATAATTCTCATGGGGTACGCTTGCTTGATGCAACACTTCTGCGTCAACCAAGCGCATAAGGAACTTTATCTCGTTTGGGTATTTCACCGGTGCGTTTGATTTCTTTGACTTTTTCCAGAACCAGTCTGCGTTTTTCGGCAGAGAGGTAATCGACGAAGAGTTTGCCTTGCAGGTGATCCATTTCGTGTTGTATGCAGACGGAAAGCAAGCCCTCGGTTTCAATTCGTATCGGTTTTCCGAACTCGTCTTGTGCTTCGACGACAATGTGTTCGGCGCGCTGCACATCGGCGAAGATGCCGGGCACCGAGAGACAGCCTTCGTTCATTATTTCTTGTCCGTTTGTTTCGGTAATTTTGGGATTGACCAAGCAGATGGGTTGGTCTTGATTTTGCGAGGTATCCGCAACCAGTATAGATTTTTGAATATCAACTTGTGTTGCCGACAAACCGACACCTTCGGCATCATACATCGTTTCCAGCATATCGTTTTTGATGCGTATGATCTCTTCGTCGAATACCTCGACGGGCGCGCCCTTTTTGCGAAGGCGCGGGTCGGGGTAAGTGATTATCGTTAGCTTAGCCATAAGAGCGATTATACATTATTTAGGTGTCGTACGGATGGTGAGCGATGTTAATTGACGAGGAGGGGAATTAACTAGTGCAGATACGCGGGGCTGTTGAAAAAGTGTAGGTATCGCAAGAATCCAATCACTTGCGCAATTTGGTTTTGGTTTCCATAAATTGGATGAATAAATGTATAAATCGTACAGACGCAATGCATTTACGGGCGGACATGTTAGTCCGCCCCTACGGCTTGGTGGTTATTATAAATTTATGGCGCAAGCGGTTGCGGCTATTCTGGAACGGTACTTTAGGGCGGACATCAGAGTTGCCGATTGACCTACCGGCTCAATCGGCGGCTTTATACTGCCCCTACGGCTTGGTAGTTATTATAAATTCGTGGCGCAAAGCGGTTGCAATTTTGCAAACACAGTACTCTTTCAACAGCCCCCCTTAGCGACCACCCCGTCAGGCTGCGCCTGTCACCCTAAGGGCGGACATCAGAGTTGCCGATTGACCTACCGGCTCAATCGGCGGCTTTATACTGCCCCTACGGCTTGGTGATTATTATAAATTTATGGCGCAAGCGGTTGCGGCTATTCTGGAACGGTACTTTAGGGCGGACATCAGAGTTGCCGATTGACCTACCGGCTCAATCGACGGCTTTATACTGCCCCTACGGCTTGGTGGTTATTATAAATTCACAGCACATAGCGGTTGGTGTCGTGCAGAACGATATTTTTTCAACAATCCCTACGCGGCGACCACCCCGTCAGGCTGCGCCTGTCACCCCTACGGAGAGGGGAATGGTTCGCCCCTACACATGTCGGTTACCCCGAAATGAGCCGCACCGCAAAGCACCGAAATATCTAGTGCCGGTACCTTCCGTCGGATATTCGCTACCGTTCGTCGGAATGTCCGGAACTCGTTATACGGGTTGGGATACTCTGTTCGCATGAGTAATTTCAAATTGCACAGGAGTATAAATATGAACGACTATATTAAATATATATTGACCTTTATCGTGTTGGCTGCACATTCCGTTGCTGCCAATGTCAACACTAAAGTGGATGTGTCTACGGATATTGCCGTCTGCATCGCAACCGCCGCACACCAGTATGAATTAGACCCGTTGTTGCTGTTGGCGGTTAAATATGTAGAGACTGCCGATAGAACCGATACACCTATTCGCTACAACAAAAACGGTTCGTGGGACATCGGTTTGATGCAAATCAATACGGTATGGAAAGACACACTCGATCGGCACGGCATCAGTTCTGCAGACTTGAAAATCCCTTGCAAAAATATCGCAGTGGGTGCGTGGATATTGGCAAACAAGATTAGGCAAAAGGGTATCTGGGAGGGCGTGGGTTCGTACCATTCAAATACGCCGCACTTGTCGCAAAGATATAGAGACAAAGTCAAGGCGGTTTGGGACGAATTAAATAAGCTCAAGTGGTCTTTGGGCGAAGAGCTAGACAGCCGAAGCACGCAATGAAGCAGACCGGTTGTATGCGAGTGGGATAGTGGAAATGAGTATGGGAGTCATAACACCTCGTGCAGGGTCTATCTCGAAAGCCAAGATCGCTTTAGGCGGCGCACTCGTTATTTTCGTAGTTGCAACCGTTGCTATTTTTATCGGCTTTCAATCGGAGATACGACCGTCTACCGACGGCAACACCGATATCGGGTTTGAGGCTATGAACGACACACCGACGGTTTATCCGTACGACGGCTTCGACAGCAGTGCCGACATAGAGACCGATAACACGGTGAGTATTTCCGATTTCGGCAGCCGTTTGGATGCCGCAGACGAGCGTTTGAGTTCGATCGAACAATCGGTATCACAAATGCGGTCGGAGTTATCGCACGACAAAGCACTCAATGCAGAAACATTGCAGGGTTTATATTCGCAGGTGCAGTCCTTAACGGGCCGGGTTGCGGCGTTGGCAAGTGCCGACGACACTTTCGATGACTCCTTGAAGCAGATCGAAACCGTCATGCAAAAAATGCAAGTAGATCAGCGTCAAGACTCTCGGGACGAGTTGCCGGTTGTCGGGTTGAAGTTATTAAGCGTTTCTATTTGGGACGACGGCGCGGTGGCAATCGTGTCTTTGGGCAATAGAAAAACCGGTTTGTCGGTCGGTAATTTTTTCGCCGGTCTAAAAGTTGAAGACATATCGGTTGCCGAGCAATCGCTGACCTTATACGAACCTGCCACCGATAGGCTCTACACGCTTTATGCCGACGCAATCGTTTATAAGGAGGTTCACGGGCAATGAAAATAAAGCACCACACCAAACTCTATTTAACCGTCGGGCTATCCGTTGTGGGCATGTTGCTCTTTATGTTCGGTGCATCATACAGCACCGTCAATTTCCGCAGTTTGGAATTGAGCCCTTTGCAGAAAAATCAAATGCATCATCTGGGCTTGCAAGAGTCCGAGATGCGCGAGTTTCTGCTCAAGCGAGAGATATACAAGGGTTATATGGACACCGATAGACTGTCGCCACACGAAATATTAGGGATTCTATCCGAGGACGAAGCCGAACGGCGGCGATACGCGCGTGCTGCGGCGCGTATCCGTTCACGGCTGATAGACGACACCAGAAATTTTGAGACGCTTTATTTACAGGAAGTGTCTCGTTTATCAACCCCGGGCTAGCTCGGCATAACTTAGAGGAGGCTATTATGTTTTCAAAATTAAATCTATACATCGTTGCTTTATGTGCTTTTTTGATGACGGTACCGATAGAGGCGCAATCGATACGGGATTCTACCGACCTGCCGAAGATGCAAGAGAGTGATTTCAAAGCGATAGAATCGGAAAAATCCGTGGTCGTCTTAACGAAAGGAAATATGAAACAAACTTTCAAAGGGATGAAAGTCACGGTAGATAACAGCGGTGCTTACAGCGGATATAAAGAGGATTTATTGTATACGGTTGTAGAGCGTTCCGGCAATCTGGCTATCCAAAAATACACCCCGAGGGCGACTTGCACTGCAATGGGTCACTCAAAGTTCAAAACGTTGTGCTTTGCGGATGATAAGCAATTCGGGGGTCGCACTTCGATAATGTGTGTGATTCCCCAAGGGGCTAAATCGTGTACCGGTTATAAAGATAGCTATTACGAACTGACCTTAAGCGGTTTGTTGATGGGAGAGAGCTTTGCGAGTTGCTGGCACGAGTGGGTGCCGATGGTGAATCTTCAAACCCGATGTGGTCATAAGACCATGAGCCGAAAGGTTTATATATGGGATGCACCGGTGGTAGCACGATGAGACGGCATTGCGCTCCGTTATTTTATCGGCGGATGTTGATAGTGCGTTCCGGCTTGGGCTTTAGAAATAGGAATCGTTTTTATGCGTTGCGCACCGTGGTTTCACCCAAGAGACCTTGCAAAGAGAATAACGGCGACTATTCGCACGCACATCGTGTTGCCGGCGATGCTACTAACACCGATAACGATCGTCGGTTGCCACGCGCACCACGGCATGTCCTTCGAACAAGATAGACCGATGAATATGAACATGAGCACGAACGCAGAACAAGATTTTTTTCGGCAACCGCTGGTGCCGCAACAGGCGGTGATGCAGTTGCAGTCCGATCGCGTTTTGCAAGCGGATTATACCGAAGAGGAAAGCTATCTAAAAAACATCGTGCAGCTGTTGGAGCAATCCAAAATGCTGGCAGCGAATGCCGAACGACAGGTGCAACCGCAGCAACGCAAGGTATTCAACTATGACGCTTTTGAAGTAGACATCGATACCGTCATCTTTGCGATCAAACGCTACCTTGCAGCAGACGATTATACGCCGCGCGGCTTTCAGGCACTGCCACCGACTCGATTAAAGGCTCGTTACTCCGATGTTGAATAGCAATTATAACGGCGACGCTTTTTTATCCGCCAGTGGCATTTCGATGGGCGACTTGGAGTTGTTGTTCTCTACGGTGTTGAGCATTTTAATTTTTATAGGGTTCGTTGCTAGGTTGATGAGGTTGCGCAGAGGATTACAAAACGGCGTGTTGTCCGAGGCGAGTTTTTTGTTCGGGGTGTTGCGTGCGCTGACCCTGATCATTTTGGTTATGGCTTTTGTTCATTATTTGGTTTCAACCCGACTATAGGTGTTTTTATGTCACAGATTAAATTATTACTTCGAACCACGCTCGGCACGATTGTGCTGTTGTCGCTGTGGTCGGTGGCGCAAGCGCAACTGCCGACACCGCCGAGTTTCGGCGGCGGTAGTGGCGGTGATTTCTGGGAGTATTTCAGAAATGCGCTGATAGCCATTTTCACGGTGGCTGCGGTAGCTATGCTGATTATTGCGGTGCTGGGTGCGAGCGGCGGATTATTGAATGCGCTGAAAAAAGGACGCGAACAGGGCGAGTGGGGGCATTTCGCGGTCACGGTTATTGCAACGATTTTGGTTCTGGTGCTGATTATCTTCGGCACGGTGCAGATTGTTCAGTATGTCAACGAAATATAAAGCGTGGATTTAGCGTGGAGATCGATATGAAGCCTGCCGATTTTTTAGACGACGAACCGTTGATGTTAAAAGGTTGCACCGGTTCCGAACTGAGCTTTGTGATCGTAGTTGCCGTCATCGTTTGGCTGTTGCTATCGGCTCTGCTGAGCTTCGTATTTTGGAATATATTTATAGGGCTTATCGTGTTCATGGTGATGACACCTTTCACGGTGTGGTTGGTTGCCGTTTGCTACAGCCGTCTCAAGCGTAGCCGTCCTAGACATTGGCACTTGCAATACTTGGCGGATCGCTTTTATTGGACCGGCTATTTTCACCAATGTCGGCATATCGGCAATTTCAAAGCCACCGGATCTTAGACAAATGAATCGTTATCATTCGGCAGAAGCCAATTTGGTTGCACACATTAAAACCTTGAGGCTGATCGGTGCGGGTTTGTTCGCCGTTTGTCTGCTCCTACTCGCTGCAGTGTTTTGGGTTGCGAGAGAGCATCGTTTATCGCTACCCCCCGAGTTGCGTTTTGGTTCCAAGCTCACCACCGGCACGATAGAAGCACACGAGATTTATTTATTCGCCGGTTCGGTTTATCAGCAAATTTATTTATGGTTGGAAGACGGCAGTAACGATTTCACCGCCAACATACAAAGGCTTCGTTATTTGATAACCGATGATTTTTACCGTTTCTTAATGCAGAAAAACAGTGATTTGGCTAAGCGCGGAGAGCTCAAGGGACGCAAGCGCAGTTTGCAACCGGCAAGTGTCTACAAGCACAGCTTGGTCCGCCGGACTGCCGGAAATGCATGGCTCGTGCAGTTGGACTTGATATTGAACGAGAGCTTGAACGGCATCAAAATCAAAGACGGCATCACCATTCGTGAGCATATTCCGGTGGTCTACAAAGATATCAACTCGGCGTATAACCCATGGGGTCTGCTGCTCGATGCGCCGTCAAAGCCGTCGATTCGTATTCCTGTCGGCAATGCCGAGCAGATACAACAGAGCGAAAGAGGCAAGTAATGATACGCGAAAACTTCTTTATCTTTCTACTGTTATTGGCAAACAATTATCTGCACGCCGATGAGACACTACAACTGGTTTATAGAGACGAGCCTATTCAAGTGCAGCTGCGAGTCGGGAGCGAGCGACGTTTTATGCTCAAATCGGCAGCGTCGGTCAAGGTCGGCATACCCAAGTCGTTGCATAAGAAATTATCGGTAACCACGATAGGCTCACAGGTTTGGTTGCTTGCCGAGCAAAGTTTTGAAGACCAGAAAGTCATTTTCAAAATATCCGACACCGAGATGCCCGATACCAAGATGGTGCTGATACTCGGTGCCGGCTATGACGATCCACCGGGCGAACCTATTTTGTTAAGTAGCGATACGGACACCGCAATATCTCAAGTTGCGGTTGCCGATTCAAATTGCGATATCGGTATGGTCGAACTCGCCCGCTATGCGTTGCAATGGGCTTATGCGCCGCGCCGGTTATTAACCGGCAACCCGTGTATCACCGCAACCGATTACCCCGAAGACCTGATAGACATTATGCGTTGCTTGAGGGTCAACGAACCTATTTGCGGTGGTGGAGTGTTTGCCAAACCGATTGCGGCGTGGCGCACGACCGAACTCTATGCGACTTTGTTGGAACTTAAAAACACCTTGCAAACTACCGTTGCCTTAGACCCTCGCGCAATCGTCGGAAACTTCAAAGCGGCAGCACTCGCACATTCGAAACTGGAACCTGCGAATACCGAGAAGTCGGTGACTGCGTTGGTCGTTATCGGCAATAAACCGTTGCGCCGTTCCATTCCCGAATCGCGCTGGTTGTATAGAACACCGAACGATGCGCTCGAACCTGAACTTTAACGATACGATGAAGACCAATCCTTTAGTTTATATTCTGATTGCGGTCATCGGCATTGTCGCACTGCTGATGTTGCTGGCAAACGGTCAAGACGATAATTTTTCGGACTCGCAAACCACTTCGTCCGAGCCGTCGCAATCGCCCGGTTATCCGGCGCAGGATAGCGACAGTCCTTCGGAAGCCGTTAAAGCCGTGGGTTCTCGGATCAATGAAATACGCGAAGACCAATCGGCTTTTAAGGAACAAATTAACCGAACGGTGAGTCAAATTCATAGCGAGTTGCAAACACTGCACGGCGAGATTAAAAAACTCGCGAACCGGCAGAACAGCACCGCCCGTCAAACCGATGCACAACAAACGAATATACCCGAGCGTGTCGGCAACCGACAACTCGATATATCGAAACCGGGGGATGAACCGATCGCACCGTACCACGAGGAGGTGCCCGATTATTCGCCGTCGAGTGTTCCGGCGCAACCTGCTTGGTTGTGGATAGAGGATCAAAGCGTGATAACACCCGATGACGATGGGTCGGAACATCTTGCCGGTGGTGTGTCCGAGTATTTGGATATAGATGCGATATCGGCAGTCGCGGCAGCCGACGACGAGGCGGTGGCACACACCATCCCGCCTGCCACGATCATACAAGGTGTTACATTGACCGCAGCGATAGGACGTCTGCCGGTGCGCGGACAGTTGAACGAACCTTGGCCTATCAAAGTTATCAGCACGATGGAAGGTTATGCACCCAACGGTTATGCCGTCGATACCGCGCAGATGATTTGGGACGGCAGGGCATTCGGCGACGCTAATTTTGAATGTGTGCGAGTTGTTTTGACGCGGGTCACGGCGGTTTTGCCGGGCAAGGTAGTCGGTTTTGTGGAAGCCTCCGACAGCGAAAAAGGTTTGGGGTATTTGAGCGACGCTTACGGTCATCCTTGTCTTAAGGGCAAGCTCGTTAGCAACGCCGCAAAACAAATAACCGCCGAGGCGATTTTGGGTATTGCGCAAGGCATAGGCGAAGGTTATGCCGACAACCAGCGTACTCGTACGGTCAGCCCCGAAGGTAACACCATAGAGAGTGTTACCGGTGAAGAAGTGCGGGTGCTCATCGGTGAAGGCTTTGCCAAGTCGGCCGGCAATGTCAGGAATTATTTGGCATCCAGATACGATGTATGGGATGCGATTTATGTGCCTCCCGAGCGGGAAGTAGTAATCAATGTAGATCAACCGTTGGAGTTTATTTATGACAGTAATAAAAAGCTATACGATGTTTCAACCTTTGCTTTTGAGGTTGGTGATGATACTGGCACTCGCCTTGACTGAAGGGTGCGGTTCCAAATTGCCGGGCCACGACGGCAACCGTCGCCCGATGTTGGAATTATATAGGGCGCATAGTGCGAGTGCCGACGGCATCGACGGCAAGCTACGCCACGGTTCTGCCGATTTAACCGCTTACACCAGAGACGCAAACAACGAACTGGAAGTGCTTTTCCCGCTGTTGCCCAACCCCAAGATCGTTTTATTCGTATTCCCGCATATCGTCAAAGGCGCACCGGTGCCGGGTTATGCAACCGGTTTCAGCTTGTACGAGAAAGATCATTACGCACTACCTGCGGAGCATTTCTGATGTCTATTTTTAATTTGTGGGAAAAGCATTTCGGTCTTTATAGAGGCGACAGGGAAGAGATGCCCGCTTATGTTCCTAAAGATATAGCCCCTTATTTTTACTGGGACGGTAGCGGGCAATCTCATCTCAAGCAGCGAGATTATCTGAAGGTTGCCGACCCCGGACAGAAAAGCCGATGTCTTTATTCGGCGCCGGGGTTTTTGGATTATCTAGGTCCGCGTGCCGACCTCAACGGCTGCGATATTTTGCTGAGAAACTTAAGCAATGTGGGGCGATTTTTCGAGCTGATACCGGCGGGTGTCGAAGGACAATCGGATGCCTATGTGAAGGCATTATTCAATAAGGCGGTGCCGGCATTTTCCAATGTGATACCGGAGAACGAGAAGCATTTATGGTTTCTGCAGTTCTTCTTAGAAGACGAAGCCTCGCTCGATTCGGTTCACGAACAGCTAAAGGCTTATGCCGGCAAACGGTTGTCTGAAAATCGCTTTACGCAGAGTTGGCTGGAGCAGTTGCGTGTGCATTTGGAGCAAGCGAGTCAACCGCAGGGTTTGTTCTTTGACCGGCAGGTTTCCGGGGGTGTATGGCGCGCCCGCATACGCCGAGTGCGTCTTTGTTTGTGGCGCGACGGTGGCAACGACAAAGAAGGCGATGCGATAGCGGAAGTATCCGAGAAATTAAAAAATGCTCTGGCGCAGGCGAACATCAAGTTGGTTGCCGATACGCCGGCCGGTTTGTGTCGTTGGTTGACGCAATGGTTTGCTCCGACATCCGCCGCCGATGTTCAGCCTTCGCAGTGGCAGACGGCACAAGTCGGATTCGGTTTACTAGACGACGACATGGGTGATTTGGTGAGACGCGCGTGTCAGGGAGTTTATCCGGGTAGCGATGCCGACGGCAACTGGTATTTTCGCAAGCAGGCGACGCGCTTCGTTTGCTTTGACGGCTTGGTCGACGAACCTGCCATCGGCGTGTTGACCGCCGAACAAAAGGTAGGGATGCAACGGCGCGTGCTGTGGGACAATATGCCGCCCGGCACCACCTTGTCTTTGACGATACAGTTCTGCTCTCAAACGGAGATTTCCGAGCATATACAACAACTGATGCAAAACTCCAAAGGGGGTTCGGCGGAAGCCAATGCCAAATACGAGATGGCACACCGCGCACAAGAATATATGGCAGCCGGTCATAAACTTTATAGGGTCTACGGTGGTGTCTTCGTGCGCGGCGAGGATCTGGAACGATTGAAATCCAACGCGATACAAGCCACATCTATTCTGAGTGCGCACGGCTTGCGTGTCGTGTCGCCGCAATACGACCTGATTGCGCAGGATTGTTTTTTACGCGCCCTGCCTTTTTCTTACGACCGCAACCACGATCGTAGACCTTATATACGCCGTAGCCGACTTTGGTATAGCGAGCATATCCAACGCACCGCACCGGTTTGGGGGCGTAGCACCGGCACCGGCAACCCCGGCTTTTTGTTTTGGAATAGAGGTGCGCAACCGCTCACTTTTGATATTTTGAACCCCGACGATAGAAAGCGCAACGCGCACTTATTGATGTTGGGACCGACCGGGTCGGGCAAAACGGCAACCCTGATCTATATGTTGCTACAGTTGATTGCGGTACACCGTCCACGGCTTTTCGTCATTACTTCGTTGCCGGCTTTCGGTTTGTTCGCGCAATATCTAAAAAGTCTGGATGTGCGCGTCAACTATGTGCGTATCGGCGAGATGGATGTGAGCTTGCCGCCGTTTGCGGATGCGCACAAATTGTTGCTTGCGGTGGACGACGACGGTGCCGACGGAGGCGATGCAGACGATGTGTCGCGCGATCGTTTAGCCGAAATGGAAAGCATCGCCAAGCTGATGATCACCGGGGGCGATGCACGCGAGGAGGCGGATCTGAGACGCGCCGATATGAACATGATTAGACGCGCAATCATCATCGCCGCCGAGACCACCCAACGCCAAAACCGGCAAACCAGAACCTCCGATGTGGTCGCTGCGATGCGCGCGTTGGCAAGCGGTGAACAAAGCGGAGGTGAGATGTTACTGGACGCTTCGTCCGCGAACAAACTCATTGCGTATGCCAATGCGATGGATCTGTTTTGTCAAGGCATGACCGGTCAGATATTTAATCGCAAAGGCAGCTTGTGGCCGGATGCCGATGTTACAGTGATAGAGTTGGGATGCTTTGCCAAAAAGGATTATCAAGCACAGCTGTCGGTTGCGATTTTGAGCTTGCTCAACCAAATCAACGAGACTGCCGAGCGTAGTCAATACGAAGACCGACAGCTACTCACCGTAATAGACGAAGCACACATATTGCTCAAGAACCCGTTGGTTGCTCCGACGCTCAACAACATTATGGCAATGTGGCGGACTTTCGGAGCTTGGCTATGGTTGGCAACGCAGACATTGGCACAATTTCCGGAGAATGCCCGAGAAATGTTGAACCAACCGGAATGGTTGATTGCGCTCTCTATGGATCAAGGTGAAGTCGAGCAGGTTGCTCGCTTTAAGCATTTATCCGAAGACCAGAGGTCGCTACTATTGTCAGCAAAAAAAGCGTCGGGCGACTATGTCGAGGGTGTGGTTGTCTCCGACATATTGCTGACTTTGTTTAGGAGTGTCGTGCCTGCTTTGTCGTTGGCATTGGCACAAACCGAAAAATCCGAGAAAGCGGTGCGTGCCGAATTGATGAAGCAGCATCGTTGTAGCGAGTTGGATGCGGTTCACCGAATCGCAGCGGCTATTAAACAGAAACGTGCCAACGGAGGTATACGATGAAAGCGAGTATTTTAAGGAAGTTTGTTTGCGGGGTCTGTGTGCCGTTGCTGTTTGCAACCGCCGACTTAAACGCACAGAGCAACTTGATTGACAACCTCAAGGATTACATAGAGTTTAGCTCGAACCGATCGCCGCCGGCACCGCCTAGAGAAAGCAGTCTTTATATGGGTGCCGAACTCAATCTGGATGCACGGCTTGCGTGTAGTAAATTCGATCCCAAACTGTCGGTGGATTATGCACTCACCGGGCTTAAAGAAACGATGAGCACGGTAGAGTCCATACCCAAAACGGTAATCTCGTCGTTGCCGGGCGTGGTGTTTTGTCGCGCGTTGCCGGGTGTTTGCGAATTGGCACAAGAATATACCGCGCGTTTTGAAAATCGTTTTAATCTTGCCGTTAAAAGCTGCGAGCAGATGATTGCCGATGCAACGCAAGGGCGCAACCCGTATCAAGATGTCTTTAATGCGACCGTTGAAAACGCATGGAACCAAGGGCAACAAGCAAATAAAACGCCGGCGCAAGTGCAGGAGGAGATGTCCGAGGCTAAGGATAAAGGCATTACTTGGGTCGGCGACGAAAAACACGGCGGGCGTGGGCAACGTCAAATTAGACCGGTGAGGCACACCATCGCCGCCGGTTGGTGCATTGCCAACGGTGAGACCCGCACCGATTGCGAGACCTCGGCGGCGGAAAATCAATACACCAGAACCTGGCGTGTGGTTACCGAATTGAAGCAATGGATTACCGATATCGTCGGCGATATCGGCTTTTGGATTTATCGCGGCGCGCCGGCACCACAAAGCTATCCGGGTTTGGGTCTCAACGCCAAAGTCAGCGAACGCGAACCGTTGATCAAAGCAAAGCTGGAACAGTTAATACAAACACCGGCGAACAAAATCTACGATATAGATCCGAAGGATCTGGAGTTTTTAAGTTCAAGCTCGCAGGAAATGTTGCCGCAAATAGTGGCAGCTTTGCAGGTTGACCTAGATCAGGAGTGGTTGTCGGAACGGCTTGCCAATGAAATCGCATCTGCACAGGTTTTGGACGAGGCTCTGCTTGCCCGACGGTTATTGCTGATAGGTTCTAAAGAACCCAACCTTTATAAGCACAAGAGATTTATCTCCGAAGAAGTGGGTCAAGCGATAAAACGTTTGGAAGCCGAGATCGATCAGTTGTTAATGGAAGCCGAAGCGCGCGGCAAAGTTGTCTCGGATTTGGTCATCCGTATTCTGGAAAGAGCGGAGCGAAGACAAAGCGCACGCAACGATATCTCGCCCGATGTGCTGCGCACGCCCTTACAACCCTAACAGGTTTGATGTGCAATGGGTGTCAGCCTGTCGGTATTCTCGGAATGGGAGCGAGCATTCACACTGTACGGTTGGTTGCTCAATAACTTTTTTACCGACATTTTATTTTCGTCGGGCATCGTGTTGGCGGTTATGATCGTCGCATTGTTCTCCGCTTGGTATAAGACGGCAGGTGCGGGCGACGGAGATAAAGACACCAATCGCTCGCTGGAAATACGCACGGTGATTGCCGCGCTTGTTTTGCTGTTCGCTTTTTTCCCGATCTTCAGGATTGATGCAGTACAGGTTTTGGATCTATCGGGCGGCTGTCAAGAATACGGCAAAGGTACGGCATTCGAGGAGATGACCGTCTTTGAGGACTTAAAACAAGAATTGATCGCCGAGACCGACGGTGTAAAAATCCCGCTGTTTTGGGCATTGATACACAAAGTAGGTGCCGGCATTTATTATCAAATACTTGACGGGTTGGATTGCTTCACCGATTGGCGCGCAGTAGAGACTATTATCAGGACGAACAAAATACAAGACCCGGCGATATTGAACGAATACTATCAATTTGCATCCAAATGCTACGGGCAGGCGCGCTATCAATATCAAACCATAGGCTATGAAGGCGGCGGTATGCCGCCTTCGGCGGATGACCTTGCCTATTTGGGCAGCCGTTATTATCTAGACACACCGGGCTATTACGACGCTTTTCTATTACCGACCCGATTGCAACGTTGGCAACCCAATTTGGTGAGAAGCTGCTCGGCGTGGTGGCTGGGAGACGGGACGAATAAAGGGTTGAAGGAGATTTTGTTGGCGCAGGCAACGGCACAACTACCGCCTGTAGAAACGGCAGGTATTTTAGGGTCGGGTTCACGCGATGTAGAAGATCGTATTGTCAAAGCGATGCTCAAATCAAATCCGCTGGAACTCGGTCATTCGGGTGCGGCGTATTCCGCTGCCGCCAACTCGGCTCAATCTTCGGCTAAGGTTTTACATGTCGGGGATGCGGCTTATATGTCGGGTTCGGGTTTGGCAGGGTTGTCCGAGCAAGTGTCGGCAGCTTTCAACTACACTTATTTACTCGAGCGTATCGCTTCATACATACAACCGATTGTTTTGCTGGCACTGTACTTTTTTATCCCTTTGTTTTTGCTCGCAACTGGCTTAAGGTTGATAGGTGTTCTGTATTATGCGGCGTGGATTTTGGGCATCCAAGCGATGCCGATGATCTATGTTTTGGTGGCAGCATTGGATGCCAAGGTGACCGAGAGCCTTTATCAAGGGATCGGTCTGTTCAATGTCAATATGGATCGCTTGATTATCGCTTATGTCTTTTCGTATTTACCACTGATTTTTTCTATTGCCTATTTCATAGTGCTGGTTTTGGCAATCAAAAAAGGTTCGGCACTTATAGAACATCATCGGGCAGTCACATGAGGCTGTTGACAAAATAGCGTTTTGCATGAATATTATGTTTACCCGACAAATTTATGTTTACCTGCGTAGGGGCAGACTTATATGTCTGCCCTTAAGTGCCGTTCTGCACAACCTCAATCGCTTGCGCCATTTGGTTTTGGCTTCCATAAATTGGATGGATGAATGTATAAATTGTACCGGTCAACGCGTTGTTACGGGCGGACATATAAGTCCGCCCCTACCACTCTATGAAATACTTTTTCAACAGCCCCGTCGTATCTGCACAATTTATACATTCATCCATCGCCCCCCCGGTTATATATTGAGTGCGTTGATGCTGTGCGCAACTGCTGCCGGCGGTGCGGGTTCGGCGCAAGACACTATCTCGGCATCGGCAACTGTTCGTATCTATAGCGTAAAACCGAATGAAATCTCGGGTATTTCGAGATTGAAGCAAGAACCGTCCATCTCCGATATACGGGTCGTAGATCTATCCGTGATCCCCGAGCTGGATGCTATGTTCGGTGCGTATGCAAACAACGACATGAACGACTCGTCTATCGCCGAGATTAAAGCCTCGATTGCGCGGTTGCCGCGCACACAGCTACAAGCACTAGCCGACGCACAAATGAACCTTTTTGATTTGCAGACTCGGTATGATGTTGAGATTGACGATCTTCCGGTGGTTGTTTTCGAACAAAACAAAACTCTCTCTTTATATAAAGGCAACGATGTCTATCAAGGATTTCTAAGATGGCAGCAATCAAAAAGATAAGCAAATATATGTTAATCGCTTGCGTGTGGTTATGCTGCGCATTGCCCGCGCAGAGCCTAGCGGGTTTTAATACCGCACAGTTGATATATAGATCCATGCAAGTCAAGTGTTTGGATTGGCAAATCATCGGTTTGTGCTTTTGGTTGAAGTGTAGCCCCAAGTGCAGTATCAGAGTCACTCCTAAAATATCGCACTATCTACCCGACCTCACGGTTACCAATAGTGCCGGTCAGTGTCCCTGGCAAGAAGCAACATTGCTGTCGCTGAAGTCACCGGTGAACATCGTCTCTCAACTCGCCGCAAAAGCAGTCGGCGGCAACCCCGGACAAGGTGGACGGTTGGGTCGCTATGCGATGAAGTTCAAAGACGCTATGGTGATAGGCAACCCTACCGCCTCACTAGGGTCTAGATTTAATGTGCGCTTTTTGTGTAAAAGCCAAAGCAAGCCGATGCACATCTATTTCAATTCCAGACAGGGACTCAATGTTCTGACCTGGCGCGGCATCGACATAAGTTCACTGCAAGGCATGGGCGGCACCGACTTGGACAGGATAGAAAGCTGGAAACCGGGTAGCCGCATGGTCGGTAGAAGCGAGTTGCCGAACAATGGAATCACCGACAACCTACCGATACTCGACAACGGCTGGGGAAGTATCTATCCGCGACGAGGCACCGTGTTAAACCCGAACGATGTCAAGGCCGGGGCAGTGATTGCTCAACGAGCGATTGAAATCGTCGTCCGCAACCCCGACAGCTATCACAATATCACCTCCGCCGAAGTTCACGACGACGAACAATGGGAGCTGTGGGGAGATTCCGATGCGACAAGCTATCAGCAATGCCACGCCTCGGGTGGGCAATGGCAACAAGAGATGCGAGATACGACACTGGCGATAACCGGCCGATGTGTGCAGCAACGCTCGGTTCAACAACGCGATGTCGGCGACGAAGCAACCGACCGCTGGCAGATGATTTACCCTCGAGTAGAAAACGAATGTAGCTCGTTTGACGAACGCGCACAACAAAAAGATGACTGGTCGGCAGGCAAAGCCTCCGCAGAGGCAGCCTACGGCTATAACTTCTGGCAAAAATATAAATGCTGTATCCCTAGAAGCGGTCGCTACCTATTCAGTATAGAGTGGTAGTACATAGTATTCCCCTCCTGTGAATGTCTAAGCAAGTCGGCGGTCATGGTAGAGGCATCGCAATCGTTGAACCGAATCAAAAAAAATATAAAGACTATGGATTGCCCAGCGTAAAGGACTATCCTCGTGAACTGTTAGATGAAGCACCTGAAGTTTTAGTTGGTGCAAAATCTTTAGAAAGTACGCTAGAAAAAGTTGATGAATTTCTTTTGAGGGGACAAGAACGGAGACAGGTTAATACACCGCTTGAACCGGTTATTATTCATCAGCATCATGTTCGCCATATATTAATAAAGCGGGGACAGCAGAGAGAGAAGTTTATTAATTGGATAATACCGACATTAACTGAGCCGAATGAAATTTGGCTAACTGCATATAATGACGGTTTTCGCAGGCGTTTTATTAAAGTGTTCAGAGGAAAAAAGAATATGCTTATTATTGCGCGAGAAAACTTAAACGGCAGCTTGTTTTGGAACGCAATACCGGTAAGCAGAATAAATTATATTGATGGGAGAAGGAAGGGTGTGTTGTTATATAAAAAATGAGGGTTGCGGGGTATCTAACCCAAATGGCTAGGCATTTGTTAGCAGCAAGATTACTTAAACGACCTAACTCTAGCAATCTAACTCACACAACCCCCACTGAAAGTATACCACATAGTCCGCCCGAAACGCGTCGCATCTACACCCCTAAATCCTTCATTAAGATAAGCAAATATATGTTAATCGCTTGCGTGTGGTTATGCTGCGCATTGCCCGCGCAGAGCCTAGCGGGTTTTAATACCGCACAGTTGATATATAGATCCATGCAAGTCCAGTGTTTGGATTGGCAAATCATCGGTTTGTGCTTTTGGTTGAAGTGTAGCCCCAAGTGCAGTATCAGAGTCACTCCTAAAATATCGCACTATCTACCCGACCTCACGGTTACCAATAGTGCCGGTCAGTGTCCCTGGCAAGAAGCAACATTGCTGTCGCTGAAGTCACCGGTGAACATCGTCTCTCAACTCGCCGCAAAAGCAGTCGGCGGCAACCCCGACAGCTATCACAATATCACCTCCGCCGAAGTTCACGACGACGAACAATGGGAGCTGTGGGGAGATTCCGATGCAAAAAGCTATCAACAATGCCACGCCTCGGGTGGGCAATGGCAACAAGAGATGCGAGATACGACACTGGCGATAACCGGCCGATGTGTGCAGCAACGCTCGGTTCAACAACGCGATGTCGGCGACGAAGCAACCGACCGCTGGCAAATGATTTACCCTCGAGTAGAAAACGAATGTAGCTCGTTTGACGAACGCGCACAACAAAAAGATGACTGGTCGGCAGGCAAAGCCTCCGCAGAGGCAGCCTACGGCTATAACTTCTGGCAAAAATATAAATGCTGTATCCCTAGAAGCGGTCGCTACCTATTCAGCATAGAGTGGTAATACATAGTATTCCCCTCCTGTGAATGTCTAAGCAAGTCGGCGGTCATGGTAGAGGTGTCGCCGGAATAAGACCCGGTCAGCCAGATTATCAAGACTACGGGTTACTCGGTGTAAAAGACTATCCTCATGAATTGTTAGACAAAGCACCTAAGGTTTTAGTTGGTGCAAAATCTTTAGAAAGTGCGCTAGAAAAAGTTGATGAATTTCTTTTAAGAGGACAAGAATGGAGAAGAGTTAATACACCGCTTGAACCGGTTATTATTCACCGGCAATATATTCGCCATATATTGATGAAGCGAAGCCATCGGAGAGAAAGGTTTATTAACTGGATAATACCCACATTGACTGACCCGAATGAAATTTGGTTGACTGAATATAAAAATGGTTTCCGCTGTCACTTTATTAAGCTCTTTAAGGATAAAAAAAATATGCTGGTGATTGCTCGGGAGAACCTAGACGGCAGCTTATTTTGGAACGCAATACCGGCAAGCAGAATAGGCTATATTGATGGGAGAAGGGAAGGAAGGCTGTTGTATAAAAAGTGAGGGCTATGGGACGTCTAAACCAAATGGTTAGGCATTTGGTAGTAGCGAGATTATGTAAGCGACCTAACTCTGATAATCCAACTCGCAAAGCCCTCATTTGAAGTATATCACAATGAGAATAGATATTAAAATCAAAGACAAGAAGGCACTGTAAGCATTAAACTTTTGGGCGCGTTCGCGGTGGCTAGCTATCGCCTGCGATGCGGGCAATCGCCGGCGTGTTGGCAGATAATATTGAAGAAGCCGCTCAATCTGAACAAGCGTGGTTTCATGTCCTCGGTCTCGTTAATATAATTTACAATCATATTAGTATCTATAATCACGCACATAGTTAATCTTTCCAGCCCAATAATTTATGACTTTCCGATAAGAAGAAATCATGATAACTATCGGGCGGGTCGCCCTCAAAGTCGCCTTGTTTATCAAAACATAGATTGTGGACTTCTACATCTTTACCCTGTGCTTCCAAATAGATCAACGAGATATCCTCCGGCTTTATGTTGCCTTTCATGATATCAATGCAGGCTCGATTAACCATGTAGTCGCTGTGTGTTTCTATAATAAAAGTATGATCTTTTTGTTTTGCTAATGTCGCCAATAATGATGTGAAAGCCGCTTGAGCTTTGGGATGTAAATGCACTTCCGGTTGTTGCATTAAAAAAGTATGCTTTTCCTTTGCTAGTATGGGCACTAACAAGGGTAATATCTGACTGATACCATAACCTACATCTATCAGATTCGTAGCCGCCCCCTTTCTGATTTTAAGTTCTAATTGAAACGGGTCGCTTAATGAACCACCAAGTTTTCTTACTTTAATATCGGTGAATAAGCCTGATGCCGTGCCGAAATCTTTAAGGTTTTTGTATAGTTTTTTCCAATCTTTGGGTTCTTTGATGCTAAAATTTTTAAGTATTAGAAAAATATTGCCACCGCTTGAGGTTGCGATGTTGCCCAAGGGATCATAGGTTCTTTTAGGTTTTGGTTGGGTAGGGGGAAAAGAAAAACATCTAAAGTATAAACTTAAAAATCTCGCCCAATTCTTATCCTTAATAAATTCAATAAATTGTTTTTCTTCAGAGCTAAGTTCTTCTTCAGAGTTAAAATCTGATTCATAGTGAGCTATTAAACCTATTACATTACGAAAAAGGGAGTGATTTTGGTCTTCTTTTAATGCAATAGCGAAAATTTTCTTGGAGTTTCTCTCTTCAATTTTGATTTCCCATGTTGTATTACTCTCGGTGGTGCCAGCATCAAGAAATATTATTTCGCCATCGTCAAAAATGAAGTATGCCTGTTTTACGATAGAATTCGCACTATTCGCTTGCTGAGCAAGAGTAACCAACAATTGAAATTTTGAGGCATTATTTCTGTTGTCAATGAATTCAAAACCCAATTCAAATTCCTTGTTTTTGGGTCTTGCTCTTCTTGCAATATTTTCAAAGCTTCCCATTTGAAAAGGCTCTGAGTTAAAGTTTATTGAAGCCCCACTTATAGAGAAGTAATTATTTTCTCTGAGATGTTGTGCCATCGCTTGGAAACAACCCACGACGGTTGATTTGCCGGTGCTATTTTCTCCGACCAAAAAAGTCAACGGCCGTATATTGAATTCCTTTGCGCCTTTGAAGCAACGTACATCTTTTAGTATAAATTTATTAATTTCTAGCATTGTTATCGTTTTAGTCCGCTTGGTTTACATTGAAAATTCGGCAAGTTATTGATTTTTAAGTATAAGGCTTACATAACAAGTATGCAAATCCAACCGCCATACTTCATACCCTATATTCGTGTCAACGCGATATAATACCCGAGTGCTCGGGGTATAGCGCAGTCTGGTAGCGCGCCTGCTTTGGGAGCAGGAAGTCAGAGGTTCGAATCCTCTTACCCCGACCATTTATATATAATGATTGAAATCTGTATGTGCGCCTGTAGCTCATTTGGATAGAGCATCGGCCTTCTAAGCCGAGGGTAGCAGGTTCGAGTCCTGCCAGGCGCGCCATAGAGAATTGCCGTCGTTTATGTTGATGCGAGCAACTACGATGACGCAAATTATAATGGCTTTAGACATGGTGGGCGTAGCTCAGTCGGTAGAGCGCAGGATTGTGGCTCCTGAGGTCGTGGGTTCAATCCCCATCGTCCACCCCATGTCGATACCATTTATTGTCGTTAAGCACAGAACCGTCGATTGAGCCGGTAGGTCAATCGGCGTGACATTGTGCAAGACCCCAGCGACCACCCCGTCAGGCTGCGCCTGCCACCCCTCCACAGGAGGGGAATAGTCTGTTCCTCTGAAATCGTCGGGGAGAGTGGCTCCTCGGGACGGGCTCGAACCGCCGACCTAGTGGTTAACAGCCACCCGCTCTACCAACTGAGCTACCGAGGAATGCCGGATGTGGGTATTCTAACATGCCTCGATTATCTTTTTATTCTTTGCTTTTATTTCTTAAACGGTCTCTAAGGTCTATGAAAGCGTTTATTGATTTTAATATGATGTATATGACGGAAGCTAATAAACCGAGCAAACCAAGTCCGGTAATGATAGCCGAAAGAATTGGATGCTCTAACGATGAACCGAATAGCGTTGCTAGCACGGCGAAGCCTCCTAGTATTATTAGCATTACTAGCTCGGCTAGACTGTTAGTTTCTCTTGGCAATGGAAACTGTGGTTGGTTTAAGACCGCTTTTTCCATAGGAATGGATATTATCCGGTTATAAATTTTCCGATTCTGTCAACGGCTTTTTGTAGTTCTTCGAGGCTCACTGCGAGAGAAAGTCTTAATTGGTTTTCTATGCCGAAGGCGATGCCCGGTACGGTGCTGACATAGCTTTGGTTGAGTAGTTGCTCGGCAAGTTCCAGGTCGCTGGAGACATCGGGGTGGCGGGCGATGGCTTCGGAGAAATCGGCAAAGGCATAGAAACTACCCGTTGGTGTAGGTGCCGTAACCCCGTCTATATTGTTCAATTCGGAGATTAGGTAGTCGCGTCTTTCGGCAAAGGCATCTCGCATCGTATAGACATCGTCCAGAGGTCCCTCCAGTGCCGCTTGCGATGCCGCTTGCGAAATAGAACAGGGGTTGGAGGTGCTCTGCGATTGTATTTTTTTCATTGCGGCAATCAATTCGGAAGGGCCGGCAGTCCATCCGATTCGCCAACCGGTCATGGAATAGGCTTTGGAGACACCGTTGACAATGGCGCATCGAGAATAGAGTTCGGGACATACATTTAGAATGTTGGAGAAAGTATGATTGTCAAATACAAAATGTTCGTAGATATCGTCGCTACAAATAACAACCTGCGGGTGTTTGACCAATACCTCGGCAAGTGCGCTCAATTCATCTGCATCGTAGACACTGCCCGAGGGGTTATTCGGACTGTTTAAGATTAGCATCCGCGTGCGCTCGTTGATGTGTTGTTCTAATTGCTCGGCGGTGATTTTGAAGCCTCGTTCCATAGTGGTTGCCACACTAACCGGCACGCCGTCTGCGAGCTTGATGATGTCGGGGTAGCTAATCCAGAAGGGGGCAGGCATGATAACTTCGTCGCCTTCGTTCAGAGTGGCTTGACATAGGTTGTAGAGGCTATGTTTGGCTCCGCACGAAACGATAATTTGGTTGCTTTCATAATCCAGTCTGTTGTCGCGTTTCGTTTTATTTACGATAGCCTCTTTGAGTTCGCTAACGCCGTCGACGGCGGTATAGCCGGTCTTATTTTGCGCAATCGCTTCGCATGCAGCTTGTTTGATATGTTCGGGGGTAGGAAAGTCGGGTTGACCTACGGCAAGGTTGGCGATGTCTTTCCCTTGCGCCCGCAATTTATTGGAAAGCGCAGAAATGCTGAGGGTTTTAGAGGGACTAATTTTTGAACTTCGTTCCGATGTAATTTGCATAGATTCCATGTTTAGCTTTGTGGGAAAGTGTAAAGTATAAGCTATTTTAATATCAAATAGCGATTAGTTTGCTTAAAAACCCGAGAACCGGTGTCGCTTAAAATAAAAACCGTAGCTTGAAACGCCACACATGTATATCTCGCTCGGCATCCCCTCTGAGTGCAAAGGCTCTGGACGGTTCGATGACATTGCCGCTCGGGTCTAAGCCGATATCGTTCAGAGGGTTGCCACCGCCACGATGTTCGGTTTGGGTGAAAAAGTTGAAATCTAAATCGTCCATTAGTGTGATGTACTCGTAGCCTGCCAAGAACTCCATGTGGTCGTTGATGCGCTTTTTGGAACCTATATAAAAAGAGGCGGCTCGCTCAAAGTTACCCGTAAATATAGGTGTGCGGTCGCCGGCGACGATGTCGCGTATAAAAGCACTCGTGCCTCCTGCGCCGTCGGTATCGAGATACGAGAGCCTCGAGCTAATACTCCAATCTTGTGGCAGCCTGCGTGTCCAGCTTAGATTAGCCCCCAGTGCCTGTGATGAATCGGTACGCGCAGTGCGTTCTGCAGCCCGAGGTCTATCTATAAAATTACCCACTTGTATCTCTCCGTGTCTGGCGTGACTTGCAAACAGTTCTGCGCTCCAAGTGGAAGTTTCGGTGTTGTAGATAAAGTATGGATTGAACGCATGCAGTGGCTCGTAGTTTCTTCCTTGTATCGGGAAATAGGCGAGGCCGTAACGCAGATAAGACATATTAATGCCGAGTCGCCACCATTGATCCTGTCGGGTATCGGTGCTGTAGCTAATGCCGCCGAATATGTTAGGACCTTGTGGTCTGCTGTATGCACTACGGTAGCTAAAGAAAGGGTTATACGGATCGCGCGTGTAAGCGAGGTGATAGGAAAACGAACCCGTATTGTATTTCGGGCCGTCGCCGTACCAATAAATTCCGTGTCTGCGAGTGCCTATACCGAGGGGATTACAAACATAACCTGTCGGCCGTCCGATGCCATTATCCCAGTGAGTATAGCCGTTGAAATAATAGGTTGCAATAGACCGCTCGACCACCGGTTGTGTATCTAAGGCGGCAATTTTTTCCAGCCCGAAAGGTGCTTTGTCGTATCCTAATCTTAAAGTTCCGTATTGAAATTCGGACTCTATAAAAAGTCTATCGACATATTCAAGCCGCTGACCGTAGCGGTTCTTACGACGCGCTAAATCACTTCCCCACCCTAGACTCAGTTTCGTATTCTCAGTGATAGACCAGTCCAGAGATAATCGCCCTCTGGGAATATGAAAACGTTCGGTGTCGGTGCCGGGTGTCGGACGACTAAATACGCTGGTTGCATCTTCGCCGGCAATAAACGGCCGGTTGTCGTGTCCTTGAAAAAAATCCATTTGCGCCTCCAGAGAACCCCTGAGTATAAAATTACCCTCTCCGAGTTCCATGCCTCGTCCACCACCATGCGTGGGTTTCGATGTTGCGTATAGCGGTAATGGATCATTCGGTTGAGCATAGCCCTGGTTGCTATAAGCCGAAAAATATATCATGACAAATGATATAACGGTAAACGATAAAATTTTAGATTTAAGCATGTTTCCCTCCTTATGTGTTTTTAATGATAATTTACCATAAAAATAAAGGGAATTATATAGTTAACTTGACAAAGAAATGTTAAATTATATCAATGCAAACCCATAGAACAATCAAATACCATTTACCTATATAACTCCCAAAATAAAGATATCACAAAAATCAGGCTATCATATATCGCTCTTATTAATTATTCAGGATAAAAATGGTGGAAAAATTCAAATGCGCCGCACTGCAAATGAACAGCAGTTCGGACTTGGCGGACAACTTAAAACGCTGTGCAGACTTAATCAAACAGGCGGCTGATCGAGGCGCACGGTTGATCGTACTACCCGAGACTTTCGCTTTTATGGGTGAGTCCTTAAAGGCACAGTTGAACATTGCCGAGGAAGAGGGACAGGGCAAGATACAGGATTTTCTCTCTCACCAAGCGGCACAGCATCAAGTCTATTTAGCAGGTGGCACGGTACCTACGCTGATAAGAGGAGAGGCACGTGTTCATGGGACGTGCCTGCTTTATGACGACAAAGGCGAATGCGTGGCATCCTACAAAAAGATACATCTGTTCGATGTAGACCTACCCGAAAGAGGCGAAAGCTATAGGGAATCGTCTGTTTTCAAGCCGGGAACCGAGGCGGTTGTTGTGCAGACACCGCTGGGTTGTATCGGACTTGCGGTTTGCTACGATTTGAGGTTTCCCGAGTTGTTCAGGCTACTGCTTTCTAAAG
Organism: Candidatus Oxydemutatoraceae bacterium; assembly: GCA_965219575.1. GTDB lineage: Bacteria > Pseudomonadota > Gammaproteobacteria > Poriferisulfidales > Oxydemutatoraceae > SP5GCR1. The sequence goes on along the minus strand of OZ244779.1, from coordinate 530,597 downwards.
GTGCCGAGATTATTGCGTTTCCTTCTGCGTTCACCCAGCATACCGGCAAAGCGCATTGGCAGTTGTTGCTACGCGCCCGAGCGGTGGAGAACCAAGTCTGGGTTATCGGTGCGAATCAAGTAGGCCGGCATGCGAATGACCGCAGTACTTATGGACATAGCGCGATTGTAGAACCGTGGGGATATGTAGTAGCCGATGCCAAAGAAGATACCGAACAAGTGGTAATCGCCGAGACGGATTGCAAGCAACAAGCGAAACTGCGACAGAGTTTTCCTTGCTCGCAACATCGCAGCATAAAGGTATCTTTTTGATTTCAACAAGTGCTGTTGATAAATCTTCGCGCTAAGTTGAAATCCATTCTACGACGATAGCGTCCGTCTTCTCGTATGCCCTTAAAGGGGGTAAGAAAAATATCCTCCGTATTGTGTCTGAATGATTCTATCGCATCGTTTAATTTTTTAATCAATACCGATAAGTCTCCGAAGTCTCCGCTTATGCGCGTGATAAATCTGGACGAATGTTTAATCCGATAGTCTTTTATATCTTCGGCATCGCAAAACCTGATGCTGGGTTCTTTGGCATTGTCAAAAGATATAAATCCTAATTTGCCGTTCGGATCGTTGAAACGCACCCGCCGATCCCGTTTGGGTTCGGGTAATTGCTCTTCGAGTGCATTCAGCATCCCTATAGGTTTATCGCCGTAATGGATTGAGATATCGTCGCTTGCCTCGGCATTAAATAATGCAAGACATACGGGGTTTTCGGTGTCACTGAAAATCGTGTCGTGTAAAAGGATATAGCTACCGAGTCGTTCCCTAAACAGTCCGCTCTGCAAATAGCTGGCAGGGATCAGCACGGCTACACTTTTGCAGTTGTTTAGACATAATTCCAAGCAGTGTTTATAGAGGTCGTCGTGTTTTGTTTGGGGATAAGGCAAGCCTCTGCGGGTTGCCGAGTTCCGCGCCAGCCATGGCGGATTAGTGATACAGACATCGTACCCTTCAGGAAAATCGGCTATCGTGTTTCTCTCTTTGACTTCCTTGTGGTTAGGCTTGATGTCGTAGGAGATAAATTCTCTGCACAACCCTAAATCAATCAGCGCATCTACGATGTGATTGGCACCGGCAAACGGTTCTAATATACGAGTTTGAGATATGTTCGCTAGTTCCGCCCATTGTTTGAAAGGCTTTAATACAAAAGGATTGCCCAATGTATAAAACCTGCCTTGTGCCCGTTTTGAATCCATGCTTTTAGATGATTATATAATTGGGGAAATTATATACAATGATAGACAAGAAAATCAACTTATGGAACTGCCGATTGAGCCGGTAGGTCAATCGGCAATTTAATTTTAGTCCGCCCCTACAACTTTATGAAATACTTTTTCAACAGCCCCACTGTTCGTGCAAAACGGTATTTTCCCTTCTCCACATCAAGGGCGGGCATAACCTAACGAGGTGGTCGGTAAACATTATGTGGCAAAACCCGGCTAATAGTTTAATATGTAATGATGACTATTAATCCTCCAAACTTCGATTACCTCTACCGAGGGCGATGTGAATATAACGCGATTTACCGTGAGATGCATCGGTATACACACAACCGCAATGCGCAAAGCCGCGATCAATTCTGGTTATTGGAGCACGAACCCGTCTACACCCAAGGCCGCCGACAAACAAAATCTGATCCGATAAAGAGTAATCGTTCTATCCCCGTGGTGTGTAGCGATCGAGGTGGGTTGACGAGTTATCACGGACCCGGTCAGGCAATCTTGTATACTCTGCTCGATTTAAGACGCCTGCGCATCGCATTAAGAACCTATATCGACTTACTGGAAGAATCGGTTATTATTCTGCTCGCACGCTACGGCATAGTAGCAGAGCGTATTCACGGTGCGCCGGGACTGTATGTATCAAAAGCAAAAATTGCCTCGCTGGGATTATGCGTCTATAAAGGATGTTGTTATCACGGGATCGCACTCAATGTAGATATGGATTTAATGCCGTTTGATTCGATCGTTCCGTGTGGGCTTGCCGGAATCAAAATGACCCAAATGTCCGATTACGGCATTCGGGCAAATGTCTCGGATGTCTGCTATCAATTAGCCGACATCTTGGCACAAGAGTTAAATCGTGAACTATCAAAACCATGATTCGTTCGCGCCTTGAACCGATAACCCACCGCCGTGGCATTGATAAAATACCCGCTCGTTATATCGCCTCGGTCCAGCCGCAAGCTATCAAAAAAAAGCCGTCTTGGTTGCGTATCAAGCTACAAGATAACCCGCGCGTCGATGCGATGCGCACCCTGATAAGAAAGCAAAAACTACACACCGTTTGCGAGGAAGCAAAGTGCCCCAATCTCGTTGAATGTTTTGCGCAATCCACGGCAACATTCATGATCTTAGGCGATATTTGCACCCGGCGATGTGCATTTTGCGATGTTGCACACGGTCGTCCCTCGCCACTCGACCCCGAGGAACCTCGCCGCTTGGCACAACTGATTGCCGACTTAGGTTTAGACTATGTCGTCATCACTTCGGTGGATAGAGACGACCTTGACGATCGCGGTGCCAATCACTTCGCTTCTTGTATCTCTACGATCAGGCAAAAAGTCAGGCATATCAAAATAGAAATACTGGTGCCCGATTTCAGAGGGCGTGTAGACCATGCGCTCTCGGCATTGAGCAAAGCACCTTGCGATGTCTTTAACCATAACCTAGAGACGGTGCCGCGCCTCTATAGAAATGTGCGCCGCGGAGCCGATTACGAGGGTTCTTTGAAACTATTGCGCGCACATAAGACCCGTTTTCCCGATATCTTTACCAAGTCGGGCTTGATGCTCGGACTCGGAGAGCGCATAGCCGAAATAAAAGCCGTCATGCACGATTTGATCGCACATCGCGTAGACCACCTCACCCTAGGACAATATCTGCAACCCGGTGCCGGGTATTGGCCGGTGCAACGCTATTTAAGCCCCAGTGAATTCAAGGAGCTGGAGGAACTCGGCTATGCGATGGGTTTCAAGCGAGTGCAGAGCGGACCTTTGGTTCGTTCTTCCTATCACGCAAGCGCAATAGAACCGCCGATTGAACTTGTAGGTCAATCGGCGTGACATTGTGCAGAACCTTGGCGACTGTTGAAAAAGTATCCACGAACCTGAGGAGCGGTACATTCCCCTCCTTCGGAGGGGTGGCAGGCGAAGCCTGACGGGGTGGTTGTGTCGTATCTGCATGATTTATACATTTATCCATCCCATTTATGGAAACCAAACCCAAACGGCGCAAGCGTTTGGATTTGTGCGATATCTGCACTTTTTCAACAGCCCCACTTTCACAATCACCTCGCCAAAGGAGGGGAATAATGGTTATGTGAGTTCGGTCTCGCCCTTTCCTACGGATTGTTTGTCGTAATATTTGCGGGTCAGGCGTATTACGATGGGTGCCAACAGCACTAGTGCGATCAAATTAGGCAATGCCATTGCCGCATTCAGCGTGTCGGCAATCAGCCAAATCAGGTCTATACCGGCGCGGGCGGTTTCTTCCCAAGTCAATGCCCAAGGACCTATGAAAACCGCTATAACCCATGCGACTCTGTATATCGGCACACCCTTAACACCGAATAGATATTGCCAGCACTTTTCGCCGTAATAACTCCATCCCAGTATCGTCGTAAAAGCGAATATCACTAAAGAAAATATAACAATGTAATTTCCGCCCATTAATACCTCATTGAACGCCATCGCGGTTAGGTCAACCCCGGTCTCGCCGCTGGACCATACGCCGGTACTGACAATCACAAGTGCCGTCATAGAACATATAATGATGGTGTCTATAAAAGTACCCAACATCGCGATATGCCCTTGAGTGATCGGGCCTTTGGTTCTCGCCGCAGCGTGCGCGATCGGCGCACTACCCAACCCCGCCTCGTTGGAAAACACACCCCTTGCAATTCCGAACTGAATCGCCATAGCAACCGCCGCACCCGTAAAACCACCGGTCGCAGCGGTGCCGGTGAACGCAGTTGTCACTATCAGATTAAGCGCAGACGGTATTGCGTCGTAATTGATTATCAAAATGGCTAGGGAACTTGCCACATAGAGAACGGTCATAAACGGCACCAATTTTCCCGCCCAAACCGCAATGCGGCTGATGCCGCCGATTAGTGCCAATGATATCAACACAAATAATACGGCTGCGGTAGCAAGAGGATAAACACCCTGGTCATCCAATGCGGCGGCGATCGAGTTTGACTGTACCATGTTGCCTATGCCGAATGCGGCGATCGCTCCCATCGCAGCGAAAACTCCGGCCAGCCATTTCCATTGGGAACCGAGACCGTTCTTAATATAGTACATAGGACCGCCTATATGCTTGCCGGTACTGTCGGTTTCTCTAAAATGCACCGCACAGACAGCCTCGCTGTACTTGGTTGCCATGCCGACCAATGCGGTAATCCACATCCAGAAAACTGCACCGGGACCACCTATTGCGATTGCGGTTGCAACCCCGGCGATATTTCCAGTACCTATGGTTGCCGAAAGCGAAGTCATCAAGGCATGAAAAGCACTGATATCTCCCTTACCTTCCGAGGTCCGTCCCTGCCACATCAAAACAAAGCCATGACCGATTTTCCTTAGCGGTAGCAAAGATAATCCTACGGTTAGAAACAACCCGACCCCTACGATAATAATCAGCATCGGTGCGCCCCATACGATACTGTTGATTGAGCCGATTACATCGGCCATTGTTTGATACATAAATAACGCTCCTTTATTTAGGTTGCGGCGTGGTGTCTACACCAAACTGTTTATCGGATAAATCATCGGGCAGAAAATCCAGAACTGCAAGCGCAAAAACCAAAATTGCCAACGCCAGCGCAATGCCGCCTACACCGAGTACGATTTCGGGCAAACTCGGAATATACTCGGCAACGACACCGTCATAAAAACTGCTTTGCTCCACCATCCCCGGAAACATCACCAGCGGATACGCCTGACCGCCGATGATGATTACATACAACTGAGCCATCGCACCCAGCAGTACCAAAACACAACCGATCGATGTGGCAGCCCTGCATTGCCGAGTCGGCGGACTATAAAAGAGCACCAACGGCACCAAACTGCCGAGGATTATCTGCCCTCCCCAAAATAATGAGGTATAAATACCGCCACTGACCAATATAAAAGATTGTATGCCTTCGTGTTCGGCAACATAGAGATTAGACACATGATAGGCGATTACAAAATACAGCACGACCGCAACGAATATTCCGAGCAAGTCTTTGAGCTTAAACAAGATATAGTCGCCGAGCGGACGCTTCGTTAGATAGCACGCCGTCGTCAGCACCAAAATAAAAACCGCAAGCCCGTAAGAGAACGACATGATAATAAACATCGGTGCCATTACTGCAGCGTCGTAGGCTTGGCGGGCAACCAAGAACCCGAAAATAGCCCCGGTGCCGGTCGTCAATGTCAAACGCCATAACAGTGCGAATACACCCGCCGATTTGATGTACGGTGCCATCTTGCGCTCAGACATCGTCCATAGATAAATAGCAACGACTATAAAGAAACCGCTATAAAGAAATATGTTCCATGCAAATATGGATTTGAAATTGTAATAGGTCATCGCAACGATGAGACGGTCGGGGCGACCCAAGTCCAATACCAACACCGCAAGCCCACCGCTCAGCAACGCAACCGCGAGCAGACCGGAAAAGCGCGCCAACGGTTTGTAATCCGCCTTGCCGAAAACCGAAGCGATCGACGCTACATTCAACGCACCCGATGCTGCAACGATTAGAAATATCGCAAACACATGCGGCATGCCCCAAACGACTTGGTTGCTCATGCCGGTCACATAATGCCCGTGATGTTCCATATAATAGGCAGCCGCTATGCCTGCCGATACCAGCAACCCGAAAGTCCCCAGCAATATAAAAAAGCCCGAACTATTCGCGGGCATAGAACTATAACGGATTAATTTATGCGCGGTGTTTTCCATCGCTTAGATGCCTTGATAACGCACGCCGGTGTTCAGCCCTAAATCGGCTCGGATTTGTGTCCCTCCATATTTTCCCAAACGCTGCGAAATCTCGCTCTCGGGATCGTTCAGATCGCCGAAAATCAACGCATTGTGTCCCGCTCTTTCACAGGCCTCTACACAAGCGGTGGTGCCGTCGCCACGGTCTACCTTATGAACGCATAAGGTACAGCTCTCGACGGTGCCTTTGCCACGCGGGGCATGGGGCAGTTGATCGGTTAGTGTCTCGTGTATGAACGAACGCGCCTTATAAGGACACGCCATCATACAATAACGACAGCCGATGCAAGTATGCTTGTTCACCAATACGATACCGTCGGCACGCCGAAACGATGCGCCCGTCGGGCAAACATCCACACACGGCGGCTTCTCGCAATGCTGACACATCACCGGAAACGATTTTTTATTCCCGGTTGTTTTATCTCGCACGGTTAGCTTGCGTATCCATTGCGCATCGGTCGCCGGTCGTCCCAAGCTCTGCAAACCGTGCTCCTCGTTGCACGCCTCCACACAGGCACTGCAACCGTCGGCACACGCATTGACATCAACCAACATCCCCCACCGCACCGCATCGGTCACCGGTTGATCCGCCGGCTTCGCATGCGGCATGCTGTATAAAAAAACACCCGGCGCAATCGTCAATCCACCCATCAACGCCCCTCCCTTGCGGATAAACTCACGCCGCCCTTTGGAAAGAGGCAAGTCGGAGGCTGCCGAAGTATTTAGATTTTTATCGTCCATTGCCACTTGCTTGTTCATTACTACTCACTCGTTCATTGCCGTTTGTTTTCTCAACATCACCTAAATGCTTTTGTATAAACTGCAATGATAACCCGCTTTGCGGTTGTTTCATATCCGATAACGCCTTCAAGTCCGATTCGGGCTTTGATTTGATAGTGGTGTAGGCTTGCGCAGGACGATCTGCATGGCACTGAAAACAATCTATGCTCACACTGCTATAAAGATGACATGCGGTGCAGAAATGCGTATCGTCGCTGTGGCGCGGATACTCGCCCGCCGCAGTCGGCTGCACATGACAATCTATGCAACGGGTAAATCGGTATTGCTCGGTGCGTATCCCCTCAATCACGGTATCATCACGCTGATGCAATATAAACTCGTGGTGCCGCCGACGCATGACCTCCGTCGGTTCTACACACTGCTCACCCTTAGCCTTGGGGATTACCGGACCCAAACCCGAATGTCCGTCGGCATACAACGCAGATGCCGACACGAGAAGCAAGGAGAGCAATAGCAACACCGAAGCGACGACCGCATACGGTGCCGATTCACCTTGCTGCACATTGCCATAACTCCTTTGCCGGAAAAAGCGACTTCTTTTGCCGCATGTTTGATGCTCACGCATATACTTTGAAATCACCTCTTAAGACTGCCGTGTCACTACTTCATAGACCCGTTGTGTCGCCCAACGCCTGATTACCTTATCAACCGACCACCTATTTATTTGAATTATCACTCGTCCTATACTCGCTACTCGTTTCCTGTGGCTGATTTTATCATAGAATAACCGCAGATATAGGGGGGTACGGAACCCAAAAAGTATATATGTGGGGCTGTTGAAGAGTATTATTCCCCTCCTGTGGAGGGGTGGCAGTAGTTTAGGTTCTAGTTATTGATCTTTCGCTTATTCTTGCGCGATCTTTGAGTCGCCAAACAAGATTTAAGACATTTATGATAAATTTCATAACACCATAAGCTAAAAGAACACACATAATAATTATTCCTAACGTATAAACAATAATATCGTCTTCTAGAATCCCCCAAAGAACTATAGCCGAACCTATTATGCCAATGAGTAGCAGCGTTAGTAAATCAACTAAGCTAATACTTTTGACGTTCTCCCAAAATTTAGTACTAATGCTTAAAGTTAGTTTTTCCGATAAACTAGAGAAGTTAAAAACATTACAGGAGAACTTAACATGAAGAGAAAACGTTTTAGTGAAGAACAAATCATTAAGGCATTAAAGTCAAACGAAGCCGGCATGAAAGTAATCGATATCTGTCGTGATCTAGGCATCGCCGAACAGACATTTTATCGCTGGCGCAGCAAGTATAATGGCATGGAAGTGGCAGAAGCTAAACGCCTGCGAGAGCTTGAAGCCGATAATAGCAAGCTCAAGAAGCTATTGGCTGAATCGGTGATGCAGTGTGAAACACTTAAGGAGGTATTATCAAAAAAGTGGTAAAGCCGGCGCAACGCAAGCAGATTGTCAAAGATCTAGTGAGCGCGGGTCGGCATAGTGAACGCACTGCGTGTGCCCTTGCCAGTATTAGTCGCACTGCATATCGCTATCAGGGCAACCAAGCCGATAAAGATCGTCAACTGGAAGCTGCGTTATTGGAGAAGGCAAAGCAATATCCACATTATGGCTATAAGATGTTGCATGCGCTTTTGAAGAGCGAAGGCCGGGTCGTCAATGTGAAGCGTACCTATAGGCTTTATAAGAAGCTCAGGCTCGAATTGAGAACCAAGAAGCGCAAGAAGCTGTGTCATCCGCGTGGCGTGCCGAAAACACCGGCAACGGTGAATGAGTGCTGGTCAATGGACTTTGTGCATGACCAGTTTAGCGACGGCAGATGCTTTCGGGTATTGAACATAGTAGATAACTTCAGCCGTGAATGTGTCGGACAGATTGTTGATGTTTCGATCACCGGTCAACGCGTAGCAAACTATCTATCCGAATTGATAGAATGGCTCGGTGTGAAGCCGGCACGCATCGTCTGCGACAATGGCACCGAGTTTAGATGCAAGGCGATGTTCCACTGGAGCCGAGATCAGCAGGTGGAATTGGACTTTATCCAACCCGGCAAACCGACCCAGAATGCCTTTGTAGAAAGTTTCAACGGCAAGTTCCGAGACGGTTGTCTGAACCAGTTCTGGTTTCGTTCAATAAAAGAGGCGAGAGAGATTATAGAAGCCTGGCGAATAGATTATAATGAAGTGCGTCCGCACAGCGCATTGGGTTATCAACCCCCAAGTGTATTTGCGGAGGCTATAGCATGAAAACTAACTTTGTATATGGTAATAAAAATGGGGTAACGTCACTTTCATTGCGTCTTTCCTGCTGATGTGTGTCATTCAAATGTCTGTTCATAGCCGTTTATTTTCAGTTCTATTCAATTACTTAAATTCGTTAATCTAAGGTTCTTTGAATTATACCATAATCCCCCAAGCACCACTGAATACACTTAGTGGTTCTTCGCAGATAGGGCTGGGCAGCGTTGCTGATAATCGTTCTTTCTCTGAAGAACTTTGCAGGCAGAATGGCGACATCTAACTTATGTCCGTAAACTTGGTTTCCTCCAAAGTGAGTTAGGTAATACGGTAGTTATTAATCTTTGTTCTTATTCTTTATTCGGTCTTTGCATTTCCATACAAGATCTAGGATATCATTTATAAATTTTACGATACCACAGCCAAGGTAAAAAGCCATGATACTTATTAACAACCCATAAAATATAGGAATTATATACTTAAATACATAACTGATCAATGAAAGCTATATAAATCAGGGGTTATTTAAGGTTTTATTTATTTTAATTTTGTGACACAATGATACATAAATAACCTATGGAGATAAAAAGAGGTGTTGCTAAAGCCTACCCTGATCGCACAAAGCATTAGAACAAAAACCCCACAAATAAGGAACTAAATACTCGCTTTAAGCTAGAGAAGCGAGAGTGATTTATGTATTTAAGTATATAATTCCCTAAAATATAGGATCATTTGATAGAAGCTCCAGAAAAGTTGTTCTCATTCTTATATCTCCGATTATTAGTACCTCGCCGGTAAAAAATCAAACAAGTTATTGCGTTTTCTACTAATCCTCTAGCGATGCACTATGGTTTATTTTTATATCAGCCCTCTCTTACTAATAACTGGTGATTATTGTAGCATCAATCGTCAGAAACAAAACGTAACAGTTCCTCCCTCTATGCGCTCTCTTAATTGCTTGAATGTCACATCATCGGATTTAGCATAGCAACAAGTCGTTTCACCATCCCCGTATGTGGTGATATCGGCAGCATCCATACGGGAACGCAGTGTCTCCAACTCATCGGAATGTTCGATTTGAATGCCCAGTGGTTAGTGATCTTTATTTAGTTGCTCTGTTTATCGGGAAACTCCCCTGAATACCAGCGATGATTTTAAGTGAGTGTCAGTGATTTACAGGGTCCCATATGTATCTGGCATCGTAAAACTGTTACTGCCATTCCGAAAATATACCAAGTTTACCTAAATATACTAAAATTTTGATATATTCGGATAAACTTGGTATATTTCACCTATGGACTACGAAGAACATAAGATAGAAAACCCCTTTTCTCCGGGCGCAGGAGCCCCTCCGCCGGCACTGGTAGGTCGCTCGGAGATTTTAGAAAAAGCCCGTCTCGCCCTAGCCCGACTCCACCGCAGAAAATCAGAAAAAAGTTTCCTGTTAGTAGGCTTAAGAGGGGTAGGGAAAACGGTTCTTTTGAACAAAATTGACGGCATTGTAGAAAAATACAACTGCTACTCCATCTATATAGAAGCTCATGAGAAAAAACACTTTTCTACAACCTTGGCCGTTCATCTGCAAAAGCTACTGTTTAGCCTTCAAAATAAAGGAAATAGTCAAAAAATTAAAAAGGCTTTTCGTATACTTAAGAGCTTTTTGAAATCCCTGAAGCTAAAGTACGGCGATATTGAAATAAGTTTAGATTTAGATATTGAACCGGAAAAAGGCTCTGCCGATAGCGGTGATTTGGAAATCGATGTTCCTATTCTCTTGGAACATGTCGGTGAAGCTATAAAAGAACACAATGCAGTTTTAGTCCTGATACTAGATGAACTTCAATACTTATCAAAAAAAGAACTCAGCGCGCTTATTATGGCTTTTCATAGAATCGTGCAAAAACAACTTCCTCTGATAATGATAGGTGCGGGACTGCCTCAACTGCTAAGCCTTGTAGGGGCTTCAAAGTCTTATGCAGAAAGAATGTTTGACTTTCCTCATCTCGGACCTCTTGAAAAAGAACTTGCCTTTCAAGCCCTTCAAAAACCTACCGAAGCCTTTGATGTACGCTTTGATAAAAAAGCCCTCGAAGAGATCTTTAACAAAACAAAAGGCTACCCTTATTTTTTACAAGAGTGGGGATACCAATGCTGGAATTTATCCAACTCAAAAATAATCACTTTGGATGTTGTAAAAAAAGCGAACAAACATTCGTTGAATCGCTTAGACGAGGGTTTTTTCCGGGTGCGCTTTGACAGGCTCACGCCCAAAGAAAAGAAATACCTTAGAGCTTTAGCCTCTTTCGGTGGCGGAAGTCATCGCTCAGGAGATATAGCCGAAAAATTAGGGGTCAGCCCTCAAAGTGTAGCCCCTTTAAGAAACAAACTGATAAAAAAAGGAATGATCTACAGCCCCTCTCATGGAGATACAGAGTTTACAGTCCCTCTCTTTGACAGCTTTATGAAAAGGATCATGCCGGAATAGAACTAAATCTGTAGACCAGCTATTCCCTCCTGTGAGGGTGGCAGGCTCCGCCTGAAGGGATGGTTCACAACCTAAACCGCTTGTCTCCGGGCAGATCGTTGTCTTTGAGGAAAGTCGGAAGTAGCATACAATAAACTCTCATTGGAACATCCACTTCACCTTAATCAGGAGTAAAACATGGAATTCATATTATATGGTATCGCTATCATGGCTATTGTTGCCGGTGTAATCGGCAGTGCGCTTACCATAATAGCACTACTGGTAAGTTTATCCCGCCAACGAAAGGCAGCCGAGCAAAAAGAACAAGGACTGGTTGAAAACCTGCTCCGAGCCATTCATAGCGAGATAACAATTATATGGGATGGTTATTACGAAAATGTCGGGAAGGAAATAGAAAAACTAGGCGAAAACCAGCCTTTTCCTATTCACTATCCGATGGGCAAGAATTTCTTCACTATCTACGATGGCAACGCTTCCTCTATCGGTTATCTTGCCGATGACGAATTGCGCAAAATGATTATCAATACTTATGTCATTTCAAAGTGTATGATTGATTTGCTACATCGCAACAACGACCTCCTGCAACTGTATCAAAAAATAGGGAAAAGCGTAGATGAACCAGAAAAAGCAATTGTGGAACACGCCAAGATACTCAAGGAAAATCATGCGAACACCAAGCAAGCCATCGCCGAGTTAAAAGAGAAACTGGAAGAGGCTATCGAGGCTTCTAAAATGGAAATGGTGAAGAAATAGCGGAAATGAAGCGCAATAGAAATTAAAAAACGGGCGAAGCGCATTTTCATATTACTAGTTTCCAGTTAATTAGATAACTTCCTCCAGTATTAACAGTAAATTTTGCCAGAGGTCGAAGAAACTATATCTTTGACTACATTGCCGCAAAGTGCTACGATTAGCACATTTATACTAACATTCTGGAAAAGATTCCTAATGCAATATCATCATCACATCACGATTTCTCCGATACAATTATTTGAATGCTTGCAAGTTTATACGAAGAGGCCTCAAACCACTGATGCAAGGCAAAATACTCAAACTGAAGCCGCTGAAACGGTGTATAGCTTACTCGGCTGCACAAGATAGACTTTGCCGATGAACAAACCACACATCGTAAAATTTTCAGGTGGCCGCTCATCGGGAATGATGCTGATGGAGCTGCTCAAGCAAGGCACATTATGCCCAGAAAGAGGAGACGTGATTGTCTTCAACAACACATCTGCAGAGCACCCGGCGACCTACGCATTTACAAGAAATATGAAACAGTTAGTCGAGGATAAATATAATATCCCGTTTTTCTGGGTTGAATATCAAACCTATGAGGATGCGGGCAGACATGGATGGATGCGCAACTCTACATATCGCTTAGTCAATGAATTTCCACTCAGTGAGGACAACCCACACGGCTATCGCTGGCAAGGAGAAGCGTTTGAAGAAATGGTCTCACATGCAGGATTTCTGCCCAACATGCAGTCTAGAATCTGCACTAAAACTTTGAAAATCAGGATCACCAATGAATTTCTATCGGATTGGTTGGCACAGAAAGAGGGGATTGAACGACTCGGACATACCGGCAATGAACCCAAAATGAGCGCAGAAGAAGTCATCCGACATCACCGAGCCAATGGAGGGAAGACACCGGATAATATCTTATTAGCAAAAAAATCGTTTTCCAGAAAACAAACCTTTGTCAGAGAAGCTGCGATGTGGAAAGACTTTACGAAAAGCCAGTTGTGCATGAATAACGAGTCAATCAAAAATTCGGTTCTAGGCGGCAAAGGTCAACTGTTCGGTGATAAAGCGATCGCGTATGTTTCCTGTTTGGGCATACGAAAGGACGAAGAAATCCGAGTAGAGAAAATCAGAGACAGAATTGCATACTCGCAAAACCAAAAAAGGCGATCTCCTACCGAGCAACCACCAAAAGAAAGCATTTACGCACCGTTAGTAGATAATAATATCTCTAAGCAGGATGTCATTGATTTTTGGAAAAAGCAGCCGTTTGATTTAGACCTACCCGATAACGGGATTTTCTCGAACTGTGTGTATTGCCCATTAAAGGGTAAAAGGAAATTGATACAGATTGCGCAAAGTGAACTATCTCAAAACATGCCCGATAACACGCCCGCATCGATAGACTGGTGGATTGAAATGGAGCGCAAGTATAGTCGTGATCTGAAAGCAGAAAAAAGACCAATCAAATCAAAGAGAAATGTGGCTTATATCAGCTTTTTTGGAGCAACCAATCACTGGGTTTATCCCGCTATCAAAAATCAGTTTGACAACACGGATGCAGATTATCTGGAGGATGAAAGCTATATCCCTTGTAATTGTACAGACTAGTTAGGAGAAGGTATGTCAGAACTTTATTTCAGGCTCGGCAAAATGGAAGGATTTACCGGAAGTGACTTGGCGGATAAAAAAGAAGGCTACACGAATCCGATTAGAGAGTTACTGCAAAATGCACTAGATGCTTCCAAAGAAGCACACAATAAGTGCAAAGTAGATATATACATCGAAACAATCTCCGTAAGTGAAATTCCACATATTGAAAAATACAGAGAAGTCTTAGATAAAGCCATTAAGACAGTAAAAGATAAGGGAAGTTACAACAAAAACGTAGAACAAAGGATTGCGCCAATTAAAGAAGCCTTAAAGAGAAAAGAACTAGAAGTACTAATGTTTGCCGATAATGGCGTGGGAATGAACCCAGATCGGCTCGACGGCATGCTGGCAGGAGGTCATAGTATCAAAGGTGATGAAGAGTCAGGCGGTTCCTATGGGGTGGGTAATTTATCGAGCTATTCGCTCTCATCGCTCCGCTATGTGCTTTATGCCTCAAAGTATAAGGACAACGGCACTCCAAAAACACTATTTACCGGATCACCAATTTTAGCCGGACATCAGGATGTAGACGCTGAACGAGGCAATAGAGGCAGGATTGTAACGGAGAAGCCCGAGAATGAAAAAAATCCAAAGTTCACTTACCTCAGCAAACCTCCAGCTTTTATCGAACCCAAGATGCACGAATTTGATACCGGCACGGTCGTTGCTATTCTGGGCTTGTCCGAAGATTGGAGCGATGATGCCGAATACGCCATCGTTAGTAACTTCTTTCATGCCATCGCTCATGATCGTTTAAACATTACCATTCATAAGGACGGTGATGCGAAGGAAATCTCCGATGACCGAGTTGAACAACTGATCGGCGGGAAAAAAGAGGTTAAACAAGCACGGGGAGACAATATACTATCAGGCAAAATGGTCTTTCAAGCGTGGCAGACGCTTCAAGAGCAAGGTTCGCAAAAAATCATTGCACTTAGTAATTCCGATAAGGTCCATGTGTGCATCAAAAGCGACAAAAACACCAATTCCGCTATCATACTGGTTAGGAATGGGATGGTCGTCGCCCGCCACGACTCCATGTTATCTACGGACGTAAACAACTTAAGAAAAGAACCAGATTTTGAACCTTTTACCGCAATTATTGATATTGATAAACATAATGCTCCAGAATTATTTGAGTTAGTAAAAAATGCCGAAGGACCCTATCATAATAGATTGCAGAGAGGTCTACTTGTCAAAGAATATGAGAAAGAGCTGAAAAGGCTACTGAGAGAATTAAGCAGAGAGATGAAGGCTGGCTATTTAAAAAAGATAGAACGGACTTCTGTTGATTTGCCGTTATTCACCCTACCTAATGAAGCAAAGGAAAATGTCAGCGGTGTCAAAAAATCGGACAGACAAAGCAAAGAAGCATGTCCCACTCCTAAATCAAGGAAACCGCCCAAACCGAAAAAAGAACGAGTACCGAGAGAGGATAATGGAAACCCCACACCAACCGTTATTTCCAGATTACTAGAGTCAAGGACTGCCGTTAGATATATAGACAACGGTAGCAAATGGCAAGTGCGGTTAAGGATTACTCCCACACAACAAGAAAATGCTAGAGATGATGTGTACTTGTCAATGAGTCTAGGAGAAGATAGTGATGAGGGAAAAGGCACTGATCTTGACTTCATAACAGCCGAATTGAACGGTGAGACAATCAAGGTTTCCGATGATAGTAAAACTCAGATCAAATTGGGTTCGTTGCGTAAAGATAGAGAATACGACTTGATTGCCGAAATTGAAAAACCGGATGATATCGGAGACATGAAAGTCGCTTTATCACCCATGCTAGGGTTGAAACGACGCTAAAAAATCCGAGGAGTTGCCAAAGTGCTAGATAATCTAATACTTGATTTTCCGATTTTAAGAAGGGACAGCAGTGATTTTATAGAAACCATTGCTTATGAAGTCAAAGCCAAAAAAGACAACAACCAAATATACTTAAAACACAGTCTCAAAGGTCATTCATTCATTTCAAACTTACTGGAACAAGGTAAAGCGCAGTTTTCCGTTAGGTTGCTTTACAGGGATAGTTCCGAGCGACAACATCACTTATATGACAAAAGTAGTTCATCCATGCAAGAAGGAGCCATAACTATTGCGCAAACCATACCGATAGACTTTTCTTATGCTCCGGAGATTATGCCCAGCATTATCGCTTCGGAGGACACAAAAATTACGGTGGATGATTCATCGGGATTGAAAAACTTTTGGAGACTGGGTGAGTCTCTCTTCATACCTAGACATGCCCGCATTGCTATAGGTCCCAAACTAACCTTCTCTACAGGCGACTTATTCTATTTAATGGATTTTGTCCATAAAAAAGAACTTGGCGATGGTGAGATGGAAGTCAAGGTCAGGGAACATGCTGGAGAGGGTGAGACCCCTGTTCGTTTGTATTGTGGCAAAGATGTTTATGACCAACTGGTAAAAGTTCATCAAGAAAAGCCCCATGGCATTGATGAAGCAATGGGTTCGGCTATCGCTACCCAAGCATTATGCGCAACCTATGCATATATGCAGAGTTTAAATCATGAGGAGAACCAAATAGGTGGTGCACTATTGAATCACCTGCAAATGCTAGAGCATAAAACAGGAAAAAGCTGGGAGGATGAAGACTTTGATCCAAGTTTGGCATCTACAAAAATGAATCCCTACGCTCTAAGTGAAATCAGAACAGAAACCGATGATGAGTGAATATAAAATACTTGATGGAGAGCTCTGGGAGGATTTTGGTAAGGAGTTGAATAAGAATAAAGGCTCGGAGGAACAAAGAGAATTTCTCGCTGCTTGTAAATTGGGAAAAAATGATTTTCTAAGACACTTAAAACACAAGAAGTTGCTGGATAATTCTAGCGATGGTCAACTGGTTAATTTTACACACCAATTTACCGAGCGAGAATTCATTCACCCGCCTTATGATACTCAAGAAAAAATCTGGCAAGCATTTAAGGAGCTACCCGATGAAGTCGCCTGCAAGTGTAATTTCTGGGGTTATATGATTATCAAGATGATCGAGAATGATCAGATCCAGCCACTTTTTTTGGCATCGGACTCTAAGGATACAAATGGCACAGGCAGTTATATGATTGACAATGCCCTAGCATCCGGCGAGGTAGGAAAAATAGACAAGCGTGTTAGAAGAGTTTTACGCTCTATGTGCAATCCGATACCAAGAGGTACGAGAATCGTATTTAATGATTTTCATCTCGGAAAGGCCTACTGGCGATGGCGGTGGGCAGATAAAATGTCCAACATTATAGATAGGGAACCCAGCCTTATACTGAAAATTCTAGATGAAAAATATTATGCTGGGTTTTCTGCAAAAATGCATAGCGGGAAAAGCTATATAAGTTCGGAAAACATATTCGGCGGACTATTGCTATTTCTCGAAAAAAACAAAAAAATTGACAATAAAAAATTGGAAAAAATCATTGACCAAATCGGATACCTGAGCGTATGGAAAGCGATTGAAGTGCAAACCCCACAATCCAACCAAAAAGAAATAGAAAAAATAGCCGAACGGCTGTGACATTGTGTAGATGTCAACCCAAAGTAGAAATGTGGGACTGTTGAAAAAGTGCGGGCATCGCTCAAACTCAACCGCTTGCGCCGTGAATATTTATAAACCGCTGTAGGGGCGGACTGGCATGTCCGCCCTAAAGTGCCGTTCTGCACAGCCGTAATCGCTTGCGCCGTATGGTTTTGGTTTCCATAAATCGGGTGGATGAATGTATAAATTGTGCCGACCAACGCGCTACGGGCGGACATGCTAGTCCGCCCCTACGGTTCGTGGATACTTTTTCAACAGCCCCATGTGGGACTGTTGAAAAAGTACCGTTCTGCACGGCCGTAATCGCTTGCGCCGTATGGTTTTGGTTTCCATAAACTGGATGAATGAATGTATAAATCGTGCAGGCGAAACGCGTTACGGGCAGAACAAAGCTGCCGATTAAGCCAGTAGGTTAATCGGCGTGACATTGTGCAAGACCCCAGCGACCACCCCGTCAGGCTGCGCCTGCCACCCCTCCAAAGGAGGGGAATGTACCAGCCCTACAGTTCGTGGATACTTTTTCAACAGTCCCACAATACAACCACCCCAAACGCTATTTACCGGTTCACCGATTATAGCTGGGTATCAGGATGGGAAAACTCAAGAGGCATGAATTTGATATGGGCATGGTTATTGCTACTTTGGGCTTGTCCGAAGATTAGAGCGATGATGCCGGATACGCCATCGCCGGCAATTTCTTTCATGCCATCGCTCATGACCGTTTAATGAGTACGATTCGTTAGAGCGGTGATGCGAAGGCACCGCCTGAATATAAACCAGTTAAGGTCTAATTAACCGTGCATTTATTCTGATTTATAGGACTGTGCAACTTGAACAATTGCGAACAAACCTGCTAAACCAACAACCACAAATACTATGCTTTTTAGCACAGGAATAGATCCAAGTAACCATGTTACTAGGTCCCAACCACTAGAACCGAATAATTGGGATAAACCAAATATTCCCCAGTTAAGGGCACCAACTATCACAAGAATGGTCACTATCAATTGCATTGGAGTTTTCGTCATAATTTTCTCTCTACTTTTCCAGAATTTTCATATATAGCTGCTCTTTCATAAAAGTTAATTGTAATAGGAAATTTCTATTTGTCAATAAACTATACGATGCCATGACATATTGGACAAATGAGGGCAAAAGGAAGCAAGCTGTTGTGCCGGTGTTTTATAGGCTAGACTTTGGTGCGGTCTCCTGAAGTTATACCGACTAAGATATTCAAATAATACATCGTTTAACAACAATAAATCACTCATTAAAATATCATCATGGTAGATGACAAACTCTTCTTGAATAGTGCGGTTAAATCTCTCATCTACGGCATTCATTTTCGGGCAGCGAGGATAAGTATCACAGTAAATCGCTTAGACGACGGTTTTTTCCGAGTGCGCTTTGACAAGCCTACGCCCAAAGAAAAGAAATGGGGCTGTTGAAAAAGTATCGTCAGCGTGCAACCGTAACCGCTTGCGCCGTGAATTTATAATAACCACCAAGCCGTAGGGGCAGACCTGTGTGTCTGCCCTTAAGTACCGTTCTGCACGACACCAACCGCTTGCGCCGTATGGTTTTGGTTTCCATAAATTGAATGGATGAATGTATAAATCGTGCCGGCCAACGCGTTACGGGCGGACTAAAATTAAATTGCCGATTGACCTACCGTCTCAATCGGCAGTTCTATTGGAGAGGACCCTCCAAAAATACTTTAGAGCGAATCCTAAGTACCGGGCGAGTCGTATAAATACGTTCTGCCGAGCGAACATTCTCTTGATAACCTTGACCGTCGCGATAAGTTGCTTGAATGCGAAATATGCTACTGTCTTCTACCAGAGAGAATCGATTGTTTCCTACTAAAATGCTAGAACCCGATATGATGTACTGTGTTTGAGTGGCTTCATCAATATTCTGCCATTGCTGCGGCGGCGGACAACGTCCTCTACTCCCTTCACATACTTGCCATTGATACACCACAGTCCCGCTCGTTCCACCGTCGGGGTCGTCGGATAACACCTCTGCCGTTAATGTTGTCGCACGACTTCCTACCGCTATGGAAATTCTTAAAGTCAAAGAACCATTATTTATCTTGTGTACCACCACCGACACCATTCCTGTCGTGGCGGCAGATCCGTCATCCACCACTACTTCCAAGTTCGCCGTTGTCTCGGTGGATGCAGCATCTACAAAGTCGGGCGGAATGATCAATGTTGCCGGGTTTCCGGATATATTTATTCCGCTATGCTCACCGGTCGCACTCCAGCTATAAGTCAAGCTATCGTAGTTTGCATCTCCGGCGGGAACAGTGATTACTGTTTCCCGACCTTCCTCCACCGGAGACGGCAAAGCAGTAATCTGTCCATCAATAACGGGTGCTTCGTTTGCGACCGTGATCGTATTGGATTGAGTGGTCACCGATTGTCCTATATTGTCCACAACCGATACTTCTAATCTATAGCGTGTTCCTGTGGCTCGTCCATTTCTATTGTCCGGTATCTCATAGCTATCACCGGTTGCTCCACTTATTATTCGATCGTTTCTATACCACCGATAATTTTTCTCGGCGATGCCGTTTGCATCCATTATCGTTGAAGTCCCATGTAGCAACCATCTATCATCGCTGTCCGGTGTTATGCCGACACGACCGGTCGGCATTGCATCAACACGTACCAATATCGTCTTGCTAACGCTCAATCCTCTACTATCGGTTGCGGTAAATGTAACCATCGCTTCTCCACCTTGCACAGCGGTCAGCATGAAGGTAATGCTCGTATTAGTCGTTATCTCATCGGTTTTCGCCGATGTCGTCACCGACACAATCGTTCGGCTCGATGACTCCGCCGTCAATGTGACACGATCGCCGACATCAAAATTATTATCTGCCACCGAGACTTCTACCTCTGCGCTATTTCCCGCTTCTATCGCTTGCTCCGGTTGAGCAGTAATTTCTAGCAGCGGTGCTTCGGGCACTTCCAATACGATTGATATGTCGTCGCTAATAAGTGAGTTTCTGATGTTTGGAACCGTACTTGTCGTTGCTTCGACTTGAAAGAGGTAGTCCCTCGCAAGCCTCCCATCCAACGCAAGATTCAGCGCAACCTGTGTATCGGAAGTACGACTTACACTTGCAATGCGCAATCCTGTCGGCGCATTTTTCAGCCTAAAATCTTCGGGCTGCAAATCTTCTTCCCAACTTGCACCGATCAAAGACAAGGGCAGCGGAGTTTCGACTACATTTTTGCCTGATAACCCGACGGCGGAGGTAGCATCCATTTTTATTTGATAGCCGCGTATTCTAACTCCCCATGTAATCAAAGTGCCGGTTGTAGGCCTAGTGCTTTCAAATCTTAACCTCCAAACCCCCGACGGATCTTCGCCTAAATGCGCGCTTGAACCGAAACGCCAAAAGCCGCTAACACCGATTGCGTATGAACTAGTACTACTGATGGGATAAGTGGATGGTATTATTAGGTCTGAAGTAACACCCGAAGGTGAGGTCAATTCAACGCTTAAATCTTGGATTAGAGGGTGTGTTAATCCGATAGGAACCTGCACATGCTCGATAAAATTGATATCGGACTGCACGGATATACTGCTATTAATAACGAGATTATCGGCACTTAGCCTAAGGTCTATATTGCGGTTGATTACTTCGGTATATGTTGTTGCTACGGGAGGGAGATTGATCCACCCTTGCGCCAGTTCAACCGCCTTTTGTGCATCGACAACACCGAATCCATATTTGTGGTTAAAGTGATATCGCGCCTCGTCCTCATCGCCGGATAAACCATACTTTACGGCACCTTGTGCCCAGTCATCGTCCTCGGGGTCGTTTTGCCTTGCGGAATTAGCCAGAATTAATTTTACATCGCGCCAGCTAAGACTCGGGTTGACTTGTCGTATCAATGCCACCACACCGCTGACCATTGGAGTTGAAGCAGAGGTTCCGCCGAACGATGTCGTGTATAAGTCATGCCTATAGGTTGAAATAATAGTCCTATCTCTAATAATGACCCTCCTACCTCTAGAAGTTGTAGTAATCCCTCGCGATGGGGCGCAAACCCATAAATTGGCACCAAGTTCCGAGAACGCAAGATGTCTTCCTTGATTATCCACCGAACATACGGCAACGACTGCATGATACTTTGCCCTGCCGTCATAATTTGAAGTGTCTATGTTACAAACTTGTTCATAGCGGTTAGACGCTATTCTTCTGCTAATACAACTCCCGTTTCCGCCGGCCCAAGTGTAGACTGTTCCTTTGCCATGGAACCCATTCCTAATGCCGGTTTCTATTGCCATTTCCCATGCGACAAGAGCGTCACCGGACGGTCTAAAGGGATCCAGACTCCCCCAACTGTTATTGGAAACCGAGGTTATTGTGGTGTGGCGAACCATTGCATCTAAGCCAACCGACCTCTCAATAATTCTCGAAATACTCCTATTACCGTTAGGTAATCCTAAAATATTCAAGCTATAAACTTTTGCCCAAGGTGCCACACCCCTAACACCTATTGCGTTATAACCACGCCCCGCAGCAATACCCGCTACGGCGGTAGCATGACTATCGTCATCGATCACCGAAGGATAATAATCAACGCTGTGCCGAGTTGATATATTTTCTATTAGATCCGGGTGAGCCAACAGCTCGGTTATAGTAGATTGCCTTGCAATGGGTAAATCTCCGTCTACTATGGCAATGTATGTACCTTGCCCTCTTATTTTTACCCCATTCGTAAGCGTTGTATTCCAAACTGGTTCTACATTGATATCCTCGCCGGGAATGCCTTGGCTGGTATTTCTCCCGGTATTTTCAAGATGCCATTGCCGATCGTATAGCGGATCGCCCATTTCCTGTGATTGTGCGGTAACCGACTGCATGCCTGCCCCCAAAAAGAATATCGCTAGAACTTTCGCTAAAATCCTCAAAACCAAAATATTCAATCGACGCTATCCCGTGCAAAACCCTAACACATATTATAAATGTAAAGCCTTTGCATGGGGCAGTTGCCGAGGGTGGCTGTTGAGAAATTACCGCTCGGAATGACGTTACCCCATTTTTAGGTCCGTCTAAAAAGTTAGTTTTTATGCTGCCAGTTAATCGGGGAATCTAACTTTAGTATTAGTACTAAATTTGGGGAGAATGTTTTCTACTCCCGCCAATCAAAAGGCTTATGCACTTAAGCTGTAGCAGCAACAACTTTCACTATCAAAAATTTCGCTTTCTAGTGTTTTTGTACGATTTCCTCTTTTTAGAACACCAGCTTTAAGTATTTGTTGAATATGTTTCTTAAATGTAAGTTTTTTTACTTGATACATTCCTCCCCTAGCACCTTCAAAATCACAGTTCCACACCGCTAAAGCCTGTCCATAATTTAGTGCGGTAATAACGGAATTTTCTGATACCCCTCTCAAGCGTGCTGCTTTTCTATTACAAAGCTTTGATATTAAACCAGCACTTGTCCAATCACCACAACCACAGCTATCTTTGAATTGCCGTGCCTGAAAAGTCCGTAATCTCTTCCATCTTCTACTAAGTCTGCTTGAGGCATGGGTTCTATATCGCAAACCCTCACTCCCCAGAGTATGAATCTCAAGGAAAGCAGAAGTGGCACCTTTGATATCCGACATTGGCTCAAGATATCTTTTATCCGAATATTTAACGATGTCTGCAAGCATTAGAGCCTGCTTTAACTGTCTTAAGTCCGACTTGGCAGATGGTTCAAAAAATATAATTGCCCCAATACGTTTGAAGTGTTTTGCAAGATTAATGGCACCGGGAGAGGTTCTATCAAAAAAGAAAAGGGTTCCTTGCGAGACATCATCTTTTATCCGCTCAGTAGCCGAAAGAGTAACTGCCTTGTGATTTGGAAGCCCTGCGCCGCATCTAGGACACTGTCTGCAGTGAAATTTGTGAACGGATAGCCCCTGCCTATTGATCGAATTCTCTTGGACAATAATCGGAGTACTGGTCGTAGGTGATTGCTCGGCATAATCTAAGCGAACATTCCAGCGTTCCATATCTGCTCTCACACGAACTGAGGCAGCATCGGAATTTAACCGAGCGATAGGAAAAGATTCCCATCCTAAATAACTTAATATGGTCAGAACATTGCCACATGTACCACCAGACCAGTGATAATGCTCTTCGGGGCGCATACTTATAATAATGTCTAGCGAAACTAAGCCTGTGCCATAAACGCTTGGTAGGTATCTATTCATAATCCACTTGTTTATTTCAAGGATTCAAATTTCTTTTTGTCATTATAATAGGCTTCCCCGTAAAGCCAAAAATGGGCAATTTCCATATTCTCCTCCTGTGATGTTTCATCAACTTTTCCCCAATCCTCGACATGATAATTTAATGTCTCAACATACACGACAGGAAACCCGCCTTCTAGTGCAGCCATCAACATACCAATAGCTGGCATTCTACTACCTAGAGGAGATAAAATTAGCATTGATCCGCCAAATGTCTTAAATACCAGTTCACGGTCTTCATTAATTCTCATAATAGTTCGGTAAATATCCAGAGGTCTTTCTTCGTCTGTATATATAAAATCTTGTGGGTCAACTTCCCAAAGGCTTCCTAACTCTTCCCTATAATAAATAGCGGCAAGTTTGTCTCCTTCTCTAGGATCTTCTGATGGAAATGGAAAAATAGGAAAGATATCATGCGGTTTTGTTCTATCATAAATTTTACTCAAAATCCTCTCTTTATCGGTAGACATTAGAGGAAGCCAAAGTTTCGCTTTTTCTCCTGCCCCCAACAAATTGGGGGTTGGGAATCCTCTAACATTGGTTGCATAATCAGTTAAAGTCGAAGATTCAGATATGTAAGAATCTAGTTCGTTATTAGAAGTAAATGTCAAATGAACATTAACGGGCTTTTTAGCGTTATTTGCCCATTCATAAATATATTTAACGAGAGGGAAGCTGACACCAACAGAAAATACACTCATATCAATAACAATATCAGCATAGTTAGTAATATCTATTTCTTTTATGCGATTGAGAATACCGATACCTCCAACTACAGCCCCATCATGTTCTGAAAATATATTTATTTCTAAAACTTTGGTTTGGGAAGATAGGTTTTTAGCTTCGGCTATATTTCCCTTTGTTCTTTTTACTAACTCTAAATCGGAGCTAGAACGTATCTCTTCCAGTAAGATAATATGTAAACGCTCTTCCATAATAGAGCATAATTCTTTAACTATGATGTTACTTCTAGGATCAAATCCTACGCTTCCAATGAAAAGGCACTCCCTATGTTCTTCCGAAAAGTGTTGCTCAAAAAATTCGGACACTGCATCGTCGTAGTGGTCGATACATAATTCCCATCTATTTCCATTCCCTCCAGAGGAGACAGTCATGTTTACTCTTCTTTAAGCCAGCTTAATAAATCGTTTACAGTTCTCTCTAAAAACCCACCTCTAAATAATGTCAGACCAGAAAAAATAATCATCGGCCCAGACAGTTCTATTAGAGTCCATAATTTATTTTTGGTAGAGTGCCTGGGCTTCATAGTAATTGCATTATATGCCATTCCAAACTTTAAAATTTCTCTCAACTCTGAATATTGCGATTCCGATAGTATTTTTTCAAACTCATCCCGTGGAATACCAATAGCATTTGCCCCTCCATTCAAAGGAGCGTTGGGTTCGCGGCTCTTTTCCAAACATTCTTTAGCCATAAGTTTACATAACTTTTTAACTTCACGGCTCCTTGGAAAATCCCATTCTTTAACTATCTCTTCTGCGCGCTCTTTAAGTAATTTATGCTGATAATCTGGGGACAAGTTCGCGGGCTTAGATCTAATTATCCTTGTTTCCATCTTGTCCACAAGCCGGCTAGATAATTGCAGAAACTGCTCTGCATTTTCGGAACTCCCACGACAAACAGTATCTACCCCATAATAGTATGGGCGATCATACTCATGCATAAGAAATATCTTTGCACCATCTACTAAACCAGAACTAGGTTTAATCGGCTTGAATTCTGGTTGATCAAATAAGCTCCTTTGAGGCACTCTTTTTAGGTATCTATTCAGCATAATGTAAAGCATTGCCAACTTTACGTCCTTTGAGTTATCAATAGTTTTTGCACCTAAAAAATACGATTCAATATCCTTTTCAAATTTTTGATAAATTTGTTCATGGATATTTATTTTAGAGACAAATTTTTCAACCCTATTTTTCAGTTTGTTCATTTTAGGGTCGCTAATAGGCTCAACTTTTTTGTTAAGAAGACCGGAAAAATCCGTTAACCCTTGGCGGTCAAATATTGGCATGCGTTGTAGATATTTATTTGCCATAGTTTGTGCCATTTTTTGAAATTCGGATCGTGCTTCTTTTCTATTTTCTAGATCTTGCAACCAAATATAAGTGATTTCTCTGCTCTGCTTGATGGGTGATTCATATTCAACATCATAGTTTGTATGTAGTTCCCCTAAAAAGATAGATTTAGGTGTTATTGTATCCAGTCGCATAAATATCCATCTAGCAATTTTCATCTCTCTTTTTGCTAACCAATTAACTAAATTTGATAATTGTTTAGGATGTAAGGTATGAATATCATCAAGCATTACCATAGGTCTTAGCGAAGCAGGACCATCCGTTTTATTGACAACAAAACACTCTATTGCGTCAAAAGGACGATAAGATCCTGATGCAATGTTACTACTCAATTTCTCTTCCGAGGGCGGCACCAAAGCGGTTTCTATTTCGTATATAGAGGACTCAATGTCCCTAGCCTTTTCAAATAGGCTTTTGCCATCATTTCCCCCTAGACTGTTTTGGGCAACACCGGCACCTTCACGCAACTGAATTTTTACTGATAAAAGATCAACATTAGGATCAATGTCAATGTTTTTTAACCATGAAAGCATGGCGCGCGCCTGTAAAAAGGACTTGAGCAATCCCATTTTGATATTGTCGTCATAGGGCAATTCCCAAAAGTCTCTATATTCAGATTCCATCGGGATTCGACAACCAACGAATGTACTAGAAAATGTATTTTCTGAAACTTCAATTATTCCACATTCTCTGAGAGCATAAATTAATCGTTTATATTGATCAGCAAGAGGATTTGCTAATAGTGTTTGAACAGTTTGATATTGTAGTAGATGTGAGATTATCGTTTTGCCACTTCCTGGTGTTCCAACAAT
Source organism: Candidatus Oxydemutatoraceae bacterium (assembly GCA_965219575.1). Lineage (GTDB taxonomy): Bacteria > Pseudomonadota > Gammaproteobacteria > Poriferisulfidales > Oxydemutatoraceae > SP5GCR1. The sequence goes on along the minus strand of OZ244779.1, from coordinate 503,919 downwards.
CATACTAAGACGGTCATATAGTTTCCCTTCTTTAGCATACTTTTCAAAAAATGTATGCAACGGTTCCGGAGCAATGACAGACAAAAATGCCACATCATCACGCAAATACTCAGTGGCTCTTTTCTTGAAGGGATTAATCATAATTTTATCCCGACCATTCCTTATGACGTTGTCCTCTTTTAAATAAGGGCTTCATAGTATGCCCTTCATCCCCCTTAGTTTCTGCCCACAATAATGAAAGAGAATTATTGGGTGTATTGTGATATAGGATTAGAGGGATGCCACATTCAGCATATCCAAATTTTCCGTCTGGAGCTCCACTTTTTCTAAAGTGCTCATCGTATATAGAATGATCGTAATATTTTTTACATAAATCTGCGAATTTCTCTTCGGAAGAGCGGATAAGCCTTATATCTTTAGGAAGAAGCATACCAAACGAAAATCGAATATCGGGTATATCCAATTCTTTTTTAATCCAAGGTTCATTATATAGTTGTTCAATTTTTTCCTTCGCTTGATAAGTGCCAATATAATGGTGGACTATTATTTGAAATCTATTTACAAAAAGACGCTCTGTTAAATTTTCTTGGGCTTGCTTTAGAGCATCGGCAAACTTTTTTAATTTTCCTTTAAGTTCTTTTTTTTCTTCCCTTATCAGACTAGTTCCAGAAGCAGTAAAGTCATCAATTAAATAAACCCTCTCAAATTTTTGTTTTTCCTTGTCTTTACCTTTATCTTTAGAGTCATCGGCAAGCTCTTTAAGCAAGTCCTCCCATTTGATATTATTAATCTCTGTAGTTATTACAACTTGCTCATTCGATATGTCTGCATTAGCTCTTCTGAAGGAGTCCAAACGTGCGCCATCACTCAACCCCATAAACAATGTTCTCCGAATTTCAGATTTAAACTCATCCACGCTTCTCTCTGAAGACCAAACCATATACTCTGGAACACCCAGAGTTTTGGCAACTTTTTCTCTCAGATTTTTTTGCACTTCTTCATAAAAAAATTTCCCAATAAGTCGTTGTATTTCAGCAGGACCGATATAAATTAAGTTTTCTTTTATATATTCATAAGCCGCTTTTTGATCCTTAGATTCAAATTGCTGAAGCCAGATAACTAGACTTTCAATAAACCTTGCACCAACAAGATATCCCCTATAATCATCGTACTTATATTTAGACATAAAACGAAGCCAATCGGATTCTTTCTGGGCATCTTCATCATCCCATCCCATAATCTTCTCTAAATTTTCAAAACCGAGTTCTCTATTCATCTTCTCTCTACGGAAAAAACCTCATGGTTCCATTTTTTCTTTTCAATCGGCTAAGATAATAAAGGGTGCCTTGTGCGCCTCGGATACCGGCTGGACACAGATTCCAACAAGTCTCTGAAGAATACGAAACCTCATCAACACTTAAAGACAGAGTTTCTTTGAGAAGTTCGGCATCATTGCCAGGCCATCTCCCTCTATCTCCAATATTCAAGATCTCAGAATTTTCCTGTATATTTTGTCTGATTGCTTTTACTACAGATAGTTTAGATACATCCCCTGCAATTATATCTACTGAATGACTGGAGCGAAGAATTTTTGCTCTATGCCCAGAAAACTCAGAAAGCTCGTCTCCTTTATGCTCCAGATATTGATGAAATTCATCTTGAACCAAGTCCCATAAAAATGTCTCCGAAAGAGGTTTGTTTTCTTTCGATTTTACGGTTAGTTGATATTCTTTTTGCTTAAAGTCAGCAACTGAATGTAAAAAAATATTCTTTTTTAATTTAGTAGATAGTAACTTTAGTTCCGGTATAGGGTCAGAGGCAGTTCTCAAGTCTGTATTTTCTAACAAGTGTTTTAATTCAGCACCATTATAGTAACCTATCAATATCTTACCCCAAAGCTTCTTTGGAATAACTTGTTGCAAATCATCCCTTATTGAGTCTCCTCTACCTGTTGCAAAACCTATAACCATGTTCTCTTCTAACAATCTTATCAGTTCACTTATCATTCTTGCGCCCGGCGGATCCCAACGTTTATCGCTATCCACAACCGTTCCGTCATAATCTAAAACAACCCCGCCTATATTCGCTGCTGCAAGCTTTCGGGTAAATTTATTATGCGCATCAACCCATAGTTGCTCGCTCCTATTACCATAATTTAGAGGGGCTAATTTTCTTTTTCTTTCTATAGCTGCTTCCTTTTTCTTTACTGAGGTAACAAACCCTGGATTAGCTGCCAGTCTATATATTTTTGAACCAAAGGACGCAATCCCAGGCCGTCCCGGATCAATGCCTCTTTCTTTCCCAAGCCAATTTGTCAAGTGCATTGATAATACTATTCCCACAATTACTTCAACACCACCCAAGTAATTAAAAGAAATATGAGTCTTAGGAATTGTATTCGGTAATAAGGCAAGCGTTTTTTCTATCACTTTATAATCATTATTGGTTGATAAGGCAATAACGCCACTGTCTGCCTCATACTTTGAGAACCAATTATGTCTGCCGTGGGCAAAATTTCTGATATCCGCCAAGTGGGAAGAGATGAGTCCCGCCTCCGTAAATTTTGATTCAATATCCAATGCGGCAGGTTTTAGGTCAAGGCTGTATAAAACATGTATGGATTTTTTATTACATAGCGGTGCTGCGTTTTTTTTGATGTCCTTAAGACCACTAAAATTTGCTAGGCACTTTCTGATTAATGCGTTTAGTGTTTTAGATAAACCTACTGTCTTATTTACTTCTTTAATTACCTCACCGTACGCTCTATAGAGGATAACTAGGAAAACAAGAAGCGAATTAGTTGCAAGAAAACCGTCTTTCCCGGAAGGGATAGGAAATTGAAAACACTTTGTATATTCATATTCTGTTGATAGCTTATGTAGCTTGCTCTCTTTTCGGCAAACCAATGCACTGACAAACTTCATTTCATGCAAGGCCGTGTGCTTAAAGGCTCGGGAAATATCGATATTGTCACCGTTAGCCGACATAAACCAAACTGCAACTTCCCTATTTCTCGGAAGCATTGAGATTAATTCAACGGGTGTTACAGCCTGCCCAATGGACGAAAATAGAGTTCTATGAAGAAGGGCTTGAAACTCTGCAGCTGATAAAGAACCTCCTGATCCAACGGATAGCAGAGGAAGACCACAAGAGTTTCTGATTAGGCAAGATATTTTTGATACATCAACACCTATAGCCCATTTATATGTATGCTCTAGTTGTTCTAGTTCTGTATCAAATCGTTTTCCCATCATGCATTCTTAGGCTGAGTAATTATAGACTTTACCGCGCTTACCGAGCATCGTTGACAATGCACTGTGTGGCGGACTTCATTATAATCTATCCATCAGTTTTCTACAGTCACTCTTGCCTTTTTATATATGATGGCAATACCACTTGAATTGGTTATCTTGCCTATAACCAATTGTGCAGAATGACTATTAATACTTATGTTATTTCAAAGTGTATTTGCGCAGACAATAACATGAAAACTAACTTTGCAGGCGGTCCTAAAAATGAGGGAAGGTCGATATAATTCCGCCTGTTTTTATACAACCTCACACCGTTTATCGGATATTTACTACCGTTCATCGGAATGTTTTTTCAGGTTATTGAATATTGATCCACACTATGAGTTTTCAATCAAAACTCAGGAGATTTATCATGGAACAAACTAAATATTTATCACTTACACAAGATGCCGTTTTCAAAAAGTTTTTTACGAGCAATAAACAAGTACTCATCTCCTTGTTTGAATGTTTCTTGCCTATTACCGATAAGATCTCGGATGTATTCATTCTAAGACCTAGAGAATTAGACAAAATATTCTCCCATAGGCAAAAGACCATCAAACAAAATCAACCGGGCGACAAACTACGCTGGGAAGATGATTTTATAATGTCGGTGGCACCGAATAATAGGCATATCATATTGGACTTTAAGGTGACATTGAGTAGTGGCAAAAATGTCAATGTGGAGATGCCGGCGGTTATTGAAGACCACTTCTTGGATAGAGTGCCGCCTTACTTTGTGCTAGCGAAGCGAGGGATTTTTTACAGAGGGAGACCAGCCTATGTGTTGATGTTTGAAGATCTCGTTTTATTCGAAGACTCACCGGACTATATACACCAACCGATATGGTATTCGAATGGACAGCCGCATGACGAGCTCAATCAGCGTTCCAGATTGGTGATGGTGGAATTGAGTAAACTCAAAGAAAGCTGCTTTGAACTAGTCGATATGAAGGAAAGATGGTGTTACATTATGAAGAAAGCGGCCGATCTCACAGACGAAGAAGTAGCACACCTATCACAAGACAAAGAGACAAAAATGATACTAGAACATTTAGAGAAGGTATCAAAAGATGGGAGATTAGACCTAGTTTCTATGGTGCGAAAGATACAAAAGTTGGATGATAGATTGGAAGAGCGTGGTTTTTATGAGAAAGGCTTGCGAGAAGGGCATGCCGATGGAATGGGCAAAGGTAAAACAGCAAGGAATCACGAAATCGCTCTGAACATGCTACAAAAAGGTTACGAGATTTCCGAGATTTCCGAGGTGATAGGTATATCCGCCACTGAGATTGAACAGCTAAAAGATACAACCGCCGATTGAAAAAGTGTTGTCATTGCACAAATAGCACTGCCACTTGTTGCATAGAATTGCCACTTGCTCCAGTCGGGCAAGTGGCGTAACCTCTTACAAAATCTAAATATTGCGTCCTAAACAGCGAAAGAACAGTAGAAGCAGAGCACCCTGCATGGCATAGACATTACCCCATTTTTAGTTACATATCTACTTGGGATTACATCCTAATTTATGGCTTACGCTTGCTTAGCGGAAGGTTGTCTCATATATAGACTATAATATGGCGAACCCTTGAATCGGATAAAACTTTGTTATGGCTGAAGAGCAAAAACCTTTATACATGAAAGTAAGCCTAGGCACTATTGACGACCTAGGTGTCAAACTATACAGCGGATTTCCGGCTGCTCTCGCAGAATTAGTAGCAAACGCATGGGATGCCGATGCCGAACGAGTCGATATACTGACCAGCGAAGACAAAATCGTAATCAAAGACGACGGTCACGGTATGAACAGGGATGACATCCAAAAAAAATGGGAATTATATACTTAAATACATAACTGATTAATGAAAGCTATATAATTCAAGGGTTATTTAAGGTTTTATTTATTTTAATTTTGTGACACAATGATACACAAATAACCTATGGAGATAAACATGAAAAGACGAGCTAAAACAATCGGCATACTAGAGTTGCAAAAGATGTTTTCCACTGAATACAAAGCGAGTAAATGGTTTGAAGCTGTGCGTTGGAACGGCACCCCAGTATGTCCTAAATGCAATTCAGAGGATAACATAGTTAAGCGTAGAGATAAGCAACACCAGCACGCTTATTGCTGTAATTCGTGTAGTCCACAATACACATTTACGGTCAAAACTGGGACGCTAATGCATGCTTCAAAATTGCCTTTAACAAAATGGGCGATTGTTTGTTATTTAATTCTAACGGCGCGTAAAGGTGTATCGTCTTTACAGCTATCAAAGGAATTAAGCATTACTCAAAAGTCGGCTTGGTTTATGCTACAGCGTGTCCGTGAGGCATGCAAGCAAGGTGCTTTTAAGCTATCGGGTTCAGTGGAAATAGACGAAACCTATATTGGTGGTAAGGAACGGAACAAGCACGAGAACAAGCAGTTGAAATCTGGCAGAGGTGTGGTTGGGAAATCTATCATACTCGGCATGCGCGAGAGATGCGGTAGAACTAAAGCGATGCCAGTTGCAAACACCAAGCAACCTACACTACACAGAGCAATAACTAGCAATGTAGAAATCGGTAGCCAATTATATACTGATGAACATTCAGGTTATTTGAGTGTCAGTGGTATGCTCTACAAACATGATACAGTCAATCATTTGGTGAAGGAATATGTCAATGGCATGACACATACCAACGGCATAGAAAGCGTATGGGCTTTGCTTAAGCGCGGATTAAGCGGAACTTATCATCATGTCAGCATAAAGCATTTGCCGAGATATGTAGATGAGTTTTCTTTTAGATTGAACAAAGGAAACTGTCAAGTAGATACCCTAGAGCGCATGGCAGCACTAGCTAAAGGCTTTTTGGGTAAGCGATTAAGTTATAAAGAACTTACCGGCAGTAATTAAAGTGGATAGCTTAGAGCGGTTTCATAACACAGCTGCAATCGCCAACAAGTATGTTGCCAGCGTTGTCAAGTGAAGTAAGCGAAAGTTTAAGAAATGAACCCTAAAGATCATAAACCAATAAACGAAAGGGATTTTAAGGAAGCTATAAAAGAGGTGTTGCTAAAGCCTACCCCTAATCGCACAAAGTATCAGAACAAAAACCCCACAACTAAGGAACTAAATACTCGCTTTAAGCTAGAGAAGCGAGACTGATTTATGTATTTAAGTATATAATTCCCAAAAAAATATCTCACCATTGGTTATCGGCGGCGGGATGCCAATGAACAGAAAACACCAAAATATGAGCGACCGGTTATGGGGAGAAAAGGAATCGGTAGATTGGCACTATTCTCAATAGCTAATGAAGTTAAGGTGTATTCGGTTAAAGAAGGAAAGAAAATTGGGCTTGAATTGTCGTATCCCGAGATAAAAAAAGCAATTCAGGGAAAAAACGATTACTATCCGAATGAACTAGATGAAAGTGAAATAAATAGTGAAATAAACTTTGATTGTGGCACTAGAATAGAACTTACTAGTTTTCGACATAAATCAAGGGGGCTACATAAGTATTTAAGAGAACGTCTATCTAGAAGATTCTCGATAATCGGAGATAAGTATCATTTCAAGGTTTTTGTAAATAATGACGAGGTGAGCGTAAGCGACAGAAATTATTTCTCTAAAATTCAAAACTCTGGACTTTTGGAGATAAAGACAAAGCAGCGGAAATTAAGAAAGCCTGTTGCAATTCTTTGCATAAGCATATTGATAAAAATTTGATTAAAGATAACGGTAGCAGGTTGTCGGGATGGGTTGGTTCAGTATTCGAAGTCAACCAGTTAATGGATGACGGCGGCGAGAATTTTAATAATATCGCTATCATGATGCGCGGTAGATTGGCCCAAGAGGATATATTACACAGCTTAGGTAAGGGAGATGTTGCCGTAAAATATCTTATAGGAGAAATCCATGCAAATTATCTTGACAGGGATGATGAAGAAGATATGGCAACCAGTGGCAGACAACACTTAAATCAGAATGACGACCGTTATCAAAATGTTAAAGAAAGCATTAGGAGTCTAGTTACACATATATGTGGAGATTGGCACAAATTAAGAACTGATAGAGCCAAAGAGGATATTCTTGGCAAAAATAAAGATATAAAAGAATGGTACGACGAACTTTCTCAAGATGCTCAAAAAATAACCAATAGATTGTTTAAATATACTGCAACACTTGACGACAGCGATAGGAAAAGAGATATAATTCGCCATTTCGTACCTGCTGTAGAACAAATGCGTATGAGGGGTAATTTAGACGCTCTGAGCAATGTTTCTTTAGACAATTTAGAACAATTCTCAGAATTGTTCAGAAATCAAGATGAAATCGAAGCAATGAGTTATTACACTATAACCGAAGGGCGTCTAGAAATCATAAATAAATTGCAAAAGTATGTAAATGAAAAGCAACTAGAGAAAATTATTCAAGAACATATATATGATCATTTGTGGTTATTAGATCCCTCCTGGGATCGAGCTTGTGCAGAACAAAAGTTGGAAAAACGGGTAAAAAGACGTTGGAAAGAACTTGACGATAAAACCGGCAAAGAAGTAGAGAGGATAAAAGAATTAAGAATTGATATTCAATACAAAAAAGCACCCGAACAACATGTGGTGATAGAACTTAAGAGACCCGGAAGAAAACTCAACCATTTTGATTTAGCAAAACAAATCCGCGAATATATGAGTGCTGTTTCCAAAGAATTAAAAGACTCAGGTAGAAAAGATAACATCGTGGAAGGTGTTATTATTCTAGGAGAATTTCCTATTGGTTGGGAGAGTCCCGATGAAATGGAAACAGGTAAAAGAACTCTTCAAGAAAGTGGTATTAGGGTAACGACATATCAAGAAATCATATCTCAAGCCGAGAAACAATATAAAGAATATATAGAGGCTCAAGAAAAGGCAAGCAAGCAGATTCAAAGAATTGAAACTATTATAAAATCCATTAATGTCTAAAAGAACGATTACAAAGAAAATCAGTGCCGTAGATCTCTTTTGTGGTGCCGGCGGTCTAACCTACGGATTGCGTAAAGCGGGTATCCGAGTAGCGGCAGGCATCGATATTGACAGGCAGGCTCGCTATGCCTATGAAACAAATAATCCGGGATCTCGGTTTTACGAGTGGGATTTAACTCGCAATCACCATTCGGATGTCGCCGGACTATTCGCAACCGGACAATATAGACTCTTAGCCGGTTGTGCACCGTGCCAACCGTTTTCACAACTTACCACCAAAGAAAAAAAACTTCATGACGACTGGGATTTGCTGAAACATTTCGGTCGTTATATAGAGGGGATATTACCGGAATTCGTTACTATGGAGAATGTTCCGGGACTAGCGAGCCGAAGGAGTGCTGTGTTTCAGCAATTTCTCGCAACCTTAACGAAGAACAAATATCATGTTGACTGGAAAATTATTAATTGTTGCGAATACGGTGTCCCGCAATCACGCAAACGGTGGGTCTTACTAGCCTCTCGCTTAGGCAAAATTTCGGTTCCCGCCGGAGCATACCGAAATGACGGGCAATGGGAAACGGTGCGTAGAGCCATAGAAAAGCTGCCACCTCTGAAAGCAGGCGAAGAAGATCCGACGGATCGCATGCACTGCGCTCCCGACCTCTCACCCTTGAACCTAGAACGCATGCGTATGACTAAGCATGACGGCGGTACACGACATGACTGGCCGAGTAATTTGGTATTGGACTGCCATAAGAAAATCTCGGGACAAAGCTACGGTTGCAACTACGGCAGAATGTGGTGGGATAAGCCGTCTCCGACTATGACAACCCATTGCACCGGTATCGGAAACGGGCGATTCGGGCATCCCGAACAGGACAGATCAATCACACTTAGAGAAGCCATGCTCCTGCAATCTTTTCCGAGAAATTACGAATTCTGCTCCGAGGAAGAAATCCCGAACCGTACCGCCATACAACGCATGATTGGAAACGCAGTGCCACCGAAACTGGCGAAGGCTTTGGGAACAACAATCATAAGGCACATGTCGACATCACTCTAACATCAAGTATTACCGGGTAAGAACACTATAGTTTTGTGAAAAGTCCGTCCGTTATGACGGCATCAGAGGCAATGGACACGCTAACGAAAATTCAAAGAAGTAAATTAATGGCTTCGGTGCGCACCCGAAACACTAAACCGGAAATCACCGTCCGTAGATTAACCCACCGCATGGGTTATCGCTATAGACTACATGTCAAAGAATTGCCGGGCTGTCCCGACATGGTTTTCAAATCACTAAATAAAGCTATCTTCGTTCACGGATGCTTCTGGCATGCACACGAGAACTGTCCGAAAGGAACAATGCCTAAATCCAGACGAAGCTTTTGGAAACCCAAGCTGGAAAGTAATAGACGGCGAGACAAACGAGTCAGAGATAAATTACGCCGCATGGGCTGGAAATCTATCGTGGTGTGGGAATGTGAATTATCAAACCTAGACCGCCTAAGGCGCAAGATAAGCAGGTTTTTAGATAAGAATTGATTTGTGGTTACCTCATTTTAGGCTCATCTGCAAAGTTAGTTTTCATGCCACTAGTTTCCAGTTCATTGGAAAAAATATTTTCAGTTTATTAGTGAATTTAAGGAGAATCATACCAAGTCTAATATGTTATGGCATCGTACAGAAAATAGGATTTTACGGAGAGATAAGATATAATTGGAGGTGGAGACAGTGGGAATCGAACCCACATAACTATCCTGGGGCACCGCTACGAATGGCACTCCCAGTTGTGATAGTTATACCGCCAACCGGTTGTCTCCTTTCCATATAAAGATAGTAATAGCAGGAATAGATTTGCATAAAGAGAGATGGTATATTAAGTCCATCAAAAGTCTGCGAGGTAGCTATCATCTTTTCTCAGTGTATATTTTCTGTCATAGCAATCTACGACTTTTTCTTTTTTAAGACGTGATAAAGTAGATGAGACAGAGGGTTTAAGTACAGTTAAGTTATTTTTCTCCTCGATTTTTGCTGCTACTTCTGATGCATATAACCCCTCTGGATTATTATCTTCTAATACTGTCAGTATTTCTTGTTTAAGGTTTATTTTTTTTTCAGGATTACCCTTAACAGCGTCTATAGCTTTCATAACTCCCTTTAATTCACTTTTCAGGCCATAGTACTTCATGCGAGCAGATGCTATCTGTTTCTCTAATTTTTTTTTCTGTTCTTCCAGAATTTTTGTATATAGTTGTTCTTTCATAAAAATTAATTATAGTAGAAAATTTCTATTTGTCAATATATGTTATAAAAAAACATATACATCGTAATTTATTATATATTCATTGCCAAGAAGCAGGAAATATAAAGAAAAAATTATTTTAAAAACAACATAATCAAGTTTTTTTAATGTTAGAATTTTTAACAAATTTATAATCAACAGGATTTCTCATAATCTTTTTTATAAGAATATATCTGAAGCCTTTCTAAAATAATGCTAATATATATAATAAAACATCATTTATCAATATCTGTATTTCTTGCGCAATAACTTCATCAGCATATATCTCAAAAAATATAAAATCATCTAAAAGAAAATTATGAGAGAACTACGGAGCAGATTAGCTAACCATGCTCAACTTCCAGCAAGTTAGTATACAACTTAGATAGGAGCCGTACAGTCTCCTTGTTTAAGAAGAGAAGGGTGGGGGGTTAGTTTGAGGATTTGCGGCAGTTGCATTCTTTGCATAGCATTTGGCAGTTCTCGGGAGTGGTTTTGCCTCCCTCAATCCACGGGGTGATATGGTCGCCTTGCATGTCGGAAAAGTCAAAATGCTTTTTACAGGTGACACAAATGCCGGCTTGTTTTTCGTATGCTGTTCGCTTCATTGCGAGAGTAAAAGCTCGGATGTTAAGATGTTTTTCTTCACGAGAAAGGATGTACGGATATATGCCTGATTGCTTGGTCACATCATCATCGCACAGAAGTTTCACCACTTCTTTTTCAACTTTTTCTGGGTCAACATTTATGTCCTTGTATTCATTATACAAATAACCCCATTCTACTGATTTCATCTCGCGCCGTTTCTTTATGAAAACGCTTTCTAGCCAATCAATCACTTTTTGGAAATACTCCCACAATTCTTTAGCATTGGGGTTGTGGTGGTGTTGCGCCATGTAATCTTCAATGTTATCTTCGCTTATCCATTTAATAACTGCCTGTAAATACTCCTGCCTAATTGGGCTTCCACTAAGGTAGTCTCCTCCCATTCCATGTGCTGGACAATTGCTTTTACTAAAATATCTTTTAGCGTCCGAGACCCATGACCCTGCATAAACTGCGTTGCGCAATTCTTGATCGGTTAATTTTTCCCCTGCGATATTGATCGTCTTAAACCACTGGAGTCTCTCGCTATCTGTTCCCTCGCAAAAATAAACCATGATTTTATAATTGAGTATTTGGTTTTGTTTGTCGTCCGGCAGGTTATGGAAATATAGTTGGTTGAATGAAAAATCCCCATTTACATACCGGGCAATAGAGACTGTGCGTTGCTGTCCATCGATAATCTCGTAGGTGTCGTTATCTCGGACTGCCCAATACATCACATTCAAAGGAAAGTCTCTGGTTATGGTGTCAATAACAGCATCTCTTTGCTTATCTTTGTACACAAATTCTCTTTGGTAGGGAGGGCGAATATCAAGTTTCCCTGAATAACCGACTACACCTTCCTCGTCATTGTCTCTATAACCATCAACGAGTTTTCGCACCGTTATTTCTCTGAGTTCTATTTTCATTTTTTTGTAGCTGGTTTCTTGTTACGAATAAGGATACGAAAATAAGGACATTCTCCATTTATACTTAAATCTTTTTCATCATTTCCTTTTCTGAATTTGATTATATCAAACTGGTCTGGGTTGTGTTTATCCAAAAAGGTAATCGGAACTCCCATCGCTCCATCCCAATCTTTAGGAATATACTCTACTCTGCTCACTTCAATGGCATCGTAGTTGTCATACCTTGGATATTCACTCTTATTTTCGTAGTATTTTTTGTACAAAATTAACTCTTCGTGGCGTTTCTCTATATCTAGATTCGTAAACCATGTTGCATTTCCAAGACTGTAAAATTTTGTTCCGTTTTCATCCATCCTATAACGATGTTTCTTGGGTGGATAATACTCTGGAACTGCAAACTCCATATCTCCCTTTGTGTTGCCCAACCATATTCTATTTTGCTTAATAAGTGAAAAAATTTCTTTATAAGTGATAGCGTTTTGATTTCCAATAATTAGAAACTTCTTGTCGTATTCTATTAATTGTGCCACATACTCTCTAAACAAGGAAAAAGGGGGGTTGGTGCAAATAATGTCGGCTTGCTTCAGAAGATCAATACATTCTTTGCTACGAAAATCTCCATCACCTTTTAGTGAGAAAATACCAATTTCTTCCGGATCCGGAATTCTGTTTTCGTTCTTATCACCATCATATTCTAACCAGATAGCTTGTTCCGAGTCGTTTTTACTGAACATATCCTGATATTTGCTTTTGTAACATGTCGTAATAAGCTTCTTCAAACCAAGATTCTCAAAATTATACGAGAAATAATGAAAAAAATTACTTACTTTCGGATCATCGCAGTTGCAGTAGACAACCTTGCCTCGGAAATGTTTTTTGTAATGTTGGAGTTCCTTTTCTATATCTGGTAGCTGAGTGTAGAACTCATCTTTTTTTGCAGCATGTGCCGAATGGAGGCTTTGGTTATTCGCCATATTTATGCTCTCAAGTCTTTACGCTATAGTTATCCACAAATACACGCACCCTTATTTCTTTGAATTCTATTTTCATTTTATTGCGACTGGTTTTTTGTTACGAATGAGGATACGCAAATAAGGACATTTCCCATTTATACTTAAATCTTTTTCATCGTTTCCCTTTCTGAATTTGATTATCTCAAACTGGTCTGGATTATACTTGTCCAAGAAGCTAATTGGTACCCCCATTGCGCCCTTCCAATCCATTGGAATTAGGGCAGTTTCATCCACATTAATAGCATCATAATTATCGTATATGGGATATTCCTTTGACGAATAACGCCTATGCAGAATCAGTTCTTCATGACGTTTTTTGTGGTCTAAATTTGTGAACCATCGTACTCCTTTTACTCTAATATATTTGTTTCCATTAGCATCAACTCTAGAGGTTGCTGCTGTTAGAGGATAATGCTCTGGGACACCAAACTCTCTATCCCCGCTCTTAATACTCGCTCCGTACCAAATTTTATTTTCTCGGAAAAGCGGAAATATCTCTTTATAGCCAGTGGCGTTCATATTTCCGATGATAAGGAATTGCTTATCGTATTTTATTAGTTGCTCAACATATTTACGGAATAGCGAGAAAGGTGGATTAGTACAAACTATGTCGGCTTGCTTTAGAATATCAATACATTCTTTGCTACGAAAATCGCCGTCACCTTTTAGCGAGAAAATACCAATCTCTTCCGGATCCGGAATTCTGTTTTCGTTCTTATCACCATCATATTCTAACCAGATAGCGTGTGCCGAGTCGTTCTTACTAAACATATCCTGATATTTGCTTTTGTAACATGTCGTAATGAGCTTTTTCAAACCAAGACTCTCAAAGTTATACGAAAAATAATGGAAAAACTTACTTACTTTCGGATCATCACAGTTGCAATAGACAACCTTACCTTGAAAATGTTTTTTGTAATATTGGAGTTCCTTTTCTATATCGGATAGCTGAGTATAGAACTCATCTTTCTTTGCAGCATGGGCAGAATGAAGGTTTCTGTTATTTGCCATGCTTGGTTCTTAAGGCTTCGTGCTGTAGCTTTTTCTGTCCCACAATATCTAGTAATGGATACTGTACTGCCTGACAAACTCGTTATAACATTCCTTCCCAAATTTACTAAACGATTTTGCCATAACCTAATTTACACCGTCTTTTTTAATGATCCCCCAATGCCATGTCAATGTAGCCGGTGGGGCAGACATCGGCGCAGATGTGGCAGCCGATGCAGCGGTCGTAGTAGGTGTCTACATAGCGGCCGAGGGTTTGTTTTGTTTTGTCCACTCTGTAGACTGCATCTTGGGGGCAGAATACGACGCAGTTGTCACATTCAAAGCACATGCCGCAGCTCATACAGCGTTCGGCTTCTTTGACTGCTTCTTCTTCGTTCAAGCCGATGACGCGTTCCTCGAAGTGTCCGAGCACTTGTTCCTCGTCGGGTCCGCAGGTTTTGCGTTGGTAGCGGGGGGTGTAGGGGAAGTGCGCGAGGAATAGCTTTTCGTAAGAGGCGATTTCTTGTGCCGAGCGGTCTTCGTAGTTATGCACCGAGAAATCGGAAGCATCGGTGCCGCGGGGTTCGCCGCCTTCAAACGAGGTCGGGTCAAGGCCGTTTTCTTTGAGTTTGGCGAGCAGGTCGAAGTGATGCACATCTACTTTGGGTCGTTTTTTCATTTCGCCTTGGCGCAGGTAGTAGTCTACGCCTTCAACGGCAATAGAGGCTTGTCCGATTGCCGTAGTCAGCAGGTGCGGGCGGATAATGTCGCCGGCGGCGAAGTGTCCTTCTTTGTCGGGCAGTGCATAGAATTTGTCTACATCCATCAGTCCGCGACCGTTGTCGAATTCTTCCAAGCCTTCGAGGTCGCCGCCTTGTCCGATTGCCGAGACGATGAGGTCGCATTCTATTTCAAATTCGGTGCCTTCTATCGGTGTGGGCTTGCCGTCTTGCATTTCGCATTTTGCCATTCTCAATTTAGAGGCTTTGCCGTTATCCGCCAAGATTACTTCTACGGGCATCACGCCGTCGAGGATAGTAACACCTTCTTTTAGGGCATCTTCCACTTCGTGTTCGCTTGCGGTCATATCCTTTTGGGCGAATAGCGAGGTCAGGGTCACTTCGGCACCTTCGCGTGCTGCGGCAAAGGCGGAGTCGTGTGCGGTATAGCCGCCGATGATGTGTTCGGGTCGTTGCTTGCCGGAAAGTCTTTCTATTTTGCCCAAACGACGTGCCACCGAGACTACATCTATGGAGGTATCGCCGCCGCCTACGCAAATGACTTTATCGGATGTTACATGTAGCCGTCCTTCGTTAAAGGCTTCCAAAAACTTCACACCGCTAACGCAGTTCGGTGCGTCGCCGCCCGGCACCGGCAGGGCGCGACCGACTTGGCAACCCAAGCACCAGATAATTGCGTCAAACTCTTTTTCTATATCTTCAACGCCGACATCTTTGCCGACTCGGGTGGACATACGGGTGTCTATGCCGCCCATATCTAGGATGCGTTGGATCTCGGCATCCAATAGTTTGCGCGGGGTTCTATAGCCGGGGATGCCGTAGCGCATCATGCCGCCGAGTTCTTCGTGTTCGTCGAAGATGGTGCTACCGTAGCCTCTGCGGCGTAGTTGATATGCTGCCGAGAGACCGGCAGGGCCGCCACCTATGATTGCGACTTTTTTGTCGCCCAACGGGAGGTCGCAGTCAAACTTGAAGTCTTGTTCTATTGCGGTATCGCCTATATATTGTTCAACCGCATTGATACCTACGAAGTCTTCTACATGGTTGCGGTTGCAGCCGTCTTGGCACGGTGCCGGACACACTCGTCCCATCATCGACGGGAAGGGGTTGGCGGTTGTCGAGCGTTCAAATGCATATTCTTGCATTGAGGTGCCTTCGGGTGGTTTTTCTATGCCGCGGACAATGGCAAGCCAGCCACGAATATCCTCGCCCGAGGGGCAGCTACCTTGGCACGGTGGTGTTCTATGTACGTAGGTCGGGCATTTAGGCGAGTGGTCGGCACTGAATATCTGGCTGGAAAAGTTATCCCACTTATGGTCGCCGTCTTCATAACGCCTAAAAGTTAGTTTCTGTTCTTCCTGTGTTTCTAAACTTTCCTGTTTCTCTGCTGCTGTCATTTTATGCTCCTTGCGTTGCTGTTAAGGATTGCGAATGTCAAACTGGTTATTATATATGGGTTTATTGGAAAATAGAACCGCCGATTAAGCCGGTGGGACTACCGATCTAAGCAGTGGGTCATCGGCATAACGTTGTGCAGAATACGCTGGGGCTGTTGAAAAAGTGAGGTTATCGCTCAAACCCAATCGCTATGCGCCGTGAATATTTGCAAACCACCTGTAGGGGCAGACATCAGAGTTGCCGATTGACCTACCGGCTCAATCGGCGGCTTTATACTGCCCCTACGGCTTGGTGGTTATTATAAATTCACGGCGCAAGCGGTTACGGTTGCACGCTGACGATACTTTTTCAACAGCCCCACTTATTCACCCTTGCCGGTGTTGTCGACACGCAACGCGGACGACACAGCTTTTTGCGTCTTTTCTGTTCTCAATTCAAGCCCAAGTTTCTTATAAAGCCTATAGGTACGCTTCACATTGACGACCCGTCCTTCGCTTTTTAGAAGCGCATGTAGCCTCTTATAGCCATAATGCGGATACTGCTTTGCCTTCTCCAATAACGCGGCTTCCAGTTCGCGATCTTTATCGGCTTGCTTGCCCTGATAGCGATAAGCACTGCGACTGACACCGGCAAGTTTGCAGGCGGTGCATTCACTATGCCGACCCTCGCTTACTAGATCTTTTACAATCTGCTTGCGCTGCGCCGGCTTTACCACTTTTTTGATAAAACTTCCTCTAGTGTTTCACGCTTCGCCACCGATTCAGCCAATAGCCTCTTGAGCTTCCTATTCTCGGCTTCAAGCTTTTTCAGGCGTTTGGCATCTGATACTTCCATGCCATTATATTTGCTACGCCAGCGATAAAATGTCTGCTCGGCAATGCCGAGCTTGCGACAGATATCTACTACCTTCATGCCGGCTTCGTTTGACTTTAATGCCTTAATGATTTGTTCTTCACTAAACCGCTTTCTGCTCATATTAAGTTCTCCTGTAATGTTTTTAACTTCTCTAGTTTATCGGAAAAACTAACTTTAACATTGATACTAAATTTTGGGAAAATGTCAACGGTTGTAACCACCCCGTCAGGCTTCGCCTGCCACCCCTCCGAAGGAGGGGAATGTACCGCCCCTACGGTTCGTGGATACTTTTTCTGCATGACACCAACCGCTTGCGCCATTTGGTTTTGGTTTCCATAAATCGGGTGAATGAATGTATAAATCGTGCCAACCAACGCATCACGGGCGGACATGCAAGTCCGCCCCTACGGCGGTTTGCAAATGTTCATGGCGCAAGCGGTTACGGTTGCAAGCTGACGATACTTTTTCAACAGTGCCATTTCTGCGCCCCCCCCCGTCAGGCTGCACCGACCATCCCTCCACAGGAGGGGAATGGTCCGCCCCTAGTATCGATATAGGTCTACCGTTTGCGGCGTGTACCCAACACACCGCGACGGGGGTCGTAACCGTACACCGCCATCGTCATGAATAGTACGGCAACACCTACAACGATCAGGAAAGCCTGAGTGTTGAACTCCGAATAAAGTGCAAAGCGGATTAATTCGACGATATGGGTGAACGGGTTGTATAAACAAATATCGTGCAGTAGCACACTGGACTCCTTGATGCGCCATAAAGGATAGAGTGCCGAAGAGGCAAAAAACATCGGGAATATAACGAAATTCATAATTCCGGCAAAGTTTTCCAACTGTTTGATCACCGACGATATAAATAACCCGATAGCACTCAACATAAACCCGGTCAGTAGCAGCGTCGGCAGCAGTGTTAAATAACCTAAAGTGGGTGGGCGTATTTCCCAAAACCAGGCGATTGCAAGAAACACATAAACCTGTAGTATCGAGATGACCGTGCCGGCCAATAATTTATTGACCAACAAAAACCAGCGCGGTGCCGGGCTGGTCAGTAGAATTCTCATGCTACCCATCTCGCGATCGTAGACCATAGACAAAGAAGTTTGCATCCCACTGAACAACTGGATCATGCCGATTAATCCCGGCGTAATGTATTCCTCGTAAAGCACATAGGTTTGATAAGGTGGAATAATGGATACGCCCAATACCGAGCGAAAACCGGCAGCGAATATGAACAGCCACACCAGAGGACGTACCAACGCAGCGACAAAGCGCTCGCGTTGTTGCAGAAAACGCAATACCTCGCGCTCGACGATGCCAAAGAAAAAATAAAAATAGCTAAGCGGTGTTAATTTTGTAGTAATCCGATTCATCGCTATCCTACAGAAGGGCGGCTAATTTTTTTCTCATCGCAATGGCTTCGTCGGTGCCGGTTAGTTGTTCGGCACTACCGCGCATTGCAATCATACCTTTTTTGAGTATCAGCATGTGGTCGTCGGCTTGAACCTCGTCGAGCAGATGCGTAGTCCATAATACCGACAAACCCTCGCTGCACATTTTGCGTACGTGCTTGATAATCAGTTCACGGCTCTGCACATCTAAACCTACGGTGGGTTCGTCCAGAATCAGTAATTTGGGTTTGTTGATTAGGGCGCGTGCAATCTCTACGCGTCGCATTTGCCCGCCACTGAGATACCTGATTTTGGTGTCCATTCGATCGGTCATCCCGATACGCTCAAGTTCTCGGGCTGCGCGTGCCATACCCTCCTGGGAAGACAGACCATACAAGTGCGCCGAATACTTAAGATTCTGGCGTATGCTTAAATCCATATCCAAAGAGCGTTGCTGAAAAACCACACCGAGTTGCACTAAGGCTTTGGATGGCTTTTTGTGCATCGCACAACCACAGATAGAAATTTGCCCACGACGGCTATGGTAAAGACCGGTAATCAGAGAAAATAATGTCGTCTTCCCGGCACCGTTGGGGCCTAATAGTATGGTGAATTGACCGGCAGCAACCGAGAAGCTAATCGCATCGAGTGCCTTGATTGCTCCGTAGTTATAGCTAACTCCGTCAACTTTTAGAATTTCTTGCAAAGACAATGTATTACCACTAATTCAAAGTATAAAAACGCAGCGCACCGTGATGTGCGCATAAGGTATTATTTCATAAGCAAGCTATTATACATAACTCAAAGTACCGTTCGGAATAACCACAACCGCTCGCGTGCAGATACGCTGGGACTGTTGAAAAAGTGCGGACATCGTACAAATCCAACCGCCCTGCGCCAGTAAATAATGGTTTCCATAAATTGGATGAATGAATGTATAAATCATGCAGATACGACACAACCACCCCGTCAGGCTTCGCCTGCCACCCCTCCACAGGAGGGGAATGTACCGACACTGTGCCTTGTGCAGATACGCCACAACCGCTTGCGCCGTGTGGTTTTGGTTTCCATAAATCGGGTGAATGAATGTATAAATCGTGCCGACCAACGCGTCACGGGCGGACATATAAGTCCGCCCCTACAATCAGCTGTCTTTGATTGCCACACCCCAAGGATAATTTCCGACTGCTATAGATTTTATTACCTTTTGGCTTTCAACATCTATAACCGATATGTCGTTGCTGACACCGTTCGTCGTGTATACTCTGGTTTCGTCGGCGTTGAAATCCAACTGCCAAACCCGTCTGCCGACCAGTAGATATTTCTCCACTTCAAGGTTTTGTACATCTACTACGGCAACACGGCTCGCAGGTCCTAGTGCTACGAATGCATACTTGTCGTCATCGGTGATGCGCACACCGACCGGCTGTATTTCCTCTTTCTTCAGACCGGGGATCGGAAATTCAATATTCTTTATTATTTCAGGGTTCTCTGCGTCAATCACGCTGACTGTGCTGCCGAGTTCGGCCGACACCCAGACTTGCTTACCGTCGTGTGTAAATTCGGCAAAACGCGGTCGTGTTCCGACCAGCACATTAGCAGTCAATTCGCGGCTTGCGACATCCAGAAAGTGTGCCATATTGCTCGTCTCCGATGTAACAACAACTGTTTTGCCGTCGGGACTAACGCCCACACCCTCGGGCTCCTCACCGACCTCTATTTCCGCAACGATTTTTTTCGAGGCGATATCGACGATCGAAACCTTGGCATCATCCTCGTTGGCAACATAGATCGTTGTGTTGTCCGGAGAGATCGCCATCAGTTCGGGATCGGGACCGGAGGGCAAATTGCCGACTATTTCGTGGGTAGCCAAATCGAGTATTTGGATCGTATCGTCGTCGCTTGCACAGATATAAAGAAACTTTTGCTCTCTACCCATAATAAGCCCACGCGGCCGTTGCCCGACCTTGACGGTCTTGATCACTTCTAGTGATTCACCGTCGATAATACTGAGCGTATTATCTTTTTCGTTGGAAACATAAATTGTTTCCGCAAACAAAAGTGGACTACACAAAATAAGTGTGAAAAATACCATCCGCTTTAGATTAATTAAAAAATAAGACATTTTATTACCTCCTGTCATTGTTTAACTTCATTGAGTTTGCACTCCACTTCGTAATCATCAAAACCCATTGTATCCAACTGGGATCTTTGATGAAGAAACTGGTTTTGAGGGGAAACCGAGACCAATGAGGTCGGCGACACCAGTAATATCGGCTGGCGTAGTTGTTGGTTCCAAGGGCGGAATGTCATCGGTTGTCCTTTATATCCCGCGAGTTCAAATTTATCGCTGACGATATACGCCGCTATATCGTTGTTGTCTACCGATTGCGAGCGAGTGACGGCTTCGCTTATGCTGCGTATTGCCGACCATACACCGTAATCTTTTTCCGACATATAGCGTTCAAAGTTGTTGTGAAAACGTTTTTGTATTTGTGCAGCTCCCCACTGTTCGTGCGCTCTGTGCCAAGTGACCGGTATCATTCCTTGCGAGCCTGCCACGACCATAGGTTCCCAGGTCTTATACATCAAGTATTCGCCGAACTCTCCGACCATATCGGCAACGATCAGCACATCGTAATCCGGTGCATCTTGAGTGAAGACCGGCACGGTCGAAGCTGCGGTGCGGCGCATGTCGGCGGTATCAAAGTCCCACTTCTTCTCGGCCACGATTTTTCCACCGAACTTTTTCGCTGCGCGCCTCAATGCTGCCGCAAAACCGGCATCCGATTTTCTCTTCCCTTCTATCAAAAACCATCTGCTCCATTTTTTGACGATCAGATACTGAGCGAGTGCGTCGGCACGCATTGCATGGCTCGGTGTGAAGTGGAAGATATTTTGCCGGCATTGTTCGGTGCGTAAAAAATCGTCGTCTGCGTCGATATTATAAAACCACGATTGTTTGCCTTGTTCGGAATCGGCTGTGGCAAGCAGCTCCTCGGCATCCAGATTGACGACAAAATGTCGTATGCCTTGCTTGAACAAGTCGTCAAGGGCTTTCGCCACCTCATCGTCTTCGCCGAGGATGACCGATTTGAGCGTGTAGTTATGACCTAAGAATTTTCCGGTCGTATTGCTGTCTTTTATACCTTGCATACCACCGAACATACCGTCATCTTCGGGCGGTAGTTCTATATTGGACATTTTGGGCAATACCTCGGTCTCTTTTTTGATATAGGCGATGTCAATATTTCTGACGGTTTGTTGGGCAGTCGCCACCGCGATAAACCCGAATAGGCAAATCATGGCGATGACATATTGAATCAGCAGCCGTGAATGTTTAGGCTGTAATAAGAAGGGGTTGTTTTCACACATGATGAATATCTCCTAAATATTTAGAGGGGGGACATGTTGCTTACATTTCAAATTCTAAACCGATGCCGGCCCATGTTTGATCGTCATATTCTCCTTCTGCGTCCGGGTTGTTGCGTTCGCGACGGAGATTTTCCTCGGCAAAGGAGTGTGTAGCATACGCCCCCAAACTAACCGAGTCGGTCAACGGTACGGTGACCGCTAAACCAATATATATATTATTTAGCCCGTCGTATTCATCGGTAACATAACCGAGATCAATCAAGGCACCTACATAAGGCTCTATGCTGAAACGCTCCATCTCTATTTCTCTTGCTAGTTCAACTTCAACCATACCACCGTCCGCTTCTGTAGAGTATGTATAAGACAAGTCCGGATTAATCTCAAAAGGCAAACATGCGTCGCATGATAGGCTCAAGAAAAACTCGTGATCGTTAGGTTCTTCCTCTTCTTCGTCTTCATCCATGGCACCGTCACCGTTCCCGTCACCATTACCGTTCTCTTCCTCCTCGTCTCCTTCATTCTCATATACCCAAGTATAGCCGAGTGTCATACTGTAATCATTCCACTCCCACTCCTTACCTATGGTTAACTCGGATTCGCGAAAACTGCCCGATTCTCCTAGCTCTAGAACCACTAACTCGGTTTCGATAAAGAAACTCGGCACTTCAAAATCTCCGATTTCCAATCCTTCAAATTCGATCTCGAGTTCCGGTGTGAATACTGCGCGTCCCGGCACCTCAACGATACCCTCTTCTACAAATCTGTTGCTAAAAAATAATTCTAACTCGGCGGAAACGCCCGCTTCGTCATCGTCATGATTGTCTGCATGAACAAACGAACTAAAACTAACAACGATTAGAGACAAACCGACACATAAAAGACAAAATAGCTTTTTCTTAAAATTAAACATTTTATACTCCTGAAAAAATTATGAAAATTGAACTTTGTAATGTAGCGCGTACAGCCGTGTAGTATAACAAGCAATTCAGGTATGAAACAAGGACAACTCAAAAAAAAAATTAAAAAAACGATATAAAAAATAAATCATGATTTTGCACGAATAACAGGATGATACCTGCACAATAATCAGCTAGGAACTGTAGATAAAGTAACCCCTCGGATGATTGTCGGTCTCGGTTTATCGGTTCATGCTACAATTTAAGTTCCTAATCTGAAAGGCATACCACAAATGATAGATAGCAAATTCAATTATCCACATTTACTATTGTTGCAGTGGCTTATTTTCATTTTTGTTTTAACGTTCTTCACCTGGTTGGCGTGGCAGCAAGGCGTAATACAAGATGTTCTAAAAACGGACCCGACCAAACTGTCTTTGATAATCATGCTGATTTTTATCGTCGGCACTATCCATTGTGCGATACGCAGTGTGTTCTTGTCGCAACAGTTAAACGAGCTGGGGAAAATCATCAACGCACCGAGCAAGTTACATTTTGCCGATAACCGCTTATATTTTGATCAACAAGTGTTAGCTTCGTCGTTGATAGCCGATTATTTAGTCGGCGTTTTTCGCCACCGTCAATCGTTGTCCGATCAAGCCGGTGCGCAACAAGCATCCAAACTCGACGAAGTGTTGAGCGAGCACGCCAACGGTCCGCACGAAAGCGGATGGTTTTTTTCGCAGTTGTTGATCAAGCTGGGATTGCTGGGAACCGTGATTGGTTTTATACTCATGCTGAAATCGCTATCTAGTGCGTCGTTGGCCGATGTTTCGCAAGTCTATGTGTTATTCGGTGATATGGCACAAGGTATGCGGGTAGCACTCAACACCACATTAACCGGATTGCTCGGTGCGATGTTGCTCGGATTGCAATACCTGATGTTGGATCGTGGTGCCGATCGCTTGTTATCCGGTGTAACCCATTTCGCCGAAACTTACCCCGAGGCGACCCGGTAAAAATTCTTTTTCTCAAAACGATGGCTTTTAAGCGACAGGCACGAACCGCACTTGCGATGGATCCTTTCACCGATTTACTATTCAATGTTCTGCTGGTATTTACTTTTTTATTTATGGTTGCAATTATTTTTTTAAATCCGATATCCAAGGACGGCAATGTAGAATTGAAAGCCGAATATATCATTACGGTTAAATGGCCCGATCAAAGTCCGGACGATGTCGATACATGGGTGGAGGATCCACAAGGCCATGTTGTTTGGTTTAATAATAACGAGGCTGGTTTTATGCATTTAGATCGTGACGATCGCGGCACGAGCAACGATACGATAATGGTTGACGGCAAAGCAGTCGTCAATCCCTTGAATCAAGAAATAGTGACACTCAGAAAACCGATCCCGGGTGAATACACCGTCAATCTACATTACTACAAATCCAACACCAGGCAACCGGTAACCGCCGAGGTGACCGTGTCTAAGGTCAATCCGTGGCTTGAAATCGTCTACTACGGTGAAGTGCTACTGGAGGCAACCAACTCGGAACGCACCGCAGTACGGTTCAGCGTTAACGAAGACGGTAGCGTAGGCGAAATCAATACGCTACCGAAGTCTTTGGTTACCGTGGAGCCGATATGAGTGCCGCGATCATCGCGATCGTTGCCGCTTATGTTGCGCTTGCGGTTTTGCTGCTGGGGTTATGTCTTTATACGAGATGGTCGGTATGGATCAAGGGGGGCGCGATCGTCTTGACCGGCTTTTTTTATTATGCAACCTATTTCTCTTTGCAGGGTTTGCTCGGGTGGCCGACACAAACCGATTTGCCCGGTGAATTTATTTTATTGGCGGGCAAAATAGAAGAACCCGAAGAACAAAATAAAGACGGCGGTGCAGTCTATCTGTGGGCATTGCCGTTGGATGAAGAGAAAATCAAAGGTATGCCCCGCGCGTATAGAATGCCGTATTCCAAGTCTCTGCATAATAAAGTCGCAGCAGCCAATAAGAGGTTGCGGCGCGGTATCCCTCAAGTCGGTAAGCTCAAGAATGTCATCGTGCCGCAGCCGGGCATGGGTCAGACTTTGCTTGTGGAGCCTGTACAACGTATTGAAATTTACGACCTCCCCGACCCCGAATTGCCCGACAAATGAACACCACGATGTTGTTTAGAATTTGTACGGTTGCGATGGTTGCCGCATCTATGGTTGCTTGCAGCCGTGGCGAAGAAATGCCGAGCGGCTATTTCCCGTTACAACAGGACTTGGAATGGAACTATTTGGTCGTGAGTGAAACTCCCTATGATCGCAAAGAAAGCGAACTACAAATTAGCAATGCCGGAATTTGGGAAGATAAAAATAAACAATACCATGTCCGTAAAACGAATACCGGAAACTACTACTATATACAAGACCGAAACGACGGCATTGTGCGATCAACAAAACGGACGATCGTCGAGCCTTACCCGCGTCTGGGAGTTGCCGAGCGTTATATAATTAAATATCCCGTGCAAGCAGGCACGCAGTGGTCGCATAAGGCCAAGCCTTATCTACTCGCCCGCCATACCCCCACCATCAACGAACTCAAACGGATCGTCACTTACAGAATGGATTGGGAAATCGTCGGCAACGACGCAAAAATATCGGTGCCTGCCGGTGAGTTTGAAAATTGTCTTCATCTTCAAGGTCGAGCTTTGGTTGAGGTACCCCGATCGCTGGGTGTTGCCACAGACGAGGTTTGGTTTGAAACCAATGAATGGTACGCACCGAATGTGGGGTTGATAAAACTCGTCCACGAAGAGAGAGCGTATTCCGACCAAGCATACGGTGGCACCATAACGATGATTTTAACTTCTTTTGATTATTGAGAGGTACGATATGAAAAAAACACTTCACCGTGTCATTAACTATGTAGTTTTGATGTTTGCTACGGCTTTCGGCACGCTTGCCGATGCCGGCGATTTGAGTATTGAAAAAGCAAAGCAATATCTAGCCGGCTCCTTTCCAAACGCCGAGATTGACAGTCTGAAACCGGCGGCAATGCCCGGCGTCTACGAGCTCGTTATTGAAGGTGGCGTTTACTATTTGACCGAAGACGGAAAGTTTTTACTCGCCGGATCGTTATACGACCTAGAAAGCGGCAAAGACCTCACCAAGCAGGCTAAGAACGAATTAAGGGGCAACATCGTTGCGCAGCTCGCCGAGCGAGAGGCAATCACTTACTCACCGGCGGAATATCAATACACACTCAATGTGTTCAGCGATGTGGAATGCCCTTCGTGCCGTAATTTTCACAGTCAAATAGAGCAAGTCAATGCGCTCGGTATACGGGTGCGCTATTTTCTAACCCCGTTTCTCGGAGATACGGCATACCGGAAAGCGACCGGTGTTTGGTGTGCCGATGATCGCTCGACGGCATTGAACCAAGCCAAACTTGGTATGGCCGTAGAGGATAAACAATGCGACACCCCGCTGGACGAGAATCTCCGCACGGCAGAGCTCCTCGGTATCAAAGGCACGCCTTCCTTTCTGCTCGAGAACGGTGCATTGCTACAAGGTTATCGTACGCCCAAGGTGTTACTCGATGAAATCAAAAAATAAAATCAACCTAAGGGTGATAGCGTGTCTGCACAAGTCAATTCCCCTCCTGTGGAGGGGTGGCAGGCGCAGCCTGACGGGGTGGTCGTGTCGTGTCTGCACAACTACAGTGTTGGTACATTCCCCTCCTGTGGAGGGGTGGCAGGCGCAGCCTGACGGGGTGGTCGTGTCGTGTCTGCACAACTACAGTGTTGGTACATTCCCCTCCTATGGAGGGGTGGCAGGCGCAGCCTGACGGGGTGGTCGTGTCGTGTCTGCTGTTGAAAAAGTATCGTCAGCGTGCAACCGTAACCGCTTGCGCCGTGAATATTTGCAAACCACCCGTAGGGGCGGACTAACATGTCCGCCCGTAACGCGTTGTGCCTACACGATTTATACATTCATCCATCCAATTTATGGAAACCAAAACCAAATGGCGCAAGTGATTGGATTCGTACGATGCTGCACTTTTTCAACAGTCGTGTCTGCACAACTACAGTGTTGGTACATTCCCCTCCTATGGAGGGGTGGCAGGCGCAGCCTGACGGGGTGGTCGTGTCGTGGGATTGTTGAAAAAGTATCGTCAGCGTGCAACCGTAACCGCTTGCGCCGTGAATATTTGCAAACCACCCGTAGGGGCGGACTAGCATGTCCGCCCGTAACGCGTTGTGCCTACACGATTTATACATTCATCCATCCAATTTATGGAAACCAAAACCAAATGGCGCAAGTGATTGGATTCGTACGATGCCGCACTTTTTCAACAGCCCCGTCGTGTCTGCACAACTTTTCAACAATCTCCCTGTAGCGATAACATAAATTGAGCTATTACTTATGTCCTCTGTAGCAGCAATCAATATTAAAAAATTTCCGTTTATTCCGATTGCTTCGGTGGCAGCACTCATCACCATATGGTGGCTGGGTTCCTTAGGTTTGGGCAGGGATTCATTGCCGACCCCGCTGGATGTATTGGCAGTCATAACCCGATACACGGAAAGCGGTGAATTGTTCGTCCATATCGGCATCACGCTATGGCGCGTGATTGCCAGCTTCACGCTCGCTATCTTCATCGGTATGACGATCGGATTGCTGATGGGTGTTTCCAACAGAGCGAACGAAATACTCGATCCGTGGTTGTTGTTTTTTCTCAATCTACCGGCGTTGGTCGTCATCATCCTTGCCTATATCTGGTTGGGGTTGACCGAAGTCGCCGCAGTACTTGCGGTTGCCGTCAACAAAATACCCAATGTCGTCGTGACTTTACGCGAAGGCGCACGCGCTATGGATAGCGGTTTGCAAAATATGGCACTCGTATTTCAATTCGGCTGGTGGAAAAAACTGCGCCATGTCGTCATGCCGCAGTTGGCACCCTATATCGCCGCGGCAACGCGCTCGGGTATCTCGTTGATCTGGAAGATCGTGTTGGTGGTCGAACTGCTCGGGCGCAGCGACGGTGTGGGTTTTCAGCTGCATCTGCAATTTCAGTTATTCAATATCGCCGGGATTATGGCGTGGGGTTTAACCTTCGTTATAATCATGCAGTTCGTGGAATTGTTTTTGGTGCAACCCTTCGAACGATATGTCAACCGGTGGCGCAAATAATGTCCGACCCGTTGCTCTCGGTTAAGGTCGATAAAAAAGATTTTATGCGCCACGATGGAAAACAAATTCAAGTGCTGCGCGATGTTGTATTCACCATTCCGGATCACGAATTGATCGTCATCACCGGCCCGTCGGGTTGCGGAAAAACGACACTGCTCAATCTTATCGCCGGACTCGATGCAGACTACCACGGACACATCGAACTACCGCCGCATCCCGACGGTGAGTTTCCGCTGTCTTATGTATTCCAGAAACCCTGCTTATTACCGTGGCGCACATTAAAGGAAAACATCATGCTGGCTTTGCCTTCACCACAACACAGCGAAGCACAAGTTACATCGCTATTGGAAAAAATGGGCATCGCCGACGCCGCCGATAGTTATCCGAGTGCGCTGTCTTTAGGCATGGCACGGCGCACCGCTTTGGCACGCGCATTTGCGGTAAAAGCCCCGTTGCTCTTGATGGACGAAGCGTTTTCATCCATAGACGAACTCACCTCGCAGCGGTTGCGAGAATTGCTTTTGTCGCAACTGGAAATCTCATCGCGTATCGTCATCTTCTTGACACACAACCTGCGCGAAGCATTGTTTTTGGGCGATCGTCTGCTGGTCATGTCTAAACGACCGTCCACCGTGGTTGCCGATCTATCGTTGCCGGGCACACGCGGGCGCCCGCCTGCCGAAGTTGAGTCATTACATAAAGAAATCCTAGATCAATTCCCGAACATACTCGGATAATAGATTATATTTATTGTATTGATAAATATAATTATTAGGGTTTGTTGTTTTTTAGCAACATTTTTGTACCATTTTTGTATCAATACATGTTTATTTGCTTTATACTACAGATCATCTAATTATTTAGATGTATGAGTGGCTTGATTTCAAGCCTGATATTTAATCAGATTAATAATCCTCGGGAGGATAAAATGAAATATCTCAAAAAACTAACAGTAACCATGGTTAGCTGTTTACTCTTTACAATACCGACATCTGCATTCGCCGATGCATTTGAAGGTTTATCCATGATGCGCATGGGTGCATGGGAGGTTGACTTCAGCGGCAATGTGAATGCTTTTGCGACCATAGGCGAATGTGACCCGCAATTCGCAGGTACTCTAGTCGGAGGCGGTCTAGCCTGTCTAGGAAACGCTAACGACGAAGATTACACCGATGTCAGAGACGGTTTGTTGCCGTCTTGGTTCAACTTCACCGCTGCGACGGTCACCGACAGCGGCATCAGAACCGCCGTTCATATCAGCTTTCAACCTGGTACCGATACCGGTAGCGGACTAACCAGCGGTTTAGACGGTGCACTCGGTCAAGGTAGTACCAACTTCCGCCAAGTCTTCTTGACATTCGGTACCGAACAATGGGGCACGATTAAGCTGGGACGCGATTTGGGTGTCTTCGGTAGCGATGCAATTCTGGAGGATATGACGCTACTCGGTGTGGGTTCCGGTGCACACGGCAGAGGCCATACCACCTTAGGTCGTATCGGTGTCGGTTATTTGTACGCTGATTGGAAACCCCAAGTGCAATATACTTCGCCGAACATGAACGGCTTTACGTTCACCGGGGCGATTGTCGATCCTTGGGGAGCAAGTTCGCTTGCCGGAAGCGTCGATATGATGGGTAATAATAGCTCAGATCCAACACTTACTCGACCTCAAGTCCTAGCTTTACAGGTTGACGATGTTGATTATAGCAGAAACGATGCAAGACAAGAAAAAGATACCTACGGTATTGAAGCTAAGCTCAACTACAGTTATGAACTGGGCGATACTTCGGCAAGATTCTGGGCAGGCTATATCCGCCAAGATTTGGACTTTACCGACGACCCAAATACTGCTGCTGATGAAGGCAACGATGCCGAAGCCGATGGCTATGAATTCGGTGCCAAGTGGGGTTTCGGCGGTTTTGATGTTGTCGGCTACTACTACGACGGCGAAGGCATCGGCACCACCGGCTTCTTGCTGGATGGTTTGGATCGCAACGGCAATGAGCGCGACTCGGACGGTTTTTATATCCAAGGTCGTTACCGCATGCCCACCGGCACCCTGCTGGGAATCAGCTACGGCGAGAGCTCGCTGGACGAAACCGCTCTTGACCGACAAACGAGAGAAAGAGATGAAGCTAGAATAAATACGGCTAGAATGGGAGGAGCGACAGGTGATGCCCTCGCCCCTAGGTACAACTTGGTTGATACCAACGAATCTGTGGTAGTAGGTCTTTATCATCCGATAGGTGAAGCGTTGAATTTGGTGCTTGAATACACCGATACCGAAGCCGAAGCGCATAGCGGTATCACCAACGAGGAAAAAACATTGGCAATCGGTGCCATCATGTTCTTTTAAGTACAACAATATCCTTCATATATACTCTTAATGCTGTTGCCGGTGATAAGCCGGCAACAGCCTTTCTCAAGCAACACTCCCCCTAAGGGCGGACATGCCAGTCCGCCCCTACGGAAGGGTGGCCGGCAGCGTGGGACTGTTGAAAAAGTATTTCATAAAGTGGTAGGGGCGGACTGGCATGTCCGCCCGAAACGTATCATGTTTGCACGATTAACGCGTTCACCCATTAATATTATGGAAACCATTATTTGTTGGCGCAAGCGGTTGATGTCGTGCAGAACGGTACTTAAGGGCAGACACACAGGTCTGCCCCTACGACTTTGTGGTTATCATAATCATGTGGCGCAAGCGGTTGGATTTTTGCGCTGCCAATACTTTTTCAACAGCCCCACAGTTTAATGCTAAAATGGCGTAATGTTTTCATACCAAAAATTCTATAAAATCATCGCTTATGTATCGGTAATCCTTGCCATACCGATAGGCGTATACGCTCAAGGCGGACAATGGCAGGAGGGTGAGTTCGTCAAACTCGTGGCACGCGACGGTGTCCCCGGGATCAGTAATAACCACCCGCTTAAAATTAACCCACAAACGCTTACCACCATCCTCACCGAAATAAAAATTTTACCTAAAAAATCCGAAGACGACGACGTACCCGAACCGTTGTTCTCGAAATCAAAAACCGAATCCTTAGGGATCCAACTGAGCGAAGCCTTCGGCAACGCGCGTCCCGACGAGGACATCGCTTTTCAAGTAATGGAAATAGTGCCGCTACTCGGCAAACTCATCCGCAAGCCGGCTTATACCACCGGGCGTATGTTCTGGAGAAATAAGCGGTTGCAAATCGTTTTCGGGTCTATACGACGAGGCATCGCCAAGCGTAAGTTATTGGGACAAGATGCCGGCGTTATCAACCCACCGAGAATCGGTAGCCGTGAACGTGTGGTTGACTCCGATTATAAGCCTGCGCTATTTCCCGGCACTCGCTACGCGGAAACTAAAAGCGGCACCGTGCGTAGCGACTGGCTTATGATAGACCCGCGCGAAACCTTGCGCGCACTTTCCGATGCCGAAGAGCAAACCGAGATGCGAGCCGAGATGCGAACCGAGAACGAGCGCAGAGCGACATCCGACAACTCCGTCGAGGCGCGTCTCAGATATCTGAAAGGCTTGCGAGAACGGGATTTGATATCCGAAGAGAATTACCGATACAAAGTGCGCCAAATTTTGGATAAACTTTAAGTTTATCCGACGACAAGACTCAAACCGGATATCATCCGATAGAATGATTAGATCAACTTAATACGAAGGAGGAACCCTCATGCCGAACGACTTTTACAACGAAAAAAATCATGGAAGCTATGAGATTTTTAATCTCGGTGATTTTGAATTGCAACGCGGTGGTTCGTTGCCGGATTGCAAACTCGCTTTTGCAACGGCGGGTGAACTCGCCGACGCAAAAGACAATGCGATACTCTTTCCGGTGATGTTCTCCGGCACCAGCGGTAGCCTGCAGCATTATATAAGCGAAGGGTTGGCACTCGATCCTAAAAAATACTTCATCATTATCCCTAACCAACTCGGCAACGGGCTTTCCAGTTCTCCCAACAATAGCGAGGCACCGTTCGATGCAAGCTCGTTTCCGCCGCTGGATATCGCCGACGACGTACGGGCGCAACACCGCTTGCTCGACGAACACTTCGGCATCACCGAACTACAACTGGTTGTCGGCTGGTCTATGGGGGCGCAGCAGACTTATGAATGGGCAGTGCGTTATCCGGAGATGGTGCGCCGCGCCGCCCCGATTGCCGGCACCGCCAAGGTGACTCCACACGACGCACTTTATGTGGATACTTTTTGTGCGGCACTCAAATCCGATCCGGTTTGGAACAACGGCGATTATGGGGACGATGTCGTCAAAGACGGTTTGCAACTTTTGGCTCGGGTATTTGCACTAATGGGTGTATGCCCCGAATTCTACAAGCGGCAACTGTGGCAAAAGATAGACATTAAATCTATGGACGAATTTCTGAGCGGCTTTTGGGAAAAATGGTTTGCACCGATGGACCCCAATGTGTTGTTGTGTATGGCGGACAAATGGAAAAACGGTGATGTGAGTATCCCGTACGACGGCGATTTGAATAAAGCCCTGCAGCGTATTACCGCCCGCACAACCGTTATCGCTTTTTCCGAAGATATGTTTATACCCGAACAAGATTGTCGTGCCGAACAAGCGATGATAGCCAATTCTAAAATAGAGATGTTGGATAGCCTATGGGGGCATTTCACGACCTTAGGTTTGTTTGAAGAGGATTTTAAGCGTATCAACGAGATACTCGGCGACCTATTGACCCAATCGGCGTAACTTTGTGCAGATACCGGGGGCTGTTGAAAAACAGCACCGCCGTTTGTTGCAGTAGCACAAACGGCGTGATGTTGTGCAAAAACTTAGCATTAGTATGTAGGTCGAACAAGCTAGGGCTTGTTCTCATAAGTGCAAAGTAGTTGGATTGCGCTGGCGATACTTTTTCAACAGTCCCGTCGTATCTGCATGACTTATGCATTCATTCATCCAATTTATGAGAACCAAAACCAAATGGCGCAAGCGATTACGGCTGTGCAGAACGGCACTTTAGGGCGGACATGCCAGTCCGCCCCTACGGGTGGTTAGTAAATATTCACGGCGCACAGCGGTTGAGTTTGTGCGATATCCGCACTTTTTCAACAGTCCCGTCGTATCTGCATGACTTATGCATTCATTCATCCAATTTATGAGAACCAAAACCAAATGGCGCAAGCGATTACGGCTGTGCAGAACGGCACTTTAGGGCGGACATGCCAGTCCGCCCCTACGGGTGGTTAGTAAATATTCACGGCGCACAGCGGTTGAGTTTGTGCGATATCCGCACTTTTTCAACAGCCCCATCGTATCTGTACTATGTTTATGCATTCATTCATCCAATTTATGGAAACCAAAACCAAATGGCGCAAGCGATTACGGCTGTGCAGAACGGCACTTTAGGGCGGACATGCCAGTCCGCCCCTACGGGTGGTTAGTAAATATTCACGGCGCACAGCGGTTGAGTTTGTGCGATATCCGCACTTTTTCAACAGTCCCGTCGTATCTGCATGACTTATGCATTCATTCATCCAATTTATGGAAACCAAAACCAAATGGCGCAAGCGATTACGGCTGTGCAGAACGGTACTTTAGGGCGGACATGCCAGTCCGCCCCTACGGGTGGTTAGTAAATATTCACGGCGCACAGCGGTTGAGTTTGTGCGATATCCGCACTTTTTCAACAGTCCCGTCGTATCTGTACTATGTTTATACATTCATTCATCCAATTTATGAGAACCAAAACCATACGGTACAAGCGATTACGGCTGTGCAGAACGGTACTTTAGGGCGGACATGCCAGTCCGCCCCTACGGGTGGTTAGTAAATATTCACGGCGCACAGCGGTTGAGTTTGTGCGATATCCGCACTTTTTCAACAGTCCCGTCGTATCTGTACTATGTTTATACATTCATTCATCCAATTTATGAGAACCAAAACCATACGGTACAAGCGGTTGGTGTCGTGCAGAACGGTACTTAAGGGCAGACATTATAATTGCCGATTGACCTACTGGCTCAATCGGCGGCTTTATATTGCCGATTGACCTACTGGCTCAATCGGCGGCTTTATCCTGCCCCTACAGGTGGTTTGCAAATATTCACGGCGCAATCGGCTACGGCACCAGTGCCGTAACGACTTTACGCGTGGCTTCGGTTACGCCTTCCTCCGACTGGCTGTGCCCGGCTTTTTCTACGGTGACAACTCGGCTGTACGGCCAACGACGCGTTAAAGAATACGCGCTTTGCGGTGGACACAGTAGGTCGTAGCGTGCTTGGACGACGATGCCGGGGATGTTATGCAAACAATCGGCTTTTTTAAGCAATTGCCCCGATGATAGAAAACAATGATTGGAAAAGTAATGTGCTTCCATGCGAGGTGTAGCGGGCATTTGATCCCGTTTGCCGACGGCATCCAGCGATAGCTTGGAAGGTAAAATTTGCTCGGTAGGAAACGGAGGTTGCAATACCGACAAAGCCCGTTCGTAATCGTGCCAAACGAAGATCGCCGGATGAGAGACCGACGGGTCGTCGTCGAGGATGCGTTTGTAATACGCTTGCAGAGGTGCTTGCCTTTCATCTTCGGGCAATAAGCCGATAAAAATTTCGTACAGTTCGGGATAAAAAATCTTAGGCAAGTCTATAAAAGCTCGCTGTATTTCATCGTCGCCGCCCAAAAACAGAGAGCGCAAAACAAGTCCGGCGACGGCGGAAGGGTGATGTTCGGCATAGGCTATCGCCAGCAAAGCACCCCACGACCCACCGACTACCATCCATTTTTCTATCGACAAGCTATTGCGTATTCGTTCGATATCTTCAATGAGATATCGGGTCTCGTTGTGTTCTAGACAGCCTTTGGGTGTGCTGTCACCGGCACCGCGCTGGTCGGGAGCAACGATGCGAAATTTCTCCAGATCGAACAAGTCGCACAGGCTACTGCGACAACCGCTACCGGGGCCGCCGTGTAGAAAAACAACCGGATAACCGTCCTCGGAACCGTATTCTTTTACCATAAGTTTATGAACGGTACCGGTTTCTATCCGATAACTACAGCGAGGTTCAATATCGGGCATCTCGTTTACAAGGATTTATACTTTCAATCGGTGCTTAATACACCGAGAGTCAAGCGGTTTTGACCGGTATTCCCCCTATGCGTCTATAGTCAAAAGGTACTTTGGTGCGATGCGATTCTAAATTGGCAATTTCTACCAGTTGCTCGTGATGTTCGGAGAATTCACAAGCCGGGTCCATATTGGCGGCATCGCCGGTGATTGCGAATGCTTGACAACGACAACCTGCCCAATCTATCGTATGCCGCGGGCAACTACGGCATTTGTCGGGCATCCAATCGGTGCCGCGAAATCTTTCGAAGGCTTCGGAACTTTCCCAAATATCCACAAGGCTACGTTCTTTGACATTATCGAAGTTTAGCGAGGTGATACTCTCGGCGGCATGGCACGGCATCACTTTGCCCGACGGGGTGATATTCAGAAATTGTCTAGCCCACCCGCCCATACACGCCTTGGGTCGTTTAGCATAGTAATCGGGAACCACATAATCGATGGTTAAAATACCCTTGAGTTGTTCTATTGCATTTTCTACAACCTCGGTTGCCACTTCCAGCTGTTTCCGCAACGGCATCAGTGCCGCACGGTTATGATACGCCCAGCCGTAGTATTGCACATGTGCCACTTCGAGCCGAGAAGCTCCCAAATTGACTGCGAAATCGATAATGGCAGGAAGATTCTCTATATTCATTTTATGTATCGGCGCATTGACGGTTAACGACAAGTTATTGTCTTTCACCGCTTTGGCAATCCTGACTTTCTGCTTAAAGCTATGTTTATTACCGCTGATGTGATTGGCGGTGTCTTCTTTGCTATCTTGTATGCTGATTTGTACATGCTTCAGCCCGTGGCGAGTGAGGGTTTCCATGCGTTGTTCGTCGAGCGACGCTGCGGAAGTGATCAGATTACTATACAACCCGAGTTCTTCGGCTGCTTTCACCAAATCTTCGAGGTCTTTGCGAACCGCAGGCTCTCCGCCGGAGAAATGGACTTGCAAAATTCCCATACCGACCGCTTGCTCCAGCACATCGCACCATTGTTCGGTATTCAATTCACCGGCCGCGCGCTCCAGCTGCTCGGGATTAGAGCAATAGGGGCATTGCAACGGGCAACGGTGCGTCAGCTCGCACAATATAGAAACCGGCATCCCGATACTTTGATCTTTGGCACTCATATCGTCATAAAGTCCTTGTCTACTAAATCTTGTAGCATCATTTTCACATCCTTCTGAATCTCTTCGCAAGGTGCATTGTACTCTTTTGCCAATTTTTCGGAAATAGTTGCAACCGTAGTTTTCCCGTCGCACAATCGCAAGATTGCCAG
Organism: Candidatus Oxydemutatoraceae bacterium; assembly: GCA_965219575.1. GTDB lineage: Bacteria > Pseudomonadota > Gammaproteobacteria > Poriferisulfidales > Oxydemutatoraceae > SP5GCR1. The sequence continues at coordinate 467,660 of OZ244779.1, read as the reverse complement.
CGCAATCTCGTCCGGTGTCAATAAGCGCTCCGGTGCCAATAATACCCAAGCGTCGCGCACCTTGTCATGGTGTAGCCTGATATGTGTCGGCAATATCGGTATCGATTTGGCCGATACCATTGCGCGGTCGGGGGATGTTTGCTTATCGGGCATTGTCATTCGGTACGAAACAGTCCGGTGGCACCAGACACGGCTCTACATAAGAAAAATACAACGCGTCCAGCTGGCTCCACAAAATATCACATTTGAAGCGCAATGCATTCAATACGCCCTCTTGCTCGCCGATTGTGCGGGCGTGGTCTAGCACATACTGGAGCGCAAAATCGACATCGCGCCGCGCTTGGGTCAGCCTCGGTTTGAAATAGGCCAGAGTCTCTTCGGTTATAAAATCGTAATTTTTCAACATGCCGGAAACTCTCTCGGAAATAATCATCGGTGAAAAAATCTCGGTCAACGACGATGCAATCGCTTCGAGTAGTGGCCGTTCCGATACAAAGCGTACATAGGCATCGGCAGAAAATCTTGATGCCGGCAAAGCACCGTCTTGTGATATGACATAATCGCGTGTTAAATCCAAACCGTCGGTCAGTTTGAGCCAACGTTCTATTCCGCCCCCGCTTGTTTCGCTGCCGTCGTGGTCTTCTATTCTTTGCCGCCACTCGCGGCGCATAACATTACAAGGCATTCTCGCCATCAAGTAGGTATCTTTGATAGGAATGATCGCTTGATAACAATAGCGATTTAGTGCCCATGCCTGGACTTGTCCGCGACTGAGTTTTCCGGTATGCAACAAACGATGAAAAGGATGCTTGTCGTGGTAATAACGCTCGCCTATCTCGTGCAGATGCTGCTTGAGCTGTTCCGGCATCAGTATTTCTTTCAGAGTGATTCTCATAATAAAATCTCCATTCCGTCGTGCGATACCGTCCAACCCGCCGCCTCTACAACTTTTCTTTCGGATGAGTTTTGAAGTAGCACGGGATTGGTATTGTTGATGTGAATATAAATTTTCCGACCTATATCAATATCGTCAAAGGCTTTGAGCGAACCGTCTTCGCCGTCCATGTTGATGTGCCCCATCCGTTCACCGGTTTTTTGTCCGACTCCCATTTTAACCATTTCGTCGTTTCTAAATAAAGTGCCGTCAAAAAATAAAAGTTCGGCACCGTTCAACCTTTGTTTGAGCCAATCGGGCACTCGAGCGCAACCCGGAATATAGTAGAACGAAGCGTTGCTTTGCAAGTCGCGTATATGCAAGCCCACCGTATCGCCTTCTCGGGTGCCGAAGTTATCGCCTTGATTTTGATCTTCCAAAAACAATGCGACTTTGCCGGGAACGGCAAACGCTTCAACCTCGAGACCTAAAGACTCACCCTGTGCATCCTTAACCTCGAAGGCATCGGACAATTCAAAGGTATTGCGTTTGACATAATCGGGATTGAGCACATTAAATATACTGTTCGATGCCAGTATGCTTTGTACTCTGTCGGATGCATAAATACGAAAAGGTTCACTTTCGCGCATCGTGAGTAGTCCGGCAACATGATCGACATCGCCGTTCGTTAAAATGACCGCATCGATCGGGCTACCTCTGAGGCCGTTGCACGGATGGAGTGCTTTGTTTTGGTTAACTTGATAACGTAAATCGGGAGAGCAATTTAGAAGTAAGAACTTGCGGTCATCGGACGAAACCGCTATCGAGGATTGACTTCTGGGAATTGAAGTGGGACTGCCGTTTCTTGCTAATTTACAATACTCCGTGTTGCAGTTCCACTGGGGAAATCCACCTCCTGCTGCCGATCCTAATACAACAATTCGCATTGTCAATTAGTCTTCGACAGCAGTCGGTAGATAAGTGAATTTTCTATTTAGAGCTCGGCGCAGGCATAGCAGTTAATTTCCATGCCAACTGAGGTTTCTCTAATAGAAGGTTGTTTCCAGTGTTTCATTTTTTACCTCCATTTATATAAACGTTAATCACTTTCTCACAAGTATCCATTTAATGAAATGGTTATTAGTGAATCGTTTGAGTATAGTAGCATGATATTCCTAATCTCACAATAGAATATGTCATTAATAATCTATATTACAGCGATAATAAATATATCTATAGGAGCGATAAAATGCCCTGTATATCAGCACTTTAACAGATAAATTTTTGTTTTCAAAAACAGCGAATTTCGGCTTCGGCTTGAGCCGTACGTAATTTCTCGAGTGCTTTGCTGACCCACTCCACATCACGAAATATTGCCGTGCGATCTCCCGACATTTGTCTCATTCTAACCGTAGTCTCGGCATCCACATACTCGTCATAAGTCATTAACTCGGCAAGCGTATCTACGCTACACGAGCATTTATCGAGTATCTCTCGTGACTGACCATTCGTACTCATGCAGGCAAATACATATTCTGCACGCGCACTGGTTGGAAAATCATTTGCAACGGCTTGCTCGGTCGCTAAAAAACCGAACATCAAAAAAAACACCAACAATGCTTTTTTCCTATGACCTTTGATAATTTGTCCTAACTTCATTTTTACTCCCTCTTTGCTCTGTGAATATATTACTGCTTGATCATGTCCATACGGTTAAATCGTATGGACGTAGATTCGATCGGCTCTACGGACGCGTCATCTTCTCCGTCACCGGCTTGGGAGGGTATCAGCGTGCTGATACTATATACTCCGCCCGGCACCGCATCGCTAATAACGAATTCATAATACTTTTGAGGATAGTCCTTGTAGTTATCATCATCTTGTTGTTCAACCAGAGGTTGAAAAAACACTTTGTATGCTGTTTCGCTACGACCTTGAAAATCAATTTTAATTTCCTCGCTATCGGCATTGGTCAGAAATGCCTGACGCAGTAAGTGGCGAAAATAATGATGTGTTACTACGCTACCGCTGTCCATTTTTTCTACGTCCCATTGCAGAAAAAACATCAGCAACGGGTTAGAATTAAAATCCTTGATATCGGAGTAGGGTCTGTTATTCTCGCCGCTCAGGAATGAAACTTCCACATTTTTGCCCCCGCGCTCCGAAATACCGGTAATAGTCAGAATAATCTCGTCATTAAAACTAATCGTATTCGCTCCGTGCTGATTAAAATCATAATATAGAGCGGCTTCGTTTTTTATATTATCCAAGTGCGGAGTAGAAAATAATAACTCTTGTGCTTGAGAATAGCCGCCGTCGGCTTGTGCTTTTTGCTCCTCACTCGTATGCGTGTCGGCAAACGCAAGTGTTATGCAAAACAATAAAATCGCATATACAAATATGCGCATATTAAGTAAATATTTCATGTTAATCTTCCTTTTGTTCATTAATAAATCCGGGCATCGGTACCGCTGTACCGAGTTCCAATTCATAACCCAAGATTTCCCACTCGTCGCTACCGCCGGGAAACCAATAAACGTTATGATAACCCAATTCGAGTGCACGTTTTGCCGCATTCCACGACATCCAGCAATCCCTAAGACAATAAAAAACCAATGGTGGATTATCCTTTTCTGCCACTATTTTTTCCAGATTTTCTATTAAGTATTCCTTAAACAACGGCGAAATAGGTCCGTCTCCGACATTGGGTAACCAAACGCTACCGGGTAAATTGTAGCGTGGCGGTGTGCGCCATAAACGGTCGGGGGGGAAATCGGGTGGTTTGCGCTCAAGCGGCAACACATCTATCAATACGGTTTGCTTATTCTCTTGCATCAAAGCATAGAGTTCGATGGAATCCACCACGGTTGCCCCAGCCAAAGTGTCAGGGGTAGGTGTTCTATAGTCACCCATACGATAGCCTTGCGGCTCGGGAATAAAGCCACTGGCATCCACCGGCATTACAACGGCTACAGCGATTAGCATAGGTGTAAGCGGTGTAAGAGAATGCATTCGCATTATCTTGCCGATACTATTGGCACCCCGTATTCGGTTAAAATAGCATCTATGTCTTCTTTATTCCTGCGTATGAATGTATTCAGGGTTTTTTTCCATTCGGCTTCTCCGCGCCTAATACCCATCGTGATAGAAAAAACCATCGGGTATGCTTCGGAGTCGGCTTCGGCCAAGGACACGATTTCAAAAGGCGAACCATGCTGCTTATTCAAGTATCCGGCAACCGGACCCCACAAAACCGCAATATCTAATTTACCGTCCATCATGTCCTTGATAATTTGTTCGCCGGGTGAGTCCGCTCGCGTATCAACCCACAAATGATACGAAGCCACCTGCTCCATCAGACCTTGCTCCAACAATAATCCGCTCGGTGGTGTTCCGGCAATCAAACCTATGCGTAGATTTCGCTCTCGTATAATTTTATCGGTCAACGAAGTCACCTCATAGTCGGCTTCCGACGGATAAACGATTACAAAAGACGATGTATAGTATGGGTTGGTATTCAAGACCAACTCGTGGGCTGCCGAAAAACCGATGATTACATCGCATCTTCGTGAGCGTAAGGTAGTACGAACAAATCCCATACTTTGCGGAAACCAAAAATAATTTACGGGTAATTCCAAACTATCGGCAAGAAGTTTGGCTATTTTATTTTCAAATCCTTGCTGTAATCTGTTTGAAAACGGTAAGTTACTCGGGTCGCCGCATACGCGCAACGATGTTCGTGATTTTATTTCGGTTATACCCTCGGCGGATACTTGAGAAGTATATACAAGCGATAGAGCGAGGGCAATAGCTAGATAAAGTTTCATAATCTTTATAAATATATCATGCATTTTATCGGAAGCGATAGAGCAATCGGATTACGCAAGTTTAGGTTATGAACCGAGGCAGGCGTTATCTCTTTCTGTAGCTTCCTTGGGTTTAGCTTGTTTATCGGGGCGTTCCGTCCCTATCGCCTGATCGGCTCTTGCGTAAAGGTATGCATAAATATCATCCAAAAAACACATTACATTTATGTTTGTACCTAAAGCGGGCATAACATTCTGCACACCCCCACTAATATTGACTCTGCCGTTTACGACTACTTCCCAAAATTCTTCGTAACTCAGATTTTTCATCGAGTCGAGTAAATTAGGGGCAAAGGAACTTCCTAATCCGGCAGGTCCGTGGCACGCATGGCATTCGGCATGATAGCGTCTGAAACCACTAAATGTGTACCAGTCCACTCTGCCTTCATCATCGATGTTATAGGGTTTCTCCTCTTCCATCAACTCTGTTTGATCGGAAGATGCATAGCCCGGCATCAATATCAAAGCGATCAACATCGCACCTAGAAACATCCAAAGTGATTGTCTTATCCTTTCAGAAATCATAATTCTATCTCCACATAAATAAAAAAGCCCGCCATCCGTATGAAATTTCGGATGGCGGACATAAAAGGCTTTCGAAGCCTGTTTAGTTTACTGTTTCTCTAAGCTCTGATTAGAGAGAGAATACAGTTAATACACCACCTAGGCGGGTATAGTTTTGTAGGTGACGATAGCCACCGACTGCACCCAAGCCATCGGAGTCTTCGGTCAATCCAGCAGCCATGCCTATGCCTGCCCAACCACCGACACCGGATAGGACGGCAACATATTGCTTGCCATCATGGGTGTAGGTCATTACATTACCGATAATTCCCGAAGGGGTTTTGAACTTATACAGTTCTTCACCGGTTATGGCGTCGACAGCTTTCAGATAACCTTCAAGCGTACCGTAGAAGACGACATTGCCGGCTGTTGCCAAAGCACCGCTCCATACGGAGAACTTCTCTTCGTTGCTCCACTTAATCTCACCGGTACCGGCATCCCAGGCAATGAAATTGCCCATGTGATCGCCACCCGGAGCAGGATACATCTTGAGTGTAGCACCAACGTAGGGTTGACCTGCAGTATAGCTAACTCTGAACGGCTCATAATCCATGCAGACATGGTTAGTCGGTACATAGAATAAGCCGGTCATCGGAGAAAATGCTGCCGGTTGCTGGTCTTTGGTACCTAGCGCAGCGGGGCAGATGTCGGTTGTATTGACATCTTCGCCTTGCTCACCAGGAGCATATTTAGCCACAACTTGCGGGCGACCGGTTTTCATGTCAACGTGCGTTGCCCAGTTGACCACAGGGTCAAACTTTTCGGCAACCAACAATTCACCGGTTACACGATCCAGCGTGTAGCCGAAACCGTTACGATCAAAGTGCACCAATGTTTTGCGCATTTGACCATCGACGGGAATATCGGCCAAGATCATCTCATTGATGCCGTCATAATCCCATTGATCCCACGGTGTCATTTGATAGACCCACTTGGCTTGTCCGCTATCTGCATCGCGTGCAAATATCGTCATAGACCAACGGTTGTCACCAGGACGCTGAACAGGGTTCCACGTGCTCGGGTTACCGGTGCCGTAGTAGACCAAGTTTACTTCCGGGTCATACGAGAACCAGCCCCAGGTCGTGCCGCCACCAATTTTCCATTGATCTCCTTCCCAGGTTGTTAGGCCTGAATCTTTACCGACGGATTTGCCGAGGTGCGTCGTTGACGGTCCCATCAAAGTGTCGGAATCGGGTCCCATCGAGTAGCCTCGCCAGACTCTGTCGCCGGTATTGATGTCGTATGCAGTCAGGTGACCGCGAACACCAAATTCGCCGCCACTGATGCCAAGATAGACTTTGTCTTTGACAACCATAGGTGCCGCAGTACCGGTTTGTCCTTTGGAGATATCGCCGTTTTTAGCACTCCAGATCATTTTGCCGCTCATAGCGTCTAATGCAACCAGAGTGGTATCGGCTTGATGTAAGAATATCTTACCGTCGCCATAAGCAACACCGCGATTTACAGTATCGCAACACATCACCGGGATTGTTGCCGGATCTTGCTTTGGCTCATATTCCCAAGCGATGCTTGCATCATTGCTAAGATCCAATGCAATCACTTTGTTCGGGAATGGTGTATGAACATACATCATATCACCAACCACCAGCGGGTTACCTTCGTGTCCTCTAAGAACGCCTGTAGAGAAGGTCCACGCAACTTTTAGATCACCGACATTATCCGAAGTAATTTGGTCTAATGCGGAGTATCTATGGTTGGCATAGTTACCAGTGGGCATAACCCACTGATTGGGGTCTTCGGACATCTTCATCAACATGCTGTTAGCATGTAGACTGGAAGTCCCGACCAGTGCAACTAATGTTGCCATAAAGAATGTAGATAATAATCTCATTTCTTCCTCCCTTTTGTACAAAAGAAAATAGAATCCATTCAACTCAAAAATTTCATATCCATAAAATTTATCGGACCTCATGTCCTTCACGGATAGACTTTTCTCTTCTGCAGAGAAAAAGCTTCCACCTCCTCTCCGTGATGTGTGTGACTATAGCAGAAAGATAGTATATTGTCCTTTTTGTAAAGAATAATTTTATCAATCAAAGCCGTACTAAAACATTTTCAAATAGCCATAAAACATAAGCTATATAATGCTTTGCTAAGCGGATTTAAATAAATAAATAAATGAATTAGATAAAATAAATGCGATAATGCCCGTCGGGACATCAAAAATTTGGGAATTATATACTTAAATACATAAATCACTCTCGCTTTTCTAGCTTAAAGCGAGTATTTAGCTCCTTATTTGTGGGGTTTTTGCTCTGATACTTTGTGCGATTAGGGGTAGGCTTTAGCAACACCTCTTTTATAGCTTCCTTAAAATCCCTTTCGTTTATTGGTTTATGATCTTTAGGGTTCATTTCTTAAACTTTCGCTTACTTCACTTGACAACGCTGGCAACATACTTGTTGGCGATTGCAGCTGTGTTATGAAACCGCTCCAAGCTATCCACTTTAATTACTGTCGGTGAGTTCTTTATAACTTAATCGCTTACCCAAAAAGCCTTTAGCTAGTGCTGCCATGCGCTCTAGGGTATCTACTTGACAGTTTCCTTTGTTCAATCTAAAAGAAAACTCATCTACATATCTCGGCAAATGCTTTATGCTGACATGATGATAAGTTCCGCTTAATCCGCGCTTAAGCAAAGCCCATACGCTTTCTATGCCGTTGGTATGTATCATGCCATTGACATATTCCTTCGCCAAATGATTGACTGTATCATGTTTGTAGAGCATACCACTGACACTCAAATAACCTGAATGTTCATCAGTATATAATTGGCTACCGATTTCTACATTGCTAGTTATTGCTCTGTGTAGTGTAGGTTGCTTGGTGTTTGCAACTGGCATCGCTTTAGTTCTACCGCATCTCTCGCGCATGCCGAGTATGATAGATTTCCCAACGACACCTCGGCCAGATTTCAACTGCTTGTTCTCGTGCTTGTTCCTTTCCTTACCACCAATATAGGTTTCGTCTATTTCCACTGAACCCGATAGCTTAAAAGCACCTTGCTGGCATGCCTCACGGACACGCTGTAGCATAAACCAAGCCGACTTTTGAGTAATGCTTAATTCCTTTGATAGCTGTAAAGACGATACACCTTTACGCGCCGTTAGAATTAAATAACAAACAATCGCCCATTTTGCTAAAGGCAATTTTGAAGCATGCATTAGCGTCCCAGTTTTGACCGTAAATGTGTATTGTGGACTACACGAATTACAGCAATAAGCGTGCTGGTGTTGCTTATCTCTGCGCTTAACTATGTTATCCTCTGCATTGCATTTAGGACATACTGGGGTGCCGTTCCAACGCACAGCTTCAAACCATTTACTCGCTTTGTATTCAGTGGAAAACATCTTTTGCAACTCTAGTATGCCGATTGTTTTAGCTCGTCTTTTCATGTTTATCTCCATAGGTTATTTATGTATCATTGTGTCACAAAATTAAAATAAATAAAACCTTAAATAACCCTTGAGTTATATAGCTTTCATTAATCAGTTATGTATTTAAGTATATAATTCCTAAAAATTTTTAGAAGTATCCTTGCGACCAAAAAGTTCCGGGCATGAGTTGAGTACTGTTACCGACCGCTTCTCTGCCACCGATTTCGGACAATATCGCCATCAGTTGTATTGCACTCTTTCGATCGGTTTCTCCCCACTGTAACGGGATGCCCTTGCGATAGTGATCGCGTAGCGCGATGAATGTTGCTTCGTTCTCTGCGCGCATCATCGGTCGCAATCTGTTCCATGCTTCGTCGTCGCTGCGCAAAAGCTCTCGAGCATTGCGTATCGCATTATTGAATCTCACGACCAGCCCGTCATGTTGCTTTGCCCAATCGTTGCGGAAAGTGTAGCCTACCATCGGTATCGGGTCTATGCCCAAATCCTTCATTACATCAGACATTTTCACTAGGGAACTATAGTTTATAGCTTCCAAACGAGCACTGTAGTGCCAAAAATTCAAAACTGCATCTAGGTTGTTTCGTTCTATTTGGCCGTTCAATAGCGGCGGTGCCGCATAATTAACGTCAACACTGTCGGACAACTCAAAGTCATGTTCCTTGTTTCCCCAGGCTTGCAATAACAACCAACTTTTATCGTGTGCGCCGCCGGCAACACCGAGCCTCAAATCGCGTAAATCGGACAACGACTCGACATTCGAATCGGGTGGCACCATCACCGCGCCCAACGACGAGGAGTAAGGAATAAAACTAAAGTCATCCCCTTCGGCACGTTTGCGCGATACCCAGACCCAGTCGGTTACAATCATATCTACTTCCTTACTCTGGAAGATAATATGTACGGCTTGCTTATTTGCATACGACATGACTTCGATACGAATGTCTTGTTCGGTATCGAGACCGTAATGCCGTGCAGTATCGAGTTCCCAATTGACCGTACCGAATTGTAGTGTTCCGACACGTACCGTTTCGGCTGCGTTGATGATACCGCTAATCAGCGTTATCAGTACGAACAAAGTCGGCGTTATAAATTTCTTCATCACAACTCCCTCAAATGTTTTTGGAAAATCGTTAGTTTACCACCGCTGCCGCTTTCTCGGCAATAATATCTTTGATGCTCGACGGGTCGGCCAGCGTAGAGATGTCGCCGAGGTCATCGGTATCGTCGCTGGCAATTTTGCGTAGAATACGGCGCATAATCTTGCCCGAGCGTGTTTTCGGTAAATTGGGAGCCCACTGGATAATGTCGGGAATTGCGATTGCACCGATTTGCCGGCGTACTAATTCGAATAATTCTTGCTTTATTGCATCGTCCCCGACAGTGCCTTCCATTAGAGTCACATAAGCATAGATGCCTTGTCCCTTGATGTCGTGTGGATACGCAACTACGGCAGCTTCGGCAACCTTATCGTGTTCAACCAGTGCGCTTTCAATTTCGGCGGTACCCAAGCGATGCCCCGATACATTAATAATGTCGTCGACGCGTCCGGTAATCCAGTAATAACCGTCTTCGTCTCTACGACACCCGTCGCCGCTGAAGTATTTGCCGGGGAAAGTACTGAAGTAGGTGTCTACGAACCGCCGGTGATCGCCGTATACGGTACGCATCTGACCCGGCCATGGTTTAGTAATAACCAGATTGCCTTCGCAAGCACCCTCGAGTTCGTTTCCTTTATCGTCTACTATCGCCGGACAAATGCCGAAAAAAGGCCGTGTTGCAGAACCCGGTTTTAGTGCGGTTGCACCGGGTAGCGGCGTAATCATGTGACCGCCGGTTTCCGTTTGCCACCACGTATCTACAATCGGGCAACGTTGATCTCCGACTGCTTTGTAGTACCACTGCCACGCTTCGGGATTAATCGGTTCGCCCACCGTGGCGAGGAGGCGTAGACTACTGCGGTCGGTTTTATGTAGCGGCGCGTCTCCCAAACGCATCAACGCGCGTATCGCGGTCGGTGCGGTGTAAAAGATATTAACGCGATGTTTGTCCACGACTTGCCAAAAGCGCGAAGCGTCGGGATAAGTCGGGACACCCTCGAACACCAGTGTCGTGGCGGCGTTGGCAAGTGGGCCGTAAACAATATAGGAGTGGCCGGTAATCCAGCCGATATCTGCGGTGCACCAATAGATTTCTCCGTCGTGGTAATCAAAGCTGTATTTATGGGTTATTGCGGCATAGAGCAAGTAGCCACCCATAGTGTGCAAAACCCCTTTGGGTTTTCCGGTGGAACCCGAAGTATAAAGTATGAATAAAGGATCCTCGGCATCCATCGCCTCGGCGGGACAATCGGTATCTACCTCGGCACAGAGTTCGTGAAACCAGGCATCGCGCTCGCCGATAAAAGATATTTCCTCGCCGACATGCTTAACAACGATTACACGGCGAACATTCGGGCATTGCGTCAAGGCTTCGTCAACATTGGCTTTTAAGGGAATCGGCTTGCCACCGCGTACACCTTGATCGGCGGTAATAACAACGCGACAATCCGAATCTAGGATACGACTGCGCAACGACTCCGACGAGAAGCCACCGAATACCACCGAATGCACGGCACCGATACGAGCGCACGCCAGCATCGCAACAACGGCTTCTACGATCATCGGCATATAGATGCAAACCCGATCACCTTTGCGTACGCCGTCGGCTTTTAATGCGTTGGCAAAGCGGCATACAAGGCGGTGCAATTCGCGATAACTGAAAGTCTTGGAAACATTCGGATCGTCGCTCTCCCAAATGATTGCAGTGCGATCGCCGTGTTTATCCAAATGACGGTCTAGACAGTTATAGCAAACATTCAACCGAGCATCGTCGAACCAGCGTATCAGTCCTTTATGGTAGTCCCACTCGAGTACTCGAGACCAAGGGCGAGACCAGCTAATAAATCGCTGCGCTTGATCACCCCAGAATTTTTCGGGGTTATTAATGGATTCATTATATAGATGCCGATAAGCCTCTGAATCGATAAGTGTGTTTTCGGCGATCGTTTCGGGTACCGGATATAAAGAAGAGGGCATTTAACCTACGCTTTGTTATCAAAGAGAATGCCCGCCGATAGTGAATTATCTATCGGCAGGCATTAAAGCACTTACTACGCTTAAGAGATATTAACCGTAACAGCCTTGAGTTCGGTATAGTTTTCCAATACCGCTTCACCCATTTCACGCCCCCAGCCGGATTGCTTGTAACCGCCGAAAGGCAATGCAGCATCAAAGACGTTGTAGCAATTTATCCACACCGTGCCGGCTCTCAAACGAGCTGCCAAACGATGTGCTCTACCGAGATCTCTAGTCCATATACCGGCTGCCAATCCGTAGATTGTGTCGTTGGCATTTTTGATTATGTCGTCGTCGAGTTGCTCGAACGGCATCATAGTGACCACCGGGCCGAAAATTTCTTCCTGGTTAACTTTCATGTCTTGCTTGGTGTTAACCAGTACCGTCGGTTCGACGAAATAACCCGAACCGTCTTTTTTCTTTCCACCGACGACTGCTTCGGCACCGTCGCTTAGCCCCGAATCCAAATAACCCGAGACTCGCTCGTGTTGGATTTTGGATACCATAGGCCCCATCTCGGTGTTTGGATCCAATCCCGGACCCAATTTGATCTTAGACGCCATATCGGAGACACCCTCGACAATCTTGTCGAAGACTTTGGTGTCGGCGTATATACGCGAGCCGGCACAGCAGCACTGTCCGTGATTAAAGAAAATAGCATTCGCCGTACCTTGAATAGCGACTTCCATATCGGCATCGTCCAGTACGATGTTCGGAGATTTTCCTCCGAGCTCAAGCGAAACTTTTTTCAGGTCGTTTGCCGCAGCTTGTACGATCAACTTGCCGACTTCGGTTGAACCGGTGAAAGCAACTTTATCTACATCCGGATGAGATGCGAGCGATGCACCTGCGGTTTCTCCATAACCGGTGATGATATTAACCACGCCGTCCGGAACTCCCGCCTCTTGTATAATTTCTCCGAGCCTGAGTCCCGATAGCGGCGTTTCTTCCGCCAATTTAAGGACTATAGTGCAACCGGTTGCCAGTGCCGGAGCTAATTTCCAAGCTGCCATCAGTAGCGGAAAATTCCATGGAATTATTTGTCCTACTACACCGATGGGCTCTCTCAGTGTGTATGAGTGATATTGTGCACCGGGAGTGTAAGGCACCGATAGAGAAAGTGTATCTCCGTGCATTTTCGTTGCCCACCCCGACATATAATGGAATATGTCGGCTGCCAAAGGTACATCGGCTACTCGCGCTACGGTGACGGGCTTACCGTTATCCAGCGATTCTATCTCGGCAAGCTCATCTAGATTATCTAAAATTAGATCGCCGATCTTGGCTATCATTCTGCTACGCTCGGAAGGCGACATCGCCGGCCAACGCCCGCTTTCAAACGCCCTTCGTGCAGCTTTAACAGCCATGTCAACATCTGCTTTGTCGCCTTCTGCAACATGCGCAACAACCTCTTCGGTTGCCGGATTAACAACTTCCAATGTCTTACCGGATAACGACGGTACCCATTTGCCGTCAATGAGCATTTTTCTTTGCTCATGTATGAATTGTTGAACCGATGTATCCAGTTCAAACTTTTCAGCAGCTACATTCATAATGTATACCTCCTATAAATTTGGTTATAAAATGTTAAATTATAGCAAAACTACGAAATTAGTGACTTGTTATTGCTTCATTTTACTTAAATTTTATTTAACAATACGTTAATAAAAAGTTTATCTCTCCTGTCGGGTCGGCTTTATGTGGCTGGAAGTATGGGACTGTTGAAAAAGTATTTCATAAAGTTGTAGGGGCGGACTTGCATGTCCGCCCGTAACGCGTTGGCCGGCACGATTTATACATTCATCCATTCAATTTATAGAAACCAAAACCATACGGCGCAAGCGGTTGCGGCTGTTCAGAACAGAACTTTAGGGCGGACATGCCAGTCCGCCCCTACGGGTGGTTTGTAAATATTCATGGCGCAAGCGGTTGGTGTCGTGCCGAACGGTACTTAAGGGCAGACATCAGAGTTGCCGATTGACCTACCGGCTCAATCGGCGGCTTTATACTGCCCCTACAGGTGGTTTGCAAATGTTCATGGCGCACAGCGGTTGGATTTGTGTGATGTCCGTACTTTTTCAACAGCCCCGCCGTGTCTGTACGAAGTACAGTCGTTTATCGGGGTGTCTGTTGAGATTTGATTTGTGCTTTGAGTAATTCTTTTTGGGTTTGTTGGCTTTGTCGGTCTTTGAGTTCTTGTTGTAGCAATCGGGTATTGTGTATTTCATAGCGCGATTGTGCTTGTGCGGCGTGCCGGCGTTGTTTGGATAGCTTGTGGTATTGATGTTTGGCGTTGCGGTATATTTGAGTGAGCGGAATATGGCTCGGGCAAACGACATCGCACGAACCGCACAATATACAGTCGGCTAAGCCTTCGCTAATTGCATCATCCATGTTGCAGGCTCGTATCAGTTGATAGAGGCTGTGGGCGGGCAAATCCACCGGGCATATATCGTTGCAGCGATCGCAGTGGATGCAAGCTGTTTCTACTTTGGCAGGTCGGTCGGTGTTCTTGTCGGGCTTGGCTTCTATCATTTCTATGCAGTCCATCGGACACGGTGCTACGCATAGCTCGCAACCGGTGCAGTATTGCCCTATAACACTGTGCATGTATTCGTGCGCGCCGACGATGGCATCTACCGGACATGCTTTGATGCATAAGGTGCAACCGATGCAATCGGCTTCTCTAATACGGGCGACGAGCGCGGCTGCCTCTGCGATAGGTTGCCTATTCGGGGTTTCGCGCCCTAATAATCGGCTTAATGCGACGGTGGTGGTTTGTCCACCGGGCGGACATTGATCTATGGGTGCATTTTTTTCCACGATGGCTTGAGCATAAGGTCTACAGCCCGGATAGCCGCACTGCGCACATTGTGTTTGCGGCAACAAGGCATTGACCTTAGAGACTAGGCTGTCGTCGGTGGGGGCAAGGTAGGCAGCCAAGCGTTCTACCGCATACCCTATCAACAGTGCGGTGGCACCGAAGATCAGTATCGCCATAATCATCAACCGCTATCTAATCCGCTAAAGCCCATAAATGCTATAGACATAATGCCGGCAGTAATCATTGCAATGCCGGCACCTTTGAAGGGAGTCGGCACATCGGCGTGTTCCAGCTTTTCTCTAAGGCTCGCAAAAATAATTAGCACGACGGCAAAGCCTATCGCTGTGCCGAAACCCATAAACAATGCTTCCATAAAACTTTCGGCATTGCGACTGTTGAGCAGAGTAACCGCAAGCACCGCACAATTCGTAGTAATCAAAGGCAAATAAATGCCGAGCATGTTATGTATCAGCGGGTTCATTTTATGTATCGTCATTTCGGTTAATTGAACTACAACCGCGATCAATAATATGAACACCAAAGCGTTCAGATATTCCAGCTGGTACGGCATCAGTAAATAATGTTGCACTAGATAACTGAGCACCGATGCCAGCGTCAGTACGAATAGCGTGGCAAGCGACATGCCGATTGCGCTGTCAATACGCCGTGAGGTGCCTAGCAACGGGCATAGCCCCAAAAACTTGGCAAGTATGAAATTGTTGATGAGCGCGACATTGATGACGATTAATATGTAGTCTTGCATGGCGGACAAGGTTCTATTTAATTTTCAATCCGGCTTCCGCACCCGGGTCGGGTGCCAATAAAAATAAATCGGTGCCGTCTCCCGCTGCCAGAACCATGCCGTGCGAGGTGCCGAAGCGCATCTTTTTAGGTTCTAGATTGGCGACGACGACGACATGTTTGCCGACTAAATCGGCACTGCGATAAGCACTTTTGATTCCTGCCAAGATCTTGCGAGGTTCTTTTTCTCCCAAATCCACCGAGAGTTCCAATAGCTTATCGGCACCGTCCACTTCTTCGGCAGCAACGATGCGCGCAACACGCAAGTCCAGTTTCTGAAAGTCGGCAAGCGTAATAGTCTCGGCATCGGATGACGATGCGGTTGTCGTTTTGTCGGTAGATTTATCTTTTGCCTGTTGACTTGCCGCCTCGTCTGCGATCATTGCCTCTACCGTCTTCGGCTCGACACGAGTCATCAGAGGCTTGAACCGACCTATGGTGTGATGGTCTTTTGCTTCAAAGGGTGCGTCATCCCAATGTGCCACCGAGATATTGAGGAATTTCTCGGCTTGTTCGGTCATCACCGGCAAGACCGGTTTGAGGTATAGACATAAACGGCTAAACAGCAGTAACCCTAAACTACATATCTCGTGCAGTTCGGTTGAGGCACCTTGTTCCTTTGCTATCGCCCATGGTTTGTGCCGGTCAATTAGGCGATTGGCTTCGTCGGCAAGCGACATAATCAAACGCATCGCAGCGGCGTATTCCACCTTTTCATAGTTTCGGCAAATCTCCGCTTCCGCTTCCCTAAATTTCTTATAGCATGGATGTTTGAGTAGCTGTTCGGAACAGATTATTCGGTTGTCAAAGTATTTCGCTATAAAACTTGCGCAGCGCCCGGCGATGTTGATAACTTTGCCGACTAGGTCGCTATTCACGCGCAGAACGAAATCTTTCATATTGAGGTCTATATCGTCTATGCCCGAACCTAGTTTGGCGGCGAAGTAATAACGCAGATATTCGGGGTTCAGATGCTTTGCGTAAGTCTCGGCTTTGATAAAAGTGCCGCGCGATTTAGACATTTTTGCGCCGTCTACCGTCAGAAAGCCATGACTATAGATTCGGGTCGGCAGTCTCAGATTTGCACTGTCGAGCAGTGCCGGCCAAAACAGAGTGTGAAAATAGGCGATGTCCTTGCCTATGAAATGATGCAGTTCGGTATTGCTGTCGGCATCCCAAAAACGCTTGTAATCGAGACCCTTGCGATCGCAGTAATTCTTGAAGCTCGCAATATAGCCTATGGGTGCGTCCAGCCACACATAGAAATACTTGTTCGGATGGTCGGGTATTTCAAACCCGAAGTACGGCGCATCGCGCGAAATATCCCAATCTTGTAACCCTGCCGAAAACCATTCGTCCAGTTTGTTTTTGATTTCTTGCTGGACGCGATCGGACGACAGCCATGACTTTAGGTGTTCCTTAAGCATGCCGAGTTTGAAGAAATAATGCTCCGACTCGCGTAGCACGGGCTTGTCGCCGGAGATTACCGAGTGCGGGTTGATCAACTCCGAGGAATTGTAAGTGGCACCGCATACCTCGCAACAATCTCCGTACTGGTCTTTGGCACCGCACCGCGGACACTCGCCGCGGATATAACGGTCGGGCAGAAACATCTTTGCGCTCTCGTCGTAGGCTTGACGAATAGTACGCTTTTCTATATAACCCTTCTCTTTGGCGCATTGATAGATATGGTTGCTGATGGCTTGGTTTTCTTTTGAGTGTGTGGAATGGTAATTATCAAACCGAATATGAAAAGTCTTGAAATCCCTGATATGCGCCTTGCGCATTTCGGCAATCAACTGCTCGGGATCTATACCGTCATCTTGCGCCTTGAGCATGACCGGCGTGCCGTGTGCATCGTCGGCACAGATGTAGTAGCAACTGTTCCCGACCAACCGCTGAAAACGCGCCCAAATATCGGTTTGTATATATTCCACCAGATGACCGATATGGATCGGCCCGTTTGCGTACGGCAAAGCACTGGTTACAAGGATTTCTCTTTTGTCGGTCATAAGATACAACTATTATACATATTGCCAATTAAATGGAGGAACATGTTAAAGGCTATGATAAAATCAGGGCGACTTAAGAATGTAATTTTCTAGCTTATCAGATTGTAAAAGAATTTTTAGAACCGGAGTGACCTCATTTAGTGATAGAGAGCGATATTAACAAATATGTGCGAGCTATAATCGATAATCAATTAAGATACAAAAAATTAGTAAAATAATAATGGCAAGACCTGCAAAAAAAATAAAATCAATAGACATAGTGGACAACACCACCATAACGAATGTTTTCTCAAATGAGCGTAATATAAAATCGCCTAACTTGAAATTACCAAAAAGTTTAGGTCTCAATAAACGCCTTAAAATGGATGGGCTAAAGTTCCTATCAAAGATACAAGAAAAAACAATACCTGTGGCATTCTTTGACCCGCAGTATCGCGGGATATTGGATAAATTAAGTTATGGTAATGAAGGAGAGCAACGAGGGAAAGCGAGAGCAAGTTTGCCACAAATGACGGAGGAAGTAATAAAAAAGTTTGTACAAGGCATAGATAAGACTTTGATCCCAAGCGGGCATTTGTTTCTATGGATGGATAAGTTTCATTTATGCACCGGTTTTTTGGATTGGTTAGACGGCACTAATCTAGAAGTTGTGGATATGCTAACTTGGGATAAAGGCAAAATCGGAATGGGTTATAGAACGAGGCGAAGAAGCGAACATTTAATCATACTGCAGAAATCGCCGCGCAAAGCGAAAGGTGTTTGGAAGTTACACAATATACCCGATGTATGGTTAGAGGAGGTAAATAGGAATGGATTTACACATAAAAAGCCCGTAGAATTGCAAAAAGAACTCATTGCATCTGTTTCTAATTCAGGAGATATTGTTATAGACCCTGCTAGTGGCAGTTTTTCGGTTATGGAGTCTTGTAGACTGTGTGGGCGCAATTTTTTAGGTTGTGACATAAACGGCTAATATGGCGCGTATCGAAGACACAAAACCAAAGGATGTGTCAGGAGGATACATCAGGGTATTTAATAACTTAGAACTTGGAACAATTTTTAGTAGGATTCATAGTACGGTCATAAAGTCGGGGAAAGAGCTTGAGAGAATAATTAGAGATAAAACTAAAACCATTGATGACCTGGATGAGTTCCTAAAACAAGAGATTATGGCTGATGGTGTGGTTTTGGTTCATAAATCAAAAATTAAAAAATGTAAAACACTAGATTTCGCAGGTGCAGAACCAGACTTTATTATTTTTAGGCGCAAAGACGGAAAGCAACAATGCCATATTGTTGAGTTAAAAGATGGACACAGCTTTGATACTAAAAAAGCTGCAGCAGAACATCAGCAAATGCATGCATTTATAAGCAAGAATGCAAAAAATTTACCTTATACAGTATCTGCACACTTTTGTGCCTTTAACAAGGATAACAGAGAAGAGATTGTTAAAGGTTTCAAGAACAAGATTACTATGGAAGAAGCAATGACAGGCAGAGAATTTTGCCACTTGTTAGAACTGGATTATGATGAAATAGTAGAAGCCCGCAAAATTCATGCGGAAGAGAATATAGTATTTTTCTTGTCAGAATTAATTAAAGTTGATGTGGTTAAGAAATGGCTGGGGGGAAATTTTGCTTAGGACTGGAGACTGTCTACCATTTGAAGAGAACACCTATCTTTTATTAATTACTTTTTAATTTGACGCATATTTGACTTCATGGATAAACAACAATCTAAAGAGTTTTTGTCTGAATTACTGTCATCATTCTCAACAGATGAAGTAGATAAAGTTCTCGGGCGATATAATATTTCAGACGCAGACTGGTCTAACTACGGTGGTCGATCTAAAAACTGGGATACAGTTTCTAATCAGCAGAGCAATGCAATTGGTGCCTTAACCGAACTTATTACTAACTCAATTGATGCTGTTTTATCTAGAAAAGTATATGAAAGTGGCATCAAAGATTTATCTAGCGATGAGGCTCCTAAATCAATGCACGATGCCGTCCGTCATTGTTATAACGTCTCCGAAGGAAAATTATCCAGCCTTGAAACAAAAGAGCGTACCAAGTTGGCTAAAGAAAGTATTTTAATAGGAGTGAAGCGTAAGACAAGGAGATCAACCACGCCGACAATAACTATTGTTGATTTCGGAGAAGGACAGGAACCACAAAAATTTAAGAAAACATTTCTCAGTTTAAGTGAGAACAATAAAGAGGGTGTCGGTTTTGTTCAAGGCAAATTTAATATGGGATCTACCGGTTCTATACGTTTTTGCACTAAGTCAGACATCACCAAAGGACATTATAAACTTATCATAAGTAAACGCTATGACCTTAAATCGTCATGGGGTTGGACTTTAATCAAGGTGGCACAAGTAGAACAAGGTAGAGAATTGCCGATCGTAAAATATCTAGCTCCTAACGGCGAGATTCCATCGTTTGAGTCCAAATCAATTCGTGCATTTAATGATAATGAGATTGGAGTGATAGAACAAGGTTCGGTTATCAAATTATTTGACTACGATGTTGGGGGTAAAGCACATCAGGTAGATTTTGGTCTAGATAATGCACTTACATTAAATTTGCTGGACTGTGCATTGCCTATTAGGATATACGACTTTGATGCACAAATAAACCCAGAGATAAACCGATTGAGAGGCAGAGGTATAATTGATAGAACATTTACAGGTATGCAAGTGAAACTTTGTGACAAGCCTGCCGATATTTCGAATCAAGATCCCCCGCTCAACTCCGAAAAACCTAATGAAGAGACAACAGAATTTATACATTTAGTATCCCAATATAATGATAATGAAATTGGAGAAATAAAAATAATAGCTGTTGGATCCAGTAAACATCCCATCTATTTGAGAGAGAGCAAAAAGCGTATTTTCTATACGATAAATGGGCAAACGCATGCAACCGAGAATGCCAGTTTTTTAAATCTTAAAGATGTAGGCTTAGGTGAACTGGAAAATCATGTCGTTATTGATGTTCAGTGCGAAAGAATGGATAAAACAGCACTATCCACCATATTTATGGGAAACAGAGAAAAAATAGCAGATAATAGGCTATCAAGACAACTAAAGAAAATAGTAAAAAAGAATTTAAAGGAAGATAAGAAATTAAAAGAATACGTCAATATTATCCGAGCTAGAAGAGTATCAAAAATCATTGAAGAGGATGAGGAAACCAAAAAATTGTTGGAAGACTACTTTAATCAAGATCCAGCAATGAGACAACTGTTAGGACCTGGTGATACTGTTTTTGGTGAATCTCAAACAGGGAGAGGGCCTGACCCGTGGGAAGGAGGAAAACAATTTCCAACATTCTTGAAACCTCTTAATATAAAGACAATTGATAACAGTTTTTTCAAAGAATTACCCATTAACACCTTTCGCAAGATAATATGTGAAACAGATGCGGCAAACGATTATTTAATAAGAAATCATAGTCCCGGGCGAATATATTTACCCAATCGTCCTTCCCAAGTTAATATAAAAACTAGTTTAAATAATGGTATAGCCACTTTTACCCTATCTTCTTCATCTAAACAACCTCCCAATGTTGGTGACAAATTATCGTTCGATATTGGTTTTGACGATGACGATATACAGCGAGGTAAGCCTCTGGAATTTAATTTAACAATTAGATTTATTGAAGAGCAAAAAACTAAGAAAAATCCTAGTGGAACATCCTCTTCCGGTGTTGCAAATAAAAAAGATAAGTCATTTGCCGATCCAACCCAATGGCTTTATAAAGAAAATTGGGATGATTACAACTTTGATGAAAAGTCAGGTGCTGTTGTCGTAGCAGGTGTGGAAAACAATCCAACAATTTATGTCAACTATCATCATGAAGTTCTGGAAAAAATGCGTAGACAAGAAAAAGATGAAGCAAGGCGTCAACTAAATGAAACTCGTTTTAGAATATGTCTTGGCCTCCTGACTTTTGCTATTCATAAGCATTATAATGAAAATGAAGAGAAGGCTCAAGAAAAGTCGCGAGGATCCTCAGATGCCATAGCACCTTGTATTCTTTCCTTAATTGTAAGATTTGGAGAAGGGGCGCGATTATGAGGTATTCTATTTGACCTTCCTCTATTTTTAGAACCGCCAGCAAAGTGAGTTTTCATGCTATTGTCCTCAAAGACCGGCATTTCTACCCGCCCCTTCGCTTTGAACTTGCCCGTAGCTAGGGTATAATTGCATTTCGCCTTGATATGAGGCGGATTATTTTCACCCATCATAAAGAGAGGCATTATGGCAAGAGTTACAATAGAAGACTGCATTGAAAAAGTCGGCAGTCATTTCAGGGTAGTCCAGATAGCGTCCCACCGGGCGCACCAGCTGGAATTAGGTGCGAAGCCTATGGTTGATAAGGAGGGAGATAAGCCGGTAGTCATCGCATTGCGGGAGATTGCCGAGGGCAAGATAGACGAAGGGGTGCTCAGCAAGCCTTTAGGCGAGAAAGAGCCTTGGGAACAAGAACAAGGTTTATTGGCGCAGTCCGACGATTTAGGAGAGGTTATTCCGGATATAGAAAACTACGGTGACATGAACGAAGTAGAAGGCGAAGATGATGCACCGGCGCAAGAGGCAGAATCGGAGGATGACGAGCCTAAAACAGGCGAAGCCTAATACCGCTACGGCAGACTTTTTAATCGGGTTTTAGTCTGCTATGGAAGCGTCAAAAACCTTTGTGGGGGATTTTCATAGCAGACGTGGCAAACTTCCGGTACACAGCACGGCACTGGATAAATTGCACGATGCCGTGAGTCGTTATATGACTGCCGAGGAAGTCCATCGTGTTCATAATGCTTATTTATTCGGTGCCGAGGCGCATTTGGATCAAAAGCGCATCTCGGGGGATCCTTATATTTATCATCCCATACAAGTTGCGCAAATAATGGCGGAACTGCGTTTGGATGCAGTCACTATTTCTGCAGGGTTGTTGCACGATGTATTGGAGGACACCGATATTACTAAAAACCAGTTGTCCGAGCACTTCGGCAAGGCGGTTGCCGAGGTTGTCGACGGGGTAAGTAAATTGCCCAAACTGGAATTTGAAAGCAAAGAGATCGGTCAAGCTAAAAACTTTCAAAAGATGCTATTGGCGATGGCCAAAGACCCGCGTGTCATACTAGTCAAGCTATCCGACCGCCTACACAATATGCGGACGATTTACTATTTGCCTTTTCCCAAACAAAAAAGGATCGCGCAAGAGACGCTCGAGATATACGCACCGTTGGCGCAGTGCTTAGGCATAGACAGGATCCGCTTGGAGTTGGAAGACTTGTCGTTCAAAGCCTTGTATCCGTTGCGCTATAGGTCACTCGAGAGGGCGGTGCGCAGATACGATAAGCGCAGGGATCTGGTAGAGAAGATGCTACAAATCTTTCGCGTGCATTTGGAATCTGCCGAGTTTTCATGTCGCATGTACGGGCGCAGCAAGCACCTTTACAGCATCTACCGAAAGATGAAAGAGCGTGGACATTCCCTAAATCAAATCTTTGATATTTATGCAATTCGCATCATTGTCTCGAATGTAGATCATTGCTACCGCATGCTCGGATTATTGCATAATTTATTCAAGCCGGTGCCCGGTCGCTTCAAGGATTACATTGCATTGCCCAAGCCCAATGGTTATCAATCGCTGCATACGGTTGTAGTCGGCTCGCAAGGGATCAAATTGGAAGTGCAGATTAGAACGCAAGAGATGGAGGAAATTGCCGAGAGCGGTATCGCCGCCCATGCGCTTTATAAGACCGGTGAATCCAATCGGTCGACGATGGCGCGCCGTTGGATGCAAAATCTCATAGGTTTGCAACAAAAGACCGGAAACAACTCGGCCGAGTATATGGAAAGCCTAAAAACCCAGCTCTTCCCTGCGGAGGTCTATGTTTTCACACCGCAAGGAAAAATTATTGTTTTACCGCGTAATGCAACCGCACTTGATTTTGCTTTTGCTATCCATACCGATTTGGGGCTTTCTACTGCGAAGGTTCGTGTCAACGGTCATATAGAAGCTCTGAACTTTAAGCTACAAAGTGGACAAACGGTAGAGGTCATTACCGCAGATAATGTCGCACCCGATTCTAGGTGGCTGGAGTTTGTGGCAACCGCCAAAGCCCGTACGGCGATAGTGCAGTACTTAAAACAGATAGAGTCGTACGAAGCGGTAGAACTGGGGCGTTATTTGTTAAAGCAGGCTCTGGCAAGTTGCCAACGGCATTTATCGGATATATCTAAATCGCGTATGACAGAAGTTCTGGAGTCCTTAAAACTAAGAGATGTCGACGAATTGTTCAAAGAGATAGGATTGGGTCGGCAACTTCCCTCATTGGTTGTCGTGCTTTTGACCGATGTTTCTCAAGCCGATGCGCAACTTAGCTTGGAGATAGAACCCGAGGCTATTATCAAAGGTGCCGAAGGCATGGCTGTGGTCTGTGCCAAGTGTTGTTATCCTGTTCCCGGTGACTCGATTATCGGAACGATGAGCCCGGGCAAAGGTTTGGTGATACACCGCAAAAATTGTTCCAATATACGCGCTAAGAAGATGCAGAGAATTTTACTTAGTTGGGCGGACAAGCCGAATACCCTATCGGAATATTCCGCCGCTATTCGTATCGTCGTGCCACATCAAAGCGGTGTGTTGGCAACCTTGGCGTCAAAGATAGCGCAAACCGGTTCCAACATAAAGAATGTTTCTTTAGACGAGCAGGGTGTCGGCAGTGCGGCGGTTACTTTCGTGCTCAGCGTACGCGATACAAATCAATTGGATAGAATAATGAGGCGCATCAGCCAAGCATTCGAAGATGTTAGCGTGTCCAGAGTTAAATCTCATTAAGCCCCCTGTCCGCTCGGCTAGAATGATCTTTTAGAAACATTTTTAACGGAGGTGATTGATGACCAAAGAAATTATAAAAACAGACCATGCTCCCGAAGCCATAGGGACTTATTCTCAGGCGGTCAAGGTTGGACAAACCGTTTATTTGTCGGGACAGATCCCGCTATTTCCCGAAACGATGGAAGTCGTCGCCGGCGATATCACGGTGCACACACGCACGGTGTTTGATAATCTGAGTGCGGTGGCAACCGCCGCCGGAGGCTCTTTGGCGGACATCGTCAAATTAAATGTTTATCTTTGCGACTTAAGTCATTTTGCCGAGATAAACGAAGTGATGGCGGAATATTTCTCCGAACCGTACCCGGCGCGTGCGGCGGTGCAAGTCTCGGCGTTGCCCAAAGGCGTGGACATAGAAATTGATGCCATCATGCATTTGCCTTAAAAATAGAGGGCTGTTAAAAAAGTATCGTCAGCGTGCAACCGTAACCGCTTGCGCCCCTCAATTACGCAAACCATTTGTAGGGGCGGACTTGCATGTCCGCCCTAAAGTACCGTTCTGCACAACTGTAACCGCTTGCGCTGTATGGTTTTGGTTTCCATAAATCGGGTGGATGAATGTATAAATCGTGCCGACCAACGCGTCACGGGCGGACATGCAAGTCCGCCCCTACGGTTCGTGGATACTTTTTCAACAGTCCCATAACCACCCCCGACATTCTTTAGTTTTATGACGGCACTTACCGCATTGCGTGGCATTGGGTCTGTAGCCGAGGCATCGTTGAATAAGCTGGGTATAAATTGTATCGAGGATTTGCTGTTTCATTTTCCGCTACGGTATAAAGATAAAACCCGCGTCAGACGGATCGACGAACTGCGCATAGGCGACGAGGCTTTGATAGAGGGTGTGCTGGAGTCGGCTCGCGTCGCTTACGAAGGGCGTAGGGTTTTGATCGCCGTGGTCAGAGATACAAGCGGTGCGACCCTGCAATTTCGCTTTTTTCATTTTTCCGAACGACAAAGGTTTTTTTTTAAGCCCGGTGCGCGTCTATACGCCTACGGAGAGGTCAGGCTTGCGCGCAAAGTAAGGTATGAAATGGTTCATCCGGAATATCGCTTTATCAAGGATCACGAACCGGTGCCGGTGCAGTCTTTCTACACCCCGATTTATCCGACAACCGCCGACTTAAAGCAAGCGAGTTTGTATCGTTATATCGATAAATCCTTGCAGTGGCTGGCCGATTCGCCCGATTTTTTAGAGGAGTTGCTGCCTGCAAAATGGGCTTACGACATTAGTTTGGCGGATGCGATAGGCTTGATACATCGTCCACCTCCGGACACCGATTTGGATGCGTTGCTCGAAGGTGAACATGTTGCTCGGCGGCGTCTGGCGTTTGAGGAACTGCTGGCTAATGTCGTTAGCTTAAAGAAACTACGCTTACAGAACCGTGTGGAAAGAGCCGCAAACTTACAGGGTGAAGATTTTTTGTTTAAGCGTTTGTTGTCGTTACTGCCGTTTGATTTGACTGCCGCACAACATCGAGTGGTTGCCGAAATAACCGACGATTTGTCTAAATCGGAGGCGATGATGCGTCTGGTGCAGGGTGATGTGGGATCGGGGAAAACGATAGTTGCCGTTGCCGCAATGCTAAAAGCGGTGTCGGCAGGTTATCAGGCGGCGATGATGGTGCCTACGGAAATTCTAGCCGAACAGCACTATACCAATCTTCGCACTATTCTGGAACCTTTAGAGGTGCGTATCAGTCTGCTATTGGGTAATCAAAAGGTGACCGAGAAGCGTGCGATATTGAGGCATATCAGACACGGGGTTTCGCAGATCGTCATCGGCACGCACGCATTATTTCAAGAGACGGTCAGTTTCGATAAATTGGCGGTTGTCGTGGTTGACGAACAGCATCGTTTCGGCGTGCATCAGCGATTGTTGCTGAAGCAAAAAGGTGAGCGAAGAGACTACCAACCCCATCAATTGATTATGACCGCAACACCTATTCCGCGTAGTTTGGCAATGACGATGTATGCCGACCTTGATTACTCGGTTATCGATACGCTACCGCCGGGGCGCCAAGAAATCAAAACCGTCGCGGTATCCGACGAGCGTAGAGACGAAGTTGTGGCACGCGTGCATTCGGCATGCCGTCAAGGCAGTCAGGTATATTGGGTTTGCACCTTAATAGAAGAATCCAAGACTCTGGGTTATCAAGCTGCCGAAAACAGTTATGAATTTCTCAAAACGGCGATGCCGGACATAGCAATAGGATTGGTTCACGGTGGAATGAAGGCTCAGATGAAAGAACAAGCGATGCAGGCATTTAGGGAACAGCGCATCCAATTACTTGTCGCTACCACCGTGATAGAAGTCGGTGTGGATGTTCCGAACGCAACCCTGATGGTCATAGAAAATGCCGAGCGTTTGGGTTTGGCACAACTACACCAGCTGCGCGGACGCGTCGGCAGAGGTGAAAAACAGAGCACCTGTGTGTTGATATATCACCCGCCTTTATCGGAGAATGCCGAGGCGCGCATTAAAGTGATGCGCAGGACCAACGACGGATTTGAGATTGCCAAAGAAGATCTGCGGCAACGCGGTTCGGGCGAGATACTCGGCACCCGACAAACCGGACAGACTTACTTTAGGGTTGCCGACCTCACGCGCGATAGAGAACTAATGAAAAAAACCTACACCGTCGCCGACCACCTCCTCGAGCAATCACCCGAAACCGTAGATAAGTTAATTGACCGTTGGCTCGGTCAATCTATACACTATGCCGATGTATGAACACGATAGTGGGGCTGTTGAAAAAGTATCGTCAGCTTGCAACCGTAACCGCTTGCGCCATGAATTTATAATAACCACCAAGCCGTAGGGGCAGACCTGTGTGTCTGCCCTTAAGTGTCGTTCTGCACAGCCGTAATCGCTTACGCCGTATGGCTTTGGTTTCCATAAATTGGATGAATGAGTAAATAGTACAGATACGACGGGGCTGTTGAAAAAGTATCGTCAGCTTGCAACCGTAACCGCTTGTGCCATGAATTTATAATAACCACCAAGCCGTAGGGGCAGACCTGTGTGTCTGCCCTTAAGTGTCGTTCTGCACAGCCGTAATCGCTTACGCCGTATGGCTTTGGTTTCCATAAATTGGATGAATAAATGTATAAATTGTACAGGCGCAACAAGTTACGGGTAGAACAGAGCCGCCGATTGAGCGAGTAGGTGAATCGGCGTGACATTGTGCAAGACCCCAGCGACCACCCCGTCAGGCTGCGCCTGCCACCCCTCCAAAGGAGGGGAATGTACCGTCCTTACAGTTCGTGGATACTTTTTCAACAGCCCCACTTCCGCAACCACCCCGTCAGGCTGCGCCTGCTACCCCTCCGAAGGAGGGGAATGTACCGTCCTTACAGTTCGTGGATACTTTTTCAACAGCCCGATGCTTTAACTACGCAGATGGTCGCTTAATCTAGCCAGCTTGCGCAAATTATTCGATGAACCGATATCCTTGCGATACTCCAGACTGCCCTTCACATAGTTATCAATCGCGTGATTGATTGACTCGGAAGCCTTTTCAATGTTCTTTGCTACTTTGCCGAGGGCAAAAACACGCGATTTTTTGAGCGTCGCATAACCATTTCCTTTTCGGACACATGACGCGTAGTATATTTTTATTCCCATATCTCTAATGGCTTGTTCGTCTATTTGAAATCGTGTCGCGCGGCGACTTTTATCGGGATATTCTTTGGCAACTAGATATTTTATGACACTCGCTTTGTTGGTGAATTTTATTCGGTCGCTACCAAGTCGTCGATGCCAGAGGTCTTTTATGACTTGAGAAAACGGTGTTTTTAAGACCGTCAATATGTTAAGTGCTTCGGGATCGCCGAACCGCCCGTTGAATTCCATAAACTGTATGCCTTTTTTGGTCTTAAAAAATCCCCCGTTGAGAACGCCTCTAAAATCCAAGCCATCATGCCTCATCGCATCGATTATCTTTTGCATAATTTTTCGGCAACCTCTAAAATCTTTATCGTCCATAAAAGGTAATAACTTTTTAGAGTGGGTAAAACATCCCATGCCGCCGGTGCCCGCACCCTTATCATTTTCAAATCTATACGGATAGTCATAACTCGCCGGTGCCATGACCAGATTATCTCCGTCGGTAAAACCCATAACGGTAAACTCTATTCCGTCGAGTTTCTCCACCAAGAGGACTTTTTCTCCTTTGTTTCGCTTTAGTAGCAAAGAGGCATAATCGGCACTATCCCGATAAGTTTTCAAATGTTCGCGCATGACCTTAACACCTTTCCCCCCGGTTAATCCCTGAGGCTTGACAACAACTAAAAGCTTCCTCTTCTTAAATTCCTTAATGGCACTTTCAAGCTCCCCCTCGGAAGAAATAGTTCTATGAAATGGTGTGAATTCGGGACAGTTCTGCTTCATTAATTGCATGGCATAAACCTTGTCCCATTCAATTCGTGTTGCTGCTTGGGTTCCGCCTACCGCCTTAATTTTATGCTTTAACAACTCGTCAACGACACCGGTCGCTAACGGTGCGTCGGCATTAACAAAGGCGTAATCTATGTTGTGTTTGCCGGCAAATTTTGCAATGGCATCGGTATTGGTGGTGTTTTCAACTAGATATTCTCCCCCCGATTCTTCGATACAATCAATCATTGTCGGGTTCTCATGGTCGATAACGGCATACAGACAGATATTGCCTTCTTCGTTGAGTTTTGATGCAAAGGCACTTTCGCGCCCGCCTGCTCCGACAACTAAAAACTTTTCTTTTTTTCTGTTCATGAGAAATCCTTGTGGCTAATTATATGACATAAAGGTTATATGTTTGATTCATCGCACAACCGAGGGTTGCCCTCATAGCCGGAATAACCGACCGACATCGGAATGCAACCTTGGAAATCTAGCTTATCAAGGTTTTCAGTACTTAGAATAAAAGTGCCTTATAATAAAGACTTCATTTAAGTTTTATCCTTAAAAATAAAGAAAAAATCAACACAATGATCAGAACGGTTGCCCATAATCTTTGGTATCGCTTGAAAGCTTTGATAGTGGCTGTTGGTGCGCTTCATGTTGTACTTGCCGGATATTACAAGAAAAGGACACCTTATAAAGAAGTCCTCTTGTTCCCGCTATACTGGGAAAAATTAAAAAGAGGCCGATGTTTTACCGCGTATAACTTAAAGTCTACCGTGAACTCTATGAGAGTTGCTCATTCCAGGAATATTAAATTTGATAGCAAAAAACGCACAGGTAGTTCTATATCAACCCATATTTTTGCAATAATCGGAGTTGCGTGGTTTGGTGAAAAAATGAATATGAATATCAAGGTTGGTTGTCCTGACTTAGAAAGTATTTTCGACAATTTTGATCTAATAAATTCGCCAAAAAACTTGCATAAAGATCGCGCATCGTATCTTAGAAAGATTAGGTTATGGGAGAATTATGCAAAATTTGCAGTTCCAGCCGAGTTCGGATACAAAATAATTTCCAAGCTAGCAATCAAAGCAGATTTTAGAGAGCAAGCCGACGAGTGGTTTAATAGCAAGCCACAAGGCGATTGGGTAGGTATTCACTATAGAGGTACCGATCTTAAAATAACAGGGGGGGGATACCGATTAATAAGCATAGAGTCCTATATTGCTTATCTAAAAGAGGTTTTGGATGATCGTTATAATATCTTTGCCTGTTCCGATCAGGCGCAATTCATTGAGCAAATAAAGGAGGCATTCCCCGGCAGAGTTTTCTCTACAGAAATTAAGCGGTCTTACGACAATAGGCCCTTACACAAACGAGAATTCTATGATAAACAACGAATAGAGGATGCACTAATGGATCTCTTGATTCTATCGAGAACTCAGTTAATCTATACTACCGGGTCGTGGTTTTCAGAAATAGTTAGATTTTTTAATCCTTCAATCAAAATTGTTTCTTTTCAATTATTATGGGTGAGATTTAAGTATCATCAGAAAGTCGATAACTTTATTCCGGTTCCTAAGGCTTCAATGTTACTTAAAAATCGGAAGCGTGGTAAAAATCAAGTTCCCGGTTAAGTTAGTGAATAGCAAGTGGTTGGAAAATAGTTCTCGACAGACTGCGGTTACATGGGGCTGTTGAAAAAGTATTTCATAGAGTGGTAGGGGCGGACTTCATTAAATTGCCGATTGACCTACTGGCTCAATCGGCGGCTCTGTTCTGCCCGTAACGCGTTGTGCCTGCACAATTTATACATTCATTCATCCAATTTATGGAAACCAAAACTAAATGGCGCAAGCGGTTACGGCTGTGCAGAACGGTATCGTTTTGGGCAGACACACAGGTCTGCCCCTACGACTTTGTGGTTATCATACATGTGGTGCAAAGCGGTTGAATTCGTGCAGAGCGGTACTTTTTCAACAGTCCCACATCTGTACCGGCACTAAACTTTATGTGAGGAATATGCACTTTTGGATAGGGCTAAAGTTGTCATGCGTCTTAATGTTTGGTCTTTTTTTATGAAGTGATGATAGAGTGCGGCACCGGCGTGCAATCCAATTAAAACCCAGATTATGTAAGCACCACTTTCTTTGTGAACGAAATCCATGATGGGTTCAAAACTTTCCCAGTCCATGCCCAGCCATTGTTCCACCAGCAACGAATAGAGGGCGGTATCGGAAAATTTCGGAATATCCACCAACAGAAAATAGTTCGCGTCTAGTTTTGTTCCCATATAACCGGTTATCGGCATGATGATCATTGCTGCGTAGAGTAGCCGGTGTACGATACGGGCTGCAGAATGTTCAAACTTGGTTCCCGGAACCTTGTCGGGTGTTTTGTTAAGCAATTTCCATACAACGCGCAAAGCAACAAAGACAGCAATCGTTATCCCGAATGACAGGTGCATATGTAAGGCGATCATACTGGGTGTCAACTCTCCGGTTTGACTGAATGAATTGTCGGTGAACCAATGGCGATAATATACTGCCACATAAGAACCGAGAAAACCCAGTGCGACAATCCAGTGCAGAGCAATAGCCCCTAGCCCGTAATACTCTTTTGTATTCTTAATATCCAATTGCGTCGTCCTTATATACAGAAAAAAGTTCATTATACAACATTAAAAATAAGTAAATATACCCAGTTTTTAGGATATATTCACTTTTTTATTGCATATATTAGTGAATTGATATAATAAGAGAATGGCTATTACCCAATCTTATAGAAAAAAAATTCATGCCTTGCGCGAAGAATATGCCTCTTTGAAAGGAGGTAAGGAGGCTCTTTTGGCTTTAATCGACAAAGCAGAGGTGCCGGAGAATGTTTATAACTCTAATGCTATCGAAAATTCAACGCTGACCTTAAAAGAAACCGAGAAAATTTTGCTGGAGATGGAATTATCCCGTCGTGTATCGGTGCGCGAGTTGTTCGAAGCAAAGAATTTGCATCGGGTTATTGCATATAAGCGAGACAAAGCGGGCAAAGTGCCTCTGACGAAAGATATCATTCTGCTTTTTCATCGCATGCTTATGGGTGGTATTAACGATGCCATTGCCGGCCGTTTCCGGCGGCAAGGTGAGTATGTTCGGGTCGGTACGCATATAGCACCTCCACCCGAACATGTGGAAAGGATGATTGAACACAGCCTGTTTATTTACGAGAACGACATAGACAGTTATTTTCTCGATAAAATTGCCCGATTCCATCTGGAGTTTGAGACTATACATCCGTTTTGCGACGGCAACGGCCGCATAGGACGAGTCATTATTAACTTCCATTTATTGGAACTGGGGTTCCCTGGAATTATTATTCGCAACAGAACGAAGCGCACATACTATCAAGCGTTCGATGAATATCGCCCTCAAAAGCGAACCAGAACAATGGAGAATATTGTAGCTTTAGGCATCATGGAAGCATTGCATAAGCGCATCGCTTATTTACGAGGAGAAAATATTATCCGCTTATCCGAACACATCGCGCAAAACAACCTTTCTCCATCGGCGGTAACCAACGCTGCCCGCCGCCAGACTATCGCTGCGTTTCGGGAAAGAGAGGTTTGGAAGATCGGCGAGAAATATCGGTAGCGTTCACGCGCGAGGGACTGTTGAAAAAGTATCGTCAGCGTGCAACCGTAACCGCTTGCGCCGTGAATTTATAATAACCACCAAGCCGTGGGGGCAGAACAAAGCCGCCGATTGAGCCAGTAGGTCAATCGGCAATTTTGATGTCCGCCCTAAAGTGTCGTTCTGCACAGCTGTAATCGCTTGCGCCGTGTGGTTTTGGTTTCCATAAATCGGGTAAAAATTGTGCAGATACGCAGGGATTGTTGAAAAAGTATCCACGAACCGTAGGGGCGGGCGGACATGTGAGTCCGCCCTTACGGGTGGTTTGTAGATATTCACGGCGCAAGCGGTTGCAGTTGTGCAAAAACAGTACTTTTCAACAGCCTTCTACATGCGCACGATACGTTGGGATCATATATGACACGGAAAAAAGTCGTGGTCAACGACAAGATGCAGAGAAATTATGTCTATTACTTGGTGGAACCGGTAGGTCGTAATTTCGACGACGATTTCAAACCGCAACTCAGCCCTAAAGAGTTATTGAAGCTGGGAATTTTCGGCGGCAAATATATGTGTGACTGCCAAGACGAATTTCCGCACACTTGGTTCGAGAATGCCAAACTCGCACTACTGCATAAAGACCCGACATTAAATTACTTCAAGGTGGACGCTTCTTTACCGTTGCGAGAATGGAGAAAGAAAGGTTGGATTTATCCTTACGACCCGCGCGGTTGGTTTCAATGGTATTGCCGCTATTATATGGGGCGGCGTATTCCTTCGGAAGATATAAGACAGATCAAACGATGGCGTGCGATCAAGCGGCACGTAAGTGCCGTCGAAAAAAATTGCAGACGCGGCGATATAAATTGTCGTCCTCGACAACGGCAAGCATTGTTGCATTGGGCTTACGATTCTAGGAAACTATGATAGAACCTCCGATTGAGCCGGTAGGTCAATCGGCGTGACGTTGCGCAGATACTTTCGGGGCGGGGCTGTTGAAAAAGTATTCTTAAGGCACCTTTAGGGTGGATATTCCCCTCCTTTGCAAGGGAATATCACCCTCTAATATACCGTTCAACATGTATTTACTACCGTTCATCCATTTGTCTCTCCTCCTACTCAATACCGGGTTTAGGGTAGATGTTTTACACCCAATTTATAGGAGATTTACTATGAATGAAAAACATCTCGGATACTTAGACTTGACAAAAGATATTTCCTTTAAGCGATACTTCTCGATCAATAAGCAAGTATTGTTCTCGTTGATTAAGAGCTTCCTGCCGACCTCCGATAATGCGCCGGATATGATGATACTCAACCCTGCATCCGAAACCGCAAATCAACAAAACCAATCGGGCGATATGCTACATCTGCAGGATAGCTCTATCCCACCGGACACACCGGGTGGCAAACAAGTTGTGCTAGACCTCCATGTCAAATTAAATAGCGGTGAGAATATCGACATAGAGATGCAGGGCTATTCTCAAAAGGACTTCTTTAGTAGAATGTTGGCTTATTGGGTGCAGTTGCACTCTTATGGTATGAAGCGTGGACAAAAGTTTAGTCGGATTGATCCGAGCCACTTACTGGTGTTTACTCGGTTCACGGTGTTTGATGAAGAGGACTATATAAACGAGACAATAATCACTCTGCGTAAGCATCGGCATAAAGAATTGACTAAGGATTTTGGGTTGGTGATAGTGGAATTGAGCAAGTTCAACAAGAACTACCTTGAGTTGGTTGATATGACGGATAGGTGGTGCTATATTATCAAGCACTCGGCGGAATTGACGGCTTAGCAAGTAAAGCATTTATCACAAGACGGAGAGACGAAGATGGCATTAAAACATTTAGAGAAAGTATCAAAAGAGAATAGAGAGTATTGGAACGCTATATTGTTAGAAAGACAAGAGTGGGAACGCCATGTGAGAAAGCAAGAGATTATGGAAGAAGTCAAGGCTAAAGGGTTAGCCAAAGGGTTAGCTAAAGGGTTGGCAGAAGGTAAAGTAAAAAGAGAGCACGAAATTGCTTTGAACATGTTGCAAGAAAATTATGAGGTTTCTGAGATTTCAAAATTGACAGGTTTATCTGCTGACGAGATTAAACAGCTAAAGAACGAAACCACCGAGTAGTATTGCTGATTGATACCTGTAGGGGCAGGATAGAGCCGCCGATTGAGCCGGTAGGTCAATCGACTTTCCTATTTTCAACAGCCCCACGCAGCGACCATCCCGTCAGGCTGCGCCTGCCACCCCTCCAGAGGAGGGGAATGTACCGTCCTATAGTTCGTGGACACTTTTTCAACAGTCTAAAATTTCCGGTCTCAGGTTTTAGTAGAATATCCTAACTATGGCAGTTTCATCTAAAAAACAAAGTGTTCGTTATATCAAAGTGCCGGAGGCATACGGCGGGCAGCGGATTGATAACTTCTTGTTTAGAGAATATAAGAATGTACCCAAGAGTTATATTTACCGGGTCATTCGCTCGGGTGAATTGCGCGTCAATAGCGGGCGCGTGCCACCTTCTTATAAGCTATCTGCGGGCGATCGCATACGAATACCGCCGGTGGCAAACACATCCCCTGCGCCTCCTCGTTTGTCGGATGCCGATGCCGATGTCCTCTTGAAGTGTATTATTTACGAAGATGACGAGGTGTTGGTTATCGATAAGCCTGCGCATCTTGCGGTTCACACCGGCACTGCGCACAGCTTCGGTTTGATAGATTTGCTCAAACATAAATACTCCGATGATGTAGGCCTTGTCCATCGTCTCGATAAGGATACCAGCGGCTGTCTTATCGTTGCAAAATCTCGCGATGTCTTGCTTCGTTTGCAAAAGTTGTTTCGCGAATCACAAGTCGAGAAAATCTATCAAGTTTTAGTGGTCGGGCGATGGCAGCAATCGCGCCGTGTTTCCACGCCTCTGCGTCGTGCGGTGCAGAAGCAAACGGTAGCCGACAACGGCAAGTATGCCGTCACCGATTTCACCGTCATCCGTTCGTTCAAAGACTATAGCTTGATGTCGGTATCACTGATTACCGGACGCACCCATCAGATCCGTGTCCATGCGGCGCATTGCCGGCACCCCGTTGCCGGCGATAACAAATACGGGGACTTTTCAAACAACCGTAAGCTCACTCGGTTGGGACTCAAGCGTATTTTTTTACATGCTCACAAGGTATCGTTTAAGTGGCATGAGAAGGTGTTGTCGTTTGAAGCCCCGCTACCCGAGCCTCTGCAAAAACTCATAGAGCGGTTAGATAGAACCTCGTTTTAATATAAAATGATAAAACCGGTTGATGCGAGACATATCGTAGCAGTAAATCAATAAACATTATAGAGGTTCAAAATGGATATCAAAGACCAATCAAACACTTCCTCGGAAGGCACCAATCCGTCTTCCGATAACGAGCGGTGGGCGCAAAACACATTGCGTTCGTTGCTTGACGATCACTTACAAGAGCAACGGCGGGCGAGGCGGTGGCGTATTTTTTATAGGCTACTAATCGTCGGTATCGTTGTTGCATTGATTGTGTCGGTGGAGCCGCCTAAGGGTATACAACCGACGATACTGGAGGAACATACTGCGCTCGTCAAACTGGAGGGACCGATTATCGAGGGCACACCGGCTGCGGCAAACGATATCATAGAGACTTTGCAGGAAGCATACGAAACTGAAAATGCCCGAGCCGTTATCTTGCAGATTAACAGTCCGGGCGGTAGCCCCGTGCAGAGTGCTCAAATCAGCGATGAGATTCTACGCTTGCGTTCCGAATATACCGACAAGCCGTGCTATGTGGTCATTACCGATATCGGGGCATCAGGTGCTTATTATGTCGCCGCAGCTGCCGACGGGATTTATGCCGATAAGGCAAGTTTGATTGGTTCTATCGGTGTTATTTTTAACGGCTTCGGTTTGGTCGACGCAATCAATAAGTTGGGCATAGAACGGCGCGTGCAGAAGGCGGGAGAATATAAAGATATGCTCGATCCTTTTGCGGATACCAATCCGATTGTAAAAGCGCATATGCAGAAGTTATTGGATCAAGTGCATCAACAATTTATCAGCCGTGTCAAGCAAGGCCGAGGCGACAAGCTCGTAACCGGCAGCCAATTATTTTCGGGTTTGATATGGACGGGCGAGGAAGCCAAAGAATTGGGTTTGATAGATAATTTCGCATCCGCCCAGCAAGTTGCCAGAGAAGTCGTCGGGGTTGAAAAAATCGTGGTCTATCAGCCGCAGCAGAATCTTCTAGATAGGGTTGTCGGCAGACTCGGTACCCAGATCGGCAACAGGCTGTTATGGCAATTTCAAACGCCGTCTTTATATTAAGATGCGACTAATAACGGCACGCCGTTCTGCTCTAACATTCGAGAGAGCGTAATCAAGGGTAGTCCCAACATCGCACTCGGGTCGGTGCTTTCCATTCGCTCGCATAGCGTGATTCCCAAACCTTCGGAGCGATGGCTACCGCAACAATCAAAGGGTTGTTCTATACGCACATAAGCCTCTGCTTGTTCGGTGCTAAAAGCGCGGTAGTGTATGCGGGTCGGCACGCGCTCGTATTGGTGGTGTCGGTTTTCGGTATTGAGCAAGCACAAGCCGGTATGAAATATAACCTCTTTGCCGGAACACATCGCAAGTTGCTTACACGCTTGTTCGGCATTGTCGGGTTTGCCGATGATATGACCGTCGACCTCGCCGCATTGATCGGAGCCTATGATTAAGGCGTTTTGATAACCATTGGCTACGGCGCGCGCTTTGGCACACGAAAGACGCTCTGCCAGTTCCGTAGGCTGTTCGCCGTGATACGCCGTCTCGTCAATATCCGCTGCATGGGTTATAAAGTCGAGTTTTAGACGTTTCAACAGCTGATAGCGGGATTTAGAACCGGAAGCCAGTACGATAACAGGTTTTTGATCAGTCATAATGAAGTTTAACTAATTGAATAGGGTGATATTGTACCTTACAAGCGCATCAAATCAGTATGAAGTTAAGGGCAAAGTTCCTCCATTTTTAGGACCATCTGCAGACTTGGTTTTCATGCCGTTGCCCCCGCAAATACACTAGGGGGTTGATTTAAGATTACGATTTCTCAGCTATAATGGCTATAATAGCAAGCACTATAAATATAGGAGTAAATAAAGATGTCAGAAATCGCACTATACAACGCATTGACTAAATTAGGACTGAAGCACGACGAAGCGAAGGAAGCCGTGGCCGATGTTGCCAGCTCAAAAAATGTAGCAACTAAAACAGATATAATAGAACTAAAAGCAGAAACGAAAGCAGATGTCAAAGATATGGCAACTAAAACATACATAGATGCCGCTATAGCAAAGCTAGAGACGCGTATGACATGGAAAATAGTTATATTAGGCGTAGCAATTATTGGAGTAATTAAATATCTCTAGTTTCAAAACTTACGACGGTAATAATAGAGAAGCAAGATTTAGTAATTTTTGTTGGGTAGTCTAGGTCATCCGCACCGGCGAGCAATTAACCTATAAGTCAATCGGTATTTGTTATAATCTCAGTTTATAGATTTTCAACTTCTCATATCAGTAGTAAAGTTTATAAAGAAATCCGTCGCATTTTTATGGAAAAACCAACTTTAGCATTGGTTCTAAATTTAGGGAGAATGTCAACGTTAAGGGACTTAAATCGTTTGATGTCAATTAGGGTTTTTATGAGATAATGAAATTTTAATCTTGAGGAATATCAATGTCAAACATAGCCCTATACAATGTACTAACAAAGTTAGGTGTCAAGCACGAGGGAGCGGAAAAAGCTGTGGCCGATGTTGTCGGTTCCAAAGAAGTAGCAACTAAGTCGGACTTGGCAAAACAGGAGGCGCGATTAATAGAAAAAATAGCGGATGCAAAAAACACAATGATCGTATGGGTTGTAGGCATGAATGTCGCCATATTTTTAGGACTATCTGCGGTAATTTTCTCCGTTGTTGGTTTGTTAAAGTAATCCTGGTTGTGGTTTTAATGAATAATGTCTTCGCAGAATTGCAGAGAGGAGCTATTGAATCGCCGACTATTGCCGAGTAACCCTGCTACTTGTTCCGAATAATCGTTTTTTGTTGCAGTAGCACAAGTGTCGGTTCTGTTGTGCGATGCCAATACTTTTTCAATAGCCCCACATAATCTAATTGGACTCTTACGCTAAATAAATGTCTTCACAACTTCATATTGCCGAGAAAGCGGCACTTGCCGCCGGCAGCATTATTGCTCGCAATGCTAATTTCATAAACAAAATTGATATCAGGCATAAAGCGGTCAACAATCCGGTCAGTAGCGTAGACCTCGCTTGCGAGCAGGAAATCATAAAGATTATCCAAAAAGCCTATCCGGAACATTCAATGATGACCGAGGAGAGCGGTTTATTGGATAACGATCCGCAATGGCAGTGGGTGGTAGATCCTCTAGACGGCACGACCAACTTTATCAGAGGCTTCCCGCATTGTGCGGTGTCTATCGCCTTAAAGCATAAGGACTTGGTAATTCTGGGTGTAATATACGATCCGTTTAAGAATGAATTATTTGCAGCGGCAAAAGGTGAGGGTGCAACCCTGAATAGACGGAGGATACGTGTTTCCGACCATACACGGTTGGCAGGAGCGATGTTGGGAACCGGTCTTCCTTTTAGGCTGGATCAAAATGTAGAACACGATATAGAAGTGCTGAACACGCTACTGAAGGAAAATGTGCATGTGCGTCGTGCAGGGGCTGCCGCTTTGGACATGGCTTATGTCGCTTGCGGACGTTTCGACGGATTTTGGGAGTTTGGTTTATCGCCGTGGGATATCGCCGCCGGAGAAATTATCGTCAAAGAGGCGGGCGGCTTGGTGGGGGAAACCAGCGGGGGTGTAAAACATTTAAGCTCTGGTAACATATTGGCTGCGAACGCAAAGCTGTTTAAGACCATTTTGGCAAAAATAAGCATGCTCAAAAGTGTTTAGCGTGTAGAGAAATTAACAAGTTTTAGAGATTAAAGATGACGACACAAACTTCCGAAATAACCTTGCGGCATTGCATCCAGAAGGTTGCAACAGGTCCCGAATATAGCAAAGATTTGAACTTTGAAGAGTCGTATTCGGCAATGAGGCAAATACTGGATGATGCGGTAGACCCGGTGCAGGCGGGTGTTTTTTTGATTGCGCTGAGAATGAAGCGAGAAACCCAAGACGAGAACAAAGGTGCATTGCAAGCCATTCGAGAAACAATGGATATTGTTCCGGCTCGCGTTAAAACCGTTTTGGATATTGCCGATCCGTACGATGGATTTCTGCGGCATTTGCCGATGTCGCCTTTTTTGCCTGCGGTGCTGGCCTCGTGCGAAATCCCCACTTTTGCTCACGGCATAGAGTTGGTGGGTCCCAAATACGGTGTAACATACGCTAAAATTTTGAGAGCTGCGGGCATAAAAACCGATCGGACGACGCGCGATGCCGCCGAATTATTAGGCGATGTGGGTTGGGCTTATGTTGACCAGAGTCAATTTTGTCCCGCACTGCATAAGCTCGAATCGCTACGCAGCAGAATTGTCAAACGTCCTCTGCTAACGACGATAGAAGTTCTGCTAAGTCCGATTAGAGGGAAGGAAAAAACGCATTATGTTACCGGGTATGTTCATAAAGCATACCCGCCCGTCTATCTAGATTTAGCACGCTTTTTGTCTTTTGATTCTGCAGCGGTGGTGAAGGGCAACGAGGGAGGAATCATACCCTCGTTAAAACAGCCGTCGCGTCTGTTCGAGTATCACGGGGATGCAGAGATACAATCTCGGGATCTGGATCCCGATAGTTGCGGGCGGAAACAAAATGTCAGAGCGGTTCCGGTTCCGGACGATTTGCCTAAGGCAACGGTGCAGAGCGACGATATCGGTGCCGCTTTGGACGTAGACAGCATGGCAGCGATTACCGCAAAAGTCGGCATCCGTGCCTTAGAAGGTGAAAAAGGCATAGCACTTGACAGCTTAATCTACGGAGGTGCTATTATATTGTCTCACTTGCGCAAGCAGACATCTTTGAACGAAGCTGCAAAAACGATTGCTAAACAAATCGACAACGGCGAGGCATACGCTCGTTTTAAGGCGGCACTTGATTAATATAAAAAAGGAGAAACATGGACAAGTTTTATAGAGAAGCTACGGCTAAAATGGAGGAAGCAGGTGTTCAACCCGACTATATCATCGGCTGGCAAATCGGTTATTTGGGACATCCCGAGCGCGAAGAGCAGCGCGCAAGCGATGCTTATACGGCGGGTTATAAAGACGGTTCGGAAAAATCTTTAGATAATTTTTCGTCTTGGTTGTAGGCTTCAGTCTTCGGATAGACTTGGGGCTGTTGAAAAAGTATTTCATAGAGTGGTAGAGGCGGACTTGCATGTCTGCCCTAAAGCACCGTTCTGCACGGCTGGAACCGCTTGCGCCGTATGGTTTTGGTTTCCATAAATCGGGTGGATGAATGTATAAATCGTGCCGACCAACGCGCTACGGGCAGAATAGAGCCGCCGATTGAGCCAGTAGGTCAATCGGCAATTCAATTGAAGTCCGCCCCTACGGTTCGTGGATACTTTTTCAACAGTCGCCGCGGCTCTGCACAATGTTCACTCGGCGGTTTTATTTAGAAAGTATAGCCGAATAGCTCGATGTCCTGTTCGTATTTTTGGGCTACAAGTTTGCGCGTTTGGTCGTCGTAAGCGTCTTTATAATTGCCGGGACTACTACGCTGTTTTTTTTCGGAGATAATTTCCGAGGCATCAAAATCCGGGGCTATTCTTTTAAGAACGATGCGCATGTCCGATTGAAAATTCTCAAATCTTCCTATAAAGTCGAGTTTTTTCAATTCAAAAAAATAATGCTGAGGTAGAAAGTGCGGATCGCACCGATAAT
The DNA here is from genome assembly GCA_965219575.1 of Candidatus Oxydemutatoraceae bacterium. Classification (GTDB taxonomy): domain Bacteria; phylum Pseudomonadota; class Gammaproteobacteria; order Poriferisulfidales; family Oxydemutatoraceae; genus SP5GCR1. The sequence continues at coordinate 426,361 of OZ244779.1, read as the reverse complement.
CCGGTATTCCTATTACAAAATCGACAAAATCCTCAAATTGCATATCCTTGAATTTTAAGTTACCGTATCGTCTTATGAAATCCTTGAACTCTCCCTTCTCGTTATAGTACGGATTACTTTTCGGGAAAAATCTCGGGGGGTCGTAAACTTTATTTTTATAACAAGAGAATAGCCGATCCCATGGGTTTCTGACAAAAGAGAAGCGGTAATAATCGGCATAACAAGCTGCATTCGATGCCTTTATAGTGAGGCGTTTTATTGCCGTGTTTTTTTGGTGTACGCCTAAGTCTTTGGTTTCTACATTGTCCAATTTTGCCATACATGTTTTAATCGTCGTGCAAGCCACCTTAGGGACCGAATAGTATATCAGTCGATATTGATCCGAGTAGGTAGCAATTTTCATCGATTGCGTAGGGTTTCGCGACTTTAGAACCGATTTAGCCGTAAACACCAGTTTGTTTATATTCGTACTCATCTTAGAATTTATGACCTTGGATCGGAGAGAAAATTGTTCAAAACCTTTAGCAGATTAGAGTGTATGTTATAAGCCGCTATATCCAATATATAGGTAGCAGTCCACCTGCGATGCGCACTGCGCATTATTTCGCTCACATAGTCTCCTAATACACGCCGCATGTCAAAGCCGGGTTCTCGGTCGTATTTACATTCGGAATAATTATCCGTCCGATCGTTCAACAATGTCATGAAAGGCATCTTTCCGTTTATTGTAGCTTTTGCATCTAGACGATTATCTTGAATAATTCCTGCTAAATGTTGTGCGGTTTGAGATACCATTTTTTGTCTTTCGGCTACTTGTGACGAATTATACATATATCTATCCAATAAATGAATGGCATACGCTGCAAATTCGCAGAGTATATCCAGTCGTTGCGAGTTACTTTCGGTAGCAAACCCCTCGTTTTCCATGTTCAACAATGACTCGGTGATAATGCGCCATATATTGGTGCTGATAACACTTGCGGTCTCGCGGTGCGTTCTAACACCTCTGTCCAAGTTCCAATTAGTTTTTAATCTAACAACCATTCTTTCAAAAATAAAGTATTATAAGTTTTTTCCGACCTTTAGATCACCATGTTTGATGAACACAGAGATATTATATAAACTTTTTATCAATTCTTTACGGGATGATGGATCACTCTATTAAAAATCTGCGCGATGTCGTGCAGCATAACTGCGACATCTCCGATGCGTGTTATGCCGGCACTTACACGATGTGTGTTTATCTTTTGAAAATGCGAGAGTACTTTCGTTGGGAGAAAGGCTACGGTTTCGATACATCTCTGGATCAATCGGAGTTAGGTGCGTGGCTATGTAGCCGGGAGACCGAATGGGAGTCTATCAAACATGAAGATTTTCAACCTTTGTGTATCAACGATCGAACATTCAACCCCTTCGATACCGAGGCGATTAACGAGCATTTACTCTCTCAAGGCTATATCTATTCGGGTGGTATAGGGGCAAAATCAATACCGCACTTTTTTATTGCCGAGTATGAATCTCAAAGTTTTTATAAAGATTATCGAGTGCTGATATCCTCGAAGGAATACGCCCGGGATCTAACTGCGCCACCCGGCATGTCTTTGGCAAAGACAATTTTCATCAGAAAAGAGTCACTTAAAAGAATGATTTGGGAGAAGCTCAACGAATGGTACTGGAATCGTCCCCAAAATGCGATGGCGGCGGCACTCTCGTATTACGATTTTGACAATAATCTGGAAGATGCCCTCGAGCGGATGACCGAGGTTGAAACAGAAACGGTTCTTTTGCACGAGATAGGGGAACTAGAAGCACACCGTTATCTTCCCGACGGCTGGCATCGGATATTGCACCGATGCAGTGCCTCGAGAATGGAACCGCTAATCCGCGCAATGAAGGACAATTTAGCCGACAGCATTGCGCTGTTACCCGCATTAGTCTCGCAACAAAAGTCGGCCTCTATACATTTTTATATAGCGAACATGAGTGTTATGCGCAAAGCGTTATGCCCGGTGTTGATAGATGCCTATCGAAACTGGACACAAAGCAATGACTTTTCATTATTAGAGTCATCATTGTTACCGGCGAAGAAGCATTGGCAGGAGAAAGTGTGCGATCTATTAGAATTATCCGCAGAGGGAAATAATAGAAACAAGCAAAACACCGAAGATTTAATAACCCGATACGCTTTCTAGTGCCTCATACGATGTGTAGTCAAAAAACTATAATACCGCTCAAAACCCTATCCGAGGTCAAACCCAATTCCTTTATTTTTGAGAAGCATAACGCGCTTTCGGGATCGTTATGCGAGCAGATGATTCATCGTTTTGAAGAAAGCACCGACGAGCAATTCGTCGGATGCGTCGGTCAAGTTGCGGTGCAAAATTCAGCCGTCAAACGGTCAACCGACTTGTTGATTAGCGGCAAACAACAATGGAAAGATATAGATCGAGCATTGTTTCAATCCTTGGCTTGCGCAATGAGAGAATTTAGGGCTACATTCCCTTATTTTTCCGGTCGCTTCAAGGATATGGGTTACGGTATGCAGCGCACCCGCAACGACGAATACTACCATTGGCATATAGACGGCGGCAGCCATGATTTCAGCAATCGTCAACTGGTTGCTATTTGGTACTTGAACGATGTGCCGGGACCCGGCGGCGAGACCGAGTTTCTGATTCAACAAGTTCGCATCAAACCCGAGCAAGGCAAATTACTTTTATTTCCTCCTTTTTGGACCCACGAACATAGAGGTGTGATTTTGCAGAAGGGTGTAAAATACATTGCTACGACTTGGATCGTGTTTGCCTAGAAAGTAAGCACACGAAATTTCAATCGCAGTCGGGATAACGAACGGATAACTAAGGAGAGGAACACATAGATGAGCGATGTACCTAAAATTCCACTAGAGGGTAGCGGATGCGAAGTAAGCGAGCCGTTTGCTTTGCGCGTCTTGGGAGACAGTATGTCCCCCGAGTTTCCGGATGGTTCTATTATTATCATAGACCCCGCCGATAACGCGCAGGATGGCAATTATGTTATTGCCGAAGTGAAGGGGGAATTTATTTTTAGGCAGCTTTGCATAGAGGAAGGAAAATATCTTATTAAAGCATTAAACCCCGGTTATCCTACATTGGATATAACCGATAAGCCGAACATCAAAGGTGTCGTTACACAACGAGCGGGCACTCGGCGTAAACATAGAAAGCACTACTTCTAGGTTATTCACCTATTTACGAAAGCCGCCTCCCATGACAAGGAATGGTCGGCCCGAAATGCGGCAAGCTAATCCATATCGGTCGGCGGCACGTAGGACGGGTCGTTGGGGTTTAGAAAGATAAAGTTGTATTGTCCTTTTTCCAATTCCACATAATCTAAGGTCATATTCTTGATCATGCCGAGCATGGCACTATTGACGACGATATTGATATTATTACTTTGCAACTTAAGATCGTCTTCGTAGTTTTGATCGTCTATACCCATTGCGTAGTGAAAACTGCCGTCCGCATTGCGCATCACCGCCAATCTTAGACTTACCGTTTTCGCCTCGTCCGGTTTTATAGCTTTCCGTATTTGTTGCGCCGCAATATCGGTGATTTTTATAATGTTGTCGTCTCTACTCATCGTTCGTTCCTTCGTCGTTCAAATTTAATGCCGAAATCGTTTTGCGGAGCAACTTTCTTGATGCCGTAATCTCGGTTTGGTTTATGCACCCGGCTAAAACAGCGATAAACTCGGCACCGGCACGCACAAAGTCATCGTTGACAATAGTATAGTTGTATTCGTTGAAATGTGCTGCTTCGGAAATCGCTCGTTCCATGCGTGCATCGATCACTGCTATCGTATCTTGTGCGCGTTTCTCCAGACGTGTGCGCAGAGTCGGCAACGAAGGAGGCAAAATGAATATAGAAAAAATATTGTCATAATAAGTTCTTATTTGTCTCGCACCCTGCCAATCTATTTCCATTACGATAGTGTATCCTCGGTCTAATGTGTTTTCTATGTAGGATTTTGATGTACCATAGTATTCATTGTAGACCAGCGCATATTCAATAAAATCGCTCCGTGCAATCATCGCTCTAAAGGTATTTTTATCGACAAAATAATAATCTTGCCCCTCTATTTCATCGGGTCTAGGAGGGCGAGTTGTGTGTGATATAGATAATTTTAGACTTTTTAACTCTGCCAGTGCCTTTTTGATTAGACTGGTTTTACCGCTACCCGATGGCGCAGACACTACAAAAATGCGGTTATTATCAGGGATTTCCAGTCTCATCGGGCTTACTTTTGCACGGATTATAGCACAGGGGAAACATCATTTGCCTTTTGGGGAATTATATGGGTAACTTGACAGACTTTGAACCTGCCTTGCCCACCCTATCTTTTTGACGCTTCATTGACCGACTTGTGTTGCCACTGTCGCTTGATTTAATTTAACATTCCTTTGTCAAGTTAACTATATAATTCCCGCCTTTTATAGAATACAAAAATAGATGTTATACTATCGCCTATAATTTGAATCGGTCGGTTGACCGATCCAGCAGGGAAACAGACTTATCGGGAAGGAAATAAAATGAAATTGAAGCTATTTTTAATCGGTCTATCGGCAGTATTCGCTTTGTCCGGCTGTTCTACCATGTCTAATACATGGGATTGGTTTTTTGAAGACGACGAGGAAGTCGTTGAAATTTCCATGGAAGAGGAAATGGATGAAGAATTCGCCGACGAATTCGATGAAGAGTTTGACGAAGCATTTGACGAAGAATTCGCCGACGAATTCGATGAAGAGTTCGCAGAGGAATTTGAAGACGAGTTCGACGAGGAGTTCGCAGAGGAATTTGAAGATGAGTTCGGTGAGGAATATGGGGATGAGCCGGTCAGAAGACCTTCGCCCGGGTCTGCTCTACCACGCGCTATTGTCTATTTTGATTATAAAAGTATTATCGTTCCGGCAACGAGCCTTAATTTGTTGCAGTTACATTCTCAATATCTAATCAACAGTGGTGCTTCCGTTATTTTAGTGGGACATTCCGATGCGATAGCGTCCAGTCGTTATAACCAGGAACTTGCCTTAAGAAGAGCACAAGCCGTCGCCGAGATATTGGTTCAAATGGGAGTCTCTCCTTCCAGTATCAGCACAGAGAGTCGTGGTAAAAGCGAACTGGCTGTAGAGGGAGATAGTGCCTATGCGAATGCCATGAACAGGCGGGTAGAACTACGCTACCAATAATCAGCCTATTTCTTATAGAGTGTTTCGCAAAAAATCAGGGGTGGACCGAATATCCACCCCTATGCGGACTAAGCAAGTATGCTAAAAGTCTCTATTTACCGCCTTTCGGCATTTTTCATAGATCCGCCACACTGACCTTCACCACATTGCCCTTCGGCATCTTTCATGGATCCACCACACTGACCTTCACCACATTGCCCTTCGGCATCTTTCATGGATCCACCACACTGACCTTCACCACATTGCCCTTCGGCATCTTTCATACCTTCACCGCAAGTGCCTTCACCACATTGCCCTTCGGCACCTTTCATGCCTTCACCGCAAGTGCCTTCACCACATTGCCCTTCGGCACCTTTCATGCCTTCACCGCAACTGCCTTCACCACATTGCCCTTCGGCACCTTTCATGCCTTCACCGCAGTGCCCTTCACCACATTTACCCTCCATGTGAGAACCTGCCAGCATGTAGCCGCCGGGTAGTTCTTGCACCGAGAAAATGTTGCTTTCGGCAGACACAGCTCCCGCCATCGTCATACTTCCCGCCAAAGTAGCGGTTACCAATCTGATGGATTTTTTGAGTTTGAAGTTTTTGTTCATGATTACGTCTCCTTAATATGATTATAGGGGTTTTTTAGAACCCTAGTCTATCATATCTCTAGCGACATTTGAAAATCGCAATTATTTATAAAATATATCAGTTGATTTTCTTGATAACAACCGAAATTTTTCTATTGATATTTGAAAGATAAAACTATGGCAACAGAGCCTAGAGAAATATGTGTTGTAGGGGAGAGCTAGTATCCCCTTGCTTAATAGTAGAGGGGCCGACCCTGCGGGTGGGTATCGCAATTAAGTCGAAATGTTTTGATTGTGGCAATCATTCAACAGGCGCATGATATAGGGGGTGGGTATGTGACCCACCCCTATACCTGTTAGCAGATTAAAGGTTTTTAATACTTTTTCATGCTTCCGGCATCTTTCATCATGCCGTCACCGTGTCCGGCATCTTTCATCATGCCGTCACCGTGTCCGGCATCTTTCATCATGCCGTCACCGTGTCCGGCATCTTTCATCATGCCGTCACCGTGTCCGGCATCTTTCATCATGCCATCGCCGTGTCCGGCATCTTTCATCATGCCATCGCCGTGTCCGGCATCTTTCATCATGCCATCGCCGTGTCCGGCATCTTTCATCATGCCATCGCCGTGTCCGGCATCTTTCATCATGCCATCGCCATGATCGGCATCTTTCATCATGCCATCGCCATGATCGGCATCTTTCATCATGCCATCGCCATGATCGGCATCTTTCATCATGCCATCACCGTGATGATGATCTTCACCTTTCATGTGGCCAGCTGCCATTATATAGTCGCCGGACATTTTCTGTGCCGAGCGCATTTTGCAGTCGTCAGCAGATACGGCTCCCGCCATCATCATGCTTCCTGCTAAAATAGCGGTTATCAATCTGATGGACTTTTTGAGTTTGAAGTTTTGGTTCATAATTACATCTCCTTGTAAATTTATGAGGGGGTTACGAAACTCATAGTTTACCATATTTCTAGCGACATTGTACGAACAAATGACACTATAAATTGAAGTAGACAGGCAGAAAGCATATAATGCTCCCTATTATGAACAGGAGAGAGTTCCGTGTTCTATATCTATTAGTATGATGATGCCGGAAAATCGAAATTATCTATACAATATATGCGATTGATTTTCCTGAAAAGCCGAAATTTTTTATTGATACTTTAAGGATAAAACTATGGTAATAGAACATAGAAAAATATGTATTGTGGGTATGGGCTATGTCGGTCTAACCTTAGCTGCGATTATGTCCGATCGGGGCTTTGATGTTTGGGGGGTAGAGAAAAATTCGGATATATTAAAAATGCTTATGCAAGGCAAACCACACTTTTTAGAAAAAGGTTTTGAACCTCGCATCAAAGGTGGCTTGAATGCAGGCAGACTGCATTTTTTATCCAAAGTATCCGAACTCGATAACGATAGACAAAAACCTTTGGTTTATATCATCACGGTGGGTACGCCGCTTAGCGATGAAGGTTATCCTCGTATGGATATGATAGAGTCGGTATCAAAAGAGATTGCAAATCATATGAGCGACGATGCACTGGTCATATTGCGCTCGACCGTGCAACTAGGCACCACCCGTAAAATCGTTAAAAAGACTCTGGAGCAAAGTGGTAAACAATTCGGCCTCGCCTATTGCCCCGAGCGTACCATCGAGGGCAATGCAATGGCCGAACTAGCTGTTTTACCGCAAATTATCGGTGGCTTGACGGAAGCGTCGGCATTGCAAGCAGAGGCGGTCTTTAGAAGAATAACGCCGACGGTTATTATGGTTTCCTCTCTTGAGAGTGCCGAGATTATTAAATTGTTGGATAACAGTTATAGAGATTTAAATTTTGCGATAGGGAATGAAGTTGCATTATTATGTGAGGCAGCGGGGTTAGACAGTAGGGAAATTATTAAGGCTGCAAACATAGGTTATGCGAGGACACAGATTTCGGATCCCGGTTTTGTAGGCGGGCCTTGTCTCTATAAAGACCCACATATTCTGCAAGCCTCTCTGAAGGCTTATGATTATGTGCCACAGTTGATTAAACAGGGCAGAGCCCTGAACGAATCTCTTCCCGGCTATGTATGTGATCGTCTTGACCACACCGGAATTATTCCGCATAAAGGTAAAGACACTAAAATAAGTATTTTGGGTATGGCATTCAAAGGACGACCCGAAACCGATGATACTCGTGCCTCGTCGAGTTTGGATATTGTTGCATGTTTGAGGCAGCGATATCCCGAAGCGACGATTTGTGGACACGATTTTGCCGTCGGTAGTCGGGCGATTTCCAATCTAGGGATAACCCCGGTGGATCTGAAGCAGGCGTTTGACCGTGCATCGGTTGTAATAGTAGCAAACAACAATAAAAAATATGAGTGGATAGATCTGGATGCTTTGACGATGTCTATGGCAACCCCTGCCGCTATTTATGATATATGGTCTGTGTTGCCTGCTTACAGAGGTCTACACTCCGAAGACAAACTCAAGTTTATGCACTTGGGCAACGGTTCCGGTTCAAACCCGAGTTGATATTAAAGTTTTATACACTTATTGCATTAGTTGGTACAAAATCCATAGAGTTGAATTAATGACGAGCGAGCGAATTTTAGTAACCGGCGGCAGCGGCTTTTTAGGCAGTGCTTTGGTTAAAAAACTGTTGCGAGAAGGCTGGCAAGTAAGCGTTTTAGATAATAATTCCAGAGGACATGCGAGGCGTCTTGCCGATGTGATCGACGATATTGATTTTATCGTCGGCGATGTGCGCGATTATGCCGTTGTTGAAAAAGCATGCAGAGGGATGGATGTAGTTGCGCACTTGGCTTATATCAACGGTACCGAGTTTTTTTATAGCATGCCGGAACAGATTTTAGAGGTCGGCATCAAAGGTGCTTTGAACACCATAGAGGCTTGTATTGCACATAAAATAGATCGCTATTGGATTTTGAGTTCATCCGAAGTTTATCAGCGAGCCAAGAAAGTGCCCACCGACGAGACGGCAGCACTGATTATCCCCGATGTTCTGAACCCTCGCTATAGCTACGGTGGCGGTAAAATCGCAACCGAATTGCTGGCGGTGAATTATGGACGCAAGGCGTTCCGGCAATTAGCGATTGTACGCCCCCACAATGTCTACGGAGCCGACATGGGTTTTGAGCATGTTCTACCGCAGATGATTATGCGTGCCGCTCGGTTGGATAGAGAGACCCCTAAAGGGCAAACCATCGATTTCCCGATTCGTGGATCGGGCGCACAAACCCGAGCTTTTGTATATGTAGATGATTTCACCGAAGGATGCTATGCGGCTTTTACCCAAGCCGAAAAATGTTCCTTTTTTCATATCGGCACGATGGATGAAGTGCAAATCAAAGAGGTAGTCTCTATCGTGCTGGAAGTATTCGGTAGGGAGGGCAACATAATACCGTCCGATTCACCCTCCGGGGAAACCGACCGCCGCTGTCCGGATATTGCACGCATACAAGCGTTGGGCTATGAGCCTAAAACCAATTTGAAAACGGGCATCCAAAAGATGGCACAGTGGTATATTGAAAATGAACCGCTGTGGCCGGTGGAATAGCACTATCTGCTATACAGTCGCTTAGTAGAATCGCCTGTTCGTTAACCGCTTCGGCGTTAGTGTAATTTGCTCAATCATCCGAGAATATCGTCAAAGATGATTTTTTTTCAGTAGTTCTTTACAACACCACCTTCATGTAACGCAAAAATTTTTATTTTAGGATTTAGGAACTTAGTAATGAATGGGAAGTTTCCTCCTGTTTTGTATATCAGCTTAGCTTTCGACAAAATCAAAAGATCTATCATCGCATCTTTTCGTTGTTGAAAACTTGAATATTTAGGAGTCGTGTGTAAGTTTCGTGCATCATAAGAACGGGTTATGTCTCTGCAGAAAACCCTATCCGGGAATGCGAGATGTAGTTGCTCTATAAACTGTGCTTGATCCGAACACGCAAAAATATTGCAGTCTTCGTCTACAACTGTTTTTAAGTAAGCAATATAAGAATCTGTTTCAATTCGCGCACGATATTTTTCTTTTTGCAATTGATCGGTTCCCCGATAATGAACTCCGACCCAATTACCTGCAAGGTGTTCGCGGCTCCATTTTTCTGCTTGTTTTTGTAAACTTCGGCTGATCAATAATTGTGAGATTACCTTATGTCCATATCTCCAGAGGAAGTCTTCTTTACGAAATAAAAGATGTAGCATTACACGATTGTATAATCCGGAGGAAGGAAAAGTTACGGAATTTTGAGCTTGGTACTCTCCCGAAGTTGAAAGTATCGAATTTTCAAAGTAATTGTGTCGGGGTGCGAATATAAATTTAATATTAATGCCTAAGTGCTCGAAAAACAGAGCAATAAGGATTATGTGATAGAAATAGTATGCCAACTCGGATTTTGGCGGCATTCTTAAATCCACATTTTGAATTTCACCCGGAGATTGTGAATTTTTTGATTCCCGAGCTCTTAAAAGCCGCCATCCTGCGTTCATTAGATGTTTCAAAGACCGCGTCCTCGAGAAGTATTGCACAGGATAGTTTTGTCGACCCCACGCTTCTAGCCCACCTTCTAAATAAAATGTACTATAGCCCAAAGCATCCAATGTTTGACAAAACTCTTTTGCGCGATGACCTTTTTCGGATATTGCGTAAACATCCAGATTTTTATGTAAGGGCACCTTTAGCTGATGAACATGTCTTAACGGTAGAAATGCCGTCCCGGATATTCTGAAATTAATATATTCACGGAGTGTTCTAACATCTACGATTTGTGCACTTGTTCCTACACTCCTTGCATTTTTCAACTCTTGTGCCGTTATTGTTTGCATTTTGTATTTCTACTAATCGGGTTATTAAATAACCCATGAAGTTTTTACTGTTAGGATATGTGCGCGGCGAAATACTCGTGAACCGTTTCTATTAACACTTGTAGATTGTCGGGATTGGTTGCCGGATAAATTCCGTGTCCCAAGTTAAAGATATGTCCCGAGCCTTCCCCGAAGGCATCGAGCACTTTAAGCACTTCGCTGCGCACCGCATGTTCGGATGCAAGCAGGATCGAGGGGTCTAGATTACCTTGTAATGCGACTTGTTTCCCCACTCTGCGCCTCGCTTCACCGATATCGACCATCCAATCCAAGCCGATCACATTGCATCCGGTTTCTGCCATCTTTTCCAGCCACAGACCACCGCCTTTAGTAAACAAGATAATCGGCACATCCGAGCAACCTTGGTTCTTAAATGCGGTTATCAGCTGCTGCATAGGTGCGAGAGAATATTCCAAATAGTGTTGGTGCGCCAACACACCACCCCAAGAATCAAAGACCATCACGCATCGGCAACCTGCCTTTGCCTGTGCGGCAAGGTACGAACCCCCCGCGGTTGCAAGCAAATCCAGCATACGCTTAAACGAATCGGCATGATCGAGCATCATCTTCTTTACCAAAGAAAAGTTATGCGAGCCTCTGCCTTCTATCATATAAGTTGCCAGTGTCCACGGGCTACCGGTAAAGCCGATCAACGGGATGCGCCCATCCAGTTCCCTACACACCATAGATACGGCTTCCATCACATAACCTAGGTCTTCGTCGTCGGGTATGCGTAACTCATCGGCTTGCTTCTCGTTGCGTATGGGATGCTTAAAAAAGGGGCCGCGGTTCTCTTCAAAATCAAGTCCCAACCCCATCGCATCCGGGATGGTTAAGATATCCGAGAATATAATCGCCGCATCTAAAGGGTAACGTTCAACGGGTTGCAATGTGACTTCGCAGGCAAGTTCGGGTGTTTTGCAGAGATTCAGAAAATGTCCCGCCTTTTCACGCACCCGACGATACTCCGGTAGATAGCGGCCTGCTTGGCGCATAATCCACACCGGGGTTCTATCTACGGCGCGATGTGCAATGGCATCCAAGAGGCGGGTGTTGGAATGCGCTTTAGTCATTTACTCGATGCCCAAATAACCCAATATACCTTTAGCTGCCTCTCTCCCTTCGAACACCGCAGTTACCACCAAGTCCGAACCGCGCACCATATCGCCGCCGGCAAAAACCGCCGGATTAGTCGTTTGAAACTTATATTTATTCGGTGCAGACATATTGACGCGCACTTTCCCGATGTCGTCGCTTAGGATATTAAACTCGGAAAACCACGCTGCCGGACTAGGTCTAAAACCAAACGCAACAATAACCGCATCGGCAGGGATAATTTCCGTACTGCCGGGTATAATCTCCGGTCTGCGCCGCTTTTGTTCATCGGGCTGACCGAGCCGGGTAGAGACCACTTTGACACCTTCCACACGATCTTTGCCGACGATTTCGATAGGCTGACGGTTAAAAAGGAATTGTATCTCTTCGGCTCTGGCATTGCGTACTTCACGACGCGACCCGGGCATATTTTCCTCGTCGCGACGATAAACACAACTGACCGTTTTTGCTTTTTGTCGGACTGCGGTGCGCACACAATCCATAGCGGTGTCTCCGCCACCCAATACGACCGTGCGATGGTTTTCCATGCTGATGTATTTTTCGGGGCTTTGCCGGTAATTCATCAAGCGGTTGACATTTGATATGAGGTAGGGCAATGCCTTATATACTCCGGGCAGTTGTTCGCCCGGGAAATCCCCGGTCATCGCAGTATAAGTACCCATGCCTAAAAAGACTGCATCGTAGCTATCCAACAAGGTCTTAAAAGGCAAAGCCGAATTTCCGACTTCGGTGCTGAGACGGAATTCTATACCCATTTCCTCCATGATTTTGCGCCGAGTCAGCACGACCTCCTTTTCCAACTTAAAAGGAGGAATCCCGAAAGTGAGCAACCCGCCGATTTCGGGATAGCGATCGTAGACTATCGGTCTGACACCGTTCCGAACCAAGACATCGGCACACGCCAATCCTGCCGGACCTGCCCCGACAATCGCAACCCGTTTGTCGGTCTTTATGACATTTGACAAATCGGGTTTCCATCCGGTTTTGAGTGCTTCGTCGGTGATGTATTTTTCTATTGCCCCGATTGTTACCGCACCGAATCCGTCGTTGAGCGTGCAGGCACCTTCGCATAGGCGATCCTGCGGACAGATACGCCCACAAATCTCGGGGAGAGAGTTTGTTTTATGCGAGAGGTCGGCTGCTTCCCAAAGATTGCCTGCTTCTATTAGTTTGAGCCAATCGGGGATATAGTTATGTACCGGACACTTCCACTCGCAATACGGATTACCACATTCAATGCATCGATCGGCCTGCTGAGATGCTTGTTCGGGGCTAAACTGCCCGTATATTTCGTCCCAGTGTTTCAAACGAATCTCTACCGAAGCCTTTTCGGGACTTTGTCTAGGCAGGTCGATAAACTGTGTTAGGTTTGCCATTCTAAAAAATTGCTAAAGGGTTTTGCTTAATTATAAACCATAATTCCCCTCCTTGTAGGGGCGGCAGGCGAAATAGAATCGCCGATTGAGCCGGTGGGTCAATCGGCATCACTAACACTTAAGTTTCAGAACCACCCACCCGGTCGCGAGCACGGGCTCTATAGAGTAATCGTTTAGCGAGTTCGTCGGAGTCATCAAAAGCATTGCGATTGTGTAATATGTTGTTGCAAATCACACCTTCGTTGGCAGCCAGTTTATAAGAAATCTTATACCGACTTGTGCGTAGTAGTTTGCGTAAACAGTCCAGAGCTTCTTCACACGACGGATGCCACTTTATGTGTTGCAAGCGTTCGGTGTAGTGCATGAGCAGTTTGTTTGTTATCGGGTCATCCCTGAATACCGGCGAACTTCGTGCATCGCGTTCACCCTCGTTGGCGGGTATCGTGAATGCGTGCGGGTGTCTTAGTGCTTCTACATAATTTGCGTTCTCCCGATAGAGCAGAATATAAACCACTTCGTGATCCAAATATTCGTTCACCCCGCCTTCAAGTGCCGGTTGAACGCAGTGCATCATAAATGCCCTGATGATATCGGCGTCGGCATTGTAATAACCGTCGGTATGCCATGAAAGCGCACGGTCGGTGTAAGGGATATAGCGGCTGTTCGGGCTAGCCGTTATATGACTGATTTTATGCGTATCCGCCATTGGATTATCGCATAGACTCTGCAGACCCAGTTGCGTCGCCAGTGCCTTGAAGGTGGCACTGTCCGATATAGGCTGTACACTACGATAAAAACTGAGGTTATACAATTCACAGTTATCCAAAATCCGGCGATGTTCCGAATTCCTCAGAGCATTCGGATTATGGATTTCAACCATTAATTGCTCGACACCGATCGCGCCTCGTTGCAGTTTAAGTTCTAACCGTTGTTGCATTTGCTTGATTTACTCAGTGCGACCTATTTTATCCGATTGAGCCTCTGCACCGCTAAAAGTATTTGGTGTCGTATCGTTTGAGGAATCTATGCTACTGCGACCTATGCTATAGTTTCAGGTGGTAACTTAGTAATGTCCGAGAAGGGCTAATTAACTAATCGGGAGAGTATATGGAGATGCTATTGCCACTCTCAATATAGAGAAATAGCGATAGATGAAAGAAATGAAAGAACCTATAGGAGTAGAAAATCAGCTTTTTTCTGTCGACGCACAGAAAAGAATGATAAATAAGAATATTGCTAGTTTTTCTGAATTTTTAGCAGTCCTAATTGTAGGATTATTTGGTATATTTTTATCGGAATTAGCCTCTGCCACAGGCAGTTTGATTGATTCTATTTTGGGTACGATTATTACATACGGGGCAGCGGGGTGGATTGTGGTCAAACTTCTAAATGAAATTTTGGATCTCATTGATCGTTTTAAGAGTAAGCGTAGCTAACCACCCCATGGAAAGGCTGGGATTGTTGAAAAAGTATCGTCAGCGTGCAACCGTAACCGCTTGCGCCGTGAATATTTGCAAACCACCCGTAGGGGCGGACTAGCATGTCCGCCCGTAACGCGTTGTGCCTACACGATTTATACATTCATCCATCCAATTTATGGAAACCAAAACCAAATGGCGCAAGTGATTGGATTCGTACGATGCCGCACTTTTTCAACAGCCCCAGGCTTTACACTTTGTAATTATCTACTAAGTTTCTGTACAATGTTACGCCGATTGACCTACTGGCTCAATCGGCGGCTCTATGCGCCTCCCTCCAATTTTGACATAAAGCAAAGCTATGCTATATTAGCATGTCCTAATAAAGCTTTTATTGGTTAAAAAAGACATATAGAACCGTAGAACGCTTCAGGTAATAAAAGATTGTAATTTTCAGAAAATAGTGGAGGTAAAAGAATATGTCAACAAAACAACCACATGACACACCGATGTTGGACGAACTGGAAAAAGGGCCTTGGCCTAGTTTTGTTTCCGGCATCAAACGGCTTAGAGATCAACACGAAGATGACCGCGTAAGCGGTGTAGCAAACGACTTACTGGGTCAGCTGGAACATTCGTACGAGACCCGCAAGGGTTATTGGAAAGGCGGCACGGTGAGTGTCTTCGGTTATGGTAGCGGTATTATCCCGCGCTTTTCGGAAGTCGGTGCAGCGTTCCCTGCTTCCAAAGAATTTCATACCTTAAGAGTGCAGCCGCCGTCGGGTAATTACTATACGACCGACATGCTTCGCAAGCTCGCAGATAGCTGGGAGAAGTGGGGTTCCGGCTTGGTCACTTTTCACGGTCAGACCGGCAACATTATGTTTATAGGTGCCAGCACCGAAAACACACAACACTTTTTTGACGATATCAACGAATACGGTTGGGACCTAGGCGGTGCCGGTCCCTGCGTGCGCACCGGACAATCATGCGTAGGTGCTGCCCGTTGCGAGCAATCCAACATAGACGAGATGCGTATACACCGCACCTTGCTCAACAACTTCACCGACGATGTGCATCGTCCGTCGCTACCTTACAAGTTCAAGTTTAAGGTTTCGGGTTGTCCGAACGACTGCATGAATTCCATAGAGCGTGCCGATTTTGCCATCATAGGCACCTGGCGCGACGACATGAAAGTAGATCAAAACGAAGTCAAGGAATATGTCGCCAAGAAAGGGCGCCAATATATCGTTGACAATGTGATTTCACGCTGTCCGACCCAAGCACTGTCGCTGAAAGACGACGACACGCTGGATGTGGACAACCGCAACTGCGTCCGCTGTATGCATTGCTTGAATGTGATGCCCAAAGCTCTATCTCCGGGCGACGACACCGGCATCTCCATTTTAATCGGCGGCAAGCGCACGCTGAAAATCGGCGACTTGATGGGCACCGTCATCGTGCCTTTTATGAAGCTGGAAAGCGAAGAGGATTACGAACGCTTGGTTGAGATTGCCGAGGAAACGATAGACTTCTGGGCCGAGAACGGTCTCGAACACGAGCGCTGCGGCGAGATGATAGAGCGTATCGGCTTGATCAATTTCTTGGACGGCATCGGCGTGGAGGTTGACCCCAACATGGTGAGCGACCCCCGCACGAGTTCCTACATTCGCATGGACGAATGGGAGCAGGAAGCCAAGAAGTGGTTCGAGAACAGAGCCGAGAAAAAGTCCGAAGAAAAGCAGGCAGAAACTGCCTAAGATCAACACACAACATAGAGGAATAAGAATGGCACAACAGCATCGTTCTCCGATTGAGTCGGGTTGTCCCGACGGGTTTCAATATATGCATCCGGTGATGCGCAAGAATTACGGCAACTGGGCATACCACGACGACCCGCGTCCCGGTGTGCTAAAACATGTATCGCACGAAGGCGAAGCGATCTGGACGGTGCGCGCCGGCACCCAGCGCATTTTGGATGTGTTCACGCTACGCAAGCTATGCGATATCGGCGACAAATATGCCGACGGCTATGTCCGTTTTACGATCCGTAGCAACATAGAGTATATGCTCGACGACGAGAAGCGAGTCGTGCCGCTCATCGATGCCCTTGAAAATGCCGGCTTTGTCGTCGGCGGAACCAAGAACTCGGTGGCAATGATTTCGCATACCCAAGGCTGGTTGCACTGCGACATTCCCGGCACCGATGCCTCCGGTGTGGTCAAGGCGATGATGGACGAACTGATAGAAGAGTTTAAGAATTGGAACATGCCGAACCGCGTACACATCACCACTTCGTGTTGCCAAATTAATTGCGGAGGACAAGGCGACATCGCAATCAATGTCCAGCACACCAAACCCCCTAAAATCAACCACGACTTGGTTTCCAATGTCTGCGAACGACCTTCGGTGGTGGCACGTTGTCCAGTTGCTGCAATACGCCCGGCGATGGTCAACGGCAAACCTTCGCTCGAAGTCGACGAGAAGAAGTGTATCTGTTGCGGTGCTTGTTATCCGCCTTGCCCGCCGATGCAGATCAACGACCCCGAGCATACCAAACTTGCGATATGGGTCGGCGGCAATCATTCCAACGCCCGCGGCAAGCCGTCTTTCCAAAAATTGGTTGCAGCAGGAATACCGAACAACCCGCCGCGCTGGCCCGAGGCGACTGCGGTGGTGAAAAAGATTTTGAAAACCTACAAAGAAGATGCCAAGGACTGGGAAAGAATTAGCGACTGGGTGGAGCGCATCGGTTGGCCGCGCTTCTTTGAGCTGACCGAACTGCCGTTCACGAAGTTTCATATCGACAACTGGTTAGGTGCCCGCCGGAGTCTCAATGCTTCAACGCATATCCGCTTTTAGTCTCGCAGTGCCGTTGAAAAAGTATTTGATGCACCGTAGGGGCGGACTTGCATGTCCGCCCGTAACGCGTTGCGCCTGCACGATTTACACATTTATTCATCCAGTTTATGGAAACCAAAACCAAATGGCGCAAGCGGTTTCGGTTATTCCGAACGGTACGGGCAGACATAGTAGGGGCGGACTAACATGTCCGCCCACCCCTACGGGTGGTTTGTAAATATTCATGGCGCAAGCGGTTGCAGTTGAGCGAAAACAGTACTTTTTCAACATTCCCTCGCAATGTTGAGGCACTGGCATGAAGTTTTCCGTACTAATAAACGAAGGTCCCTATACGCACCAAGCGTCGGATACCGCATACCAGTTCACTAGAGCCGCGCTGGATAAGGGACACGAGATTTACCGAGTGTTCTTTTATCACGACGGGGTTTATAACGGCACCCGCCTATCGGTGCCGCCGCAGGACGACCGCAACATATCGCAACGATGGTCGGAGTTAGCCGACAAATACCAGCTCGATTTAGTGGTCTGCGTGGCAGCAGCGCAACGGCGTGGTGTGCTGGACGAGGGCGAGGCAAAGCGTGGTGGCAAGGATACCGATAATATCGCCCCGGGCTTTCGCATCTCGGGCTTGGGTCAGTTGATAGAGGCGGGCATACAGTCGGATCGCCTGATTACTTTCGGAGATTGAGGAACAAACCATGAGTGATGCCCCCGAAGGTACCGTTAAGAAGTTTATGTATGTCAACCGCAAAGCACCCTACGGCACGATTTATGCTTTGGAATCTCTGGAGGTTGTCTTGATTGCCGCAGCCTTCGACCAGCAAGTCAGTTTGGTGTTTATGGACGACGGCGTCTACCAGCTGATGAAATCTCAAGACACCGACGATATAGAAATGAAAAACTTCTCACCCACCTATAGTGCTTTGGGCGACTACGATATCAAAACTATTTATGTGGATACCGAATCGTTAAGCGAGCGCGGACTATCCGCCGACGACTTGCAGGCTTTGGTCTACGAGGACGAAGACGACGACTGGGAAGAGAAAAGTGCGATGCACTTTGTGGACCGCAAAAAGTTAGCCGAGATCATGGCCGAGCAAGATGTCATCTTAAGTTTTTGAGGGATGCCGTCGTGTCTATGCTCCATATCGTCAACAAATCACCCTTTGAGCGCAACGCCCTGTCGTCGTGTTTAGATACCGCACAAGACGACGGTTCGGTGTTGCTGATAGAAGACGGCGTGGTTTGCGCAACCGCCGGTGGTCGTTTTGCCGATACGATCACACAAGCGATGCAACGAAACCTAGCGGTTTATGCGCTGAACCCCGACCTTAAAGCACGCGGTTTTTCCGACAAACAGGTGCTGGAAGGTGTAAAATTAATCGGCTATGAAGATTTTGTCGATCTGGTTGCAGATCACGATAATGTACAATCATGGTTATAGATATATTCAACAGGAGATAGAAACATGCCTTTAGATATTGATGGTAAAACATACGAGACCGACGAAGA
The DNA here is from genome assembly GCA_965219575.1 of Candidatus Oxydemutatoraceae bacterium. Classification (GTDB taxonomy): domain Bacteria; phylum Pseudomonadota; class Gammaproteobacteria; order Poriferisulfidales; family Oxydemutatoraceae; genus SP5GCR1. The sequence continues at coordinate 407,385 of OZ244779.1, read as the reverse complement.
AGGTTATCTTGCCAACTTGAACGACTGGAAGCCCGAACTTGCCGAAGCAATGGCACAGGCCGACGGTGCCGAGTTGTCGGATAATCACTGGGAGGTCATCAATTTTCTTCGCGAGTACTACGAAGAATATCAGATTGCCCCGGCGGTTCGAGTCTTGACTAAAGCAATCGGGAAGAGATTGGGCAAGGAAAAAGGTAATAGCAAGTATTTGTACGAGCTGTTCCCTTACGGTCCCGCCAAACAAGCGTGTAAATACGCCGGCTTGCCTAAGCCCACAGGTTGCGTCTGACGACAGATTGAGTTAAGCCGAATTGAGGCAACCCAAGTTTGAGCGACCGTGCAGATGAATGCACTCAGCATCGCTTATGCCGCGCTCTTTTATATTGCAACCGCGGTATTGATAGGCGGACTGGCTTATAAAATCTGGCTTTATTGGAAAGTTCCGGCACCGCTAAAGATACCGACGACACCGGCACCGACCACCCAAAGCGGGGTCGTTTATCGTCTGTTCAAAGAAACCGTTTTCTTTGAAAGTCTGTTCAAGTCCAATAAATGGACTTGGTTATTCGGCTGGTTATTCCACTTCGGTTTGTTCTTGGTTTTACTGCGCCATCTGCGCTATTTCACCGAACCCGTTTGGTTTTGGGTTAATTGGTTGCAACCTTTCGGCAAGTATGCGTCCTGGATGATGATTATAGGATTGATGGGATTATTGTTGCGGCGTATCGTCGTTGACCGCGTACGCTATATTTCATCTCCGTCCGACCACCTGATGCTAATCTTGTTATTGGCAATCGGTGCAACCGGCGTTTTGATGACATTCTTTTACCCGGTGGATATCGTGACAATGAAGATATTCTTTTTAGGGCTGATGCGCCTTGACCCGCAACCGTTGCCGTCGGACTTACTGATGGTCGTGCATCTCGCACTCGTCGCCCTGCTGATGATTATATTCCCGTTTAGCAAACTACTGCATGCACCGGGTTTGTTCTTCAGCCCGACACGCAACCAAGTGGATAACCCGAGAGAACAACGGCATATCGCGGCGTGGGCATTAAAACTGGAACAACAAAAGCACTAGATCTATTGAAAAAATACCGTTTTGCAAGAACAATGTGTTTACCCACCCAATTTATGTTTACTTACCGTAGGGGCGGACTTATATGTCCGCCCGTAGCGCGTTGCGCCCGCATGATTTATACATTTATCCATACAATTTATGGAAACCAAAATCAAATAGTGCAAGCGGTTAGATTTGTGCGACACCAGTACTTTTTCAACAGCCCCAACTGAGGACATTATGGCAACAACAGAATTCAAAACCCCCAAATATAGAGAAGACCGAGCGATCCCTAAATTGCAAGAGGATGTGATGAAGCACAGCCAGCCCTTTACCGCGAAAGCCGAGTTTCAGAAATCGTTAGGCTTTCCGGGCGAACTGGTTGATAACTGGGAGCAGGTTGCGGTCGATAAAATGGGTGAGTTGGTCGGCAAATACCGCTCGCTACAAGTCTTCTTAGACTCATGCGTCAAGTGCGGTGCCTGTACCGATAAGTGCCATTACTATCTGGGCACGACCGACCCCAAAAATATGCCGGTCGCACGGCAGGATTTATTCCGCAAAGTCTATCGCCGCTATTACACTTTCTCGGGCAAGTATTTCCCGTGGCTGGTCGGTGCCGAAGACATGAACAAGGAAATGCTCGATGATTGGTATAGCTACTTCCACCAATGCTCGCAATGCCGACGCTGTTCGGTATATTGCCCTTACGGCATAGATACCGCAGAGATTTCTATGGCAGCCCGAGAGATTATGGATCACATCGGCAAGGGGCAGAAATACTGCAACGAAATCATCGGCAAAGTCCATGTTATCGGCAACAACTTAGGCTTGCCCGAACCGGCATTGGCGGACACACTCGAAGGCTTGGAAGAGGAAGTCTTCGAGGACACCGGCGCAAAAGTGCGCTTCCCGCTTGACGAAGCAGGTGCCGAAGTATTGCTGGTGACCCCTTCGGCGGATTTTTTTGCCGAACCCCATGTCGACGGCTTAATCGGTTATGCAAAAGTATTTCATCAAGCAGGCATATCATGGACTCTGAGCTCCCATGCCAGCGAGGCAGCCAACTTCGGTATGTTCATCGGCAACTATGAGAATATGCAAAAACTCGCACTGAGAATACGCGAAGCGGCACAAAAACTCGGCGTGCGGCGCATCATATTCGGCGAATGTGGACACGCTTGGCGCGTCGCCTACAGTTTCCTCAATACACTGGCAGGCCCCTTCGACTTCCTAGACCCCGATTATCCGGTGCCGCAACATATCTGCGAGGTTACTCACGACCTCATCCAGAAAAACAAACTCACCCTAGACCCCTCGCAAAACGACGATATGGTGCTGACCTTTCACGATTCGTGCAATATCGCCCGCGCCTCACGGATGGGAGATATGCCGGGCGGACAATTCACCATACCCCGCGAGATTATCAAAGCCTGTTGCAACCATTTCTACGACATGTCGCCGGAAACAATCAAAGAAGGCACCTATTGCTGCGGCGGCGGCGGTGGCTTGCTAACCGACGACCTGATAGAACTAAGAGTGAAAGGCGCACTGCCTCGCATGGAAGCACTGCAAGAAGTCGTTGATCACTGCGGTGTCACACATATGGCAGCAATCTGTGCAATCTGCAAGAGCCAATTTACCAAAATCTTCCCATACTACGGACTGACACTGGATCAAGTCGTGTGTATCCACCAACTGGTGAGCAACGCCATCGTCCTGGAACCCGATGCCGTCGAGGAAGCGGAAGAGACATCAGACAGCCGCCAAGTCGTAGGGGCGGTATAAAGCCGCCGATTGAGCCGGTAGGTCAATCGGCAACTCTGATGTCTGCCCTTAAGTACCGTTCTGCACGATGCCAACCGCTTGCGCCATTTGGTTTTGGTTTCCATAAATCAGATGAATGAATGTATAAATCGTCCATGCATAACGCGTTACGGGCGGACATGCAAGTCCGCCCCTACGGCGGTTTACAAATGTTCATGGCGCACAGCGATTGGGTTTGAGCAATGTCCGCACTTTTTCAACAGCCCCACATTACTACTTTGGGCTTACAGCCCCATATAATGTTTTGCATCAACGCAAATTATGCATTAGCATAGTAGGTATGCCTATAAGATCTTATAAAAATATTTATCCGCGTATTTCCGAGTCCTCGTATATCGCCGAAAGTGCCGATATCATCGGTAATGTCGTTATCGGCGAAGACAGTTCGGTGTGGCATGCAAGCGTGGTGCGCGGTGATATGGATATGACTATCACGATAGGCAGTCGTACTAACATACAGGACGGTAGTGTTTTGCATATCGTCAATCAAAGTTCTTATGTTCCCGACGGTTATCATTTGACGATAGGCAACGAGGTCACGGTAGGACATCGCTGCATATTGCATGCTTGTACCATAGAAGATACCGCGTTGATCGGTATGGGTAGCACGGTTCTAGACGGTGCCGTAGTTTGCAGTGAGGCGATGATAGGTGCCAACAGCTTGGTACCACCGGGCAAAATAATCGAGGGAGGTTATTTATGGTTGGGCTCACCGATAAAGAAAATCCGCAAACTCAGCGCAGTGGACAAGGAGTTTCTTGTTTATTCGGCAGAGATGTATGTATCGCTTAAAAACGAATACACGGAACCACTATACCGATAACCACCGATTGATCCGGTAGGTCAATCGGCGGTCATCGGTCTTGCGCCTGAGCAATAAAAAATTATTCTACGGTCGTTTCGGTCGGAGACATCTCGGCAGCGGAGCCGGCATCCGAGGTCTCGGTGTTCGAAGTCTCGGCATCCGAAGTCTCGGAACCGGTTTCGGCCCCGGTGACCGATTTTAGATAAGCCAATAAATTATCTATTTCCTTATCGTCTTTGATACCTAAAAAAATCATTTTTGTACCGGCGATATAAGTGCGCGGTGCCTTTACGAATGCGCGTATGGTCTCATCGCTCCAAACTATATCCGTCGATTTGATTGCATCGGAGTAGTTCGCAAAACTTTCCAAGCTGCCTGCTTTGCGTCCGTAGACACCGTACAAGCTAGGACCTATTTTGCTTACATCTTTCTCCACTGCGTGACACACCTTGCACTTGATAAAAGTTTTTTCGCCTTTTGCAAGATCATCGGCAGCCGCCGGTGAAGCGAATATAACGGCTGCAAATATTGCGATGAGCAATCCGTGGCTCGCTATCAAACAACGGCGAATATTTTTAAGTGGCTGTTTGCTATTGCTAAATATCATATCGTTTTTCTCCTCATGAGTTATCGTATGTTGAATCAAAAATTGCTAGTATACCCTATGTTTCCCCGTCACTCATATGATGTTTGGGATGCACCGGCTTCATAAATGCATTTGATATCAGTGCTATGAGTAACAGAAACGCCATCAAATACATCGTCGTATTATATAGACTGGGTGTGGGATCCACGGTTCCCGGTGGCGAGATTTCGAGCAACTTGGCAAGCGTTACGGTCTTTTTTTCAATCAATAAGTCCAGTTTATCAACTCCGGCCCCGAAGGTTTCGGCAAATTTTGCAGGATCCACTTTGGCAGCTAAATCGTGAATTGAATTGCTGAGTGAGTTTTGCCGCAAAGTTGTAATAGCAAGCGGCCCCAATACGCCGGCGGTGCTCCATGAGGTTAGTAGTCTACCGTGGATGCCACCGACATGGTGGGTGCCGAAAATATCCGCCAAATAAGCGGGAATGGTTGCGAAACCACCGCCGTAGAATGTGAATATAATCATCGTTGCCGCATAGAAAAATACCAACCAAAATACCGTGGGATGAACACTCACTTGTTGCGCAGCAAACGGAATAGACAAATAAAGTACTATGCCACCGACAAAAAATATCCAATAGGTATTTTTGCGCCCGATAAAATCGGACGAACCTGCCCACAATACCCTGCCGATCATATTAAACACGCTGATCATCAAGACATAAGTTGCAGCAAAAGCACCGTCTACTATGCCCGGCAAAGCGGAGCCGAAGATGTCAGTAATCATCGTCTTGGCAACGCCGATAACACCGATACCGGCGGTGACATTGAAACATAAGACGATCCACAGTTGATAAAATTGTGGTGTCTTCAATGCTTGGTCTATGTCTACATTGCCGCGCGTTATCATTTTCTTATCGGCAACGGATTTACTCGGTGGTGTCCAACCTTCGGGAGTCCAACCCTCGGGCGGAATGCGATAGCTCAACGCTGCGATCAGCATCACAATAAAATAAATTAAACCGATAAACAAAAATGTTTGCCATGCACCGACCGAACCCGTGCCGAGTAGATAAACACCGGGATCTCCCGGAACAATCATGCCGGAAACTTCGTTTGCACCGACCACCACCACTTCTTTTAATTCGCCACCTATCTGTACGAAACGTCTACCGGCTTCGGTAATCAAATCTAAACTATCGACTGAACCTAGATATTCGGGCGCAAGGTAAAATTTTTGAAGGAAATATTCTTTCAGGGGCGTTCCCAGCATTGCGCCGCCGCCGAAACCCATAATTGCCATTCCGGTTGCCATTCCGCGCCGGTCGGGAAACCAGCGGATCAAAGTACTAACCGGCGATACATAACCCAAACCCAAACCGCAACCACCGATCACACCATAGCCGAGATACAGTAGCCATACTTGATTTAAATAGATGCCCAGACTGCCTACTAGATAACCGCCGCCCCAGCAAAAGGCGGCAACGATACCGACCGTGCGCGGCCCGACTTCCTCGAGCCATTTGCCGGCAAACGCCGCAGCAAGCCCTAAAACCAGAATAGCAACGGTGAAAATCCAGACGACTTCGGTTAAGGTCCAATCGTCGGCGGAACTGGCAACGACACCGACGACTTTAGTCAACGCAGGGTTGTAAATACTCCACGCATACACCGAACCGATGCAGAGGTGTATCGCAATCGATGCCGGTGGCACGCGCCAGCGGTTAAACCCTTCTTTCGCGACAATCCGCTCCTTTGAAAAAAAACTACTCATCTTTACTCCTTTATCAGCGTTATAAAGTCGGTACTATTTTCTCATTGCGGTTGTGTTCGGCAGTCGGATATATCAATGAAAAGAGGCACCGATCAGATTTAGTCAGGACATCTCAAGCATCGCTTTCAGGTGTGCAACCGTGGCATTTGACAATCCCGATAAACTATACCCCCCTTCCAGTAATGATACCATACATCCGTCGCAGTATTCGTCCGCAAGGTTACGCACGATATGCGTCAACCGAGCAAAACCCTCATCGGTAATGTCGAAGCAACCCAATAGATCGTCCTTGCGACTATCAAATCCTGCCGATATCAATATCAAGTCGGGCTTGAAGCGGTGGGCAGCGGGAAGCAATATGTCGTTGAAGGCACCGATGATGTCCTCATCGTTTGCGCCGCAATCCAAATGCACATTGATATTGTATCCTTTGCCTTTATCGGCACCGACTCTGGTCGGATTTCCGGTTCCCGGATAAGCACGATAATCGTGTGTAGAGAAAAAAAGCACCGACGGATCGTCGTAAAATACCGCCTCCGTGCCGTTGCCGTGATGGTAATCCCAGTCTACGATTAAAACTTTCTCACGCTTATATTTGTTTTGTGCATAACGCGCGGCGATGGCAACATTGTTATAAAAACAAAAGCCCTCCTCCCTGCCGGTATTTAAGGCATGATGACCCGGCGGGCGTATGGCACAAAAAACACTATTGTGCGTACCGCTACAAACTGCATCGACGGCAGCCAATCCGGCACCAACCGCAGCCGACGCAACATCGTGCGCATAAACATAAAACTTTTTAATCGTATCAATATGTTTTTTATTATGCACGGTCAGCAATGAAGGCTCGATTTCGTCCAATAATTCTATTTTTGAAGTTTGCCTCAATATGCCGTTTTGCTCGAAACCGTCGATCACCGACCGGTATCGCATAGGTGATTCCGGATGGTCGTGTACGCGCCAATCTTCCGAAAATAACGGATCGTAGACCATGCCGACTTTGGGTCGAGGCGAACCGAAACCACGCTTTAGGTCGATCATAGACAACATGAGTAGGCTCGCCCCGACACTCAGAAATGCTCTACGCTTCATGCCCTATCATCGCACTTTGAATATCAACCGTATTTTATCTACGGCAGTTATTTCAAATCCGATATTGCTAATATGCGTTACTCAACGCGTGTAGGGGAGGGTTAACACCCTCCCTTGCACGGTAGTTCCATACGGATTCGGTTGTTGCGTTAACGCATGGAGGTGCGAGTCAGTTCGGCACAGCCTGCGGTTGCTTGCTCCCCGGACTCTACATAACACGCACTGATTTTATTATCTCCGAGTACTCTTCCTACATTGTAGCCTTGGCTATTCTCGGATGTCCACGCAAAAGATGTGTTATCACCGAAAATCACACCCGAGAAGTTTATAGTACCTTCGCTATATTCAAAGTAGCCTTTGAACCGACGATCCTTCTGCTCGCTAATCGTCACCGTTTTATCCCATTCCGAATATCCTTTAGCGTCGGATACAGTCTGATTGACTCCTTTCCACTCTCCGTACAAATTCGGGATAGTTTTTTTGTTTTCGGAATGCATGCAGGCAACCGATAACAAAGAAGCACAAACTAGGGCTATAACTATTTTGTAGTGTTTATTCAACATGATCTTTCCTCCTGTAATCAAGATAAAGTAAATATATTTTCACGAAACCCCCTATTAATTATTCAAGTCTGCCGGGTGCGAAACTCAAAAGAGGGGCCCGAGTAGTTATTGTAGCAAACTATCGGAATGCGATTGCTTTTTTGATATGTGTCTATCTAGCCTTACACATCCATGTTGGGGTTCTGCACGAGTTAATTCCCCTCCTATTTAGGGGAATGTACCACACTGTACCTCGTACGGACACGGCGGGGCTGTTGAAAAAGTATCCACGAACCGTAGGGGCGGACTACAATGGAATTGCCGATTGACCTACCGGCTCAATCGGCGGCTTTATACTGCCCCTACGGCTTGGTGGTTATTATAAATTCACGGCGCAAGCGGTTGGGTTCGTGCAGACAGATACTTTTTCAACGGCCCCCACGGCACAACCACCCCGTCAGGCTACGCCTGCCACCCCTCCAGAGGAGGGGAATGTACCGTCCCCATAGTTCGTGGATACTTTTTCAACAGCCCTCCCCTTATCCATTTTATTTATGATATACTTGAAAAAGTTTTTATTCACTTTAACATAATTAGGGAGAACAGCATGATCAGCAGACGTAAATTTTTAATGTGTAGTGCTGCAACGGGCATAGCCGTCAAGTTCGGAGATGTCTGGGCAGAACAAGAACAAGCATGGACGGATATTCGCAATTTTCTGTTTCAGGACCGTCCTGTGGATGACGGAAGTCAATGGGTGTCGGTTATAGCACCCGAGCGTCCTCCTAACGGCGGCGATGTGCCGATAACTATTGCCTCGCGCTTTCCGCAACAAACAGACCAGTTTATTAAAACTCACCACCTGATAGTCGATGAGAACCCGTCTCCGGTCGCAGCCAAGTTTTCTTTATCACCGAAAAACGGTACGGCAACCGTATCAACTCGTATCCGTGTCAATGCTTATAGTAATGTTCGTGTAGTCTCGGAAACCAACGACGGTAAACTCTATATGACTAGGACTTTTGTCAAAGCCTCCGGCGGGTGTTCCGCACCGCCGATGGAAATTGACCCTATGTCTAAACTGACTATGGGCAAAATGCAACTGATACAAGACGATGCGCCCGACAATCCAAAAATGCGCAACCTTCATCTTGTCATCACCCATCCTAATTATTCGGGTCTGCAAAAAGACCAGCAAACACTGCTTTTTATTCCTCCGCACTATATTGAAAGCGTGGAGATTAAAAATCGCCTCGACGAAGTCGTGTTTGCAATTGAAGGTGATATATCTTTCAGCGAGAATCCCAGCTTTGATTTCTCTTATCTAGCCACCGAAAACGATGATGTATTATTTGCCAAAGCGATAGATTCGAGAAAAAAAATATACGAATCACAATGGCCTGTAATTACTGCATAAAGGAGTCGGAATAATGGGAGTAACCTCACTACAAGCAATCATCAGTGCATTGATGGTATATATCAATACTGCCATGTATATCACCGATTCGCCAATTGGTGCCCCGGAAGTTCGGTTTTTACCGCAAACACAAATCGCCGCAAAGGCCTGCGGTGCTGATAAGTGCGGAAATGTACTAGGCTGGTTTTCCAATGAGGATCAGACCGTATATCTTAAAAATACGCTGGATGTTAAAAACAACATGGAGGCGCGTGGTATCTTGCTACACGAATTAGTTCATTATGTGCAGTATAAACGCAACATACCGGCTTTGGCAAACGACTGCCTGACTTGGAAGGCAAGAGAAGTGCAAGCGTATAACATACAGTATAACTGGCTCTACGAGAATCGTGTGCCGATAAGAACCCCGGCATTTAATAACGCTTTGGTAGGCTTTGAAAGCATAAAGTGTCCTCCGGCTACAAGCGATGACCCCAAACCAGAGCTATCCAATTAATAAATTGGCCGGTATCATACGCCTATAAAATTTTATACGTTGAAAATTACTCGTTGTCTTTAAGCCAAGCAACAATATCGCGTCCTAAAAAGAAAAATCTTTGTTCGAGTAAAACTGCTTGCTCACAAAGATAATTTTTCTGGAACTCGCGCTCCTCAAAAACACGAATGTCCCATATTTGACGGTCCTCTAAATCTGCAAGTGCCGAACCGTTCTCCGAAGTTTCACCGTTTTTAATAGCCCTTATCTTGTTATCTTGGTCTTCTATGCGTGTAATCATCATTTGTTGGCGTTTACTGAAGCGGTCTATTCCTTTTAATACTTTTACGCGTTTGCCGTTGATTGAGTCGGTCAATGCGACTATTAGTAAGGCGGCTTGTTCCTGCTTATGTTCGGGGCTACTTCCTTCAAGTTGATCTAAGAAAGTCTTTATCTTATCGAGGCTTTGTTCATAAGAAATAGCCCTATCACTCGCTTCCTCCACCAGTCTCATTAATGCCTCGTTGTTTTCTACGGCTTCGCTAGCGGGCAATTCACCGGTCCAAAATGCACCTGGCGAGACTTCGGCAACATAGCCTTGTACACACGGCCAGCCTTCGGGTGCCGAACCGAACCGAGCCTCTACGACACTTGTGGCAAGCGTTGCAACTAAAATGAGCATAATAAAAATTTTTCTGGGGTACATATTTAATTCCTCCTATGTAAAACTATGGGCAATTATATAGATAACTTGGCAAAAAATAAAGCGCAGGAAAGAAATTTTGTAATATAGTATGAACTATCCGAATAACAGCCATTCCACATTTGCTTGGGTGCAGATCGGGGGTTGGAAATACCACAGCTGGACATGGAGATTGCAATTATGGTCTGCGAAGCGTCAATAAATAGGGTGGCGAGGAAGTCTAATGGGGTTGTCAAGTTAGCTATATAATTCCCGAGAGTTTAGCGTCTCAAAAGTAGGTTGGCATTATTTTGTACAATTTCATTCTTAATATCAAATTTACGGTGTTGTGATATAATCGTCGGCTAAACCCACTTAACGAAGAGGAGGTGTTATGAACCCACTTGACTCTATTACCGGAACAATTATCGCCGGCTTTATTTTGGCAGCGATAATTAGCTTAATTCTTTAATGTCTCGGACATAAGGAGATATCACTATGGAAATGATGAACATGAATTCTTTGATCGTGTGGCTACACGTATTGGTCGGAATTGTTTGGATAGGCTTGCTCTATTATTTTAATTTCGTACAAGTGCCGGCGGTTGCCGAGGCGACGAGCGACAAAGACGGTCCCGGTCCGGCCGCAATCAATAAATATGTTGCGCCGCGAGCACTTGCATGGTTTCGTTACGGTGCCTTGCTTACCTGGCTCACCGGTGCTGCCGCAATAGAAATTCTCTACGGTGGCGGAAGTACCACGAAAGTGTTTTTGCTCAATCCACCCTATGAAGTTATCGGCGTAGGTGTATGGCTCGGTACCATTATGTTGCTCAATGTATGGGGCATTATTTGGCCGAACCAAAAAAAGGTATTGGGCATCGGCGGCATACAGGTTAGCGACGAAGAGAAAGCCTCGGCCAAGCGGAAGGCACTGATGGCATCTCGTACTAACACTTTGCTTTCTATACCGATGCTACTGTGCATGATCGGCGGCGGCGCGGGACACGGTCTGCCCTTTTAGGGCAAAACTTGCGTTAAGTAAGCATAACAAAAATCGTTTGCGCAGAGGCGAACCTATGGGTTCGCCTTGACCGGTGCTTTTTCCTGTTCCTTTGCTTTGTGCCAAGCGTCTTCCATTTGTTCTTTGGTGGCACAGCCGATCGTTGAACCGTTCTCCTCTATAATCTCCACCATTTTTTCAAAGCGACGCTCAAACTTTCGGTTAGCCTTGTCCAAGGCAATCTCGGGGTTTATGGAATAGTGCCGAGCCAGACTTACTGCGGTAAATAAAAAGTCTCCCATTTCTTCCTCAATGCGCTGTTCCCGCTCGGGCGTGTCGGTGTCCGCTTCAATTATTTCTTCCAGTTCCTCGTAGAGTTTGGCAATCACGCCCCTTGCATTGCGCCAATCAAAGCGATAGTGTTGTGCGATTTTTTGTATTTGCATACTTACCTCTAGAATAGACCGGTTGCGGTTGACTTCGGCAAACGGGTCAATCGACTCTTTGGTTTGTTTCATCTAATGATATGGGGCTGTTGAAAAAGTATCCACGAACTGTAGGACGGTACATTCCCCTCCTTTGGAGGGGTGGCAGGCGAAGCCTGACGGGGTGGTTGTGTCGCATCTGTACTATGTTTATATACTCATCCATCCAATTTATGGAAACCAAACCCGAACGACGCAAGCGATTGAATTTGCACGATATCCACACTTTTTCAACAGCCCCATGTGTTTATATGATGTATCTGTCGTCTATGAGTGCTTGTGCTTTTGCTCTATCGTCGGTAGTCAACGCAACCATAGAATAGCCCGCTTTGCGACCGAGTATGTGAAAACTGCGTATATTGAGATTGGATTGTTTGAATTTTTCGGCAATTTTAGCGAGTGCCCCCGGTTCGTCCTTCAATTTGAGAATCAATGCCTCGTCGCTCACCGCCCTAAACCCGGCGTATGTCAATGCTTGTAAAGCACCGTCCGGGTCATCGGTCATCAATATAACGATGCCGTCGTCTCCGGTGCTTTCGGCATCCAACGCCTCTATGTTGATCTTGTTCTCGGCTAGAGCTTTGCCGATATCGGCGATAACCCCGACCTTGTTTTCGGCCATGATAATAATTCTTTTCACAATACGAGTTCTCCTTATGCCGCTTGTGTCTGTCTATCTTTTACATATTCATCCACCAGTCGGTCTATCAGCACCCGATCTACATGGGGCATGGTGATGATATGGGCAATGTCTCCTTCCGAGGCAACTTGCCAGTTGTGCAGAAATGTGTCCGAAGGTTTAGGAATGACGACCGTGACCGAGTTTTTGTTGCGCCACGCTTTGACACCGAATTTGTTGAAACGCAACACCGCATACTCGGCAACCGCAAGCATGTCTGCCACTACGCTCTTAAAGCCGGCGCGACCGTACTTCTCAAACGCATACCACAACATCAACGGCGTTAATGCGTTGCGCGACCCCGGCAAAGTAGTATCTAAAACACCGACATATTCAATCGCACGGGCGATACGGTTGACATAATCGCGGCGGGTCAGCACCACGCCGCACGGCAACGGCGCACCGATTAATTTATGACCGCTGATTGCTATGCTGTCTATGCCGGCATCAAAGTCGTAGGGTTGCGGGTCGTCGACGAAAGCCAAGATCATGCCGCTTAACGCAGCATCGGCATGTATGTAAAAATTGTTGACCGTTAAATCACTCAATATGTTACGTACTTTGCTTAAGTCGTCGACCGCACCCTTCATCGTCGTTCCGATATTCGCCATGAAAATTACCGGGACATCTCGGTGTATGCGTATGGTCTCGTAAAGATCGTCGTAATCTATTTCACCGTTATCTTGGCTTTTGATCATGATGTTGCGCACATTGAGCACATGCAAAATCTTGAGTATGCTGTAGTGCGTATCCTGCGAAAAATACACGACACCCTTCGGATATAATTCGCGCCCCAAATACAAACCGTACATATTGCCTTCGGTCCCACCGGAGGTAACGTAGCCCCAAGCCTGTGCTTGCGGCAAACGCATCAAGTCGGCGAACTCGGCGACAACTTCCCGTTCTATTTGGTGGGTGTTGCTGAGAAAATTGCTTTTGTGAAAGGGGTCGCCGACATTGTTCAGACAATAGCGCATAAAAGACGATAGTTCCGAATAATCAAATTTCTGATTGCAAGGGTACCCGACCTGACTTTGCGCCAGTGTCTGAAATTCTTTTAGCATCGCATCTAAGCGTGCTTGCGCCGCCCTAGAAATACTCATCTTATCTATATTTTAACATTTTGTATTGAAAGAGGTGTACAATGCCGGATACATATTGGACTCCATAGGGGGAATAGCTAACATTGATATAATACTGCGCAATATGAAATACTTTCGATATTACTTAATCCGTGCCGGTTTGTGCTTACTGTTCATCTGCTCGGCAAATGGGGCTTCCGCGCAAGTTATGGCTAGCCTAGGAATGGTATCAACCACGACCTTCACAATAAATTTCAGCATCAGCTTAAGCGAGCAAATTACGGGTAGTAACTTTGCAGATTATCCAATTGTATTTTTCGGTGTTTCTCTCGCAGAGGGAAACATCTTAGATGCTCCGGGCTATACTGCCTGTGGACAGACAAATCCTCTCACACGCACTAACTTAAGAGGACAACTCACGTATCGCGTCTGCATAGATGCTGCTGCTAGCGAAAACGATATAACCCTGAGACTAACATTGAATAGGCCTTTTGATAGGCGTCAAACTATAAGAATTGAGTTGTTTGATGCTGATGATCGTTTCCAACGGGATCCTAATAACTTTGCTTTACTTTACCCCGGCACGGCTATTTTCATCCGCAGCAAAGTTTTTCTAGAGGGTCCGCTCCAGTAATTCCATTCCCCTCCAATGTTTTAACTTCTCTAGTTTATCGGAAAAACTAACTTTAGCATCGGTGCTAAATTTAGGGAGAACATCACCTGTACTACACTTAGCTAAATCTAGTTATGCAAACCTAACTAGCAAGCTAACAGCCGACACAATAAAGGCAACATTTATCGCCAGCAATAAACCCAACATCCACTTCATAGCCCTGCCGTCTGCCTTTAATTCTGTTACATCTGCCTTTAGCTCTGCTATATCAGTCTTTACCTCTGCTATATCGGTCTTTACCTCCGCTATATCGGACTTGGTCGCCATATCTTTGATATCTGTTTTTGTTTCCGCTTTTAGCTCTATTATATCTGCCTTTGTCGCAACATCTTTATTACTCGCAACATCGGCAACAGCTTCCTTTGCTTCGGCATCGGATACTCCGTCTATTTTTCTTAATGTGTCGTAAAGTGCTATTTCTGACATATCTAATCTCCCTTTGTTGTCTGTGAATTATTATTATAAAACCGGTGCATAACTTCGTCAATCTCCCAACTTTTTTCCGCCGCTGCTAGAACCTCTTTTTTGTATTTTTATGTGATCTCTAGAATTGTATCCAATGCAGTAGAAGGTCCGCTCCAATAGCTCTATTCGCCTCCAGTGTTTTTAACTTCTCTAATTTATCGGAAAACCAACTTTAGCATTGGCACTAAATTTAGGTAGAACATCACCCCTACAGGTGGGTTGGATAATTATTCGGCGCATAGCGGTTGGGTTCGTGCAGAACGGTACTTTTTCAACAGCCCCACTCGTACTACACTTAGCTAAATCTAGTTATGCAAACCTAACTAGCAAGCTAACAGCCGACACAATAAAGGCAACATTTATCGCTAGCAATAAACCCAACATCCACTTTACCGCCTTGTTGTCCGCCTTTAGTTCTGCTATATCTGCCTTTAGCTCTCCCTTTACTTCTGCTATATCTGCCTTCGTTGCCATTTCCTTTGAACTCGCAACATCGGCAACCGCTTCCTTTGCTTCGGCATCGGACACTTCCGGTATTTTTCTTAAGGTGTCATAAAGTGCTATTTCTGACATATCTAATCTCTCTTTGTTGTCTGTAAATTACTATTATAAAACCGGTGCATAACTTCGTCAATCTCCCAACTTTTTCCCGCCGCTGCTAGAACCTTTTTTTTGTATTTTTGTGCAATTTCTAGAATGGCGTCCAATGCGGTAGTTTGAGATGGCTTACGGTCGCCCATGTCGGCATTTATCCAAGATTTGGTTTGATGCTCTTGCACTTGACGCAAAAACTCGCCATGTTGTAGCACGGCATTGATATTAATTTTCAATTAATGGGCAAACACATTAATCTGTCAAACCCCGAAGTGTCAACCTCCGAAGTTGAAAAAAAAGCGCAAAAGTGTTACATTAAGCACCCTGAACCGAGTATTTTAGAGACCAAACAATGAAACGGACATTTCAGCCCAGTAATCTTAAACGCAAACGAACGCATGGCTTTCGTGCGCGCATGAAAACGCGTAGCGGCCGTGCGATTCTTAATGCCCGTCGTCGTCGCGGTCGATCTGCGCTTTGCCCTTAATACAATGGCAATAGAACTATTTTGGATGGCGACGAAGCAAAAGCGGTTAAAAATCTAAAAGGAGTATTCAGCCTTCGCAAAGCCTCGGATTTTATTTTTCCGGCTAAGCGAACAGAGATATTTAAGGATAGCGATCTTTTAATCCGCCATGTAGGCAATCGTTGTGGTCATGCGCGTTTAGGAGTGGCTATTTCAAAGAAAAGAGTTAAACACGCAGTGAAGCGCAACCGAATTAAAAGAATTATCAAAGAGACTTTTCGCATCTACCGACTAAAACTACCCGGACGGGATTATCTAGTCAGTTATAGAGGCGAACAAAACCGAATAGACGCACCGATGCTCCACAAAAAACTTGCGCATTTTTGGCAGCAGCAAGCGGTACATTGTCCCGAGTAACAGCGAGCTAAAACGAGATGGAGAATTCGCGCCTCATATTATATTTATCGTTGGCATTGGTGCTTTTTCTATTATGGGAAAGGTGGCAAACTTGGCAATCGGAACAGCTTGCGGCATTGACCGAACCCCCGGCATCGCAAGCCGAAATCAACCGATACGGAGACACCGCAACACCACCACCCCAAGACGATCTGCCCGAGGCGGTTGTTCACGACCCCGGTCAAGCCAATGCCGTGATACAAGACTCGCCACAGCGTGGGTTGAGCGGTCGCATCAAGGTGATAACCGATGTGTTGGATCTTGAAATCAGCACCCGAGGCGGAGACATCATCCGTGCCGACTTGCTGAAACAACCGCAAAGCATAGATACGCCGGAGCGACCCTTTCGTTTATTGAACAATAAAGAAGGTGCAAACTTTTATGTGATGCAATCGGGGTTATTACATGATCAGATCGCCGGCATTGACAGGGACACACTCAGAAAAAAAGCCCCCTCGCATCACCAAGAATATCAAGCGCAACAGCAAGAGGCGGTGATGGACGACGGCGACGAGGTCTTGCGAACGGCACTGTATTGGAATAGCGGAGACGGCATAGAGGTCAACAAGATATACACCTTCAAGCGCGGCAGTTATCTGCTAGACATCGAGCATTTGGTGAAAAACAATAGCGATACGGCATGGGTGGGGAGGCAATATCGGCAATTACGCCGCGGGCATATTGACGAAGAGGACTTTCGCTTGTTATATACCTTTACCGGCGCCGCCTATTACGACGGTAAATACAACAAATTGTCGTTTGACGACATTGCGCAAGAGCAACTCGGAATAGAAGTCGTCGAAGGCTGGGTTGCGATGCTACAACATTATTTTCTCTCGGCACTGTTGCCGGAAGCCGGGCAAAGCAATGATTTTTACACTCGGGTTGCGCAAGGCGGTGTGCGCCCGGAATACATTATAGGGATGCGCTCACAACCGATCGTCGTGGAACCGGGGCAGGAAGGACGATTTATTACCCGGCTGTTTGTCGGTCCTAAGCTACAAAACCAACTAGAGGAAATACAAGAAGGCCTTGAACTGACCACCGACTACGGTATTTTTTCGATCATATCCAAGCCGCTGTTTTGGCTGCTGGATTTAATCTACGGTAGCGTCGGAAATTGGGGAGTTGCAATCATTTTGCTGACCTTGCTGATAAAGCTGGTGTTCTATAAGCTGTCGGAGATGAGCTATAAATCAATGGCAAGAATGCGCAAATTTCAACCCAGCTTGATGACATTGCGCGAACGTTTCAAGGACGATAAATCACGCATGCAAAAGGAGATGATGGACTTCTATAAAAAAGAAAAAATCAATCCTTTGGGCGGTTGTCTGCCGATTTTGGTTCAGATCCCGGTTTTCATAGCCCTCTATTGGGTGCTGTTGGAGAGTGTCGAACTCAGACAAGCACCGTTTATGTTTTGGATACAAGACCTCTCCACCCGCGACCCGTACTATGTTTTGCCGTTGCTGATGGGTGCCACGATGCTAATCCAAACTAAGCTCAATCCGACACCACCCGACCCGATACAAGCCAAAATAATGACCTTGCTACCGATTATCTTTACCGTCTTCTTTGCCTTTTTCCCGTCGGGCTTGGTACTCTATTGGCTTATCAACAATGTCCTTTCAATTGCACAACAATATGTAATCAATAAACGCATAGAGCAATCATGAACCTTAAAGACGGCGACACCATAGCCGCAGTCGCAACCGCCTCGGGCAAGGCCGGCATAGGGGTTGTGCGGGTTAGCGGCAAAGCCTCGGTTGAGATTGCATCACGGATTACGCATACAACATTAAAACCACGCAACGCGTGCTACAGCCGCTTTATGGACGCGCAAGGTCAAATCATCGACGAGGGCATCGCTATTTTGTATAAAGCCCCTGCCAGTTTCACCGGAGAAGATGTCTTGGAACTGCAATCGCACGGCAGTCCGATCGTGCTGGACTTGATACTAGAACGAGTGTTGCAGCTCGGCGCACGTCTTGCGCAACCGGGAGAGTTCAGCCAACGCGCCTTTCTCAACAACAAATACGATTTGGTGCAGTTGGAAGCGATTGCCGATTTGGTCAATAGTGCCAGCCGTCAAGCCGCACGCGGCGCACAACGCGCCTTGCAAGGAGAAATGTCCGCTCGGTTTGAAGAAATAGCCGAGCGCATAAAAGCATTGCGCATCCCGGTAGAGGCGGAGTTGGATTTCTCCGATGAGGATATAGAAACCTTTGACCGGCAAGTGCTTAGACGACAGCTGCAAGACCTCGTCCAAACGATTGGTCGGGTTAAAACGGCAGGTCGGCAAAGCCTTTGTTTATATGAAGGCGCGGAGCTTGCAATCGTCGGTCAAGCGAATGTCGGCAAGTCCAGCTTATTGAATAGACTGGCAATGCGAGCGGAAGCGATCGTCAACGAACAGCCCGGCACCACGAGGGATATAGTACGCCGAGAGATTGTCATCGGTGGCATCCCGATTCGGATATCGGATACCGCAGGCATTAGGGAAACCGTAGACCCCGTAGAACAAGAAGGTATGCGCCGCACCCACTTGGCAATGCAAACATCCGATTTACTTTTGCTGTTGGTGGATGCGCATAGTGGAATCGACGATGCCGAGCGAGCGATGCTAAAGCAATTCACAGACCAGCCCGTTCTTGTGGTATCTAACAAAATAGATCTGCTCACGACACCCGTCGACGATCCGGAAATAGAGGTGCAGATATCGGCTAAAACCGGCGAAGGTATAGAAACACTACAACAGAAAATCAAGGCGCGTATCGTGCAAGGCGACTTTTTGGATGCCGAGCGTAGCACTTTTTTTGCCAACCGACGGCATCTGGATGCATTGGATACGGCTGAAAAAGCGTTGTCCGAAATCGTTATGGAGGATGGAACAGCGCAAGATCAAAAACTGGAAATCATTGCCGAGAACTTGCGCATCGCACAACAAGCACTGGCATACATCACCGGCGCATACAGCACCGAAGAACTATTGGGTGATATTTTTTCCCGCTTCTGCGTCGGCAAGTGACTAACATTCCCCTCCTTCGGAGGGGTGACAGGCTTCGCCTGACGGGGTGGTTGCAAAAGTGGGGCTGCTGAAAAAGTATCGTCAGCGTGCAACCGTAACCGCTTGCGCCATTAAATTTACGATAACCACTGAGTTGTAGGGGCAGACTTACATGTCTGCCCTTAAGTGCCGTTCTGTACAAACTCAACCGCTTGCGCCATTTGGTTTGGTTTCCATAAATTGGATGAATGAATGTATAAATCATGCCGGCCAACGCGTTACGGGCGGACATGCCAGTCCGCCCCTACGGTGGTTTGCGAATATTCACGGCGCACAGCGGTTGGATTTGTGCAATGTCCACACTTTTTCAACAGTCCCCAAAAGTTGCACCAGTATAGCACTAGTACTGACGTTACCCCATTCAGGACCACCTGCAAAGTCGGTTTCCCTGCTACAGCCTCCCGCTTTTTACAAACAGGTTTTTTATTATTGCTAATTAGTTTATTTTTTGGTTTTCTTTGCCGGCAATCCTACTCATAAAAACCTAACCAGCAAACTAACAGCAGACACAATAAAAGCAACATTTATCGCTACTAATAAACCTAACAACCATTTTATTGCTTTGTTGTCTGCCTTTAGTTCTGCTAACCCTTCTTTTAGGTCTGCCTTCGTTGCCACATCCTTTGTACTCGCAACATCCGCAACTGCTTCCTTTGCTTCGTCATGGCTTAGCCCTAACTTCGTAAATGCGTTATAAAGTGCTATTTCTGACATATTTAATCTCCCTTTGTTGTCTGTAAATTACTATTATAATCCCACCGATAAACTTTGCTAGATCCAACTTCGTTGCCACTTCCTTATAGATATTTGATTATTCCAACGGCAATACCTACCACTATCACTATCAACCATCGCAAATTTTTCAGTTCGATTTCTACCTTTGCTAATCTCGCGTTGAAAACCCCTTCCATTCGCACTATATCCGTCTTAGTTGCCACATCCTTTGTACTCGCAACATCTGCAACTGCTTCCTTTGCTTCTTCATGGTTTAATCCTAGCTTTGTTAATGCGTTGTAAAGTGCTATTCCTAACAACTTTAATCTCCCTTTGTTGTCTGTAAATTACTATTATAATCCCACCGTTAAACTTTGCCGATCATGACTTGACATGAAAACTTTCCTCTGTACTCGTACGCCCGATTGTACTATAAAAGATATATTTGCGAGTACAGGTACATACCTGTGTAAGCCTCTCGTATATCAAAAACAAGTGGCGTGATATTTTGCATAACCTTAGCCGCTTGGTGTCATTGAATTTATGAGCTTGATCCTTTGATTCTTTGATGTATATTTTTCGATGCGGCCGCATTCTTCAAGATAATCAACGCTCTGCATCACTCTCTTTTCGAATTTTGCTCGAGGTCCTCCACGAGTTCGCACAGTCATTTCTCTAAGGACGCGTGAGGTCACGGATTGCAACGTACACGACCGATTAGGGCACTTTAATAAGGCAGAAATGATAGCATTTTGAATTTCTATTGCCGGAATTGTCTCTAATGGGTGACCTGATTGACTGCCTTCATTTTCCGAGTCGACGGATGAGCAATCTTCATTCTTATTTTCGGTAGCATCTTTGCGATCATTCAAACCGTCTCTATCCGAGTCGTTTTCATGAGGCTCGGTACCACCCCGCTACCCTGGAAAAATGCCTCGGGCTTTCAGTGCCGGCCAAAGTCCGGCAAGCGCGTTCTTTTTGTTGAAGTAGAATGTCGACGCTCTAACCCGGAAGAATTCCCAACCGCATCGCTCCAACTGACGTTGGCGTCGCATATCGGCATCGTAACGGTCTGGTCCGTGCCAACGATCGCCATCACATTCAACAGCCAGTCGCGCCTGTCCGCCATCGACTACCAGATCGATTCGGTAGCCCGCGACTTCGTACTGGGGTAATACCCTGAAATTTGCGTGAAGGAGCTCTAGGGCAACATCAACCTCAAACCAGCTCTCAAAGGGTGAGGGCTGCTCTCCATGCACTTGATTACCTTGTGCCGCCAGCTGCTCCAGCTCGTTCAAAGGGATACCAGCAATCTGCTGTGGTTGTGTATTTTGGAAGAAATCAAGCAACTTCCTCCGAAGGTCGTCTGGGTCTAGGAGATTGTCACAGGTGACCGAGTGGAAAAGAATCATCTGGTCGCGAGCACGGCTGGCAGCGACATTGAATCGCCTTATATATGTATCCGATCTGAGTGCATTGAAATTTAGGTTATTTGCTACGACAAGCGACAGGAACATGATATCTCTCTCATCACCCTGGAAACTGGACGGATTGCCACAGACTAAGCGTCGCTCTTCCATTACCTCGGCTCCCAGATGTTCAAGTAATTGCCTCTCGATCAACTTCGCTTGCTCTATTCCTTGAAGTACTATCACACCCATCGTCTTGCCATCGTACTGCTCGTTGTCACATATTTCAGCGATTTTTTCGACGACTCTCTCGGCTTCCGGTCGGTTAATCTTCTGTACGTGTATCTCCTCAGCATACCCGTTGCCTACAAAAACATGCTCAAGTGGCGGTAGCCGGTCCGAACCATATTGCCTCAACGGAATCAACCATGTATCCGCATAGCAAAGTTCGTTGCTGAAACGGATAATCTCCGGCATACAACGGAAGTGCTCACGCAATGTAATTTGACGACCTGCATACAGGCGTCTCCCGTGATCGAACAGGCTAGTCCTAATATGGAACATGTCCCCAAATTCGACATCATGAAGGAACTCTGCCATAAGATGATGTACCTCGCCCTGGTCTAGGCCAACGGTATCCGGGCTGATCTGCTTGTCGTCACCGACAATCACTATCTTTTTGGCAAGATAGAACAAAGGAAGTGCTTCAATGCCACATTGCGAAGCCTCGTCAACAATAACCACATCAAATATTTCGGGAGCGGGTGTCACCGTGTCCCAAACGCGATGCAGTGGCATCACCCACGCCGGAACTGCCTCACGACATTGATTCAGATGCCTTTGAGCCACGTGAAGATGGTGGGCTGCATGTATTCCTTGCCCTGCCCCGAACAGCCCCATGGCTTGCTGCCAGGCTACCATGTGCTGACAATGATGCTCTTGAAGCCGAGGGTCAGGGAGAGAGAAACAGTGTGACCAAGCGTTAAGGGAGGCAAGCTCGGCAATGGTGTTTTTTATATCATCCTCAATTTGTTTGGCACGCGTGTTGAGTGCAGGGACATCTCCCTTGTAAATGTAATCTTCTATCCAGTGTCGCGCCTGTCTCCAGTGCCAGGCATCACCAATGTGTTCGATTCGCTCCTCCCAATGAGCCTCGTTCCAGGTTTGCTCCATAGATGTTGTGAACTGAGGAAGTACATCTCGTAGTTGTGAGAGGGATTCGTCTATCTTCTGAAAATCCTGAATCATGTTCGCGCACCGAGTAAACTCGTCCGTGTTGCGGCTGCGAATGGCATTCAGCAAATTGTTTGTCACCTGATAAACACCTTCTTCGGAGACTACCTGAGCAATGGAATTCTCAATGCGATTAATCTCCTCACTGGCACGCTGCTTGTTATTACGAGCTAAAGCCAGGCGGCACGAGGAGATGATCTTTTCAATTTGGTCTTTGTCCGCCCATGTAGGTTCGACTATGCCGGCACATTGGTTTATCGCTTCACTACACTCGGCAATGCGCTCTTCTAATGCCAAGGCATCTTCAAGTGCATCACGCAAGTCTTTCAGTTTAACCAACTGAAAAGCATACTTCTTTTCAACCCCTTCAATTTGCCCTTCCCAGGAGTCCCATGCTTTTTCACATTCAATACGAACATATAGCGCATAGGCAAGGCTTGTGAAATGCTCAACCGTAGAGCATGGGTGTCCATTAATCTTTACATCCTTGATGACGTACAGCCGATCTCTCACCGGTTTGGGCCGAAATGGTCCCCAGCCCAGCTTCCCACCATTTTCTATATGCTCTTTCAGTGTTCGGGCATCGTCGCGCAACAATATAATGTTGCGGGTATCAGGGAATTCAATAGTGGTCTCGTCGGCAGTCGCAACGAGGTTTTCAACTGAGTTAACGACATCGCCTGTGACACGCAGGATTTCATGCCACAGACGCAAGTTGCCACCCAGAACATCATGCACAGCATTATTCATCCACGAAAACGGTGACGCGGAAAGTCTTTTACGAGCGTCCCGCAGAGATGAGAAAGCGTTGCGAATCGCCTTAACGACCGGAGGGTCGTCTGTTCCCAACAGATCGGCAAGTTGTTCATCGGCTCCATCCGCCACACTTTGCTCTTCTTGGATTGCGCTTCTCTCATTCTGCACAAGATTGGCAAAGTACTCAGCAGATGGCAAAGTTTGGAGCCATGCAAGCCTCAGTTCTTCTCGCATCTCCAGCGTGAATCGGCGCAACGCCGCAAGTACGCTTTGTAAATGGTTGGTGGAAATCCAACGTGGCCAATTCTCGTCCCAGCGAACATCATCTTTGAACCAATTGTATTTGGCACGATCCCGGTTCACCGCTTGAGCAATTCTCGCCGCCGTTCCTCGATAGGCACCTTCCGCAATAGTATGTGGATGCGTTTCGGACTCCCGGATGGCACGGATCCGCAGGTCGATTTCGGCTTTCTTATCCTTAAGAGTGCGCAAGTTATGTTCTCTGTCGTTAAGCTGTTGCTCAGCAAGATCGCTTTCCCAATTTTCCCTCTGATTAAGAATACCATTGACGCTTGCCTCGAGCGCGCGGCGTTCTTCAGGTCCGTTGCCCAGCAGACTAATGCAGAGAGGCCGTAACTCTTCGGGCAGAAGCCCTTGAAGCACCTGAAGTGCTCGTGGTTTTTTGGCAGTGATGAGTATTCGCTCTCCCTTAGCAAGCAGATGGCAGATCAAGTTAGCAATAGTATGGGATTTCCCGGTGCCGGGGGGACCCTTTACAAGCACGCCGTTTGACTCTCATATTTTGCCCACTATGCGACGCTGTTCATCATTTGATGGCAAGGGGAAGAAAACCTCACTATCAAAATTAGCGTTATCGAAAGCAGCGTTTGCCTCTCCCTGCTCATTGCCTAGATCAGGTTCATTCTGTGGTTGGATTTCTGCAAGTCTTGCGAATTCGCTAGGAATGACTCCGTTGTTCTCAATTTGCTCTCCGATTCGGCTTAAGGTCTCGGTAAGGCCTATGACATGACGCTGGCGCAGGATCAGGGCAGGAGTATATTCCACTTCGCCTTGCGGGTGAATTGTATTTCTCAGAGCTTGAAGTGCGGCTTCAACATGGTCTCCTTTCCATGGATTGTCTTCGGCTTGTTCCAGTAATCCTCTTGCTTCTCCCTCCGCTAGTGCCGGTTGTTCCTCCAACATATCTAGTTCAAGACGTAGTCTAGCACCTGATGTGGAAGGGCGGACGGTAAATTTTCCTAAGTGGGCTTCAAACTCCAAGAAGGCATCGGCAACAACCAGATGACGACGGACGTGCTGATTATTAGGTGTTTGCCAGGTCAGCAGGCCCACGCCAAGCACAAGTTCGTATTCTTCATCAGACCGAAGTTGTATCTGACGGATAGCAAAGAGCTTGGAATAAACCTCGTGGACTTTCTTCCATGCATTATGTTGTGTTGTCCACGGCAACCATTCGTCTTGGATATAGCGATCCCATTCCTGCTCAACTTCGGGATAGTCGTTAAGATGTTCGGTTTTCGGGATAGTTTCCGGCTGATCTGAATCCTCGTGCCAATCAGGATTTGGGATTTGTCGAGTAATTTCCGGCAAAAGTTTAGGCATGTAGTCTATCTTCCACTCATTATATTCTTCCGTCCATGGCAACCATTCGTCTTGGATATAGCGATCCCATTCCTGCTCAACTTTGGGATAATCCTTAAGATGTTCGGTTTTCGGGATAGTTTCCGGCTGATCTGAATCCTCGTGCCAGTCGGGATTCGGGATTTGCCGGGTAATCTTTGTCTGAAGTTTAGGCGGCTCATTTGTGTCCCAGAGAGCTTCAAGATTTACCCATTTCTTACATTGAACCGGAACGGTAGGCAATTCCGGTTGTTCCGGTAGATTATTATTGTCCAGAAGGGCTTCAGGGTTCACCCAGTCCTCACATTCATCCGGAACGGCAGGCAATTCCGGTTTCGATTGGTTTTGCACTTCCAGCCATTTGTCTTGACTGTGTGCCTCATCGTTTCCCCATGCCTGTGTGAAGACTCCCTGCTCATGCGGACAGTCCGATAACCAAAGCACTTTCCCTTTCCTTTCGTATGTGCGGACATCCCGGACCGGCCTCGTGCGAAGAGTTGCCAGCCTTTGCAGATATTGAATAAGGTAGACAACCCTATTTACTTCATCGGGATTTATTCCATCAGGCATTTCCATTCTCCCTAAATTTAGTGCTAAACAAATACTTAACTGCTCTAGCGATTGCCAAACCAATACAGGCCATCCAAATAGTAGTATGATTATTCATGGGATACATCAAGGCTATGTCAGACATCATGTTCACTCAAAAATAAAAACTATCTTACTTTACAATCTCAAAACACTATACACCCTTTTTAATGTTTCAGGGGCTTGCCGTCGTGATAAAAATAGTGTCCTTTCAATCCTTCGATGTTGAATATTAGGATTTCGCTATGAAATAGGATACTATCAAAAATATCTTTCGGTAGGCTGATGATAGATTTAATTTCCGGGTATTCGCCGCATACAAACTTCTGCCAACGGCGACTTGTCACCATTTGATTAAGCCGCAATCCGTAGGGTGTGAATAATACAATCGGTATATCTTTTCCGAACAATTCTATGGCTTTTTGTAGCCACACTTCGGGGAGTAGGGGTCGCCCACCATAATGCGCCGTTATATATTGCTTGGTTTTTTTGTCTATATTAAAAGGCGGATTCATTATTACTAAACCGGGCGTTTCGATCTCGCCTTTTTGAATATTCAAGTAGTTTCTTACTTCTGTCTTCGGGAAACCCTGATATTCAATATCAATACCGATCACCTCAAATCCGTTTTGTTGGAAAGGTTTCAGCAGTGAACCACTGCCCACACACGGATCTAATACCGGCTTCGTTGTATCTATTTTGTCCGAGACGATATCATAAATGAATTGACTCACACCGGCAGGCGTGTATATTGTTGCCTTTTTCGGTTGCCGATAAAAGTTGTTTCTATCAACCCTATACATTGTTCTCCTTGTACTTGCGCATGCTTGGTGTAGCAGTTTCTCCCGATATTGTTTAGAAATATGTCATTGTACTATGTGTGTCCGACATTATATCGCTTGTAGTTGAGCATATGATGTTATATGATTGGAATTTCAAAGCACGCATGACATTTGCCTTATTTTCTTTATGAATCACTCAAACGATCGGTCGGTTTCTCTAGGGGTCGTAATGAACCCGATTGCCGAGATAAATCCGCTCAAAGACACCACCCTATGCTTGCTGGAGGCTGCGCAAAGAAAAGGTTGGCAACTCTATTATTTTGAATCCGAAGACCTGCATTTGTATCAAGGTCGGGCAAGGGGGCATGCGCGAGGTCTAAAGGTCTCTCTAGACCAGAGGCACTGGTTTGAAGTGTCGGCATCCAAAGACATCGATTTATCCGAACTGGATGTGATATTAATGCGCTCCGACCCGCCGGTGGACACCGAGTTTCTATATACCTGCCACATATTGATGTTTGCCGAGCGTGCCGGCACATTGGTGTATAACCCGCCGCGTAGTCTGCTGTCGGTCAACGAGAAAATACTCGCTCAGGAATTCTCCGATTTAGGACCGCCGACCTTAGTCGGCAATTCATTGGACGATTTACTAAACTTTTTAGAGTTGCATCCTCAAGCGGTCGTCAAACCGCTGAACGAAATGGGCGGGGCTTCGGTATGCAGAGTCAACCGAAACGACGACGGTGTGTCCGAGTTGCTCAAAACGATGCTTTGCGATGGACAAAAAACCCTCCTAATCCAAGGGTTGATCCCGAATTATAGCGAGGGCGATAAGCGTGTACTATTGATAGACGGCACGCCGGTGCCGTACGGCCTCAACCGGCTGCCTCAACAAGGCGAGTTCAGAGCTAATTTGGCTGCCGGAGGCAAGGGTGTTGCTGTGGCATTGAACGACCACGACTATGCGGTTTGCGAGCGCATCACCCCGCGCCTGCGAGAATTGGACTTATTGTTTGTGGGTATCGATTTGGTTGCCGGTTATTTAACCGAGATCAACATCACAAGCCCTACCTGTGTTAGGGAAATCAACCAAGCATACGCATTGGACATCGGCAGCGATGTCATCGATGCGATTGAAAAACGTCTAGTGTCCCAAGTTTAATGGACGATAAACAGACAAAACGGGATGCAGCGGTATCGTCGGAACATGTGATTGCTTTTGATTACGGGCTGAAGTATATCGGTAGTGCGGTAGGCAATATCAAAACGGCAACCGCGCAACCCTTGCAGACTATTGCGTGCAAGGCGGGTCAAGCCGACTGGCAAGCGATAGACAAAATATGTCAAATTTGGCAACCGTGCCGCTTCGTAGTCGGTTATCCCGATTCCGACTCACCGCCCGAACTGCTGAATCAGTTGAACCGATTTATAAACCGATTAGGTCGGCACTTTAGCCTGCCGGTAGACAAGGGCAACGAATACCTGAGCTCGTTAGAAGCATACCATAGACTAAAAAAACAAAGATCGGCAGGAGAAATTGGTAGAATAGCACGCTCGGACATTGACAAAGTTGCTGCCGCCTTGATATTGGAAAGCTGGTTTGAGGCGCAGCAAACGACAACCCGTTAAATGACAGAATGAAGGAACCGGAAAAACTGATAGCAGAGATGTCGGAACAATTACGGCATTTGATAGCGCACCGACAATTAGACGACCCGATTATTTTGGGAATACGCAGCGGCGGGGTTTGGGTTGCCGAACGCATCCACAAGCAACTGAAAATCAACGAACCTATGGGACTGCTGGATATTAATTTTTATAGAGACGACTTTAGTAGGATAAGCTCTTTCCCGCAGGTTAAACCTTCGGCAATCAATACGAACCTTGACGACCGGCACATTATTTTGGTCGACGATGTGATACACAGCGGGCGTACGATCTGCGCTGCGCTGAACGAAATTGCCGATTACGGACGCGCCGCAACCGTCAGCTTGGCAATCATGATAGACAGAGGCGGAAGAGAGATGCCGATTTGTGCCGACATCATCGGCACAACGGTAGATTTGCGCGAAGGACAACATATTAAACTCAGAGGTCCCGCGCCGCTCCGCATAGAGGTTATCGATAGCTGAACCTAAAGCAATTGAACGACGAAATCCCCACTGCCGACCGCCTAATTTTTGCCCTCGATGTGACAACCGCGGAGCAGGCAAGAGAACTGATTGCAATCTTAGGCGATACAGTGAGTTTCTACAAACTGGGTTTGGAGTTACTTGCATGCGGAGAATACTTCGCATTGGCGGAGGAATTGCGGGCGCAAGGCAAAAAGATATTCCTAGACCTAAAACTATTCGATGTGCCGCGCACGGTTGCCGCAACGGTTAAAGGCTTGCGACATTTCGGGGATAGTTTTGTGACCGTTCACGGCAACGACGACATGCTGAAAGCGGCAAACGCCGAGAAAGGTGATTTGAAGATACTCTCGGTGACGGCACTGACCAGCTTAGACCAAAGCGACATAGACGTGCTCGGTTTCAAGTGCAGTGTGCGGGAGTTGGTGTTGTCGCGTGCGCAACGCTCGCTTGCCGTAGGGTGCGACGGCGTTATCGCATCCGGGTTGGAAGCTCGGGCATTAAGAGAGGTGCTCGGCTCCAAGCACTTAATCATCGTCCCCGGCATACGCCCGGTTGCCAATGTGGACGACCAAAAACGCACGGTTGATTTAGCCCGAGCATTCGAGAACGGCGCAGATTATGTCGTGGTCGGCAGACCGATACGCGAAGCCGCATCACCGGCCGAGGCGGCAGCACAAATGCAAGCCCAAATCCGCACAATTTTCGATCATCGTTAGCCACTAATTTTATGGTTTCCATATTTGACAACCATCCCATGGAAAGGCTTTACATTTTGTAATATATGTTATGGGTTCTGCACAATTTTCACCCGATTTATGGAAACCAAAACCACACGGCGCAAGCGATTACAGCTGTGCAGAACGACACTTTAGGGCGGACATGCCAGTCCGCCCCTACGGCTCGGTGGTTATCGTAAATTATGTGGCGCAAAGCGTTTACGGTTTTGCAAAACAGTATTTTTTCAACAACCCCATGCGGCAACCACCCCGTTAGGCTGCGCCTGCCACCCCTCCAAAGAAGAGGAATGGTTTGCCCTGAAGTTAGTTGACAACCCCTTTTAAGGATTTATCGGCTAAGGTCGCGGGCAACACGAATCCCGTCGTCGCTGATTCGAATGGTTGCGCTGATCAAGTAGCGGGACGCAGAGCGCAGAACCCCTGGGTCATCAAACCAAGAGCCACCGCGCAACACGCGTAATTCCTTTCCGATCAATAACTCTTCGCATAGCCTCAAGTTATCTCCACTACGCCCGGCACAATCATTCTCGCTGCCTCTCCTGCATCCGCTAAACCACGCACTACCATCCGTCGGTGCAGCAGTGTAATCATCGTGCCAACAATCCTCCACCCATTCCCATACATTGCCGTGCATGTCGTGTAGCCCGAATGCATTTGCAGGAAAACTCCCTACCGCTACAGTGCCTTCACTGTTATATCGAGCCTGATTTGCCAAAATCATTCTGCCGAAATAGTACGCCGTCGTGGTTCCGGCACGCGCCGCATATTCCCACTCCGCCTCGGTCAATAATCTGTATTTATGCCCGGTCTTCGTCGATAACCAATGCGCATAGGTTGAAGCATCATCCCAATTAACACATACTACCGGATGATTATTGGTTTGCTTAAACCCTGGATCACGCCAAGATAATTTATCTTCCGGCAAATCACAAGTCCCGGTTTTGTGGTTTGTCTCTCTGATAAACTCTGCATATTGCCCTACGGTCACTTCATATTTACCCACCGCAAAAGGTTTGCGAATAGTAACCTGACGTTGCGGTCCCTCATCATCGTATCTTGCTCTTTCCCCTTCGGGCGATCCCATCGTGAACTTTCCTGCCGGTAACACGACCATCTCCGGACAGGTTGCACAATCACGAAAAGTTTCTCCCACCTGATATGCATTGACAGATGTTAGCGCGGATAGCAATAATAAAAACGACACGGCAACGATGCCGTTCACTGCCCTGTTACCATTCTTTGAAATAAGCACTTTCATTTTTCCTCCGTCTATTTGAACTGAAAAGCACATTATAACCGACAGCCTATACAAGCAGCTTAGGTTGTGGGGCTGTTGAAAAAGTATTTCATACAATGTAGGGGCGGACTTGCATGTCCGCCCGTAACGCGTTGCGCCTACACGATTTATACATTCATCCATCCAATTTATGGAAACCAAAACCAAATGGCGCAAGCGGTTACGGCCGTGCAGAGCGGTACTTAAGGACAGACATAGTAGGGCGGACTTGTATGTCCGCCCACCCCTACAGGTGGGTTGGATAATTATACGGCGCATAGCGGTTGGGTTTGTGCAGAACGGTACTTTTCCAACAGCTCCGTCGTATCTGCACTATTTATTCATTCATCCAATTTATGGAAACCAAAACCATACGGCGCAAGCGGTTGCAGTGGTGCAAAAACAGTACTTTTTCAACAGTCCTACATTGCTACATTGCGGTTTTATTATTAGCGTGTCAGCGCACCTTCCAGCAAGACTCTGAGTTGTATTTGAATAGTCGAAAGGATGCGAAAATCAAAAAACTCGGCTCGGCTAACCCCGTCTGTTCTGGTCGCAACGACTTCAAGGCGATAATTCCCGGAGGTAGTCGGTGTGCCAATGATAATGGAACCATCTATTCTCAAACCGGGTGGTAGGCCGCTGACCGTGTAGGTCAATGGCTGCGAGCTTGCAAAGATATCATCCAATGCAAACGAGTAATCCGAACCACTAGCTCCGTCGGGAATTGCGACATCGGTGCGTATCGTTATCCGCGTGTCGGATAGGATCGGTATGTCGTTGCTAATAAGCGAGTTTCTGATGTTTGGGACGGTACTGGTCGTTGCTTCGACTTGAAAGAGGTGGTCCTGCGCAAAGCCTCTATCCAACGCAAGATCCAGCCGAACTTGTGTGTCGGAGGTACGGTTGACACTCGCAATACGCAACCCTGCCGGCGCATTCCTTAAACTAAAATCTCTAGGCTGCAAATCTTTTTCCCAACTTGCACCGATCAAAGACAACATCAGCGGAGTTTCGGCTACATTGTAATCCGATAACCCGACGGTAGCGGTAGCATCCATTTTTATTTGATAGCCGCGTATTCCAACTCCCCACGCGATCAAAGTGCCGGTTGTGGCTCTAATGTCTTCAAACCTTAATCGCCAAACTCCCGACGGATCTTCGCCTAAATGCCGAGCCGAACCGAAACGCCAAAAGGCACCCCTACTACTAGTACGGACTGCGTATGAACCGGTACTACTAATGGGATGCGTGGAGGGTATAAAGAGGTTTGAAATAGCACCTGAAGGCGATATCAATTCAACGCTTAAATCTTGAACTAGGGGGTGTATTAATCTGATAGGGATCTCCACATATTCTATAAAATTGATATCGGACTGGACGGATATATCGCTATTGATAACCGGATTATCGGCACTTAACATCAGGCTTAGATTGCTGGTGCTTGCTTCCGTGTACGGTGCTACGGAGGGAAGATTAATCCACCCCTCCGCCATTTCAACCGCTTTTTCCGCATCAACAAGACCAAATCCATATTTGTGGTTAAAATTATATTGTGCCTCGGAGTCATCACTGGACGAACCATACTTTACGGCACCTTGTGCCCAGCCGTCTTCACTAGGATCGTTTTGCCTTGCGGAATTAGCCAGAATGAGTTTCACATCGCGCCAGCTAAGACTCGGGTTGACCTGCCGCATCAATGCCACCACACCGCTGACCATCGGAGTTGCCGCAGAGGTTCCGCCGAAACTAGGAATGTAAAAGTCATTGTCGTAGACCCCTCCCCTAAAGATTCCTCTATAGGTTGTAGTAATCCCTCGTAGGTATTGGTTTATCCCGAATGTGGGATTGAAATTAGCATCACGTGATGGCGCACAAATCCACAAATTGGCACCCAGTTCCGAATAGGTAGCATGTCTTCCCCGATAATCCACCGCACATACGGCAACGGTTGCATAATGATTTGTCCTGGCCTCATAATTTGAATTATCTATGTTGCAAACTTGTTCGTAGCGGTTAGACGATGTTTTTCTGCTAATACAACGTTCATTTCCGGCAGCCCAGACGTAAACTACCCCTTTGCCGTGGAATCCATCCTCAATGCCGGTTTCTATTGCCATTTCCCATGCCCTAAGACGAGAACCGGACGGTTGAAAGGGAAACACGCTCCCCCAACTGTTATTGGAAACCGCAGTTATCGTGGTATGGCGAACCATGGCATCTAAGGTAACTATATCTCTAGTAATTGGCGAAATATTCCTGTTTCCATCGGGTATTCCCAATGCATTCAAACCATAAATTTTTGCCGAGGGTGCCACCCCTCTAACGCCTATTCGGTTATAACCGCGCGCCGCAGCAATACCCGCTACGGCGGTCGCATGCCCGCTGGGATCAATCACGGAAGGATAATAATCAACGCTATGTTGGGTTGATATGTTTGCTATTAGATCCGGGTGAGCCAATGTCTGGGTTGTGGCAGACTGAAGCGCAATCGGCAGATCTCCGTCTACTATGGCAATGTATGTGCCTTGCCCTCTTATTCTCGTCCGTCCATCTTCGAGCGTTCTTTCCCATACCGGTTCTACATTAATATCTATGGTAAACGCAGTTACAGGTCCGAAGGTTTCCTGACCGCTCAAGTGCCACTGCCGGTCATAAAAAAAATCCGACTGAGCGACGACAGACTGCATACCTGCCGTTAGAAACAATATCATCGGAACTTTTACTAAAGCTCTCAAAATAAAAATACTCAACTGTGGCTTGTGTTAAATAAATGCGGGGGGATGTAAAACATCTATTATATTCCCATAAGTATTATTTCCCGCCTTGCATTGCGCCGGGTGACATTGGAATGTCGGGCTACAAGCGGTTTAAGAACAACTAAAATTGGCGGAGGAAATGATAAAACCAGCGCGAGTAAAGGTAGGAAATGAGTCCCGAAGTGTGGTGCAATCTGCAGAGGCAATGCCGTTTCCACTTAAGTGTAGCATTGTTATATATCTTCCTATGCCGAAAGTTTTTCTGTTGAAAGTTCTATTGAATAGCTCGTTGTTATTGGCAGATAGCCGAGGATCTGATAGGCTTACAGATAACCTATTGTTTGATAAGTTTAAGGTACGCAAATTTGTTAAGCTACCGAAAATAGTTGTCGGTAAGAGGGTCAGATCGTTGTTACTCAAGTTCAGTGTTCTCAAGTTTGTTAAGCCTCTGAAAACGTCTTCCGGCAGATCGGTCAATTCGTTGGCACTTAAGTTCAATGTTTCCAAACTCGGCAGACCGTTGAAAATAACCGCTGTTAGCGTGGTCAAATCGTTGTTGCTCAAGTTCAGTGTTCTCAGACTTGTTAAGTCTCTGAAAACGTCTTCCGGCAAGTCGGTCAGGCTGTTGGCACTTAGGTTCAATGTTTCCAAACCCGTAAAATCATCGAAATCATTCGTCGCTAAAGAACTAATTCCGCTATTGCTAAGGCCTATGTCGGCAACTGAGCGGAGTAGATGTTGAGGAACAGCAGCACAGTCGCTACTTCCGATACTAGAGACGATGATATTTCGCACTTGTTCGGTGCGGTCGCATACATCGATGAAGGTTGCGAGCGCACCTTCCAGTAAGACTCTCAGTTGCACCTGAAAAGCAAGAGGGATCTGTAAATCAAAAAACTCCGTTCTGCTAACCCCGTCTGCTCTAGTCGCAACCACTTCAATACGATAATCGCCGGCGATACTCGGCGTGCCACCGATGATGGAGCCGTTTATTTCCAGACCGGGTGGTAGACCGCTCACCGTGTAGGTCAATGCTTGCGCGCTTGCAAAAATATCATCCAAACTAAAGCGATAATTTCGATTAACGGTAGCGTCGTTCAATACTATATCTTTGCGCACCGTTATCCGCGTATTTGACACGATCGGTATGTCGTTGCCGGCAAGAGGACCGCCGAGGCTTGAGACGGTGCCCGTCGTCGCTTCAACTTGGAAGAGATAGTTTTCTAAAAGGTCGCCCGTCAAGGCAAGCTCTAATCGGACTTGCGTATCGGAAGTACGGTTGACACTCGCAATGCGCAATCCCGCCGGCGTATTTTTGAATTGGGGATCGCTAGGTCGCAAATTTTTCAAATTAAAATCGCTGGGCTGCAAATCCTCTGCCCACTTTGCACCGATTAAAGATAAAATCAGCGGGGTTTCGGCTAGGTTTGTGTTTGATAACTCTGCAACGGGGACGGCATCCATTTTTATTTGATAGCCGCGTATTCTAAGCTCCGAAGAGAATAATACGATATCTTCGGTTGCTCTAATATTATCAATCTCTAATCTCCATACTCCCGACGGATCCTCGCCTAAATGCTTGGCAGAACCGAAACGCCACGGTCTAAACGAGGCACTGCTGAAAAAGCCACTGCTAAAATCCGAAGCAGCCGGTATTGCAAGTTCGGAGATCGCACCAGACGGTGATATTAACTTAACACTTAAATCGGAGTATCTGGATGTTCTTAATCGAATTCTAGCATCGACATATTCCGTAAAGTTAATATCGGATTGCACCGATATATTTCTACTAATCGTGTTGTCAACCAAAGGGCTGTTGTTCGTCACCGTCCTTGTTATCCTACCGGGAACATTAATCCAACTGCGCGCCATTTCGACCGCCTTGTCGGCATCGACGACACCGAATCCATATTTGTGGTTAAAATGGTATCGCTCCCCGGAGCCATCGTTGAACGAACCATGCTTTATGGCACCTCGCGCCCAGTCGCTGTCTCCGGGATCGTTTTGCCTTGCGGAATTAGCTAGAATAAGTTTCACATCGCGCCAACTAAGACTTGGATTGGCTTGCCGCATCAATGCCACCACACCACTGACCATCGGGGTTGACGCAGAAGTTCCGCCAAATCCGGTCGTATAAAAATTGCGTGTAAGGGTTGTTACAATCCCATCTCTACCACTACTCCCACTCCTCCTCGACGGTGCACAAACCCATAAATTGGCTCCGAACTCCGAACTACCGTTGTGTTCCCCTTTATGATCCACCGCACAGACGGTAACAACGGCATGATAGTTTGCATAATTGTCGTAATTTGCGTTATCTCCACCACAAACTTCCCTTCTGGTCATTGCATCTATCGCTACCACGGGACAGTGATTGTTTCCGGCGGCCCATACATAAATGGTTCCCTTCCCGTAAAATCCGTTCGCAAGCCCGGTGTTTATTGCCATCGCCCACGAGCCTGATACCGATGCAAAAGGATTCTCAGGACCCCAGCTATTATTGGAAGCTGCGGTTATTATGTGATTACGTTGCATTGCATTCATGAGGTCGTCGTTTGTTATAAAAGAAAAAGAGCCTCCGCCCGGTCTTTGTCGTATATCTGCTAAAAGATTCAAACTATAAATTGTCGCCCAAGGTGCCACACCCCGAACACCCATGCTGTTATAACCGCGTGCTGCGGCAATGCCGGCGACACTGGTGGCATGAGAACTATTATCGGTAATACCCGGATAGTAATCGTGCGTGCGGGTAGTGGATACATTCTCTCTTAGATCGGTGTGATCGAGCTGCATATCTCCGTCTACTATGGAGATATATACTCCTTGTCCTCTTATTTTTACCCCATTCGTAAGCGTTGTATTCCAAACCGGTTCTACGTTGATATCCTCGTCGGCAATACCACCGCTTTGCCCGGTATTGTTCAGATGCCATTGCTGAGGATATAGCGGATCGCCCGGTTCTCGTTGCTGGGCGACGACAGACTGCGTGCCTGCCGCTAAAAGCAATATCACTAAAACTTTTGCCAACATCCTCAACTACGATTGCATCAAATAAATACGGGGGGATCGAAAGCCTATTATATTCCGATAGGCATACATATAGAACCGCCGATCATTCCCCTCCTTCGGAGGGGTGGCAGGCTTCGCCTGACGGGGTGGTTGTGTGGTGGGGCTGTTGAAAAAGTATTGGCACTGCATAAATCCAACCGCTTGCGCCACATAATTATCCAACCCACCTGTAGGGGCAGACTTATATGTCTGCCCTTAAGTGCCGTTCTGCACAGCCGTAACCGCTTGCGCCGTATGGTTTTGGTTTCCATAAATCGGGTGAATGAATGTATAAATCTTGCCAACCAGAGCGTTACGGGCGGACATGCAAGTCCGCCCCTACCACTCTATGGAATACTTTTTCAACAGCCCCGTCGTATCTGTACAAACTTAATCGCTTGACCAACAAACACGCGTTAATCGTACAAACAAGGTATTCGTTTACGAATTTGTGGAAATCTCCAACATTATTATCGGATATGCCTTGCATACGCTAAAATAAGCCATGTTATGTCAGAACCCGCACAAGTTCCTAAAAAATCCCCGCGTATTATCCTGTTGGGGGTAGGCACGATACTCAGTTCTATGGTGCTCAGTGGCTTTTTACTGGGGTATTGGGTCGATGCTTGGCTTGATACCAGACCTGTTTTTATGTTATTATTCGCAGGGCTTGGTTTTGTCGGCGCAGCAATTCGGGTCTGCAAATTATTAGCTAGTTAATTAAGTATCAATCAGTCTAAATCCAAACAGATATAAAGTGGGACGTATTAATAAAGTATTAATATGGCAATTCATTATAACGATTGCCATCGGCGGGATACTCTATGCGAGCTTCGGTTCGGAGTATGCGCTCGCTGCCCTATTCGGCGGTGCTTCGGCATCAGTGATGTCTATACTTCTAAAAGCGATGGTTGAATCGATGAGCAGCCAGTTGGCGCGAGCTCAGCGAGTCAATAAGGGTATATGGATATTGCTGTTTATCCCGAGGCTGATTTTGGTCGTGGCTTTTTTCTCGTACGGAATCGGCTTATTGCGCCTAGAACCGCTACCGATGGTTGCCACCTTCTCGGTGGTGTATTTGGTTTATTGGATGGATTGGAAGTTCTGTAGCGAGGAGCAAACGAGGCAGGCATAATGGCAAAGGAAGGCGAACTAGGCACGGTTGAATATATACAGCACCACCTGACCAATTTATGTATCGGTGATTGCGACCCGGTCACACATAAAGGCATGGGTTTTTATGCCTTGCATTTGGACACATTATTTTTCAGTGTTTTATTGGGTGCGATTATGGTATTTTTCGCATGGCGTTTGGGTCGCCAAGTCAGTGTCGAAGCTCCCGATGGTTTGCTCAATGTCGTCGAGACATTGGTTGAGTTTGTCAACCAACAAATCAGCGATGTGTTCGCAAAAAAGGCACCGTCGCTGATAGGGCCGTTGGCACTAACGATTTTAGTTTGGGTCTTTTTGATGAATTTTATGGACTTGGTGCCGGTGGATTTATTGCCCGAGATAGCTAAGTTGCTCGGCGTTGATTATCTTAAGGTGGTGCCGACCACCGACCTCAATGCAACCTTTGCGTTGTCTTTGAGTGTATTTGCATTGATTATCTTTTATAATATCAAGATCAAAGGACTCATCGGTTACTTAAAATTATTTTTGTTTCATCCGTTCGGGAAGTTCGCTATCCCGGTTAATATCGTAATGACACTGATAGAGGAGATCGCCAAGCCGCTGAGTTTAGCGTTGCGTTTGTTCGGCAACCTGTTCGCAGGCGAGTTGGTGTTTTTGCTGATTGCATTGATCGGCGGCACGCTTGCAGTCGGGTTTGCGGCATTTTTCTGGTTCCCGTTGCAGATTGTGCTGGATCTCGCTTGGTTGATTTTTCATTTATTGGTGGTGACCTTGCAGGCTTTTATTTTTATGGTATTGACCATCGTTTATCTCGGCATGGCGCACGAGGAAGCGGAACAACATTAGACATCGATAGAGTAGCGGATATGCGGAGTGAAAATTCTTTCAAGAAACTTTGTGTGCCGAATAGTGACATTCTGTTTTGACGAAAGCGTAACCGTCTTAACGGATGATTAGATTGATTAACTTGGAGAAATTGGGAGAAATAATATGACACCTGATATGATTGCAATGATATATGCATACACCGCCGTCGGCGTCGGCGTAATACTAGCGGCTGCTGGTTTAGGTTCGGCGATAGGCTGGGGATTGATATGCGCAAAGACCCTGGAAGGCATTGCCCGACAACCGGAATTGCGTCCGCAACTGATGACCAATATGTTCATCTTTGCCGGACTGATGGAATCTTTTCCGTTTATTATCTTGGCATTTGCGATGTGGTTTTTGTTTGCCAATCCATTTGTCGGTGCGCTACAAGCGGCACTCTGAGCGAGTGTCGCACCTAGGGTATCACAGGCGAGGATTGAAGTGAATATCAATATAACACTGCTGGCTCAAGTTTTGGCATTCCTAATCCTGATATGGATGGTGAGCCGCCTGTTGTGGAAGCCGATGATAGACGCACTGGAGGCAAGGCGAAAGCGGATTGCCGAAGGGTTGGCGGCAGCAGAACAAGGCAAGCAAGACCTTCAACAAGCACAAGAGACGGTGGAAGAAGAACTCGCACAAAGCCGGACGCGTGCCGGTGAGATTATCGCACAAGCCGAGAAGCGAGCAACCGAGATTAAAGAGGAAGCCAAAGTGAAAGCGCGCGAGGAAGCCGACAACATACGGCGTTCCGCAGAGAGCGATGTCGCTCGGCGCACCCAGGAAGCCCGCGAACAACTACGCCAAGAAGTCGCTCAGCTTGCATTGCTGGGTGCCGCACAGGTACTCGGCAGAGAGGTCGATGCGGCTGCGCACAACGAAGCACTCAAAGCGATTGAAACTAAAATGCAAAGCG
This sequence comes from Candidatus Oxydemutatoraceae bacterium, assembly GCA_965219575.1. Taxonomy (GTDB): domain Bacteria; phylum Pseudomonadota; class Gammaproteobacteria; order Poriferisulfidales; family Oxydemutatoraceae; genus SP5GCR1. The sequence goes on along the minus strand of OZ244779.1, from coordinate 368,161 downwards.
AATAAGACTCATGTCCGAGCCGACAACCATTGCCCGACCCTATGCCAAAGCTGCCTTTGAGGTGGCGTGTGCGCACGATAATGTTGCGGTTTGGTCTAAAGCACTTGCAGCAATAAAGACCTGTCTTGCCGACGAAGCCGTGCGGCGCATCGCCGGCAATCCGTTGCTCCCTGCGCATAGAGTTGCTCGATTTATAATCACAAAGATAGACGGCTTGGATGCCAAGGTGCAGAATTTCGTGTCGTTGCTTGCCGAGAACCACCGACTGATGTTGATCCCGCATATCACCGCGTTGTTCGAGGAATATCGTGCGCAAAGCGAGCAGCGTATCGAGGCGCAGGTTGTCTCGGCAATGCCGTTGGACGAAGCACAGCAGAAATCGCTAACCGAGACATTGAGCCGCCGATTGAATGCAAAAGTAGTACTGAATTGTAGTTTGGATAAGAGCCTGCTGGCGGGTGCAGTGATCCACGCCGGTCGTTTATCGATAGACGGTTCGCTTAAATCCCGCCTGCAAAAACTATCCGACACACTCAACGCATAATCGCTTTAGGACAAACCACACCCCGAATAGAGAACCACTTCGTTTAACCGATATTTAATAACAGAGGATTTTGAAATGCAACTCAACCCAACAGAGATTAGTAGTTTAATCAAAGAGAAAATAGAAGAATTCAGCACATCGCCGGAGATTCGCAACGAAGGCGTAGTCGTTAGTGTAACCGACGGCATCGTGCGTATCCATGGATTACAAGACGTAATGTACGGAGAGATGATCCAGTTTGAAGGCGGGATCTTCGGAATGGCGTTGAACTTAGAGCGCGACTCGGTCGGCGCAGTTGTGCTGGGCGACTACTTGGGTGTTAGTGAAGGGCAGACCTGCACATGCACCGGCCGCATTTTGGAAGTGCCGGTAGGTCCTGCTATGGAAGGACGCGTCGTCGATGCACTCGGCCAGCCCATAGACGGCAAAGGTGAGATTGCAACCGAACAGACTGCGCCCATCGAACAAGTGGCCCCGGGTGTCATCACCCGACAATCGGTTTCGCAACCGGTGCAAACCGGTCTGAAAGCAATCGACTCTATGGTGCCGATCGGACGCGGGCAGCGCGAATTGATTATCGGCGACCGCCAAGTCGGCAAAACTGCGGTTGCGGTCGACACCATCATCAACCAAAAAGGCGGCAATCTGAAGTGTATTTATGTTGCCGTCGGGCAGAAGCAGTCGTCGATTTCCGCCGTGGTGCGCAAACTCGAAGAACACGGTGCGATGGAACATACGATTGTCGTCGCCGCCAGTGCTTCGGACCCGGCAGCGATGCAGTTCTTGGCACCTTTTTCGGGCTGTGCGATGGGCGAGTATTATCGCGACCGTGGCGAAGATGCACTGATTATTTACGACGACCTCACCAAACAGGCGTGGGCGTATCGTCAGATCTCCCTGTTGCTACGCCGCCCGCCGGGGCGAGAAGCCTATCCGGGCGATGTCTTTTATCTGCACTCGCGCCTGCTGGAGCGCGCCGCACGGGTGAACCCCGACTATGTCGAACAGAAAACCCAAGGGGCGGTTAAGGGCAAGACCGGTTCTTTGACCGCACTACCGATTATTGAAACGCAAGCCGGCGATGTCTCGGCATTTGTGCCGACCAACGTGATTTCGATCACCGACGGGCAAATCTTTCTCGAGACCGATTTGTTCAATGCCGGCTTTAGACCGGCGATGAACGCCGGGCTATCGGTGTCTAGAGTCGGGGGGTCTGCGCAAACCAAGATTATCAAAAAGCTCGGCGGCGGTGTGCGTCTGTCGCTTGCACAATACCGAGAACTCGCTGCCTTCTCGCAGTTTGCATCGGACTTGGACGAACAGACCAGAAAACAGCTTGAGCGCGGCGAACGGGTGATGGAATTGATGAAACAAAACCAATACTCGCCGTTGTCGGTTGCCGAGATGGCAGTCTCGCTATTCGTTGCCGACCGCGGTTATCTCGACGATATAGAGGTTAAGAAAACCCGTGCATTCGAAGCGGCGATACACTCGCATATGCGCGCCGAGCATGCCGACTTGATGACGCAGATGAACCAAGGCGACTTCAACGAAGACATAGAAGGTGTACTGAAAAAAGCGGTTGAAGACTTCAAAGCAAACGGTTCGTGGTAACAACCGAGCAATTATTTAAGCAAAGAATATGGCAGTCGGCAAAGAAATAAGAACCAAAATAGCGAGCGTTAAAAATACGCAGAAAATTACTAAGGCGATGGAAATGGTCGCTGCCAGTAAAATGCGTCGTGCCCAAGATAAAATGGCTGCCAGCCGTCCTTATGCCGATCGCATGCGCGCCCTACTCGGGCATATTGCGCAAGCGCATTTTGAATATCAGCATCCCTTTTTGACGAAACGGGCAGAGGTAAAAAATGTCGGCTACATCATCGTCTCTACCGACCGCGGGCTCTGCGGTGGTCTCAATGTCAATCTGTTCAAGGCCGCACTCGCATCGATGCGCGAATGGAAAGATAAAGGTGTCGATATTAAGGTGACGACGATCGGTAGCAAAGGCGCAGGCTTTTTCAGACGCTATACGAAGATTATTTCCAAAACCTCTCATCTGGGCGACTCCCCGCAACTCACCCAATTACTAGGCACGATGAAGGTGATCTTCGACGCATACGAGCAGGAGGAAATAGACCGAGTGTTTTTAATAGAGAACCGTTTCATAAATACAATGACCCAAAAGCCGCAAGCCCTGCAGTTGTTGCCGGTGCCGCCGATAGAGGACGAGAGCATGAAGCATTATTGGGATTATATTTATGAACCGGATTCGCACGGTGTGCTTGATTTTGTGCTTAAGCGTTATATCGAATCACAAGTTTATCAGGCGGTCGTGGAGAATGTCGCCTGCGAGATGGCGGCGCGCATGGTTGCGATGAAAAGCGCATCGGAGAACGCCGGTTCACTGATTGACGAGCTGCAACTCGCTTATAACAAAGCGCGTCAGGCAGCGATTACACAGGAGCTTTCCGAGATTGTCGGAGGCGCTGCTGCAATTTAACCCATAGATAGATGTCGGAGGAAAACATGAGTTCTGGGCAAATCGTACAAATCGTCGGTGCTGTGGTCGATGTGGAGTTTCCGCGTGAACACATACCCCAAATATACGATGCATTGAATGTTGAAGGTGAAAGCGATTTAACATTGGAAGTGCAACAGCAATTAGGCGACGGCGTGGTTCGCACGATTGCATTGGGTTCATCGGAAGGTCTCAAACGAGGCTCCGATGTCGTCAACACCGGTGCGCCGGTGTCGGTGCCGGTCGGCGAACCGACGCTCGGTCGCATTATGGATGTGTTGGGTCGCCCGATAGACGAGGCCGGACCGGTCGATGTGGAGAAAAAGATGCCGATACACCGCACCGCTCCCACCTATGTAGAACAATCGCCGGGTGTGGAGATCCTAGAGACCGGCATCAAGGTCATAGACCTGATTATGCCGATTGCCAAAGGTGGCAAAATCGGCTTGTTCGGTGGTGCCGGTGTCGGCAAGACCGTCACCCTGATGGAACTGATCCGCAATATCGCAATAGAACACAGCGGCTATTCGGTGTTCGCCGGGGTCGGTGAGCGCACCCGAGAAGGCAACGACTTCTACCACGAGATGAAAGAATCCAATGTGCTGGATAAGGTTGCACTGGTCTACGGGCAGATGAACGAACCGCCGGGCAACCGCCTGCGGGTGGCACTGACCGGCTTGACCATCGCCGAAGACTTTCGCGACGAAGGTCGCGATGTGCTGATGTTCATAGACAACATCTACCGCTACACATTGGCCGGCACCGAAGTCTCGGCATTGCTCGGTCGCATGCCGTCTGCGGTGGGTTATCAGCCGACGCTCGCCGCCGAGATGGGCTTGTTGCAAGAGCGTATCACCTCGACTAAAACCGGTTCTATTACATCGTTCCAAGCGGTTTATGTGCCGGCAGACGACTTGACCGACCCCTCGCCGGCGACGACCTTCGCACACTTGGATGCCACCCTGGTATTGTCCAGACAAGTTGCCGAACTCGGTATTTATCCGGCGGTCGATCCGCTGGACTCTACGAGCCGCCAGCTCGACCCGCTGATTATCGGACAGGAACACTACGACACCGCCCGTGCCGTGCAGAACACCCTGCAACGCTATAAAGAACTCAAAGACATCATTGCGATATTGGGCATGGACGAGCTGTCGGAAGACGACAAGCTCACCGTCTCGCGGGCGCGCAAGATACAACGTTTCTTGTCGCAACCGTTCTTTGTTGCCGAAGTGTTCACCGGTGCATCGGGCAAATATGTCTCGCTCAAAGATACGATTCAAGGTTTCCAAAGCATCATGGAAGGGCAATACGACGACCTGCCCGAGCAGGCTTTCTATATGGTCGGTGCGATAGAAGAAGCGGTGGAAAAAGCCAAAACGCTTTAAGCCAACCCTACGCCGCCACAGATGAACACCATACGTACTTATATTGTTAGTGCCGAAGAGGAAATCTTCAACGGCGAAGTCAATGCGGTTTTTGCCGAAGCCGAACTGGGCGAAGTCGGCATCTATCCGCAACATGCACCCTTTCTATCGACCCTACGCCCCGGCGAAGTGCGGGTGCGCATGGAAGGTCAAGATGACCGCCACTTCTATGTCTCCGGCGGCGTGATAGAAGTGCAACCGCACATGGTCACCGTCCTAACCGACACCGCTCTGCGTGGCGAGGATCTGGACGAAGCCAGAGCACTGGAAGCCAAACAACGTGCCGAAGAACTGCTACAAAGCCAACTCACCGATATAGAAACTGCCAAAGCGATGACCGAACTTGCCGAAGTGGCTGCCCAACTTCGCATGATAGAACGCCTCCGCAAACGCGGCCGCTAACCCGCACACAGACGCAGCCTGACGGAGTAGTTGCGTCGTCGGGCTGTTGAAAAAGTATCGTCAGCGTGCAACCGTAACCGCTTGCGCCGTGAATTTGTAATAACCACCAAGCCGTAGGGGCAGACCTGTGTGTCTGCCCTTAAGTGCCGTTCTGCACAGCCGTAACCGCTTGCGCCATTTAGTTTTGGTTTCCATAAATTGGATGAATGAATGTATAAATCATGCAGGCGCAACCCGTTACGGGCGGACATATAAGTCCGCCCCTACCACTCTATGAAATACTTTTTCAACAGCCACGTCGTATCTGCACAAGTAAAGTGTCAGTACATTCCCCTCCTCTGAAGGGGTGGCAGGCGCAACAGAACCGCCGAGTGGAACCGCCACTTGTTGCAGTAGCACAAGTGGCGTAACGTTGTGCATAACTTTAACGTAGTACAAAATGTAAAGCCTTTCCACGGGGTGGTTGCTAAGGGTCTGCAGATGTCCCCGCCCGACTTCGGTTTGGCGGGTGCAGGCCACTGCTTCGGCGGTGGCCTTTGCTTTTTAGGGGAAGTATCAGAGTATCTGCGAACATAAATTATGTAGATAATTGCGTATACATTTAATGTATAGTATGGTTTTGAAGCAACAAATGGTATTAAGATATGACTGATATAGCCCTGTACAATATTTTAAGAAAGGTAGACGGTGTCACCGATGCCGAAGCAAAGGAAGCGGTAGCCAATATTGCCGATTCAAAAGAGGTGGCTACGAAGGCAGACTTGGAAACAGAACTAGCTAACTTAGAAGTTAGGCTAGTGAAGCAGATGTATGCCGTTGGTGGAATAGTCATTGCATCCGTCGGAATAATTGTAGCTTTAATAGTTAAACTATAAAATCAAGGCCAGGGTACAGCCCCAGCCGCCAAGCACCACCAAATTTCGTCTGCTTAAATTCTTGATTTCTTTCCAACCCTACATATAATATACGCAATCCCCCCGTCCGACTTCGGTTTGGCGGGTGCAGAGCCACTGCTTCGGCGGTGGCTTGTGCTTTTTAAGGTAGGTTTAATTTGAAAAATTATATTATCTATGTAGATGGTTTCAATCTTTATCACAGTATAAAAAAGACGAAATATAAGTGGCTAGACTTAAAGGCACTTATTCAGTCTTTCAGTTTTAAGGATTGTAAAATTTCAAAAATACGCTATTTTACGGCAAAGGTGATTCCCAACGACAGTAACCCCGGTGTAAGACAAAGACAGGATGTTTATCTAGGAGCTTTACGAACAATCCCTGAAATAGAAATTCATTTTGGATCATTTAAGAGACGATCCGTCAAAGGTGAACTTTTAGAAAAAGGTAACCCCTCATATAGAAAGATAGTAAAAGTTTCTAAATTTGAAGAGAAAGGTTCGGATGTTAATATCTCAACTAGGTACTTGACTAGTTTAGGGACAAAGTCCCACTCAAATATCCCTTACCATCTTCATTAGCATCTCATACTTTTGGGAGGCTGAAAGGTGTCTGTGATTGAATCGCCACTCGCATTCTTTTAGATGAAGGTGGAAATGTTTTCTCGACACGCCGCAGAACTTTGTTAATCTCCTTTTGGCCCATTCCCAGAAGTTTTCAATGCCATTGATATGTCTAGTACCACTGCCCAGTGTCTTTGAATGATTGATGCGGTAGTGTTTGTATCCATTCAACACCAACCCGTCATAAGCTCTCCATTTATCTGTGTATATAGTACTCCTGTGTCCCACTAAACGCTTGATAATAGGTCGTATCTCGCTCTTTGAAGCATTGCGTATCACCTGCGTATAGACCTTCCCATCTCTTTTTAATATGCCGAATACCGGTACTTTGTTCGGTGCACCTCTACCTCTTTTGTCTCCCTTTTTGCGACCACCGAAGTAGGACTCATCGAACTCTACCTCGCCAGAGAATAGGCTCGTCTGCTCGCAGTGTTGTGCAATTCTTTCTCGGATTATATTGACATATCTATTCGCGGTATTTCTATTGACCCCGGCTGCTTGTGCGATTTGGGTTGCACTCAGATCAAGGGCAAAATACCTCACAATTTGCCTTATTTTCCTGTTTGAAATATGTGCCCTTCTAAAATGTCTGTTAGGTGTTGTCATTACTAGTTATTTTATCAAATCGTACTCCCTAAACTAGTCAAGTACCCTCAACTTTTATGTTGATAGATTGTTTGAAGAACGAATGCGATGTTCCCATTCTTCTATCAAACGACTCGGATCTTACCGAACCGTTAAAATATATAAAAACGATTTTGAAATTACCTATTGGACTTATCACACCTGCCAAATTTTGGGTGTCAAAGTTACACCAATATTCCTCTCTAAGAAGAAAAATTTCCAGTGAAAGGCTTAAAAATGCTCAATTTCCTCTTAAACTTAAAGATAAACAAGGCGAGTTTTTTTGCCCTAAAGAATGGCGTTAATATCGGAATTTTAGTTTATAACACTACTATTTTGATTGTATATTCCAAGGACTATTGATTTTTCTTTTGTCATACATATAATACAGGTAAACCCCCCGCCCGACTTCGGTTTGGCGGGTGCAGGCCACTGCTTCGGCAGTGGCCTTTGCTTTTTAGGGCAATAGGCAAAAGGTTGCCGCATACGACAAAAGTTTTAAGCACTGTAGATATTATTCAGGTGGCAATCTACAAAACTCTAATGCTATTCCACCATATTCTTTTTTAGTATTCATATCTCTGTTGTGAAAATCAACCTCTTCTTCAAAGAGGTATCTTTGGTTCATCATAAAAGTTTGCTTTTAGTCGAGTTATATGTATAGGAATAATAATCCTTTATAATTATCCTTTTTTGATATTGGATTTCTATACGGCATGTCGGTTTATACGGTTATTTCTGAACAGGAGTTGGGACGGTTCATACAGGGGTTTGAAATAGGTTCTCTGCTTTCATACCGAGGTATAGACGAAGGCATAGAAAATACCAATTATTTTGTCGACACCAAGCGGGGAGACTATGTGCTGACCTTGTTCGAGTGGTTGGAAGCAGATCAGTTGCCTTACTTTATCGATTTGATGTGCCATGTCGCGGATGCCGGTTTGCCGTGTCCGCACCCTATTGCCGACCGACAAGGTCGCACTTTGCACGAGTTAAAGGGCAAACCTGCGGCACTGATTACACGCTTGCCGGGGCACACTATCAAAGCACCCGGCGTAGCACAATGTCAACAGGTCGGTGATATTTTGGCAAAGATGCATTTGGTAATGCACAACTTTGATGGTCATAGCGAGAACATTAGGGATATCGGTTGGTTCAAGATGCAATCCGACAAAATACAATCAAAATTGGATAAGGAGGACAAAATGCTATTAAACGATGAGATCAAACATCAAAGCAAGCAGTTATCGAATGCGTTGCCTGCCGGCACCGTCCATGCCGACCTATTCAAAGACAATGTATTGTTCGAGGGCGAGCGATTAAGCGGCGTGATAGACTTTTACTATGCCTGTCATGCCAAACTTTTGTACGATGTTGCGGTTGCGGTTAACGATTGGTGCCGCTCGGCGGATCAACATTTGTTGCGCCCGCACTACGAGGCATTGATCAACGCATATCATCTGAGACGTCCTTTTGAGCCGCACGAGAGAGACGAATGGCAGAATATTCTGCGTCGGGCGGCACTACGTTTTTGGTTGTCGCGGCTGCGCGATAAACTTTTTCCCAAAGACGGTGCTATCACCCACATCAAAGATCCGGATGTTTTTAAGAACATACTGCTACTTTGCAGGGAAGAGGACTGCGAACTCTGCTAGGCACTCAATACACCGAATAATCTATGCAATGCCTAAGCTATTAACCCATCTCGACCAAGTTAATAAACGGGTCGGACAAGCTGCGATGTGGTTGTTACCACCGATGATTTGCCTTGCCTTTGCAATCGTCGTATTGCGCTACGGTTTTAATTACGGCCGAGTAGATATGCAGGAGGGTGTCGTTTATCTACATGTCTTTATATTATGTCTATGCATGGGTTATACGATGCGCCTCGACGGGCATGTGCGCGTCGATGTCTTCTACGGCAAGATGCAGGAAAAGACTAAAATGAAGATCAATCTGATCGGCGATCTTTTATTTCTGCTGCCGACTTGTATAACAATTATTGCTTACAGCATCGACTATGTTGCGACCTCCTGGCATTTTTTGGAAAGATCACAAGAAGCCGACGGACTGCCGTTAATCTTCATACTGAAAACATTAATCCCGGTGATGGCGGTACTACTTTTTTGGCAAGGGATGATTTGGGTCATACGTCAGGCTTATTTGGTTTTGCGAGGCAGCGACTAAGCATCAATCGGGCGACGATGGCATTAGTATTATTTTTTCTCGTTATCGTAGTGATACTGGCAGGTTATCCGGTTGCCTTTACGCTTGCCGGTGTATCGTTGTTGTTTGCCGCAATCTGTACCGCTTTGGGTATTTTCGATGTCAACATCCTGCATGCATTGCCGAATAGGCTGTTTAGTATTCTGACGAATAGCACCTTGATTGCAATTCCGATGTTTGTTTTTATGGGTGTAACCTTACAAAAGACCAAACTTGCCGAAGAATTACTGCTGGCGAGTGCCGATACGATGCGTCGGTTGCGCAGTGGCTTGGGTGTCTCCATCGTCTTGGTCGGCGCACTGTTGGCAGCGAGCACCGGAATAGTTGGCGCAACCGTAACAACGATGGGGTTGCTATCGGTGCCTGCCATGCTCAAGCGCAGATACGACCCCGGCTTGGCGTGTGGCACGGTTTGCGCAGCGGGAACACTCGGACAGATTATTCCGCCCTCGATTATGTTGGTAATGCTGGGAGATGTCATCTCGGCGAGCTACCAGCAAGCGCATTATAAACAAGGGTTGTTCGCCTCCGATTCGGTTTCGGTGAGTGATTTGTTTGCCGGTGCCTTGTTGCCGGGATTACTACTCGTGGTTTTTTATGTGATTTATATTTATGCGGTAGGTCTTTTAAGGCCGCAATCGATGCCGAACTATGATGTCGACACGACCGAAGAAAGATCGCAACGCCGACCTAAACCTCAACTCTATACATTGCTATTGCCGTTGGTTTTAATTTTAGTCGTTTTGGGATCTATATTGAGTGGTGCGGCAACACCGACCGAAGCGGCATCGGTCGGTGCAATTGGTGCCGTATTGCTCGCCGTGCTACGGCGCGAATTTTCTATACCAAAGCTAAGAGAAATTACCCGAGAGACCATCAAAATCAGTTGCATGGTTTTTATGATCTTGATAGGTGCCACCATATTTTCTTTAGTTTTCAGAGGACTGGACGGTGATCGCCTCATCCACGAGATGCTGGTTGCCCTCCCCGGCGATTTATTGGTGACGATGGTCGTCGTCATGTTGGCGATGTTCATACTGGGTTTCGTGTTGGATTTCATAGAGATTATGTTTGTCGTCGTGCCGGTGGTGGCACCCACCTTAATTATTATGGGCGCAGACCCTATCTGGCTTGCGATTATGATTGCAATCAATTTGCAGACTTCCTTTATGACCCCGCCTTTCGGCTTTTCACTGTTCTATTTACGCGGTGTAATCACAAGAGAAATACGCACCGAGCAAATTTATAAGGGGGTCGTTCCGTTTGTGGGATTACAATTATTTGCCTTGTCGATACTGGCACTGTGGCCGGAATTGGCAACTTGGCTACCGAAGGTTTTACTAGACTAAAAGGCGCACGCAAGGCACATGCTATATTTTAGTTTGACCACTACTGCTTAAGTTAACCCTGACATGCATATTAATCCTTATCCTATTTATGTAATAAGCCTCAAGCGCACGCCCGAGCGTAGACTACATGTACAAAGACAACTTGATGCGTTGAACTTGGACTATCAATTCGTAGATGCCATAGACAGCTATGATTTGAAATCTCCAGAATACCAAGCCGAAGTTTTCGATTTGTTGGACATCGATGGATATATTACTAAATATAGTGAATACATTAATAACAAAATAGGAATATTTGTGTGCACATTGAGCCATATAAAGGCTCAGAAATTAATGATGAAACATAATCATTCTGCTGCTTGTGTGTTAGAAGACGATGTTCAAATATCACCTGATTTTGCAGAGATATTACGCGCAGCCCAAAAAAAATCTTGGGATATACTCATGTTGTCCAGCCGATCTGCGGCTATGGGTTCCATACTGAAAAAGAATTTTAGTATACAGGAAAAAATTAAAGAATTTCCTGAAATAGATTGCTCTCTATTTCCCGAATTGAGAAAAATGAAATTCTTTAGAAAATTATTGCCACCCAATCCCACGTCTTGTTCTGTAGATTGGACTGTTATTCCTAAATTACAGTGGTATTGGCTGATGCTTTCAAGCCAGTCGCAAATTGCTAATTACTTGTTCAGAGACTTCATTAATACAACAGGACTACCAATAACGAGCTATGTGCACTGCAAAGTAGGAGGTCTTCCCGTTAGATCCAGCCAACAGGCTTTATACGAGAACTACGACATAGCTATTCCCGCCGAGGCACCGACTTCTGGCATGGCTTACCTATTGACCGCAGATACGGCAAACACATATAAGCAAACCTTTGCTAGAATAATTACTAATAATCAAGTACTTATAGCAGACGATTTCTGGAAATTATATAGATATCACGGTGTTAAATTGCGAATTATTACCCCACCTTGTGCTATAGCTTCGAAGGTTTATTTGAAATTCGCAGCCCGCCGCTATACTCCAGAGGGCTCAGCTTAAAGTTTCTCAAAAATAACACTATCCGGTTATGCTTTACTCGCCACGTCTCCAGAAAGGAGGTATGTTGTAGGCTATAAAAGTTTCGGGTCGGAGAACTTTCCGATAGTCGCGCTTTTGCTCGCAAGCATCATTATGAACGGCAGCAGTTGTTGTTGATATTGAAAATCTGCAGTCTCCAGTTGTACGAAGGCAACGAAGGTCACAAACAGGTAGGCGAATCCCAAGGCACCTCGCACCCAGCGATGCATGTTGGTCTCTTCTTTGCAACCGAATATGGCGGATAGAAAAATAAAAAGTGCCGCCAAAAAGCTAAATGCAAAAAAGGTAAAAGTTCCTATGTCATAACCGAATACTTCCATTTTTCTCTCGTGTAATTTGTTTGGTGCTATTTCATTATTTCGTGTTGCGTATATCATATACCATTTTCTCGGAATACTGCGACCACTCCCTCATTTTTTCCAGAAAATCGTTGTACGATCGATATACCCGTTGTGCGTAATCACTTTCGGCGGCTAATTTTTGTAATACATCGTCGGAAATTTCGCGTATTCGATCTAGCACCGAATCGGGAAATTTGCGCATCTGCACACCGTGCTTATCCCGCAATATCTTTAGCGAGTCGGGGTTTAGTGCCATATATTGGGTATACAAGCGCATGTTTTCGGCTGCGCAGGCATTACGCACGATAGCTTGTAAATCTTCCGGCAATTCCATGAACATCTCCTTGTTGAGTATACACTCGATCATAACCCCCGGTTCTTGCCAGCCCGGATAATAATAGTATTCGGCAATTTTATAGAAGCCGAAAGTTAAATCGTTATACGGTGTAGCCCACTCGACCGCATCGAGTGTTCCGGTCTGTAGTGCGGTGAACAATTCACCGCCCGGTAAATTGATCGGAACCATTCCCAACTGTGCATAAATTTGACCGGCAAGTCCCGGTATTCTTATTTTTATTCCTTTTAGGTCTTCGATACCATTGATCTCGCGACTGAACCAGCCACCCATCTGTGCCCCGGTGCCACCGGCCGCAATCGGCATCAAACCGAACTCGCCGTAACCTTCGTTCCATAATTCTTGACCTCCACCATGGTTCAACCATGCGGTCATTTCAGCGATGTTCATACCGAACGGCACCGAGCCGAAGAAATTGAACGCGCGATTTTTGCCTTGCCAGTAATATGCGGCGGAGTGTCCCATTGCAACTGCGCCGCTGCGCACCGTGTCGAAGACCTCAAACGCCGAAACCAATTCACCGGCACCGTAGACCGTAATCTGTAAGCGACCGTTCGACATTCTATTGATGTTCTCGGCGATACGCTCGGCACCAGTTCCCAGCCCCGGATAGTTTTTGGGCCAACAAGTCACCATCTTCCACCGATATGTTTTGTTGTCGCCGGGTTGCTTATCCGCTGCTTGCTCGCTTCGACTACACCCGACGAGCGGTGCCGTCAAAAGTGCCCCTGTTGCTTTATTGATAAAGTCTCTTCTTTTCATAATTTTCCTAGTCTATTACCTTATGTTTTGCGATGATGTTTTGTGGGCGCGCCCGTGGGGTTGGTAGGTGTGCAGCCGGTCAAGATAAATATTTGTATATTCTACACTACGACCATTGACCCCTAGATTTTCTGCAGGTTGGTATATTCCGACACCATCCATTTAGTGCCTGCCTTGTCGAAGCGGACTTGGATGCGGGTGTTTTTGTCGGTGCCTTCAAAATCAAGCACGACACCGTCGCCGAAAATAGGATGTGTTACGCGTTGCCCTGCAACAAGCCCGCCGATATCCGGCATAGGTCTTGTCGCATCATTCGAATTGGACGATTGATAGTACGGTGCGCCATTGCTTTGCGGTCGCACCTCCTCAATCAAGGCGGCAGGCAATTCGCCCAGAAAGCGAGAGGGTTGGTTGTATGTGGTTTTGCCGTACGATAGGTTGCGCAATCGCGCATGACATAAAATCAACTGTTCGCGGGCGCGGGTGATGCCGACATAGCATAGTCTGCGTTCTTCCTCTAAACCTTCCGAACCACTTTCGTCGCTCAAAGAACGGCTGTGCGGGAATAAACCCTCTTCCATGCCGGTGATAATAACCAACGGGAATTCCAGTCCCTTGGACGAATGTAAAGTCATCAGCTGTACGCTGTCTTCGTCGCTTTCAGCTTCGTTGTCGCCCGCCTCCAGAGCGACATGCGATAAAAAGGCATCGAGTTCATCCATATCGGCATCCCCGGTTCTCTGCCATCGGTTGGCGAATTGCTCGGCAGCCTTAACCAGTTCCTCAAGATTTTCTATATCGGATTGGGCACTTTCGCTACGTTGGTTTTCAAGATACGGGATGATTAACCGTATCACTTGTTCCACTTTTCTAGGAAGCGGTTGTACTTTGAAATCGGCACCGAGGTGCTTAATCAAATCAAAGAAAGCCTGCATTGCCGTGCCCGCCCGCGCGCTCAAGGTTTTGGTTTTTACCAGCTTTAGTGCGGTTTCCCACAAGCTCGCATTTGTAGTGCCGGCGTGTTCGGTGATTATGCCCACGGTGCGAGTGCCGATGCCGCGTGGCGGATAATTGACGATGCGTTCAAAAGAGGGGTCGTCGTTAAGGTTGGAAGTTAATCTCAGATACGCCAGTGCATGCTTGATAATCGCTCGTTCAAAAAATCTAAGCCCGCCGTAGACGCGATAAGGAATGCCGGCACCTGCCAAAGCACTTTCTATGATGAATGATTGTGCGTTCGCACGATAGCACACTGCGATTTCGGATAATGCGCGCCGCTGTGTTTGCCATTGATTGACGGTTTCTACGACATAGTTCGCTTCTTCTTCTTCATTGAATGCGGTGTATAGCTTTATTTTGTTGCCACCTTTTTCGGCTGTCCACAACTGCTTGCCCATGCGTCCGTCGTTGTTTTTTATCAGGGCATTGGCGGCGTCGAGTATGACTGCGGTAGAGCGATAGTTGCGCTCCAGACGGTAGATATGTACATCGTTAAAATCTCTCTCAAAACTGTGGAGGTTTGCGATACGCGCACCGCGCCACCCGTATATAGATTGATCGTCGTCGCCGACCGCAAACACCGGGATTTGCTCGCCCGCCAATACTCGCAGCCATGCGTATTGCAATCGGTTCGTGTCTTGAAACTCATCGACCAAAATATGCCTAAAACGGCTTTGATATTGTTGCCTCAACGAATCGTGGTCGCGAAGCAGTTCGTGGGTTGCGAGCAGTAATTCACTGAAGTCAACCAAATGCATTTCCGCACAAAGGTTTTCATAGTTGCGATAAACTCTCAAGGCGTGCTTAAACATGGGGTGTGTGCTGTAGTCGGGCGGAACGGCATCGGCTCTCAGACCTTCTTCTTTGCACTGGTTTATCATGTATCGGGTGTTCTTCGGTGCGCATCGGTCCTCGTCGATTTCAAGGCTTCGAGTAATCCGTTTAACCAGCCTCAGCTGATCGGCTGCGTCAATCACCTGAAATGTTTTAGGCAGGCCGATCTGCTCGCCGTGAAGGCGTAAAAATCGGTGGCACAGACCGTGAAAGGTGCCGACCCACATGTTGCTCGGCGATCTACCGTTGAGTGATGCGATGCGGGCGCGCATTTCGTTCGCTGCTTTATTGGTGAATGTGACCGCCATGATCGCATATTCCGAAATGCCTTCTGCGGCGCATAACCAGGCAATGCGATGAACCAATACTCGGGTCTTGCCGCTACCGGCACCCGCCAATACCAATGCCGAACACGGTGGTGCGGCAACCGCCGATTGTTGCTCGTCGTTCAAATCGGCTAAGATCCGTGCTTTGATATCGGTGCTATCGGACACTGCTCAAGTCCACAATGTGATACCGAATGCCACTGCGCCGGCAATCAAGATGGCAACGAAGGCGATGCGCCATCGTTTCAGTTCGCCACTCAAGCGGGAGATTTCTTCACGCAGTTGCGCGCTCTCGGTATCGGCGGTCGGCGGGGTACCATTCGCCTCTATCATATCGGCACCCTTCTCGATCAATGCCGGTAGTTGTTTAAGCAATCGCTTCAACAACGTCGTCGGGTGTCTGCGCCGGCGCATCCAGCGTTCCAAAAAAGGTTTTGCGGTTTCCCACAAATCCAGTTGCGGGTATAGCTGCCGTCCCAGACCTTCTATGTTTAGCAGGGTTTTTTGCAACAAAATCAGTTGCGGTTGAACCTCCATATTAAAACGTCGGGCGGTTTGAAATAGACGCAACAGCAAAGCACCGAAGGATATTTCGTTCAAAGGTCGCTGAAAAATGGGTTCGCACACCGTCCGAATTGCCGATTCAAACTCGTCTATGCGCACATCCGCCGGTATCCACCCGGACTCTATATGAAGTTCGGCAACACGCCGGTAGTCACGATTGAAGAATGCCAAGAAATTTTCCGCAAGATAACGTTGATCGCTCAAGTCCAAGCTACCGACAATGCCGAAGTCGACACCCATATAATAGGGTTCCAGCGGGTTCTTTATCGATACGAATATGTTGCCGGGGTGCATGTCGGCATGAAAAAAGTTATGGTCGAATACTTGGGTGAAGAAAATTTCCACACCGCGATGTGCGAGCTTCCGTAAATCGGTATCATGACGTTTTAATTCCTCCATGTCGTTGATCGGCACACCGTATATGCGCTCCATCACGATGACTTCGCGTCGGCAATAATCCCAATAGATTTTAGGCACATAAAGCAAATCGGAACCCTCGAAGTTTCTCCGTAGTTGTCCGGCATTCGCCGCTTCGCGCAATAAATCGAGTTCATCGGTGATGGTTTTTTCATACTCGTGTACCACATCGACCGCATGTAAGCGTTTGCCCTCGGACCAATAACGTTCGGCGAGCCGCGCCATCGTATGCAGCAATTCAAGGTCGCGTTTGATGCGCTTTTGAACATTAGGACGCAGGATCTTCACGACCACCTCGCTACCGTTGTCCAACCGCGCCGCATGTACTTGCGCAATAGATGCCGAGGCCAATGGTGTGATATCAAAATATGCAAACACTTCGTTTATCGGTGCCGCCATGACCTCCTCAACTTTCGCTCGGGCGATATCACCTGCAAAAGGCGGAACCTTATCTTGCAGTTTTTCCAATTCGGTGATCAGCTCGGGCGACAATAAATCCGGTCTGGTAGAAAGGGCTTGCCCGAATTTAACGAATATCGGACCTAAGTCTTCCAATGCCAATCTTATTCTGACCGCAAGCGGTTTTTTCTTTTTACCCAACCAATTCCACGGTAGTAAATAAAAAATAAAGTGGATCGGTCTGAACAAATGAATAGCCAATACAATTTCGTCCAAGCCGTGTCGAACCAGCACCAGATTGATTGCGAGCAAGCGCCACAATTTTAAGATAAACATTATGCGCGCATTATGCGATGTAGCCTTGCATCCAAACGTTCCACGGTGTCTCGTAGCTTTTCTACATGGTCTATAAAATAAGTGATCTCTTGCTGTGTCGGTGTTATTTTCAATTCTTCGCGCAGAAACTCGCCACTGCTATAAGCCAAGGAGTCTATACAGCGAGCGATAAATTTGTTCGTCGCGCGTACGCCCTCACCGAATTGATTTGTTGCGATATCGCCGATTATCGGAACCAGCAGTTCTTCCCAATCAAACTCTATCTCGGCGAACAACTGCTGTAGCCTTTGTCCCAACTGCACATCGCCTATGATTTCCAGATGCGTCGCCGATGTATAGCCGTCTTTATCCAAACCCAGTTTTACCAAGTCAAAAAAACCGCCGCGTATCCAAGTATCCGGTTGTCCCGAAAAATCGGCATCGATGCGTATCGTATCCTCCTTGATTAGCAAAAAGAATTCCAGCTTCGGAGCCTCGAGAGATATTCCGACCGTCTTGCCGGCCATTTTCTTTAGCGACGATGCAACGAGTAGCGGGTCCACCTGCAGATAACGAGTGATTGCATAATCGAGCACCGGGGCTAGTTTTTTAGAACTCACATTCATCGTCATGGTTTATACGCACGGTGTATGGCAACGATACCACCCGATAGATTGTAGATTTCGCAACGCACAAACCCGCTTTGAATGATCATCTCGCGCAGTGCTTGCTGATTCGGGTGGACACGAATAGATTCGACCAAATAACGATAACTGTCCTCGTCTCCTGTCACACGCCCCCCCAGTTTGGGTATCACATTAAAAGAATACCAACGATACAGACGCCGCAACCATTTGTGTGGTTCGGAAAACTCCAGCACCACCAACCGACCGGCGGGTTTGAGCACCCGCAGCATAGAACGCAATGCGCTTTGTTTGGAGCTCATATTTCTCAACCCGAAGGCAACTACGACGCAGTCGAAAGCATGGTCGGGGAAAGGTAGGTTTTCGGCATCACAACGAACAAAGGGCACATCGGCATAACCGAGATCGAACAGACGGTCTTGTCCTTCCGATAACATCGCCTGGTTGATATCGGCAACCGTCAGCAACCCTCGAGCTTGCATAAAAGGTCTGATGCGTATCGCCATATCGCCGGTACCGCCGGCGAGGTCTAGAACACGCATATCGGGTCTGATGCCGCAAGCCGTCGTGGCAATCCATTTCCATAAGCGATGTAGCCCCAAGGACATCAGGTCGTTCATCAAGTCGTAGCGATTGGCCACCGAACCGAACACTTCGTCGACCAGTTTAGATTTATCGGCAAGGTTGACTTCGCGAAAACCGAAATGCGTCTTTGAGTCTCTCATAGCTTAAATTTATCAAATTGAGGATGTGGCAAATTATTCGCAGTTTTCTCTATACATTCAGCATACATTTAACCTAGGCGATTTTCTTTGCGCTCAAAGCCGGCATCCTTGAGCCTTTGCAAATAGCTACGCCATTTGGGTTCGTAATTCGCGCCCAAGTCGTATAAATAATCCCAAGTGTAAATACCGGTACTATGTCCGTCGTCGAATATTATTTTAATGGCGTAGTTGCCGACCGGCTCGAGTGCCGAGATATTGACATCCTCTTTGCCGACCTGCAGTACCTCCTGCCCGGGACCGTGTCCGGCAACTTCCGCCGAGGGTGAATAGACACGCAAATATTCGCAGCTTAAGTTGAACTTCTTGCCGTCGTCGAACACCAGCTCTAGCACTCTAGAGCTTTGGTGCAGATGAATTTCATTGAGTTGGGTATTCGACATCGCTTAGAGAATATACGAACTGAGGTCTTGATCTTTAGCGATATCGGCTAATTGCTTGTTGACGACCTTTTCGCTGATGCTTATTTTCTTTTTGCCCAACTCGGGTGCGGTGAAAGAAATGTCTTCCAACAGTCGCTCCATCACCGTCTGCAACCGCCGAGCCCCTATATTCTCGGTGTTTTTATTGATCTCAAAGGCTATCGTTGCGATGCGCTTAATGGCACCTTCGCTGAATGTTACACTCAAGCCCTCTTGGGCAAGCAGTGCTTGATATTGTCTGATTAGAGAGTTGCCGGTATCTCTCAAAATTTTAATGAATGCCTCTATATCCAACGGCTCAAGTTCAACCCGTATCGGCAAGCGACCCTGCAATTCGGGTATCAGTTCCGAGGGCTTAGAGAAGTGAAAAGCACCGGCAGCGATGAACAGTATATGGTTGGTTTTGATCATCCCGTAGCGGGTGCTGACCGTAGAACCTTCTATCAAAGGCAACAAATCTCGTTGCACGCCTTCGCGAGAGACTTCGCCCTGAGTCGTTCCTTGAGAACGGCGCGCCAACTTGTCTATCTCATCTATAAAAACGATGCCGTGCTGCTCGGTTTCTTCTACGACCAGCGTATGCAGACCTTCTTGATCTATCATTTTTTCCAATTCTTCCTGTTTCAACATTTTCAGCGCGTGTTTTACGGTCATCGTTCTGTGTTCCTTGCGCGCACCTAAGCCCAGATTACCCAGATTTTTGAACATGTCTTGCATTTGCTCACCGATGCTCTCCAGCCCCGGCACCGACATGACGCCGAGATTGACCTGAGGTTTGGAGACGGCAATTTTAATCTTTTGATCGTCTAAGCTCCCTTGTTCCACTGATCTACGTATATCTTCGCGTAGTTGGTTTTCATCCAACCCCGCCTGCTCGTGGTATGTTTCCTTTAAGTTGTCCATCAAACCATCTATAACCTTATCTACCGCTAATTTTTGAGCGAGGTCATCGTGCTTTGCAAACTCTCGTTCGCGTACCTTGTTGAAAGCGATTTGAGCTAAATCGCGCACGATTGATTCGACATCGCGTCCCACATATCCGACTTCGGTGAACTTGGTCGCCTCCACTTTCAAAAAAGGTGCTTCCTCTATATCCGAAAGACGTTTTGCAATTTCGGTTTTGCCGACCCCGGTCGGACCTATCATCAAGATATTCTTGGGCGTGATCTCGCTACGCAACGGTTCGGCAACTTGCATCCGCCGCCAGCGATTGCGCAAGGCGATGGCAACTGCGCGCTTTGCGTCGTCTTGCCCTATGATAAATTTTTCTAATTGGGTGACTATTTCTTGGGGTGTCATATCGGACATAAAATCTCCTCGGTTGTATATAAAATCTGTGTTATAAGGTTTCCAGAACAAGTTCTCGGTTCGTGAACACACAAATCCTGCTGGCGATTGTCAGGGCTTGTTCGACTAAAGTTTTTGCATCGAGCGGTGAATGTTCAAGCAGAGCCAGTGCGGCAGCACGCGCGTAATCCCCTCCCGAACCGATGGCAATCAAGTCGTGCTCGGGTTCTATGACATCTCCGGTACCCGACACCAACAACGAAGTATGCTTGTCGGCAACTGCCAGCAGGGCTTGTAATTGCCTTAGATTGCGATCCATACGCCAGTCTTTGGCTAATTCCACGGCGGCGCGCAATAATTGACCGCCGTGCTCCTGCAATTTGCCTTCGAAACGCTCAAACAAGGTAAACGCATCGGCGGTGCTGCCGGCAAACCCTGCCAAGACCTGATTGTTGTTCAAACGCCGCACCTTGCGCGCACGATGTTTGACGATTGTATTACCCATTGTGACCTGACCGTCGCCGCCCATGACCAAGCAATCGTCTTTGCGTACCGATAAAATTGTGGTTCCGTGAAACATTTCCATTGAAAGCGTATTATATCAGCTTGCACGATTTACATGTTCTAATCTAAAGCTATACTATGCAATAACGAATGCCGAGCTAAACTTTTGTTACGCTTTATTCTATGTAGATTATAAAAAATCTATCACGAAGTGGACATAAAAAAGTGTTTACTATTTTGAGAAATACTATTTCGTGTATTATAAATAGTATAGACAAATCTTATTTTTACCTGACAAAATTATCTAATATGCCGAAATATAATCACTTAATAGCGGCAAATATCGCCTCGCCGCAACAATCAAAAGCACTAAGAAGCTGGATAGAAAACTGCAAGTTTGAGAAATACGAATCAACCGAATACGAACTTAATTATGAAATAGGCCGGCCGAAGAATAAACTTTATAAATTCATGCTTAGCGATATTGATCGTCAGGTTGTTATGAAGGTCGTGCATATAAATAGACACTATGAATGGAAAAGCCGATTTACGTTGCTATTAAAGTATCATTTACGAGGCACCGACCGAATGGTTTTTCGTTGCTGCGAGAAAGCCTATTCCCGTAATTTGGCAGTACCCGAACCTTTAGCTTATTGGAAAAAGAGCGACAGCCCGACAAAGTTTAAGAGTTATTTTTTATATCAACATATAAATGTGGATTTTCCGTGGCTAAATACATATAGGAAATTAAGAAAGGTAGGGAATGTGGACTCAAATCAAAAAAGCGACTTGATAACACAAAAAATCACCGATGCGCTTAAATCTTTTCATCGGCAAGGCATACGACACGGAGATGTGATACCGCATAATATCCTAATGTCGGTTCAAGACACCGACAAATTAGCGGATGCAAAAATTTATTTTATAGACTACGACAACGCTTCTTTCACTAAAATAAAATATCCTAATTTTATTAGAAGATTTTTCGATTTAAAGGATTTATGGAAAATGAATATAGACGATACTTCACCCTACGATGTGCTTAAAATTTATCTAGGGAGCGATTACCACCCTTGGTGGAATATAGTGTTAATTTTCTGGCGGTGGAAAAAATATAAACATCTTAAAATGAGCTTTCCCGATAAACTAAGAAAGTTAAAACAAAGACTGCTTAGATTATAGAATCTAAGAACATTTAACGAGAAATTAACAATGAGTAAAGCCGTCGGTTGAGTTAGCAAGTCAATCGGCGTGACTCCGTGCAAAACGGTATTTTCCGGCAACCCCACATTACTATTTGGGGCTTACACAACAGATAAAAATTCCTTGCGGAATTATTTATTTAGGGCATAATAGCCTCTTTAGCGGCATTTCGCTTCACTAATTAAAACATTACATTATAAGGATCAAAACATGCCAGGACGTAACTTTTTATTTGTTCCAGGACCGACAAACATCCCGCAATCTATACAAAACGCGATGAATATCGCACAGCAGGATCATCGGCGACCTGATTTCGCACAATTAACAAAACCTCTGTTCAAGGGTTTGAACGAGGTGTTCAAAACTAAAACCGGACGCTCTTTTATCTTCCCCGCTACCGGCACGGCGGGCTGGGAAATCGCACTGAGCAACACGCTGTCGCCGGGCGACAAGGTGTTGACTTCGCGTTTCGGGCAATTTAGCCATCTATGGTGGGATCTTGCGGTGCGTATCGGTCTAGACGTAGAAACCATAGATGTGCCGTGGGGCGAAGGTGTGCCGATTGAGAAATTCCGACGACATCTGGAGAAGGACACCCGGCATGAAATCAAAGCGATACTCACGTGTCATAACGAAACTGCCACCGGGGTCACCTCGGATATCGCCGGCTTGCGTAAAGCGATGAATAAGGTGGATCATCCGGCAATGCTGTTCGTCGACGGTGTGAGTTCTATCGCAAGTATAGATTTTCGCATGGACGATTGGGGTGTCGATGTTGCCGTAAGCGGTTCGCAAAAAGGGTTTATGTTGCCGGCCGGCATGGCGTTGGTGTGCTTCAGCAAAAAAGCGTTGCGAGCAAGGAACACGGCAAAATGCCCCCGCTGCTTTTTAGATATACAAGACCACATCAATGCAAATAGCGACGGTTTCTTCCCGTATACACCATCGGTGCCGATGCTATACGGATTGACGGAATCGTTGAGGTTGATATCCGAGGAGGGCTTGAGCCAGATATTCAAGCGCCATCATCGGCTCGCCGAAGGAGTGCGCGCTGCGGTCAAGGCGTGGGGTCTAAAACCTGTCGCCAAGTTGCCTAAATGGTACTCGGACACCGTGACGGCAATCTACACACCGCCGAACTACGACGCTCGCGATGTGATAGAGATTGCTTATTATCGCTACAACATTTCTTTAGGTGCCGGGTTATCGGTACTTGCCGGAAAGGCTTTCCGTATCGGACATTTGGGCGATCACAACGAAACCTCTATTTTAGGCGTAATTGCCGGAGTTGAAATGGCATTGCGCGATGCCGGCGTACCGATTACCGCAGGCAAAGGCGTGGGCGCAGCAATTGAATACTTCCGCCGTACCGCCCCGCCCCTCAAAATAAAATTAACGACCACAAAACTTAAAAAGAGCCCGGCAAAAAGCAAGAAGAAGAAAGGCGGTTCGGGTATCGTCCGTCGCTAAGAATTGGTTATGAGTCATACACGTTTTGAACCGGTCTGCCAGCGAGTTCAGCGCAGTGAGCTTGCGGTGCCGGGCTCCAATCCTAAAATGATAGAGAAAGCCCTGCACTGCGATGCCGATTATGTATTCCTCGATTTAGAGGACGCAGTCGCTCCCGGCGACAAATTGCAAGCGCGCAAGAATGTTATAGAAGCCCTCAACAGCCTGGATTGGAAAAGTGCCGGCAAAACCATCTCGGTGCGCATCAACGGACTCGATACACATTATATGTATCGCGATGTCGTCGATGTGATAGAACAAGCCGGTTCCAAACTGGACACGATACTGGTGCCCAAGGTGGGTGTGCCCGGCGACCTCTATACGGTAGATGTTTTATTAACACAGATGGAAGAGGCAAAAGGCATTAAACACCGCATCGGACTGGAGGCCCTGATTGAAACCGCACTCGGGATGGCGTGCGTCGAGCAGATTGCATCGTCGTCGAGCAAACGTCTCGAAGCGATGCACTTCGGGGTAGCCGATTATGCGGCGAGCAATAGAGCGCGCACCGTCAATATCGGTGGGCTGAATCCGGACTATCCGGGCGATCAATGGCACGCCGCAATTACGCGCATGACGGTTGCTTGCCGGGCATACGGATTACGCCCGATAGACGGACCTTTCGGAGATTTCAAAGACCCCGACGGTTATATTTTGGCTGCAAAACGCGCCGCGGCACTGGGTATAGAGGGCAAATGGGCGATACACCCCTCACAAATAGAATTGGCAAATCAAGTCTTCTCGCCACCCGATGCCGAAGTAGACAAAGCACGGCGTATACTCGAAGAATTAGACAAGGCTGCCGCCGAAGGGCGTGGGGCGGCATCCCTAGACGGAAAAATGATTGACGCAGCCTCCGCACGCATGGCGGAAAATATCGTCGGTATTGCGGAAGCGATTGCGAATAAACAAAGTAAATCCTAAAAAACCATAGGAGGAGATCACAATGAACCTTCACGAATATCAGGCAAAAGCACTTCTGCAAAAAAACGGTGTTAAAATCGCTGCCGCAAGACTCGCCTATAGCCCTGCTCAGGCGGTTGCCGGCTATAGAGAAATCGGAACCCCGACTTGTGCGGTAAAAGCACAAATCCATTCCGGCGCGCGCGGCAAAGCCGGGGGCATCAAAGTCTGTTACAGCGAAGAGGAAATACGCAAGTTCGTCAACAACATCTTAGGAACCTCTTTGGTCACCCGGCAGACCGGTTCGCAAGGGAAAACCGTCGAGAAAATCTATATAGAGGCGGGAACCGCTATCGGCCGCGAACTTTATCTGGCATTTGTGCTGGATCGTGCAACCGAGCGTATCGTTGCGATCGCTTCGGCAGTCGGCGGCATGGACATAGAAGAACTTGCCGAAAGCCAACCCGAGACGATTATTCGCTCACCTATCGATCCGGCAATCGGCATGGAACCCTTTCAGGCGCGTGAATTGGCATTTGCGCTCGATATCCCTAAGCCGCTACTCAAAGAGGCGATTAAATTATTCATCAACTGCTATAAAACCTTCGTTCAGAGCGATGCCAATCTGTTGGAAATCAATCCGTTGGTCGTCACTCAATCTGAAGACCAGTTGGTGCCGGTCGATGCCAAACTCGCAGTCGACGACAATGCTTTATACAAACACCCGGAAATTTCTCAAATGCGCGACAAATCGCAGGAAGACCCCCGCGAAACCAATGCCTCGGAACACGACCTAAGCTATGTCGGATTGGAAGGAAACATCGGCTGTATGATCAATGGTGCAGGACTTGCGATGGCAACGATGGATATGATTAAATACGCCGGCGGCGAGCCGGCGAACTTTTTAGACATCGGCGGCGGTGCCTCACCGGAGCGAGTTGCTAAAGCATTCGAGTTGGTTTTAGAAGATAAAAACGTCAAGTCCATGCTGGTTAACATTTACGCCGGTATTAATCGTTGCGATTGGATTGCCGAAGGCTTGATTAAAGCAATCAAATCCATAGAACTCAACGTGCCTTTGGTGGTGCGTTTGTCGGGAACTAATGTCGAACAAGGTCAGCAAATGATCAAAGAGAGCGGTTTGCCGGTTATCTCTGCGTATACTCTGGGCGAGGCGGCAGAGAAAGCGGTTGCTGCCACAAAATCATAAGGAGACATCATGGCAATACTACTAGACGAAAAAACCAAAGTTATAGTGCAGGGAATTACCGGCAGGATCGGTAGTTTTCATACTAAAGAGATGGTTGAATACGGCACCAATGTCGTCGGCGGTGTCACTCCCGGCAAGGGCGGGACAACATACCTCGACCTGCCGGTCTTCGATACCGTCAAACAAGCGGTAGAAGAAACCGATGCCGAAGCGAGTGTTTTATTCGTCCCCGCTGCTGCCGCTGCCGATTCGCTGATGGAAGCAACCGACGGCGGTATTAAATATGCCGTTGCCATTACCGACGGCATACCCGCTTTGGATATGATGCGCGTCAAACGTTTCATGCGCCGTTATAAGGAAACCAAAAAAATGATTCTCACCGGCCCGAACTGTGCCGGCACGATTAGCCCGGGCAAAGCAATGATGGGGATCATGCCCGGACACATTTATATAACCGGCGATGTCGGTGTGGTTGCACGCTCGGGCACACTCGGCTATGAAGCCGCCTCGCAAATGAAAGCGTTAAACATCGGTATCACGACCAGCGTAGGCATCGGCGGCGATCCGATTAACGGTAGTTCGCATCGCGACATACTGGAAATGTTCGAAGCCGACCCCGAAACCAAGGCGGTGATGATGATCGGTGAAATCGGCGGCCCCCAAGAAGCGGAAGCGGCGGAGTTTATCAAATCGGAAATGAGCAAACCGGTGGTCGCTTATATCGCCGGAATGACCGCGCCCAAAGGACGACGGATGGGACACGCCGGTGCAATCGTTTCCGGCAAAGGAGAAAGTGCCGATGAGAAAGTCGAAATCTTGCAAGAAGCCGGCGTGGCAATTGCGCCGAATCCATCCGAACTCGGCTCTACGATGGCCGAGGTCATGAAAAAGCTATAAGCAAAGGAAAGATTGATGAGTAAAACCGTAGTCGTAACCCGACGTTGGCCGGAAGTTGTGGAACAAGAACTTAAAACGATGTGCGACGATGTGTGTCTAAACGAAGATGACCGCCCCATGTCCAAAGACGAACTCAAAGCGGCACTGGCAAGTGCCGAGTGCGTGTTGCCGACGGTGACCGACCCTATCGATGCCGAAATACTCGGCATTGACGATATGGCGTGCCGTTTTCTCGGCAATTTCGGTGTCGGCTTCAATCACATAGATTTAGAAGCTGCTAAAAAAGCGAATGTTGCGGTTAGCAATACCCCCGAAGTGCTGACCGATTGTACCGCCGATATCGCAATGGTTTTGATGTTGATGGTTGCCCGCCGTACCGGAGAGGGCGAACGACATCTGCGTGCCGGCGCGTGGAGCGGGTGGCGTCCAACCCACATGATGGGGACGAAGGTGACCGGCAAAACTCTAGGATTGGTCGGCTTCGGGCGCATCGCCCAAGCAGTCGCTAAAAGATCACATCACGGCTTCGGGATGAATATAACCTTCAGCGACCCGGCTATGGATCACATTCCACAGGAAGCCATCGATGCCGTCTCGGCAACTCCGTGCGATTCCTTGGAAGAATTGATGTCCAGCGCAGACTTTATCTCGTTACATTGTCCGGGCGGTAAAGCAACCTATCATTTAATAAACATCGAGCGACTTTCTCTGATGAAACCATCGGCTTTTATTATCAACACCGCACGAGGCGATGTGATAGATAATCAAGCACTAATCACAGCGTTGAAGGAAAAAATCATTGCCGGTGCAGGATTAGATGTCTACGAAGGCGAACCCGAACTAGACCCCGGATTTCTCGGCTTGGAGAATATCGTGTTGCTTCCGCATCTGGGAAGTGCTTCTCTGGAGACTCGCATCGCAATGGGTCGTCGAGTACTACAAAACCTAAAAGCCTATCTGGCAGGAGAACCTTTACCCGACAAAGTGGTCTGATCGAGACATGTAAATGAAATTATCTGCGCTTGGCAGGCAGATCATGCTATGGTGGCGTTTTATCAAGTTACGTGTTCTAGCCATATGGATGATTTTAGTTGCCACTCTAAAATTTGAAATACAAAAACCTATGATTAAAGTTAAAGTCAACAAAACAACAGTAGCGCGTATTCTGGATAGATGTTTATGGTTTACTTGTCTATTCCGTCGTCAATTCTTACACAGAGATTATCTTGATAGTAAATGTGTAGTAGTGAATTATGAAGATTATCGCCCTATAGGTACGTCTTTAGATGGGTTCGTTGCTTTTGCATGGATCTGTGAAAAAATGAAAATTAATGTAAAGATCAAAAAACCTACCAACATGATATGGAGACATTTTGAAAGCGATAATTTAATCAATATGACAAATGAATCAAAGCATAAATTGCAATTTTCTACGCAAAAAAAAATCGAAAATGACATTGCGTGGTTTGGGATTTTTTGCATTTCTTCGGTATACGGACATAAAATACTATCGAAACTTGCGATAAACCGGCATCTTAAAAGATGTGCTGATCAATGGATTGCCAATAATATTAAAGGGAATTGGGTTGCCGTCCATTACCGTGGCACAGACATAGCTGCAAAAAAAGATTCTCTGTTCAAATACAGATATAGGATAGATCTTGATCCTTATATTATTTACCTAAAAAGGGTAATAGGTGACGAATACAGTATATTCGCATGTTCGGATCAAGCGCAGTTTATTGATAAAATGTATATGGCCTTTCCGGGAAGAGTGTTTTCAAGAGATATTGAACGCTCTTATAATGAACTTCCCCTACATAAACACAATATTATTGGACATCCGCGAAACGAAATTGATAATTTTAATCAAGAGAAAGATGCGCTGATAGATTTTCTGATTTTAGCAAAAAGCAAACTTATCTATACTACCGGTTCCGGATTTGTAGACGCTACGCGATATTTCAATCCACACATTAAAATTATATCGCTAGACCAAAGAAAAATAGGACAAGGTAAAAATAATGCGCCTATCCCTAGAAAGGATTTATTCAATAGGCTTTCTAGACCTCTTTGAAAGATATTGCAGATACCTACGCTTCAAAAAAACGATAGAGAAACTACATCCTTGTAGTTCCTCTATCATCTCACCATAAAAAGTTATGCTATTAGTAGTTATAGCCTTTCTCGTCGTATTGCTTGACATCCAAGCCTTCGATTTCTTCGTCTTCGTCAACCCGCAGACCAACGAGTGCTTGAACGACCTTAAGAATCACGAAGCTCGCTATTACAGTCCAAACGATAACTGCAACCACTCCCATTATCTGTATCATGACCTGTTCACTGATGGTAACACCATCGGCTAAACCGGCACCACCGTATTGGCTGGCAACAAACACACCTGTCAGTATGGTGCCTAAAGCACCTCCGACACCGTGTACCGGGAACACATCCAAAGAATCGTCTATCTTCAGGGTTCTCTTGATAACTTGTGTTGCAGTATAGCAAATACCACCGGCCAAGATGCCGATGACCAAAGCAGCCATAGGACCGACAAAACCCGAAGCCGGCGTGATTGTGCCCAAACCTGCAACCATACCGGTCACGATGCCTAGAACACTAGGCTTGCCGTGTTTAATCCATTCAACCGTCGCCCAAGTCAAGGAAGCCGCTGCCGCACTGATATGTGTGACCAGCATTGCCATACCTGCGTCGTTGCCTGCAGCAAGCGCACTACCGCCGTTAAAGCCGAACCAGCCGACCCACAGCATGCTGGCACCGGCTACCGTCAAAACGAGGTTATGCGGCGGCATCGGTGTGGTAGGGAACCCGGTGCGAGATTTCATCACGATCGCTGCGACCAGTGCGCCGACACCGGCGGTGATATGCACCACAGTGCCACCGGCAAAATCAAGCAAGCCGGCTTCTCCCAACCAGCCACCGCCCCAGACCCAGTGACATACCGGGAAATAGACAGCTGTCACCCAAAGCAAGCTAAACAATAACATTGCCGAGAACTTCATGCGCTCGGCAAAGCCACCGACGATGAGTGCCACCGTGATAATCGCAAAGGTCAGCTGAAACATGACAAATACCGTCTCCGGTATGGTGCCGGACATGGCACCGCGATCAACGCTCATCAATCCCATAGCACTCAATCCGCCGAGCCAGCTATTCATGCCGCCACCGTCGCTGAAAGCGAGGCTATAGCCGTATATCAGCCATACAATCGAGACCAGACAAGTGATTGAAAAACACTGCATTAAGACCGATAACACATTTTTAGACCTGACTAATCCGGCATAAAAAAGTGATAACCCGGGTATGGTCATTAATAAGACCAAAGCGGTCGACGTGAGTATCCATGCGGTATCTCCGCCGTCCAACCCGTCCTGCGCATAAGCCGGTATCGACAGGCACGCTGAAACCAGCAATGCCTTAAATAGGTAAGTAAAAATATTAAACTGTTTCATCGCCTGTTTCTCCTGTACGAATTCTGATAGATTGCTCTAAATTTAAGACAAATATCTTGCCGTCGCCGATTTTGCCGGTGCCTGCGGTCTCTCTAATGACATTGACCACTTGCTCTGCCTGCGCATCGGTTGTTGCAATTTCGATTTTTAGCTTGGGCAAGAAATCAATTACATATTCCGCGCCCCGATAAAACTCGGTATGCCCCTTTTGACGCCCAAAGCCTTTGACTTCAGAGACCGTCATTCCCTTAACACCAACGTTAGAGAGTGCGTCTCTGACCTCGTCCAGCTTGAACGGCTGTATAACACTAATTATGTATTTCATTTGAAACTCCAGTTAATTTATCAAAGGAACGAATTATAACATAAATTATAATAATTACAATTATAAATATAGAGCCGCCGGTTGAGCCGGTAGGTCAATAGGCAATTCAACGATGTTCACCCCTACACATGTCGGTTACATTTCGGGTAAAATACCGCTATGAATACTTATGTCCACAACAACAATACCTATCGTCGGCGTGTATTGCTATTCGGCTTGTTTTTGTTGGCTCTTTGCTTTACACAGTCTGCCGTCGCACAAGACTTGATATATAGCATAGAGCGATTGTCTCCTTCACCGATATACGAAGGCATCCCTCAAGGCGATAGGCTTGTCGGACCCAAGATACGGTTTTCCATCTCTTTAAGCCGACCGCTTAGAACCGGTCAATCACTACAGCTAACTTTCTCCACAGAAGGGCAGCTAACTCAACAACCTGGGATTCCTCAACAAACTGGGATTCTAAGACTCGTATCCGGTGATGGTGTTAGCCTAAATTTTAATAAGGAACTTTTTACTCAAAGTATTACCTTTAGCGGTGCAAACGCGCAAACCGCAACATTGGAATGGCAGCTCAACGATAACTCTGCTTTAAATCCCGGCGGCGATAATGATATATTAATTTCTCTAGGCTCAATGCCTACACCTAATAATATCTCCAGCAATATCAGACGCAGTGGTACCAACAGTTCTATCACTTTCAGGGTATTGGACGATGAATACTTACTTTGCTTCTCGCAACGGAGTTATTCCGTTCGAGAGGGCGATAATACCAACCTACCGATAATTGAACTGCGCAGAGGGGAGAATGCCGATACCACGATAGGCTTGAATAGGAATACCACGGTAACACTCATCTATACCGATGAAACGGCGTTCAAGAATGTTGACTATAACCCCATAACTCCGGTGGTCATCAAAGCAGGCGAAAACAGCTTCACATTGGAAAACCTGATAGTGAGAGACAATCGTATTGAGGGTGAAGAGCAGTTTTCCATAGTGATAGGGGAAAGTAACCCGCCCAGTAACCTGACCGAGACTCAAGCAATGAATAACCGATCATGCCGTCAAACCACGGTCACTATTGGCGATCCGCTAGCTATTTACATTCGTAGCAAAGTTTTCTTGGAAGGACCGCTTCAATAGAACCGGCGGTTCTATCTCGTTTGCCGCCCCGCCACAGGAGGAAAATAACCAGAACAAGTTTATATGCTATAATTCCTCCCTTTATTCCTAAAACAAGTAATCAACAATGAGTAAATGCGCATTAATCACCGGTGTCACGGGGCAAGACGGTGCCTACCTTTCCGAGTTCCTGCTGGAAAAAGGGTATACCGTTCACGGCATTAAACGGCGAACCTCGCTATTCAATACCGACCGAGTAGACCATTTATACAACAAGTTCCACGAGCACGGTAAAGGATTCAACATGCACCACGGCGATATGACCGACTCCAGTAGCTTGGTTCATATCATAGAAAAGACAAAACCCGACGAAATATACAATATCGCTGCGCAATCTCATGTTGCCGTCTCGTTTGAAGAGCCCGAATACACCGCAAACTCGGATGCTTTGGGTCCGCTGCGAATGCTCGAGGCAATCCGCACCCTACACATGAATAAAACGGTGCGTTATTACCAAGCCTCCACATCGGAAATGTACGGTCAATCGCCGGAAAGCCCTCAAAACGAGGATACACCATTTCGCCCCTGCTCGCCCTACGCTGCCGCCAAATTATACGCTTACTGGATTTCGGTTATTTACAGAGAAGCCTACGGGATTTATGCGGTCAACGGCATTTTGTTTAATCACGAATCTAAAAAACGCGGTGAGACTTTCGTCACCCGTAAAATAACCCGAGCACTTGCCCGTATCAAAAATAACCTGCAAGACTATCTTGCTTTAGGCAACCTAGACGCACTGCGCGACTGGGGACACGCCCGCGATTATGTCGAAGCACAATGGCTCATGCTCCAACAAGACAAGCCCAAAGATTATGTGATTGCGCTGGGTGAGCAACGCTCGGTACGGGAATTTGTCGAAGTCGTCGCCGGACGCATGGATATGCAAATAGAATGGCAAGGTTCCGGCGTTGACGAGCAGGGTATAGACACTAAAACTGGGAGGCTCGTTGTCAAAGTAGATCCTCGATACTTTCGACCCTTTGAACTGGAAGCCTTAAAAGGTGATGCCGCCCGTGCGCGCACCGAGCTGGGCTGGCAACCCAAAATTACTTTTGACGAACTCGTAGACGAAATGGTAGAAGAAGATCTGAAGCTCGCAAAGTTTGAAAAACTCTCCCAACAATAACCCTGTAATATCGCCGATGATTAACAAAAATAGCACCGTTTATGTTGCCGGGCATACCGGCATGGTCGGTTCGGCAATCGTCAGAGCATTGCAAACACAAGGCTTTAAGCAACCGATTACCATCCCGCACAAACAACTGGATCTGTGCGATTCCTCGGCGGTGCGTCAATTCTTTCAATCAAACCCGCTCGATTGTCTCGTCGTTGCGGCAGCCCGCGTCGGTGGAATCTACGCAAACAATACCTATCCTGCCGAGTTTATACATCAGAATCTGATGATCGAGATAAATCTTATTCACGAAGCATGGCAAGCCGGTATACAGAACCTGATTTTTCTGGGAAGTTCATGTATCTACCCACGCCAAACCGCACAACCGATGCCCGAGGTGGCATTGCTGTCGGGGCATTTGGAAGCGACCAACGAGCCTTATGCGGTTGCAAAAATCACCGGTATCAAACTATGCGAGTCGTACAACCGCCAATACGGAACCGATTATCGCTCTCTGATGCCGCCTAATTTATATGGTCCGGGTGATAATTTTCACCTAAAAAACAGCCATGTCTTGGCAGCGTTGGTGCGCCGCTTTCACGAGGCGACGGCAAGCAACTCGGATAAAATTGAGATTTGGGGGACCGGCAAGGTGAAGCGTGAATTCTTGCATGTTGATGATTTAGCCTCTGCATGTCTGTATATTATGCAAGTAGACAAAGCAAGCTATGACAAGCATATCTCCCCCCAACAATCGCACATCAATATCGGTTCGGGCGAGGAAATTACGATTGCCGATTGCGCCGCTTTAATTGCACAGATAGTCGGCTTCGAGGGCAAGATTGTCTACGACACCTCAAAACCGGACGGCACACCGCGCAAGCTGATGGATGTTTCTTTGATACACCGTTTAGGTTGGCACCATAGTATCAGCCTTGCCGAAGGGTTGCCGTCGTTTTACCAGTGGTTTTTGGATAATCAAGAGCATTTTCGCGGCGAATAACCTCACTTCTGCACAAACCCACGCGCTACGCGCCATCGGGTTTTGGTTTCCATAAATTGTATTAATGTTGCAGACACGACGGGGCTGTTGAAAAAGTATCGTCAGCGTGCAACCGTAACCGTTTGCGCCATGAATTTATAATAACCACCAAACCGTAGGGGCAGACCTGTGTGTCTACCCTTAAGTACCGTTCTGCACGACACCAACCGCTTGCGCCATTTGGTTTTGGTTTCCATAAATTGAATGGATGAATGTATAAATATTGCAGATACTTTTGGGGCTGTTGAAAAAGTATCGTCAGCTTGCAACCGTAACCGCTTGCGCCGTGAATTTATAATAACCACCAAGCCGTAGGGGCAGACCTGTGTGTCTGCTCTTAAGTACCGTTCTGCACGACACCAACCGCTTGCGCCATTTGGTTTTGGTTTCCATAAATTGAATGGATGAATGTATAAATCGTGCCGGCCAACGCGTTACGGGCGGACATGTTAGTCCGCCCCTACGTGCATAAAATACTTTTTCAGCAGCCCCGAATGTGCTTAAATCAATAAACCGATATAGCGATCAACAAGCAAGGCCGTGAACAGCAACATAATGTAGACGATGGAAAATCCGAATGTTTCCATCGCTTTATTCGGGGTGCGATTTATCCTCAGAACCAAGCCGTAATATATAAACACCCCGTTTAGCAGTGTTGCCGAGAATAAATATACCGGTCCCGACAAACCGGTTACATAGGGAAGCGTCGTAACCAGTGTTAACAGAATGATATAGAGCAGTATCTGCAGGCGGGTAAAATCTTCACCGTGCGTGACCGGTAGCATCGGCACCCCGGCTGCGGCGTACTCTTTTTTTCTGCACATCGCCAGTGCCCAAAAATGCGGTGGTGTCCAGACAAAAACGATTAGAAATAATAAAAATGCGCCGAAATCCAACTGCCCAGTGGCAGCCGTCCAACCGAGCATCGGTGGTGTCGCACCGGCAGCACCGCCGATAACGATGTTTTGCGGCGTTGCGTATTTTAAGAAGCGCGTATAGACGACCGCATAGCCGACTAGCGATAGTAGGGTTAATGCCGCGGTGAGTACATTAACAAAAAGCACCAATATCAGTGTGCCTACGGTGCCGATTACTCCGGCAAAAGTCAATACTTCGCGTGCCGATAGTGCGCCGCTGGGTAGCGGACGATTTCGGGTGCGCTGCATCAGTGCGTCTATTCTATGATCGGCAACATGATTGATGGCGGCGGCGGAAGCAGACACCAACGCAATGCCGATCATCGCTGCAAGCATCGTACTAAACGGCAAGGTCAACGGTGTGGCAACCAACATGCCGACCAGTGCGGTGAACAGCATTACCGCAACCACCCTGGGTTTGCATACCTCAAAATAATTTCCGACGCGAAGCCGTGTCGCATCCATTTGTAGTGTGGAAAAAGTCATCGTCTCTGAGCTTCGAGCCTATGATTTGGGAATTATATAGGTAACTTGACAGACTTGTTAGACCGCCTCGCCACCCTATCTTTTTGGCACTTCACAGACCAACCAATGTTGCAATCTCCACACCCAGTAGCGGTACTCCCAACCGCCATAATGTTTAATGCAGCATTGATGTCCGCATTGTCCTCGTGTCCGCAATACCGACACTTGAAAATTGATTGTGTTTTGCGGCTTGCTTTATCTATCGCGCTACATTTATTACAGGTCTGACTCGTGTAGTGTGCCGGCACTTTCTCTACCTGTGCTTTGTAGCTTAAGCATTGCTCCAGTTTATACCAGCCACTCTTTAGTATCTCCCTATTCAAACCTGACTTTGCTTTCACATGCTTACCCGGACTGTCTATCGTCCCCTTCGCCGACTTCGTCATTTCTGCTGTATTTAATCCTTCCATATAAACAATATCGTACTTATCTGCTATGAGCTTGCTGGTTTGATGACACCAATTCGCCCTCGCAAATCGCTCCGCTTGATACGCTTTCTGTAATCTATACTTCGCTAGCTTGCGTCTGTTGCTCCCCTTGACCCGTCTAGCAACCATTCGTTGATAACGCCTACGCCTTGCTTCCTTACGCTTTAAGTCGGGTAAGTGATACAGTGTTCCATCCGACAATGCTATCTGCCCCACATTCCTATCCAAACCCACTTCCTTTAGCATGTGCAGTTTGTCCGCTAGCTCTACTTCATAACAAATATATGCATACCAATGACCGCACTCATACTTCACTTGACCCGATACAAACTTCTCACCTTGATACCTATCGCCACCGGCAAACTTCATCCAGCCGACTTTCTGTATATACAAGTGACAACCCGATAGTTTTGCCGATTGATAATTGATCGGGAAAGACGGGCTATGCGTATATTTGCCGTGAAACTTCGGCAATCCGTTGTTGCCTTTGAAAAATCCTTTGTATGCTATTTCTATCGGTTGTAATGATGATTTCACGATATAAGCGGAATAACCTTGCAACCACTTGTCGCAATGCTTTCGCAATGTCGTAAATTGCTTGCCTATGGTGAAAAAGCTAAACCGGCTCTCGCCGCAATACTCGTATTCGTCCTTTAACTTAGCTACAAAGTGATTCCAAACATGACGACATGCTCCGGCAGTTCCATGTAATTGCTGATGCTTTTCATAGGTCGCCGGGTACAAACAGTATCTGGTTATTCTATGAGTTTTCATTGATATAATTTAACATTTATTTGTCAAGTTATCTGTATAATTCTTTATGATTTTAGCACGCGCAATAAGAGCAATAACGATAAAAGTAATAGTGCGGCGACCGCATTATGCAAGACCGCAACAGCCAACGGCAAAGAAAATACGATATTTGAAATGCCCAGCATGATTTGAACAACCAGCAGGGACGCAATGCCTAGTGCAACCCGCCGCACGAGTGCCGAGCCTTGAGCGAATAGTTTTGCCAAGAACACCACAAAGAACACCGTGACAATCAATGCGCCCAAGCGGTGAGAAAAGTGTATTGCGGTGCGTTGCGGGCTATCCAACACACCGTATTCATAGTTTTGTTCGTCAACCAAAAATTGAAATCCCCCACGATAATCGGCATCGGGTACCCATAAACCCTGACATAGCGGAAAATCGATACAGGCGAGTGCCGCATAATTGGAACTGGTCCATCCGCCGAGTGTGATTTGCATAACCAACAAAACCAATGCGACTAAAGTAAT
Source organism: Candidatus Oxydemutatoraceae bacterium (assembly GCA_965219575.1). Classification (GTDB taxonomy): domain Bacteria; phylum Pseudomonadota; class Gammaproteobacteria; order Poriferisulfidales; family Oxydemutatoraceae; genus SP5GCR1. The sequence goes on along the minus strand of OZ244779.1, from coordinate 331,501 downwards.
TTTATAAAAGGCTTTGTTGTGAACGGTTGCCTGCTTCGGTTCAAACCATCGGTCTAGGTATAGCCACCACAATAATGAGAGCACCGTAAAGCCTCCCAGTAAATGGGCAACAACGACGAGTGGTTGCAATAACAAAGTGACCGTCCACATGCCCAGCAGTGCTTGGAAGGTGACCAAGCCGAGCAGAAACAGCATTAAGCCTCGGCGGTGCTTGGCTTTGATAAATGCGAATACGGTTAGTGCTAGGATGATTAAACCCAACCCGCCGGCAAAGTAGCGATGTACCATTTCAATCCATGCCTTATCAACCTCGACGCGCCAACCGGGGTAAGCCTGTTCGGCTTGTTCTATCTCGGCAGGTTGCTCGGGCACACCCAGCAACTGCCCGTAGCACCCCGGCCAATCGGGGCAACCCAATCCGGCATCGCTGAGGCGCGTATACGCCCCCAATACGATAACCAGCATTGTCAGCACCAATGCGACACCAACACCCTTTAAGAAATAAGATGTATTCATTAACCGATTTTGGAGGCTTTCAGTAGACGCTTAAAGTCCTTGATGATGTCTCGCGAATAAGCATCGGGTAGGTAAAACATGACCAAATTGCCGAAAGGATCTGCAATATAAACTTGGTTTTGTCGAAATTGCGGTGCTTGTGCGCGCACATCTGCGGTATCTTCTATCCGATACACCGAAAGTGCCGGATATTGAAGCAATAATCGGTTTAGCTCTGTATCGGGTTGCTGTGCATCGGCAAGCAAATAGACGATGCGCACGCGGGCGGCATCGCGCCCCAGCACCAATCTCGCCTGACGCATCTTGAATAGGCTCGCTTGACAATAAAGATTACACGCTCGGCTGCCGTGAAACACTAGTAACCAACGACCGTCGAGCAACGGTGCGCCATTTGCATCGCTTGTTTGATCATCCTTTATTAAATTAAAATCTTCGGAATCGAGAGTCTGCCCGGATGACAACAACTGACCGCGCTCGGTAGAACCGAATTCAAACCACCCTTGCCCGAAATAAAGCACCGACGCAATCAATAAGGGGCCGGCAAATGCAGAAAATATGCCGATCAACTTCAGGCGCGATAATCGCTTATCGTTCATCGTTCCGTTTGATGTTGAGCACCAACAGCAAAATCACCGGCACCGCTGCCAGTGCGAACCATTGCACTGCATAAGCCAAGTGCTTATCGGCCGACATGGCAATAAGAGACCATTCTCTTTTATAACCCCCCGCTTGTTGTGGAGACAGACGCACAACCATAGGCAAAAGCGAGGTTCCCAATAAATCACCGAGTGCCTTGAAGTCTAGATATTGAACGATGCGCGGCCAACCAACCTCGCCGATCGTCGCACTACCGAGCGCAAACGGTTCTCCGAACGGCACATAAATCGTGCCGGTTATCGTCTCGGGGTCGGTAGTCAGACGCACATCGGGCAGGTCCTCACGCCGAGCACCCATAGCAACCCAGCCTCGGTCAACCAACACTGTGCTGCCGTCTTCCAACGCCATCGGTGTCAGTACATTGAAGCCGACCCGTCCGCCCGAGATCTGGTTGTCCAACAGAAACTGCCGCTCGGCAAGCAGTCGCCCGTCGAGCTGTACCTGACGATAACGCCACTCTTCCAAATCGGCGGTTGCCGGAGGCAGTTTATCGATTGCAGGCGCAGCTTGCCTTTGCTGATACTGCGCAATAATCTCCTCTTTTTGATACATGCGATCGATCTGCCACCGACCCAAGCCGGCAAAAAGCGCAGACAAAAATATAGCCGATAAAAGTACCAAAAGCGGTGGAGAAAACTGATAATGACCTAATTTCATGATGAGATAGTATAATATAAGTATGGTAATTGCTATGTTTGATACATCATGTGGGTAAAAATAATTCTTTTATTCTTGTTTGTGGGAATTGTCGTAAGCCTAGGCGCGGCACTCTTTTCCATGATGAAAGACAAGGGGCGAGGTAAAAAAACCGTCAATGCCTTAACTGCGCGGGTGATATTGTCTATCATCGTGTTTTTCCTACTGGTGCTGAGCTATGGAATGGGTTGGATACAACCCCACGGCATTGTGCCGATGTGAGTGTGCGGTTAATTTACCGCATGGCATTGCCCGAACAGTCACCCGGAGCTGCTTAAAAATAGAACCGCAATGTAACCGACCTGTGTAGGGGTGTACCATTCCCCTCCTGTGTAGGGGTGGCAGGCGAAATAGAACCGCCACTTGTTGCAGTAGCACAAGCGGCGTGACATTGTGCATAACCTCGAATAAATACAAAATGTAAAACCTTTCCATGGCGTGGTTGTCTCGTGGGACTGTTGAAAAAGTATCCACGAACCTTAGGGGCGGTACATTGAACCTTAGGGGCGGTACATTCCCCTCCTGTGGAGGGGTGGCAGGCGTAGCCTGACGGGGTGGTTGTGCCGTATTTGTACTATGTTTATACATTCATCCATCCAATTTATGGAAACCAAAACCAAATGGCGCAAGCGGTTGGATTTTTGCGATGCCAATACTTTTTCAACCGCCTCTCCCGATATACCTTCTCCTCAAAAAATCTATTGTTCACCGGCTAATCTGTCCTTGCAAATTTTGATATATTCCTTATTCGTTTCATACCCTATAAAAACCCTGTTGCTTTTTTTGGCAGCTATCGCCGTTGTGCCGCTGCCGATAAACGGATCCAAGACAACATCATTTTTGTATGTGAATAACTGTATGAAGCGATAAGGAAGCTCTATGGGAAAGGGGGCTGGATGCCGTACTTTCCTTGCACTTTCAGCATTGAAGTGCCAAACGCTTTTGGTATATTCAAGGAATTGTGCTTTGCTTATTGTCGGTGTCTTTGTAACTTGAAGCGGTTTCGGTCTTTTGAACGAGTTTTTACAAAAGACAAGTATATACTCGTGGGTGTCGCGCAATACCGGGTTGGACGGCGACTGCCAGCTACCCCAAGCACACGAAGTTCCGGCCGACGACTGCTTGTCCCAGATAATCTCTCCACGCATCAGAAAACCAATGCTGAGCATTTTCGAAGTAATGAATGCACTCAGCGGAATATAAGGTTTTCTACCTACATTTGCGATATTGATACACGCTCTGCCACCGTCAACCAATACGCGATAGACCTCTTGCCATACCCGGTGCAACATTCCCAGATATTCGTCGGTCGTTAAATCGTCGTCGTACTCCTTGCCGACATTGTACGGAGGTGAAGTGACCATCAGGTGTATGCTGTTATCGGGCAACTCATTCATATTTTCGCTCGATTTATGATAAATCTTGTCTCTTTCCGTGCGTTTAATTATCCGCTCTTTAGTAGGCAGTTTGCCGTTTCCCGGCGGTGTGTGTTGGCGATATTTTCTGCTGTTGTAAAAAGCCGAGGCATCGTGCCCGATACGACTACCTCCACCGAATTTTCTGGTTTCTGTTCTCATCGTATTAATGTGCTGATTTGGGGAATTATATATTTAACTTCCATGTTTTCGTGTGATCTTTTAGCATATCACTATGAATTATATACCATTCTGCACAGAGTTTTATGATATGTTATTATTCCCACATGGGAAGTTTTGAATATGAAAAAAGCGTCGCAAAAATCTTAATCTATTTGATTTGCCGGAAGTGAAAAATAAAAAATTCATCGACAAAATAGCTCTCGGAGATTCAATGAAGTTATTAAAAGAACTAGATGCAAACTCTGTTGATCTAATTATTACATCACCACCTTATTTCGGATGTCGGGAATACGGCAACGAGACTATCGGCAGAGAGGATAACCCTTTAAATTATGTAGATACTTTCTTAAAATTTACTCCTTTGATAAGGCAAGCACTCTCTCCCACCGGTTCTTTTTATCTAAATATCGGCGACATTTACTTTGGCACAAAAGGCTTTTCTAGGAATACCGGTAAGTATATGCGTTCCACCGACACTCACTATAAGGAACATAAAATATGCAAGCAAGACGGCAAGGTTTTACAATATAAACAGCTACTTATGCTTCCGTCTCGGGTGGCCATAGGGATGCAAGAGCAAGGATGGTTACTTCGTAATGATATTATTTGGCACAAGCCCAACGCAATTCCTTCATTCTCAAAAGACAGACGCTTACCTCGCTATGAGCATATTTTCCATTTTGTGAAAAGCCCAAAGTATTTTTTTGATTATGAAAGCGCAAAAGCAATGGACTTTCATCGTGATATTTTTAATCAGAATGTCAAGCCGTTCAAAGAGCATAAAGCGTCATTCCCCGTTGAAATGATCGAAAGGTTGATACTCACAACTTCTAAAAAAGGAGATGTTGTATTAGACCCATTTATGGGAAGTGGTACTACGGCGGTGGCCGCTGCAAAACATGATCGGCGTTATATCGGGTTTGAAATCAATCCCGAATATGTTGCCCTCTCGCGAAAAAGGACTAAGCAATGGATTGGGCTGAAAATTTAACCAAGATCGAAGTTGGGATATTTAGAACTATGAACGGCAATGCTAATGAGTTAATCGGCGTTGGGCGTATTATTAAGGCAGGTTTTCCCTGTTCACGAGTGGATGTTACCAATGCTAAATATGATGCGGTGGTTGATTTAGGTGGTCAAAAGAAACTATTGCGGATACAGATAAAAGGCATTCGCAAGGGCGGCACATTTAGTTTCATGGGAGGATTTCGCAGTGGCAAACAATTTGATAAGGATATGGAGAAAAGAGATTATAAGTACACCATTGATGATTGTGATATATTGGTTGGCGTAGATAGCGATAATGGCGACTGCTATATTATTCCCGTACACGATATCTCTGATTGGGGTGAAACAAAATCAGTTAGCCTTCTTGATTCTTATAGAGAAAACTGGGATGTTTTTTTAGATATCGCAAAAGAAAAATGAACTTCAAAATTTATGAAAAACCAGTAGTATAGTAAAAACAAAAGCGAACTTTTGCCGTTTTGTCGCTAAACCCAATAAACAAAAACAAATAGACCCAGCCAAACCACATCGACGAAGTGCCAATACCATGCGGCAGCCTCAAAAGCGAAATGCTTTTGCGATGTGAAATGTCCGGAAATACTGCGCATCAATATGACCAACAAGATGATCGCACCCAAGGTAACATGCAAACCGTGAAAGCCGGTCAGCATAAAGAAAGTAGAACCATAAATGCCCGATTTGAGGGTTAGGTTCAAATCGTTATACGCATGTAAATATTCGTATGCCTGAAAGCCGACAAAAATGAAGCCCAACGCAACGGTCAAAAATAAACCCCAAATCAGGACTCTGCGGTTGTTTGTTTTTAAGCCGTGATGCGCCCAGGTAACCGTCGCACCGCTGGTTAGCAAGATCAGCGTGTTCAATGCCGGAATTCCCCATGCCCCTATAGTCTGAAACCCACCGCCGATACTCGCCGGTCCGTTCGCTGCCATAGGCCATAGTGCTTCAAACGCCGGCCATAGATAAAAGTTGGTCGCAGCTCCGGTCGCCTCACCACCCAACCACGGCAACGAGAACATCCGCGCATAGAACAAGGCACCGAAAAAAGCCGCGAAAAACATCACCTCGGAGAAGATAAACCACATCATTCCCCAGCGAAACGAGAGGTCTACCTGATCGTTATAGGTGCCCGATTCGCTTTCTTTTACCACCGTGCCGAACCAACCGAACAGCATGATCAAGAGCATTGCCGTCCCCAACCCCATCAGCGGCAACCCGATATCACTTTCGTTGAGAAATGCCGATACGCCGATAAAAAGACTTGCCAAAGCAATCGACCCGACAATCGGCCAGTGGCTACCGTGTGGAACATAATACGCTGTTTGTGTGCTCATAAGTGTCTCCCTATTCTCTGCTTAAGTGTCTGTCTCGGGGTCCTTGGGGCGCGCCGCCTGCTCACTTACATCAAAAAATGTATAAGAGAGTGAAATCGTTGCCAAGTTTTTGGGCAGATCAGGTGCGATTACAAAACGCACTTCCATATCGCGCGTCTCACCGGCACGCAGTGTCTGCTTATCAAAACAAAAACATTCTATTTTCTTAAAATACGATGCTGCCGCAACCGGTGAAATGCTCGGCACAGCTTGTCCGATCATGTCGATTCCGCTCAAGTTTTTAACCTTGTAGTGGGTGCTATAGGCTTTGCCCGGGTGCGCCACGAGCTTGCTAACATTCGGTTCGAAGTGCCAATTCATCGATTGATTTCTATTGGCAACAAACTCAATCGTGACCTCACGCGAGGCATCGACTGTCATCGGTTTTATTTCTGCCAGCTCGGTGCGTCCAACCTTTCCGTTCAGCCCGGTCAACTCACAAAAAACATCGTATAGCGGCACCATCAGATAACCGAAACCGAACATCGCAACGGCAACCAGTGCGAGCTTCCAGCCGACAATGTTATTTTTAGTCTTCTGCTTCATCTATCGAGATGCCACTATGAAATAAAAACCGATATAAATGGCCACCGCTATCAATGCAAAGGTAATCGCAGTCAGCTTGGCATTCGCTCTCTTGGACACCGGCAAAACTATTTAACAACGGGTGGGGTGGTAAACGAGTGGTACGGCGGCGGCGATGCCAGCGTCCATTCGAGTCCTTCGGCACCTTCCCAAACCTCGTTCGTTGCTTTCTTACCGGCGCGTATCGTTGCAATCACAATATATAGGAACAGTATCTGCGCCAAACCAAAGCCGAATGCGCCGATGCTTGCAAGCATATTATAATCGGCAAATTGCAAGTTATAATCGGGTATACGACGCGGCATGCCGGCAAGACCGACGAAGTGCATCGGGAAAAATGTCAAGTTGACAGAGATCGTCGACAACCAAAAATGCCACTTGCCGAGTGTCTCGTTATACATGTGTCCGGTCCATTTCGGCAACCAGTAATAAACCGCCGCCATAATCGCAAAGATCGACCCGGGAACCAACACATAATGGAAATGTGCAACGACGAAATAGGTGTCGTGATATTGATAATCGGCAGGCGTTATTGCCAGCATCAATCCCGAGAATCCTCCGATCGTGAACATCACGATGAAGCCTATCGCAAACAGCATCGGTGTCTCGAACGTCATCGCACCGCGCCACATGGTTGCCATCCAATTGAAAATTTTTACTCCGGTCGGTATTGCGATAAGCATCGTAGACAGCATAAAGAATAGTTGTCCGGCGAGCGGCATCCCGACGGTGAACATGTGATGCGCCCAAACAATAAACGACAGAAATGCGATCGATGCCGTTGCATAAACCATTGAACTATAACCGAACAGAGGCTTTCTGGCAAAAGTCGGCAGGATACTCGAAATAACACCGAACGACGGTAAAATCAAAATATAAACTTCGGGGTGTCCGAAAAACCAGAATATATGCTGAAACATTACCGGGTCGCCACCGCCGGCAGCATTAAAGAAGCTGGTGCCGAAGAATTTATCGGTCAGCAACATGGTAACCCCACCAGCCAAAACCGGCATCACCGCAATCAATAAATACGCGGTAATCATCCAGGTCCACACGAACAACGGCATTTTCATCAGCGTCATGCCCGGCGCGCGCATATTCAAAATCGTTGCGATTACATTGATTGCACCCATAATCGAAGACATCCCCATAAGGTGTATCGCAAAGATGACTAAAGGCAGTGCCGTTCCGGTTTGCAAGGTGAGCGGCGGATAGAGCGTCCAGCCGCCGGCCGGTGCGCCTCCCGGCACGAATAGGGTGGCGAGCAACATCGAAAACGCAAACGGCAAAATCCAAAAGCTCCAGTTGTTCAATCTCGGCAGTGCCATATCAGTGCCGCCGATCATCATTGGAATCAACCAGTTCGCCAGACCGGTGAACGCCGGCATCACGACACCGAAAATCATAACCAGTGCGTGCATCGTAGTCATAGAATTAAAAAATTGTGGGTCTACGACCTGCAAGCCCGGTTCGAATAACTCGGCGCGTATAATCATTGCCATTGCGCCGCCGATGAAGAACATAATCATCGCAAACCACAAATACAAAGTACCGATGTCTTTGTGGTTTGTCGTAAAAAGCCAGCGTTTGATGCCCGAGTCGGGTTCGGCGTGGTGGTGGGCGTCGGCTGTTAGTGTACTCATATCTATAAACTCCTGTTTTACTGTAGTTGGCTTATCGCTGTGCGGTCTGTTGCGGCACAGCAGTCTGTTCCTGTATCCATTGTCGGTATTGATCTTCGTCTACCGCTCGCACGACAATCGGCATAAACGCATGATCGCGCCCGCACAACTCTGCGCATTGACCGCGATACACGCCGGGCTTTTCTATTTTAGCCCAAGATTCATTGATGAAACCGGGGATGGCATCTTTCTTAACGGCAAGGTCGGGCACCCACCAGGCATGCAAAACATCGTTTGAAGTAATCAAGAAACGTACTTTTTTACCCACCGGTAGTACGAGCTCGTTGTTCACTTCGAGCAAATAATTTTCTCCCTTGTTCTTCATGTTGTAAACCTGTTCGCGTGGGGTTGCAAGTTGGCTATAGAAAGCCAAGTTTTCGTCCAAATAATCGTAGTGCCACATCCACTGATAACCGGTAATCTTAATCGTTAAATCGGCTGCCGAAGTATCCTCCATTTCTATCAGGACTTTTGTTGCCGGAATTGCCATCCCGACGAGTATCGCCAACGGCACCAGCGTCCATATAATCTCTGCGGTGGTGCTCTCGTGAAATTGTGCTGCCTTATGTCCTACCGACTTGCGGTGCTTGATCATCGAAATGATCATCACGCCGAATACGACGACCCCGATGGCAACACAAATCCAAAAAATCAGCATATGCAAATCAAAGACTTTGGAACTGATGTCGGTTACGCCGACGGTCATATTATACGGCTGTAATTCAGCCGAGACGCTCGCCGGCAAAAATGCCCAGCAAACGATTAGGAATATTGTGATTACTTTTTGTGTCATTTAGGGTCCTCTCTATGGTCTGTTCTGAATTGATTGGTTGATTGCGCTTGCCAATTTAACTTTTTCGCAGTCCTCCAAGAATGACCCTATTTCAACTTTTGCCCTATTTCCTTTCAACCATAATTGTCGTCTTTGTGTTATCGTTTGCGGCGAGAGAACAGTTGCGCGTGTCCATGCTTTAGGAAAGCTACGGCTTGATGGCTTGCGGTTTTGTTGCCGAACATCGAGTAAAACCTCTTTATCGGATACGGTGATCGTTTCAACGCGAGAGAGTTTGTTCATACACCAATATAATCCGAGTCCCAAGGCCAACATTTCAATGCCGGCAAAAGGAATAATCATCCATAATCCTTGCCAAGCAAAAGCCAACGCAATCGCAAAAGAAACGCAAAGCATCGTTAAGAAAAATATTTGATTACCGCGCTTCGATAAAGATTGGTTTTGATAAATAGTAAATCTAGCCACCTAACTCTCTATATGTTAAGTGGCGATTATAACACACACAATCTGCTTTTCCACAACCCTAACCGGTCCTTGTTTATGACATCCGAGCGGAGTATGTCATGTATTTCGGTTCGGCCCTGACGCACGGGGCAACTAGGACATAAAGATTGATATCTCCCTTGCAATGAAGATATCTAGGAATATGATCTACTTCTAAGTTTTTGCTCGCATAACCGGGTATCGGGTATCCGGGCGTGCGTCCTACCTTCGGCGCGAGATCAATCGCTGCGCATTTCCATTTAATCGCTGCCGATCGCTTAACCAGATACGCTATGCACGAGGTTATGCTGATAGGAATCGGGCCATCCTCGCCCACTATTGAACCTATATAAGGATTTGCCGCAAAGTGCTCGGGTGTGATTTTATACCACGATGTTCGGTCTGGGGTGAGTAATGCGCCTATTTCAACGGCGAAGCATGTCTCATCTCTTGCTGCTTGTTCCTTGATACCTTCTCAAAGCGCGTTTAACTTGAGCCGACAAAGATACTTTAGAAACAGATATTTAATAATACACCGCACCGTCTCGCAGTCCGTATACGGGTTTAATTGCGGCCAGTATTTTTCTAACGCATCAACTTATAAGCATGACGGGGGTATTTTAGCACCTTAAATTTTTCCGCTTTTAAGAATGCCCTACCGATGTATGCGATGTATATACCGTTTCCGTTCCGGCGTCTGCTTCAAGCTAATGATGTAGATAGGTGGTTGCGACATGTTCTCAAAAGATTGATCCGATGAAATTAACCCTATATTTTTTCGTCTATTTGTATTTATTTGTTGCTAAAGTCCGCTATATTCGTCAAAATTTAGGTTATCTTATCCTTGTGTAAATCCCGTTATTTTCCCCGACATAATTTTCTATCTCCAGCGTGAGTAGTGCAACGGAAACAGCCTGTGCCGAGAGATTGCATCGTAGAGCAAGTGTATCTACATCGATAGGCTCATAGCCCATGGCCTCCAATATCTCTCTGTGGTGATAGCTTATCGCTGCGCCACCGTTATTGCTACTTGAGGTTTTACCCACTTCTCGTTTTCGCAGATGCCGTTCCAGTTGAGGTTGTAATTCCAATAGTATGTCTTCGGTTTTTTGTACTAACTTGGCACCTTGCTGAATCAACCGGTGGCAACCTTGCGCTTTGGGATTTTGGATAGAACCCGGCACCGCAAAAACATCCTTGCCTTGCTCCGCTGCCAACCTTGCGGTAATGAGTGCACCGCTCTGCACACCGGCTTCTATAACGACAACGCCTAACGATAACGCGCTAATCAGGCGGTTGCGGCGAGGGAAATTGGCACGAACAGGTGTCGTTCCGACAGGAAATTCGGATACCAATACGCCTTGCTCGGCAATACGCTCGGCTAGTTGCTTGTTTTTCGCCGGATAAATTTTATCGGGTCCGGTGGCGATTACCGCAACCGTCGTACTTCCACAGGTTAAAGCTGTCTGATGGGCAATGGTATCAATACCGAGAGCCATTCCACTGTTAATCAAGATACCTGCTTTTGCGATATCTTGCGAGAACTCTTTGGCATTAGCCTGTCCGCCCGGTGTCGGTTGGCGAGAACCGACAACGGCAATTTGAGGCTCTTTCAATAAGTCTTCATTTCCTTTAATGTATAGTAGCGGGGGGGCATCCTTTAGTTCTTTAATTCCTTCGGGATATTGCCGACAATGGAATGTACGTATTGTGTGGCTTGGTGTTTCCATCCACTTAAGATTAGGGTCTATTTCATCGGGGGGCGGATTTCTCAAGAAATGAATTGTTTTTTCATCGAGACCGGCTTTTTCTAATTCGTATGTTTTTGCTTTGAGGATGTCTTCGGGGCAACCAATTTGATCGAGAAGTCTATGAAATTTTATGACACCTATCCCGGGTGCCTGACTGACAGTAAGCCACGCTGTTATCTCTACATTCATTGCCTGACCGAAATTTATTCTCAATACAACGTTGTTTCACATGAAACAACGTTGTATTGTGGTGGTTTACTTCGTGCTTGGGCTGATTGTTTCACGGGAAACAATGGTATATGGGCTGTTGAAAAAGTATCGTCAGCGTTCAACCGTAACCGCTTGCGCCGTGAATTTATAATAACCACCAAGCCGTAGGGGCAGTATAAAGCCGCCGATTGAGCCGGTAGGTCAATCGGCAACTCTGATGTCTGCCCTTAAGTATCGTTCTGCACAACACCAACCGCTTGCGCCAACAAATAATGGTTTTCATAATATTAATGGGTGAACGCGTTAATCGTGCAAACATGATACGTTTCGGGCGGACATGCTAGTCCGCCCCTACAACTTTTATGGAATACTTTTTCAACAGTCCCATATTTAGGCTTTGTTTGTTCCCTGTTTAGTCTATAGACGAAGGGGCATCACGATATATTCTTCCGAACTCGACCCTTCGCCGATGATTTTTGTTCCACTACTTGCATCTCGCATCTGTAGGCGAATTTTCTCCGTATCCAGTACTTTCATAACATCCTGCAAATATCGGGAGTTGAAACTAATTTCAAAATCATCTCCTGTATATTCGATGTTTTGTTTTACGTTGGCTTCTTCACCGTCCGGATTGCTACTTTTAACCAATAATTCTTCCTTTGAAAAAGCTAAGCTTAAATGCGCACCATCATCCAGTGATGAAGATACCGATAATGCAGAAGCGCGTTTTAGCGTGCTTAAAAACTCTTGGCGATCCAGAACGATTTCCACCAAAAATTCTTTAGGTATTACCTTTTTATAATCGGGGAATTGCCCGTTTAGCCCTTTTGCGGAAATTTGGATGTCTTTAAGAGATACAACGATTTTTTGCGAGCTAATACTGACTTCGGCAACATCTTTGGTATCCGATAAAAGCCTTTTAATCTCCGAAACAATCTCTCTCGGTAGAATTCCTTCGCTATCACCTTGACTAGATACCTCCAGATTACTCAAAGCAAGTCTGTGACTATCGGTTGCAACGGCGCACAACTTCCCTTCATCCAAAGAAAAAAACAACCCGTTTAAGTAATGCCTTGGATCTTGGGATGCCATACAAAAGTCGGTTTTTTCCAATAGATATTTCAAGTCTCGCTCCGCTATTTTAATAACATCTTTTTCATCGGGTGGATCCATAAGCGGGAATTCCTCGGCAGGCAGGCCTTTTAGCTGATATTTTCCGCCCTCACACGAAACCGAAACAGAATTATCCTTAAAAAGCATAGAAACGATGCTATCCTCGGGAAAGTTCCTAGATATTTCAAATATTTTTGAAACAGAAAGGAGCTTTTTCTCGGGCTTCTCAACTGAAAGCTGTTCAGAAAAGCATCGTATCTGCGCCTCGGGTCCTTGCGTAAAAAAAAAGCACCCTTTATCCGAGGGAGAGATTAGAACCATGCTCTGTGTCGGGAAAATCGGCCTAGAGGGAACAACCCCTCTAACAGAAGAAAGTATAGATAAAAGATGTTTGTTTTGTAAAGTTATCCTCATAGCACTAATATTAATTAATTAATCTATTTGTAGTTGTAGGTCATCGTCGTTTTTGTGGATAACTGCAAAATCTGTTGTACTTGTTCCCTTTTTTTCAAAGCTATCTTGTTAATTATTACTTATTTATTTGTGGTTTGATAAATTTGTATGAAAATATCCCCAAAATGTTCACAGTTTATTGTTTATTTTGTTCAATAGTTCAAAATTCTTAACACCGCTTTGTAGGCTTGCTCTATTTCTTGATTGCTCTCTTTTAGTTTTTTAATTGCTTTGCAGGCATGAATCACCGTTGTATGGTCTCGTCTTCCGAACGCTTTTCCAATTTCGGGGAAACTATGGTTTGTTAACTCTTTTGACAGTAGCATCGCTAATTGTCTAGGTCTAACGATGGAGCGAGAGCGGCGATCCGACAATAGATCACTTTGTGGTATATTATAGTATTCCGATGTTGCCTTTTGAATGTTCTCTATCGTCAGTTGACGCTTGTTGGCAGCAAACTTGTCTTCTAAAATTTCCTCCAGATAAGACACTGTTATAGGTTTTTTAGTAACATTAACGGTCATTTTTATACTTATCAGAGCACCCTCTAGTTCTCGGATGTTGGATCGTATCTGCTGTGCAATAAAGAATGCAACCTCCTCGGACAACTTGAGCCCATAAAGTTTGGATTTGCTCAAGATAATCGCTGCACGGGTTTCAAGTTCTGGAAGGTCTATTATTTGGGTTAAGCCGGAACTAAAGCGTGATTTGAGACGGTCTTCCAGCCGGTCTATTTCTTTCGGGTAGCGATCGCAAGTCATCACAATTTGGCTTTGGCTACCAAATAAATGGTTGAAAGTATGGAAAAATTCCTCTTGGCTTTGTTCTTTGCCGGCAAAAAACTGAACATCGTCGATTAACAGTACATCGAGGCCTCGGTAATAGCGAGTAAACTTATTCATGTTCCCGGAGCGTATTGCGTCAACCATATCCAAGACAAATTCTTCGGAGTGCAAATAGCGAACACGCTTTTCCGGAAAATTCTGACTAATCGTGTTTCCTATTGCGTGAAGTAAATGTGTTTTACCCAGTCCGACACCACTGTAGATTAGAAACGGATTATACGAGATGCCCGGTTGGGCGGCAACCTGCTCTGCGGCAGCGCGTGCCAGCCGATTTGATTTTCCTTCTATAAAATTGGCAAAAACTTGATCCTTATTAATGTAGCTAACTAACTGATTCCTAGCTCTTTCTTTGTATTCTAAGCAAACTTCGGGAGGCGAGCTGTTTTGGTTTTTTGCAGCAGTAGAAACGGCTTGACGGATAAGCTCTAGATAAAAGGGGGATCTTACCTTTTCGCACAACAATTTATTCGGAGCGGTGAGTTTTATTCGGTTGTTTGTTGTCTCTACGACTAGCGGCCGTATCCATCTATTGATATCTTCTTGCGAAAGAAAGTGTTCTAGTTCTTTAATACAGGCTTGCCAGAGTTCCATAAAATAGATCCTTATACTTGGTTTTAATCTTATAATTTTTAAGAAAGTTATATTAGCATAGCTTAACCCTAAAGTTATAATATTTTTAGTTATGTTGTAAACTACTCAAATTACAAACAAAATTTATCGGAAATAAGACCGTCACCGTGCACTTATAAGAATAAGCCTTAGCTTGTTCGACCTGCCGGCTCAATCGGCGGTGCCATTTTACTTTAATGAAAAAAAGACATAAATCCCAAAGGAATTATATAGATAACTTGACAAAGAAATGTTAAATTATATCAATGCAAACCCATAGAACAATCAGATACCATTTATACCCGGCGACACAGAAAAAACACCAACAATTACATGGCACGGCAGGCGCATGCCACTATGTCTGGCATCAATCAAGGATAAAATCAAAAATTATTTGAATAAAACAATGGTGGAGCAAAGCACTAGAGACGACAAGTATCTCGTCTTCTCGATGACGGAAAGCAAACCTAATATAGACCAAGTGTTTAAGATCCTTAACACGGTTCTTCTAGAAGCCTTCGACTTGGGCAGAACACCGATAATCGGCAGATTTGCAATCCACCCCGAGCACAACTTTTATTTCAAAAAACATGATTTTGATTTTGAAGATTATCTAGACTTGTCGAGCATCACAATTCGATCAATCGATAAAGTAGACACGATTGTTAAGGATAGTCAGAAGTGGCTTAAGGAGGAAGAATTCAATTTAGATGATTACACGGCAAACAAAATATGTTCGGTTTGCGACGAGGTTGTTTCCGCTGAGATGAACCAAAGCTATGATGTGATAATCAGAAGAGACCCGCCATTCCAGTATGTCAAGAAATACGCCCAGAATAAGAAAGCAGAATTTTTACTAGACCTTCCGTATTCACAAAAAGTAAATGCGTTTACCGATATCGTGTTGGAAGCGATGGGCACAACCAGAGAAAATGCGCTCGCCGGGCAGTATTATTTTTTGGATAAAGTCGGCACGATGAGATCTTGCTTTGACGAAAAAACTAAGGCACGCGGAAGTAGCATCAGTTTAAGAGAAGCGTATTATGCCTGCATGCAGGTTGGAAGTAAGCGGGGTGTGCGCCCGAAGGAAATGCCCATGCTTCAGTTTGCGTTCTCTCCGAAACAGATAAAAACGCTACTCGGCTATGCTATCAGCAAAGGCTCCAGGCTCTATATCACATCCGATATACGCAACCCGCAACACTTTGATTTCTTGAAAAAGGATTACCGAGTGTATCGCTATTATGACTTCCCGGAATTAAAGCGGTTGGTTTCCGGTGAGCAGGAGTCGGTTATCGATAATGTGATGCTTTATTTGGTTGAAAAGAATATTATGAGATATGCGACGGTAAAGATTGTCCCACCGAACAAGGGGTCTATGATGTACCACTTAAACGAAGTTTATGACCTTTCTTTGTTGAATAACCCCCCCAAACCAGAAGAAAAAAAGCAGACCTCCGAAAGTGGATAAAATATTTTTAACCGGACTCAAGGTGGAAGCAACAATCGGTGTGTTTGCATGGGAACGACAGATTCGCCAAAGCCTGTGCATCGACTTGGAACTAACAACCGATATCGCTAAGGCGGCCGGTCGCGACCGTATAGAAGATGCGCTGGACTATAAAAATATTGCAAAATACATACAACACTTTGTCTCTACATCCGAGTATCGACTGATAGAAACCTTGAGCCATGATCTTGCCGAAGCATTGATGCAGACATTTGATATTAGATGGCTGCGCTTGTGCCTCAACAAGGCCGGTGCCATTCGGGGTGCCGAAGGTGTCGGCATTTTAATAGAACGAGGCACTCAGTAACTTTTCAATGCCTAGAGTATTCGCCGGCATCGGCACGAACATCGACAAAGAGCACAATCTTCGCTCGTGCTTTAGCACACTGCAACAGATATTTAGAAATGTCGTAAAGTCGTCGGTGTATCAATCCGCCGCCGTCGGTTTCGAGGGAGAAGATTTTTATAATATAGTCGTTTGTTTGGAAACTACGCTGACCCCGAGCAGCATCAACCGTGTTTTTTTTGAAATAGAAAAAAAGCACGGTAGAAAACGTGGCAATAACCAATTTGTCTCGAGGGAACTCGATTTAGACCAACTGCTTTACGGCGACTTGATCGTCGACACCGATGCGGTTTATTTACCGCACAACGATCTAAGCAAATACAGTCATACACTCAAACCGATGGCAGAGATTGCCGGCGATTTGGTGCACCCGGTGATAGGCAAATGCTTCTCGGAATTATGGAAGCACCTTGATAGTCCGCAACCGAT
Source organism: Candidatus Oxydemutatoraceae bacterium (assembly GCA_965219575.1). GTDB lineage: Bacteria > Pseudomonadota > Gammaproteobacteria > Poriferisulfidales > Oxydemutatoraceae > SP5GCR1. The sequence goes on along the minus strand of OZ244779.1, from coordinate 314,823 downwards.
AACACGCATCCCGTTTGTGTGGGAGGTATAGCACCGCCGTCCGACCTGCCGGGGTGGTTGTAGCGGGGACTGTTGAAAAAGTATCCACGAACTTGAGGGACGGTACATTCCCCTCCTTCGGAGGGGTGGCAGGCGAAGCCTGACGGGGTGGTTGTGTCGTGGGGCTGTTGAAAAATTACTGTTTTTGCACAACTGCAACCGCTTGCGCTGTGAATATTTGCAAACCACCCGTAGGGGCGGACATCAAAATTGCCGATTGACCTACTGGCTCAATCGGCGGCTCTATTCTGCCCGAAACGCGTTGCATCTGTACAATCAATACATTCATCCATTTGATTTATGGAAACCAAAACCAAATGGCGCAAGTGATTGGATTCGTACGATGCCGCACTTTTTCAACAGCCCCGTCGTATCTGTACTATGTTTATACATTTATCTATCCAAGTTACGCCACTTGCCCAACTGGAGCAAGTGGCGGTTCAGTTGTGCAAAGTGCGCCCGCCGTCGACAATAATTGTTTGACCGGTGATGTAGCCCGCATCTCGCACCAAAAATAGCACAGCCGAGGCAATGTCTTCGGGACATCCGGCGCGTTTGAGCATCGTGCGCTCCAAAACCTCTTGTTTTCTCTCATCGTCGTAGTCGTTTTCGGGCCATAGAATTGCGCCCGGATAAACCGCATTGCATCGCACCTGCGGCGCAAGCTCCTTGGCTAGCGATTGTGTAATCATTGCCAGCCCGGCTTTGCTCGCCGAGTAAACGGTGTGTTTCTTAAGTGGGCGAATTGCGTGTATGTCGCCGATGTTGACAATGCATCCGCGTCGCGCCGCGAGCGTGTCGGCAAGCGCACAGCTCAAAAATAGCGGTGCTTTCATATTGATATTAATCAGTTCCTCCCAATGCGCCGGATTCAAGGTCGCAAGTTCGGTAGGATAAAAAGCCGAAGCATTATTAATAAGTGCATCCAAGTATCCCCAACGATGTCGTGCCGATTGTGCCAGTTCCTCTATCGCTCGCAGTTCGGATAAATCGGCAGCAAAGCAACAAGCCGAGTCGGGATGTTTTGCATTGAGACTGCCGACGAGTGCCTGCGCATCGGCAGCGGAATGCCGATAATGCAATATCACTCGCATCCCGGCGTGGTGCAGTGTTTGTGCAATTTGTGCGCCAACGCGTTTGGCAGCACCGGTGATTAGTACTACGGGTTGTTCATTTTTCACTAAATTATGACTCCTGCTATGATAGGTTGTTCCGATATATTATATAGAAGTTAGTAATGGATTTTTTTCAAGCAAGTATTCTCGCCTTAATACAGGGAGTTACCGAATTCCTGCCGGTTTCGAGTTCGGCACATCTTATACTAACATCACAACTTTTCGGCTGGGGTGAAGGTTTTCTTGCCTTTGATATTGCCGTGCATAGTGGCACCTTGGCGGCGGTGCTGTTCCATTTTCGCAGAGAACTTGGCAATATGATACTGAACCATCCATCGGAGTCGGCACTCTCGGCTGATCGAAATATAGGGGTGTTATTAATCGTCGCATCGTTGCCGGTTTTTATCGCCGGTGCATTGTTAAAGGATGTAGTGGCAACTGAGTTGCGTAGCACCGAGGTGATCGCTACGGCAACGATTATTTTTGCGTTTGTGTTGTGGTTTGCGGATTTGCGTAGAAACACGACCGCGGCACAAACGATAAGCCTCAGGCAGGCGTTCATCATCGGTTTAGCCCAAACGCTTGCGTTAATTCCCGGCACCTCCAGAGCCGGTATTACGATTGCCGCGGCACTCTTGCTGGGTTTATCGCGCCGGCAATCGTTGAATTTTTCGTTTTTATTGGCAATACCGGTGATCGCCGCTGCCAGTGCACTGAATATCTGGGAGCTATGGAACGGTTCGCAGCTCAATGCGGCGTTGTGGTACCCGATGGTTGTAGGGTTTATTATTTCCGCAGTATTTGCCTTGCTAACGATAAAATTGTTCATCCGCTTCGTCGAAAAAATAGGGTTGTTGCCTTTCGTCATTTATCGTATTTTACTCGGTATCATATTGTTGTTATTTATAACGAATTGAGGGCTTGAAGCCGTCGCTCTCGTACCCGAGCCTTTGCTTGTTCGCCCGGTAAGTCCTGAAGGCTGGAGTCAAATTTAACGGCAGCGAGTGCATCTAACGCGCGGTTAAGACGATTTATTTGGGGGTCAATGTCGATGCCTTCGTAGTTGGACAGCGTATACGCAGTCAATAAGTCGTCAAATTGTTCGCGGTCCCTATGTGCATCCACCTGTGTTATAAAATCCAACAGTTCTTCGCTCGACAAATCGGTTGCAGATTTCAACGATGTGTCAAACCGTTCTGCCGAGCGGATCATTTTTCTGCAACGACTAGACAATTTCCACCGCTCGCTCAAAGTGTCGATAGAAACCCCGTTGCGGTGTGCGTAAAAAGACAATATTGCCAATACAATTTCGGGCGGCTGTTTCGGTGCTCGATCTATTGCCGCAAACAAAGAGACATCCATAGGGATATTATCTTTGCCGGTGATACCGGCAAGGTGATGAAGCAAGTTGTCTAATTCCGGAGCGATACGAGCCAACGCGCCGACATCCGACAATGTTTTTAAGTAAATAGACGGCCGCCCGGCTGCAAAAGCCTTAGCCGTTTCTTGCCAGACGCGCTCGGCAACCAGGTAATCGACCTCGCCGTTTGCGATCATTTGTTGCATCAGATTTAGCGTTTCGGGTGCGATGTTGAACCCCAGCGATTCAAAACGTGCGGTAAAACGCGCAACGCGCAATATTCTGACCGGGTCTTCGACGAAAGCACGCGACACATGCTTGATCAAACGCGCTTTTATATCTCGCTGTCCACCCCACGGGTCGATCAATTCGCCGCGTTCATCTTGTGCGATCGCGTTAATGCTTAGATCGCGGCGCTTAAGGTCTTCCTCTATGGTTACATTCGGTGAAGTGTCAAACTTAAATCCGTGATAACCGTGGCTGGTTTTACGCTCGGTACGAGCGAGAGCATACTCTTCGTTTGTTATAGGGTGTAGGAATACCGGGAAGTGTTTCCCGACTTGCTTGAAGCCGCGTTTTAGCATCTCTTTGGGTGTGGCACCGACAACGACCCAGTCTTTTTCGGATACTTTTTGGTTTAATAAAACATCGCGCACCGCACCGCCGACTAAATAAATTTTCATTCTACCTACCTATTGTAATGTATGCGCTAGCCGATACGTTACGGGAGACTGTTGAAAAAGCGCGGGCATCGCTCAAACCCAACCGCTTGCGCCGTATGGTTTTGGTTTCCATAAATTGAATGGATGAATGTATAAATCGTGCCGGCCAACGCGTTACGGGCGGACATGTTAGTCCGCCCCTACGGTTCGTGGATACTTTTTCAACAGCCCCATCGCATCTGTACAAAGTCACGCCGATTGACCTACTGGTTCAATCGGCGGTTCTAGTCAGCCTGACGGGGTGGTCGCAGAGGGGGACTGTTGAAAAAGTGCGGCATCGTACGAATCCAATCACTTGCGCCATTTGGTTTTGGTTTCCATAAATTGGATGGATGAATGTATAAATCGTGTAGGAACAACGCGTTACGGGCGGACATGCTAGTCCGCCCCTACGGGTGGTTTGCAAATATTCACAGCGCAAGCGGTTACGATTACGCCGTGACGATACTTTTTCAACAGCCCGAGAGGTTCTGCACTAGTTAATTCCCTTCCACAGGATACGAATAGTTATTGGAGCGGACCCTCCAAAAAAACCTTGCTACGGATCAAAATAACCGTGTCGGGATAATATAAAATAGAGTTTTGAAGATCTTCTTCGACACCCTCGGCGATATTACTACCAAGACAACCGCTCAAAGAAATTGATATAATTTTTGTCTCATCAAAAGGAGGACTTTTTAGCTGTAATCGTATAGTTGTGTCTTGTGCACCGGCGCGCGTTCTCAAGTCGCGTCTGGGGGGATCCGAACTACCAGCACCCAAATTAGTAGACGACGGATGAGGAGGCACAAGCGTTATACTATCAATTTCATCGTCATCAATATTGTTAAAATCAATGGTACATTGTAGTACCTCACTACCTGTAAGTTCACGGCTTAAGTTGACTTTGAAATCTATTCGGAGACCCATTGAAGTTTGAGTGGTTGTCCCTCTTTCTAGGCTAACCTCCAATGGTGGCAAAATATTTAAGGTTGAGCTGACAAAAATGTTACCAATACTGCCAGGAGTAGCATAGGATCCTCCAAATAGAGAAATTGCTATAGCTCTGCTCGTATCAAAAGTATCCTTTAATACTAATCGTATGGTCACATTTTGTTCACCTTCATCCATGCACAAACTGTATTCAGGAGGGTCAGTGTTCTCTCGTCTAACAGGAGGGTCAGTGTTCTCTCGTCTAAACCGAAATCCGCCACCTACAAGCCTACATAGGTTGGTACTATCCTTTCCCAAAGGATTTATACTCTCGACTTCACTTTGAACAATATCGCGAAGCCGAATATTAACTGCTACAGCTTCATCTTCGCCAAGTTGACGGCTTAAGTTCACGGTGAAATCTATAGTACGACTAACCACTGTTTGACTACTTGACACGCTAACCCCAGGTGCTTGTGCGGAAGCCATATTCGCCGAGCAGATGAGCAGTAAGCACAAACCGGCATAGATTAGATTGCGTTGTAAGTATTTCATCGTAAAAAATATAACATGTTATCGGCTATTATATCAGCACGACAGAATCCAATTCGGCGGACGCCGATCGGCGTGACATTGTGCAGAACCACAATGTAAAACGCAATGTAAAGGCGGACTTGTGTGTTTGCTCTTTATTATTACTTGCACGCACCCAATCGCTTTGCGCCATTTAATTTATAATAACCACCCCGTCAGGCTGAATAGAACCGCCGATTGACCTACTGGTTCAATCGGCGTGACTTTGTTCAGAACCTTAACATGACTGCTAAACGCATGCATTGCAAAATGCATAGGCCACCCTAAGGGCGGACATACGAGTCCGCCCCTACAAGGAGGGGAATTAAGGGGTGAATTGAATAGGGTGCCTCGGCACACAGCCTAAGATTTATCCCGTTCTAGGTTTGTCAGATAATCCAAAGCACCGATCAGACGCTCGGAACTGCCGACCATGCTCGGCGAGCTCAGGTAGCGACCGTTGACGATAAAAGTCGGTACGCTCTTGATGGCGTATTCGCGGACCAAGCGATCGGCTTTTTGGGTTTTGGTATTAACGATGAAGGAATTATAGGCTTTGCTAAATTTGTCCTCGGGGATACCGGAACTAAACGAGGCGAAGAACTCGGCTATTTTATCTTCGCGCACCAAGTCGCGCCGTTGCTGCCTGCCGTGTATCGCATTAAAAAACACCTCGTGCAGATCAAGACGGTCTAGACTTTCCAGGGTGTAATAGACTTTGGCGTGGATGATCCATGGTTCGCTGAATGTCGCCGGGATGCGCACCAGCTCCACATCCGCCGGCATCTCCCAGTTTTTGATATACGGTTCTATGGTGTAGCAATGCGGGCAACCGTACCAAAAGAATTCTATTACTTCAATTTTGTCTTCGCCGACGGTAGTTTCCATACGCGGAGAAATAACATCATAGTCGCTCCCTTCGACAAACTCTTCGGCAAATGCTGCCTGGCTCAACAATACAAAAATCAGGGCAATGCCCGATGCGTATAGGGTTCTCATAGTACGAGTCATTGGATTGCGTGGCGAGAACATCTTTAATGCAGTCCTTGCATATACGACGAGACCGCTTCTATTTCTTCGTCGGTCAATTTAGCGGAAATACCGTTCATAATTTCCGAGCCACTGTAGGTGTCGGCACCACTACGGTATTTCTTGAGGCGTTCAGTCAAATATGTTGCGTGTTGATACGAAATGTTGGGAAAACCTGCTGCCGGATTGCCTTTGCCGTTGGGGCCGTGGCACGAGATGCAGGCGGGAATACCGCTTTCGGCATTACCGCCGCGGTATAGTTTCTCACCCGCTTCGGCCAATTTCTCGTCGGCAGCACCGGGACTGCGAGTGATCGATTCATAATAGGCTGCCAAGTGCTTAATATCGTCATCGGATAGTGCCGCTGCCTGCGGGTTCATTAGCGGGTTGACACGCTCGTTCTTTTTGAAATGTTCCAACTGCTTGGTGATATATTGTGCCGACTGACCGGCGATTTTAGGCCACTGCGGGTTAACGCTGTTGCCGTCGGGACCGTGGCAAGCGGCGCAAGTCATGGATTTTGATTTGCCGTGTTCGGCATCGCTTTGCGCGCCGGCCATGCTACTCACCAAAAAGCTCAAAAAAATTAAGCATAGTGTATATCTCATAATTAATTTCTCTTTCCTTCAATTATCAAAAATGCTGTTGTGGGTTTCAATGACTAGAAAAATGAAAAATTCATATCTCATTCGTTTGCAGGTATTAATTATACTCTACTCGGGCGAGATTGGCACATTTTTGATTTGTGGCAACCGCTATGATGCGGTGCAGGTGGTTGGGACCACCCCGTCAAGCTGAATAGAACCGCCGATTGAACCAAATAACCGTTCCTTGTTGCAGTAGCACAAGGAACGTTACGTTATACGAGATTTAACTATTTATGGCTATTAGAAATAACACGAATGTCAAAAGTCAATCGGCGTGACTTTGTTCAGAACCTCAACATGACTGCTAAACGCATGCATTGCAAAATGCGTAGGCCATCCCTCCAGAGGAGGGGAATTAGCTGGTGCAGACTCTTAGGGACTGTTGAAAAAGTATTCCATAGAGTGGTAGGGGCGGACTTGTATGTCCGCCCGTAACGTGCTGGTTGGCACGATTTATACATTCATTCACCCGATTTATGGAAACCAAAACCATACGGCGCAAGCGGTTACGGCTGTGCAGAGCGGCACTTTAGGGCGGACATACAAGTCCGCCCCTACGGGTGGTTTGCAAATATTCACGGCGCACAGCGGTTGGGTTTGAGCAATGCCCACACTTTTTCAACAGCCCCTCTTAGCGACCACCCCGTCAAGCTGAATAGAACCGCCGATTGACCTACTGGTTCAATCGGCGTGACTTTGTTCAGAACCTCAACATGACTGCTAAACGCATGCATTGCAAAATGCGTAGGCCACCCCTCCACAGGAGGGGAATTGACTTGTGCCACCCCTACAAGGAGGGGAATGCGCCGGCACTGTACCGGTTCAATCGGCGGTTCTACGGTTGGTTGTCTGCGTCGGGGTCGATATATTGCTGGCGGGAGCGTCCCTCTCCTTGTCCGCCACGCGTTTGTTGGCTATCTTGCACCGACACATTGACGGTTTCGTTTGCCAACCGTTCGCCTAATATCTTTTGTATGTCCGGTTGTTTTTGCGCTATAAACATTTGGCTATCTTTAGATCCGCTCAGGAATTCAACTTGCAGGCTACCGGCGTGGCGATAAATACGGACTTCGGTGTCGGACAATACCGATTCTTTTAAGTGGATGCGGATCTCTTGCGCACCGGTGGGGTTGTCGGCGGGGGAAGAGACCAGTATGCGGTCGGCAATTTCATTGACAATCTTACTCAAGTCTGCAGAGGGTGCCGGTGTAGTTTCGGCAACCGGGGGCGCACTTTGAGTCTGGGTATTACTTCGGGCAGCCATTGCGGCGATATCGAATGCATCCAGGCTTTGTGGCAAAGCCTCCTGGTCGTTCGACTTTTGCTTATCGGCAGACGAATCGTTTTTGCTTATCGGTGTTCGGCGAGCGGTGGTTTTAGCCTCCCCCATTTTTTCTGCCAATTTAGCCTTTACCTTATCTACGGACTTTTTGAGCTTCGGCGATTTGGAAATTTCCTTTGATGCGGTAGGTTTTTTATTCACCAAAGACGAAAACTGTTCGGCAGCTGCCTTTGACACGGTGCGTGCATCGAGTTTATGAGACTCGACACTCTGCTCTTGCGCTCTTTTTCCGTCGGAAATTTTTTTAATCATTGTTAGTTTGCCGGGCGAACGGTGAATTCTTCGGCTTCAAGTTCTTCGCGCCTTTCGGTTTCACGATTTTCGATGGCTTGCATAATATCTCTGTATTCTTCGTATTTCTTAACCGTTTTGTAGGCTTCCATACGCATTTGTCTAGCTTCCGCCAGATGCTCGGTCGCCTCGGTCACTGCGGCCTGTGCTTTTTCTATCTCTTCTTTAAGTTGTTGTTGTTGTTCTTTGAAAAATCTAATTTGGTCTCGCATCGTGTTGAGATTATGTGCGTGAACTTCTTTTTCTAAAACTTCTTCGTATAAGCCTTTTTCTTTCTCTTTACGCCATGCCACATAGTCGTCGTGTTCGGTGATTTTGACGGCTAATATTTTTTGACATTGCTCGAGCTGTAATTGCTTCTCTTTCATTGCTTTGATCGCCTCATCTTCTCGTAATCGCTTAACATCCAGCAACTCGTCCAACGATATCATCATTTGCTTCAATCCTCCATCACCGCTTGCATTGAATCCAAAACCTCTTCGGTTGAGAACACTTCGTCGACTCCCTGCTTCAAAAATTCGTTGATAGCCTCTATTTTAGCTACCGCTTCGTCTGCCACTTCGTCGCTGCCCTCTTTGTATTCGCCTATTTTGATCAGCAATTCCACCTCTTTATATTTAGCAAGCAGCTCGCGCATCCGCCCCGCCAAGTCTACATGTTCCTTTTCTACGATCGCACTCATCACGCGGCTAACGCTTGCCAATACATCAACTGCCGGGTAATGATTTGCGCTCGCCAGCTGACGCGATAATATGATATGTCCGTCGAGTATGGAGCGAGTCTCGTCGGCAACGGGTTCGGTCATATCGTCGCCTTCGACGAGCACCGTGTAAAGTGCCGTAATCGAACCTTTGTCGGACTGTCCGGCGCGTTCCATCAGCTGCGGCAAAGTCGCAAAAACCGACGGCGGAAAACCGCGCCGTGTCGGCGGTTCGCCGGCAGCCAGCCCGATCTCGCGTTGGGCGCGGGCGAATCGTGTCACCGAATCCATCAACAGTAACACCCGCTTACCTTGATCCCTAAAATATTCGGCAACCGCAGTTGCGACATAAGCCGCTTTGACGCGTTCCATAGAAGGACGATCCGAGGTTGCCACGACGATTACCGAATGTTTTAGATTTTCGGTGCCGATGTCTCGTTCTATAAACTCGCGCACTTCTCGTCCGCGCTCGCCTATCAGAGCCAGTACGGTTACATCGGCATCGGCACTTCTAACGAGCATCGATAGTAATGTGCTTTTGCCGCCGCCGGCAGCTGCGAAGATACCCATTCTTTGTCCTTCGCCGCAGGTCAACAAACCGTCCAAGACCTTCAACCCCATAGGCAACGGTTTATCGATAATTTTTCTTTTCATCGGTTCCGGCGGATCGGCGTAGACCGGATAAAAAGTATTGGTTTCCAAAGCGGGACCGTCGTCGAAAGGGTGTCCCAAGCCGTTTAATACTCTCCCTAAAATCTGCGGACCGACCGGCACTCTGTGCGAATGCCCGGTCGGTAAAACCTGTGTGCTGTTGGAAATACCGAGCATCTCGCCCATCGGTGTCAGCAAAACACGGCGGTCTTCAAAACCGACAACCTCGGCCATCAAAGAACCTTTTTCGCCGGGGTTGCGCAAAATGCAAAGTTCGCCTATTTTGACCCCCGGCACGACGGCACGAATCAAGGTGCCGGTGACTTCCAAGACGAAGCCGCAGACTTCGAGCAACTCGGCACGATCGATCGTGTCTTCGAGTGCTTCGGTAATATAGTTAAAACTGGTGTTCATATCCCCTCCGTATCCTTAACAATTTTACAACTTTTTTTCTATTACCAGAACATTTTTTCCGGCACTGTGCATATAAGCACTGTAATCGATCAACTGTCGAGCGATGTGGATCCCCAACCCGCCCGGACGTCGTTTGCGCCAATCTTCGTGTATATCGAGCGTAGGCGGTTGCAACGGATCAAACGATTTCCCTTGATATTCCAACACCAAAAGCAAAACACCGTCTCTTTTAGCCAGCTGTGTTTTAATCGACCCGGTATTCTTGTCCGTTTCGTTATGGCGGATAATGTTTGATATAAACTCATCCACCACAACGCACAGGTCGGAAGCGACCTCGCTATCAATATGGTAATCGGTGCAGAAAGAGTCGATCAAATCAACAATTTTACTAATTTCTTTGATGTCGTAACGAATACTCAAATGATGCTTAAATTGCAGATTGCGTAATTCGACGATACCTGTTATCGGGTCATCGCTTGCCGACTCGGAGTCGGTACTCGGCAAATTGTTGCGCGCATCTTGTCTCACCGCACATAATAGGGTCATATCGTCGAACTGTACGCAGCCGCGCATGAATTGAGCCACACGCTTGATAATATGTTGCACACAATGTCTCGCCGGTTGTGCAGCGTTGATTTCGTTGCAGTACGCGATACATTCGGTGAGCCTTTGTTCTCCGAATTCTTCTTCGTCCATATCGTGCGCTTCGGTGATGCCGTCGGTATAGAGCAACAACATATCACCATAACCTAGCTGTGTCTTATAAATTTCATAACGCGGGTTTTCCACAACCGCCAATGCAACACCGTGTTTTTGATCCAAAAACTCTATGGAACCGGTTTTTCTCGCTATCAACGGCGGGTTATGTCCTGCATTGGCATAGATCAACTCGCCGCTGGAAGTGTCGAGAATCGCATAAAACAAGGTTACGAAAGCACCTTGACCGGCATGCTCTTGCATTAAAAAGTGGTTGATTTTTTGCAGGCATACATCGGGTTGCGGAATGTTGGCACTTTGCGCTTTGAACAGGCTGAGACACACCGCCATCATGATCGCCGCCGGCATCCCTTTACCCGACACATCTCCGATAACCAATGCCGTGCGATGTTGATCTATCTTGAAAAAGTAGTAGAAATCGCCGCCGACCTCTTTGGCGGGCAAGGTACACCCGTATATATCGGTATCGGTGATTTCTCCCCAATCGCTACGCTGCGGTAAAAGCGACATTTGTACATCGTGGGAGATATTGATTTCGCTATTGATCCTCTCGTTTTGTGCGGTAACTCGTTTGAGGTCGGAAAAATAGCTTTTCAAGCGTCCGACCGTTCGATTCAGGTTTGTCGATAAGCTACTGAGTTCTCTGCACGAATCGGTTGCCGGGAATTTGATACTCAAATTACCCGCCGCCAACCCCTCTACTCTTTGGCTGAGCGCGGAAATCGGCTTCGATAAGGACTTTGCAACCAGAGATATCAACAGTAATAAACCCAAGAAAGCTATTAACACCGATACCGACTCTATAAGTTTTGCACGATAAAGATACAAAAATACCGTTTCTTTAGGTAGCAACACGATGAGTTGTAAATTGGGGCTAAAACTGGCCGGTAGTTGGGCAATAAATACTTGTCCGTGACCATCTAAAGGGTCTTCTATTTGATGCGCCTTCATCGGCGCGCTAAAACTCGGTAACATTGCGTCGGCGTTATCTGTCATATCGGATAGACCGCTGTTCAGTTGCCTAATTTTACCGTGTATCTCGTCATCTAATATCAGTGTCTCGGTCACACCGCTGCCTAATTTGACGGAAAATAATATCGCCGCATCTTCGGATATGCGTGCGTCGAGGAGTTCGGAGACTAAATCGGACAACAAAACATCGACGGCTACGATCCCGTCGGTATGGTCGGCTGTAGTCTTAAAAGGAGCGATATAGCTGGTTTTCCAGTTGCCGTCCTCGAGTGTCAACCGACTCCATGCATCGCGTTGGCGGGCGAGTTCAAAATAATTTTGGTAGCGCGCTTCATCGGCACTATTCACGGTTCGTTGCCGAATATTCGACCGGTTGTTACCCTTTATATGACCCTCTATCACCAAAGGTCTGCGAACGGTAAAAATATCGTATTGTTCTTCGGCATCCAATAAATTGTCCAGTAATCCTTGAACACGTGCTTTGTCTATATCGTCATTCTGTTTCAGATAGGCGGCAATAACTCTGGTCATTTCCTCTACTTCGCTTACCTGCATGTTGAGTTTGTTATCGACCTCGAGAGCCATGCCGTTGACATACGAATAAGTCAGTTCTCTCATTTGATGGTCGACATAAAAAAAGTTGGCAATCAATAATACTATTACGAATAAAATTACCGGAAAGCCCAACCCCCACAATACTTTTACGCGCAGTGTCTTCATCAAACTAAAGGCTACCGCTGCATGGGACTGTTGAAAAAGTACCACTTCGCACGACCGCAACCGCTTGCGCCACTAAATTAACGATAACCACCCGTAGGGGCAGACTAGCATGTCTGCCCTTAAGTACCGTTCTGCACAACCTTAACCGCTTGCGCCACCTAATTATAGTTTCCATAATATTCATGGGTAAACGCGTTAATTGTGCAAACATGATACGGTTTCGGGCGGACATAGTAGGGCGGACTTGTACGTCCGCCCGCCCCTGCGGTTCGTGGATACTTTTTCAACAGCCCCCATACGGATCGCCGTCAAGGTGTGATAATCATCTTAGGGGCAGCAGGATGGTCGGTGGGCGTGGCAGTCGTAAAGCGATGATACTCTTCTAAAGCATTCACGAACTTCTCGAGTCGCTCCGAAAAATCGTATAGATTCATCGTATCCATATCAAAACGTTCAAACAAAATCAGGTTATTATCCTCGTCTAATCCCAAACCGCATGTTTGAGACTTAATTCTTGCCAGGGAGTGGTTCATCACATCTTTCAAGACGGTCGGTATCGTGCTATTTTGTGCCGGTAAAGTCGTCAGCGTCGAGCAAAAATAACCCTTACTCAACTTCTCAAAACATGCAATCTCCATATCGTCTATGGTTAAGTGGTAGATACTTTTTTCATCCGGAGTCGGTTCGTCCAGATGATGTTGATAGGCAAATTCTTTCAGTAATAAATCGAGTTTAACCATGATTCAATCGGACGGTTTCAGAGTCGGCTATCATTCGAGCGCGGTCGCCCGAGAGTCAAAATTATTGGCTAACGCGGTGCGCAAGGCGCGCAGTTGCAAATCCACGCTGGTTTCGACCGACCCCATCTCAGTTTCCACTTTGCAGGCATTTTCGGGAATATGACTGTCCGCCACCACATCTATAAAGCCGATGTTGGTATAATTTGCGGTAATCTCTTTAAGTTCCGTTCTAATTTCGTCGGCGTGCTCGGGATAGACCCGCAAGGTAATCTTGCTCTCGTTGCGGACTTTATCGAGTGCTTGCTTGACTATGCCTTTGGTGAGTTCTATGTTGTCGAAGCCGTCTAAAATTTTTTTGGTCGACGACATCACGATATCGACCAGTTTATTTTCCACTTCGGAAAAATAATGCACCGATTCTATCATTGCGGTCATCATTTTTTCCGCTTGCTTGGCCCGTCCTTCTTCGGAACCGTCTCGATAACCGCGTGCTTTTTCGCTCTCGTAAGCGGTTTGCGCATCGGCAACTATTTTTTGTGCTTCCTGTTCCGCTTGTTCGACAAGCCGAGCGGCGTGCAAAACCACCGTATAGTCCTCGGCTTTCAATACTCGGCTGTGAGATTGAATCCGGATGTTTTTATTTTTAACCAAGGTAAAACTGCTCATGCCTTTTTAATTTAATAGCTGCGGCAAGTAGTTTTTGATTATTCGATAATCGGCTTTGTTCTCAAAGGAAGTCGCACTCCACGCTTTCGGGAGCTTGAACAGTATCCGTTGAATAAATCCTTGCGGCATATCGTTTAGCAAACCGAGTAGACAACGCAATCCGCTTTGATATACATAGCTTTTGAAATCCTTGATGTCGCTTATTTTTTGTGCCGAGAAAGAGCCGTTATTTTCGGTGTGTCGGCTACTCATAGCGATGTTATTTTTTAATGCGTATAAATAGTCGGCTTCTCCCAAAGATTTTTTAACTACTTGCTGTGCCTCTTTTTCGATTGCGCCCGCTATCGTGCCCGATTCTATAATCAGCCCCATTTTGTAGAGTAGAGCCTTCAATTCGGCACTACACAACAAAGCTGCTTGCCGCTCGTAGCTCTCGAAGTTAAAATAATTTTCGTTCTTTATCTGATAGCGCGCCAAAATAAAATCGGACAATTTGCGGTGCGCCGCTTTGACGCTTCTAATCCTGTCGAACAAAGGAATGGGCAACCAATCCGCCTCCCACCAACTGTTGTCCATTTCCAGCGAAGGGAAGAAATTAAAATCAATCACACGGCGCAAGGTGTCGCTCGGCATGGCAACAGCGTCGGTCATGTGGTGCTCTCTTGCTTATCGGCGATTAATCCGGCTTCCTTGACGACCTCCTCCGCCTTGCTCACTTTGTTCTTTCTATCCATATAGAGATAGATATTACCCGAGAAAACCGCAAAAATTAAGATGATCAACACGGCTAACAGGGTATATAAATGCCCGATTGAATCGGGGCTTACTTTCAAGCCTAAAACCGAACTATACTCAATCGGATAAAAATCGGCCCTGCCTTCGCTCTTTGCCGGAAAGAGAGACACACTCACTTGGTCGTATGAGAGCCCTTCTATGGCATTGGCAACGATAGATTTCATCTGCGGGATATACGAATTTAAGTCGTAATCCGAATTGTATTTGATAAAAACCGATGCCGAAGCTGGAAAAGTCTCTTTTTTGTTGCCTAGGTTCGATGTCTGCTCGGGAGGTAGCACAACATGAACACGGGCTACCAATACACCGTCTATCTTCGATAAAGTCATGGAAACTTCTTGCGACAAGCCGTAGATATATCGGGTGCGTTCTTCAAAAGGCGTAGACACCAAGCCGTCGTTGCTAAAAATATCGTTGATCGTCGAAAATCTGGTTTTGGGGTAGCCATTTCTGGTGAGTATTTCAACGGCTTTCGCAGTTTGACTCTCTTCTATAAACAGACTAATCATGTTGTCTTTGCCCGGCTGTTTCTCGCTTTCTATGCCGTGCGTAAGTAGAAGTGCCAACATCTCGTTGCCTTCTTGTTCGGGCAAACCCGTATAAAGCTCTACCTTGCAACCACCGAGTAATAGCAACAATAACGCCACGAATAGCAATCTGAAGATGGAATTCAGGTTTATAAACCTGTGTTTAATTGCATCAACATTAATCATAAGGGTTGCCCAGTCCGATGCCCGACCGTCGTCGCCGCAAGCCGTGAGGCTGTTGAAAAAGTATCTATGAACCGTCGGAACGGTACATTCCCCTCCTTGTAGGGGCGGACTTGTATGTCCGCCCTTAGGGTGGCAGGCGAAGCCTGACGGGGTGGTGGTGTCGTATTCTGCACGAGTGTAGTATCGGTACATTCCCCTCCTGTGGAGGGGTGGCAGGCGAAGCCTGACGGGGTGGTCGCAGCGTATTCTGCACGAGTATAGTATCGGTACATTCCCCTCCTGTGGAGGGGTGGCAGGCGTAGCCTGACGGGGTGGTGTCGTATCTGCATTAGCCCCTGTGTTTACGCTTTCTACATGCTTCGGTATACATTGCACCGTTTTCGCATTCTTGTAAAAGCCGAATAGCTTAATAGTTTCTCGCGGTTTCCGTTGAGGTAATGCTGTCTACTTCTGTGACGGTTTTTCTCGTCTCCACCATGGTTTTGAGAATCTGATCGCCGGGAGACTGAAACGAATCGCCGACTTTTTCGGTAGCGTCGGGAGTTGCCTGCAGAGTCTGATGATTTGGCATGAGCGGTGATTGTCCACTTTCAATAAACGAAGGCTTGTTCGCCTCGGCGGCCGACACATTGTGTTCTTGCATTGGATTGTCCTTCACGGCATCCGCTTCGTTATTACCCATTTGCGCCTTAAATTTTTCTATATCTTCGGGTTTTGCTTCTTTTTTAGTGTCTACTTGACGGGCAAGCTGATCCTGAAGCTTCTCGATAATACTTTGCTGTATAGAGGCACCGCCGAATTCTATAGCCATTTTATTTCGCTCCGAGTTCTTCCAGCAGTGTGTTGGCTAAATCCGCCGCATCGGGATCATTGCTATCATCCGACTCCATCATTTCCTTCAGAACTTGTTCGCTCTCCGCTCTCCGTTTTGCAAGATATAAGCATAAGCCCAGAAAAGCACGGCAAACCGGTGCGCCCGAACTGCCCGAGACATTATTTTTTCTGAGAAAATTAACCGCACCCTCGGGGTCGTTGTCGCAATTCAAGTAGACCATAGTCTTGCCTATAAGGCCTATCGGACTTTCGGGACGAGCAATCGAAGCCCCGTTAAAAATGGCTAAAGTATGCTCTTTGAGGGCCGGCCACCTACACGCAATAAAACCTAATTGCGTGGCATGAACCAACGTTTCGCTGTCAAATTCAAAAGTCATTATTTTAATGAGCCCACGCTACATGCGCTGGGTTATGTTATCGATCATTTTTTTGATTGAAGATACCAAAGCTGCCACTGTTTCCTCCTCCATAGAGTACTTACTATATTCCATCTGTAGTTCCATGACATCTTTTACATTCGAGGGATCCATGTTCTTGGACATGTCGGCAATTTTGCTCTCTTCCTTGTTTACTTGAGAGGAGATGGCTCCTACCGCACTATCTATATTTATACCCATTTCATACCTCCATTAATGTAGTGTATTGGCTGCAAAAACTAAACTAACACAAATCAACCGATAAAACAATAAAAACTTGTGTTTTGTAAGCCCAAAATAGCAATGTAGGGCTGTTGAAAAAGTATTCCATAAAGTTGTAGGGGCGGACTTGCATGTCCGCCCGAAACGTATCATGTTTGCACGATTAACGCGTTCACCCATTAATATTATGGAAACCATTATTTGTTGGCGCAAGCGGTTGATGTCGTGCAGAACGGTACTTAAGGGCAGACATCAGAGTTGCCGATTGACCTACCGGCTCAATCGGCGGCTTTATACTGCCCTACGGCTTGGTGGTTATTATAAATTCACGGCGCAATCGGCGGTTTTATTGGAGGGGACCTTCTAAAAATACTTTGGTGCGGATTCGGATACCCTCCGGCGGGTCTCTGAGTGTCGGGAGATCGGTTGCACTGCCGAAATCCCACACTTTGGGATCCCAGTCGCTATATATCCCGGTTGCCGCTGTCGGTGTTTCCAGTTCTGTCAGAGTTTTAAATCCGCTTTTGCCAAGGAGTTTGCCTCCATTATTACCAGTAAAAGCCATAATACCTGTCGCATAGCTGTTTGTTATGGAACCGAAATAGGCACCGACCAAACCGCCTACATCACTATTTCCTGAAACAGAACCCGTCGCATAACTATTCGTGATGGAACCGCCATTATCCAGACCGACTAAACCGCCTACATCACTATTTCCTGAAACATTCCCCGTCGCATAGCTGTCCTCGATGGAACTATTGATAGCACTATTCCAACCGACTAAACCGCCTACTCGCAGCATCACTCCTGTGACAGTACTCGCCGCATAACTCTGCATTATGGAACCCGAATGCACACCCACTAAACCACCTACATCACTATTAGTTCCTGAAACAGAGCCCGTCGCATAGCTATTCGTGATAGAACCTGCATTTGTACCGACTAAACCGCCTACATCATCATTTCCTGAAACAGAGCCCGTCGCATAGCTGTTTGTTATGGAACCGAAATTGGAACCGACTAAACCACCTACATCCATATTTCCCACGATGCGTACATCCAGCAAACCAATACTAGTAATGCTAGCCACCACCGACGCAAGACCAAATAAACCTATGTCATTCGTGCTTCTGTTGACCATAAGATGAGATATCGTGTACCTGTTGCCTTCAAATGTTGCGTCGAAAGGATTGTCAAAAGTCCCTATGGGTTCCCAGCCGAGGTCGGCCTCATCGTCGAAATTGGTCGTGTAGATTACTTTGCTGGCTGTCGTGCGATAGCTATCGTCAGCGGTGAAGTCCAAATCCCTTGTTAGTTCAAAACCTTCGCAACCCTCTGCAGGACAACCTTGTGCTATAGTTCCTTGACCTGTTAGGTTATTGCGAATCTCAAACAGCCCCTCTAAATCACAGATTTCTATCAAGCCGTCGTCGTCTTTGTCAATATCCATATTTTGAGGCACATCATCGTCATCCTCTGCATACTCGGGCAAGTTTATTAAGGACTTAGTGCAATCTGGCAAGGTCGTCTGTGCCGACACAATTTGTGAGCCTAACACCGCAAGTAGAAAAACGACAAGGAGAACTTGCCCTATTAATATCGGAGTTTTATATAAATCGTACATACTGAAAAATAGATTATTATGTTTATAAACCAATTTGCACATTATAACTTGTATATGACCGATATGTGTAGGAGTGGAATTAACCGGTACGGATACGACGGGGCTGTTGAAAAGTACCGTCAGCGTGCAACCGTAACCGTTTGCGCCATGAATTTATAATAACCACCAAGCCGTAGGGGCAGACCTGTGTGTCTGCCCTTAAGTACCGTCCAGAATAACCGTAACCGCTTGCGCCATTTGGTTTTGGTTTCCATAAATCAAGTGAATGAATGTATAAATCGTGCAGACGTACGCGTTACGGGCAGAACAGAGCCGCCGATTGAGCCAGTAGGTCAATCGGCAATTTAATGAAGTCCGCCCCTACATTGTATGAAGTACTTTTTCAACAGCCCCACGACACAACCACCTCGTCAGGCTGAATAGAACCGCCGATTGAACCAAATAACCGTTCCTTGTTGCAGTAGCACAAGGAACGTTACGTTATACGAGATTTAACTATTTATGGCTATTAGAAATAACACGAATGTCAAAAGTCAATCGGCGTGACTTTGTTCAGAACCTCAGTATGACTGCTAAACGCATGCATTGCAAAATGCATGGGCCACACCTCCAAAGGAGGGGAATTGTCTGCCATAAATATTGGGGATATGTTATTGGAGGGGACCTTCTAAAAATACTTTGGTTCGGATTCGAATACCTTCCATGCCTTGTAGGTTTATGAGTGTCGGGAGTTCGTCCGAAGTGCCGAAATCCCATACTGCTGGGTCCCAGCCGCTGTATATCCCGAGTTCCGCCGATGTCGGTGTTTTCAGTTCTACTATGGTTTTAGTTGAACTGTTTGAGATTGTGGCTGAAGGATGAGCCAAACCGACTAAAGTATTAGAACCCGCCGCATAACTCTGCGTGATGGAAGCAGCATTATCGCCGACCAAACCACCGACCGCATTATTTCCTCTGA
Organism: Candidatus Oxydemutatoraceae bacterium; assembly: GCA_965219575.1. Classification (GTDB taxonomy): domain Bacteria; phylum Pseudomonadota; class Gammaproteobacteria; order Poriferisulfidales; family Oxydemutatoraceae; genus SP5GCR1. Next base: position 295,651 of record OZ244779.1, on the reverse strand, counting down.
TGTCTACCTCCAGCAAACCAATATTAGCAATCTTAGCCTGCGTGTCCGTACCCCCAAACAAGCCTATTTCACTCTCGCGTCTTCTGTTAATCATAAGATAAGATATCGTGTGTCCGTTGCCTTCAAATTCTGCGTTGAAAGGATCGTCAAAATCTCCTATCGGTTCCCAGCCGAGGTCGGCCTCATCGTCGAAATTGGTCGTGTAGATTACTTTGGTGGCTGTCGTGCGATAGCTATCGTCATCAGTGAAGTCCAAATCCCTTGTTAGTTCAAAACCTTCGCAACCCTCTGTAGGACAACCTTGTTCCATTGTTCCTCGACCTGTTAGGTTATTGCGAATCTCAAACAGCCCCTCTAAATCACAGATTTCTATCAAGCCGTCGTCGTCTTTGTCAATATCCATATTTTGAGGCACATCATCGTCATCCTTTGCATACTCGGGCAAGTTTATTAAGGACTTAGTGCAATCTGGCAAGGTCGTCTGTGCCGACACAATTTGTGAACCTAAGACCGCAAGTAGAAAAACAACAAGGAGAACTTGCCCTATTAATCTCGGAGTTTTATATAAATCGTACATACCGAAAATAGATTATTATGTTTATAAACTAATTTGCACATTATAACCTGTATATGACCGACATGTGTAGAAGTGGAATTAACCGGTACAGATACGACACAACCACCCCGTCAGGCTGCGCCTGCCACCCCTCCGAAGGAGGGGAATTGTCTGCCATAAATATTGGGGGATATGTTATTGAAGGGGACCTTCTAAAAATACTTTGGTGCGGATTCGGATACCTTCTATTAACTGCGCGTTTATGAGTGTCGGAAGATCACTTGGAGTGCCGAAATTCCACACGGCGGGATCCCAGTTGTAATAAATCTCGGTTGCCGTTGTCCCCGGCATTGTCGGTTTTGACAGTTGTGTTACGGTTCTCGTAAAACTGTTTGTGATGGTGTGTGAAAGACCTGAAGAACCAACTAAGTTGTGAGTACCTGTCGCATAGCTGTTTTTGATGGAACCGTTAAGGACACCAACCAAATTGCCGAAAAGAGAAACTCCTAAAACAGAGTTCGCCGCATAGCTGTTCATGATGGAACCGCCATTATCCGTACCGACCAAACCGCCTACATCACTAGTTCCTGAAACAGAACCCCTCGCATAGCTGTTGGTGATGGAACTATTCACAGAACCACTCCGACCGACTAGACCGCCTATCTGATTATTTCCCGAAACAGAACCCGTCGCATAGCTATTCATGATAGAACCGGTATTATCGCCGACTAAACCACCTACATCATCCCCTCCTACGATGCGTACATCCAGTAAACCAATATTAGCAATATTAGAAGAAGAGGCCGTAATACCAAACAAGCCTATGTCATTCGTACTTCTGTTGATCATAAGATTAGATATCGTGTGTCCGTTGCCTTCAAATTCTGCGTTGAAAAAATTGGGAAAAGTTCTTATCGGTTCCCAGCCGGTATCGTCGGGATCGTCGTACTTGTCAACTGTGTACATTACTTTGGTGGCTGTCGTGCGATAGCTATCGTCAGCGGTGAAGTCCAAATCCCTTGTTAGTTCAAAACCTTCGCAACCCTCTGCAGGACAACCTTGTGCTATAGTTCCTTGACCTGTTAGGTTATTGCGAATCTCAAACAGCCCCTCTAAATCACAGATTTCTATCAAGCCGTCGTCGTCTTTGTCAATATCCATATTTTGAGGCACATCATCGTCATCCTCTGCATACTCGGGCAAGTTTATTAAGGACTTAGTGCAATCTGGCAAGGTCGTCTGTGCCGACACAATTTGTGAGCCTAAGACCGCAAGTAGAAAAACAACAAGGAGAACTTGCCCTATTAGTTTCGGAGTTTTATATAAATCGTACATCCTAAAAAATAGATTATTATGTTTATAAACCAATTTGCACATTATAACCTGTATATGACCGACATGTGTAGGAGTGGACAGTTCCCCTCCTCTGGAGGGGTGGCCTATGCATTTTGCAATGCGTGCGTTTAGCAGTCATGTTGAGGTTCTAAACAAAGTCACGCCGATTGACCTACTGGCTCAATCGGCGGCTTTGTTCTGCCCGTAACGCGTTGCATCTGCACGATTTATACATTCATTCATCCGATTTATGGAAAAACCATACGGCGCAAGCGGTTACGGCTGTGCAGAACGGCACTTAAGGGCGGACATGCCAGTCCGCCCCTACAGGTGGTTTGCGTAATTGAGGGGCGCAAGCGGTTACGGTTGCATGCTGACGATACTTTTTCAACAGCCCTAGGCTAAAACCATGCGCGGCGATAATGTTCTACCGCCTGACGGGAATTAACTGCTTTTAATATCCCCGAAGCCACTGCGATGATCTGCACACCGCAGCCGAGCACTTGTTTTGCGTTGTCCGGCGTGATGCCGCCGATTGCGCATATCGGTATATTGATTCCTTTACTTAGTTTTTCTAATACACATAGAGACTCTTCGGTGGACGAAGCCAAACGCTCGGCTTGAGGTTTGGTGATGGAATTAAAAACTGCACCGAAAGCGACATAGTCGGCACCGTTTTGTTGCGCTTGTAAAGCACGCGATGCAGAAGCATAACACGACACACCGATATACTTATTAGAACCCAATCGCTGTCTTGCCTCCTGCACAGCCATATCGTTTTTTCCCAGATGCACGCCGTCCGCATCCATTGCCATTGCCAACGAGATATCGTCGTTGACGATAAAGGGAATGTCGTAGCTTCGGCATTGTGCTTGTATTGTTCGGGCAAGCCGGTGTTTTGTGTGTTTATCAACGCGGTGTGTTTTGTTGCGAAATTGAATCATTGACACGCCTGCTTCTATCAGCGAGGCGATACCGGTGTCCATATTTTTTTCTATCAACTGCGCGGTATCGGCAATCAGATATAAACCCTTTAAGTTCATCGCTTAAAACGTTGCGGAATAGCAATACCTTGCCCTGCGGGAGTTGCAGCCGTCAAACAGTGATAGGTAAATTCTTGTCCCTGTTGAATAGCCGCTACCAATTCGCTTCGGTGTGCTAGGTAGGCGGTTATTGCGCTGGCGAGTATGCAACCGCTACCGCGATAGCGATGGGGCAATCTGTCGGCAGTATATACTTCAGGTGGATGGTTCGGTCTATAGAGGCGATGGTATAAGCGATTTCCCTTTTGATATTCGCTAGTGACTAAAACCGCCCGGCATCCCTGTTCAAGCAGTAATGTCGAAGCCTGCTCGGAGTCGGATGTCCCTGCAAGTTGTTTGAGTTCTTGTACATTGGGTGTCGCAAGATCGCATAGGGGAATTAATTTGCGACAAAGGCACTCTATAGTTTTAGAGTTGCAAAACACATAGCCACCACCGGCGGCGATAATCGGGTCAATCACGATCGGACAATTTAAGCCGGGTAGCACTTCGGTGATTATTTCTATTATTTCGGGTGAGGGTGTTAAGCCTATCTTGATTGCCGAGAAAGCATGTCCATCCATCACGGAGCGCAACTGGGCTTTGAACTCGGTTGCATCGCTTGCTACGCAAGCTGTCGCATTTTCTTCGTTTTGTAGCGTTTGACAGGTAATGACTGCACGGCTACGACAGCCGAGGGCGTGTACGGCTTCGATGTCGGCAATCAATCCGGCACTGCCGGACGGGTCAAAGCCTGATATAATGAGGATTTCGGGATGTTTATCGGTTTTCATTGAACGATATTCATTGTATAGAAAGCGCACATAAAAGCAAAACAATGTTGGAGCATAAACCCGACCGTCCGAACCTGTCCGAGTATGAAAGTGAATCCGTGTCCTATCTATGTGATAAGCCTCAAACGCACGCCTGAGCGCAGACTACATATAAAAAGACAACTCGATACATTGAACTTGGATTATCAATTCGTAGATGCGATAGACAAACACGATTTGAAATCTCCGCAATACCGAGCCGAAGTTGCCGAGCTATTGGGCATTGATAAAATCCTTATTGAGCAGAGAAACACCCATTATTTTTATGACCACCTTGCATGTGCCTTAAGCCATGTTAAAGCCTATCACTTAATGGCGAGGCATAATGACTCTGCCGCCTGTATATTGGAAGACGATGTTCGTATCGCATCCGATTTTCCCGGAATACTACACGCCGCCCTAAAAACCTCTTGGGACATACTCATGTTGTCCAGCCATTCTAAAACGATCAGGTATATACCGGCGACGAACCCCGATATCCAAAAAGACATCACGGAAACTCCCGAGATAGACTGCTCGCTATTCCCAAAATTGAGAAGAACCCGATGGTTCAGACGAATGATGCCACCTATGCCGGCATCTCACAACCGGTTAGACTGGACTGCTATTACCAAATTTCAATGGTGGCTGTTAATGCTGCTGAGTAGCTCAACAACAGCCAACAGGTTATTCAAATATTCCATTAATGCTTATAAGTGCCTGTTAAAACTCTATAATCCCGATCACCACATAATTTACAGAAATAAAGAGGAAAATGTGCGTATTTACGCAGCTTGTCGAATAGGAGGATTGCCCCTTAGACCCAGCCAGAAAACGCTATTCGGGGACTACGATACGGCAGTCCCCGCCGAGCAACCGACATCGGCTATGGCTTATCTATTGACTTCGGCGGCAGCCGATAAATGGAGGGGTGTGGTCAATTCCAAAGACAGGATGCTTATAGATGCCATTCCGTGGCATTTACATCGGCAGGGCAGTATTAAACTTAGAATTCTCACGCCGCCTTGTGTGACGGCTTCGTTTGATTATCTTAGGAACTCCGCTCGCGATGTATAGGGGGGCTGTTGAAAAAGTATCGTTGCACAACCGTAGCCGCTTGCGCCATGAATTTATGCAAACCACCGAGTCGTAGGGGCGGACTGGCATGTCCGCCCGAACACGCGTCATGTTTGCACGAACCCAACCGCTTGCGCCATTTGGTTTTGGTTTCCATAAATTGGATGAATGTATAAACTGTGCTGATACGCAGCAACCACCCCGTCAGGCTAAATAGAACCGCCGATTGAACCAGTAGGTCAATCGGCGTGACTTTGTTCAGAACCTCAGCATGACTGCTAAACGCATGCATTGCAAAATGCATAGGCCACCCCTCCACAGGAGGGGAATGTACCGTTCCCATAGTTCGTGGATACTTTTTCAACAGCCCCATAGGAGAACCACCCCGCCAAAGGAAGGCAATATTTATGACACAGTGGGTCTGGATACGCTATAATATGCCGGTCTTTCGCGACGGCTCCTTCGCGGCAGTTTGTTGTGAACCCCGCCAGGTTCGGAAGGAAGCAACGGTAGCAATGGAACTGGGTGCCGAAGATCGGCGGTCGCGGGAGGCTTTTTTATTATAATCAAATAAATGAGTTATCAGGTTCTTGCGCGCAAATGGCGACCGCGTACTTTCGAGGAGGTTGTGGGGCAACAGCATGTCGTTCAAGCATTACAAAATGCTTTATCTCTCGGTCGGCTACATCACGCCTATTTGTTCAGTGGCACCCGCGGCGTAGGCAAAACGACTTTAGCCAGAATACTCGCTAAATGTTTTAACTGCGAGACGGGTGTCGGTGCGACCCCGTGTAATCGATGTGCCGCGTGCGAACAAACCGACGCAGGTCGCTATGTGGATTTGATCGAAGTCGATGCAGCGTCGCGTACCGGTGTGGAAAACATGCGCGAACTACTGGACAATGTTCCCTATGCACCGAATGTCGGCACTTATAAAATCTATCTAATAGACGAGGTGCATATGCTATCTATCAGTAGCTTCAACGCGCTATTAAAAACTTTGGAAGAGCCACCCGAGCATATAAAATTTTTCTTTGCAACCACGCACCCGCAAAAGATACCGGTGACCATTTTATCGCGCTGTTTACAATTCAATTTATTGCGCCTGCCTTATACCGCCATCGGAGATTATCTTGCCAGAATGCTCGACAAAGAAGAGATTGCGTTTGAAGAAAATGCACTGAATGAAATCGCCGTTGCCGCCGATGGTAGTGTGCGAGACGCACTCAGCTTATTGGATCAAGCGATCTCTTACGGAAACGGTGCGCTCAAAGATAAGGAAGTAAAGACGATGTTGGGTACCGCATCGAGAGCGCAGGTTGCAAGCCTACTCAAATGCGTTGCCGATCAGGATATAGCCGGCGTGCTGGATACGAGCGAAAAGATTTATAGAGCGGGTGTGGACTTTAACGATGTGATCAGAGAGTTGATTGCTTTATTGCATCAAGTCGCATTGCGACAAGCATTACCCCAAGCCGAACTGCCGCCGCAATTTGACGCGGCGGATGTTGCTACGCTGGCAACCGCGCTCAAGCCGGAGGATACGCAACTCTACTATCAGTTTGCATTGGCTGCCAAACGCGATATGGCAGTGGTCTCCGATTATAAAGCTGCATTCGAGATGACTATGCTAAAGATGGTATGTTTTGTCCCGTTTCATTCAGAAGCAATCTCTCGACCTGCGCCCGAACAAACCCGAACAAATGCAAGCGTCTCTACACCTAGAGTAGGTGCGCACACTGAAAAATCTGCTACACCCGAATCCGAACCTCCGACCGATGCCGTTGCCGAAGTATCTCATACAAACAAAAACACACAAGCCTCGAATGACTCCTCGGCTACTCATGACACATCGGTAGGGCAAAAGAATCTCTTGGCTTGCAAAAGCATAGACGACTGGCGACACTATGTAGAAGCAGCGGGGCTTATGGGTGCAGCTCGCGCAATATGTCTTAACTCGTCAATAGTCATCGAGTCCGATAATCAAGCCACCATAAAAGTTCCTCCGGGCATTAAAGATTTATGCACCGAAAATATTAAAGCGAAGATATTGAATAAACTTAAACAACTCAACGGCAACAATATAGAATTAACATTCAAATACGCCACACCCGATGCAACACCGATTTCCGAAGATGAAAAAATAAATCGGCAAAGGCAGCACAACGCCGAGGTGTCTATTCAGGAGGATCCCAATGTGCAAGCACTGCAAGAGAAATTAGGCGCGCAGGTGATATCCAACACAACCAAACCCATAGAACCCAGAGGAAATTAGCAAATACGGCTTAAAGTTGAACCGAATTTTGCCCCGAAGCCCTGTATTTCTCGTTATAAATTGCTTTAGATCAAAAAAATGAAAAATATTTTGTAAAAACCCTTGAATTAATGTTGCTATATAAGTATATTATGATATACTTATATACAGAAATAGATTAGTAGTGTATTTAATATAGGAGTCAACCCAATGGAACTTTTAACGTTAGCTTTAGTTTGGTCGACAGTTTTTTTTTGCATGAGAAAAGGCTATTTAGATTAAACTAAATTAATTGCTGAGACCCCCCTGAACTCGGCGACAGGAAGTCAAACCCTCCTTAGAAAGTGGTAATGATTACCACGACCCTTTTGCCGGGGATTACATCCCCGGCTTTTTTATTTTTCACAATAGTATCTATCATAACGATTTATTACCTTGCGCTTACATCGGTCGCAGAACTTTTGACAAATTCCTCTGCTCGCCTTATAATCGCTTATCACAAACAACGGAGATAGTTATATGGCAAATAGTTTATCGGCGCGTAAGCGAGTGCGTCAAGCGGAGCGACATAGAGAGCATAATGTTGCACTTCGGTCGCGTCTTAGAACCGCAATCAAAAATGTAATCAAGGCTGTCAATGCAGAAGATAAGGCACTTGCCGAAGAAGCCTACAAAAAGGCGGTGCCGATTATCGACTCCAGTGTCAATAAGCACTTAATCCATAAAAACAAGGCAGCTCGCCACAAGAGCCGTTTGAATAATCTCCTGCGTAATTCGTAATCAACAGCCCACCCCCTATTAATTATTCGCTTTACTCTAGGGTGCCTTCCAGAGTGAGGTTGTCGCGGTGTATTATTTCGGGTTTGCAGTCGCTTCCGATGATTTGCGCGATATGTCGACTATTTTTGCCGGCGGTGTTGCGTGCTTCTTGCGCAGTGTAGTTTGACAGCCCATAGGCGACGATAGCCCCGTCGGTATCTTTGCATAACACCATATCGCCGCGACCAAAGTCGCCTTCTACATCTATCACACCAATGGGTAATAGGCTTTTTTGCCGTTGGCACAGTGCCGCAACCGCCCCGCTGTCGATTACCAAGGTTCCTCGTGCTTTGAGATTGACGATCCATCGCTTACGAAGGGCGATAGGCTGGTGTGTGCCTTCTAAATAGGTGCCCGATTTTTCTCCGTCGGCAATGCGCATGATAATGTCATCGTTCATGCCGTGAACGATGATCGTCGAAGTTCCCGACCACGCCGCAGTACGCGCTGCTTTGACTTTGGTGATCATGCCGCCGCGCCCCAAACCGCTTGCGCTAGGACCGGCGATAGCATCGAGTTCGGAATCATAAGCGTTTTTGTGTTTGATGACGGCTGCGTCCTTATTCGTAGCGGGGTCTTTATCGTACAAACCGGCTTGATCGGTCAGAATCAGCAACACATCGGCATCGACCAAATTGGCAACTTGCGCGGCGAGCGTGTCGTTGTCGCCCAGTTGTATCTCTTCGGTTGCAACGGTATCGTTTTCGTTGATGATCGGCACGATGCCGATTTCAAACAGAGATAGTAAAGTTGCGCGTGCATTGTTATAACGTCGCCGTTGGCTTAAATCTTCGTGCGTCAATAATATCTGTGCGCTGCCTATGCCGTGTTTTTCAAATATAGAATGATAGGCTTGCATCAATCCGATTTGTCCGACCGCCGCCGCTGCCTGCAAATGATGTAGCCTATCCGGTCGCTCGTCCCAACCTAAACGGTAGATACCCTCGGCAATAGAACCGGAAGATACTACGGCAAGGTGATAACCTCGAGCACGCAAAGTTTTAATTTGTGCCGCCCATGTTCGGATTGCGGCAAGGTTTAATCCGCGTCCGCTTTTGGTGACCAAAGAACTACCAATTTTGATAATCCAGCGTTTATTTTTAACTTTCTGTTTGCTCATGATTCATCTGTTCCAAACGGTTGCAGACGGCATTGATCAATTCGGGAAGTCCTTTCCCGCTTATCGCAGAAATTGCAAAGCACGGTTGTTCGAGGTGAATGTCTCGCATTAATTGCTCGCGAAAGTCTACTACTCTGTCGTCCGCCATGTTATCGGTTTTGGTGCAGACCAGCCATCGTTCTTTAGTAGCTAATTCTGCATCGAAACAAGATAATTCTTTTTCTATGCAATGTATATTATGCGCTGCTGTCACCGTCGATTCCATCGTGCCGATATCGAGTAGGTGTAATAACAACTTTGTTCTTTGTAGATGTCTTAGAAATTGTATGCCCAGACCCACTCCTTCGGAGGCACCTTCTATAAGCCCGGGAATATCGGCAACCACAAAACTTCGGTATTCGGATGCGCGAACCACACCCAAGGCAGGATATAATGTGGTGAAAGGATAGTCGGCAATCCGCGGACGCGCCGAACTGATTGCGCCGAGCAATGTGGATTTGCCGGCATTCGGCAAACCGAGTAATCCGACATCGGCGAGTAGCTTCAATTCCAAATAAAGCTCGCGACATTCGCCGGCTTCACCGTGGGTGAATTGTCTCGGGGTGCGGTTGGTGGACGATTTGAAACGCGTGTTTCCCAAACCGTGCCTGCCGCCGTCGGCAACGAGTAATTTTTTTCGGTGTTCCAAAACATCGCCGATGAGTTCACCGGTTTGACGATGATACACTGCGGTGCCGGTCGGCACCCGTACCAGCAAATCGTCACCCTGCCTGCCGCAACGGTTGGAACCTTGCCCTCCGATGCCGTCGGTTGCTTTGAATAGCGGCCGATGTCTTAAATCGGCAAGCGTGTTCAGTCCTTCGTCACCGACCAGATACACCGAACCACCGTCGCCACCGTCGCCACCGTCCGGACCGCCGTGTGGCAAGCATCGTTCTCGGCGAAAGCTAACACAGCCGTCGCCGCCTTTTCCCGCTTGTACCGTAATAGCGGCCTCGTCCACAAATTTCATTTTAAGATAGTATAGTACACGGCGCGACAAACGGTCGCATCATGTTGCATGATAAGATTGCTTAAGTAGGGGAGATGCTGATATAGCTTTTTTTGAGGGCCCCCTTGCGCTCGAATATCACTCGTCCGTCGGAGAGTGCGTAGAGCGTGTGGTCTTTACCGCATCCCACATTGGTGCCGGCATGAAATCGGGTGCCGCGTTGGCGTATCAATATGTTGCCGGCTTTGACAACTTCACCGCCGAATCGCTTGACACCCAAGCGTTTGGATTGTGAGTCGCGCCCGTTTCGGGTGCTACCACCTGCTTTTTTATGTGCCATTGTCTTCTCCCGGTGTTTTTTCGAACTCGGTGCTTTTTATTTCGTCCTTAGCCTGTTCCGGTGTTTTTTGAATATCGGTAATTTCTATCCGGCTAAACGACTGTCGGTGTCCTGCGATGCGCGTATAGCGTTTGCGCCTTTTAAACTTGACCACTTTAATTTTATCTTTTTTTCCCGAGCGCACGACTTTGCCCAAGACCTGCGTGTTTTCCAGATAGGGTGTCCCTATTTCCACACGATCCTCGTCGTTTAGCATCAACACTTTGTCGAAGCGCACCGTGTCGTCGACGGCGGCGGGCAATAATTCAACCTGTATATTGTCTCCTTTAGAGACCTTATACTGTTTGCCACCGGTTTGAATAATCGCATACATGGTTCAATTAACGTTTGGAGTATTGTACATCCTTGCGTGCCTTGCGCAAGCCGACCTTCTTACGCTCGACGATGCGTGCGTCGCGGGTCAAAAAACCTTTGTTGCGCAGAAGTGTTCTGAAATTTTCATCGTGCTGAACCAACGCACGAGCGATTCCTAGTTGTATTGCGCCCGCTTGCCCGCTAATACCGCCGCCTTTGACGGTGATTTGAAAATCAAATTTCTTTTTGCCTCCCACGGCTTGCAACGGTTGATCGATTAACATACGAGTCGTCTCACGGCTAAAGTAATCGTTCACATGGCGTCGGTTGACTCGCATTTTGCCGGAACCTGCGGTTGTCACATAAACTCGGGCGACCGATGCTTTACGCCGTCCGGTGCCGTAATAACGCTTGCTTATTTCTTTTTTTGCTTTCGTTTCTGTTTTCGACGTTTCCGTCTTTGTTTTCGTTTCCGTCGCTTTTGTATTGGTTTCCGTTTTAGCTACTTTAGCCATCGTTAAATCCTCAGTGTTTGCGGCTGTTGTGCGTCGTGTCGGTGCGTACTTCCGGTGTACACTCGAAGTTTGCCGAACATTGCACGTCCCAAAGAATTTCTCGGCAGCATGCCCTTAATCGCTTTTTCTATCACTCGCTCGGGATGCGCTTCCAACAGCTTTTGCAGAGATTGTGATTTTAGAGAACCGATATAGCCACTATGACGATAATACATTTTGTCGCGCATTTTATTACCCGACACTGCAACTTTTTCGGCATTGATAACGATGATGTGATCTCCGACATCTATATGCGGTGTAAATTGCGGCTTATGTTTGCCGCGTAAACGCCGTGCAATCTCGGATGCCAGTCTGCCGAGTGGTTGATCGGTCGCATCGACTACGAACCAATCGTGTTCGACTTCGTTAGCTTTTGCACTGTATGTTTTCATTTTTTATCATTTAATCGCGTTTATCTACTTCCTTCTTTCAAAGTAATAGGCTATCATAAACGAAATGATAGCCTATAGGCAAGCCTTAATTTTTATTCGGAGGGAATTCGTGGTGCATTATACAGAAAAAAACATGTACGTGGCCTCAAAAACCACTGGTCGTCGATCTATGCCTAAAACAATCAGCGGACGGTAACATGCGTATTGTTATTATCGGGGCAGGTTTCGGTGGGGCATACACGGCTAAATACCTGCATAAAATTCTAGGGAAAAACCACCAAATAGAGATTATCAATAGGGAAAATTATTTTGTTTTCCAGCCGTTATTGCCGGAGGTTGCATCGGGGGTCATCAACATACAGGATGCGGTGACACCGATTCGATTGATGCTCAAGGATATAGATGTACGTTCGGCAGAGGTGATAGATATAGATAAAGGCAAACGGTGTGTCTATGTTGCCCAAGGCACCAATTCCAAGCTGATTGAAATACCGTTCGATCACTTGGTTATTGCCACCGGCTTAAAGCCCGAGTTGTCTAAGTTGCCTGGTTTCACCGAACACGCGCTGACAATGAAGAATCTGTCCGATGCGTATTCGCTTAGAAACCATATTATCGAATGTTTGGAAGAATCCGACAGCGATAAAGACGAAGAGGCTATTACGAAAAATCTATGTTTCGTAGTCGGTGGAGGCGGCTTTTCCGGTATCGAAACAATCGGCGAGCTACAGGAGATGATACATCGCACCTTACGCTTCTATCCGCACATAAGCAAAGCTTGGATACGGATGGTACTCGTGCATAGCGGCGATAGAATTCTGCCTGAGATGGGTGTAAAACTTTCGGAATATGTTAAGCGCAAACTTGAAGCCAGAGGTATTGAGATTGTCACCAACACAATGCTTACCGGAATGACCGCCGATGCGGTAGAACTCGATAACGGCCAGATCATCGGCTGTAGAACCGTCGTCTCCACGGTCGGAAATTCGCTGCCGAAAATGGTGCAGAACTTAGATTTTCCGACCGAACGCGGCAGATTATTGGTAGACGACAAATTGCGTATAGTCGGCTGTTCCAACATCTGGGCATTAGGCGATGTTGCGCTGGTCCCGAATGCGGTTGACGAATTTAACCCTTGCCCGCCCACTGCGCAGTTTGCAGTGCGTCAGGCGCGCCTTTTGGCATCGAATATCGTCGCAGAGATACACAACCTCCCACTCACCGGCTTTTCCTATAAACCTCGCGGCTCGCTTGCCTCCATCGGTGATTATAGAGGAGTTGCCGAGATCAAAGGCCTTCGTATCTCAGGCTTTATCGCTTGGGCATTGTGGCGGGCCATCTATTTGGCAATGTTCCCCAGTGCCGTTTCACGGATTCGCATTGCGCTCAACTGGTTGTTCGACTACTTCATCCCTCGCAATATCGTCCATGTACAACAACATCTGCCTTCCAGTACTTGTTTCATGCGTTTCAAGGCCGGCGATGTCGTAGCCGGAAAAAATCAAATACTGCGCGGCCTATACACCGTAGTCAGAGGTCGTCTGCAACTAGAAGTAGTGGAAGAGGACGGCAAAATGTTCAAAAGGGAAATTTTGCCGGGTGACCACTTCGGTGAACGCACCATAGAAAAAGATATATTGACCACCGGGCGTCTTATCGCACTCGAAGAGAGCCACCTTATGTTTATAAGACGTTCGGACTTTGCCAAACTGCGAGATTATTTGCCGGCCTTCGGTAAATACATCTCCTCGTTGAATACCATCACCACGCGCTATTCAAAATCAATCGATACCAAGCTGGCTCGTAGGATGCCCGGGATGCGCGCGCGTAGATAGAAGGATTGATTTTCGGATATTGCATTATCCAACGGTTGAGGTCCTGCATAATGTCACGCCGATTGACCTACCGGCTCAATCGGCGATTCTACGGTAGGTTGCCGTAGGCGGACAACGGTATATAATTCTCACAAAATGTTTGCTATAGTTATGCGATTATTAATTTTAATGTTGATTTTGCTTCCGAGATTTTTCGCTTATGCAGAAGATCACACCGAGGTGCATCAGGTGTGTCGTTTGCTCGGCAATAAATTGTCTTCGGTTAGTGTGCAAGAATGTCTGGATTTGCAACTCGTCGGAAGCGGTGCTTATACTGCGCAAGGGCGCGCAATTCTATATAAAGAATATCCACCGCTGGCGAGTAGACAACCGCTGGCTCGGGTTTTGTTTATCGGTGGTATTCACGGCGACGAGTATGCTTCGTTCAGCGTCTCTTTTAAGTGGATGGCGATATTGGACCGTCATCATTCGGGGTTATTCCACTGGCATTTCGCGCCGGCAATCAACCTAGACGGTTTGTTGCAAAGCCCGGCTACACGCACCAATGGCAACGGAGTAGATCTAAATAGAAATTTGGCGAGTTCCGATTGGGAGAGTAACGCATTGTCTTATTGGATGCAGCAGACCGGTAGCGATCCACGCCGCTATCCCGGACAATTTGCGCGCAGTGAAAACGAGAGTCGTTGGCTTGAAAACGAAATTGAGAATTTTCAACCCGATGTAATCGTCTCGCTACATGCACCCTACGGCTTGGTCGACTACGACGGCCCTACATCGGTGAAGTCTCCGGCCTTTCTAGGCCCTTTGAAGTTTTACGATCTAAGAACCTTTCCCGGCTCTCTAGGCCGTTATGCCGGCGAGGACTTGGCGATACCGGTGCTGACGATAGAATTGAAATCGTCTCGTTATATGCCCAGCGATAATGATCTGCGTACGATGTGGGTCGATTTGGTGCGCTGGCTTCGCTATAACGTGCCGCAATCCGAATAAGCATTCGATCGTTTATACCCGTCCCTCAAAAATAATTTTCCACTCGCCGTTCTCGCGCTGCCACATTTGTTGTTTGCGATAAGCGATATTGTAGTTATTGCTTTTATAGTCTTGGTCAAAATGTACGATATAACGTTCCGGTTTCGTTGAATAGCGGAATACATCTATCTCTTTGATTGCCACCTCGACGAAAGTTTTCTTTTTGGCGTTGCGTCGGGATTGATTCAACATTTGTCGATAATTAAGTTTCACATCTCGGTATTCCTCGGAATAATGCGCTAAGTATCGTTCTACATCCAAACTTTGCCAATCGCTCTGCCATTGCGCTATTATCGATAATAGTTGCTCTCGGTGTGCTTGCCACGACACCGTATCCAGCCAGTCCACTCGGTTCGCCAACACCACCGATGTTTTAGCCGGGTCGATGCGACGCTTTAGCCATTGCATGACCGAGTTGCTACTAACGATGCAACCGCGGCTGGTCTCGGGGGGACGGCTGTAGGTGATACGAGGAACTCCGTGTAGCCATATACCGGAACCACTACGGTTTAGTGTTCGATCCCATCGGTTGGGATAATTGAGTACATAGGCTCCGATTCCATAGAGTTCCGGCAATTGATTGTCGTCTAAAGTTTGGGTAATTTCGTATACGCCATTGGGTGTGCGATTGTCTCCTTCGTTCTCTTTATTCATGCCGTCTTTGCCGGCGGATGCGTAATAGTCGGCAATTAAATGCGGTGTCCCTCGGTGGTTTTCGAATACATACAAACGCGAATACTCGGCGTCGAACAATAATGCATGGTGTTGATTTTGCGACAACCGAACGATATTGATAGGTAGTTCGTTCGATTTCGGGGGCTTATATACCAGCCGCGCAGCGGCTTCCTCCGCCAAGCCGGAGATACGCGCTCTGTTCCGTGCATCGGGGTCGATCAACAAAGGGGAATGTTGTGCTTGGGCAGCGATTAGATCCGCGTAGACCATTCTGGCAAGATGAAAGTTCGGATGGTGTTCAAGGGTATCGAGCAAGATAGATTTCGCTTTTTGCACCTCTCCCGTAGAGATTGCGGTAAAAGCCCTCTCTAGGTTAATTTCGGCGGTTTCTTTTTCTATCGTCCCGCTATCGGCAAGTGCCACCGAAAATAAAAAACACCCTATCGATAAAAAAATTGTTCTGCTCATTTTTAGATACTACGACTGTTTGACAACGCTTTCGGATTTAATCTTCCAGCCGGTTTCGGTTTTATAGAATTCCAGTCTCTTGATGACGGTACTTTTCAACAAATTAGATTGGTAATGTTGCTTGAACGTGACTGTGGCATTGTTATCGTCTCGTTTGTCGGCGGAAAGGTCCGATATTCGGATATTGATGAATTGAGGATTGACGATGCGAGTCTCTCGCAGTTTGCGCCAGCGCAGATGTGCGGTTCCCGAGCGCGGGCGATAATCCTCGATATAGCTGTCAAAATAGGCGTTTAGGTCTTGGCGGCTCCAGGCATCCGCCCACTGTTTTAGGTTTGCTTTAATTTGATCTATATCGGTGTCGGAAGGTTGCGGGCGCGCTTCCTCGACCAGAGGTTTTTCTATGGCTTTTTCCGCCAGCACCAGTTTGGCCGCACTCACCTCTTCGGTGTCGTCGTCATCGGTAGGCTGCGGCGTGTCTATGATCCTTAGTTCGGGCGTAGTCACTTTTAATGAATCCAAAGATAATGCTTTTTTATATTCTTGTGCGGCTCGATAGTTGTATAGCGATTGTAGGTTTTTATAGCTGACGGAGAGCGTCGGGTGACTTAAAATGGCATACTCCAGAAGCTCGATTGCAAGTTCGGGTTGGTCTTGGTGAACCGCAATAACCGCAAGATTGTTCAGTATCGCCGGTTCGTCGGGATAGTTTTCCTGTAATCTTTTGAATAAACGGTGCGCTTCTTCCCAATCGCTATTATTAAGTTTTTCTATCGCTTCAAGATACACGGGGTCTTCACCGATATTCGCACCCATGCAAAGGGGGCTAAACAGCAAGACGACGCTTGCTATCAAGCCGTAATTAATAATCGGGAAATTGATGTTTGCTTTCGACATAACAAGTATTCTATATGCAAAAGTAATGCGATCTATCACGATTCGAAATCCTGTCTTTCTCTCGTTGTCGGGGGTTCTTTTAAGATCGAAAGATCGTAAGCCGTGTTGAGATGATAGATCATCGGCCCTTTGTGGGGTGGTAAAATTTTGACCGCCGCATATTTCATGATGTTTTTTTCCACCAAATAGAGCATCACATTGTCTATTTTTTCGTGATTCTCACCTGAAACAAGTCCTCTTAAATTGGCAAAGTCATAATAGCGGTATACTCGGTAATCGGATTTTAGAAAATCAAAAAACTTGGGTCTGTGTATATCGGACATAATATAGAGCCGAGAGCCTTTGCTAAGCGACTGTTCCAGCACCGATTTAATTTGCTTCTTTGCTGCCGTAAACGGGAATATCGGTTGCTCGTAATCTCTATCTTTAATCGATGCACGCACATGCATACACGCATAATAAACTCTGTTCAAAGAAATGCCGCCGTACTGCTCGTCGCTTACCTCGTCGTGTGTTCTATTTAGAAAATAACGTTGTGCCGTCATTGCATCCTTACGAGATATGCCTAGGATATTCAGCGTCTCGTCTACGAGTCTCTTCACTTTTTCCGAATACGGAAAGTCTATGAAGTAGTCGCTATGTTTATACTTTTTGCAGGCGTTAACATAATCAAATGTCGGATCTCTACGAACCAACACATCGTAGCGTTGGTTCATCTCTTCGCCGACGATTTCATCGGCGGCAAGGTCATATATTTTGTCGGGCGAATAGTCGGCTAAATTCAGTTCCTTTTCTTTAATCCAACCTTGATGAAGTGTACTAGATTTATGACATCCTTGTTCAAATTTAACGGTGATGCCGTTTGATAAATCAAGGTAATCTTCAAAACGCAAATCGGCCCTGAGATTACCTAAATTATGGGTCGGACTCATAGTAAATTCTCCGATGACGGGAATTCTATCGAGGTGTCGGGCCTCCTTAAAAACAAGATTCAACATTCTAAACACATTATCGACACCCGTTTTACGCTCGGCCATAGAAAATAAGAGATATTTATTCGCTTGTAAATTTTTATTCAATGACGATATTGCCGCCTGCATAAAACTTATTTTTTTCCGTGCAGTACGCCGAATCCCCTGCAATTTTCCGGTGAAAAGGCTTTTGAGCGACGGTTCGTTTAATGAATCCGTAGCGAGTGATCTCTCGGGTGACAGTTTCTTCGGCAATTTTTTATCGATTGGCTCATTGGACAGTGGCTTCTTCGAGAAAGTGAAATCGTAGACCGTATTGAGGTTATAAATCATCGGGCCTTTGTGGGGTGGCAAAATTTTAACCGTAGCATGCTTCATGATGTTTTTTTCAACCAAGTAGAGCATCACATTATCTATTTTTCTACCCCCCTCACCCGAAACAAGTTTTCTTAAGTCGGGAAAGTCGTAATAGCGGTAGACACGATAGTCGGATTTTAGAAAATCAAAGAAGTCGGGCCGATGTATATCGGACATGATATAAAGCTGCGCCCTTTTTTTGACGGCATATTTAAGCACCGATTCTATTTGCCCCTTGGTCGCCGTAGACGGAAATATGGGTTGGGCGTGATCTCTATCTTGAGTCGATGCGCGTACATGCATACACGCGTAATAAACTTTATTCAGAGGAATGCAGTCATGCTGCACATTCCATTCGCTACTATTTACTTTATTTAGAAAATAATGTTGTGCTGCCATCGCATCTCGGCGAGATATACCCAAAGCACCTAGTACCTCGTCGCTGAGTTTATTTACTTTCTCCGAACACGGAAAGTCTATTAAGTAGTTGCCGTATCTATATTCTTTACAAGTGTCGACATACTTAAATGTCGGGTCCCTACGAATCAATACATCGTAGCGTTGGTTCATTTCTTCGCCGACGATTTCATCGTCGGCAAGGTTATATACTTTGCCGGATGAATAACCGGCTAAATCCAGCTCTTCTTCCCTAATCCAATCCAGACGAGATGCAGTCGGTCTATGACATCCTTGCTTACGCTCGACGGTGATACCGTTTGATAAATCGAGGTAATCTTCGAAACAAAAGTTGGCTCTTCTATTACCTAAGTTATGCCTTTGGCTCATACCGAATTTTCCGATTACGGGAATTCTATTCAAATGTCGAGCTTCCTTAAAAATAAGGTTCAACATTCTAAACACATTATCCACACCGGTTTTACGCTCGGTCATCGAAAACAAAAAGTACTTTTTTGTCATGTTTTTAAGTAAACTTTTATTTGCCGACAATGCTATTCGACGGCTGCCTGAATTTTAATTTTTTTATACAGCCTGTACGGAATTTCTGAAGTGTTCTAAGCCTTAGTTTCTTGCTTAGCGGTTCTTTTGAGAAAATAAGATCGCGAACCATGCGCTTCAAGGTCCGCATCCCTAATCTTATTGGAAGTTTTTTTAAGATAGTGAGATCGTAAACCGTATTGAGATGATAGATCATCGGTCCTTTATGCGGTGGTAAAATCTTAATCGTGGCATGTTTCATAATGTTTTTTTCGACTAAATAGAGCATCACATTGTCTATTTTGCAACCGGATTCCTCCGAGACCAGCCGCTTCAAATCGGGAAAATCATGGTAGCGGTAGACACGATAGTCGGATTTCAAAAAATCAAAAAAGTCGGGTTGATGTATGTCGGACATGATGTAAAGTTGCGAGCCTTTGCTAATTGAATGTTCAAGCACCGATTTAATGTGTTCTTTTGATGAACTAAACTCGAATACAGGCCATTGAGACTCTCGGTCGGACATACGCACATGCATACACGCATAATAATTTGTGTTCGGTTCGAGCACATCTGCCATTGTGCTATCACACCAATCGGCACTATTGAAACGACTTAAAAAATAGTGCTGCGCCGCCATTGCATGTGCCCGAGATGTTCCCAGAACATCTAATACTTCATCGGTCAGTTTGTCCAGCTTCTCGGAGTACCTAAAGTCTATCAAGTGCTTGCCGTATCTATACGCTTTGCAAGTGCCGACGTACTTAAATGTCGGGTCTCTGCGAATTAACACATCGTAGCGCAGATTCATTTCTTCGCTAACGATTTCATCGTCGGAAAGAAAATATACCTTATCAAAAAAACAAGACTTCAAATCTAAATCTTCTTCTTTAACCCAATTGAGGTAAGATGCAACGGGTCTATGATATCCTCTTTCAAGTCGGCAAGTCTCGCTGTTCGACAAGTCGAGGTAATCTTCAAAGCATAAGTCGCAGCGATGCTTATTTAGGTTATGACTCGGGTTCAGAGTAAATTTTCCGACAACAGGAATTCTGTTCAGATGTTGGGCTTCCTTGAAAACAAGATTCAACATTCTAAATACGTTATCCATGCCTGTTGTCCGTTGAGACATGGAAAACAAAAGATATTTTTTTGCCATATTCGGTGGTAAATCTTTATCCGATAAAGGTGCGGTTAAACAGCCGCTTAGGGCTTAATTTTTCCATACCGTCGCGCCAAAATTTTTGGAACTCCGTAGGACGAAGCCTCTTGCGAGGCGGGTTCTTTAAGAGAGTGAGATCGTAAACCGTATTTAGATGATAAACCATCGGTCCTTTATGCGGTGGTAAAATCTTAACCGTGGCATGTTTCATAATGTTTTTCTCGGCTAGATAAAGCATCACATTGTCTATTTTGCCACCGGATTCCTCCGAGACCAGCCGTTTCAAATCGGGAAAGTCGTGGTAGCGGTAGACACGATAGTCGGATTTCAAAAAATCAAAAAAGTCGGGTTGATGTATGTCGGACATGATGTAAAGTTGCGAGCCTTTGCTAATTGAATGTTCAAGCACCGATTTAATGTGTTCTTTTGATGAACTAAACTCGAATACAGGCCATTGAGACTCTCGGTCGGACATACGCACATGCATACACGCATAATAATTTGTGTTCGGTTCGAGCACATCTGCCATTGTGCTATCACACCAATCGGCACTATTGAAACGACTTGAAAAATAGTGCTGTGCCGCCGTTGCATGCGTCCGAGATGTTCCCAAAACATCCAG
Organism: Candidatus Oxydemutatoraceae bacterium; assembly: GCA_965219575.1. GTDB lineage: Bacteria > Pseudomonadota > Gammaproteobacteria > Poriferisulfidales > Oxydemutatoraceae > SP5GCR1. Next base: position 275,073 of record OZ244779.1, on the reverse strand, counting down.
TACTTTATCGGTCAATGTGTCGACCCGCTCCGAATACCGAAAACCGATAGAGATATCGTCGACTTCATACCGTGTATGTGTTCGAGCGTACTTAAACGACGGGTCTCTTCTGATCAGTACATCATAATGGTTATTCATTTCTTCGCCGACGATTTCATCGTCGGAAAGAAAATACATCGTATCAAAAAAACAAGACTTCAAATCTAAATCTTCCTCTTTGACCCAATCCAAATGAGATGAAACGGCTTTATGATATCCCTCTTCAAACTTGTAAGTGATACTGTTCGATAGATCGAGGTAATCTTCAAAGCAGAAATCGGACTTAACCTTACCCAGGTTATGAGTCGGACCTATAGTGAATTTCCCGACCGCGGGAATCCTACCTAAATGCCGAGCCTCTCTAAAAACACGCTCCAACATTGTGAACACATTGTCCATCCCGGTGTTTCTCGAGGACATAGAAAATAATAGATATTTTTTTCTCTTTGGTCGAAGGTCTGCCACGATGAATTTGTCCTATCTTTATCCGTTATCTTTGATATAGCTTACCGTTATGAATAGCTTTAGTCGGCAAAAGTGCCTGCAAAGCTCGGCTGATTTAGCATATTTTAACCGAAAACGGCTTTTATTCACCGACGGGTGTGTAGGTATATTGAGCGTAGTGGTGCGTTATCACTTCAAAAGATCGCCCCCGGTTTGGCTTATAAAAATCGGCACAACAACGTGCTTCCTTGTGCCGCTATTTGTCCAATATATCATGGCATCGTACACCGTTATTCGTCTTAGCCGACCGAGATGATAATATATTTACATGTTTATTTGGTACAAAGCACTCCATTTGATATTTATGGTCGCATGGTTTGCCGGCTTGTTTTATTTGCCGCGCCTTTTCGTCTATCATGCGATGGCTACCGAGGATGCTACGATTAAATGTTTGACGGTTATGGAGCGCAAGTTATTCTGGGGCATTATGACCCCCAGTGCGATACTCACGGTGATTTTCGGATTTGCTATGCTGATAGAGGGATGGGCTGCGTATCAAACGCAATGGTGGTTACATTTGAAGCTCGCTTTTGTTTTGCTTTTATTGGCGTACCATGTTTGGTGCGGGATGTTGCTACAATCGTTCAAGCAAGGTAGAAATAAGCACAGTCATGTATGGTATCGGTGGTTTAACGAGGTCACCTTTGTTGCATTGGTTGCCATCATATGGCTTGCGGTATTCAAACCGGCTTAAACCATAGGCATAGATATCTCATTCGTGAGCAGCGAAATACGCCAACACTTTTTTATAGGTTTCTCGCTTAAAAGCCACGATCTCTTGAAGTGGATGCCACCAATCCACCCAGCACCACTGCTCGAATTCATTTACTCCCGTTAAGTTGATACGGCTATCGTCGGTCGATAATTCCAACAAGAACCAAATCTGTTTCTGTCCTTTATAATTCATCTTTAATGTTTCGGGAAATTCATAATGAAACCATTGATTGGTCGTCCGAACCAAGCGCACATGCCGGGCAAGCAGACCCGTCTCCTCGTGCAGTTCTCGCCACATCGCCATCTCGGGTGTTTCGTCCGCTTCTATCCCGCCCTGAGGAAATTGCCATGCATCGATCTCCTTGCGTTTACACCACAGTATTTTGCCGTTGCGGTGGCGGATAATCATCCCTACGCCCGGCCTATATCCATTTTCGTCTAACATCGATCTATCTCAATCTGCGGATTACATATAATAATACGATTGGGCATTATATAGATACTTTATCATCATTATGGACTTGGTATTATTCGATTTAGACCATACGCTTTTAGACGGCGACAGCGATTTCAGTTGGGGGCAATTTCTATGCGAAATCGGCGCGGTAGATGCGGATTATAAAAAGTGTAATCACGAATTTTTTGAAGCATATCAACGCGGGAAACTCGATATAACCGAGTATATTAAATTTGTGTTGCAACCGCTTGCGCAAAATACGATGCCGCAACTGTTGGAATGGCGCGAACAATTTTTAGCGGAAAAAATAGAACCGATGGTTACAACCGAAGCGATAGATCTTGTCCGACTACATCGAGACAAAGGCGATTTTACGGCGATTATCACCTCTACCAATTCGTTTATCACCGAACCCATAGGCAAGATGTTCGGCATACAAACAATGATTGCTACGGAGCCCGAGTTAAGCGAAGGATGTTTCACCGGAGACATATCGGGCGTGCCTTGCTTTGGGAAAGGAAAAATCACCTGTTTGGAAAAATGGTTAAACAAAAACAAACCGGACTATCAAAAAAGTTGGTTCTATAGCGACTCTTTTAACGATATACCGCTTTTGTCGTGGGTTGATCGTCCTGTCGTGGTCAACGGTGATGCGATGCTAATGAAGCACGCAAAGCAAAACAACTGGTCTGTGTTGTCTTTGGGGCAGTCTAGCCGTGAACGATGAGATGACGATCGCTGATGGTTTCTATATGCAGGTGTGTAATTTCGGCATCCTTTAGCTGGTCTTTGATTTCGTCGGGAGTAAACGCTGCGCAGAGCGAATTGCGAAAATCTCTTTGCAATATCGGCGGTTCCGTTGCGGCATATCGTTCTACAAGTTGGTCTACATGTTGTTCGCTTTGAGGTCGACATAAGTCGGCAATGAAAATACGGGCGTTATCTTTGGCAAGCATTTTCACGCAATCCCACAGCACTTGTGGGTTATGTAGATGATGCAGAAAGCTGGTTGATAAAATCCCGTCATAACTATTCTTGTCTAAGCGAATTTCGGGAAGGGTTGCTTTGATTAAACGTATTTGTCGATCAACACGCTCGCGTTCAAAACGTTTTTTCGCATAGCGCAACATGGCAGCGGAACCGTCTACTGCGTCTATGCAGGCTTTAGGACAAAGCTTTGCCAAGCGTACGGTAATTTCACCGTCGCCACACCCCAAATCAATCCATGCACCGGTTTCGGGCAAATCGGGCATGCAACGCGTAAAATGTTCCATCACTAAACTATGCGGCTGATTGAAATCCGCGTTTGCATAAGCTCGTGCTTGCTCCTCGCCGTCCATCAATTCGGCTTCGGGTATTCTTTTCATAGAGGTCTATGCCGGATTTCTCAAGTGTGCCAATCGTATCCCGAGAAAAAACCATATTTTTCAATGAGCGATGCTATGGTCTGTTTTTCTTTTTTTGTCCAATTATGCTGAAAGCGACTCTTATGAGGTTCTTTATTAACAACCGAGGCGCAGTCATCTAGATAATCGGAGGGGGCAGGTACTTGTAAAAAATCACAAATTTTAGCTAATTGTGAACGAGGATTTGCAACCATATCTTCATGCCTTGCTATAAATATATCTTGGGAGTCAATTTGTTCAAGAAACTCTTTATTTTTCAAACAAATTTCAATTAATTCATTTCTAGGATGAGGATATCTAAGCATGGTTGAGTACATATCATAAGGATTTCGAACTGGAAAAATCCACTTCAATGCAATGTTATTTTCCTTAGTGCTCTTTTTGAGGAGTTTTAATGTATCATTACTCAGAAGAATCGGTACATTTAAATAGTAATCTTTATTTCCTATAACTTTCAATTGCTTGAAACGACCTTGATATTGATTGTGGATAAGAATATAGTTTTCTTCTCTATGTTTTGTACTAATAGCATCGTGAAAAATTTTTTTTAATTTTGACCATACGCGCGCTCTAAGTTGTATATCATAATCATGCCTTAAGATTTGATTAAATATTTTGTCTAAATTAGAGTACATCTGCACATTTGGTTTAGGGTGCAGTGCTTCGTCGGCAACAATCATATTAGGATGTGCTGTTAGCAAATAACCAAGTAATGAAGAGCCGGACCTAGGAAAACCTACTATTTGCAACATTATTCGTAGATCTTTAGAAGAATTTCCTAGTTCTATTCTTTTACCATAAGCAATGGAACGACATGTGGCTTTCACAAGCAGTCTAGAAATTTCTATATCTCTAAAAGCACGAATCTTGCGCTTGAACCATAAACGCTGCCGATGTCTCATAAGATTAATATTGTTAAAGAGTCGCATCTGTCAACTATTTTACTTTAGGTTACTCTGGAGGCGGTAGACATTCGGTTTCTATTAAATCCTGAAGGCTCTCGCGACATCGGATAATATCAAAGGTATCACCATTCACCAATACCTCCATCGGCTTGGGTCTGGTATTGTAATTGCTGGACATACTAAAGCCGTAGGCACCGGTCGATAGTACGGCGAGTAAATCGTTTGGGCGCAGAATTAGCCGACGTTGATAGCCCAAAGCATCCGCACTTTCGCATACCGGTCCTACGATGTCGTAGTCTTTAAGGTCGGCCTTGTGCGCTGTAACCGGCACGATGTCGTGCCACGCCTGATATAACGAAGGGCGCAACAGATCGTTCATTGCTGCGTCGACTACCGCAAAGTGCTTTTGGTGTGTTTGTTTGATATGTACCACTCGGGTAAGCAACACGCCGGCGTTGCCGACGACGAAGCGCCCCGGTTCTATCAATAAACGATAGGGACGATCGGCGATGATATTTTTAATTATGTTTGCATAGTCCGAAGCGTCTGGTGGTGTTTCGTCCTTATAACGAATACCGAAGCCGCCCCCTATATCAATGTGGGTAACTTGTAGACCGTTCTCGCAAAGTCGGTCTGCCGTTTCAACAAGCTGCTGTAGCGCGACGGCATAAGGTTCGGGGGACATAATTTGTGAACCGATATGGCATGCGATGCCACATTCCTGCAACAAAGGACTGCGGTGTATTTTTTGATAAAGTGCTATCGCTTGTTGCGGGTCGACGCCGAATTTATTATGGTGTAAGCCGGTCGCAATATAAGGATGTGTTTCGGCATCTACATCGGGGTTGATGCGTATTGCGACCGGAGCTTTCATGTCAAGCATACCGGCAACTTTTTCTATCAGTAGCAGTTCCGATTCCGATTCTACATTGATACAAAAAACACCGGCGCGTAGGGCAGCTTCTATTTCCCATTGTTGTTTGCCCACGCCCGAGAATACGGTTTTTCCGGTATCGCCGCCGCCTCGGCGCACCCGTTCGAGTTCGCCGCCCGAGACGATATCAAAACCGCTACCGAGCCGTGCTAATAAATTGAGTATTGCGATATTGGAACACGCCTTGACCGCATAATGGATTTGGTATTGTTGCCCTTTGAATGCGTCGGCCAAAGTATGCAAGTTTTTTTCAATCGCAGCTTTGGAATAAACATAAACGGGTGTGCCACATTCATAGGCTATTTTTTCAAGAGGAACATCCTCGCAATATAGTTGTCGGTGCACCGAATGTAAGGACGGTGCCGTATGCGTATAATCTTTCATTGCGTTTCTTTTTGTTGCATTTCTTCGGGCGGCAGGTACAGCGGTCCCGATTGCCCGCAAGCACCGAGCAGTAATATCATCAATAAGCAAAAAGCAGTGGTGGTTCGCAAATCAAGCCCTATCTAAGTATGTTATAATTGCCTAGTTTATCAGATGAGAGGTAGCAATATATGGACAATCGTCGTAGAGAATTTATTGAAAAAAGCATCGCCGCCGGCATTGCCTCTTTGGTGGCACCGTCGTTGGCATTCGCCGAGTGGCCGCAAGATGCATTTGGGAAGACCGACTTTGCGCAGGCAATCGCCGCTATTTCACAAGGCGATCCACAGGACGGAGACATCACTTTGGTAGCACCCAAAATTGCCGAAAACGGAGCTCAAGTCAGAGTTGAAGTGGAGGCTAAGATGGACAATGTAGAATGGATTAGTATTTTAGTCGATAAAAATCCCGTGCCGTTGACTTCTCAATTTCTAATGATGGGAGAGAGTGAGCCTTTTGTTGCCGCGAACATAAAAGTGCGTGAGACTTCTAATGTAGTTGCACTCGTCAAAGCCGACGACCGATATTATAGTGCAAGCCAAGAAGTCAAGGTCACCGCCGGCGGTTGTGGTTAGCCTCGGGAGTGAATAATGGAAAAAACGATCAAAATGCGGATTAGCAAAAACGATGACGAAGTAATCGTTAAAGCACTGATCAAGCATCCTATGGAGACCGGGCGTAGAGTTGACGAAGAGACCGGCGAGACGATCCCGGCAAACTTCATACAAACGGTGATCGGCGAATACGAGGGTAAAAAAGTCTTCACCGCCTACTGGGGAACCGGTGTCTCTCAGAATCCGTTTATCTCCTTCAAGTTCAAGGGAGGGGAAGAATCCAAAGTAGTCAAACTGAGTTGGTTTGATAACCAAGGACAATCGGATAGTTTAGAGGTGGCTATCTGACTACCTGCCATTATTTCTGCAGAGGAAGGTTTAGATGTCTTTCCATGAAGGAAATAGTTCGCCTTACCTATTGAATTTAAGACAGGATGTACCACATATTTATAGCGCGTAATTTTTCTGGGAATTATATAGTTAACTTGACAAAGGAATGTTAAATTATATCAATGCAAACCCATAGAACAATTAGATACCATTTATACCCGGCGACACAGAAAAAACACCGGCAATTACATGGCACGGCAGGCGCATGCCGCTATGTCTGGAATCACTTTGTAGCTAAGCTGAAGGACGAATACGAGTATTACGGCGAGAGCCGGTTTAACTTCTTCACCCTAGGCAAGCAATTTACGACATTGCGAAAGTATTGCGACCCGTGGTTGCAAAGTTATTCCGCTTATATCGTCAAATCGTCATTACAACGGATAGAGATAGCATACAAAGGATTTTTCAAGGGCAACAACGGATTGCCGAAGTTTCACGGCAAATATACGCATAGCCCGTCATTCCCGATCAATTATCAATCGGCAAAGATATCGGGTTGTCACTTGTATATACAGAAGGTAGGCTGGATAAAGTTTGCCGGTGGCGATAGGTATCAAGGTGAGAAGTTTGTATGCGGTCAAGTCAAGTATGAATGTGGTAAATGGTATGCGTATATCACCTATGAAGTGGAAGTGCCTGGCAGGTCGCATCCGGTGGCAACGGTAGGACTAGATAGGAATTGTGGTCAGGTCGCATTGTCGGACGGAACGATGTATCACTTACCCGACTTAAAGCGTAAGGAGGCAAGGCGTAGGCGTTATCAGCGAATGGTTGCTAGACGGGTTAAAGGTAGTAATAGACGAAAGCTAGCGAAGTATAGATTGCAGAAAGCGTATCAAGCGGAGCGGTTTGCGAGGGCGAATTGGTGTCATCAAACCAGCCGGTTAATAGCAGACCAGTACGACATTGTGTATATGGAAGGATTGAGTACGGCAGGCATGACGAAGTCGGCGAAGGGGACGATAGACAATCCGGGTAAGAATGTGAAGGCAAAGTCGGGTCTGAACAGGGAGATACTAAAGAGTGGCTGGTATAAACTGGAGCAATGCTTAAGCTACAAGGCCTGTACAGAAAAGGTCAATCCGGCCTATACGAGTCAAACCTTTAATCAATGCGGAAGCGTAAATAAAGCAAACCGTAAGACCCGATCAATTTTTAAGTGTCGGCATTGCGGACACGAGGACAATGCGGATGTAAATGCTGCATTAAACATTTTGGCGGCTGGGAGTACCGCAACCGGATGTGGAGACGGCGACAGTGGCAACACAAGTCGGTCAATGAAGCGTCAAAAAGATAGGGTGGGCAAGGCAGGTTCAAAGTCTGTCAAGTTACCTATATAATTCCCATTTTTCTTATATCGTGTATTATAGGCACTAGTGAATATGCATTATGTTGTTCAAAGCCGTAAGCAACGAAATATAGGCATAAATCAACTATCCCGACACCATGAACATAGTTTTTAGTATTCATAGATTATTGGTATGTTAATTCAAGTCAAAAAAGGTTTGGATATTCCGCTATCGGGTGAACCCGAACAGCGCATAGAAGACTGTGCTCCGCCCTCGCGTGTCGCAGTGGTATTTAGGGCTTATCATAATCTAAAACCACATCTGAATGTGTCGGTAGATGATGAGGTGGCAAAAGGTCAGGTGTTGGTAGAAAATAAAGTTTTACCGGGCGTTTGCTATACCTCGCCGGTGAGCGGCGTTGTAGAAGCGATTCATCGTGGCGAGCGACGCAAACTTTTATCGGTGGTGATACGCGTTGAGGGTCAACGCAATAGACAATTTGATAAATTCGCCGAAGATCAATTGATATCGCTGGATAGGGCGCAAGTACAAAACCAGCTATTGACCTCGGGTTTATGGACAACCTTGCGTACCCGTCCCTACAGCGAAGCCCCGGAACCCGACAGCACCCCGCATTCTATTTTTGTAACCGCAATGGACAGTCGTCCGCTCGCTGCCGACCCGCAAGTGGTAATCGCCGCCACCGAGGAGCAATCGCGATACTTCGATGCCGGATTAAAGATACTCTCGCGGTTGGGAGACAACACGATATATGTTTGTGTCGGCGAAGGTTCCAAAATCACCGTGCCGGAGGATCAACAGCTAAAGCGGGTAGAATTCTCCGGACCGCATCCTGCCGGTTTATTAGGAACGCATATACATTTTTTAGATCCCATTCACGGCGATAAAACCGTATGGGGAATAGGTTATCAAGATGTCATCGCAATAGGCGAGTTGTTTTTAACCGGCACCTATCCGGCGCATCGGGTTATTTCTTTTGCCGGCCCTGCGGTTAAGAATCCGCGTCTGTTACGGGTGCAGATCGGCACTCCGTTGCACGATATATGTAGTGGAGAATTGAATACCGACGCAGTGCGCATCATCGCAGGTTCGCCGTTGGACGGCTCCGATATTGTCGAAGAAACCGCATATCTAGGTGCCTTTGAGTTACAAGTTTCGGTTTTACCCCGACAAGCGCAGACACCTTCGCTGGCGTGGCTGCGTCCGGGTCTCAATTTATTTTCAATCACCCGAGCGTTCCCGTTGTCGTCGTTCGGAAAGGACAAACCCAAATGGTCTTTTACATGCATGCAAAACGGTAGCAAGCGCGCAGTAGTTCCTATAGCACTTTACGAACGTGTAATGCCGTTGGACTTATTGGCAACCCAACTGATTAAATCGCTATTGGTTATGGATACCGACACATCGCAACAACTGGGGTGTCTGGAACTCGACGAAGAAGATTTGGCTTTATGTTCTTATGTCTGCCCCGGCAAGCACGATTTAGGTCCTATATTGCGTCGGAACTTGGAAAAAATCAAGCAGGAAGGATAATGGCACGCTTTAGAAGTTGGCTCGGATCGCGTCAGCCTTTGTTTGAAGAAGGCGGGCGGCTTCATAAATACTATCCGATTTACGAGATGGTCGATACTTTTTTGTATTGGACCAAGGAAACTACACAATGTGCGCCGCATATACGCGACGGCATCGATATCAAGCGGGTGATGAGCTATGTCGTGTTGGCAACATTACCTTGTGTGTTTATGTCTTGGTTTAATACCGGCTATCAAGCGAACCTCGCATTGCTCGAACTCAATCAGCAGGTGTTATCGGGGTGGCGAGGTGCGTTGACGACACAATTCGGCATCCCTTACGACCCGAGCAATGTTTTGGCTTGTTTGTGGTTAGGATTTTTGCATTTTCTGCCGGTATATTTGGTGACGATAATCGCCGGCGGATTATGGGAAGTATTATTTGCGACGGTGCGCAGGCACGAGGTCAACGAGGGATTTCTGGTGACCTCGATGCTTTATACACTAACCATGCCGCCGGATATTCCCTTATGGATGGTTGCCTTGGGTATCTCTTTCGGCGTGGTGATAGGTAAAGAAGTTTTCGGCGGTACTGGCAAAAATTTTCTCAACCCGGCATTGACCGGGCGCGCCTTTCTTTATTTTGCCTATCCGGCTTTTATGTCGGGCGATGAAGTATGGGTGGCGGTAGACGGTTATAGCTATGCAACGCCTTTGGGTATTGCCGCAACCGCCGGCTTGGAGGGTGCCATTGCACAAGGATATACTTGGTGGCAAGCCTTTTTAGGTTTGTTGCCGGGATCGCTCGGCGAGACTTCGACCCTAGCTTGTTTGTTGGGCGGAATTTTTTTGGTCTATACAAGGATTGCGTCATGGCGTATCATATTAGGTGTATTTCTCGGCATGGTGCTGACTTCGCTATTGTTTAATTGGATAGGCAGTACGACGAATCCGATGTTTTCTATGCCGTGGCATTGGCATTTGGTGTTGGGCGGGTTTGCATTCGGCATGATATACATGGCAACCGACCCAGTGTCTGCTGCAGGTACCCAAGCCGGCCGCTGGATTTTTGGTTTATTGATTGGTTTTATGGTAGTGCTGATACGCGTAATTAACCCCGCTTTTCCGGAAGGCATGATGCTGGCGATTTTGTTCGCCAACATCTTTGCGCCGACGATAGATTATTGTGTAGTTCGCTTACATACCCACCGCAGGCTGAGACGTTATGCACAATGATACTTTGACCAAAACGCTGATGGTTACGATCGGCTTATGCTTGCTGTGCTCGTTGGTTGTTTCCACCGCAGCGGTTGTTTTATCACCGTTGCAGGAGAAAAATAAAAAAAATGCGCTCAATGTTAGTGTTCTGCAAGTTGCCGGTATCTACCGCCCCGGTGTTCCCGTCGAAGAACAGTTCGCAGAGGTGCAGACGAGAGTAATAGATCTTAGCGAGGGTGTCTATGTAGACTCTCCCGAACCCGACAATTTCGATATGGTCTCGGCAGCGCGTACCCCCGACTTCGGTACACCGTTGTCCAAAGCGGACGATATCGCCGGAATAAGCTACCTGCCCCGCTATGCCAAAATTTACTTGATATCTTCCGAGGGCAAACCGGATAAAATAGTGTTACCTATTTATGGTTATGGTTTGTGGTCTGTGTTGTACGGGTTTATTACACTGGAAGCCGATGCCAACACGGTGTATGCCTTACAATTTTATCAACACGCCGAGACACCCGGACTGGGCGGGCGAGTCGACGACCCCAAATGGCGGGCACTGTGGCAAGGTAAAAAAATCTATGCAACAGGTTCCGAACCCCAGTTATCCGTAGTCAAGGGTCAAGTGAGTCAACGCGACCCGCTCTCCTCTTACAAAGTAGACGGATTATCGGGTGCCACTTTGACCGGATTAGGTGTCGATTACATGATAGACTTTTGGTTCGGACAAATGGGTTATAGAAAATTTTTAGAGAAACAGTTTTATGGAATGGCAACAAGGCAAAAAAGTTCTGGTAGATCCGCTGGTTGATAACAACCCGATCACTTTACAAATACTCGGTATTTGTTCGGCGTTGGCGGTAACCACAACCCTGGCGGCATCGCTGATTATGTGTCTGGCATTGACCTCGGTATTGGCATTATCCAATAGTTCGATCAGCATGATCCGAAACCATGTCCCGACCAATGTACGCATCATCATACAAATGACGATTATTGCGTCGCTGGTTATTTTGGTAGATCAAATACTCAAAGGCTATGCTTACGAGGCTAGCAAATCGCTATCGGTCTTCGTCGGGTTGATCATCACCAACTGTATCGTGTTGGGGCGTGCCGAGGCTTTTGCAATGAAAAGCCCGGTTGCCGAGAGCTTTATGGACGGTTTGGGGAACGGTTTGGGATATAGTTTTGTTTTGATCGTGGTCGGCACAATCCGAGAGTTATTCGGATCAGGCACTTTATTAGGTTATCCGGTGCTAGTACCGTTATCGGAAGGTGGGTGGTATCAACCCAACGGCTTGTTGCTGTTACCGCCGAGTGCTTTTTTCATTATCGGTTTGATGATTTGGGTTATACGGGCTTATCGCCCGATACAAGTAGAACAAGCCGAGTTCAGGATACAAACCGCAAAACCCGCTTAGTCATGGAAGCGCAGTTATCGTTATTAATCAGAGCCGTCTTTATAGAAAATCTGGCACTCGCTTTCTTTTTGGGCATGTGCACTTTTCTTGCTATCTCCAAGAAAATGGAAAATGCTATCGGTTTAGGGATTGCGGTGATTGTCGTGCAGAGTCTGACCGTGCCCGTCAATAATTTGATTTACCAATTCGTACTGAAGAAGGGTGCGCTAGCGTGGGCGGGTTTACCTGAGATAGACCTGTCGTTTTTGGGTTTCATCAGCTATATCGGTATCATCGCTGCAGTGGTACAGATACTAGAGATGTTTTTGGATCGTTTTGTGCCGGTGCTATATAATGCACTGGGCATTTTTCTGCCGTTGATCACGGTGAACTGCGCGATCCTCGGTGGTTCGCTTTTTATGGTTGAACGAAGCTACGATTTCAACGAGAGCGTAATTTATGGTTTCGGTAGCGGGCTGGGATGGGCATTGGCGATTATCGCGCTTGCCGGCATCCGTGAGAAGCTCAAGTACAGCGATGTACCGGAAGGCTTGCGTGGTTTGGGTATTACCTTTATTACCGTGGGTTTGATGTCGCTGGGCTTTATGGCGTTTTCCGGTATACAATTATAGTTGGAGTATAGAAATGTTGGAGATTAGTTTAGGTGTAGGTTTTTTTGTCGCTATCGTTTTGATGCAGGTGCTGATTATCCGCTTTGCACGCGGCTTGTTGGTGTCGACCGGTAATGTCAAGCTAACGGTGAACGACGAGCGCGAATTGAATGCGCAAGTCGGTAGTAAGTTGCTTCCGGCACTTGCGAACAACGGTTTATTCGTATCTTCGGCTTGCGGCGGCGGTGGCACTTGCGGTCAATGCCGCGTCAAGGTGTTGGCCGGCGGCGGTGCGATTTTACCTACCGAGGAAACCTATATCAACAAGCGAGAACAACACGAAGGCTATAGGCTATCGTGCCAGTTGACGGTTAAGCAAGATATACGGCTGGAGTTGTTGCCCGAAGTCTTCGGATGCAAACAATGGTTGTGCAAAGTAAGATCTAACGAGAATGTCGCAACCTTTATTAAGAATTTAGTTCTAGAGCTTCCCGAGGGTGAGGTTGTAGATTTTCGCGCCGGCGGTTATATACAGATAGAATGTCCACCGCACCGAGTTTGTTTTTCGGATTTTGATATCAACACCGAATTCAGAGATGCGTGGGATAATTTTAATCTATGGCAGTACGAATCGGAGACCAAAGAGGCGGTCTCTCGCGCGTATTCGATGGCGAACTATCCCGAAGAGAAAGGCATGATTATGTTGAATGTGCGTATTGCCACACCACCGCCGAAGAGCGATTTTGCACCCGGCATTATGTCGTCTTATTTGTTTTCCTTGAAGCCCGGCGACACGGTTAAAATTTCCGGTCCCTTCGGTGACTTCTTTGCCAAAGACACTTCGAACGAAATGATTTTTATCGGCGGTGGCGCAGGTATGGCACCTATGCGCTCTCATATATTCGATCAGCTAAAACGACTACACAACGACCGGCGTAAAATTAGCTTTTGGTACGGCGCGCGTAGTTATAGAGAAGCCTTTTTTATAGAAGATTTTGACACTCTGCAAAAACAGTTCGACAACTTTGAATGGCACCTTGCGCTATCGGATCCGCAACCGGAAGATCGGTGGCAGGGCTACACCGGTTTTATACACCAAGTGTTGTACGATAATTATCTGGGGAAACACGAAGCCCCCGAGGATTGCGAGTACTATATTTGCGGTCCGCCGATGATGAATACCGCAGTGACAGAAATGCTACACCGATTGGGTGTCGAAGACGATAATATTCTCTTCGACGATTTCGGCGGATGAATGTATTCAACTTGACGATAACCGGTTATCGTCATTTCGGCAAGTTCGTTTTGTCGACGGCACTCTTGTTGATACTCGTTGCCTGTGGCAGTGAACTACCGCACAACGAACGCCGTCTCGGCGGTGAAACGATGGGAACATCATGGTCTATCAAGCTATACAGCCCTATCTCCGACGAACAATTCGGTTTAATCTCTACGGAGAGCATCGACATGCTCGCCGATCTGAACCAAAAACTATCTACCTACAAACAGGACTCGGAGATTACCCGTTTTAATTTATCGTCCGAACTCGGCTGGCAGCCGGTTTCCGATGAATTCGCCACTTTGGTTGAACAGGCACTTCTGATTAGTGAATTATCGCAAGGTGCGTTCGATATAACGGTATCGCCTCTGGTTGATTTGTGGGGATTCTCCGGAAATGAAACAGAGACGATGGTCTTCCCGAGCACGGACGAGATTGCACGTGTTAAAGCGACTACCGGGTTTCGGTATTTACAAGTGCGCAAGCAACCGCCGGCATTAAAAAAGGCTCTGCCCGAACTCCACATAGATTTATCCGCAATCGCCAAAGGCTACGCTGCAGATCGCTTGGCAACCCTGTTGGAAGCGCACGGTGTGGTTAATTATCTTGCCGAGGTCGGTGGCGAACTGAAGGCATCCGGTATTAGCAAAGCACTGCGTCCCTGGCTCGTCGGTGTTGAAAAACCGGTTCCGGGATGGCGCGAGATCATGCGCGCCGTAGAGGTGCGCGGCAACGGCGTTGGAACTTCGGGAGACTACCGCAATTTTATAGAGATAGACGGCATGCGCTATTCTCATACCATAGACCCGCGCAGTGGAATGCCAACCGTCTACAAAGGGGCATCGGTAACCGTCATTACGGAAAGCGCACTGGCGGCGGATGCTTGGGCAACCGCCCTTTTTATTCTGCCCAAGGATGAAGCACTACGGCTTTCGGAACAACATCAACTGGGTATCTATTATGTAGAACAGTCCGAAGACGGATTTGTACAAACGATGAACAGCCGGTTCACCGATTATTTGGTACACGAATAAATGTTTCTATAGAGTGATCGTATGTGGTTGACTTTTGTTATTGCATTTATCGTGTTTATGCTTGTAGCTTTGGCACTGGCAATAGGCTTGCTGATCTCGGGTAAAACGATAAAAGGGAGTTGCGGCGGTATCAACTGCGGATTATGCAAAGGTAGGGCTACCGAGTGTAAGCGAACAGATGTGCTCAAAGATACTTGAAAAGATTAAGTATGGAGAAAATAACCCGGCAAGAACTGAAGAATATAATTGATACAAGTAAAAGACTATCTGTTTTAGATGTTAGGACGCTTACGGAATATATTAACTTGGGAATAAAAAAGGTACCGTTTATACCTCTTGAGTTGTTAGACCATATTCAACATCCGGAGGCGAGATTAGATAAATCTAAACCTTTTTATGTGATATCTTATACCGAGGCGCGTGCTAAAGCATTTTGTCATAAATTGGAGGCTTACGGCTATCGTACATTTTATATAGAGGAGGGCGGAGTAGAGGCATGGTGTAAGCAAAATCTTAAAACATTAAAAAGTTGCCGAGACACCAATAAATGGGAATTGGCGAATACAAATGGCACCAAACCTAATTCCAGCTTTAATTTTGAGATAGCTATAAAGCCAATTATTCCTTTGGGACATTATTTTCGTTCAATAGTAGGCGCTGCTTGGTTTTTTGAAAAAATGAATTGCAATATTAAGTTCGTTTTCAAGGAAAGTTTTAATTATTTTGAAAATTCTACTCTTCAACTCTGTCGGGAATCTTCGCCCGAGAATTATATAGCTTTGCAATTGCCTATCCGACAATTTGACCGTTATGATTTATGGATTCCTGCGAAACATGCATGTAGCGTAATTTCAAGACTAACAATTAAGAAAGAGATACAAGAACAAGCCGATGAATGGGTTCGCGCCAACCTAAAAACTCACTGGATCGGAATTCATTTTCGTGGGACTGATAGGACAACACAAAGTAGGTATTTTATAGAGATAGATACTTATATTTCTTACCTAAAAAAAGTTGTAGCTAAGAACTGTAGTATTTTTGTATGTTCGGATCAAGCACAGTTTGTCGATCGAATGAATGAGACATTTCCCGGTAGAGTTTTTTCTAGGGATATTCAACGTTCTTATGACAATCGCAATTTGCATCGGACCGCCTGTTATGCGAACCAGCAACAAAGAATAGATGCTTTGATAGATCTTTTAATTTTATCCAAGGCCGATCTAGTTTATAAAACAACGGGTGAGTTTGCGAATTTGGTCAGATTTTTCAATCCTATTGTCAAAATAGTTGCGCCTTATTCCGGTGATCACCTTCGTCGTAAATATCTTTTCAAGAATTTTGTTCGTGTCCCTAAAGCCCATTTATTAGTAAAACAAAGCTTTTTGAAATACTATTACGGAAAAATACGCGCCCGATTGAGGAATATTTAGTGTTATCATAAAACCTATATATTCTACGATTATTTCAGCTTAAGCACTTGTAGTACAAGTTAAATAAACCTAAATGGCTGTGAAAGAACAAACATGGAAAAAATAACGCCACAAGAACTGAAAAATGTAATTGATGCAAGAAGAAAAACATCGATTCTGGATGTTAGGACGCTTAGAGAATACATTGGCTTTAGAATAGAAGAAATCCCGTTTATACCCCTTGAATTGTTAGACCATATTCAACATCCGGAGGCGGAGTGGAATAAATCTAAACCCGTTTATCTCATATCTTATACCGAGGCGCGTGCTGAAGCATTTTGTCATAGATTAGAGGCTTTAGGTTATCGTACATTTTATGTAGAGGAGGGCGGAGTAGAAGCATGGTGCAGGCAAAATCTTTCTGTATTAGACACATCAAAAAGTTGCCGAAACATTGATAAATCGGCATTAGCGAATACAAATAATAACGAGTCTAATGCTACCTTTAATTTTGAGATAGTCATAGAGCCTAGTATTTCCTTCGGGCATTATTTTCGTTCAATAATAGGCGTAGCGTGGTTTTTTGAAAAAATGAATTGCAATATTAAGTTCGTTTTTAAGGAAAGTTTTAATTATTTTGAAAATTCTACTCTTGAAGTTTCTCAGGAATCTTCATCCCGAAATTATATAGCTTTACAATTATGTATGCGACAGTTTCAGCGTTATTATGTATGGGTTAGCTCGAAATATGCATACAGCGTAATGTCAAGACTGAACATTAAAAAAAAGGGTACTTGACTAGTTTAGGGACAAAGTCCCACTCAAATATCCCTTACCATCTTCATTAGCATCTCATACTTTTGGGAGGCTGAAAGGTGTCTGTGATTGAATCGCCACTCGCATTCTTTTAGATGAAGGTGGAAATGTTTTCTCGACACGCCGCAGAACTTTGTTAATCTCCTTTTGGCCCATTCCCAGAAGTTTTCAATGCCATTGATATGTCTAGTACCACTGCCCAGTGTCTTTGAATGATTGATGCGGTAGTGTTTGTATCCATTCAACACCAACCCGTCATAAGCTCTCCATTTATCTGTGTATATAGTACTCCTGTGTCCCACTAAACGCTTGATAATAGGTCGTATCTCGCTCTTTGAAGCATTGCGTATCACCTGCGTATAGACCTTCCCATCTCTTTTTAATATGCCGAATACCGGTACTTTGTTCGGTGCACCTCTACCTCTTTTGTCTCCCTTTTTGCGACCACCGAAGTAGGACTCATCGAACTCTACCTCGCCAGAGAATAGGCTCGTCTGCTCGCAGTGTTGTGCAATTCTTTCTCGGATTATATTGACATATCTATTCGCGGTATTTCTATTGACCCCGGCTGCTTGTGCGATTTGGGTTGCACTCAGATCAAGGGCAAAATACCTCACAATTTGCCTTATTTTCCTGTTTGAAATATGTGCCCTTCTAAAATGTCTGTTAGGTGTTGTCATTACTAGTTATTTTATCAAATCGTACTCCCTAAACTAGTCAAGTACCAAAAAAAGATACAGAAGCAAGCCGATGAATGGGTTCACACCCATTTAAGAGGCGACTGGGTCGGGGTTCATTTCCGGGGGACCGATTCGGAAAAACGGAAACTCGGAAAAGGTTATATAGAACCAGATGCTTATATTTCTTACTTGAAAAAAGTTGTAGCTAGGAACCGCAGTATTTTTATCTGCTCGGATCAAGCACAGTTTGTCGACCGAATGAACGAGGCATTTCCCGGTAGAGTTTCCTCCAGAAATATCCAACGTTCTTATGACGACAGAGGTTTGCATACTCATGTTGATTATGCGGGACTTCAACAACGAAAAGATGCACTGATAGATCTTTTAATCTTGTCTAAGACCGATCTAATTTATAAAACAGCAGGTGCGTTTTCGAATTTAACCAGGTTTTTCAATCCTGAAATCAAAATTATTTCGCTTATCGGTTCTGATAACCGGTATCGTAGATATCTGCCCGAGAATTTTGTTAGTGTCCCTAAAGCTCATTTATTGACACATCAAATCATGGAATACACTCACGGAAAATTACGCTCCCGATTGAGGAATGTTTAGTGTTATCATGGAACCTATGTACTCTACAATCGTTTCAGCGCAAGAACTTGCAACACAACTGGATAACCCTAAATGGATTGTTTTTGATTGTTGTTTTAATGTAACCCAACCCCAATGGGGAAGGGAGCAATATAATGCGGGACACATACCGGGTGCTTACTACTGCGATTTAGACCGGGATTTATCCTCACCGCCTACGCCCGATAGCGGTCGTCATCCGTTGCCCGACCCTCAAACTTTAGGCGCAAAATTAGCTTCTTGGGGTGTGTCCGCCGATAGTCAGGTCGTGGTGTATGACGAGGCGGTCGGGGCGGTTGCAGCCAGAATGTGGTGGGTGTTGCGTTGGCTCGGACATACCTCGGTTGCGGTACTAGACGGCGGTTTAAGTAAATGGGAGGAGGCAGGTCATCCGTTGAGTACGGAAGTGCCTGAAGAAAAAGCAAGGGGTAATTTTCAATCGCGTCCCAACGATGATTTATGGGTATCTACCGCCGAGGTTGAACGAATTAGAACAGACGAAAATACGGTTTTAATAGATGCCCGATCCAAAGCTCGTTTTTGTGGTGAAGAAGAGCAGGTAGACCCCGTAGGCGGACATATTCCCGGTGCGGTGAGTCGTCCTTTGACGGATAATATGGGGAGCGACGGTTGCTTTCTTTCATCGCAAAAACTACGCGAGTATTACGAGCCACTATGCCGTGAACGCACTGTCCACTATTGCGGTTCGGGTGTAACCGCATGCCATAATTTATTGGCGATAGAAATATCGGGTTTAGGTTCACAGCAATTATATGTAGGTTCCTGGAGTGAATGGATACGCGACAAAACGCGCCCCAGAGCAACGGGAGACTAAAAATTTTAGGCCGAGTACATTCAAACAGTCATGGAAAATCGATATGGAAAAGATAACAGTACAAGAATTGAAAAAAGAAATCGATGCAGGTACCTCCGCACAAATCGTCGATGTTAGAACGCCCGGCGAATACATCGGTGAGAGAGTAGAGCAAGCGGTATCGGTGCCGTTGATTCATTTTGATCAACTGGCAATGAGTTTGGACAAATCCCGCGATGTTTATGCGATGTGTCGTGGCGGACAACGGGCCTCGGAGTTTTGTCGCAAATTGGATGCTTTAGGTTATCGTACGTTTTGTGTGGAAGGTGGTTTGTCGGCATGGCTTAAACAAGATTTTCCCGTGGTCCGTGCCCCGAGCCAGCCGTGGTCGATCGAACGACAAACACGGTTTGCAATCGGGTTCATAGTATTCATCGGGGTATTTTTGGCATTGACCTTACATCCTCATTTTATCTACTTATCCGGTTTTGTCGGGATCGGGCTGATGTATTCGGGGGCTGCCGATTTTTGTGGAATGTCTTTATTGTTGGCGAAGATGCCTTGGAATAAAGTACAAGACGAGCCTATCAAACAGGCTTTGTCGTGAAGTATTGCAGTGCATGTGGGTCCGATAATTTAGTTTATAAACTGCCGAGAGGCGACACCAAAGAACGCATCGTATGCGCTAACTGCGGTCATATTTTCTATCATAATCCTAAAATAGTAACGGGTTGCATACTTGAATGGCAACAACGGATTCTATTATGCAAGCGTGCAATAGAACCGCGAGTAAATTTTTGGACGGTGCCGGCCGGTTTTCTGGAAAACGGCGAATCGGTTATCGAAGCGGCTGCCCGCGAAGCCGAGGAGGAAGCGTGTGCGGGAAGCGAGGGTTTGGTTATGCACAGTTTTTATAATATCAGGCATGTCAACCAAGTTTATATACTCTACCGCGGCATTCTAAAGGACGGACGCTACGGTGTCGGGCAAGAAAGCAACGATGCCATGTTATGTGCCGAAGCCGAGATACCCTGGGATCAAATCGCTTTTCCGGTGATAAAGGAAGGACTGAGGCTTTATTTTGAGGATCGTAGCCGTAAAACTTATGGTTACCACGAAGGCGATATCTATAGGGACGGCGACGGGAAAATACAGATCACTCGTTATTGAGACTCGTTTGCAGAACCGCCCAAGCAAGGCGGCGATTCGGCTACCGGTGATTTTTTAGCCTGCCACTCTTCGGGACTGAGTGTGTGTAATGCCAACGCATGTATGCCGTCTTCCATCAGTTCGGAAAGTGCCGAGTATACCGCTTGATGACGTTTGACTAATCCCAGCCGTCTGAACTCGCTTGCTACGATGGTCACCTTGAAATGAGACTCGGAACCGGGCGGCACATTGTGTTGTCCGCTCTCGTCGACGACTTCGAGATAATCCGGTGCAAAACTTTGGTTTAGTTTATCCGTTATCTGCTGTTGCTTCATTACATTAAAACTATCTGCTTGATTGTGCCGGGTCTATTATAACGTCTCCATAAAAATTACGGCTATTATTAATAGTTTGGATAATCAAATCGTCGATTTCGATATTGCGTCTTTGTGCAATGTGTTGTGCGATGTGCGGAAGGAACGAGGGTTCGTTCGGTTTGCTATGAAAGTGTTTCCCCAGCGTCCGAGGTATCAGATAAGGCGCATCGGTTTCAAGCAGTAAACGGTTGTCGGGTATCGCTACAACTGCGGTGCGCAAGTCTTCCGCCCGTCGCTCGTCGCAAATCCATCCGGTCACCCCGATGTATAAATCCATCGCCGTATAATCGTCCAGCATAGAGCGATTGCCGGTAAAACAATGCACGACCGCATTGCTAAGATACTTATGGTAGGGTTCGAGTATCTTTATAAAGTCTTCGTGGGCATTGCGTTGATGCATAAACAAAGGCAAGCCGGTATCGACCGCCAACTCAATTTGTTTTTCAAAAACGAATCGCTGTGTTTCGGGTGCGGATAAGTTTCTATAATAGTCCAAACCGGTTTCTCCGATTGCTATGGCTTTAACATCGGCAGCTAGCTTTTTGAGGGTTGTGTAGCTTGTATCGGTCCATCGGTCGGCATGGTGAGGATGTACGCCCACATTTGCCCACAGCACGTTTGCATGTCGATGTGCCAATTTCAATGCCACGGCACTGTCCTCTACATCGGAGCCGGGGACAATCATAGCCTGCACACCGGCTTGCCTTGCGCGTTCCAACACATCGAGTAATTGTGAGCTCAACGCAGTGTGGGTGAGGTTGCAGCAAATATCAATCATCACGGAATAATCGCTATCGTCACAGCATCAATCTGTCCAACTCAAATTGCAACTGCTTTAGACGTTTGCACTGGATCAGTTTTATCTCTTTGGTTACGTCTCTATAACTATTTCCCGTCGGTGCATACAAGATAATGTCTATTTTGGGTTCGCGTAGGCGGATTTTGCGAAGTAGGTTGGGCGCATCGTCGTTGGTTTCGCTACCGCAGCTCACGAAGATAAGCACCCCGGCCGAGGCTTGGTTGATCAGGTCGGCGATATCTTCTACGGAGGTTAGGGCATCTAAATAAATAGGATGCCATTTATACGCTGCTACCAGAGCCAGGGTTTTTAAGCCACTTAATTCCAGATCGTCTTCCAACGAACAAACCACCGCCGTGAATCGTTCTTTTTCTCGGCGGGTGCCCAACATAATCAGATAAGTTTTGATTAGATTAGTAAAAATTTTGCGATGTCCATCCAACAGATTGCCTCTGCGACATTCGTCGCGTATATGAGTAAGCAGAGGCGTTAATAGGTCTTCTACCATGAACACCGTGCCTAGGGATCTTTCGGCCTTCGTTAAAGTTTGAAATAAGGTGTGCGAGTCAAAATCCTTGACCGCAGCGATACAAGACTCTATATAATCCGACACCAAGAAAGTACTTTGTCTTTGGTGTCGGGTGACGATAGGTTCGTTGGTGCCTTCGTCCTGCTCGATCATGTCAACCAATTTGGCATCGGATAGTTGCACGATGTCGCTGATACGCCGCCCGCCTCTGCAAGCCTTAGCCAATAAAATGAGACGTTGAATATCCGCATCGCTGTAGACGCGTTGTCCGCGCTCGGTGCGTTGCGGTGATGTGGCGCGATAACGAGTCTCCCATGCGCGTATGACCTCGGGACTCAAACCGCAGTAGCGGGCGACGACACCAATCGTGTGTATAGATGTTTTTTTTCGTTGAATCATGTTGTACAAGTATTATTCATGTTAATTATGCCTTTATTTGGGTAATCATAGCAATTATACTGCTCTTGTATTGTACAAAATGCTAAAAAAAAACTTTTTTTCTTTGCAAAAAGCGATATTATTTCGTCTATGAGCAAGTTGCTCTAGTCATGAAAATAGATTTTTTAACATTTAACGAGGAGATATAATTATGAATAAATTTATGATAAATGCTCGCTACATGTTGGCACCTGCCACAATACTACTCGCGATGTGGGGCGTCTTTATCGGCGGCCCGTGGGTATGGTTGGGTGTCTATATGCTAGGTGCAGGTATTCTTATAGACACGCTAGTTCCTAAGAAAACAATGGGCGCGGGTTTTGACGAAAACGGCGATACCAACGGTATTCCGAATTTCCAAAACGGTGTCATGTATTTCATGCTAACGGTGTTTGTGTTACTGCAAATAAACTTGGCATGGCGGATTTACGAATATGCTACGGGTGTTCCTTTTGGGACGACCGAGATGTTCGGTATCACCGTCTACCAAGGCATCACCGGGCTGCAATTAGTCGGTGCGACGATTTCGTCCGGAATTTTTGCCGGGATAGGCATTATATACGGACACGAATTGGCCCATACCAAAGGCTTCAGCTTCGTGATCGCACGCTGGATGATGGCACTGAGCGGTTCTTCTCATTTTTGCTATGCGCATGTCTACAATCACCACCTAGAGCTAGGTTGCTCGGACGACCCGGCAACCGCACCGCGTGGTCGTAGTCTATTCGGTCATCTTCCGTTGTCTTATCTGGGACAATCAAAGTTCCTTTACGGCATGGAAAAAGATCGTTTAGCACGCAAAGGTGTGCCGTTCTTATCGTGGCAAAACCGCTGGCTTAGAGGTTATGCAATGAGCTTGCCGTCTCTATTCCTGTTTTGGTTGGCGGGCGGATGGCTCGGTGTTGCGTGTCTTGCGCTGCTTTGGTTAATTTCCAATTTTGAATTGGAAGCACTGAACTATCTAGAGCATTACGGCTTGATTCGTGAGAAAGGTCAGCCTATAGACTACCGTCATTCGTGGGATAACTCTACTGCTTTGACCAGTTGGTATTTCATAGAAATCGGTCGTCAGGCGGATCACCACGATCGCGGTGAGACACACTTCTGGGAACTCGACGAAGTCGGCGCACCCAACACCAACTGCGGTTATTTTATGTTGTTTGCCATCGCATTGTTCCCGATGTTGTTCCATAAATTGATGGAAACCGAACTCAAGAAATGGGACGACAACGAAGCCGTAGAAGGCGAGCGTCAAATTGCCGACGCAATGAATCAACATGCGGGTTATGCTTAATTTATAAGTATTTATTTGTATGTTAAGGAGCCGCCGATGCGAGTGCGTCGGCGGCTTTTTTTATTGGGTTATAATCGTTGTCGTGAGTAGTGACCTAATAGATCAAATCATATCTGGCAGCGACGAGAAGCAAACCCGTGCCGGCTTGGAAAATCACTTGCGAGAGATCGAACAAAATCTCGCACGGTTGCCCGCCGCCGCTGCGAATGAACGACAGATGCTCTCGCTTGAGAAAGCCGCAGTTTTAGTAGAACTGGAGGACAAACCACAAGCATGGAAACTCGCCCGTACCGCCTTTGATTATTTTTTGGAAACCGAACAGTGGCAATCCGCAGTGGAAGCGTGCGAACTTGTCTACCGTTGCGACTGCGGGGATTCAATTCCGGCATTGGGTATGGCGTGCTGGCTTGCGATTACCTATCCGATCGACCCGATTTTGTCAATTCGTATTCTGCACTATGTCATAGACGAAACCCCGGATGACTCGGACGGCGGTGCCGTGGCGGCGGTCGTTGCGCATTATGTTGCAGACTTGCGAGTATCGGGAGAACAGCGGGATAGCTTGTTGTTTATAACCAAACAAAAGATTGCCGATGTCGCTCGTCGTCATCGCAATATCACCGACGAGGAAAGCATCAATATCTGGATGGAAATCTTGGGACTCAAAGATGCCGAGGAATTTTTACCGGCAATGGCGAAAGTAATAGATGTTATTACCGGCGACACATGGTGGTTCGATAGAGAACGGCTGCGCGCCCGGCTACCGTTCAATTGATATGCCGTAGCAAGATGTCCGAACATCGGTGTATTATGCATTTTGATATGGATGCTTTTTTCGCATCTATAGAACAACGCGATTTTCCCGAATACGCCGGCAAACCTATCGTAGTCGGAGGCAAGCCGGGTGCGCGCGGTGTGGTGGCAACATGTAGTTATGAGGCGCGCCCTTTCGGCATACATTCGGCAATGCCGTCGTCAACCGCCGCCCGTTTGTGTTCGCAAGCAATTTTTGTAAAACCTCGTTTTGAAGTTTATAGGCAGGTCTCCGCACAAATACGAGAAATCTTTCACTGCTATACCGACCTTGTAGAAATGCTATCGTTGGACGAGGCTTATTTAGATGTCGGCGACTCGGTGGCGGATATCAAAGCTGCCGGTAATCTTGCCTACCGGGTTAAGAAGCAAGTGCTTAACGAGACTCAACTCACCGTATCGGCGGGTGTTTCTTATAATAAGTTTTTGGCTAAAATCGCATCGGATATGGATAAGCCGGACGGCTGCTACCTCGTCGCTCCCGACGACGGTTTGGATTTTGTTGCCCGTTTGCCGATCGGTCGTTTTCACGGCATAGGCAAGGTTACGCAAAAGCGTATGCAAAAGATGGGAATCGAAAACGGCTTGGATCTTAGACGATGCAAACGTGAGTTACTGGTTGCAACCTTCGGCAAAGCAGGCCATTACTATTACGATGCCGCACGCGGCGTAGACCACAGAGAAGTGGTTCCGGAACGCCCGCGTAAATCTATAGGGGCGGAGACTACTTTCACAAGCGATCTTTTGAAAGAAAAAGCTATTCAAGAGGAGTTAAAACAGTATGCAACCAAGGTGGCTCGCATACTCGCGGCGCGCAACCTGAGCGGGCGAACGGTTACCTTAAAAGTCAAATATGCGAATTTTCAGCAAATCACCCGTAGCCATACCCTAGACCATCCGCTGAGCGGTCTGAAAGAAATGTGGTCTGTATTACACGGGCTACTACAAAAAACGGAAATCGGCAAACGACCGATACGCTTGCTCGGAGTCGCAGTGTCTAATCTGTGCGCTTCCGGCTCGTTGCGTCAAGAACAACTAAAGTTTTAACCGCATTCCCCTCCTGTGGAGGGGTGGCAGGCGCAGCCTGACGGGGTGGTTACGGGAGACTGTTGAAAAAGTATCTTCAGCGTGCAACCGTAACCGCTTACGCCGTGAATTTATAATAACCACCAAGCCATAGGGCAGTATAAAGCCGCCGATTGAGCCGGTAGGTCAATCGGCAACTCTGATGTCTGCCCTTAAGTACCGTTCTGCACGACACCAACCGCTTGCGCCAACAAATAATGGTTTCCATAATATTAATGGGTGAACGCGTTAATCGTGCAAACATGATACGTTTCGGGCAGAATAGAGCCGCCGATTGAGCCAGTAGGTCAATCGGCAATTTAATTTTAGTCCGCCCCTACCACTTTATGAAATACTTTTTCAACAGCCCCAAAGGTTCTGCACAATGTCACGCCACTTGTGCTACTGCAACAATCGGCAGTTCCGTATGCTAAAATCCTTTTCGGTTAGCTTTGTTTATGCCGGTGTAGCTCAGTTGGTAGAGCAACTGATTCGTAATCAGTAGGTCGGGGGTTCAACTCCTCTCACCGGCACCGGTTCAAGTGTGCGCCCGTAGCTCAGTGGATAGAGCACTGCCCTCCGGAGGCAGAAGTCGCAGGTTCGAATCCTGCCGGGCGCGCCATTCGGACATTATTGCGTGTTCCAGTGCAAGGTTTCCCGCAGTTTGACTTTCAATAGCAATAAGACTATGAAATAAAAACCGGCACCCAATATAATCGTGCCTGCCAGCGTGGCGACACGATACGCCGCATCCCACACATTCCAATCGGGCAACCAATTTATCAGGTATATTAATAGTAACCCCATTAGCAAAGAGGCGACCAGTATCTTCTTGATAAGCATGCTTGTTTCTGCATTGATACGAAATATACGATGGCGAACGAGGGCACGATACAGTAAAAAGCTATTCAATAGTGCCGATAAACTGGTTGCCAGTGCCAATGCGGCATGCGGTGCAAGCAGACCTATGTATTGCCACAATAAGACCAGCACGATATTCAATGCAATGTTGCTCAGCATGGCAACGACGGCAATCCGCATCGGAAGTTTGGTGTTTTGATGGGCAAAAAAAGCACAAGAAAATATCTTAATGAGCATAAACATGGGTAAGCCCAGTGCATAAGCGATTAGACTAATACTCACCATCAGCGTATCGTCGTAGGTGAATTGACGGTATTGTATCAACGAGATTAGTATGGGTTGCGCCAATACGACGAGTCCGACCACACAAGGGAAGGCAAGCATCATTGCGGCGCGCACTCCCCAATCCATGGTTTGCTGAAAGTACTTTAGATCGGCGGCAACCCGATGCGCGGACAGCCGTGCCAGCAACACCGTGCTGATGGCAATCCCGAAGACCCCCATCGGCAATTCCACGAAGCGATCCGAGATATAAAGCCAGCTAATACTGCCGGCAACGAGGAAAGATGCTATCAGCGTATCGAACAGAAGATTGATTTGTACGATTGCCGAACTAAAGATCGCCGGCAACATCAGTCGTCCTACCCGTCGCACGCCTTTATGTCGGAAATCCCACCGAAATCCGAAAGTCCAATCGATGCGCTTAAGCCAAAGTACGACAAAAGAGAGTTGCACGATGCCGGCGACCAAAACCCCCCACGCAAGGGCGGTTATGGGTTCGCCCATCTCGGGTGCCACCCAGAGTGTTGCGGTAATCAGGGATAGATTCATCAATACCGGTGTGAAAGCCGGCGCACCGAAATGACCATAGCTGTTGAGTATGCCGGTGGCGAGTGCGGTTAAAGAAATAAATAATACATAAGGAAAAGTGATGCGTAGCATTTGTGCCGACAAATCAAATCTATCGCCTTCGTCTATAAAGCCGGGAGCAAAGACGGCAATCAATACCGGTGCTACGAGTATTCCGACGACGGTGATAACCAACAATATCATGCCGAGGGTGCCGGCAGCACAATCCGCAAACCGATGCAATTCGGTGCGGCTACGATGTTTTTTATATTCTTGGAACACCGGCACGAAAGCCTGAGAGAGTGCACCTTCTCCGAAAAGCCGGCGCATCAAATTGGGCAGTCTGAAGGCGACTAGAAAAGCGTCCGTAGCACCCCCGGCACCGAAGACGATAAAAATGATCGCATCTCTGGCGTAGCCTAAAACACGCGACAGCATCGTCAAAAGGCTGAAAGAAGCCGTTGATTTAAGTAGCTTTTTTCCCAATCCGGGCGATTTTGTATCGGTTGCGGTTTGCGTCAATTTATCAAAGCCTTTTCAGAGTATGCGATTAAGCGTTTTGCCGATGGCACCACAACTTGGGGTCGAGTTGTTCGTTAAATCTGCGTATTTCAAAATACAAACCGGTATCGGTGGAGGTTCCACCGTTGCCTACTTCCGCAATACGCTCTCCGGTTCGCACACGATCTCCTACCTCCTTATAGAGTGCTTCGTTGTTTGCATAAAGCGACATATAACCGTCTCCGTGATCGATGATCAGTAGCATGCCGTAGCTACGAAACCAATCACTGAATACCACATGACCGTCGTGGATACTTTTGACTTCGGTGTCGGCGATAGCCGGCAAAAAAATTCCCGGCAGTTTTTTATTGTCGCTTCGTATAGTGACGGGTCTGTCCAAAGGCCACGGTAAGCTACCCTTAAGCGTGCCGAATTGTAATACCGAAGCCGACGATGTTCCGAGCTGCGCAATGAGTCGTTGCAGTTCTTCGACATCTTTTTGTAGCGTGGCAATCGCCATCTGTTCTTGTGCAATCTTTTGTTCTAAGGCATTGATTATCTGTTGTTTCTTTTGTCGTTTCTGTTCGATTTCTCGCACTATCCGCTGTTGCCGTGTGTGTTCCAATTCTAGGGCGCGGTTCTGCACTTTGAGTTCCGTTCGTATCTCCGATAGATGCGATAATTGCTCCGAAAGTTCGGATAACTTATTTGCTCTTTCCCGATTAAAGTAATCGTAATAGACCACCCTTCGTTCAAAGCTATGCCAGTCGTCGGCAGCGAGTAAATAGCTAAATCGCCGAGTGCGCATATCGTGTTGCATAGAGCGCAAGCCCGACGCAAGCAACGATAAGTGCTCGGCGTGCTGTTCGGACAAGTCTTCGGCTTGTTCGGTGAGCGTGGATAATTTTGATTGTAATTCGGAAAGATTTTTAAGCGATTTTTCATAACTGCGTTTGGCATCGCTCAAACTACGCGCACTGTGTCCTAATTGTTGTTGTAATTGTTCGAGTGCCTTAGACGCAGAACTTAGCCCGCGTTGTTTCTCGAGCACTTGCGATTTTATCGATTGTAGGCGTTCATCGTAGGTTTGAGAGAAAGCTGTCGTCCCTGCGCATAATGCGAAAAACAATGCGATTAGCCTTAATTTATGTTGCAAAATCATTAGTAACTATTATATGCGACCATAAGGTATTATAATGTAGTGAGGAAGATGTTACCAGGTAGTTATATGGAGATACTAGAAAGCACCCAAAATATCAGTAGTACCATGCCGCCCGGCAATATGGATCAGATTGTAGAAGAGGCTGCCGAAACCTTAAAAGCAATGGCACATCCTCTGCGTCTTAAGATACTTTGTGTCTTGGACAGCAGCGAGATGAGCGTGCAGGAATTGGTAGAGAAGGTTGGAACTTCTCAAAGTAATGTTTCGCAACACTTATCTATATTGAAAGAAAAAGGCGTATTAGCTAGCAGAAAGAAGATCAATCGTGTACTATATCGAATCGGAGACCAGCGCACTTTGATGTTGATAGACATGATGCATAAAGTGTTCTGTTCGCATGCTTCTAACGACAGCGGTACTTTAAGATAGAATATGCAAACCGATTATATGGATTTTGTTACCGATAATTTGTTCTTGGTGACATTGTTATTGATATTGTTGACGGCGATCGTTATTACGGAAGCCAAAAAGCTAACGAAGAAATATAAGGATTTAACACCCACCGAGGCGGTGCAGATGCTAAATCATGAAAGTGCGGTTATGCTCGATGTGCGTGAAGCCGCCGAACTCGGTGGCAGTGGCATACGCGATGCAAAGCATGTGTCGTTTAGCACGCTGGGCGAGCGTTTTTCCGAGTTGGCAAAGTTAAAGGATAAACCGGTCATTGCTTTTTGCATGAACGGATTTAAGTCGCCTAAAGCCTGTGGCTTGCTTTGCAAGCAAGGTTTTACTAAAGTGTATAGTTTGAAGGGAGGTATTACGGCATGGAAAGAAGCAAACATGCCGGTTGTGAAAAAATGAGTAAAGCTAAAGTTTTAATTTATACTTCGACAAGCTGCCCCTATTGTGCGTGGTCTAAGCGGTTGCTCGATAAGAAACAAGTAAGCTACGACGAGGTCAGAGTAGATCAAGACGAAGTGGCTAGAGCGGAGTTGCAAGCGCGCACCAAGCGCACATCGGTGCCACAGATATTCGTAGATGATTTGCATGTCGGTGGATATCAGGATATGGTCAAACTCGACCAGGAAGGCAAACTGGATAAATTGTTGCGTGGTGAGTCTGCACTATAAGTTTCAGTTTTAATCGATGTTTAAGAGCATAGCGAGACTAAAAACATGATAGAGATAAGACACATATATGTTAAGGATGCTTCTTTTGAATCGCCGCATACGCCACAAATACTGGAGGCGCAGTGGAACCCCAATGTAGATATCAAGTTGCACAGCCTTAATACGAAAATGGACGACGATGACGATCTGTACGAATCCATTCTTCATATCACGGTAACCGCAAAACACGACGAGACGACTATTTTTATGGTCGAAATCGAACAAGCCGGGGTGTTTCAAATATCGGAACTTATGGGCGAAGACTTGGATAAAACTTTACAGGTAGAGTGTCCCAATATCCTTTTCCCGTATGCGCGAGAAGCGATATCGAGTATGGTTTCTAAAGGTGGGTTTCCACAGTTGTTGATGGCACCGATCAATTTTGAAAGTATATACATCCAAAAGAACTACGCAAAAAACGAGCAGGTGACGAGCAAGCCCCATTAAGCGGCTATACCGCATACGATGCACAGTTTAACGATTATCGGTGCAGGTATATGGGGAACGGCACTTGCCGTGCAATTTGTCGAGCGCGGTTGCAAGGTCAATCTATGGGGGCGCAATCGAACACTCATGGAAAAAATGGCGGCCTGCCGCTACAACGAAGCCTACCTGCCGGACACTAGATTACCCGATGAAATTAAATGCCACCGGGACTTGGCGACGGCGGTTGCCGACGGTGATATCGTTTTATTGGCAACCCCGACTGCAACGATACGCGGTCTGATTGAGCTTATCAACCCGATACTCGATGAACGGCAACGAGGAATTGCTTGGGCGTGTAAGGGAGTAGAAGCGGATAGCGGTCGTTGGATACACGAAGTCGTCTCGGAAACGCTCGGCAGCGAACTGCCGTTGGCAGCCGTGTCGGGACCCTCTTTCGCACACGAAGTCGCGGCAGGTCTACCGACCGCATTGGTCATCGCTTGCGAACAAAAATCTTTTGCCGATACGCTTGCCGAATTGTTGCACGGTGACAAGCTACGCGTTTATACAACCGACGATATGATCGGTGTAGAATGTGGCGGTGCGTTGAAAAACATCATTGCGATTGCCGCCGGTATAGCCGACGGACTGGCGTTAGGAGAAAATGCCAAAGCCGCGCTTATCACCCGAGGCATAAACGAGGCGATTCGCTTTACCGAAGCGGTAGGAGGACGCGCCGAGACGATAGTCGGATTGGCGGGAGTAGGCGATATTGTGTTGTCGTGTGCAAGCAACCGATCCCGTAATCAAAATTTCGGTAGAATGATTGTAGAATACGGGGGTGCTCGCAAAGCACGAGAGCAGAACACTAAGGTGGTTGAAGGTGTAGACGCTACAAAAGCGGTGTTGAAAATAGCAAATCGGCACAAAATAGAAATGCCCATCTGTGAGCAGATTGCATTGATTTTAGCCGATCGGATTCGTGCCGAAGCGGCGGTGGCACAACTGCTTCAGCGGCAAGCACCTTTCAAACCGCAATAACTTATGTCGTGTATAAAAAATTTCGGTGATATTTAAGTATGTCAAAAAATGCCGCCCCTGAAAGTCCCGAATTAGGAATAGAGTTTTGCGACTTAGATTTTAATTCTCCTCTAGTACTGCTATCGGGATGTGTGGGTTTCGGCGACGAGTATACTCGCGTAGACGGATTCTCGCTCGAAGAGGTCGGTGCGGTATGTCTCAAAGGCACAACTTTGGAAAAACGTCTCGGCAATCCTATCCATAGGGTTGCCGAGACCAATGACGGTATGCTCAATGCAATTGGCTTACAAAATCCGGGCATAGATACATTGGTCGACGATATATTGCCGACATTGGATTTTTCTAAAACACGCTACATTGCCAACATCGCAGGTTCGCGCATCGAAGAGTACGGCGAGTTGGCACGCCGCCTCGACGATACCGCCATTGATGCAATAGAGATTAATATATCGTGTCCTAATGTAAAAAAAGGTGGCACCGAGTTCGGCAACGACCCCACGGTCTCGGCACAAATCGTAGAAGTTTGCCGCAAAGCGACCTCCAAACCGCTGATTACCAAACTTTCTCCCAATCAAACCGATATTGCCGAGAATGCAAGACGTTGTTTGGAAGCCGGTAGCGATGCCTTTGCAGTTATTAATACGATTTCCGGTATGACGATAGACATAGATAAGCGGATGCCGGTGTTGGGCAACGATTGCGGTGGTTTATCGGGTCCGGCGATTAAACCGATAGCATTGCTTAAAGTATTCGAGGTTTATCAAGTGTGCCGTGCGCACCGCATCCCGATTATCGGGCAAGGCGGTGTAGTCGACGGGCAAGATGCGATTGAGTTTATGCTGGCAGGTGCGACCGCAGTCGGCATAGGCACCGCTTTGTTTTATGAACCACTGATTTGTGCAAAGATAAATCGAGATATTGTCGCTTATCTGATTAAACATAAATTATCCGATATTCAAGCACTCATCGGCTCTCTAAAGACCCATCGACTCCCGGGGCATCAGTGATTATTTCGCATAGGCTCAAAGTAATACACATAAAGTTAATCAAAGTTGCCGGCAGTTCTTTTGAGACGGCACTCTCAAAATACTGCGGTCCTAACGATGTGTTGTCTAGGATACACGGGCCGGACATGAAACTACGAAAGACTTTAGGGTTTCCTTCCGCACAAAACTATGAGCCTTTTATGGTACAAAATCGCATAGATCATTTAGGTGCCGATAAAATAAGAGAATTAATCGGACCGAACCTTTTTTATAATTACCTAAAGATAGCAATTATACGGAACCCATACCAAAAAGCTATTTCATGGTATTTTTGGAAAAAAAGGCGTGAAAAGCTAAGCGAGATAAAAGAAGACTTTGAAGAATTCATAGCTTCCAGCTGTCGTCAAAAAAGGATCAGATCCAACCCTTTTCTGGATTATTATCAGATACATATCGACGGGAAGTCGATCGCTGATTTTATAATTAGGTATGAGCACCTGAATGAGGATATCAAAAAGCTGGAAGAAAAAATAGCATGTCCCGGTTTGTTAGAAACATTTTTGAGCCTTAACGCAAAAGGGGGTATACGCCCTAAAAAAACGGCTTCCCTTTATGATGTATATTCCAAATATCCGAAAGCGAAGACGATGATAGACGAGGTGTATTACGGATATTCGGACAGATACGAATTAATGCAAGAATATTGGTCGGCGTATAAAACCGAGTTAGAAACCATTTTGAACGACGGTTCCGAGTAATTCAAAAATCACCGGTCTCTTCAAGGACCTGCTTGACGAAAGGAACGGTAAGCCGTCGTTTGCACTGAAATCCAACTCGGCTGATATGATCAACCACCTTAGTTAAATAATCCATATCGCGAGGATAGTGGTTTAGTAAATAAGTAATCGTTGTCTTCGGTATCTCCGAACCGTTAAACTTGGCGTGTAGAGAGAGCGCGGTCGGCTTTTCTATATCGGGAATCGCCGTCAACCGAAAAACGCTACCCCATAGTAGACGCGAGTGTAAGTCGGCTAATCGAAGGGGCAAATGCTTGGGATTGCTACGCCCGGCCATAAGCAAGCATCCGTTTTCACTACGCAGCCGATTTATGAAATGAAAAAGCGGATGTTCGAGTTTAAGTTCGGTGCGGGTGATTAAGTCGATGTCGTCTATACAGACCAGGTCGACCGCCTCTAATCCTTTGAGAATTCGGCCGGCTTCCTGTGCCATGTATTGCAGAGGTAGATAGATGCTACTTTTAGCGTGGTGTGATACTTCGCTACAGGCAGCTTGCAACAAATGGCTTTTACCGCTTGCAGCTTTTCCCCAAAGATAAGTTTGATTACCCTTAAGGCTATCGTTTCGGCATAGACCGAGCAAATGGTCTACTGCGGTTCGGTTATTTGTCGCTAGGAAATTATCAAAGACTTTATTTTTTTCGGGATTTAGCCGTAGCAACAACTGCCTGGGCAAACTCATGTTGAAAGTTCCGATATTTTGAGCGAAGAGTTTTTACGCCACACTCTTAGCAGCGCAAGCAGTATAGAGGCGACGGGTAACGCCAACAGAATCCCTAAAAAACCGAATAGCTGCCCGCCGACAACTACCGAGAAGATTACCGCAAGCGGATGCAGTCCCAGACGGTCGCCGATTAACTTGGGAGTTAAGAAAAACGACTCGACGAACTGCACGACGGAAAACAATAGAACCAAATAGAACATCTGCGTCCAATCCAAGCCGAACTGAAACAACAAAGCCATCAACGCTGCCGTCAAGCCGATTAACCAGCCGGCG
Source organism: Candidatus Oxydemutatoraceae bacterium (assembly GCA_965219575.1). GTDB lineage: Bacteria > Pseudomonadota > Gammaproteobacteria > Poriferisulfidales > Oxydemutatoraceae > SP5GCR1. The sequence continues at coordinate 240,782 of OZ244779.1, read as the reverse complement.
TATGGGATAAAGCTCAGCAATCCGGTGAGTATACCTATAACCAATGCCAGCTCTAAACCGATGAGATAGAGACCGATGCTATAGAGAGTGGCAAGCGACAACATCACGGTCAGCTGTCCGCGCACAAAGGCCGAAAAGATTTTGTCGGTCTCACTACATAACCGGCAGACGGTTGTTCGGATCGCGACAGGTAATAAATCTTTGATATTATCGAGCATTTTGTTCCAATCTCGCAATAGATAAAAACTGATCAGCGGCGTTAATAGCAGTGTTATCAGTAGTGTAAAGAAAGCACCGCCGCCGATTGCCAACCATCCGATCAGTCGGTCAGAGGCAACTACGGCACTACGCCAATGTTCGCTTAGCAACTGCCTGATACTTTCTATACTCCATTGGCGTTCGTAAGCCGGAAACAGTCCGCCGATCTTTTGCTGAAACCATTGTATGAGGTCCGGCAAATGCATCGTTATCGATCCGATCTGCACTCGAACGATCGGAACCAATAGTAACAAGACCATACTCAAGCCAAGCAAAATGACGGTGAGTATTAGCAAAGCCGACGGTGTACGACCTAATCCCGTACGCGTCAGCCAAGACACGCCGGGGGTACCGAGGTATGCCAATAAAAAGCTTAAGGCCAGGGGCGTTAATATCGGCTTTAGACTATAAATTGCTAGAACCGATAAAGCCAGCCCTATCAAAATGACCGATAGTTTTGAGGACATTGTCGGGGCGACGGCAAGTTTATTCAGGTTCGTGCTCTAATCGCACTACGCCCCCATGTCCACATATAAGCTATACCGCTCAGTAAAGTTGTGGTTGCGACGATATTTATCAGTCCCTCGATCCATTGTGCCGGAACAAAATTGATTTGGCTGTATATCACAATCACGGTCAGCAACAGCTGAAGGAAGGTGTTTGCTTTGCTCAGCATCGAGGGACTTGCACGAAACTTCTCGATGTACGAATAATAGACATAACCACCGGCTACGATTATCAAATCACGCGCAATAATGAGCAAAACCAACCAAACCGGTAGCAATCCCAGATAAGCTAAAGTTATCGTAGTGCCGATCAGCATACACTTATCGCAGATCGGATCGAAGAACTCGCCGAAGCGAGAGACACAATTCAGCTTCTTGGCGAGGAGCCCGTCGAATGCATCGGTCAAGCCCATTACAATAATCAGATAGAGCGCACCGTCAAAGCTGCCGCGCAACAAAAGATATATCAGTGCCGGTATCAGCAGTAGTCGGATGCCGGTTAATAAATTGGGTATATGTCTCGTTACGGAGTTCATTATAGTTATAAAACCTAGCCTTGAATCAGGTAAAATGACTATTTTACCTCAAAGAAGCAAACATATTTTAATGGATAATTATAACCCCAAACACTCAAGCAAACATTATCAACAAGCCGGTGTCGATATTGCCGCAGGCGAGGCGTTGGTCGAAAAAATTAAACCACTTTGCGAACAAACCGTTCGCAAAGGTGTAGTAAGCCACATCGGCGGATATGCAGGGCTATTCGATATAGCGGCTGCAGGCTATAAAGCACCGGTAATGCTCGCCGCAACCGACGGTGTGGGTACCAAGCTAAAACTCGCACAGGCAATGAATAAACACGACACCCTAGGCATAGATTTGGTTGCTATGTGCGTCAACGATATCCTCGCACAGGGTGGAGAACCGCTTATCTTTCTGGATTATCTTGCTTGCGGCAAACTTGAGGTAAATGCCGCATACGAGACTATTCAGGGCATCGTGCAAGGATGCAAGGAAGCGAATACCACATTGATCGGCGGCGAGACCGCCGAGATGCCGGGGTGCTATCGGCAAGGAGAATACGACCTTGCCGGTTTCGCCGTCGGTTTGGCCGAACGCGGCACCTTGCTACCCAAGCAAGACATTAAAGCGGGTGACATCGTCATAGGAATTGCATCGAGTGGTTTGCATTCCAACGGCTATTCGGTCGTCAACAAACTCATTGCCGAGCAGCGTGTCAAATTGGATGAATCCTTGGGAGATAGTACGCTCGGAGAACTTTTATTGCGTCCGACGACGATTTATGTACGCACATTACTGCCGTTGATACGGCGAGGATTGATAGCCGCACTCGCACATATTACCGGCGGCGGCATCGCTTCCAACCTACCGCGTGTTTTACCCGAACACCGCTGTGCTTATATCGATGCAGATAGTTGGCAAAGGCCCGAAGTTTTTGATTGGTTGCAGACACAATGCAGTGTGCCTGACGAAGAAATGATGAGTGTATATAACTGCGGTATCGGTATGGTGTTGATTACCGCCTCGCAACAGCAAGCCGAAGTTATGCGGCACCTAGAACATGCAGAGATGTCTGCATGGCAAATCGGCAAGATTGCAGCGCATCATGAAGCACAGCCCTGTGTAATTTATCGTTAGCACGCAGAGCCGGTCGGTGAAACGAATCGTTGTTTTAGTTTCCGGTCGCGGGAGCAATTTAGAAGCACTCGTTGCGGCAATCAAAGCAGGTTCTATCAACGGCGAAATCGTATGCGTGATCAGCGATCGCGCCGATGCAGTTGCGCTGCATAAAGCACAACACGAGCAGATTGCCACAGCGGTGATTGATGCCCGAACCGATTTTCCCGACAGTGTGCATTTTGAAACCGCTTTAATTGAAAACACACGACAACATCGGCCCGATTTGATATTGTTGGCAGGTTTTATGAGGATATTGAGTCCCCGTTTTGTCGACACTTTTGACGCGCGTATTCTCAATATTCACCCGTCTTTATTGCCGGCGTATAAAGGGCTCGATACACATCGGCGAGTTCTGGAGGCGGGTGAGCGGTCTCACGGCTGTAGCGTACATTTTGTGACTTCCGAATTGGACGGCGGACCGGTGATAATACAAGCGCGTGTTGCCGTAAAAGAAGACGATAACCCCCAAGCACTTGCTAGCCGAGTGCTTGCGCAAGAACATCGCATTTATCCGTATGCAACGGCACTATTCTGCGAAGACCGCATCACCATGAAAGCCGAGCGATGTCGGTTGGATAATAAAATTTTAGAACGACCTTTGAGCCTAGATTAGTACATTCCCCTCCTGACGGGGTGGTTGTAAAAGTATTCCATAGAGTGGTAGGGCGGACTTCATTAAATTGCCGATTGACCTACCGGCTCAATCGGCGGCTTTATACTGCCCCTACGACTTTGTGGTTATCATAATTATGCGGCGCAAAGCGGTTGCAATTGTGCGAAACAGCACTTTTTCAACAGCCCCATCGTATCTGCATTAGCTAATTCCTCTCCTGTGGAGGGAAATGATTCGTCTCGACAGGTGGTTATCGTTTAATTGCCGAGTTTGCGCGGTACCCGCATTAGAAAAATAATCAACCCCGGCACCAGCATGAAAATTAACGACAGCAAACCCAGCCTCGGATTATCGACGATATGCGTTGTGGCACCGAATAGCAGCGGACCTAAGACGACCGCAAACTTGCCCAACATATTGTAAATTCCGAAAAACTGAGCGGCGTGCTTTTTGGGTACTAACTCGGCATAGAAAGCACGGCTTTGGGCTTGTAGCCCACCCTGCACTAAGGCGATCAGAACGACTAAAATATAAAAGCCCGAGATCGATTCTAATAAAGCCCCCCAAATGCAGATAACGATATAAATAACAATTCCGATGACTATCATAAAATGCGCACCCAAACGTTCCGCTAGACGACCGTAGACCAAGGTTGCAGGGAAGGCGATGAATTGTACCAGCAATAAAGCAGCCAAAAGATCATTCGTTGAAAATCCGATAACCTGCCCGTAATGCACTGCGATCCTGATAACCGTGTCTACCGCATCTATATAAAGCCAGTATGCCAATAAGAACCACGCAATTGCAGGTTGGGTACGCAATAGTTTAAGTGGTTTTAGAAAGCCGAAAGAGGGCGATTTGTGTTTGTGTTTCTCGCCGACCCATAGAAATAGCGGGATGCTGAATAATAGCCACCACAGACCTATTCCGGCAAAAGTGTCTTGCATTTTTTCAGTGCCGCTTTGCCATATAACCAGCACGCTAACAATCAAGGCTATCCCGCCGCCTAGGTAGCCTAAGGCGAAACCGGCCGACGAGATACGGTTGTAATAAGCGGGAGAGGTGACATTGACCAGTAGTGCATCGTAGAAAACATTGCCGGCCATGAACATAAAAACCGATAGCACATAACAAAAGATTGCCGTCTGCCACGCCCCCTCACCGATAAAAGCAAAGGCGATGGTTGCCACCGATCCTATCACTATGCAAATAGCCAGATAAGGTTTTTTTACCGCTTTGAGGTCGGCTAAATACCCTATTACCGGTGCCGCCAAGACGAGCAGTAAACCGGAGAGCGAAGCGGCAATGCCCAAAATTAGACTAATCCGAGTGTCGGCTAACTGATTGCCCCAATAATCCTTAAATAAAATAGGAAAAAAACCTGCCAACACCACGGTTGCAAAAGCGGAGTTAGCCCAATCGTATAACGCCCAAGACAAAGTGGTTTTATTCAGTCCCTTGTGGATTAAAGGTTTTAGTAGATAGTGCATAAACCGTATCAATAATTAAAGTATGGTGTCGCTACAGAAAATTTTAGTATAAAACACTCCGCTAAAGGAAAATTGCATATATACCCTACAATATATCCGATTATTCTAGTATCATATACACGGGGGGCAAAGCATAAGTTAACAACAATATCATGGACACGAAAAATTATGTGGAAATAATTACGGATGATACATCGTTGTTTGCTGTTTGTGTTTCGTTTGAAAAATCCGGAGTGCTCGCTCTGGATACCGAATATGTTCGTGAAGCTACTTATTATCCACAACCGTCTTTGGTACAAATCAGCGACGGTACTATCCATGTGCTTTTGGATATCATCGCGCTGAGAGATTTATATTCGCTAAGAAAATTACTCGGGCGCCCCGAAATTACAAAGATTATTCATAGCTATCAGCAGGATCTCATGCTACTGGAGAGCATCGCTTGTCCTATTAGAGAGTCTTTATTCGATACACAGTTGGCGGCATCGTTTCTCGGTTTCGGTCATATGATTAGCTATCAAGATTTAGTTAAGGAACTTTTAGGCATCAAACTGGAGAAAGGATACGCAAGGTCCGATTGGCTAACCAGACCTTTATCTCAAAAGCAAATCAATTACGCGGTTGAAGATGTCGTTTACTTAAGCGAGCTGTACAATGTGTTGGAGCAACGACTGCGGGAGTCGGGAAAATTAGGATGGCTGGAAGAAGAGAGCGAGCGTGTTTTAGAGGATTACTATGCCCATAGTTTTGAACGCGCAATACCCAAAGTGTCGGGAGAAGGTCTAATTGTTTCGGCAAACGAGAAAAGACGATTAAGAAAACTAGTCGAATGGCGAGAAGAAAAGGCGATGGAGGTTAATATACCGAGACGTTGGCTGGTCAGAGACGATTACCTGGTTGCGGTTGCCCAAAACCGAATGTCGCTTCGCGCGTTGGCGGAAACTTGTAAAGAACACATGGATGTAGATATAGACGATCTTGAAACGCGTTTGCAATCAACCCAACCGGTATTTTATGATACCGATCCTATATCGATGAGAGACAAAGAATTGATAGAAAAAATAAAACTTATAGTGTCGCAGACGGCTCAAGAGCACGAAATAGAAAAGTCTTTGATTGCGAGCTACAAACAAATAGTCAAATTTGTCAGAGACAAAAGAAACAGAAAAAACATGGCATTATCGTCCGGTTGGCGTCATCGTATCATCCGACCATCGCTCCAAGAATTAATCGACGAAAACGACGATTAGTCGTGCAACCGAGGCTGTTGAAAAAGTGAGGGTGTCGCTCAAACCCAATCGCTGTGCGCCGTGAATATTTGTAAACCACCTGTAGGGGCGGACTAGCATGTCCGCCCGTAACGTATCATGTTTGCACGATTAACGCGTTCATCCATTAATATTATGGAAACCATTATTTGTTGGCGCAAGCGGCTGGCATCGTGCAGAACGGTACTTAAGGGCAGACACACAGGTCTGCCCCTACGGCTTGGTGGTTATTATAAATTCACGGCGCAAGCGGTTACGGTTGCACGCTGACGATACTTTTTCAACAGCCCCGTATTAATACTTTTGTAATCATAAAAACTTTATCATCAATCCGACGGCCACGATTATTATTCCAGCGACAGCATATATTCTATTCGTTAGCCTTGTCTCCAAGTTTGCTACCTCTGCTTTTATGTATTCCTTCGTTGCCATATCTTTTATATCCGCCTTCGTTGCTACATCTTAGTAACTCGCAACATCGGCTACCGCCTCCTTTGCTTCGGCTTCGGATAGCTCCGGTATTTTTCTTAATGCGTCGTATAACGCTATCTCGGTCATCTCTATTTACTCTTTATCAACTCGTCTCGATGTTTATCGGCAACCGCTAATATCGCATCCAGTGCTGTCGTTTGCGACGGCTTGCGACCTTTGCAGTCATCATCCATCCAAGCACGCATCTGCTCACGCAGTACCTCATCAAACAACTCTCCGTATTCCAACACCGCTCGGATATTTATATTCCTTAATTTACTCATTGGCTCTCCAACATTCGCATATTAGCACATTCATAACTGAACGCAAATTCTAATTGGGACACTGATCAAACTACGAATATGGGACGATTTAAGACATCTAAAATAAATTATAACCTGTAATCTGTAAACCTTAACCATAGCCTTGCCCATTTCTATAGCCTGCGGAGCAATTACTCGCATTACTTCCAACTTGGATACCGCCGCCGGGAGCGAGTTTGCCGGCGACTTCGATGCTTATCTACAACAACACAACATTAAACACTGTTATACCTTATCCGCATTGCCCAAAAATGAATGTCGTAGACGAGAGATTTAACCGCACCATTCAGGAGGAGTTTGTAGCACATCATGAGGATATTTTAGTGAGTTATTTAGCACGATTTAACGATGTATTATTTGAATATCTCGGGCGTTATAACTTCAGGAGACCGCACCAAAGCCTAGCCTATAAAACACCGGCACAACAGCTTGCTTCCTCCATTTGTCCAATAGGTCATGGCATCGCACACGTTATCGATTATATACGGCGTATGGTTTGTATACCTTGAGAAGTTGCTACCAATAATTCATCGGCACGCCGTTTTGCGAACAATCCCGATGCCACGACACCGGCTAACTGATTGATATCGGATTCGATTTTCAAAGGATTGCTCATATCGAGTGCCGAGACATCCAAAATCGTATTGCCGTTATCGCTTAAAAAGTCCTTCCGCCATCTCGGTACACCGCCCATTTTTGATAATTCGCGTGCAACAAAGCTCCTCGCCATGGGAATCACCTCTATCGCTAAAGGGAAAGTGCCGAATGGTTCGGTGATTTTTGTCTCGTCCACGATACATATAAAGCGGGAACTTGCCGTGGCGATGATTTTCTCACGGGTGAGCGCACCGCCGCCGCCCTTAATCAGATGCAGGCTTTGATCGGCTTGATCCGCACCGTCTACATAAAGCGGCAAAGTGCCGGCGTTATTCAAATCAACCACCGGAATATTGAATGCCTGCAACCGGTCGGCGGTTCTTTTTGAACTTGCGACCGCACCCTCTATACGGGTGGATATGCGCGCCAATGTAGCGATGAAATAATCTACCGTCGACCCCGTACCCACACCGACCAAATCGCCGACTTGTACATAATCTATTGCCGCTTCGGCAACTGTTTTTTTAAGCGTATCGACGGACATTGTTCTTTAAGAAACTGCATATTATCGGCAGTTAGATTATACTATTGTCCATCATAATACTCGATTTGATGATTAAAAAATTTCCGAACAAACATGACCGATATATTTACAGACTATATTGAGGCAATTGAAAATTGCAAGGTCTACGATGTAGCTTCCGTTACGGCACTGCAAGCTGCTCCCTATTTATCAAAGCGCTTCAAACAGCGCATTTTTTTGAAGCGAGAAGATCAACAATCGGTTTTCTCGTTCAAACTGCGAGGCGCATACAACAAAATCGCTCAATTATCGGATAAAGAGAAGCAGGCGGGTATCGTCGCCGCCTCGGCGGGTAATCATGCGCAGGGTGTTGCGTTGGCAATCCAAAAATTGGGTGTCAAAGCAATTATCGTTATGCCACTGACTACGCCGATGATTAAGGTCAAGGCGGTTGCATTGTTCAAACCGGATATTGTGCGGCACGGAGATACTTATGACGAAGCGTATGCATACGCAGTCAAACTCGCTGCAAAGCACGGCCACACTTTCGTACATCCGTACGACGATCCGCAAGTAATCGCCGGGCAGGGCAGCATCGGCATGGAGATACATCGACAATGCAAAGAACACATAGATGCCGTTTTTGTTCCGGTCGGCGGCGGCGGATTGATCGCCGGAGTGTCGCTTTATTTGAAGAAATTCCGCCCGCAAACAAAAATCATCGGAGTTGAGCCCGATGATGCGGCAACCTTATACACCGCCCTGCAGCAAGGTAAGGCTGTCACGCTCGATAAAGTCGGATTATTCTCCGACGGTACTGCGGTGCGATGCATCGGCAAAGAGACTTTTAGAGTCTCAAAAGCGTTGGTCGACGAAGTTATATTGGTTAACACCGATCAGATCTGTGCTGCGATCAAAGACAATTTTGACGAAAATCGTACCTTGCTCGAGCCCGCCGGTGCGTTATCCATAGCCGGCTTAAAACGCTATATCGCCAAGTACCGATGTCTCAACGAAACTTTGGTCGCTATCGCTTCGGGAGCGAACATCAATTTTGACCGCCTCAAGCATGTTGTGGAACGTTACGAGATCGGCGAAGGCACCGAGTCGCTATTGTCGGTGACGATACCGGAACGGCCGGGCAGTTTTGTCGATTTTTGTCGGACTATAGGCAAGCGAAAACTTACCGAATTTAACTATCGTTATTCCGATAATGTCGAAGCCCGAGTATTCGTCGGCCTGGAGTTCGAGAATCTCAAGCGCGACAAGCCCGAGACCATTGCCTCACTGCAGCGCAGAGGCTATGAAGTCGTCGATCTCTCGGATAACGAAATGGCAAAACTACACATAAGACACATGGTCGGCGGGCATCTGCACGATAAGCGAGAAAACGAGCAGTTATGCCGTTTTCAATTTCCGGAAAGACCGGGTGCGTTGCTGGAATTTTTGGAGTATTTTGCCACCCAAGGCCTGAATATCAGCCTATTCCATTTTTCAAGTCACGGTTCGGAATATGGTCGTATACTGGTCGGTGTGCAGGTGCCATCCGATAAAATAGCGCACTTCAAAAAAGCGATGCGGGAGTCTCGTTATCAATATCAAGACGAGTCGGATAATCCCGCGTATAAACTATTTTTACGCTAACTTTTGGCACCCGTCAAACCGGTCATTGCTTTTTTGACCGAGTAGATTAAGAAGGTTGCGATCATGACAAACAATAAGCCGGTGAAAAAGCTCAGTGCGAAGTACGAGACAACGAGGCCGACAACGGCCAATAATACAACCGTGTTCACGGTGCCCAATAACCCTTGCACGAAGTCTCTTTGCATTTTGTCGATTAGATTATTAAAAAACAGAAATACGAACCACATCATCGCTATCAGCGCGCTACATATTAAAAAATAAAACAAATGCATTAAAAAACCCATAATCGATCTCCTCAAGTCAGACAGTATTTTTGGTGTTCCATAATATCATAATTAGTATCGTTCACTCATTGGGAATTATATAGATAACTTGACAGATTTATTAGACCGCCTTGCTACCCTATCTTTTTGACGCTTCACAGACCAGCCAACGCTGCAATCTCCACGCCCGGTTGCGGTATTCCCGACCGCCAAAATGTTTAATGCAGCATTTACATCTGCATTGTCCTCGTGTCCGCAGTGCCGACACTTGAATATCGCTTGTGTTTTGCGGTTCGCTTTATCTACGCTTCTGCACTTGTTGCAGGTTTGACTTGTATATGCTGGATTGACCTTTCCTACATATGCTTTGTAGCTTAAGCATTGCTCCAGTTTATACCAGCCACTCTTTAGTATCTCTCTGTTCAAACCTGACTTCGCTCCCACATTCTTGCCCGGGCTGTCTATCGTCCCCTTCGCCGACTTCGTCATGCCTGCTGTATTCAGTCCTTCCATATAGACGATGTCGTATTTGTCCGCTATTAGCTTGCTGGTTTTATGGCACCAATTCGCCCTCGTAAATCGCTCCGCGTGATACGCTTTCTGTAATTTATACTTCGCTAGCTTACGCCTGTTGCTTCCCTTAACCCGTCTAACAACCATTCGCTGATAACGCTTGCGTCTTGCTTCCTTACGCTGTAAGTCGGGTAGGTAATACATGGTCCCGTCCGACAATGCTATCTGTCCCACATTCCTATCCAAACCCACTTCCTTTAGCATCTGCGATTTGTCCGCTAGCTCCACTTCATAGCAAATATATGCATACCAATTACCACATTCATACTTGACTTGACCCGATACAAACTTCTCACCTTTATACCTATCACCACCGGCAAACTTCATCCAGCCTACCTTCTGTATATACAAGTGACAACCCGATAGTTTTGCCGATTGATAATTGATTGGGAATGACGGGCTATGCGTATATTTGCCGTGAAACTTCGGCAATCCGTTGTTGCCCTTGAAAAATCCTTTGTATGCTATCTCTATCGGTTGTAATGATGATTTCACGATATAAGCGGAATAACCTTGCAACCACTGGTCGCAATGCTTTCGCAATGTCGTAAATTGCTTGCCTAGGGTGAAAAAGCTAAACCGGCTCTCGCCATAATACTCGTATTCATCCTTTAACTTGGCTACAAAGTGATTCCAAACATAACGACACGCTCCGGCAGTTCCGTGTAATTGCCGATGCTTTTCATAGGTCGCTGGATACAAGCGATATCTGATTGTTCTATGAGTTTTCATCAATGTAATTTAACATTTCTTTGTCAAGTTATCTATATAATTCCCCACTCATTTATCCGAGAATTATATACTTTAAGTATGTAAATCATGTTTTACCGATTTCCACTTTGTTTTTAGTTCCTTTTAAGCCACTTACATGCTAATCCATAAGTTGTAGCTTGAGGCTCAACATTCTTCTTAGGGTGGATATTAGATTTTAGTATCTCAAATACAGGTTCGCTATCTAACCTAAACTTGATTTGTTTATAATGGCTTTTGCTATCATGTCTATCCTCAATCTGCCCTATTTGCTTATTATGCAATAATGAAAAAAACACTACTTTTTGATCATCCATTTGTTTACTGTGCCTGGCTTTAGAATTGCGGAGCGAGACATTAGTGCATAAAGTGTTAACTACTTCATTCTTGTGGAATACATGAAAATGTTTTTTCTCTTTCAAGTCTTTTGCGAGACCAGGATATATACTAAGATAATCGGCATTCCCACCATCAAATAATGCCTTAGCAAGTAATGATGCTAACATTTTTGGTTTGTTTAACTCTTCTAAGAGTCTTCTCATGTGTGGCTGAAGTCGTAGCTTTGCAGCTGTTTTATTAGAAAGATATTCATCATAAGTTGTTGGGTATGCATCAAGACAATCAATCATTATGTTTGCAATGTTCCCTAATCCTTGAAAGATAGTGTTAGTTTTAAGGCGATTTTTACTGTATAAGAAAATCTGCCACCGCTCCCCAGCTTTTACTGAGTGATACCTGTCTTGTTCATCCGCAACATCTTTTTTGTCTGTATGATGCCCTCTTTGTACATGACCACCAATTAGTTCAGCAAAATGCTCTTCATTTGCATGCCCAGCTCTTTTTACCATGCTTGCGTGTTCGCTGGTCATAGCTCTTCGTTTGGGCATCATCCCAACACCAAGAGTTCATGTGAATGTTTTATATGATTGTTTGTTCCGTTCTCTATTCTATTCTTACCTATCCTTGTTTCACCTTGCCCTAGGGTGTATTGCCACTTTACTTCTATAATATTAAAATCAGAATACCAGTCTCTTATCGTCTCACAATCATTATATGAAAGAATAAACCCGCCCTCATGCTGATATAATAAATCGCGCAACAGTTCATGATTGAATTGGTTATGGTGAACAGGGAAGTTTCTTTGTGGATATATTCCCTTAAACATCTTGCTATTACCATTCAAATAATAAGGGGGGTCACAATACATGAACGAATCTATGTGTTGAGGTATAGTTCTACTAAAGTTCCCCGAACATACCGATAGATTGGGACAAGTGAAGTTTCTAACTTTATCAAGCAACCTAATATATCTGCTTTCTTTTTCGTATATTTTTGACATCCAACCTAAAAAACCAGGTCCGTAAGATAGATTATGATTAAACCAATAATGGGCAGCTAAAGATACTTTGTCCTCTATTTTTTGTGACTTGTCCCAATGCTTACGAAGTCTGTTCTTTACTTGTGAATATTTACTCTTTGTTGGTTTCCATTTGCACAAGCGGCTATATAGTTCTAATGGTTTCTTTAGTTGTATTTGCCAGTAATTTGTTAATATATTGAAAACATCATAACCTTTGACTTTTAACCCTAGCTCTTTGGCGCAAGCAATTTCAACACTTCCACCACCAAAAAACGGAGATACTAATGAAGTAATATCAGGTGGCAGATGTTCTATTATGTGTCCAACAGCAAGGGTCTTACCACCAGCATATCGCAATGGTAGCCCATTGTACCTAGAATACTTATATTTGCCTTTTCCATTAAGCCTATTTAATAAAAGGCTTTGCCTAGTGTCCGGCTTTAATGCAAACATGGTGACTACTTTATCAGTTTTTTATAAAGTTAATCTTTTGCCTCACGGACACGCCGAAGCATAAACCAAAACGACTTCTGAGTAATACCTAGTTCCTTTGATAGCTGTAAAGACGATATACCCTTTCGCGCGGTCACTACCAAATAAATCGCTATATCCCAGCATTGCAAAGGTAGTAGCGATCTGTTCATTTCGCTATCGGTTTTTATCGTAAATGCTCTGCGAAAACGATTGCAGTAATGATTGTACTTTCTAGGTTTGTATATTTTAACCTTCTCCATTTTTTTACATTTAGGACAGATAGGTTTGCTTCCCAAATCACACCTTCAATCTACCTAACTGCTTTTGTTTCAGTAGAAAATATTTTAAGTAATTCAGCTATGCTGATTGTTTTAGTCGTGTGTTTCAATTTCATCTCCATATTTTGCATACTAAAATATCAAAAATGGAAATAGTGTCAAGTGTCTTACAAATTTTATTTTCAATAGGTACTTGACTAGTTTAGGGAGTACGATTTGATAAAATAACTAGTAATGACAACACCTAACAGACATTTTAGAAGGGCACATATTTCAAACAGGAAAATAAGGCAAATTGTGAGGTATTTTGCCCTTGATCTGAGTGCAACCCAAATCGCACAAGCAGCCGGGGTCAATAGAAATACCGCGAATAGATATGTCAATATAATCCGAGAAAGAATTGCACAACACTGCGAGCAGACGAGCCTATTCTCTGGCGAGGTAGAGTTCGATGAGTCCTACTTCGGTGGTCGCAAAAAGGGAGACAAAAGAGGTAGAGGTGCACCGAACAAAGTACCGGTATTCGGCATATTAAAAAGAGATGGGAAGGTCTATACGCAGGTGATACGCAATGCTTCAAAGAGCGAGATACGACCTATTATCAAGCGTTTAGTGGGACACAGGAGTACTATATGCACAGATAAATGGAGAGCTTATGACGGGTTGGTGTTGAATGGATACAAACACTACCGCATCAATCATTCAAAGACACTGGGCAGTGGTACTAGACATATCAATGGCATTGAAAACTTCTGGGAATGGGCCAAAAGGAGATTAACAAAGTTCTGCGGCGTGTCGAGAAAACATTTCCACCTTCATCTAAAAGAATGCGAGTGGCGATTCAATCACAGACACCTTTCAGCCTCCCAAAAGTATGAGATGCTAATGAAGATGGTAAGGGATATTTGAGTGGGACTTTGTCCCTAAACTAGTCAAGTACCTTTCAATATTTTTAGTAGGATTTTTACATACTTAAGTATATGATTCTATTTATTTTTAACGGGGTGTGTCGGTTTTTGCGTTTTTCCATCGCCACCGAGGTTGTCCCCAATACCAGTTTGCGGGAGCCTGTTTCAAACCCCGTGCCAACTTTTGCGCATACGACGCAAGCAGGTCTTTTTCGTGCCCTTCGCCTCGGTTCTCGATAGGTTCAAGATAAATCTTATAGTGTCCCTTTTTAACTTTTTCGGTTTTGACGAAAAATACCGCGCAGCGCGCAGCGCAGGCAAGTTGTGCGATGCCCGAGTAAAAATCGGTAGGCTGTTCTCCTAACCATTTTAGTTCGATAGATTTTTTACGGCGATCGGGTTCGCGGTCGGATAACACATAAAAAAAGCATCGCTGTTTGCGATGTTTTATTAATGTTTTTACGAATTGTTTATGGGGTAGTGGTGTGCCACCGAAGCAACTTCTTATCGTGAACACCAAACGTTCCAATTTAGACGATCTTAACGGTTTGTAGATACCGTAGAAAGGATGTCCACAATGCAGAAATAGTACTTGCGCTGCCCATTCCCAGTTGCTTTGATGGCTGGACAGCAAAAGCACCGGCCGATTTGTATCGACATCGTCTAAGATATCGGGGTTCATCAACCGAGCGCGCTTTTGTAACCAATGTCTACCGCACGATAGCAACTTCATCGTTTCGACCAAAAATTCCGTTTGTACGAAATAATACTTTTTGCATAGGGCATGAATCTCGTCGCTACTGTGTTCGGGGAACGCTTTGTGCAGATTATTCAATATTACTGCGCGTTTAGAACGCAAGATATAGCAATTAAAAGCAGCTAATAACCAAGCAACTGTATGAAGAAACGATAACGGCAAGCGGGATATGAGAACGGCGAAACGGATCATTTGTTATATTTTAAGCCATAGCGGTTTAATTTTATTGCAACTCGCTAAATATGTTTATCGTTGATTTGCAGAATGCTTACGGTTCTCGTATTTGCGGTCGGGATTGTGCTCGCATAACGCCCCCATACATAGAAATTTGCCTGTTCGTATTGAATCGTGGTCGTTTAACTGGTATATTCATCAATACTTTTTCACAATTTAACGTAAAGGAGGATATTATAATGAGTGAAGCAAGTTTATACGAACGCCTAGGCGGACCGGATAAAATACGCGAGATTTGTACGGATATATACGATAACCATGCAAGCAACCCTAGAATTAAGAGTCGCTTCGTGGATAGTAATCGTGATGAAGTTATCCAAAGAGTCTGGGAATTTTTCTGTTCCGGTATCGGCGGACCCGAAAGCTATAGCGGCGAAGATATGAAGACTGCACATCGCGGGATGAATATCGCTGCCGATGAGTTTGTAGAGGTCTGCGATGATGTCATCGCAGCCTTGGATAAACACGAGGTCGGACAGAGAGAGAAAGACGAAGTGCTATGCATTTTGTATTCTATGAAGCCCGACATCGTCGGCGGCTAAATCTCCGATATAAAAACTGCCCTAGCTATAGAGTATTTAACCCTGCAACATAGTCAAGCTATGTTCGCTACTCAAGGAGGGAGCTAGGGCAATCTTAAGCAAACCAATGGAATGGCAGGTTTCACGGTATCCACGGTTATCCGCGCAAACCGTAAAGTTTGCCAACAAGCTAAGCTGTAAAGCACTAAATAATTTAGAACTCACCTTGAGCGGACAGCCTTATATGCTGCGCCCCGATACCGCAGTGCCGCCCTCCGAGTTTGCTGCCGCCTTACAATGTAGTATCAACGGACAAAATGTGCGGTTTGGTTTTGACTCCGGTCTATGTGCTTTCTTGTTATCGGATTGGCTACCTCTGGAGGATATTGCGGCGTTGCCGGATGACTTAAAAAAATCGGTCATGATTGCGGCATTAAATCCACTCACCGATTTTTTCTCCCGACATTTCGCCGGCAGTTTTAGCTTAGAAGACATTGAATGTCGGTCTACCCATCCGTTGCAATCGAGTTTATTCTTCAACCTGTCGTCTGCGAACGACGCTGTAGTCGGTCGAGCATTTGCCGATGTCGACGAGCAAACGATTAATACACTCGATAAAATATGGCACGCCACTGCAACCCTCGGGTCGCCCGGCGATATCGAAAAATTACCCGTTGGAGTTGAAGTCATAGCCGCCGCTACCACTCTGAGCTTAAACGAGTTTAATGAATTAAGAGAAGACGATATTATTCTGCTCGATACGGCATTTTCAAAACTGAGAGAGGTCTATGCTAGAATTAGTGATAATATATGCTTTTCATCGATAATCGATGGAAACAGATTAATAATTCAAAAACTAGGAGAGGTCGTAATGGCAAGTGATGAACAATCGCCGATAGACCAAGAGATTGAAGATACAGCAATGGAGGATCAAGAGATTGATTCGAATGCAGACCCGATGTCATTTTTCAATGAAGGTGAACATTCCGGCGAGGAGTCTCTCGAGTCGTTGCTTTCCGGGAAGACATCCGAGCCTGTATCCGAAGATGCCGATAGCGAGCAAACCGCCTCTCAGTTAAATAATTTAGGAGAGTTGCCGGTAGAATTGTTGTTTGTCGTAGATCAATTCAAGACGACTCTAAAAGAGGTCGAACAGATCAAGCCCGGTTATGTATTTGAACTGAAGGACAAAGAGATAGGACAAGTCGAGATACGCGCCAACGGAACATCGATCGGTATCGGTGAGTTGGTGCAGATAGAAGACCGTGCCGGCGTGCGCGTCGTCAAATTGCACCGACGAAAGGAAGCCGACAAATGATTACTCAACCACTGCGGGCGGCAAAAAACCGCCTGATTGAAAGGCGAAAATAGTCGCATGGTAGAGGAGGAGGGGGTATTCTCGTATGAACTTGTCGAGCGAACTTACAGAGGAAACTTTTGATGGAAGGCGTACCTTCTCCTTTTGCGCTAATCCTGATTATCGGTGCCATAGGGCTTCTGCCGTTTGTGATTGTAATGGCAACCTCTTTTGCAAAGCTGGTCATAGTCTTTTCACTGATACGCAACGCTCTGGGTATTCAGCAAATACCTCCGAACATGGCGTTGAACGGTTTGGCTTTGATATTAACGATCTATATTATGATGCCGGTTGTTATCGCAAGCTACGAAATTTTAGAAAAGGAAGAATTTAGCTTGGACGATAAAGAATCGGTAGTGCAAGTTTTTAAGCAAGTCTCCGAACCTTATCGCGAGTTTTTGATCAAACACAGTAGCCCCAGAGAGCGGGAATTTTTTATGGAGACGGCATATGATTTGTGGGGAGAGAAGCACGCAAAAGAGATGAAAGAGGATAATTTATTAATCCTAATGCCGTCTTTCACCGTGAGTGAGCTGACCACCGCTTTTGAAATAGGCTTTTTAATTTACTTACCGTTTATAGTCATAGACTTAATCATATCTAATATCCTGCTGGCGATGGGTATGATGATGGTTTCGCCGATGACTATATCTTTGCCGTTCAAGCTACTCTTGTTCGTTTTTCTCGATGGCTGGACCTACCTCATTCACGGTCTGGTGCTCTCCTATCAATAGCCATGACTGAAGGTGAAATAGTCCAACACGCTAGTAATGCGATGTTGCTCGTGTTGATGTTATCGCTACCGCCGATTGTCGTAGCGGCGTTGGTGGGTTTAATTGTGAGTTTGATTCAAGCCCTGACACAAATACAAGAGCAGACTATATCCTTTGCGTTCAAACTCATTGCGATAGTCTTCACATTGTTTTTAACCATGGGTCAATTAGGAGAAGAGTTGTTTGCCTACGGTGAGATTTCCTTCCGAAAAATCTCCGAAGTCATATTCTAATGGAATTTTTGACCACTATTCTAAGAGACTATATTGCCATTTATAGTTTGGTTTTGCCGAGACTGATCGCTATTTTTGCTATGATCGCTTTCATGAGCCAGAAGACTCTGGGCGGCACTGTGACAAGAAACGGTATATTGCTCAGTTTGGCACTCATGTTGCATCCGGTAATATCGGCCGAAGCGGTCTCTTTGGATGCGTTTTCACGCGGAATTTTATTATTGATTATTATCAAGGAAGCATTCATAGGCGTGCTTATGGGTTTTATGCTCGCTTTGATATTTTGGTCCGTAGAGGCGGTCGGTGCTTTTATAGATAACCAGCGCGGTGCCACGATGGCGAGTGCTATGGATCCCCTGACCGGGGACCAATCGTCGCCGATGGGAACTTTCTTTGTGAACACGATGATTGCGATATTCTTCATCACCGGATTGTTTTCGATGTTCATGGCAAGCGTTTACGAGAGCTATAAGATATGGCCGGTCACATCGTTTTTTCCCACGCTCAACTTTGATTTGGTTTTCTTTTTACTCAAGTATTTCGGGCAAATCGTCTTTTTTGCGGTGTTGTTGGGCGCGCCGATAATTATTGCGATGTTCGTAGCGGAATTCGGCTTGATGTTGATCGGGCGCTTTGCGCCGCAGCTGAACATCTTTTTTGTATCTATGTCGGTCAAAAGTGCGGTATCAAATTTTATGTTGGTTCTATTTTTAACCATAATGGTTGCTTTCTTCAGTACTCAGTTGGGGGAACTAGCCCGGACTTATACGGAATTGAACGAGGTATGGAATAAACGATGAGCACCGGTAGCGGCAATAAGACCGAACCCCCTACGCAGAAAAGGTTGCGCGATGCGCGCAAAAAAGGACAAGTTGCCAAAAGCAAAGAGGTTGTCAGTGCTTCGTTAATTATTTTTCTGCTCACCTATCTATGGCTCTCCAGCGATTATTACATAGAAAAGTTTCGTGAGATGATCGCTTTGCCGGTCACTACCTACGGCATCGATTTTGACGCAGCACTCGGCGAAATAATGGTCGAGACTTTTAAGTTTGCCGCCACTATGGTTTTGCCGGTAGTCGGCATCGCACTGATAGTCGGCATCGCCGCTAATTTTTTCCAAGTCGGTGCATTGTTTGCGCCCGAGGTGATTAAAGAGGCACCCAAGAAACTCAACCCTGCCAAAGCACTGAAAAATATATTTTCCAGAAAAAGTCTCATTGAACTGATAAAATCCGTCGTTAAAATCATATTCTTGGGGTATTTAATCTATTTAGCAGTGCGCCACGACATCGGCGATTTGCTTGCCATACCGCGTTGCGGATTAGGCTGCTTGCTACCGATATTCGGTAGCCTAATGGGGAAAATCATTACCTATGCGATAATCGCATTCATCATTGTTGCCGTTGCCGATTATTTTTTTCAGAAATTCGACTACATCAAGAACCTAAAAATGACCAAAGACGAAGTCAAACGGGAGTTTAAGGAAATGGAAGGTAGTCCGGAAATCAAAGGTCATCGCCGCCAATTATTTCAGGAGATAATCAACAGCCAAGTTTCCGATAATGTAAGCCGCTCGAGCGTTATTATCACCAACCCCACCCGCATGGCAATCGGTATCTATTACGACGAAGAGGAAACACCCCTGCCCGTAGTGACCCTTAAAGAGCAAGGTGCAATGGCAAAACGCGTCATAGAAATTGCCCGTGAAAAAGGCATTCCGGTAATGGAAAATGTGCCGCTTGCACACGCATTGATGGATCAAGCCGATATCAACCAATATATTCCGTCCGACCTAATCAAACCGATTGCCGAGGTACTGCGCGTCATAAAAGAACTCTAGTAGTTCTCGTACAATCCGGTTTATCCATTAACGCGACCCGTTGGCACAATTCCCCTCCTGTGGCGGGGCGGCAATCTCGGGTTGACAAATATGCAATTTCTAATAAAATATATCGATATAGTTTTATCGATATATTTTGTTTGTAAAAATGAGTAAAGCCAAGCAGCCAACATTGCGCCAATTAAGCTACCTTTCCGCCTTGAATCAATATCTCCATTTTAATAAGGCAGCCGACCACTGCTCGGTTAGTCAAGCTGCTTTTAGCATTGCGGTCAACAACTTGGAAGAAATACTGGGGGTGGATTTAATCGATAGAACTAACAAGCAAGTCGTGTTTACATTATTAGGTCAGAAAGTTACAGATCAAGCCAACCTTATTTTGAAGGAGGTAGAAATACTAAAAGAAATTGCCAATGACAACGCAACAATCTTCACGAGCCATCTACGCTTGGGTATTATCCCGACGATAGCACCTTTCATATTGCCGGCGGTATTGCCTTCGATAAAAACAAAATATCCCGAAATGAGCATCTCAATCCACGAAGATTTAACCGTAAATCTTCATCGCTCGTTATTAGACGGCGACCTCGATTTATTGATATTGGCATTACCCTTTGACTTAAGGGGCGCAGAAACGATGGTTTTATTCAAGGATCACTTTAAGCTGGCATGCAATAAAAAGTCTAAATTTAAACTTTCCTCCAAATATAAAGAAGAGCTTTTGCCGGATGGTGGTGTCTTGCTTCTGAGGGATGGGCATTGTCTTAGAAATCATGCACTTTCGGCATGCGATGTCAAACATTCAAACAAAGTAAGCCCTTATGCGGTGAGTAGTATACACACCTTAATCCAAATGGTGCAGTGCGATCTAGGTGTTACTTTTATCCCGGAACTAGCGATAAGAGCAAAAATGCTCGAGCATACCACTATCAAAACAATTGACATGCCTGCGAGTGCCTATCGTGAAATAGGTGCTGCTTGGCGCAAAGGATCAAAACAAGAAGACGAACTTGGCGAATTCGCCCAAGCCTTTGTTTCGATGGCGGGCATTGATTTACACTAGATAACGCTATTTATTCAAGACCACTCTTGCGGTTCGTAGTTTAGATCGTGGTCTAAAAAGTCCCACAGTGCTATTTTACGCCGACATGCTCCAACTTGGGACTGTTGAAAAAGTGTGGACATCGCACAAATCTAACCGTTGTGCGCCACATAATTATGATAACCACAGAGTCGTAGGGGCAGACCTGTGTGTCTGCCCTTAAGTACCGTTCTGCACGGCTTGAACCGCTTGCGCCGTATGGTTTTGGTTTCCATAAATCGGGTGGATGAATGTATAAATCGTGCCGACCAACGCGCTACGGGCAGAATAGAGCCGCCGATTGAGCCAGTAGTTCAATCGGCAATTTTGATGTCCGCCCCTACGGTTCGTGGATACTTTTTCAGCAGCCCCACTTTTGGATTTTCGGCTTCTCGCTTTAGTGTATAATTGCATCTTTTAATCTATTCACGATGCCCGATTCCAATCAGGAAAGAAACACAGTAAAACGCGCGTTGTTGAGCGTGTCGGATAAAACCGGTATCGTTAAACTTGCCCGAACACTGGTTGCTTTAGACATAGAGATTCTATCTACCTCCGGCACTGCGCGCGTACTACAAGATGCCGAAATTAAAATTACCGAGATCTCCGACTACACGGGGTTTCCGGAAATTATGGATGGACGCGTCAAGACGCTGCACCCGAAAGTGCATGGGGCATTGCTGGGACGGCGCGGCGCGGATGATGTCGTGATGCAAAACCACTGCATAGAGGCTATAGATTTAGTGGTGGTCAATCTTTATCCCTTTGTGCAAACCATCCGACAAGAGAATTGCACACTAAATCGAGCGATTGAAAACATCGATATCGGCGGTCCGGCGATGATTCGTTCTGCGGCTAAAAACAGCCGTGATGTTGCGGTTATCGTAGATCCCGGCGACTATCAGATGTTAATGTCTTTTCTGAGGCAAAACGGCTGCGGTGTCCCGAACGAACAGCGATTGCTTTGGGCGGCTAAGGCGTTTAGTTATACCGCCGCTTACGATAGTGCGATTAGCCGCTATCTAGCGCAAATAAACGACGACTTTCCGGGCAGTTCGGGAGAATATATTCGTGCTGCCGAATTGCGTTACGGTGAGAATCCACACCAACGCGCTGTGCTGTATATCGGTGAGGGGCATCGTTGTGCCCAACAAATACAGGGTAAAGAACTATCGTATAACAATTATCTGGATCTGGATTCGGCAGTAGCACTGGTCTCCGATTTTAGCGATATAGAACAATGTGTCTGTGCGATTATCAAGCACACCAACCCGTGCGGTGTCGCTTGCGGCTCGGAGCCGATCGATGCTTATATGCGAGCTTATGCAACCGATCCGTTGTCGGCGTTCGGTGGTGTCATTGCGTTTAATTGCGCAATAGACGAACAGGCGGCAACCCGCATCATAGAACAGCAATTCGTAGAAGTGATAGTAGTGCCCGGGGTGAGCGACGGTGCCAAGCGGGTGTTGACTAAAAAACCGGGCGTGCGATTGATGACTTATGAGCCTCGCGAACAAAAAAAGTCGGACTATAGCCTGCGTAGCATAGCCGGTGGTCTGCTAGTTCAGCAAAAAGATGACTCGCGTATCACCGCAGAGGACTTAAGCGTAGCCGGCAAGTATGCCACGGACGATAAGCAGATACGCGATTTGGTTTTCGCTGCGCGTGTTGCAAAACATGTGAAATCAAATGCTATCGTCTATGCGAGTGAACTGCAGACACTGGGAATAGGTGCGGGACAAATGAGCAGAATAGATGCAATGAAGGTGGCGGCGAGCAAAGCACGGCAGGCAAAACTATTGCTGGACAAAGCGGTTTTGGCATCCGACGCTTTCTTTCCCTTCACCGATGGTATTGAATACGCTGCCGAGATAGGAATTCGTGCCGTGGTGCAGCCCGGCGGTTCTCTAAAAGATTCCGATGTAATTGCCGCTGCAGATCAAAACGGGATTGCTATGGTGTTCAGCGGCATACGTAATTTCAAGCATTAACTACTTATAGGGGCAGTATAAAGCCGCCGATTGAGCCAGTAGGTCAATCGGCAATATAGAGCCGCTGATTGAGCCAGTAGGTCAATCGGCAATATAAAGCCGCCGATTGAGCCAGTAGGTCAATCGGCAATATAAAGCCGCCGATTGAGCCAGTAGGTCAATCGGCAATTTAATTGTCCTAAAATACCATTCCGTACAACTAGCACCACTTTGCATTTATGAGAACAAGCCCTAGCTTGTTCGACCCACATACCAATGCTAAGTTTTTGCACGATGTCACGCCGTTTGTTGTCATGGCAACAAACGGCGGTCCTGATTAGCTCCTCATCGCCTCGAAGAACTCGGAATTGATTTTTGTATTCTTCATCCGTGTGAGCATGAACTCTATGGCTTCCGCATCATCCATAGGGTCTAAGAACTTTCTCAACACCCACATCTTTTGTAGCTCGTCCGGTTCGGTCAACAACTCTTCTCTTCTGGTGCTGGAACGTTTTACATTGATTGCCGGATAGATGCGTTTTTCCGCAATGCGACGATCCAGGTGTATTTCCATATTACCGGTGCCTTTGAACTCCTCATAAATAACTTCGTCCATTTTAGATCCGGTATCGATCAGGGCGGTCGCAAGTATGGTCAAACTGCCGCCCTCTTCGGTATTTCTAGCTGCCCCGAAAAACCTTTTAGGGCGTGTTAAGGCATTGGCATCGACACCACCCGTCAATACCCGTCCCGAGACCGGCATCACTGTGTTGTAGGCTCGAGCGAGGCGGGTGATTGAATCCAGCAATATCACCACATCCTTTTTGTGCTCAACCAAGCGTTTGGCTTTTTCTATAACCATGTCGGCAACCTGTACATGTCGTGTTGCCGGCTCGTCAAAAGTACTGGAGACAACCTCACCTTTCACCATGCGTTGCATCTCGGTGACTTCCTCGGGACGCTCGTCTATCAGCAACACGATCAAATAACACTCGGAACAATTTGCGGTAATGCTTTGGGCGATGTTTTGTAGCATGATGGTCTTTCCCGCTTTGGGCGGAGAAACCAGCAATCCCCGTTGTCCTTTACCGATCGGGGCAATCAAATCTATCATTCTCGCAGTAATATCTTCCGAACTGCCGCTTCCGCACTCGAGACGTAGGCGTTCTTCGGCGTGCAGGGGTGTTAAGTTTTCAAATAGGATTTTATCGCGAGCATGTTCTAATGATTGATAGTTAACCGTATCTATTTTCAGTAGCGCAAAATAGCGTTCGTTGTCTCTGGGCGGTCGGATTTTTCCGGCGATGGTATCTCCGGTACGCAGATCGAAACGTTTGATTTGATTCGGTGATACATAAATATCGTCGGGTCCGGGCTGATAAGATTCATCCGCCGAGCGTAGAAACCCGAAACCGTTCTCTAGTATCTCGAGTACACCTTCGCTGGTAATGTCCTCCCGATTTTTAGATTTTGTTTTTAATATGGAAAAAATAATATCTTGGCGCCGCGAACTCCTGGTGTTTTCTACACCTATAGATTGTGCCAACGATATCAAATCGGGAACCGGGGTTTTTTTTAATTCTGTAAGATTCATATTAATTATCCTGGGGTTATTAAATAGACAAGAGGGCTAAAAGTTGTTACAAAGGACTTCTAGGCGGAGTCGATGCCGATTTCTACATTGGTATGGAATCAAAACTCGCAGAGAAGCATTTAATTGAGTGTCAATTCTACCACAGCTTGTAATTAAAACATAATTTTAATTCGTTTAAGCATCATATTACACTCGGGATTGGCGGCATCGTATGAAACATGTAAGCGCAAAGTAGTAATGTCACCTTTCGCCAAAGTAGAAATGTCACCTTTAGGGGACAATAAAGCATTTTTAACCCAGCTTAGGAGAAGATGCAATGAACGAAGGAACTTACTCTATGTCAGACAAAGAAATAGAACGCCACCATGTCCTCAAGCGATGCTTGGAGGAAAAATTACCGAGAGCCAAGGCCGCACAGATGCTCAACATCAGCGTCCGCCATGTGAAGCGATTATTAAGTGCCTATCGCAAGCAAGATATCAAGGCACTGATATCTAAACGACGCGGTAAGCCTTCAAACAATAAAATACCGGAGACAATCAAACAACTAGCCGTTAAGCTCATTCGTGAGAACTATCACGATTTCGGACCGACTTTTGCACATGAGCAGTTGTTTGAATGTCATGGGCATTTATTTGACCGCTCATTCAGCGTTGAAACCTTGCGCAAGTGGATGATTGCAGAGGGGCTACACCAGGGTAAGCGACGCAATGCAATCAAAACGCATCAAAGCCGTCCCAGACAAACTGGCTTCGGCAAACTCATACAGATTGACGGTTCGACCCACGATTGGTTTGAAGGGCGAGGCGACCCCTGCACGCTCATTATATTTATTGACGATGCCACCTCACAGATTACCGCATTGCATTTCTGTGCTGCCGAGACCACCTTTGATTATATGCGAACACTCAAACAGCATATCCAACGCCATGGCTGCCCGTTGTGCCTGTATTCCGACCGCCATAGCATCTTTAGCAACAATGCCAAAGAGCAACACATCTTTCAACAACCGACCCAGTTCCAAAGTGCTTTGCAACAAATGGAAATTGAACTATGCCTGGCACGCACACCGCAAGCTAAAGGACGCGTTGAACGCGCATTCAAAACCCTGCAAGACCGATGGGTCAAACTCATGAGGCTTCACAACATCTGCTCTATTGAGGAAGCTAACCAGTTTGCTCAATGGTATCTCCCAAAACACAATCAGCAGTTCGCCACGAAGCCTCTAGACAGCCACGACTATCATCGCAAAATGCCTCTCACCCAGCGAGAATTAGCACTGGCTTTGTCTAAACAGAGTACTAGAAAGTTATCGAAAAACCTCATCTGTCAGCATCATAATATACAGTATCTTATCAAAACCAAGAAACCCGGTTATGCGATGCGTGGCGCATCGGTCACCGTGTGCGAGCTACTCAATGGCGAGATTGTCATACTCTACAAAGGGCGGGAGTTGGCGCATGATATCTACTGCGAACACCCCCCACTGTCTCAACCGTACAACGACAAAACAATCAATCTAGCGGTAGATGAGATTGTGGCAAAACACCGTCGCGGTCATAAGCCGAAGCCGACCCACCCGTGGAGACGCTACAATAAGGATTATCTCAGTGCCAAGCAGAAGTAATCAGAACCGGTGTTTTCCCAGACTTACGCACAGGCTGTCTAACATGCCTGTGCCACTGCAAACGCATCATTCGTCAAACCACGAGATAGCAACCGAGCACCACACACGCTCTAAAATGCTTGGGAATTGGAAGGTAGTAGAGTTCATCTCAACTAGAGATCGTCTCTTAACGGCACGCTATAGAGCTTGTTTTTTAGTCGGCAAGCCTGATTTAGGCAAAAACAAGCACTGGCACCGCATACGCTCTAAAATGCTTGGAAATTGGAAGGTAGTAGAGTTCATCTCAACTAGAGATCGTCTCTTAACGGCACGCTATGGGGCTTGTTTTTTAGTCGGCAAGCCTGATTTAGGCAAAAACAAGCAGTATTAGCCAATTTATCACCTAGTCGAATAATCAACTAACGGACATAAAGTAATCTTAGATATCTAGTTTCCTGAAGGTTTTATCGGCATCAAGGGTGACATTTCTACTTTGGTCAAGGGGGTGACATTTCTACTTTGGGTTGACAGGCATCGTATGAAACATTGATTATACAAAGCCGTTGTTTTATAATTTAATTCTTAATTGGGTATTGGTGATGCGCGAGTCCTAATTAAACGATGCCTTGAAATAACTAAGGAGGGAAAATATGCCGATAAGCCAAATCAAGCCGACACCGTCGTTGAGAAAAGAGGACGGTTCTCTTTCCGGCGTTTCGAATAACTTTGCCGGGAAAGATGTTCGCCGCAATGATAGCCCTGAATCTTTAAGCGAGACACCGCCACGCTCGGACTTTGCCGATAGTAGGAGTATTCGTGATCGCTCCGCCTCGCCGCCGGTTGGCGATACGCCGAGCGTATATTCCGATGCACTGAGTGAAACCCAGAGCTTTCATTCCGCCATAGAGGATTTGGAAGATTCAATGCCGGCAGATGATGTCTCTTTCGGTGACGTTGTCGATGACGAAACTTCGCAAATAAGTAGCATTGATTATCATAAAGTTGTAGCGGAGAATCAAGAAACCATAAAAGATTTGGAAGATGCAGACCCTACTCGGCTAAGCGATTATATTAAAGATTTTACCGAAGTCTATACCGAAACCGGCGGCGCAAACGGGATTGCCCTCGAACTCAAACAACCACTACAAGCACTGGTAGATTACGGCGAGAAGCTCGACACGGATATGCAACGTCTAGAGACGCTCGGTCAAAAATTGCAGGATCAAGGGTTATCCGAGCAAGAAAGTTTAGAGATGAAGGCTTTGATGCATTGTAATAAGTATAATCTGTCGTCTGCACAGGGTTGGATCTCCGCAACCCTAGCATCCAGGTTGAAAGCCGGTACGATGAACGAACCAACGGCGATATTGCTGACGACATTATCAAATCGCCTTGCGATGCGCCACATGAACCTAGCCGATACGACTTCTCTTTATGAAGATAGATTGCCCTCCGGAGAACCGTTAAGCCGTGGTGACCGTATAGAATATAATCTTTTAACCGCACGCGCAGGTCTTAGTGCTTTCACGCGTATGATGCGTCCACTCATAGGCACTCACTCTAGAACATCTGAAAAAATGCAGAGAATCCGTCGGTCTTTGGAAGCGCACTGTGCGGAACTTGAGCATGTTGCCCAAGTTGCCAAAGGTCAAGTCAAGATGGATGTAGATGCCCCTCGGCTTAAGCTCGCATCGCTCGATGCATGGACCGAGGATTTTGATTTGGCCGAAGACAAAAAACAGATTTCATTGATGCGACTGCCGCAACAAGCTGCCGAACAGTTGAGTAGCCAGTGGAACAAAACCCCGCCGGTCTTGGTTTTGAGCCATCGGCACTTATCTCAGCGAGACATGATGCGACTTTTTATAGAATTCCAGCTGGAGAGAAATGATATAGATGCTGCACAGCTTCCTAAGTTTGAAGCAAACTACAAACAAGCTCTGATAGACGAAATCAATCAGGGTGAGTGGCCGATTATCGATAAGTCTCTGCATTTCAATATCGGCGATAAAAGCCACACTTGCCGTAGCGTGATTACCCCCGGTGGTTATTTGGCGAACCGATCTGGGAAACCATATGAAAATAGGGGTGTTACTTGTGCGGATCGCCTGCAAATCGATCACGCACCTAATATGGCACACACTCGGCTGGTTGCCGAAGACGGGGAAACCCTGTTCTCGGGAGTGCGTCATGGAATACTCGATGCGTATAGCTACCACGACAAGAAATTATCCGATTTGTCCGATGCCAAACTCACGCAAATGGCGAGAGCTATTTACGACGATGAGCAAAGTAGGTTGCGCGGCAGGGATACCTCCACGCTGGCACAACAACTTCAAGCATTGGAAGAAACCGAAGACGACGGCGAATCGATAACCGTATTCGATCCTCGCAAAGATAGTTTAGATAACGCTGTTGATGAACCCGTCGTTATCAGCAAAAAATCCGTAAATATGCGCTACCTTGAAAAACAAATAAAATTAAGAAACGAGCATGTGAAGGAAATAGTCGATCAAATTAAAACTAATCCTAGACAACGAAAGCATTATATCAACGAGATACGTAATTTGGCATCTCGGAAGATGGCACAAGAAGTGTTGAGTGCCGCAATAGTTTCCGACCCGGCTAAATTGGCGGCAGCTTTGAACGGAGGAACCATCGATGTTACGATGAACTCGGTTGGTTTAGTAACACCCGATTGGTTACGCCATGTCACAAGCAACCCTAAGGATGAGCGGCGTATGCTCGAACATCAAATGCAAGGCTTACAATCCCTAGCCCGCGGACATTCTCCCGACAATCCTGTTCGCTTGAAAATTAAAGACGATAGCGGACAACTCAAAGAGATCAAAGTCAATGTTAAGGTGCGCACTTTTAATTTCGGTGTTAACGAGTATGCGCTTGCCAGAACGGTTTTGCCGGCTAATTTTCCTATTTGGCGTAATCTGATGGGTTGGGGGTTCTCTGCCGGTTTGAACGACCCGCAGTTAAGCGAACTACTCGGTGCCCGAAATGACGTTGCCTTAGGCGGAGCCGTGGCGGATAAACTGCAAGAACTGGAGCAAAGCGGTGATCCTAAAGTCCAAAAACGAGCGGTGCTATTGAGAGAGGCTGCAACTCAAGTAAAAGGAATTTGGAAAAATCGCTCCTTCCGGAGCGGTAATAACGAGCCTTATAAAATGGTATCTCGGCTCGCGCTGACTAGTCATTTGATGGGCGAAACCCCTTTATTCAACTGTAAAAGCGGCAAAGACCGCACCGGACAGCTGGATGCGGAAGTCAAATATCTAGCGGCAGTCGGTCATGCCACCGGGCATATACCCGAACCCGATATCGAGCACACCGCCGAGTCGCGCAAAATGCGCACTACCTTTACTTTGGATGCCGGCAACTTGGAAATGCAACGTCTGAACACCGGCTTGCCGGGCTATAAGCTCAGAAATGTACCCGGCCTAAAGGCGATGCTCGAAGCGGGTACACAAGCTCAGTACGAGGGCGGTTCCGATTTTATTTCGAGTTGAGCAACCTGTGCTACAATAGGCGACATTCTTTAATACAAAAAACTATTTTTGGTAACAGCAGGCTGCCACCTAAACCTTGAGTGGATGCCTAGTATTCATATATTTACGGGAGTTTTAACAATGTCGGTAGAAAATGTTATAAAAATGATTAAAGACGAAAATATCAAATATGTAGATTTTCGTTTTACGGATACCAAAGGCAAGGAACAGCATGTGACCGTGCCTGCCGAAATCGCATGCGAGGACGGCTATCTAGCGGGAGGCAAGATGTTCGACGGTTCGTCTGTTGCGGGATGGAAAGAGATTAACGATTCGGACATGCTTTTGATGCCGGATTTTGAGACTGCACAGATAGACTCGTTTTATAACGATCTCACACTCTGTTTGCGCTGCGACATATTGGAGCCCGAGACCAAGCAACCTTATAACAGAGACCCGCGCTCTATTGCGAAACGTGCCGAACAGTACTTAAAGGAAACCGGTATCGCAGATGTTGCTTATTTCGGACCGGAGCTTGAGTTTTTCGTATTCGATAGTGTTCGCTGGTACAGCGACCATCAAGGATGTAGTTACGACATTGAGTCTTCCGAAGCGGTTTGGAGTAGCAATAAAAAATACGACGGCGGGAATATCGGACACCGTCCCGGTATCAAGGGGGGTTATTTTCCGGTACCCCCGGTTGACTCTCTGCAGGATATACGCTCGGCCATGTGCGAGGCACTTTCCGATATGGGTGTGGTCACCGAGGTACATCACCACGAAGTCGGTACCGCCGGTCAATGTGAAATCGGAACTCGTTATGCGTCGTTGGTGCAACGAGGCGATATCAGTCAAATCCAAAAATATGTGGTACAAAATGTCGCTAATAATTACGGTAAAACGGCAACTTTTATGCCTAAGCCGATAGTCGGAGACAACGGCACCGGTATGCATGTGCATCAAACTTTGTCTAAAGACGGTGAGAACATATTCGCCGGTGATCAGTATGCAAACCTATCGGAAACCGCAATTTACTACATAGGTGGAATTCTAAAGCATGCTCGTGCGATCAATGCCTTTGCCAATGCAGCCACTAATAGCTACAAGCGATTGGTGCCGGGGTTCGAAGCACCGGTTATGCTCGCTTATTCCGCGCGCAACCGTTCGGCGGCTGTTCGGATACCGTATGTAATCAATCCCAAAGCCAGACGAATAGAGGTACGCTTCCCCGACGCTGCCGGCAATCCTTACTTAACTTTTGTTGCGATGCTGATGGCCGGTCTGGACGGCATACAAAACCGCATACACCCGGGCGAACCTATGAACAAAGATCTATATGAATTGTCGCCGGAAGAAGAAAAAGCGATACCGAAAGTCGCAGCTTCTTTGGACGAAGCGTTGCATGCGCTGGATTCGGATAGAGGCTTTTTAACGATGGGTGATGTGCTCACCGACGACGCGATAGACGGCTATATAGCACTTAAAATGGAAGAAGTCTCTCGTCTAAGGCAAGCCACCCATCCGATTGAATTCGATATGTATTACAGCCTGTAGAAAGGCAACAATACGGTTGGTGCAGACTTGTTCGGATGCGGTCGGTCTAAGCTGAACCGGCTTTCAAGTAGAACAGCAAAGAGATAAACCACACGGTTGCAGCGGCAGTCTGCAACCAGCCGTATAAAATGACACCGGCAGCAATATCTATCAAGCCGAGTGAGAAATAAACCAGTGCCAATAATGCCGCAAGTTGGCAGGTTTTTCTACGGCCGTGTAGCAGTCCTCGTAATACTGCGAGCAACGGAAGACCTAATGCTAATATCGGGATCATCCGCGGTATTCTATCGGGAGGATCGATAAATGCGTTCCAAGCGACCAACACACCCAATAACATCAGGTAGGCTGCCAGCGAGGTGAACCATGCAATGCTTTTCATTGCGGTTATTGTTGTGACAAAGCCAATTTTGCAATGCGCTCGCCGAATGCACGGCACAATTCACTTTCGTCATCGTCTACCGGGCGATTCGCCTGTTTGCCCGCTATATGACTAGGTCCGTAGGGCGTGCCGCCGCTTTGCGTGCGGTTGAGCGCATTTTCCGTATAGGGCAATCCGCATAGAATCATTCCATGATGGAATAACGGCAGCATCATTGAAAGCAAAGTGGTTTCTTGTCCACCGTGCATACTCGATGTAGAGGTAAACACACCGGCAGGCTTGCCGACCAAAGCACCGTTTAACCACAAACTTGTAGTTCGGTCTAAGAAATGTTTTAGCGGGGCAGCCATATTGCCGAAATGAGTCGGGCTACCCAACACCAATCCGTCGCAATCCGCCAACTCTTCAAGCGTCGTGTAAGGCGGCCCTTCCTTAGGGATGGCGGTTTGATTACCGTGCAGGGTTTGATCGTCGTGTTTGACGATAGCAGGCACCGTGCGCAACTGTGCTTGTGCGCCGTCAACGCTTTCAACACCGCGTGCAATCAGACGTGCCATTTGTTCGGTGGCACCGTGTACGCTGTAATAAACGATCAGTATTCGGCAACTTTTCATTAAAATGATTACTAGGCTAATTGATATTTAATACGCAATATACTAATTTGTGAATACGCTGTCTAGGCTTTTTATAAAAAAGCTAAATTCGTACGACACCAACCATTAATTTATTTGTCGATTGAAATTTCTATCAACCAAATCGATGTCAACTGTGCCGATACGGGATAGAATCAAAGAATATAGCCTATAATTACCGGATATTATTTTAACATTACCCCAAAAAATACAGCCATGATTCGCACTATAGGCCTTTTAAGATTGATGCTCTATGTAGCAGGCCTGCTCGTTATTATTTTTTTACCGGCACCGGGGGTGCAAACCGATGTCGAGTGGCCTGCGATATTAACTACGGTGGTGGTGCCGGCATTTGCCCCCATTATTTTCATGGTGATTTTATTCGACCTTGTGGTGTCCAGAGTCGTCAACAAGGGCGTCGATAATCCGACACCTAAACCGAAAATTTTTTGGGTCGGTGTGGCGATTGCACTGATCATTCTCTTAAAATGGCTACCTTATTTGCTCTCGTTGACATACTAGTCGATAAATCAAAAAAGTTTTTCCAAATCCTCTTCTTTATCTTTTTGACCCGGTGAAGGGGCAATTTTTTTAGGCAGGTAATCCCTCCTGAAAGTCTCCGAGATCGCATTGCTATCGCTGGGGTGGGCAAGCATACCGGTCTGCGAGTCTATTTTTGCACTAATAATCTCGGGCGGTTTGTAGAATGAGGTTTCGTCTTTTCCGGACAGAATTTTTCCCATGAAGTCTACCCAAATCGGTAATGCCGCCACCGAGCCTGCCTCGCGGTTTCCCAACGGTTGCTGATTGTCGAAACCAACCCAAACGGTGCAGACTATATTGCGATTAAAACCCGAAAACCAAGCGTCGTGTTGGTTATTGGTGGTGCCGGTTTTGCCGGCGATGTCGCTGCGTTTTAAGGCGCGGTAAGCCTTTCGTCCGGTGCCTAATCGGGTTACGCTTTGTAGCATGCTCGATAATTGGTAGGCAATATCGGGGGGAATAATCCTAGGCATAGACCCAATTGCGTCATTCGAGATCTCCGTCTCCGATATAATTTCCATCGCTATTTCGTCGCCGGTGCTTTCTTGATAGCAATTTTCGGCACAAGTTTTCGGTGGAGATGCCTCGAAAATCGGTTCTTCCTCAGCGTATATTTTCTCGATAAAATACGGCGTAATCAAAAATCCACTGTTGGCAAATGCCGCATAACCGCGTGCAATTTCCAGCGGTGTTGCCACACCGGAACCCAACGCCAATGTCAGGTTATAAGGATGATCCTTGCGCCCGAAGCCGAAGCGCATGATATAGTCCAAAGTTTTTCTCAATCCCAGTGCGTCCACCAATTTCACCGAGACCATATTGCGCGAGTGGGTGAGTGCTTCTCTGATGCGCGTGGGACCGAAAAATTTACCGCTATAATTTTCGGGACGCCAATCTTGACGGGAAAATGTCTCGCTAAATACCACCGGTGTATCGTTGACTATCGTTGCCGGCGTATAACCCTCCGACAATGCTGCCGCATAAATAAACGGTTTGAAACTAGAACCCGGTTGCCGCTTTGCTTGGGTTGCACGATTAAACTTACTCTGATAAAAATCGAAACCGCCGGTTAGTGCAAGTACTGCCCCGGTATTCGGATTCAGCGCAACCAATGCACCCTCGACTTCCGGAATCTGCATCAACCGTAGTTGCTCTTCGCCTTGCCCCGGAAGCCGGACGATATCGCCTTTCTGTACTAGTTTTGTAGCCTCTTCTATCTGCGGCCCCACATAATTTTGATTGAGGTAAGGTTGCCACTGCCAACTCGGGCGCGTCAGTGTCGTCTCCAGCCCATCTTTAGAGATGACTCGTATCGTTTCTTCGGACACCTCGGACACGATCGCCGCTACGAGTCCACCTACTTCGGACAGATTTTTTAATTCAATTTGCAGTGCCTCGGAATCGCTTAAAACTTCGGCTGCAATCCGTTCTTCGGTACCACGCCAACCGTGGCGACGGTCGTAATCGAGGAGCCCTCGTCTTAAACTCGCTTGCGCTTCTTGCTGCATCGTTCGACGAACGGTAGTGTATACATCAAAACCGTCGGAATAGACTCTTTCTCCGTATTGCTCAACCATAGAGGCACGCACCATCTCGGCAACATAGGGCGCATCTAATTCTACTTTGATGTCATGCTCGGTTGCGGTAATCGGTGCCGCCATTGCCGTTTCGTATTCGGTTGAAGAAATCATTTTCAGCTTGAGCATACGCCCTAAGACATAAGCCCGCCGCTCGAGTGCCTTTTGAGGATTGGCAATCGGGTTGTATATCGAAGGTGCTTTAGGCAAGCCGGCAATCATCGCATTTTCGGCCAATGTTAACTCGTTGATGTTCTTCCCGTAGTAGGTTTCGGCGGCAGCGGCAATACCGTAAGCTCGTTTACCCATAAAGATTTTGTTTAGATATAAATTGAGTATCTCTTCTTTGCCGAGCAGACGCTCCATAATCAACGCAAGATAAATCTCCTTGATTTTTCGCTCGTAAGTACGTTGGTTGGTCAAGAAAAAGTTACGCGCCAGTTGCATGGTAATCGTACTCCCACCCTGAGTGCGTTGACCTGTCTCTATTAAATTGATTGCGGCGCGTATCAAGCCTTCGTAATCGACACCTAGGTGTTCGTAAAAACGATCGTCTTCGGCAGCGATGAAAGCATCTATAATTTGCCTAGGCACCTCTTCTATATCGATGGGTATGCGACGCTTATCGCCGAAAACCGCCATGAGATTGCCTTCGGTGGTATACACTCTGAGCG
This sequence comes from Candidatus Oxydemutatoraceae bacterium, assembly GCA_965219575.1. Classification (GTDB taxonomy): domain Bacteria; phylum Pseudomonadota; class Gammaproteobacteria; order Poriferisulfidales; family Oxydemutatoraceae; genus SP5GCR1. The sequence continues at coordinate 205,957 of OZ244779.1, read as the reverse complement.
GTGTTTGCACCCGAATCGTCTTAATTTCCTCCAACGACGGGAGTTCCGGGGCAATATAGATGTATACTGCTACAACGGCAACGGCACCGAGTGCAAGTACTCCGGCAATAAATAATAGTAATCGTTTTATGAATTTGAACACGACAGGCACATAAATCAATAAACTAGATGGGGCATAACCCTAATTTTAACACAGCGCACAAATGAACATATTCCTAATAGGACCTATGGCATCGGGCAAAAGTCATATTGCCGGGATTTTGGCAAAACGCATCAAAAGTCGTTTTTACGATACCGACGAGTTGATTTGCCGACACGCCGCTATGGATGTTCCGACGATATTCAAAAAAGAAGGCGAAGTGGGTTTTAGAAAGCGCGAATCCGAAGTGATACGAGAGATTTTAGATAACCGCAACATGGTTGTGGCAACCGGCGGCGGTGTAGTTCTAGATAAACAAAATTGCAGGCATATCAAAGATAATGGTACAGTAATTTATTTAAGCACATCTTTGGATACCCGTTATGAAAGAGTACGAAATACGACAGGACGCCCTTTGCTGATGGAGGGAGACGCTTATCAGACCATGCAAAATTTGGATCGTATGCGCATCCCCATATACGAAGCACTTGCCGATTTTATCGTCGATAACGACGGCACCGTTGAATCAACGGTGACAAAAATTATCGGATATATCGATAACAAAAAGCAAACATGAGCACTTTGACGGTAGAACTCGGTCGGCGTAGCTACCCCATTCACATAGGGCGAGGCTTACTGGCGAGTGTCGATGCATTGCTGACCCAAAATTGGCAAGGCTCTCATCTGGTTATACTTTCGGACGCAGAGGTCGCACCACTTTACATGCAGGCGGTATGCGATACAATCGAGACGAAAGCAAGAATAGATCGAATTGTGATACCGGCAGGCGAATCGTATAAAACATTGCAGACTTTCGAGCAGGTTTGCACCCGACTACTGGAGTTTCGAGCCGAACGAGATGCACTACTCGTAGCACTCGGCGGCGGCGTGGTCGGAGACATTGCCGGTTTTGTTGCCGCAAGTTATCTGCGCGGCATTGCCTTCGTACAGATTCCCACGACCCTACTTGCTCAAGTGGATTCTTCGGTGGGTGGTAAAACTGCGGTCAACCACGCTCTGGGAAAAAATATGATCGGGGCTTTTTATCAACCTCGTTGTGTCGTTGCCGATTTGAATACGCTCGACACACTGCCGCCTCGGCACTATGTTGCCGGACTTGCCGAAGTTATCAAATACGGTTTGATTGCAGATGCCGATTTTTTTAATTGGTTAGAGGATCATGTAGAAGCACTGCTCGCGCACGACGACGACGCTTTGTGTCATGCGATAGAACGCTCGTGCGCCGTCAAAGCCGAAATCGTCGCTGCCGATGAATTAGAGCAGACCGGTAAACGCACCTTGCTTAATTTAGGACATACCTTCGGACACGCCATAGAAGCAACCTTGGGCTACGGATTTTGGTTGCACGGCGAAGCGGTGGGATGCGGTCTTGCGCTCGCCGCGCGACTGTCTCTAAACCTAGGTTATTTATCCGAAGAAAGCCTCGACCGCATCATTTCATTACTCGATCGTTTCGGGCTGGCAACATCCAAGCCGACGATCTTAGACCCACAAGCCTTGTTAGATGCAATGGCACTCGACAAAAAGAACAAAAGCGGACGGCGACATTACATTCTATTGCGTGCGATAGGAGATGCTTTCGAGACCGATCGAGTAGAAACACAAGCGGTCAAAGATGTTTTATAATCACACACAAAAATAATCTTTCGATGTACGCAACCGATATACCGAGGAGATGCTATGCTGTCGATTAGCGACATATTAATAGGCGATAACGAAATGACCAGTTTTGAGGAGCTTATCGCCTATGTAAAATCACAAGCTCGTCGAGGTGAAATGTTTATAGAAATGGACGTACGCCCACCGTTTTCGGACACACCGGAGGATTGGGAGCAACGGCTGGAGGCTGCTTTCACCTCCGCCGGCAATGTGGAATAGATTTATGGAGAACTACTGGCAGGATTTGGAAGACAAACAGCGATGCGTACCCAAAGATGTTGCAGATCTCGGCTTTAGAGTCGAATGTCGTGGTGGCTTGACGGTCGATCATGCGTATGCTTTGTATCAGGCGGTTAGCCGAATGTTGCCGTGGTTTGAGACAGACCCCGATGTCGCTTTACATACATTGCACGGAGCCGAATCGGGCAACGGATGGTTAAGACCCTATAAAGAAAACGAATTGCTTTATTTGTCCAAGCGAACGAGACTACGACTGCGCCTACCTAAATCTCGCTTCGAAGATGCGATGGTTTTAGAAGGACAAACGATCGATATCGGAGGATGCTCGATAAAAATCAACCAGCCGACTTTACGTGCGCTCAGTACGCAAACAACCTTGTTCGCCAGAGCCTTGGTGTCGCAAAACACGCAAAGTGAGCATGCGTTTCTGCACGAAGCCACCGGAATGCTCAACGCCAAGGGCATACACCCGAAGCGTATGATGGGAGGACGACGGCACGCAATCAAAACCTCGGATAAAACCCTATATGTTAGAAGCCTTATGATAGTAGACCTTGCTTTTGACGAAAGCATCCGGTTGCAACGGACCGGCTTAGGCACCGAGCAAAAGCTCGGTTGTGGTATCTTTCTTCCTCATAAAAGTATCGATGCGGTTTACCAATCCCGAACCGTAGGCACGAAATAGAACTGCCGATTGACCGATAATGAAAAACCGGCGTACTGTCGCCCCATTTTTACAAACCGCCCATAGATACTATGGATGACCGGCTTTGCTGCAAGTTGGTTGAAAGTTCACTATTGACATGCCTCCATTTGTCCAATATGTTATGGCATCGTACACCTTAAATTTTCCTCGGACGCTCTATGCTAAAATGAATGGTAATGGAAAATAAAGAAGATAGGCCGGCTGGATTTTGGATTAGACTTTCTGCCTATATTGTCGACAACCTAATATTCGCTATTGTTTTCACTCTAATAAGCTCTATACACTCTGACTTTGATGCCATGTACCTTTTTATTTTCCCTTTGTCTATTATCGTACTTTGGGCTCTTTGGGGTGGAAAAACACCCGGTAAGGCTTTAGTCGGCATACATATAGTAAAACTTGATGGTTCCCCTATAGGATGGGTAGAGTCTATAATCCGTTACCTCGGATATATATTAAATGGTATCACCCTTCTCATAGGTTTCCTTATGATTGCCGTAAGAAGGGATAAACGTGGTCTACACGATTTAGTTGCCAAGACAATGGTGGTACACGAGAGCTAGGAATTCTATTAGGGTGGCAGGCGTAGCCTGACGAGGTGGTCGTGTCGTATCCGCAAAATTTATACATCCATCCAACTTATGGAAACCAAAACCACACGGCGCAAGCGGTTGCGATTATTCCGAACGGTACTTTAGGGCATACTGCGTTGACTGCCCAGCCACCGCAACAAGGGTACCCAGTCGTCGCGCTCGTGCATAGTTGCATAACGGGACATATCGAATATCCCGAGCCCTCTCTCGGCGGCGCGTACGTAATTCATACTATCTCTCAGATGGGTGGGAAAAGAAAAACGTAGTTTAGGTAGAAACTCGTCGAGCTGCCATGCTATTTTAGTCCGCAAACGAACCCGATTACCGATTATCGCGACTTTGGCGCGTCTTCCGGAAATCGCCGGTGCCGCGTTTACTTCTTTTGCGAACTCGGACACTGCTCGCATATCCAAAGCCGAGGGAACAACCGGAATAATAATTGTCTCGGCGCGCCGGATCATGTTGTTGAGCTCTTTTCCGTGCAACGCTGCCGGGGTGTCCATGATATAAATGTCCGCCATTCTTTGGGTGGCACCGCGTTGTCTAACACCATCGTATGCCAAAACAGATGGTTTGCCCGGAGAACGTGCTGCCAGCCACCCTAAGCTACCTCGTTGAGGGTCATAATCGGCTAGAACCACAGATAGATTTCTATTGGCATAATAGCTTGCTAGATTAGTTGCGACCGTAGTTTTACCCGAACCTCCCTTAGCATTGAGTATCATAATTTTTCTCATAATCTTCTCCTTGCTTTATTGATTTTAAGTGTCTAATAATAAAACAGCTTATAGATTATTGACATTATAAACAATTTCTATACTATACAAAACTTACGCAAGGCTTCTAATGAACAAGGTAATACTATGCAAGAAAGTTTAAGTCAGCAAATTCTGCGAGTTGACGTAGCCGGTATGCCCTTAGACTGGATAAATTATCAAGATGCGGTGAGGTTTTATCACGCAGATACCGTGGCTTACGAGGCCGGAACCGCGCTGTTTATAATTCGCGGCGGCATCAATGCCGTGACCGGAAAACGTAGTGTTATCAAAGTCAATTCGGTTATTGCGACATACGGGAAAAACCCACATCTAGACCTAGACTACGTACCGCCTTTGAACAACGACGCGCTATTCAAACGCGACGGTTCGTTGTGCCTTTATTGCGGAGAGTCTTTTAACCGCCGTCATTTATCTCGCGATCATGTCATTCCTTTTAAGCAAGGCGGCAAAGATACTTGGAATAATGTTGTCACCGCTTGCAAACGTTGCAATAATCAAAAAGCGGACCGTACACCGGAACAATCCGGGATGAAACTACTGGCGATTCCCTTTGTCCCGACGCACGCCGAGTATATTTATTTGAGAGCACGCACCGTATTGGCCGACCAAATGGAATTCTTAAAAGCACACTTTCCTAGAAAGAGCCGCCTGAGAAATTCTTAATTATCAATACACGTTGGGCTATCTAACAAACAAAGATTACCGCCACGGTACCGTTGCATCGACCGGTATCTTGCTCGTCAACCTAGGCACCCCGGAAGCTCCTACTACGGCGGCGGTGCGTCGTTATCTTGCCGAGTTTTTATCGGATCCGCGCGTCGTAGAAATTCCTCGCTCAATTTGGTGGCTGATTTTGCATCTTTTCGTACTGCCTTTGCGTCCGCGCAAAAGTGCCGAGGCTTATGCAACGGTATGGCTACCGGAAGGTTCGCCGTTATTCATTCATTCCAATCGTCTCAGTCTGAAAGTGGCACAAAAGCTAAAGGACGAACAGCAAAATCTAGTTGTTAAACTTGCCATGCGCTACGGAAAACCGGCCATCGAAGAGGCACTCGATGAAATGAGGGAAAAGTCGGTGCAGCGTCTATTGATTTTGCCTTTGTTCCCACAGTACTCGGCTACCACCACGGCATCGGTCTTCGACAAAGTGGCACGAATACTAAGTACTTGGCGTTGGCAACCCGAATTGCGTTATATCAACCATTACCATAAACATCCGCTTTATATCTCCGCCTGTGCCGAACAGATACGCTCGTTTCGCAAACAACACGGTTGCGGAGACTTATTGTTTTTTTCATTTCACGGATTGCCCAAGCGTAATTTACTCGAAGGTGACCCTTATCATTGTCAATGTCATGCCACGACCCGATTAATCACCAAAGCCCTATCTTTAAGCGAAAACGAGTACAAGCTCTGCTTTCAGTCGCGATTCGGGCGGGCGGAATGGTTGCAACCGTATACCGAACCAACCTTGAGTGAGCTTGCAAAGCAAGGTGTAAAAACCATAGATGTTTTTTGTCCGGGGTTCTCGGCGGATTGTTTAGAAACCTTGGAAGAGATTGCCATCCGAGCACGAGAGGTTTTTATAGAAGCAGGCGGCTCGGAACTGCGCTATATCCCGGCACTCAACGACAGCGTATTGCACATAGAAACCATCAAAAACCTTATCTTAAAAAATATAGAAAATTGGGGTATAGAAGATACCGAAGACGAGCAAACCTGCCGACAGGCTGCCGAAAAAGCGTTGACTATGGGTGCTCGGCAATGACGCCGGATGCTCGATAAATCATATAACCGTTGATGTACATATGTCTAAATCGTCGGACATTTTGGTTGTCGTCCCGGTGATGAATAGACCCCGATATATCACTAGAGCACTAGGAGCTATTTTAGAGCAGACGGTTCAGCCGAACCATGTAATCGTTGTAGACGACTGTTCTACCGACAATACCGTAGAGGTTGTGCAAACATGGTTTGAAACCCGGACACCTCGCTTTACGACACAGTTGATTGTTCATCATCGAAATAAAGGCGCATCTGCAGCCAGAAATTCCGGACTTGCGCATGCCCGAGCCAATCATCGCTATATCTATTTTTTAGACTCGGACGATACGCCGTCGCAGATGTTTTTGGCAAAGACACGCAGCGCACTGGAACAACACCCCGAAGCAGTCGCCGCCAGTGCCGACCGCATCTTAAAAAACGAAAGAGGTGAGATGCAATACCTTAATCAAAAAAGACTTAACATCGATCCGTATCATTGGTTTATCGATATGGGAGCAGGTGTTTCGTCGTCTACGTTACTACGCACGCATTTGATCAAAAAGTTGGGCGGCTATAACGAAGTGCTTATCACCGGGCACGATACCGAACTTTTCTTTAGGCTGGCGGGCTTGGGCGAATGGTTGCATGTGCCCGGTGCCCCGGTGATTATGCACGAACACGGTGCGCATTTGCGCGATATGCACGATGACCCGTTGAGAAAATGGTGCCATATTTATGAGGACTGTGTTGCAAATTTCTCTATACAAGCGCGTTTGGATCCTCAAACATACCGTCGCCTGTTAGCTAGGAAATGGCGGCATGCGGGTTTAGAGGTGCTGGCGCAGCGACGGTGGCGAGAAGCCCAAGATTGCTTTCGACGCGCAATCGCTTGGCACGCAACAACCGGAATCAAACCGTTCTTTTATTGGTTGCTGGCTTTGCCGGCGGCAATGCTATTTAAGCTACTGAACAAACTAAAACTACACGATCACTTTATGGATATTATCAAACGTATACACTCGGCGCATAAGTTCCGTTTTTAAGTCCAATCGATTATCGTTTATACTGATTACCTAAAAACGAGTGAATTCACTACATTGATACAATTCTATGTCCGGTCCTTTCCCTATTTTTGTCATAAACCTAAAAAGCTCACCGAACCGCAAAGCCAATATTAGCGGACAATTGGATGCGTTGGATTTAGATTATCAATTTATAGAAGCGGTAGACGGGTCGCAATTCACACCGCACGAGATTGTGAAAAAGTACGGCGAGCAAGTTTTCTATACGAATACATATAATCATCAGCGCATGACTTTAGGTTCTCTGGGGTGTTTGTTCAGCCATATAAAGTTTTACGAATTAATGATAGAAAATAATATCCCGATTGCCTGTGTGCTGGAGGACGATGCCGAACTCTCGCCGCACTTGCCGGAGGTTTTGAACGCACCGGTGTTACAGAAAGTGCCTTGGGGCACCCTGCTACTCGGTCATTACTCCATGTACGGAAAGTCTTTTAACAAAGGTGCGGAAACCGTTTATTGGAAAAAGAGAGTTTGCCGTGACCACTACATCGCGCGGGTTGCAGAGTTTCCTTTCACGACAATCGGCTATGTGGTTAAGCTCTCGACGGCAAGAAAATTACTCGATTTGTCCTATCCGATACGGATGCCGGCCGACTGGGTTACCGGCAATACCGAACTCGTCGGTGATATTTTAAGAGTCATTACGCCGCCGTGCATCGTGTCGAACACGGAATACCGAAAGAAATCCACCGTTAGAAATGCCTCCGATACCGAAATACCTTTGGAATTACAAAGAGAAACACCCACGCTTTCCTTGATGCGCCGTTTAACCGTCGGTGCGGCGGATATCATTTTAGGTACCAGAGAACAACGCGCCGCTGCCGTATTCGATAACGACAAAAATCCGACAACGCATCGCCCGATCAAATGGCGCTTCAGAAAGTCTAGCAATACAAGAAAATCGTTAAATCTGGATGACGAGGATAATAAAACCGCTATCGCGTCGGAAAATCGCAAACATTCGAGATCGAACATTAACTACACGACACGTAAGATAATGCAGTCTTGGAAAGCAAATCAGCTACGGCGTAAAAATAAATTATCGGCGATGATTAAAGGGCAGTGGAAAATACAAAAAAATTTATGGTATAGAATAAAAAAAGCGCGTTCCATAAAGCACTCTTTAAAATTAACCTGGAGATTAATTTTCAAGGTGTTTACGATGTTTTTTTCGGTATCAATCTATCTCGTACAAGATATTAACCGTACGCTTTATTACGGTAAAGGACTTAGTTTTATCAGAATGTCTATTAAAAAATTAGGGTTGTCCAAGTATACGCGTGTGATATGAACGATACACCTTCCGTTGCAGTTATCTGTACACCGAACAACCGGACACATGTTCCGTTCGGTGCGATAGACTCCATCATTAAACAGACTGTGAAACCCGAGCGAATGATCGTGGTTCATGGCAAATCCGAAACACAAGCTGTCGCCGCCCTGCGAAATCGTATTGAGAAGGTCATGCCTACTTCACAGCTGATATGCATAGAACACGATCCCGATACTACCTTTATTGCGGCAAGGAATGTCGGGCTAAACCATGTGGACGATTGCCGGTATATCCATTTTGTAAACTCGGATATTCAACTACCCGAGGATTTTTATCAAAAGGCTACCGATGGGCTGGCAAGCCGTCGGGGCTGTGCGCTAGCAATACCTGCCCGAGTCAAGTTAATAAATAGCCGGGAAACCGAAATAAACTCGGGTGATTTGATCGAAAATCCATGGCTTTGGTTGATGCGTGCCAAATCGGAAATAGCCGGTGCGCTTCTTTTGCGTAGTGATATCGTTGAAAGAGCAGGGAAATTTAATCCTTTGCTTTGGGTGGGTGCCGATGCCGATTTTTTAACTCGCCTTTCTAATCTAGGCGCGTGGCGTTATATCCCGGACTGTGCGGTAAGCCTATCTCTCTCTCAAACAGAGACCGATACGCAGTTGCAATTTCCCGATTACCATAGGCGATGGGCTTTGATTTATGAAAATTTACTAGACACCTACGGCGCGCGTCAACGGATAGCGAGAAAGACCTACCGTGCCGTTTTGGCAAAAGCATGGTGTAAAGCAGGCCGAGAACTGCTGTCGCATCGGCGGATTGAAGAAGCACGCGACTGTTTTATGCGCTCGCTAAGTTGGCAGTTGTTTAATCCGGCATTTAAGTATTTAATGAGAATTTCTCGTCCGAGGGGAAACGTCCCTCTTTCTGATAAAAACGGTATATAGATGGAAAATAGTTCCGGGGTTCTGGTTATAATTCCTGTTATGAATCGCCCCGATGCGATTATGTCGACATTGGAAGCCGTTCGTAAGCAGACATTGCAGCCCGAATGTCTTATAGTCGTAGACGATGGTTCCAAAGACAATACACCGAAAGTAGTCGACGAATGGTTGAGCAACTCGTCTTTAACCTTCAATGCGCAATTGATGATTCATCCTCTAAACAAGGGAGCTTCCGAAGCTAGAAATACCGGATTGCGACACGCTCGAGGCAAGTATCCTTATGTCTATTTCTTGGATTCGGATGATATTCCGCCGCCTAATTTTCTAGAAAAAGCGGTTGCCGCTCTAGCTGCGAAACCCGATGCGGTCGCAGTGAGTAGCGACCGCATCGTTCAAGACTCATCCGACCACAAAACCACTCGGTATAAGCAACGGAAAATATCTAAAAATCCATGGTTATGGTTTTTTACTATGGGCGCGGGCATCGCTTCGTGCACTGTCTTTCGTAGTAAGTTTATATACAAACTCGGTGGCTATAACGAAGCGATACCGACCGGACACGATGTTGAATTGTTTATGCGTGTTGCCGACTTGGGTAAATGGCTCTACATCTCCGGCTGCCCGGTGATTTTTAACAGACTGGCATCGCGGCTCTCCGACCGTTATCACAACAGACACATCATATGGTGTTTGGGCTTTGAGAATAGCGTTTTAATATCCACTGCCCTGAAACATATCTCGCACAAAGAATATCGTCGAGTGTTGGCACATAGATGGCGACGCGCCGGGCAAATCGCACTTGAGAAACATGACCACACCTTAGATCCGGCGGAGGATTGTTTTCGCCGTTCCTTGGCATGGTCTTTATACAACAAAGCGGTTATAGATTTATTTATACTTTATCTACGCAAACGATTACGAATAGGTAGGCTACATTCTCTGCTGTATAAATCGTACCGAGAGCTGCGTATCGCTTTGTATAAATATCGTGTTTAGCTTCGCTGGGCGGCGTGTCTCGGTGCCGCAGAACAATTTAAGTGACTGGTCTAATCTCAAGCGTATCGTGCCGTATATTTGGGAATATCGCGGTCGTGTTTTAATTGCTCTGACCAGCCTGATATTCGCTAAGCTCGCGATTATCGGTGTGCCGCTGGTATTGAAAGAAATCGTCGATAAACTCAATGCCCCGGACAGCCAAGTCCTAATCGTGCCGCTTGCGCTTCTACTCGGATACGGTGGATTACGCGCGCTGAGCAGTTTATTCAACGAGTTGCGAGATATTATTTTTGCACGGGTTCGTTACCGTGCAATGCAACAGCTTTCGACACAAGTGCTTCGCCACCTTCACGAACTGTCGCTTTCTTTCCATTTGTCTCGTGAAACCGGGGCGATATTTAGAGATTTGGAGCGAGGCACGCAAAGTATTTCTTTGGTGCTGAACTATATGGTGTTTCATATCTTGCCGGTTATCGTGGAATTTGTATTGGTTGCAATTTATTTGTTCAGCACCTACACGCCGGCCTTCGGTGGCGTAGTTTTTGCAACCGTAGGCATTTATATCGTGTTCACGGTGTTATTCACGAATTGGCGGATGCAGTTTCGCTATCAAATGAATGCACTCGATTCGCAGGCAAACGGTCTTGCGGTCGATAGCGTAATTAACTACGAAACCGTCAAATACTTCAACAAAGAATCGTTTGAATGTAGGCGTTACGCCGACCTGCTCGAAGATTGGGAACAGGTTGCCGTGAAAAGCCAAACAACGATGTCGTTGTTGAACTTCGGACAGGGATTTATTATTGCGCTTGGTGTGAGCCTCGTCATGCTGTTTGCAGCCCACGGCGTGATAAACGGCAGTTTAAGTCTAGGAGACCTCATACTAATCAATACCATGATGTTACAACTGTTTATGCCGTTGAATACCTTGGGTATAGTCTACCGCGCCGTGCGCTATGCACTCGTCGATATGGATATGATACTCAAGTTGCTGGCCCGCGAACCGGAGGTTAAAGACGGCACTGCGGCCGTAGCAATGCCCAAACGAGCTAAAGACATTGTCTTTGAAAATGTAAGTTTCGGGTATCAATCACAACGAGTGGTTGTGAAAAATATATCTTTTGTCGTACCCGCCGGCAATAAAGTCGCTGTCGTAGGACCCTCGGGCGCAGGAAAATCTACGCTGGTCCGCCTGCTATTTCGTTTTTACGATGTGAGTAGCGGTCGTATTCTAATCGGCGGCAAAGACTTACGCGCATACAAACAACACAGCCTAAGATCTCGTATCGGCATTGTCCCGCAAGACACCGTGTTGTTCAACCGTAGTTTACATGACAATATACTCTATGGTTGCCCCGAGAATGTAGCACAAGCGGATGTCCTTAGAATCTCCGAGCGAGTCGGTCTGCACGACTTTATCTCGGCACTCCCTAAAGGATACGATACGGTTGTAGGGGAGCGAGGGCTCAAACTGTCCGGCGGCGAACGGCAGAAGATTGCCATCGCAAGAGCGTTATTGAAGAGACCGTCTATATTGGTTTTTGACGAGGCAACATCCAATTTAGACTCACATTCGGAAAAGACGATACTCCGATTATTGGATAAAATGGCAGCCGGTGTCACCACATTGGTTATTGCACATCGCTTATCGACGGTGATCGATGCCGATACTATTTTGGTCATGCGCGAAGCTCGCATAGTCGAACAAGGCACCCATACCGAACTGCTCGATAAAGCCGGTTTGTACGCCTCTTTGTGGCAGATGCAACAAAAATCCAAAGCCGATGTAGCGATGCACTTCGAGACAAAAAGCCGCTTCGACTATGTCGTCTGACAAGCGTCCCGAGCATCGGCGGCAAGCCTGCAAATTGCCCATGCCGTCCGATAAATGTCCCGGATACTGGCAGCGAGCTTGCAGGGAGTTATCGGCTTGCGATCCGATAATGGCAAATTTAATCGGGCGATTTAAGCAAAGCTATTTACGCGGTGGCAAAGACGCTTTTACGGTACTGTGCCGCGCCGTCGTCGGTCAGCAAATCTCGGTGCAAGCGGCAGACAGCATCTGGCAACGGCTGGAGACACATTTCGGCACCCCACAGCCGCAACCACCTGCGATTTACCGTTGCCATTTTAAAACCTTGCGGCGATGCGGTTTGTCGGCACAGAAAGGACACTATCTGAAAAATATCGCACACTTTTTCATACTACAAAAAATTACCCGCCGGTATTGGCATCGTCATACATTCGAAGAACTGCAAAATACCTTGCTCGCTATCAAGGGGGTCGGTCATTGGACATTTCAAATGTTCGCTATTTTTTATCTAAAATACCCCGATGTGTTGCCGCTGGGTGATTTGGGTTTGATCAATGCAATTTATAAGGAATACAATCACGGCAAAAAACTGACACCTAAAAACCTGCACAAGCTCGCAATTCGCTGGAAGCCCTGGCGTACCGTTGCAACATGGTATCTATGGCGCAGTATAGACCCGCACCCCGTCGTCTACTAGACCTATTCGATTTGAGGTAAAATCATCGTACGATTTACACAATACGACATAGGAGAGGTACCGAAGTGGTCATAACGGCGCTGACTCGAAATCAGATGGTCGACATAAGTCGGCACGTGGGTTCGAATCCCACCCTCTCCGTTCTCAAAGTTGAAATGGAACCGGCGTTTCTATCGGGTATAATTCTTTTATTAAAGGGACACAACGATGACTAACAAACTATATTTTCTGATTGCTGCGGTGCTTAACTTGGGTGTTTTATTATTTTATGTACCCCTTGCACAAGCCGAATGTAGCCGCAACGATGTAGCGTATTTTCTCAAAAAAGGGTTTAGCCGAGAGCAGGTGGTCGCAATCTGCGAGGTGGCTAAACCTAAACAATTCGGTGAGTCCACCGAACAAAATGAGGGAGATTACGAGGCGTACAACAGAGAATTAGAAGCGCGGTTGCGCATAGAACGGCGGCTACAAAAAGAAGAAGACGACATTTTGTTGCTGAAAACCGCTATTGCCGGGGAGGACATCAGAATAACCCCCGAGTGGTTGGACTTTAAGAGTCCTTTTTGCATCGCATCCGGCAACAACCCCGATATAGAGGCAAGGGTCAAGGTGTGTCCCCAAGTACTTTATAGGATTTATTTCAAAGGTTTGCGGGTCAAAGAATACGAACGTAAATATCTGGTGTTCGGTGCCCGCGAAATTGAAGTCGAAGGCACCGTCAAGCGCAAACTTTTGGATGACTTCAAAGAATACCCCGACGGTTTGAGAGCACAACTACTGAGAGCATACCAAGCGAATATTCGAAAAGACGGCACCTTTATTCCGATCCGCAAGGATTATCCGATCAATCGAGTGCAGGAGGTATTGCGGTCCTACGCTCGAAGTGCCGAGGGATAAGCAGCTCATTCAATAACGCACGATAACCGAGGGGGCTTCCATTTCGGGGGGGATACGAATACCCATCATATCCAGCACCGTCGGCGCAATGCTACTGATACTATAACCTTTTGCCAGTTGCGGTACTTTGTCCATGCCGGCAATCAAACACGGCACCGGATTGGTCGTGTGCATGGTGTTCGGCTGACCGGTCTTTGCGTCCAGCATTTCGTCGCAGTTTCCGTGATCCGCGGTAATCAATATCTGCCAGCCGTGCTTTAGCGCAGCATCTACGACGACACCGAGTTGTCGGTCTACGGTTTCAACCGCTTTTATAATCGGGTCGGGCACCGCAGTATGCCCCACCATGTCCATATTGGCAAAGTTGACAACGACGAATGCGTATTCGGGTAGGGTGAGTGCCGAGATGACTTCGTTTGCGACTGCTTTGGCACTCATTTCCGGCATCAGATCGTATGTTTTGACTTTAGGCGACGGTATCAGGCGGTGTGTTTCCCCGGGTAGTTCGTCCTCTACACCGCCGTTAAAGAAAAAAGTAACATGCGGATATTTCTCGGTCTCGGCACAGTGAAACTGCTTTAAACTCATATCGCTGAGTACCTTGGCTAAAGTTACCTTGGGTCGTATCGGCAAAAACGCAACGGCGCACGGAAGTTTGCGGTCGATCTCCGTCATCGTCGTCATGGCTACAGGCTTGTAATCGCCTCGGTCGAAATCATCGAAGCGATGGCACACCAGAGATCTAACGAGTTGTCTCGGGCGGTCGTTTCTAAAATTAAACAATATCAGCTGATCCTTTTCATCGAGCGGTATATGTCGATCTAAGCAAGTCGGTTTTACGAACTCGTCGCTGAGTTCGTCGGAATAGGCTTTAGAAATGGCATCGTTCATATCTTTTGCTTTTATACCTTCGGCTTTGGCAATCGCTTGCCATGCCGCTGCAGTTCTACTCCAGCGATTATCTCTATCCATTGCATAATAACGACCCATAACGGTTGCCACAGTGCCGCCGGCTTGCTCGAGCGGTGCTTTTAGTTCGAGCATAAACTTGCGGGCGCACCGGGGTGCGGTATCGCGCCCGTCCAAAATCGCATGCACAATCGGCACACAGCCCTCCCGTTGAGCAAGTGCTATGAGTGCCAGTAAATGGCGTAGGTGCGAGTGTACCCCGCCGTCCGAGACCAATCCCAGCAAATGTATGGGACGGTTACTCGCTCGGGCTCGGCGCATTGCGTCCAACAAAACTTTAGTATTTAAGAAACTACCGTCTTTGATTGCGTTATCTATGCGCACTAAGTCCTGAGGTATCACGCAACCGCAACCCATCGTCGTATGTCCTACTTCGGAGTTGCCTATCTGACCGTGGGGAAGCCCGACTGCCGGCCCCGACGCATCCAACAGTGTGTGCGGATAGTCGGAGAATAATCGATCTAAATGCGGTGTCTCGGCAATCCACACGGCGTTGTTGTCGGTGTTGCCGCTAATGCCGCAGCCGTCCAAAATCACGAGTAGGGTTTTTCTTACTTCGGTTTTCATGCTATGTTCTCGTAAGCTACTCTTTGACCGCCACGGCACCCTGCACATGTTCTTTCAAGGCGAACTTCGATACGAAGATACCGACCTCGAATAGCAACCACACCGGTATTGCCAACAATACTTGCGATATTACATCGGGCGGTGTGAGTACCATGCCGGCTACGAAAGCGGCAACGATAACATAGGGGCGTTTGCGAATTAGGTCTTCGGTTGTGGTGACACCGGTTTTGACCAGCATCAGGGTAACGATAGGCACCTCGAAAGCAATTCCGAAAGCAATAAAAATTTTTATCACAAAATCCAAATAGCGGTTAATATCGGTCATCACCGATATGCCTTCGGGGGCAACACTATTAAAAAATCCGAACATTAAAGGAAACACGACATAATAGGCAAAAATCATACCCACATAAAAGAGCAAGGTGCTCGATAGTAATATCGGCAGTGCCAAACGTTTTTCTCGGCGATATAAACCCGGCGAGACAAAAGCCCAGAATTGATAAACCAATACCGGTATAGACAGGGTAACGGCAAGTAATAAAACCAGCTTAAAGGGTGCTAAAAAGGGCGATGCCACATCGATTGCAATCATCGTCCCGCCTTGCGGCAACTGTGCCACCAAGGGTGCGGACAAAAAGTTGTAGAGCGGATTTGCAAAAGGGAACAGCACGATAAAAATAATGCCGATGCACGCAATCATCTTTAGCAGCCTGCTCCTTAATTCCACCAGATGCGATAGCAGAGGACGCTCTTTATCCATTAGGGTCGTGTTGTTTCTTTTCTAAGGGGTCAGGTTCGTCGGTTTTAGAGCTAGGCTCGTTGCCACCGGTTTTATCAATCTCCGAATCCGCCTCGAAACGTCCTTTGTCAATTTGATCTTCTATCGCTTCGACTAACGGATCGGTGTTGAGAAATTCACGCTTGACATCGCCGCTCGCTTTTTGTATCGTGTCTTGAGCGTCGCTTAAAATTTTTTTCACATCTTGTGCGCTCGTCTCTTCGGCAAACTCGGTCTTTAGTTGTGTAGTTAATTTCTTCATGCGTCCGATCCAATGACCGACGGTAGAAAGCAATCTCGGTAACCGTTCCGGCCCCACGATCAGTAGAGCGATGAGCATAGTCAGTGCCAATTCCCAAAAGCCGAAATCGGACATTTTTACAGCTTAGTCTTCTTTTTTAGGCGGGTGTTGCCGGTTCGAGGTCGGCGATTCCTCCTCCTTAACGGACTTCTTAAAACTTTTAATCGCACTGCCCAAGTCCGAACCTAAGGTGCGTAACTTCTTAGTGCCGAACAACAAAATGACAATAATTAATATCAATAATATCTGTAAAGGTCCCCACGACATAATAATATCCTCATTCCAACTATAAAAGCCTATATTAACATTGCCGAGCAAACTTTATTCAATTTTATTTGACGCGATTTCTCTTTTCGTGATGACCGGAAATGCCGAAACGTTTCACCAACTCGTCCAATACCGCAGTTGAGTCTATATTTTTGTATGCCAACAGCACCAAACAATGAAACCATAGGTCGGTTGCCTCGTGTACGATATGCGCATTGTCGTCGCCGATACCGGCTTCGGTCAATTCTTGCGCTTCTTCCAAAATTTTATCGGCAATCCCTGCTATACCTTTATCGTACAAACTTGCAACATAAGAATCGGCAGGCGAGGCTGCCTTGCGCGCGTGTAGCACTCGATCCAGTCGTTTCAAAATATCGTTGCTATCCATATCATTAACACTTTATAGACTTGATGTGATACGAACCTCGACACCGTGTTTGCGCATATAATGTTTTGCTTGTGCGATAGAGTATTCCCTGAAATGAAAAATACTCGCAGCTAATACGGCATCGGCTTTACCCGATCGAACGCCTTCCACTAAGTGCTCGAGGTTGCCGACACCGCCGGAAGCAATGACCGGTATGCCGACACATTCGGCGATGCGGCGGGTGAGTTCCAAATCAAAACCGAGTTTGGTGCCGTCTCGGTCCATGCTGGTCAGCAAAATTTCTCCGGCTCCCGCTTCCGCCATCCGCTGCGCCCATTCGACCGCATCAATGCCGCTCGCTTTGCGCCCACCGTGCGTATAGACCTCCCAGCGTGCTTCGCTGTCGCTGCGCTTGGCATCTATTGCAACAACGACGCATTGCGATCCTACTTTGGATACCGCTTCTTCGACAAACTCGGGATTTTCTATCGCTGCGGTATTGATTGCAATTTTGTCGGCACCGGCGTGGTGTAGGTTGCGAATATCGTCGACATTGCGCACCCCACCGCCTACGGTCATCGGAATAAATACTTCGGCGGCAACCCGAGTGACCAGATCAATCATAATCTCCCGTCTGTCGGAACTTGCGGTTATATCTAAAAAGGTAATCTCATCGGCACCCTCTTCGTTATAACATCCGGCAACTTCGGCCGGATCACCGGCATCTTTGATATCTACGAACCGCACACCTTTGACCACTCGCCCGCCTGCGACATCCAAGCATGGGATAATCCGTTTAGTTAATGCCATCTCCCCGCTACTTTACTACTCTGAAGCACCGAGACTCTCTACCAGTCGGTGTGCCTCTTTTAGATCGATGGTGCCTTCGTATAAGGCTCGCCCGAGTACGATGCCCTGCATGCCTTCCTCACCGGCGGTGCATGCGCGCTCAATATTGTCCAGTGTCGTAAAACCACCGGCAGCGATAACCGGTATATGGGTAGAGGCTGCCAATTCCAACGAACTTTCTATATTAGGTCCTTGCATCATGCCGTCGCAGCTGATATCGGTATGAATAATTGCAACGACACCGTCGTCTTCGAAGTGTTGCGCTAGATCTATAGGGTCGTGATGCGACACTTTGGACCAGCCTTCGGTTGCGACTTTACCGTCCCTGATGTCCAAACCTACGATGATATGCCCCGGAAACTCCAAACATAGATCTTTGATTATATGCGGCTGACTTGCTGCGCGAGTACCGATAATGACATATTGCACGCCGTTATCCAGATAGGCTTGCACGGTGTCGTCGTCTCGTATGCCGCCGCCGACTTGTACCGATACATCGGGAAAAGCCTCGGTTATTTGTGCGACCACTTTCATATTGCGCGGTTTGCCGTCAAAAGCACCGTCTAGGTCGATAATATGCAGACGTTTTGCTTGTTGCGCAACCCAACGCTCGGCAACGGCAAGCGGGTTGTCGGAAAAAACGGTTTCTTGTTCTTTGATGCCCCGACGCAGACGCACACATTTGCCGTCTTTTAGATCTATTGCGGGAATGAGTAACATGTTGGTTTAGGTAGGTTGGTGTTTTCCGTCATTATAACCGTTAAACGGCACCTTTCCAATTCCCGAAGTTTTGTAGCAAGCGCAATCCGCAAGTGGAACTTTTTTCGGGATGAAATTGCACCGCAAAAATATATTCCGATGCGGTAGCACAACCGAAAGTAACGCCGTAGTCGGTACACCCCGCTTGTTGTCGTTCGTCGTCGGGGACGATGTAATAGCTATGCACAAAGTAGAAGTATTCGTTATCGGCGATACGGTTCCATAACGGATGCTCCACCATTTGTTTGACGCTATTCCAGCCCATATGCGGAATTTTGTATTTGTTTTCGGCAGGAATTACGGTACTTAGATGCCTGACTTGGCCTTGTAGCAGTCCGAGACAGTCCGTGCCGCCGTTTTCTTCGCTACGGTTGAATAATACTTGCAGACCCAAGCAAATACCCAAGAAGGGTTTTTCGGATGCGGCCTGTTTTAGAGGTTCAACCAGACCTTTACGAGTAATTCCGGCCATGCAGTCCTTCGCAGCCCCTTGACCGGGGAAGACCACTTTATCGGCATCACGGACAACCGCAACATCGTCGGTGATCACAATTTCGGGATTACCGGAAACTGCGTGCGAGAGTGCCTGTTTGACCGAATATAGATTTCCTATACCGCAATCTACGATAGCAATTAACATGTCACAATCACCTGTTCACAATTTTATAAGTCGAACCTTCGTGCGAAGGTTATACGAAACCTTACTAATCGATAGTCGCTTATAGTTTTCCTTTAGTTGAGGGGAGATCCGATGCCATCTGCGGGTCTATCGCAACCGCGGTTCTGCAGGCGCGAGCGAAAGCCTTGAACAAGGTTTCCGCAATATGGTGTGCATTAGAACCTCTGATATTATCTAAATGTACGGTCGCTTGCGCATGATTGACGAAGCCTTGAAAAAATTCGTGTATTAAATCTACATCGAACTCGCCGATACGCGCCCGCGGATATGCGACTTTGTAGGTCAGTCCGGGGCGTCCCGAAAAATCTATCACCGCTCGCGACAACGCTTCGTCTAAAGGCACATAGGCATGCCCGTAGCGGAAGATGCCCTTTTTGTCTGCCAAGGCTTTATGGAAACACTGTCCCAATGTGATGCCGGTGTCTTCGACAGTATGATGAAAATCCACCTCAAGATCACCCTGTGCTTTGATATCTAAATCAAAACAGCCATGCTTTCTGAGTTGATCCAGCATGTGTTCCATAAACGGAATACCGATATCACCGGTGCCTCGTCCCGAGCCGTCCAGGGCTAAGGTGATTTCTATATCGGTTTCGGCTGTTTCCCTGGAAATATGGGCAGTGCGTGATTTCATAGCAAGGTTATCTTATTGTCTCGCGGATATTATATATGAATCTAATTGCATTGTATGTTTTCATGGCGAGGGTTTAGTTATAGTGCCGTCAAAACATCATTTAGTTTAAACTATATTATAATAAATTGTTTTAACGATAAGCACAAACTTTATTAGATCTAAATCCCCCGAAACCTCAAGAGTACAAACATAACTATCGTTTATTGCGAACAAATCAACGAGTAACAAGTATGCATAGATGGGTTGAAGTCAAGATGTTATGTCTACGCGTTATCAAGTTATGCGCGCTAATTGTATATGCAATTTTGATTTCTACTTGGTACTCACGATTTTATAAAACTTACCGGACCGGCGTATCACCTTTCGATTTCTGGTTGAAAGGATATTTTTTGCTTTTTTTATTTAAATTTTTGGTGGTTAGGCCGCTATTTTTTCTTCGAGCTTTTTATCGCTCGTTTTTCAATAAAAGTTTTTTGCTTGGTAAAAATCTTGTCGTAGATTGCCGTCGTCCTTATTCCTTTGGTCAGTTATTGACCGGAATCGTTGCTCTGGGATGGTTTTGCGAGAAAATGAACACTAATATAAAAGTCGAACGTTCTACTAACATGGTTTGGCAATACTTTGAGAATGATGTCCTAAACTTTAGGGATGAACCCGATACAAAACCGGATTCTTATTATGAATTCATTTTGAAACACGATCTTGCCGGACACGGAATGTATTCTATTTCTCCGCAGTATGGGCATAAAATATTGTCGACATTATCGATAAAAGAAGAACTTAGGGGTGCCGCAAATCAATGGTTCGATAAAAATATCAAAGCAAACTGGGTTGCCGTCCATTATCGCGGCACCGATGTAGAACGATATAAACACGGTTGGTGTAAGGATAGATATAAAATAAACCTCGAGTCCTATATTGTTTATTTGAAAGCAATACTGGATAAGCAATGTGATATTTTTGCGTGTTCCGATCAAGCACAATTCATTGATCAAATGTATGCGGCATTCCCCGGCAAAGTGTTTGCAAGAGACATTCAACGTTCTTACGATTCGCGAACATTACATTTTGATCCAAAATACAAAGGCAAACAGCAAATAAAAGATGCATTAATGGATATTTTAATTTTAGCAAAAGCCGAACTCGTCTATACCACGGGTTCGGGTTTCGTCGATATAGTGCAGTATTTTAATCCGAAGATTAAAATTATATCGCTGGACGACAGAAAAACTGCAAAAGGAGAGAATTATATGCCTATCCCCCGGAAGGATTTGCTTAAAGAGCTTTCTCTATCCTCGTGAGAGAATTGCTACAGTCTGCAGCTTCTCTTTGCCTGCGCGCTTTAAAGTTCATCTACGAGAGCGCGCCGAGTTCTTGCCACGCTTGATAGTCCGGCCTAACCGCAAGGCTTTTTTCAAAGTATTCTCTGGCTTTGTCGAGTCTGGCGTCGCTTCTATGCAATCTTGCCATACAAAGCAATAATGCAGGGTTTTCCGGATGCTTTGCCAACCATTGCTCGGTGCGTTTAATGCGCCGGTCTACCCCGATATCGGGCAACAAACCGTATTGTGCTATTGCGACTTCGTTATAATCGTGTGTTATGACCTTTTCAAGATAATGTTCGGCTTCTTTTGCGTCGCCTAATTGTACCAGTGAGGTGATATAGCGTTCTAACAATGCTTCTCGAGTTGCTTCGTCGGTTTGCTGCCACAAGCGATTAAATCGTTGCTTATCTTTTTGTTCGGCTGCTCGCTTCATCAGTGCCGAGATGATTTGGATACGGAGTTGTTGTTGTCTGTGCGGTGCGTCGTGCAGTGCGTTATCGAGTTGCCCCAGTGCTTGTTCCGCCAAGTGCCAAGTGCCGCTTTTATCGCATAACTTAATCAACATTCTAATTGCGCGCAGATTGTCTGTTCTGTCGGCAATAATCTCGTTGATGCGTAGTGCTACCCGCTCGGGTGACTCATCGCCGATAGCAATATCGGCGGCGATGATGTCGGCGGCGATGTCTTCATCGGGTGCTACACCGGTGAGTGTTATCGCCCGATGGGCTGTTTTGATATCGTTATCGAGTAGTGCCGCATCCGCAGCAAATAAGCCGGCGAGTATTCGCGGGTTGGCTTTGGCTTTTGCGGCTTTCAGCAACAACCGCGATGCTTGCGAATAATTGCCGCGTAGATACAGATTCAAACCCTCGTGAAATAGTTGCGTGTCTCTCTCGGCGCGACGGCGATAATTAATTTTGTTCAGCAGGGTAGGTAATCTTAGCAGCGAGGAAATCATTCTGGCTAAGCCGCTCAGCAATAAACCTAGCGCAACAAGCAATACGATAAAAAAGTAAAAGTTAATCGTTAGATTCGGATAGTTTGCCAACTTGACGGTAATCTGCCCCGGATAATTTAACGCCAGCACCAATACGACGGCGAATATAACCGATATTAATATAAATGTAAGTATGTTTCTCATTGTTGCATCGTCGGTAGTTGCCAACTAATCTCAAGCGATAGTATAGACCTTATCTGCTCTTGTGAGATCGGCGGATTCGGCATCGTTTCTATGAGTCTGAGTGAGTCTTTTAATGCGATGTCGAATTGTTCCTGTTCGTTCAATAATACTGCCGAGCGAGCGGTAATCAATAGCCTGAGCAACAGACGATTGCTTTCTGCGTATTGATAATCCGGGACTTCTATCTTGATCAAGGTTCTTCCCGCCGCATAGATTTTATTCAGCCATTCTTGTAGCCAACTCTCATCGGTGAAATTGACGTTTGCGGATACCTCCGTGTATGGTTCGGCCGTAGTTTGCGATTCGGTATATAGATGGTCTATCAGAGGGTTTAACAATGTCAGGGCTTTGCGAGGTGCGTGTGTGATATAGTTTTGCAAGCGAGTTATCCGACGCGCAATATCTTGCGACAGTGCATTCATCTCGGTATCCGATGCGCGCGAATGAATGTCTATGTCGGTGCGGGCTGCTTGTAGCAGAAATAATGCTTGTTCGGGTGCGGTACGAGTGTCTATTAAATATTGCGCACTTGCGATATATCGTTTAATTCTAGCTGTATTCAGTTGATCGTCGAGTGTCTGCATTTCTTCCTTTAAGCGTTCAACTTTTTCCCGCAGCTCGGCTACCGAATTGGCGTCGGTTCCGAACTTCACCTCGGGTTTATTAGTCGGAAGTTCTCTTTGTGCCATAATGTTTTTGCCATCGTCTTCGGTGTTCGATATTTTTGCTGCGAGCGAAGAATATCCGGAAGGTAAAAAATCCGCACCTTTGAAAAACCATGCAGCGACGGCTAAGACGATGAACGCCAGAGAAAACATCGCATAGGTAATCAGGATACGCTTGGCGGGTGGCTTGGTCGGAACATTCGACCGGGTCGGATCACTCGGCTTGGATTCGGTGGGTTGTTGCGTTTGTTTGTCTCGTTGCCGGTTTAGCCGAGTCCTTGCGCTTAGAAATCTATAAATTATCTTTAAGAACCGCATTATTTCTCGACCTTGTTTTCGTATTCACACAGATCGGCAATCAAACAGTTACCACAAGCCGGCGTGCGTGCGGTGCATACATAGCGACCGTGTAAGATCAACCAATGGTGGGCATGACGTTTGTATTGCTCGGGGACGACCTTCGATAGCCCTTGCTCGACGGCAAGCGGTGTCTTAGCCGACACCAACCCGATGCGATTAGAAATTCTAAAGATATGCGTATCGACGGCAATCGTTTTTTCACCGAAAGCCGTATTCAATATCACATTTGCAGTCTTGCGTCCTACGCCCGGCAGTCGGGTTAAAGCCTCTCTATCGTTCGGTACGCGTCCGCCGTGCTCGCTTAGTAGGATTTTACAAGTTTTTAATATATTGTTCGCTTTGGTGTTGAACAATCCTATGGTCTTGATATAGCCTTTCAATTGCTCGGGCGATAATGCCGACATTTTCTTTGCGGTATTTGCGTGCTTGAATAGTATGCGAGTCGCTTTATTGACGCTGACATCGGTCGCTTGCGCCGATAAAATAACCGCAATCAGTAGTTCGAAGCGAGAACGATACTTAAGTTCACCACGAGGCTCGGGGTTTTGTGCTTTCAGCCGTTCGAATATTCGGATAATTTTTTGTTTAGTCATTGGCTTAATAGTGCCGGTTTCCGTGCCGTGCCGTAGTATGTCTTCAAAAACTTGATCGATGCAATTAATAACGCAAGGCTAAAAAACGCGCCTGCCGGTGTAATCGCCGGCAAAAATATCGCTATCTCCGCACCTGCTCCTAAACTCCCGTAGGCTAAGAGCTCTCTAAAAGTACCGATTATACAAAGCACTGCGATAAATCCTAAGCCGGTTGCCAGCCCGTCTACCGTTGCATATAAGGGAGAATGATGTAGTGCATACGCTTCGGCACGCGCCAAGATAGCACAGTTGCTGATAATCAACGGCACGAATAGACCTAAAACTTGGTGTTGTTCGTAAAGCATCGCCGCCATCCACAGGTCTATATTTCCGACAATCATGGCAATAATCACGATGCAAATCGGTAACCGCAACGGCATAGAAATATAATGCCGTAATAGCGAAACCAACAAACAGCTTAGGGTTACGGTGATTAGGCTGGCGACGCCTAAGATGAACCCGTTTTGTAGCGTTGTCGTCACTGCGAGTAGCGGGCATAAGCCTAACAGCTGTATCACGCCGGGGTTTTGTTCCCAAAGACCCTCAAAAATAATCTGCTTGATTGCTTGTGTGTTCACTTATTGTGTGTCCGAATACTCTAAATCTTGTGTAAAGTATAACAAAGCCTCGTATGCACTGTTCAATGTTGCGCGTGCACTGACGGTGGCACCGGTTAAGTTATCCACCACACCGCCGTCCTTTTTGAGTTGCCACGAGCGTTTATCAACCGCAGATCCGTTGAGTTTTAGTATCCACGGATTGTTCAGAGGTTCTATACGGTCGCCCAATCCCGGAGTTTCGCGA
Organism: Candidatus Oxydemutatoraceae bacterium; assembly: GCA_965219575.1. Lineage (GTDB taxonomy): Bacteria > Pseudomonadota > Gammaproteobacteria > Poriferisulfidales > Oxydemutatoraceae > SP5GCR1. The sequence goes on along the minus strand of OZ244779.1, from coordinate 181,212 downwards.
TGTGCTACGACACGAACACCGCTCGAGGTTCCGTCGCGTCGCAATCCGACCAGCACCCTCAGCAACCCATTGTAAGCCGAATAGGTCTCATTTTGTATCACATAGCCTGCCGATAGGCCATTTTTTGTGAACCGATATGCAATATAAGTTTTCCCGTCGTGTGGTCGGTACTGTTTTTCTTGTAGCGGATTGTTATCGTAATCGGTAATAGGTGCTACCGCGGCAAGGCTCTGTTCAATTTTCTCTTGTTGTGCTTGCGTGCGCGCCTCGCGAGTCCAAAACTCACTGCTCGTCAGACTTGCCACCGCAACCATGACGGCTAGAGCAAGCAAATAGGTGCCTGCGTAATGTTTATTTAGCATAGGGTTTATTTAGCATAACGGTTCATTAAAGGCACAAAAAGGTTCATCAATAGTATCGCAAATGCAAGACCATCTGCATAACTGCCGTTGTGCCTGATTATAAAAGTTAATGCACCGACACCGATAGCGAAGAGTATTTTCATATGCGGGTGGCGCGGCGAGCTGACCGGATCGGTGGCAATATAAAAAGCACCGATTATCGTTGCGCCGCACCCCAAGTGCAACCACAACGACGACTGCGGTGATAAGCCTCCGGGAAATACCAGTGCTGCGATTGCCAGCGTACACAGCATCGCCGTCGGAATATGCCAATGGACAAGGCGGCGTAGCAGCAGCCATAACCCACCGGTTAGAAAACAGATATTGATAACATTCCAATGTATCATCGAGGTTTCCGAGTTGGGGTGCCAGCTACTGTCGGTACGCCAAAGATCCAAGGGCGTTGCACCGGTAAGTGTAGCAATATAAGGCTCTTTAGCGGCGTTAATCGCATAATCAATCGTCTGGTCCCAATCAAAACGTGCTGCCATCAATATATCGGAAGGCCACACCGTCAAGTGTAGCGGATAAGCGATCATTGCGATCGCATAACCGACCATTGCCGGATTGAATAAATTATTACCGAGACCACCGTAGAGTTGTTTCGCTATTACGATAGCACAAGCCGAAGCGACGACTACAACCCACCACGGCAGATAAGGAGGCAGTGCCAGTGCCAGTAGGACTGCGGTTACTATCGCACTGTAATCTTGTAATATCGGCACGACGGCGATGCCGCGGAGCTTTAGAATCAACGCCTCGGATACGACGGCGGTGGTCGCCGCAACGACGATGTTGACGATCACTCCCCACCCCCAGACATAACATAACGCAACGATACCGGGAAACAATGCAAAGAGCAGTTCGCGCATTGCCAACCTCGGTTCAACGACAAAGATGCCTAAAGGAAATTGCTTGGCATCGGACATTTTATGTTATCTGGCTTTAGTTTCCACAAATTGGACGGCGTACGATTTCATTTGTGCAAACACGATGTGTATTCGGGCGGACATATAAATCCGCCCCTACAAGCTCAATCGGCGGTTCAGTGATATGAAAAGACTGGAGGTGATACATATTGCGTTATGAAAAAATACCGGGATTGCAAGATTTACATATTATACCGCGTAAGGACAAACCCTAGCTTGTCCGCTCTACATACCCGTGTTAAGGTTCTGCACGATGTCACGCCGATTGACCTATATACATTAGCCACACAAGCCTATACCCTAATTTTAGAGCGTCTGCCGGCACGAAACGACGGCACCTCATCTGTGATATAATTGAACACCGATTCGATTTCTACAAGCTAACCGTAACAGGTTGAGGAGGACTGATAATGAACGAAATAGACAGAGCTAACACTCCCCCCCCGATAACGACGATAGATACCGGTCAGCCGCCGCCCACCGACGGCACGGTTGCACCCGGCGCACCGCTTCCGTACGACACTTCGGGCGCACCGTCTCCCAAAGTTCATAAGAACGATGCACCGCCCTTAAATCATACACCCGATAGCAATTTTAATATTTCCTCGGCAGTAGACTTAAGCCAAAAGTTTGTCGGTTCGGTTGAGTACGATGTTTTTGCGGCGATGGATCTCATGGAGAAATCGATGACCGAAAACCAAAAACTTGCCGAAGATGAAACGGTGCAAGCAATCCTAGATACCGCTGCCAAGTTTAAGGAAGGCGCAGAGGCAATGCGGAAAGCGGCACAGTTTGCGTTGGGGGCAGGGCTCGCTATGGGTATCATGCAAGTTGCCGGCGGTGTCGTCGCTACCGGTGGCGCAGCAGCCAGTACGAAAATGTTATCCGGTTCCGAGGGCGCAGAGACCGGCGCAATGGACGCAACCGAGTCCGAAATAGAACCGAACAAACCGGAGGAAGAAGAGGCTGAGGCTTCAAGTTCTACGGGATCGGCATCGGAGACCGCCGAGTCCGAACAAACCCAATCCACGAGAGAAGAGGACAACATCAGCGACGAGATTAAATCCCAAGAGAGAAAACTTCAAAAGGTTGCACAAGAAGTCAACGATGTTCAACCGGGCGACAATGAGGTAGAAATTACCGATTCGCCCGGCACAGCCGATAGGGAGAACACGGTAGAAGAAGAGCAGGCTGCGAAGAAAAAACTACGCTCGAAGGCTAAAGGGGGCGGCAATTTGATCGCCTATCAAAAAGCACAAAATGTCAGCACCTTTACGCAAGGCTTATCCCAAGTCATACAAGGAACGGGACAGGTTCTTTCTACGGTACTCAAGTATTACGGAGACGAAAAGCAAGCCGAGTCAAAAGAGATTGAGGCGCAAGCATCGCAAAGACAGAGCTTTGAGCAAGAGAAAAAAGCCTACGCCGAATCGGTGATGAACGATGCAGAAAAAATATTCGATCAAATGCAACAGCTGATGCAAAGTAGTAATACAACATCCGAAGCTATAGCTACTCGGGTATAACGCGCAGTTATATACGAAATACATTATGGTAGATGTTCACAACCCGGCTACCACGCCGCTGGCTTCCAATACCGCAGCGCAGCCCTCCCGGCGAGCGGCATCGGCGCAGGGTAATTATCAAGGTCAACGCATCGTTCTAGCCCAGAATCCGATTGCGATGTTGGAAGATTCTGCGGAGGAACTGAGTTTTTTACATAGCGAAGAAGTGGAGAAAAAACTCACTAGGCGCAAAATAGCAAAAAAAGGTGTCAAATCTTTTGCGATGAAACAAGCCGAACATTACCTAAAACAAGTCAACGACCTCGAAAAAAACAAGAAACTCGCAGCGTTTGCCCAACAGATGGCAGAAATGTATAAATCCGCCAACCCCAAGCAGTTGCAGGAATTTGCCGCCAAATATTATTCCGATGTCAGCCATCAATTTCTCGCACTTTCTTACAGCCATGAACACCTGAAGGAAAGTGGTGCGAGTGCCGGGCTTATTGCAAACTTAGGCAATGCAATCAAACAGTTGGAAGCACGGCACGGACCCGAGATACACGCCGGTATCAATGTCTCCCCGAGTGCGCACGCCGCAGCCGAACAAGGTGTGGGGACGGTTCAAGAGCTCAGGGATTTTTACCGAGATGTAGTACTAGACTATAAAAGCATCACACAAGCATATGAAAAGGTTGTCAAGGACTACGGCAAACAAAAATTTATGGATGCGGTCGGCTTTTTACTCGAAGGGCTTGCGACGGAGGTCGGGAAAGATAGTCGTTCTTTGCCTAAATCTCATCTCAAAGCCGTCATGGACGATATTTATCAGCTCAAACTATTAGGGAGCATGTATCATCAATGCGACGGGCTGATGGATAAAGTCCACGGCAATTATCATTTGGCATTGAAGCATGATGGTCAAGCACTTTTGCAACAGGTGCTGGAATTAAAAGAAAAGGGTTGGTACAGCGATCAACTGGTTGAAGACATTGCGGAAAGGCTCAACATAAATCAAGCCGATGCAAGAATATACTTTTTTAAGGGCTTTAAGGATCTAATTCGATTGATTCCATACAAAGCATTCGGCGACGAGCACAAGCGCACCGAACTAACCGAAAGCGTACAGAAAGCGTTGGACAAAGCGATAGACCGGGAATTTCAAGCCTAGGTGATCCGAATGTCTGCGCAGTGGGATACGGCATTGACGGGTTTTATGCACAACCTTGGTTTCAACGATTTTAAGGCAAACTCTTCACATGCACCCTATATCAACAATCTTACTATCGGCGACGAACAGTATATTTTGGATATAGAACAATTGAACGAAGATCGCGGTATCGTGTTAGCGTTGTTCAGAAAAGTGCCGACACACGAACTATACGACAAGGTGAAACGAATATTGGTCGCCGGACACTACGACAAATTTCTGCCGGTGGTCGTGCAGATAGGTTTGAGGGGTAACGATACTTTGGTTTTGATGGTGCGCGTCGAACAAGCCTGGACCGAGAATTTAAGCCGAGCATTTGATTTAATGTACAAATTATACGAGGATGTAGACCTATGAGTTTTCTAAGTTCGGGTAGCCTAGAATTACAAGTAGCCGAGAAGAGTAACGCAATGGCGTTGATTAAATTGAGTGGTCGTTTGGACTCAACAAATGCGGGTGATTTAGATGTCGCTTTGTCGGCTTTAATAAACGACGGGATTTTTAATATTATTTTGTCCTGTGAGTCGTTGCGCTATGTCAGCAGTGCCGGGCTTAGTGTTTTCTTGAAGTCCTTCAGGGAAGTATCCGAGCACGGCAACGGGCATTTTTCACTGTGCGCGGTGGCGGATAATATAAAACGCGTCCTGAATATCACCGGATTTTCCGATTTTATTCCGATCTACGAAGATGCGCTTCAAGCACGCAAACAACTTGAAGCACAGGAGGAAATATAAATGGCGGTTTTTCTTGACACAAACATAGAGAGAGTATTACACCAACCGAGGTTGCCGGATAGTGCCGGGCCGCCGGTTTTTCCCGATCAAAAAGCAACTCGGCCGCTCGGCATACACGAGCCGTCTAATCTGGAAAAAATCTTCAACACCAGCTACGCTCGGCAACTCATAGATAAAATGATTTATCCCCAGCTTCCCGAAAAAGATGTCATGTTGCCGAGTACCTATAGTTCGTTACTCGATCAATTACTGAAAAAAGTATCGACCGAGAATGCCGACTTGAAGGATATAGAACCGCAAAAGATAAAAGATGCGCAGAACTTGCTCGATCAAATGCAAAACGACTATCATGCCTTTTGCATGGGTAGAGACCAACTCGTGCAAGGCTAAACGGCACTCGTGGACTAGTGGTGGATCAGGTGCTCGATGAGGCTCATACGCATTGGCTACTGAGTTCGGCACATTCCTATTTAGGACAGAATATGGCATCTCAAGCAATCACTCTGCTTGAATTGTTAAACGCATTACAACCCGATAATCAACAGGCACTGCGGATGCTGGCATACGCCTATTTGCTGGCAGCGCGCTATCGGCGCGTGCTTGAAACCGCAACGCAACTCGCACAAATGGACGAGACTAATAAAGAACAAATTGCGTATCTCAGTTTGTTGCGTGCGCGTGCGCTGTGGGGAGCGGGTAAAACCGAAGAATCTAAAAGCGAGTTTCAAAAATATATCGGTCTGGTTTCGACCCTCAAATTAGAATCACTCAAATAGAAAAAAGTGAATAAGGAAGGCTTCCAAAAGATACTCATCAAAATCACTTCGCGCAACGATGTGTTGCTGGCGTTGATGCTGGTATTCATCATCTTTATGATGGTGTTGCCGCTCCCGACTACCCTAATAGATATTCTGATAGGCACCAACATGAGCATGTCGGTCATCCTGCTGATGCTGGCGATTTATATCGCATCGCCGCTAGAGTTTTCCGCATTTCCCTCGGTGCTACTGCTGACCACGCTCTTTAGACTCGCACTTTCCATATCGACGACGCGCTTGATCCTATTACAAGCGGATGCCGGACAAATTATATTTACTTTCGGTAATTTCGTGGTCGCCGGCAACCTGGTCGTCGGCATGGTGATATTTCTGATTATTACCATCGTCCAGTTCATGGTGATTACCAAAGGCGCCGAACGGGTTGCCGAGGTGAGTGCAAGATTCTCGTTGGATGCAATGCCCGGCAAACAGATGAGCATCGACGGCGACATGCGCGCCGGGGTGATCGATGTAGAACAAGCACGCCACCGCCGCTCTCTGGTCGAGAAAGAAAGTCAACTATACGGTTCTATGGACGGTGCGATGAAGTTCGTAAAGGGCGATGCCATCGCCGGTCTGATCATCATCGTCGTTAATCTAATAGGGGGGTTGACGATCGGTGTTATGCAGCGCGGCATGGATGTCGCAGAAGCGATGCACGTCTATTCAATCCTCACTATAGGCGACGGCTTGATTACCCAAATACCGGCGTTGTTGATTGCGCTTACCGCCGGCATTATCGTCACCCGGGTCACGACCGACAACCCTGCGGATTCGCAGATGAATGCCGATTTAGCTGCCGACATCAGCGGGCAGATAGGCGCACAACCGCGCGCGCTATTGGTCGCATCGGGCTTAATGTTGGTATTCGGCGTAATCCCGGGATTTCCCACACCGGTCTTTGTGTTGCTGTCGATCATAACCGGTGGTGGCGGCTTATTTTTGTTGTATAGTACTAAACGGAGAGAGGCCCAACAACAGGAGGACTCTTTATCGGCCTCTCTCCCCTTCAATGCGCCGTCTACCGAAGACGGCAGCTCCCCCACGGGAAAATTAAGCGAACAGGAGGAATTTACTTTGAGTGTACCTTTATTAATCGATATAGAAGCAGGCGTACAAGAACACTTGGATACCAAAACACTCAACGACGAATTGTTCAAGGTGCGTCGTGCCTTGTATTTGGATCTAGGTGTTCCGTTCCCCGGTATTTACTTGCGTTTCAATGCCAATATCAACACCCCCGGAGATTACTCTATTTTGATGCAAGAAGTACCCGTTGCCCACGGAAATTTGAGATACGGTTATGTGCTTTACAGCGACAATAAAGAGCAAATGGAAATACTGAGTATTCCTGCCGAACCGGGTCAGCCTTTTCTGCCCGGGCAAGAAACGCTATGGGTAGAGGCGCGTCATAAAACACAACTCGATAAAGCCAATCTTTCTTATATGGAATTGCCGAAAATACTGACTTTTCATCTCTCGTATGTATTAAAACGGTATTCCGAGGATTTTATAGGAATACAGGAGGCGCGTTATTTATTGCAACAAATGGAGATCAACTTTTCCGAATTGACCAAGGAGGTGCAAAGAATTTTACCCATACATACCATTGCCGAAGTCTTACAACGTCTGGTCGGCGAAGATATTTCGATCCGCAACATGCGCTTGATACTGGAGGCTTTGGTCGAATGGGGACAAAAAGAAAAAGACACGGTTTTATTGACCGAATATGTGCGTAGCAGTCTGAAACGATATGTGAGTTATAAGTTTAGTAGCGGGCAGAACACCTTGCCCGCCTATTTACTGGATCAAGATTTGGAAGAAACCATACGCAAAGGTATCCGACAGACTTCGGCAGGTAACTATCTGGCACTCGATCCGGCTATCACGCGTAATTTCGTCGAAAAAGTCAAACAAACCGTCGGCGTAGATATTCTCAAACGCGCCAACAAGCCGGTGTTGGTAACGGCAATGGATATACGCCGTTATGTGCGTAAAATGTTGGAAGTAGAACTCTACGAACTTGCGGTATTGTCTTATCAGGAACTAACCCAGGAAATCACCGTACAGCCGCTGAGCCGAATCAGCCTATAAAAATCTTGGTGTTGCACGGATATTGTAATTTTATCGGTGTTGTATTAGTATAGTAATACCAAAATGATACTAGTAAACATAACGGAGGGAAAATTATGCCTATATCATCACCTAGTCAAACCCCGGTACCTGCAACCGAAGTAAGTCAAGCCCCGGCAGCGGGCAGTTCTGCGGGGTCGTTCGGCGGACGTCATGTGACTTTCGCAGAATCTAACAATCAGTTTATCGAACCTTGGCAAAACGCATCGGATAACGGACCGGCATCGCAGCCCCTCACACCTATCCGTACAATTCATATTGCGCAACCGAGAGGCGACGAAGAGAGACAACATTTCCTAACCGAAACGGGGCTGTTAACGGCGCATCCCAACGCCTCGTTACGCTCCGATGTAGAGGTTTCAAAGAGAGCCGAGGAATTGGCAGGGGCTAAAGCCACTACAATCGATAGCTATATCGACGCTAACTACAAAGACGACACGATCTCCGACGAGCAAGAAGCGTTGTTTTCTACGCTTAGCAAATATAACAAGACCTTGGATAAGCAAATGGTACGCATAGCCGATTTGGGCGACAAATTAAATATGGGTAAAGCCTCACCCAAACAAATCCACGAACTTAACACATTGCTTAGAACGCAGAAGCGAAATTTATCGATCGTGCAAGCGCACTTGACACATCTATCGGGGAAAAACTTGTCGCCGGAAGGCAGAGTCTTAACAACCGCCTTTGAAATGCGTTTTGCCGAGCGGCATATGGATGTGGCGGACATGACGGCATTGTTTTCGGATATCCTGCCGGAGCAAGAACCGCTTAGCAGAGGGGAGCGCATAGGATATAACCTGTTGCAGCTCAAAGGGTGTTTGCGTGCGGTAAAAGAGATGCCGATGGGTGAGGGGCCGCGCAATAAAATTACAAAAGCAATTGAGGCAAATATCCAAAAATTCGAGAAACATGCAGCGATTGAAAAGGGACAATACGATCCGGCAACCAGCGATCTGTCGCTGGAGGAAGTACTAACCGAAGATTTCACCTTGGCCAAAGACGAGAAAAAGTATAGTTCCAAAGTTTTGGACCCGCTCACCGCTCGGTGGGATAAAGCCAACGAGGACTTCTCGGCACAAGCACAGCAAGACCTTATCCCCTTGTCGCATCCCAAAATCTCCCAAGCGATGATGACCGAATTATTCGTCAAGCACCAACTTAAAGCTGCCGGCGTTACTAAATCGGAGATGCCTCCCGTCGGTTTTTTATTGAGACAGGGCATAATCGGTGAAGTCAACAACCAAGAATGGCCGGTGGTCAACAAAGAACTTGAGTTCACAATGGCAGCAGGAAAACATACCGCAACAAGCACGATTACGCCGGCCGGTCATCTGGCAAAAAGTTTCGCTGCAGATTATCCGAGCAACGGCATCAGTTCTATGGATCGTATGCAGTACAAACATGTGCCCAATATGGCACACTCTCGGATGACTGCAAAAAACGGCGAGGTTTTATTCTCGGGAATACGCCACGGTATCTTGGATCCGTATATGTTGAACAACAAGAATCTCAAGATTTTGCCCGAAACACAACTGAGTACGATGGTCAAAGAATTATTGCTTGATAACCATGCCGTCGACATCCCACCCGGGCAAGATCCCGACATCTACGCAACGATGATTGCCCGGCAAATTAAAGAAGGTAATCCGGAAATGCCCGATATTGCCGGTAAACTTCGCACCGAGTCGAGCAAAGTGATGGCAAGAGAATTATTAGCCGCTGCGGTGGTATCGGATCCTCAAAAGCTGAATGCCGCCCTAAACGGGGAGATTGTCGATGTGACCTTAAATTCAATCTCTTTGGTGACACCCGATGTATTGCGAGCACATCTTAAAGCCGGGGCATCGGGTGATGAAAAGACGATGCTAAGGCATCAAACCGAAAGCCTAAAAGCCTTGGCGGATTCGCCGGAGGGCGTGGCTATTAAGGTGCGAGACGGTGAAGGAGCCGAGAGACAAATCAGAGTTCGGACTAAGGTTCGCACCTTGAATTTCGGTGTCAACAAAGGCGCGGTTGCGACAAGCAAAGGCGTACTAGGTCCGAGCACGCCGTTGTGGCCCAAGGCGATGGGCTGGGGATTTGCCGCGAATTTGAATAATCCGGAATTGCGCGATATGCTCGGTGATCCTAAAGACCGTAATTTGGGGGGTGCCGTGGCGCAAAAAGTGGCACAAATGGCTGCCAGCGATGATGCGCCGACGCAAAGGCACGGAGCATTGCTGGAACAAGCGGCAACACAAGCAAAAACAATATGGCGCAACGAGTCTTTCAGGAGCGGCGGTAAAGAACCCTATAAAATGGTCTCTCGCCTAGCGTTGGTTAGTCACCTGATGGGAGAAACAACGCTTTATAACTGCAAAAGCGGTAAAGATCGTACCGGGCAGTTGGATGCCGAAGCGAAATACCTTGCCGCGGTAGGGTACACGAACGGGCGTATCCCCGAACCCGATGCCGAGTACACCGTAGAATCCAGACGCGAGCGAACCAACTTTGCGCTGAATACCGGAAACCATGAAATGCAGCAAATGACGGTTGGTCTCAAAGGATATAAATTGAAGGGGGTGCCGGGGCTTGATCAAGGAATGGATGCCGACCTGCTTGCTTTGTATCAGGGTGGCTCCAAGTTCGTCAAGACCTAATTCCGAGAAAATCAATGTCCTAAGACTTGTGCTAAAAATTCCAAAGGAAGGGGGGAATATGCCGACATTCAGTACAAGCGATTTTCAAAGTGTTGCCCGTAGAGAAGGCAATGTTTTCTTCAATCAAACCACGAACAGATTGGATGTGCGAGGTGGTTCCTTTTTATCGCGCTTTGTTACTTGGATAAAGTCTAAGTACAACCCGACTAAAGTCAATCAAGAGTATAAGATGGCTACCGACTCTTTCATCGCCGAGGTTAAACACGCCCACGATGAAACCCTTAGAAAATACAACGGGAATCACGAAGTCGGCAAGGACGATATTAGCAGGCTTTACAAACTCGGTAGACAAAATAAGCCTTTGTCGGCGCGCCAAGTACGACAAGCATTAAAAAATCTAGATATCGTCAAGGGTACTTTAGCCGATACACAAGCCTATTTGTCGCCGCAGCAATGCAACGAATTATTGGTTAAAGAGATATCTAAACATCCTTCTGTGGCAATAAATGATGCATCCAAAAAAGTAGATTATACATTCGGGAAAACCGAAATTGAAAAACTAAACTCTCGTATTCAAGAAGCCATTATAGAAGAGGCTTATCGGAAAGGCGGAGTAGTCTCGAAAACAACCGCATCGGCAATCGCCGGAAAGTTTATTGAAAACCATATCGGTGAGCGAGTAAAGAACTTATTGTCGGCATCCAAATATTTCAATCTCGAGCATTGCTACACGCAGGTTTTGGCAAAGTTATCCGCCCCTAAATATCATAAACTTGTTAAGATTTATAATCAGAACTTAGCAGAAAGAAACAGGCTGACTTCGAATATTCAAGAAGCGATTATAAAAGCACACTTCTCGTCGGAACAAGGAATAACCGAAGACGAAGCCTCTTCTATTGCACATCAAACAATCGCCGAATATGCCGATGCATTTATAAAAACACTGGGCGAACAAAATACTGCGCCGACGAAAAAACCGATGAGTGAATCCGCCCAACAGCTTTTCGAACACGTCATAGATAAAGAAATAAAACTATCTGCCGAGATACACGAACAAGTACGCACAGGGGAAATCAGCTCTTTAGCGGAACTGAAAATAATGCATAATCAATCTGTAGCAAAAAAAATAACAAAGGAATTTATTGAGATGCAGTATGACGCAAAGTATCTTAAAACCAAAGCTAAGCCACCGCAAGGAATGAGCGACTCCGTATCGATTAGCACCCAAGAATTCATTGAAAAGTCTACGGGTTTTGTAAGCCGTCAACAAGCTAAAGACTTTGTAATGCAGGCGATTTCCGACTATCTAAAAAGGCATCCCACCCCCTCTTAAGCAGAGTCCCCTCAAAAATACCGACAATTTTCTGTCGCTTTCCATTGTAAAAATGTGTAATTATGATAAGATTACGCCTGTACAATAAAGAACATTCAATATTAAAGAAGGTTATAAATGGGTTATTTCAAACAACTTGGTATATTGTCGGTTTTAATGTCGGCACTACTATTCACAAATTCGGTTTTTGCTCAGGTAGTCGGCTTGTCGGACCCTTCAAGGGATGGTAACACAATAAGGTTCACCATAAACCTTCCCAGCATACAGAATAATCCAATTGCAAACGCACAGATTCTAATTGAGGGCACTAATCTGATGACAGGACCTCTGGAGGTTATGGGGTTTACGGAGGACAATGACTGCAGTATTGGCACCTCTCTTCCACTCAGAAACTTTGGATACCTAATCTGCACAAGGGATAGACAAACAGTGGGAGTAGAATTTAAAGTGAATGACTCTATACCTGAAGACTTAACTATTACTCTTGTAGCATTTAATAGTATTATATATGGCAACGAATATAGCACCGAAAACATTGAAAATACTATTCCTCTGAATAATCGCGTGCTGAGTAGCTTCCCCTCTATTGCCTCTGCCCCCGCCTCTAGCAATCCGACTGTTAATGTTAGGGTATTCCTAGAGGGCATTCTAAACGACGAATAATTCGCCGGTCCAGATAACCCTACAGCCGCTTGCGCCACTAAATTTATTTTTACCACTTGTGACAGACCAAAAGTGGTTCTCGTATAATACTGCATAACGATGGATATAACGAAATTTCATGAAGGATACACACCTAATTAAATACTTGCAACGTGCCTCGCTCCGTATTGGTTTGTGCTTATTGCTCGTCTGCTCTGCAAATGTGGCTTTTGCTCAGGTAGTCGGCTTGTCGAACCCTTTAAGGGATGGTAACACAGTAGGGTTCACCATAACCCCCCCCAGCCAATTGGATGCCGGTTTCACCGCAAACGCATTGATTCAAATTGACGGTGCCGATCTTAGCGAGATTAAACTTGTGCGTTCTACGTCGGACGATAGATGTATTCCAAGTGTTATTCGACTCCCGAATGACCCCCCCCGATTTACAATCTGTACAGGCCGTAGCCAAAGCGTGAGAGTAACATTAGAATTGAATGATCCCGATACACTCGGAGCCTTAACCGTTAGGCTGATCAGATTTAGCGATCAATATATGACCTCCATTGACCAAATCAATGAGGATAATCGCACCTTGAATTTTATTATTAATCCTGCCTCTGCTCCTAACAATCCGACTGTCAACGGCAGGATATATTCCTATAAAGCCTTCTGAACGGCCAATAATTCGCCGGTTCATATAATCCCACAGCCGCTTGCGCCACGAATTTATAATAACCACCAAGCCGTAGGGGCAGGATAAAGCCGCCGATTGAGCCGGTAGGTCAATCGGCAATTTTAATGTCTGCCCTTAAGTGCCGCTCTTCACAGCCGCAACCGCTTGCGCCAACAAATAATGGTTTCCATAAATTGTATGGATGAATGTATAAATCGTGCAGATGTAACGCGTTACGGGCGGACATGCCAGTCCGCCCCTACCACTCTATGAAATACTTTTTCAACAACCCCAGATGGGGCTGTTGAAAAAGTATCGTCGGCGTGCAACCGTAGCCGTTTGCGCCATGAATTTATAATAACCACCAAGCCGTAGGTGCAGGATAGAGCCGCCGATTGAGCCAGTAGGTCAATCGGCAATTATGATGTCTGCCCTTAAGTGCCGCTCTGCACAGCCGCAACCGCTTGCGCCAACAAATAATGGTTTCCATAAATTGGATGGATGAATGTATAAATCATGCAGACACGACGCAACCACCCCGTCAGGCTGAATAGAACCGCCGATTGAACCAGTAGGTCAATCGGCGGTTTTTCTCTCAGTAGCCTCACAATAGCACTTGAGGATTAGGGGATTCTGCTCTCCATTGCACAAATTGATAGTTATAGTACAATTCCTTAATTGTATAGATAAAATCATTTAATTTTGAAAGCGATTACAAAATGCATTCCCTAAAACAACTTGACATAGTGTCGGTTTTAGTATTGATACTGCTGTTTACAAATTCGGCTATGGCACAGCGACCTCAGGTAAGATATAACGATAATTGTGCAGGATGCCATAGTGTTGAAGGAGGCTCGGCTCCTACAGTAAGTGAGCAAAACGAAGCCGCATGGAGAGAACGCTTGATACCCGGTGGAATACGCCAGCTACAAAGGAATATAAGACTAGGGTTAGATGAAAACGATGTTAGACTTAATCATTCAGTTTGTCCCGGTAATTATCCCGACTTCAGCAATGACAATCAATGTCATCAAGTTATAGGATGGATGTTGAGGCAGTCGGGTATTCCTACTGCTCCCGACGAGGCGGCACTGTACAGTTTGGAGCTAGAAGGTATTGATTTTGATTTTGATGCCGGCACGACTATGTATTCCATAAATGTTGGGAATGATGTAGTAAATACAAGGGTCATTGCTGCGCCGGATAGCGCGGTCGCATTCATTACCAGACTTAGCGTAAGAGGATCGTCGGGAAGAACAGCCGATAACACGTTCGATATAAATAGCGGTATCACATTAACTACGGGTCTAAACGAAGTTAGGGTTGAGGTAATTTCAGAGGATCAGAGCGACATACAATTCTATGATATGAACATCGTGCGTGCGCTTCCTCCGATGCCTCTAACAATCACTGCCTCTGTCAGGGTATTCCTAGAGGGCATTCTAAACGATCAATAATTGGTCGGTTCTTACGACCCCACAAACAACTCACCCATTCTATCCGAGGCTACCGGCCACACGATGTCGGCGTGCGATCAGGTTATTTTGTCTATGATATTATCCAGTCCGTCGAGCGAGGTGTAATAAATCACCAGCGAGCCGTTGCCGGTCTTTTTGCTATATTTCACCTTAACCGTCGTACCCAAATGTTCCGACAGGTGGCGTTCCAGTTGAGCGATTTCGGCATCGTCGCGGGGTTTTTTCTTTCTACTCGTCTTTTTTTTCTTTTTCTTATCCGATAGTTTCCTCACATACTCTTCAACTTCTCGTACGCTCATATTGCGCCCGATGATGAGGCGGGCGGTATCGGTTTGTTCGGCTTTATCCAACGCCAGCAGAGGACGCGCATGTGCCATCTCCAAGCGGCCTTCGGTCATCCAGCTACGCACTTCGGGCGCAAGTTCCAAGAGCCGCAACAGGTTTGAAACCGCAGGGCGCGAGCGTCCTATGGCGGTTGCCACCTGTTCGTGCGTCATATCAAACTTTAGTATCAGTTGTTTTATTGCCGTTGCTTCTTCTATTGCGCTTAAGTCCTCGCGTTGTATATTTTCTACGAGTGCGATGGCGGCAGCGGTATTTTCATCCACTTTTTTTAATATTGCAGGAATTTTCTTAACACCGGCTAGTTGCGCGGCGCGCCAACGACGTTCGCCGGCGATGAGTTCATAACGACCGTCGGTGTCGTTTTGTGTGCGTAGGACGATAGGTTGCAACAGTCCCTGATGTTTGATCGATTCTGCGAGTTCTTGTAAAGACTCCTCGTCGATGTTTTTACGCGGCTGATAGCGGCTGGGTTGTATTCTATCGGGTGCTATATGCAAAATCTGCTCGTCTTGTTCGGTATCGGTTTCGGCATCGATGCGTGTCGTTAGCAGTGCGTCTACGCCCAGAGAACCCAACCCTCGTCGTTTTTTGGTTTGTGCCTTCTTTTTATTCACTGTTGTTCACTTCGGTTAAATAACACGCAAACGAGTATTTCAGCCTACCTTTGCATCGGCTTTTTGCCGTCTCAATATCTCGCCGACGAGTTCTATATAGGCGACGGCACCTTTGGACGCTTTGTCGTATTGTATGATGGATAATCCGTGGCTGGGTGCTTCGGCGAGGGTTACATTACGGGGAATGACGGTGTGGTAGAGTTCTTTTTCAAAGAAAACGCTGAGTTGTTCGGACACATCGCGGGCGAGGTTGTTGCGCGGGTCGTACATCGTCCGCAACACGCCTTCTATGCGCAACCGAGGGTTGACGGTTTGGCGTATACGCTCTATGGTTTCGACCAAAGCGGAGAGACCTTCCAAAGCGTAGTACTCGCATTGTATCGGAATGATTACACCTTCGGCGGCAACCAATGCATTCATCGTCAGTGTATTGAGTGTCGGCGGGCAATCCAGCAAAACATAGTCGTAGTGGTCGGTTTGTTGTAAGGTATCTCGTAAGTAAAAACTACTGTTCTCTTGCCGTGTCATATTGACTTCGGTGACGGTCAGTGCCGAGTTTGCACCGACCAGATCGTAGCCTGCGGTATCGCACGAACTAATGCAGTCTATCAGCGGTGTGCCGTCGAGCAAATTCGCGGTCGTCGCGGTTAATTCATTTTTGTCGACATTGCTACCGGAGGTTGCGTTGCCTTGCGGGTCCATGTCTATCAATAGCACGCGCCGTTTGGCAGCCGCCAAACCTGCCGCTAAATTCACGCTGGTCGTCGTTTTGCCGACACCGCCTTTTTGGTTGGTTATTGCATAGATGGTTGTCATTGTTCTATCGCTCTAGTATCTCATAAGAACCAAGTTTTGAGTTTCGTCTTCCCCGGTATCGAGCTTTTTCAGGCTATGCCTCAGCCCCGAATCGCTTGCGGTATCACGGAATTGTTGAATCTCGCGTCGGCTTATTTTACCTTTGAATGTCAGCCAGCGGGTTTGTTTGTGCCCCAGATGCAGGGTTATGGAGATAAAGCGGTCTAAATTGCCGAGGGCGCGGCTGATTATCGTGTCAAATTTGACTGCGGTTGTAAAATTTTCTGCCCGCACTTGTTTCACCTCTATATTGGCAAGTGCTAAAGACACTCGGCAGTATTCTAAGAAACGGGTTTTTTTGCCGTTGCCGTCGATCAATGTATAGCGGTATTGTGGTGCGAAGATTGCCAACGCGATGCCCGGCACGCCATTGCCACTACCTACATCCAACACGGTGTCGCCGTGCAGATAGGGGATCGCCGCAAGGCTACCGATTACCAAGCGACGAACGATTTGCTCGGTTTCTTTTATTGCCGTCAGGTTGTATGTTCGGTTCCATTTTTGCAGTAATTCAATCCACCGAAATATCTTGTTTAATTCCGCGTCGGTTGCATTAATACCGAGCTCGGAGCATTGTCGCTGCAGTAGTTTTGTATATTCCAAATTATCGTCCGACAGCCTGTGCCAAGTCTTTCAACAAAGCCTCGGTGTCGCGAAATTGTTTGGTGTATTCAGACAGATTGTGGCGTTTTTGCATAGCCTCCGCCGAGCTATAGCTGATCCAAACGACACCGTCGCGATCTTCCCAAACCAATAGTTTGAGCGGCAAATCAAGGCCGACGAGCGGGTTTGCCTGCATCAATTCGGTGTCAACGGCGAGGTTGCCGAATACGAGCAGTTGGGTGGGCAGTAGTTCCATACCTGCGTCGGCGGCGTTTTGTGCATGGTCTATCACGCCGAACACTTTGAGTTCGTTGTGTTCTGCGATGCGCTTGGCACGTTCTACGGTCAATTCGACACTGTGCTTGCTTTTTATATGCCGTGTGTGTTCGGACTCTATGCGGCTTTGTGCGTCCGCCGTCGGTATCAACCCGAAGAGCAGCAATCCCAATATCAGATTAGGCACTACGCCGATAGCCAAAATCATATTTTTTCAAATAAATACGCAATAAGGACAAAGAAGCCGGTGTCATGCCCGGGATGCGCTCGGCTTGCCCTATCGATGCCGGTTTAGATTCGTTGAGTTTGTCGCGCAATTCATTTGATAGACCGATGACTTTGGAATAATCAAAACCGGCGGGGATTTGTTGCGAGCGCGCCTGTGCGAGCCGATCTATTTCGTCTTGCTGGCGTGCCAAGTAGCCGCTGTATTTCGCCTGTATCTCTATTTGCGAGACCACCTGTTCGTCGGTAGCCGGCCGATCGATATCGGCAATGCCGACAATGTCTCGGTAGCGGATTTCGGGTCTTTTAAGTAGCTCTGCGGCACTGCAGGTTTGCTTAAGTTCTATGCCCAGTTGCCGTCCCTGTTCGGGATTGATAGATAGGCTTTGCAGTTTTGCTTGCTCGGTAGCTATCCGTTTGCGCTTATGTTCAAACAAGTGCCAACGTTCATCGCCGACCAAACCGAGCTTTCTGCCTTGTTCGCAAAGACGTAAATCGGCATTGTCTTGACGCAAAGATAATCTATATTCGGCACGGCTTGTGAACATCCGATAAGGTTCGTCGGTGCCGTAGACGGTCAGGTCGTCTATCAGCACGCCGATATAGGCTTGTTCTCGTGTCGGGTGCCATAGTGTTTTGCCTTGTGCTTTGCGGGCAGCGTTGAGTCCGGCGAGCAGACCTTGTGCTGCAGCCTCTTCGTAGCCGGTTGTGCCGTTGATCTGTCCGGCGAAAAACAAACCTTCTATGGCTCGGGTTTCAAGCGATGCGTCCAAGTCGCGAGGATCCATATAATCGTATTCAATCGCATAAGCCGGGCGTGTGATATGCGCTTTTTCAAAACCGTCGATAGAGCGCACCATTGCAAGCTGTACATCGAAGTCCAAGCAAGTGGAAATTCCGTTCGGATAAATCTCGCCGCTATCCAAACCCTCGGGTTCTATGAAAATCTGATGAGATGTTTTGTCGGCGAAGCGCACGACCTTGTCCTCTATCGACGGACAGTAGCGCGGACCGGTGGAACGGATGGTGCCGTTATAAATCGGCGAGCGATGCAGTGCCGAGCGTATAATATCGTGGGTTTTTTCGTTCGTACGAGTTATAAAACATTCGCGTTGCGGCGGATGCTCTTCTCGGTTTGCCATATAAGAGAATACCGGCTGCGGTGTGTCGCTGTGTTGTGCCGTGAGTTTGCAAAAGTCTATGGTGTTTTTAGCGATGCGCGGCGGTGTACCGGTTTTCAATCGCCCCACGCGCAACGGCAACGCGCGCAGTCTTTCGGCAAGCGCATTCGCCGGTGCCTCGCCGGCGCGTCCGCCCCGATAATTGTGCGTACCGATATGTATGTGTCCACCCAAGAAAGTGCCGGTGGTTAAAACGACGGTGCTTGCCCGAAAGCGAAGCCCCATTTGTGTAATCACGCCTTGAATACGATCTTTATCGACGATGAGATCGTCTACCGTTTGTTGAAACATATAGATGTCGGAGTACTGCTCCAACATTCTGCGCATTGCCGCTTTATACAGCCGGCGGTCTGCTTGCGCCCGTATCGCTTGTACTGCAGGCCCTTTGCTTGCGTTGAGCATCCGAAAATGGATGCCCGACAGGTCGGCGCAGCGCGCCATCAATCCGTCGAGTGCGTCAATCTCACGTACTAAATGGCTTTTCCCGATGCCGCCGATGGCAGGATTACAACTCATCTGCCCGATGGTGTCTATGTTTTGTGTTAGTAGTAGCACCGTCGCGCCGGTGCGCGCCGCACCCGATGCCGCCTCGCAGCCGGCGTGTCCGCCGCCGATAACAATGACATCAAATGTTCGTTGGTATTCCATTATCGAATCGTTCTCTGCCGATTATGTTTTTATCGCTTTTTTGAGTTTTTGTAGGGCCTGGCTTTCAATTTGGCGAATACGCTCCGCAGAAACTTTGTATTGATCCGCCAGCGTGTGCAGAGTCGCTTTTTTATCGGACAACCAACGTGCTTTTAAGATGGCAAGACTACGCTCGTCCAAGGTTTTTAGTGCCTCGTCCAGTTTTTTGCGGTTATAGGTGCTTGCTTGTACATTTTCAAAATGTTCCGCCGGATCTGTTTCTCGTTCGTCGGTCAAGTAAGCGATGGGTGAAAAAGCCGCTTCATCGTGTGCATCCGGCAGCGGGTCTATGCTCACTTCGGATTGCCCCATGCGCTTTTCCATTTCGGTGACTTCTTTGGCTTTGACACCGAGTTGATTTGCGATTTCTTCAACCTCTTGCCGGTTCATCCAACCCAATCTTTTTTTGGAACTTCTAAGATTGAAGAAAAGTTTGCGCTGTGCTTTGGTTGTGGCAACTTTGACGATGCGCCAATTCTTAATGATAAACTCGTGAATTTCGGCGCGAATCCAATGCACCGCAAAAGAGACCAAGCGCACGCCGATGGCCGGATCGAAACGTTGTATTGCCTTTAATAATCCGATGTTACCCTCTTGTATCAAATCGCCTAGTGCAAGCCCGTATCCGCTGTAGCCACGCGCAATCTGTATAACAAAACGTAGATTGTGCATTGCTAATTTGCGTGCCGCTTCTACATCGTTCTCTTGATGATAGCGACGCGCAAGCCGCTGTTCCTCTTCGGCATCCAACACCGGAATACCGTAAGCCGCACTGATGTAAGCATTCAGACTGCTTACCGGCACCATCGCCATATCTTTGCTTTTGACTAAGTTTTTCCCCATATCGTTATCGGTATATTTGCCGATTATGTAGATGTTAGTTTCGCTTTGACGATGCGACCGACCGCCGATAGATCTGCGCTCCCGCGAGCTTGTGCTTTAATCTCCGCCATCACTTTGGACATATCTCTGACACCGGTCGCTCCGGTCTTGTCGATTGCTTGGTCGATCAGAGTATTGAGTTCGGTTTCGTCGAGTTGTTTCGGCATATAACTTGTGATGACTTCGAGTTCGAAGTCCTCTTTTTGCTGTAAATCGGTACGACCTGCATCGGCAAATTGTTTGATAGATTCGCGTCGTTGTTTTGCCATTCTGCCGAGCGTATCCAAGATGCCGTTTTCATCGAGTTCGGTTCGAGAGTCTATTTCTATGCGTTTTATTTCGGATAGTATCAAACGCAATACCGCCAAGCGAGGCTTATCGCCGCTTTTCATTGCTATTTTGGCATCGTCCTCGATACGATGTTTCATGGGTGGGTGGATTAGTATAAACGAGTGCGCTTAGATCTAACTTTGAAGGTATGTCTACTTTGTCGCTTTTTTGCCAAAATTGACTTCCGGCGACGCACCGTAGTGGGTTTTTCATAAAATTCACGAAAACGGATTTCCGTTAAAATACCGGCTTTTTCGCAAGTACGCCTGAAGCGTCTGATGGCGATATCGAGTGGTTCATTCTCTTTAATTCGTACTGTAGGCATTACGTTTGTTTCCGGTTGAATGGTGAATTATACAGCCCTACCCAAGAATTTGCAATGTTTTGCTATGCAATGTTGGGCAGGTTTGCTAAGAGAAAATGGAGCGGGAGACGGGGTTCGAACCCGCGACCTCAACCTTGGCAAGGTTGCGCTCTACCAGCTGAGCTACTCCCGCGCTCGGTGCTTTATTTTCTAATAACCGGATGTTATAGTCAATTCCCTTTTCTTTCTTGCTATGCTTATACCAGCGTCGTTGCCGTTGAGCTCACCGAGCATAATAATTCGTAGGGGATAGTGGAAGCGTGTTGGGCAATTTCGCCTACCGATATATGTTCTCCCCACAATTCTACGTTATCGCCCACCGATATATCCGCGCCGGTAGCGTCTACCGTAATCATATCCATCGATACATGTCCGGCGATATGACATCGTTGACCCGATAACCAAACAGGTGTTCCCGATACCGCATGCCATGGATAGCCGTCGCCATAACCGGCTCCGATGATTGCGGCCTGTGTTTTTCTTGTGCATATGTATTCGCCGTTGTAACCCAAGCGATCGCCTTTATTAAAGTCGCGTACGGCGATAACCGGGGCCGTTAAGCGCATCACCGGTTTTAATTTCCCTTTGTGTTTGAGCGGGGCATTTTTAGCTGTCACCCCGTAGACGGAAAGTCCCGACCTGACCCAGTCTTTATGAGACTCGGGCAGGCTTAAGGTTGCAGCGGAGTTGGCAATGGATGCCTGCACGCCCTCTTTTTCGTAATAAGCACAGAGATCTTCAAACTTTTGTAATTGCATGCGAGTCAGTGCCTCGTTGCCGTCGGCGCAACAAAAGTGCGACATGAGTACCAGAGGACCGGCGAGACCTCGGAGGTTTAATAATGCCGGCACTACGGTTTTATGTTCGATCCAATTAAAGCCCAAGCGGTGCATCCCGGTATCGAACTTAACCCAGAAAGCAAGTCCTCGGCAGTTGTTTTGTTGCAAGCCGTCTATTTGGCGTTGACAATGTATAACGAGTGTCAAGTTATAGTTGCGAGCCAGCTCTATATCCTGCAGTCCGTGTCCGCCTTGTAGTACGACAATTCTCTGGCTAACGCCTGCTCGGCGTAGCGCAATGCCCTCGCTGATGCAAGCAACCGCAAAACCGTCGGCATTCTTTAGTGCTTTTGCAACCCTCAGCAAACCGTGCCCGTAGGCTTCCGATTTTATTACCGTGATGGCTTTGGCAGGCGCACAGAACTTCTGCAAATAATCATAATTGCTTTTGAGTGCCTGAATATCTAGATGTTTATTCAGCGAGCGAATCATGGCAAGAAAGTGAAAAGATGTAGTGGTTGAGTAAACATAAATAAAAACCGCTTAAAAATCCTCTTTCAAGTCATTATAGCTTTTTATAAAAGTAGGGGTCGCTCGTTCTACCGATTCCGCAACATCCTCGGAAATATAATTTTCAAAGCGCGTATGTTTGCCTATGAATGTTAGCTTGGTGTCGAAGGTAGGACCGTTGCGTTGTTTGACTATATCTACATTGATTACACCGTCGGTTGTCGTAGACCTGCCTTCGCTTAGATTGCCTCTATCGAGTTCGCGATAAATGGCCATGATGAGGTCTGCATCTTGTTCTATAGCCCCGGATTCTCGTAAATCGGACATTTGCGGTTTGGTTCTACGACTCTCGATATTGCGGTTGAGTTGCGATAAGGCAACCACCGGCACTTTGACCTCGCGGGCGAGCGACTTTAAGGCACGAGAAATAACGGAGATTTCAACGGCACGATTTTCAATAGTTCTATCCAGATGCATCAGTTGCAGGTAATCCACGATCACCAAAGCAAGGTCGGGTTGTTCGCGCTTTAGTCGTCTTACTCGCGCACAAACATCTATATCCGTTAAGGTACTACTGTCGTCTATGTACAAAGAGGCTTTCTTAAAAATACCGAGCCATTTTATTAAGCTAGCCCATTCTGTATCGGTCAATTTACCGCTACGCATATGCATTTGGTTGATTTTGGCAGCCGAGGAGAATAATCTGGAAATAATCTGTTCGGCAGGCATTTCCATGCTGAATATGGCAACGGTTCCTTGTTGTTTTTCGATTGCTACATGCTCGGCGATATTCAATGCCAAGCTGGTTTTACCCATAGAGGGTCGCCCGGCGATAATAATCAAATCGCCTTTCTGTAATCCGCCGGTTTTATCGTCTATGGTGGTAAAGCCGGTAGGCACACCGGTTATAAGCTCGTCCGATTCCGAACGTTTTTGGATTTGTTCGTATACGATATTGCTGAGTTCCGCGATCGAGCGAAGGTCGGTCGTTTTTTGGGTTTCGTCCGACACATTGAGTATTAACTGCTCGGCTTTATTGAGTAGCTCTCGGCTACTCTGCTCGCCCTTGCTGTATGCCAGTTCTATGAGCTTCGTCGCAACGGAAATAAGTCGGCGTTTAGCGGCATGTTCGCGAACGATGTCGGCATAGGTCTTAATGCGCGCAGCACTCGGTGTTTCTTTGACCAGCGATGTTAAATAAGATAGGGTGGTATCGTCGGTTTTTTTCGAACTTTTTAAGAAGTTGGATACGGTAATAAAATCGCACGGTTCTCCGCGCTGATTTAATTCGTAGATCGCATTGAACAGATCTTGGTTACGCTTTTCATAAAAATCGTTTTTTTTCAAAACATCGGCAATTTTATCAAACGCTTCGGGGTCTAACAGTAGCCCTCCGATTACCGCTTGTTCCGCTTCGGTCGAATGTGGGGGAGCATGTGCGCCCGAGGTGTTTTGATTCAAAGCGGAGTTTTCCATCGTATTATCGGGCAGCTTGTTATATCCTACGGTTTAGCCACTATCGGTCTTAGCGGCATCGGGGCTTTCTTGAGGCGATAAATCTGCAGGGGTTTCTTCCGAAGATTGGTCTTCGAGATTTTCTTGTTGGATATTCTCATCGGAAGGCGACTGTCGTGCCGACACGACTTGTAGCTGAGCCGCCACCTGCACATCGCTATGCAGATTGAATACCACGGCGTGTGAACCGAGCGAGCGTATTTGACCTTCGGGAAAATTAATCTCTTGTTTCTGTAATTCGATTCCGCACTTTTGAAGGACGAGTTTGCAAACTTCGGTGATGCTGACCGAACCGTAGAGTCGTCCGTCCTCCATTGCTTGTACGCTGATGGTTAAATCCAAATCTTTCAACTTTTCGGCGTGCTCTTTGGCTAAAGCTCGATCTTCGGACACATGTCTTTCGTATTCGGCGCGTCGTCGTTCAATTTCTAACCGGTTTTCTTCGGTTGCAAATTTAGCTTTACCGTAGGGGATTAGGTAATTGCGTGCATAACCCGACCGCACTTTTACGACATCACCCACGTCGCCTAAGTTTTTGATTTTATCTATTAAAATTATTTCCATCTCTTTATCACCTTAGAGGAATTATTTAGTGCCTATCGGTATACGGTAGTAATGCCAAATAGCGTGCGAGTTTGATGGCATTGGCAAGTCTGCTTTGGTACATCGCTTTAGTGCCGGTCACCCGTCTGGGGATAATTTTGCCGGTGTCGGAAATGTAATCTTTTAAGAGGTCTATATCTTTATAATCGATCTCTTGACAATTTTCTCGTGTGAAGCGGCAGTATTTTTTAGTTTTTTGTGGGGTCAACATGTTTGTCCTCCGTGGGATTGTTTGGGGCATTATCGATTTCTTCGGATTTTTCATTATCACTTTTATCCGGTTGTGCTTTGCTCTCGGTTGCCTCTACGGCATCCGTTTCGTGAGCCGATTTGTCTTCGTCAGTCTCTTTGATGTGTTTATCTTTGGGTTTAGAAGAGGGAGCTTTTTCCATGTCGGCGGCGGTTAAGGCTTGCTCCCTTTCATGCTTCAATTTTTCGGCTTTTTCCATTGCCTGTTTAATAGGCGAATGTTTAATAATCGGGTTTTCTTTGCTCAAAATCAGGTTTCTCAATACGGCATCGCTAAAATGGAAGGAGTCCGCAATCTCTTTGCGCACTTGTTGGGTGCATTCTATGTTCATCAGCACATAATATGCCTCGTTTGATTTTTTTATAGGATACGCAAGCTGCCGAAGCCCCCAATCCTCCAAACGGTGCACCTTGCCGTTGCTTGATTCTATAATGGATTTATATCGTTCTATCATTTCCGGCACTTGCGTACTTTGCTCGGGGTGCACCAGAAATACAATTTCGTAATGTCGCATAATGGCTCCTTATGGTTTTTGCCCATACGGGCAAGGAACAAAAGAAAATTATTTTAATCGAAAAAACGGAGATGTCAAACACTCAGCCGATTTTTGTAAGCGCAAAGTAGTAATGTGGGACTGTTGAAAAATACCGTTTTGCACGATCGTAACCGCTTGCGCCCCTCAATTACGCAGACCACCTGTAGGGGCAGACTTATATGTCTGCCCTTAAGTAGCGTCCAGAATAACCGTAACCGCTTGCGCCAACAAATAATGGTTTCCACAATATTAATGGGTGAACGCGTTAATCGTGCAAACATGATACGTTTCGGGCGGACATACAAGTCCGCCCCTACAACTTTATGAAATACTTTTTCAACAGTCCCATGTGGGACTGTTGAAAAATACCGTTTTGCACGATCGTAACCGCTTGCGCCACATAATTATCCAACCCACCTGTAGGGGCAGACTTATATGTCTGCCCTTAAGTAGCATCCAGAATAACCGTAACCGCTTGCGCCAACAAATAATGGTTTCCACAATATTAATGGGTGAACGCGTTAATCGTGCAAACATGATACGTTTCGGGCGGACATGCAAGTCCGCCCCTACCACTCTATGGAATACTTTTTCAACAGTCCCATGTCACGCCGATTGACCTTTGACATTATTATTATTTCTAATAACCATAAATAGTTAAACCTCGCATAACGTAACGTTCCTTGTGCTACTGCAACAAAGAACGGTTATTTGGCTCAATCGGCGGTTCTATCACATTACGGGTAAAACGCCTGTTTTGGCTAAACGGTACCCCCCTTCATTGTTAGCTTGTCCTTGTTGGGATAAAAAGTTGCGTACCAGCGTATGCCCGCTTTCAACATCAATGTTATATCTATATTCCCCCGCCTTGTTCAAGCCTGCCACACCTTGTGCGTTAAAGAGTTCTCCGCTTCCTGTTATTTGTGCACTCAACTCTTCGTTTTCATCGGAGCTCAAATCGAAACGGAAATTACCCAGATTGAAGATGCCGAGAATTAAGTCTTGTAATACGATTTCACCTTGTATGCGGCTAGGAAACGGCGTGTCTAACGGTATGAAGATATTAGCGAGCGACAGCTGTAGATTCCCGCTGATCTCCATCGTATTGTTTGCTATAGGCACCGGCAGACGTTTGACTTCGCTGGTGAGCGACACATCGTATAGTTCGGTCGCAACGGGGGAAATTACGGTCTTTAAGGCACCCTGCACGAGTTCGGTGTCGGCTTCCACGCACATAGTCGATATTCCGATATCGAGGCTGGGGCACCACTGCCAAGAAACCGCAAGCGTTTTTAATTTGGAATTGATCTCGGGTGAGAACGGTAAATCTTGTAAAACAAACAGCATGCTGCCGTCGGGTACGGTGCCTTGCACATGATTGATTTGTATCGGCAGCGGTACGGCAGGCACATTGTCGACGATAAAGCGAAGCGGTATTGTCACTACAAAGGACAGCACTACAAGCACCAGCAACACAAAAAACGATAGTATTTTAAGGATTAACCACATGACAATTTATATGATTAGTTATCGGATTGTGTTAATTCGAAGTAGGCAACCGCCGACACCTTGCCGTCCCCTTTATGATCGAGGTCGAATGTATGTAAAAGGTGTCCGCTTTGCATGCTTTCCTCCAGCCACCTCAGTACGTCGCGCCCGCCGGCATCGTCTAGCTTTATCTCTATAAGTTTGCTACCCTCCTCTTCGTCTACGAGTGCGACATCGGCTTTAAGTTTATACTTCTGGAGGCTCTGATCTATCTCCGTGCGTAGTCCACCGATTCCTCCCATTGCCAAATCGGCACCGCGTGCGGTAACTTTAAGTCCGGCGATGGTTGCTATTTGGCTACGCACCCAGCGGTAATCTTTTTCGGCTTGCCGGTATTGTATTTGGGCTTGTGCATATTGGCTTTGCAGCGGTTGATAAACCATCGTGTAAAACACCGCAGAAATCACAAAAATCAATAGGGCAATCAGCAGAACCTTTTCTCGAGGTTCTCTTTCATTCCATAATCCGGCGGGTAATAACGACATAGCTTGATATCCGTTTGAATTTAATGCGGCTAAGACTTCGCCTCGCTTAACTTAAACTGCATCAGGCTGCGTCCCTCGGCAGTATTCGGGAGTTGTTTGGATTCCACATCGAAATCCGCCAGACTTTCAATCTTATTCTTAAAGTTATCATTCTTTTCGGTAAAACTCACATCCAGTTCGAGGCTGTCGCTGTCTAACTCTAGTCTTTCTACACGGCAAAGCAAACAGTTGGACAGTAGTTTATCGACTCGCACCAACATAGACCAAGCATTCTCCTGTCGTTGCTCGCTATAAGACCTCAGGTATTCTATGTAGCGTGCCACCTGAGCTCGCACATCCGACACATCGCCGCCCGGTATCTTTAATTGTTTAACCAACTGCTCGGATTGAAGCCGGGCATTTTCGGTATACAAATCGTAGCGTTGTGTATCAAAAAACATTACGGCCAAGTGTGCCCCGAAGGCGATCAATGCCAATGCTATCGCTGCTCGCCATGGTTTGAGATAAGTTGCGGTAGCATTGCTTGTGGCGTATTCGCCTTGTAATAGGTTGATCGCATCGGGCGGCGCACCGCCGCCCATCATTTCATCGAGCGGTGCGGGTAGAGCTTGGGCATCTTGTTGCCAGGCATCGGGTAAGGCCTGGGGGTTATCGCTATATATATTCAGGTGATTGGTATGCACATGTACCGAGGCTAAGGAGGCGATCCAGTCTATACTGCCGGCACCACCCGAATGATAGCCATCTCTCATCAAACAACGCTCACCCTCGTGCCACACCGTGAGTTGTTCGTCGGTGTACGGTAAAGCGTATAGCTCGGGAATCATTTTACGCGGTTGTGCTTGTTGTTCTCGGGTCAATGCCAAATAGTCGTCTAATTGCTGTTTTGAAACGGCAATAACCGAAACTTGCCGGTCTGCATTCGGGTCAAACGCAAAATGTGTTTTTTCTACCGGCATGATAAGCAAGTCCTCAAGTGCAAAAGGTATGGTTTGCCGCCATGACTTTTTGCTTTTAGCCGGCATTTCGGGTTGAAAAAAAGCGAACTCGTCTATGGGTAGCCAGACCGTATCTTTACTTCTTCCGTTTTTTGCCGCTATTTCTACAAGTTCCGAATCCGGTGTTATTTTCCACATTGCTTTGGTGAAGTTTTTTGGTCAATTCTCTTAAAGATAGTCCTAAATAGATTAATAACTATAAGTTCTAACTGTCATAACAATTATTATTTAGGGACATTGCTCTTTCCATAATCTCGTAGGGATTGTACCCTATATAATGCCGTTCAAGCACATAAACCTTGTAGGGTGCATCCAACGCCTCACGGTAAAACAAACTGTGCATGCGCGTCGTCGTCCGACTGTTGCCTTGTCCTATGCTCAATTCTATATAGGAGGCAAAAAATCGGCTTTGTACGTCCAAGTATTCCTTATACCATTGCCGTTTTTTATCGTTTTCTATATAAGGCTTTAAGAGGTTGTTTATAGCTTTTCTATTTCTCAGCGGTGCTTTTCGTATATCTCTATAAAGTTCTTGTGCGTTGTCACTGCCTATATAAGGTAGCGTTGCAAGCACGGCAATAGGTGCATTATTGATATTAATCCGTTTGCCGTTGGGTGCATCGGTGGGTAGTGCGACGAGATAAGCCAATATATCGTCCATCCCCAATTCAAAATCACCGTCGTCGGGGTGTCCGCTACTTTTCAGTGGAAACTCTTTGAACACTTTAATAAGATAGAGCTCCTGTATGGAAGCGATAGGTCCGTTGGCTGTGCGGTAAGAGGGCTTTTCGAAACTATAGTCGGAGCTCTCGGCTCCTCTAGGTCTGTAATCGTCGTTATAGTCCAACCAGTCTCGCAAGTTGTCCAAAAACTCGCCGACATCGCTGTCGTCCAAATCTATATCCTTTCTGGAATACAATTCTCTAAAACGCTGCGCATACCAGTCGGCCCGAGCCGGTGGATTCTCCTCGGTATCGAAATAACTGTTATCGACTTTGTTGACACCTTGTATACGGGTCACTTGTCCACCGAGTAGCATGTTATTGACATTGAGCATAGCCTGCAAGTCGTAAATGCAGAGTTTGGTTTCTTGCAACCCCAAGTTTTCAAACTTGCCGATCATCGGCGTTATTTTTTCCGCTAGTTGATCGGTGTCCGACCAGCTTTGATTTTTATGTTTTTCTTTCTCCTCCTCGTCTTCGTTGTCGTAGTAATCGTCGTCGTTCTCGTCTTCTTCGTCTTCGTCGCCTTCATCCTCTTCGGTTTCATCCTCTTCTTCGTCTTCATCTCTATCGCCGTTCTCCTCATCGTCTATATCCTCTACATCGTCATCGTATTCGTCGTCGTCATCGTTCGGCTGCCAGTCGGGGTTTACTAAAGTGGCATAATAATCGTAGCCTTGTTCGCCTTGCTCCGAGCGATCTTCCTCCAAGATATCGGCAGCCATTTTCTCCAGCGACAGGGCAAGTAAAACAGCTTGTTCCTTCTCTAGGACACGAGTCATACGAGCTGTATCCAGATTTTGACCGTAGAGCAACCACGAGGCGGTTGCGGAAACCGAAGCCACTACAATCATCACGGTAATCAGCGCGATACCCGAGTTTTTTCTATTGCGGTCGACACGAATTATATCTTGATAACGATTATTGTTCATCTAGCAAACGCCATGGATATTCTCCCAAACCCGGAAAACGCCGAGTAAACGCGCGCTCGTTATCGTTTTGATCTCTTAGCACGAGCTCTACTTCTATGCCGGTGCCTTCGTCTCCTTCGTTGGTAGGCAACGATTCGAGGTAGGCGCGGCTATTTTGATCTTGTTCGCGTATCAAGCTCCAATAGGGGCGCACATCGAAGGAAACAACGCCTTCCAGCAAAATACTGACAACCGGTTGACTATCTTGCGCCCGATCCAAAACCGGCCACGACAAGCGGTAGAGCTTATCTTCTTGCTGGCAATAAGCGACTCGGTGAAGCCCCGAGCGTATCAATCCCCCCGGTTCCAACCCGGCACGGCTAAACGAAACTTCACAAAAGTAACTGTTATCGGTGGTGTACTCACTACTCTCCTCCTGAAATGCCGGAAGACGATCCTCACCCAATGCCGGTAATATCGGGCGGCGCGTGATATTCAAAAAGTCGTCTAACAGCAATGTCATCACCAGTTGAATGTCGTTGAGTTCGGCGGAGCGTTCCTCCGCCTTTTGCTGTACCATCATCGAAGTTTGTAAACCCTGAAAAGTCATCGCCGAGATGACCGCGAATACCGCCATAGCAATCAGTACTTCTATTAGAGTGAAGCCGATTGATTTATGCATTTTTTAGCAGGCGATGATGCTCAAAGTTGCTCTGGGACGCACCTGATCGGGGTCGGCATTAGGCACATAGACTTCTACCGAGAACAGCGGCGGTATTTCAAACTCGTCGCCGCCGATAATAGAGCTGTCGCCGTCGCCGACTACGCTAATGACTTCAACGCTTTGTAGCCAATTCCAGCGCGCCCCCGCCTGTTCCTCGTAGCCTTCGGACGACCCGATATTTTCGCATTGATCGTCGATATTCTGATTATTGTGTATATTAATCAATGTATTCCATGCGACTAAATGTGCCATATAACGCTCGCGCAAATGCGATTGGGCGGCAGAATAATTGGAGAGCGCATCGAGCGATGCGCCGAGTGCGATTGCCAACACCACCACCGCAATCAACACCTCGATCAGAGTGAAACCGGAGTGACGATGTCGCGTCTTTTTGCTATTCGGGCAGCTTGTAGGGCGCATAAGATATACCGCATCAATACTCTTTTGCTTCGCCGAAACGCACGCGCCCGGTTGCCGTCCAACTTAAGCTGAGATGTTTCTTTTCATCGAAGACCACGCGCATCGTTCCGCTCGGTTCCCAAAGACCGGTGGGATGAAATTGCACGAGGGGTCGCCATTGCGGTTTTTTTTGTTGCTCGTCTTCGTCCAGATTTAAATCCTCGTCGTCGTCCGGTTGTTCTTGTTCTCTGAGCTCCACATACTCGCTCACCGAACTAAACTCGCTGCCTTCGGCATCTTGAAATAAAAGTTTCCAGCCGGTTTGTAATGAAACTTTTATGTCATTACAGCCGTTCGGAAAACAGGTGGTACTACATTCCCAATCTCGTTGCTCTTCGTTTCTGCACAGAGGCTGTAAGTAGTGTGCTTTCTCGTCCCACGCCATCGCATAGCGTCGACCGCTGAGTATCGCCTCGTCGGCCATCGCATTCATCATGCTTACCGTGTTGCGCATTGTTTCCTGAACCCGTCCGCGATCACCCACCGACACCGATAAAATGCCCGCACCGATGATAATAGAAACGATTAGTACTACGGTGAGCAGTTCTATTAAAGTAAAACCTAATTCGCTTGCGTGATGATGAGAGTGATAGCTACTTCGTCTACTGGTCAAGATTCCAGTTGCCGATATCTGTATCAAATTCATTGCCGCCGTCTCTGCCGTCTTTGCCGTAACTGTAGATGTCGAATTTCCCGGGATTACGGCTACCGGGATTGCGATATTGATAATTGTTGTTCCATGGATCTGTCGGCACCTTGTCTAGATAACCTCCGGATGCAAGTTCGGATAAATCGGACGGATAATCGAAATTATCCAGGCGGTATAGATTGATTGCATTGACCAAAGTGCGCACATCTTGTTTGGCGCGCACCTGTCGTGCATGCTCCGGACGTTCCATAATAGACGGAACGACCAATGCCGCCAACACGCCGAGTATGACCACCACGACCATAATCTCTATCAAGGTGAAACCTGCTTGCTTTTTTCTGCATAATCTATATCTATTCATTGTTCCTCATATCAACTGGTTCATCTGTATTATAGGCACTAATACCGCCATCACGATGAGTAGCACCACGCCACCCATCATTATAACCAACAACGGTTCAAATAGCTTGAGTCCGGTATCAATCACCGTCTTAAGCCGTTGGTCGTAATAATCGGCTACTTTTAGTAGCATTTTGTCTAAGGCACCGCTTGATTCGCCACTACTTACCATATGAATCAAAAAAGGCGGGAAACGATCGGCTTTGAGTAGTGCTTGGTGTAGGCTGTCGCCTTCTCGGACGCGGTTTGCGACTTCGTCCAAGTCGCTTTTGAGTGCCAGATTATCAACCCGTTCCGAGGCGATTTTCAAAGAGTCCAATGCCGGCACACCGCTACCCAATAGCATCCCTAAACTGCGCGCCCACCCCGATACATTACCGACGACGAACCAATAACCTAAACGCGGCACTTTGAGTAAAAAACCGTGCCATTTTTTCTTTTTTTCGGCATCTCGTAGCATCAGCAAAAAAATGACCAAACTACCGGTCAACAACACAAACAGGTAAAACCCGTAATTTTTCAACCAATCGCTAATTGCCAATAACGCAATCGTCAGCCCGGGCAGTTCTTGATCCATTTGGCCGAATACCCGCGTGACCTGCGGAACCACATAAATCAGCAACAGGATAATGACGGTGATGGCAACGGTCATCATCAGCAACGGATAGATCAAAGCGGTCATCATGGATTGCTTCGCTTTGCCACTGTGTTCTACATCATCCGCCAATCGCTCCAACACCTGCTCCAGGTGTCCGGTTTCCTCGCCCGCCGAAATCGTTGCAATATAGTCGGACGGGAAAATCGCCGGTGCTTTCTCTAAGGCATGCGCTAGCGATTGTCCCTCTGCAACTTGGCTTCTGATGGCACTGACCAGCCGCTTAATCGTCACATTCTCGGCTTGTTCCGCCATCAGCCTCAAACTTTGTTCGAGAGGCATCCCCGAACCGACTAAGGTTGCCAGTTGCCGCGTCAACAGCATGAGATTATTGCCTTTGAACTTGCTTTTGAATTGAAATAAGGAACGGCCTACACTCACCGGTGCGACTTCTATGGGCATCAAACCCCGTTCACGCAACAGTTGACGGAGGTGCCGTTCCGAATCGGCTTCTAGTACATCCTTGCGGATTTTTCCCGACTTGTCGTACGCTTTGTAGTTATACGCTTGCATAATCGTAGTATATACTATCTGCCGTTGCACCCGACGATTTATTACCCTCCTGTGGAGAGAGAAGCCCGACGAGGTGGTTGCCGAAGTGGGACTGTTGAAAAAGTATCCACGAACTGTGGGGACGGTACATTCCCCTCCTTTGGAGGGGTGGCAGGCGCAGCCTGACGGGGTGGTTGTGTCGTATCTGTACTATGTTTATACATTCATCCATCCAATTTATGGAAACCAAAACCATGCGGCGCAAGCGGTTGGTGTCGTGCAGAACGGTACTTAAGGGCAGACACACAGGTCTGCCCCTACAGGTGGGTTGGATAATTATGTGGCGCAAAGCGGTTGCAATTGTGCAAACACAGTACTTTTTCAACAGCCCCCGAAGTGTCTGCACAAGTATAGTGTTGGTCAATTCCCCTACGACTCTTCTCATAACAAAGTATAATGGCGGATAAGAGACATTTTATGAAAAATATATACTTGATGAAATATCTGCAACATATATTGCTGCATATTGGTTTGTGCTTGTTGCTCGCATCTGCCAATCTAGCTTCTGCACAAACTTTGGTGACGCTCAACTTAGAGAACCCTCAAACGAATGGTCTCACGATACAGTTCACCATTTCTTTAACCTCCCCACTTGCAAAAAATCAACAGTTAGGCGTACTCATTCGCATTGCCGGTGTCAGTGGTAGCGAAATCAGTAATTTCAATGTCATAACCAATAACAACGACTGTCCTAATGGTAATTTTATGTTAATTCCTAACTTTACCCCCCCCCGATACCAAATCTGCATGAATAGCGGCGCACGAAGCGTGAGAGTACAATTTAGAGTGAATAATCCTGAGACATCTAAAACTATAACTGTTACCCTTGTGAGCGTAGGCAATAGCGGATTTCCCGGTGGCCTAACCACCATGTTTAATCCGCGATCTTTGGATTTTACCGTGAACCCGGCTATTCTCGTCCGAAGCAAAGTTTTTCTGGAAGGTCCGCTCCAGTGACTGCCGATTGAGCCGGTAGGTCAACCGGCGTGACAATGTGCAGAGTTTTAGCATTGCTATATAGATCGGACAGTCGAACTTGTCCTCAAAATGGCTTCTTGTAAATATTTTTTGATATAATATCGATAGTTTATACTTTAGGAAAGAGTATTGAAACAAAGGGATAATTATGAACCAAATGAATACTTCTGCTGATTACCGGCAGCGAGAGATAAAAAATGATAATAGTCTAGTAGAAATACTGGCTATTTTAATTATAGGCGGAATATCAATGTTTATGGCTGCATTAGGCATACTTTTAGATAACATTTTCCTTTTGATAATGGGTTGTGTACTTGTAGTCCTTTCTGTCGGAACAGCCGCAACAAAATTCATAAGTGGAATATTAGATATCAGAGATCGCTTCAAAAATAAAGACAAATAACCGCATCATATCTTTGCGGTGCAACCCAATCTTGCGGTTTGTTTTTGTTGGCTAACACATTGCCTTGCTACCTCTTATTTTTATACCGGCTACTCGTCTTTCGGTAGTCCCAAGATAATATACCCACAAATTCGGTTAGAATTTCCCATGTCCATTGATTCAAAGCGGCGATAAAGACAAATGCAAAACAATCCTTTCCGGCAAACACAATTCATCGTTTCTGCGGTACGCCCCGAACAGTACCCACCGGATAACGGTGCCGAAGTTGCCATCATCGGACGCTCCAATTCCGGAAAATCAAGCGCGCTCAACGCAATCTGCACCCGCCGTAAACTTGCCAAGACAAGCAAAACACCGGGTCGCACCCAAACCATCAACTTCTTCGAAGTGATAAAGAACAAACGCCTCGTAGACCTACCCGGCTACGGCTATGCTCGCGCTGCCGTATCCGAACAAAAAAAATGGTCTGCCTTCATCACCCGATACTTTGCCGAACGGCAAAGCCTGCAAGGTGTCGTCATCGTAATGGACGCCCGCCGCCCTCTAATGCAAAACGATTGGCAAGTGATCCACTGGCTGAATGATGTTGCCTTCCATGTTTTACTGAACAAAACCGACAAGCTAAAACGCAGCGAGGCGGCACGATGCCTGCAAAAAACATCGGCAGCATTGACCGATTATCGGGCATTGGCACAGCTGTTCTCCGCACAGAGCGGACAAGGCGTTGCGGAGGCTAAAGAGCAACTCTCTGCGTGGTTAGGAATTGGGGGAGCTATCTGAACCACAAAAGCATATATCTCGGATTATATTGTGGGTAAAAATAAGCCATAATGTCAGATGAACATCCATTTTTCAATCTTGAATTAACCGAAAATTGCTCTGATTTCCTATAGTTTATATACACAACTACCGTTCGTCGGAAAGTTCGGTTGTATCCTAAATCTCTATGCTAGAATGGCACGACCGACAAAAATTAGGCTATAAATCTGAAAAATGAAGTATGAATTTCGCAATCTATGTGACGACGAATCGTCATATCTTGATAAATTGAAAGCAATTTGATTGCAACCCAAATATATAAATGACCTATCCCGCACAACCTAAAGAAGACCGTTTTCTGAAAGCACTAGAAAACTTGTTTATTGGTGCCAATGTTGAAGGGGACTCCGGTTTTGTCAATCTAATGAAAATCAAGCGGGACTACTTTTGCTCTATTCGTCCTCAGTTGATGGAAAAGATCAATCAGCGAACAGAATGGGGGACACACTCTCGTGGAGAATTATTTGATAAGCTCTATACTTTTTTTCATCGCTATTTTTGCGAAAGTGGTTCTATCTACTTTAGGCATATTCCGGCATTTTCTAAGGTCTATGAGCGCGTTTATCAAGACGGACAAGATGTTGCATTGTCGTGGAAAACACAAATGCTCTACTATGTAAAATCCGATGTGTTGGTGCGTTCTATGCCGGTTGAATTAGGCGATGCAAGTGCGTCTTACGCCACCAGACACTTTTACTTTGATGCCACCGAATGTCAACATAAAAGAAATAACGAGCGGCGTGAATTTATCTTTGTTTTCGATAAGGTGGTAAGCGGAGAAGAGAGAGTTATTCATCTCAAAGTTGATTATTCAGGAAGGAATAGAAAAACGAAAGTAGACGACATTCTTAGAGAATCTCGCAAGGCAGGAATCAATTTAACCGAGGACGAACTTCAAAAAGCAATGAATGTTTTTCGTCGGCAAACCGAGGTGGATTATTTCATTAACAAGGACGCGAGAGGCTTTTTGCGAGAACAATTTGACTTATGGGCTTATCAGTATATTTTTCAGGGAGAGACTATCTTTGAAGAGCAGAGAATAAAGCAACTTCAGGCAGTCAAGGATATCGCCTATGATGTTATCGATTTTATCTCGCAGTTTGAGGATGAACTCCGCCGTGTATGGGAAAAGCCTAAGTTTGTGCGCAACCTAAACTATGTGGTGACGCTGGATAAATTATCGGATAAGACCCTACAAAAGATAGTTAAGCACAAAGGCGCAAAAGCACAAATAAAAGAATGGTGCGAACTGGGGATGGTGGGCGATACATTTTCGATAAAAACGATATTCAACGGGCAGGGAAGGATAGACGATACAAATGGTGTGGGCGCGGACTATAAATTTTTACCGTTGGACACCAAACACTTCAAAGATTTGGAATTGGAAATCCTGGGTTGCTTGGGAAATTTGGACGAAGCACTAGATGGAGAACTGGTGCATAGCGAGAATTGGCAAGCACTGAACACGCTGAAGAAACGCTATAAGGAAAGAGTAAAGTGCATTTATATAGACCCGCCTTATAACACGGCCGCAACAAGGATAGATTATAAAAATAATTACAAGCACTCTTCTTTTCTATCTTTGGTAGAAAACAGAATAAATCTTTCTAAGTGTTATTTATGTGCTAGTGGATTGATTGAGGTGGCAATAGATGATGAAGAAATGGAATATCTTGGCGTAATGCTGAAATCCATTTTTGGCATAGAGAATTTAATTGGAAATATTTCTATTATGTCTAATCCGGGAGGGCGCAGTGATGATAAGCATTTAGCATCAGCCCATGACTATTGTTTATTATATGCAAAAGATATAGCAGAACTTGAAACAGGAAAATTTGTTGAAAAAGACAAAGATCTTTTCAAAAAGTATAACAAAGAAGATGCCTTAG
This sequence comes from Candidatus Oxydemutatoraceae bacterium, assembly GCA_965219575.1. GTDB lineage: Bacteria > Pseudomonadota > Gammaproteobacteria > Poriferisulfidales > Oxydemutatoraceae > SP5GCR1. The sequence goes on along the minus strand of OZ244779.1, from coordinate 143,972 downwards.
GCAGATATAAAGAAGTTGCTTTAAGAAGAACCGGTTCTAACTCTAGGCGGGAAGATAGGCCTAATCTTTATTATCCGCTTTTTTACAATATTCAAAATGGGGAAATATCCGTGGAAAGGAAATCAAAGGATGAAGTAGAGATATTGCCGATCGACAAAGCAGGAAATGAAAGGGTCTGGAGATGGAGTAAAGACCTTGTCCAGAAAAATGCTCAAACCGAAATTTTTGTAAAAAATAACGGCGAAAGTTTTGTGGTTTATGAAAAAGATAGGCTTAAAAAGAAAACTATACCGAAGTCTTTATGGGCAGGTCCTACTTATGCCGCCTCATCTCACGGCACTATTCTATTACAAAACATCTTAGGTGTTAGCAAAACAGGATTTTCTTATCCTAAGAGTATAAATACTGTTGAGGACTCTTTGACCATCGGCTTAAATCCTCATTCAATAGTGCTAGACTACTTCGCCGGTTCCGGCACCACTGCGCATGCGGTAATCAACCTAAATCGCGAAGACGGAGGAAATAGAAAATACTTGTTAATTGAAATGGGCGAGTATTTTCATACCGTCCTATTGCCGCGCATCAAAAAAGTCGTTTATTCGAAAGATTGGAAGGATGGAGAGCCGGTTTCTCGTCAAGGTAGTAGCCATTGCTTCAAATACTACGCACTGGAACAATACGAAGAGACACTAAGGAATTCACGCTATAAAGATGGCAAGCAGTTAGAATTGGACAGTGCCAAATCTCCGTTTGGGCAATATGTGTTTTTCGGCGACGACAAACTTGCCTACTGCGTCGAGCCGTTAAAGAACGGCAAACTGAAGATCGATTTACACCAACTTTATCCCGATATTGATATTGCAGAATCCCTCGCCAATATCTTAGGCAAACAAATTCGCAAGCGCACTGCGGATAGTGTGACTTTTGCCGACAGTAGCAACGAAAAAATAAATCCGGCAAAGATGAACGAGGAAGAGAAAATGCATTTTATCTCGCTGTTAAAACCTTATTTATGGTGGGGCAGTGAATGACCGCCAGCCTTGAATCCATAGTCCAATCCTTCAATTATGCCGAATTGCCGGAAACTTGGTGGGTGCCGGATATTTACACATTTTCGGAAAGTAAAAAGCTATACGACTATCAACGTTCGGCTATGGAAAAGGCTGCGTGTGCACTTTTTAAGTATTACGGTGGCGAATGTGATTGGGCAGACGGTGAATTGCAACAAACAAACGACCGGCGCAAACATCTTTTTTTTAGTTCATATCTTGCCTCGCAGTTTTCCGATATACCTAAATATGAGAGACGCAACGACAAAAAATACGATAAACAAAATGAAGTTTTTCGTATTTTATCCGAGTATATTGAACCTAACGGAGATTTTATTTCGTATCATCATTTGATTAACCGAATGTGCTTTTGGATGGCAACCGGAAGCGGTAAAACTTTGGTGATGATTAAACTGATAGAGTATCTGCATTTTTTACAACGACATAAAGAAATCCCGAACCACCGCATGTTGATACTTGCCCCGAGTCCTCATTTACTCAGACAAATCAGGCACACGATAGACGAGTTTAATCAATCGCGTGATTTAACCATCAACTTAATAGACCTACGCAAGAGCGATCTCCAATATCAAGGACAATTAGGCGATATGATTCCGGTGTATTATCATCGTAGCGATAACATTGCCGATGTACAGAAAGAGGCTCTGACCGATTACCGAGAGTATCAAAATGACGGTAAATGGTTTATCTTTCTGGACGAAGCACATAAAGGCACCAAAGAAGATTCTAAGCGTCAAGCGTATTATGCGGTGATGGCACGGGCAGGGTTTCTCTTTAATTTTTCGGCAACTTTTACCGATAAAGAAGATATTGCTACAACGGTTAAGAAATACAATTTGGAGGAGTTTATAAAAAACGGACACGGGAAAAACATCTATCTGAACAAAAGCGAGTATTCCGCGTTTAGAGACAGAAGGGAAGAGATCAGTTCTAAGGAGAGACGAAAAATTGTTTTGAAATCGCTAATCACACTGGCGTATGTTTCCGAGAGGGTACATAAATTGCGTGACGATACCGGCTTGGGAGACAACCTGTATCATTCGCCGTTGATGTTGACCTTGGTCAATTCGGTTAATACGGACATTGATAGAGAGCAAAACGATTTATGGACATTTTTTGAGACTTTGCGAGATATTGCCACCGGCGAAATTGATCAGGGGCTTTTTGCAGAGGCGAGAGCCGAACTGATCGGCGATTGGCAAGAAGCCAAGCTGATTTTCGGAGCAGACGGCAAAGCCATTATCGGCGACAGCCGAGAAGCCATTAAAACAATGACTATCTCCAAGTTAAGAAAAATGGTGTTTCTCAAATCAAGGAAAGGTACATTGCAGTATGTGCGTAGTAAAGATAACAAAGAATTGGCATTTCAGATGAAAAATGCAGACTTCCCGTTTGCGCTGATACGCATAGGAGACACATCTAAGTGGCGTAATAGATTTTTAGCCGGCTATGAGGAAACGACTACTTTACAAGAGACATCTTTTTTTGAGAGTTTAGAGAAAAAACCTATTACTATCCTGATGGGTTCTCGCTCATTTTTTGAAAGCTGGGATTCTAACCGTCCGAACATAATCAACTTCATCAATATCGGAGGCACGGATGCCAAGAAATTTGTTGTGCAGTCGGTCGGTCGCGGTGTGCGTATTCAGCCGTTGTCCGGCAAGCGTAGGCGTTTGGAACAATTACTTCTGTCTCCCGACTTAGAGGAAGGCATCAAAAACAAGCTGGAAGTGTGCGCCAATGAGGTGATGCCGATTGAAACATTGTTTTTGTTTGCTACCAATCGCAAAGCAATCATTGCTGTTCTGGAGGGATTGCAAACCGAGGAGGGAGCGTCTTTTGAATTGTTAGAAGGATTTGAACCGGCACCGAGACCGAAAATCAGCGATGCCGACATTGAGATGCCGTTATTGGTTCCTGAATATTGGGAAATGACTCCAGATGTGGAGGAATTGCCGAAGTTCAGAATGAGCAAGAATACATTAAAAAGATTTAGACAATGGTTTGATCAAACTTCAAGTTCGGTATTGATTGTCCGGGATAGATTAACAGCACCGCAACTTTCTAAACTGGAAGCTGTGATTAAACAAGAAGACAGTATAGAAATTAATGAAAGCAAGGACTACGATCAATTATTTTTTCTACAAAAGAGGCTTTTATCCCACATTGACGAAAAAGTGCAAGAAACCGACGGAGTTAGAAAGATTAAAGAGGAGGAAGATATCGTCCATTTCCGAAAAATTTGCGTAGAAGCGGCAAAAGCCAGAGAATTGCAAGAGAGAATAAATGCAGTCAAGGCAGGCAGAACACTTGACGAGAATCTGCATCAGTTGTTCGAAGAATTTAAGAAAGGGGTGATTACTCGCGAGGAGCTACGGGTGAAACTTGCAGGACAAGAAAAGGACGAATACGACGACTTTCAAAACGGCAAATTGCATATCAAACAGATTTCTAATCATTATTATCTGCCGGTTGTGCTGGGATATGAACGGGCGGATTATATAAAACATATTATAAAAGTAAAAAGCGAGGTTGAGTTTATCGATAGATTGGAAAAATGGACTGCGACAAACAACAATGGTATGTGGGACGCATGGATGTTTAGTAAAGTAGATGAATCCTTAGACAAGATTTATATACCGTATTTCAGTGAGTCAAATTCCCATAGCCGCTTTTTCCCGGATTTTATTTTCTGGATGTGCAAAGGCAATAAATATCAAATTGTGTTTGTTGATCCCAAAGGGACGGCACACACAAATGCTTATCACAAAATAGACGGCTATAAGAAATTATTCGGACCGATAGAAACCCCGAAATCATTTAGCTACCTTAAAAAATGGGAGATAACTACCAAACTTTTAATGTTTAATCCCGAGAGGTTTCCGGCGGAAGCGTATGAAAAATACTGGACGGACGAGATAGATAAAATTTTTGAAGGCTAGGGAATTCGGCAAAGGGTGTGCAAGGCGCGGTAGCTTGCCGGGCTATTGCGAAAACCGACAAGCTAAAACGCAGCGAGGTGGCACGATGCCTGCAAAAAACATCGGCAACATTAACCGATTATCATGCATCGGCACAGCTATTCTCCGCACAGAGCGGACAGGGCGTTGCGAAGGCTAGAGATCAGCTCTTCACAGGGTTAGGAATTGGGGCAAAGTAGCGATCATACGTTTTGATAATCTCTTCTTTACTAGTTAAAAACCACTCTTGTCCAGGGATATCTTTAATTTTCCATTTCTTAAATATAGTATGAAAAGCCTTCTCAAGTTCCTGTGCGTCTGATTGGCTAGAGCAACGGAATTCTGCTAAAAACATTTGTTTTTCGGGTAGGTTTGCTTGAACATCTTGTTGCCTTCCTACGAGACTTTTAGTCATACCAATTTTGACTCGGTAACGACCTTCACTATTTGAATGTTCTCGATACAATGGGAGACACCATGCGTACACCCTATATTCTCCATATCCATGTGTTTCTTCTGCCTTTATATTTTTACTGAAATTGTCATTACTGACTTCTTGTTGAGGTTGAGAAGTACTATCTTCATTTATATGCCCAGCATATTTATAATAGCCTTTAACATCGGGTAATGTATTATCGCTTTCAAAAAAGTCTTTTTCTTTAACAATCTTTTTAAGGCGCATCCGTATTTTATTTTTATCAATAGTAAAGCCAGTTTTCAGTTTTATATATTCATGAATTCTATCTATTATATCCTTGAGTTTATACGCTTTCCCCCTCTGAAATGGATATTGACGACATATTTCTCTCATAGTACCTATTGTAGGATTCTGTTTGTCTCTTTCAATCAATTCGGTTAAATTCTTTTTTTCCATAATCTATCTCCTTCGTTAAAAAATGTTGACGATTTTATTTTTATAATATGAATTATATGGGGTCTATAAGGATTGTCAAGTCTATTAAGAAAGTTCCAAGAGGATAATATGGTAAGTCAGGAACATCTAAACTTTAGGTTAGAAGTATCTAGCATCCCGCTCGGGTATAAATTGGTAAAATGCCGGTATTGCTATATACTAATTATGATATTTATATTTAGCCTTATAGATTGAAATATCAAGAGGAACTAGATTCTAATTGTTTTTATGGTATTACAAAATGCTTACTCAATGTATGAAAAAAGGAGTTGATTGTGGCTACTAAATCAAGCAAAAGAAATTATAAAGAAATAATTGAGAACCTTATTTGGCCTAAGGGAACTTATGGCGAGAGACCCCCTAACCCAGGCATTATTATTCGGGACAATATGGACAAGATAAGGGAAGTACAGGAAGTAGTTAAATCAAAGATGTCTCGGAAAAACAACTCATCAGAGCAATAGATACCTACCATCCCTAAGACAGTAAAGCGGGAATTATTGAGTACAAATTAGTTTTCGCATGCCGGATATAAACATAAATAATCTTTTTGCGATTATATCGGGCATCGTAGGCCTCTGGGTTTATAACCGGTGGTTGTATACAACCCGTCCTCGGGCAGAAGGTTGGGCATATCTTTTCGCAGTAGTAATTTTTGCCATGCCTAGCTATTATATTTTTGAGATTTCACCTGTTAGTGAATCATTTAAGTGCTTTTCGGACTCGGATAGGAAATGTGGTTTCATAAGGTTTTCTACGGAATTAGTTTGTTCAATACTGCTTGCGATGACTCTAGGTCGTTTAGCTGCTTATATCAGTAACATTAGTAAATCGTCTCTTGATCCATTCCACGAATGTTGCTATCTGTGGAAAAATGAAATTGTCTATATCACATTGAAAAATGACAAGGTTTATGTTGCATTACTGCTTGACTATACCAAAGATTTGAGGTTCGAGTCTACGATTAGAATAGTGCCTATTTGTAGTGGTTATAGAGATCAAAATAAAGAGGTTAATTGGTCGTTTAATTATCCGGAAGAATACCTATCCAAAATAATCAATAATCCTCAAGAGAAATTAAAGATCGGCACCATCATTTTTCAAAAGGAAATAATGACTTTTTCTCTTTGGGATAAGTCAATCACAAATATTTCCGATATTTACTCATCAGATCATAAGATATAGACGAGATTTTAAGTGTTAACAAAAAACGCCTAAAAGGGGTTGGCGTACATGAAAGAAGTATTGGTCAATCAAATCAAAATAGGCATAGTCTTTGGCGATGAGGTTTTGCCGGTCGGGCGATTGGTTCTGCACGATGGGCAAATTCATTTTGAATACGACGGCACTTTTCTAAAGCGCGGTTTGGAGATTTCTCCGCTGAAGTGTCCTTTGCATCCCGGTATTCAAACCTTTGATAGTTCTGTGTTTGAGGGCTTGCCCGGAATATTCAACGATAGTCTATCCGACGGCTGGGGGCGGTTATTGTTGGATCGGCAGGCACGCATGAATGGTATTTTGCCAAGCGAGCTGACACCCCTAGACCGGCTTGCCTATGTCGGTCATATCGAGATGGGTGCTTTGGTGTATGAGCCTGAACAAAATAGGAAAGTGATTAGAGGTGAACTCGATTTGAACCGATTGGCAACCCATGCGGCAGACATTTTAGAGGGCAAGGCCACTGACGATGAGGTGCTACAGGAATTGTTAACTCTAAATAGCTCGGCGGCAGGCGCGCGCCCCAAAGCAATGATTAGTGTTGACGATAGTAGGCGTGTTATCTATGACACACATCCTTTACGCGATGGATTTGAAGCGTGGCTTGTGAAGTTTCCGAGTATCGGCGATGGGCTTGATGCCGGAGCGATTGAGTATGTTTATGCTTTAATGGCTGTGGATGCCGGGCTTGAAATGACAAAGACGTATCTCTTTCCTGCGCAAAGGGGTGCAGGCTATTTTGCAACCCAACGTTTTGATAGAGAGAGGCACCGGCGGCTTCATTGCCATAGTGTTTGTGGTCTATTGCATTCCGATTTTAGAACACCTTCACTTGATTACGAAGATTTGCTGGCTCTTACAATGATACTCACGCACGATATCAGGGAAGTGGAGAAAATGTTTAGACTTGCCGTGTTTAATGTTTTGGCACATAACCGAGACGACCATTCAAAGAATTTTAGTTTTTTGATGGATGCAACCGGCGAATGGCGATTATCACCGGCGTATGATTTGACATTCTCTTCCGGACCGAACGGAGAGCAAAGTACTACGGTGATGGGCGAAGGCAAAAGTCCGTCACTAAGCCATTTAATCAAACTAGGGCTGGAGGCAAAATTACCGCAATCCACCATAGACGCAGCGATTGAACAAACCCGAACCGCACTGGGTCGTTGGCGCAGTCTTGCCGCCGAATTCGGTGTAGGGAAAGCTAACATGGCTCTAATTGAAAAGAGGATTAAAAGTATTGCCGAGTAACGGGGCGTTAATATTGAAGGTGGGGGTTTCGTAATTCAATGGACAAACGATATTATTTGTGCTGATACAACGCGCCTGTCAACCCAAAGTAGAAATGTCGGGCTGTTGAAAAAGTATCGTCAGCTTGCAACCGTAACCGCTTGCGCCGTGAATTTATAATAACCACCAAGCCGTAGGGGCAGACCTGTATGTCTGCCCTTAAGTACCGTTCTGCACGACACCAACCACTTGCGCCATTTGGTTTTGGTTTCCATAAATTGAATGGATGAATGTATAAATCGTGCCGACCAACGCGTTACGGGCGGACATGTTAGTCCGCCCCTACGGTTCGTGGATACTTTTTCAACAGCCCCATGTGGGACTGTTGAAAAAATATCGTTGCACAATCGTAACCGCTTGCGCCTAAATTTACAATAACCACCAAGCCGTAGGGGCAGACCTGTGTGTCTGCCCTTAACTAACGTCATGCACAAACCTAACCGCTTTGCGCCAACAAATAATGGTTTCCATAATATTAATGGGTAAACGCGTTAATCGTGCAAACATGATACGGTTTCGGGCGGACATATAAGTCCGCCCCTACGGTTGGTTTACAAATATTTATGGCGCAGGGCGGTTGGTGTTGTGCGATGTCCGCACTTTTTCAACAGCCCCATGTGGGACTGTTGAAAAAATATCGTTGCACAATCGTAACCGCTTGCGCCTAAATTTACAATAACCACCAAGCCGTAGGGGCAGACCTGTGTGTCTGCCCTTAACTAACGTCATGCACAAACCTAACCGCTTTGCGCCAACAAATAATGGTTTCCATAATATTAATGGGTAAACGCGTTAATCGTGCAAACATGATACGGTTTCGGGCGGACATATAAGTCCGCCCCTACGGTTGGTTTACAAATATTTATGGCGCAGGGCGGTTGGTGTTGTGCGATGTCCGCACTTTTTCAACAGCCCCATGCTGCGTCTGCCCTTTCACAGAAGGGGAATTATGCTTCCCTGCGGTTCAAGGCTCGCAGGTTGAGCCGTTATCTATGTATATCTTTGAGTCGGTTTGCGGTTGTAGCACTCTCATGGTTCGGTTGATGTCTAAGTTGTCTGCAATCTTCGTATAAGGGTGTTGCTTTTGTAATTGAGAGACGAAGTCTGTGCCGTTTATCGCTTGGGGATGTGGCGGTATTTGTTCGTATTGCTCGGTATAGCCGTAGTAGACACGGCTAATTGCGTATTCTATACGGGCGAGCGTTGCGAGCAATGCCCAGTCGGCTTCCTTTGCTTTAACGCTTTGTGTTTGTGCGGCGAGTAGTTCCGCGAAATCTTCTCCGTAGATATTCAGATCCCAGTGTGTCGGCGGATAGTGTTGCGCATAAACGAGGGCTAATGCGGAAAATATATTTGCGTCTAGGTAGTGCTGCACGGTCAGATAGATATTTTGAAGGGCGCGACGATGCGCACCGCGATAATTATTGCTATAGACGGCAACCTTTTTATTATCGTTGAGGACGGCATCGCAGAAATTCCGCAAGGACTCCGCATAGCCTATCGGTTGACGCGCTTTATTCAACTGAGCGAGGCTCTGGGTTGAGTCTCACTTTGGTCGATAATCTGCTGAGCAATCAAGCGTTGTTCCATCAATACTGCGAAGGACGGCAAATTACTATCCCATTCAATCAAGCAAGGGATGTCATGGTGATGGGTGCAAAATTGTCTGTAACATTTCCAGACATCGTCGGATACCATCGCACTATGCGTATCAACCAGTATATCTTCGTATTCGCTGTAGCCCGCCAGATGAATTTCCTTTACTTTTGCTATCGGTAATTGGGCTATGAAGTCATCCAAGTTTTCATTCAGGTTGCGTTGATTGACATAGGCATTGTTCAAATCAAGTAGCAAACCACACTTTGCTTCGATGCAGACCGCCGCCAAGAACTCGCCCTCGCTCAATGCGCTCTCCTCGTAGCTAAAATAACGGGAGACATTTTCTATGAGGATTTCCCGTTCGAGTATATCCTGCACCGTCATGATGCGTTGGGTCATGTTCGCAACCGCTTCCGGCGTATAAGGTATGGGCATCAGGTCGTGGAAATAATGATCTTGATGTGTCGTGAAGCAGGCATGCTCGGAGATTAGCGCAGGTTCGTATAGATCGACCGCTTGTTTGAGTTTGCGCAAATAATCGTAGTCCAGCGGATCGTTGCCGCCGAGATTCAGGTTAACACCGTGAAAACTGAGCGGATAGTCTTGGCGTATTCGGTAGAGTTGGGTGTGATTAAGGCCTTGGTTCAAGAAGTTACAGATATGCACTTCAAACCACGGCACGGCAGGATTTTCCCGCATCACTTCGGTCAAATGCAACGGTCGTAGACCTAAGCCCACGCCGTTGCATTGTTGTTTGACCAAAGTGTCGTTGGGTCGTTTACTTAGCGGATTTGGTTGCTGCAATTTGCCCTCCGGTGAGCTTCTTACAGGTACCTGCAGGCACATAAATCCATTCGATGTCAAGATTATCTGCCTTTGCGTTTCCGCCACAGTTGTGCGAACCGTCCAATGCACCGCAATCGTTCATTCCCGCTTTGGAGACACCGGCGCATTTTTCCCATTCTTTTGGGGCATCCGGAACTGCTTGGGCGGTGGTTGCTAGTGCGCTCATACCGACTAGAGTCGCAATAAATAAATGTTTTTTGTTCATATCGTATACTCCATGTTGTTGATGAATACTACAGCGAAATGCTGTCATATTGATTATACTACTAAAACCGACAATCAAAGGTAACTTATACACAAAGGAGAGATTATGGATACCGATATTGAACATCGTCTACAAACTATGGAACGGCATTTGCGCAATATGCGCCTGGCTGTTATCGTCGTCGTTGCTTTTTTTCTGTACGAATCGTTGATGCCCGTCGAACTACGCCCCGGCAACCGAGACATACAGAATGTCGTCAAAACCCGAGAACTTATTCTGATTGATTCGCGCGGCGAAGCGATAGCTCGCCTATCCGTACCCGAAGATGAACAACTACAAAAAGAGCGCGCACAACTGGTGTTAAGCGATTCTCTAGGCAATCGGACGACCCTTGACTCCGATGCGATTAAATTGTTCGTGCGAGAAGATGTAGATACGATAGAACAACTGAGCATTACGCCGCACGAGCTTGTAATCTATAACAAGGACGGCACTCGGGTAAACAGCTTAAATTGAGCAACCGCATGTACGGTTGCGGCAATGTTTCAAAAGCGGTATTCCCCTCCTGTGTAGGGGAATGGTTTGCCCTACGGCAATGTTTTAAGGCTTGTATATAGTGTGTTGGATTGTGTGGTCTGCAGATTGATGCATTATTGGGTATAATAAACAACTTTACGATAGGCAGGGTAATGTCAATGGATACTTCAACAAAACATACACGTTTAATCATATTAGGTTCGGGGCCGGCGGGATATACCGCCGCGGTCTATGCTTCGCGTGCAAATCTAGATCCCGTGATGATAACCGGATTAGAGCAGGGTGGGCAGTTGATGACTACGACCGAAGTGGATAATTGGCCGGGTGGCAAAACCGATTTACAGGGTCCCGAGCTGATGGAACAAATGCTGGCGCATGCCGAGCGTTATAACAATCCTATTATCCTAGATCAGATCACCGAGGTCGATCTGAACAACAGACCTTTTTACTTAAAAGGTGAAATGGGAGATAGCTACAGCTGTGATGCTTTGATTATTGCGACAGGTGCGTCGGCACAATATCTAGGCTTAGAGTCCGAACAACGGTATCAAGGCAGAGGCGTGTCGGCGTGTGCCACTTGCGACGGCTTTTTCTATAAAGGCGAGAAAGTGGCGGTTGTAGGCGGTGGGGATACTGCGGTAGAGGAGGCACTGTATCTATCCAATATCGCCACCGATGTCACCCTGATACATCGTCGCGACAAACTGCGTGCGGACAAGATACTGCAACACAAGCTGTTTGACAAAGAAAACATTGCAATCCGGTGGAATTCGGAACTCGCCGAGGTATTGGGTGACGATGAGGGTGTCTCGGGGATCAAAATCAAAACTCGTCCCGACAACGAGACAACGGAGCTTGAAGTCAAAGGTGTTTTTATTGCGATAGGGCATAAACCCAATACCGATATTTTTCAAGGACAGCTCGATATGGAGGGCGGCTATATCAAAGTCAAAAACGGTAGCGAAGGCGATGCGACAATGAGCAGTGTTGCCGGTGTTTTTGCAGCCGGGGATGTGATGGACCATGTTTATAGGCAAGCGGTCACTTCGGCAGGCACCGGTTGCATGGCAGCTTTGGACGCCGAGCGTTATCTGGATAATCTGGATAACAATGCCTGATCCCGCTTTTGCCGATCATCATCAAACAACCGATAAAAATCTGTCTGCGAAGATTAGCACCGATTTAGGCGAAATCGGTGCCGACGAGTGGAATGCGTTGCGGCAACACGAAAGTCCTTTTACGCGCCACGAGTTTCTACGAGCCCTCGAGCGAAACGGCTGTTTGCATGACTACGGTTGGTACCCTTGCCATATCGGTTTGCGAGACAAGCAAGGCACTTTGCATGCGGCGTTGCCTCTATATATCAAAATGAATAACTACGGCGAGTTTGTTTTTGACTGGGCATGGGAACAAGCGTATCACTCGCACGGCATCAACTACTACCCCAAAATGGTTTCTGCTATTCCTTATACGCCGATTGTCGGTGAACGACTGCTTTGTCGCAACGATCGCTATAAAGACACACTGATTAATATGGCGACAAAAGTGGCTGCAAACCAAAATTATTCCGGGGTACACTGGTTATTTCCGAGCGAGTCGGATGATCTGCATCTGAGCCGACATCGGCTCGCATTTCGCATCGATTGTCAGTACCATTGGTATAACAATGCGTATCACAGCTTTGACGATTTTTTATCGACGCTGCGTTCAAAAAAGCGCAAGATGATACAACGAGAGCGGCGATTGGTGCGAGAACAAAAAATAGCAATTAAGTTATTGCACGGAGACGAGATATCCTCGCAGTTATGGCAAGAAATTCATGGTCTTTACAGCAGTCTCTTCAATGTCAAAAGCGGCGTGCCGACTTTGTCGCAGGCTTTTTTTGAAGAGATAGGACAAACGATGCCCGAAAATGTCGTCGTCGTATTGGCGATGCGAGGCAATCAAGTGATTGCCTGTGCCATTAATTTGCGCAGTGCGGACACTTTGTACGGGCGTCACTGGGGAGTAAAGGATTATCACGACTGTTTGCATTTTGAAACCTGTTATTACGCCGGCATAGAATATTGCATACGCAACGGCTTGAAGCGTTTTGAACCGGGCGCGCAGGGCGCGCATAAGCTCGCCCGCGGTTTTCTGCCCACCGAAACTTGGTCGGCACACTGGCTTGCACATTCGGGCTTTATGGAGGCAGCGATAAAATTTTGCACGCACGAGCAGGATGCGGTAGCTCAATACATCGAGAATAGCTGGTCTTCTCTGCCTTATCGCGACGATGCCGTGCCGATTCCCAAACCCGCACCGCCTGCGATAGACCTAGCATAAAAACCGAGAGATGGTTGAGCTTGACACACGATATCCGCACTTCCCCGATATTTCTTCTGCGGATGCCGACGGGTTGCTTGCCGTCGGCGGCAACCTTGAAGTGGAAACCTTATATACTGCGTACTGCCGCGGTATTTTCCCGTGGTACGAAGCGGGACAACCTTTGCTATGGTGGTCGCCGAATCCCAGGATGGTTTTATTGACGAACGGGCTACGCGTGAGCCGTAGCTTGAACAAAGCCATCAAATCAAAGTTTTCCGATATTAGATTAGACCATGACTTCGGTGCGGTTATCGAGCAGTGCGCGGCACCGAGGAATCGCAGTACGGCAACTTGGATTACCGATGAGATGAGAGATGCCTATCTGAAACTGCATTGCGCCGGTTATGCACATTCGGTGGAAGTCTATAACCGAGAGGATTTAGTCGGTGGTCTGTACGGTGTAAGCATCGGGTGTATGTTTTTCGGCGAATCGATGTTTTCCAAAACGAGCGATGCCTCGAAGGTTGCATTGTTTTATCTGTGCAGCTATCTCTACGCACACCGACTGATGTTGATAGATTGTCAGGTGCAATCGCCGCATTTGCAAACCCTCGGTGCGTTTAATATCGGCCGGGCGCAATTTATCGAGTATGTCGCTAAGTTTTGTGGTTGGCAAACACCCCCGGAATTATGGCGACCGCAACGCTTCGCTTCCTTTTGTCTTACGCAACGGAAGCAAGCAGAATAACGCAACCAAAGTGACCAGAGCGGTGTAAACAAATAATTGTCGGCTTGGTATTTGCTCCCATAATTGGCTTGCCAGATAGGTGCCGAGCCCCCCACCCATACCGAAGCTCAGCGAAGAGTATAGAGCCTGTCCGCGACCCTCTAGCCCATTGGGCAACAACCTTGAGATCGCATAAATCAAAACCGCGTGATAGACCCCGAATGTTATGGCATGCAGACTTTGGGCGAATAACACGACGGCGAGTTCGTCTTGATAATAGGCGAGCAACAACCACCGCAGTGCGGTTGCCGCAATCACGATGAGCAACAAGCGAGTAACGCTATACCTACGAAGCAAAGCACTGCAATAAAGGAATACCAGAACTTCGGCAATCACACCGATTGCCCAGAACCACCCTATGGTATAGGTTGTATAGCCTTGTTCCTGCATATAAATAGTGAAATAAGCATAGTAAGGTCCGTGGACGAATTGTATTAAAAAACATATTACGAATAACGCAATTATAGGCGCGTTGAAGGCATGGACGATGCTCGGGATGCGAGTCATCGGAAGCGACGATCTGGGTTCCGATAAGGTCTGAGTTGTGAGCCATAGAAAAAACAACAACGATAAAATCAACCATGGGATGGCATCGGCACCGCGTACGGAAATCAACCATGCCCCCACCACATTCATCGCAACAAAGCCGACCGATCCCCAAAGCCGAATCAAACTATAACGATGCGCATGGTATTTTAGGTTACTCAAGGTTAGCACTTCCACTTGGGGTAGAGAAGCATTCCAAAAGAAACTGAATACGAACAAAATGATTGCGATCGTGTGGTAATCTTTTGCATAAAATATCGGGATGAAAACCAAGAAAGCGATAAAATCGCTCCAGCGTATCAGTATCAATCGTCGTTGCAGACGATCTGCAAGCCATCCCCATATATACGGTGCGAAGATTTTAGTCAGCAGTGCGATCGCCATCAACTCTCCGATTTCTCGTAGCGCAAACCCTTGCGCCTCTAGGTAGATAGGCCAATACGGTAGATAGGCACCGAGCGTTGCAAAATAAAAAAAATAAAAGGCCGAGAACCAAACAAAGCGATTCGGCATCGCTTTAGTCGTTTAGGTCGAAATTTTGCCCTCGGTGGCGCAAACAGTGATCGATCAGCACGATTGCCAACATCGCTTCGGCTATCGGTACTGCGCGAATACCCACGCACGGGTCGTGGCGCCCGGTCGTGATAATCTCGCTTGCATTGCCGTCTTTGTCTATCGTGTTGCCGGCGATGCGGATACTCGAAGTCGGCTTGAAAGCAACATCGACTGCGATATCCTGACCGCTCGATATACCGCCCAAAACACCGCCGGCGTTATTCCCGACGAAGCCTTGAGGTGTTAGCTCGTCGCGATGCTCGCTACCGGTTTGTTGCACGCAATCGAAACCGGCACCGATCGAGACACCCTTGACTGCGTTGATGCTCATCATCGCATGCGCAATGTCGGCATCCAACCTGTCAAAGACCGGTTCTCCCCAGCCGGCAACCATATTGCTCGCCGTGATATGAAGCTGTGCCCCCACCGAGTCACCTTCACGGCGCAGACGCTCTATATACTTCTCTATATCTTTGATGCGCTCGGGGTCGGGACTAAAAAAGCAGTTGTTGTTGATTTCATTCAAGTTTGCGGGTTCTATGTTTAAGGTGCCTATTTTTGCCAGCCAACCGCGTATCGTAATACCGTGGCGTTGGTGCAGGTATTTTTTGGCAATTGCACCCGCCGCAACGCGCATCGCAGTCTCGCGTGCCGAAGAACGACCGCCCCCGCGATAATCCCTGAAGCCGTATTTCTTTTGATAGGTATAATCGGCATGGCCGGGACGAAACTTATTCTTGATTTGTTCGTAATCTCGTGAACGTTGGTCTACATTTTCTATCAGCAATCCAATCGGCGTGCCGGTTGTTTTGCCCTCGAAGATACCCGACAAAATACGCACTTGGTCGGTTTCTCGTCGCTGACTGGTATAACGACTTTGCCCCGGTCGTCTACGATCCAGATCGGTTTGTATATCCTCTTCGGTCAATTCCAGCTGCGGCGGACAACCGTCAACAATTCCACCGATTGCCGGACCGTGACTTTCCCCGAATGTGGTGACCGTAAAAATCTTTCCTATCGTATTGCCTGCCATTTCGCTATTGTAGCCGTTTGTAGGATTTAATTGCCGAACTTCACAAAATATATTTGCCGACCTCCCGGCGAATTTCAGGCTGTTGAAAAAGTATCGTCAGCGTGCAAGCGTAACCGCTTGCGCCGTGAATTTATAATAACCACCAAGCCGTAGGGCAGACCTGTGTGTCTGCCCTTAAGTACCGTTCCGTACAAACTCAACCGCTTGCGCCATATGGTTTTGGTTTCCATAAATTGGATGAATGAATGTATAAATCGTGCAGGCATAACGCGTTACGGGCGGACATGCAAGTCCGCCCCTACGGTTCGTGGATACTTTTTCAACAGCCCCTAAGAGTCTGCACTAAGTACAATGTCGGTACATTCCCCTCCTTTGGAGGGGTGGCAGGCGCAATAGAACCGCCGATTAAGCCAGTAGGTTAATCGGCGTAACGTTGTGCAGAACTTTAACACATGGTACAAAATGTAAAACCTTTCCACGGGGTGGTCCTAAAAATGGGCCGATGTCAACATCTTATTTGCGAGGTCCGAAGATTGCGGTGCCGATACGGATCAGTGTAGCCCCCGCTTTAATCGCCTGTTCAAAATCGCCGCTCATACCGGCGGAGAGTGTGTCAAAATTTTTATATCGGGGTTTCATTTGTTCAAATAGGGTATGCAATTCTACAAATGTCTCATATTGAAGTTGCGTATCCGAGGTAGGTTTGGGAATAGCCATTAGACCGCGTAGTTCAAGCTGTGGCAGTTGTGCGATTTGATCTGCTAAGGCATGCACCTGTGTAATGCTACAGCCCGACTTACTCTGTTCTCGGTCTATATTCACTTGTATACATATATTGAGCGGCGGTAATGTCGCCGGGCGTAGACGAGCTATGCGCTGCGCAATAGAGATTTTTTCTATGCTATGCACCCAATCAAAATGCCGGGCAATATCGCGGGCTTTATTGCTTTGTATAGAACCTATAAAATGCCAACGGATTTTCTCGTCTTTAAGCTGTTCAATTTTGCTCAGTGCCTCCTGCAAGTAGTTTTCCCCGAAATCGTACTGTCCGGCATCGAGTGCAGCGCAAATCTCGGAGACGCTTTTGGTTTTGCTGACTGCGAGCAAACGCACGCTGCCTTGAGGACGGTACGCGTGTGCTTCGGCTTGTGCTATCGCTGCCCGCACGAGCAACAGGTTGGTGCGGATATGCCGATGTTCAGACAAAGCCCACTAATTGGTTTGCGTTAAATACCGGGCCGTCCACACACACGCGCTTCATCTCGTTTTTGCCGTTTTGCCGAACTGCAATCGTACAGCCGGCGCATCCGCCTACACCGCATGCCATATACTCCTCCACCGCAATTTGACACGGCACCTTGAACTCGGCAGAAAGTTCGGCGACGCTTTTTAGCATGGCTTCGGGACCGCAAGCGAATAGCTCAGTGCGCGCTAGTCTTTGCCGAGATATTTTTTCCAAATAGGTGCGCGCAAAGGCATCTATGTAGCCGTCAAAGCACCCTTGTTTTTTGCGCCCACTTGCCAGCCGAGACGCAATGCCCGATGCCTCAAGTTCCGCCAAAGCGAGATGACAATCGAGGCTTATTTCCGACACCTGCAACTGCGAGGGTTTTAACTCAAAGGGAAAAGGAACCTCCGAAGCAACCATGACCAAAGGTTTATAAACCTTATCTTGTTTGATTTGTCGTGCCAAGAAAAATATCGGCGGGATACCGACTCCGCCGCCCAGCAGTAATAATTCGGGACGCTGTCGGTGCGGTGTAAAACAATTACCTATGGGTCCTAGAAGATTGACCTCGTCGCCGGTTCGTTTTTGCGATAGTGCCTCACCGCCTTTGCCGACCACTTTGTATAGCAGTTCTATATGACCTTGCTGCCTTGATACCGACATAATTGAATACGGTCGCCTCATTGCCAATGTCTCGCTACAGCGCAGATGTACGAAATTGCCGGGGCGCGCAGTCTCCGCACAACGCGGCGCATGTAAAATCATACGATATTGCTGTGCAGGATATGCGGTATGATTGAGCACCTTTGCTTGTTCAACAAAGATGGTTGCGCGTTTATCGGGAGGACTTGGACTCATAACTCACTTTGCCGTTGCATATTGTGTAATGTATACGCCCTTTGAATGTTTCACCGACAAAAGGCGAATTGGTGCCACTACTATACAGATGCTGCGCCGACAAAGTCCACTTCTCATCTAAATCAACCAGACAAAGATCCGCAACCCCACCTTTCTGCAATGTGCCGCAACCCCAATTAAGCACCGCCGCCGGACCTCGGGTTAGCAAGTCAATCGCTTTTGTCAAATCAACGACATTTTCGTCGACCAAGCGCAGTGCTAGGGGGAGCAAAGTTTCTATCGCAGAGATGCCCGGTTCGCTGGACGGGAAAGGCACCAATTTGGCACTGATATCGTGCGGTTGGTGGTCGGAGCATATTGCAGAGATCGTGCCGTCTTGAATCGCGGCGCGCAATGCGTTGCGATCTTGCTCGCTACGCAACGGCGGCAATACATGGTAATTGGGATCAAAGTGTATCAGCATCTCCTCACTTAGAAAGAGTTGATGCGCACTCACATCGGCACTGATTGCCAAACCCCGTGCTTGTGCAGTGGCAACCAGTTCTACCGAGCGCGCACACGAGAGACGACAGAAATGCACTGCCACATCCAAGTCTTCGGCAATTTCTATACATTGGCTTAAAATCGCGGTTTCGGATGCTGCCGGAATGCCTGCCAACCCCAAACGCAATGCCAAAGCACCTTCGTGGGCGCAACCGTTCATCGCCAGAGACTTATCAAAAGGTTGTATAAATAGCTTCAAGCCCAGCCCGGACGCATACTCCATTGCACGCCGCAATATCAAAGCATTGGCAAACGGATAGTGGCAATGACTCACTGCAACGCAGCCCGCCTCTTTGAGCGCAGCCATCTCGCTGAGTTCTAGTCCTGCCAGCTTTCTCGTCATCGCACCTATAGTCAAAACCTTGCAGAAATCGGCATCGTGCGCCCGCTTTTGTATCAGTTCAACGGTGGATGCCGAATCTATTCTGGGTTCGGTGTCGGGCATACAACACAATGTGGTAACACCACCTGCCGCTGCCGCTCTGGTTTCCGATGCGATCGTCGCTTTGTATTCGAAGCCTGGGTCTCGTAGATAAACGCTCAAGTCGACTAAACCGGGAATTGCCGATAAACCTTTGGCATCGATGGTACGCTCGGCAACAAAATTCGCAGGCACTTCACCTATAACTTCTATAGCACCTTGCCGAATAGCAATATCGGTTGGGGGGGCAGGTGCTTTCTCCGTATTAAGCAAGCGAGCATTTTTAATCAGTAGATTCATCAGAGAACCTCCTGCATTTGTCCGCTGACCACATGAGACATAACTGCCATCCTAATCGCAATGCCGTAGGTTACCTGCTCTAGTATGACCGATTGATGCCCGTCGGCAACCAAAGAACTGATTTCAACCCCGCGGTTGATAGGTCCCGGGTGCATCACCATAGCGTCGGGTGCGGCGAGCTTGAGGCGCTCTATAGTCATCCCGTAACAATGATAATACTCGTTCATGCTGGGGAGGAAACCACCCTGCATACGCTCTTTTTGCAGACGCAATACGATAATGACATCGGCACCTGAGACACCCTCTTCTACGGTATGAAAAACCTGCCCTTCCAGTTTTTCGGCAAACGACGGCAACAAAGTTGTGGGACCGATCAAGCGGATATTTTTAACCCCCATTGTTTTGAGTATTGAGATTTGCGAGCGCGCCACCCGAGAATGTCTTATGTCCCCGATGATCGCAATATTGAGCGACGCTAAATCCGGTTTATGTTGCATGATGGTATACATATCCAATAAGGCTTGCGTGGGGTGCGCATGGCTACCGTCGCCGGCGTTGATTACGGCAACACCCTTTTTTATGTTCCGAGCAATAAACTGCGCAGCACCGCTGTCGCTGTGTCGGACGACGAAGATATCCACATTCATGGCTTCCAGACTTTTTAAGGTATCCAATAACGACTCGCCTTTTTGAACCGCGGCAACGCTCGTATTCAAATTGAGCACATCGGCAGACAATCGTTTTGCCGCAAGTTCAAAAGTGGAACGGGTGCGGGTACTACTCTCAAAAAAAAGATTGGCAACGGTTTTGGCGCGCAGCAAAGGCACTTTCTTAACCACCGAGTTCTTTTCTTGAATGAACGAAGTGGCAGTGTTGAATAATCTTTTTAATAAACTTTGAGAAAGTCCCGCTATACACAGGAAATGTCTTAGCTCGCCTTGTTTATTAAGTTGTAGGCGGGTTGTAGGAGAAAGGTTTTTAGTCGTCTGTTTCACTAAAAGCATATTATATACCATTTATAGGAGCGAGCCGTTTCCCCTCCTGTGGAAAGGCAGCCGTGGCGTATCTGCATAATTATAGTGTCGGTCCATTCCCCTCCTTCGGAAGAATGGCAGGCGCAGCCTGACGGGGTGGTTGCTAATGGGGGCTGTTGAAAAAGTATCCACGAACCGTAGGGGCGGACTAACATGTCCGCCCGTAACGCGTTGGCCGGCACGATTTATACATTCATCCATTCAATTTATGGAAACCAAAACTATACGGCGCAAGCGGTTGGTGTCGTGCAGAACGGTACTTAAGGGCAGACACACAGGTCTGCCCCTACGGCTTGGTGGTTATTATAAATTCACGGCGCAAGCGGTTACGGTTGCACGCCGGCGATACTTTTTCAACAGCCCGTAATGGTCTGCATAAGTACAGTGCTGGTACATTCCCCTCCTTCGGAAGAATGGCAGGCGCAATAGAAACGCCGATTGAGCCAGTGGGTCAATCGGCGTAATATCGTACAAAATCTTAGTCCATATTGTAGAATGTAAAACCTTTACATGGGGTGGCATAAAAATGAGGGAACGTCATTAGGATTGACAGAGTGATTGCAATTTTTATAATGAGCGTTCAATAAGGCACACGAGAATAATAGACAGGAGTTAGCAATGAGACAAATCGCTCTAGATACCGAGACCACCGGATTGGATCCGCAAGAGGGGCATCGGATTTTAGAGGTTGCTTGTGTTGAGATCGTAGGCCGTACTATCACGGAGCGTAGTTTCCATACTACGATAAATCCCCAACGCAAAGTAGACAGAGATGCAACAAAAATCCATGGCTATACATGGAAGATGCTAAAAGATAGTCCGTTGTTCGCAGACATTTGTGATGAACTTATATCTTTTGTACGAGGTGCGCAAATTTTGATACACAATGCGCGGTTTGATTTAAGTTTTTTAGACAGCGAACTGCAACTTTTGAACCGCAAAAAGTTTATCGCAGAAGCCCGATGTACTGTTGCCGACACACTGAAAATGGCTAAAAGACGACATTTACAACCCAGAACACTAGATGCGTTGTGCCGCCGTTATGGGATTGATAACAGCCACCGCAAGCTGCACGGCGCATTGACAGATGCGCATCTGTTAGCGCAGGTTTATTTGGCAATGACAAGGGGGCAGTAAATACTACCCTCCGATGCTAATAACGAAATCGGGAGACAAAACGCTACTATTTAATTTTATGTGTAGGGATTAGTAAGTGTGAAAGTGCAATATTGGGAAGGTTGCCTAAAAATGTCCCTTTTTAATTGTATGTTGGTTTAATCAATTTGCGTTATATCCAAACTCGCGGCTCAGAAGTGCTTCTTTCCAAAAGTTCTCTCGTCCTATGATGTATGAGTCGTCGGTTTTGTTTTTGTAAGATGTCCATTCAATCATCGTGAATCTAAAATTTTTTCTTACATAATCTCTAGAATCTTCTTTTTGAAATATTTCCTGCAGGCTATCGCCTTCAAGGAGTTTTTTTAGTTCTTTGTTACCGCCGTGAAGATGCTCCACATATTGACACCATCTACCCCAAATTCCATTCTCTCCGTAGGCTGAACCTACATATTTTTTGCCAGTCTCTTTATCAAAAATAACGTAAATGCCTTTGACAGAGGATAAAGTGTTTTTCCAGTCCTCTTTATTGGCATTGACGATAAACTCAAGTTCATCAAATTTCAGACTAACATTTTCATAGCCAGGGAAGATTGCACCAGAATATCGTACTTTTAGCATCTCACTAAATTCGAGATCATCATAAACATTCTCTAAATATGGATATCTTTGTCTTTTAGGTTCCGGATAAGAAACTTTTAAGCGACCAATCCATTCTTTTCCTTTGTCTGTTAAATGTACATCATAATAACCATCCTCTCTTTTCCCCTTCACCTCAAATATACCGCCGAATAACCACATTTTTATGCCTTCAGGGTAAAATTGCATGAACGACACAATGTATTGACGTGTCCACCTATCTTTCTTTCCTTCCTCATGATAGGCTTGCCACCCCCACCAAAGCGAATCGTCTCCTCTACCTGCAATTTTTCCATCTTTTATGAAATCATCCAAAGGATGTTTCCAACCATTCCATACAGCAGCATGAAATTTGTATTGGTTCAACTGATCCAAGTTTATATCTAGCAAATGAGCAAGGTTTATTTTCGCCATTTTATTTTCTCTCCTTATTTATATGGTTTGAATTACTATTAGTGTTTTATTAGTTAAAAGTCGGAAGTATAGCACGGGGGGGGGGGGGGGGCTGTCAAATTTTGGGTTGATAATTTTGGCGTATCAAGCCCTAGTCTATTTACGAAGGCTACAGCATGAAAATTCGCTATGGATGTGGCACTAATAATGGGCTAATGTCTCCGTCTGTCTAATATTTGCTACCGTTCGTCGGTTTGCCGAATCTCGTTAATAGGCCTTTGTGCTATTAGTATCTATAGCGAAGCCTTGCTTTAGCAGGCTATTTATTTATAATTTCAATATGGAGAAAGATATGAACATAACCAACGAAAAACTATACGAAATGATAGTTAATATGCGCACAGAGATTAAGGCTGAGGTTAAATCCGAGATAGCTGAAATAAAAGCAGCCCAATCGGAACTGAGAGCAGACATCGCAAAATGGGGTGTTGCATTATTCATCGGAAGCATCGTTGCGATGACCTCAATTATAGGTATATTCTTGGCGAGCGTCGTATTGGCGGTGGCATCATAACCATTTGCAAGTGCATAGGAGGGGAATTTAACTAGTGCAGACATGTGGGAATGCTGAAAAATATCGTTTTGCCCAAACTCAACTCCAAGGGTCTGCGGACAACCAGCCCAAGGATAAGCGTGTTGCCTAGATGCGCTTCAAGAAACCCCTTGCGAGAATCTGCATCAAATCATCACCGCTACAGAATATGAACGGTACGCCTTTTTCATCGCTTAACCGAGACATCTCCGCTTCCAATTCAGGGGAAGATTCTGCTCTGGTTACGAGGAGCACCACGGCAATGACAATGCCTCTCTCGGAGCGCGTATCATAGGCTTCTTCGAGTTGGCGGACAACACCCTTTCTTTCAGTGCCCCAATGGTCTTTGACCTGAATCGGCACTATCCAATTTTTACTATCGTCAAAAGGGTTGGAAATGACGACTTCCAAGTCCGCGCCTTGTTCGCTTCTGCCACCAGTGTGTCGAACGGTTGCCGGAAACAACGGTTCCAACGCGGACAGGATGCCAGTCTCCCATTCCGCACCTTGAAGGAATTTGGGGAGCTTATCTGCGAGATCGCTCGCCATAACGTTAATTGGTTCGGTGATGAGTTCAGAAACAAGGCTGTCGGTACGCTCCGCTGCCGTGACGCCCTGTGCAAGGGATTCGGCAGAAAGATTGCTCTGGATTATCGCCTCCAGACAGTCGGAGTAAGGAGATATGCACCATTTCCGGCGAAGACATCGCAGGCTTTGGCGAAGTCCAGCATCAACCAGTTCGTGATTGTTTGCAACACCACTTAGTGTCAGCACCTCAACAGGTAGAATATGACCGAATTCACCATGCTCTGAGACTTCATATTCGTAGGGGCCAGTGATGCGGCAAAGCGTGAAGGTGCCGTCGTACGGCATGTTCGGCACTAGAACGATATCACCGACGTTCATGTGTTGTGAAGGGTCGCCATCAAGCATAAATCGATTTCCGTTAGCTTTGTTCTGTCCGTCATTGAGCGTCTTGCCCTTACGCAACATTTCTCGAATTTTGCGAAGGTCCTGATCGTGTTCCCATCCCCAACCTTGACGTAGCCGACCCTTTGAGAATAATTCGTTAGCAAGGAATTTGCGCAGCTCTGCCGCTTTTTTGTAAGTATGCTTTTCTGATTTTCTGTAAGTACGCATTGCCCAATACATCATTTCCTTTCTCCTTTGTTGATTACTATAAACTTTAACAGTCTTATGTTTTATTAATTAAAAATAGGGAATTTAGCATGGGGGGGGGGCTGTCAAATTTGAGGCGGCAGGATGAAAATTCGTTATGGATGTGGCACTAAAAATGGGCCAAGGTCACCGTCTGTCTGATATTTGCTACCGTTCGTCGGGTTGCCGAATCTCGGAAATATGCCGCTGTGCTATTAGTATCCGTAGCGAAGCCTTGCTTTAGCGAGGTATTTATTTATAATTTCAATATGGAGAAAGATATGAACATAACCAACGAAAAACTATACGAAATGATAGTTAACATGCGCACAGAGTTTAAGTCTGAAATAGCGGAGTTTAAGGCTGAAGTTAAGTCTGAGATAACGGAGTTTAAGGCTGAAGTTAAATCCGAGATAGCAGAAGTAAAAGCAGCCCAATCGGAACTAAGAGCAGACATCACAAAATGGGGTGTTGCATTATTCATCGGAAGCATCGTTGCGATGACCTCGATTATAGGTGTATTCTTGGCAAGCGTTGTATTGGCGGTGGCATCATAAACATGGGGCTGTTGAAAAATAGAACCGTCGATTGACCTACCGGCTCAATCGGCGTAACGTTATGCAGAACTGTAACGCGTTGCGTCCGCACAAATAAAATCGTACACCAGTTAATTTATGGAAACCAAAACCATACTGCGCAAGCGATTACGGCTGTGCAGAACGACACTTTAGGGCGGACATACAAGTCCGCCCCTACGGTGGTTTTTGTGAATTGGGGGGAGGCTCTAGTGCATGATGTCTAAATAGCCGTCTTCGGGTCTCATTGACTCGGCGCGTAATCTGATGAATTCTTGGAAGTCTTGAGGTTTTGCATAAGCCTGCGATAGTATATATTCCATTGCCGATTGCACATGAAAGGTTTTCACATAGCCTTCGACGCGAAACACTTCGGCTAATGGTTGGCTTTCGCTTTGCCGTTGATAGAACACCAAAGACGGTGTGTATTTGATGCCCAGTTCACGCGCCCATGCTTTTTCGCTGGTTTCGCCACCGCCGTTCGGCGGCACGAGGGTTTCCTTGCCGTAGACATTAATCATTACCGTTTCAAATTGTCGATATAGTTCGTTGCTTGCTTCTCGTTTCAGGACATCAAGATGCAATTCGTCGCACGCCAAACAGCGCGGTTGTTCGAACAAAACCAAGACGGGTTTGTTTGCGCCTAGCGTGTTTTCGGTCATATCGAGCGGAGGGCGCAACATTTCCGAAGCGTAGTGCATCTCATCGGATGCCGGAGAGACTTCTTTGGTCTGCAGGAAGTCTATAAAAGTTATGTCTTCGAGGTAGTATTCGTCGGTTATATATTCCAGCATTGCGAGGAATTTATGCGGTGGATAATAGCCGTTCATGCGAAAGACTTCTCCCAGCGGTGAGAAAAAAATCATCGTCGGTGTGAATTGAATTTTTCGGTGTTCGGAAAAAGCACTTTCCGGTCTCGGAATACCGTCGAGGTCGGTTACTTCGACGGCACCGAAAATGTTGATCGGCGCGATGTTGAAGTTCGCTTTTGCATATTCGTTAATGCGGTATTGTCCGAAGTTATCGTTGATTAACTTTTCACAATAAGGGCACCCATCCTGATAAAAATAGAGTCCGTAGTGTTTGTCTTCGGCTGCCGCCTCTTCGACATCCTCGGCGATATCCAAGAAAGACATGCCGAACCAGTCGGGTCTTTCTTGTGCGTATACATTGCTCATAGAGCCGTCGCCGTCCGGTTCAACCGCCGGCGACCCGATCTCGCTGTCGGCGATAGCCGCCGAGCATACTGCGAGAAGTGTCAGGCAAGCCAGCATCAATACATTTTTATTGAACCATAGCACTGCCTGCAAAGCGCAGTTGCGGCAGGGCGTGTAATCAAAAGACGGCCTATTCACTGAACTCTAAATCTTCCTCGATGGTTTTGATGCCGACTTCGGCACATTCTTCGTCGGCTTCGGGTGTTGCACCGGATACACCGATGCCACCGTATTGATGACCGGCAACGACAATCGGCACACCGCCGCCTAAGGTGGTAATGTTCTCGTAGTAGTTGAGCTTTTGCGTGTTGGTTCCGGTGAGTGCGGATGTTGTAACCCCCATCGTCGAAGAGGTATATGCTTTGGCGTGACTAATCATCGGAGTATGGGGTCCGGCCAGCGGATGGCGGATGAAAAAAAGTAGTTGACCTTCGCGCGAGGTGATACTCACACCGACCTTGAACCCGCGCCGGGTGCAATCCTCCAATGCGGCGTTGCCGATTTTCATTGCCGACTCGGCAGTCAGTTGTCTAATTTCAAGGAAAACCGGCTTGTCCTCGGCGATCGCGACTTGGGTTGTTAACGACAAGGCGATATAGCTAAGCAATAAAGCGGTTTTGACGATACACTTTGCAGTGTGTTTTATAGCTTTTGTGTTTGTTTTCATATTTTACTCCATCCTAAGTTGTGGTCTATATTCACCAGTTTGGGTGTATTCAGCTTTTTCACCGACGCGACTTTTTTATCACGCAAGTAATCGGCAACCACATCCCACACCGGTTCTCCCGGCGACTTTGAACCGACAGTCGCCCATCCCGAAACCTTATAACTTTTATCGGGTTCGATCGCTTTGCCGTCGTCAAGCCGCATATCGGTAATCCTTTTGCCCATACTTGCGGTCGGGTCGCAAACATAATTCATGCCGGTGACACGAACCATGTCCCCACCTTGTTGCAGATACGGGTCGGGGTTAAACAGATTATCGCATACATCCTCAAAGATTAGTTTCAGCTGTTGTCCGGTCATCTCGGTTGCATAAGTCTCCGGGTATGTCATGCATGTTTGGTCTAATATGTGTTCCATAGTAATAGCCTGTCCCGGCAAAACCGTCGTACCCCAGCGAAAACCCGGTGATAATGCGATTTGCGTATCCAAGCGTTCGTTTAGGGCTTCGCAGATCAACTGGTCGAAGGTGCCGTTGAAATTGCCGCGGCGGTACAGCAAATCATCGGCGACGGCGATTTTCTCCTCAAGTTTATTTATGTAAGGCTTGCGAACCTGCGCTATATAGTTTTGCATTTCTCGATCGGGTGGTAGCATGTCGGAGAACACCGGTAGCAGGCGATAGCGATAGTCGGCAATTTTGTTGTTTTTGACGCTTAAGTCCATGACTCCCAAGAACTTGCCGTTGGAACCGCCGTTGGTAACCAAAGTCCGCCCGCTGCGATTAGAAACTTCAATTGCCTTCAATACGCCGTCGTGTGTGTGTCCGCCGCATATAACATCGATGCCCTCGACGCGCGATGCCAATTTCAAATCAATATCGGCACCGTTATGCGATAGTAGGACGACAACATTCGGCTTTTCTCGGTTGCGGATATCGGCAACGGTCTCTTGCAACTCGCTCTCGCGTATTCCGAAAGTCCAATCGGGAATAAATCGCTTGGGGTTGGAAATAGGCGTATAAGGATACGCCTGTCCGATGACTGCCACGCGCACGCCGTTTAGGTTTTTCATCACATACGGCGGAAATACATGTCCGCTTGCTTCGTCGTAGGCAGGCTTGCCGTCAAACAGTCCTTCTTCGGTCAAAAGAACATTTTGTGCGACGAAATCGCCGTTGACTTTTTTCAGTATTTCCATGACTTCGCTATCGTCGTAGGTAAACTCCCAGTGTCCGGTCATCACATCCACACCGAGCAGGTTGCACGCACCGACCATATCCTCGCCGCTCGTCCAATAGGCGGTACCCGAGCCTTGCCATGTGTCGCCGCCGTCGAGCAGTAGTGTACGATTTTCTCCGGCTTCGGCGCGCAGTTGTTTTACCAAACTTGCCAAGTGCGCAAACCCGCCCACTTTTCCGTAGCGTTGTGCATCTTCGACGAAGTCCAAATAGGTCAACGCGTGTATATAAGGCTCGGTCAATCCCGGGTAGAGTTTGAGTAAATTTTTGCCGACCACATGCGGCACGCGCCCCGAAGCATCGCCTATCCCGATATTGGTGTTCGGTTCACGAAAATATACCGGCAGTAGTTGTGCGTGGCAGTCGGTGAAATGCAACAATCGGAGATTTCCGGAAAAAGGAAAGTCGTAAAAGTCTTCGGTGGTAGCAAAAGTTGCGTGCGGTAGCAGACCGGCTGCTGCCGCACTTGACATTAAAGCGATGAATTGACGACGGGTTAAGTTCATTAAACCTGCCGAGTTTAAGAGGCTTTGCGCCTACCGTTGCAGGTACGACGGTATTTGAATTTTGCCTTGCTGAGAGACTGCTTGCCGATAGCCTAACTCGCTCTGCATTTTGGCTTTCTGCGCCAACTTCATCGCTTCCTCTTTGTTGTTCTCGGCATAGGCTTTTTTCGCACCATCTATGAATTTCTGAACATCTCGCCATTCGCCACCGACCTCATTCGCTTTTTTCTGCGCCGCAATCGCCTCGTCGATCAATTTTTCGAAGTCGGTCTCGGCATTGCCGACGGCGACGAACATTAGCAAGAGTAATCCGATCAGATATCTGCTAATGGGTTTGGTATAGCGCATTGCGCCGCCTCTATTTCCTAGCCGACGGTCCGTTGAGTTGAAGACCGTTACTCAGCGACATATGGAAATATTCTAAATTACGATACTCCTCTCCCTGAGGTGTAAAGGCTTTGGCACGCACTTGTTCGTTGCACCCGGAATAACGACGATGTAGGGTGCCGATGTCGTTCCATTTTGATCTGTATACCGGCCAGCCGGTTGTTTGCCCCATCACCGGGCTGAGAATCTCGGTTCGCAAGTTCATGCCGGCGTTATTGAAGTGGCAATGCGCACACGAGAAATTCAACTGCCCGCGTCGTGCAAAATAAAATTCCTTGCCTTTGTTATACGCTTCCAATGCTTTAGGGTCGTCCTCCGGCACGACGACATCTATCACCTGTCCACGGCTTTGATATGCGATATAAGCCCACAATGAAGCAATCGGACCTTTCTTGTAACCCAGCGGGCTTTCGCCGTGACGCTCGCGGCACTGGTTGATTGCCAAAGGCAAAGTCATCACCATGCCTTGTGCCTTATTCCAATGCGGATATTTGTGTCCTATCGCCGGTCCGTCGGGGAAACAGTCTTTATAACCTTTGCCGTTTGCAAAGGGTGTGTTCCACATTTCCTCGCCGGCATCCACATAGATTGAATACGGTGGAAACTCCTCTATCGCTTCCCAGTTTTGACGCATCTCTTCGCTCAACGCATAGTAGCCGTTTGCGAATTCGGCAGGATCGATGTTCGGGAATTTAGCCTTCAGATAATCCTGATAATGCTCGATATCCGCCCGATAGTCGGCTACCGCATAGCTACCGACGGCGAATGCGATTGCTGTTGCTAGAGTAATTAAAATATGTCTTTTTTTCATGATGCCTCCGTTTATTTGATGGGAACGGTCAAAGAGTCCGAAGCCCCGGTGTTGTCTTTCCAGCTAAGTTTCAGCTCGTCACCGGCTTCGGCACCTTTGAATCTGAAAGAAATGTAAGGGTTTGCGGCAATTCCCGTCCCCCACTCGGCGGAGAATACGACTTTGCCGTTGGCCTCTGCGGTCAAGTCCTCGATATAATGTGCCGGAACCACATTACCTTGTTTGTCTTTTCTAATACCGGTTTCCATAGGATGTTTTATCAGGGCTTTGACCTCTATATAATCACCTTCTATTTTGGTGCGAATTTTCATAGAATCGGACATCTTAACGCCTCGTGTTTTAACCGCCGCAACCGCCGATTGTCACTTTGACAAGCTCGGTTGCTTTGTAGTGCTTACCGTCCGCGGTCACCAACGCAATCACATCCGAAGTTTCCATCATTTTGATTCGCGTCGAGATATACGGGGCGGAAGCCTTGTGAAACTTATAACTAGAAGTCAGCGGCAAAGGGTTTTTTTCGACCAAGAGACTAATCGCATCAACATTATCCATATCAACTTCCACCGAGATCGGCACCACGGCACCGTTCTCGGATATGGTCGGTGCCTTGATATGAATATGCTCGTTGTCTTCAATCACATCGGCATCTCCGATGAGTTCTTTGATGCTCTCGTCCAGTGATTTTGAACCGAACGCCTCTTCGGATGCGCGCGTCGCAAACACGGATTGCGGCGACCAACTTGCGAGCAGCAGACCGGCACCGGTTCCTATCAGTAGTTTTCTCCTTGCTTTATCCATTTTTAATCCTCCTTCAATAGCTTGCAATGATTCGGGGTGTTTATAGTGTGTAAATATATTCGGTAATTTTATCTATTTCTTCTTCGCTCAAAATTTGATGTTTGCCGAACGGCGGCATCGCAGCCTCGGGCGCAGATTGGGTGATATCCCAAATGCGCTGTCGTAATTCGGCTTTGGGGTATCGTGCTTTCATTGCTATTAAAGCCGGCCCGATGTTGCCCGGGGATTCGGCACCGACAATGTAATGGCACGAGACGCAGTTACCTTTTTTTCTATCGAGGGTGAGTGCTTTGCCTTCTTCAATCATATGCATTTGGTTTTTCTCTTCCGAGCTTGTCGTTGTCGGAAACCACAACGCGACGGCACACGCGATAGCAATAATATTTAAGATGCCGTATCTTATTTTCTGCATTTCATTTCTCCACAAATGTTATATCAACATAAAGCATTCCTGATTATATAGCAGTTGACAAATTAGATATTACAAAAATGTGAAATTTGGGTATAAATTTTACAGATACGACACAACTGTTGAAAAAGTACTGTTTTTGCACAACTGCAACCGCTTGCGCCGTGAATTCATAATAACCACCAAGCCGTAGGGGCAGACCTGTGTGTCTGCCCAAAACGATACCGTTCTACATAACTGTAACCGCTTGCGCCGTATGGTTTTGGTTTCCATAAATCGGGTGGATGAATGTATAAATCGTGCCAACCAGCGCGTTACGAGCGGACATGCAAGTCCGCCCCTACCACTCTATGGCATACTTTTTCAACAGTCCCATGTCGCATTGATCCTTATAAAACCGCTCGGCGAATCGGCTTAGAGTTTTATTTTGTATCGCATCGCGGATTTCGCCCATGAGTTGCCGGAAATAATGCAGGTTATGGATGGTGCCGAGCATAGAAGCCAGTATCTCTTTGTTCTGATCTAAATGCCTTAGATAAGCGCGTGTAAAATGTCTGCAAGTATAGCAATCGCAGTCGGGGTCTATGGGTCTGAAATCGTTGCGATAACACGCCTGCCTTATGCGTAATAAACCGCTGCGCGTATAGATGAAACCAGTGCGCGCATTGCGGGTAGGGATGACACAATCAAACATATCTACGCCGCGTAAAACACCTTCCAATATATCTTCGGGTCTACCGACACCCATCAAATAACGCGGTTTATCGTCGGGGAGTATCGGATGTAGCGCATCTAAAACCTGTAATCTTTCGGATGCACTTTCACCGACCGCCAAGCCGCCGATTGCATAGCCGTCAAAACCGATTTCCATCAACTTCTGTGCCGATTGTAGCCTTAAGTCGCTGTATATACCGCCTTGCACAATACCGAAAAGCGCGGCAGGGTGTGTGCCGTGTTCGGTTTTGCATCGCTGCGCCCAGCGCATCGACAGTTGCATCGATTTGGCGGCTGTTTCGTGGTCTGCGGGGTAGGGTGTACATTCGTCAAAGCACATAATAATGTCGGCACCCAATTGATGTTGTATTTCTATCGCACGCTCGGCATCCAAAAAAACGGCCTCCCCGTCTACCGGCGAGCGAAATGACACGCCTCGTTCCGAGACCTCGGATAATCGCCCCAAGCTATAAACTTGAAACCCACCCGAATCGGTTAGGATGACATTCGGCCATGCCATAAATTGATGTAAGCCGCCGGCTTTATCGATGAGTTCTGCGCCAGGGCGCAACATTAAGTGAAAGGTATTTGCCAAAATGATTTTTGCGCCGACCGATTGTAGCATTTCGGGTGTCATCGCTTTGACGGTGGCAGCGGTGCCGACCGGCATGAAAACCGGTGTTTCAACTTCTATCTGCGGGAATTTTAATACACCGGCGCGCGCCGCACCGTCGGTTGCTTGTAGCTCAAACTGCATTGTTTTTCTCCAACCACATTGCATCGCCGTAACTGAACAGACGATAACGTTGTTTTACCGCATGCGAGTACGCGCGCTTGATGTTTTGGTATCCGGCGAAACAGCAAACCAATACAAAAAGCGTCGTTTTAGGCTGATGGAAATTGGTAATCAATCTATCAACCGCTTGAAACCGGAATCCTGGTTTGATGAAAAGTGAGGTATCGGTATCGTAGGGTTTGAGTTGTCCGTCTTTGATCGCACTCTCAAGTCCTCTCACCACGGTCGTACCGACGGCAACGACACGACCTCGCTTTTGGCGGCAACGAGCGTATGCGCAACACAGGTTTTCTCCTATATGAAGTTTCTCGCTGTGCATCGCATGATGCGCTATGTCGTCGCTATGTATGGGACTGAAAGTACCGAGACCTATATGCAGGGTGAGTTCTGCATAATCGACACCGCGCGCTTTGATAGCATCTATCATCGCACTATTGAAATGCAAGCCGGCGGTCGGCGCAGCAACCGAGCCGGGCTGTTTCGCATAAACCGTTTGATAACGTTCTCTATCGGTTATATTTGCAGCTCGCTTGATGTAGGGGGGAAGTGGCACGGTGCCGTACGAAGCCAGTAGTTGTTCAAACCGCTTATCTTGCGACCGGACGACGAATAGATTTTTGCGCCGCGCCTCTACGATAACCCGGCTTTGTGATCCGACTAGCAATACTGCACCGGCTCGAGTGGGTTTGGAACTGCGCAGGATCACCAGCGCATGATGTGTATCCAACAACCGTTCAATTAGAATTTCCACTTTGCCGCCGCTCCTTTTAACAGCCGGCAATCTAGCAGGAATTACTTTGCTGTTGTTGACAACCAACAAATCGTCGGGGCGGCATAGATCAAGCACATCGCTAAAACACCGGTCGTGGATACCGCCTTTTACATCTACATGTAGCAATCGACTATCCGAGCGTTCGGGCGAAGGATAAGATGCGATTAACTCTTCGGGAAAATTAAAATCGTAAAGTTCGGTTTGCATTATTCTGTCTCTACATGTGATTTTCAAAAAATAGTGTTATACAATCGTCGCTCATCTATAATTTATGTCATTATGAATAAAACCCGAAATTTCTCAATTATCGCGCATATAGATCACGGCAAATCAACGCTCGCCGACAGATTTATCGAATTATGCGGCGGATATAGCGGTCGCCGGATGGTATCACAGGTGCTCGACACAATGGATATAGAACGAGAACGCGGCATCACGATCAAGGCGCAGGCGGTATCGTTGAATTATACCGCACTCGACGGTGAGCAGTACAAGCTCAATTTTATAGACACGCCTGGGCATGTGGACTTCAGCTACGAGGTATCGCGTTCGCTATCCGCTTGCGAGGGTGCGCTGTTGGTCGTCGATGCAACACAAGGCGTCGAAGCGCAGAGCATCGCAGTTTGCTACACCGCAGTAGAACAAAACCTCGTCGTGCTGCCGGTGCTGAACAAAATTGATCGTCCGGTTGCCGAGGTGGCGCGCGTCGAGCAAGAAATCGTCGATTTGATCGGGCTGGACATAAGCGAGCTTTGTTTGGTCAGTGCTAAAACCGGTGAAGGGGTGCAAGCACTGCTCGAGCATATCGTCGCTAAAATTCCGCCGCCGCAAGGTGTGGTCGATGCACCGTTGAAAGCGTTGATTATAGACTCTTGGTTTGATCAGTATTTGGGTGTGATTGCGTTGGTGCGGGTCGTAGACGGTCAACTGGAAGTCGGAAGTAAAATACTGTCTATGGCGAATAAAACCACCCACAAAGTCGAAGCGGTGGGGGTTTATACCCCCGAGCGCG
This sequence comes from Candidatus Oxydemutatoraceae bacterium, assembly GCA_965219575.1. GTDB lineage: Bacteria > Pseudomonadota > Gammaproteobacteria > Poriferisulfidales > Oxydemutatoraceae > SP5GCR1. The sequence continues at coordinate 109,921 of OZ244779.1, read as the reverse complement.
TGATGCACTCGTGTTTGTATACCGGCGATGTCGGGTTTGTGATCGCCGGCATCAAGCGCATAGAGGAAGTCCGTGTCGGAGATACCTGGACTAACGCACAAAGCCCGGCAACACAAGCACTGGCAGGGTTCAAGAAAATACCGCCGCGGGTGTTTGCCGGGATTTATCCGGTCAATTCCGAAGATTATCCGGATTTACGCGCCGCTTTGGATCAATTGAACCTGAACGATGCTGCGTTGGTCTACGAGCCGGAGACTTCTCAGGCTTTGGGCTTCGGCTTTCGTTGCGGTTTTCTCGGCATGTTGCACATGGAGGTTATACAAGAACGTTTAGAGCGTGAATACGGCAAGGCTTTGGTCACCACTGCGCCGACCGTCACCTATAGGGTCACACTCAAAAACGGCGAAGTGGTGGAGGTGCACAACCCCGACACCCTGCCCCCTGCAAACGAAGTGGAAAGGATCGAAGAGCCTATGATTTTAGCAACGATACTGGTTTCTCAAAACCATATCGGCGATGTGATGAAAATATGTATAGAAAAGCGAGGCGTACAAAAAAAGATACATTATGTCGGTCTACAAGCTGCGATAGAGTACGAATTGCCGTTGAACGAGATAGTCTACGATTTCTTTGATCGTCTAAAATCTATCACCAGAGGTTATGCATCCTTTGACTACTATCTGGCCGGCTATAAGATTGCCGACTTGATCCGGTTGGATATGCTGATCAACGGCAATCGGGTTGACGCGTTATCGGCGATAGTGCATAGAAATCATGCACAAACGCTAGGGCGCACTTTAGTAGAAAAAATGGCAACCCTAATTCCTCGGCAAATGTTTGATGTTGCGATACAAGCTGCCATAGGTTCTCGCGTTATTGCACGAGCGACGACCAAAGCATTGCGCAAGAATGTTACGGCAAAATGTTACGGCGGAGATATTACCCGCAAGCGTAAGTTGTTGGAAAAACAAAAAGCAGGCAAAAAGCGTATGAAACAAATCGGCAAAGTCAACGTACCGCAAGAGGCATTTTTAGCGGTGCTACAGGTGGAAAAATAAATGAAGCGATTATCGTTGAGAATGGTTGGTGCTGTTATCAGAGCGTGGTACTGCGCGCTTTTTTTATTTATGAGCACTGCGGTTGCGACTGCCGATGTGATGGTGGTTAGCTTGCTCGGCACCGGCACGCCGCGCCCGGAGATTGAACGCGGCAGTGCGGCGGTACTGGTCGAAGCCGGCGCGCAGAAGTTATTGTTCGATGCCGGGCGCGGCGTTGCACAGCGAATCTATCAGTTGAGATTGGACTACAATACCATTAATAAGCTATTCATCACCCATCTGCACTACGACCACATTATCGGTTTGCCTGATTTAATGCTTTCCGGTTGGGTTTTTCAACGCGCCGATCCGATACGGCTGTGGGGTCCCGTCGGCAGTGAACAGCATGTGCAGCAAATCCTAAAGGCTTATTCCTTCGATATCTCGCTACGCAAGCAGTATACCGATTTGCCCGAAGCGGGCATTCGCATCGATGTTCGTGAAATTGACGAGGGCGTTGTTTATTCGGAGGAAGACTTGACCGTCGAGGCGATTTTGGTCGATCACGGTGTCGTCAAACCCGCTTTCGGTTATCGGATCGATTATAAAGGACGTCGTTTGGTGATTTCGGGCGACACCCGCTACTCGGAAAAAATAGCCGAACACGCCGAAGGTGCGGATTTATTGATCCACGAGATTGCCGATGCAAGCGATGCCTTATTAGAGCGTAACCCGCGCTTACGCAAAGTTATTTTGTATCACACCAGACCCTCGGAATTGAACCGCTTATTGAAGCAAAGCAATCCTCGCCAAACGGTTTTAGTTCATGCGCTTATTTTCGGCAAAGATCGCGCCGATGTATTATCCGAGATAAAGGCGGGGTATAAAGGCGAGGTGATGTTCGGTGAAGACCTTACGGCATTTGATATAGGCGATAGTATTCGTGTTTATAGGCGCGACGCTTTCTGAATTAGTTGTAATTTGGGTCTATTGAAAAAGTGTCGGCATCGCACAAATTCAACCGCTTGCGCCATTTGGTTTTGGTTTCCATAAACTGGATGGATGAATGTATAAATCGTGCTGGCACAACGCGTTACGGGCGGACATGCTAGTCCGCCCCTACGGTTCATGGATACATTTTCAACAGCCCTTTAATTTATTGACCTTTATTTTTGTTTTTGGTGCGATCCTTATAATCACGATATGCGCTCAAGCAGTCAAAAGAAAGCCGTACGATGACAAGTATCATTATAATCAGACCTAATGCGTAGGCTAGCGTATCATCGCCTGCGCCGGAAGATATAGCCATTCCTATTCCTCCTATAACTAGCACCGCCAATAAATCAACTAAACTATTGTTGTTTTTGATCACTTGTTGCTGGTGGTGCACTGTATTCAAGTTTGTATTCATACCATATTGCCTCAATTACTCCAGTGACTTGACTATAGCACAACTGCCCATTCCACCAGAAAGAATAAATCGTGGATATGGAAAAGTGCAATCAAGAATATAATAGTCGTATTGAGCAAGAAATAATGAAACTAGATTTAAGCAAGCCCCGATTGATGGCAATCCTGAACCTCACCCCCGACAGCTTTTCGGACGGAGGCAAATGGGGCAAACCTGAACAGATTGTCGAGGGTGTGGGGACAATGATAGGGCAAGGTGCCGACATCATCGACATAGGGGGTGAATCGACGCGCCCCGGTGCGCAACGGGTCGGTGCCGCAGAGCAGAAGGCGCGCGTGGTGGATATCATCGCGGCAATATCAGAATGTTATCCCGATACGATAATGAGCATAGATACCACTTTATCCGAGGTTGCCGAAGCTGCTTTAGATTATGGTGTCGCAATGCTCAACGATGTTTCGGCAGGGCGAGACGATCCGGCAATGCTGGAACTATCGGCAGACCGACAAGTACCGATTTGCCTGATGCACATGCAGGGCGAACCGGGAACTATGAACGAACAACCGCAGTACGACGGTGTGGTCGGTGAGGTATGCGACTTTTTGGTTGCCCGTGCCGAAGTGGCAAAGAATTACGGGTTGAGCGAGGATGCGATCATTCTAGATCCGGGCATCGGTTTCGGGAAAAACACCGAACATAACCTTGAGCTTCTAAAGCATCTGAACAAAATAACCGCACTAGGCTACGCCGTGTTGCTAGGCACCAGCCGCAAACGTTTTATGGGGGAAGTGTGCCGTGTAGCCGAGCCACAACAGCGCGTGCCGGCAAGTTGTGCGACGACGGTGCTCGGATTACAAGCCGGTGTCAAAATTTTTAGGGTGCACGATGTATGGCAACACAAGCAAGTGATGGATTTGATGATGGCATTGTAATCACCCCGTACAACCCCGACCACTCGGTGTTGTAAAACCTCTCAATAGAGTGTTCACAACCGCCGGGACTGTTGAAAAAGTGTGGACATCGCACAAATCTAACCGCTGTGCGCCGTGAATATTCGCAAACCACCCGTAGGGGCGGACTGGCATGTCCGCCCGTAACGCGTTGGCCGGCATGATTTATACATTCATTCATCCAATTTATGGAAACCAAAACCAAATGGCGCAAGCGGTTACAATCGTGCAAAACGGTATTTTTTCAACAGCCCCCTGCCATCACCACCCCGTTATGACTATGTATAATACGGTTGATAGAAAAATGATTCCGGAACATCTCATACAAATGGCACATAAAGACACAACTCATGTGGGACTCGGCAAATGGTTAATTCTGCTGTGTTTGGGATCAATTTTTGTACAGTCGGCATTGGCTCAAACAGAGCCGATGTTCATAGGTGATTCGTGGAGTGAATTCTCACCCAATGCCGAAGCGGTCTGTGCTGATGCCGACATAGACAACGACAACGACGGCTTGATAGAGATGTGTTATTTGGAAGATCTATTTAACATGCGTTATCAAATCACCGGCACCGGTTATAGCACTAACAATAGCCCTGCAACTCAGCCGGACACCACAGGTTGTCGTGCCGATGGCTGTAATGGTTACGAACTCGTGCGCGATTTGGATTTTCAGGACGGCGATAGCTACAGAAATGGCATGGTCAACGAGGATTGGACGACAGGCGGAGGCTGGTCTAATATGGGAGACTTCTTAAGCATTCTGGAAGGCAACGGTCACAGCATATCAAACTTATTTCAAAATAGATCGGATAATACCGATAACCGATTAGGATTTATAGCCGACTTAAATGGGCAAATCCGCAACCTGAATTTTTTGAATATGCGGGTAGGGAGACGCCTCAATTTTGCAGAGTCTTATTTCGTTTACGATAACAGAGGAGAGATTATAAACTGCTATATTGGAGGGGAAATAACCGAGAGATTTAATCCGATACGAAAGAGTCTTTTGATTTATGTTAACAACGGTGAAATATCTAATGTTGATGTCAACTTACAAATTCGAGGTAGGGGTGGTGCCGCATTGATCAGAAACGAAATAGATAGCAACGGCAAACTGTCCGATAGCTCCTTTCAATTAACTCTAGGGATGCGTGATTATCAAGGAATAATAAAAAGAGCAAACGGAGGAGATACATCCAACACCCTTTACATCATATCTACGAATGTTAACCACCCGATAATAAGACATAATCCATCGGGAACCATAGAAAATAGTTATTGGGATACGGAGAAGGGGGCAAATCTATTACCGTATCAAACTAGGGGTGATTCCAGTATTGTTAGCAATTTCCGTGGTTTCACCACAGAGGAATTGCGAAGCCCGATGAGTCCGAACACGGATATCGCAACCTCCAACACCCAACCTTATTATTTATGGCGCGAGGAAAACTGGGATTTCGGTACATCCGAGCAATACCCGGTGGTCAGATATGCGCCGGGTAGTGGTAGCGACACCCCGGCCTGTGGCACCTCTCAGCAGCCTGTATGCGAAACCATATTACGCTACGCAAGGAACGCACAACCGCAAATTATATCTCCGCGCTCCGACACCGAAATCACGCTGTTCAAAAGGGGAGAAAGCAGAATTCGCATGGTGGTGTCCGACGACGATGAAGATATAGGCAATAGACTCACCGTGGAATGGAGTGCCTTAGATATAGACGGAGAGGATTTAATAACTACAAGCGTACAGGTGCCTCCGAGCGATGATACCGTAAACATGTTTGACCTAAGAATTAGAATCTCGGCTGCGGTTGCGACATCGGTGACACAACTGAGATTGGTGGCAACGGACGATAGCGGTCGTGATAATGCACGATCCGAACCGGTCTTGCTGAATGTCAGAGTAGACGAAGAGGACACGCCGCCGATTATTGCCGGTATTACCGTACCGATGACGACGATAGACGAAGGTTCGACGCAAAGCATTAGCGTGCAGGTAATCAATATGAACAACGATTACTTGACATATCGCTGGAGCGGAGACACCGAGGCATTGGATAATACCGATAGAGACACGGCACTATTGCGTATTCCTCCGGACTTTGTAGCCGCTGCATTGACGAGCACGACGCTCGTTCTGAGGGTGGAAGTAAGCGACAGCACTTTCTCTACGGCAAGGATGGTGATGTTGTCGGTGAGAAAGATAAATAACGGTCGGGCGACCATAGAAGACTCGGTAGAGATAGGAAGCAGTGCGGTGACCCTAACGGCGACGATAATATCCACCGACCCCGACGGTGGTCCCGATGAAAATGCGATGTATCAGTGGCAAGTGTGTACGGAGGATGAGGGGCGTTGTGCTACGGACGATGATTGGAAGAATATTGCCGGGGCGACTGCGCCGCAGTACATCATATCGGGACCTGAAATTGAGTTGGAGGGTGGCGAAACCTTTACTTCGAAAGACGGCAGTAGGATATTTCGTGCCGGATTAAGCTATACCGACGGACAAGGATATCCCGAGAAGGTTGAGACGGAGGGTATCTCTTTGACGACCATTCGGGTGAATGTAAAAGTATTTCTAGAGGGTGCCCTCCGCTAGGACGCAAATCATTCGGGCTTGTTGAAAAAGTATCCACGAACCGTAGGGGCGGACTTGTATGTCCGCCCTAAAGTGTCGTTCTGCACAGCTGTAATCGCTTGCGCCATGTGGTTTTGGTTTCCATAAACTGGATTAATAAATGTATAAATCGTGCCGGCAAACGCGTTGTTACGGGCGGACATCAGAGTTGCCGATTGACCTAACGGCTCAATCGGCGTGACTTTGTTCAGAACCTCAACATGACTGCTAAACGCATGCATTGCAACATGCATGGGCCACCCCTCCGAAGGAGGGGAATGTATTAACTCAATGCTAGTCTTTGCCGGCAATCAAGGCGAGCAACGGTTCAATCTGCGAGATGAGTGTTTGCTTGTCGAGTTCACCGGCTTTGATATAGCGGATCGTGCCTTGCCGATCGAGTATCACGCTGTACGGGAGTCCGCCCGATTGGTTGCCGAGCACCGATGCAATCGTCAAAGCGTCGTCGTAGCCGATCAGTTGGGGATACCGCACTTGAGGCATAGATTCCAGAAACTCCAAGACTTTTTCTTTTTCGTCAATCGCAATGCCGACGACCTCAAAGCCGTCGTCGTGGAAAAATTCACGGACTTCGTTAAATACCGGAATTTCTCGGCGACACGGTGGACACCACGCTGCCCAAAAATTTAGTAGCACAATTTTTCCGTCCCAAGTTGAAACCGAGGTATAGTTTTCATCTAGATCGTAAAGACTGAAATCGGGACGCGCGGTGCCGATCAACGGATGGTCTGTTGCCGTCGTAGCTTCGGGCAAAAGGTAGTAGTTTATATAAAAGGCGGTAAAAGCACCGATTGCAGCGGATAGTAGTGCAGTGATCAGTATGAGACGGCTGCGGATGGTCATCGTTTTTAGGTATTTGTTTTATCTGTAATGCGGTGGCTTAGTTTGCGCGCGTCTCCTAGATGTTCTACGAAGGAATCGGCACCGATAAAACCGACGATGCGCATTTGCGGAATTTCTTCGCCTCTGGTGTCGAAAAACAAAATGGCCGGCGGTCCGAACAAGCCGAATTGCTTGAGCATCTCTTCGCTATTCGCATCGGGTATGGTCACATCGGCTTCAAAGACCGAAAAGTCGTTCATTGCTTGTTGCACCGAAGAGTTTGCGAAAGTGAAATTTTCAAGTTCTTTGCAACTGATACACCAGTCGGCATAAAAGATGAGTATTGCGGGTTTTTCTACTGCTTCCGCTTGAGTAATCGCCTCGCGCACCTCTGCTAGTGCGGTGTAGCGCACAAAGCGATGGGGTGTTTCGGATGCGTGTAGGTTGTCCGCCTGTATCATCCAAGGTTGCAGCCATAGACTGCTTCTCCCGACAATTGCATTCACCGACCATAGCGTTCCGTAAAGAGTCGCGACAAGCGTAATCATTATCACAGACAACCGTGCCGGTGGGGTGGCAAGTTTTAAGTTCATCAGATAGACGGCGAAGGAAAGTAGTAGTATGCCTGCCAACAGCATCGTCGCATAACCGGTGGCGATGCGGTCTAGAAGCCATATCGCAAAACCCAGCATAATAAAGCCGAATATGTTTTTGAATATGTCCAATGCGGGTCCGGGTTTGGGCATTAACTTCGACAGCGAAGTGCCTACCAATAAAAGCGGTGCCCCCATTCCTAGGCCTAGAAAGAGCAAGGCGACACCGCCGGTTGCGATGTCACCGCTTTGGGCGACGAATAACAATGCGCCGATTAGCGGCGGGGTCACACACGGGCTAACGACCAGAGAAGATAAAAGCCCCATTGTTGCAGCACCGTATAGGCTACCTTGCCGGTTTTGACCGACTTGACTTAAGCGGGTTTGCAGCGATACCGGTAGCCTGAGTTCATAAGTACCGAACATCGCCAATGCGAGCAATACGAAGACTGCGGCGAACGGCACCAGTACCATGGGTCTTTGGAACCACGCCTGTATATTTTGCCCGTATAGTGCAACCGCAATACCGGCGATACTAAATGTGATTGCCATAGACAACACATAGACGAGAGACAAGGTGAATGCTTTGTGTGGTGATGCGCTTTGTTTTGCCATAGTGATAACCATAGAAAGAATCGGCACCATAGGCAACACGCAGGGTGTAAATGCCAATAGCAACCCCATGCCGAAGAAAGCAATTGCCGCAAGCCATAGCTTAGTATCACGCAAGTAGTCGGCAAGCGACTGCTGTTCGGATTTTTGTGCGCTACCGCCGCCACCGTCACTCATCGTTGCGCCGCCGACCGGTGTGGCATCGGCGAGTAGGAATTGTTTGGTTTGCACGGGGTAGCACAACCCGGCATCGGCACAACCTTGATAAGAGAGTGTCACCGCCTCGCCTTGAGCTATAAACGGCACCGAAAGCACATCGCGATAGACTTCGGTTTTACCGAAGAAGGGATCCTCCAGTATCTCGCCTGCCGGCATTTGGTATTGGCTCGGACGATTGCCATCCTGCTCGACAATGGTTGTTTTATCTCGGTAAATATAGTATTCGGGCGCAATCCGCCACTGTGCGACATAACGCTCGGAAGAGATACGCTCGACACGCAACGCAAACGCTTCGTCGGGTGGCAGGAATTCATCCTGTTGTTGGACGATGACAGAGTTCTGCGCAAACACGGCATCTGCCGATACAAGCAAGCAAAGCACCAACAGATTTCTAATGCAAGACATCATTGATTGCAAACCCACTTTGCATAATCCTCGCTTGCGTCATCTATGTGCAGAACGATGATTTCCGGTAAATCATAAGTATGCAGTTGCATCAAACGAGTTTTGCATGCCGAGACTTTAGCCCGCGCCGTTTTAGCACTGAGCAGATATTCTTGGTCGTTGACGACGCGCCCGTCCCAGCGATAAATAGAAGTCATAGGTCCTACAATATGAATACACGCACAAAGTTTCTCCTCTATCAGTGTGTCGGCAATACGCTCTGCTTGTTCGTATTTATCTATACTGCTTTGCACCAAAGAAATTAAGTTGTCCATTTATATTCCTAGCTAATTTTCACGATTTATTATATTGTAACGTCATGCGTTTATCACTCGGAATTATTTTTATTGTCCTCCCTCTGCTTGAGATTTATTTGTTCATCGTCATCGGTGCCGAAATCGGCGCATTAACGGTGATCGCCCTGATATTCATCACTGCGCTCATCGGTATTTTAGTGTTGCAAAATCAAGGATTTGCAACGATGAGAAGATTTAGAGAAACCGTAGCCCGAGGCGAGCCGCCGGAGATAGCGTTGGCAGAGAGTTTCTTATGTTTGGTAGGCGGATTGTTATTGATCGCACCCGGATTTTTCACCGATGCTGTCGGTCTTTTGTGTTTGTTGCCGTTGACACGCCGTTTTTTCATTATCAGATATTTGATGCCGTATTTGAATGTTAGACGGGTTTCCCGTTTTAGATGCAAAACATCGGGGCGCATCATTGATATAGAAAAAGATTGAAGCGAGGGTTGTCAAAAATTGACATACAAAATACTTATCCTATAGATATTTGTGTTGTTTGCTATGCCGTGGCAGTTTGCCACGACGCAGACATCGCCGTTATCCCTTTGTTCGTTGACCGATATAGACAAGGATAACGATAACTGATCGATATTTGCGACTTGGAGCGATTGAATGCCATTCGCTATCAACCGGACGGTACCGGTCGTCCGCTGCTTAGGAATTCGCACCAAAGTATTTTTAGAAGGCCCTCTCCAATAAATGATACTTATTTCGGTGAGTTACATAAAACTTGCAGTTGCGACACTGTTTTTGCTTATAATATTATTATGAAGTCATATAGAGTTATAAAATGTTAGAACACTACAACGGATGTTATTATAAGTCTTACATCAAAAAAATGTTGTTGGGGGGAGCAGGTGTACAGTTTCACTCCCACGATAAGCAACTTTCCCTGCTTGTTTTGATCTTTTTGAGTTTATGGGCTAGCCCGGTTTACTCGCAATGCGAGGTTGTGAACAACAATCAGGGTAAAATTGTAGAATGTGATATTTCGTATTCAATGCGTCCAGCTGATCCTTCGGAGTGGGAAGGCGAGAACAGAGATGCTGTAAACGAAGAGATTAGACAATTTGCGAATTCTTGGTGTCAATCCTCTGTGGCTAATTCAAGGATACGCAGAGTTTCTATTTATACGGATGGACGTCCTGCCGATGTCACTTACCGTAATTCTCCAGGAATATCAAATGCCGCTCTAGGAGGGTTTACTTATGGGAAACCGTCTATTGAACGACTTATTCATCATATCCCGAATGTTGGTGGTCTGGTTATGGCCCACGAACTAGGCCATAGTCTATGGTCTCTATACGATGAATATACTTTTGCCTTGGCGGCTTCATGCCAAATAACTGTGACATTGCATAATGAACTGCCTACTCTAATGGGGGTAATAAACAAAGATTTTCGTAGGTTTAGTCATCCCGGAGATTATCCGAAGGAAGGAAATATCATCACTGTGCAATCAGATTGTTACGGGAAATCGGCATGGGAAGTCCTTATACAACCGGCCTACCTTGATCGTATTAGGGCAGACCAACTGAACGCACGTTTCCCGAGACAAGACCATTTATTCCAAGCAGGTGTCGGTTTGCCGGATTTTGATCGGCTATTCGACTCTTATACCTGCACGCCGCCGACAATCGATTGGGTTTCAAGTACCGGCACCGTTGTTATGATGATGGATCATTCTGCGAGTATGGGGGATAATCAACGATTGGCAGTGGCAAAACAAGCTACCAAAGATGTAGTAGAGGTACTCTATGCAGAGGCTCCTCCGATAGAACTGGGAATTATCGGTTTTGACGACATTGCCAGAACCGAAGTGATGCCGAGCCGATTGGATGCTATAGAAAACCTGAGGATGATCCAGTCGGTGATTGATTCATTGGTTGCCGACGGTGGCACCGACTATGAAGCGGCTTTGGCGGAGGCACAGACACTTTTTGCGAATGTAGCGAGCGACGGTCATCGCGCACTGGTCATCATTTCCGACGGCGAGACCGAACAGTCGGACTACGGGTATTTTAAGGACAACGGCATATCGGTCTACACGGTGGAACTGGATACCGAGGGTCGGGTGGTTTTGCAGGATGCCACGCTAAAGACGAGGAACCGATTCAAGATGGAAGTAGACTCACAAAGACTGCCTAGCTTTTTGCCTAGTGTATTCAGGAATGAGTCGTTAATCCGCAATGCCCAGTTGGCAAAATCGGTATCGTTGCATAATCGCTTCTTTGAGGATGTGGTGACGACCGATACGGTCATATCGGAGATGACCGAGTCGGCAAGTTTTATTTTGAGGTGGGATGATGATGCTTACTTTGACAGCTTTACGCTACAAGACCCGACCGGTGTGATTATAGATCAAGCATATGCCGACAACTTAGCAACCGACGGGGTGCGTTATTTAGAAAGCGATACACAAGCAATCTATTATATCGGTTCCCCGACACCGGGTATATGGGAAGTGCGGATTACCGGTACCGGAAACTTTGCGTATGAGGCGGCGGTGCGTAGCGATATCGTTGTCGGCATCAATGCCGGTGCGGAAATTATCGTTCAGGAGGTTCCGAGCGAGGTGGTCACCTATCCCGAGCCTATCCCGATTTTGGTCAATGTCGCCGGTGGGTTGCCGATAACCCGTGCCGATGTGAAGGCGGATATTACGATGCCGGATGATTCTACGATGTCTGTTGTATTGACCGACGACGGCAATGCGCCGGATGAGACTGCCGCCGACGGTTTGTATTCGGCGATGTTGGCGGATTATTCTCAAGACGGGATATGCGAGATTAAGGTGACCGTAAGCAACCTTGACGGTCATGCATTGTTGGACGATACGAGTTTGTTATATCATCCGGTGCTGTCACCGGGCGACTCTGCAATTTTCAATGTGCCGACGGTGCCGCAACAGGCCCCGATATTTGAGCGGGTTGTTTATGACCAAGTAGATGTGGTGAATACCGAAGAGAAGCTGATGCCACCGCCGTTGTCGGTTCAACCGACGACGATTACGAGCATACCGTATTTGGATAAAAGTTCAATCGAGCGTGCCGGCCAGGTGAATTGGTATGTGTTTAATACGATGCGCGAGGGTGAAAGCTATTATCTACAGACGAGTAATTTAATGGGCTACGATAATACCCGAATGGCGACGGATTTGAGCTTATACGAGCCTGACGGGACGAGTTTAATAGAGCGAAGTGAGCGTTATCGTGGCAGCGATGTATCGAGCATTGAATGGATTGCCCCTAGAGCGGGTGATTATTTAGCATCGGTTGCCCATGCCGAGGGGGGTAGAGGGTATTATGAGTTCACGGTCAGCGACGAGAACCTTTTGTCGGAGAGTGAGATGAGAGAAGCGGAGAATCGTAGTAGCAGTAGCAGTGGTGGTTTTGTGGGTTATCCGTTGTTGCTACTCTTATTGCTTGCGATAGTTGTGTTATACCGCATGCACACGGCTGTCTCAAATCGTCCGCCACCATAAACAAGCACGGCAGCCATTAAAAAATTGGCACACAAAATATTTATTCTATTGGCATTTTTTCTTTGTGCTATGCCATGGCAGTTTGCCGCGGCACAGACATTGCCTTTATCTCCTTGTTCTTTGACCGATATAGACAAGGATAACGATGGGTTAATAGATATTTGCGATTTGGAGGGGCTGAATGTCATCCGTTATCAACTGGACGGCACCGGTTATAAAGCTAACGAGTCGGCAGAGAAGATCACCGCAGGTTGTCCCGGTAATCGTTGTAGGGGTTATGAGCTGATGAGAGGTTTAGATTTTCTAGATGCTAACAGTTATCGCAGTGGAGTAATTCGCACGGATTGGGTGGTAGGTTCGGGTTGGCTACCGATCGGGAGTGTTGTAGCACCTTTCGGGAGTGGGAATATAGTCCAGGATAGTACGTTTGAAGGTAATGGTTATGCTATCCGAAATTTGACGATCAATAGGCCTAATAGCGATAATGTCGGTCTATTTGCTGTTAATGGTGTCGGGGGGGAAATTAAGGATATTCGGCTACTGGATGTGAATATTCAGGGGAAATCAAGAGTAGGGGCTTTGGTTGCTCGTAACGAGCCCGGAAAAATTAGAAATAGCTATGTTAGCGGCAGTATAAGAGGTGTTTCTCGGATAGGTGCACTGGTTGGTTATAATAGTTTTACATCTCTTGCATCTCCCGTTCTTGAGAACAGTTCTGCAACCGGCGTTGTGATAGGAACAGGCGATAAAGTGGGTGGTTTAGTAGGTAGCACTTATTCCACAATTAAAAATAGTCAAGCATTCAACACCGTATCGGGAGTTGCGGAGGTAGGTGGGTTAGTCGGAACGACTGCCGAAACTTTTTTCAGAACCGGTCAAATCATTAATAGTCGTGCAGTCGGGAATGTTACCGGAGCTATTAGCGTAGGTGGACTAATAGGTAGGGTTGGGACAGCATTAGATAGTTTTTCAGATAGAGCGTGGAGAATTGTTAACAGTCATGCCACCGGGACGGTGGAAGGGGAATACTGGGTAGGTGGATTAGTTGGTAATGCCGATATTATACACATTGAGAATAGTTCTGCTCATGGTGAGGTGGTCGCAACAGGCATAGCGATAGGGGTAGGTGGCCTAGTAGGTCTTATCAATGAAAAAGGTGGAAGGATTGATAAAAGCCATGCAACCGGAAGTGTTACAGGAATAAGGAGAGTGGGCGGTTTTTTGGGTGGGGCTATTGGAGCCATTGATTTTGACGACAGCTACGCAACCGGAAGTGTTACAGGAATAAGGAGAGTGGGCGGTTTTATCGGACACGCTCTCGGTGGTAGTATTACAAATAGTTATGCAATCGGTATGGTACAAGTACGCCAAAGAAGCGAAAACATTGGCGGTTTTATCGGGCAAAGTGGGGGAACACGCATTATGAATAGTTATGCTATCGGGAATGTGCAGGGAGGGCAAGGAGGCTCAAGAGTAGGCGGCTTTATCGGGAGTACTGATGATGTAAATATTATCAATGGCTATGCGACCGGCCGTGTGCAAGGAGGTGAGGAAAGCAGAGGTGTTGGTGGTTTTATCGGAATTAGTTTAGTTGGTAGTATTAGAAATAGCCATGCTATCGGCAATGTGGAAGGGGACATAGTAACCGGTGGTTTTATCGGGCAAAGTGAGGGAACACGCATTATAAATAGTTATGCGGCCAGTCATGTGGGAGGGAGAGGAACCGTTGGCGGTTTTATTGGATTTAGTTCAGCTGTTATTACCGATAGCTATGCTACCGGCAGTGTGGCAGCGGTACAAACCGTTGGCGGTTTTATCGGAGTGGCTGAAGGAGGCAGTATTACCAATAGTTATGCGGCCAGTCATGTGCGGGGAGGCGAAACCGTTGGCGGTTTTGTTGGATTTAGTTCAGCTGTTATTACCAATAGCCATGCTACCGGCAATGTGACAGCGGGCAACGACGGTGGCGGTTTTGTCGGATTTCATGATACTGATGGTAGTATTACCAATAGCTATGCCACCGGCAATGTGGTAGCGGAAAGCGGTGCTGGCGGTTTTGTCGGATTCCATCTGAGTGTTATTACCAATAGCTATGCTACCGGCAATGTGGTAGCGGAACGCGATGCTGGCGGTTTTAACGCAGCTGGTTCAGGTGTTATTACACATAGCTATTGGGATAGGCAGACCAGCGGTAGAGCGAGTAGTGTCGGTGGCAGAGGCAAGACGACTTCGGAGTTGCAATTGCCCACGACATCGACCGGGATATATAGTAGCTGGGATGACGATGTATGGGATTTCGGCACATCCGAACAATACCCTGCTCTCAAATATAGCGACGGCACATTGCAGCCGAACCAACGTCTCGGGTTGCTCCGATTGGGTTTGCCGAGTAGCTTGATATTGTCGCCGTTCTTTAAGCCCGAAGTATTAAGTTATCGCGTTATAGACGAGACCGACATAAGGCAAATCCGTCTGACCCCGGCTGCTGCGAACTTTGATACCGATATTATTATTGAAAGTAGTGGGGGTTTCAGAGAACGGATGCCGAGTGGTACTACGAGTTCCGAGATTTCATTGAACACTGTCGGTGTTACTACGGCTACCGTTGAAGTGCTAACATCCCATGATGTACTGATCCGATATACGCTTGCCTTTAACGATAGAACTTTTAACGAGGGTGAGCGCATCATACTAAAGAGAACAACCGCCCGGGATGTAGATGAAAGTACATTGCGTTATAAATGGACACAAGTATCGGGAATGCTTCGTCTACTACCGGTGGAAGGAATTAGTCAAGCGGTTTTGGATGTACCGATACCCGAGCTTTCCCTGAGCAAAACCGAAGATGATCGTGAGATTACGATTAGATTGGAAATCAACGATGGCACGAAGACTGAGACTAAAGACCTAAGATTGACAATCGCTAAGGCGGATAATGGTACCGCAGTACAGTCGGATCCTATTATTACACGATCGGATAGAACATTAACTGCCCCCGAAGTAGACTTGTCAACAGACCCGGACGGTTCCGGCACGATAAATAGTTATTTGTGGCAACGGCGAGCGGATATAAACGCCGATTGGATAGACATAGAAGGTGTTACCGGCAATATGTATCGTGTTCCCGAAGATACGGCCTACGCCGAGTATCGCGTACAGTATGCTTATACCGACGGGCAAGGCTATGTACAAGTACTTATATCCGAAGTATTTATTTTTATAACAGATGTTGATATAGACAACAACGGCTTGATAGAAATAAATGATTTGGAAGGTTTGGATGCCATTCGCTATCAGTTGGACGGTAGCGGTTATAGACAAAACGAGACGGCGGATAAGATTACCACAGGTTGTCCCGATGCGGGTTGTAAGGGCTATGAACTAAAACGGAGTTTAGATTTTGAACGAAGCACAAGTTATCGTAGTGGAATTATCGGCACGGCTTGGACGACGGGTTCGGGTTGGCTACCGATCGGTACTTCAAAAGCACCTTTTGATGCCACATTCAATGCAAAGGGTCATACGATTGCTAACTTAAGAATAGATAGGAGTAGTGCTGCGAGAGGTGTTGGTTTATTCGGTATCACGGCGAGTAATGCCGAGATAGCAAATGTCGGCTTATTAGATGTGAATATTTCGGGTAATCAAGGTGTAGGTGGCTTAGTCGGGTACAAACAGGGCGGTTCTATCATCGGTAGTTATGTAACAGGACAAGTGAGAGGGAGTGGCACGTACGATGTGGGAGGATTAGTCGGTTGGCATCGTGGTGGGACGATTTCCGATAGTTATTCAAGCAGTACGGTAGTGGGACTTCGTCGGAATGTCGGTGGTTTGGTGGGTGATAACGACGGTGGCACAATCAGCGATAGCTATGCAAAAGGGAATGTGAACGGTGAGGAAGAAGTCGGTGGTCTGGTTGGCAGGAACAACAATACCGGGATTATTATGCGTAGCAGAGCGGAAGTCAAAGTGGACGGGGGCGGTAGAGTCGGTGGCTTAGCCGGGGAAAATAGCGGGATTATTACAAATAGTTATACCGGAGAGCGCATTATAGGCAGGGCGGATGTGGGGGGTTTAGCCGGTTGGAATTCAGGAGCTATTACGAATAGTTATGCTCTCGGATTTGTAAAAGGCGATAACGGAGTCGGAGGCTTTGTCGGTAATAATCTTCAGGGTACGATTACGAATAGTTATGCTAGAGGTAATGTGGACGGTGCGAATCGCTATATCGGAGGCTTGGTCGGATGGAGTGCAAGAGGAGCCATTATAAACAGCTATGCTCAAGGTAATGTGAGAGGCAAAGACGGGGTCGGTGGATTAGTCGGGGTTAATCTAGGTCTAGCTAACAACTCGGGTGTCGGCAGAGTTACTAAAAGCTATGCGACAGGTCGTGTAAGAGGAGATGCCAATAGCGGCGGACTAATCGGAGAGAATAGGGACGGTCATGTTGAAAAAAGTTATTGGAATAAAACCAATAACCCCACCGTAGTAAGTGCCGGTGGCATTTCTAGGACCAGTGTAGAGATGCAAATACCTACGCAACCGGGCAATAGTGTGACAGAGATTTATTACGATTGGAGTACTGCCGATTGGGATTTTAGCGCAACCGATCAATACCCGACGCTTGAATATGCGGTAGGACTTGATCAAAGTCAACCGGCATGTGGCACTGCCGAAGATCCGGATTGCGGCACACCGCTGACCGGGCAACTTCAAATCGTACGCACAGCACCTATAGAACCGATATCGGATATCAGATTATTGACGGAGACCGTGAAAGATTTGAATGTCGTATTAAGTGTCGGTATTGGCGACGATCCGACCCAATTCAAGACCGGTGTTAAGTCTAGCAACGACAACATTGCAACTGCGAGCATAGCCGAAGGCGGCGGTTTAGTTCGTACACTTCGTGTTTTCACCGGTTCGGATATCGGTAGGTCGGAGATTACGGTGTCGGTGGACGACGGTGAAGGTTCAGCCGATTCTGTAAGTAGTACGACATTTGTGGTGACCACAGAAACGAACGATGCCCCTAAAATTACAATCACATCACTGTCCGAATTGATATCGGTGGATGACAGGATAGTGATCTCGGTCGAAGTGATGGATGATAATTTTGATGCCGGCGATAGGGTGTTATTAACATCATCCGTGGTATCGGAAGTGTTAGTAGAGCCGAGGCAAATTGCCGGAATAAGTAGTAATAAGACGGAGCGCATTACGCTGAAAGGTGTCAGAGGGGGTACTGCAATGGTTAGGTTTACTGTAATCGATAGCAAAGGGGCGGCCGATAGTGAAACCGTGTCGGTGCGTGTCGATGCGAAGCCGACCGGTAGTGTGCGCATAGAACCGGATAGCAGCAATAAATGGTTATTGGGTTCGACTTCAACGATAGAGGATGCGAACGGTATAGCCGAGGTGGATTATCGGTGGTATAGAAATGGCGTTGTGATAGCTAATGCCACCAATCGGAACTACATGATAGCGGATAATAGAGAAGGGCGTGCGACCGGCACAAGCTATCGCTTAGAACTGACGGTTATAGACAGTATAGGGCAATCGGTAGTTATTCAATCCAACTCGCTTAGAGTTGCGAATGAACGGCCGGTTATCATAAGCACTACTGCAACGAAGATGATCGGTGAAGGCGATACGCAAAATATTAGCGTGAGTGCGAGTGATCCGAACTATGACAACTTAATGTATCGCTGGAGCGAGGATTCCGGAATATTGAGCAATGAGCATAGTAACCCGGCAATACTCGGCATTCCACCGGACTATATAAAAGATGCCGCATCCACCCGAACAACAGTTAATTTAGAGGTGAGAGTAAGCGACGGAGAGCTCGCCACGACCGGGACGGTATCGGTGGTGGTCAACAAGCAGAACAATGGTTCTGCAACTTTAGGAAACCTCATAGAAATAGGAAGCAGAGAGACGACATTAGCGGTGATGGTATTATCCGACGATCCCGACAATGGAGTTAGTGGGGCTGTAGGATATCAATGGCAAGTCTGTGAAGGGAATGAAGGGCGTTGTCCATCGGAGAGTAATTGGATGAATATTAACGACGCCGGCGGAACACAATACATCATATCGGATTCTAGTATTTTGCTGGAAGATGGCAGCACACTTCCCTTAGTAGTGGGTGATAGTCTATTTCGTGTAGAAGGAACTTATACCGATGGTCAGGGCTATAGCGAAGTGGTGTATTCGCAAGGCTATAGTTATTCAGGGCGTGTCAATGCGTCGCCGACGATTAGCGGTCTACCTTTGCAACGGATCAGGCTGTTTGAAGGAACAGAAACCACATTGAATGTAACAATAAATGATGCCGATGCCGACGATATTTCCGGCAATCTAGTATTCGGTGTTCAGTCCGATATACCCGAAGTTGCAAGGGTTGATGTGGCAGGTGCGGGTACGACCCGCACGATTAAGATTACCGCTATCGGTGCCGGTATTGCGACAATCACTGCGACGGTGAACGATGATAGAGGTGTGTCAAACTCCAAGGTTTCGGAACGGTTTGAGGTGGAAGTCGAAGGGAACGAAGCCCCGATGCTTGAGGTTATTGCCGCACCCGAGCAAACGACAGGACTGGGCAACACCACACAGGTCGTGGTGCTGGTGTCGGACACTAATTTTGATGTCGGCGATCGTGTTGTTCTGGAAGCGATGTCGTCAAGCCGATCTAGGGTATCGGTGCTACCGACACAAACCGACACGATAACGACCGATACGATGATAACCTTCATGCTAACCGCCGAGCAAAGTGGAGAAGCGACGATTACATTCACCGCAACCGATAGTAAGAATGTCAGTACCGATACAGAGGTTATGGTACGGGTCAATACACCACCGCAGGTGTTGTCCGACGATGTGCCATCGCGAGTTGTGGCAACGGTAGGAGAAGCATTCGAGCTGAAGACCAGCGAGTTTTTTGCCGATGCCGACGATGATGTATTAAGGTATAGCGCAGTCGGGTTGCCGCAAAGCATCGTAATCACTACGACGGGAACTTTGGTCGGTGTGCCGCTAATCGGAGATGCAAGCAAGAACGGGACAGGTTTGATGGTGACCGTGTCTGTCGATGACGGTATAGGCGGCAGCACACGGACGACCTTCACACTATTGATTGATGCGAAACCGAGTGGTAGCTTGCGTGTAAATCCCGATGACCAATGGTTGTTGACTGCAATGGTAGAGGATGCGAACGGTATCGTTGAGGTAAATTATCGGTGGTATAGGAATGGTGTTGCGATAGCGAGTGCTACCAGCCCGACCTATACGATACCGGACAATAGAGCAGGACGCGCCGCAGGCACAAACTATAGTTTAGAACTGACGGTCATTGATAGTATAGAACAATCGGTAGTTATCCAATCAAACTCCTATATGATTGCGAATGAACGACCGATTATCACAAGTATTACTGTAGCGGAGATGATAAACGAAGGTGATACGCAGGACATTAGCGTGATTGCGAGAGATCCGAACTATGACGACTTAATGTATCGCTGGAGCGAGGATTCCGGGGTATTGAGCAATGACAATAGCAATCCGACAACACTCGGTATTCCACCGGACTATATACAAGATGCCGTATCCTCTCGGACAACAGTTAATTTAGAAGTGAGAGTAAGCGATGGAGAGCTTGCTACGACCGGGACGGTATCGGTCGTGGTGAACAAGAGAAACAATGGTTCTGCGAGATTAGGAACCTCCATAGAAATAGTAAGCGCAGGGACGACACTGACGACGATGGTATTATCCGACGATCCCGACAATGGAATGAGTGGGGCTGTGGCGTATCAATGGCAGGTCTGTGCAGGAAATGAAGCGGGTTGTCCGTCGGCTAATGATTGGTTGGATATTGACGACGCCACCGGAACACAATACATGATATTGGGTTCTAGTATTTCGGTGGAAGGTGGCGATCTATTTCTTTTAGTAGAAGGTCGCAGTCTATTTCGCGTAGAAGGGGCTTATACCGATGGTCAGGGCTATCGCGAAGAGGTGTATTCGCAAGGCTATAGTTATTCAAAACGTGTCAATGCGTCGCCGACGATTAACGGACTACCCGTACAACGGATTAGGTTGTTGGAAGGAACAAAGACCGAGTTTGAGGTGGAGCTGAACGATCCCGATGCCGACGATATATCAAGCGATCTGGTATTCGGTATTCAATCCGACATACCCGAAGTTGCAAGGGTTGATGTAGAAGGCGCGGGTACCACCCGTACGATTAAGATTACCGCTATCGGTGTCGGTATTACGACAATCACTGCGACGGTCAACGATGGTAGAGGTATGTCGAACTCCGAAGTCTCGGAACGGTTTGAGGTGGAAGTCGAAGGGAACGAAGCCCCGATGCTTGAGGTTATTGTTTTCCCACAGCAAATACTAGGGCTGGGCAACACCACACAGGTAATGGTTTTGATATCGGACATTAATTTTGATGTCGGCGATCGTGTGGTTTTGGAGGCGATGTCGTCAAGCCGCTCTATCGTATCGGTGATACCGACGAGAACCGACCCTATAGCGACCGATATGAGCGTACCCTTCACACTAAGCGGTATTAAAGCAGGAACAGCGACTATTGTATTCACTGCAACGGATAGGAGCGTGTCAACCGATAGTGTCTCTTTGCTGGTGTCTGTCGATGCGAAGCCGACCGGTGGTGTGCGTGTAGATCCCGATGACCAATGGCTATTGACTGCAATCGTAGAGGATGCGAACGGCATTGTTGAGGTAAATTATCAATGGTATAGAGAGGGTGTTGCGATAGCGGGTGCTACCAGCCCGACCTATACGATAGCGGACAATAGAGAGGGACGCGCCGCAGGCACAAGCTATAGTTTAGAAATGACGGTCATCGATAGTCTAGGGCAATCGGTAGTTATTCGCTCAAACTCCTATACGGTTGCAAATGAACGACCGATTATTACCGTTCCTGTGGCAAAGATGATCAGTGAGGGTGATACGCAGGACATTAGCGTGACAGCGAGTGATCCGAACTATGACGACTTAATGTATCTCTGGATTGGGGACTCCGGGGTATTGAGCAATGAGAATAGCAATCCGGCGAGATTAAGCATTCCACCCTACTATATAAGAGATGCCGTATCCACCCAAACGATACTCAATCTGGAGGTGGGAGTAAGCGACGGGGAGCTCTTTACGACAAGAACGGTACTGGTCGTGGTGAACAAGAAAAATAATGGCTCTGCAAGATTAGGACTCTCCCTAGACGAAATAAACGGAGATACGGCAATCATGACAACCGTATCCTCCGATGATCCTGACGGAGGCACCGGTGAGGCTGTGGCGTATCAATGGCAGGTATGTGAAGGGAACGGATTCTTTTGTCCTTCGGAGAATGATTGGCTGGATATTGAGGGAGCTACCGAAGCCCAGTACATCATATCGGGTTCTAGTATTTTGTTGGAAGGCGGCAGCAGATTTCAGATAGTAAAAGATAGCAGTGTATTTCGTGCAGAAGCGACTTATACCGATGGTCAAGGTTATAGTGAAACGATTGACGCTCCGAGATATACTCATAGAGAGCGTGTGAATAATTCGCCGAAGATTAGCGGTATACCTTTGCAACGGATTAGGCTGTTCAAAGGAACCGAGACCAAGTTTGTTGTAGTGCTAAGCGATGCCGACACCGACGATATATCAAGTGATCTAATATTCGGTATTCAATCGGATGAACCCGAAGTCGTAAGCGTAAGTGTAGAGGGAGCAGGTACGACCCGCACGATTAAGATTACCGCTATCGGTGTCGGTATTGCGACAGTCACTGCGACGGTGAATGACGGCAGAGGTGTGTCGAACTCCGAGGTTTCAAAACAGTTTGAGGTGGAAGTCGAAGGGAACGAAGCTCCGATGCTTGAGATTATTATTGCGCCGCAGCTCGCGATAAAGCCGGGCAACACCACACAGGTCGTGGTGTTGGTGTCGGACACTAATTTTGATATCGGCGATCGTGTCGTTTTGGAGGCGATGTCATCGAGCCGGTCTATCGTATCGGTGGTACCGACGCAAACCGATACGATAACGACCGATACGAGCATAACCTTTACATTAACCGGTGTTAAGGCAGGAACAGCGGCGATAACATTCATCGTAATGGACGGTGCCGGGTTGCGCGGTAGTGTGGCTCTATCGGTGCGTGTTAATGCACGACCAAACGACAGTGTTAGCATAACACCGGACGACACTAATAAATGGCTGTTGCGTTCGACTTCAACGATAGCGGATGCAAGCGATATCGTTGGGGTGAATTATCGGTGGTATAGAAACAGTATCGCTATAACGGATGCTACCAGCCGAACCTATATGATAACCGACAATAGAGCGGGGCGTGCTACCGGCACAAGTTATAGACTAGACCTAATAATCATGGATAACCTGGGACAATCGGTGGTTATCGAATCCAACCTCTATGTCATTGCAAATGAACGACCGGTTATCACAAGCATTACTGCAGCGGAGATGATCGCTGAGGGCGATACGCAAAATATTAGCGTGAGTGCGAGTGATGCAAACTATGACGACTTAATGTATCGCTGGAGCGAGGATTCCGGGATATTGAGTAATGAGCATAGTAACCCGGCAACACTCAATGTTCCACCCGACTATATAAAAGATGTCGCATCCACCCGAACGACGCTCAATTTGGAGGTAGAAGTGAGCGACGGGGAGCTCGCTACGACAAGTGCGGTATTGGTAGAAGTGAGGAAGAAAAATAATGGTTCTGCAACGATACGAATCTCCGTAGAAATAGGAAGCAGGGGGACGACATCAACGGCGATGATATTATCCGACGATCCCGACGGAGGCACTAGTGGGACTATGGTGTATCAATGGCAAGTCTGTGAAGGGAATGAAGGGCGTTGTCCTTCGCAGAGTCATTGGATGAATATTGACGATGCCGGCGGGATACGGTATATGATATCGGGTTCTAGTATTTTGGTGGAAGATGGCAGTACATTTCCCTTAGTAGAGGGTGGCAGTCTATTTCGTGTAGAAGGGACTTATACCGATGGTCAAGGTTATCGTGAGGAGGTGTATTCGCAAGGCTATAGTTATTCAACGCGTGTCAATGCGTCGCCGACGATTAGCGGCCTGCCTGCACAACGGATCAGGCTGTTTGAAGGAACAGAGGCCGAGTTTGAGGTGGAGCTAAACGATCTCGATGCCGACGATATTTCTAGCAATCTAGTATTCGGTGTTCGGTCCGATACACCCGAAGTTGCAAGAGTTGATGTGGCGGGAGCAGGTACGACCCGTACGATTAAGATTACCGGTGTTGGTGCCGGTATTGCAACAATCACTGCGACGGTCAATGATGATAGAGGTGTGTCAAACTCCAAGGTTTCGGAACGGTTTGAGGTGGAAGTGGAAGGGAACGAAGCCCCGATGCTTGAGGTGATTGCCGTACCTATGCAAACGATAGGGCTGGGCAACACTACACAGGTCGTGGTGCTGCTGTCGGACACTAATTTTGATGTCGGCGATCGTGTTGTTTTGGAGGCGGTGTCGTCAAGCCGATCTAGGGTATCGGTGCTACCGACACAAACCGACACGATAACGACCGATACGATTATCACCCTCATGCTAACCGCCAAGCAAAGTGGAGAAGCGACAATTACATTCACCGCAACCGATAGTAAGAATGTTAGTACCGATACAGAGGTTATGGTACGGGTCAATACACCACCGCAGGTGTTGTTCGACAATGTGCCGTCGCGAGTTGTGGCAACGGTAGGAGAAGCATTCGAGCTGAAGACCAGCGAGTTTTTTGCCGATGCCGACGATGATGTATTAAGGTATAGCGCAGTCGGGTTGCCGCAAAGCATCGTAATCACTACGACGGGAACTTTGGTCGGTGTGCCGCTAATCGGAGATGCAAGCAAGAACGAGACAGGTTTGATGGTGACCGTGTTTGTCGATGACGGTATAGGCGGCAGCACACGGACGACCTTCACATTATTGATTGATGCAAAACCGAGCGGTAGCTTGCGCATAGAACCGGATAACAGTGATAAATGGTTACTACGCGCAGCTTCAACGATAGAGGATGCGAACGGTATCGTTGAGGTAGATTATCGGTGGTATAGAAATGGTGTTGCGATAGCGGGTGCCACCAGTCAAACCTATACGATACCGGACACTAGAGCAGGACGCACTGCAGGCACAAGCTATAGTTTAGAAATGATGGTTGTGGATAGTATAGGACAATCGGTAATTATCCAGTCGAACTCGCATACGATTGCGAATGAACGACCGGTTATTATCGTTTCCGGAGCGGAAATGATAAACGAAGGTGATACGCAGGACATTAGCGTGAGTGCGAGTGATCCGAACTATGACGACTTAATGTATCGCTGGAGCGAGGATTCCGGGGTATTGAGCAATGACAATAGCAATCCGGCAACACTCGGTATTCCACCGGACTATATAAAAGATGCCGCATCCGCCCGAACAACCCTCAATCTGGAGGTGAGAGTAAGCGACGGGGCACTCTTTACGACAAGAACATTATCGGTTGTGGTGAATAAGAGAAACAATGGTTCGGCGAGATTAGGAACCGCCATAGAAATAGTAAGCGCAGGGACGACATTGACGACGATGGTATTATCCGACGATCCCGACAATGGAATTAATGGGGCTGTGGCGTATCAATGGCAAGTCTGTGCAGGAAATGAAGCGGGCTGTCCGTCGGCAAATGATTGGCTGGATATTGACGACGCTACCGGAACACAATACATGATATTGGGTTCTAGTATTTCGGTGGAAGGTGGCAGTGCGTTTCCTTTAGTAGAAGGTGGCAGTCTATTTCGCGCAGCAGGGACTTATACCGATGGTCAAGGTTATCGCGAGGCGGTGTATTCGCAAGGCTATAGTTATTCAACGCGTGTGAATGTGTCGCCGACGATTAGTGGTCTACCTGCGCGCCGGATTAGGTTGTTGGAAGGAACAGAGACCGAGTTTGAGGTAGTGCTAAATGATGCCGATGCCGACGATATTTCTAGCGATCTGGTATTCGGTATTCAATCCGGCACACCCGAAGTTGCAAGGGTTGATGTAGAAGGAGCGGGTACGACCCGTACGATTAAGATTACCGCTATCGGTGTCGGTATTGCGACCATCACTGCGACGGTCAACGATGGTAGAGGTGTGTCGAACTCCGAAGTCTCGGAACGGTTTGAGGTGGAGGTTGAAGGGAACGAAGCCCCGATGCTTGAGGTTATTGCCGCACCCAATCGAACGATAGGGCTGGGCAATACCACACAGGTAATGGTTTTGGTGTCGGATGCCGATTTTGATGTGGGCGATGGTGTTGTTTTGGAGGCGATGTCGTCAAGCCGATCTATCGTATCGGTGATACCGACGAGAACCGACCCTATAGCGACCGATATGAGCGTACCCTTCACACTAAGCGGTATTAAAGCAGGAACAGCGACTATTGTATTCACTGCAACGGATAGGAGCGTGTCAACCGATAGTGTCTCTTTGCTGGTGTCTGTCGATGCGAAGCCGACCGGTGGTGTGCGCATAGAACCGGATAGCAGTAATCAATGGTTACTGCGTGTGGCTTCAACGGTAGAGGATGCGAACGGCATTGTTGAGGTAAATTATCAATGGTATAGAGAGGGTGTTGCGATAGCGAATGCTACCAACCCGACCTATACGATACCGGACAGTAGAAATGGACGCGCCGTAGGCACAAGCTATAGTTTAGAAATGACGGTTATGGATAGTCTAGGGCAATCGGTAGTTATTCGATCGAACCCCTATGAGGTTGCAAATGAACAACCTGTTATTACCGTTCCTGTAGCAGAGATCAGTGAGGGTGACAGGCAGGATATTAGCGTGACAGCGAGTGATCCGAACTATGACGACTTAGTGTATCGCTGGATTGGGGACTCCGGGGTATTAAGCAATGAGAATAGCAACCCGGCGAGATTAAGCATTCCACCCTACTATATAAGAGATGCCGTATCCACCCAAACGATACTCAATCTGGAGGTGGAAGTAAACGACGGGGAGCTCTTTACGACAAGAACGGTACTGGTCGTGGTGAACAAGAAAAATAATGATTTTGCAAGATTAGGAGTTTCCCTAGACGAAATAAACGGAGATACGGCAATCCTGGCAACCGTATCCTCCGATGATCCTGACGGAGGCACCGGTGAGGCTGTGGCGTATCAATGGCAGGTATGTGAAGGGAACGGATTCTCTTGTCCCTCGGCGAATGATTGGCTGGATATTGATGGAGCTAACGAAGCACAGTACATCATATCGGGTTCTAGTATTTTGTTGGAAGGCGGCAGTAGATTTCAGATAGTAAAAGATATCAGTGTATTTCGTGCAGAAGCGACTTATACCGATGGTCAAGGTTATCGCGAAACGATTGATACACCGGGATATACTCATAGAGAGCGTGTAAATAATTCGCCGACGATTAGCGGTATACCTTCGCAACGTATCAGTCTGTTAGAAGGGGCAGAGGCTGTGTTTGGTGTGGAGCTAAGCGATGCCGATGCCGACGATATATCAAGTGATCTAATATTCGGTATTCAATCGGATGAACCCGAAGTTGCAAGCGTAAGTGTAGCGGGAGCGGGTACGACGCGCACGATTAAGATTACCGGTATCGGTGCCGGTATTACGACAGTCACTGCGACGGTGAATGACCGCAGAGGTGTGTCGAACTCCGAGGTCTCAAAACGGTTTGAGGTGGCAGTCGAAGGGAACGAAGCCCCGATGCTTGAGCTTATTGCCGCACCGCAGCCGGCGATAAGGTTGGGCAACACCACGCAAGTAATGGTTTTGATATCGGACACTAATTTTGATGTCGGCGATGGTGTCGTTTTGGCGGCGAGGTCATCAAGCCGGACTATCGTATCGGTGATACCGACACAAACCGATACGATAACGACCGATACGAGTATAACCTTCACACTAACCGGTGTTATAGCAGGAACAGCCACTGTCGTATTCACCGCAACGGATAGCAGAGGATCAACCGCCAATGTATCTTTGCTGGTGCGTGTTGGTAAGAAGCCGACCGGTCGTGTGCGCATAGAACCGGATAATAGCAATAAATGGTTACTGCGTGCGACTTCAACGCTAGAGGATGCGGACAATATCGTTGGGGTGAATTATCGGTGGTATAGAGAGGGTGTTGCTATAACGGATGCTACCAGCCGAACCTATATGATAGCGGACAATAAATTGGGACGCGCGACCGGCACCAGTTATAGACTAGACCTAATAATCATGGATAATCTAGGACAGTCTGTGGTTATTCAATCCAACTCCTATATCGTTGCAAATGAACGACCGGTTATCACAAGCACTACTGCAACGGAGGTGATCGGTGAAGGCGATACGCAAAATATTAGCGTGAGTGCAAGTGATGCAAACTATGACGACTTAATGTATCGCTGGAGCGAGGATTCCGGGGTATTTAGCAATGACAATAGCAACCCGGCAACACTCGACATTCCACCCGACTATATAAAAGATGCTGCATCCACCCGAACGACGCTCAATTTGGAGGTAGAAGTGAGCGACGGGGAGCTCGCTACGACAAGTGCGGTATTGGTAGAAGTGAGGAAGAAAAATAATGGTTCTGCAACGATACGAATCTCCGTAGAAATAGTAAGCGGAGGGACGACATTAACGGCGATGATATTATCCGACGATCCCGACGGAGGCACTAGTGGGACTGTGGTGTATCAATGGCAAGTCTGTGAAGGGAATGAAGGGCGTTGTCCCTCGGAGAGTCATTGGATGAATATCGACGATGCCGGCGGGATACGGTACATGATATCGGGTTCTAGTATTTTGGTGGAAGGTGGCAACAGGTTCTCTGTAGTAGAGGATGGCAGTCTATTTCGCGTCAAAGGGACTTATACCGATGGTCAAGGTTATCGCGAAGCGGTTTATTCGCCGGAGCGTGTTTATACAACTCGTCCGCTGCTTAGGATTCGCACCAAAGTATTTTTAGAAGGCCCTCTTCAATAAATGATACTGACGTTCTCCCCGAATTTAGTACCAATGTTTAAGTTGGTTTTTCCGATAAACTAGAGAAGTTAAAAACATTACAGGAGAACTTAATTGATAGAACGGCTCGACGCAAAGCCGGTACGCATCGTCTGCGACAATGGCACCGAGTTTAGATGCAATGCCATGTTCCACTGGAACCGAGACCAGCAGGTGGAATTGGACTTTATCCAACCCGGCAAACCGACCCGGAATGCCTTTGTAGAAAGTTTCAACGGCAAGTTCCGAGCTGGTTGCCTGAGCCAGTTCTGGTTTCGTTCAATAAAAGAGGCCAGAGAGATTATAGAAGACTGGCGCATAGATTATGATGAAGTCCGTGCGCACCGCGCATTGAGGTATCAACCTCCGAGTGTATTTGCGGAGGCAATAGCATGAAAACTGACATTGCAGGTGGCCCTAAAAATGGGGTAACGTCAGGCTATGATAATACCCGAATGGTGACGGAGTTGAGCTTATATGATCCCGACGCGACGAGTTTAATAGAACGGAGTGAGCGTTATCGTGGCAGCGATGTATCGAGCATTGAATGGATTGCCCCTAGAGCGGGTGATTATTTGGCATTGGTTGCCCATGTCGAAGGGGGGAGAGGATATTATGAGTTCACGGTCAGCGACGAGAACCTTTTGTCGGAGCGTGAGATGAAAGAAGCGTAGTAGCAGTGGTGGTTTTGTGGGCTACTCGCTGTTGCTACTCTTATCGCTTGCGATAGTTGTGTTATACCGCATGCACAGGGCTGTCTCACATTGCCCGAAACCATAGACAAGCACGCCAATTTAATTTTTTTAACTTTTTTTATTGAATTTTTAGAGATTACCCTTATATCTATGCCTAATTAGGTATAAAATGCGATACCTTAATTAAAATCATTGAAATAAACATTATAAATAGGAGTCTACGAAGAATGAATATTCGACCTTTACACGACCGTGTCGTAGTAAAACGCACGGAAGAAGAGAAATTAAGCCCTGGTGGCATTGTCATTCCCGACAGTGCTACTGAAAAGCCTATGAGAGGAGAAGTCGTAGCAGTCGGAGAGGGCAAACTGCTGGATGACGGCACGGTTCGTGCTTTAACCCTCAAAAAGGGCGATAAGATTTTGTTCGGTAAGTATTCAGGTACCGAAATCAAGCTGGACGGAGAAGATATAGTCGTTATGCGTGAAGATGACGTGTTGGCTATTCTTGAGTCTTAAACCGACAATAGAGTAAAAGAGAGGATAAAAATATGAGTGCTAAAGAGATTCGTTTTGCAGATCCGTGCCGTCAGGCAATGGTGGAAGGCGTTAACATCCTAGCCGATGCAGTCAAGGTGACCTTGGGACCCAAAGGCAAAAACGTAGTTCTAGAAAAATCGTTCGGTGCGCCGACGGTCACCAAAGACGGTGTTTCGGTTGCCAAAGAAATTGAACTGGAAGATAAGTTCCAAAACATGGGAGCGCAAATGCTCAAAGAAGTCGCTTCGCAGACTTCGGATGTGGCGGGCGACGGCACAACGACCGCTACGGTGTTGGCTCAAGCCATTATCCGAGAGGGCATGAAAGCGGTTGCCGCAGGCATGAACCCTATGGATTTGAAGCGCGGCATAGAGAAAGCGATGAATGCTGCGGTGGAAGTATTGAAAACACTGTCCAAGCCGTGCGCCGACCGAACGGCAATTTCCCAAGTCGGGAGCATATCCGCCAATTCCGATACTGCAATCGGAGAGATTATCGCCGATGCGATGGATAAAGTCGGTAAAGAAGGCGTGATTACGGTTGAGGAAGGCAATGTGCTCGAGAACGAGCTCGAAGTCGTTGAAGGCATGCAGTTTGACAGAGGTTACTTGTCTCCTTATTTCATTAACAATCAAGATAATATGAGTTCCGAGTTGGAAGATCCTTATATCTTGTTGCACGACAAAAAGGTATCCAACATTAGGGATTTACTCCCGTTGTTGGAAGGTGTCGCCAAAGCAGGTAGACCGTTGGTTGTCATTGCCGAGGATGTAGAAGGCGAAGCCTTGGCAACCTTAGTAGTCAATACGATACGCGGTATCGTCAAGGTCGTTGCCGTTAAAGCCCCCGGCTTCGGTGATCGCCGCAAAGCGATGTTGGAAGATATCGCAGTGCTAACCGGCGGTACGGTAATCTCCGAAGAAGTCGGCTTGTCGCTAGAAAAGTGCACACTCAACGAGCTGGGTCAATCAAAGCGTGTTACGGTCTCTAAAGAGAACACCACCATCGTAGACGGTGCCGGCGACAAGAGCCAGATACAAGGTCGCATAGAGCAAATTCGTGCGCAAATAGAGGAGTCCACATCCGACTACGACAAAGAGAAGCTACAAGAGCGCATGGCAAAGCTCGCCG
Organism: Candidatus Oxydemutatoraceae bacterium; assembly: GCA_965219575.1. Classification (GTDB taxonomy): domain Bacteria; phylum Pseudomonadota; class Gammaproteobacteria; order Poriferisulfidales; family Oxydemutatoraceae; genus SP5GCR1. The sequence goes on along the minus strand of OZ244779.1, from coordinate 78,968 downwards.
GCGGTGTCGCGGTGATTAAGGTCGGCGCAGGTAGCGAAGTTGAAATGAAAGAAAAGAAAGCACGTGTTGAGGATGCATTGCATGCAACCCGCGCTGCCGTTGAAGAAGGTGTAGTTCCCGGCGGCGGCACTGCGCTGATAAGAGCCGTTGAAGGCATCACTTCGTTAAAAGCCGAAAACCCCGACCAGAATATGGGTATCTCGCTGTTGCGCAGAGCAATGGAAGACCCTTTCCGCCAGATCGTTTCTAACGCCGGCGGCGAGGACTCGGTGGTGTTGAGCCAAGTCAGAGGCAAAGAAGAGGCGCACGGCTACGATGCGGCAACCGGTGAGTTCGGCAACATGATGGAGATGGGTATCATAGACCCGACCAAAGTGACGCGCACCGCATTGCAACACGCATGCTCGGTTGCCTCGCTGATGATTACCACCGATGCGATGATTGCCGAGTTACCCAAAGAGGAAAAAGCACCGATGATGCCCCCGGGCGGCGGCATGGACGGCATGATGTAGTCCGTAGCAACATCTGCTTAAACAAGAAAGCCCTGCTCCGCAGGGCTTTTTTATTTTATTCCCCTCCTGTGGAGGGGTGGCCTATGGATTTTGCAATGTATGCGTTTAGCAGTCATGTTAAGGTTCTGCACAAAGTCACGCCGATTGACCGACTGGTTCAATCGGCGGTTCTATTCAGCCTGACGGGGTGGTTGTGTCGTATCCGTACTATGTTTATACATTCATCCATATCATTATTAAATTGGGTTCTGGCGTACTGATATAATGGTGGGCTATGAAAAAATTTGGGGTGATGAAATACTTACGACGTTATCTAATCCATGCCGGTTTGTGCTTACTGCTCGTTTGCTCGGCAAATGTGGCTTCCGCACAAGTTTTTGTTGGCCTAGGAGATGTAGAAACCACTCGAACCTCTATGGGGCGCATAATAGATTTCAATGTCAAGTTAAGCCGTCAACTCACGGTTAGCGAGGTGTTAGTGACTCAAATTCAGTCTTTGGATGTTAGTCCCAGCGAAGGGAGTTTGGCGGATGAGAGCAATTATACTCCTCCTCTTACTAACTGTTCTTTAGGTCGTTTCCTTGACTTTTCTAGTTCCGCCGGTATTTCTTACCGACTCTGCATGGATTCCGATGATCAACAAGATGTTGACGTTACCCCATTTTTATTACCATATACAAAGTTAGTTTTCATGCTATAGCCTCCGCAAATACACTTGGGGGTTGATAACCCAATGCGCTGTGCGGACGCACTTCATTATAATCTATTCGCCAGGCTTCTATAATCTCTCTCGCCTCTTTTATTGAACGAAACCAGAACTGGTTCAGACAACCGTCTCGGAACTTGCCGTTGAAACTTTCTACAAAGGCATTCTGGGTCGGTTTGCCGGGTTGGATAAAGTCCAATTCCACCTGCTGATCTCGGCTCCAGTGAAACATCGCCTTGCATCTAAACTCGGTGCCATTGTCGCAGACGATGCGTGCCGGCTTCACACCGAGCCATTCTATCAATTCGGATAGATAGTTTGCTACGCGTTGACCGGTGATCGAAACATCAACAATCTGTCCGACACATTCACGGCTGAAGTTATCTACTATGTTCAATACCCGAAAGCATCTGCCGTCGCTAAACTGGTCATGCACAAAGTCCATTGACCAGCACTCATTCACCGTTGCCGGTGTTTTCGGCACGCCACGCGGATGACACAGCTTCTTGCGCTTCTTGGTTCTCAATTCGAGCCTGAGCTTCTTATAAAGCCTATAGGTACGCTTCACATTGACGACCCGGCCTTCGCTCTTCAAAAGCGCATGCAACATCTTATAGCCATAATGTGGATATTGCTTTGCCTTCTCCAATAACGCAACTTCCAGTTGACGATCTTTATCGGCTTGGTTGCCCTGATAGCGATATGCAGTGCGACTAATACTGGCAAGGGCACACGCAGTGCGTTCACTATGCCGACCCGCGCTCACTAGATCTTTGACAATCTGCTTGCGTTGCGCCGGCTTTACCACTTTTTTGATAATACCTCCTTAAGTGTTTCACACTGCATCACCGATTCAGCCAATAGCTTCTTGAGCTTGCTATTATCGGCTTCAAGCTCTCGCAGGCGTTTAGCTTCTGCCACTTCCATGCCATTATACTTGCTGCGCCAGCGATAAAATGTCTGTTCGGCGATGCCTAGATCACGACAGATATCGATTACTTTCATGCCGGCTTGATTTGACTTTAATGCCTTAATGATTTGTTCTTCACTAAAACGTTTTCTCTTCATGTTAAGTTCTCCTGTAATGTTTTTAACTTCTCTAGTTTATCGGAAAAACTAACTTTAAGCATTAGTACTAAATTTTGGGAGAACGTCAATGTGCCTATGCGATTAACACTGAGTGATTCTTTTGATATGTGTAAAACCATAAAAATCACTATTGGAATCACCAGTTCTAGTACCGCTAATGCCCAATTGGATTTTCCTAACGATATTTTACCTATCCCCGGCACAGCTATTTGCGTTAGAAGCAAGGTTTTTCTGGAGGGTCCGCTCCAATAGAACCGCCACTTGCTCCAGTTGGGCAAGTGGCGTGACTTTGTGCAGAACCTCAACATAAGAATGTAGGTCGGATAAACTAAGGTTTATCCTCTTATGTGGTCGCGCCATATCTGCATGATGAACACATTCACCCATTCATTTTGTGGATATAATACATACGCTGGTTGGCACATGGTAGAAGTGTGCGAGACATTCATAAATAACTTACTGCATAGGAGATGATGATGAACAATCTACAAATCAACGAGGCGAAATCAGGTTATGAGATATACAATGCGAAAGCAAAAAGAAAAACAAAGGTAAATATGCTTAAGCGATTTTACCCACCACTGCCCGATATGAAATTCTCAATTCTGTATGCCGACCCGCCATGGCATTACAACGGAAAATTACAATTCGATAAAACCGCTACCATTGAAAACAACAAGGGTTGGAACAAAGATGTTTTTGTTAGTGCAGCCAACTTTAAGTATCCGACCATCAAAACATCCGATCTTAAGAAGCTGGATATAAAATCAATAGCAGAGAACGACAGTTTATTGTTTATGTGGACAACCAACCCACATTTGCAACAGGCTATTGAACTCGGAGCAGCATGGGGGTTTGAATACAAAACGGTTGCCTTTGTGTGGGATAAGATGGCACACAATCCGGGTCAATATACTATGTCTTATTGTGAACTCTGTTTATTGTTTAAGCGGGGTCGTATTCCTCATCCCAGAGGTGCTAGGAACATTAAACAATTGATCAACTGTCCTAGAAAACAGCATAGCGAGAAACCTATTGAAGTTGCAGAGAATATAGAAAAGATGTTTCCGGTTCAAAAGAGAATAGAACTTTTTGCTAGAGTGAAAAGAGATGGTTGGTACTCTTGGGGTTTAGAAACCACTAGAGAGAGTGCAGCTGCTAGTACAAAAGGTGTTTCAGGTTCTGCTCAAAGTGATTTGTTAGCGGGGCTGGGTCTTTAATATCACGCCAAAAGAAATAATGGTGAGAGAATTTGTCAAACCAACAAGTAATTTCTCTAACCCTGCACGGATCTCTAGTTATATCTCCTTGAAAAACCCCCCAAAAAGGTGTACGGTGCCAAAGTTTTGAGACTATTTTAGAGATATTTAATCACTCCGATAATCGCTATACCAATACCTACTAGCTTCCAAGTCATACGCGTTTCTAGCTTTGCTATCACCGCCTTTAGTTCTGATATATCCATTTTAGTTGCTACGTCCTTTGAACTAGCAATATCGGCAACAGCTTCCTTTGCTTCGGCATCGGATACTCCGTTTATTTTTCTTAATGTGTCGTAAAGTGCTATTTCTGACATCTCTATTTTTTCCTATGTAGATATATATGAAATATAACACATATTAACATTTGTTGACCACGCAGGTGCCCGAAGCCACCGGTGTCCGTCGCCGGGGCGACCTCGAGCTACTCGAAGTCGCCCCGGCACGGCTATTTGCGTTAGAAACAAAGTTTTTCTGGAAGGTTCGCTACAATAAACCGCCGCTTGAGCCGGTGGGTCAATCGGCAATTTAATATTTCTGCCCTAGAGTACCGTTCTGCACGACACCAACCGCTTGCGCCAACAAATAACGGTTTCCATAAATTGGATGGATGAATGTATAAATCATGCAGATACGACACAACCACCCCGTCAGGCTGAATAGAACCGCCGATTGAACCAGCAGGTCAATCGGCGTGACTTTGTTCAGAACCTCAACATGACTGCTAAACGCATGCATTGCAAAATGCATAGGCCACCCCTCCAAAGGAGGGGAATGTACCAGCACTATACTTTCAGACATTAAACTGCGGGAAAACCGTATTGTGCTTGATACGCTGTCAGGTCGCTCAGAAACTTCGTGTAGCGGTCGTTTTGCTTAACGACTGCGACTAAATCTTTAAGCGTGGCAACCGATAACACCTCAATTCCGAATTGTGCTTTCAACTCGGCAATTGACGATGTATTGCCGTGACCTTTTTCTTGTCTGTCAAATGACACGATGAAAGCGACTGCCTTTGCGCCGTGGGATTCGATCAATTTCAACGAGTGACGTGCGGCGGTGCCGGCACTCACGACATCGTCCACGATCAAGACACGCCCCTTGAGCGGGGCACCTATCAGGTGTCCGCCTTCGCCGTGTGTTTTTTCCTCCTTGCGATTGAAAGCAAACGGTTTATGCATGCCCTGTTGTTGTAGGCAAATAGCCGTTGCGCAAACTAGGGGTATTCCCTTATACGCCGGTCCGAACAGCATATCAAAATCAATACCCGATTGAACAATCGTGTGCGCGTAGAAGTTTCCGAGTTCCCATAGAGCCTGTCCGTCGTTGAATACGCCGGCGTTAAAAAAATAAGGGCTTGTTCTGCCCGATTTCAGTTTGAATTGTCCTAGCTTGATTGCCTCGTGTTCAAGAGCATATTCTATAAAGCGATGCGAGTTATATTTCATTGCCCTATATGCGGTTTGACTTTCATACTCATGTCTATTGCGTGTAGATGTTTGCTCAGTGCGCCTATGGAAATATAATCTACCCCATAACTTGCAATGGTCTTGATGTCTTGGAGTTTTATGTTACCCGATACTTCTACTTTGGCTTTGCCCGAGATTATCGCAACGGCTTTCGGGATGGCGCTCAATGCAAAGTTATCCAGCATGATGACATCAACCTCCGCTGCAAGTGCTTGCTCTATTTGTAGCAGTGTCCGAACTTCTACTTCTATGATTTTATCGGGTGTGTGCTTGCGTATCGCATCGACGGCTTGAGCAACAGATCCGTGCATTGCGATATGGTTGTCTTTTAATAGCACACCGTCGGATAAATCAAGGCGGTGATTGATGCCGCCGCCGCAGACTACGGCGTATTTTTGTGCCAATCTGAGGCCGGGGATGGTTTTGCGGGTATCCGCTATGAGTGTGTGGTTCGCTTTGCCTAATTGTGCCACATAGTGCGCCACGGTGGTCGCAGTTCCCGAGAGTGTTTGCAAAAAATTCAATGCGCATCGTTCTGCGTGCAGTATCGCCGGCAACCGTCCGCCGATGGTGCAGAGCTGTTGTCCGGCACTGACCGCGTGTCCGTCTTTTGTGTGCCACTCCACCGAGAGGTCGGCTTGTATTTGATTAAACACTTCGTCCACCCAAAATTGACCTGCAATTATTGCAGCTTCGTTGGATACGATTACCGCCGCTCCGGTCGTTTGAGGTTGTGCCATACGCGTGCTGAGGTCTTCCTCCGGCATATCTTCGGCAAGCGCGGTGCGAACATTATCCTGCACTACTTTATATAGCCATTCGGGGCAATTTCCGGTGCTGAGATGCCGTTCGGATTGTGAGATGATATGTTTCACGATGGTTGCTTATGTCGGTGTAGTGGTGTCGGTAAGTAGCGAATTTAATCGTTCCATTGTACCGATATCCACCCATTTTCCTTGATAATATTCGCCGCTAATCAAACCGCGCGCGATTGCCGGTTGCAGAACCTTAAGCAACGGTAAGCGTTGCGGCTTCAACCCTTCGAATAAAGCGACGGTGTAATAGCCCATGCCACTGAAAGTGAGTTGGGTTGCCGCATTATGAACTAAGCGGTCATCGGCTATGCCGAAGTCTCCGTCGGGGTTATGCGAGGGATTGTTCACCATAATCAAATGTGCCTGCATGGGTGCTTGGAGTGTGATCGGATGAATCTGGTAATCCGTATAGACATCGGCATTGATGACGAAGAAAAGGTCGTCGCCTAGCAACGGCAGAGCATTGACGATGCCGCCGGCGGTTTCCAAAGTGTGCGTCCCTTCGTCCGAATAAACGATGCGCACACCGTAGGCACTACCGTCTTTTAGCGTGTCTTTTATCATTGCGCCCAAGTGTCCCAAATTGATGACGACATTGGTGATACCGGCGTCTCGTATACGCATCAGATGGTGTTCTATCAAGCACGCACCGTTCACTTCAATCAATGCTTTGGGAATACGCTCGGTCAACGGACGCATGCGCATGCCTTGACCTGCCGCCAAGATCATCGCCTTCATTGTGCAAGCCCTTCGATGAATTCATGCAACCCCGCAAGTTCGGGATAATTGGTAATCGCTTGTTTTATGTAGCGTAGGTTTCTCGGGATAGAGGCCAGATAAGCGGGTTTGTGGTCGCGGTGATTGAGGCGAGCAAAAATGCCGGTTGTTTTTAGATGCCGTTGTATGCACATCAAGTCAAACCAGCGTGTAAACTGCGCTTCGTCTAATCGCCGCGGTGTATGCTCCAAAAAATAGTGTAACCATTTTAATTGTTGTGCGGGTTGCCATTCTATATAACAATCCTTTAGCAAAGAGACCAGGTCGTAGGTAATAGGTCCTAAGACGGCATCTTGATAATCCAGCACACCTACCGAATGGTCGGCACAGCGCATCAGGTTGCGCGAATGATAGTCGCGATGTACGAAAACTTGTGGTTGTTGCAGCGCATTATCTATCAAACAATTGAAACTTTGTGCGATGAGTTTTTCGTCGTCTGCGTTGAGTTTCTTGCCTAAATGAACCTTGCAATACCAATCGGTAAACAGTTGCATCTCTTCGAGCAACAGGGTGCTGTCGTAAGGCGGCAATGTGTCCGTTTCAATCCTTTGTATTTTCAACAACTCGTCTATCGCAAGCCGATATAACGGGTCGGCGGTGTCTGCCGAGAGTGCCTCGAGGTAAGTCGTGTTGCCGAAATCGTCTAGCAGGAATAGTCCGGTGGCAACATCACAGGCGTGTATCAACGGCACCCGCACATGATTATCTGCGAGTAGGGTTGTGATGTCCTTAAATGCAACCGGGTTCTCCTTATCGGGCGGCATATCGCTTGCGATGAATGTATCCCCGTTTGTGAAAACCCTGTAATACTGCCTGAAACTTGCGTCGTTATTGAGTGCTTGCAGGGTGAAAGAGTCTCGGCCGAACTTCTGTTCCAGCCAACCGTACAATTGCTCGTATCTGTTATTCATCCTATATCAAAGCAACTAATCTACGACAACCATAATTCCCCTCCTGTGGAGGGGTGGCAGGCGCAATAGAACCACCGATTGAGCCAGTAGGTCAATCGGCGTAACATTGTGCAGAACCCTAGCATATATAAAAAATGTAAGCCTTTTCATGGGGTGGTGGTAGCGTGGGGCTGTTGAAAAAGTATTTCATAAAATGTAGGGGCGGACTAGCATGTCCGCCCGTAACGCGTTGGTCGGCACGATTGATACATTCATCCAGCCAATTTATGGAAACCAAAACCAAATGGCGCAAGTGATTGGATTCGTAGGATGCCGCACTTTTTCAACAGTCCCGCCGTGTCTGCCCGAGTATAGTGTTGGTCCATTCCCCTCCTGTGGAGGGGTGGCAGGCGCAGCCTGACGGGGTGGTCGCAGCGTGTCTGCACGATTTATACATTTATCCACCAAGTTTATGCCCACCCCTACGGTTATGTGGCTTAGGTCGTGGTTTTACGAATATCACATTCTGTCGTTGCTTTTATTTCTTTGTTTGATTACTCTTTAGGCGGTTGCCTACGCAGATCATAAATTGTTTATGGGATTGCTGAGATACCAATCCTCGCTCATTAACTAATGACTAGCTGTGTTAGTGCAATCAACACTAAAGAATAGGCAACGATAAACCCACAAATCCAGGTGATGGTACGATTATTTAGCGCATACATTTCTGCTTTTAGTTTTTCTAAATCGGCTTTGGTAGCAACATCACTTGATTTACCCAGCCTTGATGCAACCTCGTGTGCTTCATTATCGGACACGCCGGGGATTTTTTTTATGGTTTCATAAACTATATCCATTATTTAACTCCTCGTAATGTTTGATTTTGAAATTTTGCAATGCCCTCGGTTATTATCTCTTTCATAATAATCTTCCAACCGGTAAAGAGGATAACATCATATCATAAAACAATGATTTGTTAATCCGGGGTTCAAATAAGTTTATACTATTAGTCTCATTACAGGCAAACTTAATATGGAACCTCAAAGTCTCTACGGATTGTTTTTAGAACGGCTTCGCGTGTCGGGCGACCGATGCGCTTATTTGCAATGGCACAAAGCACGCGACGCTTGGCACGAATACACATGGCAGGATATCGCAAAACGCATAGGTCGAATGCAACACAGTTTCAGGTCGGAGAACTTACAAGCGGGAGATCGCGTTGCGATCATGCTCGCAAACGGCATAGACTGGATTGTGTTTGACCAAGCGGCGTTGGGTTGCGGATTGATCACCGTGCCGCTTTATAATCACGACAATGCCGGCAATGTTGCCCATATCTTAAAAGATTCGGGTGCTAAGTTGTTATTTAGCGATGCGACGCGAATTGAGAATTTGGTTTTAGATGATTTGCCGGAATTACAACGTGTGGTTTCTATAGATAAAAAAGTGGATAACGAACCCCGATGTGTGTGTATGTCGGACTGGGAAGCCGAAGCTGATGCGCTGCTCCCCGACGAGATAGACGGTGAGGCACTTGCGTCTATTATTTATACTTCGGGGACGACCGGACCGCCTAAAGGCGTGATGCTCACTCACGCCAATATCTTAAAGAATGCGCAAGCGGCAGCAACCGTTGCGAATATCGGCCCCGACGACTTGTTTTTGTCCTTTTTGCCGTTGTCTCATTCTTTCGAGCGTACCGCCGGCTACTATATGACGATGTGGGTCGGTGCTAAAGTCGCTTTTTCTCGGTCTTTGCAGCAAATCAAATCGGACTTGCAAGACATCAAGCCGACGGTACTTATTTCGGTGCCGCGCCTCTACGAACAGATGTACGATCGTCTGACGACATCGCTATCGCAACGCCCTTTGTTGATACAAAAATTATTTGAATTTACGGTGGCACTCGGCTGGTACCGCAGGTCTTCGCTGTTTGCAAGACTGATTAGCGCGCCGATATGGCCGATTATGGATCTGTTGTTTGCAAGCAAACTCAGACAAGTCTTCGGCGGGCGTATGCGCTATACGATTAGCGGCGGCGCACCGTTGGATCCGGCATTGTCCAAATTGTTTGCAGCATTGGGTGCGACGATCTATCAAGGCTACGGTTTGACCGAATCTTCCCCTGTCGTTTCGGTTAACTTTCCCGACCTTGCCATAGGCAGTGTCGGCAAGGCATTGCCGGGCGTGGAAGTTAAAATCTCCGAAAACGACGAGTTATTAGTGCGTGGCTCCAATGTAATGCAAGGTTATTGGCGGCTTCCCGATAAAACCGCCGAGGCTATAGACGGCGAAGGTTGGTTGCACACCGGCGACCAAGCGCGACTGGATCAAGCGGGGCGTTTGTATATTACCGGCAGAATTAAGGAAATTATTGTATTGAGCAACGGCGAGAAAATCGCCCCCGCCGATATAGAACATGTGCTGGTACACGATCCACTATTCCAGCAAGCGATGGTTCACGGCGAGGGGCGTGCATTCTTGATTGCTCTCTTGGTGCTTGATCAAGAGGCGATAGCGCACTATCTAAAGACACACCCGACCTTGGCTGCCGACACCGAACTGTCGTCTACTCGTCTACGGACGGCATTGAATAAACATGTCAATCGGTTGATGGATGCCTTTCCCGCTTATGCCAAAATACGCCGCATCGTTTGTTTGACCGAACCATGGACGATTGAAAACGGTTTGCTCACGCCGACGCTCAAACTAAAACGCGCCCGAGTCGTTGAACGTTATCAAGATCAAATAAATCAAGCGTATGAATAGATTATTCGTTAGTGCCACGCACAAATCGTCGGGCAAAACGATATTCACCACCGCCTTAATCGCATTGCTCAAAGCCCGAGCGGCGAACCCCACACCTTATAAAAAGGGACCCGACTATATAGACCCACAATGGCTATCCGCAGCGGCGGGTGGCACATGTTATAACCTTGATTTCAATGTTCAATCAAACGACGAGATCGTTGCGATGGTGGCGGACAAGTCGCCGCCGGGAACAACCGCAGTGATAGAAGCGAACAAAGGTCTCTACGACGGTATTTCTTTAGACGGCAGCGACAGTAATGCGGCACTTGCCGAACTACTCGGTTGTCCGATCTTGTTGGTCGTCGATTGCGAAGGCATGACACGAGGCATTGCCCCATTGTTATTGGGCTATGAAAATTTTGTCCGCGAATTGTCCATCGGCGGTGTGATATTGAATCGAGTAGGCGGCTCCCGCCACCAATCAAAACTCATCGCTGCGGTGGAACGATACACCGATATACCGGTAATGGGTGCCGTTATGAAAGATAAAGCATTATCACTGCCCGAGCGACATTTAGGTCTTATTCCCGCCAACGAAGCAACCGGCGCATTACGATTTATTGAAACCCTATCGGAGTGTATCGCACCGCAAATAGATCTGGAAAAGATTATGCGACTTGCGGCGCAGGCGACACCGCTTGCGCATACTTGCAGTAAACACAAAAAGCCCGATGCGGACATACGTATCGGTGTGTTCAAAGATTCGGCATTTAACTTTTATTATCCGGATGATTTGGAGACACTCGAAAGTTGCGGTGCGGAATTAGTCTTTATCAATAGTCTGACAGATAGCCGACTGCCGCCGATTGACGGTTTGTTTATCGGCGGCGGTTTCCCCGAAACCCAAGCGGGTGCGCTCGAAGCGAATCGGGCATTACGTCATGCAGTCGGCGAGGCGATAGAAGACCGCATGCCCGTCTATGCCGAATGTGGTGGTCTGATGTATTTGACCGGTAGTATTCATTGGCAGGGTCGGTGTTTTGAAATGTGCGGCGTGATAGATGCCGATACACAAATGTACGAAACACCGCAAGGCAGAGGGTATGTCGAGTTGAACGAAAGCGGCGAGACGATATGGGGTGGGGGAGGCGAGGACAACACGAGTCATGTGATCCACGCACACGAGTTTCATTATTCCCGTCTTGTTGATATGAAACAAAGTTATCCTACTGCGTATAAAGTTTCCAGAGGTGTAGGTTTGGGAAACGGGCGCGACGGCATCGTCTATAAGAATTTACTGGCTGCGTATACCCATCAGCGCAATGCGTGCGGGCGGTGGGCAGAACGGTTTAGCGATTTCGTGCGAACTTGTACAAGTTAATTCCCCTCCTCTGGAGGGGTGGCAGGCGCAGCCTGACGGGGTGGTTGTGTCGTGAGGCTGTTGAAAAAATACTGTTCTGCAAAACCGTAACCGCTTTGCGCCATTGAATTTACGATAACCACCGAGCCGTAGGGGCGGACTGGCATGTCCGCCCTAAAGTACCGTTCGGCACAAACCCAACCGCTTGCGCCACCTAATTACGACAACCACTCGTCGTTTATTTGCTACCGTCTGTCGAATTGCTAAATAGACAAACTCACTATCTTGATAAATTTTTGATATACACATCTATTCAATTCTTAACCCACAAGGATTATTTATGAGAAACAAAAATGTCAAACCTAAAACTTATGCTCGCCGTCGTCAATCTATGCGATTGAAAGGATACGACTATGCTCAACCGGGAATGTATTTCGTCACAATCTGTGTTCGGAATAAATTATATTTATTCGGCGATATTATCAATAATCAAATGCAATGTAATGATGCCGGTAATATGCTATGGTTTTGGTTTTATCAAATTGAGCATCAGTTTGCCGGTATAAAATGCGATGAGTGCATGGTGATGCCGAATCACATTCATTTTATTATTGCTATTACAGAAGCGCAGCAACAATGCCATTCTATCGTTGCGCATGATAACCAAAAAATATCTTTAAGTTGTATTGTGCGATGGTGGAAGACTATGACAACCACAGATTATATTCGTGGTGTTAAGCGATACGGCTGGGAGAGATTCGATAATAAGCTATGGCAGCGCAGTTATTGGGATGGTATTATCGATAATGAGATATTTTTACATGAAATCCGTAAATACATCAAATATAACCCACAGAAATGGTCAACCGATACATTGAATACAGAAAATAAAGTTGCAAGGGGTTGACATGGGGCTATTGAAAAACAGAACTGTCGATTGAACCAGTAGGTCAATCGGCGTAGCGTTGTGTAGAATTGTGATGCGTTGCGTCTGCACAAATAAAATCGTACACCAGTTAATTTATGGAAACCAAACCCAAATGGCGCAAGCGGTTGCGGCTGTTCAGAACGGCACTTTAGGGCGGACATGTTAGTCCGCCCCTACGGGTGGGTTGGATAATTATTCGGCGCATAGCGGTTGGGTTCGTGCAGAACGGTACTTTTTCAACAGCCCCGTCGTATCTGCATGATTTATACATTCATCCATCCAATTTATGGAAACCATTATTTGTTGGCGCAAGCGGTTGGATTTTTGCGTTACCAATACTTTTTCAACAGTCGCCGCAGGTCTGCACAAGCACAGTATCGGTACACTCCAAACGCACCATCCTCCTACAACCTCACACCGTCTATCTAATATTTACTACCGTTCGTCGGATTGCCGAATCTCGCCAATATGCCGCTGTGCTATTAGTATCCGTAGCGAAACCTTGCTTCAGCAGGGTATTTATTTATAATTTAGCAATAGGAGAAAAGAGATGAAGATATCTAACGAAAAACTATACGAAATGATAGTTAACATGCGCACAGAGTTTAAGACCGAGATAGCAGAGTTTAAGGCCGAGGTGACATCCGAGATAGCGGAAATAAAAGCTGCCCAATCGAAACTTCGTGCAGACATTGGTAAATGGGGCGTTGCATTATTCATCGGGAGCATCGTTGCAATGACCTCGATTATCGGTGTGTTCTTGGCAAGCGTCATGTTGATGGTAGCGAAGTAAGGACTAAGCCTGCATTTGATAGAACCGCCCGAAACGCAACATGACTCGCAAAATTCTAACCGCCATGCACACCCTGATTACGGTTCCCTAAACCAAGAGTAAACGCGATAATTTTGCCTGCATAATACATGCAGAGGGAGGGGGAATAAACTACCCCTACACATGACAAGCAATATGGTTTATACTACGCAGTTATGTTTGATGTATTAACAGGCTACGGATTGTGGCAGTTGGATTGGTGGGGATATATAGTCGTTGCATTACTCCTAACCCATTTGACGATTATTTGTGTCACGCTATACTTGCATCGCTCGCAAGCGCATCGGGCGGTTGACTTTCACCCTGCAGTGTGCCACGCCATGCGTTTTTGGTTGTGGCTGACCACCGGGATGAAAACCAAAGAGTGGGTATCGGTGCACCGCAAGCACCATGCCAAGTGCGAATCCGACGACGACCCGCATAGCCCGACCGTAAAAGGGATATACTCGGTATTATGGCAGGGTGCCGAACTTTATGCCGAAGAAGCGACTAATGCCGATACAATGGAGATCTATGGGCGTGGCACACCGGACGATGCTATAGAAAAGAGTCTTTATAGCGGTCGTGGCGATTTCGGTGTTCTGGCATTATTGGCAATGCACTTTGTGCTATTCGGTTTTTACGGGGTCGCAATATGGGCAATTCAAATGTTGTGGATACCTTTCTTTGCTGCCGGTGTCGTCAACGGCATAGGACATTTCAGAGGTTATAGGAATTATCCTACCGACGATTACTCGACTAACTTTTCCAATCTCGGTATTTTGATAGGCGGAGAGGAATTGCATAATAATCATCATGCTTATCCTAGTTCTGCGAAATTGTCGGCAAAGTGGTGGGAGTTTGATATAGGCTGGTTTTACATTTGCATACTACATCGGTTAAAACTTGCTACCATATTGCGTTTGGCACCAATCCCGGCGCGCAAGCACAAGACCGAAAAAAATCTCGATTTGGATACTGCCAAAGCACTCTTTGAAAGCCGCCTACATGTGACCTACGAATTTGTCAACAAGGTGCTGAAGCCGGTATTGCAAGCCGAACTTACGAAGGCGGACGACGCTTGTCATCAGATGTTAATGCGCGTCAAACATATTCTGCCCAAACATCGCAATCATGTTAGTATTAACGAACACGCAATACTCAACGAAGCTATGCTCAAAAACGAAACCTTAAAATTGGTTTGCGATTTTAGACACCGACTGCACGAACTGCTGTATGTGATAAAACATAAGGATTATCACAACCTCAAAGAAGCCCTATGCGAATGGTGTCGGCAAGCGGAACAAAGCGGTATTGAGACGCTTATAGAGTTTGCGCAGATGATGCAAGGTTATACACTCAAACCGTCGGTTGCACAAATAAAATACTAAGCTGTAAAGGCAAACCATTCCTCTCCGAAGGAGGGGGATGGGTCAATACTACTCGTGCAGATACGCGTGGGGCTGTTGAAAAAGTATCCATGAACCGTAGGAGCGGTACATTCCCCTCCTTCGGAGGGGTGGCCTACGCACTTTGCAATGCATGCGTTTAGCAATCATGTTGAGGTTCTGCACAATGTGACGCCGATTGACCTACCGGCTCAATCGGCGGTTCTATTCAGCCTGACGGGGTGGTTGTGTCGTATCTGCATGATTTATACATTCATCCATCCAATTTATGGAAACCATTATTTGTTGGCGCAAGCGGTTGGTGTCGTGCAGAACGGTACTTATGGGCAGACATCAGAGTTGCCGATTGACCTACCGGCTCAATCGGCGGCTTTATACTGCCCCTACGGCTTGGTGGTTATTATAAATTCATGGCGCAAGCGGTTGGATTTTTGCGCTACCAATACCTTTTCAACAGCCCCAGTGTGTCTGCTGTTGAAAAAGTATCCACGAACGGTAGAAACGGTACATTCCCCTTCAGAGGAGGGGAATAATGGTTTCAACAGGCGATGTTATTACTTGATTTTGGCTTCTTTATAGATTACATGCTTGCGGACGGTCGGGTCGAATTTTTTCAGTTCCAGTTTTTTGGTGCCTGCGGTCTTTTTGTTTTTGGTTGCGGTGTAAAAATGGCCGCTACCGGCACTGGATACAAGTTTTATTTTCTCTCGCATTATAATCTCCTTGGCTTATCGTTTTTTGATATCGGCGAGGACTGCGTCTATTCCCTTTTTATCAATCAAGCGCAATCCTTTAGACGATACTCGCAAGCTGATCCATCGCTTTTCACTCTCCACCCAAAAGCGATGGGTTTGCAGGTTGGGCAAAAAACGCCGCCGCGTTTTATTATGCGCATGAGACACATTATTACCGCTCAAGGGCTTTTTCCCCGTTATTTGACAAATTCTAGACATTAAGATCTCTCCACAAAGAGCGTATCATAGCATAAATAAAGGGATTGCGGAGGTTTTTTGCTCTGACTTTGGTTGCGAAATTTTTCCTAAAAGAGTATAATTTAACGAATTTAGTAAGGAGGAGGTTTGCGATGGCTAACGATTGGAAACTAGAAGGTCAATACTTTGAATCATGCAACTGTGATTTAGTCTGTCCCTGTATATTTTTAAGACCCCCCACCCAAGGATTCTGTAACGCGATGGTGGGTTGGCAGATTGAAAAAGGCTACATGGATGATGTGGATTTATCGGGGCTTAATGTAGGTCTTTGGCTATATGCTCCGGGTCTTATGACCGAAGGCGGCTGGCAGGTCACGCTTTACATAGACGAGCGAGCCGATGCGAAACAAGCAGAAGCATTACAGAGGATTTGGGGTGGCACAGTCGGAGGTCACCCTGCGGTTATTGCCGGATTGGTCGGAGAGATTAAAGGCGTACATTCGGCAAAAGTAGACATCACTTATACCGACAAGCAAAAAACCATGAACATCGGCGATTACGGTGAAGTCAAGGTAAATGCGCTAGAAGGAGCCGAAGGCAAACATGTGTTGGTGGAGAACCATCCGCTAACGATTGCCCCCGGTTTTGCAGCAACCGTTCATCAATCCGAATATATCAATTATAGCCATAACGAGGAGTTTCAATGTGCCGAGACCGTGGGTCTAGCTTCTCCTTTCGTATATCAACCCAACTAAGTGATTAGGAGAGAATGCATGTTGCAAAGATTGTCTAATAAAAGAACAGTTAGCATTAGCCCTTTCCTCCTCTGCTATGGAAACGGCATTTCCTGATTTCAAAGTTAAAAGCAAAAGCAGATTTCTGCAAGCCTCCTGTATACTGGTTGTAGCCTCAGCTATTGCTATGGGTTCACAATCTGCTCTGGCACAAACGGCACCCTGCACTTTGACCGACATAGACCGAGACGACGACGGTCTGATAGAAATATGCGACTTGGAAGGACTGAACGCAATCCGCTATCAGTTGGACGGCACAGGTTATAAAGCAGGCGAGTTTGCGCCGGTGATTACTGTGGGTTGTCGCCTTGATGGTGGATGCACGGGTTATGAGCTAACCCGAGATTTAGATTTCAACGACGACAACAGCTACAACACAACGGCAAACAAGGTTGTCTGGACTACGGGCGCAGGCTGGGAGCCGATTGGGTATAATTTAGGTTACTACTACCCCCATAACAGAAACAGGCCTTTTATGGCAACCTTTGACGGCAATGGTCATACCATTTCTAACCTCATGATTAACAGATCTCTCCCCACTTCTCTCCGCACTCGTGGAGCTTGGTTCACTAATGTGAAGTGGATGGACATTGGTTTATTCGGTTATGTAGTGAAGCAATCTAAAATTAGAAACATTGGTTTATTTAATGTAGATGTGGTTGGAGCTGTTGATGTGGGCGGTTTGGTTGGCTATAATTATGAAGGTACTATCACGAGCAGCTATGCGACGGGTTCTGTTGAGGGGGGTCATTATATAGGCGGTTTAGTCGGCTATAATCATGAAGGTACTATCACGAGCAGCTATGCGACAGGTTCTGTCAAGGGACAGCGTTATAATATAGGCGGTTTAGTCGGCTATAATTATGAAGGTACTATCACGAGCAGCTATGCGACGGGTTTTGTCACAGGAAGACATCAAGCAGGCGGTTTAGTCGGTTCCAATGATGCTGGTTTCATCACAAACACCTATGCGACAGGTTCTGCCAAAGGGTATTCTGATATAGGCGGTTTAGTCGGCTATAATTATGGAGGTACTATCACGAGCAGCTATGCGACAGGTTCTGTTTCAGGGCATAGAAGAATAGGCGGCCTAGTTGGTACGAAACCTTGGCGTCGTACAGGCACTTACACGAACAGCTACTGGGATAAGCAGACTAGCGGGCGAGAGACGAGTGCCGGTGGCGGAGGTAAAACAACACTAGCACTACAAGAACCCACGACGGCAACTGGGATATATAGAAGTTGGAGTACCGAAGTATGGGATTTTGGTACATCCGCGCAATATCCTGCACTTAGATATAGCGACGGCACGGTAATGCCCAATCAACCTAGAGAGTCGCTATATATACCGCAAATGCCACAAATAGAGATCGCCGGCGTGCCGACAGGTGCTGTTGCCGAAGGTGATAGAATCACATTAACGGCATCTTCTCCAGACAATGCGAGCGACATCTCATTGAATTATAGCTGGTCGCAAACCTCAGGCGGAACTTTGCTGATAGAACCTACAACTTTAAGCAGTGTGACGATTGAGGTGCCGGAAGATTATGTGTCTGCCGATGCAAACACCATCAATTTAGCAGTCATGCTGATAGCAATGAGTGATGAGGGTAACATTACACGGCAGATAGAAATCACCATAGCCAAGCGCAACAACGGTCAGATTACCGCATTGGGTGAGCCGAGTCTGAACGAGAGGGTGCTTACCGCCCCGGCTATAGATTTGAATGGCGACCCCGACGGCAGCGTTAGCACTATCGGCTATCAATGGCAAAGTAGAGAGAACAGCCAAACTACCCGAACCGCATGGGTCAATGTGCCTGCCGGCACGAGCGAGTCGTATACTATTCCGGGAAATGTTTTCGGTACTGTCCAATATCGCGTGGTCGTGAGTTATACCGACAGGCAAGGCTACAGCGAAGAAGTTATCTCGCAAGCCATAGTCTACGAGAGCAGATATTCTCTCATAGAAATAGCAAGCTTAACATCCTGTGGAACAACCGATATAGACCAAGACGACGACGGTCTGATAGAGATATGCAACTTGGAGGGACTGAACGCAATCCGCAATCAGATGGACGGCACGGGCTATAAAGCACATGAGTCTGCGCCAGTGATTACCATAGGTTGTCGCCTTAATGGTGGTTGCACGGGTTATGAGCTAACCCGAGATTTAGATTTCAACGACGACGACAGCTATAGTTCAACATCTAACAAGGTTGTCTGGACTACGGGCGCAGGCTGGTCACCGCTAGGACATGCCGAGTATAGGCAATATCAGTCATCCGTCAGTACGAATACTACGCCCTTCAATGCGATTTTTGAAGGCAACAGTCATACTATTTCTAATCTGAATATAGATAGATTTTTAACAACCAATGAAGTTGGTCTGTTCGGTAGGGTAGGAAGTCAGGCAAGGATTAATGGTGTTGGTTTAATCAATGTGAATGTTCGTGCGAATTGGGCAGTTGGTGGTTTAGTTGGATTTAATAATCAAGGTGTGATTAGCAACAGCTATGTGACGGGTTCTGTGAGAGGGAATTATGGCAGGACAGGTGGATTGGTTGGTTTGAATAGTAATGGTAGCATTGCGAATAGCTATGCGGTGGTTTTGATTAGAGGAGGAGCACTAGGAGCAGGTGGATTGGTCGGTTCCAATCATGGTCGCATCACCGACAGTTATGCAATGGGTTCCATTGAAGGAATGTCTGCTGTAGGCGGTTTAGTCGGCAATAGTTATGGTGGTAGTATCACGAACAGCTATGCGACGAGTGAGGTTTCAGGGTCTAGTTCAATAGGCGGTTTAATTGGTCTTAATGATGATGCTGATGCCATTACGAGTAGCTATTGGGATAGATGGACTAGTGGACAAATGACGAGTGCCGGTGGTGAGGGTAAGACTACGATAGAACTACAATCACTTACGGTGGCAACCGGGATATATAGTAGCTGGAGTACCGATGTGTGGGATTTCGGCACCAACAGTCAGTATCCGACACTTAAATATAGCGACGGCACGGTGATGTCCAATCAGCCTAGAGGGCGACCGGATTTATCACAGAAGCTGGGCGTGGAGATAACCGGTGTGCCGACGGATGCTGTTGCCGAGGGGAATCAGATTATGCTTGAGGCATTTTCTGATTACAGTATGAGCAATGATATTCCACTGCATTATCGCTGGGAGCAAACCTCGGGCAAAGTTTTACGGACAGATTCTACGACCTTGAGCATGATATGGCTTGAAGTGCCGGAAGATTATGTTGAGGCAAATGCAAACAGTAGTGATATAACGTTAATATTGAAAGCGGTTAGTGATGTAGGCATCACCACACAACAAGTAGTAATGACCATAGCCAAACGCAACAACGGGCAGATTGCGGCATTGGGCGCACCGAGTCTGAACGAGAGGGTGCTTACCGCCCCGGCTATAGATTTGAGTGGCGACCCCGACGGCGGCGTTAGCACTATCGGCTATCAATGGCAAAGCAGAGAAAGCACTGAAGCCGCATGGGCGAATGTAGTTGACGGCACGAGCGAGGCGTATACCGCGCCGAAGTATACCGGCGGTGTCGTCCAGTATCGTGTGGTCGTGAGTTATACCGACGGGCAAGGCTATAGCGAAGAAGTTATATCGCAAGCCGTAGTCTATGAAAGCAGATATTCTCTTATAGAAATAGCAAGCCTAACATCCTGTGGAACAACCGATATAGACCAAGACGACGACGGTCTGATAGAGATATGCGACTTGGAGGGATTGAACGCAATCCGCTATCGCTTAGACGGCACGGGCTATAAAGCAAATGAGTCTGCGCCGGTGATTACTATGGGTTGTCGTCCCAATGGTGGTTGCATAGGTTATGAGCTCACTAGAGATTTAGACTTTAATGATGTTAACAGCTATAGTTCAACATCTAACAAGGTTGTCTGGACTACGGGCGACGGCTGGTCACCGCTAGGACATGCCGAGTATAGGCAATATCAGTCATCCGTCAGTACGAATACTACGCCCTTCAATGCGATTTTTGAAGGCAACAGTCATACTATTTCTAATCTGAATATAGATAGATTTTTAACAACCAATGAAGTTGGTCTTTTCGGTAGGGTAGGAAGTCAGGCAAGGATTAATGGTGTTGGTTTAATCAATGTGAATGTTCGTGCGAATTGGGCAGTTGGTGGTTTAGTTGGATTTAATAATCAAGGTGTGATTAGCAACAGCTATGTGACGGGTTTTGTGAGAGGGAATTATGGCAGGACAGGTGGATTGGTTGGTTTGAATAGTAATGGTAGCATTGCGAATAGCTATGCGGTGGTTTTGATTAGAGGAGGAGCACTAGGAGCAGGCGGATTAGTCGGTTCCAATCATGGTCGCATCATCGACAGTTATGCAATGGGTTCCATTGAAGGAATGTCTGCTGTAGGCGGTTTAGTCGGCAATAGTTATGGTGGTAGTATCACGAACAGCTATGCGACGAGTGAGGTTTCAGGGTCTAGTTCAATAGGCGGTTTAATTGGTCTTAATGATGATGCTGATGCCATTACGAGTAGCTATTGGGATAGATGGACTAGTGGACAAATGACGAGTGCCGGTGGTGAGGGTAAGACTACGATAGAACTACAATCACTTACGGTGGCAACCGGGATATATAGTAGCTGGAGTACTCAAGTATGGGATTTCGGTACATCCGAACAATATCCGGCACTCAAATATAGCGACGGCACATTTATGCCTAATCAAGGTAGAGTGCAGCCTGAGGATGTGCTACAAATGTCGCAAGTAGAGATTGCTGGTGTGCCAGCGGGTGCTATTAACGAAGGTGATAGCATTACACTAACCGCATCTTCTTCAGACAATACGAGTAACATTCCATTGCGTTATCGCTGGACACAAATATCGGACGGAGACTTGCTGATAGAGCCTACAACCCGAAGCAGTGTGACGATTGAGGTGCCGGAAGATTATGTGTCTGCTGATGCAAACACCGTTAATCTAGCAATCATGCTGGATGTGATTAGCGATGTAGGCAGTACTGCACAACAAGTAGTCATCACCATAGCCAAGCGCAACAATGGCAAGGTTGCGGCATTGGGCGCACCGAGTCTGAACGAGAGGGTGCTTACCGCCCCGGCTATAGATTTGAGTGGCGACCCCGACGGCGGCGTTAGCACTATCGGCTATCAATGGCAAAGCAGAGAGAGTACCGCAACCGCATGGATAAATGTGCCTGCCGGCACGAGCGAGGCGTATACCATTCCGGAGAATGTTTTCGGTACTGTCCAGTATCGTGTGGTCATGAGTTACACCGACGGGCAAGGCTACAGCGAAGAGATCATCTCACAAGCCGTAGTCTACGAGAGCATAGATATTCCCGTCAGCATAGTTGTTCTGGTATCTTGTAGCACAACGGACATAGATCAAGATGACGACGGTCTGATAGAGATATGCGACTTGGAAGGATTGAACGCAATGCGTTATCAGATGGACGGCACGGGCTATAAAGCAAGCGGAGGGGCAACAAAGATTACCTTAGGTTGTCCTGCCACCGGTTGCAAAGGCTATGAGCTAACCAGAGATTTGGATTTCAACGACGATGCAAGCTATCGTAATGCATCGGCAAACAAACGCAGATGGACTACAGGTGCAGGCTGGCCGCCGATCGGAAATTCCTCTTCTAATGCTTTCGGGGCAACTTTTGATGGCAGCGGCCATACCATTGCCAACCTTATAATTAACAGAGCCTCCTCCGCTAATATAGGGTTGTTCGGTTATACCGGACGCCGGTCTAAAATCAATAATATTGGTCTACTTAATATAAATGTAACCGGAGATCTTTATGTGGGAGGTTTAGTAGGCCGTGGTGATAGCATTATCACGAACAGCTATGCAAAAGGTTCCGTTAAGGGGGCTGATTATGTGGGAGGTTTAGTTGGTTTAAGTAATGGTGCTATCACGAGTAGCTATGCGACGGGTTCTGCTACGGCGACTTCTTCGTTTGCCGAGGTAGGCGGTTTAGTCGGTCGTTTATACGGTAGTGTTATGAACAGCTATGCGACGGGTTCTGTTACAGGAGCTTTTTCTTATTTTGCCATAGGTGGATTAGTTGGTTTGAATGATGGTGATATCACGAACAGCTATGCGACAGGTTTTGTTATGGGGAATGACAATGTGGGAGGTTTAGTTGGTCGTGGTAGAGACGGGGGTAGTGTTACAGACAGCTATTGGGATACAGAGACTAGTGGCAGTGAGACGAGTGCCGGTCGTGGCGGCGCAGGCAAGACCACGGCACAACTACAATCACCTATAACGGCAACCGGGATATACAGAAGCTGGAGTACCGATGTGTGGGATTTCGGCACATCCGAACAATACCCTGCGCTTAAATATAGCGACGGCACTGTGATACCTAATCAAGGTAGAGAACCGCTTGAGAATGTGCCGCAAATGCTACAAGTGCAGATAGCCGGTGTGCCAGCGGGTGCTATTGACGAAGGTGATAGCATTACACTAACGGCATCTTCCCCAAGCAATGCAAGCAACATTCCGTTGAGTTACCGCTGGTCGCAAACATCAGGCGGAGACTTGCTGATAGAGCCTACAACATTAAGCAGTGTGACGATTGAAGTGCCGGAAGATTATATGCCTAATGATGCAAGTGCCGTCAATCTAGCAATTATGCTGAATGTAATTAGCAATGTAGGCAGTACTACACAACAGGTAGTAATCACCATCGCTAAGCGCAACAACGGCAAGATTGCCGCATTGGGCGCACCGAGTCTGAACGAAAGAGAACTTACTGCCCCGGCTATAGATTTGAGCGACGACCCCGACGGCGGCGGTAGCACTATCGGCTATCAATGGCAAAGCAGAGAGGGCAGCCGAACCGCATGGGTGAATGTGCCCGCCGGCAAAAATGAGGCGTATACCATTCCGGAGAATGTTTTCGGCACTGTCCAATATCGCGTAATCATGAGTTACACCGACGGGCAAGGCTACAGCGAGGAAGTTATATCACAAGCCATGGTTTATGAGAGAGAGGATTTCTCTCAACCGGTTATAAGCATAGCAAACCCGACATCCTGTGAGGCAATGGATATAGATCAAGACGACGACGGTCTGATAGAGCTATGCAATCTGGAGGGATTGAACGCAATCCGCTATCAGTTGGATGGTACGGGTTATAGACAGAGTACATTACAGACAAAAATTACTGCAGGTTGCCCTGCTACCGGTTGTAAAGGGTACGAACTAGCCAACAATTTAGACTTCAACGACTTTGACAGCTATAGTTCAACGACTAATAAAGTCATTTGGACGACGGGATCGGGCTGGCAACCGATTGGGGCATGGGATAATCCGTTTACTGCGATATTTAAGGCTAACAGATACAGAATCTCTAATCTGATGATAAACAGACCTTCTAGCGGTGAAATGGGTTTGTTCGGAAGAATAGCAGAGCCGGCACGGATTGAAGGTGTCGGTTTAATCAATGTGAGTGTTAGGGGGAACTGGGGTAACGGTAGCTTGGTCGGTCACAATAGTAGAGGTGTGATTAGTAACAGTTATGCCACAGGTAGAGTAATGGGAGGGGATAGTGTCGGCGGCTTGGTCGGCGACAACTACGGCACGATTACTAACAGTTATACGAATGTGAGCGTTTCAGGCGGTAGCTATATCGGTGGCATAGTGGGTTGTAACTTTGGCGGAGCAACGATTACTAATAGCTATACGGTTCCTAGAATTAGTAGAGGTAGTTCTACCGATGTTGGAGGAATACTAGGATTTAACAGTCCCAACAATAGCGGTGTTTTCAATAGTTATTGGGATATAGATGTTAGCGGGATTTCCGGCGGTGGTTTTGGGTTGGGTTTAACGACCATACAACTGCAATCCCCGATAGCTCCGGGAAGCACTCAAACCGAGATCTATTATGGTTGGGACTCGGAGGTATGGGATTTCGGTACATTTGAGCAATATCCGGTACTTAAATATAGAGATAATACAGTAATCCCCGAGCAACCCGAAGAGCAACCGGGTATAAGACAAATGCCGCAGGTGGAAATCGTTGGTGTGCCTTCGGGTGCTATCGGTGAAGGTGAACGCATTACACTAACGGCATCTTCTCAAAGCAGTGCCTCGTTGAGTTATCGCTGGACACAAATATCCGACGGAGACTTGCTGATAGAACCTACAACCCGAAGCAGTGTGACGCTTGCGGTGCCGAAAGATTATGTGCCTGCTGATGCAAACAGTGTTAATCTAACAATTGCATTGGATGTGATTAGCGATGTAGGTAGTACTGCGCAACAAGTCGTGATAACCATAGTAACCATAGCCAAGCGCAACAACGGTCGGATTTCGGCATTGGGCGCACCGAGTCTAAACGAGAGAGAGCTTGAAGCTCCGACTATAGATTTGAATGGCGACCCCGACGGCGGCATTGGCAGCATCGACTATCAGTGGCAGAGCAGAGAGAGTACCGGAACCGCATGGGTGAATGTAGTTGACGGCACGAGCGAAATATATACCGCGCCGAAGTATACCAGAGGTATCGTCCAGTATCGTGTGATAGTAAGTTATACCGACGGGCAAGGCTATAACGAAGAAGTTGCATCCGATTTCTCAGCCTATCAGGGACTGGATTTATTACAAGGTTTAAGCGTGGAGGTTATCGGTGTGCCGACCGAGGCTGTTGCCGAAGGTGAGCGCATTACATTGACGGCATCTTCTCAAGGCAGTGAGATTAATGTTCCGTTGAGTTATCGCTGGACGCAAACATCGGGTAAAGCCTTGTTCATCACTATTATGACCCAGGCTAGTGTGATACTGGAGGTGCCGGAAGATTATGTGGCACCGGATGCGAACACCGCTAAT
Organism: Candidatus Oxydemutatoraceae bacterium; assembly: GCA_965219575.1. Classification (GTDB taxonomy): domain Bacteria; phylum Pseudomonadota; class Gammaproteobacteria; order Poriferisulfidales; family Oxydemutatoraceae; genus SP5GCR1. The sequence continues at coordinate 53,597 of OZ244779.1, read as the reverse complement.
GCAGAGTTGACATTGGAAGCGAGTAGTTATGTGGGCATCATTACGCGGCAGATAGAAATCACTATAGCTAAGCGCAACAACGGACAGATTGCGACATTGGGCGCACCAAGTCTAAGTGACAGAGTGCTTACTGCGCCGGCTATAGATTTGAGCGGCGACCCCGACGGTGGTGTCGGCACTATCGGCTATCAATGGCAAAGCAGAGAAAGCACCGCAACCGCATGGATAAATGTTCCTGCCGGCACGAGCGAAGCGTATACCGCGCCAAAGTATACCAGAGATGTCATCCAGTATCGTGTGATAGTAAATTATACCGACGGACAAGGCTATAACGAAGAAGTTGCATCCGATTTCTTAGCCTATCGAGGGCTAGATTTATTACAAGGTTTAAGCGTGGAGGTTATCGGTGTGCCGACCGAGGCTGTTGCCGAGGGTGAGCGCATCACACTGACGGCATCTTCTCAGAATAGTGAGATTAATGTTCCGTTGAGTTATCGCTGGGCGCAAACATCGGGTAAAGCCTTGTTCATCACTACTACGACCCAAGCTAGTGTGATACTTGAGATGCCGGAAGATTATGTGGCAACGGATGCGAACACCGCTAATGCGATGTTGACATTGGAAGCGAGTAGTTATGTGGGCATCATCACACGGCAAATAGAAATTACCATAGCCAAGCGCAACAACGGACAGATTGCGGCATTGGGCGCGCCGAGTCTAAACGACAGAGTGCTTACTGCGCCGGCTATAGATTTGAGCGGCGACCCCGACGGCGGTGTCGGCACTATCGGATATCAGTGGCAGAGCAGAGAGAGTGTCGGTACCGCATGGACGAATGTGCCTGCCGGCACGAGCGAGGCGTATACCGCACCGAAGTATACCGGCGGTATCGTCCAGTATCGCGTGATAGTGAGTTATACCGACGGGCAAGGCTACAGCGAAGAGATTGCATCCGATTTCTCAGCCTATCGAGGGAAAACGAATACCGCCCCGAGCATAGATGTGCCGAGTGATAATAGTTCTATCAGACTACTATCCGGGCAGACGACGAGGGTCTCGGTAGTCATATCGGAAGTTGATGCAGAGGATATTGTCACACTCACGATAGCGCAGATTCCGACAATGACGGAGATAGTGCTTGTAGAACCGCCGGGGATATTGCTGGGTGCCGATCTCGGTGAGACGAGAACAGCCGAGTTTGAATTAACTGCATTGCAGCCAGGTTCGTTGAGACTGCGATTGACTGCTACCGACGACAGCGGGACACTTACGGCGAGCGCGGCGGCGGTTGAATTAAGTATAGAAATTGAAGCACTGCCGTTAACATCCTGTGGCACAACAGACGTAGATCAAGACGACGACGGCTTGATAGAGATTTGCAGTTTGGAGGGATTGAATGCAATTCGCTATGCGCCGAGCGGTAGCGGCTATAGAGAGAATGAATCGGCAATAAAAAGCACCGTAGGTTGTGGCGAAGGTGTATGCAGAGGATATGAATTGAGCAATGATTTAGATTTCAACAACGATGATCATTATCAAGATATTGCTAACAAGAGTACTTGGACAACAGGTGCCGGCTGGAAACCGCTGAGCCTGATAACGAGGTTTGAGGGCAACGACAACACGATTTCCAATCTAATGATTAATAGAGAACTAGAAAACGATATAGGTTTATTCGGTCATGCATCCGGTGGTGGCACTAAAATCAACGGTGTCGGACTAATAGATGTGGATATCGGAGGAAGGCGTGCGGTCGGTGGATTAGTCGGTCGCATGGGCGGCGGTGGCATTGTTAGTAACAGCTATGTGACCGGTGATGTGATAGGGCACTCTCAGACCGGCGGATTAGTTGGTAGCAGTTTGCATTCGAGTATTAGCGACAGTTATGCGATAGTTTATGTGGAAGCAATAGGAACTGCCAATCTTAGTAGCTTCGTCGGTGGTTTAGTAGGCTCTCTATTAGCCAGCCGTGTTTCCGGTAGTCATGCGATTGGTAGTGTCAAAGGTCTGGGTCGCGTAGGCGGATTAGTGGGGAGCAATATCGGAGCTAACGGTCATATTATCAATAGTTATGCGATTGCGAATGTAGAAGGAAGCAATAACTCTGTGGGAGGCTTGATTGGTAGCAATAACGGCATTAGCGGTAGCGTTGTCAACAGTTATGCGACCGGTAAAGTAGTAGGAGTAAATGTGGTCGGTGGATTAGTGGGTAATAATGAAAGAAACTATACGATTAGGGATAGTTATTCATTTGCCGATGTGCGGGCGAACTTTAGTGTCGGAGGATTAGCCGGTGTCCATGTTGGTCGTATTATAAATAGCTATGCGGTAGGTCGTGTGGAAGGCAATTTAGGGGAAAGAGGCATAGGTGGGCTAGTGGGTGTTAAAAGTGAAGATGCGACTATCACCGCTAGCTACTGGGATAAGACGACGAGTGAAAGAGCACAGAGTGCCGGTGGCGAAGGCAAGACGACGGCACTGTTGCAATCTCCGACGACGACAACCGGTATATACAGTAGCTGGGATCTCGAGGTATGGGATTTCGGCACCGCAACGCAATATCCTGCCCTTAAATCCGGTGCCGGCACGCTGATGCCCGATCAACGGATCGGATTGTCGGGTTTGTCTATATTAACTACCGAAGAGATACCGTATCTGTTTAATACCGAAGTGTTTAATTATCGTTTGATGATTGCCAACGAGGCGGATACGATTAAATTGCTTCCGACCGCTACGCCCGGTGTCACCGACATCGGCATCATGAGCGATAACGGCTTTAGCGAGAGTGTGTTAAGCGGAAACCAAAGTTCCCCGATTTCATTGGCTGCTTCGGGTATGACGATGATTACGGTTCAGGTTGAATTTGCGTCGCAAGCGAGCAGAACTTATCACCTGACGATTTCCCGTGCCGAGCAAAGTGTAGCGGTGCAGCTAGTCGGAATGAATCAGCCGTTTGAGTATGTCATTCCGAGAAATACGGTCAGAGGCAGCAGTGATGGGATGCAAGGCTATACGGTGATGCGGATGCCGAGTTGGTTAGATCACGCCGAATCGGAGTCGGGACTTATGTTCAGCGGCACACCCGAGGCGGATTATCTGGAAGACTCGTTGGAAGAGATGTTGGAAGTGAAAATTAATAATGCCGACGGCACGACACAAATCGTGTGTCTTATTTTGCAAATAGACAGTCCGACGACCGGCACGACGGTGCTTGAGGAATTGCCCGATGGTGTATTGCAACTCAACGACCGGCTCAGCGATGATAACGGCATTGAAGAGAAGACGCATGTTTGGGAGCATTGTCCGGTGGGGTCCGATGCCTTCAACGAACTAGAAGGCGTGAACGGAATGCGTTATACGCTGCCGGAGGGTCCGAACTCGGCTCCGGGAACCGCCTATCGTGTGCGGACTACCGTAGTGGACGGGTTGGGTAAGAGAAGTGAGCATACGACGCAAATAGAGTTGCAAGGGCAAGTGTCGGAGGAATCGCAACCTCCGATAATCGACGAAATGTCTACCGGCAGTAAAGAACAGCGAAGTATTAGAATCCGAGCCAAAGTGTTCCTGGAGGGATTTTTACAATAGAGATCATCGATAACACATCCATTCCTCTCCTGTGGCGGGGTGGCAGGCGAAGCCTGACGGGGTGGTTGTCAAGGGGGGCTGTTGAAAAAGTACTGTTCTGCACGAATTCAACCGCTATGCGCCACATAATTATCCAAACCACCTGTAGGGGCAGACCTGTGTGTCTGCCCTTAAGTGCTGTTCTGCACAGCCGTAACCGCTTGCGCCGTATGGTTTTGGTTTCCATAAATCAGGTGAATGAATGTATAAATCGTGCCAACCAGCGCGTTACGGGCGGACATGCAAGTCCGCCCCTACCACTCTATGGAATACTTTTTCAACAGCTCCCAAGGTTCTGCATCAGCTAATTCCCCTCCGCAGGAGGGGAATGTACCTTCCCTACAGTTCGTGGATAATTTTTCAACAGCCCCCCGTAATTGCACCTATAATAGGTTCACCTATAATGAATATTCCGATTGATAAACAACAAGGATAACCATTTAATGACTAAACACGAAGCTCGCCTCAGAAACGATTGGCAACGGCAGGAAATAACGGCTTTGATGGCAATGCCGTTCAATGACCTTTTATTCAAGGCGCAAAGTATTCACAGGCAATTTCACGACCCGCAAAAAATACAGATCAGCACTTTGTTATCGATTAAAACAGGAGGATGTCCGGAAGATTGCGCATATTGTCCGCAAAGTATCCGCCACGATACCGGCTTGAGTCCCGAGCGTTTGTTGGATATTGCAGAAGTGATCGAGGCAGCGAGGCGCGCTAAAGAGAGTGGTGCCGATAGATTTTGCATGGGGGCTGCGTGGCGGTCTCCTACCGATAGAAATCTAGAGCGCGTTGCGGAAATGGTGGAAGCGGTCAAGGCTATGGGTTTAGAGACTTGTGTAACATTGGGTATGTTGAGCGAATCACAAACTCGTAGATTAGCAAGCGCGGGGCTTGATTATTACAATCATAATTTGGATACCTCGCCGGAATTTTACGGCAACATTATTACGACTCGCACCTACGAGGAACGGCTTAGGACGCTAGACTGTGTAAAAGCGGCGGGTATGAAAGTGTGTTGCGGTGGCATACTCGGTATGGGTGAGTCTCGTGCCGAACGCGTCGGGTTGCTTTGTCAACTGGCAAACCTTGAAACGCATCCCGAATCGGTGCCGATTAATCTATTGGTGCAGGTGGAGGGCACACCGCTCTACGGCACGGAAGCCTTGGATAGTTTAGAGTTTGTGCGCACTATCGCAACTGCGCGTATCGTAATGCCTAAGTCGTGGTTGCGGCTCTCTGCGGGTCGTGAATTCATGTCCGAAGAAATGCAGGCTTTGTGTTTCTTTGCCGGGGCAAACTCTGTTTTTTACGGAGAAAAATTATTGACTACCGCCAATCCCAAGGCGGAACGCGATATGGATTTATTCAAACGGCTTGATCTGCAAACAATTTCCGCACACGGATAAGTCATTTTATAACGGCGATACTCGTTGAAAAATCTATATTCTATCATTGCCCATCAACATAAACACAATCTTTACCGCAAAAGACATGTCGGTTTGGGATGTAAGGGGGCTTTACGCGTATGGAACGGACAAGAGGTCTTATCTTTCTCGAGCAATGACTATTTGGGGCTTGCGAGTGATCCCCATGTTGTGAATGCTTGTATGGAGGGCGCGCGTCTATACGGAACCGGTGCCGGTGCTTCTTGTTTGATTGACGGCTATACAAAGGCACATCAAATACTCGAAGAGTCTTTGGCAAAATTTGTCTCTAGAGAACGAGCGTTGGTATTTTCCGGTGGTTATATGGCTAATTTGGGCATATTGACAACATTGGCGGATAGACACACTGCAATTTACGAAGATAAACTAAATCATGCATCGCTTGTCGATGCTGCTTTACTGTCGCGCGCAAACTTATACCGTTATGCACACGGCAATGCCGAATCTCTGCGCCGAAGCCTAAAACACGAGAAAAAAGACGCGATTGTCGTCAGCGATGCCGTGTTTAGCATGGGTGGAGACATTGCGCCGTTGCCCGAGTTATCCGATATGTGCGCCGAACACTCGGCAACTTTGGTTGTCGATGACGCACACGGCTTCGGTGTGTTGGGGGCTTCGGGAAGCGGTAGCCTCGAACACTTCGGGTTGAACCAACAACAAGTGCCGGTGATGATGGCAACTTTGGGCAAAGCCTTGGGGGCTTTCGGAGCCTTCGTTGCCGGTAGCGATGATTTAATAGAGGCTTTGATACAAAAAGCACGCACCTATATCTACACAACCGCACTGCCGCCTCCCGTTGTTTGTGCTACCCAAGCGAGCTTGGAAATCATCCAAACCGACGATACCCGTCGCAACACACTGCATCGGAATATCAATTTATTCAGAAGCATGGCGGCCGAATATGAAATTCCTTGCTTGGATTCAACTACTGCGATTCAAGGCATCGTCGTCGGAGACGCTAAATCGGCAATGGATTTAAGCGATGCTCTACTCAAGGAGGGTTTGTTGGTTGTTGCGATACGCCCGCCCACCGTGCCGCATGGGACGGCTCGTCTTAGAATTATGCTGTCCGCAGCACATCGAGAAGCCGATATTGAGCACCTCGTTAAAAGCATAGCCGGACTATTTCATAAACCGACATCGCATCATCGCGATAATGCCTCTTGTCTATAGCTTCGGATTCGGCTATGATACGCATTTAATTCTAAATCTTATGATGAAAGCAGATATACACCCCGAATATAAATATGTCGATGTGACTTGTAGTTGCGGTTGTAAGTATAAGGTTCGCTCGACCTATCCGGAAAAACAGATGACGGTTGAGGTTTGTGCAGCCTGCCATCCCTTTTATACAGGCAAGCAGAAAATTTTAGAAAGTGCCGGTCAAGTTGACAAATTCCGCAAACGATATAATCGTTAATGTATTGCGTCGTTTAAGCTACGCTTTATTTTTCTCTCTTTTTATTTTAAGTTTTTCCGTCGCATCCGGTGCCGAAGAGGATTCGTGTACATTACAAACACCGAATCATCGGGTATCGGTGCGCTTTGTCAACGACGGCGACACCTTGACCTTGACCGACGATAAACGCATACGAATTATCGGCATTAATGCACCGGAGATAGGCTATAAAGATAGACCCAATCAACCTTTAGCCGTACGCGCTCGAGAGCGGCTACGCGCATACCTGCATAGCGATCATGCATTCATCGTTCACGACGAGGATCGTTATGATAAATACGGCAGGGTGTTGGCTCATGTCTTTGACGAGCAAGGCAACAATGTGGGTGCGAAGCTCATCCGAGAAGGTCTGGGTTTTGCGATCAGTATTCCGCCTAATTTACGTTATCGCGATTGCTATCGCAATGCCGAACAGTACGCTCGGCGCACCGAGCAGGGTGTTTGGGCAGAACCTTATTTCACTCCGACTGCCGCCGACAAATTAAAATATAGCGGCTTTAACCGAGTATCGGGTTGTATACAACGGGTCAGGAAATACCGCGATAAAAAATATCTTTATTTGTCCGACCGTTTTCGTTTTTTGATACCGCAACAAAACGAAATTTATTTTGAGACCGAGGCGGTGCCGGTAATTTTTGAAAAAGGTCTTTGTTTGATAGTAACAGGCTGGGTTTATAATCAACATTCGTATAGAACGATGAAGCTGTTGCATCCCGACTCGGCATACATTTATACGCCGAACATTTGAAGCCGATGAATAGCGATACACGGCTCTATCTGATCGACGCAAGTATTTATGTATTTCGATCTTGGTTTGCACTGTCCGACACCGTCTGCAACACCGAAGGGCAACCCGCCAATGCGGTGTACGGTTTTTGCGATTTTGTGCTAAAACTGCTCAATGAGGTAAAGCCTACACATATAGTCTTCGCTTTTGACGAGAGCTTGGATACCTCGTATAGAAACGATATTTATCCGCCTTATAAAGCGAACCGAGATCCCGCTCCCGAAGAATTAAAAAGTCAGTTTGCGCAGTGTAGAGAATTTCTAGTTGCTATCGGGCTTAGCGAAATTGCATCGAACTACTATGAAGCCGACGATTTAATCGGCACTTTGGCTCATCGAGCGCATCAACGAGGACAGTCGGTAGTCATCGTCAGTAGAGATAAAGACCTAACACAGCTGCTGGAAGGGGACGATATATGGTGGGATTACGGTCAAGACCTTAAATTAGGTTGTCAGGGGGTATTGGACAAGTTCGGAGTGTTACCGGAACAAATCCCCGACATGCTCGCAATTGCCGGCGATCCCGTAGACAACATACCGGGTGTGCCGGGAATAGGACCTAAAACCGCAACGGAATTAATCCGTCATTTTAATTCTATCGATCGGTTATTGACCGAGGTCGGGTGTATCTCCGATATTAGTATCCGTGGGGCTCGGCGTATTGAGGGTTTGGTGAGGGAGTATACGGAGACCATAAAACTATCACACCGTTTGGCTACAATTTGTAGGGATGTTTCATTGCCCGAAACCTTTAATACGCAGCTCGGTGCAGCCGACACCGATCGACTGGAAGCACTATTCACATTATTGGGTTTCGGCGCGTATCGCCAGCGGCAATGGACCGATTGTCTGGCGACATTGTCGGTTGTTTAAGCATCATAAAGAATAAATGGGGGGCTGTTGAAAAAGTATCGTCAGCGTGCAACCGTAACCGCTTGCGCCGTGAATATTTGCAAACCACCCGTAGGGGCGGACTAGCATGTCGGCTGTCTAAGCATCATAAAGAATAAATGGGGGGCTGTTGAAAAAGTATCGTCAGCGTGCAACCGTAACCGCTTGCGCCGTGAATATTTGCAAACCACCCGTAGGGGCGGACTAGCATGTCCGCCCGTAACGCGTTGTGCCTACACGATTTATACATTCATCCATCCAATTTATGGAAACCAAAACCAAATGGCGCAAGTGATTGGATTCGTACGATGCCGCACTTTTTCAACAGCCCCATGGGCCCGGCAGGATTCGAACCTGCGACCTAAGGATTATGAGTCCCCCGCTCTGACCGACTGAGCTACAGGCCCTTGGATGAAGGTTAAAGGATAAAACTATTCTTATGCTATCGCAATAGCAAATTTTTTAATACGGTTATCAATCGGTGTCCAGAAAACTGCGAAGCAACGCTGCTTTAGACGGTTGCCGTAATTTTTTCAGTGCTTTTGCTTCTATTTGGCGTATTCTTTCTCGTGTCACGTCGAACTGTTTTCCTACTTCTTCTAAGGTGTGATCGGTATTCATGTTGATACCGAACCGCATTCTCAAAACTTGTGCTTCTCTGGGAGTAAGTCCTGTCAACAAACCTTCCATAGCGTTTTTTAAGGCATCGCTGTATGCGTTTTCGTCGGGCAATTTTGTATTCTCGTCGTTGATAAATTGTTCGAGTTGAGAATCATTATCGTCGCCTACCGGTGTTTCTAAAGAGATCGGTTCTTTGGTTACCTTAATTACCTTGCGCACTTTATCTTCGGGCATGTTCAAAGCCTGTGCTAGTTCGTGAGGTTTGGGTTCTCGCCCGAATTCTTGAATGAGTTTGCGGGTTGTGCGGTTGAATTTATTGATTGTCTCTATCATATGTACCGGGATACGTATCGTGCGTGCCTGATCCGCTATCGAACGGGTGATTGCTTGGCGTATCCACCAAGTTGCGTATGTCGAGAATTTGTAGCCGCGACGATATTCAAATTTATCAACGGCTTTCATTAAACCGATATTACCCTCTTGTATGAGATCTAAAAAATGCAATCCACGATTGGTGTATTTTTTAGCGATAGAAATGACCAATCGTAAGTTGGCTTCTATCATTTCTTTTTTGGCACGTCGTGCTTTTGTTTCTGCAGAACCGACGGCAAGATTGATTCTCTTGATTTCGGCGATAGAAAGACCGGTGTCTTCTTCGATTTGAATCATTTTGTTTTGCTCTCGCAATATTGCGTCTTTATAGGGGCGTAAAGATTTACCGTATTTTGACCGCAGCAAACTCAAACCCAAGAGATAGCCGATTTTATTCTCTTTGGTGCGCTCTATGAAATACTTTTTGGGCATCTTCGCCTTTCTAACACAAATATCGAATAACACACGCTCTGTCGTATTGATCCGTTTACTATAAGATTTCAATTCTTGATTTAGAGCTTCGTTGACAAAAGGGGTAAGATTAAGTTCCAGCAACAACTCCGACATTCTTTCGCATAGATTAGAGTACGATTTCGGCGACTTGCGTACCGATTTCAATCTAGATCGTCTGTAAAGTCTTTTTAAGAACGCTAAGTGTTGCTCTAAATCTTCGGTGTCAATTGCTTCTTCTTGGAAGTCGGGATCCATCATTTCCATACTATCCATTTTTTTGGTTTCTTCGATCGAAATCTCGCACTCTTCCCAAAAACCGGTTGCTATAGGCTCTTTGATATCGCCACTTTTATATTTGTCATAGATATCCAACAATACGGCAATTGCCGGTGGGAAAGTTCCCAGTGCCGAGCGTACCTTATCCATCCCCTCTTCAATACGCTTGGCAATTTCCACTTCTCCTTCGCGGTTCAACAAGTTGACCGCGCCCATTTCACGCATATACATACGGGTAGGATCGGTTGTTCCTCTCAATTCGTGATTGGTATGCGTTAACGCTCTAGCGACTTCTTCCACAGGCATTTCAACTATTTCGTCGTTGTTGAGCAACAATTCATCTTCGGAGGGTAATTTTTCGACTATCTTAACGCCGGCTTCGGTGAGTACCGCAATAATATCTTCGATTTGTTCCGCTTCAACGATATCGTTGGGTAGATGGTCGCTGAGTTCGGCACAACTCAGAAAACCGCGTTCCTTGCCTTTGGCAATAATCTCTTTACTTAACTTAAATTGTTTAGACTTCAGTGATTTAGTCATAATTCCCTCGCATCAAATTTGAAACACGGATTATACCACGAAACCCTAATCAAATGACGCATGGATCGGGGTTGGCATCAGTGTCGCACCGGCCTATATGCGCCACCCGATTATGTATCAGCCCAGTAATAAATAACCTCCCCAACACACCAATAAAATACCGGCAATATTTCGGAGCAATGTGCTTTGTGGAAAAATTTTTTCACACAACACGAATAGGGATAGTATAGCCATCCATAAGATATTCATTGCGCCTACCGAAAACATAATTGCCATCAATGCCCAGCAACAACCGACGCAGAACAAACCATAACGCCACCCCATATAAATAGCCCCCCAATGCCCTTCGCGCCATCGTGCTATAAAAAAGCCGAACGGCGATCTGCACTGTCTAAGACAGGCTTCTTTGAGCGGAGTCCACTGATAAATACCGGCGAGTATCAAAATGCCACCGCTCAATAGCGAGTTGTTCGTTTTCATTGCACTATCCAGCACCCCCGCCGTTGATAAACTCGACTGGGTAAGGGCAAACAATACGCTACATGCAATCCATGCACTTAAATAAGCCATGACAAAGATATAGGTTCTCACATAAGGTTTTGCATGTGCTTTTTTTCGTTGATTAAATGCAGCGAATATCGTCGTCGCGGGTAATATACCGGGCAACATCATCGCAGTCATCATCACCGACCACATTAGGAATAAAATCAAGAAATCGTATAGGGTTGATCTGTACCCGAGATCGCTTTGCGGCATACTCATCATGGACATATCCATGCGGCTGTGTTGCTCTGCCATGTTTAGCAGATAAAGCCACGATACCAGCATCACGGCGATGACTCCTATATAGACTATGCTTTTATCTTTGTGGCTCAGCGGTGCTAAAGTGTTATGTGTTTGAAGGCGCATCGTTGTTTAATCCTTTTATAGTGATAAGTTGGCATCGGTACTTCGAATTATAGATTACAATAATCGTTCAATAAATAACGATTATCCAAAATTGACGGTTCAATGAAACACTCCGAAGCATTATATCGACGCGCCTGTTTGTCTATTCCCGGAGGAGTCAATTCTCCGGTTAGGGCATTCAAAGCGGTAGGCGGCACGCCACCTTTTATAAAAAAAGCCGAGGGTGCGCGACTCTACGACGAGGACGGTAATCGTTATATAGATTATGTGGGTTCGTGGGGGGCTATGATTATGGGACACGCCCATCCCGAAGTAATTGCGGCGGTGACACGGGCGGCATCAAACGGCTTAGGCTTCGGTGCCTCGACCGAAATTGAAACCCGACTGGCAGAAAAAATCAAAACGCATTTTCCCTCTATGGATTTACTACGCTTGGTTAATTCGGGTAGCGAAGCTGTGATGAGTGCCGTACGCTTGGCACGTGGTTATACCGGGCGCGATCGGGTCGTCAAGTTTGACGGTTGCTATCACGGACATAGCGATGCGATGCTGGTCGGTGCCGGTTCGGGGTCTTTGACCTTAGGTGTTCCGAACTCGTCCGGGGTACCCGTGGGATTTGCATCGTTGACCACGACGATAAACTACAACGATGTGGAACAGGTGCAATCGGTGTTTGAACAAATAGGCGAGCAAATTGCCGCTGTTATCGTCGAGCCTGTTGCCGGCAATATGAACTTCGTGCCGGGGGATACCGAGTTTCTAAAGACCCTGCGTCGATGTTGTGATCAATACGGCGCATTACTGATTTTTGACGAGGTCATGAGTGGCTTCAGGGTTGCAATCGGGGGTGCGCAGGCTGTTTATCAAATTCAGCCCGATTTGACCGTATTAGGAAAAATTATAGGCGGCGGAATGCCGGTAGGTGCTTTCGGAGGTGTCGGAGAAATTATGGAGCATATTGCTCCGCTCGGTTCGGTTTATCAAGCCGGCACTCTATCGGGTAATCCGGTGTCTGTTGCTGCCGGCTTGAAGACTCTGGAGTTGCTTTGTAGCGATGGTCTCTTTGAGCGTGTAACCCAAACCACACAAGCATTGAGCCGAGGTTTGTCGGATTGCGCCGCCGAGGCAGGGTTGGACTGTTATAGCGACTCTATGGGGGCTATGTTCGGCTTTTTCTTAGGTGCGGCGCAAAAAGTAGAAAATTTAAGCCAAGCCCGTCATTGCGCAACGGGTGATAACGGAGAGTCGTTTAAGCGTTTTTTCCATGCCATGCTTGATGCCGGGGTTTATTTGCCGCCGTCGCCCTACGAGGCATGCTTCGTTTCGATAGCACACGATGCGGAAGTTTTAGAACAAACGCTGGAAGCCGCCGAACAAGCGTTTCTAAGATAGAACCACCGAGTGACCGGAAATGTGCAGAAACGTACAATTCCTCTCCTGTGGAAGGGAATGTATCAACACTATACTTATGCAGACACGACGGGGCTGTTGAAAAAGTGTGGACATCGCACAAATCTAACCGCTGTGCGCCGTGAATATTCGCAAACCACCCGTAGGGGCGGACTGGCATGTCCGCCCGTAACGCGTTGGCCGGCATGATTTATACATTCATTCATCCAATTTATGGAAACCAAAACCAAATGGCGCAAGCGGTTGAGTTTGTACAGAACGGTACTGAAGGGCAGACATGTTAGTCTGCCCCTACAACTCAGTGGTTATCGTAAATTTAATGGCGCAAGCGGTTACAATCGTGCAAAACGGTATTTTTTCAACAGCCCCACGACGCGACCACCCCGTCAGGCTGCGCCTGCCACCCCTCCGAAGGAGGGGAATTGACCGCTATAGATATTAAAGGATAGGCTATTGGAGGGGACCCTCTAAAAACACTTTGGTTCGGATTCGGATAAGTTCTATTTCCGGCACATCTTTGAGTGTCGGGAGATCGTTCGAAGTGCCGAAATCCCATACTTCGGTACTCCAGTCGCTATATATCCCGGTTGCCGTTGTCGGTGTTTGCAGTTCCATTTCGGTTTTCGTTGAACTGTTCGTGATGGTGGGAGAACCGGCAGAAGCACCGAATAAGGCATCATCAAAACCTGTCGCATAGCTGTTGGTGCTGGAACCGCTATTGGAACCAACCAAACTGCCTACGCTGTCACTTCCTATGATGCGTACAGTCCCTCCAAATCACAGATTTCTATCAAACCGTCGCCGTCCTTGTCAATATCCACAGCTTGATCTACAAGATCACCATCATCTTTATTGTAATCGGACAAGTCTAATAAGGAATTAGTGCAATCTGGCAAGGTTGTCTGTGCCGACACAACTTGTGCGCCTAAGACCACGAGTAGAAAAACGACAAAGAGAACTTGCCCTATTAATCTCGGGTTTTTACATAAATCGTGCATCCTGAAAAATAGATTATTATATGTATACTAGTCTCCGTACTATAAGCTGAACATACCGACATGCGTAGGAGGGGAATTAACCGTTGCAGATACTACGGGGCTGTTGAAAAAGTACTGTGTTTGCAAAATTGCAACCGCTTTGCGCCGTGAATATTTGCAAACCACCTGTAGGGGCAGGATAAAGCCGCCGATTGAACCGGTAGGTCAATCGGCAATTTTGATGTCTGCCCTTAAGTACCGTTCTGCACGACACCAACCGCTTGCGCCAACAAATAATGGTTTCCATAATATTAATGGGTGAACGCGTTAATCGTGCAAACATGATACGTTACGGGCGGACATGCAAGTCCGCCCCTACCACTCTATGAAATACTTTTTCAACAGCCCCACTACACAACCACCCCGTAAGGCTGAATAGAACCGCCGATTGAACCAGTAGGTCAATCGGCGTGACTTTGTTCAGAACCTCGACATGATTGCTAATCGCATGCATTGCAAAATGCATAGGCCACCCCTCCGAAGGAGGGGAATGTACCGGCACTGCACCTTGTGCAGATACGCTGCGTCCAACACCCCTCCAGAGGAGGGGAATAACCGGTGCCGTACTTGCACAGATAATGTATTCATCCACTAATTGCCGGGTACAGTTCGCTGAGTGAGGTGGATAAACCGTTCGGCATGACGACGCGAGCATGGAAACGTTTTAATTCTCGTGGGTTTGACACACCGCAGGAATGAGCGATGACTCCGGTTTCATAATTAATTCGTTTGACATAATTAAACACTCGTGTTGCTTTGTCTTCCGGTACCAAGCCCTTTTGGTACTTAAGGTCGTGTGTCGTGATTCCGGTAGGGCAGGTATTTTTGTTGCATTGCAGTGCTTGTATGCACCCTAATGCGAACATAAAACCGCGTGCCGAAACAACGAAGTCCGCGCCGATACATAATGCCCAAGCAACATCGGCGGGGGTAATCAATTTTCCCGACGCAATCACCTTGATTCGGTCGCGTAGATTATATTTTTCGAGTGTATCGACGAGCATCGCAAGGCTTTCGCGAAGCGGTAAGCCCATATCGTCGATTAACGGCATCGGGGCAGCACCGGTTCCGCCGTCGGCACTGTCAACGGTAATAAAGTCGGGTGCCGATTCTACGCCGCGTTGGATAATTTCCTCGCATAGAGTTGAAAGCCATCCGTAAGCACCTAGCACTGCCTTAAATCCGACGGGTTTGGCGGTTACGGTGCGTATATGGTTGAGCATATCCAGTAGTTCGGAATTATTGTTTATCTCGGGATGACGATTGGGGCTGATCGCATCTTTACCTTGCTCTATACCGCGTATTTCGGCAATTTCGGCGGTTACCTTAGTTGCCGGAAGAATTCCACCTTTGCCGGGTTTTGCACCTTGACTGAGTTTGAGTTCAAACATTTTGACTTGAGGGTACGCTGCGACCTCGGCAAGTTTCTTGTCGTCCAGCCGACCGTCGAGTGTTCTCACACCGTTCTTAGCGGTGCCGATTTGAAAAACAATATCGGCACCACCTTCTAAATGATAAGGACTGAGCCCGCCCTCTCCGGTATTCATCCAACATCCGGCCATTTTTGCTCCTTTGGATAAGGCAAGTACCGCTGGTTTGGAAATCGCACCATAGCTCATTCCCGAGATGTTGACCAGCGATGCAGTGCTATACGGGTTCGGGCAATTCGGTCCGATTGTGACGGTACTCGTTTCGGCCGCATCCCGATCCAGTGTCGGGTAGGGACAGTTAACAAAAAGAACACTGCCGGCCGGTCGTAAGTCTTTGGTGGATCCGAATCCAACGGTTGTATCTTCGTTCTTGGCTGCACGATAAACCCAACTTCGCTGGGCTCTATTAAAGGGCAATTCTTCTCGGTCCAGTGCAAAGAAATATTGTCTAAAAAATTCCCCCAATCTTTCGAACAAATATCTAAATCGTCCTATCACCGGATAGTTTCTTCTGATGGTATGCTGCGACTGAGTGACATCGACTATATACATAACGACTATCATTATTGCGAACGCAATAAATGCTATAAACAGAAGTGCGGCTAGGTAATATGTAAAAGAGATGACTGCTTGATGAAATTCGGTACTTATAGACATGGTTCGTAAATCCTCCTTTTAATAAACTTTAATCGTTCAGTTCTTTATCATATTATACTGCTTCCGTTTTAGGGTGGTTAGGGTTTGATCCAATCTTCAAGGGAGGGACATCATTTACAAAACGATATGACCGCTATAAACTTCCGCATAACGTTGTCTGAATTCTGCTTTGGAAAAAGTATGTTGTTGTCCGCCTGAATATTCAACCTTATAAGCTCCCAGTAGTGATGCGATACGCCCGGTTGTTTCCCAATCAAAATTTTTGGATAAGCCGTATAGTAATCCCGCTCTATAAGCGTCTCCACAGCCCGTAGGATCTTTAGGTTTTCCGGCGGGTATCGCGGGAATCGTATACACCTTTTCCTTGGTGTAAATCATCGAGCCTTTATCGCCTTGAGTGACAATAAAAGCCCGTAATCGCTCGGCAATCTGTTCCACCGAGTTGTTGGTGCGTTCGCAAATCATTTGTGCTTCGTAATCGTTGCACGCCAGCCAATCGGCTTGGTCTATAAAGTGATCTAGCTCCTCCGTCGTAAACATCGGTGTTCCTTGACCGGGGTCGAAAATAAACGGGATGTTCGCCTCCTTAAATTGTTGTGCATGTTGAAGCATGCCTTCGCGTCCGTCGGGTGAAATAATTCCCAAGATAATACCCTCGCCGGTAGGCACTTGGTTTATATGACATTGCTCCATCGCTCCCGGATGAAATGCGGTAATTTGATTGTCGTCCATATCGGTGATGATAAAGGCTCGCGAGGTATAGCTTTCCGAAATAACTTTTATGTAGTCTCGGTTCACACCGCAACGATCCATCCATTCATCGTAATCTCCGAAATCCTTGCCTACGGTTGCCATCACATAAGATTCGCAACCGAGCAAGGACAAATTATATGCAATATTTCCTGCGCAGCCGCCGTATTGTTGTTGCATGTCGGGAACCAGAAAGGAAACATTTAAGATGTGCAACTGATCGGCTAAGATATGATTTCTGAAGCGGTCCTTAAAGACCATGATGTTGTCGAAGGCAACGGAACCGCAAACTAATATAGACATCGGTTAAGCCAGTTCAACCATTTCAAAGTCCGATTTACGCGCACCACATTCCGGGCAAGTCCAATTCAACGGAATTTCATCCCAGCGTGTTCCGGGTTCTATGCCGTCCTCCGGCACGCCGTATTCCTCATCGTAAACCCAGCCACACACTACGCACATATATTTTTTATATTTCATCAAGACCACCTGAAAGTAAACATGACAACCCCATTATAACGCAATACGAGCGTATAATCGGTTCTTAGGCATTGTGTCGGCATCATTAAAATACGCATCCGCCTACATGCCTGTCCGAGTTTTGGCTTGTCGGTATACAGCATTGTCAACATTTAATCTACAAAGATTAGACCCATCGGCACGGTTTGGTTTGCAGATATGGTATAATGCTTGGGAATAGCAAACACAAAGTAGGAGGGTATTACTATGATAGTAAATTCAACCAATCGTCCCCAACAAGTAGCTAATGCCGAGCGAGTTGCCGGCAGCAATAGTCCCGACAATAGAACCGTTCCCGACGACGGTGGAATAAGGGCCAACCTCAGCCCGAATATTCCGAGAATGAGTATACGCAGTAGAGCGGCGCGTACTGCCACACGCAGCGAACGTAACGGTTTATTCAGAATATTGGGATCGTGTTTCGGAGGGCGACCGCGCAGTAATCAACGAATATCGTCGTCCGGTAATGTTGCTGCTCATGCGGGTGTTGTCCTCGAAGGTAAAGCGAACATGTTATTAACGGCATGCATAACCGGGATGTCAACCGCTAGAGAGAATGCCGCTGTGGGATTAGCCGACTCGAAAAGTAGTGACGAGGTTGCTACATTTTTTACTTTGGGTGACAAAGCGATACGCAGAGGCACGACCGCAATTCATAATCTTGCCCATAATGTATCTTTTGATGGTTTATCCGATGCAGAAAAACAAAAAATGCCTGCCGAGTCTTTAGAAAACTTGAAAAAGCAGTCGGCACAGATTGCGCAGATGGCAAATACTATCTCGCAGTCAAAATTCCTCGACACAACGGAAAATTTTAACCAATACGGCACCGGTAGCGGAGCTTATAAAGAGGCACTAGAGAAACATCCGGACAAAGACCATACAATCAGAGCATGGGTTCAAGACGGTTTGAATCTCGGGACTGAACTGATCAATATACAAGAGCAGGTATTAGGTCGCGGAAGAGTGCAATCCGAAAGCTATCTCGGTGATTTGCAAAGCCGAGTAAATGTATTCGCCGCCTTAGAGAAGGCTATGCCCGACCCTATAGATATAAATGTGGTGGGAAGTTTTACGGACGAAGTATTGGAAAAAACAACCGAAATAAAGTGAGTTAAACTTTGCAACGGTTTTTCGCCGGGGTGGCGGAATTGGTAGACGCGCTGGCTTCAGGTGCCAGTAGGGGAAACCCTGTGGAGGTTCAAGTCCTCTCCTCGGCACCATCGGGCGGCAAGATTTTTATAAATATATAGAATCTGCGTCATCACTTTCCTTCTCTAACTTCTGCCACTATCATTGCGTTATTTGTCTCCATGCCACATCATATCGTGTTATCATAGGCATTTAATTTTTACTTTTTGAAATAATCGGATGGCTACTAGAAAAAAGAAAAAAGCAACCGGGGCGACTAAGGCCCCGTCGAGACCTACAAGCCAAAAATCTCTCGATAAAAAAGCAAGTTTGTCGGCAGGTGGCATAACCGAGAATTCAATCTCGGGACATAATCAGTTAGAGATAATATCGGAGATACCTCAATCTTATGTATGGGCACTTTCTGTTTTCATTTCATTGGTTGCCATCGTTGCACCTCTGGGTCAAACTCCGTACGGCTATAATCCCGATCTTTATATGGCATCGATGTTGCAGGTGGGTGCTTTGGTATTTTTGTCCGTTTATTTGTTTTTAGTGTATAAGAATAAAAGTGACGGCATCCTGATCCCGCATGTCCCGTTGCTGTTGTTTCCCGTCCTAGCTTTTTATTTGTGGATGGTTTTATCTTTGTTTTGGGCGCATAACTTTTACGAAGCGATAGTTAAGGTATTGGATTGGGGAGCAGGATTTATTATTTTCTTTTTGGCATTGATGTGTTTACGCGATAGACGCTCGATATTCCCGATGATATTTTGCCTGTTTTGTAGTTTAGTGCTTATCGCTTTATTGGGTGTCGGACAGTATCTGTTTTCTATAGACTGGGTTGCCCAGCATGCCTCGCCTGCAGCTACATTCGGTAATAAAAATATGAATGGAGAATTTTTAATTCTGACTTGGATATTGGGTGTGGGGCTTTTCATAAACAGCCGTAAGCCTGCAGCATCGTGGTTTTATGCTCTCGGTTCTGCTCTCGCACTGGCTGCTTTATTCTACGGTCGTACGCGCGGTTCGTGGTTTTCTTGGATAGTTGAAATGGCTATATTAGTTCCACTGTTGGTTTATTTTAAGTTCGGCTTGGTTCACAAATACAACTGGGGGCTTCCTAAAATATTGGCTTTAGCGGGATTTATCGTGGTAACAGTCGCATTGGTTAATACCACGCCGCAATTTTTTGTCTCCACTGTTCCCGTTATAGAGAAAAACACCGGAGGAATTGATAGAGACACGAATCCTCGTGGAGGTGCAGTACAAGCCGAGTCGGCCTCTAAGTTAATTGAATCGGCCAAGAAAAGTTACGATGCAACTAAGAATCAGCGCCTTATTATGTGGAGAAATTCCTATAATATGTTCAAAGATCATTGGTTGCTAGGCGTAGGTATCGGTAATTGGATGGTTTATTATCCGAAATATCAAGAGTCCTACGCAGTTGACCCTGCATTAAGAGGTGAGACACTCTTTCACATTAATGCGCATAACGATTATGTAGAGTTTATATGTGAACTAGGATTAGTCGGGCTATTGCTGATGTTGTGGGTGGTATTTGCAGCACTTATCGGCATCGTGCGTGTGTTTTCACTTAGAAGCGAACTTCGAAAAGAAGATCAAGTGATGGTAATGACCGTCGTTATAGCTATTCTAGGTATTGCGGCAAATGCATTTGTCAGTTTTCCGTTGCAACAACCGATTACTATAGCAATCGCCATGCTTTATGTCGGCATACTCGCCGGTGCTGTTTGGCAGTCGTCCGATGCAAGCGAACGCACATTTTATCGTTTGGCTTTACCTTCACCCGCTTTGAAAATGGCCGGTGCCACCGCAGCGACGGTGGTAACCGTTGCCATGTTAGCCATCCAGATTATCTGGTATAAGTCCGATAACTTGTACTTTAAGGCTGTATCAAATTATAGTGCCGGTAATTATAAAACCTCGTTTGAAGCAGCGCAGGAATCTTATAAAGAATTCCCGATAAGAAAAAGAACTATGTATTATATCGGTAATTATTATTATAGAAATCAAGAGTACGAAAAAGCACTTCCTCTATTCGAGGAAATACGTAAAGATTATCCGTACCGGCGTCAGGTATTGAATGCATTGTCGGGTGTTTATCTAGAACTGGGTAAAACCGATGAGTTCGACTCGCTGGTCGGAGCATGGTCGACTTCACGCGCAAACTCTGCCTCGGTACTACTTACTAAAGCGATCTCGGAGATTCGTAGGGATAACCCGAGAGAGGCGATTGCCATATTGGAAGAGGCTAGCAATCTCCCGGGTAGTGGGCAAACTAAAGAGAGGATAGATAGCATTCTGCAAAAATTATACCAAGCTATGGACGCAGTAGAGGAAGCACAACTAAAAGCCCGCATAAAAGCAGAAAAAAGAGCTAGATTTTTAGCTGAAAGAAGAGCGCAACGAAAGGAAGCCAAGAGAACGGATCAATAACTTCATACGAAAATAGCAAGGTTATTGAAAAAGTATTCCATAAACCGTTGCGAGGGATTATTAAATCATCCTCTGAACCGGTCGGTGTAACGCCGTGTAGTACGGTATTTGTTGCAGTTGTATGAACATTTAATACATTTTTAACAGCGGTGCCGGTTGTGTCACTGTAGAAAATGGTACTTTCATAATGGGTGAGCGTATCAAAAATTATTTAATACTGATGCGTTTTTCCCGCCCAATCGGCATTTACTTGTTGTTGTGGCCGACTTTGTGGGCTTTGTGGTTTGCCGCCGGCGGTTTTCCCGATCAATGGATATTATTGATATTCATTACCGGCGTGATACTGATGCGCTCGGCAGGATGTGTTATCAACGACTATGTAGATCGAAAAATAGATCCTCTGGTTGCCAGAACTAAAAATCGTCCTATCGCCTCGGGTCGTGTTTCACCATCGGAAGCGATTATTTTATTTATCGTGTTATTGGTTTTGGCTTTGTTTTTGGTCATACAAACCAACAGACTAACCGTATATATGTCTATAGTTGCACTGTTCTTAGCGATATCTTATCCATTTATGAAGCGTATACATTCTTTGCCCCAAGCGCATCTAGGTATGGCTTTTGGTTGGGCGATACCGATGGCGTACACTGCCCAAACTAACGCATTGCCGTCTTTAGAGGGTTGGTTATTATATGCAGCCGGTGTTTGCTGGTCTATTGCTTACGATACAATGTATGCGATGGCCGATCGTCACGACGACAAAGCGATAGGCGTAAAATCTTCGGCACTACTGTTCGGCAAGTACGATCGGTCACTGATTGCCGTATTCCAGTTGTCGGTACTCGTGTTCTTGTTCATCGCAGGTTATTTGAAGGCACTAGGGGGCTTTTACTACGGTGGCTTGGCCATCGCAACCATTTTTTCGGTATATCAACAATACCTTATCAAAAATAGATCTCCGAAATTGTGTTTGCGGGCATTTAACAATAATAACTATTTCGGCATGGTCGTATTCGTCGGACTTTTTATAGATTTATTCAACTAAGACGAAGGAGAGGTTCTTGCCAGAACCCAAACCTCGACACGACGTACCCCCGCTTTTTTCAATAACGACGCGATTTCCGATACGGTTGCGCCGGTGGTCATCACATCGTCGAGTAATGCAATAGATTTCGTATATATCGAGTGGCGTAGACGAAAAGCACCTTTTAGATTATTCCGGCGTTGATGCGAATTGAGCGTGGTTTGTAAAGGGGTTGATTTGGATTTCTCGATGCACCGAAAATCTGTTTTTAAGTTTAGTTCGGCGGACACCGTGCGTGCAATTTCTACGGCTTGATTAAAGCCTCGTTGTTGTATGCGTTGTTTGTGTAGCGGTACCGCAACGAGTAATTCGGGCAGTGTCTGTCGGTGCTTTTTTATATGATTTGAGAGCAATATACCGAGAACTTTAGCTAGATAAATGTGATTGCGGTATTTCAATCTGCAAATCAAATCGCTCAAGGGGGGAGTATAACGAGCGAGTGCAACAACCTGATCGAAAGGCACACCCGCCGAACAGTTAATACAGATATTACCCGCTTGCCGTTCGATCGGCGCAAGACAAATACGGCAACGATGCCTCGGTTGAATTAGACTCGCTAAACAATTTTCACACAAGCCTGTGCGCTCGGTGGCAGATAAACAAACCGGACAATGTCCGGAGAATATGTTATTACTAAATATCTTCATAAGCGTTAATAGTTTTTAGATCGTGATATGCGAAAAATTGGTCTCGAGGACAACTTGCCATATTTTGGGGCTATAGAGGCCGTATGTCTCGGGCTAAGTGCCGAGCGGTACCAAAAAAAGGATAAAGTGTATTGATAGAGACTAAAACAAGCCGAACTGTTATGCGATAAGTAATCTCACGGCCGATTACTTTCGACTCGGTTTAGACGTAATTTAATTCTAAAACTTTGTATGTTTTTTTACCACTCGGTGTTTCGACGACAATACTATCGCTTTCCGATTTCCCGATCATCGCCCGTGCTAAAGGCGAGGTCACGGATATTTTATTTTGCTTAATATCGGCTTCTATTTCCCCTACAATTTGGTATGTGCATTCTGCTTCGGCATCCGTATCGTATAGTCTGACCGTTGCCCCGAATACTACTTTGTTATTATGTTTTAATTTTGTGATATCGATAATTTCGCTTGCGGAAAGACAGAATTCTATGTCTTTGATGCGTCCTTCTATAAAACTTTGGCGTTCGCGTGCTGCGTGATATTCGGCGTTTTCTTTAAGGTCTCCGTGCTCACGTGCGGTTGAAATCGCTGCGATTATTTTTCGCCGTTCTACGGTTTTGAGGTGTTTTAATTCTTCTCTGAGCCTTTCCGCCCCTAATTTGGTTATCGGTGTTTTTCTCATAATTTTAATTTTTGTAGTATCAAAGGGGATATAAAAGCCTATTATAGTATAGAGATCCCTCGTTTTGTGTAATCTGCTTAAAATAGATAAATACAGGTACTTGTTTGGTGTATTCTCAAAGTAAATTAGACTCGGTGAACGATGTTATTTTCTCACCGACCACGAAGTGATCGAGTATCCGCACATCGATCAATGCCAATGCATTTTTTAGTTCCTCGGTGATATGACGGTCGGCATGAGAAGGTTCGCTCGATCCCGAAGGATGGTTATGAACCAAAATAATCGCTGCTGCGTTATAGTGCAGAGTGCGCTTGACAACTTCTCTGGGATGCACACTTGCACCGTCTATGGTGCCGCGAAATAGTTCCTCAAAGGCGATGACGCGATGCTGGTTGTCGAGAAATAAGCAGGCAAAAACTTCGTAGGGATAATTGCGCATCTTTAGGGTTAAGTATTTACGCGCTCGCTCGGGGCTGGCAACCATATCTTTTTTCTTCATAGACTCCATCAGCGTCCGTCTGGTAATTTCTAAGGCAGCTTGCAGGCGCGTATAACAAACATCGCCCACCCCTTTGTTGAGGCATAAATCTTTTTTGTCCGCTTCGGTTACCGCCCGTAGGCTTCCGAAGGTCTTTAGTAATTGACGGGCAAGGTCGAGTGCCGACATTCCGGAAGTTCCCGAATTCAGTAAAATTGCCAGTAGTTCTGCATCGGATAAATTTTCGGGTCCGTGTGCGAGTAGTTTCTCGCGCGGTCTCTCCTTGTCCGGCCAGTGTTTGATAGTCATTCGTATCTCCGTAAAATATGCTACTTTGCCGCATTTAGACGGATCAGTTTCGGAATACCGACGAATGGTCGCTAATAACCGACTAACGGTATTTTCTTGAGAGAGAACCGCCGATTAACCGACATGTATAGGAGTGCACTGTAGGGTGACAGAGAATTTGCAACTAAATGCAATTTTGTGCAACTATTTTCAGCTTTGTATAGGTAGTTTATGTAAAATAGCTTTAATAGTGTTTTAATTGCGGCCAATTATCTGGATGTCGCACTCGCCCGGCGCACCGCCGACTACACGGCAAAGTTTTCCGCTTTGACGATCCGTTCTGGGATACTTTCTATCCGCCTAACGGTTGGAACTGCCGGTGTCGTGTGCGGACACTAACCGAGCGACAACTTAAATCTCGCGGATTGAAAGTTGACACGAGTGAAGGACATCTGGAGACCTTCACTCAAGAAGTCGGCGTTGATAAATATACAGGCGAAGCACTAACCCAACTATCTGTTAGGTATCGGGGTAGAGATGCGTTAGGCAAAACCTTCATAGAGGCACCTGATGTGAGCTTTGATTATAACCCCGGTGCTAGGTGGGCTTTGTGGGATAAGCTCGGCGCATTGCCCGATCAAGTCGGCGGTCGTGGCAAAGGTGTTGCCAGAATAATACCCGGTCAAAAAAAATATAAAAGCTACGGGTTATCTAGTGTGAAAGAGCTTCCAAACTCTGCCTTCGTAGAAGCTCCTAAGCTATTGCCTAGAGCAGAGTCAGCCACTCTAGCTCATGCTCAAATTGCAGAGGTTGTGCTTGGTAAAAAAAACGACTTTCGCAACATTCAAACACCGCTAGAACCAGTTATTATCAGCGAGGAAGGATTAGAATATATATCTGGAAAACGATCGGATGCCCGAGAAAGGTATGCTAACTTCATTCTCCCTACATTGGCTAACCCAAGTGAAATTTGGTTGACTGAATATACTGATGGCAGTTTTCGCCGCCGGTTTATTAAATTATTTAGAGGTGAAAAAAATATGCTAGTAATTGCCCGAGAGAATACAGATGCAAGTGTTTTTTGGAACGCTATACCAGCAGATGCTAACTATGCAGACAATCAGCGAGAGGGAACTTTGCTTTATAAAAATGATTAGGGTGCGTGGCAAGCGGGATCTCACATAACAGCTAGGTGCTTGCCGTAGCCGAATGAACTTAAAGCCTAACCTAATTTCATCCGGCCATTTGCTTGCCACACACTAGGAGTATACCACAATGAAAATAAACATCAAAATCAAAGACAAGAAGGCACTGCAAGCATTAAACTTTCTGGCGCGTCGCGGTGACGACCTATCACCTGCAATGCAAGCGATCGCTGGCGTGTTGGTAGATAATATTGAGGAAGCCTTTCAGTCCGAACAAGCACCGGAAGGCGGGGCATGGGTGCCATTGTCGGATACGACAATCAAACAGCGCGAGAAATCCGGCTACTGGCCGGGGCAAAAGCTACAACAAACAGGTCGGCTCGCAAATAGTATCACATCAGCCTTCGGTAAAGATTATGCCGTCGCAGGCACTAATGTTACCTACGCAGCCACACAGCAGTTTGGTGCAGGGAGAGGTAGCTTTGGTAGTGATAAGCACGGTCGTCCTATTCCTTGGGGAGATATTCCGCCGCGTCCGTTTCTCGGATTATCAAACGAAGGTCGCCGTGAAATTGAGGAGATTATCGCCCGATTTATCAGCCTGCCTTTAGCTTAAAATAGCAGGACATTACTTGTACAAAAGTGCCGTTTTTGTACAAAGTTTAAAGTTGCGAGTTAGTTCCGAGTTAGCGTTATGTTAAATACACATTCAATAATCCTTTGAAAGCTAATTAAACAAAGGCTAAACCTTATTTACAACCTTGAATCCCAGCAAATTATAGTTGCGAGTTCGTGACGTAAGTCATTGATTCTCCGTCGCGAGCCAGTGACAGCACACAAGACTTCTTTCGCGCTCGGAAAGCAAGCAATACCGCCAAATCCCGTCAAATCCCGTTAAAAACCGCTTGTGTCAAATTCTCTGTCACCGCACATGCACCATTCTCCTCCTTCGGAGGGGTGGCAGGCGCAGCCTGACGGGGTGGTCGCTGCGTGGGGCTGTTGAAAAAGTATCCACGAACCGTAGGGGCGGACTTATATAAATTGCCGATTGACCTACCGGCTCAATCGGCGGCTCTGTTCTGCCCGTAGCGCGTTGGTCGGCACGATTTATACATTCATCCACCCAATTTATGTAAACCAAAACCATCCGGCGCAAGCAGTTACGGTTATTCTGGACGATACTTAAGGGCAGACACACAGGTCTGCCCCTACGGCTTGGTGGTTATTATAAATTCATGGCGCAAGCGGTTGAGTTCATACAGAACGGCACTTTTTCAACAGTCGCTGCGTATCTGCACAAGTACGGTTCTAGATTTCCAATGGTCGGAGTGAGAGGATTTGAACCTCCGACCCCTGCCTCCCGAAGGCAGTGCTCTACCAAGCTGAGCTACACTCCGATTAGGTCAATCACTATAGCACATAATGCAATTCACTATAGTGCGAGTCCGCGTGTTCGTTGTTTACCGATTGTAGGTTTGTTGCGGTAGCGGTGGCGATGTTTCGATAACTCCGTTTAATACCGTAGCGTGTGCTCGTTTGGCAAGGCTACTGCGATCTTTTCCTCGTGGCGTAATGGGTGCACCGAAGCAAATGATGGCATCAGTGGACTTTTGTTTTAATAATTGAATTGCATGGCTCAACAAAGAACGGTCGCTCGTGAACGGTGCGATATCGCTAATTCGGTTGTCGTTAAAGTAGCGTAGAGAAACAGGTTGTATCGATGTGTCGGTGTCTATGGCGGTAGCCATCAGTCGCGGAAAAAAGGGGCGTACCGATGTGCCATCCGAGGTCGTACCCTCGGGAAATAAAACCACGTTGATATCATCGGCGAGTCTTCGTGTGATTTCTTCGCGAACCAAGTGGCTGTCTTGTCCTCGGGTAATAAAAATAGTACCGTAGCGTATCGTGAGTTTCCCGATAATCGGCCATTCCCGTACTTCGGCTTTGGATAAAAAACACGATGATATCGTACTACCGATAACCAGTATATCAAGCCAAGAGATGTGATTGGATACTATCAATTGTACTTTTTCCGTAGCTTGCCCCATCCGATGTATTTTGACACCTAGCAGTTTCAAGCAAAAGCGCATCTCCCATTGTATTAACCTTCTTTGAAAGGGTTTTAGCTTGCCGTGTTTGCACGACATAAAGCATAAAGGCGCAATCACCGCCGCTATCAAAACATGCAAGCCGACTAGAATGAATCGTACGAATAATCTTAGATGACTCATTCTAGAGGAAGTTCGGCCACCGACGATTGCAAATGTTTTGTCAATTCTTCAATACGATTGAAAGGCGAATAGCAAGTTTGTCCACGGCACAAATAAGCAATGCCTTTTTCAGGAGAGCTATCGGCTTTTTTATCCTCTAAAGCGGTAGGTAGGTTGGTTGCAGTTGCCGGTATTGCGAAACATAAGCGAATCGGACTGTAGTAATCTGCGGTGATACGCAGCCACTGTGCGCATATCTCTGCACTACCGCGAATAACGATATACTCGAATCCTTGTTCGTATTCCATGAAAGTCTTAAGCAGACTCGCATAGTGTTGAGGCGCATCTACCATCGCCCCTTTGGCTTGTTCCATTGCACGCTCGGCGGCACTTATGAACCGCTCTTCACCGAGCAGGGTGCCCATTCTGAATAACGCACCGATTGCCACACCATAACCGGAGGGTATCGCTTCGTCGGTCAATGTACGCGGACGTTGTACCAACCGTTCATGGTCGTGAGAGGTGAAATAAAATCCCCCGTATTCGGAGTCTTCAAAATAATCGATCAGAGTATTGCTCAGATGATAAGCCAACTCAAAGTCTTCGCTGTGCCAATGTGCTTGGCTAAGATAAAGAATTGCATCGACCAAAAAGGCATAATCGTCCAAGTAGGCGTTGGTATGCGCTTTGTCGTTTTTGCAAACTGCGTAGAGACGCGCACCGTTCAAAGAATATGTGCGTATAAAGTCCAAGGCACGCTTGGCGGACTGTCGGTATTCGGTTCTGTCCAACAAATAAGCCGACAATGCCATGCCTTTGATCATCAGTGCATTCCAACTCGTTAATATCTTTTCGTCGCGTCCGGGCATAATCCTAGACGCACGATGTTCCAATAATTTTAGCTTTGCAGCGTCAATTTTTTGCTTTGCCGATGCAGTGGAGATTTTTAGGGCTTGTGCGGTTTCCTCAATATCGTGTTTCTCTTGCAAATGCCAGTATCTTTCGAAGTTGGGCGTTCCTTCGATGCCGAAATAATGCGCGACGATGTCGTAGTCTTCGGCAAGTAGCTGCCGC
Organism: Candidatus Oxydemutatoraceae bacterium; assembly: GCA_965219575.1. Taxonomy (GTDB): domain Bacteria; phylum Pseudomonadota; class Gammaproteobacteria; order Poriferisulfidales; family Oxydemutatoraceae; genus SP5GCR1. The sequence continues at coordinate 25,216 of OZ244779.1, read as the reverse complement.
AATTGGTCTTGTTCCCAAGAGTAGTACTTCCCTTCCACACCCTCGGAGTCGGCATCTAAAGAAGAGTAATAAGCACCTTGCGGTGATTGCATATCTCGTATTACCCAGTCGTTTGTCTCAATCACTTTACGCTTAAATAGCTCACCGTGTGTAATAGACCATGCCTGTGCCAGCAATCCCGATAATTGTCCGTTATCGTAGAGCATCTTTTCAAAATGTGGGATCAGCCACTGTTCGTCTACCGAATATCGGCAAAAACCACCCCCGAGCTGGTCGTAAATTCCGCCTCGGCACATTTTACTAAGCGTAATCAGAGCAATTGCCGCACTTTGCGCTTTGGTTGGATTTCGTGCCCATAGCATAATCAAAAATTTCAATAAATCCGTTTGTGGAAACTTGGGAGCATTACCGAAACCGCCGTAGCGGCGATCGTACATGGCGTGTAATGTGCGTTCGGCTTTTTCTATCAGAGTGGAGCTTGCTACCTCGGATGTTCGAGGCAATGTATATATTTGTTGTAACGCTTCCTGCATCGAGATATTCTGTTTGTATATATTATCTCTGCGTTGATGGTAGTATTGGTATATATGTTGTAGAACATCCTTGAATGCAGGCATTCCGTATCTCGCTTCTTTAGGAAAATAAGTGCCGCCGAAGAAAGCAAGCTGGTCGTCGGGGGTCAAGAACATGCTCAACGGCCAGCCGCCGCTACGTTGATTGATTAGAGTTTGGGATGTTTGATAGATTTTATCTATATCGGGTCTTTCTTCGCGGTCCACTTTGATGTTGACAAAGTATGCATTCATCATTCGGGCGGTTTGTTCGTCTTCAAACGATTCGTGCGCCATTACATGGCACCAGTGACAGGCCGAATAACCTATGGATAGAAATATAGGCTTATCTTCTTTTTTTGCTTTGTTTAGGGCTTCCTCACCCCACGGGAACCAGTCCACCGGATTATCGGCGTGCTGTTGCAAATAAGGACTGGTCTCTTCCAATAGACGGTTGTGTTTTTGCATTGTAGTAGATAACTTTAACAATACTATTATAATGCTTTTGTCATGATTCATCTCCCGGCTATAAACCCTGTTGCATTTTCCGTAGGTCCGTTGCAAGTGCATTGGTACGGTTTGATGTATCTGCTCGCTTTTATCATATTTTATATGTTGGGTCGTAGGCGCGCCGGCAATCCTTTATACGGCATCCCGATCTCCAAGCTCGACGATTTGTTGTTTTACGGAATTATCGGTGTCATCGTCGGTGGGCGCGTAGGCTATATGCTATTTTATAATTTCTCTACGCTACTGAAGGAACCGTTGAGTTTATTCATGATATGGCAAGGTGGCATGAGTTTTCACGGTGGCATGCTCGGTGTGCTATTGGCTGTTTGGATATTTGCACGCACTCGCGAGCTTAGCTTTTTGCGGATAATGGATTTTACCGCACCCCTAGTACCTATAGGTTTGGGTTTGGGTAGAATCGGTAACTTTATTAACGGAGAATTATGGGGGCGGATTAGCGATTTACCATGGGCGGTCGTGTTTCCTATGGCCGGTCCCGAACCGCGCCATCCCTCGCAACTGTACGAATTTTTTCTGGAGGGTGTGGTGTTATTCGTCGTGCTATGGTTCTATTCCAAAAAACCGCGCCCCTTAGGGCGAGTTGCCGCCTACTTTGCCATCGGTTATGGTGTGCTACGTTTCTTGGTGGAATTTACCCGTGAACCCGACGCCCATATAGGCTTTGTTGCTCTGGGTTGGATGACGATGGGACAGCTTTTGTCGTTGGCGATGGTTGCAATCGGTATCGGGCTGATTGTTTACGGCAACACGCGACGCGCTTGATTATCGGATAAAATGTTCTGCTTGGAAATTATTGATACGGATTTATGCAACCTTACCTTAATTTATTGGAAACGATATTAGCGCGGGGTGCGGTCAAAAAAGATCGCACCGGCGTGGGTACTTATTCTTTATTCGGATGGCAGTCGCGTTATCGATTGCAAGACGGTTTTCCTTTGCTGACCACGAAAAAGATTCATTTCAAGTCGGTGGTGCACGAATTATTATGGTTCATCGCCGGCGACACCAATATTGAGTATCTGCATAAGCACAATGTTTCTATATGGGATGAATGGGCGGACGAAGACGGCAATTTAGGCCCTATATACGGACGACAATGGCGTGCGTGGCGTAGTGCCGACGGTACGGTTGACCAGTTGAGCCGCCTGCTGGTTGATTTGAGAGAACAGCCCGACTCTCGCCGTTTGCTAATCAGCGCATGGAATGTCGGCGAATTGCCTTATATGCGTCTGGCACCGTGCCATGTGTTGATGCAATTTTATGTAATAGATAAACGATTGTCTTGTCAACTCTACCAGCGTAGTGCCGATGTCTTTCTAGGCGTGCCTTTCAATATCGCATCGTACGCACTATTGACGATGATGATAGCCCAAGTTAGCGACCTCGAATGTGGTGAATTGATTCATACTTTGGGTGATGTGCATTTGTATAAAAATCATGTTGCACAAGCTCGCGAGCAATTAAAAAGAGAACCCAAAAAGTTACCGAGGGTGAAACTCAACGAAGCGGTCAAAGATCTATACCAATTTAGGTCCGAAGACATTGAACTTTGTGATTACCGTCCGCATGCCCCGATTTCGGCATCGGTTGCGGTATGAAGGTGTCTCTGATCACATGCTACACACCCGACTATTTAATCGGGGCGAACAATAAGCTACCTTGGCATTTGCCCGCCGATCTTGCTCGTTTCAAAAAAATCACAAGCGGACATATCATCGTAATGGGAAGGAAGACTTATCAGTCCATAGGTCGTCCGTTGCCTAACCGTAGCAATGTGGTATTCAGCCGTAATCGGTTCGGTGCGCAAGGCTGCTATGTAATTTCCTCTACCGAAGAATTGGAGACCCTTGTCGGTGATAGAGAATGTTTTGTGATAGGCGGTGCGCAAATATATCGTCTATTGATGCCGTACGCAAATCGGATCTACCATACTTTGGTTAAGACCGAAGCACTGTCGGGCGACACTTATTTCCCGGCCTCCTCGTTGAAGAGCGAGGACTGGCGCATCGTTGAAAGCAATGATTACCGCGCCGACGATAAAAATAAATACGACTTATGTTTTCGTTACCTCGAACGCATAAAACCCGTATAACGCCATCGTATATACGATTCAAATGTATGGTATATAATGGCTGTTTTGATAATGAGCATGACAATGTCAAAGGTTAACAAAGAAACGATAGAACAGATCCTAGCCAACATTACCGACCCTAACACCGCCAAGGACTTGGTTGCCTCCAAAGAGGTTGAAAACATCGATGTAGCCGATGGGAGGGTTGTCGTGCATATACGGTTGGGTTACCCGGCAAAATCTATGGTGGCATGGTTTCAAAAAGAAATAGACAGGAAAATCAATGTTTTAGAAGGTGTACAAGAGGTTGTGGTAAAGGTTGATTGGGAGATTGTTTCTCATTCGGTGCAGAAAAATCTGAAACCTATGCGTGAGATCAAGAATGTGATTGCGGTGGCATCGGGCAAAGGCGGGGTCGGCAAATCGACGACTGCGGTTAATTTGGCGTTGGCACTTTCTGCCGAAGGTGCGAAGGTCGGTATTTTGGATGCCGATATTTACGGCCCCAGTCAACCGAGTATGCTGGGTCTTAAGGGACAACCCGACTCTAAAGACGGCAAGACTCTGGAGCCGATGCAGAAATACCAACTACAAGCCATGTCTATCGGTTTTTTGATAGAAGAAGACACGCCTATGATTTGGCGAGGTCCTATGGTCACGCAAGCCTTGGAACAGCTATTGAATAATACCAACTGGGTTGATTTAGATTATCTGATCGTAGATTTGCCACCCGGCACCGGTGATGTGCAACTAACTTTAGCCCAGAAAATACCGGTGAGCGGAGCAATCATTGTGACTACGCCGCAAAATATTGCTCTGCTCGATGCCCGCAAAGGTGTCAAAATGTTTCAAAAAGTTGATGTGCCGATACTCGGCATCGTTGAAAATATGAGTATTCATATCTGTAGTCGATGCGGACACGAAGAACCTATTTTCGGTAGCGGCGGCGGTGAGGCGATGTCCGAGGATTACGATGTAGAATTATTGGGAGCATTGCCGTTGGATATTCATATCCGCGAACAAACCGATAGCGGCACCCCTACGGTATTGACCGACGAGTATAGTCGTCCCACGCAAATTTATAAAGAAGTCGCTCGTAAAGCAGCTGCCCGGCTTGCGATTCAAGGCAAAGATTATTCCGCCAAATTCCCTAAAATTGTTATTCGCAACGATTAATAAATGTCTATTAAGCCCGATAATTGGATATGCAAGATGGCGGCGAAAGGCATGATTGTGCCTTTTGAACCTAACCAAATTAGTACTGTCGACGATCAAAAAGTAATTTCGTACGGCACTTCAAGCTACGGTTATGATATTCGTTGCAGTAATCATTTCAAGGTATTCACCAATATCAATTCAACGATCGTAGACCCTAAAGCATTTAGTGAAAAAAGTTTTCTTGATGTACATTCGGATGTTTGCATTATTCCACCGAATTCCTTTGCCTTGGCGAGTACCGTCGAGTACTTGCAGATTCCCCGTTCGGTATTGACTATATGCGTCGGTAAATCGACTTATGCGCGTTGCGGCATCATCGTTAATGTTACACCGCTGGAACCCGAGTGGGAGGGTCATATAACATTGGAGTTTTCTAATACTTCGCCGCTACCGGCTAAGATTTATGCCGGAGAAGGTGTTGCCCAACTATTGTTTTTTGAAGCCGATTCCCAATGTTCGACATCGTACAAAGATCGTTCCGGTAAATACCAAAAACAAACCGGAGTCACTTTACCCAAAGCCTAAAAGTGTTACAGCACACAGAAAAATATCTCTATATTCCGTATAGCAAAGGCGGAGGATTGGACTCAAAGCTCTGGGATTTGGAAATAATAGTCAATGTTTCTTTATCTATGAAAAGGATTCCTATCATAAACGAAGAGGTGACTTCTGATAGGCATCGGTTGGATAAGGAAAAAAACATACACAGTATTAATTGGGATAAGTATATTGATTTGTCAGAGACAAAGATACTGAATACAGGACCTAACGGATTATTAAGGGAAATCCCCGATACTTTACAATATGTTTACGAAAGGGATTTTGATTTTAATCTATACTCTAAGAATCAAATACGTTTTATCAATAGTGAACAAGTCCACGATAAGGAGAATGATCAATATCCGATAATCTGCCTACTAAAAAATGAAGATCTGTTATCGATCAAAGAACCGATTGACTTTCTCAACAAGTTGAAATTATTGAAATTTAGTAATAGAGGCATTATTCATTATGACTCCTCATTTTTCATAATATTTCCCCCCTCTAAAGAAGTAAATGATTTAACCGAGATAGTATTGGGTCACTTCGGAACAACTTTAGCGCAAACGAATACTCTATCTAATATGTTATATGAGTTTTTACTTTTATCTAGATGCCGATCGGAAAGAAACGGTTTTTTTAAGAACTCGGGTAATTATGCGTGTGTACATGTGCGATTCGGAGACAATGCTCAGCAGGCTTCGAGTCTGCTTAAGCAGAATTCTCGGCAACTTAAAAAAAGTTTAAGCAAAACCATAAAAATGACGTATAAAAAAAGTATTAGAGGTTTGCCGATTTATATCATGTCGAACATAATGGAACTTGATTATTTTAACTTTTTGAAACGCAAATACGATGTATATAGATATGACGATTTTGAGGGGCTTAAAGAACGATTTGTCGAAAAAAGAGTCATAGATCATAACTTACTCTATTCGGTAGAGAAGAACATTATGCGGCATGCCTTAGTTAAAATTTTTTCTAGACGGAAAAGCAATATGTTTATTTTCAAAGGGGAATGGGGTGCAGGTAATTTTGATAAAAAATGATAACGGATCGGTTTAGAAGACTTATGAGGCTATTCCGATAAATAGACTTTCACACCGATGTCACTTTATCCAAGACTTAAATAGACTATTAGGAACTCTTGATACAAAAAGATAAAAAATATTTTTATACTCCGCATCGGATGGGTGGTGGATTTGATGCTCAGATTCTACATTTATCCGAGTTTACACAAGTCGCTTTGGCTATGAAAAGGATCCCGATTATAACGAATGAATTTTCTAATCCGAGGCACCGGTTGGATAAATTAAATAAAAGGATGTTGGTTGATCTGCGACGATACATTGACTTTTCAAAAACAGAAATATTTGAACTAAAATCCGGCGGGGAAATAGCGCATGCGGATACTTTTCAATATATACACGAACAGGATTTTGATTTTGGTTCGTATTCTAAAGATCAAATAAAGTATATCGACCATACTCAAATTTTAGACGAAGAGAATGAGAACTACCCCTTAGTCTGCATGGTAAATCCCGAGTATATCTCGGGGCAAAAAAAAATACCCGAATTCGGCGAGAGATTACACTCACTGTTAAGAATACCTGCTATCTTAAATTATTTAATCATTTTTCCACCGTCAAAACTCGTAAATGATTTAACCGATGTAGTCCTTAACTGTTTCGACACGACTCGAAAAGATATGAAGCTGTTATCCAGTATTCTGTATGAGCTTCCTGATTTTAGGTATGGAGATACGAAACTCTACGATGAAGGTTTGAACTATTATGCGTGTATGCATATACGATACATGGGAAATGTTCAACAGGCGCAAAGAAGGATAAAAGAATCCTCGGAATTAAGCAAATATGTGAAAAGGACTGTCGACACGGTATATGCAAAAAATAACAAGCGCATGCCGCTCTATATTATGTCGAACATAATGGACGATAATTATTTTAATTTCTTGAAACCTAATTATGATATTTATAGATATACCGATTTTGCCCAACTGAGAGAACGGTTTAGTCGTAAAGAAGAGATAGATCATAATTTGCTTTATGCAATAGAGTGCAATATTATGCGTCACGCCACGGTTAGAATTTTCCCTGCTTATAGGAGACTATCGATTTTTGAATATCCATGGTTAAATATTATGAATACTTTTGAGAGAATTTTTAGGATAACATAGCCAAATGTGTAATAACGAGAATCACATCAGGTGAAAAATTTTGTATATTTGTCGGCATGAAACAATCATGTTACAAGAAAGTGGAAAATATTTTTATGTGCCTTGTGGAAAAGAGGAAGAGAGTATAGATTCTAAAATCCGTGATCTAGAATTAATTATAAGCATAGCTTTATCGATGAAAAGAATCCCTATCATCGAGGAAGAAAAATTTTCCCTAATATGTGATGGTTGCGCTATTAGTACCTCTATTAATTGGGAACAATATATTGATTTGTCCAAGACTAGGATATTAAAAATAGAGTCGGGAGGCATAAAAGAACTTTCGGATACCCTTTGTTATCTGCGCAAGCGAGATTTTGATCTCAACTCGTATCCCAAAGGCAAGATACGATATATCGATAGTCATCAACTCTACGATGAGGAAAATGAACAATATCCGGTGGTTTGTTTGTTACAATCGAAAGATACTGAGAAGTTGCAGCTAATAAGATCTAAACCCTATCCGAGTATTAACGAAAATAGATTTGACATTCCTACATTTTTAATTATTTTTTCATTTTCGCAAGAGGTGAACGGCTTAACCGATATAGTTCTCGATTATTTCGGTACTAGGCGAGAAAATATGAAACTTTTATCCGATATATTTTCATGCAGTTTTCGAGAGCAGCATTTAGGAGGAAGTTCACTAGTCGGCATTTCACAATCCTATGCCTGCATGAACCTAAGATACGAGAAAAACATCGGTGCGACTCCGAGACTTATAAATAAATATGTAGCAACGATGAAGGTTCAAGAGGTGATTAGGAAAGTGCGCAAACAAAAAGGTAAAAAATTACCCTTCTACATTATATCCGACACGGCGAGTACCGGTTATTTACACTTTTTAAGCCCTAAACAAAATGTTTATAGATACGGTGACTTTAGGGAATTAAAAGAAAGATTTACTCAAAGTAAAATGATAGACCACAATTTACTTTATCTAGTAGAAGATAACATTATGAGGCATGCCGTAATTAAAATACTTCCTGCCGAAATGAATAATTTTTCCTTTGAGGGTCCATGGAACAATTGGTTCGGTATTAATAGATCTTTGGTACAGAAGATAAATCTCGGGTTTGAATATCATATAAATAAGTTGATGGAAACCTTGAAGTGAGAATGTATATAACATTGAGACTTTCACACCGATGTTGCAACAAAGCGATAAATATCTTTATCTTTCTTATGAATACGACGGCGGTTTGGACTCTAAAACCTACGATTTGGTATTACTCATAAGAGTAGCTTTATCCTTGGGAAGAATTCCGATTATCAAGGAGGCTAGAACTTCTTTCGTACATAGATTAGATGACATAGAACAAGATGTAGCTATTGATTGGGACGAACACATCAATTTATCGGCTGTAAAAATACTGCAAACGACATCCGACGGGACGATCAAAGAGTTGCCTGAAGCCTTACGGTACGTGCACGAAAAAGATTTTGATTGGTCATGCCCCGAATCACAAATACAGTCTATTAATGGTTTTCAGCTCTATGATGAAGAGAATGAAACTACTCGTATAATTGTTTTGTCTAGAGATAAGGAGAGTTTAAGGAGAAAAGGGAGAGATAAGCAGCTACCCAAGATTTATAAAGGCTTGTATTTTAGTCCCAGGTTAAATGCATATTTTAAGTCTCCCTTTTATGTCGTCATTCCTCCCTCCGGACGGGTGGAGAACTTAAGCGATATTGTAGTCAATCATTTCGGCACGAAACGGGAGAGCATGGAGTTGTTTACCGATGTTTTATATGATTTGCCTCGGTTTAGAAAATTTGGTATAGAGCAAGATTTCAACAATCTTCGTTATTATGCATGTATGCATGTGAGATTTGCCGAAAATTCAAAAATAGCATCGGAGGAGATAAAACATGCCGACTATCTGCGCAACGGTATAGAAGATGCTGTGAAAAATGTTTACGAAATGCATAGCAAAAATATGCCGCTTTATATCATGTCAAATATAATGGATACCGATTACTTCGACTTCTTAAAGCCTAAATATAATGTTTATAGATATACCGATTTTGAAGAACTCGTAGAGCAAGTTACTCGAGGCGGGGTTATAGATCACAATTTGTTATATTCGGTGGAGAAAAACATCATGAGATATGCGGCGGTTAAGATCCACTCCTACCGCAGAAATAGATTTATTTTTGAGGGTGCATGGTATAGAACAGGTTCGTATTACCAATCTTCCGATAGCAATAGTTCACTTTAGTTAAAAGGTTTATTACAAAGTGAGCGAAACCTTTATAGGCTCTAGGCGGATTAAACTATATATAGTACGCGCCGACCGTCATGATTTTAGCGGTTGCTCGCATCATCGTGCCAAGTGCTTGCGGAAGTTCATAATCGCTTTGCGAATACGCCGATTGAGCGTGTTCGGCTTCATCGGAAATTACCTGTATGATAATCGCCCGAGTAATTTTATCTTTAGGAGACAGGCGATTTAGGTGAGATTGTAAATGTTCTACGACCTGTTCTTCGGTTTCTCGTATGAATGCGAAGTTCCACCGATCGCCGGCGATCGACGCCATAGTACCCATTGCAAAAGAACCTGCATACCAGACCGGTGCCAGCAAGCTGGTGCGACCATCCAGTTGTTTTATACGCTGCTTACACCAATACAAGTGCTCGGTTTCTTGATGCGCGCTGTCGAGCATGTGTCGGCGTGTGGTTTGTTTGCGTGCGAATAATGCCTGCCCGTGATAAAGACCCTGTGCAGCGATTTCCCCGGCGTGGTTGACTCGCATCAAGCGAGCTGCCGTTTCTTTTTCATTTTCGCTTAGGTCACTTTCGGGAATACCCGCTGCCGGATGTTTGCGTTGTTTTCCTGTCGATATACCGTTGACTGCGCGCAACACAAAATCGGCATTTATAATCAATTGATCGATAAGCGAGTACCGTTTCATCGGTCTTTTGTCGTTTGTAGCTGTTTATAAAGTAATAGTGCGGGGTGCATCACTTCGTACTTAAGTTTGCGTTGCCAAATTCTACGTCTGAGGTGCATTGCACAGCCCACATTGGATGTCAGTAAAATATCGGCATTCGTTTTTTTCATGGCATCAATTGTATCATCGGCTAAGGCATTTCCCTGATCTTGGTGTTGCAGTATCTGTATGCCCGCTGCACCACAGCAAGTTGTTTCGGGTTTTAAGGAGACAACCGACAAGTTCGGAATTAGACTCAAAAGCTGTTTCGGCATTTCTTGTTGTTTTAAGATATTTTGCATCGAGCACGGCGTATGCAATGCAACGGTCTCGGATAATTCCTTAAAAACCAAATGCTTAGCGTGTTCGATTAAAAAGGCATGTATGTCGTAATGGCATTTTGATATCTCGTTATCGTATTGCTGTAACCGCCCCCCGCAACCGCTCGCACAAGACACAATGGGAATGTCGGACTTGAATGCCGTGGAGTTTTTCAACATCAAACGTTGCGCGTATTCCGAATCCCCGACATGTTGATGGATAGCCCCGCAGCAATACTGCGTGTTATTTGACTGTACCTTAAAGCCTGTTGCCGCAAGCAGTCTTTTAGTTGCTTTTAAGGTATTTTGGTCGCTTATCGTTGCGACACAGCCGGTAAACAAGGTCACGATTTTATGTTTCGAATTAATTGTCGGGTATGACTTTGTAGCAGGTATATAGTATCGCTCGGCCAACATTGCATCCCAAGAGGCAGCGGTTGTTCGTTTGAATAGCTTCCATTGTCTCAATCGTGCTTGTATGCCGAAGTATTGGTATAGCTTAATAAATAAAGCAAACAACAATCGTAGTTTACGAGAAACGATTACTAATTTCAGCCATAACGGTAACCGGGTTGTTTGTCGTTTCCGATGTAAATAATGTTTGATGTTATCTATTAATTCTCCGTAGGGTACTTTTGCCGGGCAGACTTGCTCACAATGCAAGCAATGCAAACACGATTCCAGATGTGTGCGTGCACTTTCATCCGCTTTTAGCTGTTTTTTGGCTATCGCTTTAGCCAATACGATACGCCCTCTAGGCGAATCGGCTTCGTTGCGCTCAATATCGAAGGTCGGGCAATGTGGTAAACATAAGCCGCACATAACACAGCGGTCGCTATCCGCAACGATCTTGGCGCGTAATTTTTGATCGGTATCGTACATCTTTTATAATAATATCAGAAAGCAACCATTATTTACCGATGAACAAACGATGACCGAGAGCCTATACGGATGAAAATTATATTTCTTGCCACCGGTGGCACTTTCGATAAGGTATATTACGACGCGTTGAGCGATTATCGTATCGGCGATCCTCAAGTGATTTCCATATTGGAGCAAGCGAAAGTAGCCTTAGATTATCGAGTTGAAGCGATTATAAGCAAAGACAGTCTAGACCTCGACGATGACGACCGCGCCGTTCTGCGTGCGCGTGTAGCAAAAGACACAAACACGCATTTCATCGTCGTGCACGGCACCGACACGATGGTAGAAACTGCACGTGCCTTGCAAGGCATCGATGGAAAGACAATCGTTTTAACCGGTGCGATGCAGCCCGCCCGCTTCAAAAATAGCGATGCCGAATTCAACACCGGTTTTGCATTGGCTTCGGTTCAGTTATTGAAGCCGGGTGTTTATATTGTGATGAACGGAGAAATCTTTGCAGCCGACAAGGTGCGTAAAAATAGAGATAAAGGTCGTTTTGAAGCCATCTAATGATTCGATTGTTACTTGAAAATCAATACTGCGTCTCTATATTATAAACATCCGATTAACACAACTATGGAGTAAAGAAAATGAACAATTCATTAGTATTGTCAAACTTTGACCGACTGTTCGGTCCTTTTGAAAAATTGCTGGCTTGGCCTCATGAAACAGGCAACGGCGAAGATTCTAGAAAATGGTTGATACCGGCAGTGGATGTTAAAGAGAGCGACACGGGTTGGACCTTTTATGCCGATTTGCCCGGAATCAAAGCAGACGATATCGATGTGCATGTAGAAAACAACAGCCTTGTGATATCGGCAAAACATGTATCCGAGGTGAGCGATAGTAAGGATCACTATATACATACCGAGCGTCACTCGGGTAGTTATCAAAGGCACTTTACATTGCCCTCGACCGCCGATACCGAGACTGTTGCAGCCAAGCACGAGAACGGTGTGCTGAAAATTTCGGTAGCAAAAAAGCAATCGGTGCAACCCAAGAAGATATCGGTGTCTATAAACTAAATTAGTTCTACACCGTAGCCCCGCGAGCGTGCCTAGCACGCTCGCGGATTATTATTATTTATTCGACCCTTCCGATGAAAAAAACTTTTATTACTTTGCTTACCGTATTCGCATTATTGTCCGCAACTATATCGGTCTATGCTGCAACATCGGCAAGCGCATTACCGACATTAGCACCTATGCTGGAGAGAACTATGCCGGCGGTGGTTAATATCGCAACCGAGGAGGTTATAGAAATATATCGTCGCCCGCATCCTTTTTCCGATGATCCCTTTTTCAGACGCTTTTTCGGCTTCCCGGAATTTGAAGAAGGGCAAAAACAGGAGCGCCGCCGTAGCGGTGCAGGTTCGGGTGTTATTATCAATGCCGAAGAAGGCTATATCATTACCAACGCGCATGTAGTCAAATCAGCCGATACTATCTATGTAACCTTGGACAACGATAGACGCTATACGGCAGAAATAGTCGGTGTCGACGAAGAAGCCGATATCGCAGTGATAGAAATAGATGCGGAGGATTTAGTAGAGATGTCGATAGGTGACTCGGAAGCGATTAAGGTAGGCGACTTTGCCGTCGCTATCGGTAATCCTTTTCAACTCGCGCACACTGTCACCTTAGGCATTGTCAGTGCGCTTGGGCGCAGCGGCTTGGGTATAGAATCGTACGAAGACTTCATACAAACCGACGCATCGATCAACCCCGGTAATTCGGGTGGTGCTTTGGTTGATCTAGAAGGTCGCTTGATAGGAATTAACACGGCTATTTTGGGAGCCAGTCGGAATGTCGGTATAGGTTTTGCGATACCGGTTAATATGGCGATGAATATCACCGAGCAGTTGATTGAATACGGTGAAGTTAAGCGAGGTCGCCTGGGTGTCGTCGTCCAAACGCTCACTCAGGATTTAGCCGATGCGTTCGGTCTAGATCAAGAAAAAGGCGTGGTTATCACCGAAGTTATGCCCGGTTCTTCGGCTGAAAAAGCGGGTATTGAGCCGGGTGATATTATTTTGTCGGTCAATGGTAAAGCAATTGAGAATAGTTCCGATATAAGGAACTACATAGGATTGCTTCGCATGGGATCCAAGGTCGTATTAGATGTTCTTAGAGAGGATGGCGAGCTTGAAATAACCGCTTATATCACTGCTAGGAAAATAGCAAGCACCGATGGTGCTCGCTACGATAGACGTCTTTCGGGTGCCGTTTTGTCGGAGAGCGACAATTTGGAAAAACCCGGCATAGAGGTCGAGCAAGTCAGAGGTGGTAGTGCTGCGCAACGCAATGGTTTGCGACAAGGCGATATTATCGTGGCAACAAACCGCCGGGTTGTGGAAGATTTCGATGATTTCAAGGCTTTGATAGACGAGGATAAGCCTTTGCTACTGAAAATACTACGCAGCAATAATGCGATGTTTCTGGTATTGCGCTAATCCTTATTAGTAATCTATGTTTGCCTTTGTTCATTCACCCGCCGGTAACCGGCGGGAAAAAAGCAACCTCGTCGCCGTCCTTAACCGGTGTATCGTCGCCGGCATACTCGTAGTTGACCGCACATAAAGTTTGCGGTGGTACTACGCTCGATAAGCTGATTTTCAGTTCTTTCACCGACGATATGTCGCCGGTATCTTCTATAATATCTAGGTCTCGCCCTATTTGTTCGCGCAACGATGCGAAATATCTAACTTTTATCATGCTATACTCTTATTTTGATACTCCAAAAAAACTATTTTACCGCGTATTAAACTAAAAAAGATATGTCCGAGTTAACACACTTTGATAAACAAGGCAACGCAAGAATGGTCGATGTCGGCGATAAAGCCGTCACCCATAGGGTGGCAATTGCCGAGGGACGCATTTTACTAAAGGCGCAAACGCTACAGACGATCTTAGCCGGAGAGTCTGCCAAGGGTGATGTATTGGGTGTTGCTCGGCTCGCAGGTATTATGGCAGCTAAACGCACTGCCGAGCTGATACCGTTGTGTCACCCGATCGGTCTCTCTTCTATAGACCTGAGCTTTGAACCCGATCGGGATCCGCCTACGGTTGTTTGTCGTAGTCGTGCCGAAGTGAATGCAAAGACCGGTGTGGAGATGGAGGCGATCACTGCGGTTCAAATTGCACTGTTGACTATTTACGATATGTGTAAAGCAATGGATAGGGGGATGGTTATCGATAACATTCGCCTAATAGAAAAATCCGGGGGGCGTTCGGGAACCTGGCGTCGTCAAGAGAATGCTTAAGTTAATAAAAGGAATATTCCTATTTCTGTTATTCGGAATAGTACTGATTATTGCATTCGGTGCTATTTTTGTGTATTACTTCGACGCAAACGATTATAAAGATCAATTTATCTCGTATGTTGAAAAACACGGCAAACGCTCGGTTGAACTCGAAACGCTAAACTTGAGCCTATTCCCGTCCTTGGGTATTGCGGCAACCGGGCTACAAATCGGAGAAAACCCCGCTTTCGGTAATACACCGTTTTTAGAAGCACAAGAAATACAGTTAGGGTTGAAGTTATTACCTTTGCTGAAACAGGAAGCGCAGGTAGACGGCATAGTACTCAAAGGAATCAAAGCGAATGTCGTGAGAAATGCTCAAGGTCAATTCAATTTTGACGACCTAAAGCTACTCGTCGGAGAGAACCAAAAAACAAATGAAGATACGACGGTCGATGCTTCTCAAGCAGTGGCGTTGACCGGTTTCGGTGGAATTGCACTGCAAGACGGCTACCTACTTTGGGATGACCGCCTCAACGATACGCGTATAGCGGTTGATAATCTGAATTTTAATAGCGGTGCTTTATCGTTCGATGAGTTTACTCCGATTTCCTTAGATGCGGACATTAATTCGTTGTCGGAAGGTTTAAGGGGTCTCAATGCCCAAGTGGCATTGAACACCGAGCTGCTACCGGATCTATCTACCGGCGATGTGAAAATCGGCGATGTAGACGTTCAAATAGAATTGACACAAGCCGACACATCTTTGGTTGCTCGTGTCAATGCCAAAGTAGACGGTTTTGAAGTGACGGGCGGCACCTTATCGGCAGATAAAGCGATTCCTCTTGAACTGGACGCACGTGCCGATGGACTGTCGGAGGATATCGAAGCATTGGCTGCAAGCCTTAAGGTTAAAGCCGAGTTGTTGCCCGACCCGTCGGCGACGGTTGTGCAACTCAATAATCTGAACACATCGGCACAAGTGGAGGGTTTGGACGAAGGTTTAAATTTACAATTCACCGCCGCACAAAATAAAGCATTACTGAAAGGAGACTTTGTCGTCGATAAGTTCAAGGTTTCATACGGTGATATGCAGGTGGAGGGGCGTGGCAGTTTTAGCGATTTATACGAAAATCCGAAGGTTGATGTTGCGATCCCGACGCTCGATTATGATGCTTTACAGCTAAAACAGATTTTATTGACAAGCTCTATGGTCGGTGATCGGATAGTGTTGAATTTACAACGAGCCGATTTTCATCAAGGCCGAATCTCCGCAAATGCCGAGTTAAACCCGGCATCCGACACCTATCAAATCAAGTTGTCTGCCGACCAAGTTCCCATAGACAAGGTACAGTCGGCATTGAGTGCCGACCGTCAAGCAACCGTGCGCGGGCAAGCACAAATCAAGATGGCGTTAAAAGGGACTCTGGGCGATTATGACCAAATGTTGGCAACCTCTACAGGCAAAGCGGATGTTCGTATCACCGAAGGGGCACTGCAGGACCAGTCGCTTGCGGCGATCGTCGAAAGGGTAGTGGCTTTGTTTGAAGGTCGCTCCCGTCGTACTGCCGGTGAAGAATTAATCTTTGACGAGATGAATGCAAGCGTATTATTGAACAAAGGTATTGCCAAGAATGACGATCTCGCAGTGCAAATGCCTTTATTCGATGTAAAAGGCGCAGGGCAGGTGAACCTCGTCAATTCAACCATCGACTATACGCTGTATCCCCGATTGAAGTCCGCCGAGCGTATACAAATACCTATACGTATTTCGGGCAATTTGGAATCTCCGGAATATAAGCCCGACTTGAGCAACCTCATCAAGGACGGATTATTGAATAAAAGCGAGATCAAGGAAAAAGTGGAAGAAAAAATAGGAGATGTTGAACAAAAGATAAAAGATAAAGTCAAAGAGGATCTATTGGAAGGGTTGAAGGATAAGCTAAAATTACCCTTTTAATTTAAGGTTAAAATCAAAAACACAAGTAGCGATCATGCAATCGAATAAGCAAGACTTAAACGGAAAGAGATTATTATTAGGCGTTTGCGGTAGTATCGCAGCCTATAAAAGTGCTTATTTGGTACGCGAACTGCGTAAGCGAGGTGCAGAGGTTCGTGTAATCACCACACCCTCGGCGCAGGCTTTTATAACAAACTTGACCTTGCAGGCGTTGTCGGGACATCCGGTAGCATCGCAGCAATTTGACGAGGCCGAAGGAACCGGAATGAAGCATATAGACTTGGCTCGTTGGGCGGATGTGATTATGATCGCACCGGCTACGGCTAATTTCATTGCCAAACTGGCGCACGGGATTGCCGACGATTTATTATCTACGGTGTGTATTGCTTCCGATAACAAGTTGATACTCGCTCCGGCGATGAATAAACACATGTGGCTACACTCGGCAGTACAAGCCAATGTTGAAAAAATACGCAGTTTCGGCATGACGATTTGGGGACCGGACAGCGGCGAACAGGCATGCGGTGCTGATGGCGAAGGGCGTATGCTGGAGCCTTCGGAATTGGTTCACCGCATCATTCGATTATCGGGTTGCGGTAAAACCTTAAACCGATATAAAGTCGTTATTACCGCAGGACCTACGCACGAAATGATAGACCCGGTGCGTTATATTACAAACCGAAGTTCGGGTCGTATGGGTTTTGCATTAGCCGCCGCCGCCGTCGATGTGGGAGCCGATGTACATTTAATCGCCGGTCCGGTTTCGTTGGAGACACCGAAGCGGGTTAAGAGATACGATGTATCGTCCGCCGACGATATGTTGCAAACAACACTTCGGGTTGTGCCCGATGCACACATTTTCATTGCTTGTGCCGCAGTCGGTGATTATCGGGCACAGCAAATTTCCGACCATAAAATCAAGCGCGATAAGCAAGCGATGCGCTTGCATCTGACTCAAACACCCGACATTTTAGCGACGGTCGGGGCGATGCAGCCGCGTCCCTTTTTGGTCGGCTTTGCCGCCGAAACCCTAGACCTTGAACGCAACGCCAAGAAAAAATTGCTCGCCAAAGGTTTAGATATGATCGTCGCCAACAAAGTCGGCACGAATCATCCTTACGGTTTTGACACGCCCGATAACAAAGTAATCGTATATAAGCGCAACGCTAAGGCGGAACTCGGTCCGGATTCAAAGATCAATTTAGGGAAAGCAATTATCAAGCATATCGTTGATTACTACGAACATACACGAGTTTATGAAACAACGCATACAGCTTAAAGTCGTAGACTCGCGTATCGGTAATCAATATCCGCTTCCGGAATATGCGACTTCGGGTTCGGCGGGTGTCGATTTACGAGCTTGTCTGGACGATGTGCTTGAACTTAAGCCCGGACAAGTGGAATTGATATCGAGCGGTATCGCCGTCCACATAGCGGACCCGTCGCTCGCAGCGATCGTATTGCCTCGCTCCGGCTTAGGACACAAACACGGTATCGTGTTGGGTAACCTGATTGGCTTAATAGACTCGGACTACCAAGGAGAAATTTATATTTCTTGTTGGAATCGCAGTGCCGATTGCTTTGATATCAATCCCGGAGATCGCATCGCACAACTTGTTTTTGTGCCCACGATGCAGGTTGATTTCGAGAGAGTAGAGTCATTCGAACAAAGCCGACGCAGCGACAGAGGGTTCGGGCATTCCGGCAACAATTAACGATGTCGGTAGATCAACGTGTTTTTCGCGCATACGATGTACGCGGTATAGTCGATGAGGGTCTCGATGAAAGCCTAGTCTATGATATCGGTCGTGCGATAGCGACCCGTTATCCCGATGCATCGCGCTTCGTACTGGGGCGCGACGGAAGACTATCGAGCCCTCGCTTTGCCGAGGCATTATCGGACGGTTTACAATCGGCAGGCGTACAAGTAATAGATGTGGGAGCAGTGCCCACGCCGGTACTGTATTTTGCCGCCCATGAATACGGAGCAGGTTGCGGTTTGATGATCACCGGTAGCCATAACCCTCCGAATTATAACGGGCTGAAGATGATGGTCGCCGAACATACACTGGCGGGTGACGAGGTGCAGGCTCTGTACCACGATGTAGTCAAAGGGCGTTTCAAAAAAGGACAAGGTGGTTATGAGCAGTGCGACGTACTAGAACCTTATATAAACAAAGTGGTATCGGATATTCGTATCACGCGTCCGGTCAGGCTCGTTGCCGATTGTGGAAACGGTGTCGCAGGCCCCTATGTCGTTGCGTTAGTCGAGGCTCTGGGATGTGAATTGCACTGTTTGTATTGCGATATAGACGGAAATTTCCCCAATCATCATGCCAACCCCAGCGACGAGAAAAATCTCGTAGATTTGATAGCTGAAGTGAAAACGCGACACTCGGAGCTCGGTGTTGCTTTTGACGGCGACGGAGACCGTCTAGGCGTAGTAGACGAATTAGGCAATATTATATGGCCTGATCTTCAGATGATGGCGTATGCACAAGATCTATTGCGGCATCGACCCGGTGCTTGCATCGTCTACGATGTTAAATCGTCAAGCCACTTAGCCGAAGTCATAGCAAAAAACGGCGGCAAACCTAGAATGTGCAGGACCGGACATTCGTACGTCAAGTCTACGCTCAAACAAAGCGGCGCGCTTTTGGCGGGTGAGATGAGCGGGCATATTTTTTTCAATGACCGCTGGTACGGTTTTGACGATGCTTTATATACGGCGGCGCGTCTCTTAGAGATTTACGCCGGCGGTGACCAAACTTGTAGCGATATGTTTGCCGTGTTTCCTCAAGGCATCGGTACGCCGGAATTGAACATACATCTGAAAGACGAGGGAGATCAGCATACCTTTATGAACCGCTTTCTAAAGCTGGCTTTTTTCGAGGATGCACAGCTTGATTATACCGACGGTGTACGCGTTAATTACGACGACGGTTGGGGGTTGGTACGTGCATCTAACACCACACCGTGTTTGGTCGTGCGCTTTGAAGCCGACAACAAAGCGCGGCTTAACGAAATAAAAGATATTTTCAGAAAACAATTATTATCCGTAGAATCCTCCTTGCAAATACCATTTTGACGGGACATAACGATGACCGATAACTTAAGCAACAGAGATAAAGTCAAGATATTAAGCGAGGCACTGCCTTATATACAGAAATTTTGCAACAAGGCCATCGTTATCAAATACGGCGGTAGTGCGATGACCGAGGAGCGATTGAAACATAGTTTTGCGAGGGATATTGTATTATTGAAAGCGGTCGGGATGCATCCGGTAATCGTCCACGGTGGCGGTTCCTCTATTTCCGCAAACCTAAAGGCAGCCGGTATAAAAAGTAAATTTTTTCACGGCTTGCGCGTCACCGACAAGGCATCCATAGATATAATTGCGGAGACCTTAGGAACTATCAACATTAGCATCGCCCAATATATAAAGGAGCACGAGGGAGCAGCGCAAAGCATCATAGCCGACGGGTTGATAAAGGCAACTAAACTCGAGACCGTGGAGGGTATATCGGAAAGAATAGATTTAGGCATGGTCGGAGAGGTGAGTGATATTTCTGCCGAGTTTGGCGAACTGGTATGCAACCCGACGCATATTCCGGTGGTCTCTCCTTTAGGAATCGGTAGCGAAGGCGAATGTTATAACATCAACGCAGATTGGGTGGCAAGCAGTATTGCACGGCATCTGAAAGCCGAAAAGCTGATTTTGATGACAAATACCGAGGGTCTGCTTGACGGTCACGGTCAATTAATCGTCGAAGCCCCCAGTACGGAAATCTCTAAACTGATAGAACAGGAGATTATACACAGCGGGATGCTGCCCAAGGTTGCTTGCGCCTTGAAGGCAATCGGTCAAGGTGCCGAATCGGCACATATCATAGACGGACGCACCTCCCATGCCGTATTGCTTGAATTGTTGACCGACGGTGGTGTAGGCACGTTGATCAAGCATTGATATTATTTTTCATTCTGCCTACCTTGATTAAAATCCGTAATGAAACCCGATCTCCGAGCGATTAACACGGATATTACTCGACTCGAGGTCGATGCAATCGTCAACGCTGCCAACAGTACATTGTTGGGTGGTGGGGGTGTCGACGGTGCGATACATCGTGCTGCAGGCCCCGAATTATCGGAGGAATGTAAAACCTTGGGAGGATGTCCCACCGGCGAGGCACGGTTGACCAAAGCCTACCGTTTGCCGGCATCTTATGTGATACATACGGTAGGACCGGTATGGAAGGGTGGCGGGGCGAACGAAGCGCAATTATTGGAAGCCTGCTATCGGAATAGTTTGAACATGGCTCAAGCGTTATCTTTGAATAGCATCGCATTTCCTGCAATCAGTTGTGGTGTTTACGGCTATCCTATCGACTCTGCGGTGCAAATCGCAGTGCGTAGCTGCACACAATACGGGGAGGGAATGGACATTATTTTTGCGTGTTTTGACAATGCGATGTTGAAATATTATGCAAAAGTTCTGGGTGAGCGATGAAAGTTGATTTAGTCCGACACTTGTTGGAGGGTGCTCGATATGTGTCTTCTCCGAATAACGACGCGCGCCCGCCGCAGGCGGAAATCGACCTTATAGTAATTCACTGCATCAGCCTGCCGCCCGGTCGCTACGGAGGCTCCGAGATAGAACAATTATTTACCAACCGACTGACGGCGGAACAATCTAGGGCTTTAAAATTAGAGGAGGATTTGCATGTATCCGCACATTTGTTAATACGCCGAGACGGACAAATAATACAATTCGTTCCATTCCACCGCCGTGCTTGGCACGCCGGCCGCTCGAGCTACGAAGGACGACCGAATTGCAATGATTTTTCTATCGGCATAGAAATCGAAGGTTGCGAGACGGAGCCGTACGAACGGCAGCAATACGAATATCTGCGCTCGATCGTGTCTGCGTTGACGGTTGCTTATCCTAAACTGGACCCGACGCGTATCACATACCATAGCGATATATCGCCCGGTCGAAAGACCGATCCGGGTCCTTGCTTCGATAGAAATTTTATGCAAAGTTCTAAATTGTGATTTCGCTTCCTAGAATAGAAAAAATTATAAGTGCGCTTGCCGACGAGCGGAGCAAGCCTCTGCAACATCACCTGGTCGGCGTAGAAAAAGAGTCCTTGCGGGTTGCAGCCGACGGTACTTTGGCAAGGACTGCACACCCCGAAGCCTTGGGTTCCGCATTAACACATCCGTATATTACGACCGATTTTTCGGAGGCGTTGTTGGAATTTGTAACTCCGCCGCAGGTTAATTCGGCGCAAGCGTTAGAATTTTTAGAAGATATACACCGTTATGTGTATGCCAATATAGGCGAGGAGTTATTATGGTGTGCAAGCATGCCGTGCATCGTAAGGGGAGAGACGGGTATTCCGCTTGCTTATTACGGTTCCTCTAATATCGGTAGAATGAAAACCATTTATAGGAAAGGTTTGGGGTATCGTTATGGTCGGTTTATGCAAGTAATCGCCGGCGTACACTTTAATTATTCCTTGGGCGAACCATTCTGGGAATGGTACAGCCGGTATTTAGGCAATACCGAGTCTATGCACGATTTCCGCTCCGAACATTATATGGGCTTAATCCGAAATTTTTTGCGCCTAGCATGGACAATCCCCTATCTGTTCGGCACCTCCCCGGCTATTTGCAAAACCTTTGCAGCGAGTGATACACACAATCTGGAACACTTCGACGATAGCACCTTATTCGCTCCTTATGCGACTTCGTTGCGTATGGGAGATATCGGTTATCAAAACAACCAAGAAGCTAAAATCGGTGTCAAAGCCTGTTACGACAATGTTGACCAATATGTGCTGAGTTTATGGCGAGCGGTGAGTACCGAATATGCGCCCTATAGACATATCGGTGTGAAAAAAGACGGCGAACATTTGCAGTTGAATGCTAATATCTTGCAAATAGAAAATGAATATTACACCACGATGCGCCCCAAACCTCGAAGCACCGCCAACGACATGCCGCTTGCCGCATTGAAGCAAAAAGGTGTTGAATATGTGGAACTTAGGTCGCTCGATGTCGATATATTTCAAAATGCCGGTGTCTCTACCGAACAGTTTTGTTTTATAGAAGCGTTGATGCTTTTTTGTTTGTTTAACGACAGCCCGGCGATTGAAGTCGATCAATGGCAAATGATCGACGGCAACGAGATCGAAGTTGCTCATCAAGGCCGTCGCCCCGGTTTAGAGTTGAACGATTTAGAAAAAAAACGAAAGCTAAAAGAATGGGGCATAGAACTATGCCGACAAATGCAATCGGTGTGCGGTTTATTGGATGAGCAATGCACAACCACCGTATATAGCTCGGCATTGCAAAAGCAGATAGAAAAATTTCACAACCCCGAAATGTGTCCTTCGGCATTGATACTCGAGGAAATGCAAGACAATCGAGAAAGTTTTGTTGACTTGGTCGGGCGTTATGCAATAAAAAAGAAAAATTATTTTATGCAAAGCACTATAGATGAGAGGCGTTTGAAGCAATTCGAGAGAATAACACGGGACAGCATCATCGAGCAAGAACGGTTGGAAATGACCGATAATTTATCGTTAGATGAGTATATAGCAAACTACTATGCTCAGTTGGGTGATTTGATATGAGTTATAGATTGCTTCAACTACCGGACATGTTGATCACCGATTTGAAGTTTCAAAAAGAGCAATATACGCTGATATTCTCCGATGCCTCCATTATCAAAGTGATGGATGCGGCACGACAACGTACTAGCTGGAGACAGAGCGGTCGTATCGTTGTCAAAGGTGATTTTGACGCTAATTTAGATGCCTCAAAAGTGGAATTCCCGAAAAAAGTGCAAGGTGGTGAGTTTCAAGATAATGTGTTTGTCTATCATGATACGATTCGTTTGCCTTGCCGTGTTTCCGGAAATGTCGGGCTAAGTTTGTTTTTTGAACAACTCGATCAATCGTTTATAATCAACGGCGATGAGTTAGAAGTTATTCTAACCGACACGCCTAAATATGTTGCGCATGTAGATTAACGATATTTTGTACAAATAAAAGAAACCGGAGCATGAGAAGAATAGCGATACTTTGGGATATGTGCAAGCTAGAGATTTTGCTTGCTATCAGTTGTCTATATGCCTTGATTGCTAAAGCTCAACATGAGCAGAGAAGCGTATTATCCGTAAGTCTGATAAGAGATTTCTGGAGAAAGAGAAATTATATCGCTTCATACCGCAAAGCATTCGTTCGTACCAAGCACATTGTTTTTCGAGGTCATAATAAAACTATGGCGCATATACTTGGGGGTTTATCAGCCATAGCGTGGTTATGCGAAAAGATGAAAGTTAATTTGAAAATAGAAGATTTATCCGACCTTTTATCCGATGATCTGATAATTAATAACATGTCGGAATACCGAGAAGACCATTTTAAGAATACGAAAGCGTTTAATGCAAATCCGGTGCTGTGGATTGCGATTATGTATATACGCTCGGAATATGGATACAAGATATTATCAAAGTTGCCGATAAGAGAGGATATTCGGGAATGTGCGGATGAGTGGTTTACCGATCATATTAAAGGCGATTGGGTGGCAGTTCATTTCCGTGGTACGGATTTCAAGGATATGAAAACACAATATAAGAGCAGATGTAGAATTAAGCTCGAAGATTACATTGATTACTTAAAGGTTGTGTTGGACAAGGAGTGTAGTATTTTGGTCTGTTCAGATCAAGCACAGTTCATTAATGAAATGCATGCTTCGTTCCCGGGGAGAGTATTTGCAAGAGACATTCAACGTTCCTACGACTATCGTCCGCTCCATAAAGATCCGGAATATATGGGTATTGCTCAAAAAAAAGATGCCTTGATAGATATGCTGATTTTGGCGAAAAGTAATTTGGTGTATACATCGGGTTCCGGTTTTATAGATGCGCTAAGGTTCTTAAACCCCTCAATCAAGATTGTCTCGTTGGATGAAAGATGGCTTGCCAAGAGATTTTCTATAGGCAGAGGTTCTCCCCATGGTGTGCCTATTCCTCGGGATGATATGTTAAAGAAGTTTCACAAGAGCTATCTGTCTGATTTATGAAACCATACACGAAGGCGCAAGCGGTTATTGCATTTTGTGATGAAGTTGGTTAACTATTGAATACGAAGGCGGATTTAATATTAAAGAAAACGAAGTTACACAAAATAGTTAACAGACCCGTTAAATATGTTGCGCATGTAGATTAAGATATTCCGTACGAATAAAAGAAACCGGAGCATGAGGAAAATAGCGACACTTTGGGATATATGCAAGCTGGAGATGCTTATTGCCCATAGTTATATATATATTTGGATTGCTAGAGCGAAATATGAGCAGATCAAAGCATGGTCTGGATGGTATCTATCGGTCTCTTGGGCGGATTTTAGAAGGACCAGACATTATGTCGGTTTATATCGCAGAGAATTCATTGATACCAAGCACATTGTCTTCGACGGTCACCGTCTAAAAACTACCGCGAATATATTTTGTGGTTTGATAGCCGTGGCATGGTTATGCGAAAAAATGAAAGTTAATCTCAAAGTTGAAGGGTTATCGGATTTTTTTGAAAACAATGTCATAATTAATAACCCGGCGAAATACCGAGCGGATGGTTTTAACAATGCAAAGGTGTTTTTGGCCGGTGCTGCAAGGATGTTATG